>OY970386.1:0-2314715 GCA_963719465.1 uncultured Chloroflexia bacterium | reverse complement strand
GCACCCTACTCGACCGGCGCCTTGCCGAAGGAGGAGCTGCCGCGCGTCATCGCCGATCTGGAGAGCCAGATGAAGGCGGCGGCGAAGCAGCTCGAGTTCGAGCGGGCGGCCCTCCTCCGCGACGAAATCCTGGAGCTACGCAAGCAACTCGTCAGCGAGCCCGACGCCCTCCACGAGTTCGCGAAGGCTGCCGGTCGCCCCGGTCCGCTATACCGCAACGATGGTGGTCGTCGCGGCCGCGGCCGCTACCGTCGCTGACGCCCTAATCGCCCCCACGCGTACCACCCGCCAGCCGTCACAACAACAAGCGCGACTCCCGCAAGCATCGCGATTTCGCCGGCCGGCGGTCCGCCGCCATGCGTCCCCCCCATATGCTCCGGCGCCTCCGCCAGCCCACCGACGGGGATGATACGCGGGGTGCTGGTCGCAGTGGGCGTGGGCCCGGTGGTGGCGGTTGGACCCGACCCCACAGTTGCGCTGGCCACCGGTATGAACGTCGCCGTTCGTACCGGCGTGGGCGTGCGCGTTCGAGTTGGTATGCGCGTCGGCGTCGGTGGTGCCGGGGGAACCGAAGCGGCCTTCATGTATTTTTGTTCGCCTGCCACGTATACATACGTAACCCCGGGCGTCGCACCGAGGCCGTTTCCCGAACAGAAGGTCATTATCGCACCACCCTGAAACTGCTGGTACAGTCCCACATAGTAGCCACACTGCTCGTCCGCCTCCGAGCTCGTCGGATAGCCGATGTAGTCCATCCATGGCGTGCCAGTCCCTTGACGATTTTGAACGTACGCGGACCAGAAGTCACCGTATATCCAGAAGGCAGCCGACTTCTGGTCGTCTGACGGGGCCGGCTGCACGCCATCGCCGTGCGCGATAATGCTGATGCCAAATTGCTCCTTAGGACTCTCAAGGTATTGCATTGCCCCACCGTATCCAGCCAGATTCCTGCGGAAAACGTAGGCGGACGTCCCGTAGAAGCTTATCGGTTTGCCCACGACGTTGTAGCCGCCATAGCCGCCTCCCTGGAACCGGTATCGCTCCTCAATGTCCTTGTCCTCTACGCCGTTGGAGTAATAGCCGACCCCGGCGTTATCTGAATCATGCCAGTTGTTCTTCCAAGATGGATCACTTGAGGATGGGTCGGCGCTAAATGCGTACTCCGGATAGCCGTCTCCGTTGAGGTCGCCTTGAAGGTCACAATAGATCCCTATGCCCTGCGACGGCCACGGCCCGCATTGATCGGACATCGGCTCCGGGATGCAGTTGTCACTCGCTCCCGGGCAGCCTGTAATGCGAAAATGTAGATGTGCACCCAGCGGTTCACACGGATGAAGTGGATCGCCAGAATCCGTATACCCGGTATGCCCTGCCTGCCCAATGATCCACCCGGGCTCAATGTAGTCACCCGTGTTCCTTCCCACCGCGCTGAGATGATCGTACCTTGACACGAAACCCCCATCGTCCTCGATTTCCACGTAGTTGCCCGCGCCGTATTGGGGACCGCATTGTGGATTGTTGCTGACGGTGGTTCCAACCCGGCCCTCTTGGGCTGCCACTATGCCCATGCCTTCGATCCCCACTCCCTTGATTCCGAAGTCGAGGGCGTGGGCGTTGATGCCGACATGGGTGTCTTCCCCATACCCGTTCCCAGATACCTGCAGGCTGGTGCCGGCAAACCACGGTAACCTCCAGAACTCATAAGGGTTCAGGCTATAGGAGGACGCTTGGTGAGAGCGAGAAAGGAGCGGGAAAGCCACGGCTGCGGACAGACCGGCCAGCCCCATGAATAGAGCCACCGTTCGCAACATCGCACTCCTCCGTCAATACGGGGTAATCGTACTGAAGATGTCGTAGGCCGTTTGGAGGCTAGAATCGGAATAACCCTCCACCCGGAAGTTAATGAACCCTTGGAACACCAGGTCCCCTCTGGCAAATGCGAACTGCACCGTGTTGGCGATCCCATACTCCTGATCCGCCTCACTCGCCCCCTGCCATACAGCACCGGGGTACCCACCGAAAGAGGTGTTAAGCTGCGATAGATGATCGATAACGTATCCATCCGCAGCGATCCGTAATCTGCCGCTGAAGCTTCCGCCGGCAACTCCAGGAACGATCGTCCCCGCGGTGTTAGATCCAAGGGCCGCCGGGTTGCTAATTGAAAAGAACCCACCCTGCGCTGGCATGTCAGTCTGCCAGTCCGGCGGAAGAGCAAACGTGTATTGGAATTTTGGG
This sequence comes from uncultured Chloroflexia bacterium, assembly GCA_963719465.1. Taxonomy (GTDB): domain Bacteria; phylum Chloroflexota; class Dehalococcoidia; order DSTF01; family JALHUB01; genus JALHUB01. The sequence goes on along the minus strand of OY970386.1, from coordinate 2,312,480 downwards.
TTGTCGTAGACTTTCCACCCCTCCGGCACGCTCCGGGTGTTAGGTATCGCCGCATTTCGGGCTGCTGCACTCGGGGTGGGCAAATCACCCGGCGGCGGCTCAAGGCTCCGTTGCTGGTCCGTAAGTGGCGTGGCCAGCGCCGTCGGTATGGCAAACGGCGGCGTCAGAGGGATTTTCGAGAAGTCGGGCACGTTTGGGCCGCCGCTCTGGGACGTGGCGCTGCCGCTGGGTCTGGCCAGCGTCCACGCTATGCCGACGCCAAGGGCCACCGCCGCGACGATGGTGAAGACGATCGAGAGGATCTTAGGCCGGAGCATTCGTTTCATGAAAAGCCACCTCCTTGTTCGCCAGCGGCCGCTAATATCGAATCATACCCGTTTCGTCACGCTTGTCAATGTAGCTTCCGTTTGAGTCTGTTCCGGTGCTCTCGACTGGCGTCGTAGTGGCCGGGTTCGTCGGTTCCGTTGCCCTGGTCATTGTAGCCATATCCGCCAACGATATGGCTTGTTCCAGCCGCCCAGGGCAAGCTCCAGAACTCCCCGGGGGCGAGCCTGAATGACCATGCCGGACGCGAGGAAGATAGGAAGGGGAAGGCGGCGGCGGCGGACAATGCCGCAACAACTGTGAACAACCCGCTCCTTCGCACCATATCCTGCTCCTTCAGTAGGGCGTGATGGTGCCGAAGAATCTGATACACGGTTTGTACGGTCGCGTCCGAATATCCTTCCTGCCGCAGATTTACGTCGCCGTAGAAGACGAGATCGCCCCTTGCGAAGGCGAAATGAATAGTGTTGGCGATGCCGTACTCCTTGTCTGCCTCGTTTGCCCCCTCCCAGGTTACGCCGGGGTAATTGCCGAAGGAGGTGTTAGGTTGCGACAGACGGTCCGTCACGGGGCCGACGACGGCAATCCTTAACATACCAACAAAATCCCCTGCCGCCGCACCCGGCACGATTGTCGCAGTGGACGCGACATCTGCCGCGTTACGTATTACGAAATAGCCCCCCTCCGGCTTCATATCCGTTTGCCAGTCCGGCGGCAGGGCAATAGTGTATTGGAACTTGGGGTTGTCGTAGACTTTCCACCCCTCCGGCACGCTCCGGGTGTTAGGTATCGCCGCATTTCGGGATGCAGCGCTCGGGGTGGGTAAATCACCCGGCGGCGGCTCAAGGCTCCGTTGCTGGTCCGTAAGTGGCGTGGCCAGCGCCGTCGGTATGGCAAACGGCGGCGTCAGAGGGATTTTCGAGAAGTCGGGTACGTTTGGGCCGCCGCTCTGGGACGTGGCGCTGCCACTAGGCCTTGCTAGTAACCAGGCGATACCAACGCCGACGCAGACGGCGAGGGCGGCAGTCAGAAGAACGGAAAGCACTTTCGGCCTGAGAATTGCGTGCATCATGCACCTCCAGGGGTCACATATTCTCCGCGAACTCTCCCTGCGATGTCCTCTACTTTCGCGCGAAAACCCGCCTCGCGTACCAGCCGCCAGCCGTCACAACAACAAGCGCGACTCCCGCAAGCATCGCCAGCGCGCCCGTCGGCGGACCGCCGCCATTCGCGCCACCAGCGTCCTCCGGCGCCTCCGCCAGCCCGCCGACGCTGGGCGGATCATACGTCGCCGTGGCCGTAGGTGTAGCCGTCGGGATTGGTGTCATGGTAGGCGTGCCGCACGCAGGCCGGATGATGTTCTTCGTCAGAGAGTTATTGGTCTCGTCAGACTCAGTTATAACGTTGCCCCAGTCTGCCGCTGCGGTGACCTCGCCGTTGACAAGAGCAAGGGGCAGCATCAACTCGGTGGACCAGCCGGGCTGCAAGTCGCATGTGCTGAGTTGGTAGTAACTGTCCACTAGCGTAGTCGAAGGTCCGGCCGCCGCGGTCCCGATATTCTTGACCTCGATGTAGAAATTCGCACCGGACTGGAAGGGGATGCATCCGCCGTAGTACATGTCCTGGACAATCAAGTCGGGCAACGTGATCGGGGTCGGCGTCGGCATTATGCTGATGTCCGGCAGGCTGACCCGCTCGGTCTGCAGCGGAGCGATGCCGTGCACGAACGCATCCGAGCAGTTATCGTCGTAGACGTCATCGTAGTCATAGTCGCAGTAGTTGTTGGTGTCATAAGACACCAGGTTGGAGGCCTGGGAGTAGAAGGCTATTTGCTGACCGTCACTATTCATGGCCGGGGCGAACATGCTGCCGCTGCTGCCGTTGCCCTCCACGCCGCTGCTGTCCTCGCTCGCCACACCCATCATCTCGATCGGGGCCGCAAGGAACGTCACGAAGACATCGCTCACACCGTTTGTGTCGTTCGGAACAATATTGGTCGCCCCTGAAATGAATGCCACGATGTCCCCGTAAGCGCTAATGACGGGCAGCATCGCTCCTCCGTCAGTTTCCCCGCCGTCCCAGGCGTAATCCACCCGTTGGTTCTGACCTGCCTGACGGTCGTGGACGATGATGTGCTCGTAGCCGCGGCTATCGCTCGTCAGGTTCGACGCGAAAGAGGAGAATGCCACGTACGTGCCGTCTCCGCTGATCGATGGGGACCGGCTCGCGCCATCCCCCTGTGCGCCGTCGTCATCCACGCTCACGCGCGTCGTCGTGCCGTCGTGGCAATCGTACACAAAGACGTCGCTTACCCCGTTGGTGTCGCCCGGCACTAGATTGTACGCGGAAGAAGTGTAAGCGATGTAGCACCCGTCGGCGCTTATCGCCGGGGACTGGCTGCCTCCGTTCGCCTCGCTGCCGTCGTAGCCGACCGTCAGGAGCGTCGTCGTCCCGGCGGAGCGGTCCCGGACGTATATCCTCCCATTGTTGTTCGTGACGGTTCCCCCCAGGTTGGTCGCCGCAGACCAGAAGGCGATGTAGTTGCCGTCTCCGCTTATCGACGGGGCTTCTGAGGTGGTGGCGCTCGCCTGGTTTCCTGGAACACCATCGCCGTTCCTGCTGACAAGCTCCGTAGACCCGGTGACGAGATCATGCACGTACACCTGGAGGTAACCCGCCTCGGGCTCCGGCGAAAGGTTCGTCGCGGCGGAGGCGAAGGCGACATAGCGCCCATCAGCACTCATGGCGGGATGCCAGCCCACATCGTTCGCCTGGTTCCCGTTGCTGTCCACGCTCACCCGTGTCGTCGCTCCCGTCTGCCTGTCCCGCACGAAAACGTCTATCTTGCCGTTAGTGTCGCCTGGCACCAGGTTCGAGGCCTGGGAAGAGAAGGCAACGTAGCGGCCATCGCCGCTGATGCTGATCGAGTCCGGGCCGCTCGCGTTGTTGCCTTCACTGTCGCTGGCTGCCGCTTTCTGGCTCGACGGCCACGACAACATCAAGAGCAGCGCGCACACAAGCGGCAGCAGAAGAAGACTAAATAGCCATGAAGAACGCATCATGCACCCCCCGAGGATACTAACGAACCACCAGCGGCTTAACTATACTCCTCGCGCGACGATTGTCAAGACTCTGGTTCGCGCAAGCACTGTCCCGCACTCGACGACTTATCCCGCCTCTCGACGCCGCGAGTCCCCCTCGTTTGACGAGCCTCCGGCGCCATGCTAACGTGAAATGTTAAGGCAACCGTGCGCCTTCGACGAGGAACGTCATGCCGCCATCCGACCCCGTCCGTCCGCCCGAAGGCATGGAGGACATCGGCCACCACGCCGGCTCCCTCCTGCCCGAAGACCGCTATAGCGCGACGCCCCCCGCGCCGATCATCTGCGCCAACTGCGGCGCCACTAACTCCGAAGGCTCGCGCTTCTGCGGCCAGTGCGGCCGCGCCCTCGGCCTCGCCCTCCAGACGACGGTCGAGGCGACCGTCACCGTCCTCTTCACCGACATCCAGGGCTTCTCTGACATGACCGCCTCCGTCGGCGACCAGCAGGCTCTCGACGCCCTCAAGCGCCACAACCAGATCGTCCGCGCCCAGATCCAGGACCACGGCGGCACCGAGATCAAGTACCAGGGCGACGGCTTCATGGTCGCCTTCGGCAGCGCCCGCCGCGCCGTCCTCTGCGCCATCGACATCCAGCGCAAGATCGCCGAGCAGAATCGCGAGAACCCTGTGCGACCGCTCGTCCTTCGCATGGGGCTCAACTCCGGCGACGTCCTCCGCGACCAGCAGGACCTCTTCGGCGCCGCCGTCAACCTGGCGGCCCGCATCGCCGAGAAAGCGAAGGGCAATCAGATACTGATGTCGGAGCTAGTGAAAGAGTTGGCGGGCCCTTACCCGGGGTTCAAATTCGTCGACCGGGGAAAGCATCGTATCAGGGGCTTCCCCGACCGCTACAGGCTCTACGAAGTCGCCTGGCGCACCTAGCCGCTAGCCCGCCCGCCGCCGCTTCGTGACATACCAACCGCCGACGGCGACGAGCCCCACAACCATCGCTAGCAGGACCAACCCCATCAACTGCGCAACCAGCCCTGGCACGTTGACTCCCAAGGGGGCGGTTCCCGTGGGCAGTCCGGCGCCCCCGTGCGTCGCACGGAAGTCGTCCGGCGGCTCCGCGATGCCCCCGACGGGGATGATACGCGGCGTGCTGGTCGCGGTGGGCGTGGGCCCGGTGGTCGCGGTTGGACCCGACCCCACAGTTGCGCTGGGCACCGGCGTGAACGTCGCCGTTCGTACCGGCGTGGGCGTGCGCGTTCGCGTTGGTATGCGCGTCGCCGTCGGTGGTGGCGGAGGTGTTGCCACGGGCAGGCTGAGCGAGTAATAGGTGTTCTCATCCGCTACGTACACTTGTGCTTTATCGGTGGGGTGACCGTATCCGGAGCACCAGGTCATTATTGCGCCACCCTGGAACTGCTGGAACAGCCTCAGGCCAAACCCGCACTGCCGATCCGCCTCAAGGCTGCACAGATCAGACACCCGAACTCCGTACCATTCAGCATTAACGTACTCCAAAGAAAGGAAGCGACAGCATGACTTGGTTACAGGAACTAGCTCAAGCCCAGCGCACGTTGAGAGACGGCGGCCACAGCGACAAGACGGGAGAACTCACAAGGCGTGTGTATGCCGCGAGGTCGCCGGAAGAGGCCCACGCGATCATCGGCGAGTACGTCTATCTGGGCCCGCCCGCCGATGAGGAGCGCAGCATCGAGGCGCTATGCGAGGACGTGCTGGCGCGGCCAATGCGCTTCCCACGGCCACCGACACCAATCGACAGCGACAGGAGGCCGGCGCGATGACGTACCAACTACACCCGACAGAGCCCCAGCCGTGTCCTCACTGTGGCCGGACTGACGGCTGGCACGTCGATATCAACTGCCCGGCGTTTTCGACGCACAAGCAAGCCTGCTTCACGATTGCAGTAACTGAGCAGGGGGTTCGCAGATGCAGCAATCCCCGCGGCTTTGACGTTCACTACCGGCTAACACGGCGGGGGCAGAGGCACTTCCACCAGTACACCGGCGACGGAATCTACTGCGAACACCATGCGCGTAGCCTGGCGGTCTCGCTTAATGCCCGTGCTGAGGAGGTGGCCTAATGTGGGCACACGCGCTAGCCCTAATGTGTGTCGCCGCGTTAGCCGCCGCGATGATGATCTCGATTGTCGGCTGGGGTCGCTCTTACCAACGATCCTTCCAGAACGTGATCAACGCTGAGCAGCAGCAGGAGCAGGCGAGATGACACCGCCGGCGCGCAAGACCACAGAAGAGCTTTTCGCCGCGAGGCTTGAGGCAGCATTGCGACAAGGGCGCGATCAAAAAGAATGGCTGACGAACGGGCCCGGCGCGTGTAGTGAGTGCCAAGCCCGGGCGGCGGCTGGCTGGATCGGCATATCTGAGGGCTACCCGAATGAGGCGGCCCACGACAAGTGTGCGTGCTGCATTTGCTACCGGACGCGGGCGCTACACGAGGATGACTAATTTGAAATTAGTTCGCATTCTTACGAGACGCTATTTTGAGAAGCCGTATCTGTGGACATCCGCTTTCCTCGTTTCGAATCTGCGAAAGCGGAGGTTTTGCACATGTCACACTTCGGCCAGTAACTCATTAGGATATGTATGAGGTGCGGAAAGTTAGCCATGACACCAGAAACAGCACTAGAAGTATGCCCGGCGCACATGGACGAAAGTTGGTGAACCATGTCACGTCCTGAAGTCTGTATTGACTGCGGCGAGCCGCTGATTCAACCGCCGCTTCCGAAGTGGGTGCGACGCTGCCCGGCGTGCTACAAACAGCGTGGCGAGTTGCTGCGCCTGTACCACAAGATCGCGGCTGCGTGCCTATACGCCGAAGTGCCACCGGAAGCCTTTCAAAAAGGCGGGGCGCTGTACTTCACTTCACACACCCCGACAGCGGACGTGGCTGCGATGGTTTCCCGGATGCAAGCAATAGTCGATGCCTGCCTTGACTGCGGGGGAGAGATCGAACCCCCGGCGCTGCCAGCGCCGGGGAAGTCACAGAAGAAATGGAGTCGGCGTTGCGAGTCATGTCGGAAAGACCGCGCCGAGTTATTGCGCAGACGCCGCCGCATTGCGGAGAGTCGTCTGTTCACTCATGTGCCACCGGAAGCGTTCGACGCCGACGGCCAGTTCTATTTCACCCAGCACACTCCGACAAGCAAGATCCACGAGATGCTCGATCAAATGCGCGGAGTGTGCGCCGACGACGATGCAGTCAAAGAAGAGATGACCGCCGGCGACGGCTTCACGATCATGCGAAATCGGCGCTGGCCGATCTGTCCGAAGTGTCTCCGGCGCGGCGCAAACTGCCGCTGCCCGGCAGCAGAAGGAGAGGAGAACGAACGATGACTGAAGAGACAAAGAGAACAGCAGAAGAGCGCATGGGCGGGACAGCCGAAAAAGTGCTCGCCTACGCCAAAGAAGTGATGCAGGCAGACGGCAACTGGGGGCCGCTCGGCGAGACTTGGCTACTCATTTACTACAATGAGGCGCTGGCCCTAACAGGCGAGGGCGTCCCGGAAGGTGACTACCTGCTACGGGGCGTCGGGGGCGCGCGGATCCGATTAGGAGACGCTTCCAAGTTCGACCTCGATGCGTGGATGAGATACGTAGCCGACGCTGCAACCGAATCCCCGCCGGCCGCGGATGATGAGTACATGAAAGAGCTACGCCACTACTACCCGGCGACGCCGATAGTGGATTTGATTCCTATCTTCCCCGCCGGGACTTGCAAGGGCGTGAATGTGGGTGTCGCCCGGCGATAGGACAGTGTTACAGCTCCCGGACGAATAGCCGCCGCGCAGGGGTAAGTGAGATGCGAAAAGTACTGCATTGCGGGGTCTGTAAGAAGACGATTAAGCGTGGCCGGACGTGCTCAACAGCATGCCGATCTGCGCTGCACCGACGCAGAATCAAATCGAATCTGAAAGCGTTGCATAGTAAACGCGGGGCCAGTGTCTCGATACCCCCCAACCGAAAATTAGATTCAAATCAGGCAACGCTTTCGAATCTAACATCGGCAAAGTCTCGGTCGGACACAGAAAGTCGCCCGCAAGTTTTCGTCAATTGCGTCGGCTGTGGCAAGCCCACGCGGGTGAAAAGCCATCAGCCGTTTTCAATGGACGGTGGCGAGCCCGTCTTCCACAGCGGTTGCGTGACAGCGGAAAAGGTGAAGGCGGCGCATGATCGCAGAGGAGAGCAAAGATGACTGAGACACACAACCTGGAAGACACCATCAAGCGGCTGCTTGCCGGCGCGGATCCGCAACACATGACGCTCGATGACAACGGCGTGACGGTCAATCTCAGTTTTCTCGACGGCGCAACAGATCTGAAAGAGATGCTGCAACGGATCGACCAGCAGATCAACAGAGCGAAACCATCCTTAGAGAAGGGAGCTCTGTGCTCGCTCTTCTGTCGGCTGCAGGAAGCGGCGGGGATAGACAACGAAGGGCGACGGGTTCACTACAAGAGATGACGCTTGAGCCGGGCCGCCGCGCTACACGACTTGTGCTCGGTTGCTTGCCTACAAGTGGCGGGCCCGGCTCTATCTATCTGAGGGGATGATGACTGAAACTAAGACCTGTTCGGCCTACCGTAACGGTCAACCTTACTGCGCTCCGGAATGCAAAGAGCGCGCTGGGGTATGGCCTGCGACGCGTGAGTTCTTCCTTGCAGATGAGCGCAAAAAAGACGGTCTTCAGTCGCAATGCCGCGCTTGCCAAGCGGCCTACCTGCTGACACCAAAGAGCAAAGCCCGCTTGAGAGCCTGGCGACAGGCGCCAAAGGGCAAAGCTCACTATGCGGCTTGCCAAGCGGCTGATCGTGCTGAAGTCTTAGCCCTCTACGGCAATGCCTGCCAACACTGCGGCGAGACACGCTTAGAGATCCTGCAGTTACATCATGCTGTCGGCCGCAAACGTGACGGATACCCGAATTATCCGCTTGAGCTTCGCATCACAGGCGACAGCCTCGTTCGCGCTATCCTCGCTTATGTAGATCAGTGGGATGAGCTGCCCTCAGACATAGAGCTACTCTGCTGGGAGTGCCACCAGAAGGCGGACAAAGTACTAGAAAAAAGAGGCCCAGATATGAGTGCACTACTAATTAGGCGGACGCACCTGATCAGACCGGGATCCGCGGCGGCGTATTGTGGCCGGCGAAGCCGGCGAAGGGTGAAGCCGCAGACGGTCACCTGCCAGCGGTGTCTCCGCTTGTACCGCAAGGCGACAAGCAGTCCGGCGATTGGAGAGCAATAGAATGAGCTTACGCAAGATCAATCCAGCCACAGAAGCAGAGTTCATCGAGGTCGAAAGGCTACTCGCAGCAGCTCGGGAGTCGCTTCAGTCGGCGTTTATTCTGGCAGCGAATAGGGTATGGACGTTGGACGATCAGCAGTTAAAGCGGCTGCTTCGCGCTGAGCAAAACATCAACGAAGTCCGGAACGCCAATGACGACGCGGCCTGTAACGCGTACGGCATTATCCCAATGGGGATGGGGAAGAGGAGCCGGCGGCGAAGACGGCCCGGAGAGACAGAGGAGATCTAGCTATGAAAGAAGATGAACAGCGGAAGCGGAAGGTGGCCGAGTACTGGCGGCGTATAGACCCGATAGGCCGGGCCGATCAATGCGCGGCGCTCATCGCGGCGCATGACCATGTGGGCGTGTGGCGGGCTATAGAGGACTACATAGATCGCATCGAGAAGGAATCCAAAGCGCTGGGGCTGGGGTAGGACGATGAAACGATTGCCGCCAGAAGGCCATATCCGAATACCGAACCCGGTCGTCAGTGACTATCTGGGTGATCTAGTGACGCGGCATCTCCGGGTGCTGTTGGTCGTGTGGAGTTTCGTCAGCTTGCACAACAGAAATCCGTGGCTGGAATTCACACATGAAGAGCTTGCCACATGGACAAGACTCCGCTCCCGGGACACCAACAGAGCTATCGCTGAGCTAGTCGCGGGGAAGTTGCTGCCCGAGCCGGAGAAGCGGGGACGCTGGAGGATCCGATTCGACCGCGCGGCTATAATAGCACTTCGTGACCATTTGGGTCTTGAAACAGATTCAGGAAGGCGCGATTTTGCTGCGTCTGAAGCTGAGCCAGTTGGGAGTAACCATTTGGGTCTTGGGAGTAACCATTTGGGTCTTGAGAGTCACCATTTGGGTCTTGAAACAGATTCAGGAAGTTCACAAGAAAAGAAGCAATCAAGCAAGCAAGAAGATGCCTGCCTGCCTGCCTGCTCTGACAGAGAACCTTCTGGCAGCCTGGATAGAGACCGCCTGATCTCTAAGCTGCAGAAATACCATGTCAAGCGCGCAGACGCCCTTCAGTGGGCCAGCGCGCAGCCGACAGCGGTAACCGCTTTGCTAGGTCTCTTTGACAGGTACAGCGATCTCGTGGCCGAAAACCCTACCACCAGCCCGATTAAGAATCCCGGCGGCTTTATCCACCATTCGCTCGATGCCGGCGACGCCCCAACTAATGATCTGTGGTCTCTCGAATGGGAAGGCACCGCAGAGGGCCTTTTGTACTTTCTGCAATGCCTAGCAGTTTCGCATAAGAAGAAGACCGGCGACTCTATGCCGCTCCCCCAGCCATGGGATCTGCCGGCGGTAAGAGATGTTCTCCAAAGCTTCATAAACAGCGGCTGGGGCAGGGGCAAACTGACTCCGTTGACATACGTGGTTTGGGAACTCGGCGGCGGATCCACTGCTGCCCGCAAGACCGGGTTGGCAACAGCCATCGCAAAGGTGTGGGGACAGCTACAGCCGGTGTTCGCTGATTGGCTCGCGGCTGAAGGTGACAACGAACGGCGACACGGGCTGCTTGAGACAACTATCGACTTCTGGATCCCTGATGATGCCTAACCCTAAGCGCTCCCTAGCAGACAAGGTGGTCGCGGCCATCAACAAAAAGACGGGCAATTCTACCGCCCGTGTTGCAGCAACGCCGGGGCCTCCTGTAATCGAGCGCTGTGAGAAGTGCCGCCGGCCAATGGTTATCTGTGCAGGCCCTTACGGGCCATTCTGGGGCTGTAGTGGCTTCCCAAAATGCCGGGGTAAGCGGGGGCAAAAGCGTCCGTTGAGTAGACCGCGCCCCGTTGCCAGAAAAGGCAAGCTATGAATGAGATCCACACACTGCTGGCATGTGTGGGGGAACGAGGTCGAGGCCAAAAGACTTTAATTCGAGCTAGTATACGGTTATTCGTGCCTGCTTGAGCCTTATCAGCACAGCACTGGTCAAAACTCATCCGATGCTCTATACTAGAAGTAGTGGGAATCGACACCCGCGCGTAGCCATATCTCCCGCGCGTGGTCGATTGTTCGGGGAGAGAGTCACATGACAGCAACGCCAAAACTTACGGGATCCGACCTGAGACGTATGAGACGCCTTGCCGACGTGTCGCAGACTGAGCTGGCCCGGCTCTTGGGCGTCTCTCAGGCCGCCGTCGCAGATTATGAACGCCGACAGCCATACGCCGAGACAGCAGATCGTTACTTGCACGCCCTGGCCGCGATACAAGCATCGAGGGAGAAGTAACCATGCCGAAGTCAAAACCTGTTGACCCGCTGACTGCCTTGAAAGCCTTGAATGATGAAATGAGCCAATCGACGATCCCCGACGCTAAACTGCGCAAGTGGGATGATCGTCTGGCTGCCGTCCGCCGGCAGTGTCGAGACTTTGCTGAACGGTGGATGCAGAACCCGCCTATACGACGTAACATCGAGATGACGCCCTGGCTGACTGAATCGGCGGCTATGTCGCTTGAGATACAAAATGTCTGGCGCGAGAGTTTCAAGGCTGCAAGGACCCCAGCGGACTTCCTGAAGCTGGACGTAGGATTATGGGGGTATTCACTGACTTCAACTGTGAAGATTTGGCTCTCACTTATGCAGCTCCCATGTGCAACAATCACGTCACGCTCCTACAAGCAGCCACGGCCTGATCCGTTAGATGAATTTTCGCCCATCGTGAAGCAGCGTCTGATCGAGGCTGCTTCCAGAACATCCGAAGAGAAGCCAACTGAGGGCGGGCAATAGGCCATGACAATCAGCAGATTGATCCACTTGTCACCGGTGCCGGCGCGACACGAACTCGCCCTTGAAGCGCATTTGAAGCAATACGGCACGTTAGAGAAGTTCCGGGTGCTTTCCTGGGCAACACCGCCATTTGCTATCGCCCGTCTCGCCACGTTCGATGACGCTTCCCGGCTGCTTGCTAATGGTGATGTTGTGCTTCCTGAGGGTGCACGCATAAGAGTAGGTCAAGCGAACCCACTCCCAACACTAACGGTCTGTCTAGTCAATGTTGAGCAGGATTGCGATGAAGCTGATCTGCTTCAATTCCTGATCGAGCAAGGCGGCCGCATCGTCTCGGTCCGGCGACTCTACGGGCGGGGCGTTGCATTTACCTCCTATGAGACGGAAGGTGAAGTGGCCACCGCGATACAGAAACTCACTGGGGCCAAGTTCAAAGGACGCCTACTCACTGCCCGGCAGTATGAGAAATCACCACGCGGGAGTAACTGAGAGACACCAATGCGTAGTAACTGGGCAACACTTACCTATGACATTGCCGGGGAAGAGATAGTCTATCGTCGATGCTGGAAGTGTCACATGCTTAAGAGACGCGACACGGCCTTCCCACGCAACAGAACGAAACCAGGGGGATACGCGTACAAGTGTTCAGCATGTAGTAGAGTCAACGCACTGCAGTTATGGCGTACTCGTGACAAGAGACCATTCGCACGTGACTTCAGTTTCGGGTAGTGGACAGCAGGTAAAGGACAGCGGACAACGGTAAGTGGACATTGGCCAAAGCTCTTGGCCACCAAGCGCGCGACTGTTGCTTCTCTGCGAACATTGCCTTGTAGCCTTAAAACATAACAGATTCTGAATCTAAGTCGAGCGACATTTGACATGGTTAGATTCAGGGCAAAAGGTACAGGAGCGAACGGCGGTAGATGCGGGGCGCGAACAGTCTCAGACGTGGCGCGCGAACGGCGAAGGGCTCGAAATGGGTCGAAATAGGCCCCTAGGGTCGAAGTTAGGAACCTTCGTTTTTGGGTTTTTGAGTCAAGGGACACTGTCGCCCGCGGCGCAAAAATTCGCTTTCTGTGAGGTCGGATTTTGAATCTAACTTTTATTGGAGGATCATACGGGAACGGCCCGGATCGTGCTTTTTGCGTTTCTTCAAAAACGTGCATCACGGCGCAGATACGGGCTAGATTCAACAAATTGAACATAAGGCTCCTACAGACCGCGCCCATCCTAGCTTCGGCGAAAATGCGCACAAAGTCGCGATCTGCACACATGTCGAAAAAGAGGTCGGATCATGGAAAACGATAGCCCGGAAGACACAACCGACAACGCCGACAGCAGGCGAAGCGCCAAACTCCGGGCGCAGATACGTATGCGCGCCAGCCGCATGATCGAGGAGAACGAGTCATTAACCAAGGTGCGCCCGCTTGTTGCTGTGTTTGTCGAATGCGATCTTGCTTGTGAGCGCCTGGCGGCCTACGCCGACGAGCACCGGGGCGATGCTAATGCCATGAATCAGTACCTGCAGGTGATGGGGGAGCGCCGGCATGCGTTGAAGCTTGTCGCCCCTTACCTACCACCGCCGCCGGACGCTGAGTCGTGGAAGGACAACGGCGATGAACTTGAGTAAAAGGCCCCGACCGACGTGTGGCTACCTTTACGCCGTGGAGTGTGACGGTTATGTCAAAGTTGGGCGTACATACAGTTTTCGCCAGCGAAAGACGGCGTATCCGGGCAGAACGGAGCTCGCACTTCACAAGGTTCGCGATCCTGTCGCTGCTGAATGGCACGTCCTGGCGCTGTTGCGCGAGCAGGGGTTCACGCCCGCAAAAGGCTGCGAGTGGTTTCCGCTAGTCGCAAAGACTGCCGCGCTTTCCTGCCTTGCCATGACCGCCGAGAAGTATCTTCCGCGGCCTACCGATGCCGAAGACGCGCGCCGGCTTGGTAGCGGTTGCGGACGTAGCGCCTATGGGCGTCGGAGTAGTCTCTTGGAACCACGCACGGCCGGGTGGATGCAGATGCCACAACTTCATAATGTGCCGGTTGTGCTTATTCGCATGCTGGCCGAAGTGGACGAGGCATGTTCCCGGGCTGGTTTCGAATTCGCGCGTGACCCGAAGAATAAGGCGCTGTGCCAGCTACACTGTACTTTCTGCGACCTACGCCTTAGTTACTTGCGCATATTAACGCGGATAGGCCAAAAAATACGAGGAGAATCAGAGGTGAAGAAATTAGCCGTTCGGCAATATCGGAAGTCCTTTGATCCCACTTGTTTTGAGCCGGCAAAGCAGGAGACACCATAATGCCCAAGACAAAAGTATCGCCATTGGAAGCATCCCTCCGCCAGAAAAAGGCCGCGCTTGGGGCCCAGATAGCCGCGTGCGACACCGACATTTCTGCGCAAGAGAAGGCCAGCGCGAAGCAACTGGCCCGGCAACCGGATAATCCGAACGTGGTAACGTCTGCAGCTCAACCGCTGGTCTTACTGCGAGAGAAGCGCTCGATCCTTGCCCGTGCTGTCGCCCAGATCGATGTTCAGATTGCAGAGGCTGGCGGGAAGCATGAAGCTTACATGGCGGCGCTCGAACCGCTCCAGACAGCCTTAGAAGCCCGCCAAGCAGTACAGTCTGATGTGGAGAGAGTCTTCGGCGAGCTCTTCGCGGCTCTCGGGAAACTGCGGGAGCTAAACGAGTGCGCATACGGGCGCTTGTTCGAAGCCGCGCACGCCTGGAGGGTCGCGGGCGGCCCTGCTGTGAGCGACCTGCCACGTCCCGGTTTTCCTGCTGTAAGGTTTACGCCTGATCTAGCGCGGCAATTCCGTCAAATGCCCTTCACGTCTGAGGGCGCCTTGGTTGGGGATATTAGCGGCCGCGGCTCCCAAATATTCTTTGAAGCTAGTGACGATCAGGAATAGAACAATGGCGACTCGACCTACTCATTGTATTGATTGTGGCGCGCCTATCATCCAGGCAAGGACAGGCAAGCGGTTGCGCTGCGATGCTTGCAGGCACAAGCGATTGAGAGCGCGGGAGAATATGCGGAAACGAGTCCGCCGGGCTCTCAATCCGAAGCCTTACCGTGCTTGTGCCAATGCGCACTACGCCGCCAATTCTGAGCTGTGCATAGAGCGCGTAAGGGTGTACCAGCTAGCTTGCCGCGCCGAGATGCTGGCCAACTATGGCAATGCGTGTCAACACTGCGGAGAGGCGTGCCTAGAATTGCTTGAGGTGCATCACACTCTAGGCGGTTACTGCGCGGGCTACCCCGCCTACCCTTCAGAATTTCGGTGTACTACGCCGCTCCTTGTTGCCGCCATACTCCGTTATGTAGATCAGTGGGGCGAACTCCCCCCCGACATAGAACTCCTCTGCCACAAGTGCCACAAGGCGGTTGACAGAGAACGTGCGTCCCACGTTGGATGCCACAGGAGACAACGATGCTACACGAATTAGAATCATTTGCGACACTTCGGCTGCTTAACGAGCTCTACGGCTTGCATGTCCCGCCGGGCGTTGAGGCGACTCCGCCGGACGCGGACGTTCTGATCCGGCGCGTCCGTCAGATGACGCCGCAGAAATACGGCCTGTTCCTGAAGGCTGTGAAGGGATCTGACATGCCCTCGCGCCGGTTCTCTTTGGCGACAAAAGCCACCGGCGACATAAGCGCGACGCCCACGATCTCCGGTGTGGCCAGCTCGGCTTCACTCGACCTCGATTCTGCGGTCTTCGGCGAACAGGCTCTGCGCGACATGCTGGCGCTGAAAGGCTTGAATGGATATTTGAATCACCGTTATTTGATCCCAGACGATTTGCTCGGGCGGATCATTGCGACCTCGATCTCGAAGACCGCCGGTGTCAGCAAGCTACTCATCGACATTGCGGTCGAGACTTCGAACCCGCGTGCTGTTCAGAGCTGGCAGGCTGTGAAAAATGGCACTCGACTCGGGCTAAGCGTCGGTGTAATCGTGCTAGAGTCGCATCCGATTGAGTTGCCGGGGTCGAAGACAAAGGCAGAATCGCTTGACCGCGTGTTGCCATTGGAGTGCTCACTGGTCGCGCTGCCGAGCAACTTCACTGACGCATGGACAACTGCCGCAAAATCTCAACGGGGGAGATCCTAGCCCCCCGGACAAATGGACGCTGGCGGGGCATTGTTTCCGCTCTCATAGCGATCTCCGCCAGCAAAATAATCAAGAGAGGGGGCTGTCCATTACCAGCCCATCCTTCTAGGCCGCTAGACGAGACCTCCCGTCGAAGGGGCCAACGGTTAGCCATAGCCGAAGGCCCCACGCGGCCCCTACTACGAAAGGTGAAAGTGAAATGATCACTTTGGTTCAGCCAATCCGACCCTACATCCCGCCACCCAGCAATCCACCTGTCCCGACGCCGCCGCCGCAGACTAATTTCCCTTGGGCCCCGGGCGGACATTACCGTCCATAGGAGATCAAACAATGACCCGGAAAAAGGCACTGAAAGAATACCTACCTTATCTCGGAAAAGACGTATTCGTCGCCTACGACGAACTCAGCGCGGCCGTTCAGGCTCTGCTCGCATTGCCAGGCACCGTGCCAATCGTGGATCCCGCTGACGGCCGGGGTATCTTCGATGACGCCGGCACAGTCCGCACTGATTCGCTGTGCCAGGCCGCCGTCGCCGCTATGCCCGCCGTCCTCGCGCTGGTGGCGCTACTCAGTGCGCTACCGCTTGCTGACCCCGGCGACGGAACATCGATCTGGAACAACGCGGGCGTGCTGACTATGTCTGTGTCGGCTCCGTAAGCAAGATCACAAAGGCGCTAGGCTTGAACTCCTGACACGGCTGAAGGGGTCGGCTGGAATGGCATACAGCCGACCCCACGCGCCTTCATATCACAGCGGTTTGATGCGGGGCTCCTACCGCGCGCCGCTCTAGGCCGCTGCCGGAGGCGAACCTGGAATGAGAGTACTGGGCCAGCGACCGGCGGCGGCCGCTTCAGAAAGAAGAATCATCATGGGTAAGCCTTTGAGTCTCCATCACCAAGAGCGCGAGCTCGATCTTGCTGTCAGCATTGCCAGATGGTGCAAGCTCCTGAACGTCCAATTTCCTGTTGAAAATTGGGCCCAGATCGCAGTATCTGAATACGCGCGGATCGCCAAATCCGCCAGCAACGCGGATCTGGCAGCGCTGCTTGCCGCGCTAAAGGCAACGATCAGCACGTGGGCAGGTGGGGACGGCAAAGCGCTTTTCGATGCCTTGAGTGAGCTCCTCAACAACGCCAGCGTCAGCAATGCCGACTTCGGCGGGCAGATAGCTCTTCGCCAGCTCGGAATAGCTGGGTCTTTTACTCTGTCGAATCCCGCCGTACTGGAAGTCTTGCAAACGGCTACTGAGAACATCAGGGCGAAGATCGACACAACTACCCAGGATCAGATCGGCAAGGCGCTTGTCACGGGTGCGTCTGCCGGTCTCGACATAGACGCGACGGCCCGGCTCGTGAAAACCATGGTCGGGGAGAGCTGGCCGGACTTGTCGAAAGGGCGGGCTCGGACTATTGCCACAACGGAGGTATGTCGTGCAACGTCCTTCGCGTCTCAACAGACGTACAGCCGTAATGGCATAGAGCGCAAAGAGTGGGAGACCTCGCAGGATGAGAAGACTTGCGACCCATGTGCGGCGCTCAACGGCGAAGTTGTAGCTGTAGGCGCATCCTTCTCTTCTGGGGATCAACATCCCCCACTTCATCCGACTTGTCGCTGTACCTTGCTACCCGTCATCCCCGAGCATTGGACAGCCCCGCTTCAGCCGTGGACGGGTGCGTGACCTTGTACCGCCACAAGACGCAATATCTGTCCTACAACACCCGACGCTTCAACGGCCACATGATGCGCCTTTGTCACCGTTGCGGGCAGGGCATTGGCCCGGACATCTGGCAGCCGCTCGATTCGAGTCACTTTGACCCCGACTCTAGTGATGCGTGGGGTTATAGCCCCACTTGTCGCTGCTGTCGCGCAGATCAAAAGGCAGCTGACTCTCCTCCACACCCTTTCCTCAATTAAACCGTCAGAATCGGCTCTGAGAGCCTTACACGGGGTCTCTGTGCCCGTTGCGCGTTCCTTCCCCGGCTTGTACCATCTTTTGTAACGATTCCTTGCCTTCCCCGTTTCTACCTAGTGAAGCCTTGAGAACAGCGCGGATCTGCCGATACTGAAGGCAGGAGAGATATGAAGACAGCGCTTGGCATCACGCGAGTCAGTACCGACGAACAGGCGGCGGATGATCGCACGAGCCCGGCTTCACAGCGCGACAAGATTTTGACGTGGTGCGCGGCGAATGGCTATGAATGCCTTGACGTGCTCGATGAGGTAGTCAGCCGGCGCGATGAGCTACAACCGAACCACCCGGAGACGCGCCCGATTTTCTGGTCAGCTTGGGATCGGCTTGAGCGCGGCGAGATCCAAGCAATTGTATTCGCCTACTGTGACCGGTTCTGTGCCGGACTTGAGGGCGGCGATTTTCCGTACTGGTTGCTTCAGTCAAGGAAGCATGGCGACGGGATCAGGTTCTGCCAGGATGAGCCGCCGCTTAATGGCCGATTCGCCCCCGTGATCGCCGCGATGACCGGCGTACAAGGGAGCGCCGACTATGAGGATATCACCCGGCGGATGCGCGATGGCCGGGTCAAGCACGCGGAGCAAGGCGAGTTCAGCGGCGGCGCGCTTCCGCTGTGGATCAAATGGGTGCCAAAAGTCAAAGACCCGGATTCTGGCCTCAAAACAAAAGGGTATTTCGAGTTAAGACCGAACGAATCGGCTGTAGTACTCCGAATTATCAACCTATTTGAATCCGGGCAAGGCAGCGAGCGGATCGCTGACGTATTGTCAAAAGACCGAGTTCCCGCCCCATCGATGCGATCTGCCCAGTGGCGCAATCGTGTTCGAAATCGAGAAACATGGGATGGGGCAAGCGTGCTGTCGATCTTAAAGAACACCTGCCTTAAAGGACTCTACCAGTTTGGCGGAAGGTCGCGCGGCCACCTGAAGACTGAGAAGCAAGACCCTGTTGAGGTTGAGCTTCGAGACAAGGATGGCAAGCTGCTGGCGCTCATCACGCCCGAACACTTTGACGCCATACAGGAGCGGCTGGCAACGAATAGACGTAATGGCAATTCCAAACGCTTGGGCTGGCCGCTGGCCGGGCTGATTCATTCAGAGGCATGTAACTACAGATATTCCGCCCGCGCGGACGGCCGCACCGGGAGACGCGTCTATCGTTGCCCGGCCCGCAACGCGCGCCAGCGCCGCGGCAAAGAGCTTGTTTGTACCTGCCCGCCACTGCCAGCCAATGAGATCGAGCATAGCGTCCTGGTGGCTGTCCGTGATCTACTGAAAGACAAAGACGCTCAACGTCAAGCCGTCGGCGATTACATAGCGTCGCTGGAAGCCCGCAAGGCGATCTTAGCCGGGCAGTTGGCCCCGGCAGCAGGCGACTTGAAGCGGATCCAGAAAGCCATCGACGACCTCTCCGTTGCCGTCTCGATGGATCGCTTGTCGCGGGCTCGCTACGACGATGAGATTCTCATACTGGAAGCCGAGCGTCGGCGCATCGATCACCGCCGCGATGAGGCTGCCAGCGCCCAGCGTGAGCTACAGCGCGTCGAAGAATCACTGGCGGACATAAACGCCGCCGTCGATGACGGGCTTGTACGCGTCGCAGTATGGGGCCATGGCAAGCAAGCCCTCATCTGGAAAGACGACGAGGATCCGGTCATCGAGCAGGAAGCGTTTGCAGATCTGGCCCGCCGTTTGCACCTGAAAGTCACGGTTCACACAGACGGGCAGATTGAGCTTACCGGGCTCTTCCCGTCGGTAGTCCTTCCGCGTAGCCTCAGAGCTCGTCGGATAACCGATGTAATACATGTACGGTGTGCTCGTCCCCTCGTGGTTGTGGACGTACGCGGACCAGAAATCACCATATATCCAAAAGGCGGCGGAATTCGGGTCATCTGACGACGCGGGCTGTACCCCGTCTCCATGGGCGATAATGCTGACGCCGAACTGATCGTTGGGGCTCCCGAACATCTGCATCGCACCGCTATAGGCGCCAAGGGTGTTGCGAAAGACGTAGGGAGACAGCCCAAAGAAGCTGATCGGCTTGCCCACGACATAGTAACCGCTGTAGGCGAGCCCTAGCCAACGATAGCGCTCCTGGATATCTCCATCTCCAAAGCCGTTCGAGTCGTAGCCCACCCCGGCATTGTCGGAAACGTGCCAGTTGCTCTTCCACGAGGGATCGAGGGCCGAGGGGTCGTCGCTAAATGCATACTCCACGCCTTGATATGCACATGAAATGTTAGGCCATGGACCGCATTGGTCTGACATGGGTTCGGGGATACAATTGTCGCTTAAGGTGGGGCAACCGGTGACCCTGAAATGAAGATGGGCACCAGTTGAATCACACGGATCGACATAGCCAGTGTGCCCGGCTTGCCCGATAATCCAGCCGGGCTCTATGTAGTCGCTGACGTTCCTTCCAACCACGCTGAGATGCGCGTAATGCGAGACGAATCCGCCGTCATCTTCGATCTCGATGTAATTTCCCGCCAGATACTGAGGACCGCATTGGGACACGTCGTGCACTTGTGCAGTCACGATTCCCTCTTGAATCGCCACGATCGCGTCACCTTCGATTCCGACTCCCGACACTCCAAAGTCGAGGGCGTGGGCGTTTATGCCAGTATGCGTATCCTCGTTATAGCCGTTCCCTGAAACCTGAAGACTGGTGTCGGCTCTCCACGGCAATCTCCAGAACTCACCGCCATTCAGAGCATACGATGACACTGGCGAAGAAGGAGAAAGAAATGGGAAGGCAATTGCCGCTGACATAGCAGCCAGTCCGATGAACAACGCGATCCGTCGCAACATCGGTCTCCTCCGTCAATACGGAGTGATGGTGTGGAAGATTTGGTATGCTACCTGGACGCTTTGGGCTGAATAGCCTTCTACGCGGAAGTTCAGCCTTCCATCGAACACAAGATCGCCTCTGGCGAACGCGAAGTGTACCGTGTTTGCGCCACCGTATTCCTGATCAGCTTCGCTCACACCTTCCCATATCGTGCCCGGATACGCGCCAAACGAGGTGTTTGGCTGGGTGAGACGGTCGAGCGCTGACGCGTCGGCCGCGACGCGTAGTTCTCCGACAAAGACCCCGCCTATGACGCCTGGAACGATTGTCCCTGTCGTGTCGGACGCAACGGCCGCCGGGTTACTGACTGTGAAATACCCTCCCTCGGGTTTCATATCAGTCTGCCAGTCAGGAGGGAGGGCGAAGGTGTACTGGAACCTTGGATTGTCATAGACTTTCCAACCATCCGGCACGTTCTGAGTGTTCGGAATTGCCGCGTTTCGGGCGGATGAGCTCGGCGTGGGCAGGTCTCCCGGTGGCGGCTCCAAGCTCCGCTGCTGGTCGGTCAACGGAGTGGCCAAAGCCGTCGGAATCGCAAATGGCGGCGTGGCCGGAACGTTTGTGAAGTCAGGCACATTGGGCCCGCCACTTTGAGATGTGGCGCTGCCACTAGGCCTCGCTAGTAACCAGGCGATACCAACGCCGACGCAGACGGCGAGGGCGGCAGTCAGAAGAACGGAAAGGACTTTCGGCCTGAGAATTGCGCGCATCATGCACCTCCCGAAGCTACCGTGCCACCAGCCTTCCGAAGCGATTCGAGTATACACTCAGACATCAGTTTGTCAAGGGGCAATTCAGTATGAGGAAATAAGTAGACAAGTAGAGCGACGTGCGGCTAACGAAACGCGCCAACCAGATTCGGAAAGCGCGCGTTTTTCGCAAACAATAGACAATCAGTCGTCTGCCTCGTCCTCCTCCTCGCGCACCAGCACCCGCCGCGAGCTCCCGCCCTCCGACTCCGCGACGACGCCCTTCTCCTCCAGCATGTCCATCAGCCGCGCCGCCCGCGGATAGCCGATCCGCAGCCGCCGCTGTAGCATAGACGTTGACATCCGCGTGTGCTCCATCGCCAGCGACCGTGCCCGCTCGTACAGCGGGTCGTCCGCCCCGAACAGCTCGTCCACCTCCGGTCGCGCCTGGTTCAGCAGGTCGTCGTACACCTGCCGCTGCACCTCGCGGAACCGCTCCTGCGTCCAGAACGCCACCAGCCGCTCGATCTCCTGGTCCGAGACGTAAACGCCCTGCAGCCGCTTCGGCTTGGCCGCGTCCGTCGGCTGGTACAGCATGTCGCCGCGACCCAGCAGCTTCTCCGCGCCGCCGCCGTCCAGGATCGTCCGCGAGTCCACCTGCGACGACACCGCGAACGCGATGCGCGTCGGGAAGTTCGCCTTGATCAGCCCCGTCACCACGTCTACCGATGGCCGTTGCGTCGCGATGATCAGGTGAATGCCCGTCGCCCGCGCCAGTTGCGCCAATCTACAGACCTGCCGCTCCACTTCGTACGGCGCCGCCATCATCAAGTCCGCCAGCTCGTCGATGATAACGACCCAGTACGGCAGCCGCAGGTGCGCCTTCGGATGCCGGTTGAACGCCTCGATGTTCCGCACCGCCAGCGACGCGAACCGCCGGTAGCGGCTCTCCATCTCGTGGATCACCGCCTGCAGCGTACCGACGACCTTGTCGACGTTGATCACGATCGACGAGAACGCCAGGTGCGGTATCGGCGCGAACGCCGCCAGCTCCACGCGCTTGGGGTCGATCATGATGAGTCGCACGTCGTCCGGCGACGACTGCATCAGCAGGCACGTAATGATGGAGTTGATGCACACGCTTTTGCCGCTGCCCGTCTGGCCGGCGATGAGCAGGTGAGGCATCTTCGCGAGATCCGCCACCACCGCCTCGCCCGACACGCTCTTCCCAAGCGCCAGCGCCAGCTTCGTGCGTCCCGCCAGCCGCTGGAACGCCGGGCTCTCGACGACGCTCCGCAGCGTCACCAGCGACGTCGTGACGTTCGGCACCTCAATCCCTACGACCGGCTTCCCCGGCACCGGCGCCTCGATCCGCAGCGACGGCGTCGCCAGCGCCAGCGCCAGGTTGTTCGCCAGCGACGTGATCTGGCTCACCCGCACCCGCGTCCGCGAGACCTCCTCCGTTCGCATCTTCGGATGGCCGTTTCGGTCGATTACCGGCCGGCCGGCGCTGTCGCGCTCCTGAATCGTGCGCGTCTTGATTTCCCAGCCGGGCTCGACCCCGAACTGCGTCACCGTCGGCCCTTCGTTGATCTGCGCCACCTCCGCATCTACGCCGAAGCTCGCCAGCGTGTCGACGATGAGGCGTGAGCGCGCCGCATTGTCCGGCCGTTCACCTCCGTCCGTCCCCGCCGGCAGCAGCGTATCGAGCGGTGGCATGTCCCAGCGACCCTTGCCGCCGTTGGGCGTGACCGGCGCCGCGACATCGTCCCCCTCTAAAGGTAACGTCGTCTGCCACGGCTCGCCTACCGGCCCTGTCGGCACCGTCGGCTTCTCTGGTGCAGTCGCTGTCGCCCCCGACGCGCTCGCTCCGGCCGTCGGCGACGCGCTGTCCCGCGCCCAGTTCAGCGTATCCGTAAAAAGAGGCTCCGCTGGCTCGGGCTCGACAGTTGTGGGGAATATGGCGTCACCCGCCCGCCGCGCCAGGCGATACGTGCGCTGGGGCATCCGCAAGCGCCAGAGTCCGACCGCCAGCCGCGGGCTTCGTCGCGCCAGCCGCCACGACGTGCTCGGCCAGACGGCGACCGCTGCCGCTACCGCCAGCGCCAGCCAGGCGAGGACGCCGAACGGGCTTCCGACCAGCGCATGCCCCCAGTTGCCGCCCGCAGTCACGTCGGAGAGCGCCGTGCCGCCCAGCTTCGTCTCCGGCCGGAAGAGCGCCAGCAGTCCCAGGCCGAACCCCGCGACAAGTAGGGAGACAAGCCAGCTACGCCAGTAGCCATAAAAACTGACGAAGAGCGTCCGCCGGATCATCAGCCAGCCGACCACGGCGACGAGGATGATTAGCAGGAACACGCCCGCGCCCAGCGCCTCGACCAGCGAGTCGCGGGCATCCTTCAGGCTCGTGGTCACCGGCACGAGCCAGAGGATCGCGCCGATAGCGGCGACGACCAGCGCCACCCCCAGCGCCTCCCAGCGGAAGAGCACCGGCGGCAGCGTCGACAGGAACGTCGAGCCGCGACGCCCTCTTCCCGTGCGATGGCGCGGGATCGGCTTCCCCGTCGTCCGCCTCATCGGGAAGCTGGACGGCTTACCGCCGCCCGGCCGTGCTCTCGTCGTTACCTTCGCCAACTTGTCGTCCTTGACGGCCGCTTCAAGCGACCTCCATCTTCCTATCGTTGTTCTTGCGACCTCCGGTGCAAACCGTAGCCGAGACTTTCCAGTCTCGGCGTCGTCAGAACAGCTTCATCTGCTGCGCTTCCGGCTCCGCTGCCTTCTCCTCCGCCAGCGCCGACTTGAGCACCGGCGGCAGCTTCCGGAAATCCTCCTCAATCGTCTTTCGCAGACTCCCCTGGTGCAGCGCCGCCGCCGGATGGTACATCGGCACGACAAGCCGCTCGCCGACGCGCCGCGCCTGCCCGTGAATGCGGCTTATCGACTGCCCTGGGAAGAACTTCGCCATCGAGTAGCGGCCCAGCGTAATCACCAGCTTCGGCTCGATGGCCGCGATCTGACGCCGCAGCCATGCCTCGCACGCCGCTATCTGATGCGGCAGCGGGTCCTGGTTCTGCGGCGGCCTGCACTTGATAACGTTGGCTATGAACACGTCGCTGCGCCGCAAGCCGATCAGCCCCAAGAGCTGCTCCAGGAACTGCCCGGCCGGCCCGACGAACGGGCGCCCCTGCTGGTCCTCGTAGTAGCCCGGCGCCTCGCCGATGAACACGATGTCGGCGTCCGGTCGCCCTTCACCCGGCACCGTGCGACTGCGCGTCATCGCCAGCTCACACTCGTGGCACTGCGCGATCTCGGCGTTCAGCTCCGCCAGCGCCAACTTCCTGTCGGTCTCAATCATCGCCGCTCCCTGGGAATGCGGAAGGCGAGATAAGCCCTAAGGCCCTCGCAAGGCGCTGCCTTCCCGAGAGCCGGAGGTCGCTTCCCTAACATCGTCCCTTCTCGCACCGCGACCTCAGCGCGTCACCTCGCCACGGGCGGATAATAGCATGACCAAAGCGCAAAGTCAATGAAGAAGATGAGAAGGAGATGAGGCGGATTAGCTGTTCACCACCGCCTGCGGACGCTCGACGAGCTTCGCCAGTATGATGCCCGTGAAATAGAGGAGAACCATCGGGACCGCTACTACCGTCTGCGTTATCGGGTCGATCGACGGCGTGACAACGGCCGAAACGATGAACGCCAGCACGATCGCGTACCGCCACCAGCCCAGCAGCTTCCGCGACGATACGACCCGCAGCTTCGCCAGTCCCATCACGACCAGCGGCAGCTCGAAGACGAGGCCCGTCACCAGCATGAGGCGCGTCACAAAGTCGACGTAGCCGCTGACGTTGATCATCGGCTTGATGTCGTTGCTGGCGTGCAGCAGGAACCGCAGCGCCGGCGGCAATTCGAAGTAGTAGGCGAAGGCGACGCCGATCACAAACAACACCGTCGCGCCAATGGCGATCGGGAATACCCAGCGCTTCTCCCGCTTCGTCAGCGCCGGCCCCACGAAGGCCAGCGTCTCGTAGACCAGCACCGGCATCGCCAGCGCAATCGCCGCCAGCAGCGCCACGCGGAAATAGGCGCCCCAGTACCCGAGCACATCAGTGAAGACGATGGAAACGTCCTGCCGGCTGTTCTTCGCCGGCGCCGTTATCCACTCCAGGAACCACTTGGTCAGGAACAGCGACGCGCAGAACGCGACAACGATTGTGATAGCGCAGACGATCAGCCGTCGCCGCAACTCCTGGAGGTGCTCCAGAATGGTCAGCTCTTTGGCCGCTTTGCCGGCGTTCGCATTCGCTTCGGCTGTCGCCAAGGCTAATCGTCCTCTCCGACGGCGTGGCCGCCCGCCGAAACCGCGCCGGCATCACCCGTCGACGCGCCGTCGCCGCCTGCGCCGTTTCCGCCCGGCTTCACTTCCCTGGCCGCTTCAGCCGGAGGCTCCTCGATCCTGAGCTTCTTGGAGATCTCATCGGAAACGTCGGTCAGCTCGCGCCCGAACGACTCGGCCTTCTGCAGCATCTCGTCGCTGATCGAGCGCAACTCGCCCTTGAGCTCTCGGTACTCGCGCTCCAGCTCCGACACCGCCTCCAGCAGGTCCTTGTTGACGCCGGATGCGTAGCGTCGCAGATCGCGGATCGCCTTCCCCAGCTGCGCCGCCACTTCGGGCAAGCGCTGCGGCCCCACGACTATGAGCGTGAGGACGAGGATGAGCGCGAGCTCCGGCAGACCTACTCCGAAAAACTCCATAATCGCGAGATCAATCGAGCGAAGCAGAAATTGCTATACCAATTATGCTCTTCGAAGGGAAAACATACCACACCACCAGCGAGGGGGTTGGCCGGGGGCGGCGTGGCCGAGGCAGCCTACTTATCCTCTATGCCGAGGTCCTTCAAGTAGTCGATCGCGTCCTGGACGGTGACTATCTTCTCCGCATCCTCGTCGGAGATCTCCAGCGCCTTGCCGTCCTTGCTGAACTCCTCCTCCATCGACATGATCAGCTCGACCAGGTCGAGTGAATCAGCGTTGAGGTCGTCGACAAACGACGCGCTCGGTACCACCTGCTCTTCCTCGACTCCCAGCTGGTCTACGACGATCTTGCGTACTCGCTCGAAGACTGTCGCCACCTACCACTCCTTTCTTCCAACTACCGCGTCGCCATCGCGCTCACCGATCCGAGGACACCGTTGACGAACTTCGCTGAATTGTCGCTGCCGAAGGTCTTGGCGAGCTCGACGGCCTCATTGATTGCCGCCTTCACTGGCGTCCTATTATTCAGCAAAATCTCGAGGATTGCAAGCCTCAGGATATTCCGGTCTATCGTCGCCATCTGCTCCAGCGGCCAGGCCGGCGCCACGCGCGCTATCACTTCATCGAGCTGCCCGCGCTGCTCCACGACGCCCTTCACCAGCTCCCGCGCGAAATCGGCACTTTCCTCCTCCGCGTCCGCCTCGACGAGCATCCGGTCCAGCGCCTCCTGCGGGTCGTGGCCCGTCGTGTCGCCTTCGTACAGCGCCTGCAGTGCCAGAATACGGGCCTGTCGCCGTTTCGTTGGCATGGCCTAGCCGACGCCGCTTCCGCTCGGCATCGAAAGCGCCGTCTCCTCTGTCAGCTCGCGCTCGCCGATGGTCCGCACTGCCGCCGACGGCGCGATCCGCTTCACCAGCCCCGACAGCACCTGTCCCGGCCCGAACTCCACGAACGTCGTCACGCCCATCTCCACCATCCGCTCCACCGACTGCCGCCACAGCACCGCGTGCGTGAGCTGGTACGACAGCTCCTCCCGCAGCGACGCCGCGTCGCTGATCGGCTGCGCCCTGCCGTTGCTCACAAGGGGCATGTCCAGGCTGTGGAACGCGGTGTTGTACAGCACGGCTGCCATCTCCGTTGCCGCCGGCTGCATCAGCTCGGTGTGAAAGGCGCCGCTGACAGCGAGGGGAATCGCTCGTCGTGCGCCGAATGACCGCGCCAGCTCCGTTGCCTTTGCCACAGCTCCGACGCTGCCGCCGATAACGACCTGCTCCGGCGAGTTGAAGTTAGATACCCCCGTCCCGCTCTCCCTGCACAGTCTTTCGCTTGCCGCCTCGTCGATTCCCAGCACCGCGATCATGCCGCCGGGGTTCTCTTCGCCCGCCGCCTGCATCAGCCGGCCGCGCTCCTGCACCAGCCTCAGCCCATCATCGAGGGACAGGGCGCCAGCGGCAACCGCCGCCGTGTACTCGCCCAGACTGTGGCCGGCGACGAAGTTCGCCTTCCCACCCAGGTCGCCGCGCTCCCTCGACGCCGCCAGACAGGCCAGGCTGACGGTCATGATGGCCGGCTGCGTGTTGACGGTCTGTCGCAGCAGCTCTTCCGGGCCCTCGAAGCAGATCCGAGAGAGCGGACGGCCCAGTACGCTGTCAGCGCGCTCGAACGCCTCTCGCGCCGCCGGTGACCTCTCGGCCAGCGCGCGGCCCATGCCGACCTGCTGAGCGCCCTGTCCCGGGAAGAGCCAGGCAGTCCTGCCTATCGAGGTTTCCACCTCTCGTCTCGCCTCCGTTCGATTATCGGGAAGATTGCGGCGTCTACTCGCGGAGTCGCGCTTCTTCGATCTTGATCGCCTCTCGCCCGCGGTACGTACCGCATACCGGGCACGGGTGGTGAGGCAGGCGCGGCGTGTGGCACTGAGGGCAATTCGTCAGCCGCGGCTTATCGATCCGCAGGTGGCTGCGGCGCTTGCCCTGCCGCGACTTCGGGTATTTCCGCTTTGGTAGTGGTGGCAAGTCCTAGCTACCCCTTTCCTTGTTGCTAATCTGCGCTCTTACCTGGTGCAATGCCGCCAGCGCCTCGTCGTCGAGGTTTCCCTTGGCCGAGCACGCGCAGGGGCCTAGGTTCAGGTTCGCGCCGCACTCCGGGCAAAGCCCTTTGCAGTCGGGCCGGCACAGCGGCTTCATCGACTGCCATGCCAGCCGATATTGCCGGATCGCCTCGTTTAAGTCCAGCGTCTGCCGCTCGTCGATCTCGAACATCTCCTCGGGCGGCGCCAGGCGAAGCCCCGTGTCGACATCGACCGTCGGCCCGAACTCCTCCTGGAACTCGATAGTATAGGACGTGCCAAGCGGCTCCAGGCAGCGGCTGCACTGCGCGCTGCTGCTCACCGACAGGCAGGCGCTCACGAGGATGCTCCGCTGAGTTCGCAGAAACTGCACCGTCCCATTCACGTGCGCCGCCGGCAGCTCGTCCGATTCCTCCTGTCGCTCGTTCAAGCGATAGGCTCGTGTCGCGCCCGCCGCCTGGCGAAGCAAAGGGCCGACATCGAAAAGCATCACTGGATCACAACTTTCTGAGGAACAATTTCAGCTTCCATTATAGGGAGCGCCTTTTCCGCCCGTCAAACGGGAAATCGCCCTCCCCTCGCCTTGCGGCTCTTTCGCCGCTGGCCTTATAATCCTGCTTGCGGCCCATGGACGGGGCTTCCCACCCTTCGACCCAGTAGCAAATCCACGCCCGCCGTGACTGAATGACGAGAATATCTGACCTTTATGAGCTTCAGGAACACCGACCTGGAGATCGATAGCCGTCGCGCTGCCCTGGAGGAGATCGCAGGGCGGCTCGGCGAGTCCGAGGAAGTGGCAGCGGCCGCCGCGACAATCGAGGAGCGCGAAACAAAGGTGCGGGAGATACAGAAGCGCCTTCGCGGCGCCGAACGGGAGGTCGATGACCTGACGGAGAAGATACGCCCCCTGGAGAAGAAGCTCTACAGCGGCACCGTCAACAACCCGAAGGAGCTTGCCAGCCTCCAGGAGGATATCCAGTCCATCCAGGCCCGCAAGCGAATACTCGAGGACAACGAGCTGGAAGTAATGACGCAGCTGGAAGAGGCCGAACGCGCCTTCGCCGACGCCCGCCGCGAACACGCTTCGCTTCGCCAGGCCTGGGAGCAGGAGCAGGACGACCTCCGCCGCCAACAGGCAAGGCTCACCGCGGAAGTCGAATCGCTGGAGTCGCAACGCGCGCACCAGCGGTCCGGAATAGACGCGCCGGCGCTCTCCCAGTACGACGATCTCCGAGCCAAGCACCGGGGACGCGCCGTCGCCAAGGTCGAGCGCGGCACCTGCGGCGGCTGCCGCATCTCGCTGCCAATGTCGCTCCTTCAACGGGCCCGTGCCGGCTCGGATGTCATAGTCCAGTGCAGCAGTTGTGAGCGAATACTCTACGTGAGCTGACGGATGAAGGCGGTCGGCTACTTCAGGGAGGTCGCGGGGGAGCGCAGCGAACCGCTCGCGCAGCAAAGCAGCGCCTTCCTCGAGTTCTGTCGTGAACGCGGCTACGAGGCCGTCGCCTCCTTCGTCGAAGGCGCCGTCGTCGACTCCGAGAGGCGTCCCGGCTACCAGCAGCTCGTCGAATTCCTCAAACGCCCTGAGAAGGGCTTCCTCATGGTCGTCACGCCCTCAGTCGAATCCCTCGGCCGCAACGTCAAAGAAGCCGCGCGCAGCTGGTTCGAGCTGCAAAGCCTAGGCGCGCAGGTGCTCGTCATGAACGGCGACGACGCTGCCGACCGCCTCCTCAGCGCCTGGAAGAGCAACAGCGAGGGACGCGTCGGCGACAAGGTCCGCTCCGCCATGCGGCGCAAAGCCGTCAAAGGCGAAGTGCTCGGCCGCCCGCCGTACGGCTATCGCGTCGGCAACCGTCACCGCCTCGACCTCGTCCCCGAAGAGGCCGTTGTCGTCCGCTACATCTTCCGCCTCTACCTGCAGGAAGGCCTCGGCATTCGGCGCATCGCCCGCTGTCTGAATCAGGAAAGCGTCAAGACCCGACGCGGCGGCAACTGGAGCATGGTCAGCATCCGCGACATCCTCCGCAACCGGACCTACCTTGGCACCTACAGCCGCTTCGGCGTGCGCGTGCCCGGCAGCCATCCCGCGCTCATCTCGAATGACGACTTCCGCCGTGCCCAGGAGTGCCTGATGGCCCGCCGCAGCAGCTACTCGACGCCCCAGGCCACGCCCTTCCTCCTCTCCGGCCTCGTCTACTGCAGCTACTGCAACAACAAGATGATCGGCGTCAGCCGCCGTCAGAGCTGGAAGCGCCAGCGCGACGGCTCCGTCGCCGAAGCGTCCTATCGCTACTACCAGTGCCAGTCGCGCACGAACCAGAGCTTGTGCGACTACCACACACATCGCGCCGACGACCTGGAGGCCGACGTTCGCCAGCAGCTCGCCACGCTCGACTTCGAAGGCGCGCAGGCCTTCCGCCAGGCCGGCGATCAAGACGCCGTCCTCGCCGAATCGAAAAGCGAGTGCGAAGAGGCGCGACGCCGCCTCGCCCTGCTGGACAAGCGCCTGGAACGCCACATGGACGCTGCCGGCCGCGGCCGCCTGAGCCGGGAGAAGCTGCAGTCGCTTGGCCTGGCGCTTTCCGCCGAGCGGCTGGAGCTGGAAGACCGTCTTCTGGCAGCCGAGCGCCGCGTCGAGGAGCAGGCCTCGGTGGCGGCCAGGCGACGCGCTCAGGAGCAGGCGCGCCTCCGCCTCTGCGACCGCTGGGACTCCCTCGACTTCCCGTCCCGCCGCTCTCTCCTCCGCAACGTCATCGACCGCATCGTCGTTTCCGACGACGGCATCCAGGTGCTCCTGCGGCCGTGACCGAACCGCCGCGTCCCGTCTACGTCGCCTACGCCGACGGCGCCTCGCGCGGCAACCCGGGGCCGTCCGCAATCGGTGTCGTCGTCTTCGACCCCGCCGGCCACGAAGTCCACCGCCTGTCGCGACGTGTTGGAGTCGGCACGAACAACGAAGCGGAGTATCGCGCCGCCATCGCCGCCCTCGAGGCCGCGCTTGGGCTGGGCGCCGCCCATCTCGAGCTGCGCATGGACTCCGAGCTTGTCGTCCGACAGCTCACCGGCCGCTACCGCGTGCGCAACCCGCGCCTGGTTCCGCTGTACAAACGACTGCTCGACCTGCGAAGCCGCTTCCAGTCCGTAGCCTTCGAGAACGTCCCGCGCGCAGGCAACGCCACCGCCGACCGCCTTGCCAGCCAGGCGCTGGACAGCTCGACATAACTGATATGACACGCCCTCGGCGTTGCCACTAGCTACGCCTCAGCCACGCCCCCGAGACGGCCCTCTGACGCGTCCCTTCAAGACGGTCCTCGTTCCTGCTATACTCTATTCGCCAGCAGACCGGGTGACCGCCCTCGTTTCGACGAGGGAGGAAAGTCCGAGCTCCACCGGGCGAGGGTGCTGGGTAACGCCCAGGAGGGGCGACCCTACGGAAAGCGCCACAGAAACATACCGCCCCAACTGCGCAAGCAGGGAGGGCAAGGGTGAAATGGCGAGGTAAGAGCTCACCGGCAGTCGGGCGACCGGCTGGCCGGGCAAGCCCCACCCGGAGCAAGACCGAATAGGAGGACATTGGGCCGCCCGGCCCGTCCTCGGGTTGGTCGCTAGAGGTGGTGGGTAACCGCCATCCCAGATAGATGGTCACCGGTCCGCCTCAGGCGGACGCACAGAACTCGGCTTACAGGTCCGCTGGCGCTTTGCCTGGCCCGCATCGAAAGGTGCGGGCCACCAATTTCTCGCCGACCGTCGCCGCTGCGCTATAATTGACGGAAATCGTTTCGACGAGGTCACATGGCTCGAATCGACTGGCGCTTGCTCCTGCCCGACGCCCGCTTCCTCGGCGAGCCGCCGTCGGAGGTGTCCGCCGTCTGCTACGACTCGCGACTCGTCGCACCCGGCGCTGTCTTTGTCGCCGTGCCCGGCGCCACACCCCGGAGCGCCGACGGCCACAACTTCATCGCGATAGCGCTGGAGAAAGGCGCCGTCGTCATCGTCGCCCAGGCCGACCGCGAAGCCAGGTGGCAGGCGCTGGCAGGCTCTAGCGTACCCTTCGTTGTGGTTTCGGATAGCCGACGCGCCCTGGCCCGCATCGCTGCCGCCTTCCACGTCTTCCCCGCCCGACGCCTAGTCACCACCGGCGTCACCGGCACCGACGGCAAGACGACGACCGTGCATCTCATCGCCGCCTGCCTGGAAGCGGCCGGCCTGCCGGTCGGCTACCTCAGCAGCGTCGCCTTCCAGACCGGCGCCGCGCCCGAGCTCAACGCCACGCACATGACCACCCTCCAGTCGCCGGAAGTCCAGGCGATGCTGGCCCGCATGGTCGAAGGCGGCCGCCGCTACGCCGTCATCGAGGCCTCTTCCCACGGCCTCGCGCTCAACCGCGTCGACGAGTGCGAGTTCGACATCGCCGTCTTCACGACCCTCAGCAGCGACCACCTCGACTTCCACGGCGACCGCGCCGCCTATCTCGCCGCCAAAGGCCGCCTGTTCGAGATGCTGGACGAAAGCGTCGACAAGGGCGTCCCCAAGACCGCCGTCCTCAACGCCGACGACCCGGCTTCCGATCCCCTGCGCGCCCGAACCCGTGCCAGCGTCGTCACTTACGGCATCGATGCGCCCGCCGGCCTCCGCGCCGAATCGCTCCGCCTGCAGCCGCTCGCCTCCGAGTTCGACCTCGTGGGCCCGTTCGGCCGCTTGCCTGTCCGCCTGCCGCTGCCCGGCCGCCACAACGTCTACGACGCGCTCGCGGCCGCCGCCGTTGCTGTCACGTTGGGCGTTGCGCCCGAACCCGTGCGAGACGCCCTCGCCGCCTTCAGGGGCGTGCCCGGCCGAATGGAGATGATCGATTGCGGCCAGCCGTTCGCCGTCATCGTCGACATCGCTTCCACGCCGGATGCCTTGCGCCGCGTCCTCCAGATCCTGCGCCCGACAACGAAGGGCCGCCTCGTCGCCGTCTTCGGCTGCGCCGGCGAGCGCGACCGCAATCGTCGTAGCGGTATGGGCCGCGCTGCCGCCGAGCTTGCCGATTTCACCATCCTGACGAACGAAGACCCGCGCTCCGAGGACCCGGACGCCATCATCGACGAGATCGCCCGCGCGCTGCTCGCCGCCGGCCGTCAAGAGGGCGACGACTTCGAGCGCGTTCCGGACCGTCGCGCCGCTATCCGACGCGCCTTCGCCCTCGCCCGCCCCGGCGACGTCGTCCTCCTCGCCGGCAAGGGCACCGAGCAATCGATGGTCATCGGCGACGACCACGTTCCCTGGGATGAGCGCGCCGTCGCCCGCGAGCTCTTGCAAGAGCTGTACTCGGTGGCGAAATGAGCGACGCCTTCTCCGCCGCCCGCCTCCAGTCGCTCCTCCAGACCGAGTCGCTCGGCCGGTTCGTCCTGCACCAGGCCTCTGTTCCCTCGACCATGGACGTCGCCCGCGAAGAGGCTGAATCCGGCGCTCCCCACGGTCTTATCGTCGTCGCCGACGAGCAGACCGCCGGTCGTGGACGCCGCGGCCGCGCCTGGATCTCGCCGCCGGGCGGCCTCTACGTCACCATCGTCCTGCGCCCTGAGCCCGACGCCGTTCGCCGCCTCGCCATGGTCGCGCCGCTCGCCGTCTGCGAGGCAATCGACGCCGTCGCCGGCGTGCGAAGCGCCGTCAAATGGCCCAACGACGTGTTGATCGAAAAGCGAAAGGTGGCCGGCTTCCTGATTGACTCGCGCACCCGCGGCAGCGACGTCGAATACGCGCTCGTCGGTATCGGCGTCAACCTGAGCCTCGATCCGGCGCAGCACGCCGAGGTTAGGGACATCGCCACCAGTCTGGCGCTGGAGTCCGAGCGGAAAGTCTCGCGGGAAAAGCTGCTGGCCGCCGTCCTCAACCGATTCGAGAAGCTGCTGGCGGCCTCTCGCGTCGACGGCAACGTCTACGAGGCCTGGCGCGCGCGATTGGAGACGCTCGGCCGCCAGGTGCGCGCCCAGTCGGCGAATGACGTTGAGGAAGGGACCGCCGAGGACGTCGACACGGACGGCAACCTTCTCTTGCGCCGGCCTGACGGCAGCATCGCCGTCATCTCCGCCGCCGACGTTACCCTGGCCGGCGAACCCTAAACGCGTTCACGAGTATACGCCGTGGCAAGGGAATCGGCATATTCATTCCAACGACATCCCTCGTGCGCCTTCGTCCAGCATACAGTGGCGTGCGGACGTGACAACGCCAACTCGTATACTTCCTCGACCAGGTCGAGGTTCTTGATGCCGTCTTTGCCTTTCTTGCCGCGTCTCCAACCCCGGCTCTCCCAACCGGCTGCCCACTTTGTGACGATGTTGAAGCACAATTCGCTGTCAGTGTAGACGTTGATCTGCTCATCGCGGGCGAGCACCTTGAAGGCCTCAATCAGGGCGGTGAGCTCCATGCGATTGTTGGTCGTTGCAGCAACGTGGCCATGGCGTTCATCAACGACTTCGCCGTCAACCACCTTCACAACTCCCCAGCCCCCCTCGCCTGGGTTGGGTTCGCAGCTTCCGTCGGTGAACACGCCGGTATTCGGTCCTTCCGTGAACGCACCTAACACCTCTTCCGTTGTCAGGTTTAGTTCCGGACCCGTCCTCGGCTTCGCTCCCAGGTGACAGGAACGGCATAGCTTCGGTTTCCAGCCAGGATACCTCTTGAGGATGTCCTCCGACACGGTGAACGCAGCGCCACATTGCGCACATTTGAGTGGCTCCATCACGTGGCCTCCTTGCGCTCGCACCCTATTGGGGTCTCACCGTGGCCCTACTCCGGCGGGGGCTCCGTCTCGGCTGGCGGTTCCATCTCCGCCGGCGGCTGCGCCTGCAACGCCTTCATCGTCTCCATTGTCTCCACCGGACTGGGCATCACGACGGCGCCGCCCTTCTCAATGAACGCCCGGATAATGTCGATCGGCACCGGGAAGACGATCGTGCTGTTCTTCTCCGTCGCAATCTCCGCTAGCGTTTGAAGAAAGCGCAACTGCAGCGTCGTCGGTGTCGCCGCAATGATGGCGCCCGCCTGCGCCAGCCGCTCCGCCGCCTGGTACTCGCCCTCAGCGTTGATGATCTTCGCCCGACGCTCTCTCTCCGCCTCCGCCTGTCGCGCCATCGCCCGCTGCATCCCCTGCGGCAGCTCCACGTCCTTCACCTCGACGGTGGTGACCTTGACGCCCCACGGCTCCGTCTGCTCGTCAATGATCTGCTGAAGGCGCAAGTTGATCTTCTCTCGGTCGGCCAGCAGCTCGTCCAGCGACGACTGCCCCAACACGCTCCGCAGCGTCGTCTGCGCTATCTGGAACGTCGCCCGAATGTGGTCCAGCACTTTCAGGACCGCTTCCCACGGCCGCACGATGCGGAAGTAGACGACGGCGTTCACCTTAACGGTCACGTTGTCCTTGGTGATCGCTTCCTGGCTCGGCACGTCCATCGTAACGATGCGCAGGTCGCGCTTCACCAGCCGCTCGAAGCCGGGGATGACGAGGAACGGCCCCGGCGGCGTGACGCCCATCGCGTGGCCGAGCCGGAATAGCACGCCGCGCTCGTACTCCTGCACGATCCGCAGCGACCCGATAATCGCCAGCGGCAGCAGCAGCCATCGCATGGCGCTGTTGGTTATTATTCGCTCTTCGGCCTCTTGCTCAGGCTGTATTTCCATCCGTGCCACCTTCGTCCTCCTTTTCGAATGGCCGCACCTGCAGCTTGTTGCCCGTGACGCCGGTTATCAACACCGGCTCGCCTTCTTCGATGAAGCGGCTCGTAGATGTTGCCGACCAGCGTTCACCGTTGATGAACACGGTCCCCGTCGGCTCCAACGGCGTCCGTGCTATCGCTCTCCTTCCGACGAGATTATACGTTCCAAGCGCCGCCGGCAATCGACGCGCGCGAATCATCGAGTTGACGATCGAGAATACGAAAAACGCAACCACCACCGCAAGGCCGGTGATCAGCCACCGCGACACCTGGAACTGAGGGTTGCTCGTGCTCGTCAGGAGCAGCCCTCCCAGGATCAAGGATATCACGCCGCCGATGCCCAGCGTGCCGTGCGCACCTACCGCCAGCTCCGCCCCAAACAGCACGAACGCCAGGATGATAAAGAACACGCCGGCCCAGTTCACCGGCAACGTCCCGACGGAGAAGAAACCGATGATCAGTGCTATCGCCCCGAAGATGCCGGGGAAGGCGATCCCGGGATGGAACAGCTCGATGAGAATGCCCAGGCTGCCGAGGCTGATGAGCAGGTAGGCGATGTTCGGGTCGCTAATGATCAGAAGAAACTGCTCGATCAGCGTCATGCCGTCGTTCACCACGGGCGCGTCCTTCGTCTGAAGCGTTACCGGGCCGGAAGCAAGCGTCACCGACCGTCCGTTCACCTGACTCAGCAGGTCGTCCAGGCTGCCGGACACGAGGTCGACGACGTTCTGGCTCACCGCCTCGTCCTGGTTCGCCGCAATGCTCTGCCGCACCGCCTGCTCCGCCCAATCGGCGTTCTTGCCGCGCAGTCCCGCGACGCCCCGCGCGTACGACGCTGCTTCGTTCGTCACCTTGTCGCCGAGCGTGCCGGTGATATCGCCGCCGGTCGCGCTTACCGGGTGCGCCGCGCCAATCGTCGTGTTCGGCGACATCGCGGCCACGTTGCCGGCCATCACAATGAACGTACCCGCCGAAGCCGCCCGCGCGCCGCTCGGTGAGACGTACGTGATCACCGGCACCGTCGACGCCTCGATCCGCTGCACCATGTCGCGCATCGACTCCTCCAGGCCACCCGGCGTATCGACGCGAATGACCACCGCGGCCGCGTGCGCATCTTCGGCGTTCGCGATGCCCCGCTCGACGTAGCGCGCCATCACCGGATTGATGTCCCCGTCGATGGTCAGCACGTTGACGGCGCCCTGCTTATGGACCGGATTGCCGCAGGCGGTGCCGAGCGTGCCCAAAAGCAGCACCAGGCACGCCGTCAGCAGACGAAGGACCTTCGACGCGTTGCCATTGAATGCGCTGCTCATCGCATAACATTATACGTCCGGCCTTTCGTTGCGGCTTCAAGGCGAGCGCGCTCATGGGGTGCCTCTGACACGCGCTCCAGGCTGCCACTAGCTGCGTCTCAGACACGCCCTCGCTGCTGCTGTCGCGTCACCACCGCAAGTTGAACCCCGAAAGTCGCTATTGTAGACTGCGGTCGAGTGCTATGCCCGAAGAAATCGACTCCCTTCGCTGCCCCGGCATGCGCGACCTGCTGCCCCAACAGATGCTCATCTACCGACGCGTCGAAGAGGAGTTTGCCCGTGTCTGCGCCTCCTGGGGCTACTCCGAGATTCGAACGCCGACCATCGAGTACCTGCACCTCTTCACCGCCGCCGGCACCCTCTCGCCGCAGATGCTCGGGCGCGTCTACTCCTTCCTCGACTGGGACGGCTGGAGCGGCGAGCGCGTCGTCCTTCGGCCGGACGCCACAATTCCCGCGGCCCGACTCTACGCCGAGAACCCGACCGTAGGCGTGCCGGCCCGCTTCTTCTACTCGCAGAACGTCTTCCGCTTCGCCGCCGGCGACGAGTCCCGCGAGGACTGGCAGTGCGGCGTCGAGCTCATCGGCAGCCCAAGCCCGGCCGGCGACGTCGAGCTTGTTCTGCTCGGCAAGGCCGTCCTGGAAAGCTTCGGCCTGGGCGACCTCGAAGTCGGCCTCTCCCACGCCGGCCTCGTGCGCGCCGTCCTCGCCCGCACCGGCCTCGAGCCCGAACAGCAGGCGCTGCGCTACGACCGCATTCTCGACGGCGACCTGAGCGTGCTGGAGGAGATCGAGGCCCGCTTGCCCGACCTCCAGGCGCCGCTCCGCCTGCTGTTCGACGTCCAGGGCGGCGCCGACGAGTACCTTCGCGGCCTTCGCGACGCTTTCGGCGCCGCCACGCCCGAGATCACAGCCGCCCTCGACGAGCTGACGACCGTCAGCGCCACCCTCGACCGTCTGGGCTGCCCGCACAAGGTCCAGACCACCCTCGTCCGCAACTTCGAGTACTACACCGGCCCCGTCTTCGAGTTCCGTGGTGCCGGCTGCCGTATGGGCAGCGGCGGCCGCTACGACCAGCTTCTCGCCCTCGTGGGCGGCGAAAGCGTTCCCGCCTCCGGTTTCGCGCTGTCCGTTGACGAGATCGTCTCGCACCTTAGCGACTCGCTGAGCCCCGGGGCTCGCCTGCAGCCCTGGGTTGTTGAGGCCGAAGGCGACGATCCGGCCGCCCTCGCCGAAGCCTTCACTGCGGCCGACCGATTGCGCTCTGCCGGTCGTTCCGTCGCCATCGCGCTCAAGGACGCTTCCAAGGTTACGCCCCCTGATGCTTAGACTTCTACCTGCCCTGGGTTGCGCTGGCATTCTGGCAGCCGTGTTGCTTTCCTGTAGTTCTGGAAGGCACGTCGTTGCTGCTAGCGTCGCCTTAGGAAGTAATGATGTCGATGGCTTCAGAGAGTTCCTGTCCCAGGAATGTGAACTGGATAC
Organism: uncultured Chloroflexia bacterium; assembly: GCA_963719465.1. Taxonomy (GTDB): domain Bacteria; phylum Chloroflexota; class Dehalococcoidia; order DSTF01; family JALHUB01; genus JALHUB01. The sequence continues at coordinate 2,274,109 of OY970386.1, read as the reverse complement.
TTTCTCCCTTCGACCGGCGGAGGAACCCGAGCCGGAATGTTACATCACGGGCTTTCTGACCTTGGAAGCATACTCGGAAGAGGGTCGCGCCCAGATCGACGCGGTCACGCGGGAAGAGGGAAACGCACCCGGTCCAGATCCAGAAGTGCCAATAACCGGTCCATTCGTGGCTTCGCATCATGGGGTCTTCGAAGTATACGACAGAGTCCTAGTCTTCCCGAATCAGAACGCCGCCCATGAAGTCTTCACTGAACTCACCGCTCCGATACCGGATACTGTCATGAATTGGGTCTCCCTTTCCGCTCCCGTTATCGGTGACGAAAGCATCAGCCAGACTGGGAGGATGGTTGGAACGCCCTTGAACGCCGAAACGTCATTTGTGACGATTTGGCGCGAAGGTACAGTGGTTGAAGAGATCACTACGCAAGGCGCGGCTGACATAACTCTGGAAGACAACTTGCGTCTTGTTTCAATAGTTGATCAGCGCGTACAAGATGAGCTTAACAGGAGGTGACTGATGGACAAACGCCTATTGGTTGAGGCGGCCGCCGCATCATGATCCGCCTCGCTTTGCCCACCGGCGACCTGCGGGAGCCAGTCGGGGCGCTGCTCTGCGCCGCCGGCTTCAACGTCCGCGAATACGCTTCCGGCTCGCGCTCCTACATCCTCGGGCCGGAAAGCAACGGCGGCATCCAGATGCGCGTCTTCCGCGAGAAGGACATCCCCATCCAGATCGCCCTCGGCAACTACGACTTCGGCATCTGCCATCTGGAGTGGGTGGAAGACCTCTCGCAGCGCTATCCGACGAACGCCATCGTCCGCTTGCGTGACCTCGACGTCGCCCGCCGTTCTCTCTTCGTTGCCGCCGCGCCCGGCCGCGACATGGACGTGCGCGACTGGGCGTCGGTCAGCGGCCTGCGAATCGTCAGCGAGTACGCCAACATCGCCGAAGCCTTCGCCATGGGACTGAGGCTATCCTCCTACCGCGTCTTCCCCGTCTGGGGCGCCGCCGAAGTCTACCCGCCGGAAGACGCCGACCTGGTCGTCATCTCCGCGAAGGACGCCGGCGAGGTCCAGCGCCGCGGCCTCGCGCCTCTGCACGAGCTCCTCGATAGCTCGATCTGGCTAATCGCTAACCGAAGCAGCCTGGCGGAGAAAGACCTGCGTTTCGTGCTCGACTCTCTTGCCGTCGGGACCACCGCTGCCGCCGCGCCGTCCATCTCGCTTCCCCTCGTTCCCGCGACGCCCTCGCGCCGTCCGCTCCGCGCCGACGCGTCGAACAGCAACGGCACGGTCCGCATCGCCCTTCCCGACGGCCACCAGCTCAAGCACGCCGTCGCCGCGCTCGCCGCCGCCGGCCTGCGCTTCCGGGGCTATGGCCTCGAAGAGTACGTCGCCCGCCCGCGCTCTGAGCTTCCCGGCCTCGAGGCGAAGGTCATCCGGCCGCAGGACATGCCGCAGCAGGTCGCCCTCGGCCACTTCGACCTCGCCGTCGCCGGCCGCGACTGGCTCTTCGATCACCTTTACCGCTTTCCGGGCAGCCCCGTCATGGAGGCGGTCGACCTCGGCCTCGGACGCTACAGCGTCGCCGCCGTCGTGTCGGAAGAGCTGCCGGCGTCCAGCCTCGACGAGGCCATCGCCGTCTGGCGAGACGAGGGCAAGAGGACCGTGCGCGTGGCCTCCGAGTACGCCAACATCGCCGACGAGTGCGCCCGCGCCCACCACTTCCCGCGCTACAAAGTCATCCCCATCGGTGGCGCGTCAGAGGGCTTCGTGCCGGAGGACGCCGAGCTGCTCATCGAAGGCACGGAGACGGGCGCCACCCTTGCCGCCAACCGCTTGAAGCCCATCGAAGCGCTTATGGAGTCGACCGCCTGCGTCATCGTCTCCAGCCGCCCGGTCGACGAGAAGAAACGGCCGCTGTTCGACCACGTCCTGTCGCTGTTCGGAGGAGCGTGAGCGTGCCTCACCTCGCCTTCCACATGTCCGTCGCCCGCGAGCTCGCCAACAGCCTCGAGAACACGCTCATCGACGCCGACCGCGGCGCCTACTACCTCGGCTCGACCGGCCCGGACATGCACGTCCTCTCGCGTGAGCAGCGCATCTCATCGCACTACTTCGACCTCGACCGCCTCGACGAGCAGGACAGCGTCGAATCGTTCTTCCGCGCCCACCGCGACCTGCGCGACGTCTGGAAGCTCGGCGACTCTACCGCTGCCTTCGTCGCCGGCTACCTGACCCATCTCGTCATCGATGTCGTCTGGATAACCGACATCTACCGTCCGTTCTTCGGCCCCGACTCCGCGCTTGGCGGCGACGCCCGCGCCAATGTCCTCGACCGCGTCCTCCAGTACGAGCTGGACCTGCAGCGACGGCAGGACGGACCGGCAATGGACGAGATCCGCGACGCCCTGGAGAAAAGCACCCCCGCCGTCAACGTCGATTTCGCGGAGCCGGAAATCATCGCCCGCTGGCGCGAGCTCGCCGTCATGACGGCCTCGCTGCCGCCGACGTGGGACCGCTTCCCCAGGACCGCCAGCCGCTTCCTCGGCTCCATCGGCGTCTCCACGCCCGAAGAGGTCGATGCGTTCATGAAGACGCTGCCGCAGCTCCTGGACGAGACGCGCCGGCACGTCAGCGAGCAGCGGCGGGAGGCGTTCGTCGAGAAGGGCAGGGCGCTCGCCCTGGATACACTGAGGTGGTACATGCAATGAGAATCGTTGAAGGTGCAGACGAAGCTCGCGGGACAGTCTTGAAGCGGCGGGCGCTATCTGACATTGAAGTGTCACCGGCTGCTCGCGCACTCATAAAAGATGTCTTTGGCAAGGTTCTGACGAAGAAGGAGGATCAGACGCCAGTTAAGGCTGTAGAGAGGATTCTCACCAACGTCGGCGTCGAACGCGATGCGGCAGTCTATCGTTACTGCAAACAGCTAGACGGCATTGAGCCACCCACGCTCACCGTTCCAGATGACGAATGGGAGGCTGCCGGCAAAGGATTTGATCCGGCGCTTCACGAGCACTTGTGCTTGGCCGCTGACCGCATCCGCGCCTTCCACGAACGGCAGATGGAGCACACTCAGCGCAGCTTCATGGAGAACGGCCTGGGCATGCGCGTCCGCCCCATAGAGCGCATCGGCATGTACGCCGCCGGCACAACAATCGTCTACCCGTCGTCCATCCTCATGAGCGTCATCCCAGCGCGCGTTGCCGGCGTCCCGGAGGTCATCGTCGTCACGCCCGCAAGCCCCGACGGGCGCGTCTCGCCGCTCAAGCTCGTGGCGGCAGCCATTGCGGGTGTCGACCAGGTCTTCTGCGCGAGCGGCGCGCAGGCTATCGCTGCTATGGCTTTCGGCACGCAGACCATACCGAAAGTCGACAAGATCTGCGGCCCGGGCAACCTGTTCGTCACGCTGGCGAAGCAGCAGCTCTTCGGCACGGTCGGCATCGACGCGATGTACGGCCCGACCGAGACCATCGTCGTCGCTGACGACTCCGCCGATCCCGCCCTCTGCGCCGCCGACCTCCTCGCGCAGGCCGAGCACGACGAGCTCGCCCGCCCCATTCTCCTGACGCCATCGCTTGCGCTGGCGAGAGCCGTCGAGCGAGAGGTGGAGCGCCAGCTCGGCGAGATCGAGCGGTCAGCCGTCGCCCGCGTCGCCCTGGAGAACGGCGGCATCGTCGTCACCTCCGACCTCGACGAGGCGCTGGCGCTGGCAAACGACTTCGCGCCGGAGCACCTCTGCCTCCTCGTCCGCGAGCCGGCCCCCCTGATCGACAGAGTCCGGAACGCCGGCGGCATCTTCGTCGGCGAGGAGTCGCCGGAAGCCATGGGCGACTACACGGCCGGCCCCAGCCACGTCATGCCCACCGGCGGCAGCGCCCGCTACTCGTCGCCTCTCAACGTGCTCGACTTCCTGAAGATAACCAACGTCGTCGACGTCGGCGAAGAAGGCCTGCGCGCTCTCGGCCCGGCGGCTGCCGCCATCGCCCGCGCCGAAGGCCTCACCGCTCACGCCCGCGCCATCGAAATGCGCCTGGACAAACAACAGCCTTAGGCAATCCCCGCCCCGCGTAACCGGGACGCCTTTTCCCCATGATGCGCCGTTCACGAAGCACCGCCCGTTGCGCGCTCGTGGTGGCCTCGCCCTTCGGGCTCGGCCGTCCCCGGCACAAACGTCTCGCCTTCTATCCCACGTAGCCGAGGCGTCTCGCCTCGGCGTCCACCGCGATCCGCCGCTCTGCTTGCCGGTCTTGCATACAGTCCTGTAAAGTGACCTCCGTGAGCCAACAATCCGACCTCAGCCGGCGCATCCGCCCCGAGCTCGCCGCCATGCCCGGCTATGAGGCCATCGAGCCCATAGACGAGCTTGCGCGCAACCTCGGCATCTCGCCGGAGCGCATCGTCAAGCTCGACGGCAACGAGAACCCGTATGGCCCCTCGCCGAAAGCGCTGGAGGCCCTGGCGAACTACGACCAGTACCACATCTACCCCGATCCGCTCCAGCGCGAGGCCCGTCGCGCCCTCTCCCGCTACCTCAACGTCCCGTCCGAGCAGAATCGTCCTCGGCACCGGCAGCGACGAGATAATGGACCTCGTCCTGCGCGCCTTCCTTCGCCCCGGCGACGCCATAATCAACTGTCCGCCGACCTTCGGCATGTACCCGTTCCTCGCCGGCGTTCTCGGCGCCCGCGTCATCAACGTCCCGCGGCGCGACGGCGACTTCGCGCTCGACCTGCCGGCGATTCGCGCGATAGCGCCGGAAGCGAAGCTCGTCTTCGTCGCCTCGCCGAACAACCCGACAGGCAACCTCATCTCCCAAGCCGACCTCGACGCCCTGCTAGCGACCGGCCTGGTCGTCGTCCTCGACGAAGCCTACGTCGAGTTCTCCGGCCGCAGCTTTGTCAGCCGCGTCAAGGAAGACGCCAATCTCATCGTCCTGCGCACCTTCAGCAAGTGGGCGGGCCTTGCCGGCCTGCGCGCCGGCTACGGCGTCTTCCCGCCCTCGGTCGCCGAGGTCATCTTCAAGATCAAGCAGCCCTACAACCTGAACGTCGCGGCGCAGGCGGCCATGCTGGCTTCGCTGGAGGACGCCGCCGTGCTGCGGGAGCGCGTGAGCCTGCTCGTCGCCGAGCGCGAAGAGCTTATCCGGGCGTTGGCCGCAGTCCCGTACGTGCAGCCCATGCCCTCTCAGTCGAACTTCATCCTTTGTCGAATAGCGGGCATCGACGCTGGCGACCTGAAGGCGGAGCTGCGACGGCGCGGCATCATGGTCCGCCGCCCGGACGCGCCTTCGCTCCGCGACTGCCTGCGAATCAGCGTCGGCCTGCCTGAGCACCGCCGCGCCCTCATCGACGCCTTGCAAGAGATAGGAGGGAGCCGTGGAACGTCAGCGGCCCCTCGTAGGGGAGGACTTTAGTCCTCCCGCCTCAGTCGGAGGGACCCGTGGAACGTCGCGGTAAGGAAGAGCGCGAGACCAAAGAGACGAAGGTTTCCGTCGAGGTCGACCTCGATGGCACGGGCCGCGCCGCCATCGACACCGGCGTCGGCATGCTCGACCACCTGCTCGAGCAGATCGCGCGCCACGGCCGAATTGACATAACAATCAAGGCGCAGGGCGACCTCCAGATCGACCCCCATCACACGGCGGAGGACGTCGCCATCTGCCTCGGCCGCGCCCTGAAGAAGGCGCTGGGCAAGCGCGAGGGCATCGTCCGCTTCGGCCACGCCGTCGTCCCGCTCGACGAGGCGCTGGCGCTCGTCGCCGTCGACCTCAGCGGCCGCGGCTATGCGGCGCTGGACCTGACGTGGACGGGGGAGAAGGTGGGCGAGCTTCCGACCGACCTCATTGGCCACATGCTCTGGTCGATTGCCACCGAGAGCCAGATGACGCTGCACGCCCGCACGCTCGCCGGCGCCAGCGATCACCACAAAGCGGAGGCCGTCTTCAAGGCGCTGGCCCGCGCCCTCGGCGCCGCCACCCGCCTCGACCCGCGCCTCGGCAACGAAGTCCCCAGCACGAAGGGTACCCTCTAAAGGATCCCTTTAACTCTCCCGGCGGTTCCCCTTCTCGGGCGTATCTCACCATCGACGCGAAGCATACCCTCACATGAGCAACCGAGGGAGAGTGCAGAGAGGGATTCTCCCTCTTTGCCGGAGGTCTGGAGGACACCTCCAGAGAAACCACCCGTTCAGGGCGGGCGGAGTGGGAAGAAGAACGCGGATGTTGCGTGGGCCACGCCAGCGCTCGCCCTTGACGGCGGCCCTTTCGATGCCTATCATCCTCGACAACGGAGGTGCGCCGATGTTCCTTCATCGATTGTGTCGTCGTTACGTTTTTCTGCCGATTCTACTCATCGTGGTTGCAGCCTTGTCTTCCGGCTGCATGTGGGGTGTCGTGACGGATGCCACTACCGGCGCTCCGATTGCTGGCGCGAAAGGTCACCCTGACGGAAAGCGGCCAGAGCGTGTCGACCACGACAACAGATCAACAAGGAGTCTTCAGGCTCAGCTCAGCAAGTCTTGGCTATCATCCCAGCATCAAGGTTCAGGCGCCTGGATACGGTGCGGTTACCCAGGTTCTGGGTCGAAACCCGATGGCTTTCGAACTATCCCGTGGAACGTTCGTCTACTGGCACGACAGAATACTGCACCTCTCGCTCTTGTTTCCCTCCGGCTGGACGACGAATACACTCGGTGACATTGACGAATCGGGTGGAGACGCGCACGCACCCGGAGACGAGAATACATTCTGCCTGATGATGCCGCAGCCCATGACGGGTGACCTCGAGAGCACGGCAAACGGTTACTGGAGCCTCGTAGGGACATTTGACACGTGGATGCAGTTTGCTAGACCGGTCGACACAAGGGTAGGAGGTTTGCCGGCCGTGATGACCCGCGAATACCCGAAGAGCGGCCTTCAGACAGGCGGGGAGGCCTTCGAATCCCTCAACTACGTGGTTGGTCTCAACGACACGTGGGCATACAGCATTGCGTGCCAGACCTCGCTAGCCAAATATCGGGAGTGGGAGCCGAAGTTCGAAGCGATTGTCCACAGCCTGACCCTCGACAAGTAGTCGGCACAGCTCGAACTCGCTGCCTACCCCGCCACCTCGTCAAGCTCGAACCGGTACTCCTCGATGATCGGGTTCGCCAGGAGTTGACGGCACATCTCGTGCACCTGCGACTCCGCCTTCCCCCGCTCCGACTCGCTGACCCGTATCTCCAGGTACTTCCCGGCTCGCACCGCCTCCACGCTCTCGAACCCCAGCGAATGCAGCCCGCCGCGTATCGTCAGCCCCTGCGGATCGTTGACCGTCGGCTTCAACGTCACGAAAACCCTGGCAAGAAACACGTCGCTCTCCTTGCTACATCAACTCATGCCCGGTCAGCCGCCGGAACGCCTCCCTGTACCGCTCCAACGTCCCTGCTACCACCTCGTCCGGCAGGTCCGGCGGCGGCGGCTCCCGGTTCCATCCCGACGCCGTCAGCCAGTCGCGCACCGGCTGCTTGTCGAAGCTCGGCTGCGACCTCCCGGGCTCGTACGTCGACGCCTCCCAGAAGCGGCTCGAGTCCGGCGTCAGCAGCTCGTCGATAACGATCAGCCGTCCGTCCCACCAGCCCAGCTCAATCTTCGTGTCCGCGATGATGATCCCCCGCTGCAGCGCGTACTCCGCCGCGAAACGATAGAATCGACAGCGTCGCGTCCCGCATGCCGGCCGCCGTCTCCGCGCCGACCATGCCTGCCACCTGCCCGAAGTCGATGTTCAGGTCGTGGCCGCTTTCCGCCTTCGTCGACGGCGTGAATATCGGTTCCGGCAGCTTGTCGCTCTCCCGCAGCCCGCTCGGCAGCTTGATCCCGCACACCGAGCCCGACTCCCTGTACTCCGCCCAGCCGGAGCCCGACAGGTAGCCGCGCGCCACGCACTCGATGTCCAGCCGCTTCGCCTTCTTCACCACCATCGACCGGCCGGCCATGTCCTGAGAGCAGGGGAACGGCAGGTCGGCGTTGTCGCAGTTGCTGATGATGCGCAGGAAGTGGTTGGGCATCACGCCCGCCGTCATCTCGAACCAGAACGCCGAGAGCTGCGTCAGCACCGCGCCCTTGTTCGGCACGCCCTGCGGCAGCACGACGTTGAAGGCGGAGATGCGGTCCGTGGCGACGATGAGCAGTCGCCCGTCGCCGAGATCGTACGTATCGCGGACCTTGCCGCGCGCGAAGAGGTTGGGCATGTTCGTCTCAAGCAATACTGATCTTGTCACGTTCGCGCTCCCTGCTTCAGAGAAGGATGCTTTGAAGATTGACTATCCGGTCACCGGCCCGCCGTCTACCGCCGCCGGCGCCGCCTTTCGGCTCTGCAGGTCAAAATACAGCAGCGTCGATCCCACGGCGCTGAACGGGAAGGCAATCACGGCGATTACCGCGCCCGCCATGGCCGCCGCCACCGCGTTCGCCGGCGAGAAAACGAGCCGGATCACCTCCACGGGGACGTTCGCCAGAAGGCCGATTATCACCAGAATACCGAACGTCCGCCACCACGAGCCTGCGACGATCCGGGCGCTGGCTTCAGTCGAGCGAGGCGATGATTCGCCGTCTATGATGATCGCCTGGCTGAAGAACGCCCAGCGAATCGCCAGATAGAAGGCAACGGGAATGCCGATCACGGTCGCGCACAACGCCAGAAAGATGAGGATGACTCGGAATCCCGTCCTGACCAGAGTCCAGAACCGCCGCGCAACTCGCCCGTAGATCGAGCCGAACTCCGGCACCATCCCTTCCGCCAGGTCCGCGACGGCCCGCGCCATCGCCGCCTGCGCCGCGATCCCGAGAAGAATGCCCGGTATGACGAGCGTCAGGCTAACTCCCATGTAAACGTAAATGTTCCCGACGAGCGCGGACGCCAGGCTGCTCGCCAGGAACAGCGGCAGCGTCAGCACTCCGATGGCCAGGAACTCGCCGAAGTTCTGACGGTAGATCTTGATCGCCGTGTCGACGATCTGCCCAAGGTCTCGCTGCTTGCGCAGATCGCCGCCCGACGAAACGTTGATGTTCAAAGCAGGTTCACTCTCTTGAAGGAGTCGTCCACGTATTTCGTGTAGACGTTGTAGTCGAATATCGCGTCCAGCTCCGTCGCCGACAGCAGGCCCGACACCTCGGCGTCGCCCTCCAGCAGGCCGCGCAGGGGCACGCGCTCCTTCCACGCCCGCATCGAGCACGATTGAATCAGCTTGTACGCCTTCTCGCGGCTCAGCCCCTTGTTCACCAGTGCCACCAGCGCCCGCGACGTGAACACCAGCCCTTGCGTCAACTCCAGGTTCTCGCGCATCCGCTCCGGATAGACCTGCAGCCCGCGCATGACGTACGTGAACAGGTCGAGGATGTAGTCCACGACGAGACAGGCGTCCGGCAGAATGATGCGCTCCGGCGCCGAGTCCGTCAGGTCGCGCTCGTGCCACAGCGACACGTTCTCCAGCGCCGTCACCGAGTACCCGCGCACGACCCGCGCCAGCCCGCAGACCCGCTCGCACTTCTCCGGGTTGCGCTTGTGCGGCATCGCGCTCGAGCCCGCCTGGCCCTCCTCGAATGGCTCCTCGACCTCCAGGACCTCCGTCCGCTGCAGGTGGCGGATCTCCGTCGCGAACTTCTCCAGCGACGACGCCAGTATCGCCAGCGTCGTCACGAAGCGGGCGTGGCGGTCGCGCTGCACGATCTGCGTGCTTATCGGCTCGATGCCTAGCCCTAATCGCTTGCAGACCTTCTCCTCGATCTCCGGCGGCACCGTCGCGTGGCTGCCGACCGCGCCGCTCACCTTGCCGATCGCCACCTCCGCGCGCGCGTCGGCCAGGCGCCTGGCGTTGCGTCGCAGCTCGTCGACCCAGCCGGCAAGCTTCAGCCCGAACGTTATCGGCTCCGCGTGGACGCCGTGCGTCCGGCCCATCATCAGCGTGTCCTTGTAACGACGCGCTTTCTCCTCGACGGCGGCGGTCAGCGCCTCCAGGTCGCGCAGCAAAATGTCGCTCGCGTCGCGGAGCTGCATGCCCAGCGCCGTGTCGACAACGTTGTACGACGTCAGCCCCATGTGCACGAAGCGCGACTCCTCGCCCAGGCTATCCGCGACCGACCGCAGGAAGGAGATGACGTTGTGGTGTATCTCCTTCAGGTAGCGATTGAAGTCGTCCAGGTTGTACTTGGCGCCGCGGATCTTCTCCGCCGCCTCCATCGGGATGTCGCCGCGCTCGGCCCAGGCGTCGCACACGGCGATCTCGACCTGCAGCCAGCGGTCGTACTTCCCCCTGTCCGACCAGATGTCGGCCATCTCCGGCCGCGAATATTTAGGTATCATCGTTCGTAGTCCTCACATCGTTCGCCATCCACGTGAAGACGGGACTATTGATGCTAGCATTACTCACGGCTGAAGGTACTCCTTGCGCGGCGGCGAAAAGACCTCGACGATCAGGGTGTCCTCCAGGACCGTCAGCGCGTGAGCGACGCCGCCCGGCGCCAGGTAGCCGCAGCCAGCGTCTATCTCGCGTTCCTCCTCGCCGATCTTGAAGAGCAAGCGACCTTGAATCACGTAGCCGGCCTGCTCGTCCTCGTGGCTGTGCAGCGGCACCGTGGCGCCCTTCCGGAGCGTGATCTCGCACACAGTCATGCGTTCGGCGCCGCAGAGCGCCCGGCGCACGATACCGGGGAACATCTCGAAGGGCGTGGATTCGCTGCTATGCTTGAACATGGGTTCCCGCGTAGGGCGGGCATCCTGCCCGCCTCATGTCCGACTTGCAGGTCCCGTAGCCGAGGCTTTCCAGCCTCGGCGTCGCTGCGTGTCTAGTCTACCCCGACGCCAATCCCTGGCGATAGACCTCGTACGCCTTGCGCACCGACTCGTCGCACAGCGACAGTATCTCCGCCGCCAGCAGCGCTGCGTTGCGCGCTCCCCACTTGCCGACGGCCACGGTCGCGACCGGCACCCCCGGCGGCATCTGCGCAATCGCCATCAGCGCGTCGACGCCTTTCAGGTCGCTCGACGCCAGCGGCACGCCGATGACTGGCAGCGCCGTGTACGCCTTGATAACGCCCGGCAGCGCCGCCGACCCGCCCGCGCCTGCAATGATGACGCGAATCCCGCGCGCCGACGCCGCCTGCGCGAACTCGCGCACCTTGTCCGGCGTCCTGTGCGCCGACATCACCGCCGTCTCATACGCAATGCCCAGCTTGTCGAGCGCATCCAGGCACTCCTGCATCGTCGGCCCATCCGACTTCGACCCCATGACCACGGCAACCAGCGCTTCAGCCACTCACACGTCTCCGAACCCAACTCCACAAACGCGTTTCGACGCCTCTGGCGCTCCCCGTAAGCTGAGGGTTTCAACCCTCAGTGCCGTCTACTCCTGCATCGTCGGCGCGTCAGACTTCGACCCCATGACGACGGCCACGAGAGGTTTGTTCATGGTATCTCCAGCCACTCCGCCCGCGGACGCACCCGCCGTCCGCCGACATCGGTGCGAAAATGCACGCCCGGCCAGCGGATCCGCTCCACGTTCGCGTACGCCTTCCGCCGCGCCTCCGCCAGCGTCGACCCCAGCGCCGACACCGTCAGCACGCGGCCGCCGCTTGTCACGATCCCGCCGCTCTCGTCCGTCTTCGTGCCGGCGTGGAACAGCATAACATCGTCGTCGATATCGTCCAGCCCCTCGATGGGGAAGCCCGTCTCGTACTTCCCCGGGTACCCGCCCGACGCCAGCACCACCGCCACGCACGCCTCCTCGCGCCATTCGACCTTCGTCTGATGCAGCGTTCCCGTCGCCACCGCCCACAGCACGTCGAGCAGATCGCTTTTCAGGCGCGGCAGAATCGCCTGCGTCTCCGGGTCGCCGAAGCGACAGTTGTACTCCAGCACGTTCGGCCCGTCTTCCGTCACCAGCAGCCCGGGATAGAGCACGCCGCGGTAGATTCGCCCTTCTTCCGACAGCGCCCGCACGGTCGCGCGCGTGATGTGCTCGTCGATCCACTCGACCGTCTCCCGCGAGATCCAGCCGGGCGGACTGTAGGCGCCCATGCCGCCCGTATTCGGACCCTCGTCGTAGTCGAAGACCGCCTTGTGGTCGCAGGAAAGCGGCATCGGCACGACGGTGAGGCCGTCCGTGAACGCCTGCGCCGACACCTCGCGCCCCGACAGCCGCTCCTCGACGACGATGCGTGCGCCCGCCTCGCCCAGCACGCGGTCGCAGAGCAGCGCGTCCGCCGCCTCCAGCGCCTCCGCCGAGTCGCGCGTCAGGATCGCCCCCTTGCCGGCGGCCAGCCCGTCCGCCTTGATGACCAGCGGCTCGCGGTGCTCGGCGATGTACGTGCCCGCATCCAGCATCGAGTCGAAGCTGGCGTGCTTTGCGGTCGGAATGCCGTGGCGGACCATCAGTTCCTTGGCGAAGACCTTGCTCGCTTCGATGAGCGACGCCGCCTTGCTCGGCCCGAACGCCGCGACGCCCGCCGCCTCCAGCCGGTCGACGAGCCCGAGCGTCAGCGGCTCCTCCGGCCCGACGACGACGAGGTCGATAGCCTGCTCCTGGGCCGTCCGCACGATGCCTTCGACGTTGTTCGCCTTGACCGAGAGGTTGTCGGCGATTTGCGCTGTGCCGGCGTTACCGGGGGAGACGTAGAGGGCGTCTAGGCGCGGCGACTGCCGCAGCTTCCAGGCGAGGGCGTGCTCACGCGCGCCCGAACCGACGATGAGAACTCGCAACCGCTTCCTCTGCCGATTGGGGTACTAGCGTCCTGCCGTCATGATGGTAGCGGCTCTCTGTACGATGGGCAATACCGCTCCGGATGGTGGGTGGGGGAGTGGTGGAAAAGGGAGTGCAGAGGGTCTCCCTCTGCCGGGGGTATCAGGGGGTGTCCCCTTGGTACTCTATTCCCATTCAATCGTGCCCGGCGGCTTCGACGTGATGTCGTACACCACCCGGTTCACCGTCGGCACCTCGTTCACAATGCGATTCGCCATCCGCGCCAGCAGGTCGTACGGCAGCCGCGCCCAGTCCGCCGTCATCGCGTCCTCCGCCGTCACCAACCGCAGCGCCACCACGTGCCCGTACGTCCGGAAGTCGCCCATCACGCCCACACTGCGACTGTCCGTCAGCACCGCAAACGCTTGCCACAGGTCGCGGTATAGCCCCGCCTTCTTGATCTCGTTCATCACCACCCAGTCGCAGGCGCGCAGCGTCTCCAGCTTCTCCGGCGTCACCTCGCCGATGATGCGAATCGAAAGGCCCGGCCCCGGGAACGGCTGACGGAACACCATCTCCTCCGGCAGGTCGACCGCCAGTCCCACCTGACGCACCTCGTCCTTGAACAGGTGTCGCAGCGGCTCGATGAGTCGCAGCGTCATCTGGCTGGGCAGCCCGCCGACGTTGTGGTGCGTCTTGATCTTCGCGGCCGCGCCGTCGCCGCTGGGTGACGACGCGCTCTCGATCACGTCCGGGTACGTCGTGCCCTGCACCATGAAGTCGACGCGCCCCAGCTTGCCGGCCTCCTCCTCGAAAACGCGGATGAACTCCTCGCCGACGCGGTGTCGCTTCGTCTCCGGGTCGATGACGCCGGCCAGCGTCTCCAGAAAGCGATCCGTCGCATCCACGTAGACCAGGTTCATCTGTAGATTGCGCCGGAAGGTGTCCAGCACGCGCTCCGGCTCCTCACGGCGCAGCAGGCCGTTGTTGACGAAGATGCACGTGAGCTGGTCGCCGACCGCCTGGTGCACCAGCGTCGCCGCCACCGCTGAGTCGACGCCGCCGGAGAGCGCGCAGATGACCCGCCCGTCGCCCACCTGCTCGCGAATGCGCTCCATGCTCTCCGCCACGAAGTTCGAAGGCGTCCAGTCGCCGCGGCAGCCGCAGATTCGATAGAGGAAGTTGCGGATGATCTGCTTGCCCTGCGGCGTGTGCACGACCTCCGGGTGAAACTGCAGCCCCAGCATGCCGTGCTCGTTGCCCATCACAGCCACCGGCGAGTTATCGGTGTAGGCCAGCGAATGGAAGCCCGAAGGCATCTGCGCGATCTGGTCGCCGTGGCTCATCCAGACCGGGATGGCCGGCGGCAGCTCCGCGAACAGCTCCGACGGCTCCGACTGGTGGATGATCGTGTGGCCGTACTCGTGCTTGGCGCTCGGCGTCACGCGCCCGCCGAGCTGGTACGCCAGCAGTTGCATCCCGTAGCAGATGCCGAGCACGGGGAAGCCCTTCTCGAAGATGAACGGCGGCGCCAGCGGGGCCTTCTCCCCGTAGACGCTCGCCGGCCCGCCCGATAGCACGAACCCCTTCACGTTCAGCCGCGCGACGTCCTGCCACGACGCCGTGTACGGCACGATCTCGCAGTAAACGCTGCACTCGCGAATCCGCCGCGCGATCAGCATGCTGTACTGCGACCCGAAATCGATGACGACGACCGTCTCCGGTCCGGCGCCGGCCGGCTCCTCGCTGAGGACCGGCTGCTCGCCGCCCTTCTCGCGCGCGATCTCCAGGTACGTCGACACCTCGATGTCGTCGCTGGTGGGAACGCGATAGCTGCTGTCCGGTTCTGTCATAACATGGGGGTTCCGTAAACCGTAGGGGCAGGCCCCCGTGCCTGCCCTGACTCGATGCGGGACACCGCCATCGTCCCTTCACCTACATCGACTTCACCATACCAGCGTGCTATACTGCCGTCAAGAAAAGGGAGCTTCCCTTTTATATTTTTGCCTATGCGCATTTTCAGTTGGAGCGAATCTCCCGACGCGGCCTTGACCGCCGCCGTCGACTCTCTCAGGCGGGGAAAACTGGTGGCATTTCCAACCGACACCCTCTACGCCCTCGGCGCCGACGCCACAAACGACGACGCTGTGCGCAGGCTATACGAAGCCAAAAGGCGGCCACTCGATGCCCCTCTGCCGATTCTCGTCGCGGACATCACCCAGGCAAGGGAATTGACCGAAGGCGTGCCGGATTTAGCGTTAACGTTAGCTCGGCGCTTCTGGCCCGGCCCTCTCACCCTCGTCTTGCGCCGCGCCGACGCCTTCCACTCGCTCGCCCTCGCCGGCGGCGACACGATCGCCCTTCGTGCACCCGACCACCCGGCCCCCCTCGCCCTCATCGGGCTGCTCGAAAGGCCAATCACCGGCACCAGCGCCAACCGCTCCGCCGAGCCACCGCCGCGCACCGCCGCTGAGGTGGCAGCCCAGCTCGGCGACGAAGTAGACATAATCATCGACGCCGGCCCCGCGCCCATCGGCGTCGAATCGACGGTGCTCGACCTGACGGCGACGCCGCCCCGTATCTTGCGCCCCGGCGCTATCTCCCGCGAACAGCTGGAAGCGGCGGCCGGCGTCAAATTCCAACTCGGAGGCGACTAGAATGCGCATCGCCATCGGCTGCGACCACCGCGGCTACCGGCTGAAGCTCGCCCTCATGCAGCACCTCGCGGCGGCCTCGCACGTCGTCCAGGACTTCGGCTGCATGAGCGAAGAGCCCGTCGATTACACCGACGTCGCTATCCCGCTCTCCCTCGCCGTCGCCGGCGAACAGGCCGACCTTGGCGTCCTCATCTGCAGCACCGGCGTCGGCATGTCCATCTGCGCCAACAAGGTCCGCGGCATCCGCGCCGGCCTCTGCCACGATACCTTCGCCGCTGCCCGCGCCCGCCAGCACACCAACGCCAACGTCCTCTGCCTCGGCGCCTGGTGCATCGGTGAAGGCGTTGCCTGCGAGGTCGTCGACGCCTTCCTCGCCGCTGAGTTCGAAGGCGGCCGCCACGCCCGCCGGCTCGCCAAGATCGACGCGCTCGAGGCCCGCCACGACGAAGCCTAGCTGCGAAAGGACCGTCGAATGACGGCCGACGAAGAAGCCTCGCTCAAACCGCTCCTCACTCGTCTAGGCCCGCTCATCCAGGCTGAGCTTCGCCGCGTCTTCGAAGGGCGCGACCTCCCGCATTACGACCTCATGCGCTATCACCTCGGCTGGCAGGACGGCGAGGAATCCCTTCGCGGCAAGCTCATCCGCCCGCTTCTCTGTCTTTGCACCTGCGAAGCTGTCGGCGGCGACGTTGAGGCCGCGCTTCCCCTGGCCGCCGCCATCGAGCTTCTGCACAACTTCAGCCTCATCCACGACGATATCGAAGACCAGAGCCCCCGCCGTCATGGCCGCGACGCCCTCTGGCAGGCCTTCGGCGTCCCCCTCGCCGTCAACGCCGGCGACGGCATGTTCGCCCTCGCCCACGTCGCCCTCCACCGCCTGCTCGACACCGGCATGGACGCGCAGCGCTTCGCCGCCGTCTCCCGCCTGCTCGACGCCGCTTGCCTCCGCCTCTGCGAAGGCCAGTACCTCGACCTCGCGTTGGAGAAGCGCCTCGATCCGTCCGTCGACGACTACTTCGCAATGGCTACCGGCAAGACCGCCGCCCTTATCGCCGCCTCCGCGGCCTGCGGCGCCCTCGTCGGCGAAGCCCCGCCGGCCGTCGTGAGCGCCTTCGAGCAGCTCGGCGAGAAGCTCGGTCTCGCCTTCCAGGTCCGCGACGACGTCCTCGGCATCTGGGGCGAGACGGCCGCCACCGGCAAGCCCGCCGGCGACGACATTCGCGCCCGCAAGAAGTCCTTCCCCATCGTCTACGCCCTCGAAAACGCCTCGCCGTCTGACCGCGCCGCCCTGCGCGCCCTCTACGCCCGCACCGCGCTCGCCGACGATGACGTGGCCACCGTCGTCACCATCCTCGACCGCGCACGCGCCCGCGATCGCTCCCAGGCGACCGCCGAGCGCCTCGCCGCCGAGGCCCTCCGCCTGCTCGACGCCCTGGAGCTGACGCCCGGACCCCGCCTCGACCTCCAGCGCCTCGCCCGCCACTTCGTCTATCGCGAATCGTAGTCTGGTCGACCCTGCTGCTCTCCCCCGTAGGCTGAGGGTTTTCAACCCTTAGTGCCGTTTTCCGTACCTGCCCTTACGCGGAGGGTCTTCAACCAGGGCTGAGGGTATTCAACCCTCGGTGCTGCTCTTATACCTTGATCACCCGCCGTGATCGGGGCCGGATCCGATGCCGCGTCCTTCATAGGGCGCGGTGACGAAAACTCGAATCTTGCACTCCCGTTCCTCAACCTTTAGTCTGAGGACAGGCCAGAGGACCCGGCGCTCGACGGAGGGAACCGATGAACAAGATGACCGTCCGCGACATCGACGTTCAGGGCAAGCGCGTCCTCGTCCGCGTCGACTTCAACGTTCCGTTCGACAAGACCACCTTCCGCATCCTCGATGACTCCCGCCTGCGCGCCGCCATCCCGACCATCCAGTACCTGCGCGACCACGGCGCCAAAGTCATCCTCTGCTCCCACCTCGACCGGCCTGACGGCAAAGTCGTCGAAGATCTGCGCATGTCTCGCGTCGGCATCGGCGACCGCCTCAGCCAGCTTCTTGGCGCGCCGGTGCAGACGCTCTATCACGTGATCGGGCCCAAGGCCGTCGAAGTGACACAGGCGATGAAGCCCGGCGACGTCGTCCTCCTGGAGAACGTCCGCTTCTTCCCCGAAGAAGAGGCGAACGACCCCAAGATGTCGCACGCCCTGGCAGAGCTCGCCGACATCTTCGTCAACGACGCCTTTGGCACCGCCCATCGCGCCCACGCCTCTACCGCCGGCGTCGCTGCCTACCTGCCTGCCGTCGCCGGCCTCCTCATGGAGAAGGAGATCGACTACCTGGACAAGGCTCTCAACAACCCCTCCCGGCCCTTCGCGGCCATAATCGGCGGCGCCAAGATCAGCACGAAAATCGGCGTCCTCCGCAACCTGCTGGAGCGCATCGACTGCCTGCTCATCGGCGGCGGCATGGCCTCGACCCTCCTCAAGGCCAACGGCGTCGAGGTCGGCCAGTCTCTGGTCGAAGACGAGCAACTCCACACCGCCAGCGACCTCATGCGCCAGGCCGACGACAAAGGCGTGCCGATCTTCCTGCCCGAGGACGTTGTCGTCGCCGACCGCATCGCCGAGGACGCCATGTCCGAAACCGTGGACGTTGAGGACATACCGGCCGAGCTGCGCATCGTCGACATCGGCCCCGCCACCGTCTCCGCCTTCAGCGACGCGCTGGAGGACTGCATGACGGTCATCTGGAACGGCCCCGTCGGCATCGCCGAATACCCGGCCTTCGCCAAAGGCTCGCTCGCCCTGGCCGAAGCCCTGGCGAACCTCAAGAACGCGACGACCATCGTCGGCGGCGGCGAGACCGTCGCCCTCATCGACCAGGCCGGCCTGACCGACAAGTTCACCCACGTCTCAACCGGCGGCGGCGCCACGCTGGAGTTCCTGGAAGGAAAGACCCTTCCCGGCGTCGCCGCCCTCATGGACAAGAAATGACGCATCCGATATCCGGCATTCGTAAATCTGCGAACCGCAAATGGACGATTGTAGGGGAGGACTAAAGTCCTCCCGCCGGGGTGGGGATAGGGGAAGGCTGCGGGTTTCAACCCGCAGAACTGTAAGATCTAACGCAGCCGAGACCTTCCAGTCTCGGCGTCGAGCCAGGAGACGCCATGGACCTCGACCTCATACGTGAGCTCGTCGTCAAGAACGACACCAAGATCATCCTCCTCGTCATCGACGGCCTCGGCGGCCTGCCCCGCCCCGAGACCGGCCGCACCGAGCTCGAGGAGGCGAACACCATCCACCTCGACCGCCTCGCCGCCGCCGGCGTCTGCGGCCTCACTGTGCCCGTCGGCATCGGCATCACGCCCGGCAGCGGCCCCGGCCATCTCGCCCTCTTCGGCTACGACCCCCTGCAATACAAGGTCGGCCGCGGCGTCCTCGAAGCCCTTGGAATCGACTTCGACCTCCGCCGCGAAGACCTCGCCGCCCGTGGCAACTTCTGCACCATCGGCTCCGACGGCCGCATCACCGACCGTCGTGCCGGGCGCATCAGCACCGAGACCTGCACCGCCCTCTGCGAAGACCTCCGCAACTTATCGCTGCGCGGCGTCGAGGCGTTCGTCCTTCCCGTCCGCGAGCACCGCTTTCTCCTCGTCCTGCGCGGCAAAGGCCTCGACGGCGCCATCGCCGACACCGACCCGCAGCGTCTCGGCGTCCCGCCCCTGCCCGCGAAGGCGGAGCGTCCGGAAGCTGAAGCAACGGCAAAGCTCGTGAACGACTTCGTTGCCCAGGCCGCCAAGGTTCTCGCCGATAAGCATCCCGCCAACGGGCTGCTCCTGCGCGGCTTCTCCAGGTGGCCGGACATCCCGCACGTGAGCGATGTCTTCGGTCTCAACGCCGCCGCCGTCGCCGTCTACCCCATGTACCGTGGCCTGGCCAAGCTCGTCGGCATGACGGTCCTGCCGACCGGCATGAACATCCAGGACGAAGTGGCCACGCTGGAAGATCACTGGCAGGACTACGATTTCTTCTTCATCCACTACAAGACCACCGACTCCCGCGGCGAAGACGGCAACTACAATGCCAAAGTCGCCGCGCTGGAGGAGGTCGACGGCATTATCCCGTTGTTGCGCCGCCTGAACCCCGACGTCCTCATGGTCGGCGGCGACCACTCGACCCCGTCGCTGCTGGCCGGTCACAGCTGGCACCCCGTTCCCTTCGCTCTCGCCAGCCGCTGGTGCCGCCCCGACCGCGTAGAAGCCTTCGACGAGACGAGTTGTCGCGCCGGCGGCCTCGGCCTCATGCCTGCCACGTCCGTCCTGCCGCTGGCGCTCGCCAACGCCCAGCGCCTCACCAAGTACGGAGCCTGACCGTGAAACGCACACCGATAATCGCCGGCAACTGGAAGATGCACTGCAACGCTGAGACCGCCCCGGCTCTCGCTACCGGCGTTCGCGACCTCATCGACGCCGTTGAAGGCGTTGAAAAGGTCCTCTGTCCGCCGTTTCCGTTCCTGATGACCGTCTCCGAATCAGTGAAGGACACGTCGATCAAGGTCGGCGCCCAGAACCTCTACTGGCAGCCGCAGGGCGCCTTCACCGGCGAAGTGAGCCCGACGATGCTCCAGGGCCTCGTCGACTTCGTCATCATCGGCCACTCCGAGCGCCGCGCCTACTTCTGCGAGACCGACGAGACGGTGAACAAAAAGGTCGAAGCCGCCCTCGCCGTCGGATTGCGCCCCATCCTCTGCGTCGGCGAGACCGAGCAGCAGCGAGAAGACGGCCAGACGAACCAGGTCCTCATCCGCCAGACCCGCGCCGCCCTCGACGGCGTCGACCTGCCGGCCGGCTTCGCCATCGCCTATGAGCCCGTCTGGGCCATCGGCACCGGCAAGGCGGCCACCGGCCCCATGGCGAACGAAGCCATCGCTCTTATCCGCTCCCAGGTCGCCGCCCTCTTCGACGCCGCTCGCGGCGATTCCCTGCGCATCCTCTACGGCGGCAGCGTCACCCCCGACAACATCGCCGAGTTCATCGCCCAGCCCGACATCGACGGCGCGCTCGTCGGCGGCGCCTGCCTCAAGGCCGACTCCTTCGCCCGCATCGTCAGCGAGTCCGCCCGCATCTCCGCGACAAAATAGGCGATGCCCAGAGCCGCCGCCCTTTCAGCGAATCGCCCCGCCACCATACCCGTAGGGGAGGACTCAAGTCCTCCCGCCGGGGATGAGGATGCGGGGGAAGCTGAGGGCTTCAACCCTCAGAAGCGTGATCAGCTAATCGCCGTCGTCGGCCCCACCGCCGGCGGCAAGAGCGAGCTAGCCCTCCGCCTCGCGCTCGCCTTCAACGGCGAAATCGTCTCCGCCGACTCGCGCCAGGTCTACCGCTTCCTGGACGTCGGCACCGCCAAGCCGACGCCCGGGGACCGCGCCACCGTCCGCCACTGGCTCATCGACGTCGTCAACCCCAACGAAGAGTTCAGCTTGGCTCACTACCTCGACCTCGCCCGCTCAGCCCTCGCCGACATCTGGCGACGCGGCTTGACCCCATTTCTCGTCGGGGGCAGCGGCCAGTACGTCTGGGCCCTTCTCGAAGGCTGGCAGGTGCCGCGCGTCGCCCCCGACACCGATCTGCGACGTGTGCTCGAAGAGCGCGCCGCCCGCGAAGGCCCCGACGCCCTCTACCGTGAGCTTCTCGCCCTCGATCCCGACGCCGCCTCCCGCGTCGACGCCCGCAACGTCCGCCGCCTCGTCCGCGCCCTGGAGCTGCAACAACGCTCCACCGGCGCCACCTCGCGGGAGAAGTTGCAGCCGGACTTCCAGCCGCTTATCCTTGCCACTGATTGGCCGCGCGCCGAGCTTTATCGCCGCATCGACGACCGCGTCGACGCAATGCTTGCCCGTGGGACTGCCGGCGGCCTCATCGAAGAGGTGCGCGGGCTGCTGGCGCGGGGCTACCGCTCCGACCTGCCGCCCATGACCGGCATCGGCTATCGGCAGGTCATCCGCTACCTCAACGCCGAGATCTCGCTCGACGAGGTCGCGGCGAACATGAAGACGGAGACGCATCGCGTGGCGCGAATGCAGTACACCTGGTTCCGCCGCGATGACCCGCGAATCCACTGGCTCGACGCCGCCACCGCCTTCGAGCAGGCGTCGCGGCTCATAAAAGAGAGGCTCGGAAAATGAACAACGAAGTCGATACGTTCAGCGGTATGCTCCGCTTGCTATTGGCTCGCATCGCCGAAACACTGCAGGGCCTTAGCGAATCGCAGCTCAACTGGCGCCCTCCGGTCCCAAAGGCCAATAGTGCCTACGCCATCGCGACGCACACGCTCAGCAACGCCCGCGCCTGGGTGCTCGGCATCGCCTGCGGCCAGCCCATGAATCGCGACCGCCCGGCCGAGTTCCGCGCCTCCGGCCCCAGCGCCGCCGCTCTCGTCGACGAGGCGAAGCGGCTTGCGCAGGATATCGAAGCCGCCCTGGCGCCGCTCACGAGCGCGGACCTCGATCGACGCCTTGTCCCGGCGCCCGACCTCTGGGGCGAAGGCCAGCCCTATGAGAATCTCCGTCCGCGAGGCCCTCATTCACGTCGTCGAGCACGCCGCTACCCATCTCGGCCACCTGCAGCTCACGCGCGACCTCGCCCTGGAGAACGCTTGATGCGCTTCGTCAAGATGCACGGCACGGGCAACGACTTCGTCCTCGTCGAGGCGAAGGGCGACGAGCGCGACTGGCCGCGACTCGCCGTCGCTGTCTGCGACCGCCACTTCGGCATCGGCGCCGATGGCCTTCTGCTCATCCTGCCGTCCGACCGCGCCGCCGTCCGTATGCGCGTCCTCAACCCCGACGGCTCGGAGCCCGAGATGTGCGGCAACGGCATCCGCTGCCTGGCCAAGTACGCCGTCGAGCGCGGCCTCCTCCAGCCCAAAGACGACCGCTTCGACGTTGAGACCGCCGCCGGCGTCCTCACGCTCCAGATCGAGCGCCACGCTGACACCGTTGAGCGCGTCCGCGTCGGCATGGGCATGCCCCGCTTCGCGCCGGAGGAGATACCGGTGCTCGTCAACGCCAATCCGCCGCTCATCAACATCCCCATCGAGATCGAGCACGGCGATTCGCGCGGCATCCTGCCCCTGACCGCCGTCTCCATGGGCAACCCGCACGCCGTTCTCTTCCCCGAGCGTCCCGTCGCCGCCTTCCCTCTGGCCGAAGTCGCCCCGTCCGTCGTCGACCACAGGCTCTTCCCGCACGGCGTCAACTTCGAAGTCGCCCGCGTCATCGACCGCTCCCACATCGAGGCGCGCGTCTGGGAGCGCGGCGCCGGCCCGACGCTCGCCTGCGGCACCGGCGCCTCGGCCGTCATGGTCGCCGCGCATCTCCAGCGCCTCGTCGACGACAAAGTAGACATAACTCTGCCCGGCGGCACCCTCACCCTAGAGTGGGACGGCTCCGGCGAAGTGTTCATGACCGGCCCCGCCGTCACGGTCTTCGAGGGCGACTGGCTAGGTGCCTGATGGCATGAGTCGAGTTGCTGGGAGCTTGATTCAGGGCCTTGAACGCTGACGCGGACCGCAAGCGCCAATGAACTCTTGGACTTTCAGCGAATACATAAGCTTGATTCCCGTGGCCGCCTGCGCCTTCGCGTTTGTCGGTCTTTACCTGCGCTGGCCTCCGTTCCGACCCGCTCTTCCCCTTCTTCTGTTCTTCGCGCTCGCCATCCGCTGGTTCCTCCTTGTGCGATTCCCCGAGCCGGCCGGCGACCTGGCCTACGACGCAGAGTCGTTCAAGCTCGTCGGCAACCTCGTGCGCGCCGGCAAGGACGTCTACGCCAACACCGACCGACATCCCTATCTCCCGTTCCAGATGTACATCATCGCTCTTGCCTCCTGGCTTGGCGACAACACCGCGCCACACTTCTTCTCCTGGGTTCGCTGGCCCAACATTTTCGCCGACCTGGGCATCACCGTGTTGCTCTACCGCTCCATGCTGCGTCTCGGCCGCAGCGAATCAGAGGCCTTCTGGCTGGCATTCGTCTGGGCCGTTCACCCCGTTTCCGTCTACACCTCGGTGATTCACGGCCAGTTCGATTCGATCCCGCTGCTCTTTTCCCTCCTCTCCTGGTATTTCCTGAGGTTCTGGAAAGGTTGGACCGCAGCGCTGCTCGGTGGAGCGGCCCTCGGCTTCGGCATTCTCGACAAGACCTGGCCCGTATTCCTTCTGCCGGCGCTCGTAGTCGCCGCGCCGGGGATACGCCGACGGCTCGTGTTCCTCGCTGCAGCCGCCGCCGTGCCCCTCCTGGCTCTCGCCTTCTACGGCGCGCTGATCGGGACCACCCTGCATCTCATTCAGACCAGGGTCATCAACTACGATGCCGTGCCGGATCGGTACGGCTTCACCTACGCCCTGGCCCATTACCTCAAGCACCTCACGCCGCATAGCTGGCTTCCCTTCTTCCAGCAGCACCGGCGCTACATCCTGCTCGGCTCGCTGCTTCTCGTTGCCGCCCTTGTCACTCCTCGCCGCGACACCGCGACGAGCTGCATGGTGATCTTGCTCGCCTTCCTTGTCTTCGCCGGCGGCTGGGGCTCCCAGTACCTCGTCTGGATCGTGCCCTTCATCATCATCGCGCGGCGCCGTCTCGCCTTGATCGCCTACACCGCGGTTGCCACCGCATCGGTCTTCGTCTACTACTTTGGGGCGTGCGGCTATCGCTGCCCCGGCTTCATCGCCAGCCACTGGGAGTATGGTGAGTTCTCCTGGATCTGGTGGCTTGTTGTCGCCTGGCTGGCCCGCGAAATCGTGGCGGCGCTCGTGGTCAGGCCCGCGCCTGATGCTCCCGTGCTCGTCGCCGTGCGTTCCCTTGTCGCCCGCTGGCGACGTGCAGTCAGCGTCGATTCATCGGCGCCGTGAGGGTCGACCTTCCCCCTTGGCGGCAGCTCTGCTGTTGGTATACGATGATGCGGCGTACCTTCGACTGCCTGCCTTTTCTTCCGAGGGATTGACCTATGGACCTGGCGCCCCGCATCGAGAACCTGCCGCCCTACCTCTTCGCCGAGATCTCCCGCAAGATCGCCGCCAAGCGCGCCGCCGGCGCCGACATCATCACCTTCGCCATCGGCGACCCCGACCTTCCGACGCCGCCGCACGTCATCGACGCCCTCGTCGAAGCCGCCCGCGACCCCGCGAACCACCGCTATCCTGAGTCCGAGGGCCTGCCGGAGCTAAGGCGCGCCATCGCCGCCTGGTACGAGCGCCGCTTCGGCCTCACCTTCGACCCCGACACCGAAGTCCTGCCGCTGATCGGCTCCAAGGACGGCGTCGCCCACGTACCGCTCTGCCTCATCGAGCCCGGCGATATCGCCCTCGTGCCGGACCCCGGCTATCCCGTCTACTCCATCGCCACCGCGTTTGCCGGCGGCCGCTGCCACTTCCTGCCCCTGACCGAAGAGCACGACTTCCTGCCCGACTTCAGCGCCGTCCCGTCCGATGTCGCCGGCGCCGCGAAAATGCTCTGGCTGAACTACCCGAACAACCCGACTGCCGCCGTCGCCGGCTCGGACTTCTTCGACGAAGCCGTCGCTTTTGCCCGCCGGCACGGCATCGCCGTCTGCCACGACGGCCCCTACAGCGACGTCGCCTTCGATGGATACCGACCGGTCAGTTTCCTCCAGGCCGAAGGCGCCCGCGACGTCGGCATCGAGTTCAACTCCCTCTCGAAGACCTACAACATGACCGGCTGGCGCGTCGGCATGGCCGTCGGCAACGCCCGCCTCATCGATGCCCTCCGCCGCGTCAAGTCGAACATCGACTCCGGCATTCCCCAGGCCATTCAGCGCATGGCCATCGCCGCCTTGGAGGGCCCGCAGGACGTGATCGAAGAGCACAACGCCGTCTACCAGCGTCGTCGCGACCGCCTCGTGCCGGCGCTGCAGTCGACGGGGCTGCGTGTGCGGATGCCGAAGGCGAGCCTGTACGTCTGGGCGCGCGTCCCGACCGGCTTCACCTCCGCCTCGTTCGCCGAGCGCCTGCTGGACGACCTATCGATCGTCGTCACGCCCGGAACCGGCTACGGCGCCGCAGGCGAAGGCTACATCCGCCTCTCCCTCACCGTCCCCGACTCCCGCCTCGCCGAAGCCCTGCGGCGTCTCAAGAACTGGAAGCCGAACGGCTAGTCGCAGTATCCCCTCAGTCGGGCCTCGCTTACCGCGACCGCGACCCGGTCGTCATCCGGCGACCAGGACACTTCAACTCCCCAAAGTGACGTACCCCTCGGGGCCCCACCTAAATACAGGTCAATGCTTCGAGTGGATCCGTCGGCAATCGTATAGATCATCAGCTTCCCGTCCTGCACATACGCCAACTTATCACTCGCGCTGTCCCACGCCATCTCGGGCAGGGCGGAATCGTTGATTCGCGTTCGCTCCCCGTTGTCCCTTCTGACGAGGTACATTCCCTCCTCTCGCGAGTACACGAACCACTTCCCGTCTGGAGAAAACCAGGGCTGGCCATCCGGAGAAAACCAGAGCTGACCGTGGGCGGACAGGTTGGCAGCCTCGGCAGTCTTCGACGTGGCTACGTCGAAGACGTAAGCTCCGGCTGGTTCCAACCCGGACTCCGTCTTGGCCATTTCCTCATACGCCAGGCGCTCTCCCCCCGGCAACCACGCGGTCCACCCGATAAGGTAGTTCTCCGAATACGGCGCTGCCAGTTGCTCACCACCATCGGGCTTGGAGACGAAAAGGCTCTCGTTCTCACAGGCTGGGGCGTAGTAGCTGATGAACTGGCTGTCAGAAGACCAGCCGTCAAATATCCCCTTGGCCACCTCTCGGTCGGTGGTGGGATCATCAAGATTCGCCACCCGTATCACCCACGTACCCCACCGACCGCCCGGAAGGTTGTCTTGGTAGGCGACCATACTCAAATCTGGGGAGAAGCTGTGGTTGAACACGAAGGCCGAAGGATCACCGTGCGTCTCCAACAGCTTTGTGAGCTTGCCACTGATCACGGAGGAAACATAGACATCCGGCGGGTCCTGAGGGTACCGACCGGTTGCATCTCCCATGAAGTAGAGGCTGCCGCCGTCCGGCGACCAGCGAGGATCTCTCGTCGCGAAGTCGACGATCTGCCTCGGCTGCCCGCTCCCGTCCGCGTTCACAACGTAGAGACCTTGTAGGGTCGGCTGCGACGTCACCGCGACGCTCGGCGAGGGTATCGCGATCGTGGCCGAAGGCGCTGCCTGTGACCCTACGTCCTGCTTCCCGCCCCCGCACGATTCGCTTACAAGAAGCGTTGGCACAAGGAGAGAAACCAGGGCAAAGCGTATCATCCCAGCGTCCCCCTTCTGACGTGCATCATCCTACAGCGTCCCATCGGCCCCTGCAACGGGGCAGATCCACAGCACCGGGCATGCTGGGAGAGTGCAGAGAGGGCGGAGCCCTTTCTGCCGGGGGCCTGGGGGTGCCCCCCAGAGAAACAACTTGGCTAGGGCGGGCGGGCGGGATGAAGATCGCATATGTTGCCCGCAGCGGCAGCGCCCCGCAGCGCGCACTCACGCCGCTCGACAAATCGACGCCCCGCCGACCCCACCATGTAGGGGCGTGCCCGTAGGGGTGCATCGCCATGCGCCCGAGGAGGGGTCCGCGACCACCGGGGCAAACCCCCGCGCACCGGCCGGCTTTGCTATAATCAAATCAGCAGCATTCTTCGGCAAGGAGGCCTGCAATGCAACCTCACCGACTCATCGCCATCCTCTCCATCATCGCTGCGGCCGTGGTTCTCGTCGCTTGCGGCGGCGGCAGCTCCAGCCCAACTCCCACGCCCGCGAAGACCGCCGCGCCGCCGACCGCTACCGTCGCCGCGCCGACCTCGACGCCGCCCCTTACCGCCATGGCCCCTGCCCCGACCGCCAGCCCGCCGTCCATGGTCGTCGACCCCTGCACCCTCATGAAATCCCTTGAGGGTCAGCCCCTCTCGCCCGGCGTCTCGTTCGCCCTCAACGCCGACACCAAATGGCAGCTCTGCGTCGACGGCGCCGCCGCCGGCAGCAGCGAAAAGTACCTCTTCCACACAACCGATGGCGGCGCCACCTGGAAGCTCATCAGCCAGACCACCCTCGGCAACCCAACGCCTCAGGCCGGCGTCGGCCAGCTTCCCAACGGCAACGGCATCTCCGTCATCCTCTTCCTCGACGACACCAACGGCTGGATGGGCCTCACCAGCCCGGGCGTCAACCTCTACCGCTCGCAGGACGGCGGCGTCGACTGGACCGAAGTCCCCGTGATTCCGGCGGCCGTCCCCATCACGTCGATCACGTTCTCCGACCCGCAGCACGGCGCCGTCGTCACTCCCGACGGCGACTGGACGACCAGCGACGGCGGAAACACCTGGACGAAGAGCCCTTAGTGCCATTTCCATCTTGAGAATCGCGACGCGCCGTGCTCTAATAACTGCGTGCGCCCACCGACAACCACCCGACCATCCGTGGCCCGCGCCTCGCCGCCAAAACCGCCGTCTTGATGGTCAATTGCCCAAAACGCACCCTTACAGCTTCACAAGAACACAACTTTTTCAAAACAAATACAATTCGAAGCCCCTGCCCCTATAATGGACTCACAGGAGGCGCAAACCGACGACACGTACCTACCCGACAGCCGAGCCCGTCGAGCGGGCCTACCTCGTCGCCGTCGAGGTCAAGGGCAAGCCTGCGCCCTTCTCCAGCCAGTCCTCCCTCGATGAGCTCGCCCTCCTCGCCGACACCGCCGGCGCCCGCGTCGTCGGCCGCACCGTCCAGAAGCTCGGAAGCCCCAATCCCGCCACCTACGTCGGCAAGGGCAAGCTCGCCGAGCTGAAGGCCCAGCGCCCCGAGTTCGACTACTCCCTCGTCGTCTTCGACGACGAGCTCAGCCCGACCCAGCAGCGCAACCTGGAAGACGCCCTCGCCGCTAAAGTCCTCGACCGCACCGCCCTCATCCTCGACATCTTCGCCCGACGCGCCCGCACCCGCGAAGGCCGCCTCCAGGTCGAGCTGGCCCAGTACCAGTACCTCCTGCCGCGACTCGCCGGCCAGTGGAGCCACCTGGAGCGATTGGAAGGCGCCATCGGCACCCGCGGCCCCGGCGAGACGCAGCTCGAGACCGACCGACGCCTCGTCCGCGACCGCATCGCCCGCCTCAAGCGCGAGATCGAGGCTGTCCGCCGCCAGCGCGCCCTCTATCGCCGCCGCCGCGAGCGCGCCGGCGTGCCCGTCGTCGCCCTCGTCGGCTACACCAACGCCGGCAAGAGCACGCTCATGCGCGCCCTCTCCGGCGCCAACGTCTTCACCGAGGATAAGCTCTTCGCCACGCTTGATCCGCTCACGCGGCGCGTCAAGCTGTCAAGCCGCAGCGTCCTCCTCTCCGACACCGTCGGCTTCATCCAGAAGCTGCCGGCGCAGCTCGTCGCCGCCTTCCGCGCCACCCTCGAAGAGCTGTCCGCCGCTGATGTCCTGGTCCACGTGCTCGACATCACCCATCCCGATGCCGCGCAGCAGGGCGAGACCGTCCTGGAGACGCTGCGCGAGCTCGACCTCGCTCAGAAGCCGGTCGTGACGGCGCTCAACAAGGTCGACCTGCTTTCCCGCCGTGACGGCGAGCCGATTGGCGGTCTGGCAGAGTTGCGCGAGCAGCGAACGCGCCTCAGCTACGAGCAGCCGGACGCGGTCCTCATCTCGGCGCAGAACGGCTGGGGCCTCGACGAGCTGCGGCAGCGGATCGAAGTGGTGCTGGAGAAGGGAAACGCCGTCCCCGCGAAGACGGCGTCGCGCTTTTCGATTCCGGGTGAAGGGACGCAGAGGGCTGAAGCTGATTAGTCGCCCAGAAGCGTCGTGTAGCCGAGCGCCAGTATCTCCTCGACGTACTCGGAGCGCCAGCCCGGCTCCGGGACGCGCAGGCCGCGCTCTCGGAACCAGCGGTGGTAGGAGAGGTACTCCTCTTCGAGCCGCGCGCGCCAGGCGCTCTCCTCAGCGAAGACGTCCGGCGCTACGCCCTCCAGCCTGTGCTCCTCGTCGTCCGGGTCGATGTTCAGCTCTTCCTGCCAGTAGTCCGTCAAGTAGTCGAGGCAGTCTTCAAGGTCCTTGCGGCAGTCGTTGATGAGGAGGGCCATCATCCCTTCTTCATCCGCCTGCTTCGCCCGGATATGAAGCTCCTCGGCGCAGGACTCGCACAGGACCACCAGCTTGCGGGCGTCGCACCCCTCTCGACGGCTGCAATCAAGGCAGCGCGGCGCGTAGTCGCACACCGCTGGCGACCGCGAATAGCCAACAACGACCGACATCTCCATGCGGCCGCAGCGAAGGCACGAAATCTTGTGCGACAAGATGTCGTCTATCGTCTTGCTCCAGTCGATCTGCATCTATCGCCTCACGTCATCATCATACTACCGTCTGTGGCGGTGTCAACGCCGCATCCCCGTTTCGGGATCGCCGCATCTGGCCGCGAATCTGACCTAAATCCCTCGCCCGGCTGGTCGATAATCTAACTGACGGTGTTGGAGGATCGGCTTGCTCGAAGACAGACGCCCTTCGCAGTCTGAGGAGCCTCGTCATTTGGCGCGGCCCCTTCAAGACGAGCTTCGCCCGGACGCAACGGAGGACTGGCGCGACACACGCGCCCTCACCCTGCAAAAGCTTTCTTCCAGAAGCCCGGAAGCGGGCAAGGCCCAGGTCCTGCAGGGGCTTCGACGCTACCTGATCGCAGCGGCCATCTCAGTCCTGGCCGGCGCTTCTCTGTCGCTCCTCGACGAGAAGCGTGAGGCGCCACATCTGTCGGTAGCCATAGAGCTACTGATGGTTGCCGTCGTCATCACAAGCATCTTCGCCATCTATCGCGCAAAGAAGGCCGCCGAAGGTCTCGAGAAGGATATCTCACCGTCGATGCGCGACGAGGTGACCGGGCTGCCAGGCGACGAGTACTTCCGTCTCCGTCTTCGCGACGAGTTCAAGCGCATGCAGCGAACCGGCTCGACGCTCTCCCTGGCCGTCTTCGATGTCAACAATCTCTCGTCTGTGAACGAGGCCTACGGCGAGGCGGCGGGAGATGCCGTACTCAAGCACATAGCGGATTTGCTGGAGTTGACCAAGCGTTCATCGGATGTTGCCGCGCGCCTGGGTGACGATGAATTCGCTCTGATATTGCTGGATTGCAGCCAGGAAGACGCCTCGAAGTTCTTGCGTCGCCTGGAGCGCTACGTGACCCGCAAGCCGGTCAGCGTATACGTCGAGGGCCAGACGATTACCCTTTGGGTCGGTGTGTGCTCGGGGATCGCTTCCGCCCGAGACGGCGAGAACAATCCTCTTGACCTGCTGGCCGAGGCCCGTTTCAATTTAGAGACAGCGAGGCAGGATCGCGATCGTCGCCGGGAGCGCTGGATCAGCGCCTCCGGATAAGTCCTCCGTCTAAGTCATCCGCTGCGAGCCTCCACCCCTCCGCGCGAGCGTTCCCTTCCCCGGGATCCTATAAGCGCTCTCTTTTGACGTTCACGTAGCCAGTCTTTTTTGGGCTTTTGCTGGCCTTCACTTGAAGCTTGACATGTCATAACGACGTGTCATAATACATACTGACGAGTCGGTATGTTGTTGAGGCGAGTGGAGAGGAAGGAACCACATACCGGAAGGCACTCGGAAGTGCCAGCACTGCCAGGAGGCCACCATGAAAAAGTTCCACTGGTGGTAGGAGGGACGCCCTAAGAGTCTTTTCGACGGTGCCGAACTCTCTCCCTCCTAAAAGGGGAGCTCGGCGTGAACGTAAGGAAACGATTCAATAGCGCCGACCGTCTTCGCTTCTAGACGATTCGAACAGGTCCAGCCAAGACTCGTTGTCGTCCTGAGGACCCAATACTCCTCTCCTCCTCGCCTCAGCAATACTGCCCTCGCGCAGCGACTTGATTCCCTCGCTAGGCTGCCTGGCGCTCCTTCAGCCTGCCAGCCCAGGCATTGACGCAACGGAGGAAAGCTTCAACCACCTCTGGGTCGAACTGCGTGCCTGAGTTGCTCACGATCTCCTCCGTTGCCTTGTCCACAGAAAGCGCCCGTCGATAGGGCCTGTTTGATGTCATGGCGTCGAAGGCGTCGGCCACAGCGAATACCCGAGCCCCAAGCGGTACGTCTTCTCCCTTGAGACCCACCGGATAACCTTTGCCGTCGAAGCGCTCGTGGTGCGCGAAGACGATTTCCGCCGCAGTTGACAGGAACTTCACGTCCTTGAGCATATCGTAGCCGATCGCCGGATGCTTCCTCATTTGCTGCCACTCTTCAGACGTTAGCGGGCCGGGCTTGTTCAGAATGGCGTCCGAAACGCCGATCTTGCCGACGTCGTGCAGCAGCGATGCCCGTTCTATGTCCAGCCACTCGTCGCTCCTCTCCTCAATCCCCAGCTCTCGCGCCATATCCATCGTGTAGACCGTGACTCGACTGGAGTGGCCGCCGGTCTCGCTATCGCGGGCGTCCAGGGCGGCTGCGAGCGCTTCAAGAGTCGCGTCGTATGTTTCCTTGAGCCGCGCGCTCATCGATAGGATTTCGCGGTTGGCCTTCAGGAGCTGCTCGTTCTTGTGCCGAAGCATAGCCACGCTCCGTGTAGTCCTGTCGATGTACTGCTTCATCGCGAGCCGCATCATCAGCGGCGGCGCCATGAATGCGAGGAGCCCGGTAACGCCGAGTTGCTGATAGGCCACTGCCAAGGCTAGGCCTAGGAAGCCGAAGATCACGTAGTGTGGATAGAGCCACTGGAACTTCTCTCGCCAAAACTGCCAGATCTGCCCTCGCGTAGCCAGCGCACCCACCGTGGAGATCAGTGATGTCCTGATGGCGTAGTTGAGACCAGCGGCGACGAGCGCGCCTGCGACTACCCGAGCCGAAAGGGTAATCTCTTGGACACCACCGATGATTGAGATTAGGACAATTGCCGAGAGCGTGTCGGAGACAATCGCGTTTCCAACGTTGAACACGAATTTGTGCTCGAATATCCTCCGAGGGAAGTGAAGGGTAGCGATGCAGAGGGGCGAGGCCACCGCCACGCCCACTGGTCCATATAGCACGGCTATCGCGAAGAGAAACGCGAAGCTAATTGACATCTTCGCATCGCCGTAGGCAACGATGCTCAGACGCTCCGAAGCGGCAGCCATCGCTGCCAGCAGAACCAGCCCTACGAGCCCGGAATGCGGCAGATGCGGCACATAGTACGCGACTATTCCAAGACCAACCAGGAAGACCGCGATTGAGAAGATGCGCGCGGATTTGGGCATTGCCGGCGCGGGCACCGGGCGGTGCCGGTCTGGCTCGGCTTGCGTCTCCGCGTTCGCCGTCGAATGGATCAGGACCAGAGGCGGACGCGTCGCGTCTTTGCCGTTCGACTCTTCTTCCTGCTCTTCACCATTCTGCATTACATAATACTCGCTTCGCGAGCGGTTAGGCCGGCTCGCGCACTAGACTCGCAGCAGAACAGCCGAATACCGATAACAACACCCTCGTCCTCACGGAGCACGAGAGTTCGAAAGAAAGCGAACCGAAGGCATGACGGATGTTCAACATCCTTCTTCGCAGTATTATCGGCAACCGCGGCACGCGTGATGAGTCCGCGCGGAGAGCGGGATGTCTTGCCTCGATCAAGATCAGGCCGCCTCGTGAATCTGGAATCCCATCTCCCTACGCAGCAGGCTGATGATGCGCTTGTGAAGCTGGCAGACTCTCGACTCGGAAAGCCCCAGCATCTCGCCGATTTCGTGAAACGGTCGGCACTCCTCATACCGGAGACGGAGGATAGCCCTGTCCCTCTGACAAAGCGAATTCACTGCACAGGCGAGCTGTGAAAGCGCCGCCCGTTGCTCAGCGGCGCGCGCCGGATCGGAGAAGATGTCCTCGTCCACCGGATCCAGCGCATGACCGCCCGCATAGTTCGGCCGATCCTCCAGCGAGTACTCGAGAGAAACCAGGCGAGAACTAGCGCGCCCGAGCAGGTACTGAAGCCGGGGCAGCGGGATGCCGAGTTTGAACGCGATCTCCCTGCGTGTCGGCCAGCGTCCCAGTTGCACGGCCAGCTCCTGTGACGCGTGCTCGATCTCCTTCGCGTTTCGGCGGAGCGATCGCGGCAAAGGGTCCTGCTTGCGCACCGCGTCCAGAACGGAGCCGCGAATTCGTTGAATTGCGAAACTGGCGAAGGTTGTGCCACGACTGGGGTCATAGGCATCAACGGCGTGGATGAGCCCTTCGACGCCGTAGCTTATCGCGTCGTCGCGATCGATACCAACGGCCCCCGTTCCCTCGCTCGGCATACGGTTCACCACGAAAGCCACGAGCGGCAGGTGGTCGACGATCATCTGGTTTCGGTCTTCTCTCATTCTCTTGCGCTCCGTTTCCCTATCTAAGCTACCTCCGGACACAAAAAGCGCCGCCGTCGGTAGCGTCACCGACGACGGCAAGGACCTGGGAAGGGGGGATTGACCGGGCCGAACAGTTTTCTCCAACGCCGTTCGGCAAGGCTTTCGGCAGCCCAGCGGCCATAGCTCGTGCGACTGCGAGCGGTAGGTCTGCGGCTTTGCGCCCCCCTCTTTCGAGGAGTTTGCCCTTGTCGGTGCCTTATTTCTTCCGAGTTAATCTGCTGGGTGGCCTGTGCAAACCACCAAAGCAATAACGGGGAGCCTAGCGAAACATATCTTGAGGTACCGAAAAATCCCCCAAAAGGACGATGGCTTCGCCTTGGCGAAATGACCGGCAAGCTGTTATCGTTATGACCAGGGGTGGGATTCAAAGGCTCCGTCGGCATCGCCTACCCGTCTATGGGAGGCAAACGCCGGGGCAGGGTCATCAGAAGCCCTGCCTGCACGAAGCACTCCAGAGGCGGGCTGCGCTCAAGCGCGTTCGTATGCCCGCGCCAGCTGCGTTTCGAGGATGCTCACTCCCGTTCTCTGGTTCCTGACGGCGTTCGCTCGCGGAGACTACTAGAGAAGCGCGAGCCGGTCGAAAATCAGACAGAGGTACGGAATCTTGCAAGAGGCAAGGCCGGCGAAGCAGGCGCAGCGACAGCAAACACGCGCGCGACTCATTGAGGCGGCGCTGCACGTATTCGCGGCACAGGGTTACGATCACACGACCGTCGAAGAGATATCTCTCGCCGCCGGCTACTCAAAGGGGGCCTACTACTTCCACTTCGATTCCAAAGAGGACGTTCTGCTTGAGCTCTTGCATTCCTGGATTGAGAAGCATACCGCCCGCCTGCGAGCCGTCGGGGAACTGGGCGAGGATGTGGCGCTCGCACCGATGCGGGCGGCAGAGTCGCTCCTCGCCCGAGATGACGGTGACGACCAGTGGCTACTCCTCTCGGCGGAGATATGGGCCCAATCCCATCGAAACGACAAAGTGCGAAGCGCGCTTCAAGCGGCGCACGCCGAATGGACCCAATCGCTGGAGAAGGCGTTTGAACAGATGGCGCGAGACCCGCGCGTTGCATTGACCATGCAACCAAGAGTCGCAGCCAGCCTCGTAGTCGCCGCCTTCGACGGCCTCGTGCTTCATTCGAACATCGCGCTCGGTCCAACGATAGCCTCGCAGGTGCTGAGCGCGCTCCTTTCGGCCATTGTCGTGCCGAAGGGCGAATCACCGCTTGGCGTTCCGTCCGCTGTCAAACGCACGATAAGACGCAAAGCATCCAGCCCCCGCTAGCCAGTCGATGGACTCTTTCCTCCATTCCTCCTAGTATTCTGCTGGGAACGCCTGTCAGATTGGGTGCGAAGGAGCGCACTGAATGGCCGGGGAACATTTGCCACCGCATGTCCAAGCCCTTCTCGCGCCGTCAGCCTATCCTCATCCCGCCGATCGCATTGTGCTGATTCAAACACACATCTCGTACGTCTTTCTGGCGGGCGCGTACGCCTACAAGGCCAAGAAGCCGGTCGATATGGGATTCCTCGACTACACGACGCTGGAAAAACGCAGATTCTACTGCGAGGAGGAAGTGCGCCTCAACCGGAGGTTGTGCCCGGATGCTTACCTTGGTGTTGTCGCCATCACCCAAAGTGACGGGCTGATTTCCATCGACGGAGCCGGCGAAGTCATCGACTACGCCGTGAAGATGAAGCGCCTGCCACAAGAATGCGTGATGGAGACCCTGTTGGAACAGGGATCCGTCACCAGCGAGATGCTGGAAAACCTAACCGCTAGGCTGGCCGCTTTTCACGCTGAAGCGGAGACGAGCGATTACATCCGGTCGTTCGGCGAGTTGGAGATGGTGGCCGCCAACTGGCGCGAGAACTTCGACCAAACGGAGCCATACGTCGGGCGAACGATCTCCCGCGAGCAGTTTAAGGGAATCCACGCCTACGTTGATCGCTTCTTGAAAGAAGACGCATGGCTGCTCGAGAGCCGCGTCAAAGACGGGAGGATCCGCGATTGCCATGGCGACCTCCGCTCCAACGCCGTCTGCTTCGACAACGGCGTTTGTATCTTCGACTGCATCGAGTTCAACGACCGCTTCCGCTACGCCGACACCGCATCGGACCTCGCCTTCCTGGCGATGGATGTCGACTTCCGCGGCCAGCCCGCGCTCTCCGACGAGATGGTCGGCCTCTACCTGGCGCAATCGCTAGATACGACCTTGCCGCTCGTCCTGCATTTCTACGAGTGCTACCGCGCTTTCGTGCGGGGCAAGGTGGATGGGTTCCAGCTCGACCAAGCGGAGATTCCGTCCAACCAGAAGGCCGGCGTGATTGGCGGCGCCCGACGCTACTTCGCGCTGGCTGCAGAATATGCCGCGAAGGAGCCGCCGAGCATCCTCATTGCCATGGTCGGGGTAACGGGGAGCGGCAAGAGTTACCTGGCCAACGCTCTCGCAAGTCGTCTGGGTGCCGTCGTCATCTCATCTGACGTCACTCGCAAGAGACTCGCCGGACTTGACACAGCAAGCAAGCAGGAAGAACCAATAGATTCCGGCATTTACTCTCGGGAGATGACGGAGCTGACCTATGCCGAGATGCTGCTCCAGGCCGCTCCATTCCTCAGCCGGAACAAGCCCGTCATCGTCGACGCTTCCTACCTGTCCAGGGAAATGCGCCAGCGAGCTAGAAGGTTCGCTGAACAGGCAGGAGTACCTTTTCTGGCGGTTGAGTGCGTCGCCAACGAAGCGCTGGTGCGCGAGCGCCTCCAACGACGCCGCAGCGCCGTCTGGAGCCCTTCCGACGGCCGCTGGGAGGTCTATCAAGCGCAGCTCGCGCGGGCGGAGCCGCTATCGGAGTTGTCCGAAGCATCGCGTCTCGCGCTGGACGCGAGGCTCCCGCTTTCGGAGCAACTCGACCGCGTGGAATCATTCGTCGGGAAGGCCGACCGCTAGAATCGTCCTCTCCTCCTCGAACGCCGCGTATGCCTCGTCCAGCAGCTCGACGACGTGCGCCGTCTGCACCTTTGGCGGACCGAAGCGTCGCAGGCCCGCCTCCAGCTGCATCATGCAGCCGGGGTTCGCGGTCAGCACGATGTCCGCCCCCGTCTCGGCGATGCGCCGCATCTTCTCTCTTAGGATCTGCCAGGAGATTTGCGGCTGTACGAGGTTATACACGCCACCGCTTCCGCAACAGCTATCGGCCCCGGGCATTTCGACGAATTCGACCCCGGGAATGGCCTGCAGGATCGCGCGCGGTTGCGCCCGGACCCCCTGCGCGTGCGCCAAATGGCACGAATCCTGATACGTAACCCTGCGCGAGATCCTGCCGAGCTGCTTGCGGAAGGGGAGCTCGACCAGGTATTCGTTGATGTCCTTCACCAGTGCCGAGAACGCGGCCGCCCTCTCAGCGTACTCCGGGTCATCCTTCAGCAGGTAACCGTACTCCTTCATCATTGCTCCGCAACCGGCGGCGTTGATGACCACGGCTTCCACGTTCAACGCAAGGAAGGCGTCGATGTTCCGACGGGCCAGGCGTCGAGCCGTCTTGAGATCGCCGGCGTGAACGTGCAGAGCGCCGCAGCAGGTTTGATCGGTGGAAGTAAGCACCTCGCATCCGTTGCGGAGGAGCACGCGTACCGTAGCGTCGTTCAGGTTGGGATACATGACCGGCGTGACGCAGCCGAGAAGCATGCCCACGCGATGCTGCGCCGCCGCCGGCGACTGAACCGCGGCCGGCACCGGAACAACGTCCGGCAATGGCGGCAGGAACTGCTCGACATCCCGCAGGCTTCCGGGAAGCGCGTTCAAGATTCGTGTTCCCCGCGCAACGCGTTGAAGACCGGAGCGCTGATAGAAGCGCAACGCGCCGGCAGCCAGCCGGAGGCGCCGCGGGTGCGGGAGCAACAAGTCGCCGAGCGACGTGCGTAACCGCCATCTGAAGTCTCTGGCCCCTTGTCCCAGGGCCATCGCGCGGCCGCGCTCCATGATGCGGCCGAAGGGAACGGCGGACGGACAGGCAGTCTCGCAGGCGCGGCACAGGATGCACCGATCGAGATGGGCCAGAAGCTCAGGCGTAGGACTCACGCGACCCCGGACCATCGCGTCGATGAGATGCAAGCGGCCGCGGGGCGATTCGGCTTCGCTGCCAAGCTGGACGTACGTTGGGCAGTCGTTCAAGCAGTAGCCGCAATGAACGCAGCGCTGGAGGTCTTCGAGGGCGGGAGCATCGGGAACAGGCGGTCGTATCGTGGCCATGCTGCTATAGTCCTCCGACGAAACGGCCGCAAGCCAGCGCGTGATGCGGGTCGAGCGCATCCTTGACGTCCTTCATCAGCGCACCTGCGTCGTCCCTGCCCCAGACATCGATCCGGCGCTTCATCTCGATTGGGCACCGTTCGACGGTAAGGCCGCCGCCGAGCTTCCGCGCCGATTCGCGCAGCGCGCTGACGATCTCCGCCGTGGCGTCGTCCGGCGCTGCCTCAATTGCAAGGTAAACTTCGCCCAGCGCCGGTCGCGCGTCAAGCGCTAGTGACAGGACATGCTTCGTCGCAAGCGATTCCGCCGTCTCCAGCAGCGAGGCCACATTCGACGGCAGAACGGCAGCTCGCAGAACCAGCGCGGGCGCCTGCGCTTGGGTCGAGGTCGACAGTAATCGCGCTTGCTGCCAGGCTGCCTCCGCCTGTTGCGGCGAGAGGACAACGGGCGGCGCGGCCTCCTCAGCGGCGATGTAAGTGGCTTCGCGAACCGTTCGGTCAACGGCAGCGCTGTTCCCAGCGCTCGCGACCAGAAGGCAGGCGCCGCCCGGGTAGTCGATGTCGGCGGGAACAGCGGCCGCAGCGGCGGCGTGATTCAGCACGTCCAGCGCTTCAACGCGAAGATTGCGGGCGTGCAGCCTCAGCGCGGCGCGGGCGGCAGCGGAAGCGGAGGGGAAGAAGGCCGCCAGGGTCGCGCGGGACGGCGGAACAGGCATCACCTTGAAAGCGGCTTCGACGATGACGCCGAGGCTGCCGTGCGAGCCGGCAAGAAGCTTGGTCATGTCGTAGCCAGCGACGTTCTTGACGACGCGCCCGCCGGATTTCACGACGCTTCCGTCCGCCAGGGCGACGATGAGGCCGAGCAGCCAGTCGCGCGGCCAGCCATACGCATGGCGATTCGGCCCGCCAGCATTCGAGGCGATGATTCCGCCGATGGTCGCGCGCTCAGGCAAGGGCGGGTCGAGCGGCAGGTACTGGCCGCGTTTCGCGAGGTGTTCCTGGAGGTCCTGCAGACGCACGCCCGCCTGCACGACGACCGTCAGGTCATCGGGCGCGTACTGGACGATTGCGTTCAG
Source organism: uncultured Chloroflexia bacterium (assembly GCA_963719465.1). Classification (GTDB taxonomy): domain Bacteria; phylum Chloroflexota; class Dehalococcoidia; order DSTF01; family JALHUB01; genus JALHUB01. The sequence goes on along the minus strand of OY970386.1, from coordinate 2,235,019 downwards.
GCGCGTGAGGTCGAGAGCGACGTTGTAGCGGGGCGGGATAGCGCCGATCGCCATGGACGTGCCGCCGCCCCAGGGAATGACGACGGCGTCTGAGCGGGCAGCAGCCGCAAGGATGGCGGCGGTCTCTTCGGCGTTGCGAGGCGCGACGGCTATCTGCGGCGTAATGCCGTCGACGGCGAAATCGGGAAGGCGGCGACGCGGCGCTATGTTCGCCTTTGGGGCGGCCGCCTTGATGGCCTTGAGAGTACCGTTATCGCTCATGGCGCGAGGACCGCCGCCTCCGCGGGAAAGAGCTTGCCGGGGTTCAAGGACTCGGCGCCGAAGGCCGCGCGAAGCCTTTGCATCGCGGCGAGGTCGGCGTCGTTGAACATGAGGCGCAGGTGCTCGCGCTTCTCCAGACCGACGCCGTGCTCGCCGGTGATGCTGCCGCCGGCATCGACGCAGGCGCGCAGTATCTCGCCGGCAGCGGCGAGGACGCGGTCGACGACGCCGGGCTGCGAGGCGTTGAAGATGAAGTTGGGGTGCAGGTTGCCGTCACCGGCGTGGAAGGCGGCGATGTGAAGCAACTCGTACTTCTGGGCGATTTCCGAGGCCTGACGCAGGAGCTCGGGCAGCTTGGTGCGGGGACAGACGCCGTCGATGACGTAGGCGTTGGGCGCGATGCGCCCCACCATGCCGGCGGCGGCGCGTCGCATCGTCCAGATGGCCTCGCGCTCCGCATCGTCGGTGGCGACGGTGACGGTGCCGGCGTGGTTGGCTTCGATGATGGCGCGAACGGCGGGGCCAAGCTCCGCCACATCTTCGCGCAGGCCTTCGACTTCGACGATCATGCTGGCGGTCACTTCGGGATCGGCGCCGGCGGAGAAGAGGCGGGCGATGGCGTCGAACTGGGTCACTTCCATGCACTGCGGGATGATGCCCGAGGCGATCATCTGGGAGACGGCGATGGCGGCGTCTTCGACCGCCTTGAACTGGGCAAGCAGGGTGTAGCCGGTCTCCGGCACGGGCAGGAGGCGGACGATGGCCTTCGTGACGACGCACAGGGTGCCCTCGGAGCCGACGATGAGGCCGGTGAGGTCGTAGCCGGGCTGGTCGCGGAGGCGGCCACCGACTTCGACGATGGAGCCGTCGGCGAGGACGACTTCGAGGCCGAGGACGTGGTTGCTGGTGACGCCGTAGGCCAGGCAGTGCGGTCCGCCGGCGTTCTCGGCGACGTTGCCGCCGATGGTGCAGTTCTTGTAGCTCGACGGGTCGGGCGCGTAGAAGAGGCCGTGCTTGCGGGCGGCGCGGTCGAGCTCGAAGTTGATGACGCCGGCTTCGACGACGGCGATGCGGTTGACGGGGTCGAGCTCGAAGATGCGGTTCATGCGGGTGAGGGTGAGGGCGATGCCGCCCTGCGACGGGACGCTGCCACCCGAGAGGCCGGTGCCGGAGCCGCGCGGGACGATGGGGATGCGGCGCTCGGCGGCGAGACGGACGACGGAGGCGACTTCCGGCGCGGTGGCCGGGAGGACGACGGCGTCGGGGGTGCCGCGCTCGATGGTGGCGTCGTACTCGTAGACGAGGAGGTCGGCGGGAGACGTAAGGACGTGGTCGGCGCCGACGATGCGCTGGAGGTCGCGGACGAGGTCGGTCGGGAGCATGGGTCTAGTGTAGGCGAGAGCGGCCGGTCATTCCAGCAGGCGGCGCGGGCGGGATGCCCGCGCTACGCGGTAGGGGAGCTTCAGTAGGTATGTCCATGCATCGCTAGGAGCAGCAGGCGCGGTCGAGGCATCAGGTCGCCGTCGCCGAGTCGGCCGGTATCTCCATCCCGCAGTGGGGACAGTACTTGGCGCCCTTGGGCGGGAGCGGGTTGCCGCAGCCGGGGCACTGGGTGGAGAGTCGGGCGCCGCAGTGGGCGCAGAACTGGTAGTGGGCGGGAGCCTCGGTCTGGCAGGCCTGGCACTCCTGGACGAACTGTCGGAAGGTCTCCAGGCGGCGGACGAGGCGGTCTTCCGGGGGCTCCTCGGGCGGGTTCTTGCTGGTCATGGCTGGTCTCCGAGCGCGCCGGCGAGTCGATGGGGCCGGCAGCCGCCTATGTCCATTGTAGGACTCGGGGCGGCGCAAAGCTATGATTGTAGTTGTTTTTAAAAAGTCGCGTTTTTGTGAATCTGTAAGGGTGCGTTTTGGATGATTGACCGTCGAGAGGGGCGATTTGGGCCGCGCGGCGGTCGGCTGTGTCGATGAGCGTGGCATGGGTTTATTAGAGCACAGCGGGTCGCGGTTTTGAAGGGGGACGTGGCACTCCGGTCGTTGGCAGGCCGTTGACTAGGCGCGTTTCGTGTGGCACCATTCCGCCGGGAGGAAGCACGATGCAAGATGTCGGAGTGGACGCCACAGAAGAACTGGACGACCTGTACACGGAAGAGGAGCAGCCCTTCGAGGATCGACCACCGGCTGTGCGTAGGCCGGAGTCAGATGCGGAACTGGAGACCCTCTACGACACGGAAACGTTTCGGATAGTCACGCAGCGCAATGACTTTCTTATCCCCGGCCTGTTGGAGTCCTTGAAGAACGAGAACTACTTGAACCTGACTCCCCCTTATCAGAGACGGCTGCGATGGGACAGAAAAAGGAAGTCCCGACTCATTGAGTCGCTGCTTATGAACGTCCCCATTCCACCGGTATTCCTTCTCGAAACTGAATTGGCACAATACGAGGTCGTCGACGGGCAGCAGCGCCTGTCGACCATACGGGAATTCTTCAACAACGAGTTTCCGCTTTCTGGCCTGGAGAGGTGGAACGAGCTGAACGGAAGGCGATACAGCAAGTTGCCGTCCCGCATTAAATCGGGACTCATGCGGCGATCGCTGTCTGCGGTCATTCTGTTGGCAGAGAGCGGGCGCACGCTCGGGGAGAGCGACCAGGACGGGCAGCACGAGATTAAGCGGTTTGTGTTCGAGCGTCTCAACACGGGTGGCGTGAGGTTGAACCCTCAGGAAATCAGAAACGCCGTGCATGCTGGTGGCTTCGCCAACCTCCTTCATGAGTTGTCCCGCGAACCGCTGTTCACGAAGATATGGGATATTCCGCCTCGCGAGAAGAACGAGCACCACGAGCCAAGCCAGAGGCTGCGCGACAACATCTACTATAAGCAGATGCTGGATTGCGAAATCGTGCTGCGGTTTTTCGCCTTGGCCGATTCAAGCCAACTCGCCACGAGCATGAAGACATCTCTGGACAACGCTATGAAGCGATATTCTTTACGGCCTCCGGAGGAGTTGGCAGAGAGGCGCCGGGATTTCAACCAGTGTCTCACGATTGCCTACCAGGTATACGGCAGGAGGGCGTTTCGGCTGCTGCCGCAAGCGGGAGGTCGAAAGGGGACGAGGAAGCTATCGCGCGCTCTTTATGACGCGGTGATGGTCGGGATCTTCAACGTCGTCAAGGGGCAAGACGACGTTGGACGGGATCGGGTCGGCCACAAGCTGGCGGAGAGTCGGACGCAGGTCATGTCCATGACGGAGAGGCTGCTTCGCGACTCCCAGAACTACGACCTCCTCGTGGGGCGTGCAAACACCAAGAAATCTGTGCTTGAGCGCATCGAACTGCTGACGGCTGTGTACCGTGGGGCGTTGGGGAGTTCGGAGTGAACACCATTGTCTCTCTTTTCAACAGCCGCCTTGACGAGATCGAGAGGCACGTTCACCTCCTCAACAAGTTGAGAACGCTAGGGAGCGTTGCGGAAGCCAGAAGCATCAGGCACACGAGGCTCGGCCAGGCGACCCTCGATTTGAGGCGAGATATCAAATCGTGTCGCAGCTGGGAAACGATAGGTATTGACGGATGTGTCCTGTCACTGTGCGGCGAGTTCGAATTGGCGGCCCGAGACCTGGCAGAGAGGGCATCCGAGCTTCTGGCGGCCAAGTTCAAGCGCTATTCTCATCTCCCGGAGTCCATTCGGCTAAAGAACGTAGAACTTGTCGGGGAGCTGCTTTCCAAACGATGGAGGCAGAAGGCAGCAAACGTCAACTATGTTCAGGTAGTGGAGGACTTGAGCCAGTGTCTCACGAAGGAAAAGCCAATTAGGTTATATTCAGCCGGCTTCGCAAGCCATGACCACAACCTCAACGGCAGAGCGCTGGCCGACATATTCGGGCGCTTGGAGGTGAGTGATTTGTGGAGGAAAATAGGAGCCGACCCCGAGATAATGGCTCATTTCGGCACGCAAAACGTTGAAACCACGGCGAACGCGGGAAGCGAGAAACTGAATAGCTTCATTGAAATCCGCAATCAGATCGCCCATAGGGGGCCGAACTACCAGACGGTTGGTTCTAGCGTCGTGCTGGAGTACGTCGCATTCTTCCGGCTACTGGTCCCTGCTCTGGCTGATGTTTTGCAGAATCACCTGGCCAAATTCCCATAGTTCGATCCATGGCCTCACTGCAAGTCTCTCTATAGAGCGCCTTCAGCCTTCATCTGCGCTAGCGCGGGTTCGAGGGCGGCGAGGGTCTGGTCGATGTCCTTCGGCTCGTGGACGGCGGAGGTCAGGCCACCGGTGCGCACAATGTCCTCTCGATGGAATACGACTTCCCGCGCGCCTTTCTCGTAGCGGGAAAGGAAGATCCGCTCCAGCAAGCGCAGGTATCGGTTCTCAGGGCTTGGAGACATTTTGGCAACGATCTCCTTCCGGCGAGTGGTCACCCGGCCATCGCAGCACCACCACTTCTTCACGAAGCTGCTTCTTCGTTGCTGTCGCGAGACGGGTGCGGAAGAGGTCAATGCGTTCGACCTCATACCCGAGGGAATTGGCGATGCCGGCAAGCAGCTTGCCGGTTTGGATCATGACCTGAAGGTACGAGGCTTGATCACCCACGACGTATGCAAGGCGCGCTCCCGGCCTCAAGAAAGGCCTCAGCTCAGCAAGATGCCGCGCCATTCCGCCAAAATACAGTTTCGTGACCCTAGAATAGAGCCTTTCAAAACCGGAGGTCTTTCCCATCTCGATTCTTCGATGTTCTATCTGCTCTGCGATCCTTTGGATCTCGGGATACGGGTCAGACCACGAATCGTCGTCGTCCTCCTTATAGACGCCGCGAGTGTTGGATCGAATCATTCCCTTCTTCAGCGCTCGCAGTTCAGCGAGGTTGTGGACCAAATCCAACAGGACCAATTCCAAGCGCGTCGTACGACTGTAGTCTTTCTCGTTGGGGTATGGGGGCGAGGTGATGACCGCGTCTATTGAATTGCGTTCGAGAACAGCGGACAAATTCCTCGCATCTGCTCGATATACCCTTGATTCGATACCGTTGGCCTTGAGGCGTAGCGCCTGCAGGTCATCGGCCATCGCCTCCACAGTCTTGATCCAGGGCTCGACGACCGCAGTATCGACCTTGGGGCTGGAAATTCCGACCTCCGGGCCGAAATGCAGGTTACTTATTGAATGAACCAAGACATCAGCAAGAGCCAACATCTCGTGGCGGGAGAACACAGGATCATAGTGCTCCTGCATGCACTCCTTCAAGACGAGAGCTCGGTGCAATGGCAGCGGGCTGATTGAGCCAGTCAGCAGAAGGCGTTCGGCCTCAGGGGGAAGACAGCGGAGGGGGACGCAATCTCCCGGCTCCTCCGTTCGCGGATGACGATCGTCAAACCCAAGCCCAGCTAGGCGGTTCCGCGCTTCGAGAGCTATAAGTCGCGCGTGTCGGACGAGCGAGCCGGGATCGGGCGACCAGTCCAGCTTGGTTTGACTGGCAAAATGGAGAACGGGGTTGACTTCGACCCCAACACTAGGGATGCCGAGTTTGCGACACTCAACTAAGACCGTGCCCGTGCCGCAAAACGGGTCCAGCACTCGATGGGAGGGACCGACGTCGAATGAGCGGAGATAGTCGCGAACCAGGTGGGGTGGGAACGACAGAACGAAGCGATACCAGGCATGAGGGGCTCGGTCTGAACGCCGGAGCTTGTTGTGGCCGTTAGTGCTGGCAATCCTTGCGCACATTTATTCTACTTCTAGCACTATGACATGCAGGCGTCAAGCCTCGCAACCTGAGGCTATATCACGCCTTCCGCCTTCATCTGCGTTAGGGCTGGTTCGAGGGCGGCGAGGGTCTGGTCGATGTCCTTCTCGTCGTGGACGGCGGAGGTCAGGCCACCGGTCCGCATGAAGTCGCCGGCGCCGCTGTTCAGCATGGCCTGCTTGAAGGCGGCCATGACGCGCGGCGGCGTCTGAGGGACGTTCGCGCCGGGCTCTTCGCCCCATACCCACTCCCAGCCATCGACGGGCTCCGGGCAGTCGACGCCAATCGACATGTGGAACATGGAGGAGATGGTGTAGGCGCAGCCCTTGACGCCGAGGTTCCGGAATATCTTGTTGGCGCCGCGGCAGAGTCGCTTGGCCATCTCTTCGGCGTGGGCCTGGGCCTTGCCGTCGCTGACGGCTTCGAGCATGGCGCAGCCGGCGGCGGCGGAGAGCGGGTTGGCGTTGAAGGTGCCCTGGTGGGCGACGCGCTCGTGGGCGTTCCACTCGGGGTCGCGGCGGAACTCGATGCAGTCGAGGATGTCGGCGCGACCGCAGACGGCAGCGCCCGGGAGGCCGCCGGCGGCAATCTTGGCCAGGGTCGTGATGTCGGGCTTGATGCCGTAGCGCTCCTGGGCGCCGCCCGGGGCGACGCGGAAGCCGGTGACGACTTCGTCGAAGATGAGGACGACGCCGTAGCGCTCGGTGCGCTCGCGGAGGAAGGTGAGGAAGTCGGGGTCGATGGGCACGGTGCTGGCGGAGGCGCCGGTGGGCTCGAGGATGACTGCGGCAACGTCGTCTTCCTCGCCGAGGGCGCGGGCGACGTTGGGGATGCTGTTCTGGGGGAGGACGATCTGCTCGCCGAGGTAGGCGGGGGGCAGGCCGGGCGAGTGGGGGAGCGTCTCTTCGGGCCGGACGTAGCCGACGACGCTGTCGTTCCAGCCGTGGAAGTTGAGGGCGAAGCGGACGAGCTTGTTGCGGCCGGTGTAGGCGCGGGCGAGGCGGATGGCCATCATCGTCGCTTCGGTGCCGGAGGAGTGGAAGCGGACGCGCTGGGCGGAGGGCACGAGCTTGCGGATCCAGCCGGCCCATTCCATTTCCAGCTCCGTCGAGGCGCCGTAGTGGGTGCCTCTGGCGATCTGGCGGGTGACGGCGCGGACGAGCGTGGGGTGGGCGTGGCCGAGGAGGAGGGCGCCGTGGCCCATGACGTAGTCGATGATTTCGTTGCCGTCAACGTCCCATTTGCGGGCGCCGAGGGCGTGGTCGACGTAGATGGGAAACGGCGAGAAGTGGCGGATGTCGTGGGTGACGCCGTTAGGGAAGATGCGTTCGGCCTGCTTGTGAAGGGCGGCGGAACGCTGGTGGAGGGTGCGAAAGCGCTCGAGGATTGTGGTCACGATGGTCTCCGATCTGGGGCGGTCATTTTCGCCGAATGCGCTCCTTCGTCTGGCGATGGGGCTTCTAGGGCAATTGTAGGGCGCTGGGGCCAAGGGTCAACCGGCGGGACGCGGCGTCGGCATCGAAGGCGGCGGGTTGCGATGCGAAGGCGTCGGTCGCTTCGGCAGGGGAGAGTTTACATAACGCTGCGTCTTCACGAATCTTCGATAGGACGTTGGTTCTTCTTCACGAGACTTACACAGTTATATGCGATGTTAACTATTGAAAGAAAGGTCTCCCGGGAAGGGCCTCGGGGAGAGAAGGGGACCTGGGGCTGCAGATGACGGGAGACGAAAGAAGGGTGGAGGACATGGAAGAGAGACATGTCGGAACAAACGGCGCGCGTGTATTCCTGCAGCCCATAGCGGCGCCGTCGATTTTGGGGCTGTTTGCATTTGCCACGTCGGCGCTCCTGGTAGGGGCGAACCTGGCCGGCTGGTACGGTGCGATGAACCGGACGGACCTGGTATTCGTGGCACCGCTGGTGGTGTTCGCGGGACTGGCGCAGTTGCTGGCGGGCATGTGGTGTTACCGCGCCAGGGACGGCCTGGGGACGGCGATTCACACGCTATGGGGATCGTTCTGGATCGGGTTCAGCTCGCTGGTAGTGCTAAGCTCAGCCGGGACGATTCCAGCGATTCCTCAGACGGGCACGTTCGTGCCGTTGGGCTACTGGTTCCTGCCGGTCGCTATCATTACCTTGATCGGGTCGGTAGCGGCCGTGCGCCAGAATGTGGCAACGTCGGTGTTCTTGCTGGTTCTGGGCGCGGCAGCGGTGATTGAGGTGCCGGGGTTCTTCCTGGGCCGGGACTGGTTAATCCAGATCGGCGCCTACGCGTTCCTGGTGTCGGCGCTTGCGGCAACTTACACGGCAACGGGCCTGTTGACGCACTCGCTGTTCGGTCGCGAGGTTCCGCCGCTTGGCTCGCTGCAGCGGAAGCCAAGCCTGGCTATCGGCGTCGGCGAGCCCGGCGTGATGGTGGGGCAGTAGACAATCGAACTCGAGATCAAACGCTTCAGGCGCTTGAAAGAGACGCGGTGGTTCTTCGGGGCGACCGCGTTTTCTTGTGCGAAAAAGGCGCCGGCGGGCACGGGGTCGGGATGGGACGCGACGGACGAACTCGCTACGACGGGGCGGCCCGAGGAGCGAGGCGACGAGGGCACCATGAACGCGATCAGCGCAGTCGACAAGCGACGATCGCACACGGCATGGAAGAGGGCGCGGCGTTACGCGAATCGACAGCAGCGATCCGACGAGTCGCAAGCGGCGAGCGACGCGTCACTTGCTGCGGACAACTCCGGGGATGCCTATGCCGGTCGGGGCGCTGGGAGCCGGCGTGGGGTTCGGGCTCACGCCGGCTATGAAGGTCCAGTTGTCCTCGTAGGCGCCGTCGCTGTTGCTGTCGCCGGCCCGGACGTGGAAGGTGTAGTGGCCCGGTTGGGGAACCGGTATGGTCGCGCTGGTGGCGCCGCCGAAGCTGGACCATGCCGGCCGGCGGTCGCTGGTCATGCCGGAGAAGTAGGTTTCGACATCGGTGTCGAGGTTAGGGTACCAGCCTTCGAGGTAGTAGGCGAAGTTGGGGGAGCCGTCAGGCGATTTCCAGCTGAATGTCGCCGAGCCTTTGTTGATTTCGTCGGCGGAGGGCGTGCTGGCTATCTGCGCCGAGGGCTTGATGACGGCGATGGAGGCAACGCCCTGCGCGACTCTTTGACGGATGTCCGGGAGCAGCGGGTAGAGGTACTGCCCCGGGCAGGCGGTCGTGTTCACGTCGCGATGGCCGCAGATGTTGGGGATGCCGGTGCGCCAGACCCAGTCGACCTGGAGGAAGTCGGTGGTGGCGTTCGGCCAGACGTAGTGGCGGCGGCAGGCCCAGGTGAGGAACTGGACGAGGGTGCCGACAAGATTGGTCTGCTCATTCGCGCCGAGCTGGTTAACGTCGTAGTTGCCAAAGCAGGAGACGCCGCAGGTGCCTTCGTTCCACTGCAAGGCGTGGCCGGCGACAACGTCGGGACTGATGATTTCGCGTCCGCCGCCCTTGGGACTGCTGTCCCGGCCCCGGCGGCCTTCGAAGACGCGCCCAAAGCGGTCGATGAGGGCGTTGTAGCCGATATCGCCCCAGCCGAGGGTGATGGCGTGGTAGTAGTAGATGGACTGGATGTCCTGGAAGACCTGGTCAGCGGTGTAGGCCGGGTAGGGGTAGTTGGGGTCCTGGGGGTTGTCGTTGGTCAGGGTCGCGGTGTGATGGACGATGATCTTTTTCGTCGGAATGTACATTCGCTGCCAGACTTCGACGCCATTGGTGTAGTAGCGATAGCTTTCCGGCGCGCCCCAGGCTTCACGACTGAATAGCTGGCCGGAGGCGAACGGCGGCGGCAGGTTGGCGGCGTCGTTGGTTGGAGCGGGGGTGACCGGCGCTGCGGTAGGCGTCTTGCCGGGGGTCGGCGTTCGCGTGGGGGAACGCGCGGCTTCGAAGACGGCGGGGCCAGTCGCGCTGAGAGCGGTGATGGTCACGTTCTGAAGCGCGGGGCCCTTCGGCGCGCCGGAAGGGAAATTGGCGCGGTACTGAACATAAGATGCGCCGGGCGCCCAGACGAGAGCGGCGAAGCGCTCGTGACGGGGCGTCTCCTGCGGCTCTGCTTCGATTTGAAGGCGTCGCCAGGCGGACCAGGCGGAGCCGTCGGGTGAGGTGCGCAGGTCGAAGTCGATGCGGTCCCAGCCGGCGCCGTCGCCGGTCCAGTGGAGACCAACGTGGGTGACAGGGAAGCTGGTCTTGACGATCGGCGAGATGAGGAAGCCGCCGTAGTCGCCGGCCGCGCGCAGGAGGGGGGTGTTCGCAGTCGCCCACTCGAGGCCGCGCGAGTCGCCCGCGGAAAGCTCGAACGCGCCGTGACGAATGTTCTCGGCGATTACGGGTCCTGTCTGGGCCTGAGCCGTGGAAGAACGACCGAAGAAGCGCCTGGGCAGGATGAGCGCCGCACCACCACCAGCGGCGGCAAGCGAGGTGGCCCCGAGCAGCCGGCGTCGAGACAACCGCTTCTGCCAGAAGCTCTGCTCCATGCTTCTAGCGCCTCCCCACTTTTCACTTGCATTCGTGTCCGGCTGGTCGGGGGTTACGATAGTCGGTTGGGACGGGATGTGTCAACCTTTTATCTGGAGAAGCCGGGGGGCCGCGTGAAGAAGCGCCCAATCACGGGGTCATAGTACCGCGCCCGCAGGTAGTAGGCGATTGGTTTACGGTCACGTCGTTCTGCTCGCCGGTGAACTTCCAGACGCTGGTAGACGTTCCCGTGTGCGTCTTCGTTGCCCCGAAGGCATCGTAGGTGTAGCTGTCAGTCACGCTGCCTGAGCTGTTCGTAAGCCCCGTCGTCCGCCTCGCCTGCCTCAGGTGCAATCTACAGGTGCAGGCGTTTGTAGCCCAGCCACGACCCGATAACAAAGGCCAGTGCTAAGACGCCGAAGACGAGCGCGACAAGCGCTGCCGACGCTCCGATTTTGGCTACTCCAATGTAGATGAAGGCACCGTAGACTAACAAGATGGCCGACCACCAGGGGGCAGCGAACATAACCACACGGCGCCTTGCTGGTTTCTTCATTTCGGCCTTTTACTCCTTACGGGGCCCTGGTTCCGTTTGTCCGAACGCTTGGCTAGTTTTCCCGCATCCGGCATTGGTGAACGCGCCTAAGCTAACCGCACCGAGAGCCAATCCGCCAGTCGCAATAGCGCCTCCTGCCGTCATGGTATGGAGGCCCTCCACGAGCCCGAGAGCCGTAGTGGCTTCCGAAGCCACCCCAGCTCCAGCCAACACCACGTACCCACCAAGTCCGAGGGCAACAGCTCCTCCTCCTAGAACAATCGCTCCGCCAACAATCTTCTTGCCGTTACAGCTCGATAGCCAGGCTCCCGCTCTCGCTGCCTGATCCACCGTCCAATTTGCAGCGGCGCCAACGGCGCTGCTGCAGGTGTCGACAACTCCACCAGCGATTTCGCCGCCTTTGTGTATGATGTTGCCCGGTGCGCCCGTAATGTCGTCCCAGCCGAAGTAGCCGTATTGGTCAGCGAAACGTACCGGATCGTTGTAAACGTACGCATATCGGTTCTGAGATTGGGGGGTTAAGACGCTTGCCGGCCAGGGGTCCCTTGTGAGGAAGCGGCCGATGAGGGGATCATAGTAGCGCGCCCGCAGGAAGTACGGCGACTGGTTCACGGTCACATCGTTCTGCTCGCCGGTGAACAGACACGATTTCCTCGACGCGGCAGTCCGCGATTTCATGGGAGCAGACTGGTCACGCAGAGGTAGCTACCAGCGATAGCCTTTCTTTGCCAGCTTCTCTGCGTTGATCCGCCACGTCAGCCAGATCACCAGATACTGAAAGCCGGCGGCGACGATAGCGCAGACGACAAAAATAGCCAGATGACCGACGCTAACAGAGCCCAGCCAGACGCCGACGCCGCCGCCAATCAGGATGATCAGCGCCGCCGCGATCGAGGAGTACTTCGCCATGTTGCCGTAGCTGTTCATTCCCTTTTGACCCCTCTTTCAGCCGATTTTCTGGTCCCCCAACACCTTACTCCTTGGGGGGTACGCAGGTCCGTTGGGACTGCTTCATTGCCCCCTGAATCTTATCACCCAGTTCACCGAACCTCTTGATTGCAGAGTCGATTCCCGATAGGGACTGCGGCATCGACCCTCCGCAGGCGTTGATGAAATCGAACGGTACAGCCCCAATGTCAGAAGAGGCCAGCACGCAGCTCAGCTTGTCACCGCCTTTGCATTCTTCCATTTCATGGTTGATATTGAATGCCACTCCGACGCCGATTGCTGAGACTCCGCCGAGCGCGAGCGTCGTGGCCACAAAGGGGGCAAGCGCCTCGGCCACAAAGGGGGCGAGTGTCCCACCCGAGGCAATTGATATTCCGGCGCCGAGCGCGACTATGCCTCCCGCCTCCAAATACGGCGTCCAGTGGTAATCATCACCCACCCACCGAGCGCCGTCCACCATCGCTACCTCCGCAGCCGCGACACCGTTCTTCACGGCTTCAGCTCCCTGCTTGGCCGCGCCCGCAACCTTTTCCGCGCCCTGCTGCGGGCAATCCCAGGGCGACTTCCAGCCGCAGAGGCCGTAAGGATCGATGAGGGCAGCGGGATCGTTGTACACGTAGGGGTACCGGTCCAGGGATTGTACGTTGACGGAGTTTGCCGGCCAGGGATCCCGCGTGAGGAAGCGCCCGATCACGGGATCATAATACCGCGCCCGCAGGTAGTACGGCGACTGGTTCACCGTCACGTCGTTCTGTTCGCCGGTGAACTTCCAGACGTTCGGCGAGGTGCCGGTGTGCGTCTTCGTTGCCCCGAAGGCGTCGTAGGTGTAGGTGTCGGTCACGCTGCCTGAGCTGTTCGTAAGCCCCGTCGTCGAGCCCAGTCCGTCCTGAAGGAGATAGGTGGTCACGTTGTTATTATCGGTCTCAGACAGAAGATCTGCTCCGTAGACGTAGCTGTTTGTCACGGTGCTGCCGCTCTTCTCCTGGACGACGACCGGCGGGCGCACCGCGAGCGCGATCAGCGCACTCGCCATAAGGAATCGCACTAAACATGGAAGAAAGGCACTGGCCCGGTTGACGAGCGCTCAGTCGGCGTTGTAGGCGGCTTCCAGCAGGTCGGCGAGGACGCGATAGCCGGCGTCGTTGGGGTGCACTTCGGTGGATGGAGCGGTGGCCGCGGTTAGCTGCTGGCCTTTGCCCTTGAATGCGCTGTAGGCATCGATCAACTTCGCATCGATGTCGGGCTGCGCGGCAATGGCGGCGATCTTCTGATTCAGGAGGGTGACGAGCATCTCCTGCGTCGCTTCGATGGGGATGCCTGTGCCCGAGTAGGCGTCGAAGCAGTTGAAGACGAACATCTTGACGTTGGGGCCGGCAGCCACGCGTATGGCATGCAGGATCGCCGTCAGATTCTCTTGAGCCGCGGTGACGGTCGAGTCGGCGGCGGAAACGCAGGCAGGATCGGTAGGGGCGACCGGAGGAGCGCAGGGCTGCTCGGCACGCGTAAGCGAATCGATGTCGTTGGTGCCGAGGTCAAGGGTGATCACGAGGACGTTGTTGGTGGGGTCGCTGTCCTGGTTGCGGAATCGCAGCTCGGCCAGGGCTTTGCCCAGTTGACCGGTGGCGATAGCGCTGCTGGTCGTCTCACCGTCCACCGCTTCCGATACGAGACTCATGTCCGTCTTGGTCGTGTCGCGGAGGAAGGAGTAGAACAACGACGGGTAGCCGAGACTCGGTTTGGAGGCGCCGAGGCCGTTGGCGAAGGAATCGCCCATCACCAGGTAGGTCGGCTTCTCGCTGCCGCTGCAGGCGAAGGCGGGCAGCAGGCAAATCAAAACGACTAGCAAGCAGAATCGGCGTTTCATGGTCCCAATCCCGGCCGAATTGACAGCGGCGGCGCACGCCGTATGATGAGGGAGACGACGGTTGATCTTTTAACATACTCGTTGACTGGAGGACAAGTGGATGAGCGACAAACTGAGCATCGATATCGAGTACTGCGTGGCTTGAAACTACACGCTTCGAGCCGCCTGGACGGCGGCTGAGCTGTTGACGGAGCTGGGGAACCGCGCAGAGGCGCTTCGGCTGGTTCCGTCGGGCGGCGGCAGGTTCGAGGTGACGGTCAATGGCAAGGTGGTGTACTCAAAGCTGGCAGCAGGCCGGTTTCCGGAGTTGTCGGAGGTGCAGCAGGCCGTCAGGGAAATGTTGACATAACTCTGCTGCTTCGGCCTGCTAGCTTCGGCGCGTTCCACATTACGCTGGCGTCTCCTTCTTCCGGCCGGCGGGATGAAATCTTCGACGCGAAGTCGCGTTATATTTATTGTCTGAGAGCTTCCTATCTGCGAGGCGGGCCATGGAAGAACGCGATTACTACGAAGTGCTGCAGCTTCACCCGGACGCTGCTCCAACGATGGTGGCGAGGTCGTACTGGTACCTGGCACACAAGTGCAGGGCAGAGATGGACCTCGACGCGTTCGCGGAGCATCGGCTCGAGGAGTTGAACCGCGCCTTCGAGGTGCTGGGATCGGCGGACTCGCGCGCCGCCTACGATTTCGAAAGGGCCGCTCGGGTGGAAACCGCATGCGCTGATGCGGCGACGAAGCGGGTGTCGATTCAAGTCTCCTTCTTGAGCTTGCCGGCTTGGCAGGGAATACTATCCGCGACGGCATGCGCTGTTCTCGCTATCGTTGCTATCTCGGCCGGTGCGTCCGCGTGGGTGGTCTTGCCGCTGGCGGTTTTCGGCGCCGAAGCCTCCCTGGTCACGTTGCCCAGCCACTTCGCCTCATCCTACCAAGCCCGTCACCACCTGGGCCTGCACCGCTGGCGACGAGACCTTCGCGTCATCGAGCGCTTGGACCGCAACATGACTCCCTTCAACCAGCTTCCACCGACGTCACCTCGTGAGTAGGCGCTTCTTCCTCCTTGGTGCCCTCGGAATGGGCCTCGTCATACCTTGTCATATGATCGCACTATGGTAGTTATGTAGGGTTTCGATAGCCGCAGAAGCGGTCAAGCCCATGGACGGCCCGACCGATAATCCCTAGGGATCGATTCTTCCCCCTCGTGAAGCTCGAAAAAGGCAAACCGGCTGAAAGGTCGGGACGCAAAGCCTCGGGCCTACGGTCCCTTCGGACTAGGGCAGCCGGGCTACCGAAAGCGCAGCGTTGTTAGATCGTCGACTCTTGAGGGTGGTCCTTAAGGTCCTGCGTTATGTCGACTTGGCCGGCTCAGTCGGCATTGCCGATTGCCCCTCCACACGCATGGGGGCGGCATGAGCGAGAATCTGTCGCTGAGGACTACGGACAACGTCGACGAGAGGAAACTCGTACCTGAGCACGTCGAGCCGACGCGCTGGGGGCGCTGGTTCGGCGCCGCCGGTCTCGCTGTCTTCGGAGCGCTTTTTGGCTGGTCGCTGATCGGTCGATGGGTGCTTGCGACGCGGGCGTACGAGCTGTCGGAGATAAGCCTCGTGGGCCTGGCAGCGATATACGCGCTTCTGCTGGCAAGGCAGGCCGGACGGGCGAATGTGACGCTCGAGCGGTCGTATTCGGAGCACCTCGAGCAACTGAGCGAAAGCCTTCACCATCTGGCGTACCACGACAGCCTCACGGGGCTCTACAATCACCGTTACTTCCACGACCAGCTTCGCTCTGAGTTCGAGCGCGCGCGTCGCTACGGACGGAGCTTGAGCGTGATAATGCTGGACGTGAATCACTTCAAAGAGGTCAACGACCGCTACGGTCATCTGGCGGGAGATGAGCTATTGAGCTTTTTGGGGCGTCTGCTGGCCGAGAATGTGCGAAGCACCGACATTGCCGCTCGTTACGGCGGTGACGAGTTCGCGCTCATCCTGCCGGAGACGGACGGCGCGGCTGCCAGGGCGATTGCGGCGAAGATACGCGAGATGGTATCGCAGCGCCGGGACTGGGGCGCCGTTATGCTCGTCAACGTGGCGCTCGAAGTGTCCGCTGGCGTCGGGACGTTCCCCAACGACGCCGGTTCCAGCGAAGAGCTCCTGGCGCGGGCGGACAGGGCCCTGTACGCATCGCGCGCCCGGGCAAGGGCAACCAGAGGACGCCCCGCGCCGTCAAGGCAGGCCGGTTAGAAGAGTGGCGGCACGAGCAGATCTGCGGCTATAGTTATGTCAACTATCCCCTCCCCAATGGTAGTGCCTCCAAATTGCGGATGCAGTCCTGTAGGTGCTAGACTGAGCTTCACGACAATCGCGAGAGGCTGTAAGGCGCGGCCTTAGCGCCATTCGCCGTAGTGGCCAGGGGGCTTAGAGATGTCGAAGGCGGCAAAGTGGGCATTGGTGGGCGCCCTGGTGGTGATGCTGGCGTCCATCGCATTCACTCTGGGAGTAACGTTCGAGAGGAATCGCAACGGATCGGAGGCGAGCTCTTCAACCAATTCGCCCGATTTCGATACGCTGGGCGAAATCTACAAGGATCTGCAGCAAGATTACGTCGACCAGTCGCGCCTCGACCCGAACGCGCTGGCGCAGGCGGCGATCAACGGCATGGTGAAGTCGCTGGACGACACGGGGACGTATTATGTCGACCCGGAGACGTACGCCGTGAGCGTGACGCCCTCGGGCGTCTTCGAAGGCATTGGCGCGAACGTTACGCAGCAGAACGGGCAGATAATCATCCTGTCGCCGATCAAGGGGTCGCCGGCGGAAGCGGCGGGTGTGCAGGCCGGGGACGTAATCCTGGAAGTCGACGGCGAGTCGACGGACGGTTGGAACATCGACCAGGCGGTCACGAAGATACGGGGGCCCAAGGGTACCCAGGTGCAGCTGAAGCTTCAGCATCCTAGCGGCGACGTTGTCGACTTGTCGATAACCCGCGACGAGATACAGGTGGACAGCGTGTCGGACCAGCCGCCGAGCGGGACGCTGAAGGATGCAAACGGCAACGAGGTCACTGACCTGGCCTACATCCAGATCCGGCAGTTCTCGGCGCTGACGGCTGACCAGCTCAAGCCGCAGGTGGACCGTGTGGTAAACGGCAGCTACAAGGGGCTGATCATCGACCTGCGGGGCAATCCCGGCGGTCTTCTCGATACCGTCGTGCAGGTGGCGGATATGTTCCTGAACAAAGGCAGCACCATCCTGATCGAAGTCGACCGGGATCAGAGCGAGAAGGTGTACAGCGCCACAAGCGACGGCGAGGCGACGCAGATACCGATTGCCGTGCTCGTCAACCAGTACAGCGCCAGCGGCTCGGAGGTGCTTTCGGCCGCGCTGCACGACAATGGCCGCGCGACGATTATCGGCGAGAAGACGTTCGGCAAGGGGACGGTGAACCGCTCCGAGGCCCCGCTAGCCAACAACCAGGGCGTGCTGTTCGTGACGGTGGCGAAATGGTTGACGCCCAAGCGCGTCGGCATCGACAAGACGGGGATCACGCCGGACATCCAGGTCAGCATGACGGACCAGGACATCGCCGCGGGTAACGATCCGCAGTTGCAGCGGGCAATCCAATTCCTCGAGACGGGGCAGTAGGCACTCGAGGCAGCGGAGGGAAGCGTGGCGGAGAAGGTTATCGCCGTCAATCGCAAGGCGCTCCACGACTATCACATCCTCGAAACGGTGGAGGCGGGAATCGTCCTGAGGGGCACGGAGATCAAGTCGATCCGCGAGGGCCGGGTGAGCCTGCGGGAGGCGTTCGCGCGACCGGACGACGGGGAGCTGTACTTGCAGGGGGCGCACATAGCGCTGTATCCGGCGGCGGGTCACTTCAATCACGAGCCGACGCGGAAGCGGAAGCTGCTGTTGCACAAGTCGGAGATGCGGGAGCTGAGCGCGGCGCTGGAAGAGAAGGGGCTGACGCTGGTGCCGCTGCGGCTGTACTTGAAGAACGGTCGCGCGAAGCTGGAGCTGGCG
Organism: uncultured Chloroflexia bacterium; assembly: GCA_963719465.1. GTDB lineage: Bacteria > Chloroflexota > Dehalococcoidia > DSTF01 > JALHUB01 > JALHUB01. The sequence continues at coordinate 2,217,153 of OY970386.1, read as the reverse complement.
CTGGCGCGAGGGCGTCGGAGCCACGACAAGCGGGAGGTGATCGCGAAGCGGGAGGCGGAGCGTCAGATGCAGCGGGCGATACGCCGGGGCTAGTCTCACCGAAACGGGCACTAGGCAAGGCGTTCCGGATTCGATATAATGCGTGTGGGGACGAAAGGGCTCGACAGGGAACGACGGGTCTGAGTTGCAAGCCGAGGTGCCATCGCCCTCGTTAATCAGGTGGCAAAAAACAACTGGCGAACGAGAGTTTGCCCTAGCCGCCTAAATAGGGCGGCTACGTCGCTCCCGGCCTCGCTCCGGTGGGCTGGGAAGCGGCGACGCAATGCCGGAGTGCAGCGGCCCGGACGTCGATAAGGGTAGCTAAAGACTCATCGACTGGCGGGGCGGTATCCGGTCGGCAGGAGCCCGTCTCGCGACATCAAAGAGTCGACTAAGCTTGTAGGAGACTCAGGACGTTCTTCTTCTGGACGGGGAGTTCAATTCTCCCCCGTCTCCACCATGAAAACGCGCTCCCGCGAATCTGAAAAGGACTCGCGGGAGCTTCTTTATTGCGGTTGCGACCTTGAGCGACCCGTTAGTATGTCCGACTGCGCCAGCGCCTCCTGGCGAACCAGCCGCCAGCCACGAGGAGGACGAGCCCGGCTGCCGCAGCGGCCGCTATGGCGACGTACGGCGTCGATGAGCCGGCCTCGTTCGGGGGCGCAGCATTGGCGTCCGGGGGCTCCGCGATGCCGCCGACCGCAGGCAGGCTGATGGGCTGCCAATCGGGCGACAGATCATCGGCTGAGTCGTTGGTCAGCCTTGTCTGGCCGCTGCCGTCCGCGCTCATGACGTAGATCTGGTTGTTGGATGAGAAGACGATGCGGTGACCATCGGGCGACCAGGCGGGCGTTCCATTGACAGCGCCATTGCTGGTGAGACGCGCCTCAGCCCCACCACCGGCGCTGATCACGTAGATGTCGCGGTTCCCCTGACGTTCGCTGGCGAAGGCGATCTTCGAGCCGTCGGGCGACCAGTCCGGCGCCGTATTGATGACGCCGTCGCTAGTAAGCTGCGTTCGGCCGCTGCCGTCGGCATTCATCTTGTAGATATCGTACGTAACTCCATTTCCACTGATGAACGCGATCTTCGATCCGTCCGGAGACCAGACGGGCCACTCATCGTCGGTGGTGCCGCTGCCCAGGCGTGTCTGGCCGCTGCCGTTGGCGTTCATGACGTAGATATGAAACTGGCCGTCCCTGTCGCTTGTGAAGACGATCTTCGAGCCGTCGGGCGACCAGGCCGGCCACATATCGTTGGCAGTGTTGTTGGTCAGTCGGGTCTGTCCTGTGCCGTCGCCGGTCATGCGGTAGATCTCGTAGGTGGCGGCGTCCCGTGTGCTTGCGAAGGCGATCTGGGAGCCGTCCGCCGACCAGGATGGGGAGGCATCAGTTGCGGTGTCGTTGGTCAGACGCGTTTGGCCGCTGCCGTCGGCGTTCATCTTGTAGATCTGGATGTTGCCGTCCCGGTCGCTCTGAAATGCGATCTGTCCATTCGTGCCCGGGAATGCCGCACTTGCGGGCTGCGCCCCGCCGGGCACCGTCCCAGGAACCGCCAAGAAGGCGCCGACTACGATGAGGCCTGCCAGGACTGCGAAGCGGAAATAGACCAGTGAACGGACGAGGGCGAAAGAGCGCATCGTTCAACCTCCCTGTTGGCGCGAACAGCGGGTACACTCGGAGACGAGCCACCGATGCGGCAAGTATAGCGCTGGCGAGGCGCTTGTCAAGCGTCTGGAGGCCGGGGGCTTGCACGGGGAGCGGACCGCGGGGCGATGCGGTTACCCCGATTCGTAGTCTACTTGACGGCGATTGAGAGCGGTGCCATTCTTGGCGCGTGATAACGTGCAAAGGAGACCCGCGATGAAAAGCGATTTCTTCGACGTTCCCGTGGTCGACTACAACATCTCCGTCGGGGTGGTCCAGGTACCCGTCTTCTACCAGCGACTGCGAATGCGGGCGCTCAACTACTTCGTCGACTATGAGCGGGTTCTTCCCCTCCTGAAGGACACGGGGCTGCTGCCGGTACGTTTCTTCAACGGGAAGGTGCTGACGACGCTGACGTTCTTCAACTATCAGGAGGTGAGCCTGACGGCCTATGACGAGGTGGTGCTGAGCGTGAGCGTGTACCCTGAGGCGCTGGGAAAGCCGTCGTGGCCGACGTTCAGGCTGCTTTTCGGCCGCAAGGACGCGGCGTGGAGCAAGATGGGAGTGTACGTCGTCGAGATGGTGGTGACGATACCCGAGGCGCGGGCCGGTGGACGCGAGATCTGGGGCTACCCGAAATTCCTCACGCAGATACCGAGCGAGTTGTCGGCGGACGAGTTCAAGTTCGCGGTGCTGGACCCGGATACGCAGGAGCCTATCGTGGAGGCGAAGGCGGTGGCCGGAGGGGGCTTGCCGGGCCGGTCGATGGACATGGTGACGTTCGGCAACTTTCAGGACAAGATCATCAGGACCGTCGTTCAGGTCGACGGAAAGATCAGACAACGCCGCTGCAAGCAGGCGCAGGTGAAGGTCGCCGCGACCGACCATCGGATGGCGCAAAGCCTTCGCGCGCTCGGGCTCGACAGAGCGAAGCCGGTTGGCGTGATGACTTCCGACTACCTGCGAACGAAGCTGAACGCGGGAATTCCGGTCGCCGACTGGAAGACGCCAGCGCTTCCTTATCCTTACCCGGAGGAAGCGGGGTTCTACAAGAAACAGACGGAAGTCGTCGAAGAGGCGTCCTAGGCTGTCTTCCGCCGCGCCCGGGCCCGAGGAGCCCGGACCCGGACAGCGAGAAGCGCTTGGCCCGTAACCGCTGACGCAACGAAGTTCGTCATGACGCGTTATTTATCTGTGAAACCTCTTGACAAACGCCTGTCGGAGTGTATAATGCGGACACTGGTGGCGCGGGTTCATGCCATGTACCCGCGTAAACGGTCCCCCGCCGTTATGTTCAGGAGAGTGGTTCAGCAGAGCTGTCTTTCTACTGCTGAATCTGTCAGCAAGCCAGCCTAAGGGCCAGTCGAATTAGCGTTTGGCCCCGGAGGTAATGGCAACGCAGAAAAGGGGGTACCGACGATGGAAGAGCATTACCCGAAGGACGCCCGGGGACGCAAAGGTATCCGCATCGGCGCGGCGATTATGTTGCTCGTGGGCTGCGCCATGTTTGCCGGCCTGCTGTTCTCGCATTCGTCGACGCAAGCGGCGAACGAACTGCACGGGATCGCCTTTCTCAAGGGGTGCAACAGCCCGACGAACGTCGGCGAAGCGTACGTCTGCAACTTCCAAGCTGAGAACGTCGTTGACACTCAGCACGACACCCTGACGATCACGTCATTGGTGGATGTCGTGCACGCCCACGCCGGCGATGTGACCTCAGGTGACCTGCTGCTGGTGCCGACCGTCCTGACGCTGGGCGGAGGAGCGACCTGCGACGCGGGACAGACGATCTGTACGCTGCCGTTCGGCTCTTCCGTAACCCTGACGGTGAGCTACTACAACGTCCACACCAATGACCCGAACCCCCTCACCGACACCGCGACGCTGACCTGGGAGGACACCTGCACCGGGGGAACTCCAAGCGCGAACTGCCCGTCAGGACAAACCCTGCACGCTCAGGCCGGATCGCAGTCGGATATCCAGACGCCGACGTTCACGCCGACTGACACGCCGACCAACACGCCGACGCCGACCAACACGCCAACTAGCACGCCAACCGCTACAGCGACACCCCGCTTGAGCGTGGGTGGGACAATCAACCTTCCGCCCGCTGCCGCGGCCGCTGATTACGGCACCTTGCCCAAGAGTTCCGGCTCGACAGTCGCGAGCGACGCAGCCGTTGTGAGCGGTATCGCGCTTCTGATCGTCATCGCTGGCGTTGGTGGATGGCAGGTGCGAAGGCGGTGGTTGCGGGCGAGATGAGCTCTTTACCCGGGACGAGGGTAGTGAGCTTCGTCGGATTTCAAAACTAGACTAGCGGGCTCCGTCAAGACCAAGGCGGAGCCCGTCATATTGGGCGGCAACGGACGTATGGACGTGTGATGCGGATTCTCCTGATCTCGCTGATGCTGACGCTGGCGGCGCTTCAGGCCTCGGCCTGCGGCGGCAGCGGCAAGAAGACCGTCTCGACGCCGCCGGCGGTCTCGACGGCAACTGCTGTCGCTACGATTTCGGTAACGGCTGCGCCAAGCGGTCAGACAGCGGTTCCCAGCCAGGCGCAGATCGGCGACCTGCTGATCAGCGTGAACGGGGCCCGCTCCTACACCGATAGCAATTTGCCGGCCGCACCCGGCACCCACTATGTCGCTGTTGACGTGACGGCCAAGAACACGGGCGAAGCAAACTATATGCTGAACCTGCTCGACTTCCGCCTCGAAGACAAGGAGAGTCTCCTTCATGCGCCGGCGATCACGCAGGGCCCCAGCCCCTTGATCGGCTCTAACGAAAGCATTGCGGCAGGCCAGTCGCTGCGAGGCTTCGTGGTCTTCCCGCTTCCGAACGGCAACGACCCGCTGGAGCTTCAGTACCAGGCGTCGAGCGGGGCCAGCGGAGCCGTCGGCATTCCGCAGCCGTCGCCTTAGCGCCGAGAAACCCTTCTAGCGTCCCTCTGCCCCGACCGCGGGACGGGCTCTAGGCAGCCTTGCGCCGCTGCATGGCCTCTACGCCGAGCGCGAGGCCCTCCTCGGCGGTGGTGGCCGGGTAGACGGCGACATCGAAGACGTCCTGCCAGTCGGATACGAGCTGGAAGACGGGCGCGAAGCTGTCGGCCTCGAAGATGAGGGTGACGATGATCGGGCCGGCGGGCCAGTATTCGCCCAGGCGCTTCAGGCCGGCAGGGAATTCGTATTCGGCGCGACGCTTCAGGGCTTCGTCCATCAGCTCACCGGTTATTCCAGGCTTCCAGGTCAGGTTCGCGACGTAGATCATGAGAGTTCTCCTTTCGCCGATGATCTCATCATTCTGACCGGGAGATGTGCTGTCGTGATGACGCGGGGTCGGGTTCGCGTGAAGGATGGGTGAAACCGCAGCAGGAGAGGTCAGTCGCGCTTGAGGAGGACGGCGCGGGCGGGAGCGCCGTCGCTGCCGGGGATGCGCAGCGGCAGGCAAACGAGCTCGTACTCGCCGGGGCTGACGTGACGAAGGTCGATGCCTTCAAGGACGATGACGCCAGCTTCGAGGAGAACGCGATGCGTGGGCTCAGGGTCGGCCTGCGGCGCGATGGAGAGGTAGTCCATGCCGATCAGCTCCAGGCCTTTCGAGACGAGGAGGCGGGCAGCGTCGGCGGTAATGCCGATGAAGTCGCTCGAGAAGTCGGGCCGGTCCCAGAGGAGCGAGTTCGTCGTCTTGAAGAGGAGGCGGCGGGCGAACGGTGGGATCGCCAGGCGCTGGAGGACGGCGGCGTCAATGTCGGTTGTGATGGCGGTGGCGTCGATGACGTGCGCGGCGCCGATGAGCGCTCCGAGCGGCAGGGCGGTCACGTCAGGGGCGCCTTCGATGAAGTGGAGAGGCGCGTCGACGTGGGTGCCGGCGTGGGCGCCGAGCTGGAGGGTCGTGAGGTTGTAGGCGTCGCCGCGGGTGATGGAGTGGGAGCGTGCGATGCGCAGCGGGGCGTCGCCGGGATAGATGATCATCCCGGGCCGCAGCGGCATCGAGATGTCGAAGGCCTCCATCTCTGAGATTATAGCATGCGAATCGAGGGCCGCCTCAGATGGTATAATTTAGGTACGGAGGGAACCGGTTCGAGTATCCTTTTCGGCATGGGTCGGGGCTCTCCGCCAGTAACTCAGGATGGGAGGGGTGGATGGAAAGCCAGATGCCGCCACTGCCGCCTTCGAATCACACAGTCCCCTTATACCGGCGCAACTCTTTCCGCTTTCTCGTCGGCGGGACGGCCGTGTTCTTTATTCTCACTGCGCTCGTCAGGAGCACGGATAGCCGCACCTATATTCCGGAGGCCATAATCGTCGGCGCGTTCGTCGTGCCGGTCGCGTTCGTTTCGTACGTGTTCGAGCGCGAGCCGGGGCGGGACATTCCGTCGGGGGTGGTGACGACGTGCTTCCTATGGGGAGGCGCGCTCGGTGTGACGGTGGCCGCCGTGCTGGAGTACGCGACGCTGCGGAGCCTAGGGGCGGCGCAGCTGTTCGGCGTGGGGGTAATCGAGGAGAGCGCGAAGCTGATCATTCCCCTCGGCATTTACTTCCACGGGCGGTACTGCTCGCAGGCGGACGGGGTGATCTTCGGCGTGGCGGCGGGAATGGGCTTTGCGGCGCTGGAGACGATCGGCTACGGGTTCGCGGCGGCGCAGGGGTCCGGCGGGATAGGCAACGTGGACACGACGCTGATCGTGCGGGGGCTGCTGTCGCCGGCGGGGCACGGCGCCTGGACGGGACTGGTGTGCGCGGTTCTCTGGCGAGAGCGGGAGAAGGCGGGTCGACGCGTCATCAACCTGCCGGTAGCTCTGGCGTTCGCGGCGGCGGTGCTATTCCACGCTTTCTGGGATATCTTCAACAGCCAGACAGGGCCAACGCTGATCGAGAGCGCTGGGATTGAGCTGGGGAGCGCCACGATCGCGGTGGCAAGCCTGGGACTGTTGTTCCACATGGTGAACGAGGCGGCGCAGCGTCGGGCGCGGTTCGTGCCGGGGTGTTCGCCGCAGCCGGGGTAGCGCGACGTTCGAATCAAGACGCCCGCTCTACGGGAGGCAGCGGCCGCTACTCGTAGACCTTTTCGTCGGGGAGCTCCCAGCCGGCGGCGTCGGCTTCGACGTCGCGCATAAGCGGCGCGGGACGGCCAAGCTCCGTGTAGTACTCGTGCTGGATGAGCAGGTTCATGATCTCGTTGGTGCCGGTCCAGATCATGAGGAGGCGGGCATCGCGGAGAAGGCGCTCGATGGGGTAGACGTTGGTGTAGCCGATGCCGCCCATGACCTGCATGGCGTCGTTGGTGACCTTCCACGCCATGTCGGTGGCGAACTTCTTGGCCTCGGAGACGAGGCGGCGGACGCGGCCGGGGTCGTCGCCGCTGTCGATGGCGTGGGCGGCGGCGTAGTTGAGGGCGCGGGCGGCGTCGAGCTGGGTGATGCTGTCGGCGATCATGAAGCTGACGCCTTCGAAGCGGCGGATCTTCTGTCCGAAGGCCTTGCGCTGGTCGGCGTAGCGGGCGGCGATCTCGATGGCGGCGCGGGCCATGCCGACGGCGCCGCCGGCGCTGGTCATGCGCTCCGGGATCATCATCTGGTTGAAGACGATGGCGCCGCCGTTCTCGGGGCCGACGAGGTTTTCGACCGGCACGCGGGCGTCGCGGAAGTAGACGCGACCGGTGCCGCCGCCGCGCATCCCCATGAGGCCGTAGACGTGGTGGACTTCGACGCCGGGCCCACGCTCGACAAGGAAGGAGCTGATGGACTCGTGCGGGGGAGCGGTCTCCGAGGTGCGGGCGTAGGCGAAGAAGTAGTCGGCCCCCTCCGCGCCGACGATGAAGCGCTTCTGGCCGTTGAGGAGCCAGCAATCGCCGTCGCGGCGGGCGCGAGTGGCGGCGCCGAAGAAGTCGGAGCCGCCGCGGGGCTCGGTGAGGGCTTCGGCGACTGCAAGCTGGCCGGCAAGGGTGGGACGCAGCCAGCGCTCGTTCTGCTCGGGCGTGCCGAAGTGGGTGACGGCTTCGCCGGCGATGCTGACGAGGCTGTAGAGGCAGGGCAGGCTGGTGCTGAGGACGCCGATCTCCTCGAGGGCGACCATCTCCTCCTTCCAGCCGAGGCCGCGGCCGCCGTACTTCTTGGGAAAGCGCAGGCCGAGGAGGTTGCGCCGTCCGCCCTCCTCCAGGAACTGCTTGGGGTAGGGAGCGACGTTGGCGTCCATGTCGAGGAGGAGCTGCCGGGGGACGCTCTTGACGAAGTCGCGGACCTCGTCGCGAAAGCTGCGCTGGTCGTCGGTGAGAAGGCTTTCCATGTCGGTTCTCCTTTCAGCGGGCAAGATGCCCGCTCTACGTGGGAAGAGGCTGTTCGTCGTCGGCCTCAGGCCCGCGCGCTACTCGAAAACGGACGGTCGGGGGCCATGCTCGTCCTCACGCAAGTCCAACGAACGATGCCTGGTCGCGATTGCATCGGCGAGGCTATCCAGAGCGGCGAAATCGGCCTGGCGCGGCAGGCCCTTGCAGAGAACGGGGTCGAGCATCTCTATGTCGCTGCGGGAGATGACGGCCGCGATTTGCTCGACTGACTTGCCGCCCCAGCCGTACGAGCCGATGACGGCGGCGAATCGCAGCTTGGGGTTAAGGGCAGCGGCGAGGTGGACGGCGCCGAGGACCGTCGGGTGCGGGCCGCCGAGCACGGTAGGCGTGGCTACGACGAGCGTGGCGGCGTCGACCAGAGCAACGGCGAGCTTGCCGATGTCGGTGGCGACGAGATTGAACTGGTCGACGCTGACGTTGCGCTCGACGAGGGCGGTCACGAGGTGGTCGACCATCAGCCCCGTGCTGCCGTGCATCGTTATGTAAGGTAGCACCGCCATGTTCTTCGGCGGCGCGGAAACCCAGTCCTCGTAGGCGTCGATGATGAAGGCGGGACGCTTGTAGATCGGGCCGTGGCTGGGGGCGATGACCGCCGGGTCGATCTCGCGCACCGTCTCGAGATGCCTGGCGATGGCGCGGCGGAACGGCATCATGATCTCAGCGTAGTAGCGCTTGGCGGGCTCGTAGACGGCGGCTTCGTCGGCGTAGAGGTCGGAGGTCGCGAGATGCGAGCCGAAGAAGTCGCAGGTGAAGAGGATGCGGTCCTGCGGCAGCCAGGTGACCATCGTCTCGGGCCAGTGGACGTAGGGCATGTAGTGGAAGCGAAGCGTCTTGTCGCCGAGCGAAAGCTCTTCACCGTCCTCGACGGTGACCACGCGCTCTTCCGAAAGCTCCAGGAGGTCGAGCAGCATTCCTTTCGCCTTGGTGGAGGCGACGAGCTTTGCGGCGGGATAGCGCGCGAGGAACGTCGGGAAGGACGCCGGAGTGGTCCTGCTCCGCGTGGTGGGAGACGACGAGGTCGATGGGCGGCAGGCCGTCGAGCTGGTCGAGCAGCACTTCCCGCTTCGATGGGTCGACGGCGTCGAGGAGGACGGTCTTTTCGCTGCCCTGAACGACGTAGGCGTTGTAGCTGGTGCCGTCGGGGAGCGGGATGAGCGAATCGAAGAGGCGTCGGTCCCAGTCGACGGCGCCCAGCGCCAGGACCCTGTCGGCAATGGCGCGTGGCTTCATTTGTCGGTGACCCCCTTGATGTTATGTCAAGTACTGCCCTGCCGAGATGCGGGTATCGATGTCGCCATAGTATACCGTTGCGGCCAAAACGGGAACGGCCGTCAACGAGCGGCTGGCTGCGACGGCGAGGCTGTTGTATAGTGACGCGGTAAAGCAAGAACATAAGGAGCGAAAGATGTACCCGGAAGACGTACTGGCAGGCGCCTCCCTTTTCTCCGAGCTTAGCCGTCGGGACCTGAAGCGGCTGGCCTCGGCAACAATAACGCGGGCCTACAAGCAGGGCGACGTGATCGTCAAGGAAGGCGAGGACGCGGTCGCCTTCTACCTGATCACGAAGGGGCGGGTGAACGTCATGCGCGGCGGCGACGGGAAGAGCCAGACGGCGCTGGCGAGCCTGACCGTCGGCGACTTTTTCGGCGAGATGGCGCTGCTCGACTCCTATCCGCGGTCCGCGAGCGTCATCGCCAGCGAGGACACGGAGTGCCTGGTGCTTTCGCGCTGGGACTTTGTGGCGGAGCTGCGTTCGAACCCGCACATTGCGGTGCAGATGCTGCCGGTGCTAAGCCGCCGACTGCGGAAGCTGCAACAGGACATGCCCTAAAGGCGGCACAGGGGCAAGACGCCCCGCCGAGACTGGAAAGTCTCGGCTACAAAGTCTCGGCTACGAGCGCTGACCTATTTGGTCTCGCGGAAGCTGCTGGGCTCTTTCGCTACCTCCAGCCATCAGCACCTGCGGTCTCAAGCTGCCCAATCGTAAGTACTCGATCCAATGTTGTATCCGAGTGCGGCAAGGATTACATTGGTTTTCCCGCGAAGGGGATGAGGAAAAAGCATGGGAGCCAAGCGGCTTCGGAAGAGGGCGTCGAAGGCGAAGGTGGCGAAGGGTCGGTTGGGCGAGCGCGGCAAGACCGTCGTTTCCAAAGACAGCGAAGCGGCGTCGAAGGAGGAAGAAGGCTTCCTCTTCGATGACCCCTACTGGGACGACTTCTTCGCCGCCTACTTCGCCCCCACGCTGCACGTTTGCTGCCTGATCAGGTACTAACCGCCGTGGAAGAACAGCGCGTGTCGGGCGGGACGCCCGACCTACGCGGGTTACAGGGCCGAGGCGCCTAAGAAAGGAGCCGGATATGGCGCTCATCGCAGCGACTGGGGCATACGTACCGCTCTACCGCCTGTCACGACAACAGATCGGCGACGCCTGGGGCATTCCCGCGGCGCCGGGCGAGCGGGCGGTCGCGAATGCCGACGAGGACAGCCTGACGATGGCGGTGGCAGCCGGCCTGGACTGTCTGGCGGGCATCGACCCGGCGGGCATAGACGGACTGTTCTTCGCCACTACGACAGCGCCCTATCTGGAGAAGCAGTGCGCGGGCGTAATCGCGGCGGCGCTGGACCTGCGGCGGGACATCAATACGGCCGACTTCACCGGCTCGCTGCGGGCGGCGACGACGGCGATGCGGGCGGCGATGGACGCGGTCGACAGCGGCTCGGCGAGAAGCGTGCTGGTGGTTGCGGGCGATTGTCGCGTCGGCGAGCCGGAGTCGATGGCGGAGCAGCTCTTCGGTGACGGCGCGGGCGCGGTTCTCATCGCGAAAGACGGGCCGGTTGAAATCAAGGCGACGTACTCGCTGGCCGGCGAGCAGGTCGGGCCGTGGCGTCGCAGCGAGGACCGCTACGTCAGGTCATTCGAGTCGAAGGTCGAGACGGAGCGCGGCTACGGCACGAGCGCAATCGCGGCGGGCAAGGCGCTGCTGGAGAAGGCGGGCGTAGCGGGGGCGGACCTGGCGAAGGCAGTTATCACGTCGTCGGACCCGCGGGCGCACGTGGCCGTGGCGAAAGCGCTGGGAATCGCGCCGACTCAGCTTCAGGACACGCTGTTCTTCTCGGTCGGAAGCCCGGGTGCGGCGCTGGCGCTGATGATGCTGGCGGGCGCGCTCGAACAGGCGAAGGCCGGGGAGCGAATGCTCGTCCTCGACCACGGCGATGGCGCCGACGCGCTGCTGCTGGAGGTGACGGCGGAGATGCCGAAGGCGGCGGGTCGCAAGGGGCTGGCGGGCCACCTGGCGGAGAAGCGGCCGCTGCCGAACTATACGTCGTACGTGCACTTCCGCGGGCTGACAGAGCGCGAGACGCCGCCGGCCGACGGATCACCGGTAACTTACTGGCGGGACGCGCGGCAGGAGCTGACGCTCGTCGGCGGGCGCTGCCGGAGCTGCGGCGTCGTGCAGTATCCGCCGCCGCGAGTTTGCGCGGAATGCGGTCAGAAGGACAACGTGGAGCCGGTGAAGCTGTCGCGGCGGGGGAAGGTGTACACATTCACGCTGGACCATCTGTCGGGCGGGCAGTACCTGAACGTGCCGGTGGCGCGGATGGTCATCGACCTGGAGGGCGGCGGGCGCGTGTTCCTGGAGATAACGGACGCCGACCCGAACGAGGTGAAGGTGGGGCTGCCGGTCGAGGTGCTGTTCCGGCGGCTGCACGAAGGGGCGAATTTCCACAACTATTACTGGAAGGCGCGGCCGGTCCTTACGGCAGGCGCGTAGGTTGTAAGCGCGGGAGGTCTAAAGACCTCCCCTACAAGGCGCTCTTTTCCCGTCGTCCGCAAAGACGCGAGGTCGAGCAAGGAGGAGAAGGCAATGGGAAGCATAAGGGACAGGGTCGCCATTATCGGCGTCGGTTGCACCAAGTTCGGCGAGCTTTGGGACAAGGACGTCGAGGACCTGGTCGTCGAGGCGGGGTACGAGGCGCTGGACGATGCGGGTGTTTCGCGGCGGGACGTGCAGGCGGCGTGGGTCGGCGTGCTCTATCCGTTTACTGGGCTTAGCGGGAATACCTTCTCCGATCCGATGAAGCTTTTCGGCATCCCGGTGACGCGCGTCGAGAACTACTGCGCGTCGGGAATGGACGCCTTCCGCAACGCCTGCTATGCGGTCGCTTCCGGCGTGTACGACGTCGCAATCGCGGCCGGCGTGGAGAAGCTAATGGACACAGGCAGCTCCGGCCTGCCGATGCAGGGCTTCAGCCATCCGGTGTTCGGCACGGCGAGCGCGCCGGCGTTGTTCGCGCTGGCGGCGACGCGCTGCTTCTACCAGTACGGCTGGACTAAGGAGGACCTGGCGCGCGTTGCGGTGAAGAACCACAAGAACGGCGCCAAACACCCGAAGGCGCACTTCCGGCGCGAGATTACGATGGAGGAGGCGCTTTCGGCACCGATGATCGCCTGGCCGCTGGGACGCTTCGACTGCTGCGCGATGTCCGACGGGTCGGCGGCGCTGGTGATCACGCGTCCGGAGATAGCGGAGCAGAGCAAGCACAAGGACGACTACGTGCTGGTGAAGGCAAACGCGCTGGCGGTGTCCTCAGGCCGGCCGATGTTCTCGAACTCGACGGATTTTCTGGGCTTCACGGCAACGCAGGACGCGGCCAGGGCGGCCTACGCTGAGGCGGGCATCACGGACCCGGTGAAGGAGATCGACCTGGCGGAGGTGCACGACTGCTTCAGCATCACGGAGATACTCAATTACCAGGACCTGGGCTTCTGCGAGCAGGGGCAAGGGGCGGCGTTCGTGGCGGAGGGTCGCAGCGAGGTGGACGGGGACCTGCCGGTGAACGCGTCAGGCGGGCTCAAGTGCTTCGGGCATCCCATCGGCGCGACGGGGTGTCGGATGCTGTACGAGATTACGAAGCAGTTGCAGGGGCGGGCCGACGGGGCGCAGGTGAAGGACGCCCGGCTGGGGCTGGCGCACAACCTGGGTGGGCCGGGGTCGGTGTGCTCGGTGACGATTCTGGGGCGCAAGGACTGAGAAACCCTCGCAACTTTCGTGGTCGACCCGGGCCAGGGCTATGTTGGGGGAACGATCTCGTGCGGCTTTGGCCCGGCGTCGCCGTAGGCGACGACATCGACGGATATGGCTTTCCCTGCCCCTATCAGGGTAACCTCCTTCGATACCGCAACTGACCCATGGGGCTCAATCCAGGAAACGCCAGAGGCGCCGCACTGACCGCCGATCAGCCTGCCAGCCGCGTCGCGGGCGTAGAAGCACACGGAACTGATGTTCAGACCGTCGTCACGTGGGTTGGAGAGCGTGGCCGATATCTTGACGGTGTCCGAGCCGGTGGTTTCGCTGGCGATGTTGGTGACGGGCGGCGGCACGAAAGTGTAACGCGGCGCGGACGGGGATGGTGCAGTCTTGCCGACGACCCCCGTTATTTTCACCACGTCCGAATCATGTTCGTCGAGGGGCAGAGTGAACGAGACCAGCGCCTTACGGCCGGCGGGAAAGACACCGCTGCCGCTGAATGGCTGATCCAGCGACGAGCTACCGACGAGATTCGATGTTCGCACGGTAGGTGAGCTGTCAAGGTAGGCCTCGTACCAGACGTACCCCAAGTCGACGGCTGAAGTGTTCGTTATCTCTCCAACAACCTCAAGTTCGCGGCCCTTGTCGGTTTCCACAACCCTGGTCGAGTAGTCGAAGGGAACAGACGTTAAAACCGTGTCGAACTCCGTCCCAACCGACGGGGCTGAGAACTGGAACGTCCCGTCGACGGGTGAGTTGAAGTGAACGGGGAAGGTTATGACGTCGCCAGGCCTGAACACGGTGCCCAAGAAGGCGGAAGGCGAGGCCACGTCACGGGCCTTTCCGGTGCGGTCGAAGTTCACGGCGCAGGGTACCAAGCCGTAGGTGTTCGACGAGTTATTCGTGGCTTCGACGAGTATGGCGTTGTGCTCTGGGAATCTCTGGCGCACCCGGAAGGAAACACCGGTAACAGCCGGACTATCGGGCGGTTGAGCTGAGACACTCAGGGAGGAAAGATGAAACGGCTGAACAGCGTTAGGCCGGTATCTCGCGAAATCGAACGCATACGGTGAGGCGAAATAGCCCTTTTCCCCCGGCGACAGAACATATGGACACCCGTCGTTGAAGTACAGAGGCAGGACGACGCTGCCGTTAGCGTCCAGTACCAATCCTGTTACCGACACGAGCCGCTCGATCTCGGGGCCGGTGTTCGTGACTTCAACGAGCCAGGGGCCGGATGGGCCTTGCTGGTCGACCTTGGTGACGCAGGTGTCGCCGAGGAAGAGGGCGGGCAGGAGCAGCAGCGGCAGGAGTCGCAGGAGTCTCATCGTAAGCCTCCAGGCGGGGGAACAGTTCTTACGGAGAATAACGCGAGAGGGAGGGGAAAGGTTAACGGGCAGGACTTCGGGAAACTTCGGGGAGGGCCGAGCCCGAAGGGCGAGGCCACCGCGAGCGCGGGCAGACGGTCCTTTCCTTGAACCACACGAGATGCGAAGAAGGCGTTGCTTGCGCTGGGGGAGGGCCGAGCCCGAAGGGCGAGGCCACCGCGAGCGCGGGCAGACGGATCTACGACGTCGAACGCGGCATGCGTCGGAGCGTGGCTGCTACGTTGGGGAGGGGCCGCTAGGCGGCGCTGAGGTCGAGAACGTCGCCGCGGACGGTGGCGGAGCGCTCGATGGCGCCGACGGGGAGCTCGACGGTGTAGCGGGAGTGGCCCGGCGCGAGGACGACGCGCCAGGGCTTGACGTTGGCGGCGGTCTTCAGCACCAGGCCATCCCTGTCGACGAAGATGACGTTGATGGACATGCGCATGAAGAACATATGGATGGCGCCGCCGGGCAGGAGGACAAGGCCTTCGCCCGGGTCGAGGTGGGAGCGGTTAAGCAGGCCGATGAGGCGCTTCCAGGGGTTGTTCGCCAGGACAGCGCGGTCGGCCACTTCGGTCTGGCGGGTGGTGTTCTGTATTCTCACACGCCGCTGCTCGACATGGTCTGGTAGAGCTGGATAGCCGCGGGACCCATTATGACCACGAACAAAGCGGGAAGAATGCACATGACAAGCGGGAAGACCATCTTCACCGGCGCCTGGTTGGCCTTTTCCTCGGCTCGCTGGCGGCGGCGAACGCGCATCTGGTCCGATTGAACGCGCAGCACCTGGCCGATGCTGGTGCCCATCTGCTCGGCCTGGATTATGGCGTTGACAAAGAGACTGAGGTCGCTGACGCCGCTGCGGTCGGCGAGATCACGCAACGCTTCAGCGCGGTTGCGGCCCATGCTGATCTCGCGCAGGGTATCGGACAGGTCCTCGGAGAAGGGGCCCTTGACCTTTTCGGCGACGCGGGCGAGCGCGGCATCGAGGCCGAGGCCGGCCTCGACGCAGGTGGTAATCATATCGAAGCTGTCGGGCAGGCTTTTGATGACGGTGGCCTGCCGGTGGCGAAGACGGTTCGACAGCCACATGGTCGGGAGGTAAACACCGACGCCGGCCATGATGACGGCCAGGGCGAGTATCTTGGGGCTCACGCTTCCTCCCGCAGCCACGCCGAGGAGAAGGCCGAGCCCTCCCAGGGTAGCGGCGGCGGCAAACGAGATCATGATGAAGCCCTCGACCGCGACGGGCTGGCCAGCGCGGACGAGGCGCATCTTCAGCCGGTCCAGCAGGCCGCTCGGCAGGACGGCGACCGCCTTGCCGGTGAGGGCGTCGACGAACGGGCCGAGAACGCGGTCGCCAAAGGAAGGCACGCTCCCAGGCCTCTCGAAGGAGCGAGAGGTGGCCAGCGTGGCGACACGCGCCCGCACCGCGTTCGATTTCGGACTCTGGCGGAATGCGAGGGCGAAGAGTAGAATGGTGAGAAATACTGAGCCGGCGGCGAAGAACGCCATCTTTTGTCCCTCCTCCCCTATACTTCGATGTCCAGTATCTTACGAATGATCATTATTCCCATGCCCTCCAGCATCGCGGCGGCAAGCAACGCGACGCGACCGGGGTTCGAGGTAAACAACGTCGCGATGTAGACGTTGCCGGTCATCTGCCCCATGACGAGGAGCAGGCCGATAATGGCGATCGGCAGGCCGCCGACAACGTAGCCGGACATCTTCTGCGAGGCGGTCAGGGTTCGCAGCTCGCCTTTGATCCGGACTCTCTCGCGCATGGTGTGAGCGACGGTGTCGAGGATCTCCGACAGGTTGCCGCCGACCGCGCGCTGTATGAGGACAGCCGTAACGACCATATCGAGGTCGTTGCTCGCCATGCGCTGGTTCAGGGCACCTAAGGCATCTTCGAAGCTGGCGCCGACGTTAATGTCGTTCACGGTGCGTCTGAACTCGATAGCCAGGGGGTCTTTGAGATGGTCGGCCGCCATGTCCATCGCCTGGAGGAGGCCGAAGCCGGAGCGCAGGGCGTTGGCTATCATGCTCAATGCTTCGACGAGCTGTTCAT
Source organism: uncultured Chloroflexia bacterium (assembly GCA_963719465.1). GTDB lineage: Bacteria > Chloroflexota > Dehalococcoidia > DSTF01 > JALHUB01 > JALHUB01. Next base: position 2,200,655 of record OY970386.1, on the reverse strand, counting down.
CGAATTTGATCATGCGCTTCTTGAGACGCCGCTTGATGTACAGCTTGGGAAGCATGTAACCAACCAATCCAGCGATGACGCCCGCGACCAAACCGACGAGGCCGCCGTGCGCCACGAGCATGGCAACGGCGAAGAGACCCAGAGCGCAGGCCACTCGCATCGCTAGATACTCGCCGACGCGCAGCTTAAGGTCGGCGCGCTCGATTTCCTGCGTCACGCCCTTGGCCCATTCGCCGCTGGCAAGTAAGCCGCTCAGGTAGGGGAAGAGCCCCATGCGCGATTGTTTGAGGGCGGAGACGTCCTCCAAGACCCCGTTCGTCGGCAGATGATGCACGACGTGCTCGAGCCTGTTCACAAGGACGCGCTTGTGGCCCGCGCCGGAGAAGGCGTAGGCGATGACGAGCAACATGCCAACCGTGACCATGACGCAGAGAGCAGCCGCAAGCGCTACAGGATCCATTCGATCACCAAGCCGCACCGAAGATGTCTTGCGGCAACTGGATGCCGGCCAGCTTGAACTTTTCAGAGAACTGCGGATGGATTCCCGTAAAGCGGAATTCGCCGACGACGCGGCCCTCGCTGTCGATGCCCTTCTGCTCGAAGCGGAAGAGATCTTGCATCGTTATGACCTGGCCCTCCATGCCGGTTATCTCGGCGACGCAGGTTATCTTGCGCGTGCCGTCCAGCAGGCGGCTGATCTGGATCACGAGGTGCACGGCCGAGGAAAGCTGTTCGCGGATGGCGCGCATTGGCAGCTCCAGTCCGGCCATAAGGATCATGTTCTCGATTCGGGCGAGAGCGTCGCGCGGCGAGTTGGAGTGGACTGTGGTGAGAGAGCCTTCGTGACCGGTGTTCATGGCCTGCATCATGTCGAAGGCTTCCGGCCCGCGGACCTCGCCGACGATGATGCGGTCGGGGCGCATACGCAGGCAGTTGCGAACGAGGTCGCGCTGGGTCACCTCGCCTTTGCCTTCCAGGCTGGGTGGACGCGCCTCCAGGCTGACCACGTGGCCCTGCTGCAGCCGCAGCTCCGTCGGGTCTTCGACGGTGATGATGCGCTCTGTCTCGGGAATGAAGGCGGAGAGCGCGTTCAAGAGGGTCGTCTTGCCGGTGCCGGTGCCGCCGGATATGACGATGTTCAGCTTCACCTGGATGCAGGCCTGAAGGAACTCCGCCAGCTCTTGCACCAGGGTGCCGGTGGCGATGAGGTCTTCGACCTTCATCTTGTCTTCGCGGAACTTTCGAATGGTGATGGTCGGGCTCTTCGGCGCGACGGGCGGAATGATTATGTTAACACGAGAGCCATCAGACAAGCGGGCGTCGACCATGGGCGACGATTCGTCGACGCGGCGGCCGAGCGGCGCGATAATACGCTCGGCTATGCGCTGGATGTGGTTGGCGTCGCGGAAGCGGATGGGGCTGAGGTACAGCCTTCCCTCTTTCTCATAGAAGATCGTGTCGGGCGCGTTGACCATGATTTCCGAGATTGACTTGTCGCGGACCATCGGCTCGATCGGGCCGAGGCCGAGCACTTCATCGGCGACCGCGGACACGAGTTCGTCGCGGGTCACGCCCACGATGCCCGGCATCTCCTGGGCTATGAGCGTGCGGGCGGCGGTCTCTACGGCTTCACGGGCCTTGATCGGGTCGAGGCCGTCGAGCTTGGACGGGTCCAGCTCTTCGATGAGCCGCTGGTGGAGCTTGTACTTGAGCTCGGTGAGCGCCTCGCTCGTTTGGAGAAGGCTGGAAGAGAGGGACGGCCTTCGGAAGCCGCTTTCGGCGCCGTCGAGGCCTGTTCTTCGGGGCTGCCATTGAAATTGGGTCATCGTCTCATTCGCTCCCTGTGATGTGCGACTCCCTCATCTCACCGTCCGAGGAACCTTTCCAGGAAGCCCTTCTTCTCTGAGACGGTACCGCTGAGGGCGGCGGCGAGCTCGGAGATGCTTCGCGAGACGCGGGCGTACGGCTTGGTGATTACGACCGGCTGGCCGAGCTGCGTGCTGGTGGCGACGTTGAGGTCGTGCGGAATATGCCAGAAGACCTTGTATTCCAGGACGCGTTCCACGTCGTCCTCGCGCAGCGTGTTGGCGGCGGTCGAGTGGTCGATCATCAGTTTGACCTTGTCTTCGGAGACGGCCGCGCTCTGGAGCATCTCCAGGGCGAGGGCGGTGTCCTTGATGCTGGCGATGTCCATGCTGGTGACGAGCAGGATAATGCTTGCCGCCTCGAGGGTGGCGGCGACGATCTCGTTGAACGTGCCCGGCGTGTCGATGATGACGTAGTCGTGCGACTGGGCGAGCAGGTCGACGATCTTGGTAATCTGCTGCGGCGTGACGTTGCGCCACTCGGTCGGGTGGAGGGGCGCGGGCAGGATCATGACGCCGCTATGGTGGTGAACCAGGTAGTCGCGGACAGTGTCGCGGTTCATTTCGTCGACGCGGCGGGCGAGATCGGCGATGCTCTGCTCGACGGCGACGTCCATCATGATCGCCACGTCGCCGAAACGCGTGTCCATGTCCACGAGAACGACGGTGCTGTTGGTCGAGCGCACGAGCGCCGTGGCCAGGTTGGTGGAGATGGTGGTCTTGCCGATGCCGCCCTTGGCGCCGAACACGGTTATGACCGTGCCTCTGGCGGCCGTCTCCTGCCGGTCGCCGGTGGCGCGCATTCGGCGTCGCTCTTCCTGCTCCATGACGCCGTAGATCGCCCTTGTGAGGTCTTCCGGCTTGACGGGCTTGATGAGATAGTCGCGGGCGCCGGCGACCATGGCGCGGCGGACGGAAGCGGCGTCGGCGAGGGTGGAGTAGACGATGGTCGGGATGTCGGGCAGGGCATCGCCGAGGGACTGGATGGTCTGGAGGGCGCGGGCAACGGGTTCTTCGACGCTAACGATGAATACGTCGGGAACGTTCTCCGTGGCCACCGTGACCGCCTCGATGCCGTGGCCGGCCTCGCCGGAGACGGTGAAGTGGGCAAGCGTCAGGGCGCGCTTCAAGTCCGCGCGAGCGCTGAGATCGGGGTCGATTATTACGGCTTCGGGGGTTCTTGCCATCGACTTCCTTGTTTCTGATTGCTGCGAAGTTCGCTAAGCGGTCCTATTGCGCCGTCGGCACAAGGTCCTTCTGGTAGATAGGAGGAAGGTCCGGCGTATCGGCATCGCCGAAGCCGCGGACTACGGCCCGCAAGGTGCCGTTGGATTCCGCCAGGAAGAGCAACTCTGCCTGGGCGGGCGTCGTCAGGATCGTCAGCGTTGTCGCATTTGGATTCGGCTTAGCCGAAGAGCCGCTGGAGCTGTTGGAGTCGCCGGAGGCCGAGCTGCTGTCAGCGGCATCGGCGACGCTGGCGACCTTCTGGGCAACGGCGAGCACCTGGACGTTTTGCAATATCGTCTTCGCGACGTAGTTCTGGATGACGCTGCCATCGGACTTCGTGCCGTTCAAGACCGCCATTATGTCAACGTAGTCACCGGGCAGGACGAGTCCGCCGGCGCTGATAACCTGGTCGGCCTGGATGGAGATGGCGCGCATGCCCTTGGGAACGACGAATGCGAGCGAGTCGGTTGTCTCGTTCCCGGACAGGGAGACGATCTTGTCGGTGGTGACCTCTTCGTCGGCGCTTATCGGGTAGCGTGTCACCTTGCCCTCGGCATCGCTGATGTCTTGTACGGCGGCAGCGGGTCTGAGGTCCACCGGCACGTCCTTTACTTCGAGCATGTCGGCGACGATCTGGGTGCGGGCCGGTATGTCGACCTTTGCGACGACCATAGGGCCGGTCTCCGTTGTCGACTCGGGTTGTTTGGCGCTGGCTCCGCCGCGAGAGACGGCGGCGTAGACGAGAATCGCGCTCAGAGCGGCGAACACGATTGTAAACAGCAGGTAACGACGATTAACTCTGCTTGCTGGCCCGGGGGCTCCTGCTCCAGCCATGGGGCTACCTCCAGTTTCACGTAAACGTCCGGCCACGGAAGTGGCTGAACTGGATGCTCATCTGTTTTGCGGGCGTCTCACCCTTAAGAGTATCGGCTGATTGAACGTATCTCTTGAACCCCAGCGAGGGGTCTAACGAGGTTTGGGAAGGCATCACGCATATCGCGGAGGGCGAGCGTTTCGAGCCGGTCAGCCGCCGCCGCAGGGGCCGAACGGCTCGTTTAGCACGCGCTCCCTTCCGACCAGTGAGACGTGGCTGACGATGGAGGCGATGATGGGCGTCATAAGGTGGTGATCGTAGTCGACCTCCACCTCGACGGAGTCGCAGGCGTTGCCAGCAGAGTTCTCTGTGGCGGGGTTGGCGTAGTTGGGGTAGGCCCAGCTGCGGACCTTGACGGTGACGCTGCCGGGGGCGCCGTAGAGGCCGGTGGCGGCGCTCTTCGCGGTGTTGGTGATGCAGCCGATGCGGTTGTCGGCGTAGCCCGCGCAGTCGCTGCGGCCGGTGAGGGCGTAGCGAGCGCCTTCGCGGGCGGCGTACTGGACGGTCACCCAGGACTGAAGGAGGCGGGCGCTATCGATGATGCCGAAGACGAGGGTCAAGAAGACGACGCAGACGAGAGCGAACTCTACGAGGGCCTGCCCCTGGTCGCACTTGACCGGCCAGGCGAGTCCCCGGAGAAAGGTTCGAAGGATGGTTTTGCGCTCCATGAGCTGATCCCCTGCACCTCCGCTACTTGATGAGCCGGAAGCCGATGAGGCGGGCGATCTGCTGGAAGATGTTGGGCAACTGTGATGCGTCTGTGGTCTCGAAGTAGTGGTCGTTGGAGCCGCTGGTCGAGGAGGCGATGCACTTGAGAAGGCGCCTGTCGGCGGTGTTGTCGGTGTCGCCGTTGCCGATGTTGGCGCAATACGAACTGCTACTTATCGTCCCATCGTTCGATCCGCAAACGCCGAAGCCGATGACGTAGAACTCGACGCCCTGCGCTTTCAGCGTGTTCACGAGGTTGATCGTATCTGTGTCCAGCGCGCGCTCCTTCGTCTGTGCGGAACGGCACTGCGTGTCAACATACTGGTCGGATACGTTGGGGGTAGGCGGCCGGCAAGCCGACGGCAACTGGTAGCCTGCGATGGGCGTAGGGGTGTGATTGCCGGTGGGTGTTGGAACGCCGTTCGCGACGTTGTTGTAGACGTTGTCGCCGTCGGAGAGCAGGACGACGATTCGCATGGTGTTGCTGACGGTGTGATGATTGGCGCCGTAAAGGATCTGGTCCGCCTGGTTGATGCCGTTGCAAATATTCGTACCGGACCCACCGACGGAACTGATCGAACTGATTGTGTTCTCTATTGTGGTCTTGCTGTTGGAAAGCGACTGAGACATCGTGCTGAGGGGCACACAGAAGGAGAAGAGATTAGGCAGATTGAAGCAGCCTCGGAAGGGCGTCTCGCCGACGAGCGTGTCCGAGGAGGCAGTGCCGGTGAGCAATGTATCGGTGAAGCTCTTCGCGGCGTTCTTGGCCTCGTCGATCGGGCAGCCTGAGTGGCCGACACAGTTTTGGCCGTTGGAGTCGACGCCCATTGAGCCCGTCGCGTCGATGACCAAGACCGTGTCCACGGCGAGGACGCCGTAGCCGGCGGTGGCGTTGGCGGCGACGTTGACCGTGCCGATGCCCAGAACTTGCAGGAATATGGTCTTGACGGCAAGAGTGGCGCTGATCTGAACCTGCTTGTCGGCCTGCGAGATCGTCGTGTTGTACGCGGCGTCGGGCTGGTTCTGCGCCATGTAGGCGGCGACCTGGGCGTTCACCTGCGTCTGCATCTGGGCGGGGTTCCCGGACAGCTCGAGCGTGCCGGCGAGGGCGGCGGCGTCCACGGCCCTGACGAGCTCCGCTTTGGCGACGAAGCATCTGCCGACGTCGACGGCTAGGCCGACGGAGGCGAAGAGGACGATTATCACCAGCGCGGCCATCGGAAGGATCTGCGAGTCTGATCGCCCTATCGTCTTCTGCAGTCTAGATAGCAACATCATTCACCTCTGCGATGCCTCACTGATAGGTTAGGGTCCGCATGCTTGTGGTAGCGCAGATGCGCAGAGGGCTGTTGATGAACGCTGTCGTCAAGCTCCCCAGCAGGAGATGATGGTTCGAGCAAACCTTTACCTGAATGGCAGCGTCGCCGGTGATTTGATTGTGGGTGATGGTCGTGTCGGTTGTCTTGTTGAAGGTGTCGCGGAGGCGTCCCATTTCGGTGGCTACCATATTCTGGATGTCGGTGTCGCTGGCCAGGCCCTTGGAGCCGAGGCGAGCGCCGTCGCGGCTGACGTCGACGACGGTGATGTAGGAGTTGAAGGCGTCGGCGACTTCGATGAGACCGCCGAGAAGAAAGAGGAAGATAGGGACGACAAATGCAAATTCGACGACGGCCTGTCCGGCGGCGCCCGCGAGGCAACGTCGAAGGCGTGCGGAAGGCTGTTTCGCCGTTCGAGAGACGAACGAGGAATCTGTTTCTTTCGCCACGATGGCCTGGTCTCCTACATCTATTCTCGGGCGAAAGGCGATGTTCTGTACGCCCTTGCCCCCGCCTTCTATTAAAGGGCAGTTGAATGAAGGTAGGGTGAGGAGGTTCGCGCTCCCCACCCTACCAGCCTGTCGTTCAGTCTTCTCTACGCGCAGGTGCCGCCGGTGAGGCAGCCACTGACCTTGGTGAAGACGTCCTTGATGTTGCCGCCGACGGTGAACATGATGCCCACCGCAACGACGGAGATGAGCGCCAGAATCAGGCCGTACTCGGCCAGAGTCTGGGCCTTGTCCTCCCTCACCCAGCAGTAGAGCCGGAGAAGGGTATCGTTGATTAGCTGCATCCGTTTCCCCTTTCTTGTACGCCGCTGTTGAATCGCTCAGCGGCGTCGCCCCCATGCTGGGCGGCGCTGAGTGGGAAGAGCGATAGCCCACTCAGAACGGGACATCCGCGATCTTCTAGGCGCAGGTACCGCCGGTAAGGCAGCCGCTGACCTTTGTGAAGACGGCCTTGATGTTGCCGCCGACGGTGAACATGATGCCCACCGCAACGACGGAGATGAGCGCCAGGATCAGGCCGTACTCGGCCAGGGTCTGCGCCTTGTCTTCCCTTACCCAGCAGATGAACCGGAGAAGGGTGTCGTTGATGTCGTTGTAGAACCGCATATTTTCCCCTCCTGTTGTATTGAATGTTGTTGGCTTGCATCACCGCCTGGCCCTCGGGCGGGCGACCCTTGTCGCGAGGGCGTCAGGCGGGTTGTTCTCCGGGTGTCGGTCAGTGTTTCGGCTTCACCTCCCTTTCTGGACTTTGAAGCCATTTCTGGCATGGTTTCGCTATATCGCCACGGGCTGCAGTGCGGCCCGCGACGTTTCATCGGAACTTGCCAGACCGCCGGTCCGGAGCCAGGGATGCGCTTTCCTGCCCTCGCCGGCGCTCCAAGACCTGCGCTTTGATGCGCTCCTTGGAGGCGAACGAGGGGGCTATCTCCGGCGGCAGCGGTCGCAGCAAGCTCGCGATCTGCAATAATGGCGTGAGCTCGGCGCGGTATTGCGGGTACATGATCAAACAAGTCTCCATGTCTTCGCCCTGACGCATGGCTTCCAGACAGTCGGCAAGCGCTTCCAGGATTCTAGGCAACTTCTTCCACCTTCATGATTTTGCGCAGGGCGCAAAGGGCGCGGTGCTGGATGACGCGCACCGCAGCGACGCTCTTGCCGAGGATCTCGGCCACTTCCCTGTAGTCCAGCTCTTCGACGAAGCGGAGGATGATGACCTGCCGCTGGTCGTCGCCGAGGCGGAGGACGGCTCTTCGGACGCGCTCTTCGTCGGCCTGTCGCTCGACGACGGCTTCCGGGTTTCGGGGAAGGCCATCGTCGACAAGGGACTCGTGGAGCTGCGCATCCCCCTTCTGGGTGCGCAGATGGCTAACAGCCAGGTTATGGGCGATGCGCAGCAACCACGACGCGAAGGGAGCACCCCTAGGTTGGAAACGGCCGATGGCCTCCCAGGCCTGGAGGAAGGTCTGGGCGGTTAGGTCTTCAGCTTCTTTCTGGTCGTTGATTATGTAGTAGATATGGCGATAGACACGCACGACGTTGCGGTCGTACAGCTCGGCGAAGGCTTCGCTGTCTCGGGCAGTGGCGCGCTGCACAAGCAGTCGCTCTTCGGTGACCGGCGGTATGTCAAGTTTGAGCACGACGCTCTCTCCCCCCTTGGACTCGACGATTGCGGGCAATCTCCCTTAGGCCGTATCCCTTAAGGGGGTTCACCTAGGTAAGTATCGGCAGGTGAAGCGGGGTCTGTAGGGGTTACCCCTAATAAAAGGGGCGGGGGAAGACGCTCTGCGGGCGGGCGGGTGGGAAGACCGACGCGAATGTTACGTCAACTGCGCCCCACGCTGATTCTGCGCGACCGCGCAGCGACAGCATAAAGCGTCGAGGCGTGGCGGCAGTAGACGGCGGGAGAAGAGGTCAGGCGGACGATGCGGCCGGCGAGTCGTAGTCGTCTTCCATGGGCTCCAGGGGCAGTGGATCGTCATCGATCGGGCGAAGCCAGCCTTCCGCCGGGTGCGAGCTAAGGCGCTCCACTGCATCGACGACGGCCTCGTCGACTTTCGCCTGCTCGTGGGCGTGACTGCCCAGCATCTCGAAGCGCAGACGATAAGGGCCAATGCTCACCTCGTCGCCGTGCTCCAGCACCAGCCAGCCGCCGATGTCGCCCTCGGTGGCGAGCACCGTGAGGCGCGTCAGCCGATGGAACATCATCTTATCGCCATGGATCCAGGCGCGCGCCTCTTCCTGGCCAATCATACCGTCGTCGTCGGAAAGAATGATATCGCACCAGGGGGCGCTTCCAAGGCTCAGCGGGGAATCACCCACTGGAAACTCTTCCCCGGCGCTCGGGCCACGAACCATGATCAGCTTGGCGAGCACTTCTTCCTCGGGTACCGGCTCCGGCTCCATTAGCGAGACGGGCTCGTCCATACTCGAGAGCGGTTCGTCGTCTGGGCCACCGTTAGACCAGGGACGCAGGCGCACTTGGACAACTTCCCGCTGAACCTTCGGACGGCGGCGCCGGAACCACAGGACGATGCCAAGGCAAAGAACGACCGCGCCGGCCAGGCCCACCAGTCGTGGACCAAGCAGACTATGCCCACCGGTCCAGTCGGCGGTAAAGGACATGTCAAGCGTGACGCTCTTGCCGGACGCGTCAACCGCCTCGACATGCAGAGTGTGGTTCCCTTTCGCCAGCGAGCTCGGGTCGATCGAGGCGGTGAAGGGAGGAGCGGTTGCGACGGCCAGCGTCTTGCCATCGACGACAAAGCGGACCTGAGCCGGCGTGACGCCATTGCCTTCCGCAGTGACGGTGGTCGACGAACCGAGCTTCTCGCCGGAGGTAAGTCCTTTCAGCGAAAGCGGGGCCGGCGCCGATGGAGCCGGCGGTAGCGCTTTCGACGCGCTCGCGGTGGCGCCGCCAACAGTCACGACCAGCTCGAGGAGGTGCTGCGCCGTCGGGTCGCCTCCCGCGGACGAGAGACTGACGACATACTGTCCTCTGAGAAGGCCAGCGATGTCGTTGTATAGCTGCGAGAGACCGGCCGGCGACGGCGTTTCCAGGAAGCGGGCGTTTGTGGCGGTCGCCAGGTCGTTCAAGTAGTTCGTATCGACATCTGAGCCTAGGCCGATGGTGTAGACAGGCACGCTAATGGCCTTCGCCTGCGCCAGAACATCGTCCCTGCTCACGTTGCTCTTTCCACCGTAGTCGACGCCGTCGCTCAGCAAAATCACCACTCGCCGCGCCGATGGCGAATCGGCGGCTTTGGCGATGGCCTGCCTGGTAGCGGCGTAGAGCGCGGTGTTCCCACCGGCAGTGAGCTGTGCCAGGGAAGCGGTTACGGCGTCCTTGTCCGCGGTCGGCTCGAGCACCGTGTTGACGGAGTCGCCAAATGTCAAGACGGAGACGCTATCCTGCGGCGCGAGGCCGCGGACGAAATCAGAGGCAGCCTGTCGAGCGGAGGCCAGAGGATCGCCGGCCATGCTGCCGCTAACGTCGACGGCGAGAATGACCGACAGGGCGACCTGGGAGTCGGCGACCGGCTGAACCTGCGTGACGTCCGCCGGCTTCCCATCAACCGTCGCCTGGATCACCGAGGCGTCAAGGCCCGAGACGGGCTGGCCGTTCGCGTCCAGGACGTTGATGACGGCGGACACGCTGGGGAAAGCGCTGGTATCCACGCTGGCGATGTCGAGGTGGATTTGGCTGGCGTCAGCTTCGCCCGAGGTGCTATTCAGGACACACAGCAAGCAAGCGGCAGCGACAATCGAGGCGATTCGAAGCATCAGTCTCGGTCCCTGGCACTCAGATTCGTTATCGTTCAACGGGCGACTTCATCAGATTGGCTCCTTCGCGCCTCCACAGCCCGGCTACGTGGGCCACTGCGCCAGGAAGCCGCCCCACAGTTGATTCACCGCTGCGTGTAGCCCTGTGAGGGCAACAGCTGCAGCAACCACGACCAGGAGCAGAACGAGCCCCAGCTCGGCGCTCGTTTGCCCCTTTTCGGAACATAACCACTTCATCGTCTTCGTCCTAACGCTTAGGATAGGTTCAGCCCTTTGAGTCTGGTGTCCCATTTTGTAATGAGTACCTAACTTAGACGTTATGATTATTGTCAGAACATCGAAGGCGCCCTTGACAGCGCGCCGCTGTTGTGACAACATATCGCTAAACTCGTAGCCTCAGGAAAGAGGCCAGAGGAACAGGAGCCGGATGCTCCTCCGATATCAATAATCGACGTTTTCCTGCTGGCCTGTAATTCGCATGGAGGCGTAAGGGCTCAGCCTGGGTGATTCCCCTATCGAGGGGAGCAGTGGACGGGGTGCCAGGGACAGGCGGCTCGTTCGAGCACCTGGACAAGAGAACAAGCCTCCGAGAAGCGCATGGAAACCCATGCCAGCAGGCGATGAGTCTGCCTCCCTGCTTTCGGGGGGCGTAAGCCCTAGCTCAGTCATACGAGCGACGGCTCCGACCGAGGATGTCGGCTTCTCCCTTGCGCCCCCAGATAGCGAAAGCGCGGAGTTCGCTTTTCTGGGGCCGAGGGACCCGGAAGGGGGAGGCGGGGCCCTGCACCGTGTCCCTCGGCCCCTTTATTAACAACACTAGAATACGCTCCGAAAAAGGCAAAGGCCGGGAAACCGGCCGGCGCAAAGCCACGGATTTACGGTCTCCGAAAGCCATCAGGGAAGGCGGCAGGGAGGAGAGGGGCTAGGGCCGCCGGGCTGCCGAAGAGAACAGTTTCGGAGTTCTTCAGCCGCTGTCTTCTAAGCTGAAGACGGCGGTTTTTTGTTGGCTTTCGCAGGTTAGCGAGGAGATCGGTTATGAGGGACGGAATTCGAATGGGACGAACAAGGGCAAGCATACTGCTGAGCCTTGCCGTGTCGATCGTTGCGCTGGTTGCGGCATTGGCCATTGCCCACCCAGGCGCTGTCTTTGGATGCGACACGACTGCGACGCCAACCTCTACCACGACGTCCATACCGACGCCGACGAATACGCCTACGCCCTCGAACACTCGGACCGCGACGCCAACCCAGACCGCTACGCCGACAAAGACATGTCACTGTGACACTGAGACGCCGACGCCCACTCCAACGCATCCCTGCGAGACGAAGACGCCGACGCATTCCCCTAGCTCGACGCCGACCGAGACCGCCACGCCCACGAAGGTCAAGACGAAGACGCCGACGCCTACCGATACCGCCACGCCGACCGAGACTGCTACGTCAACGAAGGTCAAGACCGACACGCCTACATCAACACCCACGCATCCCTGCGAGACGAAGACACCGACGCCTACGAGGACGCCGACACACACTATCACGCCGACGCCAACAAAGACGCCGACAGACACCATCACGCCGACTCCAAGCAATACGCCAACAGATACCATAACGCCAACGCCGACGCATCACTGCGAGACCAAGACGCCAACGCCTACGAGGACTCATACTCCAACCGAGACGGCCACGCCGACGAAGGTCAAGACCCAGACGCCAACGCCAACCGATACCGACACGCCGACCGAGACCGCTACGGCCACGCCCACCAAGACCGGCACGCCGACCGAGACCGCTACGCCCACGAAGGTGAAGACCGCGACGCCAACGCCGACGTTGACGCCCACGCACGAGTGCAAAACTAAGACGCCGACGCCCACGAAGACGCCTACTGCCACGGCAACCAACACGCCTACGGCTACGGCAACGAACACTCCTACCGCCACGGCAACCGATACGCCTACGGCTACGGCAACCGATACGCCTACGGCTACGGCGACGAACACGCCAACTGCCACGGCAACCGATACGCCTACGGCCACCGCGACGAACACGCCAACTGCCACGGCAACCGATACGCCTACGGCTACGGCAACCGATACGCCTACGGCTACGGCAACCAACACGCCTACGGCTACGGCAACGAACACGCCAACGGCCACCGCAACCGATACGCCTACGGCTACGGCAACCAACACGCCTACGGCTACGGCAACCGATACGCCTACGGCTACGGCGACCAATACGCCTACGGCTACGGCGACCAGCACCGCGACCAGTACGTCGACGCCGACGGCCACCGCAACGCCGCAGACACCGACGCCCACGGCAACGGAGCATCACAGGCACACGCCGACCCCGACGCGCACGCCAACAAGGACGCCGACGAGGACGCCCACTGCGACCACGACGCACGTCAGCACCGTCATTCCGGCCGTGATCACGCGCCAGCCGACGATGGAAATACTGCCCAGCACGGGCAGCCACGGCTCGCACGGATCGTCGGCGGAATCGACCGGGCTGGGGATCCTGTTCTCGCTCGCGGGACTGGTTCTGCTGCTCGCCGGGCTTCGCATGGCCAGAAACCCCAAAGAATAGCGCTTCTTTGCCGGGCAGAGCATAGACGCTGACGCAAGATTCTGCTCTAATGGAGCAGGCTGCAGTCCCGTCATGCGCTGCCGGCTGCCTCGCGGCCGGCCATCGGCCCCGAACTCAGGGAAGGGAAGGGAAAGATGAACCGCAGAAAGCATTTCAGGGCATGTGTCGGCGTCTCCCTAGTTGTCGCGGCGCTCAGCGCGATCGCGTTGCTTGGCTGCGCCATGTTTGCCGGCCTGCTGTTCTCGCATTCGTCGACGGAAGCGGCGAACGAACTGCACGGGATCGCCTTGCTCAAGGGCTGCGACAGCCCGACGAACGTCGGCGAAGCGTACATTTGCACCTTCCAAGCTGAGAACGTCGTTGACACGCAGCACGACACACTGACGATCACGTCACTGGTAGATGTCGTGCACGCCCACGCCGGCGATGTGACCTCAGGTGACTTGCTGCTGCCGCCGACCGTCCTGACGCTGGGCGGAGGAGCGACCTGCGACGCGGGACAGACGATCTGTACGCTGCCGTTCAACGCTTCCGTAACCCTGACGGTAAGCTACTACACCGTTAAGCAAAACGACCCGAACCCCCTCACCGACAACGCGACGCTGTACTGGGAGGACACCTGCACCGGGGGAACCCCAAGCCCGAACTGCCCGTCAGGACAAACCCTGAAGGCTCAGGCCGGCTCGCAGTCGGATATCCGGACGCCCACATTCACGCCCACTGACACACCAACATCGACGCCGACGAACACGCCAACGGCGACACCGACTCAAACGCCGACGAACACGCCAACGGCGACACCGACTGACACGCCAACGGCGACACCGACGAACACGCCAACGGCGACGCCCACTCAAACGCCGACTGAAACGCCGACCGACACGCCGACGCCTACGCCGACAAGCACCGGCACGCCGCAAGATACGGACACGCCGACGGTTACGCCTACGGGAACGGTCACGCCGGAGACGCCAACGGCCACAATTACGCCGCACCATCGCAACACGCCGACGCATACGCCGCGACCAACGTCAACGCCTTTCAGCCAGGTGAGCCCGGCTGCCGTGACGCCGACGTTGAGTCCGCCATCAACGCCAACGCCGTTCCACGAAACGATAGCGCTTCCTTCGTCCGGCGAGGGCACTAGCGGCCCGGGCGGCGGCGCAGCGGTAGCGGCCATCATCGCCTTCGTGGGCGGGGCAATCCTGCTGCTGGAGAGCCGCAGGGTCCTGCGAAGGGGCGGCTAACCAGACCACGGAACCAGCTGGAGGAGGGCTCCTTTCCGGAGCCCTCCTTTTTCATGCCCCTCGAACCCTCACGGCTGAAGCTGTCTCTCGGTGTTGCCGATACTGGAAGAGAAAGCGTCCTTCGTTATGGCTTCGCTCGGGCGAAGTCTCGCGGGACGCCCTACTACTTCAGAACCGATGCTGGGATCTCTGCTACGAAAGTTCAGGCAGAACGCGGCGGAGTCGAAAGTGCGCGAAGCCGTGGAGGCTGGGGTAGGCGTCTACCACACCTGCTGGCAGCTTGGCGGCGACCTGGCGACGGCGCTCAAACCGGAGGATCTCGATTCGGTGGTCCTCGAATGGGCGCGCAGCACGATGGCCGAAATGCGCCGCCCCTACGGGCTGGACTACGTGACGATGGCGCTGGCGATCATGGCGTCGGAGAACCAGGAGACCGTGCGCTACAGCTTCGGCGTGTTGCGGCCAAACGATTTCTACGAGGACGGACCGGTGCCGGAGGAGCTGAGCCGCTTGATGCGTGAGTGGCAGGCGGAAGGCTGGTTCGAGCACTCACGCTGGCTGTCCGTTGTTATGTTTAGTTGGGGCGACTTGACGCGCGAGCTGCTGCTTGTCGGCTGACGCGTCGCCTCTTTTGAGAGTGCCATTTTGACGACTGGAGAAGCGTCTGATGGAGCAGCTTGAGATTGGTCTGGAAACCGGAAGAGACCCTCGGAGCGCGCCGCCCACCGTTTTCATCCCTCAGCCGCAGAGCGTCGAGGAGACGGGCGTTCACTCCGGCCTTCTGCTCGATCTGTGCATCAAGTGCATCTACTTCGCCGGCCGTCCGGCCGCCCGACAGATAAGCAGTCACATGATGCTCCCGTTTGGGGTTGTCGAAGAGCTTCTCGACTTCCTGAAGCGGGAGCAATACGTGGAGGTTGTCGGCAGCGCCGGCGCGGGCGAGGCGCAGTACAAGTACGCGCTGACGGTGAAGGGGATGGAGAAGGCGGAGGAGGTGCTGCGCCGGAGCCAGTACAACGGGCCGGCGCCGGTCGCCTTCGAGCAGTACGTCGAGGTGCAGCAAAGGCAGTCGGTGCGCGGCCTGCACATCGATAGCGCGACGGAGCGCCGGGAGCTGTCGCATCTCACGCTTGAGGACACGACGCTCGACGCGCTCGGCGCCGCGGTAAACTCGGGTCGCTCGATGCTCCTGTACGGTAACTCAGGCAACGGTAAGAGCAGCGCCGCCGCCGCCATCGGCCGGATGCTTCCCGGGCGGGTGCTGATCCCTCACGCATTCGAGTACAACAGCCATATCATCCGCGTGTTCGACCCGAGGGTGCATCTGGAGATACCGGAGGATACGGAGCCGGACCGTCGCGGGTCGCCTGAAGGTAGCGCGGAGGAGCGGCGCCGCGACCGGCGCTGGGTGCGAACGTTCCGACCGGTCGTGATGGCCGGCGGGTCGTTGACTTTGCATGACCTCGAGCTGCGCTACTCGGAGGTGTCCAAGTTCTACGTGGCGCCGTTGCAGGTGAAGGCCAACGCCGGCGTGCTGGTCATCGACGACTTCGGCCGGCAGCTGATCGAGCCGAAGGAGCTGCTGAACCGCTGGATCGTGCCGTTGGAGCAAGGCGTCGACCACCTCACGCTGCACACGGGCGACACCATCGTCATGCCGTTCGACCTGCTGCTGGTGTTCTCGACGAACATACCGCCCGGGCAACTGGGCGATGAGGCGTTCTTCCGGCGCATTCGCCACAAGATCGAGATGCCGGACCCGCAGCCCGCCGATTTCCGGCGCATCTTCCGCCAGGTGTGCGAGGCGAAGGACATCGCCTGCCCGGAGTCCGCGCTCGATTATCTGATGACGAAGCACTACGCGGACCGTCCCTTGCGCGGCTGCCACCCTCGCGACCTGGTCGAGCTGCTGGAGTCGATAGCGAACTATCGCGGCGAGAAGGCGGAGCTGCGGCCGGAGATGATCGACATCGCGGCGAGCTTCTACTTCGTGGATTTGCAGTAGCGCGGCATCACCCGAACAGCACGCAGAGCACCGGGAGGACGAAGAGTCCTCCCTTTCGCTTGTCTGAGCCGTTTCTAGGGGCCGGTGAAGACGACGGTGAAGTACTTCATCCCCGAAGCATCGACCGCGGAGCCGACGCCGACGTTCGTGTAGTGGACGTTGAGGATGTTCTCGCGGTGACCCTCACTGGCCATCCAATCGTGTATGGCGACGTTGACGGACTGGTCGTCGGGGTAGTTGTTTCGCGCCAGGTTCTCGCCGGCCCAGGCGTAGGGGATGCCGTAGCGATCGAGAAGGATGAAGGCGGTCTCGCCGGTCGGGCTGACGTGGGCGAAGTAGTTCTTCTGGACCATATCGTTTGAGCGCATACGCGCGACCGCGACGAGCGAGCCGTCGAGCGTCAGGGGCGGCAGGCCGGCGGCGACGCGCTGGGCGTTCTGCTGTGTGAATATGTCAGACTCGAAGGCCGTAAGCTGCCCGGCCGGCGCCAGGGCGGGTGGAGGCGGCGGAATCGGGGTCGGCGGAGTTACGGTCGGCGGCGGCGGCACGGGCGTCGAGGTCGCGGGAACAGCGGTCGGCTGAACGGGCGCGACGACGCGAACGGGCGCCGGCAGAGGCGTGGCGGTCGGCAGCACGACGGGCGGAGCCGCCGGCTGAACGGCGATTGTCGGCGGCGCGACGGCGGTGGGCGAAGCGGCCGGCCTAACCAGGGGCGACGGCTGCCCTTCGGCCAGTCCGGGCGCGGGCGTTGCGGTCGACAGCAGAAGCGTCGTATCGGGAGTCGAGGGCTGAGCCACGACCTGGCCCGGCGGCTCGCTGCCGGCGACGGAGCCCTGACCAAGGAAGAACGCCGACGAAACGATGAGCATCGCGATGCCGGCGGCGATCATGAGCGAGGCGAACAGGCTGGAATGGCCGTCGGCTCGATTCAGGACTTCTTTTCCTCGCGATATCATTGGCTGCGTTGGCTCTCCTCCCCCGGGCCTTTCAGCGGGCGCCGAAAGGCCCGTCGATGTAATTCTCGGCGGGGTTAGGGGTTTCCTTTAGGGGAAAACCCTTAGGGAGAGCGGTGAACTCAAGGGGGTCGACGGTCGGACGCGACGCTTCGGCGCCGATGGTGGACGGGGCGAGCGCGTGTCTGAGGCGTCGCTAGAGGCAGCCCGGAGCGCGTGTCTGAGACGCGGCTAGAAGCGGGCGATGCGGCAGCCTAGCGGCGGCGAAACTCTCGCGCGAGGTCGTCAGCGCTGAGATGGACCATCGTCGGACGGCCGTGCGGACAGTGACGGGGATTCTCGGTCTGCTCGAGCTGTCGCAGGAGCTCGCGCATCTCTTCCGCGCTCAGCGTCTGGCCGGCACGGATAGCGGCGTGGCAGGCCAGCGACATCGCTACCCGCTGGCGACGGTCCGGCACGGCCTCTTCCCGCGCCAGGGCGTCGAGGAACTCGGTCAGCGACGCGCCGACGTCTTCTCCGGACAGGGCGGAGGGAATAGAGCGCACCAGGAAGCTGTTTTCGCCGAACGGCTCTAATGCAAAACCCTGATCGGTCAGCTCCTGGGCCATCTCCTGGACAAGCGCTTGCTGTCGGGGCGCCAGCTCAACGGCGACGGGTTCGAGGAGGCCCTGAACGTCGGGGGCGCCGCCGGCTTTCAGAAAGCGCTCGAAGAGGATGCGCTCGTGGGCAGCGTGCTGGTCGACAAGGTAGAGGCCCTCCGGCCCCTCGGCAACGACGTAGACGGAGCCCACCTGGCCCAGCGGTCGCAGAACAGGCAAGGCCGGCGTCAGCGGCGGCTGCTCGGGCAGGGGAACGTCGGCGCGCTCCAGCGGCAGCGGCGCGGCCTCGACAGGTCGGCCGGGGATTGGCGGCCGCGGGCTGCCCGGCCAGGTCGTCGGGCTGACGGCGGGCAGCGGCGAGCGCTGCGTCAGCGTCCGGCGCACCTCCCGCTGGAGAAGAGCGAAGACCTCCCGCTCGTTTCGAAGGCGCACCTCCAGCTTCGACGGGTGAACGTTCACGTCGACGTCGGACGGCGCCAGGCGAACGTCGACAATCGCCAGCGGATGGCGGCCGGTCATGAGGAATCCCTGGTAGGCTTCTTCGATGGCAAAGGTCAACGAACGGTTGCGCACCCAGCGTCGGTTGATGAACAGCGTAATGTAGTTGCGGTTGGCCCTGGAGAGCTCCGGCTCGCCGACCAGCCCGTCGAAGGTCGGCAGGACCGCCCGCGACGAGGCGGACGGGGCCAGCGGCAGGAGAAGGCGGGCGACCTGATGGCCGTACACTCCGGCCGCCGCATCGGTGAGATCGCCGCTGCCGGGGGTGCGCAGCGTGAGACGGCCGTCGGTGAGAAGCGTGAAGCGCACCTCGGGGTAGGCGAGGGCGTAGTGGCTAAGGACGGAGGCGATCTGGGTCGCTTCGGCGGCCGGCGAGCGCAGGAACTTCAGCCGGGCAGGCTGGCGGGAGAAGAGGCGGCGCACGGCGACGACCGTGCCGGGGGGCATCCCCCTGTCGCCGCTATCGAGGATCGCGCCGTTGCTCAGGCTGACGAAGCGGCCACCAGCGGCATCGGTGGGGCGCGAGAGCATCTCGACGGCGGCGACGGCGGCGATGCTGGGAAGCGCTTCGCCGCGAAAGCCGAGCGTGCTTATGGCATCGAGGCCGTCATCGCCCAGCAGCTTGCTGGTCGCGTGGCGCTCGAAGGCGAGGGGCAGGTCGTCCGCCATGATGCCGCAGCCGTCGTCGCTAACGCGGATCAGGTCGAGGCCGCCCCTGCCGACTTCGACCGTCACCTGGCTGCAGCCGGCGTCGAGCGCATTTTCCAGCAACTCCTTTGCTACGGAAGCGGGACGCTCGATGACTTCGCCGGCGGCGATCTTCCCGATTACCTCCGGCGACAGCTTCTGGATTGCGTTGGGCCGGCTCATCGACGCTATTCTAGCATACGCAAACGCTTGCTTCGGCGGCCCATCCCATGTAAGGTATAGGGTTGCAACGGCTGTTCGCTGGTGAAGCAAGGATAATGCATTATCGCAAACGCCTCTCTCTGCTGATCTCACTTCTGACGCTGCTGGCAGTCTTCTCTGCATTCGCGCCCGTCGGCGGCTTCCCCACCATCAGCCGCTCGAATGCGAGCAGCGCGGCCGACCAACCGGACGCCGTCCCCGGCCAGCTCCTCGTCAAGTACCGGCAGCCGATGGCGGCGGCGGCCGAGCGGATCATAAACAGCGCCGTCGGTTCGGAGCAGGTGAGCCGGGCGAACGACCTCGGCGTTTCGCTGGTAGCCGTGTCGAACGGCATTTCCACGGAGACGGCGGCGGCGCGCTACCGCTCGTTGCCACAGGTCGAGTACGCGGAGCCCAACATAATCTTCCAGGCGGATATGACGCCGGACGACCCGCTGTATGCTCGTCAGCAGTGGTATTACGACGAAGTCGGTGCCCCGAAGGCCTGGGATGTCACAACGGGCAAGCCGTATATCATCGTCGCCGTGCTCGATACGGGTATAGACGGCACTCATCCCGACCTCCAGGGCGCCATCTGGACGAATCGCAACGAGGTGGCCGGCAACGGCGTGGACGACGACGGCAACGGCTGCATCGACGACGTCCACGGCTGTGATTTTGTGGCGCCGCCGACGCCGCCCGACACGTCGCGGTGCTCCGCGCCGCTGGTGCCCGACGGAAGCGTCGACGACGACGACGGGCATGGCACTCTCGTCTCGGGAATCATCGGTGCGCGCGGGAACAACGGGATCGGCGTGATTGGGATGGCGCCGAACGTCACGATAATGCCGGTGAAGGTGCTGGACTGCGAGGGGAAAGGAACGGCGATGGCGGCCGCGGAAGGCGTCCTCTATGCGGCGAAGGAGGGCGCCAACGTCATCAACATAAGCTTCGGCTCGAAGGCGGATTCTCCCGATTCGGCGACTCTGCAACAGGCCATCAACAAGGCGCACGACGCGGGTGTGACGATCGTTGCGGCGGCAGGAAATACGGGCGAAACCAATGACACGTCGGTCGCAGCGCCGGCCCGCTACCCCAACGTTATCGCGGTCTCCGCGAGCGACCATACTGCCAATAGCGGGAAGGCGCCGTTCAGCAACTGGGGCCCGGAGGTCGCCGTCACGGCTCCCGGCGTCGATATCGTCAGCACTGTTCCGGCGAAGTTTTGCGAGAGCATCGGTTGCATTGCCAACGAACCCTATGCCAGCGCCAGCGGAACTTCGGTATCTGCCCCCCTCGTGTCCGGTGCCGCGGCTCTGCTCCTGTCTTCCGGCCGCGTGTCGACGCCGGACCAGGTGAAGGCGTTGCTTCAACAGACGGCGGCCCGCCTTCCCGCCGGCGCTTATCCCAACTGGGATGGGGCGGGAATGATTCAGATTGACGTGGCTCTCGGTGGGAAGATCTACCAGCTGGGAGTGCCCGCGTTGACGAAGAACTAGGCCTGGCCGTAAGTCACCGCAGATTCGCTCAAGTTTTCGCGCTGCAAACCCTCACGCGGCAGTTGTTCGCTCAGTCGCCGGCCTCGCGCGCCTTTTCGCGCAGCTCGTAGAGCTTCGTGATCGCTTCCTGTGGGGTCATGGAGTCGACTTCGAGGCGGGTGAGCTCGCCCAGGAGCGGCGACGGCGCCGGAAGAAGCGGGAGTTGCTCGACGTTCTGCCGCCGAGAGCGCGGCGTCGCCTGCCGTCCGTTCGACGACTCCAGCGCCGCCAGCACGTCGTGCGCACGCTGGACGACGGCTTTCGGCAGGCCGGCCAGCTCGGCGACGTGGATGCCGTAGCTCCTGTCGGCACCGCCCGGGATGATGCGGTGCAGGAAGACGATCTTCCCCCCTTCGTCGCTGACGGCCACGTTGTAGTTCCTCACGCGCGGCAACGTCTGCGCCAGCGCCACCAGCTCGTGGTAGTGGGTGGCGAACAGCGTCTTCGCGGCGCGCTCGCTGCGATTGTGCAGGTATTCGACGACGGCGCGGGCGATGGCCATGCCGTCGTAGGTGCTGGTGCCGCGGCCGATCTCGTCGAGGATGACGAGTGAGCGCGGCGTGGCGTTGTGGAGGATGTTCGCCGTCTCGAGCATCTCCACCATGAACGTCGACTGGCCGGAGGCTATGTCCTCCTGGGCGCCGACGCGGGTGAAGACGCGGTCGACGACGCCGATGCGGGCGGAGTCAGCGGGCACGAAGCTGCCGATGTGCGCCATGAGGACGATGAGGGCGACCTGTCGCAGGTAGGTGGACTTGCCGGCCATGTTGGGGCCAGTCAGCAGGATTATCTGGGCGTCGTCGTTGGAGAGGTGGGCGTCGTTGGGGACGAAGGCGCCGGCAAGAGCGCGCTCGACAGACGGATGGCGGCCGTCGCGGATGACGATTTCGCTGCTCTCCGAGAGCTCGGGCCGGCAGTAGCCGTAGCGCGCCGCCGCTTCCGCCAGGGCGAGATGGACGTCGATGGAGGCGACGGCGGCGGCCAGGGCGAGCAATCGCCTGCCGTCGGCGGCGACCTGGGCGCAGACCTGTCGAAAGATGCCTGACTCCAGCTCGCCGATGCGCTCGCGGGCGTTGAGAATGCGGCTCTCGTACTCCTTCAGCTGCTCCGTCACGAAGCGCTCGCCGTTGACGAGCGTCTGGCGGCGCTGGTAGTCGTCCGGCACAAGCGCGAGGTTGGCGCGGCTGATCTCGATGTAGTAGCCGAAGACGCGGTTATAGCCTATCTTAAGCGTCTTGATGCCGCTGCGGGTCCGCTCCGCCGCCTCCAGCTCCGCCAGGTAGCGACGTACATCGCGGCTGACGGCGCGCAGCTCGTCGAGCTCGGGCGAGAAGCCAGCGCGCACGACGCCGCCTTCCTGCGGGTCGGGCGATGGCTCGTCGTCGAGAGCGCGGGCGATGAGGGCCGCCGTCTCTTCGCAGGGGTCGAGAGCGGCGAGCATGGCGGCGACGGCGGGGCAGCTCTTCCCCTCGGCAAGCGCTTCCAGCAGGGCGACCACGAGCTCGAGGCCGCGTCGGAGAGCTACGACTTCCCGCGGCAGGGCGACACCGCTGGCGATGCGACTGAGGAGGCGCTCCAGGTCCGGCATCTTCGCCAGCAGCTCGCCGACGGTCCCGCGACGAACGGCGCTCTCGTGGAACCAGGCGACGCCGTCCTGACGCCGTCCGATTGCCGCCACGTCGAGAAGCGGCTGACCCAACCAGCGACGCAGCAGGCGCGCGCCCAGGGCCGTGCGCGTGAGGTCGAGCACATCGAGGAGGGAGTTGCGACGGTCCTCGTTGCGACTGCCGCTGAACAGCTCCAGATTGCGGCGGGTCTGAGCGTCGAGGAGCATGAAGCGGGTCGGGTTGTAGACGGAGAGGGCGGCGACGTGGCTGAGAGCGCCCTTCTGGTTCTCGCGCAGGTAGGCAAGGACGGCGCCGGCGGCGCCGGCGGCAAGCGGCAGGCGGTCGCAGCCGAAGGCGGCAAGCGAGGCGACGCCGAAGTGGTCGATTAGGCAGGCGGTCGCTGTGTCGAGCTCGAAGGAGTCGGGTTCGACGCGGGTGAGCGGGAAGCCCCCGACGGGCAAGGCCCCGGCGGGCAAGACGCTGGCGGGCGGGTCGACGCCTTCCGCCAGGAGGAGCTCGGCGGGGCGGAGCCGCGAGAGCTCGGCGGCAACGGCGTCGGCATCGAGCTGGGCGGTGGCGAACTCGCCGGTGCTGACGTCGACGTAGGCGATGCCTGCCTGCGGCGGCTCGCTGGCATGGTGTCCTTTCGGCGGCGGACCGAAAGCGAGGGCGACGAGATAGTTGTTGGCGCGCTCGTCGAGGAGGTGGCCTTCGATGACGGTGCCGGGCGTGACGACGCGCACCACCTGGCGGTCGACGAGGCCCTTGGCCGTCGCCGGGTCGGTCATCTGCTCGCAGATCGCGACCTTGTATCCCTTGGCGATGAGGCGCGCGAGGTAGCCGTCGAGGGCGTGATAGGGGATGCCGGCGAGGGGGACGCGCACGTTCTTGCCCATGGGCTTGGACGTGAGAGTTATGTCGAGTTCGCGGGCGCAGAGCTTCGCGTCGTCGTCGAACGTCTCGTAGAAGTCGCCGAGGCGGAAGAGGACGATGGCGTGGGGGTAGCGCCGTTTGATGTCGAGGTACTGGCGTCGGATGGGAGTCAAGATTTCCTTCCCTCTTTAACCGGTGCCGTCCAAGCGCGTGGGGCTTTCCCACCCTCCCGCCCAAGATGGTTTAGTTGGAATCCAAGGGGACACCCCTTGAACCCCGCCAGAGGCGCTTCCCCCTCTGGACTCCCCCGCTCGGCTCCAGGCGGCGCGGAGAGGATGTCCGCGCTACGCGGATAAACGCAGCTGCAGTTCGGGCTTATTCTACCTCAGTCGGGTCGGGTTAGGCAGTGGCGATGGCGGCGATCTTGTCGCCGAGGCGGACGGAGTAGTTGAGGCCGCGGTCTTCCGGGTAGATCTGCGTGGTGTTCGCCAGGTAGAGGCCGGGCACCGGCGTCTCGTGCGAGGGGATCGTGTCGCCGTAGTGCATCGTGATGACGGGCTGGCCGGCGGCGTCCTTGAACAGCCAGCGGTCGATGATCCAGTCGCGCGAGAAGGCGGGGTTTATCTTCGTCAGGTGCGGCAGGTAGTAGTCGCTGATCTCGTCGATGTTCATGCGGACGACGGGCGAGCTGTTCTCGACGTAGTTCGAGAGGTAGAGGACGTGGTGGCCGTTGTACTGCGCCGGCTCGATGTAGTTGGTGTGCTGGATGGCGCCGACGAACGGGATATCGGGGTCGCTGATGTTCAGCCAGTAGATCGGCGAGAGCGACTGCTTCAGCGTCATGACGAGGGTGCTGGCCCACTGGTACTGGACGGTCTTCAGCAGGCTGGCGTAGTCGTCGGGCAGGAAGGGCGCTATCTCCAGGAAAGCGGCGTTGGGGACGGTGGCGATGACGGCGTCGCAGGGGACGGCCTCGCCGCCGGCAAGCTGCAGGCCGCAGGCGCGCCCGCTCTCGACGACGATGCGCTCGACAGGGCGTCCAGCTTCGATGCGCGCTCCCGCCTGTCGAGCCTTTTCGGCCACGGCGTCGATCAGGAGGCCAAAGCTGCCCATCAGGTAGCCGAGGCGCTCCTTCTGGGAGACGCCGCCGCCGCGGGAGGCGAATCGAAGGAAGATCTTGCCCCAGAACCAGACCATGCTGACGTCGGACGCGCGGGAGCCGAACTTGCCGCGCAGCAGCGGTCCCCAGACGACGTCGTAGTTGCGCTTGCCGGCCCAGCGCTTGATCCACTGCTCGGCGGTGATGCCTTCGTAGCGGCGCCAGTCCTTCTGCCGCCGCAGGTAAACGCCGATGAGGCCCAGGCGGACGCGGTCGATCGGCGAGACGGCGCTGAAGCGCAGCAGGTCGCCGGGCGTGACAAAGTTATAGATGCGGCCGCTGTGGAAGAAGCCGACCTTCGACTCCCGCCAGCTCATGCGGTCGCCGAGGCCCATCTCGTCGATGAGGCCAAGGACGTCGCTGTCGCCGCTAAACAGGTGATGGTAGAAGACTTCGAGGCGGGCGCCGCCGCACTCGAAGGTGCCGGACTGGCCGCCGAGCTGCGGTCGTGCCTCGAAGAGAGCGACCTCGTGGCCCTTCTGCGTGAGGCGGAGAGCGGCCGTCAGTCCAGCGATGCCGCCGCCGACGATGCCGAATCTCAAGGCGCCTCCCTTTCGTCGCGGAAGGACGGCTGCGGAGGAACAGCCTCCGGCACCGGCGTCGCGCCCCGGCCGCTGAGGACTTCGCCGAGCGAGAGGTTGATCGCCCAGAGGGCGTAGAGGCCGACAGCGATAACCGGCAGCAGCACGAGGGCGTGCAGGGCGATGGCGTAGGCCGAGGCCAGGCCCGAGGCGACGCCGAAGTGGATGGCGGTCTGCTGGGCGACGAACTCGAACGGACCGACGCCGCCCTGCGTGGCAATAACCGCTATTGCCAGGTTGGCGCCGGCGCAGATGAGCAGGTAGATGTCGAAGCCAAGGTGCAGGCCGAAGGCGAGACCGACCATATAGTACATCGTCGCTTCAGTCAGCCACGATGCGACGGAGGTCGCGAAGGCGAGGAACATGTCGACCGGGCTGCGGAAGGAGTGCAGGCCGGTAAGGAACGACTCGGCGAGGGTGCGGACGTTCGGCTTCATGCGCGCCGGAACGAGCCGCAGCACGAGGTCGACGACGCGGCTACTCAAGCCTTCCGATAGAGCGAGAACGACGCAGACGACGAGCAAGACACCGAAGATGACGGTCATCCAGATGGCGATGGTCCGGAGCTCGCTGTTGACGCCCGAGATGGCGCCAACGATGAGCAAGATCGGCAGGAGGGTGATGCCGTCGAACACGCGGTCGACGGCGATGGTGCCGAGGGACGCCATCTTGCTGACTCCGTGGCGCTCGCCGACGACGTAGGCGCGGACGAGCTCGCCGGCGCGGGCGGGAATGAGGTTGTTGGCCATGAATCCGATGATGACGACGGGGTAGAGGGCGGTGACGCGCAGCTCGCCGACCGGTCGCATCAGGTACTTCCAGCGCCAGGCGCGGAACCAGGCGCCGACGAAGTAGACGGGAATGCAAGCGGCGATCCACCAGTAGTTGGCGTGGGCGAAGGCGTCGGGGATCTTGCCCAGGTCGCTGCGGGAGCGATAGAGGAAGAAGGCTAGAAAAACGAGGCTCAGGATCACCCCGAGCCAGACGCGTCGACTACGCAGCAATGCGAGGCCTCATTTTCAGGGCGTCGGTCCTCAGCGGGACGGGCCTACTGTAGGATCGGACGCACTTACGTGACACATTATAGGCAGAGGCGAAATCGAGGGTCAACGCGCCAGGATGCCTGTCTCCTCCAGGAGGCGGGCGCGTTGGCGGGCGGCCCGCCAGCGTCGGAAGGCGACCGTCGCGGCGGCTATTACGAAGGCGAGAAGGACGAGCGCGAGCACGCTGGGTCGGGACAGGTACGACGCGACGTGGCGGTAGGAGCTGTGGACGAATGCGCCGAGTCGGACGTAGAGGAGCGCCCAGATCGTCGCCGAGATGGCGGTATATACGAGGAACGAGGGGTAGCTGACCTCGAAGATGCCGGCGGCTATTGTCGTCAGGGTGCGCAGGCCGGGCGTAAGGCGGCCGAAGACGATGGCGACGCCGCGGTGGCGGCGAATCCAGGCGCCGGGCTTGTCAAGCCGGTCCTCGCGGATGTGCAGGACCTGACAGACTCTCAGGACGACGGGCATTCCGCCCAGTCGCGAGATCCAGTAGAGGATGGAGGAGCCCAAGAGCGTCGCAACGACGACGAAGAGGACGACGATGAACAGGCTCGCCTGCCCTCTATCGACCTGCGCGCCGGCGAGCAGGATTACGGTGTCGCCGGGGGCGGGAAGCGGTATGCCGGCCTCTTCCGCGAAAAGGAGCGTGAAGAGCGCGGCGTAAAGGTGATGATCGGCGAAGGAGAGAATAGCATCCGCGATCTCATGAAACGCTTCCAAGAGACGCCCCTATCCCAAGAACGCCGCTATTTCCCCGCGAAGGTGCTCAGCGGCAGCCGGTAGACGACGTTTCCGCTGCCATCAGCAATGTACAGGTAGTTTGCGTCGACAGCCAGCCCCAGCGGCCTGCCCGCGACTCCCTGGGTTGTCGGCAAATCCCAGGAACTGGTCACCGTCCCGAAGCCGCCGTAGACCTCGATTCGGCCGTTTGCCGGGTTGCCCAGGATGACGCGGCCGTCGGGTAGAACGACGAGGTAGGGCTTGGCGGTGACGTCCTGGCTGCTCGCCCAGCCGTTCACGGCGAACTCAGTTATGTACTTGAGGTTGGAGTCGAACACTTGGACGCGCCCGTTCCAGGTGTCGGCGACGTAGATGTTGCCGGTTGGGCCGACGGCCACGCCGACGGGCTCGTCGAACTGCCCCTGGTCGCTGCCGGATTGGCCGTAGGAGCCGAGCATCGTGCCGTCGGCGGCGTTGAGCTTGACGATTCGCTTGTTGCCGGTATCGCCGACGAGGACGTTGCCATCGGGAAGGACCACGAGGTCGCGCGGTCCGTACAGATTGATGGACGGGTCGGACTTCCAGATGACGTTGAAGTTGGAGTCGTACTTTATTATCTGGCCTATGCCGCCGCCGACATTCTTGTTCCAGGTGTCGGAAACGTAGATGCTGCCGTCCGGCGCCACGGCGATTCCCCACGGCTCGTTGAGGGCGGCGTCGCCGCTGGGCTGGAAGATGCGAATTGACTTGCCGGTCTTGTCGAAGACCTGGATGCGGTTGTTCTTGGAGTCCGCGACGTACACGTTGCCGGCCTGGTCGACGCTGAGGTCCGTCGGCTGGTTGAGCTGGGCCTGCCCGCCGATTGCGAACTGGTCGGCGGCGGAAACCGCGACGGTGGGAACGGCGGGCGGCGCGGGCAGCGGCGCGCTGGCGTTGGTCGCGATCTTGTCCGGCTTCGGAAGGTAGAGCAGCGAGTCGGCCGCCGGCGGCTGCCAGGGGACGTTCCGCCAGACGAAATAGTTGCGCCAGACGTTCCAGACCTTCGGGTCGAAGAGGTCCTTTGCGAACTGCATCGCATTCTCGCCGCCGTAGTAGGTCGGCCCGTCGCCGAACCACCACAGGTGACGGACGGGAATGGGCTGCTGGTAGTCGTCCAGATACGGGTCCATCCACTTCTCGTGATCCTGGCCGATCAGAACGACGCTGCCGGCAACCGGCGGGGTCATGCTGTTGCTGGGCCAGGTGACCTTGGTGAAGTCGCGGAAGTACCAGACCATCGGCCAGGCGACCTCGTTGTCGACAACGACGGGATAGGCGTTGCCAAGGCCGCTCTGCTTGCCTAAAGCCACGACATCGTTGCGGACCATCGGGAGGTCAGGCGAGGTGTCGGCGTAGGAGGTCATCTCGCGCGGCCAGTTGCCGATTTGGAAGTTCGCCCGGAACGCGTCGCGGACGGTGATGACGAACAGCGCCGGCACGATCAGGGCGACGGCGGCCTGCGCGCCGAGAAGCGCGCCCCGAAGCGAGATGGCACGGGCGATGAGCGCCGCCGCGGCGAGGCCGAACAGAAGGGCTATCACCGCGCCGACTCCCGAGAACGTGGTGAGCCAGAGGATCACCATCGACAGGAAGCCGCAGGCGCCGGCTCCCAGGACAAGCGCTTCCGGGCTGCGCCAGTTGAACGACAAGCGAATGTTGAAACGCTCGAACAGGGAGTTGAGGAACTTCGCGGCCAGAATTATGAGCGGCAGCGTCAGGTGGACCGTAAGCCAGGGCATCTTCTCACCGGCGGTGGCGTAGGCGATGAGCGAGCCGGCCGCCCAGAAGATGAGGAAGGTGGTGAACATGTCCACTCGCAGGGCGAAGAGGAGCGCACCCAGAATCACAAGCATCGCGACCATCGTTGGCAGCGAGCCGCCATGCCAGTAGTAGACGACGATGAGCAGGCAGAACCCAACAATGGCTGAGAGCGATAGCAGGAACTGGCGACGCAAGAGGAACCAGCCAAGGCCGATGATCGACAGGACCAGCGGCAGGAACTCGTACATCGGCAGAATCATAATGTAGTAATAGACGGGCTCGCTGCCGCGTTGGACGCCCTGCTGCACCAGCCAGTAGTCCATCGACCCCCAGATGCCCGACCAGAAGCCGTTGGAGACGAGAACGAACAAGAATATGACTACGAAGAGCGCAAAACCAAGCATGCCGGCGGTTATCAGGCGGCGTTCGGCTTCCTTGTATTCCGGCTGCTTCTCAGTATCGGGCAGGAAGAGAAGGAGCAACGCGGGACCGGCGAGCGCCAGGATGCCAATGCCAGCGAGTAGACCCTGTGCTCCTCCGCTCGCCTGCTTGTCGAAAGTCAGGCCGCCGATGTTGCTGAAAAACGTGGAGTAGAGAAGAGCGAAGGGCGTGTAGAAGATGGCGGCGCAGATGAGCCAGGTGCGCGGTTTCCAGAGGAGGCCGATGTAGGTTGTTACCAGGAAGAACAGGAAGACGGAGACCTTCATGAGCGTCTCTTCGTTGACGCCAGGGTCTTTGTAATACTTGTCCTTGCCGCTGACGAACGGGATTAGCTGGACGCCGGCGGAGAATTGGACGGCCGACAACGTGAGGACGACAATCAGGAGGTCGGCGGAAAGCGGCAGCTTGTTCAGGCCCCAGCGCTCGCGCCAGTTGCGAATGAGCGGCCAGGCGGCGACGATAAGCCAGGCGAAGGGGATGCAGACAAGGAACGTCAGGGCCCAGCGAACGGGCCCGGCCTGAGCCATAGGGGCAGACTGGGCTGGCGGCGGCGGCTCCTCCTTTCGCCGGGCTCGCTTGGTCGCCGAGCCCTTGTCGGCTGGAGGCGGCGGAGCGGCGACTGCGCCCGAATCCGGCGCGCTCCCGCATCCAGGCGACAAGCTCCCAGGCGACGAGCATGTCGAGGAAGAGCAGCAGGATCGCGGCGGTGAGGAAAGTGACCTCTTTGGTGCAGAAGCTCAAGGATAGGAGAGCTGCGGTCAGAAACAGGTAAACGTTCTTTCGTTCGGAGAGGTAGCGCCAGATGCAGATGACCATCCCCAGGGTGAAGAAGGCGATGATGATGTCGTTGCGAGCAAAGCGGCTGAAGTAGAGCAGGACCGGCGAAAACGTCAGGAAGAGGGCGGCGAAAAGGGCGCCTACGCGGCCGATATAGTTTCGGAAGAAGAAGGGCAGCGCAACCAGCGCCGTCCCAAAGAGGGCGTACTGAAGCCGAGCGGTGTAGTCGTTGACGCCCCAGCTAACCCAGTTGTTCAGCACCGGCGCGGCGCCGATTATCCCGATGATCTTCCAGAGCGCGGCGTTGATGTGGAACTGGAATGGGCCGTGCATCATGGGGTCGTGCTGGTAGCCCTGGCCGTTGAAGAGGTACCAGCTATAGGTGGCGTGCAGGCTCTCGTCGTGGTTGAAGGAGCGGGCGCCGAGGTCCCAGAGGCGCAGTCCGGCGGCAATGGCGATGATGGCGGCGAAGAGGGCAATCTCCCAGTAGCGAGGCCAGTTGGCTTTCAGCCAGGCGATGGCCTGGGCAGATGAGACCCTTGCGGTAACGGCGGGCTTTTGCGGTTCGTCAGATACGGCCATGAGCGCCCCTGAACTCCTTAACAATTAGTATACGGTGAACGGGCGGCTTGCTGCACCCCGAGACGCGCGCCACCGCTACTTGCCCCCCACGATGTAGACGGCATTGTCGCCGAACTTTTGCGACGGGTACATGCTGTCGAACTTCTGAAGCGACGCCGCCGAGTAGGCCTGACGCTCCAGCGAGCCGACGACGATGTAGTCGATGCCGTACTTGGCGACGATCTGCTTCACTTGATTCGGATCGTCAGTCTTGTACAAGTTGTCGACATCGGTCATGCGCTGGGCGGACAGGTCGTTGCTGCCGCCGCGCCAGCCGCGCCACTGCTGCTCGTGGCCGGGCCAGGCGAAGACGGTCGAAAGGCCGGTCCAGGAGGAGATGCGGCCGGTGGAGCCCCATTCATAGCCAATGGTGTTGTTCCCGACCATCTCGACGATCACGCTGTTCGACTTCGCGTTCTTAAGGAGCCAGTCGGCGATCGCCCAGTCGCCGGAAGAGTCCTTCTTCACGGACGCAAGGCCGTCGAGGTTCTGCTTGGCGTTGAAGCCGTCGGTGCGGGCGAAGGTAGCGCCGACGGGGTAAGCAAGCGAGGCAGCGAGGATAACCGCGGCGCATCCCGCCCAGGTGTAGCGCCAGCCGCCGGAGATGGTCTTCGTCGGCAGCCAGTGACGGACCATGTAGTAGAAGGCGAAGCCGCCGCCGATGGCCATGAACATCCAGGCCTGGTAGTAGAGCTTGAATACCGTGTTCATGCGGTCGTTGAAGACGTCACGGATGAAATAGAACTCCGCGCCCAGGACCAGCAGCGCCGCCAGCGAACCGGCGAGCAACGCGGCGATGATGGGCAGCGAGCTCTTGCCGGTGACATAGGCTTCGACCTCGCGGCGGAGGGTCGCGATAAAGAGCGTGAGCAGGACGACCAGGATAAGCGCCGTCAGCCAGGCGCTGCCCCGCGCCGAGATCGCGTTGCCCAGATGGCCGCGCACGAGGACCCAGAGGAACCAGAAGGCGACGACTACGAGGCCGGGAGCGGCCGCCAGCCACTCGTTGCGCTGCCAGCGGCGCTCCTTTAGCGAGGTGACGAGTCGCTGGACGGCGAAGGGAAGCATCAGGACGGCAAAGGGCCCCCAGAAGATGAAGGCGTGCAACGGCATCGTGCCGTTGGTCTCGACGGGGGCGATGCCGTTCGCCTGGCTGGCGAAGCCGAAGGCCGGGATGAACAGCTTGTGATAGGGGACGTAAGCAAGGACGGAGACGATGCCTAACGGCACGGCAAACCCAATCGTCTGCCGGAGGAGCTTCCAGTCCCAGCGCTTGAGGTTCAGGTAGTTCCGGAGGAAGGCGGCGACGAGCAACAGGAAGAAGAAGGTCGGCAGGTCCCAGGTGTTGAGGAACGAGAGCCCGCCAATCAGAACCGCCAGCGCCACCAGGACCACCTGGTGTCGCGCCCAGAACGAGAGGTCGAGCGTCTCGTCCTCCTGCAGGAGGCGAACGGCGGCGCCGATGGCCACGAGATCGAACGGAATCGCCATCACGTGCGGGTGCAGATCGCCGAGGAGGAAGCTGAAGAACGGGAACTCTGTGATCGTCTCCGGCGAGGTCGACGACATGATGCGGGCGGCCTTCCACCACCACCAGTTGGACGTCGGATACCAGGTCGTCGTGGTGTTGCCGACGCTGGTCAGCCCCTTGATGTCGATCCAGTTCCAGAAACCGGCGCCTCCGACGCCATGGGCGGCGAAGAACTCGAGGAAGCCTTCCAGGTTGGAGACGACGGTCAGCAGGAAGGCGGCTACGAGGCCGAAGGCGAGCGGCCAGCCAAGGAGCTTCACGCGCCTGGCAACGTCACCCTCCTGGAGGGAGACCAGGTTGAAGACGAGGCCGAAGGCGCCGACGACGGCCAGGGCGGCGATCATCGCCAGGCCGAGGTTGTAGGCGACGCCGGTGCTTGCGCCGGCCAGCTTGCCGGTCATGGCGACGAGGAAGTAGCCGCCGTAGTAGTAGCTGATAGTGTGGCCGGACAGCCAGGGGTCGTTGGGCGCAAAGTGCTGGCTGATAGTCGAAGCGTTGAGGAAGGCGAAGTCCATCGGCTTCTCGGTGCCGGAAATGTCCGGGGAGAAGGAGCGCAGGAAGATCGCGACGATGAACGCGACGAGGAAGAGGCCTTCGATGACGAGAAGCAGCGACCACTTTTCGCGCACGAAGGTGATCAGCTCGGCCCGACGGCGCCAGGCGAAATAGCCGGAGGCGGCGCCGACCATGACGACGACCCAGACGAGCCCGCCGACGCTGTTTGTCACGACCCACGCCGAGCCCAGTATCCAGAAGACGAAGCCGATCGTGAGGATGCCGAATGGCTTGGCGAAGGCGTAGCCGCGGTCGGGGAAGCGCGGGAAGAGGGCGTAAACGAGGGGGAAGCCGATGATACCCATCACCTCGACGGCCAGCCACCAGTAGAGCGTTTCAGGCATGTGTCGACCCTCTCGCGCCGCCGCCGCGAACGCGTGTCCTGCTCCCTACGGGCCTCGTCCTTGAGGGAAAGCTGGAGCCGTCTTCGCTACTGAAACAGCGCTTCAACGAACTCCTCAGGGGAGAATTCTCCCAGGTCTTCGGGGCCTTCGCCGCTGCCGATGAAGCGGACGGGCACGCCGAGCTGGTCGGAAATAGCGAAGACCATGCCGCCCTTGGACGTGCCGTCGAGCTTGGCGAGGCAGATGGCGGTAACGTCCACGGCCTCGGCGAAGGCCTTCGCCTGCGTCAGGGCGTTCTGGCCGGTCGTAGCGTCGAGGACCAGCAGCACCTCATGCGGGGCGCTGGCGTCCTTGCGCTGGATGACGCGAAGGATCTTTCGCAGCTCTTCCATGAGGTTGAACTTGGTGTGCAGGCGGCCGGCCGTGTCGACGATGACGACGTTGGCGCCGCGGCTTTCGGCGGCGGACAGGGCATCGAAGACGACGGCGCCCGGGTCCGCTCCCTGCTTGTGGGCGATGACCTCGGCGTCGACGCGGTCGCCCCATTCGCGCATCTGCTCGATGGCGGCGGCGCGGAAGGTATCGGCGGCGGCGATGGTGACCTGGAGGCCCTCCTGTCGCAGGGCGTAGGCCAGCTTGCCGATGCTGGTGGTCTTGCCGGTGCCGTTGACGCCTACGACAAGGATGACGGCGGGCTTGGGCATCGACTGCGGGCGGTCGCCGTTGTGCCAGAGAGCGCCTTTGGGCTGCGCGGCTTTAAGGATGGCGACGAGCTCGTCTTTGAGGGCGTCGCGGACCTCCGAGGGGTCTTTCATGCCCTCCTTGTCGACGCGCTCCTGGACGTCTTCGAGGACCTTCTGGGCGGTGGCGACGCCGGCGTCGGCGCCGATGAGCAGCTCTTCGAGCTCGTCCCAGAGGGAGTCGTCGATGCGGGAGCGTTCGAAGAGGGAGGTGAGATGGCTGAACCAGGTCTTTCGGGTGCGCTCAAGGGCCTGTTCGGTCTTCCTGGCGTCTTCCTCTTCGCCTTTTTGTTTGCGGAATAGACGCAAGGACAGGCAATCTCCTTTCGCGACGCAACGTTGAGAAGATCATAGCATTGGGGGATCGGGGAATCAAGGAATCAAGGGGACACCCCTTGAACCCCGGCAAAGGGCTTCGCCCTCTGCACTCCCTATTTGGTCGACGGTAGGTCGGAGAGGCGGAGGGAGAGGATGGACGACGTCATGTCCTTCGACATGGCGACGCCGTAGATGTGGTCCGCCATCTCGATTGTGCGGCGGTTGTGGGTGATGATGATGAACTGCGTCGCTTCCGCCAGCTTCTTGACGGCCTCGGCGAACCGGCCGACGTTCGACTCGTCGAGCATGGCGTCGACTTCGTCGAGGACGCAGAAGGGCGACGGCCGCGTCTGAAGCAGGGCGAATAGCAGAGAGACGGCGGTAAGGGCGCGCTCGCCGCCGGAGAGCATCGAGAGGCTGGCGACGCGCTTTCCCGGCGGCTGCGCCATGATTTCGATGCCGGGCTCTTCGTCGTCCTCTTTCGGCTGGGTCTGGACCAGGCGGGCGGTGCCGCCGCCGAAGAAGGTCGCGAAGTAGCGCTGGAACTCGGCGTCGACCTTCTGGAAGGCGTCGGCGAAGCGCTCCTTGATCTTCTCCTCCAGCTCGGCTATCGCCTCCTGCAGGAGCGTCTCCGCCTGGCTCAGGTCGGCGACCTGGCCGCTGAGGAAGTCGTAGCGCTGGCGGCTTTCCGCGTAGTCGGCGGGCGCCTGGGCGTCGACGGGGCCGAGGGAGCGAATGCGGGCGCGCAGGTGGCTTATCTGCTCCTTAAGGGCGACGGGGTCGATGTCGGAGCCACCGCGGATGGGCGGCAGGCGGTCCTCCGGCTCGTCGAAGGACGCGCGCTCGCCGGCGAGCCAGTCGGGAAGCCCCTGCGACGGGCGGGAGACGGGCACGACATCGCCGGTCTCTGTGGGCGTGAGGCCTTCCGCCTCCATGCCCTCGCGCAGCGCCTCGAGCTCGTCGCTGCGCTGCTTGACCGCCGCCTGCGCTTCGAGGAGGCCGATCTCGGCGTCGCGACGGCGCGCCAGAGCGACTTCCATCTCGCCGCGCAACCCCTTCTCGTGCGATTCGAGCCGGACGAGCTCTTCCTCGTCGGGCTGCTGGACGCCGGTAAGCTCTCCCCAGCGGCGTCGCTTCTCCTCCAGCGACGCCTGCGCCTGCTGGAGGCGCTCCGAAGCGGCGGCCATCTGCGTCTCGAGATTGGCGATCTGGCCGCGCTTGCGGGCGGTCTGGTCATCGATGCGGGCGAGCGCGGTCTCCTGCTCCTCAGTGCGGACGCCCAGCGCCTGGCGCTCGCCTTCGACGGCGGCGTGGGCGCTGCTGGCCTGCGTGAGCGCCTCGGTCAGCTCGGGCAGGCGCTCGCTGACGGCGGCGATGAGCTGGGTGTGCCGCTCCGCCGCTTCGACGGCCGCGGCTGCTTCGCCGGCGAGCGAATCACGTTCACGCTCCAGGCTTTCGCGCTCGGCGACGACCTGCTTCGCGGTCTGGGCGGCGCGCGTCTCCTGGTGGCGCAGCTCGCGCATCTGGCCGGAGAGGAGCGCCAGGTGGCCGCGGTGCTCGACGAAGGACTGCTCAGTCGCGGCGCGCTCCTGCCAGAGGCGCTGCTGCTTCTCGGCGTGAGCGCCGAGAGCGGCGTCATACTCGCGGAGGGCGCGACGATAGCCATCGATCTCGGCCTGCTTTTCCTTGACAGCGGATTCGAGATCGGACATCTGGGAAGGCAGACGGCGGAGCTCGCTCTCGCGGCCGATGAGCGCGCCCATGGTGCGGGAGCTGCCGCTGGTGATGGCGCCGGTCGGACGCAGGAGCTCGCCGTCGAGGGTTGCGACGCTGCCCATGCCGCGCTTGAGGACGCGCAGGCCGATGACCAGGTTTTCGACGACGATGGTGCGGCCGAGGAGCGTCTCGACCAGCGGCTTGAAGCTGGCGTCGCAGGTCACGAGGTCGGAGGCGACGCCGATGATGCCTTTCTCCTGCATGAGAACAAGCGGCCGCGACGGCGAGAGGTTGTCGGCGGAATAGAGGGTCACGCGCCCCCGTGGGTACTCCATCAGGAGCTGCACCGCGGCCAGCACGTCGGCGTGGCTGGCGAGGACGATGGACTGCAGGCTGTCGGCGAGGGCGGCTTCGATGGCCTTCTCCAGACCGGGCGGGACGCGGATGAGGCCGGCCAGCACGCCGACGTAGCCCTGCAGGCTGCCCGGCTCCGGCGTGTCCTCGTCGTCGCTGTAGGGCGCCTGGCCGGCGGCGATGAGGAGCATGCGCGTCGCCTTATCGAAGCCTTCGTGCTCGGCGTGGACGCGGCCGAGGATGTCGACGCGGGCTTTGGCGCGCTGAAGGTCGGCCTGGAGTTCGGGAATGCGCTCTTCGGCGCGGGCGATGTTGCGCCGCGTCTGGGCGATGGCGTCGTTGGCGGCGACCTGGGCGTCGGCGACCTGAGTCAGCTCGTTTTCGATGCGGGCGCGGTCTTCGTGGCGCGCCCTGTAGTCCTGTGCCAGGCCCGCGAGGCGGCGCAGGTTGTCCTTGCGGCGATTCCGCAGCTCTTCGATCTCCTGGCGAAGGCTCTCCTCCGTTTTGTGGATGCGTTCCAGTCGCGCTTCGATCTCGGCGACGACGTTGCGGGCGCGGATCGCCTGCTCTTCGGCCTCGACAGCGCGGCTGCGGAGGCCGGCGCGCTCCTTCTCGGCGGATTCGAGTTTCTGGCGGCAGGCCATCATCTCGGCCAGTCGCTCCTCGACCTCGCGGTCGAGCCGGAGCCTGCGCTCGCCGGCGCTGGTCTCTTCTCCCTGGCGTCGCTCTCGGTCGGCGGCCAGCGCTTCGAACGTCCGATCGTATCTCCTGGAGACGCTCGCCAAGCATGCGCTGGCGCTCTTCGTCGAGGGCGCACTGGTGCTCGAGGCGGCGCAAGTGGTCGGACAGCTCGCGCTCGGCGACGGAGCGCTGGGCGATATCGCTGCGTCGCTCCTCAATGGCGCGACGCAGCGCTTCGCCGCTCTCGGAGCAGGCGTTGATCTGGGCCTCGGCCTGGCGGAACTCCTCCTGGCGCTGGTCGCAGCCGGCCAGGGCGGCGGTGAGAGCGTCCTGGGCCTCGCGCCAGTGGTGGCCGTACCAGGCCTGGAGGGCCTGCGCCAGCTCGCGGCTGAGGCGGGCGTGCATGTCGGCGCGCTCGGCCTGCCGCTCCAGCCGGGCGAGTGTCGGCGATATCTCGGAGAGAAGCAGGTTGACGCGCTCGAGGTTGTCGCGGGTGGCCACGAGGCGGGCGCGCGCTTCGTCGAGCTTGACGCGGTAGCGGCGCACGTCGGCCGCCTCTTCGATGAGGCCGCGGCGCTCGTCGGGGCGCAGGCTCAGCACCTCTTCGACCAGCCCCTGGCCTATGAAGGCGTAGGTGCCCTGGCCGAGCTCGGAGTGGAGGAGGAGGTCGTTGACGTCGCGCAGGCGGACGCGGTTGCGGTTGATCAGGTACTCGCCCTGTCCGTCGCGGTAGGCGCGGCGGCCGACGACGACCTCCTGGAAGTCGATTGGCAGCCAGCCGTCGCTGTTGTCGAGGACGAGGTTGACCTCGCACATGCCGACGGGCGACTTCTGGCTGCTACCGGAGAAGATGACGTCTTCGAGGCGACGGGCGCGGAGCGTGCGGGCGCTCTGTTCGCCGAGGACCCAGCGAATGGCGTCGGCGACGTTGCTCTTGCCGACGCCGTTAGGCCCGACGACGCCGGTGATGCCGGTCCCGAACTGGAAGACAGTCTGAGCAGCGAAGCTCTTGAACCCGCGCAGCTCCAACCGCTTTAGGTACATTCGCAAATCCCAGGGGAGTCTCAGCTATCGGTGCCGGTCATGGGTTCGCCGCCGCCTTCGTGCGCCATCTTCTCCAGGGCGTCGCGAGCGGCCTCTTTCTCCGCCTGCTGCTTGCTCTTCCCCTGTCCAACGCCGAGCGGCTTCTTGTCGCCCCAGACCTGCACGGTGAAGACCTTCGAATGGTCGGGGCCTTCGTCGCGCACCAGCCTGTAGACGGGTGCTTTCTGGAAGCGGGCTTGAAGCAGCTCCTGTAGCTGCGATTTCGGATTCGCCAGGATGCGGCCCTTCGGCAGCTCCCGGTACTCGGCGGCAAGCGATCTCAGGACGAAGCGCCGCGCCTTCTGCAAGCCACCGTCGATGAACACGGCGCCGACGACCGCTTCATAGGTCGACGACAGGTTCGACGGTCGGTTGCCGCCGCCGGCGGCGCGTTCGCCGCGGCCGAGGAAGAGGTAATCTCCGAGCGCCAGGCTCTTGGCGACGCGCGCGAGGGTGTCCCGACGGACGAGCGCTACCCGCATCTCCGTAAGGTGGCCTTCCGAGCGGTCGGGATAGTCTTCGAAGAGCTTGCTGGCGACGACGAGGCCGAGAACGGCATCGCCGAGGAACTCCAGGCGTTCGTTAGACTCCAGGCCGGGCCCGGCCATCTCGTTCAGGTAGGAGCGGTGCATAAGCGCCTGCTGGAGGAGGGCTGGAGTGCGGAACTTCAGCCCCAGCTTCTTCTCCAACGGCTTCAAGTCCGTCGTCATGTCCCTGAGTCCGCCCCCTAACAACGACAGACCGCCCTGGCGGCGGTCTTTTTGTTGCCTACCGCTTGGTGATCGACGGCCCTCGCGCCTGCTTCGCGCACAGCGTTTCGGCGTTTCATATGCGGCTTGGCTTTAGGGCATAATATGCCGCACTGAAGAGGATGTCAAGTTCGCGTGCTATAATCGGGCGACTTTGGAGACTGGTGCGAGAGGCCGCCGGACTTTGGCAGAAGACTTGCTCTCGGCTCTCGAGGCGCGGTTGACGCAAGCAGACCGCGACGTCATGACTACGGTCATCGCGCTTGCCCGGCAACGGGGCGCGCAGATGTACCTCGTCGGCGGCAGCGTGCGCGACCTGCTACTGAGGCGGCCGCACGTCGACCTCGACATCGCCGTGGAGGGCGAGGCGATCGCGCTGGCGCAGGAGGTCGCTGAGCAGCAGAGCGGGCGGCTGACAGTTCACGAGAAGTTCGGCACGGCGTCGGTGGAGCTCGCGGCCTCGCGGGTCGACCTGGCGCAGACGCGGGCGGAGTCGTACGAGCGGCCGGGGGCGCTGCCGACGGTGCGACCGGCGGGCATCGACGAGGACCTGCGGCGTCGCGACTTCAGCGTGAACGCGATGGCGCTGCGACTGACGCCGCCGGCCGCGGGCGAGCTGCTCGACCCGTTCGAAGGACGCGATGACCTCGGAAGGCGGCTGATTCGCGTCCTGCACGACGGCAGCTTCCGCGACGACGCTACGCGCATGCTGCGGGCGGTTCGCTACGAGGCGCGGCTGGACTTCCGGCTGGAGGAGGAGACCGAGCGGCTGCTGCGTCGCGACCTGGGGTACCTGGATACGATCAGCGGCGCGCGCATCTGGGCGGAGCTGTCCGCTATGTTCTATGAAGACCGCCTGTCACGGA
The DNA here is from genome assembly GCA_963719465.1 of uncultured Chloroflexia bacterium. GTDB lineage: Bacteria > Chloroflexota > Dehalococcoidia > DSTF01 > JALHUB01 > JALHUB01. The sequence continues at coordinate 2,161,491 of OY970386.1, read as the reverse complement.
TAGTAGCCCGCGCGCAAGAGCTGGGGATGCCGGCGGCGATTTATCCCTACTTCCAGCTCGACGAGGCGACGCAGGCGGCTTTCCAGCGGGCGGAGGAAGAGCGGCCGGCGCCCTGGGACGAGGTCTGTCTTTGCCTCCTCTGCTGGCGCTGCCGGCAAGAGGACATCGAGCCCGTGACGCAGCGGCTGGCGTTGCCGCGACGACACGAGCGCTCCGTCGCCGACCTGGCTCGGCTGCGAGCACTCCCCGGCCTGGACGCCCCAGACGCGACTCCGAGCCGCGTGACCGAGGCGCTGGAGCCGTTCAGCGTCGCCGCGGTGTGGGCGCTGGCGCTGCGCAGCGAAGATCCGGCCGTCGCGGAGAGAGCGCGGCTGTTCCTGCGTCAGTGGCGTTATGTAAAGCCGTTTCTCGGGCCGAGCGCGTTGCGTCGCCTCGGCGTTCCGTCGGGCCGCGAGCTGGGCACGACGCTTCGAAGGCTGCGGGCAGCGCGTCTCGACGGCTTGACGACAAGTCGAGAGGACGAGATTCGAGTACCTGGGCCGGCTGCAGGAAGGGGACGCGGAAGGCTAAAGCCTTCCGCTACATTCGGCTTCCATAACCGGGCCGCCGAGGCTGGAAAGCCTCGGCTACGTGGTCTCAGTTACGATGGCTGCTGAACGCTCGGCTAGGTTCGCCGCTTGCCGGCGAGCCAGGCGGCGGTCGCCGGGCCGAGCTCCCGCAGTGGCAGGTCCTCCACCGTGCAGGGCGGCACGGAACGCAGGAACGACGAGCCGTACGCCTTGCTGCGAAGCCGCCGGTCCATGACCACCACCACGCCTCTGTCGGTCTTCCGACGGATCAGCCGGCCGAAGCCCTGCTTGAAGCGGATGACCGCCTGCGGCAGCGTGTATTCGTTGAACGGGTCTTCGTAGAGCTCCGAGCGGGCGACGACTATCGGGTCCGTCGGAACGGCGAACGGCAGACGGGCGATGACGAGCAGGGACAACGCCTCGCCGGCAACGTCGACGCCCTCCCAGAAGCTGCTCGTGCCCAGGATGACGGTGCGATGGTTCTCGCGCAGGGAGTTGAGCAGCGACTTCGGCGTGCCGTCGATCCCCTGACCGAGCACGAGGATGCCTTCGCGCTCCAACGGGCCGCGGATGGCAGCCTGGGTGGCGTTCAGCGAGCCGTAGGACGTGAAGAGGACGAGCGTGCGCCCTTCAGCGGCGAGACAGAGGTCGATCAGGGCGCGGTCGAACTCCTCCTGGTAGTCGTTGTGGTTAGGCTCCGGCATGTCGCTGGGGATGAGCATCAGAGTGGAGCGGGCATAGTCGAAAGGCGAGCCGAGCAGGAGCTGGCGCGGCTCATCCAGGCCAAGAGCGCCGCAGATGTAGTCGAAGCGGCCGGCGACGCTGAGGGTGGCGCCCGTCAGCACCGCCGACTCCCTCTCCGCGAAGAGGCGGGACCGCAACGCGTCGGCCACCTGCAGAGGCGCCGCGCAAAGGTTGACACTGCCGCTCTGACGGACGTAGGCGAGCCAGGCTATCGTCTCCGGGTCGTCGCGGCCGAGGACGGAGGCGATGCCGAAGCGGAGCCGCTGCGCCTCCTGGCCGATTCCGGCGATCTCAGTCAGGAGCTCTTCCGTGTCGGCGGAGCCATCGGCGGCGACACTCTCATTCAGACGGATCAGAAGGCCTGACAGCCTGCCGAGCGAAACGTCGAGGTTCTCCCACGCCACTTCGACGTTCGACCAGTCCGGCTGCACGCGCATGGCACGATTGAGCAGCAGACGCGGGTCGAAGTCGCCCTGCTCAGCAGCGCGGTCGAAGAGGAAGGACGAGAGCAGGTCGAAGAGAACGGGCAGGGCGCGGCGAGCGGCCTCGGGAGCGGCGACAAGCTCCCCGGCGAACTCCTCCAGGTCCGTCGCAGCGTCCGGCCGGCCGGCCCGCTGCTGAGCGCGCAGGCTCTCGATGAGGCCGCTGGCCCGGCCGCGGGCGCCTCGATGGTAGACGCGGTCGAGCAGGTTGCGGACGTTGCCGTCGCTGGCCTGGAAGCCGAACTGCTGCGTCGCCTCGTCCTCCAGATTGTGCGCCTCGTCGATGATGAGATGGCGGTACTCCGGCAGGACGTGGCCGCCGGTCACGATGTCGGACAGGAGGAGCGCATGGTCGACAACGACGATGTGCGAGCTTTCGGCGCGCCGCCTTGCCCGCTGGAGGAAGCAGGCGCCGTGACGCGCGTAGTGGCAGGCGAAGGAGACGCAGGACTCGCTGTCGGCGCTGAGCTCCTGCCAGACGGGTTCTTCCTGCGCCGTCACGCTTAGCTCCGCGCGGTCGCCGGTCTCGGTCGTGCGCAGCCAGACGAGGATGCGGGCCAACAGCTTCGCCTCCGACTGGCTGAGCGAGGAAGAGCGTCGGAGGGCGGCGAAGCGGAGCATGCAGAGGTAGTTGCGACGGCCCTTGAGCTGGGCGAATCGCAGGCGCGGGGCGGACGTCTTCGTCTCCGGTGAGGCCTGGAGGAGCTGCCGCAGCAGGGGGATGTCCTTGCCCATGAGCTGCTCCTGCAGGTTAATCGTGTCGGTGGAGACGATGACGCGAGCGTCGTTCTCCAGCGCGTAGCGGGCGGCCGGCGCCAGGTAGGCGAGCGACTTGCCGGTGCCCGTCCCCGCTTCGACGATGAGCGGCTGAGAGGTGTTGAGCGCCTCGGTCACCTCACGGACCATCGCTAGCTGCTCCGCGCGAAGCTCGAACTCGGGGAAGAGGTCGGGCGACGCCTCGGGGGCGCGCAGGATCGACTCCACCTCGTCGGCGGCGACGGGCTGGAGGGGAGAGCGGGCGACGAGCGGCGTTCCCAGGTCAACGGGCAGCGGCGCCGCTTCGGCGGGCAGACCAGGCTCCGCGAGCAGGGGCGCTTCGTCCAAGAGTTCGGCGAAGAGGTGGCGCAGCGGCCAGTCGACGGCGACGGCGATGTTCTGCAGCTCGGCCAGCGTGGCGACCGGCAGCTCGGACAGGCGTTCGCGGAGGCGGAGGAAGACGGCGCGGGCGGCCTGAGCGTCGGCGAGGGCGCGATGTCGGACGTTGAACTCGATTCCGAAGTGACGCGCTAGAGAGCGCAGATTGTACTCGGGAAGGCCGGGCAGCAGGAGCGTCGCCAGCTCATGCGTGTCGAAGGAGAGGCCGCGGCGGATGTCCTGCGCGGCGAGAAAGCCGAGGTCGAAAGCGACGTTCTGGCCGACGATCGGGTGGTCGCCGAGGAAGTCCTCCAGGTCTGAGGCGACCTCGGCGAAGAGCGGGGCGTCGCGGAGATCGTCGGGATGGATGCCGGTGAGGCGCTGGATGAAGTAAGACAACGGCGCGCTCGGCTTGACGGCGGTATGGAAAGTCGCGATCTCGTGCTCCGGCGTGAACTTGACGGCGCCGACCTCGATGATCTCGCAGTTGTCGGCGCTCAGGCCGGTCGTCTCCAGGTCCAGGGCGACGTAGGTGGGCATATTCTTCCTTGGGGAAAGACTCATCTCATTCTAGCCGCCGCAAAGGTCGGAGCGGTAGTGGCTACAGATCCAGGGGCAGCGTGAAGGGCTGCAGGTCGCCCACGAGGAGGCCGTCGGCAGGATAGAAGCGGCCGGCGTGCAGTTCCCGCAGGAGGTCGGCCTCCGATTCCAGCGTTCGCTCGAAGACGGTCGTGTGAATGCCGATGCCCTGGTGCGAATGGGCGTCGGAGCCGGCCACGCCCGGCTTTCCCAGGATCTCCGCCGCCTCGAGGGCGAGGACGTTTTCCTCCAGGCTGTTGCCGCCGTTCAGCACCTCGATGGCGTCGACGAGGCTGAGCAGCGGCAGTTTCGACGCCTCTTCCGGCGAAAGGTCGCGTGGCTCCAAGCCCTGCCGCTCCCATTCGACGCGGTTGAACTGGTGGCGAAACGGGTGGGCGGCGATCATGTAGCCGCCCGCGTCGCTGACGATGGGTCGCAGCTCCCGGGCGTAGCGCATGGCCGGCAGGTAGGCGTGCAGGCCGAGAACCAGCACGTGGCCGAGGTCGGTGGTCACCTCCATGCCGTTTATTAGCAGGAGAGAGCGCTCCTCCCTGAAGCGCGCGACCTCCAGCGGGTCCCAGAGCCGGTCGTGCTCCGTGACGACGACGGCGGAGAGGCCGAGGCGCTTGGCGGCGCGGGCAAGCTCCACGGGGCGCAGGCTGCTGTCGCTGGCGCCGCGCGTGGTGTGGATGTGCATGTCAATGATGCTGCTCATACGCCTCACGATTCCGAAAGGGTCGGATTGAGGTCCCGAACCGTCGCATTTTCAGCTTACGCGACTTGCGGCCAAGTGGGCGAGCCAGGGCGTCGCCCAGCCGAATAGCCCGACATAGGTGAAGGCAAGGAAAAGAGCGAGGCGGCGCGCCGAGGGGATTATGGCGTAGAACGGCAGGAAGATGATGATGGTGGTGAGCAGGATGAACAACGTATACAGCAGGTTGGGGCTACCCAGACCGTGACTGGGATGCGAGTTCTCGGCGGCGAAGAGCACCATGCCGTAGATGAGGCCCAAGCCGGTCCAGAGGAGAGAGAAGAACGACGATATCGGGACGGAGAGGAGGGTGATAGACATGCCCGGCGGAACGGCGTTGCGGATGAAGGATACCCTGTCGCGGGCGTGCAGCAGCCAGAGGGCGAACGGCGGCGTCGCGATAATCGATAGCGCGAAGCCGCAGACGAAGCCAGCAAACACCTCAGCCATGGGCGGCTACAGCTCCTCCCAGGCCGTTGATTCCGCGGCGCTCAGCGTTGCCGTCTGGAAGAGCTCGACGCCGGCGCGACGCAGACGCTCCCTGACCTCGTCGCCAGGAGGCTGGAGGAAGAAGAGCGACGGGCCGCTGCCGCCGAGGTGCGGGCAGGCGCCTCTTTCGGCGCATTCTTCGGCCAAGGTCGCCGCAAGCGGCATGGAGTCGAAGAAGACGGCCTCGAAGACGTTGAAGATGTCATCGTCGGCGACCGCTTCGCCCGCTTTCAGCTTCTCGACGAGGCGCTCAGTGTGCTCGCCTGCGGTGTAGTGCTGTGGACGAAGCCGGCCATACATGACGGCCGTCTTCTGCGGCAGGCGGTCGCGCGGGACGGCGACGAGCAGGGGCGTTGGCAGAACGTCCGGCAGATGGGCGACTTCGTCGCCGCGGCCGCCGGCCATGGCGGTACCGCCGGTCAAGAAGAAGGGGACGTCGCTGCCCAGCGAGGCGGCGATGCGGGCAAGTCGCGTCGCATCGAAGTCGAGGCGCCAGAGTCGGTTCAGGCCGCGCAGCACGGCGGCGGCGTCGCTGCTGCCTCCGCCCAGGCCGGCGGCCGCGGGCACCACCTTCTCAAGCTCAATGAGCGCCCCGAGCGAGGGATCGCCGGCCTCTTCGCGCAGGGCCAGCGCCGCCTTGTGCGCGAGGTCGTCCTCAGGCCGCCAGGCCGGCGTCGAGCCGGCGACGAGTCGCAGCTCCAGGTCGTCGGCGGGCGAAAGCGTAAGCGTGTCGTGGAGGGCAATCGTCTGGAAGAGCGTACGAATCTCATGGTAGCCGTCGTCACAGCGTCCGAGCGCCTCGAGCGTCCAGTTGATCTTGGCGGCGGCGATGAGGCGCAGCTTCATGCCGTCTCCCGTCGAAGCGATTCGTAGAGCGCCGCCCACTGCTCGAGGCCGAGCGCCTGCGCCCTGAGCGTCGGGTCGACGCCGGCGCGACGCATCGCCTCTTCGACGCGTCCGGGTTCGAGCGCGAGCGCATGGCTGAGGGCGTTCCGCAGTTGCTTTCGCGGCGTGCTGAAGCCTGCGCGTATGACGTTGAACAGGGCGCCAACGTCGTCAACCGGGACGGCGGGCTCGTCGCGGACGTCCAGTCGCAGCAGCGCCGACTCCACTTTCGGCGGCGGACGGAAGGCGGACGGCGGCACGGTGAAGAGAAGCCGCGGGACGGCGTAGAGCTGCGTCGCCAGCGCCGGCAGACTCATCCGCCCGGGCCCGGCGACGATCGCTTCGGCCACCTCCCTCTGAAGCATCACGATCATCCGCTGCGGCCGGGGCGTCGCTTCCAGGAAGTGCCGCAGGACTGCGCCGGCGACGTTGTAGGGCAGGTTGCCGGCGACGACGTAGGGAGAACGGGCGCCGGCGGGGGTCAGCAGTTCCGACGGCGTCAGCGAGAGGACGTTGGCGCAGACGAGCGAGAGGTTTGGAACGGACTCGAACCGGTGGCGCAGCCGCTCGCACAGCGCTTCGTCGATTTCGACGGCGACGACCTTTCCGGCGCGCTTCGCGAGCTGCGCGGTCAGAACGCCCAGCCCGGCGCCCACTTCGATTACGGTGTCTTCGGGAGTCAGCTTCGCGGCGTTAACGATGCGTCGAAGGATGCGGCGGTCCACCAGGAAGTGCTGGCCGAGGCTCTTGCGCGCGGGCAGTCCGGCAAGCACGAGGTCGCGCGGGAGGGCTCGACGCGGTCGGCGGCGATGGGCGGTGGCAGTGTTTCGACGCGGCGTTTTCGGACTCGTCAGCCTAGGATGTAGATGTCCACCCAGCGGGGAGTCCAGTCGACGGGATAGCCGTCGGGAAAGCCCAGGTCGACCATGTTCCCCTTGATTCCGCCGCCGCAGTCGGCCGCGACGGCGAATCCGTAGCCGGGGATGAACATCTTCGTTCCGTATGGTATCACCGAAGGATCGACCGCGACAACGCCCCGCGTGACCTCCACGCCGGTGCTCGTGTAGCCGTAGCCGGATGAAGACGCGGGCTTACCGGCGGAGGCGGGATCGTACCAAGTGGCGTAGACGTGCTTGACCTCGAGGACGTGAGTGCCATCCGGAATGCCGGCATCGGAGTCGGAAGCCGCGGAGTAGTACACCACCGCGTCCTGCGGCTCCTGGTCGACCCAGTCGCGGACGAGGACGCGGCCGGTCTCCTGGCCGTCTTCGTACGTGACCTGGTACTCGTAGGCGTGGGTGCCGGTCTCTCCCTCAACGCGACGGGAGTCGCCCCAGGCGAGGTCGGGGTCGCTGCGGAAGACGGTCTCGTAAGGAATGTCGTCGCGCTCAACGACGTCGCCGACGGTGACGCGAATCACCTCGACCTGCATCTCGGGCGTCAGCGGCTCGTCGCGGTCCGGGGAGACCTTGTCCAGCGGCGTGAGGTCGATTCCGGCGGCGGTAAGCGCGGCGCCCACGGTCTTCTCGCGGCTGTAGACGACCTGCGTTCCTTCGGGCAGCGTGACGGTCAACTTGGCGGCATGGTCGACCTCGGCGCTTAGCCCGGCCGTGAGCGGCGTGTCCGGGTCAGGGCTGACGAGGTCCTCCGGCCGCAGGACGATGTCGTTCTCGCTCAGCGCCTCGCCCAGCGTCGGTTGCGTGGAGAGCAGGCTCAGGCTGTGACCGTCCTCCACGACGGTGAACGGGACGGCTCGCTTCACGGTCACGGACAGCGGCTGACTGTCGGATGGCACGAACGAGGGGAGTCGCATCAGGCCGAGGGCGCTCGCGACCATCCGCGGCGCCAGCGGCAGAAGGGGGTCGGTGGGCGACGCCGCGACGCCGTTGACTATCGCCTTGTCGCCTTCGTTCAGGGTGACGCCGATCTCGGAGAGAGCGCCGCCCAGCGTCTTGGCCTGTGTTCGCCAGAAGACGAGGCGCCCCGAGACCTCGACTACGATGGGCGTGGCGCGTGAGACCTCCAGCTGAGACGTTCCATAGCGGTCGTTCTCGTGCAGCACGCGGTCGCCCGGCTCCAGCGCGACGTTGGCGCGGCGGAGTATGGCGGCGTCGGTCTGGTCACGAGTGTGGACGAGGTTGGTGACGCCATCGGCGACGATCACTACGTGCCGGGCAGGGAAGACGACGAATGTGAGGAAGGCGATGACGGCGAGAGCGACGAGGAAGGCGAGGCCGGAGCGGCTGATCGGGAATCCGGCCGGCGGACTGGAGTTGTTCCGAATCAGCCGGTCCCTCAGCGCCCTGAGGATTCGTGCTCCGTTTTGTCGAGCGGGCAAAAGCTCTCTCACTTACAACCGCGGAGCGGCCAGAGATTAATTACGGTCGTGCACCCGTTGTCGACCCGGCCCGCGGGCTTAACGCCACCCGCTTGCTCAGGCCCGGTTGCCCTACGGCACCCGAAGACCGCTACTTACCGCTGCTTCCTTCCGGATCTGACGGGGTTCATAGGGTTTCGCCGCGTAGGACCAAGCCTTCTACGCCGCGCAGCGGCACCAGTTCCCCGGTGCCTAAGACCTCGAACGGGAATTCAACCCCGCTATAGCGGATTGCGGGTTCAGGGCACCGCTAGCTCCCCGTCTAGCACGACCGCGACATCCTAACATGGGGCTGTTGTCTAAAGTCAACCCTTGAGGACTCGATGGCGCCCACCGTTGCGAGGCTTTCCAAAGCCCGAAGCGTTTCCCTCATCGGGAAATGCAGACCAAGTAGGTACTATACCAGAGGACGGCAGCCCTGGCAAACCGAAAGGCGTCACCGAAGCCGGAATGCTGCTTTTGCTGCTTGGAATAGGCGCGCCCCTCCTGAGCCGACGCGGCAGGCGAACGTCGCCTTGCCCGCGTAGCACCCGCGTCGTAGAATCGCTGGCAGAGCCCTCAAGACACCTCGAACGGAGACAGGGATGCGCGTTCGCAAAGGTCTTATTCTCGCTGCCGGCTACGGCACCCGCATGCTCCCCGTCACGAAGGCAAGCCCGAAGGAGATGCTGCCGCTCGTCGACAAGCCGGTCATCCACTACGTCGTCGAAGAGGCGGTTGCTTCCGGCATTGAGCAGATCATTATCGTAACTTCGGCGGGAAAGCGCGCCGTGGAGGACTACTTCGACTACGCGCCGGTGCTGGAGCGAGCGCTGGAGGAGAAGGGCGACCTGGCGCGTCGCGACGAGAGCCGGGGCATCGCGGAGATGGCGGAGATGGTCTTCGTCCGCCAGAAGGAGCAGAAGGGCGTCGGGCACGCCGTGCTCATGGCGCGGTCGGTCATCGGCGATGAGCCTTTCGTACTCTACTTCCCGGACGACTTCATAATCGCGGACCCGCCGGTCACGCGTCAGATCATCAACGTCTGCACGCGGTACGACGGCTGCGTGATCGCCGTTGAACAGGTGCCGCATGAGGGAATCGGGGCCTACGGATCGCTGGCCGTGGAGCTGCTGGAGGACAACGTCTATCGCGTCCGCGGCCTCGTCGAGAAGCCCAAGCCGGAGGAGGCGCCGTCCGACCTGGCCGTCGTCGGGCGATACATCCTCATGCCCGACATCTTTCCCGCGCTATCGGAAACGAAGCCGGGCTTCGGCGGCGAGATCCAGCTCACGGACGGGCTGGCGCTCCTCCTGCGGGAGAAGCCTATCTTCGCCTATCGCTTCCAGGGCAAGCGCTACGACACCGGCCGGCCGCTGGGGCTGCTGCAGGCGTCGCTGGAGCTGATGCTGCGACGGCCGGAGCTGGCACCGCAACTGAAGGCCTACCTCAAGTCGCTCGACCTGAGTTGAATCGACCCTCTGTAACAATTTGCCATCTCAGCGATAAGGAGGCATTGCTTTGACTGACGAAAGCAAAGAGTGGGCGCTCATTCTCGGCGCGTCAAGCGGCTTCGGTGCGGCGACGGCTGTCGAGCTGGCGCGCAGCGGCATGAACGTCTTCGGCGTCCACCTGGACCTGCGCTCGACGCTGCCGAACGCGCAACGCGTCGTCGCGGAGGTCGAATCGCTGGGACGGCGGGCGGTCTTCTTCAACACGAACGCCGCCGACGCCGAGAAGCGCGCCGCCGTCCTGTCGTCGATCCAGGAGACGCTGCGCAGCCGGCCCGACGCATACGTGCGCGTGTTCATGCACTCGCTGGCGTTCGGGACGCTTGTCCCGTACATCGCCGAGGGGCCGAAGCAGCGCGTGAGCCAGCGCCAGATGGAGATGACGCTCGACGTGATGGCGAACAGCCTGGTGTACTGGGTGCAGGACCTGATGGCGCTGAAGCTGATGCGTCGGGGGAGCCGCGTGTTCGCCATGACCAGCTCCGGCTCGACGCGGGTGATCCCGAACTACGGGCCGGTATCGGCGGCGAAGGCGGCGCTGGAGTCGCACGTGCGGCAGCTTGCGGTCGAGCTAGGGCCGTCGGGGATCGCCGTCAACTCCATACGCGCGGGGATCACGGACACGCCGGCGATGCGGAAGATAGCGGGGGCGCTGGCGCTTTACGAGCGGTCGGCGGCGCAGAACCCGAGCGGTCGGGCGACAGCGGTGGAGGACGTGGCGAAGGCGATTGCGGCGCTGTGCGACGAGCGGTTGTACTGGATGACGGGCAACGTCATCGGCGTAGACGGCGGCGAGGAGATCACTGCGTGACATTAGGTCAACCCCGAAGGGAGAGGAGGACCCAACCATGAAGAGCATTTTCATCGCAGCGGCAACCGCTCTCACATGTTTTCTGATTCTCGGGGGGTTCATGGCCTTGGACAGGACGGTGGGACATTGGTACGTACCCCACCCAGCCGAGAAACCTCTGACCACCGACGAGATTGCTCATGCATTTCTTGGAGATTGGGACAGATTGACGCCGCTTCAGGGGCCCCAATTGACGGGGAGACTGAACGAACCACCTCCAGGTTCGACGGCTCAGCTTCAAGCAGCTTTGAGCAACTTCGCGTGGGACGATGCTATCCTATTCCTCCAAGCGACAGCGAAGGGATCGACGGACCAAGGGAAGGCGAATCGATACCAACGGTGTGCGGCATTTCTGATGGGGAGGAATTCAAACGGTTCGTCCTGCAACCTGGTCCCGCTAGGACAGTGAAACCGTCACAAGGAGTGGATGGGAGAGTGCAGAGAGGGAGCTTCCCTCTCTGCCGGGGTTCAAGGGGTGTCCCCTTGATTCGACAAAACGCCACGCGGGCGGGTGGGTGGGAAGACGGACGCAAATGTTACGTCAACTACGCCGACGCAGCTAGAAAGACCGGCGGCGCGGGCCCCCGACCGACCGGATTGAATAAGGGGACGTTGAGGACTAAAGCCCTCCTCTACTTTTCCAACGTGAGGACGGCCATGAAAGCCTCCTGCGGGGAGATGATTTGAGGGTTGAAACCCTCAGCCTTTGCCAACAGCGTCCTACGGGGAAGGCTGCGGGATTTATCCCGCAGAAGCGCTCCTCTCCGCGGGAGGACTAAAGTCCTCCCCTACTTTTCTAGTTTGAGGACGGCCATGAAGGCCTCTTGCGGGGGGATTGCTCTGAGGGTTGAAACCCTCAGCCTTTGCCAACAACGTCCTAGTAGGAAGGCTGCGGGATTCATCCTGCAGAATTGCTGCCCATCGTGCGGGGATGCGGTCCTCGACCGCCAAGGCGGCTTGCCCCCAGGGAGAGTGCAGAGAGGCGCCCTCTCTGCCGGGGTTCAAGGGGTGTCCCCTTGATTCGACAAAACGCCTTGCGGGCGGGCGGGTGGGAAGACGGACGCAAATGTTACGTCAACTACGCCGACGCAGCTAGAAAGACCGGCGGCGCGGTACCCGCGTCGGGCCGAGTAGAACTAGGTGGGCAGCAGTGTGGAGGGCTGAAACCCGTCCGTAGGCGGGCAGCGTCCCCTACTTCTCTAGCGTTAGCACCGCCATGAAGGCTTTCCTGCGGGGAGATGATCTGAGGGTTGAAACCCTCAGCCTTTGCCAACAACGTCCTACGGGGAAGGCTGCGGGATTTATCCCGCAGAAGCGCTCCTCTCCGCGGGAGGACTAAAGTCCTCCCCTACTTTTCTAGTTTGAGGACGGCCATGAAGGCCTCTTGCGGGGGGATTGCTCTGAGGGTTGAAACCCTCAGCCTTTGCCAACAACGTCCTAGTAGGAAGGCTGCGGGATTCATCCTGCAGAATTGCTGCCCATCGTGCGGGGATGCGGTCCTCGACCGCCAAGGCGGCTTGCCCCCAGGGAGAGTGCAGAGAGGCGCCCTCTCTGCCGGGGTTCAAGGGGTGTCCCCTTGATTCGACAAAACGCCTTGCGGGCGGGCGGGTGGGAAGACGGACGCAAATGTTACGTCAACTACGCCGACGCAGCTAGAAAGACCGGCGGCGCGGTACCCGCGTCGGGCCGAGTAGAACTAGGTGGGCAGCAGTGTGGAGGGCTGAAACCCGTCCGTAGGCGGGCAGCGTCCCCTACTTCTCTAGCGTTAGCACCGCCATGAAGGCTTCCTGCGGGGAGATGATTTGAGGGTTGAAACCCTCAGCCTTTGCCAACAACGTCCTACGGGGAAGGCTGCGGGATTTAGCGCTCCTCTCCGCGGGAGGATGAAAGTCCTCCCCTACTTTTCTAGTTTGAGGACGGCCATGAAGGCCTCTTGCGGTATCTCCACCTGACCCACCATCCGCATCCGCTTCTTGCCCGCTTTCTGCTTCTCCAGCAGCTTGCGCTTCCGCGTCACGTCGCCGCCGTAGCACTTGGCGAGCACGTTCTTGCGCATCGCGCGGATCGTCTCGCGGGCGATGATGTGGCCGCCGACCGCCGCCTGTATCGGCACGTCGAACCACTGGCGCGGGATGAGCCGCCGCAGCCGCTCGACGAGGGCGCGGCCGTTGTGCTGCGCTTTCTCCGCCGGCGTTATCAGCGACAGGGCGTCGACGGGCTGGCCGTTCACCAGGATGTCGAGCTTCACCAGCTTCGACGGCGCGTAGTGGGAGAACGAGTAGTCGAGGCTGGCGTAGCCCTGAGTGCGCGACTTCAGCGGGTCGTAGAAGTCGATAAGCATCTCGGACAGCGGCAGGCGGTACTCCAGCACCACTCGCCCTTCGGCGGCCGCCGACTGCGCCGACTCCTCGCGGTGGCCCAGGTACTCCATGCGCCGGAACTCGCCGCGACGGGCGGTCACCAGCTCCATGACGGCGCCGATGTAGCGGTCGGGCGCGATTATCGATATGTTCATCCAGGGCTCGCGGATGACGTTGATCTCGGTGGGCTCCGGCAGGTCGGACGGATTGTCGACGACGAGCTCCGTGCCGTCGGTCTTCGTCACCTCGTACTCGACGCCGGGCGCGGTGATGAGCAGCGTCAGGCCGTACTCGCGCTCCAGGCGCTCCTGCACGATCTCCATGTGCAGCAGGCCGAGGAAGCCGCAGCGAAAGCCGAAGCCGAGGGCGCCGCTGGACTCCAGCTCGTAGGTGAGCGCGGCGTCGTTGAGCTTGAGCTTGTCGAGGGCGTCGCGGAGGAGGCCGTAGTCGTTCGCGGCGGCGGGATAGAGGCCGGCGAAGACCATCGGCTTGGCGGGCTGATAGCCGGGCAGAGCGTCGGCTCGGCGCTCCTCCTCCGTGATCGTGTCGCCGACATGGCAGTCCTTGACGTTCTTGAGGCCGGTCGCCACGTAGCCAACCTCGCCGGTCGTGAGGCTGTCGGCGGGTGCCATCTCCGGCCGGAAGACGCCGGCTTCCAGCGGCTCCAGCGGGCGCTGGACGGCGGCCAGCCAGAGTCGCTGGTCCTGGCGCAGCCAGCCGTCGACGATACGGACGTAGGCGATAACGCCCTTGTAGGGGTCGTACTTGGAATCGAAGATGAGGGCGCGCAGGGGGGCGTCGACGCGGCCGTGCGGCGGGCGGATGCGCTTGATGACCGCCTCGAGCACCTCGCGGGCGCCGGTGCCGTCTTTCGCCGACGCGTACAGCATTTCGTCCTCGTCGAAGCCGATGACAGTCGACAGCTCGCGCGCCACACCGGCGGGGTCGGCGTTCGGCAGGTCGATCTTGTTGATAACGGGTACCACCGTCAGGTTGTGGTCGAGCGCCAGGTACGTGTGAGCGAGCGTCTGCGCCTGGATGCCCTGGGCGGCGTCAACGACGAGCAGGGCGCCCTCGCAGGCGGCCAGCGCGCGCGAGACCTCGTACGTGAAGTCGACGTGACCGGGCGTATCGATGAGGTTGAGCTCGTACTGGCGGCCGTCGTCCGCGTCGTAGAGCATGCGGACGGCCTTCGCCTTGATCGTGACGCCCTTCTCGCGCTCGAGGTCCATCGTGTCGAGCACCTGCTCCTGCATGGCGCGCGGGGAGATCGTGCCGGTCAGCTCGAGAAGGCGGTCGGCGAGCGTCGACTTTCCGTGGTCGATGTGCGCGATAATGCAAAAGTTGCGTATCTGGGACTGATCCATGGCGGTTCGATGGTAGCATAGGGGATCGGGCGGTTCAATTTGACGAATGCGAAGGAGGCGCGGCGATGAGCGTGGAGTGCGTGATCACCGAGGCGTCGGAGGGCGATGTCGAGCTGCTAGCGTCGCTTATCCGCGAGTCGTTCGCGACCGTCGCCCAGCGCTTCGGCCTGACGCCGGAGAACGCTCCAACGCACCCTTCGAACAGCAAGAAAGAGTGGATTCAGGCGGCTTTCGAGAAGGGCGTCCGTTACTTCCTGCTGCGGGCGTCGGGCCAGGCGGCGGGCTGCGCGGCGCTGGAACGTGTCGACGAGGACAAGTGCTACATGGAACGGCTGGCGGTCTTGCCCGCGTTCCGGCGTCGCGGCTTCGGCGAGGCGCTGGTGAACCACATCGTCGCGACGGCGCGGGAGATGGGGCTGAAGGCGATCGAGATCGGGGTGATCGCGGCGCAGACGGAGCTGCGGGCCTGGTACGAGAAGTTGAGCTTCGTCGAATCGAGCACGCGCCACTTCGAAGGCCTGCCGTTCGACGTGACGTTTATGCGCAGGGAGCTGTCGGACTAGGCGCGCCAGCAGGCGACCCGGTGCCCCGGCGACTTCTCGCGCCACTCCGGTACGTGCTCGCTGCACTCGCCGGTGGCGATCGGGCAGCGGGTGTGGAAGACGCAGCCGGACGGCGGCGAAGCGGGGCTCGGCACGTCGCCGTGGAGGATGATCCGCTCGCGCGTCGCCTCGATCTGCGGGTCCGGGACGGGCACGGCGGAGAGCAGCGCCTTCGTGTACGGGTGCAGCGGGTTCTCGTAGAGCTCCAGCCGGTCCGCCATCTCCATCAGCTTGCCCAGGTACATGACCGCGACGCGATCGCTGATGTGGCGCACGACTGAGAGGTCGTGGGCGATGAAAAGGTACGTCAGGCCAAAACGCTCCTGAAGGTCCTCGAGCAGGTTGATGATCTGCGCCTGGATCGAAACGTCGAGCGCCGAGACGGGCTCATCACAGACGATGAAGTCGGGCTCGACGGCGAGCGCCCGCGCCACGCCGACGCGCTGTCGCTGGCCGCCGCTGAACTCGTGCGGATAGCGATTGGCGTAGTAGGGGTTCAGACCGACGGTGCGCATCAGCTCCGCCACGCGCTCGCGGCGGCGCTTGCCGGAGGCGAGGTTGTGGATCGCCAGCGGCTCGCCGATGATGCTGCCGATGCTCATGCGCGGGTTCAGCGAGGCGTAAGGGTCCTGGAAGATCATCTGCATGCGGCGGCGGAACAGGCGAAGCTCCTTGCCCTTCATCCGGCAGAGGTCGCGGCCGTCGAACAGCACCTGGCCGCCGGTCGGACGGTAGAGCTGGAGGATGGCGCGGCCGACGGTCGACTTGCCGCAGCCGCTTTCGCCGACCAGCCCCAGCGTCTCGCCGCGGCGAATGGCGAAGGATACGCCGTCGACCGCCTTCACGTCGGCGACCTTGCGCTGGAGGATGATCCCGGCGGTCACCGGGAAGTGCATCTTCAGGTCGCGGACGTTGAGGAGGACGTTATCGCTGCTCTTCGCGGCGCCGCTATCGACGATTGTGGCGGTTTCGCTCGTCATACGGCAGCCTTCTCGATGCCGGCGGCTTGCCAGCAGGCGGAATAGTGCTTTTCGCCGACGAGCATCAGCGGCGGCTCTTCGGCACGGCACTTGTCCTCGCGATAGGCGCAACGCGGGAAGAAGCTGCAGCCGGACGGGATATGCGCCAGGTCCGGCGGGAAGCCTTCGATGGGATTGAGCTTCGCATGTCGCCCCTGGTCGAGCCGGGGGACGGACTTCAGCAGGCCGAGGGTGTACGGGTGACGCGGGTTGCCGTAGACCTCGCGCGCGGTGGACGATTCGACGATCTTGCCGGCGTACATGACGTTGACGCGATTGGCGTAGCGGGCGATAACGCCCAGGTTGTGGGTGATGATGACGATCGCGGCGCCGGTCTCGCGGCTGAGGTCAGCCATCAGCTCCAGGATCTGCGCCTGAATCGTCACGTCCAGCGCCGTCGTCGGCTCGTCGGCGAGGAGGAGGCGCGGATTGCAGGACAGCGCCATGGCGATCATGACGCGCTGTCGCATGCCGCCGGAGAACTGGTGCGGGTAGTCCTTCAGGCGCGCGGCGGCGTCCGCGATGCCGACCATCTCCAGCAGCTCGGCGGCGCGCTTGTTGGCGTCGCGTCGGCTCATGTGCAGGTGGAGCTCCAGCGCCTCGGTGATCTGGCGGCCGATGGTGAGGACGGGATTGAGCGAGGTCATCGGCTCCTGGAAGATCATGGCGATGCGGTTGCCGCGGACGTGGCGGATCTCGCTCTCCCTGAGCTTCAGGAGGTCGCGGCCTTCGAACCAGACCTCGCCGCCGACGATGCGGCCGGGCGGCTGGATGAGCCGCAGGATCGAGAGGGCGCTGACGCTCTTGCCGCAGCCGCTTTCGCCGACCAGGCCGACGGTTTCGCCTTCTTCGACGTCGTAGCTGACGCCGTCCACCGCCCTGACGACGCCGTCGTCAGTGAAGAAGTGGGTCTTGAGGTCTTTTACCTCCAGCAGATTGGCCATTGGAGGTTATCCCTTGCTGCCGATGCCTGCCGAGCGGGCGGAGCCGGCGGCGTCGTGCGCGTTTGGGGGACCGGCTGCGGTCGCGAATCTGGTGGGGAAGAGGGGACTCGAACCCCTACGCCTTTCGGCACATGATCCTAAATCATGCTCGTCTGCCAGTTCCGACACTTCCCCGACCAGCGATCCTTCACTGGTAGGCCGCCCAGGACTCGAACCTGGAACCCGCCGGTTGAGAGCCGCGGCTAGACTATTATAGGCCATGCTATCCCCTTGCTTCCAATGATACACCGTATCTGTAATCGGCCCAGGGCGAGCCCGTCATGATGGCCGCTGACGGGCAACTACAAACGGTTTGTTAGCAAATCCGTTGGCAGAACCGCCCGTTTGCGCCGCGTTCCGGCGGCCGAAACGTGGCGCTCCCCTTGACTCGCAGGTGTACAATGCGCCTATCCGCGCCAGATTTCCATTAGGAGGCGTACCGTGAAGCGGCTCATCATCGCACCGGTAGGACTTGCCCTGGTAGGCGGCATCATCTACTCTCACGCTATCCCCGCTACGCAGGAAGAAACCGCCGAAAAGGTGGCGGCGCTAGTGTTTGGAGGGTAATCATGGAAGAGCAGTACTGGGAAAGAATCGCAGCGGACGCCTGGGAGGCCGGCCAAATCAACGAGATAATGAACGCTGGAGTGAAGTTTCTGCCGATTTTGGAATCCTTTACTGAGGACCTCATGGCGACGAGGCCGGACCTGGTCGAACTGGCCCTTTTGGACAGGCTGGGTCCTCGCACCGCCTCGGCGATGCGAGAACAGCCGCCCCAGGAAGATATGTACGCGCTTAACCTGATGAGTGCGGCAGCAAGGACAACGGTGGAAGCTATCTACAACATCGAGGCGGTTTCAAAGCACCAGACATTACAGGCAAGTGGGGTCCTGGCCGGAGCACTCACCCTGGCCTATCTAGCAGGCTATTCCGCCTCTCACGGCGCCCGTTAGCAAAGTGTGAGCAACTGCTGAGGAAGGTATACAGAAAGCCCCGTCGAAACGGGCCTTTCTGTATCTGTTTTCTGGTGAGCCGCCCGGGACTCGAACCCGAAACCTGCTGATTAAGAGTCAGCTGCTCTGCCAAATTGAGCTAGCGGCCCCTGCACCCTGATCTTACAATGCGCCGGTCCTAAAGGCCACGACCGGCCTCGGGCTTCGCCCCTGAAGTGTCGGCTGTTGACCCAGCAAATACGCAACTTCATAATAGCCTCGATAGCGCGCAGCTTCCACTCCAGCATTTCGCCGATTCTCCTCAGTCCGGTGGAAGCATGCCCGTGACTGCCATGATCGACGAATTGAGACAGGTTGAAGAGCAGGCGCGAAGCGAACTTGCGGCCGCCGGCGACGAGGCGTCGCTGGAGGCGTGGCGCGTCGCGTTCCTTGGACGCAAGGGACGCCTGACGAGGCTGCTGCGTCGACTCAGCGAGCTGCCGCCCGAGCAGCGGCGCGACGCCGGCGCTATCGCCAACCGGCTGAAGCAATCGCTGGAAGAGGCGCTGGAGGCCAGGCGGGCGGAGGTGGAGGCGGAGCGGCTGGCGGCGACGACGGCGGGCCGGCTGGACGTGACGCTGCCCGGCCGCGAGAAGAAGGTCGGACGGCTGCACCCGGTGACGCAGACGCTCCGGGACGTCCTCGCCGCCTTCGTGTCGATGGGCTTCTCCGTCGTCGAAGGGCCGGAGGTCGAATCGGACTACTACAACTTCGAGGCGCTGCGCATCCCCAAGGACCACCCGGCGCGCGACACGATGGACACGCTCTACGTGGATATCACGCACGACGGCGAGTACGACGTGGTCATGCGCACGCACACCTCGCCGAACCAGGTGCGAGTGATGGAGAAGCACCGGCCGCCGATCCGGATCGTTTCGCCCGGGCGCTGCTATCGCAACGAGGCGACGGACCCGACGCACGAGTGGATGCAGACGCAGGTCGAGCTGCTGGCGGTGGACGAGGGGATCAGCATGTCGGACCTGAAGGGGACGCTGTTCGAGTTCGCCAAGCGTATCTTCGGGCAGGAGCGGAAGGTGCGCTTCCGCTGCGACTACTTCCCGTTCGTCGAGCCGGGCGCGGAGATGGCGATTGACTGCATGATCTGCGGCGGCGCCGGCTGCCGGACGTGCGGCGGCGAGGGCTGGATCGAGATACTGGGCTGCGGGCTGGTCCACCCGGAGATCCTGACCAACATGGGCTACGACGCAGACCGCTACACCGGATTCGCCGCCGGCCTTGGAATCGAGCGGATCTGCATGCTGCGGCATGGCATCGAAGACATCCGGTTGTTCTACGCGAACGACCTGCGTTTCCTGAAGCAGTTCTAGTACGACGCCGAGGCTGGAAAGCCTCGGCTACGGCGGATTGCGTGAGAGTTTCACTGCGCTGGCTGAGGGAGTACGTCGACATTGATCTGTCGGCGAAGGCGCTGGCGCATCGGCTGACGATGGCGGGGCTCGGAGTCGACCGCGTCGAGCAGACGGGCGGCGACTGGGAAGGCATCTCCGTCGCGCTCGTCGTGAAGGTCGAGCAGCACCCGAACGCGGACCGCCTCAAGCTGGCGACCGTCGACCTCGGCGGCGAGCGGATGACGGTTGTTTGCGGCGCGCCGAACGTGGCGGAAGGGCAGAAGGTCGCCTTCGGGCGCGTGGGCGCTCACATCATCAACCCGCAAACGCGCGAAGCCGTCGAGCTCACCCCCGCCAAGATTCGCGGCGTCGAATCGGCCGGGATGGTGCTTTCGGAGCGCGAGCTGGGCATCTCCGACGAGCACATCGGCATCCTGGAGCTGGACGCGGACGCGCCGGTCGGGGTGCCGCTGCAAGAGTATATGGGCGACACGATCTTCGACATCGCCGTCACGCCCAACCGCGGCGACTGCCTGTCGATGATCGGCATCGCGCGCGAGGTGGCGGCGCTGACCGGAAAGACGGTGCGCTACCCCGACGGCACGTACGACGAGGCGGGCGGGCCTATCGGCGAGCGGGTGAACGTGGCGGTCGCGGACGAAGACCTGTGCTCGCGCTACGTCGCGACGCTTATCGAAGACGTGAAGCTGGGGCCGTCGCCGCCCTGGATGCAGGAGCGGCTCATCGCAGCGGGCATGCGGCCGATCAGCAACATCGTCGACATCACGAACTACGTGATGATGGAGCTGGGCCAGCCGCTGCACGCCTTCGACTTCAATCTCATTCGCGGCGGCAAGATCATCGTGCGGCGGGCGCAGGCGAACGAGAAGCTGACGACGCTCGACGGCGTTGACCACGAGCTTTCGCCGGACATGCTGGTCATCGCCGACCTGGAGGGCGCGGTGGCCCTAGCCGGCGTGATGGGCGGCGCGAACAGCGAGGTCGGCGACGAGACGCGAACGGTGCTGCTGGAGTCGGCGAACTTCAACGGGCCGAACATCCGGCGAACGAGCATCCGGCTGAAGGCGCGGAGCGAGGCGTCAAGCCGGTTCGAGAAGGGGCTGAGCCCGGAGCTATCGATAGTCGCGGCCAGGCGGGCGACGAAGCTAATGGTCGAGGTGGCGGGCGGCCGCGCGGCGTCCGGCGTCGTCGACACCTATCCGCGGAAGGCGGAGCCGGTGACGATAAGCGTGCCTCGCGAGCGCCTGCGGACGATCCTGGGCCTCGACCTGCCGCCGGAGAGAGTATGCAGCGTCCTCGAAGGGCTGGCGTTCGGCTGCCGGGCCGTCGACGGCGAGTATCGGGCCGACGTGCCGTACTGGCGCATGGACGTGCGCATCGCCGACGACGTGGCGGAGGAAGTGGCGCGCATGGTCGGCTACGACGAGCTGCCGGTCACGAACCTGCGCGGCGAGGTGCCGCCGATAATGGCGCAGCCGCTGCGGGACCTGCGGGAGCGCGCCCGCGCCGTGGCTTCGGCGTCCGGCATGCAGGAGGTGATCAACTACTCGCTGACGACGCTGGAGGCGCTGCAGCAGGTTGTGCCGCCGGAGCTTCTCGCCGAGCAGCCGCCGCTGCGGGTCATCAACAGCCTGAGCAACCAGCACGAGTACCTGCGCACGACGCTGCGGGCCAGCGCCCTCCAGAGCCTGGCGTCGAACCTGCGCTTTGACAAGGGAGAGACGGCGCTCTTCGAAGCGGCGCGGGTCTACCTGCCGCGCGGCTCCGACCTGCCGCTGGAGGAGGAGCACCTGACGGCGGTGATCGGCGGGCGGCGCGAGGACCGCTGGGGCCACCCGACTGACGAGCCGGTGGACTTCTACGACGCGAAGGGCTACCTGGAAGCGCTGCTCGACGGGCTGGGCCTCGCGGCGGAGTTCATCGAGACGGAGGTCTTCGGCATGAGCCGCGGGCGGTCCGCCGAGGTGCGCATGCAGGGAGAGCGGGTCGCCGTAATCGGCCAGGTGGAGCCGCGCGTCGCCGCCGCCTTCGACGTTGACGGCGAGGCGTATGTGTTCGAGGTCGTTCTCGACAGGCTGCTGCCGTTCCTGGCCGGGCCGCGCCGCTACAAGGCCGTTTCGCGCTTCCCGCCGGTGGTGCAGGATATTGCGCTGGTGGTGGGCGAGGACGTGACGGCCGGGCGCATCGAGTCGACCATCCGCAAGGCGCCGCTGGTGCGGGAGGTGCGCCTGTTCGACTACTACACGGGCGAGCAGGTGGGCGCGGGGAAGAAGTCGCTGGCGTTCTCGATAACGTACCAGTCGTCGGAGCACACGCTGACGGACGAAGAGGTGGCGCGGGCGCAGAGGGGCATCGTGGAGCGGCTGAAGCACGAAATCGGCGCTGTGCTGCGCGGCTAAATTGGGTTCTTGCAATTCTGCGGGTTGAAACCCGCAGCCTTCCCCATCCCACATCCCGTGTCTTCCGGAAGCTGAGGGATTCATCCCTCGGAGTGGTTCCACCTCTCGCCGCCCTTCGATCTCGGGCCGTTGGGCCCTATATCGTTTCCAAGTCCATCAACGCGCGAGGGGGCATCTTGCAACTCGAAGCGGAATGAGGAACGCTTACGGGGGTGGTCGACGATTCCGGCGTCGGGTCGGGCGAGACGCCCGACGTACGCGGGGAACCGCGCTAGGAGGCGGCGAGAGCGCTCTTGGCGGTGCCGACGAGGGCGGCAAAGACGGCGGCGTCGCGGACAGCCAGGTCGGCGAGCATCTTGCGGTCCACTTCGACGCCGGCCTTGCTCAGGCCTTCGATGAAGCGGCCGTAGGTGATGCCCTCGGCGCGGGCGGCGGCGTTGATGCGCTGGATCCACAGCCGCCGGAACTGGCCCTTGCGGTCGCGACGGTCGCGGTAAGCGTAATCGAGGGCGTGGAGGACGGACTCGTTGGCGCGGCGGTAGATGCGATGGCGCTGGCCGCGATGGCCCTGCGCCATCTGCAATATCTTCTTGTGCCGGTGATGGGCGGTGACGCCCCGCTTGACTCTGGTCACGGTCTTTCCTCTTCTGCGCTAGCCGAGACCGTACGGCAGCAGCCTGCGCATCGTCTTTTTGAAGGCGTTGGCGACGGGCAGCTTGCCGCTGATGTCGCCCTTGTTCCGGCTGGCCTTGCGACGGCGGAAGTGGCTGATGTTGCCCTTGCGGCGCATGACCTTCCCGCTTCCCGTGATGTGGAAGCGCCGCTTGGCGCCCTTGTGAGTCTTCAGCTTTGGCAAGCTACTGTCCCGCTACCGCCTCGGTGGGCGGATGTTCTTCGTGTGGCTTCGGCTGCTTGAAGGCGACCGGCGCCAGAATCATCGTCATGAAGCGCCCTTCCAGGGAGGCCGGCTTCTCGAGCGAGGCTATCTCCCTGACGTGCTCGTAAATCTGGTCGAGAAGGTTCCGGCCCAGCTCCGGGTAGGTGACCTCACGACCGCGAAACATCACCGATACCTTAACTTTGTCGCCCTCTTTCAGGAGCTTCTCCGTCACGCGCGCCTTCAGCTCCATGTCGTGCGGCGTGATCTTGGGCCGGAAGCGCACCTGGCGAGTGACGACCTGTCGCTGGTGCTTGCGCGCCTCGCGCTCGCGTCGGGCCTGCTCGTACTTGAACTTGCCGTAGTCGAGGACGCGGCAGACGGGGGGTCGCACGTTGGGCGCAACTTCCACCAGGTCGGAGTCAGACTCGCGGGCGATTTCGAGCGCGCGGGCCACAGGCATAACGCCCAGTTTTTCGCCGTTTCCTCCGATTACGAGTACTTCTGGGGCCCTTATGGCCTCATTGATACGGAGTTCGCGAACTATGCCTGCAACCTCGTTAGCGTTATCTTCGGCAACATACCTGATTCGTTCAAAAACTATAGCATGGCCGGAACGGGTAGTCAACGCCGCGGGCTCGTTGTACGATGAACTTGCCGTAAATCGAAATACATTCTTCCCCGGAACGGAGAGCCGCGATTATGCCCAAAGCACCGTCACCCGCGTCGAACCCCATCACCCGCGCGCTCGCCGGCTGGCGACCGGCCAGGGTGCTCATGACGGCGAACCGTCTGAAAGTCTTCGACGCAATCGGCCGCGAGCAGCTCGACGCGCAGGAAGTCGCGGACCGATGCGGCGCCCATCCGCGCTCGATGGGTCTCCTGCTGAACGCCTGCGTGGTCCTCGGCTTCCTGGAGTTGCGCGACGGCCGCTACGGCAACACCGCAGACGGCTTGAGAATGCTGGTTAAGGGTGGCGAAGCCTACATGGGCGACAGCATCAATCACGCGGATGTCCTCTGGA
This sequence comes from uncultured Chloroflexia bacterium, assembly GCA_963719465.1. GTDB lineage: Bacteria > Chloroflexota > Dehalococcoidia > DSTF01 > JALHUB01 > JALHUB01. Next base: position 2,138,148 of record OY970386.1, on the reverse strand, counting down.
GCCGCTGGGTGCTTCTTACAGAGTCGGTCAGGACCAACAAGGCAGGACGGTCGACGCAAGGGCCCGTCGACGGGCGAACGGCTCATCATGACTTCATCCTGGCAATGCACGACCGGGCCATGCTTACCGGCCGGGCGCTGGCGGAAAGCCTGGACTTGCACGGCCGCCGTCAACTCTTCGACTGTGGTGGCGGCCCCGGTACCTACTCGGCGTTCCTGGTGAAGAAGAACCCGGGCCTGCGCGCGATCCTTTTTGACTTGCCGGCGACGCTAGAGATCGCCAAGCCGCTGCTCGTCGAAGCCGGTGTGGCCGACCGCGTCGCGACGCGTGCCGGCGACTACTTCGTCGATGACTTCGGGAAGGGGAACGACGTTGTGCTGCTATCGGCTATCTTCCATTCAATGGGGGACGAACAGGCGAAGACTCTCCTTCGCAAGGCCTTCGACTCGCTGGTCAGCAGCGGGATCGTCGTCGTCCAGGAGTCACTTATCGACGACAGCGGCGTCGCGCCGGTCTCCGCAGCGCTCTTCTCCCTGAACATGCTCGTCAATACCGGCGAAGGGCACTCCTACAGTGGCAGCGAGATAATGTCATTGCTGCGAGAGACCGGCTTCCTGGCGCCGCACGTCCAAGATCTGCCGTCTGGCTCCTCGCTGGTCATCGGCACCAGGCCGTGACCCACCCCGCTTGACCCGCAACTGCAACTAGCAGCGCCCTTTGCTAAGATAGATACGCGAATCTAGAGAGGAGCGCTGGCCCTTGACGCACGAGATCACGATCGCCAACGAGATCGCCGAGAAGGTTACGAGCGCGGCGCAGAAGGCCGGTGCGAAGAAGGTGGTCGCCGTGGAGTTGGAGCTGGGCGACCTCGCCTTTTTCGATACCGAGGCGCTGGAGATGTGGCTGCACCAGGCGCTCGAGAACGGCATCGGGAAGGACGCCGAGATCGGCATCGACGTTGTGCAGTCGGCGCTGACGTGCAAGGACTGCGGATTCAAGGGCGGGCCTGAGGTCCCAGGTTATCACGATCACCACATGCCGCTGCCGCCGGCGGCCTGCCCGAAGTGCGGCTCGTCGAACGTTGCCCTCGACGCGAAGACGGACTGCATCCTCAAGCGAATCGAGCTAGAGGTCTGATGCAGCGGCTGAGGGTGACGATTCGGGGCGCCGTGCAGGGCGTCGGCTTCCGGCCCTTCGTTTACCGGCTGGCGACGGAGATGGGCCTGCAGGGCTGGGTGAACAACAGCCCTCAGGGCGTCTTCGTCGAGGCGGAGGGGGAGAAGGAGACGCTGGACGGCTTCCTGCTGCGGCTGGAGCGCGAGAAGCCTTCGCTTTCGTTCATCCAGAGCCTCGAGTACTCGCTGCTGGAGCCGGTGGGCTACGCCGGCTTCGAGATCCGCAGCAGCGACGGCGCCGGCGAGCGCTCGGCCGTCGTCATGCCGGACATCGCGACCTGCCCGCAGTGCCGTGAAGAGCTATTCGACCCGTCGGACCGGCGCTACCGCTATCCCTTCACCAACTGCACGCTCTGCGGCCCGCGCTTCAGCATCGTCCGGGCGCTGCCGTACGACCGCGCGAACACGACGATGCAGCGCTTCGTGATGTGTCCGCGCTGCCGCCGCGAGTACGAGGACCCGCGCGACCGTCGCTTCCACGCCCAGCCCGACGCCTGCGGCGTCTGCGGGCCGCGGCTGGCGCTGTGGGACGAGCGCGGCAAGCCGCTGGCGGAAGGCGACGAGGCGCTGAAGAAGGCGGCCCGCGCTCTTCGCAACGGGCTCATCGTGGCGCTGAAGGGGCTGGGCGGCTTCCAGCTGCTGGTCGACGCGCGAAACGACGCGGCGGTGCGGCGGCTGCGGGAGCGAAAGCGCCGTGAGGAGAAGCCGCTGGCCGTCATGTTCCCGGATATCGAGTCGCTGAAGCGCTGCGCCAGCGTCTCAGCGCTGGAGGAGCGGTCCCTCAAGTCGCCGGAGAGCCCGATCGTGCTGCTGGAGAAGGCGTCGGGAAGCGATATCGCTCCGTCGGTGGCACCGGACAATCCGTACCTCGGCTCGATGCTGCCGTACACGCCGCTGCATCATCTGCTGCTGTCTGAGATCGGCCTCCCGGTCGTCGCGACGAGCGGCAACCTGCACGACGAGCCCATCGTGACTGACGAGGCGGAGGCGGTCGAAAGCATCCGCGGCATCGCGGACCGCTTCCTGGTGCACGACCGGCCGATCGAGCGGCACGTCGACGACTCCGTGGTCCGCGTGCAACTGGGGCGGGAGATGGTGATGCGGCGGGCGCGCGGCTATGCGCCGCTGCCGGTCGCGGTCAAGCGGGCGCTGCCGCCGTTGCTGGCGGTCGGCGGGCATCTGAAGAACACGGTCGCCGTGTCGCGCGGGAGCGAGGTCGTCCTCAGCCAGCACATCGGCGACCTGGAGACGGCGAAGGCGCTGTTCGCCTTCCGCAAGGTCATCGCCGACCTGCTGTCGCTGTACGAGGTTGCGCCCGTGGCCGTCGCCCACGACCTGCACCCCGACTACCTGTCGACGCAGTGGGCGAAGAGCGCGCCCTACCCACAAATCGCGGTCCAGCACCATCACGCGCACCTGGCGGCTTGCCTGGCGGAGAACGAGCTCGAAGGCGAAGTGCTGGGCGCGACTTGGGACGGCGTCGCCTACGGCGACGACGGCTCGCTCTGGGGCGGCGAGTTCCTGCTGGGCGACGCAGCCGGCTACCGGCGGGTCGCGACGCTGCGGCCGTTCCGGCTGCCCGGCGGCGAGGCGGCGATCAAGGAGCCAAGGCGCACGGCGCTGGGGCTTTTGCATGAGATGAAGGCTGATTTCGGCTTGCTGCGGCCGTCGCCCGATGCCCCGCCGCTTGCCGAAGGGGAGATGGCGCTGCTGGCGCAGATGCTGTCCAAGGGCGTCAACTCGCCCGTCACGACGAGCGCTGGTAGACTATTTGATGCGGTCGCCGCTTTGCTTGGCCTCCGCTCCGTCTGCTCCTTCGAAGGGCAGGCGGCGATGATGGTGGAGTTTCAGGCGGAGCGCGGCGTCGATGACCGGTACGACTTCGACCTGCGCGAAGGCGAGCCGCTAGCGCTGGACTGGGAGCCTATGCTGCGCGGCGTCATTCGCGACCGGGCCGAAGGCGTCGCGACGGGCGTCATCTGCGCCAGGTTTCACAACACGCTGGCGGAGGCGATCGTCGAAGTGGCACGGCGGACCGGCGCAAAGAGGGTGGCGCTGACCGGCGGCGTCTTTCAGAACCGCTACCTGACGGAACGGACGTACCGCCGGCTGGAGAGCGAAGGCTTCCGGCCGTTCACGCACCAGCGGGTGCCGCCGAACGACGGCGGAATCGCGCTCGGCCAGGTGCTGGTGGCAGCAGCGAGGATTGATGAAGGATGTGCTTAGGAATACCGGGAGAGATCGTCTCGATTGACGAGGCGTCGGAGCTGCGGACGGCGAAGGTGCGCTTCGGCGGCGCCACGCGCGACGCGCACCTGAACCTCGTGCCGGAGGCGCAAATCGGCGATTACGTCATCGTCCACGTCGGCTTCGCGCTCAGCAAGATCGACGCCGAGGAGGCGGGCGAGGTCTTCGAGATGCTGCGAACGCTCGGAGGGCCGTAGTGCGCTACCTCGACGAGTACCGCGACGGCGAGGCCTCGCGCAGGCTCCTCGACGCCATAGCCGGCGCCGCGACGCGGCCGTGGACTATCATGGAGGTCTGCGGCAGCCAGACGCACTCATTCCTCAAGTACGGCATCGACCAGATGCTGCCAGCGAACATATCGCTTATCCACGGGCCGGGCTGCCCGGTGTGCGTCACGCCGGTCGAGATCATCGACCAGGCGATTGCGCTGGCGGAGCGGCCGGACGTCACCCTCGTCTCCTACGGCGACATGTTGCGCGTTCCGGGCAGCGCCAAGGACCTGCTGAGCACCAAGGCGGAAGGCGGCGACGTGCGAATGGTCTACTCGTCGCTCGATGCGCTGAAGCTGGCGCGCGAGCACCCGGACCGCAAGGTCGTCTTCTTCGCCATCGGCTTTGAGACGACGGCGCCGGCGAACGCCATGGCGGCCGTCGTCGCCGAGCGCGAGGGGATCGACAACTTCTTTATGTTAACTTCCCACGTCCTCGTGCCGCCGGCGCTGGAGGCGATAGCGTCCTCGCCGGAGAACCGCGTGCAGGGCTTCCTGGCACCGGGCCACGTCTGCACCGTCACCGGCTACGTCGACTACGAGCCGCTGGCCGCGAGGTACCGCACGCCGATGGTCGTGAGCGGCTTCGAGCCGCTGGACCTGCTGCAGGCGACGTACATGCTCGTGCGGCAACTCGAGGACGGGCGCTGCGAGGTCGAGAACGCCTACGCGCGCTCGGTGAAGCGCGAGGGGAACAAGCAGGCGCTGGCGCTGATGGAGAGCGTCTTCGAAGTCGTCGACCACGGCTGGCGCGGCATCGGCGTCATCCCGAGGAGCGGCCTGCGGCTGAAGGGGCGCTACGCCCGCTTTGACGCAACGCGCGCGTTCGACGTCGCAAGCACGGCGACACGCCAGGAGAGCGTATGCATCGCCGGGCTGGTGCTACAGGGCATCCGCAAGCCGGTCGATTGCCCGGCCTTCGGCGGAGACTGCACGCCCGAGCACTGCCTGGGCGCGCCGATGGTCTCTTCCGAGGGCGCCTGCGCCGCCTACTATCACTACGCGCGGCAGGGGGCGGCCCGTTGACCGTCTTCCCGGAATGCCCGCTGCCTCTCGACGAGTATCCGCGCGTGCTGCTGGCGCACGGTGGTGGCGGCCGGCTGACGCAGAGCCTTATCGAGCGCGTGCTGCTGCCTTCCTTCGACAATCCGTACCTGGCGCCGCTCCACGACGGCGCTCTGCTGGAGATCGGCGGCCAGCGCCTGGCGCTTTCCACCGATTCTTATGTCGTGCAGCCGCTCTTCTTCCCAGGCGGCGACATCGGCCGGCTGGGGGTCTTCGGGACGGCCAACGACCTGGCGATGTGCGGCGCGCGACCACTCTTCCTCAGCTGCGGCCTCATCATCGAAGAAGGGTTCGCGATGGCCGACCTCTGGCGGGTGGTCGTCTCGCTGAAGGAGGCGGCGCAGGAGGCCGGCGTTCAGATTGTCACGGGCGACAGCAAGGTTGTCGAGCGCGGCAAGGGCGACGGCGTCTTCATCAACACGGCCGGCGTCGGGGTCGTGCTTCCCGGCGTCGAGATCGGGCCCCGGCGTTTGCGGCCGGGCGACGAGATCGTACTCAGCGGCTCGCTCGGGCGGCACGGCATCGCTATAATGGCGCTGCGTGAAGGGCTCGACCTGGACGTTGCCATCGAGAGCGATTCAGCGCCGCTGTTCCCGATGGTCGAGGCGCTGGCGGCGGAAGGAATCGACATCCACATGCTGCGGGACCCGACGCGTGGCGGCGTCTCTTCGGCGTTGAACGAGATCGCGAAGAAGAGCGGCGTCGGCATGGTCATAGAGGAGGAGCGCATCGTCGTCGAGCCCGGCGTGCAGGGCGTGTGCGAGATACTGGGCCTCGACCCGCTGTACGTGGCGAACGAGGGCAACTTCCTCGCATTCGTCGCATCGGGCCAGGGGAAGCGGGCGGTCGAAGCGCTGCGTCGACATCCTCACGGCAGGGAGGCGGCGGTAATCGGGCGGACGGTAGCTGAGCATGACGGAACGGTCGTCATGCGGACTCGAATCGGCGGCGAGCGCATCGTCGACGTAATGAGCGGCGAGCAGCTACCGAGAATATGTTAGGAGGTGGATGACGTGTCACGAGAAGATTGGCGCAAGTGGCTCCCGTACGCGCCGGTAGCGTCGGTTATCCTCGTCATCGTCATCGCGGTGGCGCTGGACCTGGCGCTCGGCGGCCCGACGAGCGCAAAGCCACAAAACGAAGCGCCGCCGCCAGACGCGCTTCGCGCCACCGACGCGGCAGCGCCCGTCTCGCCGACGCCCTGGTCGCCGTCGGCGACCGAGACCGCGACGCCCGGGCCGACCAGCGTCCCCGACGTCGTGGCCCGCGCCCGAGACCAGACGCGGATCTCCGATCTGTACAAGATCGCCGTCGCGCTCCAACAGTACAAGAGCGACAAGGGCAAATACCCCACCACCGAAGGCAACCTCCAATCGGCCTGCGCCTACGTCGATCTGGACGCTCTGTGCAAAATCAAGGACTACCTGGATCCCATCCCGAGCGATCCGGACGGCGATCCGGTTACAAACGGCTACTGGTACGTTTCTGACGGCGACACCTTTACCCTGGTCGCGGGCGTTGATTCATCAGTTGACGCCTCGCCATCGAACTGTGACCAGGGTTTCTACGACCACACCAAGAAGCAGAACCTGTACTGCCTGAAGAGCGCGAAGTAGCAGCGGACGTCAGAGTGAGAGGATGTGGACGCTGGCGACGGCGTTCTCGCCGCGCATCATGCCGCCGCTGTTCTCCGCCAGGGCGACCTTCGCCCCCACCACCTGCCGCTCGCCCGCTTCGCCGCGGAGCTGGACGAAAGCTTCGTATATCTGCCCCGCGCCGGTCGCGCCGATAGGATGACCCTTGGAGATGAGACCGCCGCTCGTGTTCACCGGCAGCCTGCCGCCCAAAGACGTTTCGCCATCGTCGATTAGGCGGCCCCCCTCGCCCGGCGGACAGAAGCCCATCTCCTCGCAGAGTATGAGCTCGGCAGAGGCGGTGGCGTCATGGACCTCGGCGACATCGACGTCCCGGGGCGCGAGCGAGGCCATCTCGTAAGCGGCGGCCGCAGCGCGCTCGCCCAGGCCGGGCTCGTTCGGGGAGTGGTCCGCACCGGCCGTGAGGACGCTCGCCCGCACCCAGACGGGGTTCGTCGTGAGCTGCCTCGCCTTCTCCCCGGAGCACAGCAGGAGCGCGGCGGCCCCGTCGCCGATAGGCGAGCACATCAGCCGCGTGAAGGGCTCGGTGACCGGCGGTGACGCCAGCACCTCTTCGAGCGTGTAGCGCTCGCGGTATTGGGCGTGCGGATTCAGGCTGCCGTTGAAGTGGTTCTTGACGGCCACGCGCGCGAACTGCTCCTTTGTTGTGCCGTAGCGTCGCATGTGGTCGCGGGCGAGAGCGGCGTACAGGTCCATGAACAGGCTACGCGCGGAGCCGGAGACGGGGATGCCTTCGCGCGCCTGGTCGGCCTGGGCCTCGGCGACCATCTGCTCCGTCAGCTCAACGTCGATGGCGGTGCCGATGGCGTCGAAAGAGCGCTGCTTGTCGGCGTGATAGAGCTTCTCTACACCGAGAGCCAGCGCGACGTTGTACAGGCCGGAGGCGACGTAGAGCCAGGCGAGGTGGAAGGCGGTGGCGGAGCTGGCGCAGGCGTTTTCGGCGTTCAGCATCGGGATGCCGCCGATTCCCATTTCGCGCAACATGACCTCCGCGCGCACCATCTCCTGGCCGGTGATGAGACCGGCGGCGGCGTTTCCCACGACGGCGACCTGGACGACCGACTTTTCCGTCCCCGCCGACTCGAGCGCGGCCTCGACGGCCTCTCTTGCGAGGTCCTTCAGTCCGCGGTCAAGGAACTTGCCGAACCTGGTCATGCCCGCGCCGACAACTGCGACTTTTCTCATAGCGCCCTGCCTTCGGAATTGTGTGCTATTCGCGCTTGTCAAGTGCAAGATATGACCGCGGGGCGTTGACTTCAAGCGCACTGTTCTCCGTGTATCGGATTCTTCAGTTTCGCAGCCGGACATTGAGTGGACATTGCGCGATGCGTCACAATATTGTAGTCTTCCTTCATGTCCAGAAGGATGCTGGCGCTGCCGAAAGGGAGGAGCGGGGTAGCCTGGCGCTTTCCACGACGGGACGGCTTCGAGAGGCTACGCACCGAGTCCCACAGCCACGACGCGCTGGAGGCCGTTCTCGTCATGCACGGCAGTTGCGACTATGAAGTCCACGGCGTGCGCATGAAACTGCCGGCCCACAGCCTTCTCTGGCTTCCAGCCGAGCTGGAGCACGCGATCCTCGGTCACACGCCCGATTTCTCCATGTGGCTTCTCTGCTTTTCGACGGAGATGTTCGAGCGGATCAAGCCTCGCGTCCCCATCGAGCCCGGGGAGGTGCCGCGGGAGGGGTTGATGCGAGTGCTTCCGCCCCGCTGTGTCAAGATGCTCGACAACGTGGCCCAAGAGCTTTCAACTGGGTTTCAGCCGCTCGATTGCGGTGCATACGGGTTCGCCTGGTGGCTGACCTCGGCCTGGAACGCCTTCCTGTACGGCGACGGAAAGGACGCGAAAGCGCTTCATCCCGGCGTCTCGCGTGCGATGTCGCTCCTCCTCGCGGACCCTTCCCGCGACCTGACGGCCCTGGCGATCGCGATCTGCTTCAGCCCCAGCCAGCTAAGCCGCCTCTTCAAGCGACAGGTGGGCGTTCGCATAAGTGATTTCCGCAACGATGTCCGGCTGGAGACTTTCCTGAAGCTGCGGCCCAAGCGCAGGCGAAAGTCGTTGCTCGCTGTCGCAACAGAAGCGGGCTTCGGGAGCTACGCGCAGTTCAACCGTGTGTTCCACCGCGAGCTGGGCTGCACCGCGGAAGAGTATTATCTATTGCAAAACGCAAGACAAACGACCCCGAAGACGTTAATGTATTCTTCCCCGGCTAAAGCTCAACCTTCTGCAAGACGTTCGTCACGGAGGGGAGCGAAGGCGATGCAACTCTAGCCATTTCCGTCCGCCACGCTCGTCATCAGGCACCCGCACCTTGTTGACGGCACCGCTGGCCGCGTTGTCGACGCAATGGAGGGCACGCGGCGACTACCCTGATTCTGGCTCTCTATTTGGCACAAGCATTGTGCGCGAATTACAATACTAGTTGACTGCCACAGGTCGGTAGGCAAGAGCCTTCGCAAGGGAAGAACGCTTCATGCTGGAAAGCGACGCCCGGGACACCGAGCGAAAAACGGTCGCGATTCTCAAAGTGCTCAGCGAGTCGAAAGAGCCGCTGGGCTCGATTAGCATTGCCCGCGAGCTGGAGAACCAGGGCATCTACCTCAACGAGCGCACCGTCCGCTATCACCTGCGCATCACCGACGCCCGCGGCTTCACGCAACCTCTCGGTCGAGACGGCAGGATGCTGACGCGTCGGGGCCACGAGGAGCTTTCAAACGCCCTGGCGCCGGAGCAGCTTGGATTCGTGATTGAGCGCATCGCCTCGCTTGCCTTCCAGACCACCCTCGACCCCGAGACCGGAACGGGAGAAGTTGTCATCAACACGTCGTTGTTCCCGAGAGACCGCTTCCGCAAGGCGCTGACGGCGATGAAGGAGGCGTTCGTGGCGGGAAACTGCGTGAGCGATCTCGTCGCTGTGGCCGACGAAGGCCAGAAGATGGGCGACGTTGTCGTTCCGGAAGGCAGGGTGGGCCTGGCGACGGTCTGCAGCGCCACCATCAACGGCGTCCTGCTGAAGGCCGGCATCCCGATGGACTCGCGCTTCGGCGGTATCCTGGAGGTGCGCGACGGCCAGCCGCGGCGGTTCGTGGCCATCATCAACTACGCCGGCTCTTCGCTGGACCCGTCGCTGGCGTACATCAAGGCCGGCATGACGAGCGTGCGAGAGGCCTCGGTTCAGGGCAACGGCAAGATTCTGGCGAACTTCCGGGAGATTCCCGGCGCCGCCAAGCCGATGGCCGAGCAGTTAATCGAGAAGCTGCGCAAGCTGGGAATCGGCGGCGTGGTGAGCATCGGTTATCCCAGCCAGCCCGTTTGCCAGATACCGGTGGGGCTGAACAAGGTCGGTCTTGTCCTCGATGGCGGTCTCAACCCGATAGCCGCCGCTGAGGAAGCGGGCATCGCGGCGGAAAACGTCGCCAATAGCGGCACGATGGACATCCGCCACCTACGAAGCTTCGGGACGATCTGAGCTTTCCTTCGTCCGATTCCCCGTCCCCTCAGCGTTGCCGACAGCCTCGGCCATCCCATATACTGCAGTGAAATCGAGGAGAAGAAGCAGGGAGGGTTGCCAGGATGGTAATGGAGCGGTTCGACCTGACTGGAAAAGTGGTCGTGATTACCGGCGCCGGGCGCGGGCTGGGCAAAGATATGACGCTGGCCGTGGCGCACGCCGGCGCGCACATCGTCGCTGCCGCACGGACCCAGAAGTACATAGATGAGATCGCCCAAGAGGTCATCGCGATGGGCGGCGGCCGGCGGGCTATCGCCGTTCAGACCGACGTGCGGGACTCGGCGCAGGTGGACCGGCTGGTGGCAAGAACGCTGGAGGAGTTCGGACGCGTCGACGTGGTCGTCGCCAACGCCGGCATCGGCGAGGGACGCGGCCTCAACCGGCCGCTGTGGGAAGTGACCGACGAGGACTGGCACGACAACATCGACGTTAACCTTTCGAGCACGTTCTACTGCGCCCGCGCGGTCGCCAAGCCGATGATCGACCAGGGTGGCGGCGTAATCATCACTCTCAGCTCCGGTACCGCTTTCCGAGGCGCCCCCCATATCCTCCCGTACGCCGCAGCCAAGGCGGGCGTCATCTCCCTCACGCAGTCCTTCGCCATCATGCTGGCCCGCTACAACATCCGCGTTAACAGCATCATCCCCGGCGAGTTCGCCAAGCGGCCGTCAGAGACCAAAGAAGACGAGCAACACTGGATCGACCGCGGCAAGTTCTTCCCGGCAGGGCGCGTCGGCGAGCCGTGGGAGCTGGGGCCGTTGACGGTCTTCCTGGCCTCGGACGCCTCCAGCTACATCACCGGCCAGGGCTTCGCCGTCGAGGGCGGCTTCCTTTCCGGCGGTTACGCCCCGCTCTCGTTCGTGCCGGAGGTGCCGCTCTCCTAGCGGCGCCGCATCTGTCCTCGCCTCCAAACGAACGTCGCACCCGCTTATAGGGAACTGCCACTATACAGTTTGGCCTGAAGCCTGCCGATACCTTCTTCAGCCTAGCAATAGAGCCTTCTTATTGCTTTCACGTCGGAGGTAGGACACGATGTATAAGAAGATGCTGGTCCCGGTGGACGGTTCCCTGCGCTCGGAGGTAGTCGTCGCCCACGCTGCTGAGACGGCGAAGGCATTTGGCTGCAGCATCAGGCTGCTTACCGTCGTCGATCTCGACAAGCACAACACAAAGGTGAGCTCCGACGGCTCCCCGGATGAGGCGGCAAGCCTTGCCTGGGTTGAGTCACAGATCGAAGAGGCGGAGAACCACCTGCGACCGGTGGCGGAGCGCTTTGAGGATCACGGGCTGAAGCCGGAGATGGAAGTGCGCTTTGGCAACCCGCCCGCGGAGATCCTGAAGGCGGCGGCCGAGTACGGCACGGACATCATCGCCATGGCCACCCGGTCGAGGCGCGGAGTGGCGCGCTTGATGTTCGGCAGCGTGGCGGACCAGGTGCTGAAGGAGTCGCACGTGCCCGTCCTGCTCATAACGGCGGCCTAGGAAGCGGACGAGCGTTCGGATACCGCAACAAGGGGTTCAGCAACAGAAGCGACGGCCCGAACGACCGCCGCTTCTGCGTCCTTTTGCGCCACGCTGCGTGAGAAAAGAGAACCGCCGGGCCGTGGTGGCTCCGGCGGTTCTTGGATACCTGCAGCCAGAAGATTACTTCCGGTCCAGCCCGGCCTGCACGTCCGGGAGGGGCGGTTTGATGATTCCTAAGGGGAGCAGGTATTTGCCCCAGGTCTCATTCACGATCTGCGCGAACGAGGCGTACAGGGCAGCGCCGGCGGTGAACAGGCCTTCGTAGCCTGCGAAATGCTCGACGTTCGAATTCCCGCTATGTGCGCCCCAGGCCAGCAGATAGAAGAGAATCGCCAGCGCCGCGAACACGACCATCAGCGCTACCGAGATTCGCAAAGTGCCGACAAACATGTAGGTGGTGAAGATCCCCCATCCCACTAGGAACACCGTGACGCCGCCCGGTGCCGACACGGGGCCCAGGATCTTGTTGCCGATGAGTATCTCCATTGCCGCGAAGGCCAGCCAGAAGGCGCCGAAGGAGGTGAAGGCCGTCGCGCCGAAGGTGTTGTTCTTCTTGAACTCCCACTGGCCGGCCAGCAACTGGGCCAGACCGCCATAGAAGAGACCGACGGGCAACACCATCCCGATATCGGTCTTGTTGATGATGCCGGCGTTGACCACGTTCAGCAGCAGGGTGGTGAGGCCAAAGCCGGCCAGTCCCAGAGGCGCAGGGTTCGCAATCGTCTCCGTGACCGTGACGGCCTTGCCCTTCAGCCCCTCCACCTCTCTTTTCAGGGCTTCGAGTCTTGCCTCGATGTCGTTTGCCACGAAAGAAACCTCCTATTTCTGCTTCGATTCCCGATTGTGGATATCTATAGCACGCCTTCCGGCTAAATGTCCACCGGCCACAGGGAGGTGCAGAGCAGGTGAGAGGGTCCTCTCGGAGACATGACTGGGCACCCGGCTCTTTCGAGCGGGTGCCCAGCTTGGGCTCTATTGTCGGGATCCTACGGCCGCGTCCGTATGGCTTCCCTTAAGGAGAGTAGTTGCTCCTTAATGGAGGTCAATCACCGTATCCAGGCCGGCCGGAGTCGTCCTGGCGATGGTCATGGTGCCGCCGAGCGGGGGCTTTACCTCGATAGTGAAGGCCTGGTTCGCCCCAAGGGTAGGCGACAATGACGTCAGGTCCAGGTCGATCTCCGCCAGTTCGCCTTCCGACAGCAGGTTATCGCTGTTGCCCACGAGCCAGTTAACCGTCCAGGCCAGGTTCGTCTTATTTTGGTTGGCATCGCGGTAGTCGACGACCATCTTGTTGTTGGTCGCGTTCGGATCCAGGTCGACGGGCTCACCGCCGGCCGCGTTGGCGACGTTGAAGACGATGGTGTTAACGGTCGTGCCGTCGGTGTTGGCGACGACGCTTCCCCTTAGCTCCAGCGAACCTTCCGTCTTCTGCAGACCGGAGTAGACCGCTTCCTTGCCACGCTCGGAGCTGAAGAGACCGGTGCTCAGCACGACGAATGCGAAGACGGTCGCGACAACTACGAAGGCGATCAAGATGATGGCGGTCTCCAGACCGGTGATGCCTTCCTCTTCCCGGGTCTTCCTAAACAGTCTGAGTAGTCTGCTCATTCACTCCCTCCTTATCCGGAGCTGGGCCTGTGAGACGCGGCCCGTTTCCCCGCCATGGGCGGGGGCTAGCGGGAGCCATCCTCCTGGCTACCGCTTCCAACCATTAGGGTCTGATTGTGTGTCGATACTCAGGAGGGTGGGATGAAGGGTGTCAGCACCCGACTTAAGAGAGGGGACAGCACCTGAACGAGCAGTTCAAACAGAATTCGAAGCTGAGCGAGGCCAATCCGAAGGCAAGAACGCGTCGGTTACCAGATGCCAAGCTCCATCCGGGCATCCTCGCTGGCCATCGTGCTCGGGTCCCAGGGGGGACTGAACGTGAGAATGAGCTCGACGTCGCGGACGCCGGGGACGTCACGCACGGCGTGGCGGATCTCCTCGGCGATGAAGGGACCCAACGGACAGGCAGGCGTAGTGAGGGTGTAGGTTACGCGAACGGCATCGCCCTCGACATCGATCCCGTAGACGAGGCCGAGGTCAACGATATTCAGTCGCATCTCCGGGTCGAGCACGTCGCGCAGGGCTTCGCGGATGACCTCTTCGGAGAAGTGCATCGCTCAAGCCTCCCGCGCATCATGTCGGCGGAGCAGATCTTCCAGTGCGTGCCAGGCGAGGGTGACGCACTTGACGCGCACGGGGTACTTGGCGACCCCCGAGAACGCCTCCAGGTCGCCCAGGTCTTCGGGCACGGAGGAGCCGGGCTCCGTCATCATGTGCGTGAACTCAGCGATAAGCGCGCGCGCCTGTTCGACGTTTCTCCCCTTGACCGCTTCCGTCAGCATGGAGCCGGAGGCCTGGCTGAGCGAGCAGCCGCGCCCCTGGAAGCCAACGTCGGCGAGGACGCCGCCCTCGAAGTGAGCCTCCACCGCAATCTCATCACCGCAGAGGGGATTGTAGCCCTCGCCGACGACCTTCGGCTCGGCGACGACGCGCCGGTTCCGTGGCCGGCGGTAGTGGTCGAGGATCAGGTCCTTATAGAGCTCGTCAAGGTCTGGGTCGGGCACCGATTCCTTCTCCAAAGAACCTCGCGACTTCTCGTATTCCGTCCGCCAGCGCATCGACTTCTTCCCGGCGGTTGTAGACGTAGAAGCTCGCGCGGGCCGTCGCCGCGACGCCGAGCCGCTTCATGAGTGGTTGCGCGCAGTGATGACCCGCTCTGACGGCAATGCCCTGGCTGTCGAGCACGGTGCCGACGTCGTGCGGGTGGATGTCCTCGAAGTTGAAGGCGAGAGCCCCGCCTCGCATCGAAACGTCATGAGGGCCGTAGAGGGTGATGCCAGGTATCTTCTCCAGCGTCCGGAACGCGTAGTCCATGAGGTCGACGTCGTGCTGGCGGACCGCTGCCATGCCCAGCCCTTCAAGATAGTCTATCGCCGCGCCGAAGGCGACAACGCCGCCGATATTCGGCGTCCCCGCCTCGTACCGCCACGGCGCTACGTTGTAGGTCGACTCCTCAAGCTCGACGCGCGAGATCATGTGACCGCCACCCAGGAACGGCGCCATTCCCTCCAGGATCGCGGGCCGAGCATAGAGTATGCCGACGCCGGTCGGCCCGAGCATCTTGTGACTGGAGAAGGCCAGGAAGTCGCAGTCCAGGTCCTGCACGTCGACGGGCATGTGCGGCACGCTTTGCGCCCCGTCAACGAGCATGAGGGCGCCGTAAGAGTGCGCCATTTCGCCGATCTCCCGCACCGGGTTGATGGTACCGAGCACGTTCGACATCTGGGTCAGCGCGACAAGCCTGGTCCTCTCGCCGATGAGCCGCTGCAGGTCGTCCGACCGCAGCAGCCCTTCGTCGTCGATATCGACGAAGCGCAGCTTTGCGCCCGTCTCCTGCGCCAGCATCTGCCAGGGCACCAGGTTGCTGTGGTGCTCCATGACGCTGAGCACTATCTCGTCGCCGGCTTTGACGTTCCGCCGCCCCCAGGCGTGCGCGACGAGGTTGATCGCCTCGGTGGCGTTGGACGTGAAGACGATGCTCTCGAGCGTCGGCGCGTTGATGAACCTTGCCGTCTTCTCGCGCGTCTCCTCGTAGCGCGTCGTCGCCTCGTCGCCGAGGGTGTGCACGCCGCGGTGGACGTTGGCGTTGTGTCCTTCGTAATACTCAACGATCGCGTCAATAACGGCGAGCGGCTTCTGGCTGGTGGCGGCGTTGTCCAGGTAGACCAGCGGTCGGCCGTGGACGGTTCGCTGCAAGATTGGAAAGTCCTTGCGGATAGCTTCTACGTCAAGCATCGCTTCCTCCCCCGGCGTCGTTGGAAAGCGCGAGCATAACATCCCCGTCGGCAACTGTCACGAGGTAGGTGCGAATCGAAGTGATGGCGGGAAAGACGGTCGCCCGGCCGCTGCGCAGGTCGAAGCGGCCGCCGTGGCGCGGGCATTCGATCTCGCCGTCGCAAAGCCGTCCGTCGCCCAGCGGCCCGCCGTCGTGCGTGCAAACGTCGTCGATGGCGAAGAACTGGCCGCCGACGTTACATACCGCTATCCGGTGCCCCATCACTTCGACCACCTTCACGGTCCCGGGCGCGACTTCGGCTGCCGCCAGCGCCCTCACCACTTCTGTCATCATCACGCCGCCTCCGTCAGCAAACGACGCCCCAGCGTGCGGGCGACGAATTCACGCTCGCGAGCGAGGCTCAATCGCTCCAGCCCCTCGCGGAAGAAGCCATCGACGATCGCCTCCGTCGCCTCCCGCCGGCTGAGCCCGCGCGACATCATGTAATAGAGCTGCTCTTCGTCGACGGAGCTGACGGTGGCGCCGTGGCTGCAGCGGGCGACGTCGTACGCCTCGATCTCGAGCACCGGTATCGGCGAGACGCGGGCGTCCTCGCCAAGCAGCAGGTTGCGGCTCGTCTGGTTGGCGTCACTTTCGCCGGCGCCGCGGCGGATGCGGGTCAGGCCGTTCCAGACGAGCTGCGCGCTGTCCTTGATGGCGGACTTCAGCAGCAGATCGCTCGTCGTGTTGCGAGCGCGATGGTCCTGGAGGGTCGCGCAGTTCATCTGCTGGTCGCCGGAAGCCAAGACGAGGCCGCGAATGCTCGCGCTCGCGCCGGGCGCGGCCAGAACGACGTCCACGTTGGTCTTTGAAATGCCGCCGCCGGTGCCGACGAGGCCCATCTCCAGCCGCCCGCCCTCATCGACGATTGCGCGGATGGTCGTGAAGGCGTTGGCCCCCCGGCTCCAGTCCTGCGCGATAGCGAAGCGAACGGTTGCGCCGCGTCGCACGAGGATCTCGACGACGCTGCTCGCGAACTTGTGCCGCCCCTCGGAGGCGTGCTCTTCGACGAGGCTGATCTCGCTGCCTTCTTCGGCGACAACTAGGGTATGCGGGAAGACGGCTTCGGCGTCCGAGGCGGTGACGCGGGCGTGTAGCGGTAGTTCGACCGCGACGCCGGCGGGGGCGTACGCGAACACGCCGCCCTGCCAGAGCGCCGCGTGCAATGCGACGAGCTTCCAGGCGATGGGCTGAACGGCCTCGGTCATGAAATGGGCGCGAAAGAGCTCCGGCCGCTCGCGGGCCGCCGCGTGCAGATCGCTGAAGATGACGCCCCGCCGCTCGATGTCGCCAGACAAGTGCCGGCCCAGCGTCAGTCCGTCTTGCTGGGCGATCCAGCCGCCGTAACCGCGTTCGTTGTGACACGGCCCGCGCTCGACGACGGACGGCTCGCCTAACAGATCCAGACCATCCACGCTCAGAGCGCGCAGGTCGACGCGACGCCACTCCTCCTCGCGGCCGGTCGGAAGCGGCATGTCGGCGTAGAGGCGCGCGGCCTTCAGGCGATGCTGCAGCAGCCAGAACGGCTCGTCGTTTCGCGCCGCTATCTCCTCGATAGCCTGCTGCTCGCGGCTGGCGACGGAGCTGAGCATCAGCCGATCGCTCCTTCCAGCTGGAGCTCGATGAGGCGGTTCAGCTCCACCGCGTACTCCATCGGCAGCTCTTTCACGACCGGCTCTACGAAGCCGTTGACGATCATCTTCGTCGCCTCCTGCTCGTCGATGCCGCGACTGCGCAGGTAGAAGAGCTGCTCCTCGCTGACCTTGCTGACGCTCGCCTCGTGGCTGACCGTGACGTCGCGCTCGTCGATCTCAATCGTCGGATAGGTGTCGGAGCGCGAGTCCGCATCGAGGATCAGCGCATCGCAGCGGACGGAGGAACGGCTGCCCCTGGCGCCGCGGTAGGCCTTCACCAGGCCGCGGTAGCTGGAGCGCCCGCCGTCCTTGCTGATCGATTTCGACGTTATGACGGAGTGCGTGTTCGGCGCGGCGTGGACGGCCTTGGCGCCGGCGTCCTGGTGCTGACCGCGCCCCGCGAAGCTGAGCGAGAGCACCTCGCCGCGGGCGCCGGGCTCCATGAGGTAGATCGCCGGGTACTTCATCGTGACCTTGCTGCCGAGATTGCCGTCCACCCACTCGACAACGGCGTCCTCATAGGCAACGGAGCGCTTCGTCACGAGGTTGTAGACGTTGGTCGACCAGTTCTGGACGGTGCTGTAGCGAACGCGCGCGCCCTTCTTGACGATGACTTCGACGACGGCGGCGTGCAGCGAGTTGCTTGTGTAGATTGGCGCCGTGCAGCCTTCGATGTAGTGAACGAAGCTGCCGGGCTCGGCGATGATGAGCGTGCGCTCGAACTGGCCGATGTTCTCGGCGTTGATGCGAAAGTAGGCCTGGAGCGGCACGTCGACGCGGACGCCCTCCGGCACGTAGATGAAGCTGCCGCCGCTCCATACGGCGCTATTCAAAGCGGAAAACTTGTTATCGCCGGGCGGCACAACCGTGCCGAAGTAGCGTCGAACCAGGTCCGGGTATTCGCGGACGGCGGTGTCCATGTCGACGAAGATGACGCCCTGCTTCGACAGCTCCTGGCGGATGTTGTGATAGACGGTCTCGGAGTCGTACTGGGCGCCGACGCCGGCCAGGAACTTGCGCTCCGCCTCCGGTATGCCCAGCCGGTCGAAGGTGCGCCGGATGTAGTCCGGCACCTCACTCCAGTCGCGCTCAGCGCGGTCGCTGGCGCGGGCGTAGTAATACATTTCGTCCAGGTTTATGGCCGAGAGGTCGGGCCCCCAGAGCGGCATCGGCTTCGACTCGAAGACCTCGAGGGCGCGCAGCCGCAGCTCGCGCATCCACTCCGGCTCTTCCTTGATGCCGGCGATCTCCTGGACGACCTTCCGCGACAGGCCTTTCTCCGTGCGGTAGAGGTAGTGCGCTTCGTCGTGGAAGCCGTACTTGTAGCCGTCGCCGGCGATCTCGATGGCCTTGCGGTCCGTCACGTAGCCACCTCCGACGCGGCGCCGGTGATGTGCTCATAACCTTCCGCCTCCAGCTCTTCGGCCAGCTCGCGGCCGCCGGACTTGATGATGCGCCCGTCGAAAAGCACGTGGACGAAATCCGGCCGGACGTAGTTCAGGATGCGCTGGTAGTGGGTGATGACGAGCATGGCGCGGTCTTCGGTCATGAGGCTGGTGATGCCTTCCGCGACCGTGCGCAGGGCGTCGATGTCTAGGCCGGAGTCCGTCTCGTCGAGGATCGCCATGTCGGGCTGAAGGATGCCCATCTGGAGCACTTCGGCGCGCTTCATCTCGCCGCCGGAGAAGCCGTCGTTGACGTAGCGACGGGCAAAGTCCTGATCGATTTTCAGCTTCGCCATTGTCTCCTGCAGCATCGCCCGGAACTCACGGACCGGCACGTCGCTACCGCGAACCGCCCGCAGCGACGAGCGCAGGAAGTTGACCATCGTGACGCCGGGGATCGCCGTGGGGTACTGGAAGGCGAGGAAGAGACCGCGTCGTGCCCGCTCGTCAGGCGCGAGCGCTGTTATGTCCTCGCCCTTGAACAGCACGCGCCCCTTCGTGACCTGGTAGCGCGGATGTCCCATGATGGCGTTGGCGAGCGTGCTCTTGCCGGAGGCGTTCGGCCCCATGATGGCGTGCACCTCGCCGCGTCCGACCCGCAGGCTCAGCCCCTTGACGATCTCGCGCGATTCGACGTTGACGTGGAGGTCATCGATCCGGAAAAAGGGCTCTTTTGCAGGCACCTAACACCACCTTGCCGGCGCCGCTCAAAGGGCGCGTTCGTCTATTCCCAATATAGGATTCGTTCTGAGTGGTGTCAAGGCTTATTGGCATTTTATGCAGCTTTTGCATGGAAATGCCACGAACGAAGGCCGCGGACAGAAGGAGGCCGCGGGATGAGCTCCAAGCCGCGGCCTCGAAAGCGGACGAAGGTTGGACGCGGCGCGACTAGGCGCGCGAGTTCATCGTGTTCGCCAGCGACTCGATGTCGATGGGCGACGCCTGGTCGGCCGGCCACATCGACATCACCATGAGAATGCGGTCGTTGTGCTTGAAGACGTAGACGTCAAGCGCGATTCCGTTCTGGAACGGGCCGAGAGCGTCCTCGCTGCCGCCGAACGCCTCGGCAAGGCCGCTCATATCCATGACCATGTGCATCGAAGCGCCGCCGTCGCCGATGTCGACCTGGCTGAGGTTGACGTCCTTGATCGTGATGCCGAGAGCGGAGGCGCCACCCATCTGCTGTTCGAGGTCGCTTGTGGACATCTGGTCAACCTGCCCGAGCTCCGTATCGAACTTCGACAGCTCGGAGGCGGGAAGCGCCATTGCGGCCGACATCACCACCGGGCCGGCCAGCTCACCGCCCGACGTGTCACCCTGAGAGAACGTGCGGATCGCCATCTTCATCTGGCCGTCCGGCATGTCCATCGTATAGCCCATGTCGCCACCTTCGGCCTGGAAGCCGGACGGCAAGTCGCTCTCGGTCAGGAGGGCGGTAGTCAGGTCGGGATCGGCCTCGCCCTCTACGGCGCCTTCCGCGGCGAGAGCGTCGGTGCCGAACATCTGGCCCGTCATGAAGCTGATCGGGTTGAAGGACGAGTCGGAGGAACCGGCGAGGGTGGCCTCGGCGCCGGGCTCGGCCTGCGCCGTCGGCGACGCCTGCGCGGCGCTGGTCGCGGCAGACGTTGCGGCAATCGTGGCGCTCTTGCCGGCGTCCTGCGACGACTTCGAGGAGCCACCGCAAGCAACGGCCAGCACAGCGATGATGATTCCGGCGAGGATGAATGCTTTCTTGAACATGTCCCTGTTCCTTTCGCTAGGAGCAGCACAGACTCCGCTTCAGGCCTGCCGTGATTGTGGCAGCCGTAGAGATAGTCGTCAAGAAAGCGGAAAGCCCGAAGTCAGCCGATCGAAGTAGGACGCGGGCCCAGCTATCGCTTTGATGCGGAGACGTAGGCGCTGAAGAGGGCGCTATCCGGCGCCGTGCCCTCCTTCGGCTCCACGCGAATGTCCTCGAAGCCGGCGGCCCGCAGCTTGCCCACGTAGTCGGCCTCAGTCAGCGCGCCGGCGACGCAGGCGGTCCAGCTCACCAGGTCCGCCCGTTGCTGCTCCGTCGGCTCCTGCGCCCAGACGATGTCGGAGGCGCGCAGCCGTCCGCCGGGCTTGAGCGCGCGGTGCGCCTCGCGGAAGACGGCGTCCTTGTCCGGCGAGAGGTTGATGACGCAGTTGGAGATGATGACGTTGAAGGAGGCGTCTTCGAACGGCATGTCCTCCATCTCGCCGAGCCGGAAGCGCACGTTCTCCGCGCCGATGCGACCGGCGTTCCGACGCGCGAGCTGAATCATGTCAGCGCTCATGTCGAGGCCGACGACCTTGCCCTTGATGCCAACCTTGCCCGCGGCAAGAAAGCAGTCCAGCCCGCCGCCGCTGCCCAGGTCCAACACCGATTCGCCCTCGGACAGGCCGGCGATGGCGGTGGGATTGCCGCAACCGAGCGAGGTGAGCACGTCCTCCGGCAGGTCGCGCAGCTCTTCGGCGGAGTAGAGCGCTGCGGCGACGTTTGCGTCCGCCAGGGCGTCGAGATTCTCGGTTTCCCCGCAGCAGCAGGAACTCGCTTCGGAAGGGGCCGCCGTGCCGCAGCAGGACGACGTGCCGGTCTCCTGGAGCGCCGCCAGGCGTCGCTGGGCGTGCAGGCTATAGCGGCTCAGGACCGCCTGCTTGATGTCTTCCGCGCTGTTCTCGGGCATTTCACTTTCCTTTCGACTTGACGACTCGCTTCGCGGTCATTGGACAACAGGAGGTTTTCTTCGTTGAGGGCAGCAGGGCGGCATCGATGGCGCGGTTGAGCGGCGACAGCATGTGCTGCCAGGCCGTCGCGGCGGCCCGATACGCCTCCTGGCCTTTGTCGGTTAGGCGGCAGACCCGACGCGTTCGCCCGCCGACGACCTCGTCACGGCAATCGACGTAGCCGCCGTCGACAAGCTCCCGCAGGGCCGGGTAGATCATGGCGTCCGTTGGGTCGCAGCAGCCGGCGCAGGCGTCGCGGATGGCACGGGCCAGCTCGTAGCCGTGGCGAGGGCGCTCGTGCAGGGCGTACAACAGGAAGAACCGCTGCACGCTGCGATTGATCAGCATCTCCCAGTAATCGTTGCTGTTTGCTTCCACGAGCCTCCGCCTCTACTGCTGCTGGGCCGGCTGATCCTGCTTCGCCAGCTCCCGCTGGTAGGCCTTCCAGGCTGGACAGACTTTCGTATGCCAGCGCCACAAGCGCGCCATGAACGATTTCGGGTTCTCCTCCGAGCGCTTGCGCCAGGCGCAATCCGCGCACTTCGATTCCATGATGAACCTCCCTTGCGAGACCCGGCCACCTCAACGGCCCGGCATTGACAATATCTAGCCTCACTAGATATATAGCCTGGCTAGGCGTCATTTGTCAAGTGTGTGCGGCGCTTCTCAGGAGACCGGTACGACCAGCGACACCCGCTGAATGGGCGTTGACGCCAGCCGCGAAGGCGGTATGATTCGATTAGAGCCCGAGTTGACGGCGAGGAGATGCCGGTGGCAGAAATCGACTGGGACGGCGTGACGAAGGAGGCGACCGACCTCCTCTGCCGCTACATCGCCATTGACACCAGCAATCCGCCCGGCAACGAGCGCGCCGGCGCCGAGTTCCTCGCGGGCGTGCTGCAAGCCGACGGCATGGCCAGCGAGACGTACGCGTCCGAACCGGAGCGCGCGAATTTGGCGGCCCGCCTGCGCGGCGACGGGTCGAAGCGGCCGTTCGTCCTCCTCAACCACATCGACGTTGTTCCCGCCGAGCGTGAGTCCTGGCGGGTCGACCCGTTCGCCGGCGTCATCAAGGACGGCGTCATCTGGGGGCGCGGCGCCCTCGACATGAAGTCGATGGGCGTCATGGAGCTGATGACGCTGCTCCTCCTGAGGCGCCAGGGGCTGCGGCTTCAGCGCGACGTCCTCTTCCTTGCCTGTGCCGACGAAGAGCAGGGCGGCATCCGCGGCATCGACTGGCTGGACGCGAACCACCCGGAGCTGTTCGACGTCGAGTACGTCATCAACGAGGGCGGCTACGGGACGACGGAGACGTTCGGGATGCGACGCCCCGTCTTCTCCTGTTCGGTCGGCGAGAAGGGCCCGCTCTGGTTGCGGCTCGTCGCGCACGGGCCGCCGGGGCACGGCTCCGTTCCACACGCGGACAACTGCCTGGAGCGGCTCGTCCGCGCCCTCTGCGCCGTCCAGTCCTGGCGACGGCCGATCACGCTATTGCCCGAGATGCGGGTGACGCTGGACCGGCTGCGGGGCGCCGGCGTCTTCGACGGAGAGATATCGGAGGCGGCGCTGGCCCGGCTCGCTGAGGCCAACCCAACGCTGGCCGCCCTCCTGACCGACACGATAAGCACGACCGAGTTCAAGTCGGGCACGAAGACGAACATCATCCCTTCGGTCGCGGAGGCGTCGCTGGACTGCCGTCTGCTGCCCGGCCACGACCCGGCGGCGTTTACGAAGCAGGTGAAGGCTGTCATCGACGACCCGCAGGTCGAGGTGCAGCAGATGATGGAGTCGCACACGCCAATCTCGTCCGCCGACTCGGAGCTGTTCCGGACGATCGAAACAGTGACGCGCGAGACGCTGCCGGACGCCGTCGTCGTGCCTTCGATTGCCACCGGCTTCACCGATTCGCGCGCTTTCCGGCGTCGCGGCGTGACCGCCTACGGCTTCGTTCCCTGCGTCCTCGAGCCGGCGGAGCTGGCGACGATGCACGGGAACGACGAGCGCATTCCGGTCGAAAAGCTGGCCCTGGGCATCAAGATGCTATTCGAAATCGTCAGGCGAATCTGCACTTAGCGCTGAGGAGAATTGGAGGGAGACATGGCAGACGAGATAAGCACCGTTGGCATGCTGGGCGGCGGCGTGATGGGCGGCGGCATCGCCCAGGTTCTGGCGGTTGCCGGCTACCGGATCGTCCTGCGCGACCTGACGCAGGAGCTGCTCGACAAGACGCGGGAGGCGGTCGTCGACGGGCGATTCGGGCTGCGCGCGGGCGTGGCGCGCGGCAAACTGACGGAGGCCGAGATGGAAGCGGCGCTCGGCCGGATCGCGTTCACGACCGACATGGCCGCCCTGCGCGACGTCGATCTCCTCATCGAAGCGGTGCCCGAGAACCTCGACCTGAAGCGCAAGGTGCTCGCCGAGCTGGACGCCCTCGTCCGGCCGGACACGATAATCGCCACTAACACGTCGGGCTTTGCGCTCGCCGACCTCAGTCCCGCCGTCTCGCACAGGGGGCGCTTCGGCGGCATGCACTGGTTCAGTCCCGTCCCTGCGATGAAGCTGGTCGAGGTGATCTACGGGCCGGAGACGTCGCAGGAGACGGTGCGAAAGCTGGAGACGGTCGGCCAGAAGGCGGGCAAGATGACCATCAGGGTGAAGGACGCGCCGGGCAAGTACGGCTTCGTCGCCAACCGCATCTATTACGCCGCCGTCGCGGAGGCGCGGAAGATCCTGGAGGAAGGCGTCGCGTCGGAGGAGGACATCAACAACGCGATGGTCTACGGCTTCAACTGGCCGGTCGGCCCGCTGGCGATGACCGCCGGCGCCCGCAGCGGCTGGAAGTAGGCGATCGCGATTAACGGCGCAAATCGATTCCTCCATCTGCGGCGGGAAGACGACGGAATAGGCTGCCTGCTTGAGAAGCGGCCGAAGCAGCGTTAGAATGAGTTTGGGAGCCCTCTTATGTCCACTGACTCCGAACTAGACGCAAGCCTGAACGACGCGGCGCGCCTCGTTGCGCTTTCCAACTACATCGTCGCGCTCGTCGGCGCCGGCATCTCCGTCGAGAGCGGCATCCCGCCGTTCCGCGGCGAGGGCGGCATCTGGACGAAGATCGGCGAGCCGGCAATGAGCGGCTACCAGCGCTTCATGGACGACCCGAAGGGCTGGTGGGAAGAGCGCCTCTCCGAACGCGACGAGCTGGCCGAGTTCATGAAGGCCATCGATGACGCGAGGCCGAACGCCGCCCACAAAGCGATGGCGGAGATGGAAAGACGCGGCTTCCTGCACCACATAATCACGCAGAACATCGACAACCTGCACCAGGAGGCGGGCAGCACGGCGATTACGGAGATTCACGGCAACCGGCTCAAGCTGCGCTGCATCGAGTGCAACTTGCGCTATTCGCTGAAGGGGTTTCCGCTGGAACCGGTGCCGCCGCTCTGCCCGAGCTGCCGTGGCATCTTGAAGACGGACACGGTGATGTTCGGCGAGCCGATACCAGCGGACGCATTAGGCTCCTGCTACAATCACACGCATCTCTGCGACTGCATGCTGCTCGTCGGCACGTCGGCGGTCGTCTACCCGGCGGCGGAATTTCCGATAATCGCGATGCGCGCCGGCGCGATGCTCATCGAAGTCAACCCGGAAGAAACGCCCCTTTCGCCGTTCTGCCAGGTCGTCCTGCGGGCGCCCGCCGGCGAGGCGCTGCCCGCCCTGGTTCAGCGGCTTCAATCCAGCCAGTAGCTCTTCGACGGAGGCGTCATGCCCGACCTGCTCAAAGCCGCAATCCTGGGAATAGTGCAAGGGCTGACGGAGTTCCTGCCGATCTCGTCCACGGGCCACCTCGATCTGCTGGAGAACGCAATGCACCTGCCGGAGAGCCGGCTGGGGTTGCCGTTCGACGCCTCGCTGCACCTGGGAACGCTGCTGGCCATTCTGATCTTCTTCTGGGCGACAATCGTCGGCCTCGTCGGATCCTGGATCGAAAGCATACGGGCACGGAAGTGGGACCTGACGACTGATTCGCGCCTCGCCTGGTTGATTGCTTTGGCGACCGTTCCCGGCGGCTTCGTCGGCTTCTTCTTCGAGAGCACGATCGAGGACAAGCTGCGTCAGCCGATAACTATCGCGGTCTTTCTGGTCATCTTCGCCGGCGTGCTCGTGCTGGCGGAGTTCTACGGCACCAGGAAGCTGCGGGCGACGCAGCTCGGCCCGAAGGAGGCGCTGTTCGTCGGCATCGCACAGGCAATCGCCGTAATTCCGGGCGTCTCGCGCTCAGGGATCACGATGTCGGCGGGGATGTTCGCCAACCTCGACCGCGCGCAGGCGGCGACGTTCGCGTTTCTCCTGTCAGCGCCGATCGTCGCGGGCGCCGGGGCGAAGGGCGTCTACGATGCGCTGAAAGAGGCGCATCGCGGCACGCTGGGCATGGAAGACCTGCGGTTCTTCCTTGTCGGCTTTGTGCTGGCGGCGATCGTCGGCTACGTGACGATAGGCTTCCTGCTGCGCTTCCTGCGGTCGCACACCTTCTATCCGTTCGTCGCCTACCGCGTCGGGCTTGCCGTTGTGGTGGTGGCGATCGTGATCCTCACGCGCTAGACTCCGCCCCTTCCTCGCCCGCACGCCTTCACCCAAAACCGTCGTTTCTTACTGCACGCGGCCCGTAAATCCTCTTGACAAACGATTCGACAGCGCTATACTTGCCCGTGGTGGTAGCTCTCGCTAATTCCGAGTACAATCATCCTCGCCGTCGGAGAATGTATGATGCTTCTGCGACCCGCAGTTCGATCCCTTCTCCTTGGAATCCTGGCTGCAATCGTTGCGGTCGCGAGCGCCTCGCCAGTCCAGCCGGCTCACGCCAATCCCAGCACTGTCTTGGGCATCAGCCAAACGCTCTGCTACCTGATGACGCGCGACAAAGACTGGAACGGCGATGGCGTTCTGGGCGACGACGACGCGACGGCCATTTCAGGCTGTCAGACCCTCGATTCACAGTCTCAGATGCGAAACCTGGTTCGCGTGCTCGGAGGGAACCCGAGCAGCCCGAAACCGGCCGATTTCACGCCCATCGATGTTGACGCAAACCAAATGCATCAGCAGGATGGCATGCTGTTCATCGTCGCCTTCGTAACCAACGACTCGCCCGTGAGTTTTGCCACCACCAAGGGCCTCTTCTCGATAACCGGAACGGCCAGCGCCACCTGCGGTCCACTTGGCCTTTACGACTTCGCGGAAGCGGACTGTGACAACGACGGGGCCAGCACAGGCGATGGCATCGTTGCCATCCGTCTGTTGGCCAACAACGCACCTCGCGGCCCTGGCACCGTGACCGTAAGCCAGAACGGGATCAACACGGTGCTTAACTTCACTGTTGTTGGCGAGCCGTCACAGATCCATCTCAACATCCCCAGGGCTGTGCAGGCGGGGGCAGTCAGTTGCCCGTACCCCCAGAACGAGACCGAATGGGGACAGGTTCCTGGGACGCCGCAAGAAACGGTGATGACGGCGCAGATCCTTGACTCCGATGGGACGCCCTTGACCGATTCGCTCTTGACGTGGCAGATGAGCGACGCTACGAAGGCTGCTCTGGCGGCAACGTGGGGCTGGACGACGGATCTGGGAGCGGCGGGAATCGAGGCGCGCAATGTGCTTTGCGGCGCGAGCAACACGGGAACAGTTACGGTCACAGCATCGATCACTAACGGCTCGGACGTGCTGCCGCTGTACTTAGCGATTGATCCCGACGCCGGTAAAGCCTCGGCAAGCCTTTCTGAGACGGTCTCGTCTGCGATAGTCGTCGGCGGGGTGGCGGAAGCTCCGGAAACGGCCACAACCCCGTACCAGGCGGTTGGCTCGACGTCGCTGCCATGGGCTACCCTTGCCGCAATCGGTGGGGGCGTCCTCCTTCTGCTCGTATGCTTCTCGCAGGTGAGAAGGCGCCGGCCGAGGTAGCACTGCCGCACACAAGGCGGATTAGACGAAGAGGCGCTCTTCCTGCGAAGAGCGCCTCTCTCAACTGTCGTTGCCGGTTGCGCGGCGTCAGTACTTGATTCCCGCCAGGCGCTTCACCAGGTTCTTCTTCGCCTCAATGTCGTAGCCGCCGAGGATGGCGATCTCCTCCATGACGGGCGAGCCGCCGCCGTGAATGCCGGCGATCTGCGCCACACCGCCGGCCCCCGAGCAGATGAGGTCGCCCATGAGCCGGAAGAGGCGGTGCTGGTCCTCAGCGGAGATCTTCGGGTTGCGCATGATGTACTTCTCGAGCAGCGGACCCGTCACCTCGTTGTAGAAGTCGCCCTCCATGGGCAGGGTGGCCGTGAGCCCGCCGCCGATGTCCGCGACCGTCTCGTGCTCCTCGTAGATGTGCAGGCCGGCGTGACGCCGCCCTACGTTGGCGTAGATCACGTCAGGCACGTACGTCCCGGACGGCGCCGCCTTGCTCGTCACCGCGGCCGCGATGCCCGCGGAGTAGACCAGCTCGGCGACCGAGATGAGCTCCGCCAGCTTGCCCTTCACGTGCTGAGCGTTCGGGACGCCGTTGTATTCCGCCGCCAGCGCCGTCGCGCCCGTCATTATGTCGGTGACGGCGGGCTTGCAGCCGCAGTAGCTGTGGCGGTGGTAGAGGGCGAAGAGCAGAGCCAGCCGTCCGCCGAACTCGCTCTCGCCGCAGAGGAAGACGCGCTCCCAGGGCACGAACACGTCGTCGAAGATCGTGAACGACTCCACGTCGCCGTAGCGGGCGTGCGGCGCGTCGAGGCGCTTGCGCGGCCGCGGCGAGGCGATGCGACAGGACAGGTGGACGCCCTCCCAGTCGGCGGGAATGGCGAAGGCGACCGCCCAGTCGCCCTCATCCGGGGCCAGGTAGCGGGTTGGAACGGCGATGATCTCGTCGACGTAGGGCGCGCAGGTGTTGTGCGCCTTCGCGCCGCGCACCACTATGCCGTCGGACTTCTTCTCGACGACGCGGAGGTAGAGGTCCGGGTCGGCCTGCTCGTGCGGGCGCTTGCTGCGGTCGCCCTTGACGTCGGTCTGGGCGCAGTTGCCGACCAGGTCATTCTTCTGGAAATTCGTCAGCCAGTTGATGAAGCGCTTGTTGTACTCGGTGCCGTACTTCTGGTCCGTGTCGTAGGTGACGACGGAGAGTGCGTTCACGGCGTCGATGCCCATGCAGCGCTGGATGCAGCCGCCGGTCCGCTGGCAGTAAAGACGCGTCATCTTCTGCTTGTTCAGCAGGTCCTCGACGCTGCGGTGGATGTTCGTGAACCGGTTGATCTTCTCGCCGGTGAGGTGAGAAGTCGCTGTCATCACGCCCTCGAGCTCCGGCTCGGCGGCCACGTCGAACGTCTCGGCGATGACGTTTATTCCGAGCTGCAATCGTGGGTCGTCCCTTCCCACGACCTCGCCGTCGATGTAGATGTTGGGACGCATCTTCAGTATCCGTTGCCGGTACTCACTGGAACTTACCATTGCCATTTTGGCTATTCCTCCTAGCGCTAGTGGCTTCAAGGACACCATACCGATACTTTAACTCTAGTACGACGCAGCAGCAGGAGGCAAGGTCGCAAGCTACGGCCCGTTGCCCGCCAGCGCCGTCTGTGCCATCATCCGCTCATCTCCGAAAGACGATCGACCGGCGGAAGGAGCAACGAAGTGAGCCCTTATCTCGACCTCAACTCCCAACTGACAGACATGCAGCAATCGCTCAAGCAGGAGATGCACCGCTTCGCCGAGGAGATCGCGCGGCCAGCCAGCCTCGAGCTCGACCGGCTCCCGGACCCGCAGGCGGTCATCGACGCCGGCTCGCCGCTGTGGGACGTCTATCGCAAGCACTACGAGCTCGAGCGCCACCTGCTGGCAATGCCTGAGGACCTGGGCGGCGCCGACTTGAAGGGCCTCGACGGCCAGATCGTCGCTGAGGAGATGGGCTGGGGCGCTGCCGACATCGCGGTCTCGCTGGGCGCGTCGGCCTTGCCTTTCAGCACCGCCCTGCTTTCCGTGCAGCTGACCGGCAACCAGCGGCTGATGGACGAGATCGTCATGCCTTATGTCAAGGACAGGCAGGCGAAGGTCATCGGCTGCTGGGCGATCACCGAGCCGCAGCACGGCTCCGACACGCTGGCCGCCCGCGTCGGCGACATCAACGACGAGCGCACGGCCCTGGACACCCGCGGCCGCCGCGACGGCGACGACTGGCTGATCAGCGGCGCGAAGGCGGCCTGGGTCTCCAACGGGACAATCGCCTCGCACGCGATGGTGCACTTCGCCGTCGACCGGTCGAAGGGGGCGATGGGCAGCGCCGTGGCCATGGTGCCGCTGGACCTTCCCGGGGTCTCGCGGGGTAAGCCGCTCGACAAGCTGGGGCAGCGCGCTCTCAACCAGGGCGAGCTCTTCTTCGACGACGTGCGCATCCCGGACCACTACGTGCTGGTTCAGCCGGAGATGTACGGCCTCGCCGCCGACCTTATTCTGGCGACGGCGAACGGTACCATCGGCGCCTGCTTCGTCGGGCTGGCGCGGGCGGCCTACGAGGAGGCGATGGCCTACTGCAAGCAGCGGGTGCAGGGCGGCAAGCTTCTCTGCGAGCACCAGCTCATCCAGCGTAAGCTCTTCGACATGTTCGTGAAGGTGGAGTCGGCGCGGCAGCTTTCGCGGGCGGTGCTGACCTACAACTCGACGGCGATGCTGCCGCTGGCGTACCTGGGCATCGCGACGAAGGTCTACTGCACGGAGGTCGCGTTCCAGGTCGCGAGCGACGCCGTGCAGCTATTCGGCGGGCTGGGGCTGTCGAAGGGCTGCCTGGTCGAGAAGCTGTTCCGCGACGCCCGCTCGGCGCTGATCGAGGATGGAGCGAACGACATGCTGGCGCTGGCGGCCGCGCACCAGCTCATCGAGCAGCACGTGTCCTGAAGTAGGTTCTGGTCAACGCGAACTCACTCACGCAATCGCGACGCCCGGGCTTTGCGGCGGGCCGCCCCGAAACGCCAAACAAGCAGCGCGAAAGCAACCGACCAGGCGGAGACGGCACAGACGGCGGCTGGAGTCACCTGCTCGGGCGCTTTCAGGTAGATGACGACCAGGAGCGCAAAGAGAAGCTCAGCGAGGAAAAGGAGCACAAGGGCGAATCGCTTGACGCTCGGCCGGCGGTCCCAGACGATGCCGGCCTGCAGGAATCCCAGCGAAGCAGTCACGCCGACGACAATGAGGAACCGGTCTCGCACCAGCAATCCACCGGAAAACACCAGCACGCCTATGAGAACGAGCTGGCGAAATGTTATTATCGTTTTTAGCGTTGCCCCTTGGCGATCGCCTGCTTGTTCACGTAGCTCCATACATGGGATATTGGCCTGATCGCGGAGCTATTGCAGCCTGAAAAGCCGCCGGCAGATACGCCCGCAGATATAGGGAAGAACCCGATATGCGACAAGAAGTCTGCTGACTATGATGGGCCACGAGGGAGGCCGGTGATGGCGCCTGACTACTACGCCGATCCAGTAGGAGACTGGATGCTGTGCACGCGGTGCAGAAAGCGCCCTGCCACCTATTTTGTCAACGCAGACGCAGACACTGGCCCCCACGTCTACTGCAACGTGTGCATGCCGGCGCATTTGCGGCCCTGGGCGCAGCCGTACACGACCTGGCGGAATCAGGAGATAGAAGGATCGGCGGAACGGCTGCGACGACGATTAGCCAGCGCGTAGACCGACGCGGCGACGGTTCGCAGTTATTCCCGGCGTTCCCTACCCGTTCAATCGCAAGCAGCGACAGCTATTGAAGCAGGCGCCTCCTCGCGTACCAGGTACCCACTCCCAAGATGATGACCGCCGCAGCAATGCCAGCCGGAGCACCGTGTGTAAACGACGATGATCCGCTCTTTGGCTTGATCACATCGGGAGGCTCCGCCACGCCGCCGACCGGATCGGCTGAGACGCTAGATGAGGCAATGGATATCGGCACGGGCACAGGCACGGACATCGGATCGCAGACCGGCAGCGGTGCATCCAGGCAAAACGAGCCTTTCCCCCAAGCCAAGTAAGTGCCTGGGGGCACCTGCTCGCCAGAGTCGTCCTTCTGATCCCATGTCGTTGAGTAGGTCAGAGTCTCCCCTGCCCCTAACGTGAGAGGCCAGACGATCTGTCCACAAGCCCTTAGATACAGGTAGTGCCAGACTTCCTGCGCGGACGGCGAGTCCACTCCAAAGTCATACTCGCAAGTGGTCTGATGCCAGCCGGAAACACTCTCTAGAGCCGTGATCTCCAGGGTCATCTGTACGGGTTCGCCCTGGAAGTATGACGGCTTGTCCGTCTCCAAACAGACTTTGAGTGGGCCTATTGTGCGGCAGTCTGGTGTTGGCCCGACTTGTGCGGAAGGCATAGCCTCGGCTGGTGGAACGCGGTTGCCGTTCCACAACAAAAGACCGAGCAAACACAGAGCAGCAACGAGCGAAGAAGCCACTCGTAGATACATCGCACAACCTCTCTATAGCCGAAACAGCAGGGGTATATAGGGGTGCATCGCGAGGATTATAGCACTACTGTCAACGTTCGCTTCAGGCTTGAACCCCCCTGACATGACGCTGCACTCTCGTGGACAGTTTCACACATGGGAGTGGCGATCTAGCCGCAAGCCGCTGTGGATTTCGGAGTGCGGCTAGTTCAGCCACCGCCTCCTCGCGTACCAGACGCTCGCTCCTACGGCGAAGGCGACCGCGCCGATTCCAGCGAAAGCACTGAACGGGAGCGATGACGATCCGCCCTCGGACGAATTGTGACCGATGTCGGCGAGCACGGCTGGTGGCAGTAGGACTCTGCCTCCAACACTTGATGGACGGGGCGGCGCTTGGGGCCCCAGCTCGAAGGCGCCGATGTCGCAGGTGGCAGTGCCGTCCCCATCGCCGTCCACAGGTCGGACGAAGCCCCGCTGGTCCTTGGCCGGAGGCGGGCAATCAGGGCTGCCGGCATCGATAGCCGGGCTGCCGGGCAGCAGGGCCTGTGTCTGCGTGGGACCTCCGTTGTCCGCCAGAGGGCCGAGGAGCGGGTTGCTGTTTTGCTGGTCTCCGACGGTGGTAAAGCCGCAGGTGCTGTCGCCGCTCAGGTTGTAGCCCGCGGAACGTCACGGTGCCAGTGCAGTCGTCAGGGACATTCGAGGCAACGATCGTATTCTTCAGCGTCGCAACGGCGCCGCTCATGATGCCCGCGCCGGCGGCAGCGGTATTGCCAGCGATGGTGCTGTCGTTGATTGCCAACGCACCGGCATTGGCGATCCCGCCGCCGTTGAGGGACGCGGTGTTGCCGCTGACAGTGCTATCGGTGATGGTCAGCGTGGCGCCGGCATCGTTGGCGATGCCACCCCAGGACACAGTGGCCGTGTTGCCGCTGACAGTACTATTGCTAATAGTCAAAGTGCCGCTGTTGTAGACGCCGCCGACGAACTGGGCGCTATTGTCACTCACAGTGCAGTTGTTGATCTCCATCTCTCCACGGTTGTCGACGCCGCCCGCCAATCCGCCGGTCGTATTGCCACTGACAACGCTGTCGGCCAGGGTCAGCGTGCCAAAAGAGGCATTAAAGATGCCGCCGGCACCTTCAGCTGTGTTCGCGCTGACCGTGGCATGGGTGAGGGTCGCGGTGCCGCCGTTCCAGATGCCGCCGTAGGAGGCGGCGCTGTTGTAGCTGATTGTGCTGTTGTTGACGTTCAATGTGCCCTGATCGAAATTCCAGATGCCGCCGGCGAGCCCGCCGGCGCTGTTTTCGCTTACCGTGCTGTCGTCCATCTCCACCGTGCCGCCGTTCCAGATGCCCCCCACGTCGCGTGCGGCGGTATTGCCACTGACGGTGCTATGAGTGAGAGTCAGCGTGGCATTGTTCTTGATCCCGCCGAAGGACTGGCTGGCGGTATTGTCGATCACAGCGCTGTGGTCGAGCTCCATTTGGCCGCTGTTGTTGATGCCGGCGACATCCTCGGCCATGTTACCGCTGACGGTGCTGTCGGTGAGGGTCATGGGACCGCCGTTGTCTATTCCACCGGCGCCGTAGCCCCCGGTCTCAGTCGCGACGTTGCCGCTAACGGTGCTGTTCGTGAGGTGAAGCGTTCCGCCGTTTGAGATGCCACCCCCAGAGTCGGCCGTGTTGCCGCTGATGACGCTATTTCTTACTGTCAACGTGCCCACGTTGTCGACACCACCGCCGGCGGCGGCGCTGTTGTCCATCACTGAGCTGTTCTCGATGTCGAGCGTGGCGCCAGGGGCATTGCCGGTGCCGCCGGCGTGCTGCCCAGCGGCGTTCTTGCTTACCGTGCTGTCGTTGATGGTGGCCGAGCCGCCGTTCCAGATGCCGCCCATGGAATCGGCGGCTGTGTTATCAGTCACGGTGCTGTTCGTGAGGTGAAGCGTTCCGCTGTTTGAGATGCCGCCCCCAGAGTCGGCCGTGTTGCCGCTCACAGTGGTGCCGGTAAGCGTCAGCGTGCCCCCATTTCCGATGCCTCCGGAGCCCTGGCTGGCGGTATTGTCGATCACAGCGCTGTTGCTGAGAGTCAGCGTGCCGTCGTTTTGGATGCCGCCAGCGAAAAAGGAGGAGCCCCCTCGGGTGGTCAATCCGGAGATGTCCACTACACCGCTGGAAACGTTCAATACTCGGTCGTGGCCGGCGCTGTCGATGATGGTGTCAGCCGCGCCTGCACCGTTGACGGTCAGGTCGGTCCCGATATCGAGGTGGCTTCCGAGGATGTAGGTGCCCGCCGGCACGTCGATTGTATCAGCGCCGTTGCCGGCAGGGCAGGCGTCGACGGCGGTATCGGTGTTGGCGGCTTCGATCGCCTCCGCAGCGAGCAGTCTCCATCCGTGTTCAGTTCGTCGTCGGTGGTGTTGACCGTGATGGTGGTGCCAGTTGCTTCCGCTGGTTGGCTGACAGGACCCAGAAAAGCACATATCGAGAGAAGAAAGCCAGCCAAGAGAAGTTCACGTAGCAGGATGTGTTGGCCTCGCAAAAGGCGCATCGCGCGACCTCCCTGTCGGCGGGGTGAATCAGCGGGGATGAATCAGCAGTGAGCCACCAATGCGGTGATTATAGCACCAGTAGAAGGCATGTCAATCAGCGTCAGGTGTGCCGACTCTTGCCTGACCTGAGGCTGTCCTCTCGCGCTATCAGAAGAGGTCGGGTAGAAGCTGGAGGAGCGCGAGCGGCGCCATCCGCTTCTCCGTCGTCAGGTCATCGAACGCCGTCGCGACCATCTCGCCGAAGATTTCGCCGACAACGTGCGCCGTCTTCCCGTCCATCAGCGCCTGCACCGCCGCGATGCCCAGTTGCGACGCGAGCACCCGGTCGCGGGCCGTCGGCGTGCCGCCGCGCTGGATGTGGCCCAGAACCGTCACCCGGTAGTCGAACTCGATGTGGGGCCGCACCTTCTCGGCGATGGCGAAGGCGCCGCCGGCAGTCTCTCCCTCGGCCACCACCACGATGAGGCTGCGGGAGCGCCGCAGAATGGCGTGGTTTAGCAAGCTCGCCAGTTCTCCGATGTTCGTTTCGATCTCCGGCACCAGAATGGCGTCGGCGCCGGCGGCCAGGCCAGCGTGGAGCGCGAGCGCGCCGCTCTCCCGCCCCATCACCTCGACGAAAAAGACCTTCTCGGTAGCCTCCGCAGTGTCCCTCAGCTTGTCGATCGCCTCGACTGCCGTGTTCACCGCCGTATCGAAGCCGATGCACCAGTCCGTACCGGGCGCGTCGTTGTCGATGGTTGCCGGAACGAGAACGACCGCGATTCCGTGCTCGTCGTGAAGCGCCCGGGCGCCGCGCAGCGTTCCCTCGCCGCCGATAGCGACGAGGCCATCGACTTTGAAGGCGCGGAGGACCTCAGCGGCGTGAGCACGTCCTTCCGGCGTGTAGAACTCCCCGCAGCGCAGGGAGCCGAGAAATACGCCGCCACGTTGGATGATGTTGCTTACGTCGTGGCGGTGCAGAATCGTCAGTTGGCGACTGATAAGGCCGGAGTAGCCGTCCCGGACGCCCAGCGTCTCGATACCGCGGTGCGAGCCGCTCCGAACGACGGCGCGGACGCAGGCGTTCATGCCGGGCGCGTCGCCGCCGCTCGCCAGGATGGCAATGCGCTTCATGCCTGGGGCCGAAGTCCTTTCGGTGTAGGGTTTTGGTCGGAGCTAGAGCTCGCTCAGGAGCCGCAGCCAGTCGCGGACGAGGCGCGGCGTGAGGAAGCGCTCGCGGACGCGCCGCTGGCCCAACCGTCCTATCTTCTTCGCTTCGGCCGGATGATGCAAGAGGTAGAGGGCCTTCTCGGCGCACTGCTCGGTGCTGTCGACCAGGAAGCCGCCGACTCCGTTCTCCATCTGCAGCGGGATGCCGCCGGCGCGATTGGCTACCACGGCCGTACCTTTCCAAAGGCTCTCCGAGATGATCAGCCCGAAGCCCTCGCGGATCGACTTCTGGATAATGACGTTGGACTTGCGCTGGAAGGCGTTGACCTCCATGTTGCTGACGCCGACGAGGTTGGTGCGGACGTGGATGTCGGGGTCGTCCTTCGTCTCGGCGACGACCTCGTTATAGATGCCCCAACCCTCCGGGTCGTCCAGAGCCATCGAGCCGAGCAGCGCCAGCTGCAGGCCCGGCACCTCCTCGCGCACCATGCGGAAGACTTCGATGACGCCGAAAGGGTCCTTCCACGGGTCAAAGCGCGAAACCTGCGTCATCAGCGGCCGGTCCGGGTCTACGCCGAGCCAGACCAGCATCTCGCGGCAAAGGCTGTCGGGAAGCTTGAGGTTCTTCGGGCTCAGCGGGTCGATGGCAGGCGGAATGATGGCCAGCTTCTTGTGCTCGACGCCGGGGGGCACGAAGCGCTGCATCGTGAAGACGAGGGCATCGTACTCGACCAAGTAGCGGGCGATGAAGGCAAGCACCTCTTCATTGGGGGAGGAGGTGTCGATGTGGCAGCGCCAGACCCACTTGGCGCCGTTGCGTCCCTTGAAGTGCCGGATAGCCAGCGGCTGCGGGTCGTGGATGACGATGAGATCATATTCCTTATCAAGCAAGTCAGCGTTCAGCTTGTTGTACATCAGATACGTCTCGCCGGCCAGGCGCGTCAGCTCCTCGGGTGCGCCCTGCAGCGCGTTATGGAAAGCCTTCGTGATCGCGAAGAACTGGGGGTCTCCGTAGATGCACATCCAGTCGGCGTTGATGCCCAGACCGCGATAGATGGGAATGACGGCCCGCAGCAGCTCGGAGACGCCGCCGCCGTAGGGCGTGGCATTGACGTGCAGAAGGCGGGCGCCCTTCATGTCGGCGGCGAGCTTGCGGATCTCCGCCGCCATCTCCGGTGCCGTGTACGGCTCGTAGCTCTTGAAATCGACAACGCCGACATCGACCTGGTCAAGCATCCGAGTCTTTCCTCTCTAATTCCCGCCTGACATGAGCCTCCCCCGGCGCACCTGAGCCCCTTATACGTTTACGGCCGCGAGAGTGTCAAGCTGAACCGCAGAGGATACGCCAACGGTGGGACACGCGGCGGTATAATCGAGGGAAAGGGCGCGAAAGGCAGGGACTGGCCATGCAGCAACGAATCCGCGATCTGCGCAACTACCAGGCGGAGGTGCTCCTGCGCGACGGCTCGAAGGTGCGCCTTCGGCCCATTCGGCCGGACGATACCGACGCCTGGCTCTTCCTGTTCAGCCGCCTCAGCCCGCGCACGATCTACATGCGCTTCCATCACGTCATCGCCGAGGTGACGCGGGCCGAAGCGGAGACATACACCAACATCGATTACGAGAACAACTTCGCGCTGGTCGCCATTCTCGGTGAGCCGCCGGACCAGCGGATAATCGCCATCGGCCGCTTCGCCCGCCTGGCGAACCCCGAGCGCGCTGAAGTCGCCTTCCTCGTCGAAGACAGCCACCAGGGGCGCGGCATCTCGACGCATCTGCTGGAGCACCTGGCGATAGCGGCCCGCGAGAAGGGCATCCGGGTCTTCGAGGCGGAGGTGCTGGCGGAGAACCGCGACATGATGGAGGTGTTCCGGGACTTCGGCTTCACCGTCGATGCGAAGTACGCGGAAGGGACGTTCCACGTCGTGTTTGCGATTGAACACACGGAAGTCGTCGAGCAGCGCTCCGAGCAGCGCGAGCTGGTCGCGGCCACGGCGGGCGTGCGCGTCTTCTTCAACCCGACGAAGATCGCCGTCATCGGCGCCTCGCGCTACCGAGGCACTATCGGCGCCGAGCTGTTCAACAACGTCCTCGACACCGGCTTCAACGGCATCGCTTACCCGGTGAACCCAACGACGAACGCTGTCGGCGCCGTGCGCGCTTACGCCTCTGTGCTCGACATACCGGACGACGTGGACCTTGCCATTATCATCGTGCCGGCCGAGCAGGTGCTGGACGTCGTCGACCAGTGCGGTCGAAAGGGCGTGCGCGGCATCGTCGTCATCTCCGCCGGCTTCCGCGAGACCGGAACGGAGGGCGCGGAGCGCGAGGAGGCGCTGGTGGCGAAGGTGCGCAACTACGGCATGCGAATGCTGGGCCCGAACTGCATGGGCGTCTTGAACACCGACCCGGAGGTCTCTTTGAATGCGACCTTCTCGCCGGTCTTCCCGCCGCGCGGCAACGTCGCTCTCCTCTCGCAGAGCGGCGCCCTTGGCCTGGCCCTGCTCGACTTCGCCCGCGGCCTGAAGCTCGGCCTGTCCACCTTTGTCAGCGTTGGCAACAAGGCGGACGTCTCCAGCAATGACCTGATCCAGTATTGGGAGCAGGACCCGTCGACGGAGGTCATCCTTCTATACCTGGAATCGTTCGGGAACCCGCGCAAGTTCGCCCGGCTGGCCCGTCGCGTCGCCCAGGCGAAGCCCATCCTGGCGCTGAAAAGCGGTCGCAGCAGCGCCGGCTCGCGGGCGGCCTCCTCGCACACGGGCGCGCTGGCCGGCCTGGACGTTGCCGTCGACGCGCTCTTTCGCCAGGCAGGGGTTATTCGCATGGACACGCTCCAGCAGCTCTTCGACGTCGCGAACCTGCTGTCGCACCAGCCGCTGCCCTCGGGGCGGAACGTGGCGATCATCACCAACTCCGGCGGTCCCGCGATCCTGGCCGCTGACGCCTGCGAGAGCTACGGCCTCCACGTGCCGCCGCTGTCCGACGAGGTTAGAGCGGCGCTGCGCACGTTCCTGCCGGCCGCCGCTGGCCTCTCGAATCCGGTTGACCTCATCGCCTCCGCGTCGCCGCGCGACTTCGGCCGGGCGCTGCGCGTTCTCTGCGAGCAGGAGGACATCGACGCGGTCATCGTCATCTACATCGCGCCGCTGGTCAGCATGCCGAAGGAGGTCGCGGCCGAAGTGCACGAGGTAGCGCGACACTTCCGCGGCAACAAGACCATCCTTGCTTGCTTCATGAGCTCTGGCGGGTCTCCGGAGGAGCTGGCGGAAGGTGACTACGTCATCCCCTCACTCGCTTTCCCGGAGGCGACGGCGATGGCGCTCTCCCGCGCCGCCGACTACGCCGACTGGTGCCGCCGCCCCAAGGGGACGGTGCCGAAGATCGACGGCATCGAACGGGAAAGGGCGAGGGCGCTGGTTGAGCGGGTGCTCGCGGGCGACAAGACGCAGCCCGTTTGGCTGCCGCCCGACGCCTGCGTATCGCTGTTGGACGCCTACGGCATCCGCAGCGCCGCCGCGCGCGTCGCTAGAACGGCTGACGAAGCGGCCGAGGCCTCGCAGTCGATGAGCTTTCCGGTAGCGGTGAAGCTCGTCTCGTCGACGATATCGCACAAGACGGACGTGGGCGGCGTGATCCTCAGCGTCGATTCGGCAGAGGGCGTGCGCCACGCCTTCGAGCAAATTCAGGAGCGATTGGGCGCCGGCGGGCAGCTCGAAGCCATGGAGGGCGTGATGGTGCAGGAGATGGTGCCGGCTGGCATTGAAGTCATCGTCGGGCTGACGCAGGACCCATCTTTCGGGCCGCTCATCATGTTCGGCCTCGGCGGCATCCAGGTGGAGCTGACCAAGGACGTGGCTTTCCGCATTCACCCGCTGACTGATCTCGACGCCCGCGACATGGTTCGCGCCATAAAAGGCTATCCCCTGCTGACGGGTTACCGCGGCTCTCCGCCGGCCGACGTCCCGGCGCTGGAAGAGCTTCTCTTGCGCTTCTCGGCGCTTATCGAGGACGTGCCGGAGCTGGCGGAGATGGATCTCAACCCCGTCAAAGCTCTGGGTCCGGGAGAAGGTTGCTGCGTCGTCGATGCCCGCATCCTGCTCCGGTCCGTCGAGTAGCTTCAGGAATCTCTCCCCCTCGCGGTGCTCGCTCGGCATCCGGCGAGAAGCCTGAACCCTACCGAATCCCAGCCGCGAATCCGACAATCCTTCAAAGGACCCTTCAACCGCTGTTTGCGTTGATAGCGATTAGGGTGGGCATGGCAAGAATCAAACCGTCGTTCCGGCGCTGCACGTTCGGCACTATCAGAGGACGTACGCTGCTGGCGAGCATAGTCTTGCTTGCCCTGCTTGCCACCGTCTTCGTCACGGGCGCCGTCCGCATGGACAGCGACCGCAATATGCACCGGACGCTGGTGCAAAGGACGAATACGGTCATCGAGCTTGAGGAGGCGCGGGCTGAGTTCTTCTCCGCCGGCATATCCACCGCCACAGCCGCGATCGCGCAAAGTCCCAACCTTCAAGGCAACTCCTACAACAACGCGCTCGCCCAGGGGCAGGCTTATCTTCGAATGGCCCGCGACAACATCCAGCGAGAAGGAGACGCATCGCTCGTCGCCGCACTCGACCGCGCCCAGGGCTACGCCGGTCAGATAACAGACATAATCGGTTCGTTTTCTTCAGCAGGCGTCTATTCCCAGGACACTGTGAACCAGCTGATGACGCAGGTCTTGCCGCCGGCCAATCTCCTTCTAGACAATCTCGCTCAGGTGGCGCAGGCGGAGCAGAACGAGGTTGCCGCCGATGCCGCAAACGCGGACGACCAGGCTAACGTGAACCTGTGGATGATAGCGATTGTCGGCGCGGCCGGCGCGGCCCTTGCGATCTTGTTCATCGTCAGCTTCGTGCGACTGGTTGTTGGGCCGCTAGCGTCGCTCCAGCGCGCCGTGCGGGCGGTGGCGTCCGGCGACATGGAATCGCGGCTTGAAGTGTCGGGACCGCTGGAAATCGCCTCTCTCGCCAGCGACTTCAACGACATGGTCGGCAAGCTCAACGGCGTCTCCGAGCAGATGCGCCAGCGGGTCCGCCTGGAATCGGCGGTTGCCCGCGTTTCGACCGTGCTTGCTACCGCCAACAGCGTCGACGGCGCTCTCATCGCCGCGCTGCGTATCCTCGGCGAGACCGTGGACGTGGAGCACGCCTACGTCTTCATGTTCAACAAGGAAGGCACGCGGCTGGACAATACGCACGAGTGGAACGTTCCCGGCCGGCGCCCAACGCGTGACCGTTTCCAGGGGTTGGACGCCACGACGTATGGCTGGTGGGTCGGCAAGCTCGACCGGAACGAGGACATCGTCCTCCATGATCTCCATCAGTTGCCGGGGGAAGCGGCGGCGGAGAGGGAGCTGCTCCAGCGCATGCACGTGCGCTCGCTGCTGGCGGTGCCGTTCCGCAGCCACGGGCATCTGATCGGCTTCATGGCATTTGGCGACACGCGCGGGCCCCGCATCTGGCACGACCAGGACGTTCAGACTGGTGCATCTGGCCGCCGAAAGCACCGCCTCGTTCATCGACCGCAAGCAGGCCGAGCAGGCGGTTCGGGAGAGCGAACAACGGTATCGACTGATCTTCGAGCGCTCTCCGGACGCGGTCTATCTCTACGACTTCAAGGGCCGCTTCATCGACTGCAACGACCGCTACCTGCAGCTCTTCGGTTACTCGCACGAAGAGATGGCGCGGCTCAATTTCGCCGACCTCTGGGCCGAAGACTACTCGCGCCCGGTGGCCGAGTTGATAAGCGACCTGAGCACAGGGCGCGCGTCCGAGCCGCTCGTGTTCCGCCTGCTCCGGAAGGACGGCACTTCACTTGAAGTCGAAACGACGGCAGCAGCGGTCCCCCGTGGCAACGACTGGCCGGCTGCCCTCGGCGTCGCCCGAGACGTGACGGAGCGCCTGCGGTCGGAGGAGGCCCTGCGGCATAGCGAAGAGCGCTTCCGGTCGCTCAACGCCGCCGCGCCGGTCGGAATCTTCCTGACTAACCCGGAGGGTCGAACGATCTACGTCAACGAAAGAATGCTCACCATTTGTGGGCTGACGTTCGAAGAGTGCCTTGGCCTCGGCTGGCTCGAAGTGGTCCATCCCGAGGACCGGGACAGAATCCTCGCCGCTAAAGAGAAGGCGAGCGCAGAGAACGATGAGTTCGCGGAGGACTTTCGGATCACCACTCCCAGCCAGGAGACGCGTTGGGTCAGCGCCCGCTCGACGATAATGAGCGGCAGCAGGGCCCGCGTCGGGACGCTGGAGGACATAACCGAACGCAAGCTGGCGGAGGACAAGCTGCGCCAGAGCGAAGAGCGATTCCGCTCGCTGGGGGCATCCGCCCCCATCGGCATCTTCCAGTCAGACCCCCTGGGCAAGGTCACATTCGCAAACGACCGTCTGAGTGAGATCGCCGGTCTTTCCTTCCTCGAAGACCCCGACGCCAACTGGTTTGAACGTCGTGCACCCCGATGACCGCGAGGAAGTGATTCGCGACATGTTGACGGCGAGCAAGGAGCGCAAGGAATTCGCCCGGGAGTTGCGCGTTCTTACGTTCTACGGCGTCACCCGCTGGATCTACATGCGCGCGACGAACATCCGCACCAAGGACGGGCGCTTCGCCGGCCTCGTCGGCACGGTTGAAGAC
Source organism: uncultured Chloroflexia bacterium (assembly GCA_963719465.1). GTDB lineage: Bacteria > Chloroflexota > Dehalococcoidia > DSTF01 > JALHUB01 > JALHUB01. Next base: position 2,096,187 of record OY970386.1, on the reverse strand, counting down.
ATAACCGAGCACCGCCGGGCCCAGGAGGCACTGCGTCAGAGCGAGGAGAGATTCCGCTCCTTGAGCGCCTCCGCGCCGGTCGGCATATTCCTCGTGGACGCTGACGATAGAGTCACTTATGTCAATGAGTATCTTCAGTCCATCCTTGGCGGAGGCGTCCCGGAGGACATCACGGCCGCGCTCTCGCGTATCGTGCACCCCGACGACATCGAATCGCTCGTCCAGGCGGGAGCAGAAGCTCTGACCCGAGAGCAATACGATCTCTTCAAGGAATTCCGCGTCGTAACATCCGCCGGCGAAACGCGCTGGGTTCGCATCCACGTCATTCCCATCCTGTCGCCGGAAGGAGAACGAACGGGGCTCGTGGGCACCCTGGAAGATATTACCGAGCACAAGAACCTGGAACGCGAGCGCCAGGACGCCTACGAAAAAACGACTCTCCTCCTGGCCCGTGCGGCCGAGGCGCGCGATCCGTACACCGAGCACCACCTCTTCCGCATACGCGGCTACACTGAGGCCATCGCGCAGGAGATGGGCTTGAGCCCGGAGGTCGGAAGGGAGATGGGCCTGGCGGCGCTGCTGCACGACCTCGGCAAGACCCGCGTTCCCGACGCCATCCTCACGAAACCGGGGCCACTTAGCGAAGAGGAATGGCAGATCATGCGCCGTCACACCGTGTGGGGCGAAAAGCTTCTTCCCACCGATCCCTGGTTCGCGACCGCGCGCCAAATCGCTCGTTCGCACCATGAGAATTGGGACGGCACCGGCTACCCCGACGGTCTCTCCGGCAGCGAAATCCCCCTGGCGGCGACCATCGTCGCAGTTGCCGATGGCTTCGACGCAATGACCTCGCGCCGGCCCTACAAGGGCGCCTGGCCGCCCGCAAAAGCCATGCACGAGCTTCGGGTGACGAAGGGCAAGCGCTACTCACCGGCCGTGGTGGAGGCCTTCGAGCGAGCCGTCGCCTCCGGTGCGATTGCCCGCATCGCTCAAGTCGAACGGCGCAGGGCGTCCTCCCTCTTGAAGGCGGCGTAGCAGCAGGCCCTCACTTCAGCAGCCCGGGCGGCCAAGCCTCTGAACGAAGAGGTGAAAAGGGCGTTTCTCTTTTCTCCCCAGACCAAATAAACTGGAAACTGAGATGAACGGCTACAGCGAAACCATCGCCGCCCTCAAGAAGGGGTCCGTAGAGCAGCCTCAGCTCCGGGAGAGCGTAGACCTTTGCTGCAAGCTGTTGGAGCTCCAGTCACGGCTAGAAGTGCCGGCCGCCGCCATAGAGACGCTATCGCCGGAGGAGGCGCGCGGCCGCCTTCAACGCGGTTTGCCCCTGCTCTCCTCGCAGGAGCTCGATATCGACGCCGGCCGGCTCACTGACCTGGCAATGCAGATCGCCTTCGCCGTCGCGGAATGCCGACGGGAGCGCGTCAGGCAGCTGGCCGATATCCACTCCTGGCTGCACCGTCACCGCCAGCGAATGCGAGCGCTGGCCGTCGCCTACCTCAGCGGCAACGAGATTCCCTACAGTAAAGGTGTCGACCGAGCGCTGCTGGCATTCGTGATGCAGAACGCCCTCTACCCGTTCCTGCGGGCGCGGGCCAAGTCGCTGAGCCGTCTCGTCGATGCGAGCAGCTGGTATCGTGGCTACTGCCCGATCTGCGGCGGCGAGCCGGACATCGCGGCGCTGGAAAAGGGCGGCGGCAGGCGGCGCCTTCTCTGTTCACGCTGCGACTTCGAGTGGACGGTCCGACGCCTCGGCTGCCCGTTCTGCGGCAACGACGATCCGAAGGATCTCGCCTTCCTGCCCGGTCCGGACGAGGCTCACGGCCTGGCAGCCTGCGACCGCTGCCGGCGGTGTTTGAAGACGGTGGACTTTCGCGAGGCGCCGGAGCGACCGCTAGCGGCCGAACGCATTCTCTCGTCTGAGATGGACGTCTGCGCGGAGAGCACTGGCTACCGAACCAGGGCGTGATCTGCGGTCGCGTCAGGTCCCCTTCCGTTTGAACACGCTGAAGAGGGTATTCCCGAAAGCGGGCTGGTAGTTCTGCACAATGAACTGCCGGAACGCGGGGAAATCCTGAATCCGCTCCTCCGGCGTCTGGTTCGTTCCATTCATCCACGGCTGCACGCCTCCGTGCGCGATCACCAGGAAATGCGGCGTTTTGGCCTGTAGGTCGTCCACCAGCTCTGTGCGCCAGATCTCGGGGCTCCAGACGGCCGTAAAGGGCGTGTCGAAGATGAAGCGATTGACCAGCGGCCAACCGGTCCACCAGTAGATCACCGGCCAGTTCCCCCAAACGAAGACGCTTTTATCGTCGCCGCCGTTCGTCTTCACGTAGTCGACGACTTGGCGGTTGTAAGGTAGAAGCGGATTCCAGTAGGACTCGTTGTCGGCCTGCAACGTCCGCCCCACCGCATAAGAGAGGAATTCGTGGTACTGGTGATATGGATTGGCGAGCAGGCTGGGTGTGAGCAGCCAGAGGAAAGCGCCCGCGAGAGCCCACACGGCAAGGATCTGCGCCTGGCGGCGTCCTCCGACGAAAGCGATCAGTCGGTCCACCGAATAGCCGGCCAGAAGAGCGAGGGGAAAGATCATCGCCAGCCAGTGGTAGTCGAAGAACTTGCCCTGACTCCAGATGGTGACAAGAGAGGCAACCGCAAGGACGGTGAGAACGGCAACTTCCTTTCGCCGCCCAGCCAAGAAAGCGATGAGCATTGCGCCCACCGCAGGCACGACCAGGAACAGGTTGTCACCCAGGTAGTTCTGCGTGGCGCTTACCCCGAAGTGCACAAAGGACTCGCCCGAAGGCGCCCAGCGCAGCGACGTGTACGGCCACACGTGCAGCCGCTGAATGTCGATGAAGTCGCGCAGAGCGCCTCCCGCCGCAAGGTGGACAGTGAAGATAACGGGGATTACAAGGAAACCGGCGAAGGCTAACGATAGTCGCCTGACCACTTGCCCGATTCGATTGGGCTTATGAGCAAACAGCACCTCCATAGCCGGCAAGGCAGCAACGTAGAATACGGCCGAGAGCTTGAGGCTGAACGCCAGCCCCATCAGCAGACCGGAGGCGAAGGCCCTCCCGTTGGCTCCCGACTCGGCATCCGGCCGATACAACAGGACGGACAGAACGACGGGCAGCACCACGAAGCTCTCTACCTCGCCGAGGCCGTCGAACCCGGCGCGCGTTAGATAGGCCACCCCGTACAGACAGCCGCCGACGATGCCAGCCCGCTCGCCGAAGAAGCGCCTTCCCAGCAGATAGATCGCTCCCATCGCAAGCGCTGTATTGACAAGATCGAGGATTCGCAGGCTCACCATGTGCTGCCCAAAGGGAAGAAACGCCAGAGCATAGACGAAATATATCGCCGGCGGCTTCACCTCCCAGAAGTCGCGGTAAAGAACGCCGCCGGAGAGAATCGTACGGGCGCCGAGGGCGAAGTCGGAGTTGTCTGTAGAGAAGGTCACGACCAGCGAGGGGAGGCCGAGCAAGATGACGACCAGGAAGACCGCGCAGACGTAGCGGTACCGCTTCAACCAGAGCCGCGATCCGGCTCCGATAGCCGAGACTTTCGGACGCTGCCGGACTACCTCAGTGTCGGGGAGCATGCATGTGAGTATAGCTCCCGGAACGCTTCAGCGACTACATTCTCTCGCGATTGCAGGATTCCCTGTACTCGTTCAAAAACATTGGTGACACCCCGTGCGGGCCGTCCGGCTAGAATGGTGTCACTCGAATCATCAACGGGATGGCTCCCGGAGCGCGAAGGCCCGCCGGCCACGGGGCGGAGCTCTCCAGAGAGGCCAGAGCAAGGCTGAAGTGGATGGACTACTACCGTTCTCATGGCCAAAATGCTCGGCTTGCTTGCCGGCACTTCGACATCGCTCCCCAGACCTTCTATCGCTGGAAGAGACGCTTTTCATGAGCCGCCTGCGGGAGCGGGGACGGCTTGTAGAGGCGCCGCGGGATCAGATTCCAGTGCATCGGCGTTCCTTCCTGAGACCATACGCCACGCTCGCCCAAGCCGGACGGCGCATCTGGGCTAAACGGCCACGTTGAGCGAGCGCACCGCACGCACAGGGAAGAGTTCTACGAAGTGGCCGATTTGGGTTGGACGGTTGCCGGCATCAGGCCGCAGCTCCTGGGTTGGGAGCGGATTTACAACACGGTGCGGCCTCATCAGGCGTTGGGCTACAAGACACCCTGGCAGGTGGTTTGTGAACATCGGCAACGAAGGACGGCATAGTGTCACCAATGTACTGAACGAGTACACCCGTTTGACACGAAAACGAGCCTGCGCTATCGTCTAGCTCGCCACGTCTGATTTCCAGTCGTCGATTCCAATAAGGAGGTAAGGAGGAGACCGTGACCGAAGAATCGATTCTCACGGATGAAATGCGATCTGTCGTAGGCGTAGAAGGGGAGCCGCAGACGATCGAGGTGGACAAGACGGCCATCCGCTGGTTTGCGCGCGCCGTCGGGCACACCGACCTCGTGTTCTACGACGAGGACTACGCGAAGAGCAAGGGGCATCGGAGTATCATCGCGCCGCCCGGCTTCCTGGGGCACGCAATCCACACGCCGCAGAACCCGACGAACATCGTCGGCAACTCGATCAAGAAGGCGCCGGCGATCCCGGGGCTGCACCTCGGGCGCTTGCTGAACGGCGGCACCGAGTTCGAGTACTACGGCGAGGACGTGTGCGGCGGCGACGCGTTCGACGCCGTCACCAAGATCGCCGACCTGCGCGAGAGGACGGGCGCGCTGGGCAAGATGGTGATCTTGACCACCGAGACCAACCTCTACCGGAAGACCGATCGGAAGCTCGTCGCGACCGAGCGCGGCACCGGCATTCTCTACTAGGGAGGGCGAAGAATGGCTGAGCAAGTCTACTTCGAAGATGTCAACGTCGGCGACGAGATCCCGCGGCTGGTCAAGAACTGCACGACGCAGCAGCTGGTCATGTGGGCCGCCGGCTCCGGTGACATGTATCAGATCCACTACGACAAGGACTTCGCGGCCGGCAACGGGCTTCCCGGCGTCATCGTCCACGGCGCCCTCAAGAACGCCTTCCTGGGGCAGTTGCTCCACGACTGGCTTGGCGAGAAGGGCGAGATCAAGAAGTACAGCTGCCAGTACCGGGGGATGGACGTTCCCGGCCAGGACATCATTTGCCGCGGCGTGATCACCGAGAAGAGCCAGGACGGCGGCAAGAACATCGTCCAGCTCGATATCTGGACGGAAAAAGAGGGCGGCGAGAAGACAACGCCGGGCAAGGCCACCGTTCACCTGCCGTCACGAGGCTAGCGGGGCCGGCAGTTGGCGGCAGAGCCCGAATCGAATAGCGCATCGATTCCCCCAGGACGATTACTGGAAGGGAAGGTCGCCGTTGTGACCGGCGCGGGCCGCGGCATCGGCCGTTGCGTCGCGCTCTACTTCGCGGACCAGGGAGCGCGCGTCGTGGTGAACGACGCCGGCGTGGCGCCCGACGGCAGCGGCCAGGACGCGTCGCCGGCGGACGCGGTTGTGCGCGAGATCGTAGCCAAGGACGGCGAAGCGGTCGCCGACCACGATTCCGTGGCGAGCATGGAGGGCGGCGCCCGAATCGTCGAAAGCGCCATCGAAGCCTGGGGGCGCATCGACATCCTCTTCAACAACGCCGGCATTCTCCGCGACCGCATGTTCATCAAGATGAGCGAGGCGGACTGGGACGCGGTGATGGCCGTGCATCTCAAGGGGACGTTTGCGTGCACCAAGGCGGCCGCGCCCCACATGCAAAGGCAGCGGTCGGGCAGGATAATTAACGCCTCGTCGTCGTCCGGGCTCATCGGGAACGCCGCCCAGGCGAACTACGGAGCGGCGAAGACGGCGATCGCGGGCCTGACGCGAGCGCTGGCGATGGAGCTGGGGCGCTACGGCATCACCTGCAACGCCATTGCCCCCATGGCGGCGACGCGACTGACCGTCGGGATGGGCGAGATGGCGGCGAAGTACGGGCTGATGATACCGGAGCCCGACTACATCGCGCCGCTCATCGCTTACCTTGCCAGCGACGCGGCCTTGAACGTCACCGGGCAGATCTTCTACGTCTTCGGCGGGAGCGTCTGCCTGGCGCAGCCGCCGGTGGCGCGACGAACGATCTTCAAAGAGGGCAGCTGGAGTGTCGAAGGGCTAATCGAAGCGGTGCCAACGCAACTGTTGCAGTTCGTCGAGAACCCGGGACCACCGGCGGAGCATCTGAAGCCCGCCTTCGCGCGTGCGGCCACCATACCGGCTGGAGCAGAGGAGACGGGATGAGGATTCGACGTGTCGGATAGGCTGAAGGACCGCGTCGCGGTTGTCACCGGCGCCGGACGAGGGATCGGCCGTGCGGTGGCGCTAGCGCTGGCGTCGGAGGGCGCGACGGTTGTCGTAAACGACCTCGGCGTCGCTGTCGATGGCAGCGGCCCCAGCGGCGGCCCGGCGCAGGCGGTCGTTGCCGAAATCGCCGCCGCGGCCGGCAAGGCGATAGCCAACAACGATAGCGTGGCCACCGTTGAGGGCGGCGAGAATATCGTCAAGGCGGCGGTGGACGCCTTCGGACGGCTAGACATACTCGTCAACGCGGCCGGGATCTTCCGCGGCCGCGATTTCCTGCAGATGACGGAAGAGGAATGGGATTCGGTCATCGCCGTCAACCTCAAGGGCCACTACTCCACCTGCCATCCGGCGGCGATCCAGATGCGCCACCAGCGATACGGCAGAATCATCAACTTCACGTCGCCGTCCGCGCTGCTGGGCGCGCAGGGGCAGGCGAACTTCGTGGCGTCGAAAGGAGGCGTTCTTGGTCTCACGCGCGTGCTGGCGCGGGAGCTGGGACGGAACGCTATCACCGTCAACGCCGTCGCGCCGGTAGCCGAGACGCGACTGACGGAGGGAGTCAAGGCAGAGGCTTCGGCCTCCGGTAATGCGCTTCGACTTGGCACCGCCGAACAGGTGGCCGTCTTCGTCACCTACCTGGCGACGGAAGAAGCGTGGAACGTCAACGGCAAGGTGTTCTACGTGTCCGGTGGCGCGATCTCGCTGGCGTACGAGGAGGAGATGGGCCGGATCATCACGAAAGACGGGATGTGGACGGTGGAGGAGCTTGCCGCGACGTTGCCACGCGGACTGCTGCAAGGCGTGGCTAACCCGTCGGACCAGCAGATTTCGTAGGTGGCGTCGCGGGAGCCACGGGCGAGAGCTGTCTACCGGCAGGCAGGTGCCCGCTTTACGCGGAGGGTTGCGCTTCCCAGGCGCTGCGTCGCAGCTCCATCATTGTGAACGTGCCGTTGCTGCGATGCGAGACGTTGTACTGCTGGAACCCGGCCTTCTGGAAGGAGTGCTGCGCCCGCAGGTTCCAGTCGAGCGTCTTCAGGTAGAGACGCGTCAGCTTCGTGTTCATAAAGACGTAGCGGACGAGGGTACGAAGCGTGTCGGTGCCGTAGCCGCGGCTCCAGTACCGCCTGTCGCCGATGGTAATGCCGATCTCGGCCTCGCCCTTCAGTACGTCGATGTTGTAGAACATGACGTTGCCGATGTGACGCCCTTCCAGGTCCTCGACGGCGAAGGTGCGCCGAAACGGCGTCGGCTGGGCGAGATCGTCGTCATAAAGGGCGACGTAGTCTTCGAAGGGCGTCGCGATGGGGCGAGCGGCGTCGTAGGTGGCGAGCTCCGCGTCTTTGCGCCAGGCGTAGTCGGCTTCTGCGTCGGCCCGCCGCTTGACACGGAGGACGACCTTATCGCCGCGAGCGACCTCGCCCTCAACCGACGTTTTTGTCATTGCTTCGTCTCCGCGGCCGCGCGTCCGGCAATCATTTCCGCCGCCTTCCGGAGGATCTCCGCCTCGTTCGGGTAGGAAAGCCTACGACAGGCCTCTTCGACGCCGAACCAGCCGACCCGGTCGTACTCCGCGTCATGGTCGTTCAGGTCGCCGCCCACGGGCACGAACAGGTAGTGATGGACCGTTTTGTGGTAGCGGACGCCCTCTTCTTTTCGCACGAACCAGTAGCGAATGGAGCCAATCTTGTCTTTCGCCTTCACCTCTAGGCCGGTCTCTTCGTGCACCTCGCGGGTCGCGGCGGCGAGCAGGTCTTCGCCGGGCTCAGGCGTGCCCTTGGGCAGCCCCCAGATGCCCTCGCTCGTGCGGCCGACGATGACGACCTCCAGGGCGCTGTCGCCCAGCCGATAGACTACGCCGCCGGCGGAGGTGGCCGATTCCGTTCTCAGCTCCGTCTTCTCGCGCGTCACGCTAGCGGCCCCCCTTGGGAAGGTTGAAGCCAAGAGGGTCTTCATTGAATTCCAGCTCTTCGAGAGCGGACGCGACGGCCTCCCGAACCCGCGCTTCGGGATGGCGATTCAGCTCTTCGAGCGCCTCACGCGCCTCCTGACCGCCAATCTCGCCCAGGGCGGCGATGGCGGCTTCCTGGACCTCCGCGTCCTCGTCCTCGAGAAGCGGCTTGAGGTGAGGGACTGCGGATTCGTCACAGCAGGATGCGCAGGCGGTTACGGCCTCGAAGCGCATCTCCGGCGAGTCGCTTTCCAGCTCGGAGCTCAAGAGAGGGAACCAGCGGGGGTCGCAGTTGCGCCCCATGGCATGCACCGCGCTCAATCGCAGCCGCCAGTTCTTGCTGCGATAGGCGTTCTCGATGCTATCCCGAACCCAGGGAGCGCTGAGGGCGCCGATGGATTCCATCGCCCGGCCTCGCACCTCCAGCGACTCATCAGCGGCGTCGATTGCAGCGCGGAGGGCCTCGTCGATGCGACGAGTATCGGTGCTGTGAAGGCGCTGGAATTCTGCCCGAAGGACGAACGAGCCAAGCGCGGTCGCCGCCTCGGCGCGCACGGTGGCGGAGGCGTCGTTCTGCAGCAGGTCGATGAGCGGCACAATAGCGTCGCGGTCCTGGTGCTCCCACAGACCCTGCACGGCGAGAGCACGAGCTTCCGGGTCCGGGTCGGAAAGCACCGTCATGAAGACGCGATCGAAATCCATCTCAACATTGTCTTCGGCCAGTTCGAGGAGACGCCGCAGGAGCTGGCGCCGACGGGCTACTGCAATGGCCGGCCACGCGTCGAGAAAGGCCTGCGCCTCCTCGGGCGAAAGCGAGGAGAGCTCGCTGAGCCGCGACGCCAGCAGCGGCCGCGACGGGTCTTTCAACTGTTCGAGGTAGTCTTCCAGCGACATCTCGCTGGGCCCTCCCGAATTCAGTCTAGTCACGCCCGAAAGCGCTTGTCAACGAGCGTCGGAGGGCCTCGCGCAGGCGCCCGGAAGATAGGGGATGGCCGTGCCTCTAGAGTGACGGGGTGGTCGGAACGTTGCGAAGCTCGTGCTGGGGGGCCCGACCCATCAGCTCCGTGGCTGCCCGCCGCGGGTCCAGCCCCTCGAAGAGCACCTGGTAGGTCTTCTCGGCGATGGGCATCTCGACGCCGTGACGGCGCGCCAGCTTGAGCGCCGCGACCGTGGTCGTGACGCCCTCGGCGACTCCGCCCAGCCAGGGCAGGATCTCTTCGAGGCTGCGCCCCTTCGCCAGCTCGACGCCCAAGCGGTGGTTGCGGCTGAGGGGGCTGTAGCAAGTGGCGACCAGGTCGCCGACGCCCGCCAGGCCGAGGAAGGTGAGCGGCCGGGCGCCCGCGGCAACGCCGAGCCGCGCGATTTCTGCCAGGCCGCGCGTCACGAAGCCAGCCCGAGCGTTGTCGCCGAGGCCAAAGCCGTCACAGAAGCCGGCGCCGATGGCGATGATGTTCTTCAGCGCGCCGGCCAACTCGACGCCGGCCACGTCTTCATTCGTATAGACGCGAAGCTGTGGGCTCATCAGGGCGCCGCGGACGCGTTCGGCCAGCGACAGGTCTTCGCAGGCCATAATCGTCGCGGCGGGCAGGCCCTGCGCTATCTCCCGCGAGAGGTTCGGTCCGGAGAGGACGCAGAGCGGCTGAAGCAACTCCGGCAGCTCTTCTCGAAAGACCTCTGACATGCGCTTGGCGGAGTCGCGCTCCAAGCCCTTGACGGCGCTGAGAATGATGGTCGCTGGCGAGAGATGCGATCGAAGCACTCGCAGGTTGTCGCGCAGGGTCGATGAAGGGACGGCGACGACCAGAAGGGCCGCGCCTTCGAGTGTGTCGGCGGGACCGAGCGTCACGTGGAGCGACGGCGGAAAGCGTAGGCCGGGCTGCAGGCGGGCGTTCTCCCCGTCGCGCCGCAGTGCTTCCGCGTCCGCCTTGTCAAAGGCCGCCAGGCGAACCGAAGAGCCGTTGCGCGCCAGCAACACGGCCAGCACGGTCCCCCAACTCGTTGCGCCGACAACCGCTGCGCTTTCCATCAGCTGCCTCCCGTCCGCTGCGTCACCTGGTCCTTCTGGCCAAGCTTGCGCTCGTTGCCGGAGAGGAGGCGTCGGATGTTGTCATGATGGAGGACGACTATGAGAAGCGCGGCGGCGATTGCGAAGGCGGCGTAGGCGAACGGAAGCGCGCCGGTCAGCGCAAAGGCGAGGAACACAACAGCGGCAATCGGCGCCATCGATATGGACATGAGCGAGACGTAGCGTGTCGTGCCGACGATCAGCAACGCGACGGGCAAGAGAGCCAGCGCGACGAGTGGATTCATGCCAAGAAGAGCGCCGTAGGCGGCGGAGACTCCCCTTCCTCCGCGAAACCGCAGCCAGACGGGCCAGACGTGCCCGGCGAGGACGCCCAGGCCCGCAAACGCCTGCGGCCAGGCGTCGCCGGGGAGGGCGCGCGCGACGGAGACGGCGGCGGCAGCCTTCCCCAGGTCGATGACAAGCACGGCGCCGACGGCCCAGAGGCTGAGCGTGCGCAAAGCGTTCGTCGCGCCGGTCTTGCCGCTGCCGTAGTCGCGGATGTCGATGCGGCGGGTCAGGCGGCCCATGACGTAGCCGCCGGGGATGGAGCCGAACAAATAGCCGATGACCGTCGCCGCTATGATCTGCCAGACCACCTACTTCTCCCCCCGACTGCGGAAGACAAGCTTCAGCGGCGTTCCCTGGAAGCCGAATGCTTTTCGCAACTGGTTTTCTAGATAACGCTGATAGGAGAAGTGGAGCAAGGCGGCATCGTTGACGAAGAAGACGAAGGTCGGGGGGGCTGCCTGCGCCTGCGTGACGTAGAGGACCTTCAGTTTCCTACTGCCCTTCGACGGCGGGCCCCGCTCGCCGACGGCCCGCTGCACGACGGCGTTCACCTCCGCGGTGCTCAGCCGCCTGCGGCGCTCCTCGCCGACAGCGAGCGCTTGGTCGAGGAGCTCGTCGATGCCGGTGCGCTCCTTCGCCGAGACGAAGCAAAGCGGCGCCCAGGGCAGAAAGCGCAGGTTTCGGCGGATGATTCTGGTGAAATCCCTGCGATACATGGGCTCCGGCGGCACCAGGTCCCACTTGTTGGCCACGAGCACCAGGCCGATGTAGCTATCGACGACGAGGCCGGCTATGTGAGCGTCCTGCGCTGTGAGGCCTTCTATCGCGTCCATCAGCACCAGAGCGACGTTGGCGCGCTTTGCGGCGGCCTCAGCCCGCAATACGGCGTGCTTCTCGACGCCCTTCTCGATGCGTCCGCGTCGGCGGATGCCCGCCGTATCGATGAGCGTGAGACGCTGGTCACCATGCTGGAACGCCGTATCGATGCTGTCACGCGTGGTGCCCGGCGTTTCGCTGACGATGACGCGCTCCTGGCCGAGGATGGCATTCATGAGCATTGATTTGCCGACGTTCGGGCGACCAACGATGGCAATCGAAAGCGCTTCCGCTCTCTCGCTTTCTGCGGCAGGCGGCAACATATCGCTGACGATGTCCATCAGGTCCGCTACGCCGCTGCCGTGGAGGGCGCTGACGGCGAACGGTTCTCCCAGGCCGAGCTCGTAGAATTCGACGGCGGCTTCGCGACGGTACTCGCTCTCCGTCTTGTTGACGACCAAGAGAACGGGTTTCTCCGCCCGTCGCAGCCGGTCCGCGACTTCGCGATCGGCGGCTGTTAGACCGTCCTTGCCGTCGACGACGAAGAGGACGACTTCTGCTTCGGAGGCAGCGGCCTCCACCTGGCCGCGCACGAGCTCGCCGTACGGCAGGGATCCGTCGGTCACGAGACCGCCGGTGTCGACGATCCGGAAGCGTTTGCCGTTCCAATCGATCTCGCCGTACAGCCGGTCGCGGGTGGTCCCGGCGGCCTCTTCGACGATTGCCTTCCGGTCACCCAGCATGCGGTTGAAGAGAGCGGACTTGCCAACGTTGGGTCGTCCGACGAGGGCCACGATAGGGATGCTCCCTGCCTCAATTTGAGAAGGCCGCGCCGGCAGTGCCGTGGTCCGCTGGCTGCGAGTCATTGGCCGGCGATGGTCACCGCGACTTGGGGCGGATCGATGCCGATGACCTGAACGCCGGACGGGGCGTCGATCTTGGGGGCGATCTGGTAGGTGCCCGGCGTGATGTTGGAGAGGTCGACTTTAGCGGTTATGGCGTCGCCCGGCAAGGCGTCGAGGGTAGGCAGCTCGCCGGAGACGGTGACGGTCAGTGTGTCGGGCGAGACGTTGGAAGCGAGGCCCGCGTTCAGGTTCTTGGTCTGCACGGCGATCTGGAGGTTGCGCTGGCCCACCGCCGGAACGACCACCACATGCACGACCACCTCGTCGCTGCCATAGACGCGGGCACCCGCGGGAAGGCGCAGCTTGACGCTCCGCTGGACGTCGGACTGAGCGCCATCGACGGGGATGGTGTCCGTCGTAACGGTCTGGATCGACTGTAGGACGTCCACCGGGCCGACGACGGCGACAAAAGATGGGTCGGTCTGGACGGCGGATACTTTGTAACCAGGGGCAACGTCGCCGCTTATGGACGGATCGACCGGGAAGGTGACGGCGCCTTCTGTCCTTATGATCGCCACGCTCACCTTGACTGTGTTGGGCTGGATGTTCACGTCCAGTGACTGGCCGCTCTTGCTGCGGGCCGTAAGGACGAGCTCGCGGTCCATACTCATCTGGACGCCGGTCAGGTTGAGGTCGACCCAGGCGGCGTCCACTTGTTCCATCACGCTGGCCGCGCCCGACACCTCAACGGTCTGGGGCTCCACCTTCTCGTCGACGACGCTGTAGCCGGCGGGGGCCGTCGCGACCGTGTTTATCTTCACTGTGACGGTCTCGGTGGTTATAGGCTCCAGCGTGACGTCGACGGTAGAGGGCGTCACTTCAACCAGCTTGACGTCGCTTCGGAGGACATCGACGCGGACGGGGAGGCCGTAGGCGGTCCGCTGGGTGACCCCGGACAGGTCAACCGTGGCCTTGAAATCGCTGATCGTCAGGCTCTTCAAGACCTCGTCATCGCCGCTGATCCGGACGTTGACGGGCGCAATCTCGCCCGTGGTCGCGAGGCCCTGCGGCAGGTTGATCGCCTGCACGGGAATCGAGCTGGAGAACACCTCGGTGCGGGTGGGCGTCTGGGCGTCGGTGACGACGAACCAGATGACCACCGCCAGTCCAATTGACAACAACCCGAGGGTATACGTCTGGCGCACCGTATCTACGGCGTCGCGGGCCAGCGCCAGGAAGTCTCTCATGAGGTCAGCCGGACGCATCTCGCCTCCCGTCTCCAGCCTCACCGCGGCGCGACGGCGTGACACCCAATACGCTCTGAAGCGTTGCCCGAAGGCGTTTTTCGTCCAGCCACTGCGATAGCCGCCCGTTGGACGCTACGGACACCTGGCCGGTCTCCTCCGAGACGACGACGGACACCGCGTCGGTCAGCTCGCTTATGCCGAGGGCGGCGCGATGGCGAGTTCCAAGCATGCCTTTGCCGCTCTCGCCGGCCAGGGGCAGCGTACAGGCGGCGGCGACGACACGGTTCTCGCGCAGGATGACGGCGCCGTCGTGGAGAGGCGAGTTCGGGAAGAAGATGCCCTGCAGAAGCTCGGTAGACGGCGCGGCGTCGACGCGGATACCGGTGTCGATGTAATCTTCCAGACCGGTCTCGCCTTCGAGGACCATGAGAGCGCCGTGGCGGGCGCGGGACAGGTTGCAGGCGGCGGAGGCGACGGCGTCGATGACCTGGTCGTAGCTGGGGTGGCCGAGCCAGGCGCGGCGGCCTGTCCGGCCCAAGCGCTCCAGGGCGCGTCGCAGCTCCGGCTGGAAGACGATCGGGATGCCGATCAGGACGGCGATGAGCGAATTGCGCAGGAGGAACGTGACTACCTCCAGATCGAAGACGCGCGCGAGCAGGAAGACGCCGATGAAGACGAAGGCTATCCCCCGCAGGACTGACATTGCGGTCGTGCGCCGCAGCAGGAGCAGCACCCAGTAGATGATGGCAGCGATCACCAGGATATCGATGACGGCATGCCAGTCGAGTCGCGAGAGGTTATCCCTGATGACGTTGAGGATTTCTTGCATTTCGCGCCGCGATCTCCGCTGAGTCCAGTTTACCCATCCCTGAGGAGCAGCGATAGGATGGCGCGCTGAGCGTGAAGTCGATTCTCCGCCTGGTCGAAGACGACCGATTGCGGCCCTTCGATAACGTCATCCGCTATCTCTTCGCCGCGGTGCGCGGGCAGATCGTGCATGAGTAACGCCTCCGACGGCGCCAAGGCGAGCAAGTCAGCGTTGACCTGATAGCCCGCGAACGCTTTCACGCGATCGTCATAGCTATCCTCCTGGCCCATGCTGATCCAGACGTTGGTGTAGACTACGTCGGCGCGCCTGACGGCCTCCTGCGGCGACCGGACTACTTCGACGGTCGATCCGTTCATGGACGCGAATAACCGCGCCGGTAGAGCGTCTTTTCGCTCAGCTCATAGCTTTCGGGCGAGGCGATGATGAAGCTCATGCCGACCATCGCCGAAGCCTGGGCGAGTGAGGTTGCGACGTTGTTGCCGTCGCCGATGAAGGCCAGCGTCAGGCCGTGGAAATGGCCCCTTCGCTCGTAGACGGTGACGAGATCGGCGACCGCCTGGCAGGGATGCTCTTCGTCCGAGAGGGCGTTGACGACGGGAACGCTTGCCGAGGCAGCGAGGTCGATGAGCGTCTGCTGGGCGTAGGTGCGGGCGGCGATACCATCGACGTAGCGGCTGAGCACCCGGGCCACGTCCGCCACCGACTCCCGTTGACCCAGACCGACCTCGCTCTGTCCCAGGTAGATCGCCTGGCCGCCGAGCTGCTGCATGGCGACGTTGAAGCTGACGTTGGTTCGCAGCGACGCCTTCTCGAAAAGCAGCGCCAGGGTCTTGCCTTCGAGGAGGCGCGGGTAGCCATCGCGCTTCATCTCGACCGTCAGGTCGATGATGCGGCGCAACTCTTCCGGCGTAAGGTCGGCAATGGACAGCAGGTCGCGCCCGCGCATGGTCGCTCCTATCTCAACCCAAGAAGTATAGCATAGCGCTATTCGGGGAGTCAGCGGCTCAAAGCTTGACGTAGGCTTCGAGCGATTGTAAGCTCGCTTGCGCGCGTCTTGTTTCTTGGGGAAGGATTTCCGTGGGCGCCTGGCTGGAACGGAATCGCAGCATAATCCTCGTCGCACTCTGCGCCGTGGTCGTCGCCGGCCTCGTCATTCTCGTCCTCCAGCGGCGGAACGGAGCGCGGCCCATCGAACTGCGGTTCGACGACCCTTCGCTTGGCGGAACGAGCATCGAGGTCTACGTGACCGGCGCCGTCGCCAATCCGGGGGTCTACACGCTGCATGAGGGCGATCGGGTTGCGGACGCTCTGACGGCGGCCGGCGGCGTGACGGACCAGGCTGACATGACTTCCGTAAACCTGGCGGAGCACGTCCACGATGAGGGGCAGATCGTTGTCCGGAGTGTTGGCAGCGTGGCGGACGCTTCTGTCACGGCGGCGCCATCGCCAACCGCGGCGCCTCTCGCCCCGGGAGAGACGATCAACATCAACACGGCAAGCGCTGAGGAGCTCGACAGGCTGCCGGGCATAGGCTCGGCCTACTCACAGCGCATCGTCGATTCGCGGCAGTCGGCCGGGCAGTTCGCAAGCACGGACGAGCTCGTTTCCCGCAAGCTCATACCCTCCGCTACCTACGCCAAGATCAAGGACCTTATAACGGTGACAACGCCGTGACGTTGGCCTATCTCGCCGCCGCCTGGTTCTTCGGGACTGTTGCCGCCGCTTTGGGCTGGGACGCGACTTGGATGGCGGACGTAGGATTGGCGGTCTGCGCCGCGGCCATCGTTGCGAGCCTCGTTCGCGGGCGGCCGGGCAGGGCGCTGCTGCTGTTTGTCTGCGCCTGGCTGTTTCTGGGCGCGTTCGTCTACTTCAAGGCGAGCACTACGCCCCCCGCGACGGGCGGCGGCACCGCTAACTTCAACGGCGGCGCAACGGTGACGTTCCGGGGCGTCGCCGCGGACGACTCGGAGGCGCACGGGCGCGCCATCTCGACGCGGCTGCGCGTAACACAACTCGAGTCGGGCAGCGGCGACTGGCAGCCGATAAGCGGGGGCGTCCTTCTTTGGGAGCCTTCGACGGCGCAGCAACATCGCTACGGAGACGTGGTGGAAGTCACCGGCAAGCTTTCGTCACCTCAGCCGCTCCCCAACTTCGACTATCCGGGGTACCTGGCGCAGCAGGGCATCAGCTCTATTGCGGACTATCCGAAGGTCACCGTCACCAACGACACTCAAGGCAACGGCATCTTGATGGCGGCCCACCGACTGCGGCGCGATCTCTCGTCGGCACTGGGCGAGGCCTTGCCGCAGCCGCAGGCGGCGCTAGCGCAAGGCATCCTGCTCGGCGAGCGATCGGTCATACCGAACGACCTGAACGACGACCTCAACGCGACCAGCACGTCTCATATCATCGCTCTTTCCGGCTACAACGTCACGCTGGTCGCCGGTTTCTTCATCGGCGCCTTCGCCTGGCTGATCGGGCGCCGAAGGGCAGCGCTGCTTGCGCTTCTCGGCATCGCGGGCTACGTCCTGCTTACGGGCGTCTCGCCAAGCCTCTTGCGGGCGGCCATAATGGGCGGCCTGTATGTCCTCGCGACGATGCTCGGCCGGCCCAACAGCGGTCCTACACCGCTTCTCCTGGCCGGCGCGATTATGGCGGGCCTGCAGCCGTCGGTGGTCACGGACGTTCTCGTTTCAGCTCAGCTTTGCCGCGACGGCCGGTCTCATCGTCCTCGTGCCGCTGTTTCGACAGCGAGCGCTCGACCTGTCCAACCGATTCGGCTGGTTGCAAACCCACCTCGAGCAAGGGCCGGTGGGCGGGCTGTTCGAGATTGCCGTCGTCACGGCAGCGGCTTCTCTGACGTCGCTGCCGCTCATCGCGCTGCATTTCCAGCGAGTATCGTTGGTTGCCTTGCCAGCGAACATGGCGGTCCTGCCGTCGGTGCCGTTCATCATGCTGGCCTCGGCGGCCGTGGCGGTAGTCGGGCTAGTCTGCCAGCCGTTGGCGCATTTCCTTGGCTACTTCGCCTGGGCTGGCCTCACTTACATGACCTCGGCCGTCCACCTCTTCGCCGCGTTGCCGTTCGCGTCGCTCGGGCTAAGCCGCTTCAACGCCGAGCAGTGCGCGGCCATGTACATTGCTCTCGCGGCGATTTGCTGGATGCTGATGTCGCCCAGGCCGGGCAGCGAGACGCTGCGTCGGGTTCAGCGTCCGCTGCGGAGTATCCTCGAGCTGCCGTCGCGACCGCTACGGTCGATACCGACCGTCTGGCTGGCGGGCGCGTTGGCGTTGCCGGCGCTCCTGACCTGGACCGCCGTCTTCTCCGCCCCGAATGGACGACTGACGGTCGAAATGTTCGACGTTGGCCAGGGCGATTCCATTCTCATTCGAACGCCCGACGGCCAGAAGCTTCTCATCGACGGTGGGCCGGACGGAGCGACGGTGGAGCGCGCCATCGACGGGGCTCTGCCATTCTGGGACCGCAAGATCGACGTTGTGTTCTCCACGCACACCGATTCCGACCACTTGACCGGTCTCATCACGGTCATCCAGCGCTACAACGTCGGCCAGGTGATAGAAGCGCCCGTGCAGAAGGACGACGCGCTCATCGACGAGTGGGACAACGCGTTGAAGACGAAATCGATCCCCTATCACGAGGTGGAGGCCGGCTGCTGGATAGATCTGGGGCACGGCATCCGCCTGCAGGTCCTGGGCCCGCCGCAACCGCTGCTCACTGGGACGGACGCGGATACGAACAACAATTCCCTGGTGCTCAAGCTAACGTGGGGTAGCGTGAGCTTCTTGCTTCCGGGCGATATCCAGGGTCCCGGCGAGACAGCGCTCCTGGCTGAGCACGCAGATCTCCATGCCAGCGTCCTCAAGGTGCCGCACCACGGGTCGGCCTATTCTTCCGACCGGGATTTCCTGAACGCGGTGCAGCCGGCCGTGTCGGTCATCTCGGTTGGGGCGAACAACACTTATGGCGACCCGGCGAGTCAGACGCTGGAGAGGTTGAGCGACAGCATCGTATACCGGACCGATCAGGAGGGGGACGTGACGCTATCAACGGACGGCGAGCGGCTTTGGATTTCGAGCCAGCGCGGCGAGCCGGAGGTGCCGTCGCGCTTCTCATCGGCGAACTAGGATGCTATACTCCCGTTGCTCTCGGTTCCGAAGCGCGAAAGGAGCAGCATGGAACGGACTGACGGAAGACGCCAGGACGAGTTGCGGCCGGTTCGCATAACGCCGGGCTTTCTGCCGAATGCCGAGGGCTCGGCGCTTATCGAGCAGGGGGGCACAGCGGTGATCTGCGCGGTGAGCGTTGAGGACAGGCTCCCGCCGTTTCTGCGCGACCGAGGCGGCGGTAGCGGCTGGGTTACCGCCGAATACGGCATGCTTCCCCGCTCAACGAACACGCGCATGGTCAGGGAAGCCGCGGCCGGACGCGTTGGCGGACGGACACACGAGATCCAACGTCTGATCGGGCGCGCTTTGCGGGCGGTGACGCGGCTCGACATCCTCGGGGAGCGCACGTTCACGGTCGACTGCGATGTCATACGCGCCGACGGCGGCACTCGCTGCGCCGCCGTGACGGGAGCGTACGTGGCGCTTCGACAGGCCTGCGAGAACCTGATGTCACGCCGCCTGCTGTCGACGATGCCGCTGCGGGATGCCCTCGCCGCCGTCAGCGTCGGCA
Source organism: uncultured Chloroflexia bacterium (assembly GCA_963719465.1). Lineage (GTDB taxonomy): Bacteria > Chloroflexota > Dehalococcoidia > DSTF01 > JALHUB01 > JALHUB01. The sequence goes on along the minus strand of OY970386.1, from coordinate 2,077,097 downwards.
TCGTCGGTGGCGTGGCGCTGCTAGACCTGACGTACCAGGAGGACTCGCGGGCCGAGGCCGATTTCAACGTCGCGCTCACGGCTTCCGGCGAATTCGTTGAGGTGCAGGGGTCGGCGGAAAGCGCGCCGTTTCCAGCCTCCCGCCTCGACGAGGTGTTGCGGCTCGCCGGAAAGGGGATCGAAGAGCTGCTGGCGAAGCAGACGGAGGCTCTAACTACGATAGACCGAACGCTCTAAGCGTATTCGCCCAGCCGGATGCCGCCGAGGACGTGGATGTGGCCGTGCGTCTGCGTCTGCAGAGCGTCGAACCCGAAGTTCGAAAGGAGCCGGAACCCGTTCGGGCAGTGCCTCTGGCCCATCTCCATCGCCACTTCGGCGACGCGCCCGGGGTCCCGCCAGAGCTCCTGCTGCGTGATGTGCCGTCGGGGGACGACGAGGAGCATGACGGGGACCCAGCGCAGCCGGTTGCGAAAGACGACCACGTTGTCGTCCTCGAAGACGATATCTGCCGGTGTCTTCCGCTCGATGATGTCGCAGAAAGCGCAGTTGTAGACCATCAGCAATTCCGCAGGTATGCTGGCTCTAAGCCCATTCTAGGTAGGGCTTCAGACTGCGGTCAATTCAGTCCATCCTGTCAGACGCTGGAGCCTCGATGGCAGAAGTCGTTCCGTTCCGCGGCCTGCGCTACGCCCAGCACGACCTCTCGGCGCTCATCTGTCCTCCTTACGACGTTATATCGCCGGAGGAGCAGCGGGCGCTATATCAGCGCAGCCCCTTGAACGTCGTGCGCCTGGAGTACGGCGAGTCGCGACCAGACGATGGGCCGGCGGAAAACCGCTACACGCGCGCCGCCGCGACGCTGCGAAAATGGCTCGACGAAGGCGTGCTCGCGCGGGATGAAGCAGAGTCGTACTACGTCCACGACCAGCGCTTTCAGCATCAGGGGCAGCGTTTGACGCGGCGCGGACTGCTGGCGCGCGTTCGGCTCCGTCCCTGGGACGAAGGGGCGATCCGCCCGCATGAGCACACGCTGAGCAAGCCGAAGGAAGACCGTCTCCAGCTCCTGAGGGCGACACGCCTCAACATCAGCCCCATCATGGCGCTCTATCGAGACAGCGACGGCCGCATCCGAGAGGCGACTGCGGCCGCGTGCGCCGAAGCGGGCGTGTCAGCGACAGCGCGTGTCGACGACGAGGAGCAGAGCATCCATCGGATCGACATCAGCATGTTGGGGGACCTATTCCAGGACAAGACGCTGTACGTGGTTGACGGTCACCACCGCTACGAGACGGCGCTAGCCTTTCTCGAGGAGCGACGGTCGCGGGCACCGGCGTGGAAGGGCGATGAGCCGGAGAACTTCGTCTTGATGTCGCTCGTTGCCCGGGAAGATGCGGGACTCATCGTACTTCCGACGCATCGGCTGCTGAAAGAAGTGACGTTGCCAGATGATTTCACGAGCCGCCTGGCCTCCAAATTCCGCCTGGAGGACGTTAGTAAGAAAGCGCCCACCTGGACGGAGCTGCGATCACTCCTGAATGCGAACAGCGGCAAGACAGCGACATTCGCACTGGCAATGGCGGGCGGCAAACGCCTGATTCTCCAGGCGCAGGACGAGCCCTCGCTCGCGGAGGTCATGCCTGACGATCTTCCCGAATGCTGGCGCACGCTCGGCGCGGCCGTCGTGCAAGAGGTCGTGCTGCGCGGAATTCTCGGCATCGACCAGCAGGTCGCGGCGGCGGAGGGCTCGCTCGCTTTCACACACGATGGCGACGAAGCGCTACGACTGATCGAGTCGCATGCCTGCAAGTGCGCGCTCCTTCTCCGCGCGACCCCCGTCGACCGAATACTCGCGCTCGCAGACTCGGGCGCGCGGATGCCGCAGAAGTCAACCTATTTCTACCCCAAGCTACCGGCCGGGCTAGTGGTGAACCTCCTCGACTGAGCATGCGGCCTTTGCGTGCTCTCGATTCATCAGCGCATGCAGGAATTGTGAAAGCGGCGGCGGATCGTGGATTACGCGTCGATCAGGAGTGTAGAATAGGTTTATGGAAAGTGTCCGGGGGAGGAGAGATGACGGATCAGCTCCAGCGAGAGATTGAAGACCTTCTCAACAAGCTGGACGAGTTCATTCCAGAGCAGAAGCGGACTTCACGCTTGCGTTCCCGGGTTGGCGAGCGGTTCAGGAGAATACGCGACCGGCTAGGCAGCCTGATCGGCCGCGTTTCGCTGGGGCACCTGATGATCGCGTCGCTGGTGCTCATCTTCGTTGCCTTCGCCTTCCGCTCGAGCACCGTGGGCCGGTACTCACTCTTCGCGGGGCTCGCTCTGCTGGCGGTTACGATAGTCATTTCGTTCGCAACCAACCGACGGACCGCTGAGAAGCGCTGGCGCGGACAGGTGGTGGACCTGTCGCAACCCGGTCCCTTCGACAGGCTGCAAAGCTGGTTCAAGAAGCGACGCAACCGCTGATTTGCCCGCGCTTGATCGCTATCTTTCCCATGCGAACTCTTGTGGCCCAAGCGCCTCTGTAGTAACATCCAGCCTGCCGGAGGCTGATTGGTGAAGCTGAGGATTGCGCTCTTCTTCCCCGCGCTGCTGCTCATTGCGGCGGCTTGCGCCTGTGGCGGAAAGTCGCCCGCGGGCATCGATCCCGGCAAGGTGCCTACGGCCACGCTTCCGGCGAACCTTCCCGAGCCGATCATCATCAGCGGCACGCCTACGCGCCCGGCTCAGGTCAGCGGGCGGACGTACACCGTCGTGTCGGGCGATTCGCTATCCGCGATTGCCGACAAGCTGGGGACGACGGTCGACGAGCTAATCGCGGCGAACGGGCTAACGAGCAACGACCTTTCCGTCGGACAGGTGCTGAAGATTCCGGCCAGCAGCACGGCCACCAGCGGGACGACGACTCCCGCGCCCTCCGGGACGACGACGCCGACGCCAAACGCCACCACCGAAACGCCGACGACCGCTCCGGAGACGACAGAAACGCCGGAACCCGCCTCCACCGCGACGACGGCGGCGGGACAGAACACCTACACGGTCCAGTCCGGCGACAACGCGAGCGACATCGCGCAAAGATTCGGGGTGACGGTGGACGAGCTGGCCGCGGCGAATCACAAGACCGTCGACGATTTGCGGAGCCTGCAGGTCGGCGACGTGCTCATCATACCGCCGCCATCGACAACGCCGGAGCCTGCCGCCACGACGGCGCCGCCCGAGGATACTTCTGTCCCTCCAGAGGACACTCCGGCAGGATAAGAGAGTGGCCATGGCGAAGGACCGTTCATCCCACTACCGTCGAATGCGTTAGGAGGCGCGGCAAGTGTCGGTTGGAGACAAACTGGAGCGACTGCGCAAGCTGAAGGAAGAGGCAAGCTTGGGCGGCGGCCGCCAGCGCATCGAGGCACAGCACGCCCGCGGAAAGCTGACGGCCCGTGAGCGCCTCGACATCCTCCTCGACGAAGGCAGCTTCACTGAGCTCGAGACGCTGGTTGTGCACCGCTCGACGGAGTTCGGGACGGACGGCCAGCGCTTCCCGGGAGACGCGGTCGTCACCGGCTACGGGCGGATCGACGGGCGACAGGTCTTCGTGTACTCGCAGGACTTCACGGTGTTCGGCGGGTCGCTGTCGGAGGTCGTCGGCGAGAAGATCTGCCGCGTGATGGACATGGCGGTGAAGACCGGCTGCCCGATCATCGGCCTCAACGACTCGGGAGGCGCGCGAATTCAAGAGGGCGTGGCCAGCCTAGCCGGCTACGCGGACATCTTCCTTCGAAACGCCCTCGGCTCCGGCGTCGTGCCGCAGATATCGGTCATCATGGGGCCTTGCGCCGGCGGCGCGGTCTATTCGCCGGCGATGACGGACTTCATCTTCATGGTGCAGAAGACGTTGCAGATGTACATCACGGGGCCGGACGTGATCCGCGCGGTGACGCAGGAGGAGGTCTCGCACGAGGAGTTGGGCGGCGCGATGACGCAGGCCAGCCGCAGCGGCGTAGCGCACTTCGCGATCGAGGGCGAGGAGGAGTGCCTGCACGAGGTGCGACGGCTGCTTTCCTTCCTGCCGTCGAACAACGTGGACGACGCGCCCGTCCTCGACCTGGGGGACGAGCCACACCGGCGCGCGGAAGACATGCTGAACCTGGTGCCGGAGGACACGACGAAGCCGTACGACATCCGGGAGGTCGTGTACCGCGTCGTGGACGGGGGCGACTTCATGGAGGTGCACCGGCACTTCGCGCAGAACGTGGTCGTGGGCTTCGGGCGGATGGCGGGCCGGACGGTGGGCGTCGTGGCGAACCAGCCGTTGTACCTGGCGGGCGTGCTCGACATCGACTCGGCGAGGAAGGCGGCGCGCTTCGTGCGCTTCTGCGACGCGTTCAACATCCCCATCGTCACTTTCGTCGACGTGCCGGGCTTCCTGCCGGGGACGGCGCAGGAGTTCGGCGGGATCATCACGCACGGGGCGAAGCTGGTGTACGCGTACGCGGAGGCGACGGTGCCCAAGGTGACGGTCATCGTGCGGAAGGCGTATGGGGGCGCGTACCTGGCGATGGGGTCGAAGCACCTGCGGGCGGACGTGAACTACGCCTGGCCGGGGGCGGAGATAGCGGTGATGGGGCCGGACGCGGCGGTGAACATCCTCTTCCGGAACCAGTTGCAGTCGGCGGAGGACCAGGAGGGGCTGCGGGCGCAGCTAGTGCAGGAGTACAAGGAGCGCTTCGCGAGCCCGTACGTGGCGGCGGAACGGGGCTACCTGGACGACGTTATCGACCCGCGGGAGACGCGGTGGCAGGTGGTGCAGGCGTTGGAGATGCTGCGGGGCAAGTCGGACTCGACGCCGCGGAGGAAGCACGGAAGCATTCCGCTTTGATTGTCATTGTTTTTTAGAAACGCGCCCTTTCCGAATCTGGAGAAGGGCGTCTTTCATGATTGATCTGCGAAACAGGCGGACGGCCATCTCGTTCGAGGCGTTTTGAAGGGTGCGGTCGCCGCGTTTCTTCTGCTCGAGCATTCTGAGCAGGATGGGACGCATGGCCGGGCTGGCAAGCAGGATCTCGGTGAGGGCGAGAAGCTGCTTAGAGTGTCGCCCGGTCTTGAGGGCGTTGAGGTTGCCCTTAGGCGCACCGGCGCCGGGTCGTTTTCCTCCGCGTGGCATGGCGGGTTGATCGTAGCCGGTAAGCAGGCCATTTCCAAGGGGGAAGTGGCACTACTGTGGATACGGTCGCAGATTCTGAAGGACCTGGAAGAGCGAGTCCGGGTTGTTTATGAAACCATTGAGTTGGGCATCCTGGGAAGGATCACCGGGAGTTTGGATGTCGTACACTTCGACACGGACAACAACAGGGTCGAGTGTCAAGACAACATCCAGCCAGCCAACGGGGACGCCAGCCGGACGCGTGATAACCTCGGCGTCGTGGCCTTCGATATTCACAGTGCGCTTTGTCACCTTATAGTGGGTCGGAATTCCAACCACCGGAGGATTCAGCACTACCTGCTTTACCCGATCCCAGGCGGCAGGGCTGTAGACGGTAATATCTAACGAGGGGTTTGAACCTATCCAAGGAGTGCCTAGCCATGCCGTGTACTCAAATTCGGCTCCCCCACCGTCAACCTGGTCAGGGCTTCCGAAAGGCCCCTGAAATGCCAGCCCGTTGGCAGTGAACCCGTTGCCAAGCCAATACACCGGCAGCCCCATATCCTGCATGGTCTTCACATCGCGAAGAAAGTAGCCGTAGGACTGCATATTGAGTTCTTGCTGATTCAGGCAAGAACTTGATAGCAAAGCCACGGGTAGGAGAACGGCGACTACTGCGATGCGTAGTATCACGACACAAAAACCTCTTGACATCTCCTATTATCGGCGTATTATGGCGATATCCTCAGCATTGGGCAAGGCGTATATGAGCGACCGCAGCCCGGCCAAGGCGCGCGGGAATGTAAGAGGGAAGTGGCACGAGCAGCAGCAGAAACCCGCGTGCTCGGATGAGAATGCCCCGCCGGCGAGAACGGTAGTGGCGAGCCGTAACGACGGCTAAGGGCAGACCGCTCCCAAGTGCTTCATTGCCTTGACTTGCGATAGCTCGCCTCAATCAGTCGAAGCGCGTAGTCAAGCTGAGATGCGTCGGAAAGCGCGATCTCAACGTCCCCCATCCCATAGTGGCCGATGTTTCGAACGTCGCGGGTTATCGGCGCCTCCCGCTCGGGGACCTCGTCCCACCCAAGGCTTACGTAACAGAACAGTTTTCGCTGCCGGGTCTGGACGGTGAGAAAACTCCTTCTCGTACTGTAGTTTATGTAGAACTTCTTGAACGACCGACGGACGTTGGAGCCAAGGCCCATTACTCTCTCATCGAGCCGGTTGAAAAGGTCAACGATGTTCTGGGGTTTGCCGCCAAGGTGATGCTCGTAGGTCCATTGGTTCTCGGGAACCGGTGATCCGTCGGAACCCTGGGGCGGCGGCGCTTGCGCGGGCCGCCAGACCGGCGTTCCCAACGCCATTCGGTTCAGAGACCGTTTAACTCTGTCGCGAGGCAGCTGCGAGGCCGGGCCCAGCGTCTCCAGAATGAGGTTGATGAAACGGACTGGAGGGTTGGTGAGAAGCCCGTCCAGAGCGGACTTGACCCGCACGTCAGTAAACGTCTCTTCGCCCCATTCATCTAGGCTTCCGGACTCAATGCTTTGCCGAGCCAAATAGGAAATGAGTTTCGCGACCTCTTCCGTTCCGGCTTGGTCGGTTGCGTCTTGGAGGTCCACCTCAAACAGAAGCTTGCGCTCCATGTCCGCCGGCTCGTTGGTCTTGTACACGCGATATAGCAGCCCATTTGTGAGAAGGCACCAGACGACGCCCTCGTTGTTGGCGTAGTTGACGGTTTGGGCGATGAACTGCCTGTCGTCCAGGGACTTGCACAAAGGTTTGGCCTCGACAAACAGCCGCGCTTTGTCGTCAATCTTCAGAGCGTAGTCGAGCAGAGTTCCATCGTAAACGCGGTGCTCTCGGCGAACCGCGTCGATGTCATGTACGTCCCACCCGAGTGCGCCAAGCATGGGCTCAATGAAGAGCGCCTTCGTGTCGGCCTCGTTAATGGCTCTTCCTTGCCACTTCTCGGCCTTCCCCAAGAGTTCTCGTATAACATCCGCAAGCGAAGTCATGGCGGGCGGATAATACCACATTGACCTGTGCTCCGCCACGATCTCGCTCTCCCACCGCGTCCGAGGGCGGGCTCAGGGGCCCGCCCCTACAGGGAACGAAGGGCCACGCGTGTTCAAGGGGAGGTCGAAAGGATGGCGGCGAAGCGAGCAGGCGTGACGATGTCGATGCCTTCGTAGCTGCCCAGGTCGAGCAAATGGCGGTCGCCGGAGACGATGTAGTCGGCTCCAGCCTCGGCCGCGGCCTCTAGCACGCGATTGTCGGCCGGATCAGCGTCGATTAGCGCGATCTCCTTCTTCGGCGCCACAATCATCGCGCTCTCGCCCAGAGCGACGACAAACGCGCTTCGCTCGGTCTCGGACCAGCCCAATCGCCTGGCGATTCGCGGACGCGCCAGGACCGCCTCGAGCTCGCTCAGCAGCGGCGGGGAGGTGACGATCTGGAAGGAACCGGCGCGCCAGGCCCGCAGTATCGAACCGGGCGGTCCCGCGTCGCTCAGGACGGCGCTCACGAGAACGTTGGTGTCGAGGACGGCTCTCATGCCCGACGGCGGCTCGTCTTGCGCTGCCCGCGCACCCCTCGAACGGCTGCCGCCACGTCGCGCTGGATCTCATCGTAGGGAACGTTCTTGTTGCGCCCCCAGCTCTTCTCGACGAGCTCGAACAGGCGCTCGCGGCTGCGCTCCATCGCCTCGTAGCGTTCGGCAGGAACGACGACGGCCATCGGCTTGCCGGCGCGCTCGATGACGACCTCGTCGCCGCGATAGTAGACGCTCTCCAGGATCTCTCCGAGCTTCTTGCGCGCCTCGACGGCGGATATCTTACGTTTCATCGGTTGTGCCTCATCCCTTCTACCATATCGATCATCACAATTATAACGATCATGACGCTGGTGTCAATGAGATGGGTCCAGAAGTCGCGGGAGGTCTAAAGACCTCCCCTACATTCTTTAGCCACAGCCGCGTGCCAGGGCGGGCACGGCGGCCCGCCCCTACACAGAACGCTGGGGCGTGCGAGTTGGGCTAAAGGGGCGGCAGACGTATAATTGGCTTTGAAGCATCGAATTCCCCTGCTCGGAGCCAGTTCGTGGGAAAGAGCCTGACACGGAAGATCATCGAGGCCCACCTCGTTGAGGGCGAGGCCGTCGCCGGCGGCGAGATCGCGCTGCGCATCGACCAGACGCTGACGCAGGACGCGACGGGCACGATGGCCTATCTCCAGTTCGAGGCGATGGGGCTACCTCGAGTCCGCACAAAGCTGTCGGTCAGCTACGTCGACCACAACATGCTGCAGACGGGCTTCGAGAACTCGGACGACCACCGCTTTCTCCAGAGCTTCGCCGCCAAGCACGGCATCTACTTCTCGCGGCCCGGCAACGGCATCTGTCACCAGGTGCACCTGGAGCGCTTCAGCGTGCCCGGCGAGACGCTGCTGGGCTCCGATAGCCATACGCCGATGTGCGGCGGCGCGGGCATGCTGGCGATGGGCGCCGGCGGCCTGGACGTGGCGATGGCGATGGCGGGCGAGCCGTTCCGGCTGACGATGCCGCGGGTCGTGCGGGTCGATCTGAAGGGCAGGCTGCCGCCGTGGGTCCTGGCGAAGGACGTCATTCTGGAGATGCTGCGCCGTCTGAGCGTGAAGGGCGGCGTCGGGAAGGTCTTTGAGTATGCCGGCGAGGGAGCCGCTGCGCTCAGCGTGCCCGGACGCGCGATTGTCACGAACATGGGCGCGGAGCTGGGCGCGACAAGCTCGATATTCCCAAGCGACGAACACACCCGCGAGTATCTGCGGGCACAGAAGCGCGAGGACGCCTGGAAGCCGCTGTCGCCGGACGCGGACGCGGAGTACGACGAGCGAATGGAGCTGGACCTCTCGGCGCTGGAGCCGCTGATCGCGGTGCCTTCCAGCCCGGACGCGGTCGTGCCGGTGCGCGAGGTCGCGGGAATGGAGGTCGGGCAGGTCGTCATCGGCAGCTGCACGAACTCGTCGTATCTGGACCTGATGGCGGTCGCGGCGATCGTGAAAGGCAAGATGGTGTCGCCGGCGGTCAGCGCTTCGGTGAACCCGGGCACGCGACAGGTGATGCTGATGCTGGCGGAGAACGGTGCGCTGGCGGACCTGATCGCGGCGGGGTTCCGGGTGCTGGAGTCGTCGTGCGGGCCGTGCATTGGGATGGGGCAGTCGCCGGCGACGGACAGCGTGTCGCTGCGGACATTCAATCGCAACTTTCCGGGCCGCAGCGGGACCGTCGGAGACCGCGTCTACCTGTGCAGCCCGCTCGTCGCGGCGGCGTCGGCGATCAGCGGCGTCCTGACCGATCCGCGCGCTCTGGGCGAACCGCCGCGAGTCGTCGTGCCGGCCGAGTTCAAGGTGGACGACCGTATGATCATCGCGCCGTCGAAGGAAGGCGGGCGCGTCGAGGTCGTGCGCGGGCCGAACATCAAGCCGTTGCCGCGCGGGGAGACGCTGCCGGAGACGCTGCGGGCAACGGTGGTCCTGAAGGTCGGCGACGACATCACGACGGACCACATCATGCCGGCGGGGTCGAAGCTGCTGCCGCTGCGCTCCAATATCCCGGCGATGGCGGAGCACGTGTTCGAGCAGGTGGACCCGGGGTTCGCGCGCCGGGCGAAGGAGGCGAAGGCCTCGGTCGTCGTGGGCGGCAGGAACTACGGGCAGGGGTCGAGCCGCGAGCACGCGGCACTGGCGCCGATGCACCTGGGACTGCGCGCAGTGCTGGCGAAGTCGTTCGCGCGAATACACCGCGCCAACCTGGTGAACGTGGGGATCCTGCCGCTGGTGTTCGTCGACGAGGGCGACTACGACCGCGTCCAACCCGGAGACGAGCTGGAGGTGTCCCACGTCCGCGGGGTGATCGAACGCGGGGAGCCGGTCCACGTGCGGAATCGGACGCGGGGATACGAGTTCGAGGCGCGACACGGGCTGTCGACGAGCGAGGCGCAGGTGGTGCTGGCAGGCGGTCGCTTGAGTTATGTGAAGTCGCTGCAGGGGTAGGGTAAGGCCGAGCGAAGCGAGGCCACCCGGATGGCAGACAGACGTTGCATGGTCGTCGATACGTCGATGCGTCGAAGACGGGGCTTCTGCGGCAGCGGGCCGAGCGAAGCGAGGCCACCCCAGATGGCAGACAAGCATGGCTAGATCGTCGACTCGTCGATGCGTCGAAGACAGGCCTGCTGCGTCAGGAAGGCGGCCGAGCGAAGCGAGGCCACCCAGATGGCAGACAGACGTCGCTGGAACGTCGACTCGTCGATTCGTCGAAGACAGGCCTGCTGCGGCAGCGGGCCGAGCGAAGCGAGGCCACCCAGATGGCGGGCAAGCGTTGCTGGAATGTCGACTCGTCGATTCGTCGAAGACGCGCCTGCTGCGTCAGCAGGCCGAGCGAAGCGAGGCCACCCAGATGGCAGACAGACGTTGCTGGAACGTCGACTCGTCGATTCGTCGAAGACGCGCCTGCTGCGTCAGCAGGCCGAGCGAAGCGAGGCCACCCAGATGGCGGACAGACGTCGCTGGATCGTCGACTCGTCGATTCGTCGGCGACGTTGCATCAAACGCTAAGGAGGTGAACGTTGCGAAGTAAGGTCACCATCGTCGGAGCGGGGCAGACCGGCGGCGCGATGGCGCGCGAGCTGGCGCCAAAGGGCATCGCCGACATCGTGCTGCTGGACGTCATGGAAGGCGTGCCGCAGGGGAAGGCGCTCGACATATCGCAGGCGGCGCCGATCGTCGGCTTCGATTGCAAGATCGTCGGGACGAACGACTGGAAGGACACGGCGCAGTCGGACATCATCATCGTCACGTCGGGAAAGCCGCGAATGCCGGGAATGAGCCGCGACGACCTGGTGACGGCGAACACAGAGATCGTCAGGGACGTTGTGCAAAAGGCGGTGGCGCAGTCGCCCGAGGCGATGATCATCGTCTTCGTGAACCCGCTGGACGTGATGTGCTACGTGGCGAAGAAGATCAGCGGCTTTCCCCGCGAGCGCGTCTTCGGGCAGTCGGGCGTGCTCGACGCGGCCCGGTTCCGCACGTTCATCGCCCGCGAGCTCGACGTGTCGACGGAGGACGTGCAGGCGTACGTGCTCGGCGGCCACGGCGATGACATGGTGCCGCTGGTCCGTCACACGACCGTCTGCGGCATTCCGATATCGGAGCTGATGCCGGCGGAGCGCATCGCGGCGCTGGTGGAGCGAACGCGCAAGGGCGGCGGCGAGATCGTCAACCTGCTAAAGACGGGCAGCGCCTACTACGCGCCGGCGGCGGCGACGATCCAGATGGTCGAGTCGGTGCTGCTGGACCGCAAGCGAGTGATGCCATGCGCCGTCTACCTCGAAGGCGAGTTCGGCGTCAGCGGCATCTTCATGGGCGTGCCGGTGAAGCTGGGCGCCCGCGGCGTCGAGCAGATCATCGAGATCGAGCTGACGGACGAGGAACGAGCGATGTTCGAGCGGTCGGCGGCGTCGGTGCGAGAAGTGACGAAGGTGACGGGGCTGTAGGCCAGGACGTTCCGAGCGTCGCGTCGAGGGCGCTCGGCAACCCGAGCGCCCCGCGAGCGCGAGCAAAACGCGAGAATGCCGTCGAACGATCGATGGCGGGCGATCACGGTCGGTGGGATAGCAAGAAGGTAGTCTATGAGAGACGTTCATGTGGATCAGATAAGCGAGAAGGTGGCGGAGCTGTTCGTCGACGCGGCGCACAATCTGCCGGAGGACGTTGTCGCGGCGCTGCAGCGGGCGCGCGACAGCGAGGAGTCGCCGCTGGGACGGCAGGTACTCGACGAGATACTGGAGAACGCGAAACTGGCGTCGGCGGAGATGATACCGCTCTGCCAGGACACCGGCACGTCGGTTGTCTTCGTCGAGATCGGGCAGGAAGTGCACGTTGCCGGCGGGTCGCTCGAGGAGGCCGTGAACCGCGGCGTCGCGAAGGCCTACACCGAGGGCTACCTGCGAAAGTCAATCGTAACGCAGCCTTTTTCGGCGCGGAAGAACACAGGCGACAACACGCCGGCGGTCGTCCACGTCGACCTGGTGGCCGGCGACGCGTTTCGAATCAAGGTCATGCCCAAGGGCGGCGGTTGCGAGAACATGAGCCGCATGACGATCCTGCTGCCGGGCCAGGGGCGCGAGGGCGTCGTCAACTTCGTGCTGCGGGCGGTCGAAGAGGCGAGCGGCAACCCGTGTCCGCCGCTGGTCCTCGGCGTCGGCATCGGCGGGACGGCGGAGCACTGCATGCTGCTGGCGAAGAAAGCGATCACGCGTCGCGTCGGCCAGCCCAGCAAGGACGCGGAGACGGCGGACCTGGAGCGCGAGCTGCTGGAGAAGGTGAACGCGCTCGGACTGGGGCCGCAGGCGGTCGGCGGGATCAACACGGCGCTGGCGGTGCACGTCGAGACGTTCCCCACGCACATCACCGCGCTGCCGGTCGCCGTCAACATGCAATGTCACAGCGCGCGCCTGAAAGCGGCGGAGCTGTAGGAGGACGACGTGAGTATCGAGATTCGACTGCCGCTTACCGACGAAGCCATTGCGAAGCTCAAGGCCGGCGACCACGTGCGCCTGACCGGCGTCATCTACACGGCGCGCGACGCCGCCCACAAGCGGCTCATCGAGGCGCTGGACAAGGGCGAGCCGCTGCCGTTCGACATCCGCGGCCAGGTGGTCTACTACGTCGGGCCGACGCCGCCGCGTCCGGGTCGCGTTATCGGCGCTGCCGGGCCCACCACGTCGATGCGCCTGAACCCGTATACGCCGCGACTGCTCGAGGGCGGGCTGAAGGGCGCCATCGGCAAGGGCGGCCGCGACCGCAAGACGCGGGACGCGTTCAAGAAGAACCGCGCGGTCTACTTCCTGGCGGTCGGCGGGACGGGGGCGCTGCTATCGAAGCGGGTCAAGAGCGCGGAGGTGGTCGCGTACGAGGACCTGGGCACGGAGGCGGTCCGCCGTCTGGAGGTGGAGGACTTCCCGGCCATCGTCGTCAACGACATTGAGGGGAACGACCTGCTGGAGCAGGGGAAGGCGCGCTATCAGCGTCGCGAGCGGCTGGGGAGCTACGTGCCGGTGGACGAGAAGGCTGAGGGGTCGAACGGCGGCGGGAGTTAGAGCTAGGCGATTTGTCGCCTCGGTCGCAGCGTTGGATATTAGGTGCTGTGCGCGGACACTGCGCTAGCTCGCGAAGGAGGACAGCATGGCGCAGCCATCGAATCCGTTCCCAAAACCGTTTCTCTATGGTTCCCCTTTGCGGCCAATCTGGTTGTACCTGGTGCCTCTCTTCTCTCCAGTCCTAATGGCGCCAATGTCGTTGCCCCTCCTAGTTCTCAGCCCTTCGCATTGGATCTATGTCCTGGTTCTTACCGGGCTTCTACACTGGTCCATTTGGGCAGCGTCAATCTGGGTTGTCTTGGTGGTCGCCGACGCCGTTTGGATGGCGACACCCTCGAGGGGCTGGGGCAGTGGGAAGCGATCCGGGTGGACGCAGGTTTGGGGTGCGCCGGGAGCGAGGGCCAGCAGAATCGTGTACGACGTTGTATTCGTGATTGCCTTTTTGACCGGTCTGGTGATGATGCCATCATTCCAGCCCGTTCTGCGGTGGTTCGCCTGTTTTGGCTTTTCCTACTATGCTGCCAGCGCGGTGGCCAGCTATGTCGTGATGGCCGCGGCGCCTCCTAGCCCATTTGAGATGTGGGAGAAGACGCAGGGGCGGAGCCTGACGGAGCGGTAGCGAACACCACTTGGCCCTGGCCATGGATGCCGTCGTCGGCCCGGGAGACGGTTGTGCACGGGGAGGTTGTGTTCGGCTGCATCAATCCCGCGATATGTGTCCGCAGGCGGCTAGTCGATGAAGGAGGCGAGGGCGACGATGCCGAAGACGAAGGCGACTGCTCCTATCAGCATCCAAAGTCTGGTCACAGCGGGGTCCTCCTTCTGCCGAGCGTCCGACAGGCGAGCCGGCTATGTCAGGGCTGTCCTTCGATGCTGTTGAGGATCTGGGAGATCGTATCACCGTGAACCTGCACCGCTCTGTCGCTTCCAACCACGGCGATGAACAGACCATAACCGGTCTGGGACCCTACGGGGCCCGGCTGGGGGTTGGGCAGGGCCACTACAGTGTCTGTCTCCACCATATTCCCGTCCGCGCGATAGTCCGCGTCCCCGTACGATGTGTAGTTGAACCTGAACTCGCATTGGACCGCTGGCAGGGAACCGAGTGGAGCGCGAGGCTGAGCGTCGCAGGCGATACCGGAGTCCGGTGGTACCGGGTCCACCGCCATGTAGATCATATCCTTCGTTGGATCCTGGAGAGGTTTGTCCAAGGGCTGGCCGATCGGGTTCGGGAATCCTTCAGAACTCAGAATCTTGAGGTCTTCCTCGTGGACGAGGAGTTGGGTAGAGCGCTGCCCAGTGCTCTCGTCGAGGATGCCCCAGTCGGATGGAATGCAGATGCTGTAGTTCAGCACGTCATCGCTGATCCGCTGCCAGCCGTCGGGACAGGCGCGCTTTGGAGCCAATGAAGAAAGAGCCGGCGCTGCTGGTATGTGGAGGGGATAGTACGGTGCGGCTGGCCTGACTGATTCGGGGGTCTGTGTCGGCTGGGCCTGTCCAGGCGTTAGCGTTCCAGAGGGCGTTGCGGCCGGCGTTGCCGTTTCCCCCGCGGTTGGTTGGGCCGTCGCCGGCTCACTTCCGCCCTTCATTACGCTCAGGACCACGATTACGCCCGCGGCGCCCACCGCCGTGGCGACCAGGAAGGCGACAACCCACTTCAGGTTCCACGTTCCGAGTCGCATCCCTGAACCTCCTTGATGCAATGGCCTTCGCCTCGATGTGCTGGATCATAAACTATCTTCAGCGTTTGTCAAGCCTATTAAGTAAGCTGTCAGCATTTTGCCTGAAGTATGGTGCCATTCGTTCGCCTCACGGATGGTCGATGGGCCCAGTGTAAGGGCTGGGGCAGTTTCCCGCATGACGCCATCCCGACGCTTCGTTTGCGCTTTCCCTACAATGTCGATGGGTGGTCAGGGCGAGCGGCTAATCGATGAAGGAGGCGAGGGCGATGATGCCGAAGACGAAGGCGATGAGTCCGATCAGCATCAGGCCGGTCGTGACGACTTTCTCGCCGGCGCCGCGCAGGCCGTAGTCCATGGCGACGTTGCGGACGCCGTTCAGGCCGTGATAGAGGGCAAACGATAGCAGGAGGACGTTGACGACCCAGTAGGCGGGCGTGTGGAAGCGGCCGGCGACGTTGGAGAAGGAGACGAGGCCGGGCAAGGCGTGCGACTCGACCTTGCCGATGTTCGCCAGGTGGTTGATCACGATGTGGATCCCCAGGAGGAAGACGAGCCCGACGGCGGTGACGCGCTGCAGTAGCCAGGCCCAGAAGCCGGAGCCGACGGCGCCGCGAGGGAGGGCTTCGCCCGCCATTCGCTCCCGAGTTGTCGTTGCCTCAGTCAATTGATCCCCACCCCAGCGGGAGGTCTAAAGACCTCCCCTACATGCGATGTAAAGTTCGTCCCCGTCACAGCAGGTTGCGGACGGCGATTATCGTGCCGACGAAGGCGACAATCGCCAGAACGAGCGAGAGCCAGAAGAGCGCCTTCTGGAAGCGCAGGCCGACCGCGAAGTCCATCGTGACGAGCCGCAGGCCGTTCAGGCCGTGAAAGACGACGACGCCGACGAGGCCGGCGTCGAGAATCATGAACGGCGTCTTCTCGAAGTTCGAGAGCATGCTGTTGAATGAGGCCTGGCCGCGCACGACGGTGCCGATGACGATGATGTGGGTGATGAGATAAAGGGTCAGGAAGAGGCCGGAGAGGCGCTGAAGGGCCCAGGCGGCGGTGCCGGTGCGCACGGCCCTGGCCTGGAACTGGGCGTCCACCGGTTTGAACATTCTACTTCTCCACTACGCCTGACAAGGACGTGGAGGGCTGAAACCCTCCTCTACAGCGCGCGTTCATCGTAGCAGGTGCAGACGCTTCAGCAGCGCCAGCTTCTTTAGATTCTGGATGGCTTCCGTTGGGTTCACGTTCTTCGGACACCACTCCTTGCAACTGAATATCGTGTGGCAGCGCCAGAGGGCCTGCTCGTCGGCGAGACGCGACAAGCGCTCGGAGCGGGCGTCGTCGCGGGGGTCGTGGCAGAAGCGATAGGCCTTGGCCAGCGCCGCCGGGCCGAGATAGCGGTCGTCGATGGCGATGATGGGGCAGGCGGAGTAGCAGACGCCGCACTGGATGCAGGCGGCGAACTGCGACAGCTTGGTCGAGCGGGCGGCTTCGACGAGGTATTCGCGGACGGGCGGGCGCTTCGCCGGGTCGGTGGCGAGCCAGGGCGTGATGGCACGGATCTTCTCGTAGAAGGGGCCCATGTCGGCGATCAGGTCCTTCAGCGTCGGCAGGCTGGCCAGCGGCTCGAGGGTGACGGGCGCGCCGTGCGACACGTCGATGATCTTCGTCTTGCAGGCGAGACGCGACTCGCCGTTGACGCGCATGGCGCAGGAGCCGCAGATGGCGCTCCGGCAGGCGCAGCGGAAGCCGAGCGAGCCGTCCTGGTGCTCGCGGGTGGCCAGGAGGGTGTCGAGGACGGTGGCCGATTGCGGCACCTCGATGGTGTAGAGCTGGTACTCCGGCTTGCCGTCACCGGTCGGGTCGTAGCGGCGGACGCGGATCTTCGCTTCCACTAGTACACCCTCTTCTCCGGCTCCCAGCGCGTCTTCGTCACGGGCGCGTAGTCGAGGCGGGGCTCCGCGTCGGTGCGGAAGGCGAGCGTGTGCTTCATCCAGGCGGCGTCGTTGCGCTCCGGGAAGTCGCGACGGGAATGGGCGCCGCGGCTCTCCTGGCGGTTGAGGGCGCCGAGGGCGATGACCTCCGCCAGGTCGAGCATGAAGCCAAGCTCGATGACGTTCAAGAGCTCGAAGTTGAAGACTTTGCCCTTGTTTCGCACCCCGAGCGTCGTCGAGCGCTCCTTGAGCCTGCGCACGGTGCTCAGAGTGTCGGCGATGCCGTCCTTCGAGCGGAAGATGCCGACGCCCTTGTTCATCGCCGTGGCCATGTCGCCGCGGACGGCGGCCATGCTGTCGCCGTTCGTCGGGCGCGCGAAGAGGCCGGCGAGCATGTCGGCGTCGCGGCGGACGGCGGCGTCGGAGGGCGACGGCGCGGGCTGCGAGGCGACCCAGGCGGCGGCCGCTTTGCCGGCGCGTCGGCCGAAGGTGATGGTCTCGAGCAGAGAGTTGCCGCCGAGCCGGTTGGCGCCGTGGACGCTGACGCAGGCGCACTCGCCACAGGCGTAGAGGCCGGCGAGAGGCGCGGCGCCGTCGACGTCGGTCTTCACGCCGCCCATGGCGTAGTGCATGCCGGGCCGGACGGGCACGGGCGCCTTCACGAAGTCGGTGTTCGTGAGGTCGAGGGCGAGCTCGCGGATCTGGAAGAGGCGCTCGTTTATCATCTTCTCGCCGAGGTGGCGGAGGTCGAGGAGGACGCAGCCGTCGACGCCGCGGCCTTCGTCGATCTCGGTCTGCTCGGCGCGGGAGACGACGTCGCGGGCGGCGAGCTCCATCTTGTTCGGGGCGTAACGGGCCAGGAAGCGCTCGCCCTCGGCGTTCAGCAGGTAGCCGCCCTCGCCGCGGGCGCCTTCGGTGATGAGGACGCCGCTCTCCTTGAGGGTCGTCGGGTGGAACTGGACGAACTCCATGTCCATCAGCGGCACGCCGGCGCGGAAGGCGAGGGCGTGGCCGTCGCCGGTGGAGATGAGCGAGTTGGAGGTCGGCGAGTAGATGCGGCCGAGACCGCCGGCGGCAAGGATGACGGCCTTCGCGGGAAGGGCTTCGACGTCGCCGGTGCGCATGTTGAGGGCGACGACGCCGCAGCAGCGCCCGCCTTCGACGATAAGGGACGTTACGAACCATTCGTCGTAGGTGCGAACGTTGAGCTTGAGGGTTTGCTCGTGGAGGACGTGGAGAAGCGCCTGGCCGGTGATGTCGGCGACGTAGCAGGTGCGCGGAAAGCCGGCGCCGCCAAAGGGTCGCTGGGCGATGCGCCCGTTGGGAAGGCGGTCGAAGACGGTGCCCATGTGCTCGAGCTCGATGATGTCGTCGGGGGCTTCGCGGCACATGGTCTCGATGGCGTCCTGGTCGCCGAGGTAGTCGCTGCCCTTGACGGTGTCGTAGGCGTGGTTCTCCCAAGAGTCGTCGTCACCGACGGCGGCGTTGATGCCGCCCTGGGCGGCGACGGAGTGGGAGCGCAGCGGGTAGACCTTGCTGAGGAGCGCCACGTCGACACCGGCGCGGGACGCTTCGACGGCGGCGCGCATTCCGGCGAGTCCGGCTCCGACGATGAGGACGTCATGCATGGTCACGGAACGTCCTCATGATAGGACGATACGGCGTTTGAAGCTAGCGGCAAGGAGAGCGTAGGGAAAGCGTCGGAGAAGCGCAGGGCTAGTGTCAAGCATCGTCGCAAGGGGAGTCTCAGAATAGGGCATCAGAGGATCGACCACAGCGGCCCGCGGAGAATGTTACATCCAGTGTACATAAGGCGCTTAACGGTACGTGTAGTAGTGGTACTTTTAGCCAGCGCTGGAAGCGCAAAGCGTCATGTCGTGGGAGGCGTTCGATGATCAAGGGAAGTGAGCGACGAATGGCAGCCGTTTGTGTGTGGGGGATGGTGTTTGTGGCGGCGGTTGGCGCGGCGGGATGCGGCGGAGGACATGCGACAGCAGAGCCCACTGCCGGAACGTGGACGCCGGTGGCGACGCCAGCGGCAACGAGCGCGCCCGCCACGGCCACGCAGGCCATGGCTGCTAGCATAGCTCCCCCACCAGCGGCAACGGCCACTCAGAGCACAGGCGGGGCAACGCCAGGCGCCGGTGGGTGGGTGCCGCCGCAGGAATCGCTGACACCCGGGGCGACGCCTTGGCCTCTGCCGTATTGCATCACGGTGGATGCTCCGGCCACCGCGCATTCCGGCGATACCATCACTCTAGACTTCCACTACAAATGTCTCCTCGATGCCGCGGTGTGCGCCGAGAGCAACGTGCCGTTCCGCGTTGACTGGCTGCCCGGCAGTGCATTCCTTGTCTCCCCGTCCTCTGGGGCGACCCCTGCCCCGGGAGCAGGCTCCAATGTTTCGGGCATCGTAGCGCACGGTTTGGAGGGGCAAGCGGAGGTTACCGTTAAGCTGGCCCAGGACTTTACCGGCAACTTTGGCGTGACCATCTACATGACCGGTAGCGGCCTTAACTACCGGTGGCCGGAGGGCTGTCCAGAGGCGGAGCCGGGCACAAACGTCCCGAAATAGGCCGACAAGGAGGTCAACTGTGAGTCATTGGCAGTTGTATGCTCTGGTGGGCGCGCTGGTTTTGCTGGGCGCGGGCTCGCTCGCCCCGCGCGTGGGCGCAGCGCCCCCGGCGAGCGGATCGTTGGACGTAACGGTTAGTTTTCAGATTGGCCACACCACGGTTGGGGGCTTGGAGCGCCACAAGACGGGCGGAACCGCAGCTAACGTTCAGATTGCCGGCACTTCTCTGGCGGCAACGACGGATGCAGGCGGTCACGCGAGGTGGTGCACGCGGTGTACATAAGGCGCTTGACGGTACATGTAGTCGTGATAGCATTAGCACCAGCTGGAAGCGTAGGGCGCTATGTCGTAGAAGGGGTTAGATGATCAAGGGAAACGAGCGGAGAGTAGCGGTGGTTTGCGTGTGCATGACGCTGTTTCTCGCGGCGGTTGGCGCGGCGGGATGCGGCGGAGGACATGCGACAGCAGAGCCCACTGCCGGAACGTGGACGCCGGTGGCGACGGCAGCCCCAACGAGCGCGCCGGCAACGGCCACGGAGGCAGTGCCCGCCAGCGCCAGCGCTGAGCCGTCGTCAACAGCCGCTCCAGCCGCGACGGCGACGGCGTCGAGCGGGGGCGGGCCGACGCCAGGGCCCGACGGCTGGCGACCACCAACTGGTCCAGTGACGCCGGGTGCGACTCCTTGGGAATTGCCGTACCGCGTCGTGGTGACCGGACCGGACACGGCCCATTCGGGCGATGAGGTGACGTACGAGATCCAGTACCAGTGCGTGCTTGATGCCCATGTTTGTGCCCAAACTGCCGTGACGTTCCGAATGGACTGGCCCCCGGCCCTTTCACTCATCGGCTTCTCGCCAGCGGCTGGTCTTGATCCGCGCCACGGCCCGACCGACGGCGGTCTCAACCTTTATGGCCCTGGGGGCACGGACCAGATAACGTTCAGGATCGCCGCCGGGTTCACGGGTGACGTTGGGGTAGGGATCAGTCTCACGGGAAGCGGCCTCTACTACCGCTGGCCGGATGGAAGCGGTGAGGTAACTACACACGTGACGGAATAGATAGGGAAAGGAGTCTCCCGTGAAGCGCTGGCACGTCTTCTTGTTCTTCATTATGGTCGCCTCGGTTTTGAGCATTGGAGGATCGAAGAACGGGGGGAAGGCCGCGGCATCGCCGAGCTCAACCGCTTCGGTCCAGGCAACGGTGAGCTTTCAGGTTGGGGCCACGACTGCCGGAGCGGCGGAGAAACATATAACGGGTGGCACAGAGGCGAACATCGAGGTTCAGAGCGCCAGTGTGTCAGCGACGACGGATGCAAACGGACACGTTACGATCTCGAACATCGCCGTGACGAATGATCTGAGGAACGGCCCGGCGAATAGCGACGTCGTCATCACGGCTCCAGGGTACGGACCATTCACATTCCTCAACGTTCCGCTTGACGGCAGCGTTCTCCTGACCCCAATCCTAGGTCCCGAGCCCCGAACCGATGACCTCGGCAGGCTGTCAGCGGCGCCCGGCGGAGCGACGACAGCAGGCCGGCGAGGATGTTGTTACATCCAGCGTACATAAGGTGCTTGACAGCGCGTGTAGTGGTGGTACCATTAGCCAGCACTGGAAACGCAAGGCGTCATGTCGCAGGAGGGGTTAGATGATCAAGGGAAACGAGCGACGGATAACAGCCGTTTGCGTGTACGTGGCGCTGTTTCTCGCGGCGGTTGGCGCGGCGGGATGCGGCGGAGGACATGCGACAGCAGAGCCCGCTGCCGGGACGTGGACGCCGGTGGCGACGCCAGCGGCAACGAGCGCGCCGGCAACGGCCACGGAAGTGACCGCTGCAACCGCGACCGCCGGGCCGGCGGCAAGCCCAACGGTCGGCCCCGGGGGAACGGCCAGCGCCCAAACGGAGTTTCCTTACCGCGTCACGCTGACCGGGCCAGCCGCGGCTCACCCAGGCGATGTGATCGCCTACGATCTGGCGTATCAATGCATCCAGCCGGACCAGGGCTGTACCCGCTCTACCCCGATCGCATTCGATGGGTTCGTTAGAGGTGTGGCGTTCGTTGCGTCGACCCCCCCAGCCGCTGACACCTCGCAATCGCCCCCGCCCCTGGGCTACATGAAGGTGGTCGACATCAGCGGGGCGTCGGGGGAAGTCCATCTAACCGTCAGCGTAGCGGCGACCTTCAGCGGACCGATGGCGGTCGGCGTGGTTAACGACGTGCTCCAGGGCTACGGGCAATCGCGCTACTACTGGCCGGACCAGTCCGTCGTCGAGGTAACTACAAACGTCGTCCCAGCGTCTACCCCCTAAATCTTCGCGACAAAGGAGGGAACCTTCATGAGACTCTGGCAATTTGTTGGTCTGTTCTTGTGCTGTTCGGTAATCGCGCTCTCGGGATGGTTGGTGGATCGCGGAGCGCGCGCGGAATCCGTGAACACGGGCTCGGTCACCGTGGTTGCGAGGTTTCAGATCGGCCCGACGACGCCTGGCTCCATCGAAAGGCAGGTAACAGGCGGGACGGCGGCGAACGTGCAGATTGTTGGCACCGCGCTGGCCGCTACCACGGATCAGGGCGGTCGCGCGACCGTATCGAATATTCCCACCGGCGCCTACACGTCAAGTCCGTCCGCCGGGGTAGAGGTGGTAGTGACCGCGCCTGGCTATGGGGCCTTCACCTACCTGGACGTCCCCCTCGACGGCTCAGTCATCCTGACGCCGATACTCGCGCCGGAACCTCGCGCCGACGACATCGGCAGGTTGTCAGCGGCGCCCGGCGGAGCGACGACAGCAGGGCGGCGAGGATGTTGTTACATCCGGTGTACATAAGGCGCTTGACGGTACATGTGGTCGTGATAGCATTAGCACCAGCTGGAAGCGTAGGGCGCTATGTCGTAGGAGGGGTTAGATGATCAAGGGAAACGAGCGGAGAGTAGCGGTGGTTTGCGTGTGCGTGGCGCTGTTTCTCGCGGCGGTTGGCGCGGCGGGATGCGGCGGAGGACATGCGACAGCAGAGCCCACTGCCGGAACGTGGACGCCGGTGGCGACGGCAGCCCCAACGAGCGCGCCGGCAACGGCCACGGAGGCAGTGCCCGCCAGCGCCAGCGCTGAGCCGTCGTCAACAGCCGCTCCAGCCGCGACGGCGACGGCGTCGAGCGGGGGCGGGCCGACGCCAGGGCCCGACGGCTGGCGACCACCAACTGGTCCAGTGACGCCGGGTGCGACTCCTTGGGAATTGCCGTACCGCGTCGTGGTGACCGGACCGGACACGGCCCATTCGGGCGATGAGGTGACGTACGAGATCCAGTACCAGTGCGTGCTTGATGCCCATGTTTGTGCCCAAACTGCCGTGACGTTCCGAATGGACTGGCCCCCGGCCCTTTCACTCATCGGCTTCTCGCCAGCGGCTGGTCTTGATCCGCGCCACGGCCCGACCGACGGCGGTCTCAACCTTTATGGCCCTGGGGGCACGGACCAGATAACGTTCAGGATCGCCGCCGGGTTCACGGGTGACGTTGGGGTAGGGATCAGTCTCACGGGAAGCGGCCTCTACTACCGCTGGCCGGATGGAAGCGGTGAGGTAACTACACACGTGACGGAATAGATAGGGAAAGGAGTCTCCCGTGAAGCGCTGGCACGTCTTCTTGTTCTTCATTATGGTCGCCTCGGTTTTGAGCATTGGGGGGTCGAAGGGCAGCCAGGGGGCTGCGGCGTCACCGAGCTCGGCGGCTTCGGTCCAGGTCACGGTAAGCTTTCAGGTTGGACCCACAACGGCCGGTGCGCTGGAGAAACATGTGACGGGCGGTACGACGGCAAAGATCGATATTCCGGGCGCTAGCCTGACCGCAACGACGGACGGGAGCGGGCATGCTCAGATCTCGAATATCCCTCTAGCGGGTGATCTATCTGGTGGCCCGGCGATAAGCGACGTCGTTATCACCGCTCCCGGATACGCACCGTTCACGTATCTGAGCGTTCCCCTCGACGGCAGTATTACCCTCACTCCGATCCTTGGGCCGGAACCGCGCACGGACGATCTCGGGCGGCTGTCGGCTTCCCCGGCGGGGGGCCCGCCGACTGCCACGGCGACCGCTGCCCCAACGGCCATGCCCAGCGCCACGCCGAGCGCCAGTTCCACCGACTCGGGAACCCCTGCCGCGACCCCAACTACGGGGGCTGTTTCCCCCGTGGCTTCGCCGGGCTCTTCGACCGAAGGCGCAACAGATGTGGCGGATGGCGTGTGCGATCCCGTTGCCAATCCTCAGGGGTGCTGGTGCGACTCCCAATCCCACTGGGATCACACCGGAAGCGTCGACGGGTGGACGTCGACGGTCGATCCGGGCAATACCATCAGCATCTATTACAATTACAGCAAGGCTGGAGAGTCCTTGCCCACTTGCATGGTATATCAGTGGACATTCAAGGACTACGTCAAGGAGGTTCTGCCGAACGAGTGGGGGTCAGGTTGGCTGACGGAGGCATACAGGGCCGGAGCCGTCGCAGTTAAGATGTTCGGCTGGGAGCGAGAGCTCTATTGGTACAACATATCCCCTTCGGGCCAACCGTATGCGGTGGATGCGTCCACCAACTTCCAGGTCTGGGATCCGCTTATCGGTTGGGACCCGTACTACCAGTCGACGCCAACCAGCGAGGCTGTCAATGACACTTGGCAATACCGGCTAATGAGGGCCGATGGCGTGTTCCCCTACGTTTACGAAACATCGTTCCTTGCCGGCTACGCGAGTGACTCGTGCGATCCATCGCTCGACCATCCGCAGCTCTATGGGGCGGAGGCTCCGGGCGACAAGATGTCGCAGTGGGGCAGCGAGAACTGCGCGGAGATTGGCTGGAGCTGGCTGCACATTCTCGCCGCGTACTACTGGAACCCTGTCGGCACGATTCAGCGGGCCGTTACACCAAGCGCCGCGTGCAACGGGTGGCGGCCGATGCCGGGTTGGGCTTCGGCCAGCAATCCGGCCGATGACCCGCGGCGAAACGCCTGCGGAATCGATCCCCACCCGACCTATCAGAACTGCACCGACCGCACCATCAGTCCGGATGGGATACCAGCTTGCGTGAAACACCTGTACAGCCTCTGCGCTTCGATCGGTGATGCCAGCGTGGACTACTCCAGGTGCCCCGCGCCCAGCGGCGGCGACTGGAACAACTTCGATAGCGACGGGGACGGCTGCCCGGACTGGGTGGAGATGTTCGACATGAACGGCGACAAGCAGGTGGGTGCAACGGACCTGTACCTCGTCGCCATTCGAGTCGGGGGCCAAGTCTCTCCCAACGACCTTCGGGACGCTGTGCTGGATACCAACCACGACGGGATTATCGGATCGACGGATCTATACCTGGTTGCGGTGAACGGTACTTACTACAGGGGCTGGTTGGGCACGTGCGGGCGGAATAGCTAAGGCAGGGATGGCGGAGCGACTCTTCAGGCGACGGAGCGGCGGAGGGCGACGAGGAGAAGCGCGTGTTTTTCAGTTCTGAGGGATAAATCCCTCAGCCTTCCCTGCCTCGCACTTCCCCGCTTCTTGGCGAAGCTTCGGGACGGTCGGCGGGCGGGGCTACGCGACGGAGCGGCGGAGGGCGACGAGGAGAAGCGCGTGTTTTTCAGTTCTGAGGGATAAATCCCTCAGCCTTCCCTGCCTCGCACTTCCCCGCTTCTTGGCGAAGCTTCGGGACGGTCGGCGGGCGAGCTAGGCGACGGAGCGGCGGAGGGCGACGAGGAGGAGCGCGGCTATCGACTTGCCGTCCTGGATCTCGCCGCTGTCGACGAGGCGCAGGGCTTCGGACCAGGAGACGCTCAGCACGCGCAGGTCGTCTTCGTCGCCGGTGTCCAGGGGCGCTTCTTCCAGGTCGGTCGCCAGGAAGAGGTGGATGTACTCGTTGGAGTAGCCGGGACTGAGGAAGAAGCCGCCCATGCGCTGAAGCGAACGCGGTCGAAAGCCGATCTCCTCGCGCAGCTCACGCTCGGCGCAGGCTTCCGGCGACTCGCCCGGGTCGATGGTGCCGGCGGGCAGCTCGAGGAGGACGCGGCCGATGGGCTGGCGGTACTGGCGTACCAGAAAGACGCAGTCCTGCCCGTCGACGGCGACGATGAGGACGGCGCCCGGGTGCTCGACGACCTCACGGGTGGAAAGGCCGCGGGCGGTCTCGACGGTGTCGACGCGCAGCTTGAGGAGGCGGCCGACGAAGGGGCGCTCACTCTTCACGAGTCGCGGCGGGACGATATCGGGCTGGTCGGGCACGGGGACCTCCTTGTCGAGATAGCGGCTGCTAGACGTCCAGCACCATGGCGGTCTCGTCGCAGCTCATGAACTTTGGGCAGCGATAGCACTCGCTCCAGACCTTGCGGGAGAGCGTCATCGCGTCGGCCTGGGCGAAGCCGAGCTTCTGGAAGAAGGCGGGCTTCATCGTCAGGGCGAAGACGCGCTTGAGGCCGAGGGCTCGCGCTTCATCGACGCAGGCGCGCACGAGCAGCGAGCCGACGCCGCGCGACTGGCTCTCCTCACGGACGGCGAGCGATTGCAGCTCCGCCAGGTCCTGCCAGTTGATGTGCAGCGCCGCGCAGCCAACGACCTCGTCCTCATGGCGGACGACGAAGAAGTCGCGCAGAGTCTCGAAGAGCTCGCCGGGAGCGCGCGGGAGCATGTCGCCGCGACGGGCGAACTCGTTGACGATCTCGCTGAGCGCCGCGATGTCGTTGACGCCGGCCTTCTGGACTTCGAACGGCTCCGCCATCCGCGTCACCTCAAGAAGCGCCGGTCGGGCTATCGGCGTCCGCGGGCTGGTCCGCCATTTCGTCGGCGCGACGCCAGCGGAGGCGAACGGCCACGCGCTCGTAGAAGCCGGGCGAGTCGGAGAAGCGGAGGAAGCGGGCGATGTGCGGGCTAAGGCTGACGCGCACGACCTCGCCGGCGCCAAGCTCGAAGGCGGGCTCGCCGTCGAGGCTGACGGACGCGGTGTAGTCGGGGTCGAGCACGAGGTCGACGACGGAGGAGCCGGGCAGGACGAGAGGGTTCGGCTGGCCGAGATGCGGCGCGACGGGCACGAGCACCATGTCTTTCGCCTGGGGATAGAGGATGGGACCACCGATGGCCTGCGCGTAGGCGGTGCTGCCGGTGGCGCTGGCGATTATGACGCCGTCGGCGCGGTAGTCGGCGACCAGGCTGCCGTCGACGTAGACGCTGACGAGGATGGTGCGGCCGAGGGCGTCGCGCCCCATCACGACGTTGTTGAGGGCGTGAAGATATGGCTGGGCGCCCTTGAGGATGGCGCCGTCGCGGCCGGCCAGCACCTGGACGTGCAGGAGCGCCCGCTCCTCGACGTGCCAGCGGCCGGCGAAGATGTCGGGCAGGCGCTGGAGGACGGTGCCGCGGTCGCGCAGCTCAGTCAGGAAGCCGAGGCGGCCGAGGTTGATGCCGAGGAGCAGCACTTCGTGCGGGACGACGAGACGGGCGGCGCGCAGGACCGTGCCGTCGCCGCCGATCGATATCAGCAGGTCGCTGCCGGGCACGCGCTGCTTGGCGTCGGCCTCGTTCCAGGCATCGGCGGCCCAGACCTCGTCGACCTCGCGCGCGATGGCCTCGCGCAAGGCCTCGGCCAGCTCGCCGGCGGCCTGCAGCTTCGGGTGGTAGATTATGCCGACTTTCTTCATTCGTCGGTCTCCAGACGCCAGAGCACGAAGAACTCCTTGTTGCCGGCCGGACCGAGCAGCGGCAACGTCGTCAATCCCTCCAGCAGCAGGCCATGCTTCGCCGCCCAGACGACGTGTCGTCCGAGCACCGCGGCGTGCACCTGCGGGTCGCGGACGACGCCGCGCTTGCCGACTTCGCTACGCTCCGCCTGGAACTGCGGCTTGACGAGGGCAACGATGCGGGCGCCGGGCCGCAGGAGCTTGACGACGGCCGGTATCACCTTCTCCAGTGAGATGAACGAAACGTCGATAGTCGCGATATCGGCCGTCTCCGGCAGCGACTCCAGATATCTTATGTTAACACGCTCCAGGACCGTGACACGCGGGTCCTGCCGCAGTCGGAAGTCGAGCTGCCCGTAGCCGACGTTGATGGCGTAGACGCGGGCGGCGCCGGACTGCAGCAGGCAGTCGGTGAAGCCGCCGGTAGAAGCGCCGACATCGACGGCGACGAGGCCCTCGACGTTGAGGCCGAACGCCTTCAGAGCGCCGGCCAGCTTCTCGCCGCCGCGGCTGGCGTACTGGTCGCCGGCGGCGACTGCAACGTCGGCAGCGGCATCGACGAGCGCGCCGGCTCTGGCGACGGGCTTTCCTTCAACGAGGACGGCGCCGGCCAGTATGAGGGCGCGCGCCTTTTCGCGGCTCTCGACCAGGCCGCGCTGGACGAGAAGTAGATCAACGCGGCTCTTTGCCGTCACAATCGAAGGATAGAGGGCGCGCGGCGCCAGCGTCAAGAACGACTATGGCGTTGAACGCGCTCTGTTGCTGCCGCGTTCCACAACATGGGCGTCTGTCTTCCCACCCTCCCACCCAGTTGTGTCATTCCTGTTTCAGGGGGACACTCCCTGAAACCCCCGCCAAAGGAGCCCCTCTGCACTCCCTGCTTTCCCTTTAGCCCGACCTCTGGATTGGGGTGATGCCGGTCGATGAACCGCAGCCTGAAGGCTGAGCATCACGGGTCCGGCACGCGATGCCGCAACCTTCAAGTCGGGGTCGGGCGAGACGCCCGACCTACGCGAAGGGGGATCTGGACGCCGGCGATTGGGGAGAGTTGAGGGAGGTTGAATTGACCGGCCGGATCGGAGACCGTATCATCGAAAACATGGCAGATAGCGAACCGTTCGCCTCCGAGGGCGCCGCGTCGATTCCGGCGGGCGCGTCGCTGAGCGGCCTGAGCGGCGCGGGCGCGCTTTCCACCTTCGGCAACATCATCCTTTCGATGCGGCCGCGGCAGTGGACGAAAAACGTCCTCGTCTTCATGGCGTTCATCTTCTCGCTGGGCGAGACGTGGCACGTTAGCGAGCCGTCGAGCTGGCTGCCGCTGGTCGGGAAGACGGCGGCGACGTTCGCGCTCTTCTGCATGGTCTGCGGGGCGGACTACCTGATCAACGACGTGCGCGACCGTGAGAGCGACCAGCTCCACCCCAAGAAGCGTACGCGTCCAATCGCGTCGGGCCGGCTCTCGACGCGGACGGCGACGATTGCGGCGGCGGTGCTGATGGCGGCGGGCCTGGCGGGCGGCTTCGCGCTGGAGTGGCGGGTCGGCGCGGTCATCGGCGGCTACATGGTCATGATGCTGTCGTATTCGCTCTACCTGAAGCATGTCGTGCTGCTGGACCTCTTCATCATCGCCGGCGGCTTCGTGATGCGGGCGATGGCGGGCGCGCTCGTCATCAACGTGCCGATATCGCCGTGGCTGTACGTGGTGACGGCGCTGGGGGCGCTGTTCCTGGCGATCAACAAGCGTCGGGCGGAGATCGTGCTGCTGAAGGAGGACGCGAACGCGCACCGTCCGACGCTGGAGGAATATACGCCGGCGCTGCTGGACCAGATGGCGTCGATTGTGACGGCATCGACGCTGGTGGCGTACGGGCTGTATACGTTCACGGCGACGGCGCTGCCGGCGAACCACTCGATGATGCTGACGATCCCGTTCGTGCTGTACGGTATCTTCCGCTACCTGTACCTGGTGCACGTCCGCGGCGAGGGCGGGAGCCCGGAGGAGGTATTGCTAAAGGATGCGCCTCTGATGGTGGACATTCTGCTGTGGATAGCGGTGTCGGGGATATTGCTGGGGGTGGCGCGGGAGTAAGGTTCGCCACGAGTTGCGTCGGTGATGGCCGAGGCTGGAAAGCCTCGGCTACGTTGTTCTTGGAGGGCTAGCAGGCGAGCGCTACTGGCCTTGCTGCTGGATGCGCTGGTCGATGAGGGCGGCGAGGCGCAGCAGGAGGTCGGGGGTCTGGTCGGCCGAGCCGTAGATGTTCAGCAGGGTCAGCACTCTTCCCCGTCGCCATACCACGACGAGGTCCGGCTCCGGGACGGGGTAATCCGGTCCGCCCTGGGTCTGTCGTGTGGCGAGGCTCTCGTCACCAAAGGTGGGGGCGTCCAAGATTTCCCGCCTGATGGTGGGGTCGGGATCGGAGTAAGCAAGGTCCTCGTAGTAGCGGTGAGCGACGTTGGCGGTGGAGAACAACGATACTCTGTCATTCACTTCGAAACCGCCATGGTGAAAGAGGATGAACGGGGCGCTTTGGGATACCTCATGAGCGTCTCGCAATGAGGCTCCATCGCTCACCGCCTCGTTCGTCACGAAAAAGCTGAAGCCGGATTCCTGGCACTCTATCTCGCTCTTGTTAGTGGGCATGCTAAACGAGAACGGGTAGCCCGGAACGTCGCGCGACAGGAAGAGCGTGAAGCCGGGAACGTCTGATTGCGTCAGGATGTAGCGACCGGCGAGGGCGCGCGGATGCGGGATGACGAAGTAGAGCGCGATGAGCACGGCGCCGAGCAGGACCGGCGGCACCGATTGGAATACAAACAAACGCATCCTCGACCACCTGCAAGCGAGAGCACTCTAGCATCATCGCGCAGGTGTCGCAAGCGAACAGGGCAGCCGCTAGAAATGCGCGAGGCCGATCCACCACGGGCGGACCGGCCTTTTGCAATGCCTGGATTGGCGGCTCAGGCGGGTCGCTGCCGCTACTGCTGACAATCGCTTTTTGTCCCACGTCCCACCCCAGGACCGTCCGAGAGCCAAGGGAGGCCCGCTTACCGGGGATCCCGGTGCCATCGCCGGTTGACTCTCCGCGCAGAGGCCGAAGGAGCGCAGCGACTGAGGCCACCAGGTATGCGGCCGAACGCTGCTGAATGATCCGGCCTCCGATGCGTCGGGAGCGTAACTCTAACGTCAGCGGGCCCAGCGGGGCCTGGAGTTGCGACCCGATCTCGTCAACCTTAGATTCGAGGAGGCGCTGCCGCTACTGCTGACAATCGCTCTTTTGTCCCACGTCCCACCCCAGGACCGTCCGAGAGCCAAGGGAGGCCCGCTTTACCGGGGATCCCGGTGCCATCGCCGGTTGACTCTCCGCGCAGAGGCCGAAGGAGCGCAGCGACTGAGGCCACCAGGTATGCGGCCGAACGCTGCTGAATGATCCGGCCTCCGATGCGTCGGGAGCGTAACTCTAACGTCAGCGGGCCCATGGGGGCCTGGAGTTGCGACCCAATCTCGTCAACCTTAGATCCGAGGAGGCGCTGCCGCTACTGCTGACAATCGCTTTTTGTCCCACGTCCCACCCCAGGACCGTCCGAGAGCCAAGGGAGGCCCGCTTTACCGGGGATCCCGGTGCCATCGCCGGTTGACTCTCCGCGCAGAGGCCGAAGGAGCGCAGCGACTGAGGCCACCAGGTGCGCGGTCGAAACGTTGCTGAATAGTCCGGCCTCCGATGCGTCGAGAGCGTGGCTTTGGCGTCGGGGAGGAGCCTACAGTCACGACTTGACGTTGTCGACCTTGCGTTCGAGGAGACGCTTGCCCTCTATGAAGGGCGCAGAAATGCGCGAGGCCGACCTTGTTGGCCGGCCTCTTTGCAATGCCTGGATTGGCGGCTAGGCAGATTCTTCTTCGGGTGGCTCTATCGCCTCGATTGTCTGGCCGGAGGCGGTGATCATCACGGGACGCTTGTGGCCGCTGATTGTCTCGCCGCCGACGATGCACTTCTTCACGTCGCCACGGGACGGGATCTCGTACATCACGTCGAGCAGGGTGTCTTCGAGGACGGTGCGCAGGCCGCGGGCACCGGTGCGATGGCGAATGGCCTGCTCGGCGCAGGCGGCAAGCGCTTCGTCGGTGAAGACGAGCTCGACGCCGTCGAAGGCGAAGAAGCGCTGGAACTGCTTTACCAGGGCGTTCTTGGGCTCCGTAAGGATGCGGACGAGCTGAGGCTGGCCGAGCGAGCTGAGGCTGACGACCATCGGCAGGCGGCCGACGAACTCTGGGATGAGGCCGTAGTGCAGGAGGTCGTCGTGCGTTGTGTGCTTGAGCAGCTCGTCGGTGAGGTCCTGGCCGGTCTTCGTCTTACGGAAGTCGGTGGTGAAGCCCATCGACTTGGTCCTGCCGATGCGCTTGTCGACGACGCGCTCCAGCCCTTCGAAGGCGCCGCCGCAGATGAACAGGATGTTGGTGGTATTGATCTGGATGAAGTCCTGGTGCGGGTGCTTACGGCCGCCCTGCGGCGGGACGTTGGCAACCGTTCCCTCGATTATCTTGAGGAGCGCCTGCTGCACGCCCTCGCCGGAGACGTCGCGGGTGATGGACGGGTTGTCGCTCTTGCGGGCGATCTTGTCGATCTCGTCGATGTAGACGATGCCGCGCTCGGCCCGCTGGATGTCGTAGTCGGACGACTGAATGAGGTGGAGGAGGATGTTCTCGACGTCCTCGCCCACGTAGCCGGCCTCGGTCAGTGCCGTGGCGTCGGCGATGGTGAAGGGGACGTCGAGGATGCGCGCCAGCGTCCGGGCAAGGAGCGTCTTGCCGGTACCGGTAGGCCCGACGAGGAGGATGTTGGTCTTCTCCAGCTCCACGCCGTCCGCGGCGGGCGCCTGGCGAGCGACGCCGATGCGCTTGTAGTGGTTGTAGACGGCGACGGAGAGGACTTTCTTGGCCTGCTCCTGCCCGATGACCCACTCGCCTAGCTGCTCGTAGATGAACTTGGGCGGCGGAACGCGTTGCGCCTTGGTTTTCGCCTTGACGGGACCGGCGACCTCTTCGTCGATGATCTCGCGGCAGAGCTCGACGCACTCGTCACAGATGTAGACGGCGCCGGGCCCGGCGATGAGGCGTTTTACTTGATCTTGGTTTTTTCCGCAGAAGGAGCAGTGGTACTGCACTCTGCTGCTCCGGCCGGTTGGCATTTCTTACCTCGAATTCGCGACTTATGGGGCCGCGTCCAATCACTCAAACTCTAGAGCGGTGGCTTCTCCAGAATCTCGTCAACGATACCGTATTCTTTCGCCTGCTGCGCATCCATGAAGAAGTCGCGGTCAGAGTCGCGGGCGATGCGTTCGGTGGACTGACCGGTGTGCTTCGACAGGATGTCGCGAATGATCTGCTGCTCGCGCAGGATCTCCTTGGCGTGAATCTCAATGTCCGCGGCCTGACCGCGTACGCCGCCGGCGGCCTGATGCATGTGAATGGTGGCATTGGGCAGGGCGTAGCGCTTGCCGGTGGCGCCCGCCGCCAGGAGTATGGTGGCGAAGCTGGCGGACATGCCGACGCAGATGGTCGATATGTCGGGCCGCACGAGCTGGATGGTGTCATAGATGGCCAGGCCGGCGGGAACGACGCCTCCCGGCGAATGAATGTACATGCTGATGTCGCGGTCCGGGTCCTCGCGCTCCAGATACAGGAGCTGGGCGATCATCAGGTTGGCTATCTGGTCGTCGATGGGTGTGCCGAGGAAGATGATCCGCTCCTTAAGAAGAAGGGAATAGATGTCGAAGGCACGTTCGCCGCGGGCGCCGCTCTCGATAACCATTGGTATCAGACTGTCGATTCTCATGCTCTTGCTCCTAGGGGCCCTGCGTGCGAGGCGGCGTTCGCTAATTCAAACGCTGGAAACGCGGCCGTCATTACAAGGCTCATTCGATCTCTGTTTCTTCGCTTTGGGCGGCTTCGTTCGCCGTATCCGGCGATTTCTCGCTGGAGACGAGCTCAACGAGCTTGTCCCAGGTCTTGCGCGTGAGAAGGGACCGTCGGATGGCGGCGCGGCCGTCGGGCGTGGCGAACATTCGCCGGAACTGGTCGGCCTGCGGGCCCGCAGCAGCGATCACTCGCTCTGCCTCCTCGTTGATTTCGTTTTCATCGACGTTCTATATTTTCGACTTCGGCCACCTCAGCCAACAGTAGCGAATGTCTAACCCTGCGCTCGGCAGTCTCACGCAACTGCCCGCGCAGCTCTTCTTCCGTTTTGCCTATGCGCTGGAGGTACTGCTCCATGCCGTTTTGGCCCTGTGGGCCAACCTCATCGCGCAGGAGGTGGTCGATCTCCTTTTCAACAAGGACGGGCGGGAATTCGATCTGCGAGGTCCGGTCGAGGTTGAGGAGTATCTGCTCCTGATAGCGGTCTAGCTCCGCCTCCTCCTCCGCCTTGCGGATGTCTTCGGCGAGGCGCTTTCGCAATGCGTCAACGCTGTCGAAGCCCTCGCCGACCTGGCGGGCGAAGGCGGCGTCCACGTCGGGAAGCTGCTCTTCCTTCACCTCGCGGACGGCAACGCGGCAGTGGCAGGGCTTGCCGGCGAGCGCGTTCTCGGGGAAGTCGCCGGGAAGCGACACGTCCACTTCCTTTTCGGCGCCCTTGCTGAGGCCGATGATTTGCTCGGCGAGGCCGGGCAGGAAGACGGGCCGGTCCTCGCGAAGCTGGAACTCGATGTCCGAGCGGTCGAAGAGGGCGCGGCCGTCCACGTTGCCGCGAACGTCGGCGGTAACGACGTTGCCCCAGGCGACGGGCCGGGTGACGGGCTGAAGGTTGGCGTAGCGATGCCGAAGCTGCTCTACCGCCTCGTCGACGCGCTCTTCGGGCACGACGACGGTGTCGCGCGGGAGCCACATGCGACGGTAGTCGCCGAGCTCGATGGTCGGGCGAACGGGAACGGTGGCTTTCATGACGAGCGGATTGGTGCTCACCATTTCGACCTGGGGGAGCTCGATGGCGTCGATGTCCTCCTGCTCGATGGCTTCGCGGTAGACTTCGGGGATCAGGCGGTCGAGGGCTTCCTGCAGGAGCGTGTCATGGCCGACCTGGCGCTCGAGCATGACGCGCGGGGCTTTGCCGCGGCGGAAGCCGGGCACGTTGGTGCGCTGGACCATGCGCCGGTAGGCCGCATCCAGCGACCTTTCGAGTCGCTCCGGCTCTACCTCAATCTCCAGCACAACTTGGGATTGGGGAATGCGTTCCGTGGAAACCTTCACAGTGGACCTCGGATTTAAATTATAGCATGAGGCGAAGGGGTAGGGAAGCTGCCACGCGGCATTCCCCGCTTCTCGCTCAATTCGGAGGAAGTTGAATCGATGGGGGTCGGAAACAGCCCGTCCCTGGCTACTGATCGGCGCGGAAGAGGACTTCGAGGCCCGACGGTTCGGTGCGGAAGCGCAACCAGTCGACGGGTTGGTCCGCCGGCAGCTCGAAGCCGAGGACGCGCTGAGCCGACGCGCCGAGGCTGATGTTCTTGCGGAAGCGCGCTTTGTCAAGCTACCTAACGGGCGTGAGGCGTGAGGATGTCGGTGAGGGCGTCGCCGAGGAGGTTGAAGGCGAAGATGATGGCGGCGACGACGATTCCGGGGATCAGCAGCAGGCTGGCGTGGTTGGTCAGGCTGCGGATGAAGCCGCCTTCGTAAAGCATGGAACCGAAGCTGGGTGTTGGCGGGCGGACGCCGACGCCGAACCAGGTCAGCGCTATCTCAGTGCCGGCAATGGCGCCAAGGGAGGCGGAAAGGGTGACGATGACGATGTTCGCGACGTTGGGCAGCAGGTGCCGGAAGATGATCCGCCAGGTCGAAGCGCCCATGGCGCGGGCGGCGACGACGTACTCGCTGTCGCGCAGA
The DNA here is from genome assembly GCA_963719465.1 of uncultured Chloroflexia bacterium. Taxonomy (GTDB): domain Bacteria; phylum Chloroflexota; class Dehalococcoidia; order DSTF01; family JALHUB01; genus JALHUB01. The sequence continues at coordinate 2,042,066 of OY970386.1, read as the reverse complement.
GCCAGCACCTGCGAGCGGATGAGTCGCGCCATGCCGACCCAGGCGAAGAGCGAGAGGGCGGCGAATACGACGAAGTAGTCGCGGAAGCCATCTATCTTCAGGCTGGTCTGGACGGCGCCAAGCCAGCCCCAGCTTCGAACGCGCTCTCCGAGCGTGGCGTTGATCATGATTAGCATGGGCAGGCCGGGCAGAGCGAAGAAGACGTTGCCGAGACGCATTATCGCCGTGTCGACGCGGCCGCCGGCGTATCCCGAGAGCAGGCCCAGCCCAACGCCGAGGAAGAGGCCGCCGGTTACAAGCGTGCAGACGGTGACGACGACGGTTGTGCGACAGGCCCAGAAGATGCGAGTGAGAACGTCGCGGCCGATCTCATCCGTTCCGAGAGGGTGCGCGAGGGAGGCGCCCTTCAAGACGGCGTCGAGGTCCGTGGCGTGGTAGCTGTGCGGCGAGATCAGCGGCGCGAAGACGCCGCAGAAGTAGAAGACGAATATCACCAGAAGGCTGATGAGCGCGACCTTCTTATGCAGGAGACGTTGCAGGGCGACCGCCATCGGGCTGCGGGCCGGCCGGGCGAGATCCAGACCTTCTTCGACGTAAGCGCTAGCCGGACTGCTGTCGCTCATAGCGCACCCGTGGGTCGATTAGCGTGTAGGCGATATCGATGACGACGTTGGCGAGTATGAAGGCGACGGCCAGGATCAGGGTCAGCGCCATTATTACGTTGTAGTCGCGGCTGTTTATGGCCTGGAAGGCGAACGCACCGATGCCGGGCACGCCGAAGAGCGTCTCGGCGAAAAAGGCGCCTTCGACGAGCGTCGCCAGGGAGAGGCCGACGACGGTGATCAGCGGCAGGAGCGAGTTGCGCATGACATGGCGAGTGATGACGCGGAACTCGCTCAAACCCTTGGCGCGGGCGGTGCGGACGTAGTCGTCACGCAGCACGGAAAGCGTCGTGGCGCGGGTCAGACGGGCGATGCCGGCGATGCCGGGCAGGGAGAGCGCCAGCGCCGGCATGACGATGCGTTTGTCGAAGATGCTCTGAAAGTCGCCGCTGGCCGGCAGCCAGTGCAGCTTGGCGGTGAACACGAGCAGCAGGACGGGCGCGGCGACGAGCACGGGAATCGACTGAAAGAATAGGAAGACGCTTATCGACGCGGGGTCCATCCATTTGCCCTGGCGAAGGGCGGCGAAGATACCCGCGGGCACGCCGATCAGGAAGATGACGATGAGCGCGACGAGCCCAAGCTGCGCCGATTTCCACACCTTGGGAAAGATGACCCCGGCGACGTCACGGTCGCGGTAGATCATACTTTCGCCCAGGCTGCCGTGCGCCAGGTTCTTCAGGTAGATGGCGTACTGCGCGAAGAAGGGCTTGTCGAGGCCCTCCGTGTGGCGGACGCGCGCCAGGGCGGCCGGGTCCGAGTACTGGCCCTGAGCAACGCGAATCGGGTCGCCGGGGCCGAAGCGAACGACGGTGAAGGTAATGAACGTGACGGCAAGCAGGATGAGAGGCGTCCAGAGGAGTCGCCGAACTATATAGGGAAGAAGCCCTTGCATCGTCAACCGCCCCCGCCTTCGCCGCGCCTAGGTCTCGATTGTCACGTAGCGGAGGTAAGGCATGACGATCGGCGGCAGGAAGAAGTTCTTGACGTACGGCTTCACGACCACGTTGTCGCGCTGATTGTAGAGGGGAATCCACGGCGTGTCGTTGACGATTATCTGCTCGACCTGCTCGTAGAGGGCCATACGCTTGTTCGTATCGGGCTCCGTGCGCGCCTGCACGAGGAGCTGATCGACCTGCGGGTTGCTGTAGTGGGAGCTGTTCTGATGGCTCTGGCTGTAGAAGAGGAGGTCGAGGACGTTCTCGGGATTGGGGTAGTCCATCACCCAGCCGGCGGTGAACATCTGGTACTGGCCCTTGTCGAGGTCCTGCCAGAAGGTCGCCTGCTCGGTCTGCTGGATTTGGACGTTGACGCCGAGGTTCTGTTGCCACATTTCGACCATGGCCTGGATGTCGTTGCCAGCGCTGGCGCCGGCGCCGACCTCGGTTATCGTAATCGGCGGCAGGCCGGACGCGCCGCCATACTTCGACTCGGAGAGCAGTTGCTTGGCCTTGTCGGGATCGTACGTCTGGGCGGTGACGGTGGAGGTGTAGCCGGGCACGCCGGGCGGCATGACGCCGTTGGCCACGGCCATCATGTCCTTGAGGACGACGTTGACGATCTTCTGCTTGTCGATTGCCAGGGCGAAGGCCTGACGGACTTTCACGTCGTCGAAGGGGGCCTTCTGGACGTTGAAGCCGATGTACCAGGTGGACATTTCGTCGCCCTGCATGTACTCGCTATGCAGCGCGTCGTTGGGGTCGCGGACGCGGTCGATGTCGGTGCTGCTGATGCCGGCCACGTCGACCTCATCGTCCTGGTACATTGTCAGCTCGGAGCCACCGGAGAGGAGGAACTGGACGGTCTTCACCGCCGGCACGCCGAGATGGTAGTTGGGATTTGCTTCCAGCGTCAGGCTTTCGCCGAGCTTCCAGTCCTTGACCTCGAACGGGCCCGTGCCGTGCGGGTTCTTGGTCCAGTTATTCGGGTCTGATTCGATCTGCGTTCGATCGACGACGAAGGCGGTGGGACAGGCCATCTTATCGATGAAGTAGGGTTTGGCGGCGTCAATCGTAATGCGCAGGGTGTAGTCGTCGACGACCTCGATGCCGCTGATCGATTTGGCCTGGCCGTTGATCATGTCTGTGGCACCGACGATATCGCCGAGATAGGCCTCGGCGACGGTCGAGGCGGTCGCGGGGTCGGCGGCGCGCTCCATCGAGTACTTGAAGTCGGCGGCGGTGACCTTGCGGTTCGTCTGCTGGAAGACGACGTCATCGCGGAGATGGAACGTGTAGACCGTGCCGTCCGGGCTGATGTCCCAGCTCTTGGCGATATCAGGCTGAATCTTCAGGTCCTTGTCAAGCGTGACGAGGCCGCCGAAGATCTCGACGATGTAGCCGGCGGAGATCGCGTCGGTGGCGATGGCGGGGTCGAGGGTGAGGGGATCGGTGCCGGTGAGGCGGAGGGTCTGGCCGACGGGGCCGGAGGAGCTTCCTCCGCTGCTCGGGCTGCTGCCAGCGTTCTGAGCGCTATTCCCGCCACCACCTCCTCCACACCCCGTCGTGACGACGAGGGCGACTCCCGACAGCAACGCCGCAACGGCAAGCAGCTTCTTCATCGTTTGCTCCTCACTACCGGTCTATGGTCATCGAATCTGTTGCCTCGGCCGAGGCTAGAAAGCCTCGGCTACGGGATTTCCAGGTCAGCCTTGCCTGTACTGAAGATGGGCCGGGGGCGCGCCCTCCACGGGGGCGATCACCTCCGTTTGCTTCGTAACCGCTATGCCGAGCTCTTCCAGTTGCTTGGGCGAAACCGGCGACGGCGCTCCCATCATCGGGTCGTACGCACTCTGCGTCTTCGGGAAGGCGATGACCTCGCGGATGTTGGGCGCGCCGGTCAGGAAGGCGACGATGCGGTCGAGGCCAGCGGCGATGCCACCGTGGGGCGGCGCGCCGTACTCGAAGGCTTCGAGCATGTGGCCGAAACGGTACTGCGCCTCTTCGCGGGCGATGCCGAGCAGGTCGAACACCTTCTCCTGGACCTCGCGGCGATGGATCCTGATGCTGCCGCCGGCGCCCTCCATACCGTTGATGACGAAGTCGTAGGCTTTGCTGCGCGCCTTCCCGGGATCGCTGTCGAGGAGCGCGACATCTTCGTCCTTAGGCGCGGTAAACGGGTGGTGGACGCTGTCCCAGCGCTGCTCGCTTTCGCTCCAATCGAACAGCGGGAAGTCGACGACGAAGCAGCAGGCGGCGGTCTGGGGGTCGGCAAGGTTGAGGCGGGCGGCCATTTCGCGTCGCAGGGCGTCGAGGGCGGCGCTGGCGACGGCGGGCTGGTCGGCGACGATGATGAGCAGGTCGCCGCGCTTAGCGCCGGTGCGCTGGGCAAGACCCTTTATCAGCTCCAGGCTGAGGTGGCTGTGCATCGGCGAGCGAACGTCGTCCATCGTCAGGTTGTCGATTGCCCCTTCGCCTAGCAGGGCGACGGAGATAAGGCCCTTGCCGCCCTGGTCTTCGACGAACTTGGTGAGGCTATCGACGTCGCGGCGGGTGAATGAGGCGGCGCCCGGAGCGGCGAAGCCGCGGATCTGGCCGGCGGCGGCAATTACGTCGCGGAAGACGGCGAAGTCGCAGGTTGGGCCAAGGTCGGTGACGTTGGCGAGCTCCATGCCGTAGCGGATGTCCGGCTTGTCGGTGCCGAAGCGACGCATTACGTCGTCGTACGTGAAGCGCGGGAAGGGCGACGGGTCGAGCTTGATGTCGGGCCGCAGGGCCGGGATCAGGCCGGCGAAGAGCTCTTCGATCAGGTCGAGGATGTCTTTCTGGTCGATGAAGCTCATCTCCATGTCGAGCTGGGTGAACTCGGCCTGACGGTCGGCGCGGAAGTCTTCGTCACGGAAGCAGCGGGCGATCTGGTAGTACTTCTCGAAGCCCGCGACCATCAGCAGCTGCTTGAGCTGCTGCGGCGACTGCGGCAGGGCGTAGAAGTTGCCCGGATAGACGCGGCTGGGCACAAGGTAGTCGCGGGCGCCCTCCGGCGTGCTCTTGGTCAAGACAGGCGTCTCGATATCGTAGAAGCCGCGGGCGTCGAGGAAGTCGCGGATGTATTTGGTGACGCGGTGTCGCACGCCAAAGCGGTCGTGAACGGTGATGCGGCGGAGGTCGAGGTAGCGGTAGCGCAGTCGCAACAGGTCGTCGACTTCGACTTCTTCATTTATGTAAAACGGCGGCGTCTTGGCGGCGTTGAGGACCTGCGCCTCGCCGGCGATGACTTCGACTTCGCCGGTCGGAAGGGCGGCGTTCTCGGTGCCAGCCGGCCGGGGGGAAACGACGCCTTTCACCTGAAGGACATATTCGTTTCGGACGTCGCCGGCGGCGGCATGGGCTTCCGGCGCGGTCTTGGGGTTGAAGACGACCTGGACGAGGCCGCGGGTGTCGCGCAGGTCGATGAAGATAAGACGGCCGTGATCCCTCCGGCGATGCACCCAGCCGGCGAGCAGCACTTCCCGGCCACTGTCCTCTTTGCGGAGGTCGCCGCAGTAGTGTGTCTTGAAGTGCACTTTTTCTCCTTGGAGTCGATTTGTTTTGCGCTTGCGTTAGAGTGTCGCATGGCGCGAGCGGCCAAGTCAATCTGGGGAGGGGAGGACAGCGCCATGCGGGCGGGCGGGTGGGAAGATCGTCGCAAATGTTACGAGAAGCGGAAGCGGGTAGTATGGCAGACGGCGAATCGAAACGCGATAGCGGTCGTGGAACGGGGCGGCAGCGGGTGATACGATCGAACGGTAATGAGCGAATGTCGGAGCGTCTACGTCCATATCCCGTTCTGTCGCGCCAAATGCGCCTACTGCGACTTCAATTCGTATGCGCGACAGGAACGGCTCATCCCCGCCTACGTCGAGGCGCTGCTGCGCGAGGCGGCGTTCTGGGCGGAGACTGGCGTCGCAGCCAGAGTCGAAACGCTGTACTTCGGCGGCGGGACGCCGAGCCTGCTGCCCGCAATCGAAGCTGAGCGGCTGCTCACCGGCCTGCGACGTGCCTTCGCCATTGCCGACGAGGCGGAGATAACGTTCGAGGCGAACCCGGAGAGCGCGTCGGCCGAAAAGCTGCGCACACTGCGTCGCCTCGGCGTCAATCGCCTCAGCCTGGGCGCGCAGAGCTTCGATGACGGCGAGCTACGAGCGCTCGGACGGATCCACGACGTGGCGACGGCCGTGGCAGCGTATCGAGACGCGCGGGAGGTCAGATTCGACGCCGTCAGCCTGGACCTGATCTTCGGGCTGCCAGGTCAATCGCTCGCGGCTTGGCGGCGGTCCCTGGAAAAGGCGGTTGAGCTGGCGCCGGACCACCTGTCGCTGTACGCGCTGACTGTCGAGGAAGGGACGCCGCTGGCCCGGTGCATCGCGAAGGGCGAATGCACGGCGCCGGACGACGACGCGCAGGCGGACATGTACGCCTCGAGCTGCGAGCGCCTGGCAGACGCCGGCTATGAGCAGTACGAGATATCGAACTGGGCGCGGCCGGGGCATCGCTGCCGCCACAACCTGACGTACTGGCGCTGCGAGCCGTATCTGGGGCTGGGCGCCGGCGCGCACTCGTACCTGGGCGATTGGCGGTTCGCGAACGCGAGGTCGCCGAGGCGCTACGTCTTGGCCGTCGAGAGGCTCGGCCCCGCGCACGCGGTCGACCCGTTGGCCCGGCCGGCGAAGCTGCCGCAGGTGGCGTCGGCGGAGCGGCTGGACGCGGCGACGGCGCTGGCGGACGCAATCATCCTCGGCCTGCGACTGAACGAGGGAGTGTCGCCGTCGTTGCTGAACCAGCGCTTTGCCACGGACGTTGAGGCGCAGTATCGCGAGCAGATCGCCTGCCTGACGGATGCGGGCCTGCTGGAGCGAGTCGACGGGCGGATGCGGCTGACGGCGCGCGGCCGCCTTCTCGGCAACGAGGTTTTCGAGCGCTTCCTACCCTAGGCGAAGGCCTGCGGCGAGACGGCCAGCCCGTGCAGCGACTTCACGGCGGACAGCACCCTGTCGATCTGGCAGCCCTCAGTCGCGGGCGCCTTGCCGAAGGGATCGGGCGTTGGCGCACCGCCGAGCAGCACCTCGAGGCAGGTCCGCACCGACCACGCTTCGGCCAGCAGGTGGTAGCCGCCCTCGAGCACGCACAGCAGGCGCCCCTCGCAGTGCTCCGCCGCTTTCCGCCGGAGGAACGACATCATCTCGCCGTAGCCGGCGACGCTGAGCGTCATGCTGGCCAGGGGGTCGTCGAAGTGGCCGTCGTAGCCGGCGGAGATGAGGATTAGCTGCGGGGCGAAGCGGTCGAGCAGCGGCTCCAGCGCTTCGTTGAAGACGCGTCGGAACTCGTCGTCGCCACAGCCGGCGGGAAGCGGCACGTTGACGTTCAGACCGCGGCCAGCGCCGGCGCCAATCTCCTCCAGATGGCCGGTGCCGGGGTAGTACGGGTACTGGTGCGTGGAGAAGTAGAAGACGGCGCCGTCCTCGTAGAAGGCGGCCTGGGTGCCGTTGCCGTGGTGGATGTCGAAGTCGACGATGGCGACGCGCTCGATGCCGCGGCGTCGAACGGCGTGGCGGGCGGCGATGGCGATGTTGTTGAACAGGCAGAACCCCATCGCGGCGTCGGGCATGGCGTGGTGGCCGGGCGGTCGGACGAGGCAGAACCCGCTTTCGACGGCGCGGTCGAGGACGCGGTCGACGGCCTCGAGACAGCCGCCGACGGCGCGCAGGGCGGCGTCGTAGGAGCGCGGCGAGATGTAGGTGTCGGGGTCGGCCCAGGCGCCGCCGTGCTCCGCCATGTCGCGAATCGAAGCGATGTAGCGCTGGGAGTGGACCATGGCGACCTCTTCGACGGTGGCATCGCGGGCGGGCACGGGGACGAGGCGGGCGGTGAGGCCGGCTTCGGTGAGGACGTGCATGATCGCGGTGAGTCGGAGGGCGCTTTCGGGGTGGGCGCCGGTGTCGTGCCAGAGGTAGAGGGGATCGTAGACCAGGCCGACGTTCGTCAAGATGCTGCGCCTCCCGCTGGGTCGCGTGCTCAATACAAGAATAAGACTTCCGCGGTGTAGGTGCCAGGTGCGGGCGCAGCGTAGGGAAACCGATGGAGAAGCGTCGGCAAAGCGTCAGGCAACAAGGCGTCGCAGCCGCTAGCTTGGGATCATGAAGAGACGGATATGTGCCAACAAATGCGGAGGGGACTTTGTAACAAATGCATCTAGTCTACGTAAGTATCTTGACAAAGCGTGTAGTGGTGGTAACATCGCCCACAGATCAGAGCGCAGGGCGCTGTCTCGTAGGAGGCACGAGGTCATGAAGCAGCGTAAAAGGACGGTCGGCGTTATCCTTCTTTGTCTCATGTCGCTTCTGGCGGCCGTCGGCGCGGCGGGATGCGGCGGCAGCGGGCATGCGACGGCGCAGCCAGCCACGGCAACGGCGGCGGCTACCGCTGCGGCGAGCCCTCCGGCGACGGAAGCCACAACCGCAACCAGCCCGCCAACAGCCGCCTCCACGGTTGCAACGGAGCCCGGCGTTATGCCTACTGCGGTGTTCCCTTACAGGGTGATTCTGAGTGGCCCAGCGCAAGCCCACTCGGGAGATGAGGTGACCTACGACATCCAGTACGAGTGCGTATCCCAGCTTGCCAAGACGTGTAAGCCCGGCGGCGTAGGGATCGTCGTAGAATGGCCGCCTGCGGACGCAACATACGTGTCCTCCGACCCGCCTAGCACGGACTCCGGCGCAAAGGGCAAGTACGCAACATTCCCCCTCGCTGGACCCGGGGGCATCATCCACCTGACCATCAACGTATCAGCAGGGTTCACAGGACCTTTGTGGGTCCAGCTCGGGCCGCCGGGGAGGCCGTTTACAGTTCCAGAAGGCAGCGTCGGTGAGGTCGTTACTACGGTGCTGGACGCGCCGACGCCGTGAATCGGGTCCGTTGAGAAAGGAGTTCCCCGATGAGGCGCTACTATACTTTGGCTGCAGTTGGTGTCGTCCTTGTATTCGGGGTGACGGGATGTGGCGGTAGCGGACGGACGACAGCCCAGCCCGCTCCCGGAACGGCGACGATGGTTGCCACAACCGCAACCAGCCCGCCAACAACCGGCACTCCGGTTGCAACAGAGCCTGGCGATATGCCCACCGTGGTATACCCCTATCGAATAATCCTGAGCGGTCCGGCGACGGCCTACTCAGGCGAGCAGGTAACTTACGACATTCAGTATCAGTGCGTGTCCCAGCTTGAAGCGGCGTGCCGCCCTGGGGGAGCGGCAATCAACATTGGATGGCCACCTGCGGCCGCATCATACGTAGCGTCCGACCAGCCCAACGTCGACCCCCGTAGTCTCGGCGTAACATATGGCCTTGCCGGGCCGGGGGGTACCATTCACCTTACGTTGCAAATTGCAGCGGGATTCACCGGGCAGTTACGGGTCGTGCTGGGCGCGCTGGGCAGGCCCTTAGTCCTAGCGGAGGGTTCGGTTGGTGAGGCTCTCACTACGGTCCTACCTCAGCCGGCCCCGTAGAATCCCTCTAACTGAGAAAGGAGTCCTCCGATGCGACCCTGGTACGTACTCCTGGTTGTCGGCATCCTTCTCACGCTGGCAGTGGCGAGCGCAGAAGGATGTGGCGGCAACGGGCATGCGACGGCACAGCCCGCTCCAGCAACAGCGACGGCCGTGGCGACGGCCAGCAGCGACACCGAACCGTCAGGGGCGAGGAATGCCGCGGGGGCCCCTTTCCCGACGACCTGGATTTATGGAAATTGCGTTGTGATGAATGGCGGCGCCGTGGAGGTCACCTCAGAGGACGTGCTGGCGAAAGGTGGGCACGTTTTCGAAAGGGATACGGATGCGTCAACGTATTACAGCCTGCCGAACGGGCGATGCGTAGTCCTGACCGGGCCGCCTCCCCGCCCGACGTGGGTTCCAAGCCAGATGGAAAACGAGGCGCCGATCACCCCGCGGCCGACTGTGGTTCTCCCGACACCATTTACCCCGCCCATGCTCGCCACCCAGATCGCCCTGGGCGCTCCGGCCGCCACGCCTCAGCCCGAAGAGACTGCTGCGCCACCGGCGCAGAGTCCTAACCCCTAAGCGGAAGGAGAGCCGCCGCGAGGAGGTTGACAAATCGGAGGACGAAGTTTAGCATCATCGCAAGCGCGGCGACAGGGAAGCAGAAAGGCGCGGAACGAGGAGGTGCACCCTTGCAAAGAAGAAGGACAGTTGAGATTCTGGCCGCGCTCGGGATAACCGCGGCCCTTGTGGGGATAGCCTATGTGGCTACCGCACGCGGGGGCGGAGTGGGGTCGACGGCGCCGACACCAGAGGCCACCTGGTCTCAAGCCGACGACAACACTGAAGAGGGCAACAATGCCGACTCCTTTAGAATAGTCTACCCACCCGAATGGATGGCCGGGAACTGTGGGGTGTGGGGCGGTGGGTTTGTGGAAATCACTTCGCCGGCGGCAGCAGCCAGGGGTGGTAGGGTCTTCGAGAAGGATGGGGAGATTTTCTACAGCCTGGCCAACGGGCGGTGCGTTACATTGATTGGTGCTCCAACGCCTGCCCCTGACTGGATACCGGAGTCGCTGGAGAATATGCCGACACCGCGTCCCGACAACCGCCCTACGATTCAAATTGACCCTTCTAACCTGCCGCCAGCGCTGAGGAACTCACCGACACCGCCTCCTAACCTTCCGCCAGCGCCGACGAATTCACCGACACCGCCCCCTAATCCGCCGCCAGCGGTGGACAATTCACCAACACCGCCTCCTAGCCTGCCGCCGGCGCCGGACGGGGCGGGACAATGAGATTCTATAGAACGATAACGGTACTGTTGGTGGCCTGGGCGCTGTGCCTGCTCCTGGACGCAGCGTCCTCACGGCCGGCATCGGGCCAATACGGCCTACCCAGGAAACATGGCCTCAAGACCCGTACACGGGGTTGAACAGACATCGTACTGGTCCGACCATATGAGCCCGGGAATGTTGGACCACCAGGCGGCCGGCATCTCCTACTGGAATCAGATGTCATCGGCCTGGACCTTCAATTCTTACAATCCCACCCAGGTCGCGTGGAATGGCACGGCACAGGTCGACATATTGTTCGATGCCATCCGAGAGGATGAAACCCACTGCTACTTTAACTATACGGACTGTGTGACGTTCGAGGAGCAGGCTGACTACAAGTACGCTCTCGCACAGACCCCAACCTTCGTCGACCTCAATCTGCGAGTTGTGGTGTGGAACAAGGATGATTACGATGCCCAAGCAGCAAACCCCACGTATCCGCAGTACACCGGCGACGTCCCGTTCTACGACCGAATGATGCGTCATGAGTTGGGGCACGATCACTACCTAGCCGATGATCCAAACAACTCGGGGTTGATGTGTGGTGCGTTCTACACCACGTGCACGCCCTATGGAAGCGCTACAGACGCGGAGCTGTCCATCGCTCAGGGGCAATACCTCGGGCGTCCCCAGCCCCCAACCAGCATCACCGTCAGCTCCATCTCGTCGACCTTCGTGCGGGTGAACTTCTCGGGCGCGTACAACCACGCATCGTATACCGCGTACGTATCGACGTTGCTTCAGGGATGGGACAACAAGTTGAAGGTGACCGGCCTATCCCCCTCCAGCACTTCCTACACCTTCATGGGCCTGAAGCCGAGTACCACGTATAACTTCCGCATCGCGGCCGTGTCATCGGATCCCTCCTCCTGGGGAGAAGGAAGCTCGTTCTGGGTCACCGCCGTCACCGCGCCGGGGTGCGCCGGGGACCTGGACTGCGATGGGGTGCCGGACGCGACGGATAATTGCCCGTCAACCTACAACCCGGACCAGAAGGCGTCGGGAGCGGGCCCGCGGCCGGCCGGTCCCCACATACCCGGGGGATTCGCCAGCAACCCCGCCAGCGACTGGCAGGGCGACGCCTGCGACTACGACCCGTGGATTGCTTACAACTGTACCAGCGGCGACTCGACCCAGACCCCCGATGGGTTCCCCGCTTGTATCAAGCACATGTACGGCCTTTGCGCATCCACAGGCGACCGCACGGTCGATTTCTCCAGCTGCAGCAACGAGGCGGATACCGACGGCGACGGCTGCCCCGACTGGCTCGAGATAGCGGACGTCAACAATGACCGACGGTCGAATGTCACCGACTTGCTGCTCGTCGCGTACCGGATATCCGGGACCTTTCCCCCTGACCCCGTCCAAGACGCCGTTCTCGACATGAACCACGACTCCATGGTCGGTGCCGCCGATTTTTGGATGACGGCCGTGAACACTTGCGCCTACAGGGGTGATACGGTGTGCCACTGCGGAGCGGACAAGTCCCCGTGGCCACCACCACCCTAGTCGCTAGCCGGTGGCGAGCTTCTGGGTCTCCTGGAGGTAGGTGATGACGGCCAGCACGCGCGGGTGGATTGACGGGTCGCGGCTGGAGACGACCTGGCTGAAGATGGCGTTGATGTGGTTCTCGACGGACTTCTCTTCGAGCACTAACGCCCGGCCAATGGCGCTGTTGCTGTAGCCCTTGGCCATCAGGTGCAGAACGTCCATCTGGCGGGGCGTCAGGCGGCCGAGGCGGGGGCCATGGGCGTCGTTGCGGCCGGAGAGGATGGCGGGATCGAGGACGACGAGTCCGGCGGCGGCGGCTTCGATGGCGCGCACGAGGCCGGTGGCGTCGGCGAGCGACTGCTTGATGATGTAGGACCAGCCGGGCGTGTTGGGCGGCGGGTTCGTCGAGAGGTACTCGCGGTCGGTCTCGGCGGCCATGACGACGACGCCGATTTGCGGCCACTCGGTCTTGACGGCGTGAACGGCGGCCAGCGCCTGGGTGTCGCCGTCGAGCCGGATGTCGACGAGGAGGACGTTGGGCTGGAGCGAGACGCAGAGGTTCCGCAGGTCGTCCTTGCTCGTCGCGGTGCCGGCGACCTCGATATACGGCTGAGTCGAGAGGGCCAGGCGCAGCATGTCGCGCCAGAGGCCCTCGTCCTCAACGATCAGTAGACGCAGCCTGTCGCCGTTGAGCTGTCCTTGCATGCGCTCAGACCACTCCTCTGAAGAGCGTCCTGCCTTCGCGGCAGGAAATCCACGCCTGCCGTAGGATATCCTTCCATCGATAGAGCCCGAGTCTGTTATCGGGCGGAGGGCATCTATCTTTAGGGCTAAGGGGCGAATTCCGCTCCCTGGCGAAAAATCGCTCCTTTTCCCTTAGGCAACCTCCCCTAAGGTCGGCAGTTTTCCCTAAGGCGGCTCAGATTCGTTCAGATTCGGGGGCGGGTGCTGGCACCCAAATGAAATTGGGTGCTGGCGCCATGCTGTTCCTTCTCAGGGAGGACGAAAAAACCAGCGGCAAGGAAAAGGATTTCTGGTCCCGGTCGCCGCCGGCGTCGTGCCTAACGGAACGGCGAAGCGGCGGAGGAGAGCAAATCGACAGAGCGAGAAGCTGCAACCGGGACGCCGTGGCGGACCAGAAATCCCGCCAGTGAGTAAGCGTTACCAGGGAGGCAAGCAATGAAGAAAATGATAAGGCTCTTTCGAAGGGCCGCGCACGGGGACGATGGCATCACCGGTCTGGAGACCGCCATCATCTTGATCGCCTTCGTAGTTGTGGCGACCGTCTTCGCATTCGTCGTGCTAAGCACCGGTCTCTTCAGCTCGGAGCGTGGCAAGGAAGCGGTCTACTCCGGTCTGCAGAAGACGGAAGGTTCGCTGGAGCTGAGGGGGAGCGTCATCGCCAACACCGACGGGACCACGGTACAGAGCATCGTGTTCGACGTTGCCAACGCGGCCGGCGGTGAGCCCGTCGACCTCGACCCCACGGCGACGAGCAACAAGATGGTTATCGACTACCGCGACTCGGCACAGAACGCGGTCAACGCGACTTGGACGGTCCACTTCCTGGTCGGCAACAGCGACAACCTGTTGTCGGAAGGTGAGCTGGCGGAGATAACGCTCGACGTGTCGGGCTACAATCTGGGGCCGAACCAGCCATTCACTGTCGAGGTGAAGCCACCGCTGGGCGGAACAATGACTATCGCCAGGACGACGCCGGCAGGACTGGACACCGTCGTCGACCTGCACTAGCGAGTTGAGAGCCGGAAGCGCGGCGCATCGACCCCTGAAATGAGGGGGGCGAAAGCAGGAAAGCGCCACCGCGGCAGGGAGGCAGAAGCATGGAACTCAATGCCAAGATAACCTCCCTTGAGGACGAGGTGAAACTCCTCAAGGGAGAAGTCAAGCTAATACTGAGCGAGATCCGCACTGCGATACTTGGCCAGGACAACCCGTTCACGGAGCCTGGCCAAGGCTTGCGCCCCGAGCGCAACGACTCGCGCCCGCCGATAAGAGTCGTCCGCGTCTCCAATGACGAAGCAACGGCAGCCGCGCCCCCGGTAGAGGAGCCGGAAGCGCTCTCGCCGCCAACGGCGGAGGACATTTGGCAGGACGAACCGGAAGCGCCGTCGCTGCCGCCATCCCAGCCACCCCCACCGCCCTCGGAGCCGAGGGTGATGGAGAAACCGCCGGAGTCTCAGCCGGCGCAGGAGCCGTCGCCTGCCCCGACGCCGCTGGTGAGCTATCCGCCGCCACCGCCATTTGTCCCACCGCCCGACCCGGTGCGACCAATCCTGGTTCAGGCGGCCGGCCGGCCTCACTGGAGCCTGATCACGATAGCCGGGTTGGCCGTGTGGGTGGAGGAGGCGGTCAAGCAGCTGGGGATAAAGCGGCTTCGCATTCTCCTCGATCTGTGCGAGTTCAGCGGCGCGCTGTCTTCCGAATCGAAGGAGGGGTTGCTCAAGGTGACGGGGCTGGTGCACGCATCGCTGGAACGGAAGACGCCGCCATCGACGAACGACTGCCTGGTTGTGCTTTGCCAGCTTGACGCTTTGCTGAAGGGGGAGCAGACAGCTGGCCTGAGCTTTTCAGAACTGGTCGATAAGCGGCAGAAGACAGCCTAGGAGGGGCAGCAAACGCCTACCCCTAAAGTGATGGAGCAAGAGGGGGTGTCACCATAGAAAAGGCCATCACCACAATATTGCTTACCGTAGCGGGAATCGTTGCGGTTGTCGCCGTCATTAACGCGGTCTTGCCCAGCGTCGACCGCACGAGCGGCGCTCTGGTGTCCACGGCGAGCATCGTTGACGACCGGTTGGGCAGCCAGGTGGAGATCGTGCATGCGACGGGAGACAACGGCGCCACCACGGCCGACCTGTGGGTCAAGAACGTGGGGTCGACGGTAATCCAGCCGCTGGACCGGATCGACATGTTCTTCGGACCGGAGGGGCAGTTCGTCCGCATCCCGTACGGCGGCCCGAGTTGCGCTTCGCCCTGCTGGGAGTACAGCCTCGAAAACGACACCACGTGGGCACCGACCGCGACGCTGCACATCATTATCCACCTGGAAGACGGGCTGCAGACGAATACGATCTATTACGCGAAGGTCGTCGCGCCCAACGGGTCGAGCGACGCGAAGTACTTCACGGTGTAGGTGAGAAGGCATGGAGACAAGCATCCCCGCTCTCCTTATCGCGGCAATCATGCTGATCACCTCCATCGTCATGGCGAGGAGCGGCTACAGCTCAGTCGACCGCCTGGGCCAATCGTGGCAGGCGATGGAGCAGCGGCTGGAAGAGCGGGTGCGGACGCAGTTGACGGCTGTGAGCGCGCAGGTGGACGAAAGCCACGCCAACATTACGCTCGAGCTCCGCAACGACGGTCAGACGCCGGTGGCGGACTTCGCTCGGATGGACGTTTTGGTGCAGTACTTCTCGGAATCGGGAGCGCACTATGTCAACTGGGTGCCTTTCACGTCGGGGCCTCTCCAGTCCAACACCTGGGCGGTAGAGTCGATCCTTGACGACTACGTGAATCCGGGCGTCCTTGACCCGGAAGAGACTCTCCAGATTCAAGTAAGGATTAACCCGCCGATGGGGACCGGCACGAACGGCTGGATCATTGTTTCGACGGAGAACGGCGTTACGGTTTCAGCGGCAGTGACAGGATAGGAGTCTGAGCCATGTACCAGGCAGCTTACGGCGAAAGACGGGTGGTAGTAACGGGCAATCCGGAGGTTGATAAGAAGATCGGGGGAGGGATCCCCGAAGGATCGCTTTCGCTCATTGAAGGGCAATCAGACTCCGGCAAGAGCGTTCTACTGCAGCAGCTTGTTTGGGGAGCTCTGCAGGAGAACTTCCGAATCGCCTATTACACGACGGAGAACACGACGCGCAGTCTGCTGAGGCAGATGGAAAGCCTTGGCATGGATATCATGGACTATTTCCTTCTTGGCCGGCTCAATATATACCCGGTGCCCTCGGCGATGACGGCTGACGAGTCGTTGACGTTCTTCAGCCGGCTTCTCGGCCACCTTTCGAGGCGGATCGCCTGCGATATAATCGCGATGGACTCTCTGACTTCATACGTCTCTCACGTGCCGGAGCGCGATACGCTCACTTTCTTCAACGCTCTGAAGAAGATCTGCGACGAGAACCGGACGCTGCTCATCACCCTTCACGCATACGCTTTCGACGAGTCGATGTTCATTCGGATCCGCTCGATCTGCGACGCTCACCTTCGGCTCCGAATCGAGGAGGTGGGCGAACAGCTCATCAAGGTGCTGGAGGTCGCGAAGGTGCGGGGAGCCGAGAAGACGACGGGAAACGTCGTCAGCTTCGAGGTTGAACCGGGCATGGGAATGAGGATAGTGCCGATTACAAAAGCAAAAGCCTGATATGCCGAACTCGCTGCCCTTTCCCTGTGAGAACGTGGTCGACGATCACACGAACGGCCACGGCGATTGTGCGCTGAAGAAGCTCATCTCCAAGGAGCTGCTGGAGCGCGCCGAGGCGTCGCCGCACCTGATGGACTACCTCCACATGGTGCCGATGGCGCTGGTCGGCGTGCCCGACTACTACCCGGAGATCAGCCGCAAGCTCGGCGAGCTGGAGCACCCGAACCTGATCTATCCGGTCGGTGATGACATGTTTGTCCACGTCTTTCCGGACACGGAGGACCCCCGCAACTACTACCTGGCGGTAGAGCCGCCGGTGGGAATGGACCTGGACGAGCTGCTGCGGGAGGTCGAGAGGCGTCTGCTCGACTACGTCGACCTGCTGGCGAAGGCGGAGACGGCGGAAGAAAGGGCGAAGGCGCTCTCTGACGCGGTGGAGCAATGCTGCATTGTGAAGAGCGAGGGCCATTCCGGCAACGGCGACAAGAAGCGCGCCGGGCACCTCCACAAGGGCGGCCACGAGTCGCGAGTTCCGGTGACCAAGCGGGAGCTGGAGACGATCAAGTACATCATCTTGCGCGACAAGATTGGCATGGGGGCGCTGGAGCCGCTGATCAAAGACTCGAACATAGAGGACATTAGCTGCAGCGGCCTCGGCGCCGTGTTCGTCGAGCACAAGATATTCAAGGGGTTGAAAAGCAGCATCGTCTTCCACACGAACGAGGAGCTGGACGATTTCGTGCTGCGGCTATCGGAAAACATCAAGAAGCCGGTCACGTTCAAGAACCCGATCGTCGATGCGGCGCTGAACGACGGCTCCCGTATCAACATCGTCTACGGCGGCGAGGTGTCCAAGCGGGGCAGCAACTTTACTATTCGAAAGTTCGCCGAGACGCCGATCAGCATAATCGACCTGATCAACTTCGGCAGCATGGATTACAAGATGGCCGCTTACCTGGCGATTGTCGTCGGTGAAGGGCTCAACCTGTGGGTGTCGGGAGAGACGGCCTCCGGGAAGACGACGCTGCTAAACGCGATAACGACCTTCATTCGCCCGGACGCCAAGATCGTGACGATTGAAGACACGCCTGAGCTGCAGGTGCCTCACATGAACTGGATCCGCGAGGTCGTGCGCATGGGCGGCGACGCTACGCAGGGGGCGTCGGTCGACATGTTCGGCCTGCTCAAGGCGGCTTTGAGGCAGCGGCCCAACGCCATTCTCGTCGGCGAGATCCGTGGCGAGGAGGGGGCGGTGGCCTTCCAGGCGAAGCAGACCGGCCACCAGGTGATGTCCACGTTCCACGCGTCGTCGGTCGAGAAGCTGATCCAGCGTGTCACGGGCAACCCGATCAACGTGCCCAAACCCTATATGGACAACCTGAATGTCGTGGTAATTTGCAGCGCCGTCCGGCTGCCCTCCGGCAGGCTGGGCAGGCGCGTCCTGAGCATCAACGAGATCATTGGCTATGACCTGGCATCGGACTCCTTCTCTTTCGTCGAGGCGTTCCGCTGGAATCCGGCAGACGATGTGTTCGAGTTCACGGGGAACATGAACAGCTATCTGCTGGAGAACCGCGTGGCGCCGCGAAGGGGCCTGACGCAGAAGGACAAGCGCAAGATCTACAACGAGCTGGAGAAGAAGGCGACGATTCTAGAGAAGCTGCAGCAGCAGGGTGTGGTTAACTTCCATGATCTCTATCAACTCCTTGCTAAGGCGCAACGCGAAGGACTCTTCTAGCGAGCTCGCGAAGGAGCGCGACAAGCTGAACAAGCCCGCCCGATTCTTCGGCCGGGACCCCGTTGCGTTCGACCTGGTAACGCAGCTCACGTACATGTCCGCGATCGCCACGGCCGGCATCTCGCGCGCGCAGCTCTTCGAGCACACCGCCAACCTTAACTACAGCACGTCGGTGCTTTTCCGGCGCATCCACTGGGCGGCGCAGCGGCTGAACTATGACTACGCACAGGCCTGCGAAGTGGTCGCGGAGACGCTTACCGATGAGAACATGCGCAGTCTGCTGTTGCGCTTCGCGAGCGCGCTTGCCTCGGGCGAAGGCGAGGCGGCGTTCCTGGCGCGGGAGATGGAGGTGCAGCTAGAGCTTTACGGCAAGCAGTACGAACGTGATCTGGAGACGCTGCAACGCTGGACCGACGCTTACGTGGCGCTGATGGTGTCGGCGGCGCTGATCGTGGTGATCTCGCTTGTCTCGATGATGATCTACAGCATGGGCGCGGGGCTGATCGTCGGCCTGGCCGCGGTAGTCATCGGCACCACCTTCATCGGCTCGTACATCGTCTACACCGTGGCGCCGCTGGAGATAAAGGGTTGCTCCCTGGCCGATTTCTCGCACGAAAGGCATTTCGCCGCCCTGTTGGCAAGGTACGTGCTGCCGGTGGGCCTGGCGGCAAGCGCGGGAGTGATGCTGCTGGGATTCAGCCTAGCGGTGGCATTCATAACGATGTCCGCGTTTCTCTTCCCTGTCGGCATGCTGGCGTTTCGAGAGGACCGCCAGATCGACCGCCGGGACCGCGACATCGCCAGCGTGCTGCGCGCCATGGGCAGCATGGTCACGGCGATGGGCAGCACTGTCGGCGAGGCGCTCACGCGGATGAACCGTCGCTCGCTTGGCTCGCTGGAGCCACAGGTGAAACGACTGCACGTGCGACTGCGCAACGGTCTGCGCTCCGACCTGTCGTGGACGCGATTTGCGGCGGAGTCGGGCAGCGAGATGGTGAGCCGCAGCGTGCGCATTTTCTGGGATGGCGTGCGACTGGGCGGCGACGCGGAGGGCATCAGCCGTCTGGCCTCGGCGCTGGCGATGAAGGTCTCGTTGCTGCGGGCGAGTCGCAAGCTGGTGTCTTCGACGTTCACGTTCGTCATGATACCGCTTCACGTGGCGCTGCTATCCATCTTGCTGTTCGTGTCGCAGGTGCTGGTCATATTCGGGACGAAGATGGTCGAAGTGCAGAGCCAGGGTCTGGACACAAGCGTCGCCAGCGACGCCAGCGTCACGCCGACGTTGCTTTTTGCTGCGCCCAACATGGCTTTCGTCCGGTCGTTCATCGTCGCCGTAATTCTGGTCCTGACGCTGGCGAACACTTTCGCGCCATACGCGGCGTCGGGAGGCCATCCCTACAAGCTGTGTCTCTACGGCGCCATCATGTGTTTTCTGTCAGGCGTCGCGATGCTGGTGATCCCGGCCGTCGTGCAGGCGCTGTTCGCCAGCGTATCGGCGCCGCTCTAGCGATTGGAGGTCAACGTGAAGCTGATACCATTTCTCAGGTTCGGCGGCGGTAAGTCGCAGGAGGACGACGCGCCCAACGCGCCTCTGCCAAGCGACTCGCTGGAAGTAGCAACGGAAGAGGAAGAGCAGGAGGGAGAGCAGGAGGAAGAGGAGGAGGACAAGAAGGAGGAAGAGGATAAGAAGCCCGAGGCCGACCGAGGGGCGATCGATGACGACGACATGCTGAAGGCCTTCATGTCTGTGGAAGAAGATCTCGTCGATAACAGTGGACTGGTGAGTGACATGGACGACGTCTCGGCGGAAGAGCTGCTGCAAGAGGTGCGGGCACTCGGACGGGCGATCGGCATCAACGTTGTCTACCAGGACGAAGAGGCGGTTTAGCAGGAACGGCGGATGAACGCTCGGTTCGTTATCGTCCTTCCGTGCGCGGTTATCATCGCGAGCAGCATGGCAACGGCGTCGGCGGTCGCCGGCCACGAGCGGACGCCGACAGAACACGCCTCTCCGCCCAGCGTCGCAACGTTGACGGCTCGAAGCGTCACACCGACACCGACACCGACACCGAAGCCAGGCATGCGAGTCGAAGCGGAAACGTCGCCGACGGCGACGAGCTCGCCCCAGCCACTGCCCGTCCCGGCGGAGGCACTCCCCGCCACGAACGCGGAAGCGCTGTCCGGCCCGGGAACGCTCGTCCGGACAGGCCCCACGCCGCAGCCGCGCCGGCCGACCGTGATCCTCGACCCGGGGCACGGACGCGGCGACCCGGGAGCGGTCCATCATGCAGCAGACGGGCAGGTGGACCTCACCGAGGCGGACGCGAACCTGAACATCGCCAACAAGCTGCGCGACTTCCTGGAACAGAAAGGATACGACGTCTACGTGACACGCTCAGGGTTTGGAGAACCGCTGGCGCCCGGGCCGCTGTCGCAGTCGCTCATCTCGCACGATCTCATGGATCGTGTGGGGCTGGCGGATGCGGTAGACGGCGACGTGTTCATCTCCATTCACAACAACGGCTCGACGAACCCGGGCCAGTCTGGGACGGAGGTCTGGTATTGCGACCAGAACCGCTTCGGAACGCAGAGCGCCCGGCTGGCGCGGCTCGTCTTCGACGCGACGGTGCTGGGATTGAAGGACTACGGCTACGATACGGTACCGCGCGGCGTGCAGGAGGACTCCACCGCGCACAATTCGCCGGGCTTCTGCCAGTTCGTGGTCACGCGCGAGGTGCAGATGCCGGCGGTCCTCACGGAAACGCTGTTCCTGACGAACGACGCCGACGCGGCGGTCCTCAAAGACCCGGCGGCACGAGAGGCGGTGGCGGGGAGGGTGGCGCAGGCAATCGATACGTTCCTCAAAGAGCAGGGGCGGTCCCCAACTCAGCTCAACTAAGGGTCAGTGCGACAGGGATATGCGCAAGGGCGCCAGCGGCGTGTCGTCGACGCCGACGAGATTGACGTTGTCGACGCTTGGCCGCGCGCGGTCGAAGAAGACGCCGTCGACGCGCTTGCCGGCGGAGGCGCCGCGGTCCCAGGAGGCGATGTAAAGCGAAGCGAGGCCGAGGATGCGGGCGGCGCCGTCCGCAGGTTGCGAGACGATGGGCACGACGACCAGCCGGCCAAGGCCGCCGTCGTTGCTGCCACGCACGCACTCTTCCCGCGGGCCCTGGACGTAAGGGTTGAAGCCGGTGATGTTGCCATCCGGATCAGTGGTCACGTCGCACCACTGGTTGCCCATGTAGTCGGCGCTTCCGTCCGCCGATTCGAACTGGTAGTGGACGACCAGGCCGCGCAGGGTCGCATCCGGCGCATCATCGGTTGACGGGAGAAGGTGGACAGTCTGACCGACAGACCAGGTTCCGACGTCCTCTTTACGGCATCCGGCCGACAGTATCGCTTCGTAGCCGGTCACGCCGCCGCCCTTGAGGTCGAGGGGGACGAGCGTGCCGCCGTCGCTGGAGCGGTCGTTCAGGTTGAAGGTGTAGACGCGGCCGGGCACGAAGCCGAAGTCGCTTCCGGAGGCCGACGAGTCGGCGACGACGGCCCAGGGGCAGATAGGCGCGCCCCTGGCTCCGACCACCTGCGCCGTGGCCGACTGTTTGGCGTAGTACTTCTCCGGGAAGCCGAGGTAGTGGAGGAAGAACGTGCCATGGCTAACGCGAACGGTCGCAGTGACGGTATCGAGGATGCCGTCGGGCTTATCGACCGGGCGCGAGTCGGCGAAGGTGCAGCATTGGGCATTCGACGCGTCGAGGTGGTTGTTCCCCAGCCAACTGCCGGCAGCGGCAAGGGCGTCGTCCTGGCTGCCGTTGAGGGCGAGCTGGCCGGCGGCGGCGGTCGCAATGCCATCCGCTTCCCACTGGGCCCTTCCCATGCGTGCGAAGTAGACGGCCAGGTCAAAGGCCATGGCCACGAAGAAGATCGTGGCCGCGAGCAGGACGGCTCCTTTGAGCATGTCCAGCCGGACTGCCGCACCCGGAGAGACGCGCGTCCGCGAGGGCGACGATGCCGCATCGCCTCCTCTATAACATCGTCCAAAGGACGTAATCCTGTCGCCGGTGGCCATAACTCGAGCGCGGAGGTTAGATGGAGCGCTGGTAGGAGCGGAAGGCCCGCGTGGCCCAGAAGGCGAGTACGGCCGCCAGCACCGCCAGGTAGGCGATGTGACTGCCCACGAGCGCCCAGTCGACGTTGCCGGTGAGCGTCTGCCGGCCGACCTCGACGGTCCAGTTCACAGGATTGAAGCGCGCAACCACCTGGATCCAGTGCGGCAGCAGGCTCCCCTGCATGAAGAGCGTCGAAAGGAACGAAAGCGGCAGCACGACGAAGTTCACGACGGCAACGACGGACGCCTCCTGCCGCAGGAGCAGGCCCATGGCGTCGGAGAACGACGAGAAGGCCATGCCGAGGAGCAGGACGGCGATGAGGAACAGCACCATGACCAGCGGCCCTCCGGGAAAGCGGGCGCCGGCTATCGCGCCGAGGGCGATTATGATGAGCGACTGCACAAGCGTGATCGAGGCGTTGTAGGCAAGCTGGCCGCCGATCAGCGATTCGCGGCGCACCGGCGAGATGAGGAAGCGGTCGAGGACGCCCCGATCGATGTCGACGACGTAGTTCATGCCGCTCCAGCCGTTGGAGTACATGGCCGTCATGACGACGACGCCCGGCGTGAGGAAATTGATGTAGGAGGCGGTGGCGAAGCCGGGGATCCGCGTGACGTTCTTGAAGAGCTGGCCGAAGAGCAGGAGCCAGATGATCGGCTGGGTGAGCGAGACGGCGAGGTAGTACGGCTGCCGCCACATGGCGCGCAGGAGGCGAACCGTCAGTTGGGACGATTGATAAGCCATCGTCGTCATCGCTTCTCCTCCTCGTCGGCCTCGCGGAAAGAGCGGCCGGTGTAGCGAAGGTAGACGTCGTCGAGCGAAGGGCGGGCGACGGTCACGGAGGCGGCGACGATTCCTTCGCTGTCGAGCGCGGCCAAGACCGCCGGCACGGCTTCGGCGCCGCTGTCGACCCGCGCGTGCAGGAGGCGGCCGTCAATCGCGACGTCCCGCAGCGATTCGCCAAGAGGCCGGAGGGCGGCCCGCACGCGCTCCTGCGGCGTCGCTTCGGCGAGCTCGACGTGGACGGCGTCGCCGTGGAGCTCCGCCTTCAGCTCCTCGGGCGGGCCCTGGACGACGACCTGGCCGCGGTCGACGATGGCGACGCAGCCGGCGAGGCGGTCCGCTTCCTCGAGATAATGAGTGGTCAGCAGGATGGTCAGGCCTTCCTCGCGAGAGAGGCGCCGGATCTCGTCCCACATATCGGCGCGGGTCTCCGGGTCCAGGCCGGTGGTCGGCTCGTCGAGAAAGAGGACGCGCGGGCGATTGATCAGCCCCATGGCGACATCGAGCTTGCGCTGCATGCCGCCGGAGTAGGTGCGGCTGAGCCGGTTCGCCGCCTCGGTCAGGCCGAAGCGCTCCAGCAGCTCTGA
This sequence comes from uncultured Chloroflexia bacterium, assembly GCA_963719465.1. Lineage (GTDB taxonomy): Bacteria > Chloroflexota > Dehalococcoidia > DSTF01 > JALHUB01 > JALHUB01. The sequence goes on along the minus strand of OY970386.1, from coordinate 2,018,497 downwards.
GACGCGGCTGCGAAGGGTCGGCCCGGTGAAGCCGTACAGCTGGCCCTGGAGCGTCAGGCTCTCGCGGCCGGTCGCCTCGAGGTCAGTGCTGGACTTCTGGGCAACGCAACCGATGACGGAGCGCACCTTGAACGGCTCGCGGAGAACGTCGATGCCGGCGACGCGGGCGCTGCCGGAGTCCGGCCGGGAGAGGGTCGTCAGGATCTTGACCGTGGTCGACTTGCCGGCGCCGTTGGGTCCGAGCAGGGCAAAGACCGTGCCCGCCTCGACCTCGAAGCTGACGCCGCGCAGAGCCTGCACGCCGCCGCGGTACGTCTTCACGAGGTCGTGGACTTCGATGGCCGCCGGTCCGCCCGACGATTCGCACTCCGCCACGCTGGGTGGGGCTCCTTTCGCTGCTTTCGCTGTACAAGGGTAGCGCCCATGCAGCCTTTGTGTCATCGTCGCCCCGTCAATCGACTGGCGCACGAGCCCGGCGGTGATAGAATGGGGCAATGCAACACGGCGGGGAGGCAGGGGTGAACGAGCAGGGGCGGCAGGCCCCGGGGCCGGCGCTCCTGCGATGGCTGGCTATTCTGGCGGCGGCAAGCTGGCTGGGCTATCTGGTTTGCTCGGCCTCGCCGCAGATGGAGCTGACGGTCTTCCGCGCGACGATTACCTTCCAGGCGGTCGCGCTGGCGCCGGCGGTCGTCTACGCGGTCTATCTTCTCTTCAAGCGGCGGCTTCCCGGCGGCTCCGGGCTTGACTGGCCGCTGCTGCTCCTGCTTGCGGCCTTCGGCATCGCGACGATCGCCTCGATTGCCTGGCGCGTCAGCCTGGAGAGCTCGCTGCTGCTCCTGCTGGCGGTGCTCATTTTCTACGCCCTAAGCGACATCGAACTGCTCGACGCGCGGGCGCTGCAGGTGGCGTTTCTCCTGGCGGTCTCGGCCGCGGCGGTCTGGGCGCTCTGGATCGTCTTCGGCGACTACCGCGACTGGCTGGACTTCGCGCGGACGACGGCCGGCGGCTTCCACTTGAGTCAGCTCTTTCCGCCGACTGTGCCCAAATCGCACGGCGTGAGCGACCATCCGAACATCCTGGGCATGACGCTGGCGCTGGCGATGCCCTTCTACGTCCTGGCGGTCTACAGGACGCGGGCGCTGCTGCTGCGAATCTTCTGGGGCGTGATGCTTTTCGCGGCGTTGTGGGCGATCTTCCTGACGCTGGCGCGGGGCGCCTGGGCGGGAGCGGCCGTCGCCGTCATACTGACGATTGCGGGCTTTGCGGCGGTCCGATACGACTGGACGGTCGCGAAGGCCCGTCGCGGCCTGGCGAGGCTGCGCGCGAGACGCCTGCTGCTCGTGGCGGGCGCCGCGTTGCTGCTGCTGGTCGTTGCCCTCGCCGTCGCCGTCGTGGCAGTCCGCTGGCACGTACGTCCGCAGTGGCTTTTCCGACAGTCGATTTCGCCGCGAGAGGACGTCCTTACTGTCGGCGCCAAGATCTTCCGCGACCACCCGCTGTTCGGCGCCGGGCCTTACACCTTCGCGCAGCTCTACGCGCAATACAGCGGCGAGTACGCGGGAAACGCGATTCACGCGCACAACGGCTTCTTGCAGCTCGCCGACGACGCCGGGCTCATCGGGCTGGCGGCGCTGGCGGTACTGCTGGCGACGCTCGGGTGGATGCTCTGGCAGACGTACCGTCGCGGGAGTGTCGAGCAGCGCCTGCTGGCGGTAACGTGCGCGGCGGGACTGACCGGCTTCGCGGTGCACAACCTGGTCGACGCGGCGAACTACTGGAAGACGGCGCTCGCGGCTCTGGCGGCGGTTACGGCGATAGTGGTGAAGAACTACCGCTCAATGAAACCCGGCGACCGGGTGACGTGGCGACTGCCCCAGTGGCTGACTCGTTTCGGCTCGCTGCTGCCGCGCGGCCTGCTCGCGGTTGCTTTCCTGGCGCTGCCGCTGGTCTGGCTGCGGCTCGACGTCCCACACCGCGACTACTCGCACAGCCTGAGCGCGCTCTGGCTCGGACACTACGCTCAGGCGATAAGCGACGGCCGGCAGGCGGTCGACCAGGACCCGGACCTGGCGATCTACTGGCTGCAGCTCGGCGTGACGGAGGGAACGGCGGTCATCAAGGGGGAGCCGGTCTCGGCCGATCAGGCGATCGCCGACCTGAACCGCGGGCTGGAGCTCGACCCGAGAAGCTCGATTGGTTACGCCAATCTGGCGCGAATGCTCGTCATCGCCGGGCGCAAGGATGATGCGCGGCAGGCCGCCCTCCAGGCACGTCGCTACGCCGGCGACGACCCCACGGTGCTGCTGGCGGCGGCGACCGTGCTGGAGGACGTGGGCGCGCCGGAGGCCGTCGCGACATACGGCCAGGTGCTGTCCCGGGAGCCGTCGCTGGCCGATTCATCGTTCTGGCAGGGGAGCGATTTTCGGCGGACGCACTACATGGAGATAATAGGCAACTCCATCATCTCGCTCAGCCCCTGCACGACGGGAACGCTGGTCGCGCGCGTCGCCGCCAACGGGTCGCAGGGGCCGCCCGCGGGGTTGCCGACCCTGCGCGATCAGTGCCGCGAGGCGCTGGCCGAGGACCCCGGCAGCCTGGACGGGCGCGTCGACCTGGCGGAGATTTCGCTTGCGTTGAAAGACTACCAGACCGCCTACGACCTGCTGACCTACGTCGTCGCGAGGCAGCCGGACCTGGGATCGGCCCGCACCGTCCTCGGCGAGTGGTACGCGTCGCAGGGGGACATGACGCGCGCGCGGGCGGAGTGGACGACGGGCGGGCAGCTCGGCGAGGCGGAGTCGCTGCTGCTGCTGGGCGACTCTTACCCGGACGGGCAGGTGCCGCCGGAGGTTGTCAAGCGGCTGGAGGCTCTGACTTCGCTCGTTGCGGGAGGAACGCAGGAGTACACGCTCGGTATCCTGTATTATCGAACGCACTTCTTGCGGGAGTCGTCCCCGGTCATCCTCCTGCCGGGCGACTGGCAGAACGCCGTTCCTGCGCTGTACGACCGCATTCAGCAGGCGCTGCAGCGGTGGCAATCGGCGGGCTAGCGTTTCCACTTTTTGCAAAGCGTTAACATAGGAGGCCCCGTCAGGGCTCGAATTCGATTGACTGCCAATCCGCCGCCACCATATGATCTTTAGAAGTCGATGCGCCTCAGGGGGCGCAATCGCTTGCCAGGAGACCTACCGATGACAACCTCGCAGGAGAAGGAACGCGTGGAGACGCCACCGCCGACAGACCTTATCGTCGAGGCCACGGACGTGGTCAAGACATACGATACGGGCCGCATCCAGGTGCGGGCTCTCCGGGGGATCAACCTTTCCGTGAAGCGGGCGGAGATAATCGCCATCATGGGGCCTTCGGGCTGCGGCAAGACGACGCTACTCAACTGCCTCAGCGGCCTGGACAACATCGACGGCGGGACGATTCTCGTCGACGGCGCCGACATCAACCGCCTGTCAGACAACCAGAAGACGAGCTTCCGGGCGCGACGGATGGGCTTCGTCTTCCAGTTCTACAATCTGCTGCCGGTACTCAACGCGATCGAGAACGTCGAGCTGCCGCTGCTCGTCTCCGGCACGAACGCGCGGGATGCGCGCAAGAGAGCGCACATGGCGCTGGAGCAGGTGCACCTGACGGAGTGGGCGAACCACCGGCCGGCGGAGCTTTCCGGCGGACAGCGCCAGCGCGTGACCGTCGCGCGAGCGCTGGTCAACGACCCGGCGATAGTCTGGGGAGACGAGCCGACCGGCGATCTCGACAGTCAGAACGCGCAGGAGATCATGGACCTCATCTGCGAGCTGAACGCCAGGCGCGGCCAGACGTTCGTGCTGGTGACGCACGACGCCAAGATCGCCGCCCGCACGAACCGCACCGTCTTCATGGTCGACGGCCTCATCGTCGACGAGAAACTAAACGCCTGATGCCTCACGCGACCGCTGCGACCGACTGGGAGAGCGCATGAAGTCTCTCTTCGGCATCCCTATGGACGCCGTCATGATCGTCATGCTGGTGCTGCTCGGCATCTCGCTGAGCGCGCTGGCCCTCATCATCCTGCGGAATGGCGTGATGTTCCGGATCGGCGTGCGCAACATACCGCGGCGGGTCGCGCAGACCGTGCTCATCGTCATCGGTCTTATGTTAAGCACGACCATCATCTCCGCTGCCTTCACCACCGGCGACACCGTGGACCATAGCATCACGAAGATGGTCTACGACACGATGGGACACGTCGATGAGACGATCCAGCTGGGCCAGAAGCCGAGCGACAACGGCGCCGGCGACCGCGGGAACGCCCCGGTGGAGACGCGCCGTGAGGCGATGCCGCAGTCGCTGGTTACGCAGCTGGAGCAGAAGTTCCAGGGCGACTCGGAGATAAGCGGCTTCCTGCCGTTGATCACGGAGCCGGTCGCGGTGGCGAACCCGACGACGAAGCTGCACACGCCGCAGGGCGTCATCAACGGTCTCGACGCGTCGCGGCTTGGCGCCTTCCCGGACGTCGTCGACACGAACGGCAAGCCGGTGGACGTGGGCGCGCTGGCGGACGACGAGGTTCTGGTGGACAAGAGCATGGCGGACAAGATCGACGCTGAGGTCGGGCAGACAATCGACGTCTACTATCAGAACCAGCAGTACGCCTTCCGCGTGGCGGCAATCGTGAAGGACTGCGTCCTTACTGGAGCGGTCGCTTATCCGAATCTTGGCCTCTCCACGCGCATGGACACGCTCCAGAAGCTGTTCAACCGTCCAAACGAAATCGACTACATCGCCGTCAGCAACCACGGCGGCGTGACGGGCGCAACGCAGTACTCGGATAGCGTGACGGCGAAGCTGGAGGGCGCGCTGAAGAACACGCAGTACACGGTCGACGACATCAAGGCGACCGGCGTTCACACGGCCGAACTGGCCGGCAACGTCCTGATGACGCTCTTCATGGTGCTGGGGCTGTTCTCCATCGGCGCGGGAATCCTGCTGACGGTCATGATCTTCGTCATGCTGGCGGCGGAGCGGAAGACGGAGATGGGGATCAGCCGGGCGGTAGGCATGAAGCGGCGGCACCTCATTGAATCGTTCATATCGGAAGGAATGGGCTATAACCTGCTCTCGGCGCTGGTAGGGGTGACGCTGGGCGTCGTCGTGGCCACGCTGATCGCCGGGGTGATGACGATCCTGCTGGGACAATACGTGACGATACAGTCGACGGTGACGGCGCGCAGCCTAATCATCTCGTACTCACTCGGCGTGACGTTGTGCTTCATCACCGTCGCTTTCTCGTCCTGGCGGGTGAGCAACCTGAACATCGTGCGGGCGATCCGCGACCTGCCGGAGCCGGAGAAGCGGCCGGGGTGGCGTTCCCTGATGTTCGGGATAGTGCAGATGGCCCTCGGAGGTCTGTTCATACTGGGCTCCCTGGCGTCGCGGCAGGCGGCGCTGTGGACGATGGGCTTTTCGTTCGTGCTTATCGGCGCGGCGCTGATTGGCCGCTACCTGCGGGCGCCGGAGAGGCCGATATTCACGGCGGTCGGGCTGGCCATCCTCGTCTACTGGGCGCTCGGCGCGGGCGGGCGGCTTCCCAGCCCGGCCATGCACGGCGGGATGGAGCTGTTCTTCCTCAGCGGCATAATGATGGTGGCGGCGGCTACGTTCGTCGTCATGTACAACGCGCACCTGCTGTTGAACCTGCTGGCGTTCGGCGGCAGGCGGATGGGGCGCATCTTCCCATCGATAAAGACGGCCATCGCCTACCCGCTGGCCAGCAAGTTCCGGACCGGCATGACGATGGCGATGATCGCGCTCGTGGTGTTTTCTCTGACCATGATGTCGGTGATGAACGGCAACTTCGACCGCGCATTCCTGACGCAGGAGGCCCGCGGCGGCTGGGACATCGTGGTGACGGAGAATCCTTCCAACCCGATTGGCGATCTGAAGCAGGCGCTGAGCGGCTCAAACGTCGACACGTCGAAGTTCGAGGCAGTGGGTAGAATTGCCGTGGCCGGGAGCTCGGGCAACCGGCTTCAGCAGGCTTCGGACGCCGGCAAGGCGTTGACTGACCTGCCGCTTCACCGCGTCGGCGGGATGGACACGTCATTTCTGACGGAGAGCAACATCAAGCTGCAGGCCCGCGCGAATGGCTATGACGGCGACGCCGCGGTCTTCGCGGCGATGGCGAGCGACCCCTCGCTGGCGATAATCGATGACTCTGCGACCGGCGGCAGCGGCTATTCGATGGGCGGCGGCGGCGACTTTCACCTGAGCGGCATCGACCCGGGCACGAAGACGTTCGACCCGATCCCGGTGAACATCGTCGACGCTTCGACGCTCAGCACAACTCCGGTCAAGGTTATCGGCGTGATGGCGATCGCTCCGAGCAATAACTTCTTCGGCCTGTATACGAACGACAAAGTCGTCGAAGCGGAGCCGGGCGGCCCGGCCTACAACGAGTACTACATCCGTCTGACGCCCGGGCAGGACTCGAAGGCGACGGCGAAAGAGATCGAGGCGGCGCTGTTCACGAAGGGCGCGCAGGCGGTCTCGCTGCAGGCGCAGATGAACGACGAGATGTCGCTGTCGAGGGGCTTCTTCTACCTGATGGAAGGCTTCATGGGCCTCGGACTGGTCGTCGGGATAGCGGCCGTGGGCGTGATAGCGTTCCGCACCGTCGTCGAGAGGCGACAGCAGATCGGCATGCTGCGGGCCATCGGCTACAGTCGCGGCCAGGTGGCGCTGAGCTTCCTCCTGGAGTCGTCGTTCGTGACGCTGCTGGGCATTCTCACCGGCCTGGGGCTCGGCGTCATGCTGTCGTACTTCCTGCTGACCAGCAAGACGATGTCGGACATGGGCATCAGCGGCTTCTACATCCCCTGGCTGGAGGTTGGGCCGATCTGTCTCGGAGCGTACATTGCGGCGCTGATCATGACGTACATTCCGTCGCGGCAGGCGGCGCGGATCCCCATCGCGGAAGCGCTTCGCTACGAGTAGCCGCGCTCAGCCCTAGATGCGCCTCGAAGCGCGAGGCTTGATCGCCCATTCGCTCTGAGGCTATGCTCGCGCACGGAGAGCGCCTCATGCCGCATCGAATCCCCCGGCCACTGCTCGTCGTCCCCTTACTGATCATCGTCTGTATCGCTTTGACGGGTTGCAACTCGGACGAATGCAAGTCGCCGAGCTCCTCGACCGGCCAGCCGACCGCGGTCAGCGCGAGAGACGCCGTCTTCCCCTCGACCGATTGGGAGACCTCAACGCCCGCGGACGAAGGGATGGACGCCTCCCGCCTCGACGACATTGATCCTTACTGCGTCGAGCACGGCTGCCGCGCCGTCGTCGTCCTGCGGCACGGGCGGATAGTCTGGGAGCGCTACTGGGGCGGCTGGACGGCGGTTTCGACGGACAACAGCTGGTCGATGGCGAAGAGCGTCACGAGCGCGCTGGTGGGAATCGCCATCGGCGAGGGGAAGATCAAGGGCGTCGACGAGAGCGCGTCCGACTTCATCCCGGAGTGGCGCAACGATGCCCGCAACAAGATAACGATCGGAGACCTGCTGTCGATGGAGTCGGGGCTGACGTGGAATATGCAGTACGACCCGGTTTCCGGCGACACGGTGAACATGGCGGCACAGGCGGACGAGGTCGCTTACGCCATCAACCGCTACCTCTACCGGGCGCCCGGCACCGACTGGTACTACTCGGACGGTGACGCGGAGGTCTTCGCGCGCATCATCAAGGCTGCGACCGGCGAGGAGATAGGACAGTATGCGCAGGAGAAGCTGTTCGGGCCCATCGGCCTCAACGTGAGCGAGTGGTCGAAGGACAACGCCGGCAACAGCCTGACGTACTGCTGCATCTTCAGCACCGCGCGCGACTTCGCCCGCTTCGGTTACCTCTTCCTGCGAGGCGGCCAGTGGGCGGGCAAGCAGGTGGTGCCGGCCGACTGGGTGGCGCAAGCGACGACGGCGTCGCAGACCGAGAATACGAACTACGGCTACTTCTGGTGGCTGTGGCAGTTCGCGGGCCTACCGAAGGGGACGTTCGAGGCGATGGGCTTCGCGACGAAGCGCATCTACGTCATCCCGAGTCTGGACGTCGTGGCAGTGCGTCTCGGCGATGCGGACGACGCCACCTGGAGCGACGACTCGTTCCTGAAGCCGATTGTGGACGCGGCGAACGGCCGGTGACGTCGGCGGCGGCCTGCTGAAGGATGTGGCGTATACGCCGCGAGGCTTGACGATCTCGAAAAACGGCTGCTATACTCCCTGTGATCTAGGAGTGTAGCTCAGTTGGGAGAGCAGCGGTCTCCAAAACCGCCGGTCGGGGGTTCGAGTCCCTCCACTCCTGCCATTGAGCATTCGCGCTCGGGGCGAGGTCATCCCGGGCAGGTGGACAGCCAGCCTTTCGATTGCGCTCGGGCCGAGGTGGTGGAACTGGCAGACACGCGGTCTTGAGGGGGCCGTGCCTTCGGGCGTAGGGGTTCAAATCCCCTCCTCGGCACCAGGACCGGGCGAGATGGGCGTAGGAGATTTTGGGGCGACGTAGCCAAGTGGCAAGGCAGGGGTCTGCAAAACCCCCATCACCGGTTCGAATCCGGTCGTCGCCTCCAAGAACACTGGGCTCAGGACTTTCGGGTCCTGGGCATCGTTATGTAATGGGCGCCGGGGTGGCGAAACGGTATACGCGGCGGACTTAAAATCCGCTGGCCTCGCGGCCGTGTGGGTTCGAGTCCCACCCCCGGCACCAACAGTTCGGATGTGACTTGCGATGACGACTGAGACGAAGAAGGCAATCGAATACGAGACGGTGATCGGGCTGGAGGTACACGTCCAGCTCCAGACGCGCAGCAAGATGTACTGCCGCTGCAGCACCGACTACGCGAACACGCCTCCGAATACGCACGTCTGCCCCGTCTGCCTCGGCATGCCCGGCGTGCTGCCCGTCATCAACCGGCAGGCGGTCGAGTTCACGGTCATGACGGCGCTGGCGCTCGGCTGCGAGATCCCGGAGCACGCCAAGTTCGACCGCAAGAACTACCCTTACCCCGACCTGATGAAGGGCTACCAGATATCGGAGTACGACATGCCGCTGTCGCGCAATGGGCGGCTGGAGGTCGATGCGGACGGCAAGCGGACGGTCATCGGCATCACGCGCGTGCACCTGGAGGAGGACGTCGCGAAGCTGTTGCACCGCGCGAACGAGGCCGGCGAGACGTACAGCCTCGTCGACGTCAACCGCGCCGGCGTGCCGCTGATGGAGATCGTCTCGGAGCCGGACATCCGCTCGCCGGAGGAGGCGCGCCAGTACCTGATGAAGCTGCGCCAGATCCTCCGCTACATCGGCGTCAGCGAGGCGAACATGGAGGAGGGCAGTTTCCGCTGCGACGCCAACATCAGCCTGCGGCCGGCCGGCACGACGGAGCTGGGCCCGAAGGTCGAGGTCAAGAACATGAACAGCTTCCGCGCGGTGTTCCGCGCCCTGACGTTCGAGGTGGAGCGGCAGCGCGACTTGCTCGCGGCGGGCGGCATGCCGGTTCAGGAGACGCGCGGCTGGGTGGAAGAGCGCGGCGAGACGGTCTCGCAGCGGACGAAGGAGTACGCGCACGACTACCGCTACTTCCCGGAGCCCGACCTGCCGCCGATGAGGCTGGAGCGCGACTACGTGGAGAAGCTCCGCGCCTCGCTGCCGGAGCTGCCGGACGCGAAGGAGCGCCGCTTCATCGAGCAGTACGGGCTGAACGACTACGAGGCGCACCTGCTGACGGAGACGCGCGCACGGGCGGAGTACTTCGAGGCGTGCCTGTCGGCGTCGCCGGCCGCCGACGCGGAGGCAGCGAAGCAGCGGGCGAAGACGGTCAGCAACTGGATGCTCGGCGATTTCGCCAGGCTGCTGAATCAGGCCGGGATCGACGTTGACGAATCGAGGGTTGAGCCCCGACATTTGTGTGATATGATAGGCTTAATCGAGCGGGGCGCTCTCAGTGGCAAAAGCGCCAAGGCCGTCTTCGAGGAGATGTTCAAGACCGGCAAAGCACCGGCGGAGGTGGTGCGCGAGCTGGGCCTCACCCAGATCAGCGGCGAAGAGGAGATAGCGGCTGTCGTCGACAAGGTGCTGGCGGCAAACCCCAAAGCTGTGGAAGACTATCGAAGCGGAAAGGCAGAGGCTGCCAAGTTCCTCACAGGGCAGATCATGAGGGAGACGCGCGGCCGTGCCAATCCGGGAGTGGTCACGGAACTTCTAAGAGAGAAGCTGAAGACCTAGAACATCGGCCCCTCCGGGTAGCTAATGATTGGCGATAGATGAGGGCAATCAGAGAGAGCAACCTGCTCAAGTGGCTCTACCTGGGCATTAACGTCAAACGCTGGCTCTTGCTGATGGCTCTGGGCGTCGCGGCGATGGGCCTGGGCTTCTCCTATCTCCTGCGCGAGGTCTACGTCTCCTACACCTTCCCTGCGTCAGTCTACTACGTCACGCTGCAGTTCATGCCGCGAGCCGTCAGAGGAGCGCTGTTCATCGGCGCCAGCGGCGGGCTGATCCTGGTGGCGTTCTGGCGGCTGAACAACTCGCTGCTGGCGGCATTGACGCGTCGCACCGGCGACGAAAGCCTCGTCAACATCCTCTACAGCAATCGCTACCTGGCGCGCGGACCGAAGGTCGTCGCTATCGGCGGCGGCACCGGCCTGTCGACGCTTCTGCGCGGGCTTAAGGAGTACTCCGGCAACCTGACGGCGGTCGTGACGGTGGCGGACGATGGCGGCAGCTCCGGGAGGCTGCGCCGCGAGCTGGGCATCCTTCCACCGGGCGACGTGCGCAACTGCATCGCCGCGCTGGCGGAGGCGGAGCCGCTGATGACGAAGCTGTTCCAGTACCGCTTCAGCGAGGGCTCCGGCCTGGAGGGGCATAGCTTCGGGAACCTGTTCATCGTCGCGATGTCGGGCGTGACCGGCAACTTCGAGGAGGCGGTGCGAGAGACGAGCCGCGTCCTCGCCGTACGCGGGAACATCCTTCCGTCCACGCTGGCGAACGTCACGCTCTCCGCCCACACGGAGGACGAGGAGACCATCCACGGCGAGTCGAACATCACCGACTCGCCGAGCCGCATTCGCGAGGTTTACCTGCAGCCGGCGAACGTGGAGGCAAACCCGGACGCCGTGCGGGCGATCCTGAACGCTGACATGATCGTCGTTGGGCCGGGCAGCCTGTTCACCAGCGTAATGCCGAACCTGCTCGTCGACGGCATACGGCAGGCGATCCAGGCTTCGCCGGCGCTGAAGGTATACGTCTGCAACGTCGCGACGCAGCGTGGCGAGACCGATTCCTTCGCCGTCAGCGACCACTTCGAAGTGCTGAACCGCCACATGGGCGGCCACCTTTTCCACTACGTGCTTGCCAACAGCAACGTTCGTGGGCGGCTGCCGGAGAAGGCGCGTTCGCAGCCGGTGCTGGTCGACAAGACCGCTCTCGACGGCGCGCGCGTCGTCACCGCCAACGTCGTCAGCGAAGAGAACCGCTATCACCACGACCCCAAGAAGCTCGCCGACACGCTCGTCCACCTCTACTACGAGCGCAACCAGGTCGAGCAGCTCATCGAGAAGGCGGCCGCGGAAAGTGTGATGACCGCAGGCTAGCGCTTCCGCCCCAGATGCGTTAGATTAGTGGTTGCCATGGATTCTGTCTTTCTCGCCGGGATCGGCAAGTCGTACATCAACTACATTCAGATCATCGTGTCCGTCATCCTGGTGATCGTGATCCTTCTCCAGGTGCGCGGGTCGGGGTTCGGCGAGCTGGGAACGCAGTCGGTGTTCCGCACGCGACGCGGCGTCGAGAAGACGCTCTACCAGTTCACCATCGTGCTGGCGGCGGTGTTCATCCTCGTTTCCATGTGGAGCGTCACTTCCTGAGGCGGCGGGGCCCGCTGCCTCTCGAGAGTTGGCCAGCGAGTGAAGGCCGAGGTCTGACGAAAAGCGACCTCGGCTCCGGTGTCTTTCAGCGCCTTTTCGGTCGCTGGTCCTCGAAATGCAGGTCCTCGACGTGACAAGCATAGTGCGCTCCAGATGGCTCCTGCCGGTGGTCGTGGCGGCCGGCGTGGTCGTTCTCTCCGTGCTCTGGTATCGCACGTCACACTCGTCTCACATGGCCGACTCCCTTACTGTCACGACGCACAGGGAAGGCGTCGCCGGAAGCGTCAGCCGAATCAATCCGCTGTACAGCTCGGCCAACGAGGTCGACGCGGACCTGGTGGCGCTGATCTTCTCCGGGCTGACGCGCCTGGGCCCGGACGGGACGGTGCAGCCGGACCTGGCGGAGAGCTGGGACATCAGCGGCGACGGCCTCACTTACACGTTCCACCTGCGTCAGGGGGTTACGTGGCAGGACGGACAGCCGTTCACCGCCGACGACGTCATTTTCACCTACGACGCCCTGCGCGACCCCAACTTCCGCGGCCAGCCCGCCCAAGCGGACCTGTTCCACAGCATAAACTACTCCAAGGTGGACGACGCGACCGTGGAGATACGACTCTCGCAGCCGTTCGCGCCGCTGCTGTCGCATCTCACCATCGGCATCCTGCCGTCGCACCTGCTGCAGGGGCAGAACGCGGACGCCTTGTACGACAACCCGTTCAATCAGCAGCCGATCGGCACGGGACCGTTCCGTCTTACGGAGTTATCGCCGCAAAAGGCGGTGCTGGAAGCGAACAGCAACTACTACCTGGGCGGGCCATTTCTGGGTCGGTTCGAGTTCCATTTCTACCAGGACGAACCGGCGCTCCTGAAGGGCCTGAAGGCCGGCGAGGTTCAAAGCGCCTTTTTCCGCTCGCCCTTGAACGCTGACGACGCGCAATACCTGCAAAGCGCTTCGAATCTGCGGGTGCTGCAGCTTCCTTCCACCACTTCCACCGTTCTCTACTTCAACAACGTTTGGCCTTCGCTGCAGGACCCGAACGTGCGGATGGCGCTGGCGTACGCCGTCAACCGGCCGGATATCATCTCGTCCGTGCTCCAGGGCCAGGCGGTGGAGGCGGACAGCCCGATTGCGGCTGGAACGTGGTCTTACTATCCGGTACTCGACCGGTACACGTACGATCCGGACCAGGCGGCGAGGCTCCTCGACGAGGCGGGCTGGACGATGCAACCAAACGGCGTCCGGGCAAAGGATGGAGTGGAGCTTCGCTTCGTTATCGTGACGAACGATGATTCAATGCGCACGGGAGCGGCCAACGACATCGCGCAATCGTGGCAGGCGCTTGGCATTCCGACGGAGGTGTCGGTGCAGGGGCCGACGACGTTGCTGCGCGACATGCTGCTGCCGCACCAGTTCATCGTTGCGCTCTACGGCTTCGACGGCGGGCCCGACCCGGACCCCTATCCGGCCTATCACAGCTCGCAGGCGCGGCCGGGTGGGCAGAATCTGTCCGGCTACAGCGACGGCGAGGCGGACCTACTCCTGCAAAACGCGCGTCAGAGCAGCGACGTTGAATCGCGAAAGACGCTGTACCGGCAGTTCCAGGAGCTGTTTGCCAGCGAGCTGCCGAATCTGCCGCTTTTCCAGCGGACGTTCACCTATGCCGTCGACAAGAACCTGCAAAACGTTTCGCCGGGAGTGCTGTTCGACTCCAGCTCTCGCTTCTCGCAGGTCAATGAATGGCGGCTTGGAGGCGGCTAGCATGCCGTCGGACCCGCCGCTAATCACCCTCACCACCGACTTCGGTGTCTCAGACCAGTATGTTGGCGCAATGAAGGGCGTCATCCTCTCGATAAATCCCCGCGCGACAATCGTCGACATCACGCATCAAGTCCAACCGCAGTGCGTCGAAGAGGGCGCCTTCCTGCTGGAGGCGGCGTGGCCGTACTTTCCGCCGGGCAGCATTCACGTCGCGGTCGTGGATCCGGGCGTCGGGAGGGAACGGCGCGCCCTGGCGCTCTCGACGCCGGCGCGCATGTTCGTGGGCCCGGACAATGGGATCCTCTCGTCGGCGCTGCCCGCCAGCTCCAGGCCGCGCGGCAGCCGCCCGGTCGCCAGGGCCGTGGAGCTCCCTGACCGGTACAAGGCGGTGGCAATCGAAAACCCTCGTTTCATGCGGCAGCCGGTAAGCGACACGTTCCACGGGCGCGACGTCTTCGCGCCGGCGGCGGCCCATCTGTCGCTGGGGGTGAGCATCGAAAGTCTGGGTGCAAGCGTCTCTTCGATCCTGGCGCTGCCGCCGTTCAGGGGCGTTCACAGGAGCGACGGCAGCGTCGCGGGGCGCGTCATTCACATCGACCGGTTCGGCAACCTGGTCACGAGCATTCGCGGCACGGACGTTCCGAAGGGCGAGGTCACGCTGGAGATCGCCGGCGTCAGCATTCACGGCATCGGAAGGACTTACGGCGCCGGCGACGAACCGGTCGCGCTCATAGGCAGCAGCGGTTACCTGGAGATAGCGCTTCCGCTCGGCAATGCGGGGAAGACGCTGGACGCGGAGCCGGACACGCTGGTGACGCTACGGCCGGTCGTTGTGCGCTTGAAGAAGACGACCTAAAAGCCCTCGGCTAGGGCGAGAGCATGACGGGGACGGAGAACAGGTTGATGACGCTGCCGTCCTTCGGGCTCAAACTGTACGCCTCGATCCTCCCGGGCTGCGTCTCGCCCTTGAGTGAGAAGCTGATATCCTGAGAGAAGTCGCCCGAAGCCGGCGCCTCCGGCGTGGTTGCCGGCGTCGTCTCCGGCGCGGTCACGTGCGCGCTTGCCAGCGTGTTGCCCGACGAGTCCTTGATGTCGACCGTGAACTGCCCTTCAGAGACGGAGGCCGTGCCGCTGACGGTGACGGGGCTCTTGACGAACGCGTCGCACAGCGGCGAGTAGATCAGGATGTTGGGCACAACGCCGCTGATTTTGAAGGGCACGATTGATTCAGCCAGAAGACTCCCGTCCTTCGGACTTCGGCTGAAGACGTGGACACGGGCCGCCTGGGCGAGCGGGGGCGCGAAGGGCGGGGGCGGGAACGCAAGCATGAGCTGATAGGTTCCGGTCCCAGGCGCGCCTTCGCTGGCAGTGGTCGTCGTCTGACAGAAGGTCTGACTACCATCGCCGTTCTCGATGGCAACGGTGAGAGCGCCTTCGTAGACGCTGGCGGTGCCGGACACGGTTATCGGCACGTTCAACAGGTCATCCTGGTGCGGCTGATCGATTGTTATCGTTCCGGGCTGCAACGTCGGGGGCGGCGAGCCCTCAGTCGTGGGCGTGCCAGCCGCGACCGGCGTCGTCGTCGACGTTATCTCCGCCTTCTTCGTCCCGCCGCAGGCCGTGAAGGCCACGACGGCTCCAAGCGATAGAATGATGATTGCCCCAAGATGACCAAGTCTACCCATTTCTCCACCTCTCTTTGTCCCCATAGTATAATCCGCTTCGTAAACACGTTACAGCATGTTATCGACAACGGAGAGAGATTTGCGCATCGTTTTCCTGGGAACGTCCGACTTCGCGCTGCCGGCTCTTGAGCGTCTTATCGCCGGCGAATACGAGATTGCAGCCGTCTACACGCAGCCGGACCGGCCGGCCGGCCGCGGGCGTCGGGAGCGCGCGTCGCCGGTCAAGGAGGCCGCACAGCGACACGAGTTGCCGATCTATCAGCCGGCCCGCCTCGGCGCGCCGGACGTCGTTGCGAAGCTGGCCGCGCTGCAGCCCGACGTAATGGTGGCCGCCGCCTACGGTCAGATCCTGCGGCAGCCCGTCCTCGACCTGGCCCCGCTGGGAGTGCTCAACATCCACCCGTCTCTTCTTCCGCGCTACCGGGGAGCCGCACCGGTAGTGGCGGCGATGCTCAACGGCGACGAAGAGACCGGCGTGACGGTCATGCGCATGGTGCTGGCACTGGACGAGGGTCCGATCCTCAGCCAGCGCAAGGTGACGATCCAGGCGGAGGACACGGCCGGCAGCCTGACCAACCGGCTTGCTGCGGAAGGGGCGGACCTGCTGATGGAAACGCTTCCGGTGTATGCCAGTGGCCATCTGACGCCGATCGCGCAGGACGACTCGCAGGCAAGCTACGTTCCCATGGTGAAGAAGGAGGACGGGCTGATCGACTGGCGGTTGCCTGCGTCGCTAATCTGGAGACGGGTGCGGGCGTACAATCCGTGGCCGTCCGCGTACACGCATCTGGACGGCTCTACGCTGCTGATCCACGAGGCCTGGCCACTCGAAGGGGAAAGCGGACAGCCGGCGGGAACGATCGTCGATTTGCCGGCCGGCGTCATGGGTCCGACTAGCGACGCCGGCTTTGCCGTCCAGACTGGTGAAGGGCTGCTGGCGGTTCTGCGCGTGCAGAGGGAGGGAACGTCGCGCGTTGACGGCGAAGGAGTTCGCCCGCGGCGAGCGCCACTTGCTCGGCCGGCGACTGAGCTGAAGCCAGTGGTCTACTCTTCGGCGGTCTTCTCGGTTTCCGCGGCTTCCGCCTCCTCGGCCTCGCCCTCCTCCGCCGGTCCGGCCGCCTCGGCGACCTTGCGCGGCGGCGCGACGCTGGCGATGACCGAATCCACGTCTGTCAGAATGTGGACCTTCGGGTCGATTGCCAGATCGCGGACGTGCACGGAGGAGTCGAACGTGGCGAGCCCCGAGATGTCGACCTCCAGGTGCGGCGGTATGTCGGCGGGCAGCGCTTCGACGCTGACGGAGTCGAGGCCCTGTAAGATGATACCGCCCAGGTCCTCGACGGCCGGCGCAATGCCGATGAGGAGGAGCGGCACGTCGGCCTTCATCTTCTCGGCGAGCGAGACCTGGTAGAAGTCGACGTGCAGTACCCTGTCGTTGACTATGTCACGTTGTATGTGGCGCACGATGACCGGACGCGCCGCCTCCTCGCCTTCGACGCGCAACGACAGGATAGCGTTTCGCTCCAGCTTCTTGAGCGCGTGCGTCAGGGTCAGGCTGTCGACCTGCACGGCCCGCGATTCCAGGCGATGGCCGTAGATGTTGGCGGGCGTATTGCCTCCGCGACGGAGCGCCTTCACTTTCTTGCCGAGAATGGACCTGTGTGTGACGGTAAGTTGAACCTGTTCCACGTAAAGCTCCTGTTAGCGGCCGAATAGCCGGCCGACGGATTTGACGAGCCACCTTCCGAAGAAGAAGCCGGCACCGAGGGCGAAGGCGGTTGGGACCGTGAGTACGGACTTCACGTTCCCATCGCGCAACGACGGCGTGACCAGGAAGCCGACGTACGCGTCTCCCGCCGATACCTCTCGTCCGACGACCAGTAAGGCGCCGCCTTGAGTGAGAGAGACCCGCTCGCCTCTGATGGATCCGACGGGGCTTTGGCTCACCTGAATGTCGGCGGCGAAAACGTTCTGCATCGCCGACTGCGTGACGTTCACCTGCCCGCCCGACAGCACACGGACGGCGCTCTGGCTGATGTCAAGCCTTTCCAGCGGCGGCAACTGATCGAATTGGCGCTCTTGCACGCGCTCCTCCTGCACCGTTGCGGGCGTTCGGGGGACTAAATGAAGTTATCAGAATATCGGTTCGCCCGTCAAGGCGAAGGGACCGCCGCAGTCAGGCAACCTGCTCTTCGAACTGGTCGAGGAAGCTGTGGATGACGCGAAGGAAGACGTCAACGACATCCGGGTCGAACTGGCTGCCGGAGTTGGCCGCGATCTCCTTCACGGCCACTTCGTGCGGGACGGCCTTGCGATAGGGGCGGTCGGAGGTCATGGCGTCGTAGGCGTCGACGACGGCGAAGATGCGCGCCTCGAGGGGTATGCGGTCGGCGGCGAGTCCGAAAGGATAGCCGCGGCCGTCGTAGCGCTCGTGATGGTAGAGGAGGATGGGCAACGCGCCTTCGAGAAAGCCGACTTTGGACACCAGGGCGCCGGCCAGCAGCGGATGCTTCTTCATGGCCTCCCATTCCCTGTGGGTGAGCGTCGCGGGCTTACGCAGGATCTCGTCCGGCACGCCTATCTTGCCGACGTCGTGCAGGAGCGCGCCGCGTTCGACGTCGATGAGCTTCTCCTCCGGCACGTGCATTTCGCGCGCGATGGCGACTGTGAGCTGTGCGACGCGCTCGGAATGCCCCTCCGTGGCCGCGTCTTTGGCGTCGAGCGCGGCGGATAGCGCCTTGAGGGTGGTGTCGTAGCTAAGCTCGAGCTCGCTGGCGTAGGAGCGAACGCGGGCGAAGAGATTCGCCTGCTCGATCGCCATCGCTGCCTGGCCGGCGAGCTCCTCCAGCATGGTGACCTCCGCGTGGCCGAAGCCGTTGGCGGACGCCCGTCGGAGGACGGCGATGACGCCCACTGCCTTCCGACGCAGCTTCATGGGCACGCAGAGCACGGCCATGGGCTGCTGCGGCACGTCTATGCAGAAGACTCGTTGATAGTCGGCGCGCCAGTTGCGCAGCAGATTCGTCTCGCCTGTGGCCAGGACGCGGTGAAACAGCCACTCCTGGATTTCGCGGTTGTGTTGGGCTGCCGAGTTCTGCGTATTGTCGTAGCTAGCGCGCGCCGTGAGGGCATGCGATGTGGGGTCGACGAGGCAGACGACGCTATACTGCCCCTGCACGACCTCAGTCGCGTCGCGGACGATCTGGCTGAGCACCTCCTGGGTGTCGAGAGACGACCGGACGTGTTCGCCGGTCTGGTACAGGTAAGTCAGGCGCGCGTGGTCCTTGGCCAGGGCGCGGGTGACGCCCCAGACCCCGGCCTGAAGCACGACGTAGAGGGCGAACAGGGCCAGCCCAATCTGAAGACAGAGCACTCGCTGGGCGAAGGCGACATTCGAAGCGGTAGTGGAGTAGTCCTGCTGGATTTCTAGGGCCGCCGCGATCTGCCTTCCGTTTGTGTACAGCGGCGTGAAAACGTCCAGTGCGGGGGCTTTGGAGCCAAGACTATCGGCACCCGAGCCGCCGTTCAGAACCGCGCCCTTAGTCCTGCCAGCAAAGGCGCCGAGGATAGGCTCCTGATCGGCGGCTGCACGGTCCATTTCCGCCGGATCCGTCGAGTAGACCGTTAGCCCTTGTTGGTTGAAGATGCGCAATCGTTCCGTCTGTCCGGAGAAGACGAGCGGGGCGACCGTTTGTTGAATCTGGCTGAGGGCCTCACCCGATAGCGGCGCCGTGAGGTCGAGGTTGGCGACGCGCGGCTGCAAGACGGCCGCTATGGAGGCGGAGGCGGCATTGGCGGCGGAATCCCTCGCCTGCGTGTCGATATTGCGCCCGCCGAGGAGCGCGAGCGCAACGCCGACCAGCACGATGGCGACCAAGCTCAGCGTGGCGATCGGGTAAAGGATGTCGCCCTTAACGCTTCGTGGCATGGCGATTCTAGCGAGCAGACGTGCGCCTCCGTTCATATAGATATCGGTTGAATCCACGAGAACCTTTACGAGCGCGTCCCCCTCGCCGTGATGATCGAAGGTGAACGGCGTGGCTGGCTCCGGTCGTCGGGTGCTAAGATGGTTGCAGGTTGCTGCAGGAGAGATTGCGTGACGTTGGATGAGAAGCAAGCGGAGCTACGCCGGCTGCTGCGCGAGATGGGCTCAGCGGTCGTGGCCTTCTCGGGCGGCGTCGACAGCACTTATCTCGCCGCGGTCGCCCGCGAGGTTCTGGACAGCCGCTCGCTGGCGGTGACGGCGCTTTCGGCGGCGGTCCCGGCCGCGGAGGTGGAAGCGGCGCGAGTTGTCGCAGCCCGCATCGGCGTCCGGCACGTCGTCATCGAGACGGCGGAGATGCAGTCGCCGGATTTTCTGCGCAACGACGTTGACCGCTGCTATCACTGCAAGAGCGAGCTGTTCCGCCGCTTGCGGTCGCTTGCGGACGAACAGGGGCTGGCTCAAGTCATCGAAGGGAGCAACACGGACGACGACGGCGATTTCCGTCCGGGAAAGCGCGCCGCGTCGGAGCAGGGCGTGCGCGCGCCGCTGCGCGAGGCCGGTCTGACGAAGGCGGAGATACGGGAGCTATCGCGGGAGCGCGGTCTGCCGACGTGGGACAAGCCATCGCTGGCCTGCCTGGCGTCGCGCATCCCCTACGGGACGCCAATCAGCCGCGAGGCGCTGGCCCGCATAGAGGCGGCGGAGGAGTTGCTGAGGTCGCTGGGGCTGCGGCAGCTTCGCGTCCGCCATCACGCCCGGCTGGCGCGCATAGAGGTCGAGGCAGGCGATTTGGCGACATTCCTGGATAATGAGACGCGACGCCGGGTCGTCGAAGGGCTGAAGGCGCTGGGATATACCTACGTAACGCTGGACCTGGCGGGCTTCCGCAGCGGCAGCATGAACGAGGCGCTTGCCGAGAGGCCGGATTCGGCGTAGCTATTCTGAAGATACAGCAACGGGTCGCCTGTGGACGAAAGGCGGCCCGTTGCATCGCGGGGTATGTTGCCTGCTCTCGCGAGGTCGGACGAGAGACAAAGCCTTAGGAAAAACTACATGAAGCGCATACCCATCCCGTTGCGGCTGGGCGAACCGCGCCACATCGGCAAGTTGGTGTTCGGCGTGGTCGTGCCGTTCTCGCTGTTGTTCTGGCCGTTCCCGCTGCCGTTCTGACCCTTCGGGGCGAAGCCCCAGGCGCCGCCCGTGCGGTCGATGAGCTGGTCGAGCCTGCTGCTCAGGGCGCTCTTGATCTTGTCGGCCTGAGCTTGCGTGATCTTGCCGCTGGTCACGGCCTGATCGACCTGCTGGTCAACGGCGGTCGTGATGGCGTTCTTCAGGTCGTCGCGGGAGACGCCCTGGGCGGTGGCGATGTCAGCCAGGCTCTTGCCGCTCTGTAGCTGCTGCTGGATTCTGCTGCGGCGTGAGCTTCAACGTTCCGGCAACCGCCTGGACGATGCTCTGAAGGCTGGTGCCGAAGCCACGGCCCATCATGCCCATGCCGAATCCGCGGCCCTTGCCGAATATGCCCAGCATGCCGGGGGAGTTGCCGTTCTGAATCTCCTGCTTGAGGTTGTCGGCCTGCTGCTGGGTAATCGTGCCGTCCTTCAGCATCTGGTCGACAGTATCGTTGGCGGCGCCCTGGATGTCCGTCTTGAGCTGGTCGCTTGTTATGCCGAGGCGGTTGGACAGGAAGCCGAGGAACTGATCAACTCTGCTTGTCGGGTTGGCGCTGCCGCCGCCACCACCACCCTGCGCCAGCGCAACGCCGGTGACTATTCCCGTGCCGATGATTGCCAGCAATGCAAACGGGAGAGCGAACTTCAGCATTCGTTTCATGGCCCTTACTCCTTGCATACATCAACGCAAAGCTTAAGGAGCCGTGACTAAGGCATCAATAACAATCTGTAAAAATTCGATTAAGACCGCTATTGAGGTGATCGTAGAGGCTAGATTCTGGCGCGGCGCACGGAGAACATGTCGGGGACGGTAGTTAGCTCCTGGACGACTTCATCGGAGGGCGCGGAGTCGAGCCCGAGGACCATCATCGCCTGGCCGCCCTCGCCGGCGACGCGCATGGAGTTTATGTTGACGTTGTGCCGGCCCAGGATCATGCCGACGGTGCCGATCATCCCAGGCTGGTCGACGTTCCGGCAGATGAGGAGGTGACCGGCTCCCGGCGCCACATCGACCCAGAACTCGTTTATCTGCACGATGTGCGGGCCGTCGTGTCCCATTGTGCCGGACACGGTGGTGAGGCCGTCCTTGGTCGCGGCGCGCACCTGCACGAGATTGCTGAAGATGCCCTCGTAGGCGCCCTTGCGCTCGCTGATCCGCAGGCCCCGATGCTCGGCCACAAGGTTCGCGTTGACGATGGTGACGTTCTCTTCGCTGACGGGCTCCAGCAGGCCTTTGATGACGGCGGCCTTCAGCGGCGTCACGTCGTATTCGGCGATCTCGCCCAGGTACTCCACTTCCACCGCGCCGAGCTGGCCGGCGCTGAGCTGCGTAGCCAGCGACGCCGTCATGACAGCGACGTCCACATATGGGCCGATGACGGCCATCGTCTCCGGCGGGAGCAGCGGCGCGTTGACGGCGTAGGCCGGCGGCTCGCCGCGGAAGACGGCGGCGATCTGGTCGGCGACGTTGAGGGCGACGCGCTCCTGGGCCTCGGCGGTGGAAGCGCCCAGGTGCGGCGTGACGATGATGCGGTCGCTCTTGAAAAGGATGTTGTCCTCCGCCGGCTCCTGGCTGAAGACATCGAAGGCGGCGCCGGCAACGCGTCCCTCTTCCACTGCGTTGTAGAGCGCCTCTTCGTCGACGATACCGCCCCGCGCGACGTTGATGATGCGGACGGAGGGCTTCACCAGCCGCAGCTCTTTCTCGCCGATAAGACCGCGCGTTTGCGGCGTGAGCGCGGTGTGGATGGCAACGTAGTCCGCGCGCTGCAGCAAGTCCGGCAGCGAGACCATCTCGACGATGAGCGCCTGGGCGCGTTCCTCCGAGACAAACGGGTCGCAGGCGATGACGTGCATGTCCAGGCCGCGAGCGCGTCGGGCGACCTCCGAGCCGATCTGGCCCAGGCCGATTATCCCAAGCGTTTTGCCACGCACTTCGACGCCCATGAAGCGTTGGCGATCCCACCTGCCGGCCTTCAAACTGGCGTTGGCCTGGGGAATGGACCGCGACAGCGAAAGCATGAGCGCGATGGCGTGCTCGGCGGCGGAGATGGTGTTGCCGAGCGGCGCATTGACGACGATTATGCCCCGGCGCGTGGCCGCCTCGATGTCGATGTTGTCGACGCCGGCGCCGGCGCGGCCGATGACCAGGAGGCGCTTGGCCGCGTCGATCACGGGCGCGGTGACCTTCGTCTCGCTGCGGACGACGAGCGCGTCGTACTCGCCGATGATGCTTATCAGCTCGTCGGGCGGGATGCCGAGCTTAACGTCCACCTCAGCGCAGCGCCGCAAGGCGGCGATGCCGTCCTGCGAAATGGGATCGCTGACAAGAACCTTACGGTCCATGCTTCCTTTCGCGGCGACTAGACGGCGGCGGACGCGTAGCCGACTCTCGGCAGCGCCAGCTTGAGGGCGTCGAGGCAGGCGGTGATGTCGGCGTCGTTCACCAGGCCCAGGTGGCCGATGCGGAAGATCTTGCCGGCCAGGGCCGCCTGTCCGCCGGCGAGCACCGTGTCGTACTCCTCACGCATCATCTTGTTGAGGGCCTTGCCGTCGACGCCTTCCGGCACCTTCACGGCGGTCACGGTATTGGAGGCGAACTTCTCATCGGCGAAGAGCTGGAGGCCCAGCGCCTTGACGCCATCGCGGGTCAGCTTGCCGACGCGCTCGTGTCGAGCGAAGATGCCGGGCAGCCCTTCGGCAAGCATCATCTTCAAGGCGACATCGAGGGCGAAGAAGACAGAGATGGCGGGCGTCCAGGGCGTCTGGTCGCTCTCCAGGTACTTCTTGGCCTTGCCGACGTCGAAGTAGTAGCGGGGCATCTTCGCCACCCCGTAGGCTTTCCAGGCGCGGTCGCTCACCGAGATCATGGCCAGCGCCGGCGGCACCATCCAGCCCTTCTGGGAACCGGTGACGACGACGTTGAGGTCCCAGGCGTCGACCGGGCAGGGGACGGCGCTCAGGCTGCTGACGGCGTCGACGATGACCAGGGCGCCGTGCCGGCGGGCGACGGCGGCCAGCTCCTTCAGCGGGTTGGTAACGCCGGTCGAGGTCTCGTTGTGGGTGAAAAGGACCGCCTTGCAGCCGGGCGCGGCGGCAAGCGCCTTGTCGAGGGCGACCGGGTCGGCAGCGGTTCCCCAGTCGAACGACAGCTTCGTCACGTCGGCGCCGTAGGTCTTGGCGATGTCGGCGAAGCGGTCGCCGAACGCGCCGATGGAGACGCCGAGCACGCGGTCTCCCGGCGACAGGAAGTTGACGACGGCGGTCTCCATCGCGCCGGTGCCGGAGGTCGTGAGAATGAAGACTTCGTTCTCGGTCTCGAAGACCTTCTTGACGCCGGCGGTGAGTCGCTGGATTATGCCGCCGAACTCGGGGCCGCGGTGATTGATCATCTGGCGAGACATCGCCTTGAGGGCTTCGTCGGCGCAGGGAGTCGGGCCGGGAATTCGCAGGTTCGTCATGGCTGCCTCCGTGTGTGGTGTGAGCTCAGGATAGCCGCTCGTGAAAAAAAGAGCAAGCTGGAGCGGCCTCAGAAGAAGGCCGAGCCCCGCCTGAAAAGAGATTTCCGGTTCTGCGGGATAAATCCCGCAGCCTGCCTCCGAGTATCGTCTCTGCCGAAGCTGAGGGTTTCAACCCTCAGAGGCGAACCTCCCGACTATGCTAGAATAGCTGATACTCGAAGCGAAGGGAAGCGCCATGACGAGCCCTTACCGCCGCCTGCCCAGCGTCGACCGCCTGCTCAACGACGACCGCCTGGCTTTCTTTCGAGACGCCATAGCTCCACAAATTGCCGTCGAAACCGCGCGGGAGGTGCTGGAGCGCGTCAGAGAGGCTATCGCCGGCGGGCAGACGGCGCCAGCGTACGACGAGATCGTCGCGTCGCTGGTGAGCCGGCTCAGCGAGTTGACGACGCCCGCCCTCCGACGGGTTATCAACGCGACCGGCGTCATCATTCACACCAACCTCGGCCGCGCACCGCTCTCGCCGGAAGCGACGGCGGCGATGAGTGCGATCAGCGGCGGCTACAGCAACCTCGAGCTCGATCTCGCGGGAGGCGAGCGCGGCAACCGTCAGGGCGACGTTGAAGCGCTGCTCTGCCGGCTGACCGGCGCGGAAGCGGCGCTGGCGGTCAACAACAACGCGGCGGCCCTGCTCCTGGCGTTGTCGGCTCTGGCGCGGAGGAAAGAGGTCATCATATCCCGCGGCCAGTTGGTCGAGATCGGCGGCGGCTTCCGCATACCGGAGATAATGGCGGAGAGCGGCGCCCGACTGGTCGAAGTCGGCACGACGAACCGGACTTATCTTCGCGACTACGAATCGGCTATCGGCGACCGGACGGCGGCAATCCTGCTCGTCCACACGAGCAACTTCCGCGTGGTCGGCTTCACCGAGTCGGTGCCGGCGGCCGAGCTGGCGCGGCTGGCCCATTCCCGCGGGCTGCTGCTCCTGGACGACCCGGGCAGCGGCTGCCTGCTCGACACGACACGGTTCGGACTGGGCAAAGAGCCGACGCTGCAGGAGAGCCTGGCGGCCGGCGCCGACCTCATCTTCTCCTCGGGCGACAAGCTGCTGGGCGGGCCGCAGGCGGGCATCGTGGTGGGCCGGCGCGAGCTGGTGGAGAACCTGAAGAAGCACCCGCTGGCCCGCTCCGGGCGACTGGACAAGGGGGCGATAGCGGCGCTCGCCACGACGCTCAGACATTATGTCAAGAACGAGGCGGTGGAGAAGATACCAGTCTGGCGGATGATCGCCCTTCCGGTCGCGGCTATCGAGGCGCGGGCAAAGGCGTGGGCGCGGGCGGCTGGAAAGGGGGCGAAGGTGCTGGATGGACGGTCGATGGTGGGCGGCGGCAGTCTGCCGGAGGAAAGCCTTCCGACCAAGCTGCTGGCCCTCGCGGGTTCCTCGATTGACGTTGCTACGCTGGCCCGGCGGTTGCGGCTGGGCGAACGACCCGTGATCGCGCGCGTCGAGCGTGATACGTTGCTCCTCGACCCCCGCACGGTCAACCCGGAGGACGACGCCGCGCTCGTGTCCGCGCTCCTGGCAGCCCTTGACGCCTCAGACGGCTGACGTGACGGGCGAGTAAGCCAGAGTCCACCGACTACCGCAGATGACTGAGCCCCGACATATCGGGGCTCAGTTTCGTCTGCCTTATCGGGCGTGAATCCTTGGCGAGCGCGCTCAACCCCATTCCTGATAGCAGAGAACGCGAAGCAGGCTGGCATCGGAGCCGAAGGCACTGCACCCGAAGTCGTTGTTGGAGAATCCCGACGGCCCGCAAGGCGTCAGGTTCCACGGCCACGTCCACTTCCACCAGAGCCCTGACGTTTGGCAAGGCTTCTTCGGCTTCGGCGTGGGTGTCTTGCACTCACAGCACGGCGTCCCTGTCGGCGTCGGCGTGGGTGTCTTGCACCCGCAGGGCGGCGTCTTTGTCGGCTTTGGCGTCAGCGTCTTCGTCGGCGTCGCCGTCTTCGTGGGCGTTGCCGTCTTCGTGGGCGTCTTCGTCGGCGTCGTCATTGTCGGCGTCGGCGTGGGTGTCTTGCACTCACAGGGCGTCTTTGTCGGTGTGGGTGTCTTGCAGCAATAGCAAGGCGTCTTGGTCGAGGTCGGCGTGCCGGTTGGGGTGGGAGTCGGCGTACCACCACCGATGGGAGTCCCGGTGTTTGTGGGCGTCGCTGTCGGAGTAGCCGTATCTGTCGGCGTCTCGGTCGGCGTATCCGTCGGCGTTGCCGTTGCCGTATCGGTCGCCGTCGGAGTAGCCGTATCCGTTGGCGTGTCGGTCGGCGTCTCAGTAGGCGTATCGGTCGGCGTGTCGGTCGCTGTTGCCGTTGGCGTGTCGGTGGGCGTCTCAGTAGGCGTATCCGTCGGCGTATCGGTCGCTGTTGCCGTTGGCGTGTCGGTCGCGGTCGCCGTCGGCGTGTTTGTGGGCGTTGCCGTGGGCGTATTCGTCGGTGTCGCCGTCGGCGTGTTTGTGGGCGTTGCCGTGGGCGTGTTGGTCGGTGTCGCCGTCGGCGTGTTGGTCGGCGTCGGCGTGTTGGTCGGGGTGTCAGTCGGCGTGAACGTAGGCGTCTGGATATCCGACTGCGACCCGGCTTCATTATGCAGCGTTTGTCCTAGCGGGCAGTTCGGGCTTGGGGTTCCGCCCGTGCAGGTGTCCTCCCAGGTTACCGTCGCGGTGTCGGTGAGGGGGTTTGGATCATTGGCCTGGACGGTATAGTAGCCTACCGTCAGGGTTACGGAAGCACCGAACGGCAGCGTACAGATCGTCTGTCCGGCGTCGCAGGTCGCTCCTCCGCTGAGCGTCAGGACGGTCGGCGGCAGCAGCAGGTCACCTGACGTCACATCGCCGGCGTGGGCGTGCACAACGTCTACCAGTGACGTGATCGTCAGGGTGTCGTGCTGCGTGTCAACGACGTTCTCAGCTTGGAAGGTGCAAATGTACGCTTCGTCGACGTTCGTCGGGCTGTTGCAGCCCTTGATTAGGGCGATGCCGTGGAGTTCCTGCGCCGCTTCCGTTGACGAACGCGAGAGCGGCAGGCCAAGACATAAGAGAACGGCTGCGGCAAGCGCAACCGCGAAGGTAAGGACCAGCAATCGTGGGTGGGCTAGCATCATGCGACGCATATCTTGCTCCTCTTCCAACCGGGACAAGAATATAGCTCTCCGGGGCGGGACGGGAGTGTCTGGCAGGGTTTTGCTTTCGCTATTAAACCAGAAATTTCCCGTTCAGTCTATAGCAAAGCCGCGTTTTCCCTGAAATATGTGGTCATCCCAGGCGACGAAGCAGGCGCGGAAGCCGTTCCTCTGGTCCATCACGAGCAGCGCCGCTCGCAGCCGCTGAGACGCGCCAGGGGCGCTATAGCGGGATGAGCCAAGCGATACCGTCCGTGTCGGCCTGCGGCGCCCAGCCGGGAGCGACGTTGCCCTCGCGGACGGGCAGCACCGCTAGCCGGCCAAGACGCTCTCCGACCACCCGCCGGCCATATCCAGGAAGTCTTGACATTACCTCGGCCCGGTTGCGCTCTGTGCTGATTTGTTCGCTCGGACGGCCAGCCGCCATTTAGCAATCAGCCCTCTTGCCGAATCTAAAGACAGAGCTAGCAAAGGAGTAACTGCGCCCGATGGACTCCCAGCCGGGCTTTGAAGAGCTGCGCCAACTCGCGGAACTGGCCTTGTCCGGCCCGCCGAGCAGGACGCACCTCGCGCGCCTTGCCGGCGTCCTCAAGAACGCGCTGCGCGCCGAGCGCGTCTGGTTCGTCTACGCCGAGGACCTGAACTGGCTCACTTGCTGCGACCCTCAAGGCGACGACGACGTAGGCACGGGCAAGACCGGCCTCTGGATCGCGCAGCAGCAGGCTCAGGCGCAGAAAGGGCCGGTCGCCTTCAACATCGCGGAGAGGCGCGTGGGCGACTTCGTGCCAGCGGAAGGAGCGTCGGACCGCGAATACGTGGCGATGAGGATTCCGGTAAGCGAAAGCCCGGCGGAGATGGTCATCATCCGTGGCCCCTGGAAGACCGGCATCGACCGAGCGCTGGTGCGTTTCCTCAAGACGGCTCGCGCTCCGCTGGTGGTCTGCCTGGAGCGTATGTTGAATGCGGCGCATGCGGAACGAGATCGCGAGCAGACGTTGGCGCTTGCCAACGCGGCGGAGGTGCTGACGCAGGCGGAGGACGCGAAAGAGGTTCTTGCGAATATCGCCGCCGCCATGTCAAGCGAGACTGGTTTTGAACTCGTGACGATTGCCCTGTGGGACGAGTCTTCGCAAACGCTCGGGGCCCGCGTCATGAACAAGCTGCAGCGGTGGGAAGACGCTTCCCTGTCGCGGGTCTGGACCGACCGGTCTGATTCTCTTTTTGACGAGATCTTCCTGGACGTGATTCGCTCGCGGCACATCGAGCCCTCGCCGGACCTTCAGAACAGCGAGCGCGCCAGTCCGGAGATGACGGATTTCTTCAAGCGGATCATGGCCGTTTCTGGATCGGTGGCTCCGGTCATCTTCGGGGACGAGGTTCTGGGCGCGATATCGTTTGCCGGCTATCACCCTCATAGCTTCCCGCCGGCAGAGATGAAGCTTCTCGATGAGATGGCAGGCAGGCTCGCGCTGGGACTGAAGGCGATGCAGATGTACAAGGCGCTTGCGGAATCGAAGGAGCAGCTGGAAAGATATTCGCAGCAGCTTCAGGCGAGAACGGAGATCGAGCACCGCCAGGCGCGCACCGACATACTTACCGGCATACCGAATCGACGCTACATCGAAGAGGTGATCGAGGCGGAACATGCCCGCGCATCCCGGCATCGCAAGCGCTTCAGCGTCGGCCTCCTCGACGTTGACAGCCTGAAGGCGTTGAACGATTCGCACGGCCACGCGGCGGGTGACGAGGTCCTCGTCCAGCTCGCCCGGCTGGCCCGCCGGAGCTGCCGCCGGGGCGACATTGTGGGGCGGTACGGCGGCGACGAGTTCCTATTCGTCCTTCCGGAGGCCGATCTGGAGGCCGCGCTGCTCTTCGGCGAACGATTCCGCGGCAGGGTGGCGAGACAGGCGTTCCGCCTTCCCCAGGGCGATACGCTTGCTCTCAGCGTCAGCCTCGGGGTCGCCGAAGCGACCCCCGCCATGGCGGACGCCGCACCGGCCCTCATTGCGACGGCGGACGCGGCCCTCTACCGGGCAAAAGCGCGCGGCGGGAACTCGGTTTGCGCTGAGACCAGTGCCTCGAGCGTGGCCTGAGCGGAGGCTCGCGCCGGTCAGCGATCGCAGCGGCGCCCCAGCTGCTGAATCACCGTCACGAGCGCCGTCTCGTCTACTCTACCATTCTGATTGATGTCGTAGAGCGTATTCGAATCTCCCCGAGCAATAGCGCTCGCCTCGACCAGCACGTCAGCCATCGTCACTCTTCCGTCCCCGGTGACGTTGCCGCAACCCAGGACCGGCGTGGGCGTGCGTGTGGGCGTCGCCGTTCGCGTTGGCGTACGCGTTCGAGTCGGCGTCGGAGTGCGAGTTGGCGTACGGGTTCGAGTTGGCGTACGGGTTCGAGTCGGCGTCGGAGTCCGCGTAGGCGTCCGCGTTCGAGTTGGCGTACGCGTCGGCGTCAGCGTGCGGGTCGGCGTCAGCGTGCGGGTAGGTGTGATCGTCCGCGTTGGTGTGCGCGTCTTTGTGGCCGTCGCGGGCCCTGTCGGCGTGCGGGTCGGCGTGATCGTGCGCGTAGGCGTGGAAGTGCGCGTCGGCAGCGGCGAGGGCGTGGCCGGCGGTGGTGACGACGGGACGGTGACGGAGTAGGCGTAGGTCTCGATGGCGCACTCGCCGTAGCCCACCTTGAAGTAGCCGTCGCCGTTCCAGGTGCTGCCCCAGCTATTCTTGACTATCCAGTAGCCGCCGGCGTCGTTGTAGCCGGTGATGACGACGGCGTGGTTGGCGCCGCTGTCGTATGTGCAGTGGTAGACGCCCTGGGCGTCGAAGCTGCCGCCGAAGTAGCCGCCTACCCCCATGGCAACAACCAGCGGCCCGTTCGATACTAGCGTCTGCTTCATCTGGGCGGCCGGCACGGCGGTAACGGAGTTTATCTTCACCAGCCGGCTCTGGTAGTCGGCGCAGCGGTTGGAGCAGGAGCCATTCGTGCAGGCGCCGTTTGTGTGATAGGTGCAACTGGCGCTACAGGTCGAGCCGCAGCTGCAGGTAGACTGGTCAACGTAAGACAGGCAGGACTCGTCGGGGATGCCGGTGTCGCGGACGTAGGAGAGGGCGTATACGAAGCTGCCGCCGCAGCAGGTGCCGTAGGAACCCGGGTAGCAGTCGGAGACAAGGTACTGCTCGGAGAGGTCGAGGTCCAGATTGGGGTTGCCGGTGGCGATGTTGTAGGTTCCCTCAGTCACGCCCATCGCGGCGAAAGCCCAGCAGGAGCCGCAGTTGCCCTGGTTCTTGACGCTGGTCATCCAGTTCTGGCCGTTCTGGCTGCGCCAG
Source organism: uncultured Chloroflexia bacterium (assembly GCA_963719465.1). Classification (GTDB taxonomy): domain Bacteria; phylum Chloroflexota; class Dehalococcoidia; order DSTF01; family JALHUB01; genus JALHUB01. The sequence goes on along the minus strand of OY970386.1, from coordinate 1,988,049 downwards.
TCGAAGGAAGACGGTAGTGAGCCGTCCTGCTCCTCCGGCGCCGGACTCTGGTCGGAGGGCGCGGCGCTCTGGGGAACCTGGATGCTGCTCCGGGTGGCCAGCCGGCTCAGGTCCATCATGCTATCGACGGAGCCCAGCTCTTGCTTGTTGTCGGGCTTGACGCACTCGGCGTAATCCCGCGAGAGGGAGCCGCCGCTGCCGTCGTGCTTGGTGACGGTGGTCAGACCCTGCTTGGCGCAGTAGGAGTACTTCTGGCCGCACTGGCCGTCGAGGAAGCTCCACTCTTCGCAGCTCGTGCCGTCGGGGAAGACGCAGGCGCCCTGTTCGCTTCCATCGGTGCCGGTGGAGATGCGGTAGTCGTAGCCGAGGTCCTTGCAGTAGGTGGCGGCCGGGTTGGCCATGCCGAGGCGGTCGGTAGCATTACCGCTGCCGCCGCAGGTGGCCGGCGCGTAGCTGGCGAATTGCTGCGCGGTCGCCTGCAAGGGCGAGGCGGAGTCGGCCTGCTTTGCCCCCGGCGCTTGCGCGAGGACAACCCAGGATATGACGAGGACTCCAACAGCCGCGGCTATCGTGGCAAGTGGCAGTTTGTACCACATGAGCCCACCTCCCCTGAATCTGGCGTGTCTTTTCCAGCTAGACTAATCGACAACATCAACGGGAAAAGGATGGGTGTAGACTCTTCACTCTATAGGTTCCCAGTCAGATTCAAAGAGGCTCGGAGGATTCGCCATCGACGAGGTGAAAACGGCGGCAGAAAAGGAGATGGCCCAGAGCCGTTTCGCTCCGAGCCATCAAACTGGCTCCCCGAGTAGGACTCGAACCTACAACCTAGCGGTTAACAGCCGCCCGCTCTACCGATTGAGCTATCGGGGAGCGCCAAGCCCGATGCCTTCTGGCTGCCGAGCCAGGACTCGAACCTGGACTAAGGGATCCAAAGTCCCTGGTGCTACCATTACACCACTCGGCAGCGGATGGGTCTATCCGCACACCAATGAAGGCGGGTCTTCCCGCCTTCCCACGATTGTGAACTGGTGCCGAAGGCCGGGATCGAACCGGCACGAGGGTCGCCCCTCAACAGTTTTTGAGACTGTCGCGTCTACCTGTTCCGCCACTTCGGCCTTGGAGCGGAAGACGGGATTCGAACCCGCGACCCCCTCCTTGGCAAGGAGGTGCTCTACCGCTGAGCTACTTCCGCCCCTAACCCTGTATTCGCAGACGCGGCGGCGTCCTGTTCACAGAGCGACAATATTATAGTCAAAGGTCGGTCGCGCTACAAGCGACGGACCGGCCCGGCAGCTATCGCCCCTTGTAGACCGGCGGTCGCTTCTCGGCGAAGGCCTTCGGGCCCTCCTTCGCGTCCTCCGTGGTGTGAACCAGACCCGAGAAGAGCGATTCCAGTCGCAGCCCCTCCGCCAGCGGCAGGTCGAGGCCGCGCCACGCGGACTCCTTGACGAGACGCACGGCAATCGGCGCGCTTTCGTTGATGCGCTCCGCAAGCGCCATCGCCTCCGTCATCAGCTCGGCCTGCGGCACGACGCGGTTAACGAGGCCGATGCGATAGGCTTCCGCCGCGTCGATTCGCCCGCCGCTGAACATCATCTCCAGCGCCATGCCGACGGGGACGATGCGCGGCAGAAGTTGCGTGCCGCCGTCGCCGGGAGTGATGCCGCGCGTCACCTCGGTGAAGGCGAAGGAGGCAGTGTCGGAGGCCATGAGGATGTCGCACGAGAGAGCAAGCTCGAGGCCGCCGGCCAGGCAGAAGCCGTTGACGGCGGCAATGACCGGCTTCCAGAGGCCGATGCCCCTGACGGTCAACACCAGCGTCGAGCGGTCAAGCCGCTGCGCCGGCTCCGGGAGCGACTGGCTCATCTCCTTGAGGTCGGCGCCGGCCGAGAACGCCCTGTCGCCGGCGCCCGTCAGGATGAGCGTGCGAGCGTCGTCGTCGTCGCGGAAGCGCAGGAACGACTCGACCAGCGCCTCGCGCACCTCGCGATTGATGGCGTTCATCGCCTCCGGCCGGTTCAGCGTAAGCACGACGGTGCGGCCGCGCTTCTCATAGATGACTACGGGCATCAGCAACCTCCTGCCACTCATTCCGTCGAGACGGGCTGGCGTTCAGACGAAGGAACGTCTACCAGTTCTCGGCCAGAAGCTCAAAGTGCGCACGTACATGCTTGCAGGCGGGACAAACGTCCGGAGGCTCCGTGGACGTGTGCACGTAGCCGCAGTTGCGGCACTTCCACTGCACCGGCTGGTCCTTCTTGAAGACCTTGCCTTCGCGGACGTTGGCCAGCAGCTCGTTGTAGCGCTTCTCGTGCTGGCGCTCGGCGACGGCGACGGCGCGGAAGGTCTTGGCGATCTCCGTGAATCCCTCGTCGAGAGCGGCCTTGGAGAAGGCAGGGTACATCTCGCTGTGCTCGTAGCGCTCACCGGCGGCGGCTTCTTCCAGGTTAGCCGCTGTGTCGCCGATGACGCCGGCGGGGAAGGACGCGGTAACCTGGGCGGTCCCGCCTTCGAGGTACTTGAAGAACTGCTTGGCGTGCTCGCGTTCGTTGTCCGCGGTCTCTAGGAAGATGGCGGAGATTTGCTCCAGGCCTTCTTTGCGGGCCTGCGAGGCGAAGTAGGTGTAGCGATTCCTGGCCTGCGATTCGCCGGCGAAAGCCGTCAGCAGGTTGCGCTCGGTATTCGATCCCTTCAGGTCCATCGACTGCTCCTTTGCGAATGACGGGCCTCGGTCGGCCCGCGGCGAGGTGACCAGTCTATTCTACGTGAGACGAAGAGCTGTGGCGAGAAGACGCGAGGAGGCGCCTTCAAGAGAGCGAGCTGCGGATTGTGCCAGCCGGCGCAACCCGGCCGGCCCGACGACCATGTCGCGACTCGACGATTGGCCGGCTGATGCGGCTCTCGTCCTCGACCGACCCGAGAATCCGCTCATAGGTCTTCAGATAGGCGTCGACCATCACCGGCACGTCGAATCGCTCTTCGACGTGGCTGCGGCAGCGCCGGGGGTCTATCTCGTCGATGTGCCGCGCCGCTTCGACCATGCCGTCAACGTCGTTCACCAGGAAGCCGGTTTCGCCGTCCTCGACGACCTCGGGCACGGCGCCGCGCGCGAAGGCGACGACGGGCGTGCCGCAGGCCATCGCCTCGGCCAGCACCAGCCCGAACGGCTCCTCCCAGGATATCGGCGCCAGCAGAGCGCGGGCGCGGGCGTATAGGTCTCTCTTCTCCTGAGCGTTGGCTTCGCCGACGAATCTGATGAGTCGCCCGTCGATCTGCGGCTTGACCATGGATTCGAAGTAGTCCCAATCGACGACGTTGACCTTCCCCGCGATGATAAGCGGCACGGAAAGACGGCGCGCCGCCTCGATAGCCAGATGAGTCCCCTTCTCCGGCGATACCCGCGCCAGGCAGAGGAAGAAGTCCTCTTTCTCGGCGCGGAACGGGAAGCTTTGAACGTCGATAGCGTTATAGACGACGCCGGCGAATCGCGGGCTGTAGAGGCCGGCGTAAGCCTTCGCCTGCGACCAGCTGATGGTGTTATAGAAGCCGTTGTAGCGCTCCCAGACGAAGCGGCTATCCCGCGTCATGTTACCGTGAGTAGTCGTCAGCATGGGCACGTCGATTAAGCCGGAGAAGGCCATAGCTACCTCGCCGGCATGGTTGTGAACGATGTCGAAGTCGCCCGCCTCGCGCAGGGCCTCCGCGGCGTGGACGAGCTCGTACGGGCCCATGCTTTCGATGCCGCTGACGGTCCTCAGGCTGCGCGGGTAGACAGAGTGCAGCTCTGCCAGGGTGATGGAATCGCCCGACGCTCGCAGGACGACGTCGTGTCCCCGCCGGGCGAGGCCGTCCACCAGCAGGCTAACGACGGCTTCGGTACCACCATAGGCGGGCGGCGGAACTCGCTCGGCCAGCGGCGCAATCTGCAGGATTCTCATGAGTCTTCCTCCTTTCATCAGTATACCCCCCGGTGGTACCCAAGGGGGGAATATCCATGTTAAGAACAGGTAAAATTTCCGAAAGGCTGCTCGGCGGCCTGTCGCGATATGGCCGGGGTTGGCCTTGGCAGCGGGAATGGCTAGAAGTTGGTGCCGAGGGGCGGAATTGAACCGCCGACACCATCATTTTCAGTGATGTGCTCTACCGACTGAGCTACCTCGGCACCGGTCCATCCAGAAGGGGTGACGAACTCGCCGCAAGCGGCCGGGCTCGCCGATCATCGCGGTCTATTCAAGCATGCGTCGGAATAGGTGTCAACGGCGATGACCCGGGAACACGGCGCTACGCGACGGAGGCGCCCTCCAGCCGCAGCAGCTTAGCCTTCAGCTCCAGGCCGCCGCCGTAGCCGTGCAGCCCGCCGTCGCCGCCGATAATGCGATGACACGGCACCACTATCGGCACGGGGTTCCAGGCCAGCGCGGAGCCGACCGCCCGGCAGGCCCGCGGACGGCCGATGCGGCTCGCGATGTCACCGTAGCTCACGACACGCCCGGCTTCGACGGCGACGGTCGCCTCCAGGACTGACCGCTGGAACGCAGTCTGGCCGCTGAGGTCGACCTTCAAGTCGAAGCGCCTGCGTCGCCCGGCGAAGTACTCCCGCAGCTGCGAAATCACTTCGACGGCGGGCTCCGTGGACCGCTGCACCGCGAACCCGCGTCGTTCCAACCGCCGCACGAAGTCCCCTTCGCTCCCGCGCAGCCCAATTGCGCAAAGGCCGGCGCTCGACGTGGCGATGAATATGCGTCCTATGGGCGACTCCGGCCACGCTTCGTAGTAGGCCACGGACCGCGAGCGCGCGGCGAGCCTCGCCTGCAGGCGAGGGCGGGCCGACCGCAGCAATCGTTCCACCGCCGCGTCCGTCGGAGCCGCGCCGAGGGCGGCGTCCAGCCTCTCCTGCTTCGCCAGCGCTTTGCGACAGCGGGCGCACGATTCGAGATGCGGGCGCCACGCCTCGATCGAGGCGTCATTCGCAAGCAGCTCCAGCAGGTCGTTTTCGGTCAGACAGTTGTCCATCATCGGTGGTCGCTTTCCAGGAAATGAGCGCGAATGCGGCGCAGCCCCTGATACACGTTCGCACGGGCCGCCTCGGGCGAGCAGCCCAGCACGGTCGATATCTCCTCGTAGTCCAGCTCCTGGAACTTGCGCAGGATCACCGCCTCGCGCTGACGCGGCGGAAGCGTGTCGACGAAGGCGCGAACGGCGATGGCCAGCTCGCGGCCGTCGTCTCCCGGCGCGACGACAAGCGCGGATTCCGCCTCGACGGACGGCGGCAGGCGGCGGCAGCGGCGTCGCTCGTCTTTGCACACGTTCGAGGCGATCTTGTACAGCCAGGCCCTTCGATTCGCCGAATCGGGCAGCCGCGGGTAGGCCCGAAAGGCGCGCAGGAACGTTCCTGGAAGGCGTCTTCCGCGGAGTGGGAGTCGCCCAGGTTCCGCAGCACGTAGACCATGATCTCCCGCTGGTGCCGGTCTATCAGGCTTTCAAACGACGGGGCTGTCAAGCTTTCCCCTTCCAGGCCGGTCGCGAACTCTCGCAGCCGGCATTAGACGCCATGCGCGCAGCAGCAGCCGCACCGGTCCCTCCGGAGAGAGCGTCGCCGTCGCCGAGGTTCGCTCGATTTCACACATCGTATCCATTTTAGCAGTCGGCGCGGCATCCTCAGAAGCGCGGTCGGTGCCGTTTGAATCCGGTCTTGAGCGATGCAGAAGCCAGCTCCGCACGTACGCGAACTCCGCCTCCTTGCCGCGCTCGATCTGCCAGACCAGTCCGTCGGCGCGGACCACTGTCTGCTCGTCGCTCTCCGAAACCGGCAACGTCTTCCTCCAGTTAGTAAGACGTTGCGTGGAGCGATTTCGTGAAAGACTCCCCTCAAACGCTTTCTCTTCGACAGAAGAGACGAAGGGGCGGCAGCGGCCGCGAGGACCGCGAACGATTCGAGCACCGCGGGGCGGTTCCGGCTAGGAGGGCGGATGCTCCAGATCGACCTTCCCCAGCATTGCGCCGCCGTCGAGCAGTATTTCGGCGCCGGTGGCGTAGCTCGAGGCGTCGGACGCCAGGTAGATCGCAGCGCCGACGATCTCATCAACGTCGCCGATCCGGCCAAGCGGGGTGTGCGCTGCCATGGCGGCCTTCGCCGCCTTCGCCTCTTCGGGCGCCAGGGCGAACCAGTGCGAGTCCATCATCTTCGTGGTGATAGCGCCCGGCTCGATGGCGTTCACCCGGATGTTGTAGCCGGCCAGCTCCATGGCGAAGGCCTTGGTTATCATCCGCACGCCGGCTTTCGAGATGCTGTAGACGCTGACAAAAGGCTCCGGCTTGAGGGCGTCGATGGAGGCGATGTTGACGATCTTGCCGCCGCCCTGCTCCTTCATGACCCTGGCGACGGCCTGGCTCACGAAGTAGACGCCCTTCAGGTTCAGGTTCATGATCGTGTCCCAGAGGCGCTCGTCCGCGTCGAGGACGCTGGCCATGGCCGGGCTGGCGCCGGCATTGTTGACGAGAACGTCGATACGGCCGAATGCGCTCTTCACGGTCTCCACCATGCGCTGGATCTCTTCCATCTTGCCGAGGTGCGACTGGATGACGAGCGCCTCGCCGCCGAAGGCGGCTATCTCGTCCTTCGTGGCGTTCAGGTCGTCGACCTTGCGGCTGGTCAGCGCTACCTTCGCACCCGCGCGCGCGAAGCCGATGGCGATCCCCTTGCCGATTCCGCGGCTGGCGCCGGTGACAATGGCCGATTTGCCCTTCAAAGAGAACTGGGAGAGCTCAAACATCTGTCCATCCTTTCCTTAGCTGGAATTGATTGCCGTTATTCGGTTGAGCTCAGTCTCATCCGCTTTGCCTTCGCCACGAAGTCGGCGATGTCGCGGTTGATCACGAGCTTGTTGAACTTGCCGACGCTGGTCTTGGGAATGTCGTTGGTGACCAGGACGTAGTCCGGAAGCATCCAGCGCGTGATCTTGCCTTTGTCGACGCCCTCGGTCTCGAGGTGGCGAATCACGTCTTCCTCGCAGGCGGTGGCGCCGGGGACGAACGTCACGAGCGCCATCGGCCGCTGGCCCCACTTGTCGTCCGGCACACCGACGATGGCCGCCTCAAGGATGAAGTCGGCGGAGGCGACGATGTTCTCCATCAGCACTGTCGGCACCATCTCCGAGCCGCTGCGGATGATGTCGGAGATGCGGTCGGCGATGGTGATATAGCCATCCTCGTCGACCTTGGCGACGTCGCCGGTGTGGAACCAGCCGTCGCGCCAGACCTCGGCGCTGCGCTCCGGGTCTTTGTAGTACTTGTCCATCACCCAGGGGCCGCGGAGGATGATCTCGCCGATTGTCGCGTCGTCCCACGGAACGGGCTGCATGTTCGTGTCGACGACCTGGGCCTCGATGGCGGGGATGGCGACGCCGGTCTTGACGGCCAGCTTCTCGCGCTCCTCCTTCGGCAGTTCGGCGTCGCCCTTCTTGATGAACGCCATGATGCTCACCGGCGCCGTCTCTGTCATGCCGTAGCCGGCGGTGGCCTTGAAGCCTGGAATCAGCTTTTCGGCTTTGGTCTTGAGGCCCAGCGAGAGCGCGGCGCCGCCGACGGAGCAGGCCTTCAGGCTGCTCAGGTCGTACTTCTCAATGTCCGGATACTCGATGAGCATGGCGATCATGGTCGGAACGAGGGCGGTCATGTCCACCTTCTCGTTCTGGACGAGCTCACAGAAGCCCTGCGGCGTGAAGGCGCCTGGGAGAACGAGCTTGGTGCTGGCGAAGACGGCCATGTACGGTAGTCCCCAGCCGTGGATGTGGAACATGGGAATGTTCTGCATGGAGACGCCGTTTTCGCCCTGCAGGTTGCGTTCCGGGTCGTTGTTGAGGACGCCGAGGGTTATGAGGTGGATGGTCATGAGATAGAGCGCACGGTGGGTGAACATCACTCCCTTTGGCAGGCCGGTCGTGCCGGTCGTGTAGCAGAGGGTGGCGTAAGTGTCCTCGTGCAGGACCGGCCAGTCCAGGTCGTCGGCGGCCTCGGCGACCAGCTCCTCGTAGCCGTAGAGGTTGGGTATCTTCGACTTCGGTATGCCCTGCTCGTCGGAGATGCAGACGAACGTCTTCACGCAGTCCTTTATGCGGTCGTAGATCTGCTCGACGAGCGCCAGGAAGACGTTGTCGAAGAAGAGGACTTTGTCTTCGGCGTGGTTGATCGTGTAGACGATGTGGTCGAGCGAAAGGCGCATGTTTATAGGGTGAAGAACGGCGCCGTAGCAGGAGACGCCGAAGTATAGCTCCAGGTGCGCGTTGTGGTTGAGGGCGATGGTCGCGACGCGGTCGCCGGGCTCGTCGGGCGTGCCGGGGCGAACGCCGAGGGCTTTTAGGGCGTTGGCGAGGCGGCAGGTGCGCCGGTACCACTCCAGCCAGGTGAAACGATAGGTCTTCCCTGTCCGGAAGTCGCGATAGACGACGCCGATGTCGTCGGGATAAAGGTTGACGGGCCGGTTCATGAGGTTCTTGAGCAACAGCGGGTAGTTCCGGCTGAACTGGGAATAAGGCGCGGTCTCCATGGTTCTCTCCATCGACGACTCTGTGTGATCTGGCTCTGCTCGCATTCTATCCCCGCCCGCCATCAGGGTCGAGCAGCGATGCGCGAGAAGATTGTCGCCCTCGATAGGCTTGACGGCAAGAGGCGGAGGAGAAGGCGCAACTAAGCCGCCGGCAGGCGCCTCTTTCGACGCATCAAACGAGACAGGGTCGAAGCGCGCCAGACAGATGACATCATGCCTTTCACCATATATGCTTAGGAAAACCGGGAAGGATCCGGTCATGCTTCCCGCTCTATTCCCTGAAGAGAGGTGAATCATGCGCATTGCTGTACTGACTGGCGGTGGCGACTGCCCCGGCCTCAACGCAGCCATTCGCGCGGCGGCCCAGCGCGGCTGGACGATGGATGACGACGTCTCGGGGCATCCACGACGGCTGGGCGGGACTGATGGGCACGGGCGCGATGCACCGCCTAGCGCCCATGGAGGTGCGCGACATCTATCGCGAAGCCGGCACGATGCTCGGCACGTCGCGAACGAATCCGGGCCGCGACCCTGCCGACCTGGGAATCGTCGTCGGGAACCTGCAAGCCCACGCAATCGACGGGCTGATCGCCATCGGCGGCGACGATACCCTCAGCGTCGCGGCCAAGCTTCATGAGGCGGGCGTCAGGGTCGTCGGCATACCGAAGACGATCGACAACGACGTGCCGGAGACCGACTTCTGCATCGGCTTCGACACCGCTACGGGCGTTATCGTCGACGGGCTCGAGCGCCTCTTCTCCACCGCCAAGTCGCATGGGCGGATCATGTTCATGGAGGTCATGGGCCGTGAGGCCGGCTGGCTGGCTATAGTCGGCGGGCTGGCGGGCGGCGCCGACTTCATCGCGATCCCGGAGGAGCCCGTCCACATCGATCAGATCGTCGACCACGCGCGCCACCGCAAGGAGACGAGCGGCTTCAGTCTCATGGTCGTGGCCGAGGGAATGGAGCTCGAAGGGATGGAGCTTCCCGCCGGAGACGTCGACGGGTCGGACCAGTTCGGCCACGTCCGTCTTGTCGAGCGGGGGATCGCCCAGCACATAGCCGACGAGGTCAAGCGGCGCACCGGCTTCGACACTCGCGTCACCGTTCTCGGACATTTGCAGCGCGGCGGCTCGCCCAGCGTCCGCGACCGCTATTGCTCCATGCTTATCGGCTCGGCGGCCGTCGATTTCTTGCACCGCGACCTCAGCGGGAACATGACGGCGCTGCAGGGAAGCAAGAATCGTGCCGGTCCCCTTGTCGCAGATAGCCGGCAAGACGCGCCTCGTTCCGCCTGAGCTCTACGAAACGATACGGCTCTTCTTCCGCACGGCCGTGCTCGAAGGGGCCACCGGCGCCTAGCCCGAGCCGTCGCGCGCTAAGGCGAACGGATGGCGAGTCGCCAGGCGCGGGCCAGGAAGCGCGTCAGCCAGAACTCCCTGGTGTTGACCTGGCGGAGCCGGTCGGCTCGCAACAATATCAGACCGGCGACCAGACCCACAATCGCTCCCAGCGTGTGAACGATGGACACGTCCGGCGTCAGGAAGCTGAACTGCACGAGCAGATAGAATATCGTGCTCGCGAGGAGCAGGTTTCGCCACGGCGGTCGCAGCAACAAGAAGGCCGCCACCAGCGTGCCCAGGACCGCGGCCGAAGCGCCGGCGTCGCCGCGATTGGCGTACTGGTGTGCTTCCGACCATCCGGCCGCGCCGAGCCCCCACAGCAACAGGAGCATCAGCGGCGAGCCTATCCAGTCGGAGAGAAAGAACGTCACGATGGTCCGCCAGGTGCCCACCTCATACTCAAGCAAGGCGACGGACGCGAGGACGAGGAAAGGCATGATCCACTTCAACGGAGGCTCGGGCTGTACGAGGGTGGAGGCCGGCACGAGCCAGATGTGGCCCGCTTGCAGAGCATGGAGCGTCAGGCCGAACTTGCGCGTGACTTCGCGGTCATCGGCTACCAGCGCCGTCGTCGCCGAGGATATCGCCAGCGTTGCGAATGCGATAACGATCGCCGCGGGAAAAAGCCGCAGGTAGCGCTGGAGTGACTGCCCTGCGGACGCCCGTCGCAGGGCAATGACCTTCGTCCACAACTGCCAGTGCCCATACGTTTCCATCACGCTTCCTCCGGCAAGCGCTGGATCTGTCGAAGGACGACAAGGCTGATTGTCCCGAGCGCCACGGGCAGCCAGAGCACGAAGAAACGATAGCCCAGCGCCGCGGCAATGGCTGTGTTCCGTGCAATGCCGAAGGAAATGAGCAGCACGCTGAGAGTCAACTCAACGAAGCCCACCCCGGACGGAGTGATGCCCACCAGCGAAAACAGCAGCGCGATGCCGTAGGCGGAAAGCGCCTGCCGGACGTTGATCTCCGCGCCCACCGCGTGCGCCGTCAGGTAGAGCATCACCGCCGACAGAAGGCCGATGCCCAGCGCGTGCACGAATGGCAGCAGGTAACGAAGCGGATGCTTGGCGACAAAGACCGTCGCCTCATGAAGCTCGTTGGCAGCGAGCCGTGTGGCATCGAGGTCAATCATCCGCTCGCGCCCCAACCGGCCTGCCAACGCGTTCGCGGCCTTACCGCCGAAGAGGTAGACACGCTCCAACAGCCTCCGGCTTGCCACGGCGGCGACCGGCACGGCGCCGTCGATGACTATGATGACGGCGATCACGATGGAAACGATCACTTCGACCCGCGTCAGCGAGCCCTGCAGGTAGAGAAGGATGAGCGCGGCCAGCAGCACGACGACGAAGGCGGCGTATCCGAGAACGTACGTCGCCATGTAGGCCGCGCCAACTTTCGCAGCCGGCTGCCGGCTCCAACGCCCCTCCTGCAGATAGAACGCAATGCCGCCGATACCGCCCGTCTTCGACACGAGGTTCACGAAGTAGCATGCCTGCGCGATGAAGACAAACCGCCAGAGGGAAACGCGGAGCCCCGCCGCGCGGAAGGTCGTCGCGTAGAAGAGGGTCAGGTTGACGACGAAGAGGACTTCGACGGCCGCGGCGGCGCCCAGGTACGCCGGACTGGCGGAGCGAAGCTCGGAGGCGATCTGCCCTGCTTCGTCAAGGTTTGTCGCAATGAGGACGGCGACCAGCAGGAAGAAGGCAACCCATACCAGTCGGACCAGCGTGAGGCGTTGCCGGCGGCGTCGGGAAGACGCTTCGTGTCCCTCGCGCTCGATTATAGACACATGGCTCACCTGCAGATTCAGTGCCTAATCAAATCATAGCACAGGCCAAGCCGGCCTAGAGGAACGGGCGTCAGAGAGACCGCACATCGCGGGAGGCGAGGCCGCTGACCAGCGATAGCAGCAGCGCCGCCAGCACGAAGACGGCAATGGTATGGGCGGTGCCAAGGTAGTGGTCGGCGACGAACCCCATCATCAGGGCGCCGAAGGGGTTCAACCCCTGTGCCATCATGTAAAGGGCCAGCACGCGGCCGCGAAGCTCGTCCTGGACGTGAATTTGCACGAGCATCTGGTTGAACGCCGTGAACGTCACGAATCCAACCCCACCCACTATCAGCAGCAGCAGCGACAGCACATAGATTCGGGAGAACGAGAACGCCAGGATCATGAAGGCGTAGAACACCAGCGCCACACTCATGATCAGGCCCTTGTAACGCACATCGGCGAAGCGCGTGACGACTATGCCGCTCCCGAAGGCGCCGATTCCAACTCCCGTCAGCAGCCAGCCGTAACCCTGCGATCCGACGTGAAGGTAGTTTCGCGCCATGATCGGCATCAGCTGTATGTACGGGTATATCAGCATCGTCGGGATGGCCTGCAGAAGCGTCAGCCGCAACAGCGCCCGATGACGCAGGAGATAGGCGGTGCCGCGGCGCAACGCCGTCAACGCGGGCTCCGCCGCCTGGACCGTCTGCTCGAACCGCATCGCGAACAGGCTGGCGATCGCGCAGAGGAAGAAGAATGCCTCGCTGAAGAACGCGCCCGAGATGTTGTAGCCGATAAGGAAACCCGCCAGCCCCGGCCCGACCACGCGCGCCATATTGTTCACCATCGCATTCAAGGCGACGGCGTCGGGCAACTGCTCGCGCTCCACCACGTCGTAGACCAGGAACTGGCGGACCGGGTTATAGACGCTGGCGGACAGGCCGCCGGTAAACGCCGTTATGTACAGCTGCCACATTTCGATGCGGCCCGCGACGATGAGGATGCCGATCGCCAGCGCGCCCAGGCCGTTGAGGCCGGACGCCACCGCCGTGAGAATGCGTCGGTCTGTGCGCTCGGAGAAGCCACCAACGAAGGGCGAGACGAAGATGATGCTCACGCCGCGGATGAACTGGACAAGCCCCAGCTGAAGAGGCGAATCGGTAAGCTGAGCGACCAGCCAGCCCTGCCCGATCTGCTCCATCCAGTAGGCGAAGCTTGACGCCGCCGTGCCGCCCAGCAGAAAGCGGAAGTTGCCGATGGCCAGCGATTCGAAGGCGCGCGACCTGGCGGCGGCGCCGGCTGCCGGCGTCGCCTCTTCAGCCGAATCCGCGGATTCTTCCACTCGGACGCTCCCCCGAAGAGTTATGCGCCCATTCTATGCTTCCGCCTGAAAGAGGAGAATCGCGGCCGGCGGTCAGAGGCCGATGACGTGGCCGAAGTGGGCGCCGAGGTAGGCCAGAGCGAGCCCGCGCGCCAGCTTTCCCAGCGTGACCGGTATCAGGAAGCGCCAGAAACTCATCCGGACGGCGCCGGCGCTGAAGCCGGCCACCTCGAACAGCGGGTTAGGGACGGCTGCCAGCACGAAGAGCGTCACGGTACCGTAGCGGGCCAGTAGCCAGCTTATCGCCCCGCCGATCCCTTCGACAGTGCGTCTGAACCACGTCGGACCGCCGACCCGCCGGCCGTGGGCGAGGTCGCGTCCGACGGAGCCGACGACGTAGGCCGTGATCTCGCCGAGGCCCATGCCCAATCCACCGGCGATACCGACTCGGAATGCTCCGAGCGACTTCGCGTCGCTGACGATGAGCGCCTGGCCGGCAAGAGTAAGGCCGGGGATGAAGAGGAACGAGACCGCAGTGCTCGCCAGGTTGACGAAGAATACGCCGGCGTAGCCGAACCCCTTGAAGCGGCTCTGGAGGACCAGCACGACCGCGCCAAAGGCGACGAGGAAGACGGTGACGATCACGCCCGCGATTATGCGCCGACTGCGGTCTTCGACGATCCACTCCGCGAAGCGGGTGAGAAGGTTTTGCCGACGGTCTTTTGCGGGTTCTTCCCGCTCCACCTTCTTATCGGGGCGTTCGTCCATGAGCGCTTCCTCGCCTGCAGAATACCATCCGGAGCGCGTCGAATCGAGGCGTTCGAAGAGAAAAGGAGGCGACCAGCGCAGGTCTCACGCTGGTCGCCTGAAAGGGGCGGGCGGGGCAACGCCGATTAAGTTCGGAGAGGAGCCGTTACTCGCCGCCTACGCCACTCAGTATTCCGTCTTGATCGGCAGCCTTCTCTGCCGGAGCTTCTTCCTTCGATGCCTCTTCCGCCGTCGCGACCGCCGCCACTTCCGGCAGCGCCGACCGCTCCAGCAGCTCCACCAGGTCGAGCGCTTCCGGCGGCTCTTCCAGACCGAGGCCGGTCAGCCCGTCCTTGAACATCTGCAGGCAGAACGGGCAGGCTGTCAGCACCTTGTCGCAACCCGTGTCCACCGCTTCCTTGGCCCGAACCCGGTTGACGCGCTGCTCCGGCTCCTCCTCCATCCACATCCGACCGCCGCCCGCGCCGCAGCACAGGCCGTTGGCGCCGCAGTGGGCCATCTCGACCATCCTGACGCCCGGTACCGAAGCCGCGAGCTCGCGTGGTGCTTCGTAGATGCCGTGGTAGCGACCGAGGTAGCACGGGTCGGAGTAGGCGACTACCGCTTTGATTTCCTTGGTCAGCTTCAGCCGGCCTTCCTTCACCAGCTTCAGCAGGAATTCCGTGTGGTGCACGACCTCGAAGTCGCCGCCGAACTGCGGGTATTCGTACTTCAGCGTGTGGTAGCAGTGCGGGCAGGCGGTGATGATCTTCTTCACGTTATGGCGCTTCAGCGTCTCGATGTTCGCCTGCGCCTGGCACTGGAACAGGTACTCGTCACCGATTCTCCGGGCGGGGTGGCCGCAGCAGGACTCCTCGTGCCCCAGGATGCTTATCTTCACGCCGGCGGCGTCGAGAAGCCGCGCCAGGGCCAGAGCCGCCTTCATACTGCTCTCCTGGAGAGCGGCCGTGCAGCCGACCCAGAAGAGGAACTCCGCGTCGCCGTCGTTAGCGACATTCTTCACTTCAAAGCCTTCCGTCCAATCGGTCCGCGAGGCCGAGGCGCCCTTCCACGGGTGGCCTCTGTCCTGCGTGGACCGAAGAGCGGCCATCAGCGTCGGCGGTATCTCGCCCTGCTCCAGGACGAGGTTCCGGCGCAGCTCAATGATCTTCTTCACCGGCTCCACAAAGACCGGGCAAGCCTCTTCGCAGGCGCCGCACGTCGTGCAGGACCACAGCTCGTCCTGCGTGATGACGCCGCCTGCCAGCAGCGGCACCTCCTCCTGCGACTTCTTGCCGCTGAGAAGCGCTGGCGCCCTCTCGACCATGTGCGCCTTCAACTCCTGAATCACCATCTTTGGTGAGAGCGGCTTTCCGGTCAGGTTGGCCGGGCAAACCTCCTGGCAGCGGCCGCAGCGCGTGCAGGCGTCGAGGTCGATCAGGTCTTTCCAGCTCAGGTCCTGTATCTTGGAGGCGCCAAGCGCTCCAACGCTCGTCTCGGTGATTTCGATTGGCTTCAGCACGCCCTTGTTAGCGGGCGCCGTCCGCAAGAACATGTTCAGCGGGGAAGCAACGATGTGTCCAAGCTTCGTGAAGCTGAGAACGATGTACCCCATGCCGCCCATGGCGATGAACATGTGGGACCACCAGAAGGTCTTGTGGAGGGTCAGTTGAGCGTCATGGCCGAGCGGACGGAACGCTTCGGCGAAGACGAGGCCAACCGGCGACCACACCGACCAGCCGGGGTGGACGGTGATCTCTGTCGCCGACATTCGCAGTCCCTCGACGATGTAGCCGGTGATGCAAACCGTTGCTATCCACGCCAGCGTCACAGCGTCATCGAGGGCGTTGTCCAGCTTCGTCGGCCGGACAACGTAGCGCCTGTAGGCCGCCATGCCCACGCCGGCCAGAACCATCAGGCCGCCGACGTCACAGGCTAGAGAGAAGACCAGATAGGTGTTGCCCTCCAGGAATTGATAGACGTGCGTGTGTATCGCGTCCAGGCTGGTGCCGACCAGCAGCACTCCGAAGCCGCCGAAGATGAGCATGTGCATGACTGCCGCATACCTGTTGCGGATGATGCGCTTGTGCCACAGCCAGTCGGCCTTCGTCTTGATCACAAACTCGCGGAAGCGGCCGGGAATATCCTTCAACCGGTCGTCCTCGCTGCCGAGTCTCCAGATGCGCAGCCGCCGGTAGAGGCCGTATATCACCGCTACGACCAGCAGCGCCCCGAACAGGTAGACTAGGTTACCGAACTGTATGTTCCAGAGATCTGGTCGGGAGGCCATTATGCACCTCCTTTACTCCTTCAATCCGCCCCTCTTACCTGATATCCTCCCTGATGATTCGACGGTTCAGACCCGTCGAAAACTCCCTGTGCCCGATCACGCCTTCGCCTTCGCCGTTGCGGCGTCGAGCTGGGCGTAGACCGGGTTGCTCTTGCTGCGGTACCACCAGCGCATGTACTGCGCCAGCGGCTCCCAGGACCAGGTAGCCGGCACGCAGGTGATGCCGTGCTCTTCGAGCAGGGCGAGCAGGAAGTCAAGGTCGCTCTTCTTGCAGGCCAGTCGGTCGGTGCGGTCCACTACCAGCAGGTCGAACTTGGGGTCGGCAAGGATAGCGATGAGGGCCGGCCTGTTCAGGCACTCGCCCGTCCAACCGATGTCCTCGTGCACGCCGGCGAGCTCCCATCCGTGGGTCTCAGCGCAGGCGCAGATGCGGCCTTTCTGCCCATCCGGCCGCGTCCACTTCTTGCCCATCTCCTCGAAGTCCTGCCTGACGTACCCGACGGCGCGTGGCCGCTCTTGCCAGATCGTCTGCGGGGCGCCCAGGCTGGTCTTCTCGACTCCGGTTGGGGTTCCAGTCATCGTTGTCATTTCCTCACCTTTGCCCTTTCCGTCTTGTTTTCTTCTTCCATGTGTAGACTACGGCACAAAGGGGCAGCCTGTCGTCCGCTTTGAGCGCCGATTGTTGATAGGCATTTCGGCCTTGGAATTCGACCCCTAAAAGCGACAATCGCGCGGGCCGAATCGGCCAGTATAACGCATTGCTTTTCGCGAACGGCGCATCCGCTAGGCGAGACGGCGCACCGACTCTAGGTATTTCGCGCAATGCCGCTACGCATAGTTGGCGGATGATCTCCGGCAGGCTACTGCTGGCGGCTTAGAGTGGCTGAATGTAATCTGTATATGGGAGAGTTAGCCACAGAGGCGAGGAGAATTAAGATGGACAAGATCCGCATACTCATAGCCGACGACCACACCCTGGTGCGCGAGGGTACGCGCGAACGCCTGGAGCGGGAACGGGATTTCGAGGTGGTGGGCGAAGCGGCGGACGGCGAAGAGGCGGTGCGCCTTGCGCAGGAGCTGAAGCCGGATGTCGCGATAATCGACGTTGCCATGCCCAATCTCAACGGCATCGAGGCGACGAAGCTCATCAAGTCCAATCAGCCGGGCATATCCATCCTCGTTCTCAGCGCTTACGACAACGACCAGTACATCTATGCGGTGCTCGAGGCCGGCGCCAACGGCTATCTGTTGAAGAACGTACGCGGCGCCCAGCTCGTCGACGCGATACGCGATGTGAGCGCCGGCGAGGTGGTGCTCGACCCACACGTCGCGCGTAAGGTGGTGCAGTGGTTCTCGTCGATGAGCCGCGGCAAGCCCGCTGCTGTCGAGGGGCTGCCGGAGCACTTCAGCGACCGCGAGCTGGAAGTCTTGAAGCTGGCAGCGAGGGGCATGAGCAACAAGGAGATCGCTTCGGAGCTGGCGTTGAGCGTGCGAACTGTCCAATCGCACCTCGGCAATATCTTCGACAAGCTCGGCGTTAGCTCGCGGACTGAGGCGGTCCTGCGGGCGCTGAAGGAAGGCTGGATCTCGCTCGATGGTGTGTCTATGGGGGACTCGTCGAAGTGATAGAGACCATTGCGCGGACAAGGCGGATGCTGGCCACGCCGGCGCGGGAGACGCGCTCCTGGCGCGTTCTCCGTGAGCCGCACTTCTGGATAATCGTCACCATCATCACCTGCGGCACCATCTTCTATTACGCCGATTCGTTGCCGGTCCTGAGTTCGCTGGAGACCGTGCTGCGTATCGACTTCACGCGACGATCCGTGCACCGCATTCTCTCGATTCTTCCGGTGGCCTACGCCGCCTATATATTCGGCTTGCGCGGCGGTTTGACTACCACCGCGGTTATCACCGCTCTGCTCCTGCCGCGCGTTTTTGTAACCTCGACTGCCGCTGAAGAGGCCGGCATCGAGGTGGCGGCGTTCGCGGTGATGGGCGTTTTCGTCACATGGCTGATCGACGTGTCGAACCGGGAGAAGGCAGAGCACCGCGGTACCATCGCCTCTCTGGAGTGGACGCAGCGGGAGTTGCGCTCGCATATCCAGACCGTCGAGAACGAGGAGCGGCGGCTGCAAGCGATCAACGCCGTTCTCAACGTTGTCGCCGAGTCGCTCCAACCCCGCCAGATCCTGCACCACGCTATGGACAAAGTGCAGGAGGTCATGGGAGTCGAGAAGTCGCTTCTCTACCTCCTCGACGAAGACTCCGACGAGTTGACGCTTGAGGCCTACCACGGCGTTTCGAACGAGTTCGTCGGCATGGCGAAGCGCCTGCGCGTGGGCGAAGGGCTGAACGGCCAGGTCGCTCAGACCGGCGAGCCGCTGGTGGCGGATGCCAACGCCGTTAGCCCCTGGCTGGCGAGCGAAGTCGGCAAGCGGGAGAACCTGCAGGCGCAGCTCATCGTTCCGCTGAAGTCGAAGGGCAGAGTGCTGGGCACGCTCTGCGCCGCCACGAGCGAGCCCCGCGAGTTTGCTCCGGAGGAGATCGAGCTGGCAAGCGCCATCGGCAACGCCATCGGCGTCGCCATCGAGAACGCGAAGCTGTATGAGAAGGAGCGAGAGGCGTCGGAGCAGCTGCGACAATCGGAGGAGAACTATCGCGGTCTGTTCGAGAACGCTACCGGCGCCATCGAGGTGCACGACCTCAACGGCCGGATAATCAACGCCAACCGTGCTTTCCAGAAGCTGACCGGCTACAACCTCGACGAGTTGAGGGAGCTGGACGCGTCGCACTTCCTGACGCCGAAGGACGTTCAAGGCGGTCGAAGACATGCTGAGGGCGCAGTACCGTGGCGAGCCGGTCGACGCCCTAATCGAGTTCCCGCTCACGCGCCGCGACGGCAGCGAGGCGATTGTCGAGCTGATGCCCAGCCTGATCATCCGTAACGGCCGGCCCATCGGCGTCCAGTCCATCGTCCGGGACGTCTCCGAACAGCGGCGAATGCAGGAGAACCTTCGCTACTACGTATCGCAGGTGCTGAAGGCGCAGGAAAGCGAACGCCTCCGCATCGCCCGCGAGCTGCACGATGACACGGCGCAGGCGCTTACCGGCGTCTCGCGGCGCCTCGACCTGCTGTCCTCGAGCGGTCCGGACGTGCCGCCTCAGTTAGCGGAACGCCTCGACGAGCTGCGGGAGCAGACGGACGCCATCCTCGACGGCGTGCGACGCTTCAGCCAGGACCTGCGGCCTCCCGTCCTCGATGACCTCGGCCTGCTACCGGCGCTGAAGTGGTTGCTCATCGCCCTGGAGGAGCAGGACGGCATCGCGACGAACACGCGCATAACGGGTGAGCCGCGCCGTCTGCCGCCAGAGTCGGAGCTGGCGCTGTTCAGGATCGCGCAGGAGGCGTTGAACAACGTTCGCAAGCACTCACGCGCCTCGGCCGTGGAGCTGACGCTGGACTTCCGGCCGGATGGCATCGTTATGACGGTGGCCGACAACGGCAACGGATTCGAGCCGCCTGCCCGGTCGGGTGATGCCGCCGCATCGGGCAAGCTGGGGCTCATCGGCATGCAGGAGCGGGCGCGCCTCCTCGGCGGCACGATTGAGATCGAGTCGAAGCCGGGCGAGGGCACGCGCGTCGTCGTGACGGTGCCGGGCTAGCGCCTACACTACGTCGGAATCGCCCAGAGTCAGGAACCAGTTGTGCAGGTCATAGGCGGCGTTTGCCTCGTCGGCGTGTGAGCGCACGACGAAATGGAGCGGATGCGGCTCCATGAAACGCGGCGGCATCCAGAAGCCGGAAGCGCGGAAGAGGCGGAACTCGTCCGTATGACGCAGCGAGAGCGTCGCCAGCATGTCGAGGTCCTGTTCTTTGAAGTAGGCGCCGGCGTGCTCGATCAGCAGCCGGCCGGCGGCCCTTCCTTCGCCGCTGGCTTCGACGATAAGGTCGACGATGAGGCCGGCTGAGAATCTGCCCAGCGTTCCGGCCCGCAGCACGCTGATCGCGCGCGCCTTTCCCTCCGACCTCGCGGCAAAGGCGGCGAACTGGCAGTCCGGCACGTTGATGTAGCGCCAGTTGAGATAGGCGGAGTCGCGGACGACCATTAGCGGCGTGCGGTGCTGGACCCTTCGCCAGAAGACGGCGAACGGCTCATCGAAGTCCTTCACCTCTTCTATGGCAAGTCCCGGCACCTCTTTCTGGCGAACGGACGGAGGCGTGCGCCAGACGACGCGCGCGATCGACGCCGTTCTCGCCAGGACGCGGCTGCCGGTCGTCTTCATGGCGAGCCGCTCCGGCCGAAGAGGCCGGATGAGCAGCGAGAGCGCAGCGACCTCCTTGAAACCGCCCTGGTTCACGAGCATCGGGAACGACGCCTCGTCGGGGAAAGCGTAGCTGAAGGCGATCTTCTCTTCGGCCGCCAGCGCGTCGAGCTTTCGGAGCAGGTCGAGGGGGATGCCGCGGCCCTCGAACTCGGGGTCGATCAGCGGCTTCAGGGTGAGCGCGGCTGTGACGGACTCACCGGAAAGGCGCACGCCGACCGGCACCATCGAGGCGCAGGCGATGAGGTGTCCCGAGTTCGCTTCCCGCGCTACCATGCCGACGGCCGGACCGGCGGGACCACGCTGCGTCTGCCAGTCGAAGCAGGCGTCGGCGAGAACGTTTTCGGAGGAGACTTTGCGCGCGAGCTCCAGGCAGGCGGAGGCGTCTTCCGGCGAGTACCTTGCGGCCGTCCAGGTTTCCTCTTGAAGCATGTCTCGGCCCTCCGCGAGTCTGAACCTCGATATTATAGCATTACGTCGTTATTCGCACTCACGCGTTGACGCTTTTCCGCGTCCGATGCCATACTCGCGGCAGGTTGAAGGGAGGCCATTATGGAATACGAAGACCTGCTCTACGTGAAAGACGGCGGCATAGCGACGATAACCCTGAATCGGCCCGATTCCCTGAACGCGATCTCGCTGCCGATGCTCAACAGCCTGGCGGCCGCGCTACGCGACGTTGACCGCGACCCGGAGGTGCGGGTGGTGGTCATTACGGGCGCGGGGCGGGGCTTCTGCGCCGGCCTGGACCTGAAGGAGATGTTCGGCGGCGGCGGGATGGGCCTTCGCTTCGATCTCAACAACAGCCCGCCGATGGCGCTGCACACGCTCGACAAGCCGGTGATTTGCTCGCTCAACGGGCCGGCGGCCGGCTACGGCTTCGACCTGGCCCTCGGCTGCGACATCCGCATCGCCTCGGAGAAGGGCAAGCTGGGCGCGGTCTTCACGCGCCGCGGCATTCTGCCGGAGAGCGGCGGCACGTGGATGCTTCCCCGGCTGCTCGGCTGGGCGAAGGCGTCGGAGGTGGTGTTCCGCGGCAAGGTCCTCGACGCGCAGGAGGCGCTGTCGCTGGGGCTGGTGAACGCCGTCGTGCCCCACGAGCGGCTGGCGGAGGAGACGCGCGCCTGGGCGGAAGAGATCGCCGGCAACGCGCCGCTGGCGGTGCAGGCGGCGAAGCGGCTAATGCGTCTGTCCCTGGAGGAGAGCTTCGAGGCGAGCGTGCATCAGGCCTATCTGCAGTTCCTGCCGCTGTTCGCGACGGAGGACTTCAAGGAGGGCGTGGCGTCGTTCCTGGAGAAGCGTCCGCCGAACTTCAAGGGCCGCTGAGGACGTGACATCGGCGTCTATTGCGGTCGAATCGTGGTTTCGGGGCCGCTCGGGTTGCCGAGCGGCCCTCGTTGGTTCATCGGCCCGTTGCTTCCGTCGGCCCGCCGAAGGCGGGCATCGAGAATGCGCATAATCGCACATGAGTCGCAGACCGAACCGCCCTTGCCTGCAGACCGTCTAATGCGGCCGATTGTCCACGTCGAAGACTTTCCGTCGTTCTACTCCCCGCGAGCGTACGTCCCCATCAACTCCGCTTGCCCGACGATGTGGCCGCTCATCGACTGCATGAGCTCGTCCGCGGTCAGGCCGGGCGTCGCGGCGATACTCGTGTCCAGCGCGTAGAGACGGAAGTAATAGTGGTGGGTCCCGCTCGGCGGGCAGGGCGGCGTATAGCCCAGCTTCCCCGCACCGTTCTGCCCATTGACGCCGCCCGTCGGCGGCTTCGCGTCGGTCGATACGTTCTCCGGCAGGGAGCGCGACGACGCCGGGCAGGCCGTAGATCACCCAGTGCACGTAAGTCCCGCCCGGCGCATCCGGATCCGTGACGATCAACGCCAGGCTCTGCGTGCCGGACGGCGGCGCGTCCCACTGCAGCGGCGGCGATACGCCCTGGCCGTCGCAGGTGTATTTAGCGGGGATGCCCCCGCCCGCGGCGAACGCCGAGCTCGTCATCGCCATGGTCGCCGGCGTCACCCCTGGCTGCGGCGTTGCACCGCCGCTCGAAGCGGTCGGCCTGCCCGCAGGTGTTCCCGCGCTTCCGCCGTTCCCCGACGCAGTCGGGCTGGCCGAAGAAGTCCCAGCGCCTCCGCCACTGCAGCTGATCGCCGACGCGACCCCGAGAACACTGAGGAGCAGGACGATGCCCTTTCGCATGCTGGCCCTCCACGATTCTCTCATCGCAGCATCTTTCCGCGCCCATTCTACACGAAATAGCGGACACAACAATGGCTGCGGCACGATGCAATTCCCGCGTAATGGTGGTATCCTTTGTCAGGGCCGCCAGCCAGCAAGGAAGAGAGAGCGGAAGCCATGGCCCCTCGCAAAGCCGAAATCGAAGCGCCGCCGAAGAAGAAGCGGTCACGTCGCCGCCGGCCCTCGCCAGGACAACGACTCGGCGGCATCTTCCTGTGCATCGTTCTGCCGGTCGGCATCGTCGCCGCCGCCATCGCGATAATCGCCGTCTTCCTTGTCGGGCAGAAGAGCGCGCAGGCGCCCGAGCTCCGGGCGGCTATCGTCGACCAGCTCGGCCTCACCGACCCCAACCCATCCTTCGCCGACACCATCACGCCCGTCCTCGAAAAGGCCGGCTATAGCGTCGACTACATTCCGCCGGACCAGGTGAACGTCGACTTCTACCGCCACATTCCGGAGCAGAAGTACACCCTGATCATCTTCAGGGTCCACATAGCCCGCTTTGACGAGAACTCGCTCACCCAGTCAGATCCGGAGAAGCGCCAGGCGATAATCGACGCCTTCGGCAACGAGGCCTTCCTCTTCAGCTCCGAGGAGTACGATTCGTCGAAATACAGCGATGACCGTTCTCAGTACCGCCTCTTCGCAGTCCGCAACCTCGCCGGCTCCGGCGACACGAAGTTCTTCGGCATCGCGCCCCAGTTCATCGAATCCAGCATGCAGGGGAAGTTCAACGGCACGACTATCATCCTCATGGGATGTGACGGTCTGACCTTCGATACGACGGCGAAAGCGTTCGTGAAGAAGGGGGCCAGCGCCGTGATCGGCTGGAACAGCCTCGTCTCAGCGCCTCACACCGACGCCGCTATCGAAAGCCTGCTCCCCAAGCTCGCGACGCAGAAACTCGCCTATGGCGAGGCGATCAGTCAGACGATGACCGAGATTGGCAAAGACGCCAGCTACGACAACGCGCTCAAGATTTATCCGGCCGACGCCGAGACCCGGACGCTCCTCCCAACCGGCTAGTCCGCCTCACTCGCCGCTCCCCGCATCATAGCGCCGGCGCCCGCGCGGCCGCGGATCACGAGCATCCGCGCTGATTGTGCCGCCAGCGGAATGAGAGCAACGGAGAAAAGCCCAAAAAGAAGACAGTTCAGCGCGGCCACGCCGATCGTGAAGGGCGAGCCCGTCCAGCGGCCGGCGAAATCGGCGATCGGCGGCGCCACAACCGCCAGGTTGAAGAAGAACGTGATCGACGCCAGCGCGTACAGCGCCCGCCAGCGAGCCTCCGCAATCGCGACCGGAAGCATGAAGGCAAAGAACGGATACAGGTAACGATCGTGTGTGGATATAGGCAGCATATAGAACGCGAAAGACAGATACGCGGCCGCCACCAGCGCGCCCCTCAGATTCGAGCGCGCGTGCAGGTAGAGCAGCGCCAGCGATCCGGCGCAGGCGGTCAGCACCAGCCCCACCGTTCGATAGGTGACGAACGGGAGTATTCCCTGGTCAGGATGGGGATGGAGCGACAGGTCGAAGAACCACCACAGGTTCCACGCCGACGCCGAAAGCCGGCTGTAGTCCGCCTCGAACAGACCACGGTAGACTCGCAGGATATTCAGCAGATCGCCGTGCAGCAGCCACGGGCCAAGCCCTACGGCCCACACCACAGCCACCGTCGCCGCGCCCGACCAAAGCGCGCGCGATCCCCGCTTCCACGTTAGATAGAGGAGCAACGGTAGGATAATTATCGGATGCGGCTTGATCAGGAAGCCGACGGCCCAGAGTCCGAACCCGAGCTTCGTCTGGCCTCTGACGACGAAGAACAACGCCAGCAGCATCGCCAGGGTGACGGCGGAATCCGTCTGCGCCCAGACTGCCGAGTCGTACAGAACGGCGGGCTGTACGGCTATGACGGCCGCGGCACCCAGCGCGAGCAACCCGGCGCGCGGCAAGCGCAGCTCCTCGAACAGCGCCCGGCTCACCACGTAGACGGCGACTATCAGCCCCAGGTCGAAAAGGACCGGCGGCGCCTTCACGAGAACGCGCAGGCGGAAGTCGCTGTAATCCCACGACCCGCCGATGATGCCGTTGATCCGCGTCAGCAGCCAGAGGACATAGTGATAGCCGACGTAGTCCGTGTCCGTCGTGCGAAAGATGTTGAGCAGGCCGTGCTGGTGGATGGCGACCATCCAGTTCTTCCAGAAGCCTTCGTCGGTGAAGCCCTCGGCCTGGTAGGCCCAGAGGCGCAGCAGTGGCAGGCGGACCGCCAGCGCAGCGACGAGCAGAGCAACGAGAGACAGGTGATTGCGGACGCCCCGGTGGACGGTGGTAAGCAGCCTCATGCCGGCTTCCCTCTTGGGTTATGATAGCAGAGAAAGAGATTATCTTACCGGCAAAATGTTTACAATCGGACACTCTACCCGCCCCATCGATGAGCTCGTCGACCTGCTGAACGCGCATGAAGTGAAGCGCGTCGTCGACGTTCGCACCATCCCGCGCTCCCGCCGCAACCCCCAGTTCGAAAGCGATGCGCTGCGGCATTCGCTCCTCTCGGCCGGCATCGGCTACGAGCACGCGCCGTCATTGGGCGGCCTGCGCCACGCGAGAAAGGACTCGCCGAACGACGCCTGGCGAAACGCGTCCTTCCGCGGTTTCGCCGACTACATGCAGACGGAGGAGTTTGCCGAAGCGCTGGAATGGCTCATCGCCACGTCCCGGCAGACGGTGACGGCGATTCTCTGCGCCGAAGCGCTGCCCTGGCGCTGCCACCGCTCGCTCATCAGCGACGCCCTGACCGTCCGGGGCGAAGACGTCCAGCACATCATCGGCCGCCGCAGCGTCCAGCAGCACCGTCTGACGCCATGGGCGCGCGTCGACGGCGGTCGCATCACTTACCCCGCCCCTGCCGAAGCTGAACAGCCGCAGCAGCTCCAAGAAGTGGACAAGTCCAGACAGGCGTGAGATTCTGTAATCAGGAGGCGCTGCCGCCCGGACATGAAGACCGGCGACGCCCGCGACGAAAAAGAGGTGAAGAGATGGACTCGGAGGGACAGGGTGGCCAGTCAGTGAACGATCTCTTGGCCGGCCTCCATAGCCACGACTGGAAGATTCGCGAGTCATCGCGACAGGGGCTGGAGAGCATCGGGGAGCTGGCAGTCTTCCCTTTGATCGATTCTGCTAGACGACCCCGATTGGCACGTCCGCTGGGAGGCTGCGAAGGCGCTGCAAAGCATCCGCGATCCGCGCGCCGCGCCTGCGCTCATTCGAACGCTCCGAGACGGGCGCTTTGGAGTGCGCTGGCTTGCCTCGGAAGCGCTGGCCGCGCTCGGAGAGGCCGCTCTTGGCCCTCTGCTCGACGCGCTCGTCCACCACGGCGATTCGCTCCTGCTGCGCCGCGGCGTCCACCGCTCCCTCCGCGAGATAGCCGACAAGACGGTCCACCCGGAGGTCCGGGAAATCCTCAAGCCCGTGCTCGCCGCGCTGGAAAGCGTCGAGCCATCAGCCGTTGGTCCCGTCGCAGCCCGAAACGCCCTCACCGAACTGCAACAGCACGGCCTGCTGGACCGAATTCACTGGCCCGAAGGGAAAGCCTCCGAAGACTCCGAGAGCGAACCGCCTCGCAGCCGGTAGAGCAGCGCCAGCACGACGCCCGCCGCTGAAATCGCGCCGAAGAGGACTATCGCCGCCTGCACCCCCAGCTTTTCGGCGACGTTGCCCATCAGAAAGGCGCCAATTGGAGTCGAGCCGGCGAAGAGCAGCACGTACAGGCTCATCACCCTCCCCCTGAGATAGCCCGGCGAAAGGAGCTGCAGACGCGTGTTTGCGGAAGCTGTGAATATTATGCCGAAGAAGCCCATCAGTATCAGAAGGATGAGCGTCACCGCGAACCAGTGCGACAGGCCGACGAGGATCAGCAGCAGGCTGAAGACCAGGCCACCGAACACGATCTGCCTTTCGTCGGCGCGCCTGCTGTAGGCGATGCCCAGGGCTGCGACCAGCGATCCGACGCCCAGGACCGCCGTCATCGCGCCGAAGCCTATCGAGCCGACGTTCAGGACGAAACGGGCAAGCAACGGCAGCTCGGTCTGAAAGTTGTAGCCAAAGGTGCCAACGAACGCCATGATGATCAGAATCAGCAGCACGGACGGCGTTCGAAAGGCGAAACTCACCCCCTCTCGCAACTGTGCCACTATCCTTCCGCTTCCTCGCTCCACCGGGAACAGCTCCGAGGTCCGGATCATCAGCAGCGCGATGATCACGGGAACGAAGCTGGCGGCGTTCAGAAAGAAGGTGCCGGCGACGCCGAACACGGCAATGGTCACGCCACCTATCGCCGGACCGACGATACGGGCGGCGTTGAACAGCGTGCTGTTCAGCGGGACCGCGTTCGGCACCAGATCCTTGCCGACCAATTCGGGCACAAACGCCTGTCGCGTCGGGTTGTCGAACGCGTTGGTGAGGCCGAGGGCCGTCGCCAGCAGGTAGACGTGCCAGATACGCACCGTCCCGGTCGCGACAAGCACCCCCAGCACAACGGCCTGTATCAACGCCGAGGTCTGCGTAATGACGAGGAAGCGCCGCTTCGGCACTCGGTCGGCGATGACCCCGCCGAACAGCACCAGCAACGTTATCGGCAGGAACTGTAGCGTCGTGACGGTGCCGACCGCAAACGCTGAGCCCGTCAGGTTAAGGACCAGCCATGCCTGCCCGACCGTCTGCATCCAGGTCCCGCAAAGCGAGATGAGCTGGCCGAACCAGAAGAGTCGGAAGTTGCGAACGCTGAGGGCGATGAAGGTGTCCCGCAGGTCCCGCCGGCCCGGCGCTGCGTCCCCGACGGGAGCGACGATCCCGGGGCGCGGCAGCTCCCTCGGCGCCGTTTCCCGATCTGCGTTCTCGTCGACGTTATCGTCTCTTGCCATCAGACTCCTTCGCGACTTCAGCCGGGCGCCGCATGTAGAAAAAGGCTACCCTCGCAATGCGAGGGTAGCCGATAACCGAAGGAGCCGCCAGCGTTAGCGCACCGGCACCTGAACCGGCCATGCCACTCCAGTCACCGCATGGCGCGCCCTTCGACGACCAAGAGCGCGCAAGGCGTGTGAAACGGCGAGATGCCGGTATGAAAGGGACATGAAACGCTGCACGCTGATTCGCCGGGCCGACGCTAAGCTGGAGCTACAGATATGTGGTGTTCGGCGGGGGAAGCTCTCGCTTCAGGCGCAGGTGCTGGATGTGGATGACCGTCAGCACGACTGCGACGCCCAGCAATATCGCCGCGAACTTGAAGGGCGCTTCCGGCCCGTACATTGCGCTTACCTGTCCGCCCGCGGCCTGCCCAACGGCGCCGCCCAGTCCCTGCACGGCCGCCAGTGAGCCCAGAAGGACGCCTCGGCTCTGCACCTGCGTCGCATCGAGGGCGGCGGCGCTCCAGGCTGGCACGCTGATCGCGTAGGCTAGCCCCGCGAGCACCGCCAGGTTAACAACGATGATTGGGCTGCGCGTCAGAGTCAGCGCGAACAGACACAGTGCCGTTACCGCCAGCCCGATAACGAGAGGCGGTCCCCGTCCGAAGCGGTCCGCCAGGTGCGAAAAACGGAAAGCGATGAATGCCGCCACGCCCGCCGGCAAGATCAGGAGCAACGCCATCTGGTGCATCTGCACGTGCAGCACCTGCGTCAGGTAGGTCCCGATCGCCGGCGTCTGCACGGCGATGCCGAGGCTCAGGAACAGGATGATGCCGCCAAGCATCAGGACGCCGGGCCTCAGGATCGAGCGGAAGGCGCTCAGCTGAAGCTTTTCGCCCTTCAAGCGAACGATGGGTACGACCGGTGCCTTGTCCGGTCGTAGCGCGACGGCGAGCGCCAGCCCGTTCAGCGCCAGGCAGGCAATGAACACGGCGGTGTAGGAGACGAAGTCGCCGAGGACGACGCCGATTATCGCGCCCACGCCCAGTCCGAGCATCTGAGCCAGGTTCAGGTAGTGCATCACGTGCCCGCGCCTCGACGGCTCGTTCGTGTCGCCGACGTGCGCCAGGAACGCCGGCCACATCGTCGCCGCGGCGAGACCGTACAGACCGGAGAAGGCCAGGAAGAGCGTGCCGCTCGGGAAAAGCATCATCGCGCAGAGGACCGGTATCCCAACTGCGATTCCAGCGACCAGCACAAGCCGTCTGCCGACGCGGTCAGCAATCCAGCCGGCGGGCATCTGCCAGACGAAGCGCGCCAGGCTGTAGCAAGCGAGCGCATAGCCCGGGAAAGCGTTAGAGGTGTTCAGATGCTGCGGCAGATACGCCTGGACGAGCGTGAGCATGAAAATGCCGAGCGACGCCTGCCAGAGAAAAACGGTTGCGGCCAACTCAACGAATCGGCCGCGCGGGAACCTCAGCGTGCGCGAGGGGAAAGTGACTCTCATCGGGCGCTGCTATTCGCTGATTGCACCAACTTCACTACTATAGCATCGGTCGAAAGGCCGATTGCCGAGAGTCGCAGAATGCTGGAAATGTCAGCGGCTATCTTCTGTTTCACCGAAAAACCACCACCCATTCACAACCCCCATCGTGTTATGTGAAGCGGGCACCTAATGAGGAATCGCGAGGAGTGCTATTTGCTTATCGTTAACTATTGTACACTGCCCGCCGGGCAACGCAAGTCGTCAAGAGGCTTCATTAGCTTCGGCGATATTACGACGGGCGAGATTTAACACATTATCGCGCTCGTGGCGCCGCCGACGGGGCGGTCAGGCCGCGCGGGGTAGGTCGTCCGAAGATTCCTTGGGTCGCCCCTTGACGATCCTGTCTATCTCACCCTTTGCGACGGCGCGCATGAAAGCGTCCACGACCGCGGGCGAGTACTTCTTGCCCCTGTTCTTGCTTATCTCCCGCATCGCTCGGACCGGCGGCCACGGGGCCTTGTATGGCCTCCTCGATGTCATGGCGTCGAAGCCGTCAGCAACGGAGACGATTGCGGTGCACAGCGGTATCATGTCGGCGTGAAGGCCGTCCGGATAGCCCGTCCCATCCCAGTTCTCGTGATGCCAGCGGGCGATCTCGGCGGGCCTTCTTGAACCACGGGTCGGGCGGAAGCAGCTCCTCACCCCATATCGGGTGCTTCCTCATTATGTGCCACTCGTCCTCCGAAAGAGGCCCGGGCTTTGTCAGGATGGAGTCGGGGACGCGTATCTTGCCGAGGTCGTGAAGAAGGGCAGCCAGACCGATCTCCTCAGCCTCCTCGGGGCTGAGTCCGAGCTCGAGCGCAATTGCCTCTGAGTAGCTCTTGATTCGATGGAGATGGTTTTCGGTGTACGGGTCGCGGGCCTCGGCAGCCGTCGCCAGCAGAAAGACGATGCTCTCGTAGGCGTCGCGTTTCTCCGCTGCCGCGCGCTGGCGCTCGATGAAGGCGGAGATGCTCTCAGCAGCGAGGCGCAGCAGCTTGACATCCTCGTCTCGCCGGACGCAGGTGCTGTGCATTGTATCGATGCCGATGGAGCCGATGACTCGGCCGCCGGATGTCAGCGATACTACCACGATCGAGCGAATCCCCAGAGACTGCCAGATACTCTTCTCCGCTGCCGCTTCCGGCGGGAGCGTGTCTGTATCGTTAACGATGATGGGCTCTGCCTGCAACGCCTTCCGCGTGGACCACAGGAAGGCGCCAGCGTCGAAGTCGTACACGTCGCTGACTTCTTCTGCTTCGGGCGCGCACCAGCGTGCCACGCAGTGCATTTTGGTCTTGCCCTCCAGCATGTAGATGTGGGCCCGTTCGGCCCCGAAAGCCTCGCCCAATACGCGCAGGACGAGATTGAGCGCGGTGTCGGTGTCATCGGAGGCTGCCAGAAGGTTGGAGGCCTGGGCGATGGCGGATTCTATTCTGAGCCTATCCGCCATCTCCTCCTCCGCCCGCTTGCGGTCCGTCACGTCTTCAATGGTACCCACGTAGCCGGTGATGACCCCCTCCGCGGAGCGAATCGCAACGATGGTTGTGTGCACCCAGCGCACCTCGCCGGCTTTGGTCAGAATGCGATACTCCATGGAGAATTTGCGATGAGCGGCACTCGCGGCCGCCCCCTCTGCCATGAGTGCCTCACGGTCGTCGGGATGTACGTACTTGGTCCATATGCGTCCCAGACCATCCTCAGTGGTGCCGCCGATTAGCACCACCGCGTTCTCGTTAGAGTAGACGCCGTTGCCCTGCGCGTCGGAAAGAAAGATGCCGATGGGCGCCGTGGCGCTCAGCGTGCGGAAACGCTCTTCACTGTCACACAGCGCGGCCTCCGCCTGCTTCCGACTCGTTATGTCGCGCACCGTTCCAACGACGGCGACCACCTTCCCTTCCTCGTTCCGAACGAAGGCGCGGTCGTCGCTAAGCCAGCGGTACTCGCCGTCCTTGCACTTCCAGCGATATTCTATTCCGAGAGCCTTTCGGTCCGCGGCGGCATCACGACTTCCCTCGCCGCCGAACGACGAGAATCTCTGCCTGTCGTCCGGATGGAATCTGTCCCTCACCTCGTCAAGCCCCATCGCGGTGATCTCATCCGGCGCGAATCCCAGCAGGTCCAGCGACGAAGGGCTGACGTAGTCGTAGGTACGGGTTTTGAGGTTCAGCTTGTAGACCAGGTCGCGCGACACTTCCAGGACGTCCCGGAAGCGGCCCTCTGAATCCTTGACCTGTGTCGCGCCTTCGACCAGAGTCTGCGTCATCTCGTTGAAATCGCGTGCCAGGGACGATGTCTCTTCGAGACCGGAAACCTCGGCTCGTGCGTCCCAGTGGCCCGACGTAACCGCCCGCGCTTTTGCTTTGAGTGAAGCCAGCGGGCGCACCAGCCAGAGGGTGAATGCGGCAAGCGTGGCAAGAGCCACCAGGAAGGTCGCCACGCTGAGCCCGATTAGCAGCGCCAGCGTTGTCACCGAAGCTCGATCGGCCGCTCCTCGAACGCTGGCGAGCTTGGCCTGTTCGGCTCGCGCAAGCTGGTCGACCTGCGTCGTGATCTGCTCGAACGGGGGCCAGAGCGTTGGCTCGTACTGTTCGGCCATCTGAACGATGGTTTCGGGTGTTGCGTCGGTGCCCTGGAACAGGTAGATGGCTGTGTCGGTCTTCTTTTGCACATCCTCCACCGATGCGGCCAACTGGTCGAGGCTGGCGACGTCGGCGGTCTCGCCCAGGGCGACCATATCCGCGCGAGCCTGACTAAGCCTGTCCCCGGGGATGGGCCGGTCCTGGGTGTATTGCGCAGTGAGCGAAGGACGCTGATCTGCGCCGGCAAGCGCTGTCGTCGCAAGAAGCGTCGTGTTCAGGAAGAACTGCGCGCGGGCATCGTCCAGGGCGGCAACCAGGTCGGCCCTTTCCTGCAGCGAAAGCCGCACATCCTGGTCGGTCTGCGCCCGCCAGGAAGCGACGGCGGCGGTCGCGGCCATGAGGGCCAGCAATGCAATGCTGGTGGCGACGGTTAGTCCACGCGCCGATTTCAGTTTACGCATCGCTCAAGCGCAACCGGCCTCGATCCCACAGGGGTGTCGTGGCTCCATGTATCAATGATCGGACGCGGGCAAGGGCGGCACATTGGGCGCACCCCTGACCGCCAACGCGGTCGTCGGGCCGGCCGCGGCTGTCAAACCGGCAGTCTGGGCGCGAACGATGGCCTGTCCCAGCTCCTCCTGCTAGAATTGAAGCAGAGAAGCGTCCCTAGAAACGACGAGGAGGTGCGCGATGGCGCTCAAGACCGGCGATGAATACGTCAAGTCGCTTAAGAAGCTTCATCTGAAGGCCCAGGTGCTCGGCAAGGAGACCACCGATCTGCCGGAGAACCCGCTCGTCGCGCCGTCCGTTCGCGCAGTTGCCGCCACCTTCGACTGCGCCTTCGACGAGTCGAGCCGCGAGCTCTTCCGCGTCCGCTCGTCGCTCACCGGCCAGGAGGTGAACCGCTTTTCGCATATTCACCAGAGCACGCAGGACCTGATGAACAAGGTCATCATGCAGCGACACTGCGGCAACGTCACCTCCTGCTGCTTCCAGCGCTGCGTCGGCATGGACGCCGCCAACGCCACCTTCAGCGTGACCTATGAGTGCGACCAGGCGCACGGCACCGACTACCACCGCCGCTTCCGCGACTACTGGGCGCAGGCCCAGTCGGAAGACCTGGTCGTCGACGGCGCGATGACGGACCCGAAGGGCGACCGCGGCAAGCGTCCGGCCCAGCAGAGCGACCCCGACCTCTTCCTGCGCGTCGTCGACCGCCGCAGCGACGGCATCGTCGTGCGCGGCGCCAAGCTGCACCAGACCGGCATGCTGAACTCGCACGAGATAATCGTCATGCCCACCATCGCCATGCGGCCCGGCGAGGAGGACTGGGCGGTCTGCTTCGCCGTGCCGACGAACACGCCCGGCATCCGCTACATCTACGGCCGCCAGGCCAGCGACACGCGCAAGCTCGAGCGGCTGAAGCTGGACGTCGGCAACGTGCGCTTCGGCGGCCAGGAGGTCATGACGGTGTTCGAGGACGTGTTCGTGCCGAAGGAGCGCGTCTTCATGGACGGCGAGGTCGATCAGTCGGGCAAGCTCGTGGAGCGCTTCGCCGCCTTCCACCGGCAGAGCTACGGCGGCTGCAAGGTAGGCGTCGGCGACGTGCTCATCGGCGCGTCCGCCCTCATCGCCCGCATGAACGGCGCCGAGAACGCCGGCCACATCCGCGAAAAGCTGGTCGAGATGATCCATCTGAACGAGACGATGTACTCCTCGGGCATCGCCTGCTCGGCGCTCGGGCACCAGACCGAGGCCGGCAGCTACGAGATCGATATGCTGCTGGCGAACGTCTGCAAGCTGAACGTGACGCGCTTCCCGTTCGAGATCGCGCGCAACGCCATCGACATCGCCGGCGGGCTGCTGGGCACGATGCCCTCGGCAGAGGACCTCGACGACCCGGTGACGGGCCCCTACATCCGCAAGTATCTGGCGGCGTCAGACGCCTACGACGTGACGGACCGGATCAAAGTGATGCGCTTCATCGAGAACCTGGTCTCCGGCGCCGGGGCCGTCGCCTACCTCATCGAATCGATGCACGGTGCCGGGCCGCCGGCGGCGCAGCGGATCATGATCGGCCGCCAGGGCGACATCGAAGGGAAGATCGAGAAGGCGAAGCGGGTCATCGGCATCTCGTAGTTCCGGCGTCGCAGTCCCTCTCGCAAACCGTTCGCGTTCGCGCTATAATCCCCGCATACCACGGGAACGGAGTGTTGTGCGATGGCGAACCCAGAGCACGTCAAGCTGGTGCGCAAAGGGGCGCGAGCCGTCAACAGGCGCCGCCAAGCTCGATCGTCGGAGTATCTTGATCTCAGCGGGGCAAATCTCGGTGGCATCGATCTGGCTGAAGGCAACTTGCGGGAGGTCGATCTCCGCGGCGCGAATCTGGCCGGGGCTGATCTCAGCGGTGCCAATCTCGATCGCGGTAATTTATCGGATACCAACTTGCAAGACGCGAACTTCTTCACCTGGCAAGCATACTCGGATGATGCCCTCCTTACTGGGCGGGCGCTTGAAGCCACTCTGAGATTCGCCAATCTCTGTGGAGCAGATCTGAGAGGGGCATGCCTTGTTGGCGCCAACTTGCATGGGTCGCGGCTTGACGGTGCCGACCTGTCGGGCGCGCTGATAGGAGGGACTGTCCTGACCGGGGTTGATATGAGCACCGTAATAGGCCTCTCGGAGGTCAAACACGACTTTTGGAGCAGCATCGGGGTAGACACGCTGATGGCGTCCTTTCGCCCAGCAGGCGACAAGCCGGCGGCAGAGCTGACAGCCTTCTTTCTCGGCGCAGCGGTCCCGGAGGAACTGCTAAAGGAGATGCCCAGAATCCTGGACGGGGTAAGGTCTTGCGCTTGCTTCATCTCCTACGGCCAGCCAGATGTGGCTTTCGCCACAGAGCTCCGACAAGAGTTGGGGGCCAGGGGCGTCTCCTGCTGGCTCTACGATATGGACAAGACGCCAGGCGAACAGACGTGGAGCGAAATCGGCGTCAGGCGGCGAGAGGCGGATAAGATGATCGTACTTTGTTCGGCTGCGGCTCTGGTTCGACCGGGCGTCAGGAAAGAGATCGAAGAACAGATAGATGAAGACCAGACCAAGCTTATCCCTATCTCTCTTGATGATCTGTGGAGGGAGAAGGGATTCGTTGTTGAGCGGGATGGACGCGATCTCAAACCGTTCCTACTGGGGCGGAACTACGTGGA
Organism: uncultured Chloroflexia bacterium; assembly: GCA_963719465.1. GTDB lineage: Bacteria > Chloroflexota > Dehalococcoidia > DSTF01 > JALHUB01 > JALHUB01. Next base: position 1,953,188 of record OY970386.1, on the reverse strand, counting down.
TTTCGTGAACAAGCCCCACGAAGAAGCGCTTCAGGAACTGTTGAGGGGACTCAGGCGGGCGAGGACCGTCACACCAACCGACGCGACCTGACATCCCCTAGATCGCCCAATGAGAACGGGCCCGCCTCCAGCCGGAAGCGGACCCGCTGCTTTTCTGTCCCTTCCGCCTGTCGCCTAGCCGGCGAGCGACGCCCTCACGACAAAGCGGTGGTCGTAGTTCCTGGTGGTCGGATCGAACGTGCCGCCGCAGGTGATGATCGTTAGGTGGTCGCCGCCGTCCTTCAACGCGTACTGCGTGAAGCTGTCAGCATCGCCCATCCACTGCGTCCAGTCGACGGTGTACCTCAAATACGACCCGTCTAAGAGCTGGACCCATATCTCGTCGCCCTGGGTGAGCTCGCTGAGGTACCAGAACACCGCCGTGTAGTGCGGATGGTAGTCGACGTGGCCGGAGAAGACGGCGTTGGAGCCGCCAAAGCCCATGATTCCCGGGAAGCCGCCCATGCCGCCGAAGTTCTGGAAGTCGTACCAGATCACATCGTCCTTGCCGTTGGGAATGCCCATCGAGCCGTCGGGAGGAACGATACGCACGTTGACCGGCGCGTTGACGCCGATCTTCGGGATGACCAGCCGCAAGCCCGTCGCAGTGGCCGAGCCGTCGCCGACGCCGCAGGCCGCCGTCGTGAACGTGCCCGCCGCCGAGGTGAACCACTGGCCGTTGATCAACGTGTTGACCCGCCAGTGAGTTACCATGTTCACCTGCAGACCGGGGAAGACCGCCGCGGTCGCGTCAGAGGCCAGTGGGCCTTCGCTGACGAACTGGCCCTGCGGGAAATCGCTATACCAGCTCACGTCGAGGTACTGGTCCCCTTTCAGGGAGCCGGGAATCCAGTGGAACGTGGCGTCGACCATGCCCGGCGTCGAGCTGCACGCCTGGTCGACAGCAATTGTCATAGGGAACACGCTGCAACTGAGTGACGAAAAAGCGGTTAAGACCACGCCGGGAATCAGCAAAAGCCAGAACGCTTTCCTCATTGATTGCCACCCCCCAAGTTCTAGATAACGGCCGTTCTGCCCGCGACTCCCGCGGTCGCGGCCCTCCTGCCCTCGTTGGCCGCTATGCTAGCACTTTGCTGTTCTTAAGCAAATAGGTTCGGAAGGCCAAGTTTCTATCAGCCCGCGAAGGCCATCGAGAACCTGGCCCGCCGTCTTGACCCCTTCCGGGCCGCGAAGGACAATTGACACGCTTTCAGCCGAAGAGTCAGGAGGAGAACTATGCGCCAGCCCGAGACCGTCCAATCGTCCATTGGTGAAGCGGCGCTTGATTCGGAGGGCGCGACCGTCGCCGTCGTCCGCCTCGACCCGGCGCGATCTTATGTCGACACGCCGGAGCTGCTGCAGCGCGTCATCAACGACCGCGACGAGGCCGCCTGGCGGGCGATAGTCGAGCGGATTGACTACACGTACTTCTGCCTCGACGGCGCCCTCAAGCCCTTCTGCGAGGAGGCCGACCTGGCCGAGATGCTGCGCGTCGAGCTCTCGACGGGCAAGAAGCTGCTGCTCAAGCCGAACCTGGTCAACCCCGTCGCCATCGACCCTCGGGAGCACGGGCGCGGGCTCGGCTATGCCTGCTGCACCGCCTGGCCTTTCGTCGCCGCCGTCATGCGCTGGCTGCACGACCGGCTCGACGTCTCCTACCACCAGATGGCGCTGGGCGAAGCGGCGACGGCGATGTCGGCGGCCGCGGCGTACGCCACTCGCCTATTCGATCGCGAAGTCACTCGCGAGGCCATCATGGAAGGCCGCATCGACGACTCCTACGGCGGCTGGGGCTTCTACTTCGTCCGACAGTACCTGGCCCAGACGCACAACCCGTCGCATTCCGACGACCCGATGCGCGGCTACGACGACAGCGTCAGCGGCAACTACCTGCCGCCCGGTCGGGCCATGGACCGCCTGCCTCTCTACGACCTGAACCGCATCCAGGATGTGCCGGAGCGCGGCCGTCGCGTGCCGGTCCCGGACGGCGCGAACTTCCAGTCGATAACGCTGCACAAGGCGATCGTCGGCGGCGAGCCGTCGGACGAGGCGGACCGCCGCGATTATCCCGGCTGTGTTCTTCTCAGCCTGCCGAAGCTGAAGGTCCACAACATCGCCCTGTTCACGAACGCCATCAAGAACCTGGGCATCGGCCTCTACCCGATGGAAGCGGCGGCGGACGGCGACCGCGCCAGCACCGACTGGCTGTACGCCTCGCCGGGGCTGCCCGTGCCCGGCATGAAGAGCCGCCTACCGCACCAGGTCTGGACGGCGGCGGTGGACGACCAGACGGGCCGACCGCACTCCGTCAGGCGCACGGCGGGCATCAACGGGACGATGGTGGACATCATCAAGGCGGTGCAGACGCAGGGCGTGCGCGTGCTGAGCATCGTCGACGCCATCGAAGCCGTGAATAACGACCACTCGCTCGATGCGACGGCGATCCGTGTCCCGGAAGGCCTGGCCTTCGCCGGCCTCGACGTGGTTGCGCTCGACCTGCTCTGCGCGCGCTACATGTTCAACATGCTGCCGATGGCGGAGTCGCGAAGGCTGGTTGCCGAGGGCAGGGCGCGCTCGGAATGGCTGCAGCGCGTGCCGCTGCCCGCCGTGGACGGCGCCAACATCGTCAGCACCGAAGGCTACGACTCGCCGCTCTCCCGCCACGTCCTCTTCGAGTACGCGGAGCGGCGCGGCATCGGCCGCCAGGCCTACCACGTCGTCGGGCGACACGTCTGGCAGGGCGGGCGGCTGGCGTCGCTGCAAGGCCATCTCGGCAAGGTCGAGGACGGCCGCTTCACGGAGCTGTTGACCCAAACGCTCTACTTCGACCAGCTCAAACTTCTCTGGGACCTGCAGACGACCGTGCTTGGCTACGCCGCCGCCAACGACGCGCTCAACGGCACCGGCTATCGCCAGCAGTTCCTGGACGCCTTCGACGAGAACGGCGACGGCGTCATCGACTACGAGGAGATGGGCCGAAAGGGCATCGTTGACTTCCAGATACACGCCGCGGCCTATGGCGTCCACCTGATGGGCAGCGAAGAGCACGGCATGCTGCGTGGCTTCTTCGCCTTGCGGGCGAACGCGCTCCGCTGGGCGGACGCCTCCTTCAATCCGGACGGGCTAGACTTCCTCAAAGACTACGTCGACAGCTCGTCGGCGCTGGCGGGCCTGACGATGTCGCAGATGGACATGGAGGGCGGCGACCCGTTCGTCCCGTCGATGACGTGGGGCAAGGGCAAGTGGCCGAGCATGCAGATGGCCCGCTTCATGACCATCGGTTCCATCCTGTACGGGATGGGCTTCCCCTTCATGACGACGGTCGATTCAATCTACGGAGTCGCCTTCCAGTACGCCGACAAGGCGTTCAACGGCAGCAGCTACACCGGCGAAGTGGAGACGATGAGCGATCCGGCCTCGACGGCGGCCATCGACTACGTGCAGGCGGTGTCGGCCGGCGCGAAGCCGCTGCCCTTCCGGCTCTACGTGCCCTCAGGCTTCGGGCAGGTCCTCGGCAAGCCGATGCCGAACGTCGAGGAGACGGCGGACCCGCAGAAGTTGCTTCGCGCGGAGTTCGGTGGCGGCAAGGAGGTCTGGTAACAGTTCTCGCCGCTTCTGCCGATGGATATACATGCCAGGAGGGAGCGGCGGCAGGTTCGGCTCGAATCCGCGCCCCCTTGACAGCCCTGGTGGTCGGGGCTAGACTGAAGGTGAGCCCGGGATGGGATCCATAATCCGAAAGGAGGAGGCAAGTCTCATGATAGAGAACCGGGTTCTCTGGGGGGTGTGGCAGGTTGACTGTTGAGCCCTACCCAACGCGGTAGGGCAAAACGGTGGGCCGAGTTGGCCCCGTCCAAATCAGTGCCTTGATGGCCCTCGCTCCAATTTGGGGCGGATGGCCGAAGCGCTGGGGGGCCAGCCCCCATAGGGGCCTCTCGGGGACATGAATCACAGGAGCCGCCTTGCAAGGGCGGCTCTTGTTATGTGTCGCGCAGTGAGAGTCGAGCGCTCACGCCTTCTCTGTGCATTTGTATTCGAGCCGTTTGCCCAGGATAAGCCGGACCTGCGCGTCGAGGCCGGGCAGCGCGCCGAAAAGGAAGGTTATCGGCGCCATGAGGAACCACTGCCCGAATTGCACCGGGTACATCCAGATCGGGAACGTCTTTGGGCGGGGCGGCCGCATGAACGTGTCGAAGCCGACCATTATGGCCAGAGGGACCATACAGGGGAAGAGTATCTTCGCCGACATCATGTTGAACCAGGGCGGCACCAGATGCAGGGCTCCGGTGGCCGGCGCCGTTCTCGTCGCAATGTAGAAGTCCGGAGAGGCGTAGTGGACCGGATGCCCCGTCACGAAGAAAGTGGTCAAGATGACCAGCGCGGCTGGGATCGCCCGACCGACGGTGATGAGGAACCACTGGCTGGACCATAGCACGTGGTTCTCGAACACGCTCCAGGTGCGCCGAAAACGCTGCCGTAGCGATATCTCCGGGTGGGCGGCCGCCATCTTGATTGCGTAGGAGATGTCGGAGGCGCCCCAGGCGTGGCGCCGCGCCTGCTGGTAGTGCTCCCAGAAGGTACGGAGGTAGCCGTGCGCCCGGACGCCGTCGTTGCCGACCACCAGGAAGATCGGCTCAACGTTCACGTTGCCGTTGAGCAGGAAGAAGCACTTGAGCATCATGTGCCAGTCTTCGGAGATGATATCCGGGTCCCAGTAGCCGACTTCATCCGCCATGCGCAGGCTGAGGCTGTAGGTGGACTGCGGGAAGCGGATGGCGTACTTGCGGGTCAGCTTCACGAGCTGGTTGAGCCCGCCGAGAGAGTTCGACAGCCGCAGCGGCGCCGGCACGTCCCAGACATTGTTGTAGTAGAAGATGGGCGCCTGCCAGAAGCGCCGATAGCGCATTCTGCTGGTTGCGAACTTATACGTAAGGCAGGCATAGTAGTTGGGCGGAAACTGCGTGTCGGCGTCGCAACTGGTCACGGTTACCAGGTCGAGATCGTAGCCCATCTCATCGATGAGCTTGCGTTTGGCGATGCGGGCCGCCCACAGCTCGTTAGAGGACTTGCCGCGTATCTCTCCGGCGATATCGGGAGGGTGGAAGGTGGGGAAGAAGAGCATAAAGCGGCCGGCGAACTTCTCCTGCAGTATCTCCGCCTTCTTGGCGGCGCCCTCTTCCGCTCCCTCGAGCGCGAGGACGACGACAAGCTGCTTGGTGTCGAGCGTCTGGTCGGCAAGCGTCTGAATCGTCGTCGTCAGCTTCTCGACGCTCTCCTTATAGCTGGGGATCATGACGATGTGCCGCACTTCATCCCAGCGCAGATAGGCCTCGCCGCGGGCAGCTGCCTTGTTGTACTCCAGTCGCCAGTCGATCTTCTTGTGCCGGCGGAGGATGGCGTGGCCGCGGACAACGTGGATGCCGGTGTTGATGGAACGCCAGGCCCAGTACACGTCGAAGCCGACGAGCATGATAGCCAGCGGCAACGGCAGGAAGAACGTTCCCCAGACCAGACTGCTGATAAGGAAGAGGGCGCAGGCGCCGGGGAGGATGTCCAGGGCGCGTTGAATCAGGTGGTCGCGCAGAGGGTGGGCGCGCTCCTCTTGGATGACGCGCGGCCGGGGAATGGCCATCGGCGCCGGCAGGTCCGTCGCGGTCGGCGGCAACGGAAACGGCCGCATCAGCTCGCCGATATCGACGTTGGATGCCAGGGAGCGGCGGTCGTCCGCGATTATCGAGTTGGTGAAACCATCGATGGGGCCAGATGCGAAACTAGGAGACATGAAGGATTCGCTAGAAGCGGCCGAGAAGCTCTCTGCCTCGATCGGGTCCATGGCAATTTCCCTGCCCTTTCGTTACCACCGCATCCTGCGGACGGACAACGGGCAAAGAGAAAAGGTCGTCCCGCTGCGGTCCGACCTTTCGCACGCCTACGAGGTTAGCTGACGGGTTAGGGCTGAAAGGTTGCCCCTCCCGGTAACCCGGGATTAACCCCTCTTCTGGTTCCCCCGTCTCCGAGCTGGCTCGGCGTTCGGCGGTTTGGTTGTCAATGCCAATTTAAGCGCAACGCAGCGCATTGTCAAGCGAAGAAAAGTTCCACAAAACCATCGGACGGGTCAAGGATGGCGAAGGACCGCGCCCGTGCTCGCTGAGGTCACCAGCGACGCGTAGCGCGCCAGGTAGGGCAGGAGCGGCCCTTTGTCCGGCGGCGACCATTTCGCCAGACGCCGCTGTATTTCCTCCGGCGACAGGCGCGCGTTCAGGGACTTGGCGGGCATGTCGATCTCGATGATGTCGCCCTCTTCGATGACGGCGAAGGGGCCGCCTTCCATCGCTTCCGGCGAGACGTGGCCGATCGACGCGCCCTTCGTCGCGCCGGAGAAGCGTCCGTCCGTCACCAGCGCGACTTCGGCCTCGAGCCCTTTGCTGACGATGGCCAAGGTGGCCCAGAGCATCTCGCGCATGCCGGGGCCGCCCCTGGGACCCTCGTACTTGATTATGACGACATCGCCGGACTTGATTCTGTCCGCGCCGATCGCGTCACGGGCGTCCTCCTCGCAGTTGAAGACGCGCGCGGGCCCCTGGTGGACCATCATCTCCGGCACGACGGCCGACTGCTTGACGACGGCCCCGTCCGGCGCGATGTTGCCGTACAGCACGGCCAGTCCGCCCTCCTCATAATACGGGGTATCGACGGGCCTGATCACGTTCGGATCGCTTATCTTCGCCTCTTCGACAATCTCGCCGACCGTGCGACCGCTCAGCGTCATCGCGTCGAGGTGAAGCAAGCCATGGGAGGCAAGCTCCTTCATGACGCCTTGCAGGCCGCCGGCCTCAAACAGGTCCGTGATGAAGTGGTTGCCAGCCGGGCTCAGGTTGCACAGGCGAGGCGTATTGCGGCTGATGCGGTCGAAGGTGGCGAGGTCGAGGTCAACGCCCGCCTCGTTGGCCAGCGCCATGAGGTGCAGGATCGTGTTCGACGAGCCGCCGATCGCCATGTCGACGGCAATGGCGTTCTCGAAGGCGTCGCGCGTCAGGATGGAGCGCGGCGTCACGTTCTCCACGAAGAGCTCCATGACGCGTGTGCCGGCCTGCTTCGCCAGCTCGCGGCGGCGGCCGTAGACGGCGGGAATGGTGCCGTTCCAGGGCAGGGCGAGGCCCAACGCCTCGGCCATGCAGTTCATGCTGTTGGCCGTGAACAGGCCGGCGCAGGCGCCGCAGGTGGGGGAAGCGCAGTTGACGATTTCAAAGAAATCTTCACCGCTGATCTCGCCGCGCTGCAGCCTGGGTAGGTATTCAGGTATCTTGCTGACGTCTATGCGCTCGCCGTGGAAGCGTCCGGGCAGCATAGGCCCGCCACTGATGATGATCGATGGCAGGTTGAGTCGCGCCATCGCCATCATCATCCCAGGTGTGATCTTGTCGCAGTTAGTCACGAGGACCATAGCGTCGAGGCAATGCGCCATCATCATCGCCTCGATTGAGTCGGCGATGAGCTCGCGGCTGGGCAATGGGTAACGCATGCCGGCGTGCCCCTCGGCCCAAACGTCGCAGATGGCTATGGCCGGGAACTCGAAGGGCGTGCCGCCGGCGGCAAGGACGCCGTCGCGGGCGGCGCGGGCGACCAAGTCGAGGTGTTCGTGACCGGGCACGAGCTCGTTTTGCGAGTTGACGATGGCAACGAGCGGCTTTTGCATCTCCTGCTGCGTTCGTCCCATCGCCACAAATATCGGCCGGCGCGGCTTGACGACGTCGCTTCTCATCGCGGCCCTCCCTGCTCTATCGGCAAACGGGTTGATGTTCTAAGTCTAGCGCCGGTGGAGGCTGTCTGCCACCACGTCTCCGATCCATGGGGAGTTCGATTGGTCGACGCTCAGTTCGATGCTGCGCATTCTCGGGGCCGTTCGGGTTGCCGAACGGCCCCGAAACCACGCTCCGCACTCACCTGAGCCTCATGTTTCCCGCCCATCGCGCGCCGACTCCCGACCCAATAGCGCCCGTCGCAGCAACGCGCTCAAGACGCCGATAGGCTAAACTAGGTGGAGCGTCCAGTCGAATTCGCGGCTCAGGAGGCTGACGACATTGGGGGAGCGTGCATACGCGTCAGGCCTGGCAGTCACCGTGCTCCTGCTGTCGTCGGCGTTGCTGCCGGCGTGTCGAGGAAGCGGCCAGCGCGTCACCTCCGCCCAGCCGATCAGCACCTCCACGGCGGCGCCGGTCACCGACCCCGGGGCGCCCGGACCCTATCCCGTCGGCGTCACCCAGATAACCTTCCAGCGCCCGTCCTCGACCAACGGCGAGCCGCGCGTCCTTAAGACCGTCATCTGGTATCCGGCCCCCGACTACGCGGCCAGCGAGTCGGTGGACGCGACCTACAAGGGCGTGATGAACGTGGCCGTCTCGCGCACAGGAGGCCCCTTCCCGATCATCATGTTCTCGCACGGCAGCGGCGGCTCCCCGCTTCAGTCCACCTTCTACACCACGCATCTCGCCAGCGAGGGCTTCGTCGTCGTAGCGCCGCCGCACCCCGGGAACACCCTCAGCGACTGCTTCCCTTGCCTGGATATGAATGCGCTCGCCGACTCGCTGCTGAACCGCCCCGACGACATCACCTTCGTCCTCGACTCAATGATCACGCTCAACAGCGATTCGTCATCGATGTTCTACGCGTCGCTGGACACCAGCCGCGTCGGCATGAGCGGTCATTCGTTTGGGGGACTGACTACGCTGCAGCTCGCCGGACGGGATTCGACCCCGTTCGCGGCGGCGCTGGCGATGGCGGCGCCGGCGGCAGCGGCCGTCGGCAGTCGGAACCCGTCGAACATTCCGGTCATGCTGATGGGCGGCGGCGAGGATACGACCTGCCCGCTGGGCCCGCAGCAAGACTACTTCAATTCGCTGAGCGGCGCCGAGCCGCGATACCTCGTCGTCTTTCCCCGCGGCGGCCACACCGCCTACACGGACCCCTGCGTCCCCATCATCGACGCCTGCGGGCCGAACATGATCGATCAGGACAAGGCGCACGAGCTCATCAACTACTACGCCACCGCCTTCTTCAAGACCTACGTCGCGGGCGACCAGACCTACGTCGCCTTCCTCGACCCGGCGCGTGCGCAGGGCGACGCCGACCTGCAGTATGAGGCACACGTCGGGGGCTGACCCGCCGCGTTCGTCAGGACTGCTCCGGCGACTCCTTCTCGTCGCAGTGGCACAGCGACGTGAGCGCGTCGATAGAGATGGCGCCGGGTCCGGTCAGCGCCAGAGTCGCCGCGCCGGCGGCCAGCGATCCGGGCAGCTCGAAGCCGCCCTGACCGAAGAACCCGTTCTTCCAGTGCACCTTCCAGATCGCCGTTGCCATGTTGGCGATGATGGGGAGCGCGACCAGGCGCGTCTTAAAGCCAAGGACTAGCGCCAGTCCGCCAAAGAGCTCGGTCCCGCCGGAGAGATAGGCGCCAGCGAGCGGATAAGGAACGCCCATCTTCTCGAGGCCGGCCGCGAACGCCTGCGGCCCGCTGTTCTCCGTGAAGCTCTTCCAGTTGGGGCCGAGCACCTTCAGCGCCCTTTCCGGCACTTCCTTCCCGGGCCCGCCGAACAGCTTCGGATAGCCATGCGCCATGAGGGTTCCTCCGACGCTGAGGCGGAGCAGTAAGAGACCGATGCTGCGCAACATTCTTAACCTCCTATCGTCCCTGATCGCAGGCGACCCTCCGTGCTAACACGAGCCGTCGGACGGGCCGAACAGCTCTTCTTTGAGCGCCTTCTTCTGCACCTTGCCTGTTAACGTCTTCGGCAGGCTTTCGCGGAAGACGACCTCCTGCGGCAGCTTGTAGTCGGCCAGTCGCTCGCGGCAGAACGCGATGACCTCTTCGCCGTCGAGCTCCGACCCGGTCGAAGGCACCACCACGGCGACGACCCGCTCGCCCCACACCTCGTCCCTGCGGCCCAGCACCGTCGCCTCGGCGATTCCGGGATGAGCGAACAGCACCTCCTCGATCTCGCGCGGATAGATGTTCTCGCCGCCGCGAATGATCATGTCCTTCTTGCGGTCGACGATGAAGAAGTAGCCGTCCTCGTCCTGGTAGCCCATGTCGCCGGTGCGCAGCCAGCCGTCGACGATGGTCTCCGCCGTCGCCGCCGGATTGTTGTAGTAGCCCTGCATCACGTTTGGCCCCTTGATCACGATCTCGCCGCACTCGCCGCTGGGCAGCTCCCGCATATCCTGGTCGACGATCTTCATCGCCTGGCCGCGAATCGGCAGGCCGATCGAGCCCGCCTTGCGAACGCCCCAGTAAGGATTGAGCGCCGAGACGCACGTTCCTTCCGTCAAGCCGTAGCCTTCGATGATGCGCAGCCCGAACGTCTCCTCGAACCGTTGCATTATCTCGAGCGGCAGCGGCGCGGCGCCGGAGATGACGAACTCGATCGAACTGACATCCAGCCCCTCTTTTACCGGCGCCAGCAGCAGGATGGACAGCATCGTCGGGACGGCGCTGAATGTCTGCGGCTGGTAGCGGGCGACTGTCTCCCAGAAGTCGCTAGGGCTGAAGCGCTCCCACAGGGCGACGGCGCCGCCGGTGAGGAACTGAGTCAGACTGGTAATCTGGGCGTTTGCGTGGAACAGCGGGAGGACGAGCCCCAGGCAGCCTTCGCGCGGCGATACCGGGATCAGCTCCGCCGAGGCCATCGTGTCCCAGACGCAGTTCCAGTGCGAGATCATCGCGCCCTTCGGCTTGCCGGTCGTGCCGGACGTGTAGACGATGGCCGCCAGGTCGTCCCGGCTGATATCGACGCCGTCGAGCTCGGTCGGCTGGTTCAGCAGGTCACCGTAGGCGGAAGCGCCGCTGGTGGCGCCCTCCAGGCAGACGACGTGGCGGAGCGCCGGACAGGAGCCGCGGACGGCGTTAATCGTCGGCATCAGCGCCTCGCTCGTGATGAGCGCCACGGCGCCGGAGTCGCTGAGGACGTGGCGCACCTCATCGCCCTTGAAGAGCGCGTTGATCGGTCCAAAGACAGCGCCAAGCTTGAGTATGCCGAACCAGACGTAGAAGTAGTCCGGGCAGTTCGGCAGGTAGACCGAGACAACGTCGCCCTTCTTGACGCCCAGCGCCTTGAGGCCGTTGGCCACCTGGTTCACGCGGTCATCCAGCTGTCGATAGCTGATCTCTTCGTCGCGCCAGTAGATGCACGTCTTGTCCGCCAGCTCTTCCCGGTACAGCTCGACCAGCTCGCGCAGGTTGTTGGGGGCCATCGTCGCGTCCTCCCTCTCTCATAGCCGCGAGCAGAGTTTACTCCGCATCCGCGGCCTCGTCCACGGGCCCATGCTTTTTCCTTATCCACTATTGACATCGAGAACGTCCAAACGTCTAACATCGGCTCAAGGAAGAACGGATGAGTGAAGAGAAGATACGGTACCAGCCCGGGCGCGTAAGAGATGCCATTAGACAGCTGCTCACCGTTGCCGCTGGGCCCTTGTCAGTCAGCGAGATAGAGGGTCATGTCGAGCGGATGATTGGACCAACGCCCGCCTCCTCGGTCCGATCCTACCTCCGTCTCAACACCCCTAGCCTGTTTATTCGGGAGTCCCGCGGCCTATATGCGCTGCGACGAAACGGAGCAGCCGGAATTCAGCAGTCATTTGCCTCTCGACAGGAGTGGCTCAAGCCGGTGCGCTTCGGCAAGGCTGTTCTGTTCCACGCCGACTGCTTTGATTGGATGAGAACGCGAGAAGACAACTCTCTCCATGCCGTCGTCACCGATCCTCCCTACGGCCTCTACGAGTACTCAGCCGAACAGCAACAAAAACTCCGTGCGGGCAGAGGTGGAGTGTGGCGCATCCCGCCTTCTTTCGACGGCCACGTTCGTTCGCCACTTCCCCGGTTCACGACCTTGTCTGGCGAGCAGCTCGACGAGATAAGAACGTTCTTCCTGTTCTGGGCTCGCCTGCTCATTCCGAAGCTCGTCCCGGGTGCTCATGTGGTCGTCGCTTCCAACCCCCTTGTTTCCTATATCGTTTCCGGAGCCCTCGTCGATGCAGGTTTGGAAAGACGCGGCGAGATAATACGGCTGACCATGACTATGCGAGGCGGAGATCGCCCAAAGGCTGCCCATCGCGAGTTCCAGAGCGTGAGCGTGATGCCCAGATCAATGTGGGAGCCATGGCTCGTCTTCCGAAAGCCCCTTGAGGGCCGTGTTCAAGACAATCTACGCAAGTGGAAGACAGGAGGCTTTCGTCGCCCCAACAACAATGTGCCGTTCGGGGATGTGATCAGATCAGCTCCGACTCGCAAGTCCGAAAGAGCGGTCGCACCCCATCCAAGTTTGAAGCCCCAGGCCTTTCTGCGTCAGGTGGTGAGGGCCGTCCTGCCTATGGGGGAAGGCATCATTCTGGACCCGTTTGCCGGCGCCGGTTCGACTCTCGCAGCGGCGGAAGTGGTGGGCTACGAAAGCATCGGCATTGAGAAAGATGAGCACTATTTCCTCATGGCGCGTGAGGCCATCGCCAAGCTAGCTGCCCTCAGGCCTTAGCTTGTAGATCCAATTCTCCCGCAGTTTCTTCACTCCATCGCGATGAAGTGTTGCAGTACGCGTCCCCAACTCGCCTCGCGGATTCTTGCGGAAATCGTCCACCGTTACCTTTGCCAGATACACTTCCGCAAATGCCATGGGACGGCGCTCACGAGCTGGCTCCGACTCGGAGTCAACCTCATACACAAATACGCACATCCACTGGTTTCTTGCGCCATGCGTGTCGACGGCGCCGCCACCCTTTCTTGTCGTCTTTATCTCGATGCCCTCGGTGCCCGCCTTCACAGCATCGCCAACATGCACGCCCTGAACAATCAGATCGGGATGCCCGTTGAAATACCTGTTCTGAGTCAGTACACGCGAATGCTTTGCTAGGCTCGCCGTAAGCATATCAGACAGCAGGCCGGACATGATGGCGGGCCTGACCATGTCGTCGAGGCGAACAAGACCCTTCTCAGCCAACAGAGAGTTCACGTCGAAGAAGAAATCATAGATGTCCTGCATCGCCAGTTGGAAATCCTCACGCCTCAGCTCGTAAGGAAGAACGGCGTTCGGGTTGAACTTGGCGATGTCGACCGCCACCCGCGAGATCATTCTTCGGCTTGCCTTTCCACTCCATCCGACTCGGCAGCATCAAGTTAATCGCTGCGTCAAAGAGGGTCAAATGGAGGACGCACCGGGACTTTACCTTCCTCCCCTGGGCGTAATGCCGCATTCCTAGGTGTTTTCCCGGGCGCGACTAGGGATTTCCCTGAGTGCAATCCAAGGGAGGCGCCGATACTATAGATGCGGCCAGAAGATAACAATATGATTACAGATATCGAACGTCGCCTGGGTGCGCCCGAGGACGGAGGCGCTGAGCAACGAGCATGGACGCTGTTGCGCGGCAAGCTGGCTCTCGCCCTGGCGGCGGCATCCTGGAGGACCTGGGCATTCATAGCGCTGGCGGTCGCTCTCACCATCGGTGCGGCGGCGCGTTTTCACAATCCGGGCGACGCGGCCGTCGTGGCCATCTACGTCGTCGTCCTGGTCACCTGTGCCGCCACCGACGTTGCCTGGTACCGCGTCCCCAACTTCATCACCTATCCCGCGATAATCCTCGGCCTGCTTGCCGGCGCCTTCATGCCGGGCGCGAGCCTGAAGATTACGCTGGAGGGGGCAGGCGCAGCGGGCGGCTTCATGCTTCTGGCGTTCATCATCTCGCGAGGCGCTATGGGCATGGGCGACGTGAAGCTGGTGCTGTTCTCCGGCATCGCTGTTGGCTGGCCGCTGGTAGGCAACGTGCTCATGCTGATGGCTGTAAGCGGCGGCGTTGTGGCCGTCGTGTTGCTCTTGACGCGGGTCAAGGGTCGAAGGGACCCGATACCCTACGCGCCGTTCATTTCGGCGGCTACGATAGCCGTCATTCTCTGGCAAGGAACGTCTTTCGCGCGGTTCTAGAGCGCGACTGACATAGCTGGCGGCGGGAATCGAAAGGAGCATGATGTCTCGCAGGGAAGCGAGGCGTCTGGATGCGCCGGCTCGCCGTCCGTTGTGATCGCCAAATCGGTGTGGTACACTACGAAGTGACCTACACCGGACAAGCTTCACGTAAACTACAGGCCGGAGTCCCCGGATACTTCAAAACCCTTCGCGAGGCAGTTGGCCGCGACGCACGCGGCCGGGCATCGCTTATTAGCAAGGAGGCTTCATCATGAGGATTCTTCAACTAGCTCCGCTCTGGGAAACCGTGCCACCGCCTGCGTACGGCGGCACCGAGGCCGTGGTCAGCGTTCTCTGCGAGGAACTCGTCAGACGCGGCCACGACGTAACCTTATGGGCCTCCGGCGACTCGCGCACGAATGCGGAACTCTGCTCCATCTATCATCGTAGTCTGCGCACCGCGTCCGACCTTGAGGATCCGAGCTGGTACGCGCTGATGCATGCCACCTCCTCTCTGAGAGACGCCGGCAGCTACGACGTTGTTCACAATCACATCGGGGAGATCGTGATGTCCATGGCGCATCTCATCCCCACGCCTATGCTGACGACGATGCACTGCCTTATCACGCCGTACACAAAGTACATCTGGGACCACTACGACGGCTGGTACAACACCATCAGCCACTCAGAAAAACTCCTGATGCCGGTGGTCAAGGGAGGTCGATACGCCGGCGTCGTGCACAACGGGATCAACGTCGACAGCTTCCCGTACAGCGAGAAGAAGGATGACTATCTCCTCTTCCTCAGCCGCATTTCCACCGACAAAGCGCCGCACGAGGCGGTCGAAGTCGCGAAGCGATTGGGCATGCGGCTCCTCATCGCCGGGAAGATCGACCCGAACGCCCAGGACCAGGCCTATTTCAAAGACGTGCTCGAGCCGCTGGTGGACGGCAAGCAGGTCCAGTTCCTCGGCGAAGCGGACCAACGGATGAAGCGGGAGCTTTACGAGAAGGCCTACTGCCTGGTCCTCCCTCTTCGCTGGGAAGAGCCGTTTGGCCTCGTGATGGTGGAGGCTATGGCCTGCGGCACGCCCGTCGTAGCCTTCCAGCGTGGCGCCGCCGCCGAAGTCGTCATAGACGGTGAGACCGGCTATCTTGTCCACGAGCTCGACGAGATGGTGGAAGCGGTCCGCCAGGTCGACCGGATCGACCCCAGGCGCTGCCGCCGCCATATCGAGGCGAACTTCAGCGCGGCGCACATGGCCGACGCCTACCTTCGGGTCTACCAGCAGATCATCCGTCAGGCCTCGGCGAGGCCGCAGCTTGAGGCCGTTCCGGCTTCAGCGGTGGCGCTGTCGGCGAAGGGTAACCACGAATCCGCGGTTGCCTGAGCTTCGCCAAAGGCTTCAACGCATGTCTTGAGGAGGGCGCAATCGCCCTCCTCTTCTTTTCCAAGCGCTCGCGCTGGTCTGCCGTCGGCGGTCGCGCTAGAATGAATGGGCGAGAGTCCACCAGCGAGGCCATCCGCTTGCCGATAGAAGTAAAGCTCCTCGACCACAGCCACGACCCGATTCGCTCGCTGTACGTCGCCTACCGCACCGCCTATTCGTCGCTGAAGCCGGCGGAGATCGACGCGCGCATCGAATCGGAGCGGATTACGCGCGCGCAGATGCTGGAGTTCGTCGAGAAGCGGCTGGAGACGGGGCACTCGTCGCCGCTGGAGCAGGTCTGGTTCGAGTTCGCGCTCTCCGGCGTGACCCGTGCCTTCAGCCACCAGTTCGTGCGACACCGCATCGGAATCAGCTTCGAGCAGCAGAGCCAACGTTATGTCGCCTTCAAGGAAGGCGAGTTCCCCTTCACGATGCCGGAATCCGTCCGCACCGCCGGTCTGGCCGACCGGATGGAGGAGGCGTTCGCCGGCCTGGGGCGGCTCTATCAGGAGATGCTCGACGCGGGCGTCCCGGCGGAGGACGCGCGCTTCCTCATCCCGAACGCCGCCCAGACCAACTTCAAGATAACGGTCAACTTCCAATCGCTGCTGCACATCTGCGACCTGCGACTCTGCACCCGCGCGCAGTGGGAGTTCCGCAAAGTGGCGTCGCTGATGCGGGCGGAGGTGAACCGCGTGGCGCCGGAACTGGCGCGCTACCTGCAGCCGAAGTGCGGCGAGCGGCGGACGGGCTACTGCGACGAGACGTTCGAAGACTGGTCGAAGTGTCCGATTGGCCGGAAGCGGCCCCACAAGCGCGAGCTGTTCGCGCTGTACGACTCCTATCGCAAGGGCGAGCTGGCGCCGCTGGGCGACGACGAGTTTCGCGCCATCGAAGGCGAAGCGCCGGCCGTCAGCGAGCGCGGCGAGACGTATTGACCATCCCCCCGACGAGGTCGGAGGTCGACCGGCATGGCCGCTCCGGGTCTCCACGACGGGTCCATTATGCGCATTCTCGGTGCCCGCCTTCGGCGGGCCGCCGCAAGATTGGTGGGCCGCTCGGCAACCCGAGCGGCCCCGAAACCACGCCTCGCTCCAGTTTCGACGCCGATGTTTCGCTGCCGCCCATCGTCATGGACGGTCGAACAAGCATTGCGACTGCGACAGACGACGCGACGCCGTGCCGCGCATTCTCGGTGCCCGCCTTCGGCGGGCCGCCGCGTCCCCCAGCAGGCCGAGGTTGACAGATTCGCCTACAGGAAGCTAGACTAGATTGGTTCTGCGCTCAGAGGAGGACTCCCATTTACGCAATCGTCCGCAGCGGCGGCAAGCAATATCGCGTCGAGGTCGGCAGCAAGATCGACGTTCGAGAAGCTGCGCGCCGCGCAGGGCGAAACGGTTGAACTCGGCGACGTCCTCCTTCTCGCCGACGGCGCCCACGTGACAGCAGGCAACCCGCTCGTCGCCGGTGCGAAGGTCGTGGCTCAGGTCGCCGAGCAGGGCCGCGGCCCGAAAAAGGTCGTCTTCAAGTACAAGTCGAAGGTGCGATTGCGGAAGCGGACCGGCCATCGACAGCCGTTCACGCGACTGGCGATCCAGCAGATCGTCCCGCCGGGCGGCGAGGAAGCGGCGCCGAAGCGGCGTCGTCGGGCGAAGGCCGAGGCGAAGGAAGAGGAGAGCGAGGGATAGACCCCTCGCCGAGAAGAGATGGCGCACAAGAAAGGCACGGGCAGCTCTCATAACAACCGCGACAGCGGCGGCCAGCGCCTCGGCGTCAAGCGCTACGACGGCCAGCTCGTCCTGCCCGGCACAATCATACTTAGGCAGAGGGGGACGCGCTTCCACCCCGGTCAGAACGTCGGGCTGGGACGCGACTACACGATATACTCTCTCATTCGAGGAAAGGTTAAGTTCGCACCGTACGCGAAGGGCCGGCGCAAGCAGGTGAGCGTGTACGGGGCCGAAGAGCAACAATGAAAAAAGGTATTCATCCAGACTACGTCGAGGCGACCGTTCATTGCGCCTGTGGCAACGAGTTCACAACCCGCTCGACGAAGAAAGAGCTGCGCGTTGAAGTTTGCAGCCGCTGCCATCCCTTCTTCACGGGCGAGCAGCGAATCGTGGACACGGCGGGCCGCGTGGAGCGCTTCAAGCGGCGCTACGGCCTCAAGTAAAGCCGAAGCGGACGGAGAGCAGGGGCGCGGAGTCAATCCCGCCCCTTCTTGTTATGAGCGATTCGCGCGACATGACTGACGAACACGCGGCGGAGCTTGGCGACAGGGCCATCACCCACTACGGCGGCCAGGCCGTCATCGAAGGCGTCATGATGCGCGGCGAGCGCAGCCTCGCGATCGCTGTCCGTCAGCCCGACGGCGCTATTCGCGTCAAGTCGGAATCGCTGGGCGGCGTCTACGTCGGCCCGGCGCGGCGCATACCGATTCTGCGCGGCGTCATCGTCCTCTGGGAGACGCTGGCGCTTGGGATGCGGGCGCTCGTCTTCTCGTCGGAGGTCGCGGCGGGGATCGCGCCGGAAGAGGAGGATGAGCCCGGCAACGCCTACATCTGGCTGATTGTCGGCGTCACGCTGCTGCTGGCGGCGGCGGTCTTCTTCGTCGCGCCGCTGCTGCTGACCGGCTGGCTGAGCTCGCGCTTCAACGGCAGCCTCGTCGTCCTGGTCGAGGGTGTCGTCCGCCTGGCGATGCTTCTCGGCTACATCTGGGGCATCGGCTTCGTGCCCGACATCCGGCGCGTCTTCGCCTACCACGGCGCCGAGCACCGGACGATCAACGCCTGGGAGGCCCGCGCGCCGCTGGAAGTGGCGTCGGTGCGACGCTTCAGCAACGAGCACGCCCGATGCGGGACCGCCTTCCTGCTGACCGTCGCCATCGTATCGCTGGTCGTGTTCGTCGCGCTGGGAACGCCGGCGTGGTGGTTGCGGATCGTCTCCCGCGTCGTGCTCATCCCCGTCATCGCCGCGCTGAGCTACGAGATTATCCGCCTGAGCGCGACGTACGGGCGATTCCGCGTCGTGCGCTGGCTGTCGCGCCCCAGCCTGGCGCTGCAGGCGCTGACGACGCGCGACCCCGACGACAGCCAGATCGAGGTGGCGATCCGCGCCCTGCGAGAGGTGCTGGCGCTGGACGGGGTGACGAACTAGAGCGTCTGGCCCTCCATCAGGCGGCCGTCGAACTCGCGGTGGAAGCACGAGCGCTCGCCGGTGTGGCAGGCCGGCCCCAGCGGCTGGGCGCGGATCAGCAGCGTATCGTCGTCGCAATCGATGAAGATGCGCCGGACGTTCAGATAGTTGCCCGACGTCGCGCCCTTGTGCCACAGCTCCTGTCGGCTGCGGCTGTAGAACCACACCTGCCGCGACTCCAGCGTCCGCTCCAGCGCCTCTTTGTTCATGTAAGCAAGCATCAGCACCTCGTGCGTCTCGTCGTCCTGGACGATGACGGGAACGAGCCCCTGGCCTTTGTCGAAATCAACCATTGGAAGCCTCCTGCTAAAGGCGGACCGGAATGTCGTGCGCCTTGAGATAGTCCTTCGTCTCGCGGATGCTGTAGGTCTCGAAGTGGAAGATGCTAGCGGCCAGCACCGCGTCTGCCTTGCCCTCCCTGATCGCGTCGACCATGTGCTGCGGGTTGCCGCAGCCGCCTGACGCTATGACCGGCACCGTCACCGCCTCCGAAACCGCGCGCGTCAGCGGCAGGTCGTAGCCGTCGAGGTGGCCGTCGGTGTCCATGCTCGTCAGCAGGATCTCGCCGGCGCCCAGCTCGACGGCCTTCCGCGCCCACTCCAGCGCGTCGACGCCGGTGGGCGTGCGGCCGCCGTGCGTGTACACCTCCCAGCGCCCGTCGCCGATGCCTTTCGCGTCGATTGCGACGACGATGTTCTGGTTGCCGAAGCGCGTCGCGCAGCGCTCGATGACCTTCGGGTCCGCCACCGCGGCGGTGTTCAGCGACACCTTGTCCGCGCCGTACTCGAGCAGCCGCCGGACGTCCTCCTCGCTGCGCACGCCGCCGCCGACGGTGAACGGGATGAACACCTGGTCGGCGGTGCGGCGCACCATGTCGTAGACGGTCTCGCGCGCGTCCGACGATGCTGTTATGTCAAGAAACACCAGCTCGTCGGCGCGCTGCTCGCTGTAGAACGCCGCCAGCTCCACGGGGTCGCCGGCGTCGCGCAACTGGACGAACGAGACGCCTTTTACGACGCGTCCGCGGTCGACGTCCAGGCAGGGGATGATGCGTGTCGCCAGCATTGGGACCTCTCGGATTCGATGCCATTGTATCAGCTTGCGCGGGTGTTGAGCACGGGCGAAAGGAGGGCCGTCGCGAAGTGCTCCATCTCCAGCCGCTCGCCGTCGGAGTCGACCTCCATGAAGCGCACGCTGCACCGCTCCGTTATGTAGAGCGTCACCGCCGGTTCGCCCTCCAGCCGCTCCAACAGCGCCAGCTTGCGGCGGAAGATGTTTGCTTTGCCGTTCCCGCGCCGGTGGTCGACGAGAAGGCGTCGCCGCAGGTTGCGCGACTGGCCGACGTAGTATGGACGCTCCGAGCCGTCGTAGATCACGTAGATGCCGGGTCGCGGCGGAATGTCGGCGCTGGCGAAGGAAAAGGACGCCGAGCTCAACAATCCGCGAAGCGAAGCCATGAAGGCCACGACCCTCGCGTCCAGGGCAGTTTCGACCTCACGCACGTTCCGTTCCGCGATCCGGTTGGCGCGGGGCCGCCAACGAGCCGCAGACCGACCGGAAAGGGACCGCGTGTGGCCGGAGTCGCCGTCAGGGGTGGGCGGTATTCCCTCACGAGCTCCAGGCGCTCTGTCCCGCTATTGCATCTCCCGGTGGTTCCGGCTCGACCGCGATAGGAACCTGGAGGGAGGTTCACGCTTTCGTCAATGTTCCCTCAGGAGTGGATGATAATGCAACGCGTATCACGTTGCAATCCGATGCGAGTTCAAAGCGGGCTTATTGTTTGGCGATGGCGGTAACAGCTTCCGGGAGGGAC
Source organism: uncultured Chloroflexia bacterium (assembly GCA_963719465.1). Lineage (GTDB taxonomy): Bacteria > Chloroflexota > Dehalococcoidia > DSTF01 > JALHUB01 > JALHUB01. The sequence continues at coordinate 1,932,766 of OY970386.1, read as the reverse complement.
AGTGCGCCGTCGTACAGGGCGCGGCCAAGGATGGCGCCTTCGACGCCGGTGCTTACCAGCCGTCGCAGGTGGGCCAGCGTGGCGATCCCGCCTGACGCGATGATCCGCGCCGGCACCAGCTTCACCGCCCGCGCCGTAGCAGCGACGTTCGGGCCCCGCAGCGTCCCGTCGCGGGAGATATCGGTGTAGATGAAGCGGCGCACGCCCATCGCGGCCAGCCGCTGCATCAGCTCCTCCGCCTTTTCGCCGCGTTGCTCTCGCCAGCCATGCACGGCAACCCGCCCGCCACGCGCGTCGACGCCGACGACGACGGCCTCGCCGAAGCGGCCCAGCGCGGCCGCCAGGATCTGCGGCGCCTCGACGGCAACGCTGCCGACGATCACGCGCTCAAGCCCGGCCTCCAGGTAGCGGGCCATCGTGTTCGTGCTGCGGATGCCGCCGCCGACCTCGCAGGGGATGCCCACCGCCCGGGCGATGGCGATGACGACGCCGTTGTTCACCGGCCGCCCTTCTCGCGCACCGTCGAGGTCGACGAGGTGGAGACGCGGCGCGCCCTCCGCCTGCCAGCGACGCGCCATGGCGACGGGGTCATCGGAGAAGACGGTCTCGCGGTCGTAGTCGCCCTGGTAAAGGCGGACGCAGCGGCCGTCGCGGATGTCGATTGCCGGTATCAGCTCGATGGCGGCTTACCTCCGGCCGTTGCCCGACGCCCAGCGCAGAAAGTTCTCGTAGAACAGGAGGCCAACGTCGCCGCTCTTCTCCGGGTGGAATTGCGTGGCGATCACGTTGTCGCGGGCCAGCGCGCTGGCGAAGGTGATGCCGTAGTCGGTCTCGCCCAGCACCGTCTCGCCGTCGTCCGGCAGCGGGTAGTAGCTGTGGACGAAGTAGAAGTAGGCGTCCTCCGGCAGGCCCTCGAACACCGGGTGCTCGCGACGCCGCCTCACCTGGTTCCAGCCCATGTGCGGCACCTTCAGGCCCCCCGGCAGCCTGACGACGCGCCCGGGGACGATGTCGAAGCACGGGTGCTCACCGCCCTCCTCGCTAACCGTCAGGAGCGCCTGGAAGCCCATGCAGATGCCGAGGTAGGGCCTACCGCGGGCGACAAAAGCTCGAATCGGCTCGACGAGGTTGCGCTCGCGCAGGTTACGCATCGTGTCCGCAGCCGCGCCGACGCCCGGGACGATGACGACGTCCGCCGCCTCGACCGACGCCGGCTCGCCGCTGATATCGGCCTCGTAGCCGGCGTGCGCTACCGCCCGCTCCACGCTGCGCAGATTCCCCGCGCCGTAATCGACAATGACAACTCGCATGTTGCGATTCTAGCACAGCCCCGGCTAACGGACTCCGAGGCTGGCGGCCTGGAGCGGCTGACGCTTATAATGCGATATCGGCTGCCAACCCCAACCGGATCGCCGACCCAGGCATAGCTTCGAAGGGGCCTCAGCACTGATGGCCGACAAAGCCCTGCGCCAATCCGACGTCTCGCCGGTCGCCGAGCGTGTGCGCGGACTTGCTACGAGACGGCATCTCATCCTGCTGGTCGCGATAATCGCCGTTGCCGTCGGCCTGCGCCTCGCCTGGATCGCTTATGTCAACCCGAATCCCCTCGACGGCCGCACCGACGACACCGCCTTCTACGCCTTCGCCGGCCAGTCGCTCGCCGCCGCGAAGGGCTACCTCAACTTCCTCGGCTTCCCGACTGCGCAGTGGCCACCGGCCTACCCGTTCCTCCTCGCCGGAATCTTCAAGCTCTTCGGCAGCACCAACTTCGTCGCCGGCAAGGTCGTCAACGCGCTCGGCGGCGGCCTGGCCTGCCTGCTCATCTACCTCATCGCCGCCCGCGTGTTCGACCGGCGCGTCGGCCTGATCGGAGCGGCGCTTTTCGCGCTCTTCCCCGGCCAGATCTACTTCTCGACGCTGTTGATGACCGAATCGCTCACGCCCGCGCTCGTCGGGCTGATCGCCCTCCTGCTGCTGATGTGGGTCGTCGAAAGGCAGGATACGCGCTGGTACCAGCACGTCGCGCTGGGCGTGCTGTTCGGCATCGCTCTGCTGGCCCGCGGCGAGGCGGTGATGCTGGTGCTCGTGGCGCTGGTGATCTGGAAGCTCGCCGTGCCCGCCTGGAGCCTGTTCGCCCGACAGGCCGGCGTCTTTGTCCTGGCGGCCGGCCTCACGGTCCTCCCCTGGACGGTCCGCAACGAGATCAGCATGCACTCGTTCGTCCCCGTGAGCACGGCGCTCGGCCACACGCTGCTGGCCGGCCACCAGCCGAACCCCTACGCCATCGGCTCGCTCTTCCCCGAGGCGAAGATCCAGCAGGAATACTCGTACCTGCCGTACCCGCAGAAAGAGATCAAGGTCGAGAGCGTCGCCGAGCACCAGGCGATAACGTGGGCGGTCCATCACCCGGTCGAAGAGGCCTGGTACCCGCTGCTCAAGTTCAAGCACATGTTCCAGAACGACGACGACGCCGTCTCCTGGGTCAACTCCTGGGCGCCGGCGCCGGACACGCGGACCCCTCTGCTCTCGACGCAGCAGGAGGACAACCTCTCGGCGCTGGCGAACGTCTACTACGTCCCCGTCATGCTCATAGCCCTCGCCGGCGTCCCGTTCTGGTTTTCGCTGAAGGACAGGCGAAAGCTGCTCCTCGTGCTCATAGTCGCCGCCTGGGTGGCGATCCACCTTGAGCTGTGGCCCTCCGGCCGCTACCACGTGGCGCTCGAGCCGATCTTATCGCTCTGGGCCGCACTGACGCTGGTCACCGTCTTCGACTGGCTCGTCCAACATCGACAACGCTTGCTGGCGCAGCCCCGCCGGGCGCGGCAGGGACGCTAGGAGCGAGCGAATGAACGACTCTCCGTCCGGAACCGCTCGCTCCTGGAAGAGACTGCCTTCCCTTCGCTGGCCGTCATGGCCGGAGACCGCTTTCCTGCTGGCCGTCTTCCTCGTCGCGCTCGGCCTGCGGCTCGCCTGGATCGCCCGCACCAACTACGACCCCAACGACGGCCGTTTCGGCGACGACCTTTTCTACGACTTCATGGCGCGCGGCCTGGCGGCGGGCAAGGGCTACCTGAGCGCCTACAACGCGCAGACCGCACTCTGGCCGCCCGGCTACTCGCTGATCCTGGCGGGCCTGTACAAGGCGGTCGGCCACAGCATCATCTCCGCGAAGGTGATGAACGCGCTTGCCGCCGCCGCGACCGTCGTCCTCGTCTACGTCATTGGCGCGCGCGTGTTCTCGAAGAAGGTGGGCGGCGTCGCGGCCGTTATCCTGGCGATCTTCCCCGGCCAGATCTACTACTCGACCGTCATCTTGAACGAATCGCTTTTCGCCTTCTTCGCGATGCTCCTGCTCCTCTTCACGCTGATCTGGGTGTCGAAGCGGGGCATGTGGCCGCCGGGGCTGCTGCTGCTTGGCGTCCTCTACGGCTGGGCGGCGCTCATGCGCAGCGAGGCGCTCACCCTGCTCGTCGCCGCGCTGATCGTCTGGACGTTTGCGGCGCCTTCCTGGCGCTCCTGGATCGGCCAGGGGACGCTTGTCGTCCTCGGCGCGGCGATCGCCATCACCCCCTGGATGGCGCGGAACGCCATCGCCATGCACGGCTTCGTCCCCATATCGAGCGGCGGCGGCCACACCTTCCTCGCCGGCCACCTCGACGACCCGTACAACACTCCCTACGTCTTCCCGGCGGCGGACCTGTGGCTGAAGTATCCCAACCTCGCCTACCCGCAGCGCGAGTTGAAGATGGAGCACGACGCCTGGATAGAGGGCTGGGACTTCGCCAAGACGCACCAGCGTTACGAGGTGCAGCTCGTCGGCGAGAAGTTCTACCACATGTATAAGGACGACTCCGAGGCGCTTCTCTGGATCGAAGGCGCCTGGCCGAACCCCGGCAACCTCTCCTGGCTGCAGGGAAGCTGGGTCGCCGAGCGCCCGCCGCCGACGCCGGTGATAATCATGTCGAAGGCTGCTGAGCGCAACTGGATGCGCCTCGCCGACCGCTACTACTTCGCGGTGCTGGCCTGCGGAGCGGTCGGAATCCCGCTGTGGTTCAACGTCAAGGACAGGAAGCGACTGCTTCTCATTCTGACGGTCGTGCTCTGGACGGCGCTGCATCTCGTCTTCATACCTAACTCGCGCTACCACGTCTCCGTCGTGCCTATCTTCTGCCTCTGGGCGGCGACAACGGTGGTCTTCGCCTTCGACCTGGTGAAGCGGCTGCTTTCGAGGGGCCGCAAGGAGCACGCGACGGCTTGAAGCGCTTCCTGGAGCGACCGCTACTTACCCGCGAGATCGCGCTGCTCTGCCTGGCGGTCGTCCTTGCCTTCGCGCTGCGACTGGGCTGGATGCTGCGGGTCGACCCGGAGCCGACGGAGTTCCGCGTCGGCGATCCCTTCTTCTACGACCTCTTCGGCCGGTCGCTGGCGGCCGGCAAGGGCTACCTCAACATGTACGGCGCCCCGACGGCGCAGTGGCCGCCCGGCTATCCGCTCGTGCTGGCGGCGCTCTTCAAGGTCTTCGGCCACAGCATCGGCCTGGCGAAGCTGCTGAACGTCGCCCTCGGCACCGCGACGGTGCTTCTCGCCTACCTTATCGGCAAGCGCGTCTTCAGCGGCGCCGTCGGCCTGGTGGCGGCGTTCGCGCTGGCGCTCTTCCCCAGCCAGGTCTGGTGGCCGACGCTCCTCCTCAGCGAGACGCTGGCGACCTTCCTGGTCGCCCTCATCGCCTACCTCGTCCTCGCGACGCTTGGCCGACGCTCCTGGTGGCCGGCCGTCGTCATCGGCGCCCTCATCGGCTTCACCTCGCTCGTCCGCGGCGAGACCGTCTTGCTGGCAGTGCCGCTCGCCGTCGTCTGGATCGTCGCTCATCGCTCCTGGCGGACGGGCCTGCGCTACGGCGGCCTGACGCTCCTCGCGACGGGCCTCGTAATCCTGCCCTGGGTCGTCCGCAACTGGATCCAGATGGACTACCCGATCCTCATCTCGACCGGCTCGGCGGAGAACCTGATCGGCGGCCACTGGTCCGGCGCCGACGGCCTCGGCAGCTTCGTCCCGATCATCGAAGTGACTGAGTCGTACAAGAGCCTTCCCTCCGACAAGGCGGAGACGGCGAGCTACAAGGAGGAGACCCGCCGCGCCATCGACTTCATGGTCCACAACCCGGGCAAGGAGTTGACGCTCATCCCGAAGAAGCTTCGCGCCTTCTACAGCACCGACGACCGCCCGATTCTCTGGACGCAAAAGGGCACGATCAACGACCCCGTCTTCAGCGACAGCCAGTCGCACAATCTGGAGGCGCTGGCGAACACGTACTATCGAATCGTCTTCGTGATCGCGGCGCTGGGCTTCCCGATCTGGTTCTCGCTGCGCAATCCGCGCAAGCTGCTGCTCGTCCTCCTGTTCGCCTACTACTCGTTCTTCTTCGGCTTCGTCTTCGTCGGTGAGCCGCGACTGCACTCGGCGCTGATCCCGTTCTTCGCGATACTCGCCGCCGCGTCGCTCATCGGTCTGCCGCCGGCGCTGCTCCGATTCGGACGCCAGTCGCGCTCCCGGGCGAGGGCTGGCACGACGCGCCGTCGCGGAGTAACCTCATAAGAAACGCGAACCCCGGGAGACGCGACGTGGAAGCGCAGCGCAGCAGAGTCCTGCTCATCGTTCCCGCCTACAACGAGGAGGCGACGCTGCGTCTCGTCCTCCAGGAGTTAAGGCAGGTGACGCCGCAGTTCGACATCGTCGTCGTCAACGACGGCTCCAACGACGCGACTCCCGCCATCGCCCGCTCGCTCCGCATCCCCGTGCTCGACCTCTGCTTCAACGTCGGCATCGGCGGCGCCGTCCAGACCGGCTTCAAGTACGCCATCGACCACGGCTATGAGACCGCCGTGCAGGTCGACGGCGACGGCCAGTTCCCGCCGGAGCGCATCGCCGAGCTCGTCTCGCTCGTGCTGGACGGCGGCTACGACATGGTCATCGGCTCGCGCTACCTGAAGGAGCCCGGCTACGCGGGCAGCCCCCTGCGGCGCCTCGGCAACTTCGTCCTGTCGACCATCGCGTCGCTGTTCAGCCGCCAGAAGGTCACCGACGCCACCTCCGGCTTTCGCGCCTACAGCCGCCGCGCCCTGCGCTACCTGGCCGACTACTACCCGCCCGACTACCCGGAGCCGGAGTCGATTGTCTTCCTAGCGCGGCAGGGGCTGAAGATCCGCGAGGTGCCGGTCGCGATGCGGGCGCGCCAGGGCGGCGTGTCGTCCATCGGCGGCTTGCGGCCGCTGTCCTACATGGGCAAGGTAAGCCTGGCGCTGACGCTGAACGCCTTCAAAGAAAGACCGTTTCCCACCCCGGAAAGGAGACGAGAGCAATGATCCTGCTTGAAATAGACCCCCCGAGACCGATCAGCGTGCTCGTGATCGTCGTCGCCGTGGCGATTGCCGCCGTCGTGCTGACGTACGTGCGCAAGTGGCGTCTGCGCGAGGAGTACTCGCTGCTCTGGCTTCTGCTGGCGGCGGCGATGGTGCTGCTGGTGTCAGCGCAGGGCATCATGGAATGGACGGCGGAGCGTCTGGACGTTTCCTATCCGCCGGCGGTCATGTTCTTCGTCGCCATCGCCTTCGTCTGCGTTATGCTGTTCCACTACTCGCTGGAGATATCGCGGCTGTCCGACCAGAGCCGTCGGCTGGCGCAGGAGCTGAGCCTGCTGCGCTCGCGGCTGGAGACCGAGGGCAGCCTGCCGGCGCCGCGGCCGTCCGACGAGCCGTCGCTGGCGGAGGGCGAACCGTAAGCGCGACAAACACAACTCGCGCTGCTATAATCCGCGTAGCCGACACCTTCTGGATTCGACGTGTCGAGGACGCGGATGAGTCGAAACCTGCCGCTGTTTGCGCTGTCGCTGCTGCTGCTGGCGGCGCTTGCTGCCGCCGCCTGCGGCTCGTCGAAGGGCGCGCCCGCGTCCACGCCGACGCCATCCGCCGCGTCCGCCACGGCGAGGGAAGAAGCCGCGGCTAACGCTATCGCGCGAATAATGTCTGACTACCTGCACTTCGAAACAATAACAATCGATGGACGGACGTACCTGACGGACGGGGTGGTGGACGATGAGAGAAGCTGCACGGATTCGTGGGGCAACGACTGGGCCAAGTTTGCCGTACATTTCACGCCCTGGCATGCTCCCGATCAACCCGTTCCCCCGACCGCTACTGACTCTGGGCTAGTCAAACGCGAGCCAGGTGGGAACTGGGAGCTGGCTGCCTTTGGGCAGGGCGATATCCAGTGCGGCATTCCACCCGACGCTCAGACTGCCCTCGGCTTCGATATATGCCCAGCTTCAGAGGAAGAGCTGAACAATGCCATTCGGTCCTACACCTTGGCGCGTGCGGGTCCCAACATCAAAGACGTCACGGTCGACAGCAAGAAATACTACACCGACTCTTCTGGCACAGACTGGGTCCAATTCGTCCTATCGCCACTGCCAATAGGGGTGACCGACGACGCATACGGTTTTATGAAGAAGGTCCCTGGAGGAGATTGGCAGGGGGTTGCGGGCCCAGGAACAGCCGAGGTTGAATGCAGCCTCCCGTTGGAAGTTCAGCTAGCGCTTAGCTATCACAGTTGCGAAGGCTTCCCGACGCCCAGCCCGACCATCGTCGCCAGCCCTCAATCGCCCGAAGCAGCAACCGCCGCGGCAGTTTACACTGAACAAGTTGACAAAGCGATTACCGATTTTGTCGTCTCCAAATCCACCGCTCGCGATGTGAAGGTCCTGAGGACACCGTACTACACCGATTCATCGGGTACAGTGTGGCTCGCTTTCACAGCGATGGCGACGTATCAAGGGACAACCGCGCCGCTGTCCGGAGTCATGCGAAAGACAGAAGGGGGAGACTGGGAAGGGGTTAGCGGCCCGGGAAATGCTGGCATCGAGTGCGGACTGCCTAAAGATGTCCAAAGCGCTCTAGGATTCTTGCCCTGTGCATCGCCCACGCCCTGACGGTCACCACTCCGGCGGGCCACGATGCATCCGCACACTCTCTAATATCCCCAGCGCGATGAACAGCGTCACCAGCGAGCTCCCACCCTGGCTGATGAACGGCAGCGGAATGCCCGTCACCGGCACGAGTCGGATGTTCACGCCGACGTTGATGAACACCTGGAACAATATGTACGTGCAGATCCCCGTCGCCAGCAAGCGCCCGAACGGATCGCGGGAAGACGCCGCCGTCCGCAGGCAGCGCATCAGCAGCAGGACGAACAGCGCGAACAGGATCATCACACCGACGAACCCCAGCTCTTCACCCAGCACGCTGAAGATGTAGTCGGTCGTCTGCGTGCGCAGGTAGTCGAGCTGCGTCTGCGTGCCATGCGTCAGCCCCTTGCCAAAGATCCGCCCCGAGCCGATGCTTATCTCCGCCTGCAGCGTGTTGAAGCCGGAGCCCAGCGGGTCTTTGCCCGGGTTCAGGAACGTCGCGATGCGCTCCCGCTGGTAGTCGCTCATGACGGCGATAAGCGCGAACGGCGCCGCCACGGCCGTCGAGGCGATCAGCCCCAGCACGTGGCTCGCCCGCGCGCCCGCCATTATGACGATCGCCAGCCAGATCGCGACGATGATTATCGCCGAACCGAGGTCGGGCTCCGCGAACACCAGCGCCGTCGGCACGAGCGCGATGGCCAGCGACGTGATGAACACGGACGGCGAGCCCATGCGCTCCTGCCGGTCCGTCAGGTACTTCGCCAGGACGATGACGACGATCAGCTTCGTCATCTCCGACGGCTGCACCTGCGTCCCCGCCAGCACGATCCAGCGTCGCGAGCCGTACACCGCCTCGCCGACGACGAGCACGAAAAGCAGCGAAAACAGCGCCCCGATGAACAGCCACTTCGCGGCGTAGCCCCACAGCCGGTAGTCAACGCGCGCAACGGCGAACATCAGCGCCAACCCGACGCCGGCGAACATGAGCTGTCGCGTCACCGGATGCTCGATGACCGCGCTGGCGCTGCCGTAGTGCGGCAGGCTGCCGCTGTAGATGAGCAGGACGCCAAGCGCCACCAGCGCCAGCGCCGCCGCCAACAGCACGTAGTCGAACTCCCTGACGTAGTTGATCTTCGCCGCTTTCATTGTCCGTTGCGATGGAAGTAGTAGTTCAGTATCTGCCCGCCGACCGGCGCCGCGTTCTTAGCCCCGTTGCCGGTGTCCAGGAAGACGACGGCCGCCACCTGCGGGTCGTTGGCGGGCGCGAAGCCGGTGAACCAGGCGTGGCTGGCATACGTGCCGCCGCCGAGGTCCGGGCCATACTCCGCCGTGCCCGTCTTGCCCGCCACCTGCACGCCCGGGACCGCCGCCGTGGTCGCCGTGCCCCACGCCACAGCCTCCTTCATGCCCTCGCGGAAGATCGCCAGGTTGTCCGGGCTTATCGAAAGGCGATGCGCCACCTCGGGCGGAGCCGCCGGGAACAGCGGCTTCCCGGTCGAGTCGACGACCGAGTGGACGACGCGCGGGACCAGCACGTCGCCGCCGTTGGCCACCGCCGCCGTCACGCGGACCATCTGCAGCGGCGTCGCCTCCACGAACCCCTGGCCGATCGCCATGTTGTACGTATCGCCGATCGTCCAGTCCTCGCCGATCTGCGCCTTCTTCCAATCAGGGTCTGGAATCGTTCCGTCGGCCTCGTCCGGCAGGTCGATCCCGCTGGTCGCGCCGAGGCCGTACTCCCGCGCGTAGCGGGCCAGCGCGTCGGCGCCCATGCCGTGGAACACCTCGACGCCGTTCTGGTAGAGGCCGCCCGCCAGCTCATAGAAGTAGACGTCGGAAGACTGCGCGACGCCCTGGTAGAAGTCCATCGTGCCCAGCGCCGACCAGTCTTTGAAGATGTAGGTGATGCTGGGGTCGTACTCGTTGGGGACGCTGATCGAGCCGGTGCTGGTGATCGTCGTGCCCGCGTTCGCGACGCCTTCCTGAAGGGCGCCGGTGCCGGTGATCTGCTTGAACGTGCTCCCGGGCGGGTAGACGGAGGAGATGCAGTGGTTCAGCAGCGGCTTCCCCGGGTCGTCGAGGAGCGATTGATATTGCTGCTGCGTTATATCCGTGAAGACGTTGTTGTCATAGTTCGGCAGCGACACCATCGACAGGATCTCGCCGGTATGCACGTCCATTACGATGGCGCAGCCGGTGGTGGATCCGGAATTGACCATGCCCTGCTGGACAAAATCGGTGACGTGCTTCTGCAGGTCGAGGTCGAGCGAAAGGACGAGGCCGGCGCCGGGCGTCGCGACGTTATCCTTGAGCGTTTGTATGTCTCGCCCCGACGCGTCGACCTCCACGTCCTCGCTGCCGGGCTGCCCGCGCAGCACCGACTCGTACGAGCTCTCCACGCCCGTCTGGCCGATGCGGTCGTTGATCCCGTAGCCTTTGTCCTTCAGGTCGGGATACTGCTGGTCAGTCACCTGGCCGACGTAGCCGAGTATGTGCGAAAGCACGCCGCCGTCGGTGTAGTGGCGTATCGGCGTCACGATGACCTGCGCGCCGGGTATGCTGCTCTGCCTTTCGCGAAGGGCGAACGCCTCGTCGGAGGTAATGCCTTCCTTGATGATGACCGGCGTGAACGGGTCCGTGCTATTGCGTTTCGCCTCGACCTTGGCGACGATGTCGGTGGCCGGCACGTTCAGCAGCGCCTGCAGCTCGAGCGAAAGCTCCGCCTCGCGGTCCTTCGGGAAGTCCGCGGGAACGATGCCGGCGGAGAACTCGGGGATGTTCTCGACGAGCGGCGTGCCGTTGCGGTCGAAGATGACGCCGCGCGCCGGCGTTAGCGGCGACACCCGCAGGCTGTTCGTCTGGGCGCGCTGCTCGTACTTCTGCCCCTCGAAGACCTGCATGCGCACGAGCTGCAGCGTCATGATGCCGAAGACGATGAGGACAAGCAGTCGGAAGTAGAAGAACTTGTCGCGCAGCACCTGATTATCGCTGCGTTCTTCCTTCTCCTTCGGCGAGCGCCACCTTCGCTCCTTATGTCCCAGCAAATCCATATTGACCCTCGGCTCCCCGAGACCGTCCTTCAGACGTAGCTACGTATCTTCGCCAGGCCGCCGGTCCGCAGCCAGACCAACCAGTAGAGCGGCAGCGTGAACAGCACGTTCACCGCCGTCGTTGGGATCACCACGTGCACAATCGCCAGCAGCCAGCCGACGCTGTCCCCCTCCAGCCGCAGCGCCACGAGCAGGACTGCTTCGTAGATCAGGCTGGACGCAAAGGCCACCGCCAGCGCCAGGAGCAGCTTGCTCAACGTCGGATTGAACGCCCCGAGCTCCGCCAGCAGCAGCACCGGCACCGCCGCCAGAAGCGCCACGCCGACCGGCTGGCTTCCCAGCAGGCTGAGCCAGAGGCCGCCGATCGGTATCACCACCATCGCCTCCTGCCGGCCGCGCACCACCGTCCAGGCGACGAGCAGCACCAGCACCAGGTTGGGCGTGACGCCGAATATCGGGAACGCCGGCATCACCAACGTCTGCACCAGCGCCGTCAGCAGGAGCAGCAGCGTCGCGAAGACGTACTTCACGGCGTCACCAGCTTCTGCGGCACGAAGCTCGTCAGCACCAATACCGTCTCCAGGTGCGACAGGCTCGCCAGCGGCTCCAGCGCCACCGACTCGAACAGGTCCTGCGGCCCGCCGCCGACATTCGTCACCTTGCCGACGACCAGCCCCGCCGGGTACATGCCGCCGATCGCCGAAGTTATCACCGTATCGCCGTCCTTGACCACGGCACCCTGCCCGACGAAATCGATTGACAGCTTGCGACTGTAGCTGCCGCTAACGACGCCCTCCGCCCGCGATTCCTGCACCATCGCCGAGATCGCGCTGCTGGGGTCGGTCACCAGCGTGACCCACGCGTAGGAATCGAACAGCTTCGTCACCGTGCCGACGACGCTGTGCCCCTCCGTCACCACAACCATCCCCTCCTGCAGCCCGTCGCGCTTGCCGCGGTCGATGGCGACGGCCTCTTTCAGGCTATCGGGGTCTTTCGCCAGGACGTGCGCCGTCAGATACTGCTCCGTCGGATTGCTCTGCACCACCTGGAGCAGCTTCTGCAGCGACTGCAGTTGCGCCTGGCCTTCCTGCAGCCGCGAGACCTCGTCTTTGAGCTGCTCATTCTCAGCCCGCAGACTGTCGTTCTCGCTGCGCACATCGTTGATGTCGCGGACGTTGGAGAGCCAGCCGGCGATCGGGTCGGCGACGTTGCGAAGCCCGTGCTCCACCGGCGAAGTGATGTTGAGAAAAGCGTTCTGGAAGGGGTCGATCACGCCCGCGCGCGACAGCAGGATGAGAACGAGGCTGAGGCCGACAATCCCCAACGTCCAGGTGCCCAGCCGAGAGCTCATCGCGCCACCCTCATCTCGGCGACGACGCGGCCTGGAAAGAGCCGCCGCCGGGGAATCACTACCAACCGCACGATAGCCGGCCGCGCCGAGGGTCTAGCGCGGAGGCTTGCGCGCCGCCAGGTTCGCCTGCACCTTCGAAAGGAGGGCTGCTTCCTCCAACACTTCGCCGGCGCCGCGCACGACGCAGGTCAGCGGCCCTTCCGCCACGTAGACCGGGAACTTCGTCTCCTGCGCCAGCCGTCGGTCCAGCCCCGCCAGCAGCGCGCCTCCGCCCGCCAGCGCGATGCCGCGGTACATCAGGTCGGCCACCAGTTCCGGCGGCGTGATCTCGATTGTAGATCGAACGGCGTCGACGATGGCGTTTATCGAGCCGGAAAGGGCGTCGCGCAGCTCCACCGTGCTGACCTCGACCGACTTCGGCAGGCCGGTCGCCAGGTCCCGTCCGCGCAGCACCACCGTCCCCTCCTCGTCCATCGGGAACGCCGAGCCCGCTTCGATCTTTATCTCCTCCGCCGTCCGCTCGCCGATCAGCAGGTTGTGCACCTGGCGCGCGTAGGCCATTATCTCCTGGTCCATCTCGTCGCCCGCCGTCCGCACCGATGTGGCGACGACGATGCCGCCCAGCGCTATCACCGCCACCTCCGTCGTCCCGCCGCCGATGTCGACGATCATGCAACCGCTGGGCTCCATAATCGGCAGGCCCGCGCCGATAGCCGCCGCCATCGGCTCCTCGACCAGGTAGGCCGCGCGGGCGCCCGCGTTCAGGGCGGCGTCGTGCACGGCCCGCTTCTCGACCTCCGTCACGCCGCTCGGAATGCCGACGACGACGCGCGGCCGCGGGATGCCGAAGCCGAACTTCTCATGCACCGAGCGGATGAAGTACTGCAGCATTCGCTCGGTCACCTGGAAGTCGGAGATGACGCCGTCGCGCATGGGGCGGACGGCGACGATGTTCGAGGGCGTGCGCCCCACCATCCGCTTCGCCTCGGCGCCGATCGCCAGTATTTTCTTGCTCACGCGGTCGATGGCGACGACGGACGGCTCGTCGATGACGATGCCGCGGCCCTTGACCATGACCAGCGTGTTCGCCGTGCCCAGGTCAATGCCGATGTCGTGCGAGAAAGCGCCCATGAAGGCGGACAGGGGATTCCACACGGAAAGCCGCTCCTTGGCTAGATGACGATTCGAATCGTGGCGCATTATAGCGCATCGACGGGGAACGCGAAAGGGCTTACAGCAAGGCGTTCTTCTAACGCTTCGAAATATCCGCAGGGGCAAACCAAAGCGATAAATCGACGCAGCGCCGGGGCGATGCTTCCACGGGGCTATCGGCGTCCCAGCAGCGCCAGGAACTCCTCCTCCGATAGGACCTTCGTCCCCAGCTCCTGCGCCCGCTGCGCCTTCGACCCCGGGCTCTCGCCCACCACCACGTAGTCCGTCTTTCGGCTCACGCTCGACGCCGCGCTCCCGCCCGCTTCCCGCACCTGCTCCTCCGCCTCCTCGCGCGTCAGCGTCGCCAGCGTGCCGGTGACTACGATGGTCAGGCCGTGCAGCGGCCCTTCCTCCCGCGCCGCCCGCTCCCCCGCCAGCCGCACGCCGGCCCGTCGCAGCTTCTCGACGATGCGCCGGTTGTCCTCGTCCTCGAAGTACGCGCGCACGCTCTGCGCGATCTTCGGCCCGACGGTCGGCACCGCCTGCAGCTCCTCGTCCGACGCCGCCGCCATCGCGTCGATGCTGCCGAAATGCTCCGCCAGGCGGTCGGCCATCTCGCTGCCGACGTGCCGGATGCCCAGCGCGAAGATGACGCGGCTGAGCGGCCGCTCCTTGCTCCGCTCCGTCTGGTCGATGATCTTCGCCGCCATCTTCTCGCCCAGCCGCCGCGCCAGGTCTTTCCCGGTAAGCATCAGGTCGGCCAGTTGCTCGGCTTTGAGGCTGTAGATATCGCCCGGGTCGGCCACGAGCCCTTTGTCCAGCAGCACGCCCGCCAGCGACTCGCCGATCCCTTCGATATCCATCGCCCCGCGCGAGACGAAATGCGTCAGCAGCCGAAACGCCTGCGCCGGACAGGCCGTGTTCGTGCAGTAGCTCATCGCCTCGCCCTCCAGCCGGCGGACGGGCGCCCGGCAGACGGGGCACTTCTCCGGCGTCTTGTAGACGCGCTCTTTCCCGGTGCGCAGGCTCACCACCGGCCCGACGACCTGCGGGATCACGTCGCCGGCGCGCTGGACGATAACGGTGTCACCGATGCGGATGTCCTTGCGGTGGATATCGTCCTCGTTGTGCAGCGTCGCCAGCTTGACGGTCGCTCCGCCTATGTGCACGGGCTCGAGGATGGCGTACGGGTTAAGGCTGCCCGTCCGGCCGACGTTGACGCCGATGTCGATCAGCTTCGTCGTCGCCTGGACCGGCGGGAACTTGAAGGCGATGGCCCAGCGCGGCTCGCGGCCGACCGCGCCCAGCCGTTCCTGCAGCGCCAGGTCGTCGATCTTCACCACGATGCCGTCGATCTCATACGGCAGGCTCTCGCGGCGGCCCGCCCAGTCGCGGATCAGGCGGATCGCCACGTCCATCCCCTCGACGCGCTGGTTGTTCGGGTTGGTACGAAAGCCCAGCGAACCCAGCCAGCCCAGCGTCTCCCAATGGGTCGGCGGCGGCGAGCGCCCTTCCATCCAGCCGAGCTGATAGATGAATATGTCGAGCGGCCGGCGGGCGCTGATCCGCGCGTCGAGTTGGCGGACGGAGCCGGCGGCGGCGTTGCGCGGGTTGGCGAAGAGCGGCTGCCCTTCAGCGGCGCGCTCCTCGTTGAGCCGCTCGAAGCCCGCCTTCGTCATGTACACCTCGCCGCGGACCTCGAAGCGCGGCGGCGCGTCCTTGCCCAGGCGAAGGGGAATGCTATGTACGGTGCGCAGGTTCTTGGTGATGTTCTCGCCGCGGCTGCCGTCGCCTCGGGTCGCGCCCTGGACGAAAAGCCCGTCCTCGTACACCAGCGCGACCGCGAGCCCGTCCATCTTCGGTTCGCAGACCAGCGCGAAATCGTCGCGACCGGCAAGAGCGGCCGCGCGACGCTGCCAGGCGCGTAGCTCTTCGTCGCTGAAGGCGTTCGCCAGGCTGAGCAGCGGCAGGCGGTGCTGAACGATGCCGAACGCCTCGACCGGCTGGCCGCTCACCCGCTGCGTCGGCGAATCCGGCGTGATGAACTGCGGGAAGCGCTCCTCCAGCGAGCGCAGCTCACGCATCAGATCATCGTACTCGGCGTCGCTTATCTCCGGGCTGTCGAGGACGTAGTAGCGATAGTCGTGGTAGGAGATGAGAGAGCGCAACTCCTCGACGCGAAGCTTGGCGCCCTGAAGATCGCGGTCCTCCTCCATGACGCTCCCTCCCATGGTGGAGATGGCTTCAGTATAGCATGACGCTTTTTGCGCTCACGTCCGCGCGCCGCTTGTTGACAACCCTCGCGCCTTCTCCCTATCCTTCGAAGCAACGGGAAGCCGATCGGGAGGCCGCATTCGCATATGACCGTTTGGCCAGCAGACGAATATCCGCCTCACGCGCTCATCCCTTTTTCACCTCCGGTCCACCTTCCCCGTCTGATGCGGTCCAGCCCGCCGGACAAGCGCATCGAGCGCCTGCTCGACGTGGAGTTCCGCCTCGGCCAGGAAGCGGCCGGCACCGTCCTCGAGGAAGGGCTGGCCCGTCCGGTCCACGTGCTGGACCTTTACCGCTACGAAGCGCCGCTGAGAAAGCCTTCGAGGAAGGGGGACGGCGCCGCCCAGCGCCTGCTTCCTTTCATCGGCGCGCTTTCCGAAACGCTTCTGATGAACGACCGCCTGCGCGCCGTGCTCGACCTCGATGGCGAGACCTTCGCGGCGCTGGCGCAAGGCGAACCGCAGACCCTGCAGCGACTGCGCGACTCCCTCACCATCGGCCGCCTCGAAGTCGTTGCCAGCCCCTACACGAAGGGGATCGGCGAAGCGTTCAGCGGCGAGTCGTTTGTCCGCCAGCTATTCCACGGCCTCCTCGCCGCCCGCAACGCGCTCGACTCGACGGGAGAATCGTATCTGATCGCTGAGGCGCACCTCTTCCCCCAGCTGCCGCAGCTCCTGCGCGGCTTCGGGCTGCGTCGCCTCGTCGTCATGCTGGACGGCACCTCCGCTCGCGCGCCGGAAGACCGTCGGACGCCGATCCTCCTGCGCGGGCCCGACGGCACACACGTGCCCGTTGCGTTCACCCCGAGAGTCGACGCCGCGCTGACCGTCAAGCCGAAGAAGGGCCGCGACCATCCCGATCCGTTCCTCTGGAGCAACGAACGATTGGAGCGGTTTCGGCAGGAAACGCCGCTGATGTCGCACCCCCTCCTCTGTCGCACACAAGGCATAGAAACGTGGAGCGGCCGCTTCTCCGGCTGGTCGACGGTCGCCGCAAGAAGCGACATCCGGCTGGTCACGCCGCGCGAATACTTCGAGCTGGCGGAATCGCCCGCTCTGGCCGAGCCGGCTTCATCCGCTCTGCGACCGGGGCGCTGGGAGCTCGGCGGGCGCCGTCAGCGCGAGCTCGTCAGCGCCGAAGCGTCGCTGCTGCTGGCGGAACGCCTGGACGCGCTCGCCTATGCCATGGGCCGCGAGAGCAACGAGCTTATGCTCGAGCAGGTCTGGAAGAGCCTGTTGCGGGCGCAGAGTCGCGGCCTCCCCGGCCCATCGGAAGCTTCGAAGGCCGCGCGGACGTCGGCCCAATCGGCGGCGCGTTATCTCGCCTTGCACATCGACAGCTCTTCAGTACAGTCCCGCGGCCTCGTCATCTTCAACCCCTCCTCCTGGCCTCGCGAAGAATACATGGAGGCCAAGCTCGGCGGCGAAGGCTATCGCATCTTCAACGGCGACCAGGAGGTGCCGTCGCAGGTCGTGGAGCGACACGGCGGCTACGTCACCCTGGGCTTCGTCGTCCGAATCCCGGCGCTCGGCTATCAGCTACTCGAGGTGCGGGCGACGGGAGCGCGGGAAGCGCCCGCCCGCAAGAAGGTCCTGGATTCGCGTCTCTTCACCAACGCCTTCTACTCGGCCGAAATCGGCGACGACGGTGCCCTGAGAATCGACGTCGATGGCGAAAGCCTCACGACAGCCGCCGCTCACCTCACCGTCTGGAAGAAGAAGCGTCTGCTCGACTCCCGTGAGTCCGTCAAAGCGATCGTCGGCCACCGCCTTGGCGACGTTTTCGACCGCTATCTCATCGAAGGCCGCCTCGCCGGCATGCCCTTCAGGCAGCAGTTCACCCTCTATCACGCGCTGCCCCGCATCGACGTTCGGACGGAGGTAGGCTTCGGGCGCGGCGCGGTCTTCGGCCCTGAACTGCGCGATGGGCGGCTGGAGGCAGGCGAGGAAGCGAAGATGCTGGCCCTGAACCTGCACTCGCCCCTGACCCGCTTCTTCGCCGACACGCCGTTCCTGCTCGAGGAGGTCGACGGCGAGAGAGCGCACGCGCTGAGCGTCGCCGGCCTGGACGACGAGCGCCAGCGCGGCCTGGCGCTGCTCAATCGCGGCAGCCGGAGCCACCATTTTGACGCAGCCCAGGGCATCCTCCGAAACGCCCTCGCCTGGGCGCCGAAGAGCAAGGCCTTCGATGGCACGGTCAAGGGGACCGGCGTCTGGGAATGCGCCCTGCTGCCCTTCGCGTCGCGCCTGGACGCGATGCGGGCGGCGCTCGACTACCAGCTCCCTTGCCTTGGCGTGTTCGTCACGCCGCACGCCGGCCGGATTCCCCCGGGAGGCAGCTTCCTCAGTATCGAGCCCGCGCAGGCGCTCCTCTCCGCGATGTTCGTCCACAACGGCAGCGTCTACGTGCGCCTGTGGAACGCCTCGACCGGCTCGCTGGAGGCGCGGATCGAGAGCGGCGGCTCGCTGTCCGTGCAGCGCTGCTCCCTCGACCTGGTCGATGACGCGGCGAGCGGCGGCTCCGTCATGCGGCCCTGGGGCGTGCAAACGCTGCGCCTCAAAGCCACCACCGAAGACTAGCCTTTCATCTCCCCAAAGGCAGACATCCCTTGGGATTAGATGACCCCCGCCCGGCATATCCGTCTGACCCCGGCAGCGTTTAGTCGCTACCCTCATATGCGCGCTCTTGAGAAGAAAGCATAATCGATGTGGTGGCAAAAAGCGGTTCCAGATAACTCCGCACTATATCCCGCCTCGATTGACAGGAGGTTAGACCTCAATGGAGAAGATACGCGTTCTTATCGCCGACCCGGCCGACCTCGCGCGCCAGGGCCTGTCCGGCCTGCTGTCCGCCCAGGAGGATTTCGCGGTGGTCGCCTCTTGCCGAACGGGAAACGAGACAGTATCCGAAGCGATGGCGCAGTCGCCGGACGTGGTCCTTCTGGGCTACGGCTTCTCCGAGCCTCAGCGACTGGAGACGGTTCGTGAAATACAAAGAAACCGGCCGTGGATCCCCTTGCTTGTCCTGACCGATCACCCCGAGCTGGAAGCATTCCTGTCGTGCATTAAAGCTGGAGCTCGGGGCTACCTGGGAGGAAACGTAGACGCGTCAGGGCTAATTGAAGCCGTCCGGGAGCTGAGTTCCGGTGGCTGCGCCGTTGATTCCTGCGTCATGCCCGAGCTGTTCGCCCTGCTGAGCCGGCATGCCGTCCCTGCCGCTCGACCGGCCAGAGCCTCAAGCGAAGCGGCGTCACCCATGGAAAGGCTCACGCTCCGTGAACGGGAGGTGCTGCGTCTGATGGCCCAGGGCCGCGGAAACAAGGAGATCGCCGCCCTCCTCGGAATCAGCGTCGGCACCGCCAAGACCCACCTGCGGCACATGTTCCGCAAGCTCCAGGTGTCCGACCGAACCGGCGCCGTGCTGACAGCGCTTGAAATCGACGCCTCGCGCCTGCTGCCGGCCGCCTGATCCTTCCGACAAAGATTCGTCGGACAGGCCGCTGCCTATAACGACAGAGCCGTCCTCGAACGATAATCCTCTATGACGCAGCGGACTCCGCATGGCGCACGCGCCTTGCCGCTCAACGGCAGAGGCCAGGCCGGCCGCGGCCTCCGAGACGACGCCCTGCCCCACCAGAACTTGGCGGGCGGCCCGCAGGTTCGCGTTCTCGTCGCGGACCCCACTGACCTGGCGCGCCAGGGGCTGCGCGGGCTGCTGGCCGTTCGCGAAGACCTGGACGTCGTCGCCTCCTGCCGCACTATCGACGACGCGGTGTCCGAGTGCGCGAAACAATCGCCGGACGTGGCGCTCATCGGCTACGGCTTCTCCGAGTCGCAGAGGCTTGAAGCCGTGCGCCAGATCGTGCACAGCCGCGCCTCGATGCCCGTGCTCGTGGTCACCGACCATCCCGACCTCGACGTGTTCCTTGCCTGCGTGAGAGCGGGAGCGCGCGGCTACCTGGGCGCGGACGTCCACGCCTGGCGGCTCATCGACGCGGTGCTGACGCTGGCATTCGGCGGCTGTGCCGTCGAGCCGGTCATCCTGCGAGACCTGTTTGGCTACCTGGCCGGCGTCGCCGCGTCCCTTGGTCGGATGCCGACCGGCAGAGACTCGGCGCTCGCCAAGCTGTCGCCGCGCGAACGCGAGGTCCTGCGTCTGATGGCTGAGGGAAAGGGCAACAAAGAGATTGCGTCGCAGCTGGGCATCAGCGCCGGCACGACGAAGACCCATCTTCGCCACATATTCAAGAAGCTGCGCGTCTCCGACCGGACCGGCGCGGTGCTGACAGCGCTCGATATCGACCCGGCGAAGCTTCTGCCGGCCGCCTGAGGTATCGTTGGAGCATCTATCGCATGGCAGATTCTGATTCCGGCAAATTGTCCGAAGAATACTTTGGAGGCAACGCCGCTCAAATGCGTCGGCCGCGAGCGGTGGTTTTCGAGCATCCGAGGAGGTTGGCAACACGGAACGAGTGAAACACGCCACGAACTCGGTGTACAAGAGCTACTTTCACGCCCTCTACCTGAGCAGGCTGGCTTTCTTCGGCTTCTGGATCTGCTTCGGCTACTTCGTCATGTGGTCGATACCCTGGTTCGGCATCGGCCTGTCGAAGCAGGACTACACACCCCAGTACGTCATCACCATGGTATTTGCCGCCAGCTGCGTCCTCCTCGGCCTCCTGTACATGACTCTTCGAACGATGGCGCGTCGCAAGCGCGAGGCGCTCGTCGCCTGGAACTCGCTCTACGACGAGGCGACGGGCACGCACACCCGGAGCCATCTCTACGACCGGCTCTCCCTCGAGTGCGAGCGGTCGGAACGCCACGGTTTACCCTTCGCGCTTATTCTTCTCAAGCTCAACCCGCCGGAGCCGGGCCACAGCCGCCACGGGGCTGCAACGACCACACGGTTCCTCCGTCGCGCCGCCGACCTCGTGACCAGCCTCACGCGCCCCAGCGACCTCGTGGCGCTCGTCAGCAGTAGTGAGTTCGCGGTCCTCGCTTGCGGCGTCGACTCCGAGAGCGTCCAGATCCTAATCCGTCGCCTACGGGCGTCACTCGCCGTTGGGCTGCCGGGGCTCGCCAGAGACTGCGGCGACGACACCGAACCGCTCGTCGAGCTCGGAGTCGCGACTTACGGCGAGGACGGCAATACCCCCGAAGCGCTCGTCGACGCGGCGCGAGCGGCGGCGCTGCAAGATGGCAGGCCTCTCTCCGACCGCAACGTCGCTTAGGCCACCTGGCGAAGCACCACGTAAAGGATAAACGCCACGTAGAAGACGCCCGCTCGCACCAGCGCGCCCGGTTGCAACTGACCGCGTCGCGTTATCGACAGGAGCACCAGCGCCGTCGACCCGAGCGCCAAGAACGCCGAGACCAGCGCCGGCTGCGTCAGGTCCCACTTCGTGAAGATGAGCCCGATCGACACCGGGATGCAGCTCTGAAAGACCATCGCCCCGCTTATGTTCCCCATCGCCAGCGTGTCCTTGCGCTGTCGGACCCAGAGCACGCTGTTGAACTTCTCCGGCAGCTCGGTTGCCAGCGGCGACAGGATCAACGCCAGGACGAGCGCCGGAACGTTCAGGTGCGTCGCCACGGTCCCGAGCGCCGACACGAACAGCCGCGCGCCGCCGACCATGACCGCCAGCGCGATAAAGAACTGGGAAACGCTCAGCAGCAGCGAGGCCTTTTCCGTCGGGTAGCGGACGGCCCGCTCCAGGTAGAGCCGCTCCGGCAGCTCGACGGTTGCGCCGCCGCGGGTCACGGTACGGTAGACGTAGAAGGCGTAGAACAGGAGCAGCAGGACTGCAAACCCGATCTTCAGGGCGTGGTTCGGCAGGAAGCTGGAAAGCACAACCAGCGCGTAAACGACGACGAAGTACCCCATGTCGCGACGCAGGATGTTGGGGTTAACGCGCATCTCCCGCGGCCGGCGACCGCTGCGGGCGAACGAGAGGACGGCGGTGCCCGTCACGAAGAACGCCGCCGTCGAAAGCATGAACGGCGCGCCCAGAATGGCGCCTATGCCTATGTCGTCGTGAGTGACGCCCGTGCTGAAGAGGATCGCGATCAGCGGGATCAGCGTCTCGGGCATCGCCGTGCCCACCGCCGCCAGCACGCTGCCGACGGCGCCCTCGTTCAGCCGCAGGTGCAGCCCGATCCACTCGACGGCGTTGGTGAACAGCTCGGCGGCGGCAAGGATGGCGGCAAAGCTCAACAGGAGAAGGACAATCGCTAGCGCCATTCGCTTCCCCCGGCCCGAGATGAGAGTCCGCTCATCGCTCGGAGTATAGCGCATCCGGCGCAGATTGACTGTCCTTCGCATCCCTCAATACACTGGGGGCAATGAGCGACAGCAAAGCCGAGTGGGAAGAGAACGTTCTGAAGCGCTCCCTTGGCAGCGCCGGCCAGCGCCAGGACACGTTCGAATCCAGCTCGGGAGACGACGTGGCGCCGCTCTACTCCCCCGACGACCTGCCCGACTGGGACTACGACGCCAAACTCGCCTACCCCGGCGAGTTCCCCTTCACCCGCGGCGTCCAGGCCAGCATGTACCGCGGCCGCCTCTGGACGATGCGCCAGTACGCTGGCTTCGGCGACGCCGCCGACTCCAACCGCCGCTACCGCTATCTGCTGGAGCAGGGGCAGACCGGCATCTCCGTCGCCTTCGACCTGCCGACGCAGATGGGCTACGACTCCGACCACCCGCGCGCCGAGGGCGAAGTCGGCAAGGTAGGCGTTTCGATCGGCTCCGCCGCAGACATGGAGGAGCTCTTCGACGCCATCCCCCTCGACCGCGTCACCACGTCGATGACCATCAACGCCACGGCGCCGGTCCTGCTCGCGTTCTACGTCGCCACAGCCAAGAAGCGCGGAATCGACCCGCGAAGCCTCGGCGGCACCGTCCAGAACGACGTCCTCAAGGAGTACATCGCCCGCGGCACCTACATCTTCCCGCCGCGCCCGTCGATGCGCCTCACCACCGACATCTTCGCCTACTGCCGCGACCATCTGCCCTCCTGGAACACGATCAGCATCAGCGGCTACCACATGCGCGAAGCCGGCTCGACGGCGACGCAGGAGGTGGCGTTCACGCTGGCCGACGGCATCGCCTACGTGGAAGGCGCCATCGCCGCCGGCCTGGCCGTCGACGAGTTCGCGCCGCGCCTCTCGTTCTTCTTCGCCAGCCACAGCAACCTGCTCGAGGAGGTCGCCAAGTTCCGCGCCGCCCGCCGCCTCTGGGCGTCGATCATGCGCGATCGCTTCCGTGCCGCCGACCCGCGCTCGATGATGCTGCGCTTCCACACCCAGACCGGCGGCGCCACGCTCACGGCGCAGCAGCCGGACAACAACGTCGTGCGCGTCGCCCTTCAGGCGCTCTCCGCGGTCCTCGGCGGCACGCAATCGCTGCACACCAACTCCCTCGACGAGGCCCTCGCCCTCCCCAGCGAGCGCGCCGTCCAGATCGCCCTCCGCACGCAGCAGGTCATCGCCTACGAGAGCGGCGTCGCGGACACCATCGACCCGCTGGCCGGCTCGTATTATGTCGAGTCGATGACCGACAAGATCGAAGAGGAATCGCGCGACTACATCCGCCGCATCGACGACATGGGCGGCGCAATCGCGGCCATCGAGCAGGGCTTCCAGCAGCGCGAGATCCAGGCGAACGCCTACCGCCTGCAGCGCGAGATGGAGGACGGAAAGCGCGTCGTCATCGGCGTCAACGCCTTCCGCAGCGAGGACGACGCCTCGCCGCCGCTCTTGCGCGTCGACCCACAGGTCGGCGCCCGCCAGCGCCAGCGGCTCGAGGCGCTGCGCCGCAGTCGCGACGCTGCGAAGGCGCGGGCGGCGCTCGACGCCCTGGCAAGCGCGGCGCGGGGCAGCGAGAACACGATGCCGTTCTTCCTCGAATGCGCGGAGAGCGGCGTCACCCTCGGCGAGATGTGCGACGCCCTGCGCGACATCTGGGGCGAGCAGAAAGAATCGCTGGTCTTCTGATGATCGCGGGAATCGCCCATCTCGGCATCGCCGTCCGCGACCTGGAGAAGACCATCGCCTTCTACCGCGACGCCCTGGGGCTGCCGCTCGTCAAAGTCGAAGACCTGCCGGCTGAAAAGGCGCGCGCCGCCCTCTTCCAGCTCGGCGACACGCAGGTGGAGCTGATCCAGCCGCTCTCGCCGGACACCGCGCTCGCCCGCTTCGTCGAGCAGCGCGGCGAGGGGCTGCACCACGTCGCGCTGGAGACGGACGCCGCCGCCGCCGAGATGACGGCGATCCGTGAGCGCGGCGTCGAGCTGGCGGCGGACGCCCCACGGCGCGGGCTCAGCGGCCTGGTCTTTTTCCTGCCGCCCCGCCAGATGCACGGCGCCCTCGTCGAGATCGAGGAGCCGCTGGAATGATACGCCTACAGCGAGTCGTCCTTGCCGCCGCGGACCCCTCGCAGGCGCTCGCGACCTGGCAGCGGACGCTGGGCTTGCCCGCCGATGGCGCTGCGCTGCTCGCCGGGAGCACGCTGCTGCAGCTGCGGCCCGTCGACGCCGGCGAGCGCGAAGGGCTGGCGTCCATCGTCATCGAGGTCGATGATCTGGAGGCGACGCTGCGGCGCCTGCGCTCGAACGGCTTCGACGCGGTTGCGACGTCCGGCTCCGCGCGGCTCGACCCGGCGTGGACCGGCGGCGTCGATATCACGCTCGTCGAGCCCGGCGAGAGGTAAGCGATGCGAGAAGAGAAGATCCGCGTGCTCATCGCCAAGCCCGGCCTCGACGGCCATGACCGCGGCGCCAAGGTGGTCGCCCGCGCCCTCCGCGACGCCGGCATGGAGGTCATCTACACCGGCATTCGCCAGACGCCGGAGATGATCGCCGAGGCGGCCCTGCAGGAGGACGTGCACGTCGTCGGCCTGTCGGCGCTCTCCGGCGCCCACGCCGAGCTCTTCCCCCGCGTCGTCGCCGAGCTGCGGGCGCGCGGCATCGACGACGTCCTGCTGATAGCCGGCGGCATCATCCCAACGGAGGACGTGCCGGCGCTCAAGAAGCTGGGCTTCGGCGCCATCTTCCCGCCCGGCGCCGACACCCGCGACATCATCCGCTTCGTCCAGGAGAACGCCCGTGGCCGGGCACGAGCCTGACCCTGAGCCCGCCGTCGACGAGATGGTGCGGCGTCTGCTCGCCGGCGACAGGCGGGCGCTGGCGCGTGTCATCTCCTGGATTGAAGACGGCAGCGAGAACGGCGCGCTGGCCTCCTGCCTCCTCTGGCAGCACGGCGGCCGCGCTCACACCGTCGGCGTCACGGGCGCGCCGGGCGCCGGCAAGAGCACTCTCGTCTGCGCGCTCACGCAGGAGCTGCGACGGCGCGGCAAGACCGTCGGCATCGTCGCCGTCGACCCGTCCAGCGCCTTCACCCACGGCGCCCTCCTCGGCGACCGCATCCGCATGCAGGAGCTGACCGCCGACGAAGGCGTTTTCCTCCGCAGCATGGCCTCGCGCGGGCAGCTCGGCGGCCTGGCGCCGAAGACGGCCGAAGTGATGGCGGCGCTCGACGCGGCGGGGAAGCACGTCGTCATCGTCGAGACGCTGGGCGCCGGCCAGGACGAGGTCGATGTCGCCGGCGCCGCCCAGACAACCGTCGTCCTCAACGTGCCCGGCAGCGGCGACGACGTCCAGGCGATGAAGGCCGGCCTCCTCGAGGCGGCGGACGTTATCATCGTCAACAAGGCGGACACGCCGAACGCGAGCCGGACCGCGGAGCAATTGCACGCGGCGCTGTGCCTCTCGCCCGTCCAGTGCGACGTGCCCGTCCTGCTGACCGTCGCGACCACCGGCGAAGGCGTGTCCGCGCTGGTCGACGCCGTCGAGGCGCACCGACGCCGGCTTGCCGAGTCCGGCGCGCTCGAACGACACCGCATCGACCAGGCGCGACGCCAGGTCACCGACGCCCTCCGCTCGCAGCTCTTCGACGCCGCGCTCTCCGACGAATCGGCCCGCGCCCGGCTGGACGAGGCCGTCCGCGCCGTCGCCGCCCGCGACCTCGACCCCTGGACCGCCGCCCGCCGGTTCGTCCATCCCCAACCTTACGTCCGCGACCAATGATAACGGCGTGACGACCTATCTTCCGCAACCTCGGACGTTTTGCGCGAAGGCCCGTCATCCTGCACAATTCTTTCTACCATGCGTCGCTTTCTTATCTTGATTGCCCTCGTTGCCGGAGCCGCGCTTCTCGTCGCCTGCGGCGGCAACGCAGCGAAGGGAACCCCGAGTCCTGCTGCGAAGGCCACGGCGGTCCCAACCGGAGGCGGCCCGCCACCCGTATCGGCGCAGCCCACCGTTACCGCCAGCGGCCTGCAGATAATCGAGGTCCAGGTCGGGACCGGTGCCGCGGCGCAGAAGGGACAGACCGTAAGCGTCCAGTACACGGGCTGGCTGGCCGACGGCACCAAGTTCGATAGCTCTCTGGACCGAGGCCAGCCGCTCTCCTTCGTCTTGGGCGCCGGCCAGATGATCGCCGGCTTCGATGAAGGCGTCGCCGGGATGAAGGTTGGCGGAAAGAGGCGCCTCATCATTCCCGCCAACCTGGCTTACGGCTCCCAGGGTCGGCCGCCTGTAATTCCCCCCAACGCTGAGCTGACGTTTGACATCCAGCTCGTGAGCGCGCAGTAGCCGCGGCCTGCCTGCGCCCGAGAACGACCCCAGATCCGTGAGTGTCACCCGCCACTTACATTCCGCCGCCCGCCGTGCTCTAATGAATGACGGCATGACGCCCCGTCGCTCGACTCGCCAGAGCCTTCCTCCGAAATCAATTGCTAAAACGCGCCGTTCCCAGATTCACCAGCCCGCAACTTTTCAAAAACAAAAACAAATCATCACCGCTCCCGCCGCCGCCCGCCGCCGCTTTTGACAGCCTACCCGCCGCTTGCTATGATCTGATCGCCCGGCGCCGGTCCTCCGCTGCCGCGAAGGGGGTGCCGAGTTGATCTATATGGTTCCACCTCTTGCCTCGGGCGGGCTTGGCGCGAGCGGCCTCAGCACTCCGCTAGCCACCGTCATCCTCGTCGTTAGCGTCGCCCTGTACGCGCTCGTCAACAGCATCGAAGTCGCCATCATCTCCGCCGACCGCATCCGCGTGCGCCACCTGGCGGAGCAGGGCGACCGCCGCGCCCAGGCTATCGAGCGCCTGCGCTCCAACCGCGACCGCTTCTTCGCCGGCGTCGTCCTGCTGCAGAACCTGTTCGTCGTCCTTGCCGCCGCCATGGCGTCGGTCATCTCCGTCCAGCTCGTCGGCAACGTCGGCCTCATCTTCGGCACCATCGTCACCACGCTGTTGCTGGCGCTTCTGGGCGAGTTCACGCCGAAGGTGCTGGCGACCCAGGCGAGCGAAGGCTACGCCCTGCTCGTCGCGCGGCCCCTGGAGGCGCTCGTCCGCCTGCTGAGCCCGCTGATGGTGCTCATCTCGGCGATCCCGCGCGGTCTCCAGCGCCTCTTCTTCGGCGCGACGCCACGACCGACGCCGACGGTCACCGAGGCTGAGCTGCGCATGCTCATCGACATCGGCACCGTCGAGCGCGTCCTCGGCGAGCAGACCGGCGAGCTGCTGGAGAACGTCTTCCAGTTCCGCGACCGCCAGGTACAGGAGATAATGGTCCCGCGCACCGAAGTCGCCTGGCTCGAAGCAGATGCCACGGTCGCCGACTTCTACAGCGCCTTCGAAGAGTCCGGCCATTCCCGCTACCCGGTCTACCGCGAGAGCGTCGACAACGTGGTCGGCGTGGTCGCCATCAAGGATGTGCTGCGCGGCGTGGCCCACGACGAGCTGCAGCCGGACACTTCCATCGACTGCTGCATGCGGCCGACGTACTTCGTGCCGGAGACCAAGCTCGTCGGCGCGCTTTTCCAGGAGATGCAGAAGCAGAACCAGCACATGGCCATCGTCGTCGACGAGTACGGGGGCACGGCCGGCGTCGTCACCATCGAGCTGCTGCTCGAGGAGATGGTGGGCCCGGTCGCGGAGGAGCAGGCGGGCACGGAGAAGGAGTTCGAGCCCATCGACGAGCGGACGTCGTCGGTCGACGGCGGCATGAGCGTCTGGGACGCCAACGAAGAGCTGGGCCTCACCATCCCCGAGGGCCGCTACGAGACGGTCGCCGGCTTCGTCCTCGACCGCCTGGGCCACATCCCGCTGGAAGGCGAGCAGGTGGAGGAGGACGGCTTCCGGATGGTCGTCGCCGAGGTGCGCGGCCGCAAGATCGAGCGCCTGCTGGTAACGAAGAAGTAGCCATGAAGATCCAGCGTCTGCGCGTCCGCTTCTCCCGCGGCGACGAGGTGAAGTTCATCACCCATCTCGACCTGATGCGCGTCTGGGAGCGTGCCCTCCGCCGCGCCAACGTGGACGTGGCCTACTCGGAAGGCTTCACGCCGCACGCGCAGCTCTCGCTGGCGGCGCCGCTGGCCGTCGGCGTAACGAGCGGCGGCGAGCTTCTCGACGTCTTTCTGGCAAGCCGCCTGACGCCGCTCGAGTTCATGCGGGAAGTAAGCCGCCAGCTTCCGCTCGGAATCGCGCTCCTCGACGTGCAGGAGGTCGGCCTGCGAGGACCGTCGCTGCAGTCGGAGCTGCGGGCGGCGGAGTACGAGGCGTCGCTGCCGGAGCCGGTGGCCACAGAGGAGGCGCGTTCTGCCGTTGACCGCTTCCTGGCGGCGGAAAGCATAGAGTGGGAACATCTGCGCGACAACGAGGTGCGGCGCTACGACATCCGGCCGCTGGTGCAGGAGATGTGGCTGGAGGCGCAGAACGGCTCGACCATCGTGGCCATGCGCCTGCGGGCTGACAGCAGCGGCGCCGGACGCCCCGAGCAAGTGATTGCCGCCATGGGCCTGCCGGAGCCAACCCGCGTGCATCGACGAAGGCTGCTGCTGAATGAGAACGTCGGTCGCGCACGAGGCCTGGCGTCGCCACGGGAGGTTCGCGTAGACAACCGTGAAGCTGATACTCGTCAGGCACGGCGAAACCGCAAGCAACCGCGATGGGCTCGGCCTGGGGCGGCAGGACATCCCGCTCACCGAGAAGGGACAGGCGCAGGCGCAGGCCCTGGCCGAGGCACTTGCCGGCGAGGAGATCGCCGCCGTCTACTCCAGCCCGCTGCGTCGCGCCTACGACACGGCGGCGGCGATTGCGGCGCCACACGGCCTCGGCGTCATCGTCGATGAAGGGCTGACGGAGATGGACGTGGGGGAGCTGGACGGCCTGACGTTCCGCGAGATGCGGGAGCTGCATCCCGACTTCGTGTCGCGCTGGTTGGGCGAGGAGGCGGGAACGCTGGCGATGCCGGGCGGCGAAAGCCTGGAGGACGTGCGGGAGCGCGCGCTGGCCGCGACTCGCCGGATCTGTGAGCGCGACGAAGGCGAGATGGTCGTGGCAGTCACGCACAACTTCGTCATTCACGCCCTCCTTTGTGAGGCGCTCAACATGTCGCTGTGCGACTTCCGCCGTCTGCGCCACGACCTGGCCGGGACGAGCCGCCTGGACGTCCGCGCCGGCCGGATGGTAGTACTGCAGATGAACGACACGTGCCACCTCGAAGCCCGCGGCCTGACCGAGGCGCACGTCTGGCCACTGCCTCGCGCCGAAGCGTAGAAGGCCGCGCGCGATCGCTTTTGCCTTTCCGTATACAACCCCCTGTGCTACAATGGCCGAAAACAAGGCGGGCTCCGCGAGGTATTTTCATTCTGCCCTGAATGACGATCATCGCGTGGTCTTGCCGCGGAACCGAGGAGGCCCTAGCGTCTTGTCTAACGATTCGTCGCCTGATCCCACAGGCCCCACAAGCGAGGGTTACCAGGATATGGCAACCCTGTTGGAAGCGGAGTCCCTGGAATACAAGAGCCTTCATCGCGGCGATATTCTTGACGGAGTAGTAGTGGGCTCCGACCGCGACGGAATGGTGGTGGACGTCGGGACGAAATCCGAGGGCGTCGTCCCTCCCAGCGAAATGCACTCCCTTGGGCCCAACATCGAGGAATGGCCCAAGAGCGGCGACCACATCCTTGTCTACGTCATGCAGCCGGAGACGCCGGAGGGGCAGGTGCTTCTATCGCTCGACCGGGCGCGCGGCGAAAAGGGATGGCGCGTCCTCCAGCAGCGCTTCGACGACGGCGAAAGCTTCGAAGTGACCGTGAACGGCCACAACAAGGGCGGCCTTCTCGTTAACGTCGAGGGCGTGCATGGCTTCATCCCCTTCTCGCAATCCGTCAGCGCCCAGTCGCCTGCCGAAGGCGAAGAGGGCGACGCCCCGGCTGAGGCCGTCGTCGGTCGTACGCTGCTGGTCAAAGTGATCGAGATAAATCGCGCCCGCAACCGCGTTATTCTTTCTGAGAGGGCGGCGATGCAGGACTGGCGCGCTCTGCAGAAGGACCGCCTGTTGGAGGAGTTGCAGGAGGGCGAAGTGCGGAAGGGGCGCATCAGCAGCATCCGCAGCTTCGGTGTCTTCGTTGACCTTGGGGGAGCGGACGGCCTGGCGCATCTGTCGGAGCTGTCCTGGGAGCGGGACAAGACGCCCGAGGAGCTATACCGCGTCGGCCAGGAGGTCGACGTATACGTCATGAAGGTCGACCAGGAGGCGAAGAAGATAGCTCTGAGCATCCGCCGGGCGCAGCCTGAAAGATGGGAGGAGATTGTCGATAAGTATAGCGTCGGCCAGATCGTTACCGGCACGATAACGAAGCTGGTGACGTTTGGAGCGTTCGCCCGCATCGAGGGCCCCGTTGAGGGCTTGGTACATGTGTCCGAGCTCGTCAACAGGCGGATAGCCCACCCGAGGGAGGTCGTCAAAGAAGGTGACCAGGTGCCTTTGAAGATCGTCCGTATCGAACGCGACCGCCAGCGACTCGGCCTGAGCCTGCGGCAAGCGCGCGAAGAGGCCGAGGAGATGGACTTCGTCTTCGATAAAGACGGCCGGGTGACCGGGCTGCCAGGGGGCGTAGCGCAGAAGGGTGCGAAGACCGCCGTCGAAGAAGAGGCGGAAGCGGCGGAGGCCGCTGAAGCTGGGGCGGAGGCGCCGGTAGCTGAGCAGGCTGTCGAACTAGAGGCGGAGGCGCCTGTAGCCGAGGACGCCGCTGAAGCGGAGGCGGAGGCGCCGGTAGCTGAGCAGGCTGTCGAACTAGAGGCGGAGGCGCCGGTAGCCGAAGGGATCGTCGAAGCGGAGGCGGAGGGGCCGGTAGCTGAGCAGGCTGTCGAACTAGAGGCGGAGGCGCCGGTAGCCGAGGACGCCGCTGAAGCGGAGGCGGAGGCGCCGATAGCTGAGCAGGCTGTCGAACTAGAGGCGGAGGCGCCGGTAGCCGAAGAGATCGTCGAAGTGGAGGCGGAGGCGCCGGTAGCCGAAGAAGGCGTCGAAGCAGAGGCCGAAATAGAGGCCGAGGAGATCGCCGTCGTCGAGGAAGCGGTCGAGCAGGAAGCGCCAGCCGCCGACGAGGTGGCGGTCTCCGAAGGTGAAGAGGCCAAAGAGACCGTCGAAATGTTGGCGCCCAACGTCGCCGAGGCGGTCGAAGAGCCGGCGGTCGAGGACGTTGCGGTAGAAGAGGCAGCGGTCGAGCAACCGGCCGTCATCGAAGAGCCGAAAGCGGCAGCGGCGAAAAGCCGAAAAAGCAAGGCTTCCGCCAAAGCGAGTGCCGTCGCGGAGATGGAGCCGGTCGAAGCGGCCGAAGTCGTGACCTTCGAGACCGCGGAGGCCGTGGCAGAGCCGACGGTCGAGGACGTGACCGCCGAAGCGGCCGAAGTGAAGACGAACACCGAAGAAGAGGTGCAAAGCGACGCTGAGCAGCCCGTCGCCGGCGAAGAGGGATCTGTCAAGGAGGACGCTTAGGGAAAAGTTCGGCTGCCATGGAAGCCCTAGACTAGGTTCGAGGCATATGCTAAGGTTGATCTAGGGGAATTTCACGGGAAACTGGCATGGCAGAGAGATTTGACAAATTTACCGAGCGCGCACGACGCGTCCTGACGCTGGCCCAGGAAGAGGCTCAGAGGTTCAATCACAATTATATCGGTACTGAGCATCTCTTGCTGGGCTTGGTGCGCGAGGGCGATGGCGTGGCCGCAAAGGTGCTCGCCAACCTCGGCATTGAGCTAAACAAGGTGCGCTCGGCAGTCGAGTTCATCATCGGGCGCGGCGAGCGCACGACGATGGGCGAGATTGGCCTGACGCCGCGGGCAAAGAAGGTCATCGAGCTCGCGGTCGACGAAGCGCGGCGACTGAATCACCATTACATCGGCACCGAGCACCTGCTGCTGGGCCTCGTCCGCGAAGGCGAGGGCATAGCGGCCGGTGTCCTCGAGAGCCTGGGCGTCAACCTGGAGCGCGTGCGCGCCGAGACGACGCGCATCCTCTCGCAGACGACGCCGCCCGGCGCTCAGCCGGCGGGCCGTCCGACGACGCGCACACCGACCGTCGACCAGCTCGGCATGGACCTGACTGCGGCATCGCGGGCGGGCAAGCTAGACCCGGTCATCGGTCGTCATACGGAGATCCAGCGCGTCATCCAGATCCTCTCGCGGCGCACGAAGAACAATCCGGTGCTCATCGGCGAGCCCGGAGTCGGCAAGACGGCCATCGTCGAGGGGCTGGCGCACCGGATCGTCGCCGGGCAGGTGCCGGAGACGCTCCAGGGCAAGCGCCTTCTGACGCTGGATATCGGCTCGTTGGTCGCCGGCACGAAGTACCGCGGCGAGTTCGAGGAGCGCCTGAAGAAGGTCATCGAAGAGATCAAGGCCGCCGGCAACTGCATTCTGTTCATCGATGAGATGCACATGCTTGTTGGCGCCGGCGCGGCCGAAGGCGCTGTCGACGCGGCGAACATACTGAAGCCGTCGCTTTCCCGCGGCGAGCTGCAGTGCGTCGGCGCGACAACGCTTGACGACTACCGCAAGCACATCGAGCGCGACGCGGCGCTGGAGCGACGTCTCCAGCCGGTGCTTGTCGAGGAGCCGTCGGTCGACGAGACTATCGAAATCCTGATGGGCGTCAAAGAGCGCTACGAGGACCACCACAAGCTCACTATCTCGGAAGAGGCGGTGAAAGCGGCGGCCCAGCTCGCCTCGCGCTACGTCTCCGATCGCTTCCTGCCCGACAAGGCTATTGACCTCGTCGACGAGGCGGCCTCGCGCGTCCGCATCACGCGGTCGTCGGCGCCCCCGTCGCTCCGAGAGGCGATGCACGGGCTGGACAGCCTGCGTCGCGAGAAAGAAGCGGCGATATCCGCCCAGCAGTACGAGTACGCCGCCGAGCTGCGCGACCGCGAGATGAAGCTCCAGGAGAAGCTCGACGACATGGAAGAGGGCTGGGAGAACCAGCGCGAGCTGGCAAAGCCGGTGGTCAACGAAGAGGACATCGCCGAGGTCGTCAGCATGTGGACCGGCATCCCGGTCTCCCGCATCGCCAGCGAGGAGTCGGCGCGGCTGCTCCAGATGGAGGAGACGCTGCACGACCGCGTCATCGGTCAGGACGAGGCGATAACGGCCGTAGCGAAGGCGGTGCGCAGGGCGCGGGCCGGCCTCAAAGACCCGCGACGACCCATCGGCGTGTTCATCTTCCTCGGCCCAACCGGCGTGGGGAAGACGCACCTGGCGCGCGTGCTGTCGGAGTTCATGTTCGGCAGCGAAGACGCAATGATAAAGCTCGACATGTCGGAGTTCATGGAGCGGCACACCGTGTCGCGACTGGTCGGCGCGCCGCCCGGCTACGTCGGCTACGAGGACGCGGGCCAGCTCACAGACACGGTGCGGCGAAAGTCGTACTGCCTGGTGCTGCTGGACGAGATCGAGAAGGCGCATCCAGAGGTCTTCAACATGCTGCTCCAGATCTTCGACGACGGCCATCTGACCGACGCGAAGGGGCGCAAGGTCGACTTCCGCAACACGATCCTGATCATGACGAGCAACGTCGGCTCCGACCTGATCCGCCGAGAGACCGCGCTCGGCTTCTCGACGAAGACGGAAGAGGCGAAGACGCTCGAGCAGCGCCACAAGAAGATGCGCGAGAAGGTGCTCAACGAGCTGAAGAACACGTTCCGGCCCGAGTTCCTTAACCGCGTCGATAGCACGGTGGTGTTCCACGCTCTCTCCCGCGAGCACATTCGCGCCATCGTTGACCTGATGCTGCGCGAGGTCGATATTCAGCTCTCCTTTAAGGGGATCACGCTGGAAATCACCGACGCCGCGAAGGAGTGGCTCGGCGAAAAGGGCTACGACGAGACGTTCGGTGCGAGGCCGCTGCGGCGTCTGATTCAAAACGAAGTTGAGGACCGCCTGTCAGAGGCGCTCCTGGAAGGGCAGTTCGGCCCGGGCGATACAGTGGTTATCGACTGCGGCGACGACGGCCTGAACCTGAAGGGCGTCTCCCAGCCGGCGCTCACGTAACCTCAAGGGGTCAGCAACCCGGGGGCGGATCTGAAAAGGTCCGCCCTCCTTTTCGTGTCGGACGAATGCGTTCCGGTTACTTGGTAACGCCGAGGAATTGGAGAAGGAGTGTCGCGATAGCAGATCCGGTCGCATTGCTTGCGAGTATCAGCGAACCCTTGGCGATTCGAGACATGATGCTGCCGAGCCAACGCTGAACGGCAGGACCCGGGAGGTCGCCGGTTTCCTCTTCAGCATCGGCAACGAGCGCAACTCTTAGGGTCTCAACGTCCTCATTTGGCACGCCGAAATCTCGCAGCATCTTGACAAGGCCGTCAAGGTCGCCCTGCATCTGAACGAGATTCACCGTGCTGCTGCCGGACCCCGTGGCGATAACGTTTGAGTCTCCGAGGACGTAGGTATTGAATATCTGATCAACCTTTGCTGGTTCGATGGGCGGCTCTCGCGAAGCGGACGCTTCACCGGCCTCCGGATTCTCCGCCTCGACCTTCAAAGCGAATGACAGTATTCGGTTTCTAACCTGATCGAGCATCCCTTGGATCGTGCCACGGGTGACTGGGCGCCAGGCTTCCACGCAAACATATCCTCCATCCGCTATACGGTTCGAGTAGAAAGCGAGATAGTCAGCCGGCCAGGGGGCCTGTAGTGTCTCCCGCTCCGATTTCGCGAGCGCCTCGTAGTACGCAACGCCCTCGGAGAAGAACAGGGTGAACAGCGTTTCCCAATCTTTTTGGTTAACTCTCATCATCGGAATCGCGACATTCCTCATCTGCGCTCCGAAGGGACCAAAGAACGTTCCATAGGCTTCCGAATGTTGTTTTCGATACGTTGGGAGCGAGTGGATATCGGGATAGCCGTTGAGCTCATTTTCGACCCACTCATCGAGCGGCTGGTGGTGCAAACGCGTCGCGAGAATCTTGCATTTGCGCAGCAGAGTGGACACGGCCACTGCGTCGTCCGTGGCCCCATTCTGTATCTCGTGCAGGAGGGTTGATCTGTTTCTGGAAAGCAAAGCAGCCCTACGGTAACTCTTGACCCAAGATCTGTCAATCGAATAGAGCTGATGCCTCGCAGAGGCTTCAACCGAGGCTGCATAAGAGACGAGATTTGGAAGCTTGTAATGACGGTTTTTCTGTGCTATGTTAAGCGCACGTTAACCGCGGCCCGAAGGCGGGTTGTCCTAGGGAGAGGACGCGTAGGTCGTGCTGGGACGCTTGGTGCCCCGGATAATCCTGGTGGCGGCGGCCGTCATCGCAGGCTACCTTCTCTTCACCACGGTCACAACTGCCCTGACATCGCATAGCCTCGCACAAGACGAGGCGTCGGTTCGCCGGCAGATCGCCGAGCTGGACCGCCAGCACGACGAGCTCGTCTCCGTTCGCGAATACCTTTCGTCTGACGAATACATTGAAAGCGTCGCCCGAAGCGTCCTCGGCCTGGTGAAGCCGGGCGAGACGCGCGTCATCGTCACATCGCCGGAAGCGGACGCGGGAACGCCGCAAACGGCGCCGACGCCAACCGACGGCGCCTGGTGGGAGTCGCTTTTCGGCGAGTAGGAAGAGCAGCAGGCATCCGCGCAAAGAGCCCGGGCATTGACCCGGCCTTCTCCATCGGACAGACTGACCTCATGTCTCCGTCCCAACCGGCTCGAAGCGTCGAGAGGCGTGTTCTTCGCTACGTCCAGGTAGAGCAGCTTTTGCCTCACGATGAGGGCGTGCTCGTCGGCGTGTCCGGCGGCGCGGACTCGACGGCGCTGCTCCTGCTGCTCGCGCGCCTCGCGGCCCGCCTCGGCATCGTGGTTCACGCGGCCTATTTCGACCATCAGCTACGCGGCAGGGCGGCTTCGAAAAGGGAGAGCGCAGCCGTTCGACAGTTGACGGCTGACCTGGGCATCCCATTGGCTGTTGGCTCCGCCGACGTGCGGGCCTTCGCGCGAGAGAAGCGCCTCGGCATCGAAGAGGCAGCGCGAGAGCTGCGTTACCGCTTCCTGGCCGAGGCGGCGCGAGAGGTCGGAGCACGGACCGTCGCCGTCGGGCACACGGCCGACGACCAAATCGAGACGCTGCTGCTGCACATCCTGCGCGGCAGCGGACTGACCGGCCTGTCCGGCATGCTGCCGCGCTCGCCGTGGCCGGTCGCAGACGTAGAAGGACGCGACCTGACGCTCGTCCGGCCGCTGCTGGAAGTGCGACGCGCGGAGACGCTGTCGTTCTGCCGCGAGATGGGACGCGAGCCGCTGGAGGACGCAAGCAATCGCTCCTCACGCTATCGGCGCAACATCGTGCGCAACGAGCTCTTGCCGCTGCTGCGCGCCGACGTCCCCGGCATCGACGCCTCGCTCCTTCGGCTGGCGCGGACGGTCGCGACGGAGCGGCGCGCGCTGGCGGAGATGGCGGAGCGGGCGCTGGCGCAATCGGCCGCGATCGAAGGCGGCACAGCGCGGCTTTCGATCTCCTTGCTTCGCGACGTTCCTCCCGGACTGCTGCCGCACGTCATGCGATTGGCCGCGTCGAAGCTGCTC
This sequence comes from uncultured Chloroflexia bacterium, assembly GCA_963719465.1. GTDB lineage: Bacteria > Chloroflexota > Dehalococcoidia > DSTF01 > JALHUB01 > JALHUB01. Next base: position 1,896,060 of record OY970386.1, on the reverse strand, counting down.
GGCGACGCGCGGGACTTTGGAGAGCGCCATCTCCTCGCGATGGCGGCGGCAATCGACAAGCCGGCGGGAACGGAGCTCGACCTGCCGCGAGGCGTGCATCTTCGCGTCGAATACGGTGAAATGGTGCTCGCGTTGAACGAAGCCCAGGCCGAGGGTCTGCCGGCAGAAGGCGCCCCTCTCGTCGTGCCTGGACTCACGAACATGGGAACGTGGACGCTGGAGGCCACCCTTCGCGATGGCGCGCCAACATCGCCCCCGCAGGCCTGGGAGGCGGCGCTGGACGCCGATGCGCTCGTTGGCGGGCTGCGCGTTCGACGCCGACGCCCCGGCGACCGCTACCGTCCGCTTGGGCTGGCGGGCGAGAGGAAGCTCCAGGACGTCCTCGTCGACCTCAAAGTGCCGCGGCGCCGTCGCGACAGCATCCCCGTCGTCGAGGACGAAGCCGGCATCGTCTGGGCGGCCGGCTACCGAATCGCCGAGCGCGCCAGGCTCACGCCGTCGACGCGGCGGGTCCTGCGCCTGAGTGCGGTAGAAGTCGCGGAAGACCACATCGATCCCGTAGATGCGGCACCGGCCCTTGACAAGCCTTGTAGGGTTTCAGGAGATGTGGTAGATCCGGGCCTGAGGTAGACGCTCCTGAGCGTACACGAGCGGCGCGCTGTAGCCAAGAGCACTGTGCAGCCGTTTCTTGTTGTAGAAGCGCACATACGCCTGCAACCCCTTCTCCCACTCCAAGACCGTTCCCGCCAGAACGCCATCCCAGAACTCCTCTCGCATCGTCCTCTGCACTCTCTCCACCTTGCCATTGAGATGAGGCGTCCTGGGTCTGATCCGGACGTGGCGAATGCCTCTTCGCCTCAGAAGGGCAGTGAGGTCGCCTGAGAATTCAGGGCCGTTATCAGTCTGGAGGCAGCGAATTGCGAACGGGATGGTCTCCAGGAGGCACGGCAGGGCTTTGCAGACAGCGGCGCAGGTGCGCCTGGAAAGAACCGTTGCGGCAAGAACGCGGCTGCAATCGTCGACCAGGGTCAGTTGGTAGCGACCCTCCGGCAGATAGAGCAGGTCCATCTGAGCCCGATCACCGGGGGAAGCTTTGGCGTAGTGCAGCCAGAGACGCTTAGGTTTACGGGGACAGGCAAGGAGGGCGCCGGCGCGACGGAGAACTCTGTAGACACTGGAAACGCTGCAGGTAATCAGCCCGGCCTTTGTCAGATACGCGTGGAGCCTCTTTACTCCGAAGCCGAATTTACGATGGGCGCCGCGGATGATGTCTAGAACATGCCCTGAAAGGGCCGTAGGCGAGCGGTGAGGCCTGCGGGAGCGGTCTGATAGCGCTCTCCTGTCGTGGCGTCGCCAGGCCGCCCACCAGCGAGAGAAGGTCGAATGGGGCACCTCTCCCGCCTGGCAAAAGATGCGGGCGCTGAGCCTGGGATACTGCCGACGCGCCTCCTCGAACGCAGCGATGTAGGCGGCTCTTGTCTGGATGGGCCAGGGTGTGCGAGCTTTGTGCATGTCGGGCCTCCTGTAGGTTATTGGGCTTCGTTTTCCGTTAGCCTACAGCCCAGGCCCGACGTTATTCACCTCCCTTCTGTCTCACATCTCCTGAAACCCTACAGCCCTTGACAAGCCTCCACGGCGATGATACAGTTAATTGCGCGGTGAACTGAACCGCCTTTCTAACGCTCATCGTTAACACAGGCTCTCGCTCCGATAAGCGAGGAAGCGAGGGAGGTGTTAATTTTGTGTGTCGTCGGTTTCGGCGGCGTTGGCACCTTAACAACTGGATAGCGGAAGGAACAATGTGGGGCCAGACCGTGGTCTTTGTCCCGGGGATTCGTCCCTGGGATGAAGGTTAGTACGGAGAGTTTGATCCTGGCTCAGGATTAACGCTGGCGGCGTGCCTTACGCATGCAAGTCGAACGGTCTCAATGGTTTCGGCTGTTGGGACAGTGGCGGACGGGTGAGTAACACGTAGGCAACCTGCCCTAAAGTGGGGAATAACTTCCCGAAAGGGAGGCTAATACCGCATGTGGTCGGTTCCGGCCTGCCGGAGCCGATTAAAGCCTTCGGGCGCTTTTGGAGGGGCCTGCGGCCGATTAGCTAGTTGGTGGGGTAACGGCCTACCAAGGTGACGATCGGTAGCTGGTCTGAGAGGATGACCAGCCACACGGGGACTGAGACACGGCCTCGACTCCTACGGGAGGCAGCAGCGAGGAATCTTGCGCAATGGGCGAAAGCCTGACGCAGCAACGCCGCGTGGGTGATGAAGGCCCTCGGGTCGTAAAGCCCTTTTGCGGGGGAAGAAGATCTGACGGTACCCCGCGAATAAGCCACGGCTAACTACGTGCCAGCAGCCGCGGTAATACGTAGGTGGCAAGCGTTGTCCGGATTTATTGGGCGTAAAGAGCGCGTAGGCGGCTTGTTAAGTTCGGGGTGAAATCTCCCGGCCCAACTGGGAGGGGTCCTCGGATACTGGCAGGCTAAGAGGAGAGCAGAGGAGAGTGGAATTCCCGGTGTAGTGGTGGAATGCGTAGATATCGGGAGGAACACCAGTGGCGAAGGCGGCTCTCTGGGCTCTGCCTGACGCTGAGGCGCGAAAGCGTGGGGAGCGAACCGGATTAGATACCCGGGTAGTCCACGCCGTAAACGTTGGACACTAGGTGTAGGGGGTATCGACCCCCTCTGTGCCGAAGCTAACGCTTTAAGTGTCCCGCCTGGGGAGTACGGCCGCAAGGCTAAAACTCAAAGGAATTGACGGGGGCCCGCACAAGCAGCGGAGCGTGTGGTTTAATTCGACGCAACGCGAAGAACCTTACCAAGGCTTGACATGCCGGTGGTAGCGAGGGGAAACCTGAGCGACCCTTCGGGGAGCCGGCACAGGTGATGCATGGCTGTCGTCAGCTCGTGCCGTGAGGTGTTGGGTTAAGTCCCGCAACGAGCGCAACCCCTGTCGTCAGTTGAATCTTTCTGGCGAGACTGCCCCGCGAAACGGGGAGGAAGGTAGGGATGACGTCAAGTCAGCACGTCCCTTACGTCTTGGGCTACTCACACGCTACAATGGACGGTACAATGGGCTGCCAAGGAGCGATCCGGAGCTAATCCCGAAAAGCCGTCCTCAGTTCAGATTGGAGGCTGAAATTCGCCTCCATGAAGGTGGAGTTGCTAGTAACTGCCGGTCAGCACACGGCGGTGAATACGTTCCCGGGCCTTGTACACACCGCCCGTCACGTCATGGAAGCCGACAACACCTGAAGTCGCTGTGCCAACCCGCAAGGGAGGCAGGCGCCGAGGGTGGGGCTGGTAACTGGGACGAAGTCGTAACAAGGTAGCCGTAGCGGAAGCTGCGGCTGGATCACCTCCTTTCTAGGGAGAAGCGACTCGCCTCTGGCGAGAAGCTATCCTAGGTCGATCGGTGCGATCCGGGTAACCGGATCCATCGTCAAACCTTATGCCCCTCTCGTCCCACGGGGCGTTCCTTCCGCTATCCAGCAGTTAAGGTGTCGTTGTGAGTTGACGTTGGGCCATTAGCTCAGCTGGTTGGAGCGGTCGCCTGAGGCGACAGGTCGGTGATACACCACGACAGCTGAGCTTTCCGGACAGGTAGTCAAGGGCCATTAGCTCAGCTGGTTAGAGCGCGGTCCTGATAAGACCGAGGTCGGTGGTTCGACTCCACCATGGCCCACCAGAGCCTTCCAGCGAGGTCGAAGGCGGCGTCGCGCGGCCTCGAGTGCTTGGGGCCGTAGCTTAGCTGGGAGAGCGGTCGCCTTGGGTGACAGGTCAGGGGCCGTAGCTCAGCTGGGAGAGCACCGCCTTTGCACGGCGGGGGTCAGGGGTTCGAATCCCCTCGGCTCCACCAGAACCGGCTGCGGCACTTGTCAAACAGCAAACGATGCGGTAAACTCAATGAGGTTAACGGAGGACTAGCAGGAACTAGATGGTTTTCGGCCAACTGATAACCTAATAGCCGTCCGGCTGATGCGACAAGCAGTACTATCGGCTTGAGACATCAGGCCGATAGTTTTGTGGAAAGCACATTAACAACTGAACAAGGTAGCGGACGCATCTTTAGTGCGCGGGTATTAGTGTAGGTCAAGCTACTAAGAGCGCGCGGTGGATGCCTTGGCGTCATGGGCCGAAGAAGGGCGTGGCAAGACTGCGATAAGCCCCGGGGAGCTGTCTAGCAAGCTTAGCCGGGGATTCCCGAATGGGGCAACCCGCTCCGGGTAATGCCGGAGCACGGCAGGCTGAACACATAGGCCTGACCGAGGGCACCGGGGGAACTGAAACATCTTAGTACCCCGAGGAACAGAGATTATTCCCTCAGTAGCGGCGAGCGAAGGGGGAAAAGCCCAAACCAGGAGTGACTTAGTGGGCCGTAGCCCTACGCACCCCTGGGGTTGTAAGACGCGACTGCGGGCCCTACGGAGCCTGCGAAGGAGTTACAAACCGCTTCCCTAGCCAAAGGAGCCTGGAACGGACAACCATAGAGGGTGAGAGTCCCGTAGGCGAAAGGGAAGAGGCTCCTGTCGCTGTTCTTGAGTACCACGGGACACGTGGAATCCCGTGGGAACCTGGGAGGACCACCTTCCAAGGCTAAATACCCATGGCGACCGATAGTGAACCAGTACCGTGAGGGAAAGGTGAAAAGCACCCCGAGAGGGGAGTGAAATAGAACTGAAACCGCGTGCTTACAAGCAGTCGAAGCTCGCCTCGGCGAGTAACGGCGTGCCTATTGAAGAATGAGCCGGCGAGTTAATCTGAGTAGCTGGTTAAGCATAGGAATATGTGGAGCCGTAGCGAAAGCGAGTCTTAATAGGGCGAGCCCTTCGGGGCAGGTTGCTCGGATTAGACCCGAAACCTGGTGAGCTACCCATGGCCAGCGTGAAGCCCCGATAGTCTCGGGGTGGAGGCGCGAACCTTTTAGTGTTGCAAAACTACTGGATGAGCTGTGGGTAGGGGTGAAATGCCAATCGAACCAGGAGATAGCTGGTTCTCCCCGAAATGCCTTTAGGGGCAGCCTTGGGGCGTCTGCCTTGGAGGTAGGGCTCTGGATGGGCTAGGGGGCTAATCGCTTACCAAACCCAACCAAACCGCGAATGCCAAGGTAATAACCCCAGGAGTGAGGCTGTGGGGGCTAAACTTCACAGCCGAGAGGGAAACAACCCAGACCACCGGCTAAGGCCCCTAAGCGCAGGCTAAGTGTGAAAGGATGTTGAGTTGCCCAGACAGCCAGGATGTTGGCTCAGAAGCAGCCATCATTTGAAGAGTGCGTAATAGCTCACTGGTCGAGTGATTCAGCGCCGATAATGTACCGGGGCTTAAGCCTGCCGCCGAAGCCGTGGCTCCGGACGCAAGTCCGGAGGGTAGGGGAGCGTTCCGTTCAGCAGTGAAGTTCTGGCGTGAGCCAGGGTGGAGCGGACGGAAGTGAGAATGTCGGCATGAGTAGCGTAACCTCGGTGAGAACCCGAGGCACCGTAAACCTAAGGTTTCCTACGGAAGGTTATTCCGCGTAGGGTTAGTCGGGCCTAAGCCGAGGGCGAAAGCCGTAGGCGATGGACAGCTGGTTAGTATTCCAGCACCACCGACGGAGCGTTTTAAGGCAAGGGGGTGACCCAGGAAGGTAGGTCGAGCGCGCCCATTGGACATGGCGCGTCCCTGGCCCGTAGGCGTCCGGAGACAGGCAAATCCATCTCCGGGTCAAGCTGAGGGGCCGGGGAAAGCAGCGACGTCAGTCAAAGCGATTCCGCCAAGCCTATGCTGGCAAGAAAAGCCTCATTGCTAGCGCCGTCGGTGCCCGTACCGCAAACCGACACTGGTAGGTGGGGGTAAACGCCCCAAGGTGATCGAGAGAACCCTCGTTAAGGAACTCGGCAAAATAACCCCGTAACTTCGGGATAAGGGGTGCCTCTGACGGTGACTTTATTCTCTGAGGAAGCCGTTGGAGGTCGCAGAGAATTGGCCCAGGCGACTGTTTAACAAAAACACAGGTCTCTGCCAACCCGTAAGGGGAAGTATAGGGGCTGACGCCTGCCCAGTGCTGGAAGGTTAAGGGGAGGGCTTTCAAAAGGCCCGAACCGAAGCCCCAGTGAACGGCGGCCGTAACTATAACGGTCCTAAGGTAGCGAAATTCCTTGTCGGGTAAGTTCCGACCCGCACGAATGGCGTAACGATCTGGGCGCTGTCTCGACGAGGGACTCGGTGAAATTGAAATACCCGTGAAGATGCGGGTTACCCGCGCCAGGACAAATAGACCCCGTGGAGCTTTACTGCAGCTTGGCACTGGAAGTGGGCTTGGGATGCGTAGGATAGGTGGGAGGCTGTGAACCCGGGTTTCCGGACTCGGGGGAGCCAACGTTGAAATACCACTCTTCTCTGGTTTGCTTTCTAACCTCTGATCAAGCAGAGGGACAGTGCCTGGTGGGCAGTTTGACTGGGGCGGTCGCCTCCCAAAATGTAACGGAGGCGTCCAAAGGTCCCCTCAGGGTGGATGGAAATCACCCTTCGAGTGCATTGGCATAAGGGGGCTTGACTGTGAGGCTAACAAGCCGAGCAGGGACGAAAGTCGGGCAAAGTGATCCTACGGTACCGTGTGGAAGGGCCGTGGCTTAACGGATAAAAGCTACCCCGGGGATAACAGGCTTATCTTGCCCAAGAGTTCACATCGACGGCAAGGTTTGGCACCTCGATGTCGGCTCATCGCATCCTGGGGCTGGAGCAGGTCCCAAGGGTTCGGCTGTTCGCCGATTAAAGCGGTACGTGAGCTGGGTTCAGAACGTCGTGAGACAGTTCGGTCTCTATCCGGCGTGGGCGCAGGAGGCTTGAGGGAAGCTGTCCCTAGTACGAGAGGACCGGGATGGACAGACCGCTGGTGTGCCGGTTGTTCCGCCAGGAGCATCGCCGGGTAGCCAAGTCTGGCAGGGATAAGCGCTGAAAGCATCTAAGTGCGAAGCCCCTCCCAAGATTAGGCCTCCCATCCGAAAGGAGTAAGACCACGGGTAGACTACCCGTTGGATAGGCGGCAGGTGCAAGCACGGCAACGTGTTTAGCTGAGCCGTACTAATGGTCGAGGGCTTGACCTACATTAATACGCGCGCGAAAGAGTGCAAACGCTACCTACGTTCAGTTGATATTGGTATCGCGGGATGGAGCAGCGGCAGCTCGTCGGGCTCATAACCCGAAGGTCGGAGGTTCGAATCCTCCTCCCGCTACCAAGGTTTTTCGTTCTGGTGGTCAGAGCGAGGTGGACCCACCCGTTCCCATCCCGAACACGGAAGTGAAACGCCTCAGCGCCGACGATACTTGGAGGGCAACTTCCTGCGGAAAATAGGCCACTGCCAGGACTTATGAGTCCTTCCCCTAAGGGGAAGGACTCTCCTTTTGCCCCGAAAGGGCGCCGCGGGCGTCTTCCGGCTTGACCGCACAGCTTGCCCTCGATAGGATTGAATCGCCTGGCGCCGGGCGATTAGCTCAGCTGGTTAGAGCGGTCGCCTCGGGCGACAGGTTGCAGGTTCGGGCGATTAGCTCAGTTGGTTAGAGCGTCTGGTTTACACCCAGAAGGTCGCAGGTTCGAGCCCTGCATCGCCCACCAGAATCCCACACAGATTCACTTTCCAGACTCTGACTGCCGATCCCCCATGTGAGAACGCTCATCCGCTAGGACGGCCTCATCCCGGACGATATAGCGAAATGGGAGCTTCAGACCGTGCGCTTCGTCGCTGCGTCCGCCTACTGACGGCTCTCGACTATGGAGTTGATCACCTTCCCGTTTTCGAGGAACCTGACGATGCACTCTGACGTACCCCCAGCCTGTCTCAGCGGGCAAATGAAGGGAGCCGAGGCCCCGGCATCGATGCTGCCCACGCTCCCAGGCGACAAACCGCCGTCTGGGGCATTAGTCTTCGTGCAGACAACTTGCAGCCCATGAACCGCGAAGCCGGTCTTGTTTGTCACCGTGCCACGCGCCCCCGCTACTATGTCGCACGACAAGTTTGTCACAATGAGTGAGCCGCTTGAAACCGACTGCGTGGGAGCTGCGGTAGAGATGGGCAACTCAGCATGGATGTAGGTGAGGAACCGCGTACTGAGATCGGAGTGCATGTACATCAAGAGCCCCAGTCCGAGCCCAATAAGGGCCGCCACGTAGGCCAGCACTATGAGACTCTTATTGTCTTCCGGGGTGAGAGCGAGCTTCTTTCTGCGCTTCTCCTTCGTCATCGATCTCTCGCCCTCATCTATTTATCGGCAGGATCGTCGTTGTTGACTAGTCCTCCTCCGCCTCATCTGCCAGAAACGCCTCGACCTCGCCCACTAGCGCTGGCCCGTCCGCTTACGCGCTGTCCTCCTCCACCTCATCCCCCACGTCGACCTACGCCGTGAGCTCCGTCCATTCATCAAGGTCATCGTTCCTGTGGGTGCGTACGGCCGAGCCCGATCTTCCCAGCGGCCTGGCATACAGCAGCCGCAGTAGGCGTAAAGCCGGGCGTCGGTGTCGGGGTTCACCACCCACGCAGCGGGCCGCTTGCGACTAACGTTCGCACAGGCGCCCCTGGGCGGTGGACTAGTCGTAGTCGCGGCTAGTGGCCCATTTTCCAGCTGATAACTTCCGTGTTTTCGCTCAGGGGTCCTGAATCTGGTGCACAGCGCTCAGCTTCAGATGCTTTACACCCAGAAGGTCGCAGGTTCGAGCCCTGCATCGCCCACCAGAACCCCTTCCAGATTCACTCCAGACTCTAACTTTCAACTTTGATCGCCCACCACGTAGACTTGGTGCTGAGATGGACCGGGCCCACGGGGCGGGATAGGCTGACCCCGCCCGCCGGGGCAGCGTTCAAGCCCCGTATCCGATCGCCCATCACCACTCTCCGCAGGCCCGGTCACCACTGACGCCCGTGTCGCCCAGTCCTGACTACTGGCCTACTCCCCTACTCCCCCTCTGCGACGACGGGCTCCCATCCTCCTTGATTGGACGGCCTCAGAGATCTCTCCTGTCCACAGCGTCTGGCTATCCGGCCGCTGCCGTGATTCTTGTTTCTTTAGTCGCTATCTGGTGCTCGTCCGAACAGCGCTTAGGCCGCTGTTATGAGCAGGACGGGCACGTGCGACTCCTTCAGCACCTGGTCCGCCACGCTACCGAACATCAAGCGCGCCACTCCGCGCCTCGACCGGGTGGCCATGGCGATGATGTCCGTGCCGTACTCGGCCGCCGCCTTCAGGATCTCCGCGGGCGGGTTGCTAAAGCGCACTTCCATCTCCGGCTTCAGCCCGTGATCCTCAAAGCGCTCCGCCACCGGCCGCAGGTGGTTCTCCGCCTCTTCGATCTGGGACTCGACCCAGGCAAGGCTCGCCGCCTCATCCGGGGAGCCGTCGGAGCTCACCTTTGTGTTGTGCTTGTCGAGATCGACGACGGTAAGCAGCCTGATGCTGCAGCCAAATGCCTTCGCCGTCTCAGCGGCATGGCGTACTACGACTTCCGAACGAAGGGAACCGTCCACCGGGACCAGCATCTTCTTGTACATGGCCTCCTGCCTCTGACTTCCAACGTAGCCCTGGTGTTGAAATTGACCGGGCCCACGGGGCGGGATAAGCCGACCCTGGCCAGCCGCCCGGCGGGGTACCCCCGGACCCCGTACTCCGATCGCCCATCACCTCTCCGCAGGCCCGGTCACCACTGACGCCCGCGTCGCCCAGTCCTGACTAGTGGCCTAGTCCCCCTCTGCGACGACGGGCTCCGAATCCTCCTTGATTGGACGGCCTCAGAGAATCTCCTGTTTACGGCGTTCTGGACATCCGGCCCGCGCCGAGATTCTTGGCTCTTTTGTCGCTCGAACCGCTTGACTTTGGAGCGCCCATCATGAATAATGATTCGTGATAATGAAGACCGGTTACCACATGCCAGACCGATGTACCCTGCATTTCATACCACGTTACGGTATACCGGCTGCCACATTCCAGACCTAGATACCATGAACCATATACCACGTTACATGTTGCCAGCATTATACTTCCCCTGTCATCTTTGTCAAGCCCTTTTGGAGGAAAAAAACATGGCTCATTGGGATTTTCTTACCAACCACGCCCTTGTTCTGATCAACGTCATCGACCACCCACACTCGACCCAGCGCGATATCTCTCTTGCCGTCGGCATCACGGACAGAGCGGCCTTCTCCATCCTCCGGGCTCTGGAGGAGGACGGCATGATATCGCGGGAGAAGGTAGGCCGGCGCAATCGTTATTCGGTGAATGTGCAAGCCCTACTGAGCCACCGCCGACAGGGTCCTTACAGCATGGAAGAGCTAGCTCAGGGCCTGCTCCGTCTTTCTGAGGAGGCCTCGGAGAGCGTCACATCCCCGGTTCTCTGAGTTGACAGCCGACCGAGGCAGACATTGCTCGTCGGGGCCGCAGGTTGAAGCCCTGCGTCATCACGACTCGTCCTCAGCCACGGCCTGGAAACGGAAAGGGCTGGACCGCGGCCCAACCCCATGTGACTCGGTGGCGAGGCTAATTGACTCCTTCGGCGCTAGCGCACAGAATCCCGCCAGGCGCCTACCCTCATTGCGATAGGAACCGATTCCCTGACGTCCAGCAGCGGCACTATCCTTTGGTCTGCGTAGGCGGACCAGGCGCCGCATGCTTCGTACCCTGCAGCGGGCGTCGACACCTCCGAGATAGTGATGCCGCCTGAGCCGTCTGCAAACTCATAGTGCGATTTGATCTCAACCCCGGCAGGTGGCTTCCAATTGGCGAAGAGCTTGACGACGCGCTTCTGACCCTCCTCGCCCAAGTCCGCCCTCCAAGTGTAGACGTTTGCGAACAGCACTGACTCCTCCTTGGTCTCCCGCCCCGGGCCAAGCAGGGCCCGTACCAACCCTTCCCGATGATGCTATTGTAACGGCTGTGCACCGCCTGTCAAGGGTAAATGTGCCCGCTTACATCTCCATCTCACATTGTCCCCGGGCGAGGCTGTCTCGCCGCTCCCCTTCACGGCACTAGGCGCAGTCGCGACTGTCGGCCTCTTTCCCATATGATGACTTCCGCGTCTTCGCTCCGGGGTCCTGAATCTGATGCATAGCGCTCAGCCTCAGATGCTTTGCGCCCGGAAGGCCGCAGCCTGCCCGCCTCAGGAGGATTCGAGCCTTGCATCGCCCACCATACCCACACGCGTTCGGTCCAGCGCCTCAGCACCACCCGATGAGTCTCGACTTCCTGCTATACTTGCAGCAATGACTCGTTTGGCCGAGTGACCCGCATCCCATCAGTCTGGGCAGCGCTCAGGAGAGACACGCAAAATGACCAGCATAAAGAGCAACGGAGACCAATTCAAAGAGCTAGCCGCCAACACGAACCAAGAGCCATTCGTCATGCTCAACCTCTTGAAGTTCAAGAGCGACGGGGGCCGGGAGTCTTACTTCCGCTACGTCAACGAATCGCGGCCATTCGTCGAAGGCGTCGGCGCCAAGGTGGTTTATTTCGGCAAGGCAAAAGAGCTGCTAAACGGAACAGAGACGTGGGATATTCTGATGCTCGTCCAGTACCCCTCCCGCAAGGCGTTCCTCGAGATGGCCAACAACCCCGACTATCTCAAGGCCCACAAGTTTCGCGAGGAAGCCTTGGAACGGGCGGTCCTGTATGCGACAGACCCCGCAACATTCAAGGACCTTGTTTCTCAATAGTGGCCTGGTCTGCCCCCAAAGTCAGTACCACGGATTATGACAGTCCTCCGGTAGAATAGGGCCCGTATGGGCAGAAAGGGAGGACTGCATGCGGAAGAGCAGGTTGACGGAGGAGCAGGTCATCGCTGCCCTCAAGGAGCATGAGGCGGGAGCCTCCACAGGGGAGCTTTGCCGGAGATTGGGGGTGAGCCACGAAACGCTGTATCGCTGGAAGCGCAAGTACGGCGGCCTCGACGTAAACGAAGCCAGACGACTGCGGACGCTCGAAGATGAGAATAGGCGACTGAAGCGGCTGGTGGCAGACCAGACGCTGGACATCCTGGCTCTCAGGGACCTTCTGGCAAAAAACTTCTGAGGCCCGCCGTCCGGAGGGAGGCTGTCTTGTATCTGAAGAGGGAGTGGATGATGTCTGAACGTCGGGCTTGCAGAGTCGTAAGGCTCAGCCGCTGCGCCCTGCGCTACAGGGGCAGGAGAGGCGACGACACTGCGCTCAAGGAACGTCTACGGGAGCTCGCCGCCGAGAGGCGGAGATTCGGCTACCGGCGGCTCTGCATTCTCCTGCGAAGAGAAGGGAATGTTGTGAACCACAAGCGCGTCTACAGGCTCTATCGGGAGCAGAACCTGTCCGTACGTAAGAGGGGGCGCAAGCGGCTGGCGAGCCAGGCTCGGTCACCCCTCCTGGCGCCGGAGGCTCCCGACGAGCGCTGGTGCCTGGACTTCATGAGCGACTGTCTGGCCTGGGGACGCAGGATACGCCTCCTTCCTGTCATCGACGCCTTCACCCGCGATGCGCTGGCCATCGAAGTGGACTTCTCGCTGCCGGGGACGAGGGTGGTGGAAGTGCTGGAGCGGCTCATCCGCGAGCGGAGAAGGCAGCCTGAGGAGATCGTCCTGGACAACGGGCCGGAGCTCACCAGCCGTGCATTGGACCAGTGGGCGTATGCGCGAGGAGTACGGCTGCGCCACATCGATCCGGGCAAGCCGGTGCAGAACGCCTTCATCGAGAGCTTCAACGCGAGGCTGCGGGACGAATGCCTGAACGAGCACTGGTTCTTGAGCTTGGCCGACGCGAGACGTATCGTCGAAGCGTGGCGGGTGGACTATAATCGGAGCCGTCCCCACAGTTCCCTGGGGAACCTCACGCCGGAAGAGTATCGGAGGAGCCTGACCAGTGAGACAGTGCGGTTGGAGCCGGCAGGACTGTCATTATGACTGGTACTAAATTTGGGGTGCAGACCAGGCCCAAGACAGGACTAGGCGCAGTCTCGACTAATGGCCCATTTTCCAGATGATGAATAACTTCCGCGTTTTCGCTCGGGGGTCCTGAATGTGATGCACAGCGCTCAGGCTCAGATGCTTTGCGCCCGGAACGTCGCAGCCTGCCCGCCTCAGGGAGGGTTCGAATGACCCGGCAGAGCGCGACCTACTGGCTCTGCGAGACTGGCTCCCCGTTCTCACACGCCTTGACATCGCTGGGCGTCGACTCGTAGCTGATCGGCGTGTCCGTCAGGCGCTTCCACTTCCCGTCGACCACATGCTCCGGCCATTCCGCCTCGTCGGCGCGGTGATCCGTCGGGCTGAGGCTGACCGGTGCAATGCAGGCGATGCAGCAGTAGCCCTTGATCTTCTCCGCCCCGTCGATGACAGTCTGGCGCGTCAGGTTCGGGCCTGCGTTCTGCAGCGCCTGCACCACCAGCTCAGCGGTGCTTATGCCGTACTCCGTCAGACTGCTCGGCGTGACATTGGGCGCATACTGCTTCACCAGCGCGATGTCGCGCTGGACGCCCGGATCGTCCGTCTCGGAGACCATCCTGCCTGTTGTGAAGCTGATCAGGCCCTCGGCGTTCTTGGCTCCGGCGAGATCGATCGTCATCTCCACAGCAGAGACAGCGCTGGTCATGAAGGGTACGTTCCAGTTGAGGGTCTCGCGCGACACCTTCAGGGCGCTGGCCAGAGACCCGGGGTTCCCTATTACGAAAATGACGTTGGGGTTGTCCGCTTTCAACCGCTGCACCTGCGCAGTAAGGTCGAAGTTGGTGAAATCGTACGCCTGCTTCGAGACGATCCTGATGTCTGAGCCAGCCAATCCTTCCTCGGTCCGCTGCAACTCGAGGTTGCCGCCCTCGTTGTTCTCGTAGATGATGCCTAGCGTCTTGCCAGCGAAATGCTCTTTCATATACTGCACGTTGATCTTCGTTTCGGTATCGTAGTCGGTCACCATGCTGAACCGCGTCTTCACGAGGGGATCGGTGAACTGTGGCATGCCGCCGCCGATGAACAGGTCAGGCACGCCCTTCTCCGCCAGGTAGTCCATGACGGCGAGGTGACAGGAGTCGCCAAGGCTGCCGACGATCGCGAAGACTCCATCCTGCTCCACCAGGTTCCGCACGACCTCCACCGCGACCGGTGCGGAATATTGGTTGTCGCCGACTATCAGCCTGATTTTGCGCCCGTAGATGCCGCCCTGGGAGTTAATGTACTCGAAGTAGGCCTTCATTCCGTCGGCAACGACGCCCCAGGCGGCGGCCGGCGTGTTGCTCAGTGGCATGTCCGTCCCGAGCAAGATCTCGGTGTCCGTGACGCCCGGCACCGGGCCTTCCGGCGTCGAGCCCAACGTCTGCTCCTTCGAGCTCGAGCAGCCCGACAGGGCGGCACCGGCGACCACGACGAAAAAGACAAGCGCGAAGAGTAGCCAGCGTTTCATTTTGAGCCCCCTCTGATACAACTCCGGTTATGGGGAATATACTCACTTGCGCGGCGTGGTTCAAACATGGGTGAAGGAGAAGGCCACAAAGGCTCAAAACGACCGCCGAGAGCTCACGGCCTTTCACCTCAAGCTCTTTGACTTCCGCGTCCTCGCTCATGAGTTCTGATTCTGATGCGCGGCGCTCAGCGTCAGATGCTTTGCACCCGGCAGGTCGCGGGCTGGCCTGCCTCCGGGGGGTTGAGCCCTGCAGCGTTCAGATTCCCCCAATCCATCGCCCACTCTTCCTTCATTCTGCACGCTTCCTTCATCCTCCGTGGGCTCTCGTCGACGTGCCTGTCACATTCAACCGCCTACAATTAAATGAGGCGGCTAGATGGACGCCAAAAGAAGGAGGACGCAAGATGCGTATGCTAATGCTGGTCGATTTCCCCGCCGAACCCTTCAACACGCTTACCAGGAACGGCACTGTCGGTGCGAAGATTCAGCAAGCGCTGGAGGACATCAAGCCCGAGACGGTCTACTTCAGTGAACGCGATGGCTCCCGCGGGGCGGTCCTAATCGTCGACGTGCCGGAGCCATCAAGGATACCGGCGCTGGCGGAGCCGTTCTTCCTGACCTTCAACGCCACGGTGAAGTTCCGGATCGTGATGACTCCGGAAGACCTCGGCAAGGCGGGACTGGAAGCGCTCGGGAAGAAGTACAGCGCCTGACCCGGGTCTTCGGGCGCCCCGCTGGATGATTGCTTATCAGCCAGCGAAGGCCGGTCTCGGTCAGCGACGATAGAACGTCTCGACGTACGTGATCCCCGCCCTGTCCCATGTTCGGCCTTCGACGTAGGTGCCCATTGTCTGTCGAATGCACGCCAGCACCTGCTCCGACTCGCTGCCCGGCTCGGGCAATACGATGACGCACGATTCGTAGACGGGGAAGTTGTCCGTCCCCAACACCTGGTCGAATGACGCGATTCGCGGCGTCCGGTCCCCCAGCGAATATACCGCGATCACCGGCTTGAGAAGCGGGTCCACGTACTTTCCCACGATGAGCGCGGGCGACTGGCACTGCGATGAGAACAGGGCTCGCACGGCCACGGCCTCCGGCGTTCTCTTCGACCTCTCCGGGACCTCCTGCCACAAGCGATGCACGTTCCACGTCAGCATGCCCGCTACGACTGCGACCGCAAGCGTGCCCTGCAGGACGGTCGCGGCACCCGGCCGTGGCCAGCTCGGCAGGGAGATGGCCTTCAGCAGACGGTCCAGCGCCAGGGCAGCGAAGACGGCCATTACCGGCACCATGAACATCAGCCGCGTCACGGCCACGTCCGGCTTCGGATAGAACATGCCCGTAACGACGATGCCGGTCAGGAACCATATCGCCAGCAGACGACAGCCGGGGTTCCTTATCCGAAGAAAGGCGTAGAACAAGCCGAGGACGGCAAGGACCGCCGTGATCGGATCGAGCAGCGAACCTATGGGAGCATGACTAACGTTGAAGGCCAGCGTTTGCAAGGGAGCATTGATGCGAAAACGCGTGGTGATTTCCCCCACAAACGACTTGTCGTACCCCACGACCGATTGATCGCTCATCGCCCTTATCACGTCCAGCTTGTTGACAGCGAAAATCGGGGCGACCAGCAAGAGAAAGCCGGCGCCGATCGACAGCACGACCTGCGGCCGCACTCCCCGTCGGCCGAACGTGAGAAGGTACAGCGCTATGATGACGATGGCCGCACGAGACGAGTAGAACGTGTAGAAGCCCAGACCGGCCGCGCAGCCGGCCCCGAACAGCGCCAGAGTATTACCCTTTCGAAGCCCGAGCACAACGAGGTACAGAGCTAGGACAGTCGGAAAGAGCGGGAACAGATTGTCGTAGCCGAAGTGAGCGAAGTTGAGGATGTAATGGGACGCGGCGAAGAAGGCGATGGAAAGAAGACCCGTGCGCACACCGAAGAACATCCGCACCAGCAGGTAGAGCGGCGGGATGACCGCGAGCGCGGACAACACGGAGGTCATCTTCCAGCCAAACTGGTTGAAGCCCAACACCTTCATCACCATCGCCTGGTAGGCAGAGGTGAGCCAGGGATGGTTGCCATAGACGCCGGTCTGCGAGAAGAGATTCCGCGTTACGCCGTGTCCGATCTCGTTCGCTGCGGTGAAGAACGAGTACTCGTCGCCGTTGGCGGAGTAGTACCAGGAGGTGAGGTCGTGGAGAAGCAGCGCCATAAACGTCGCTGCGACCACCGCCACGGCCGCGACCTCGAAGAAGGTAGCCCACCGCGGACGGCTGAACCTGATCCTGAGTCTACCCTTCAACCCCCAGAAGAACCCGAACGCGACCACGGACGCGACCAGCAGGTACGGATACCATTCCTTGTACCTTTGCTTCTCGAGGTTCAGGAGCAGATAGGCAAACAGCACAACAGCGAGCGCGGCGAAAGCGAGAGCCGGCCACGGCGGCCAGCGAATGCCTTCGTCCGGCGCATCACCGCTTCGGTCGTCAGACTGCAGCCGCGCTCCTAGACTGAACACCAAGCCGCCCGCCGCCAGCAGCGCGACCGCAAGGACCATCGTCTGAGGGTTTGGGAATATGTTTCGGAACGGTCCTGACAGACCGTGCAAGAAGCTAAGATGCCTCTCGAGCGGACGGCCAGTGTAATACTGTCCAAGACACACCAGCGCCAAGCCGGCGACGAGCGCCAGCCTGAGGACAGCGCCTCGAATCGAAGGCCACAGCCTTCCGATGACCCAGCGCGACCGGGCCGCAACCCCGTTGTCTTCGGCCTCTGCAGCGAATGGGTGCGTCACTTCGTCAGCATTCTAGCAACTATTTCGAGCGTATGCTGACATTCTGACGGTGTTCGCTCATTACGTCTAGAAGAGCGACCGGCTGGCGAAGCTCCGCCTCATCGCGTCCTCCTATGCCATCCGCCGGGCAACGCTTGTGATAACAAGTGCGGGCCGCCAAACTTCAGGCCCGCACTCGCGCTTTGAACCTTGTCGAGAGTCAGGAGCGCATTCCACCCACGCCCGCTCCGACCGGCTTTAGCAGACCCATCGCCTTGTAGACCGGGAACTCGCGCACTCGCGGCGTGCCGATCGAGGCGTTCTTCAGCGCCTGCCCCAACTCGCGGTCAAGGAAGCGGTCGAAGTCGGCGCGCGTCTCCCAGACGTCCACCACCTGCCAGCCGCTCTCGCTCGGCCCAGCGATGTGAAGAACCATGCCGCGACGTGGTTCCGCCGTGGCGCGGTCCAGACCAAGCTCTTTCATTACGTTGTCATATTGCTCTTGCTTCACACCCGGAAACTCGATTATCAGTGCGATCGCCATTTCTCTTCCTCTTTCTGCGCCGGTCGATCCCACCCGCCGGCAACACCTAAACGTATCGCCGCGGGGTGAGGAGCGCGTGAATTGTGCCGGAGTTATGTGAAGAACGGGTGAAGGGAGCCGCGATGACTACGGAAGGACCAGCCTGTCGATCTCGAACTCGCGGTGCGTGAACGGCGGCAGCGACGCGACCGCCTTGCCCACGGCGTCGCTGCTCCTGAGCTTCGCGAGATGCCTGTCGTACGCCTCGCGCGATTCCC
The DNA here is from genome assembly GCA_963719465.1 of uncultured Chloroflexia bacterium. Lineage (GTDB taxonomy): Bacteria > Chloroflexota > Dehalococcoidia > DSTF01 > JALHUB01 > JALHUB01. Next base: position 1,878,103 of record OY970386.1, on the reverse strand, counting down.
AGATGTCGACGACGAACAGCCGGCCGTCGCTGACGCCGGCGAAGTGGGCGAGCAGCCCGGGCGAGACTTCTTCGCCGGTCGCCGAGCGCACCGCTTCGTCGACGCGGTCATACTGCTCGAGCGTTCCGCCCTCGACCTCGGTCATAACCGCCAGAGCCATCTCTTCGCTCCTGATGCCGCTACACGCTGATCTTGGAGATTTGCCTCTCCGCCGTCAACGACCGCTCCGACTCCGGGTCAAACGCGTGCATCTCGCTCAGGTCGAAGAGTACCTGCATCTTCCGGCCCGGCTTCGCTTTCGAACGAGGGTCCACGCGCGCCAGGAAGGCAACGCCGTCCACGACCAGGTGGAGGAACACTTCGTTGCCCATCAACTCCACGACATCGATCTGGGCGTCGACGGGCACCGGCACGACGCCCGAGCGCGACGCAGAGGCCGGTGAACAAGATCAGCCACAACAGGTTGTTGAGGATGGCCGCGTGCGCATTCGTCACCAGCGGCGCCGGGTTGTTTATGATGAACCTGTAGTTATCGATTCCGACGAATTTCGACGAGTCCGGCCCGTAGAAGCTTCGAATCAGCGTATCGACCGACGGGGTAGACGAGGAAGACGCCGAGGAGAGCAAGCGCCGGCGCCAGCCAGAGCCAGGGCACCCACCAACGTCGTCCGATCATCGCAACTTCTCAGGAAGGGCAGCCCGGGCATTGCCCGGACCGCCCTTCGCATTCATCTCTCGTATCTGCCGATTGTGCGCTAATGTCCTCGCTGCGCTTCAATGCTGGACAGAATGCTATCCAGTTGATCCGGGGTTGCCAGGTACTGAGTGACGCCGGTGAAGAAGGTCGTCTCCAGCGCGCCGCCGATGGCGTCATCCAGGCTGAAGCGGAACGGATTCGCATTCTGCAATTGCTGCGCTACTGCCTTGTCGACTGCGTTCGGGTAGCTGGCCAGATCGACCCTGTTGTTCGCTGAATGGAAACCACCTCGCTGGACCCAGATCGTCTGCGCCTGCGCGCTCTCCAGATAGCTCATCAGCGAGCACGTCGAAGGGTTAGCGTCGAACATATAGACCACATTCGCCCCGCCGGTCACGCCGCCGTTGCCAGCCCCCGGCCAGGGGAAGAAGTTGTAGTCCGTCCCTGCCTGCGCGTTCGGGAACTGTCCGGTGATGAAGCCAGCAACCGTGACCCCTGCCATGGAAATCATGCAGAAGACGTGAAAGCCCGGCGCCCAGAAGGGGCGAAAATATGCTTCACTATCGTCTCGCTCGCGCTTGACACTGCGCTAAGTCGGAGACTAATATTCAGCAGAAAGCTGGGGGTGCGCGCATGATCCTTCTTCGAGTGCTTCGTCGTTATGTCTACTCCCTGTCGATCCTGTTGATAGCGCTTGCGATACTGTGTTCCGGATGAGGACAGGTTACGTATATACGTTCTTTAGGAGGAGAAGAATGACGTCAAGATTCCATCGTCTTCGCTTCTGGCTGCCCTGCCTTATCTTGTTGATCCTGACGCTGCCCTTCATTACGTCCGCGTGTATGTGGGGATTCGTCACCGACGCCTCCACCGGCGCGCCGGTCAAGGGCGCCATTGTCACGGTCGAGGACTCGAAGGGGAACTTCCGATTCACCACGACCAACGCGCTCGGCGTGTATGCCTTCGATTCGTCGTCGGGACCGTCGCTCGCCCTTGGTGACGCCAGGATATGCGTCAGCTCTCCCGACAAGGGGGGCTCGGCCGACATTCGGACGATCGACTACGCGGATAACCCGAACGCCAGCTTCGCCGACCCATCGACCTTCCGCGAGGTGCAGAATCTCAAAGTACCCGGCAAGGCGGGCCTCTACCATGACCTGGTCGAGGGCTATACCATCCAGTTCCCTGACAACTGGGTCATAACGCCCGTGCCGATTTTATCAAGCGACGTCAACTCGTTCATCGAAGCTTCCGGCGTCAGCAGCAACATGGAGTTCGGGATGTGCAGCATAGAGTCCGACCCGCTGCCGCCCGGCGGCCTGCCGACGCACTGGTTCCTCAACATTCCCGCGGACCAGGCCAAGATCACGGAGCGAACCAATGACACGCTCGGCGGAAGGCCCGCCGTGCGGTTCGTCCTGAATTTGCACATTTCAACAGCTGAGTTTACGGGCAACGTTGTCGCCGACACTTGGGTGTTCGTGCGGAGCCCGGAGCTCTGGATGGTGATGTGCATGGCGGATCCGAAGGACTTCCCGGGCGAGGAGTTCATGCTCGGCAACATCGCCGAGAGCTTCAAGTTCGACCAGTAACGGGTCGTCGCATTCCGCCCAAGCGGCCTCCTGCAATATACTGACGCTGCTCGAGCTCGACGGCTGGGGCGAAAGGGATAGCGTCCCTCGTCGAGCTCGACGGAGCAGCATGAGCGCTTCCCAACTCGATGCCATCTTTTTCCCGCGAACCCTCGCCGTCATCGGCTCCTCGCCCAATCCGGACGCCTGGGGCAGCCGCTTCCTCAAAGCGCTTCTCGACTTCGGCTTCAAAGGACGCATCTTCCCGGTCAACCCCAGCGGCGGCGAGGTCTTCGGCCTGCGCATCTACCCCACCGTCGCCGACATCCCCGAGCCCGTGGACTCGGCCGACATCATGGTGCCGGCGCCGCTCGTCCCACAGATCCTCCGCGAATGCCTGGCGAAGGGGATCCGCGGTGTCCAGATCTACAGCTCCGGCTTCTCGGAGACCGGCGACCCGGACCGGATCGCGCTGGAGCAGGAGATCAAAAGCATCGCGACGCAGGGAATACGCGTGATCGGCCCGAACTGCTTCGGCGTCTACTGCCCGGCATCGGGTCACACTCTCCTGCCCGGCGGCGACTTCCCAAAGGAGAGCGGACCGGTCGGATTCATCTCGCAGAGCGGCGGCCACGCTGTCGAGCTCGGCCGGCAGGCGAGAGGGCGGGGGCTCCGCTTCCGCCTCGCCGTGAGCTACGGCAACGCCAGCGACGTCAACGAGTGCGATCTGCTCGAGTACATGGCGAACGACCCGGAGACCAAAGTCATCACGATGTACCTGGAGGGCCCGCGCGAGGGCCGCCGCTTCTTCGAGCTTGTGAAGGCGATAGCGCCGCGAAAGCCGGTCATAATCTGGAAAGCCGGCCTGACCGAGGCTGGCTCACGCGCGGTCCGCTCTCACACTGGCTCGCTTGGCGGTGAAGCGGAGGTCTGGCAAGCGCTCTTCCAGCAGACGGCGGCGATCCGAGCCGCCAATCTGGAAGAGCTCGCCGACACGGCGGAAGCCCTGCTGATCCTTCCGCGCGAAACGGGGCGTCGCATCGGCATGGTCGGCGGCGGCGGCGGAACGAGCGTCGCCGCCACGGACGCCTGCGCCTCCGTCGGCCTCGAGATCCCGCCCTTCGACGATGCCATGCGAAATCGATTGCTCGAACTCCTGCCCATCGCCGGCACCATGATGCGCAACCCCGTCGACGTCGGCGTGCCCCTGGTGCCACCGCCCGTCTTCCAGAACGTGCTCGAAGCCGTCGCCGCGCACGAGAGCGTCGATACGGTTATCGCCACGCAGCCGCTGTTCTACCTCCTCGGCGGCCACTTCCCGATGCCGAATCCGCAGCAGGTCGTTAAGGAGCTCGTCGAGATACCAGCAGGCGTGCGCGACAAGTCCGGCAAGCCGGTCGTCATCGTCCTGCCGGTCGGCGGCGAGGAAGTTGAGGCAACGGAGGCTGAAGCGGGCCGCCGGCGCGCCCGCGACCGCTACCGCGAGATGGGCATCCTCTCGCTGCCAAGCCTGGAGCGGGTCGTGCGGGCGGTAGCGAACGTCGTCACCTACTACGAGAAGGCGTCCATCGTCTGAGAGAGGAGATTCAAATGACTGAGCCATCATTCGACCTGACCGACAGGGTTGCGGTAGTTACCGGCGGGTCACGCGGCATCGGCCGGGCGATTGCGCTGGGGCTGGCGAGCTACGGCGCCGACGTCATCGTCGCGAGTCGCAAGCAGGAGGACCTGGACGTTGTAGCGGCCGAGGTCCGAGCGCTCGGTCGCAAGGCGGGCGCCATCGCCACCCACATGCGAAATCGCGAGGACATCGACCGCCTGGTGCAGTCCACCCTCGAGCAGTTCGGCAAGGTCGACATCCTCGTCAACAACGCCGGCACGAACCCTTACTTCGGCCGGCTCATCGACATCGAGGAGCGGACCTGGGACCAGATAATGAACGTCAACCTGAAAGGCTACTTCCTTCTGGCCCAGGCCGTCGCCAAAGGCATGATCGAGCGGAAGGCGGGCAGTATCATCAACGTCGCCTCGGTCGGCGGCAAGCGGGCCTCGGAAGGCCTCGGCTGCTATTCGATCAGCAAGGCGGGTGTGATTATGTTAACTCAGGTGCTGGCGAAGGAGCTGGGCCCGCACGGGATACGCGTCAACGCCATCGCCCCGGGCATCATCCAGACGAAGTTCGCCCAGGCGCTCTGGGAGAACGAGGCGATTCTGCAGCGGACGCTCTCCCAGACGCCGCTGGGACGCATCGGCCGCCCGGAGGAGATGGCCGGCGTTTGCGTCTGGCTCGCGTCCGACGCCTCAAGCTATGTGACCGGGCAGACGATAGTACTGGATGGAGGACAACTAGCGTAGGGGCGGCTTTTTCGGTTGACAGCAGGCTTGGCGCACCCCTACAATGAGATTCGCCGGGCAGCCGGCGGCACATTGAGCGGCCCCGTGGTGTAGCGGACTAACATGCCACCCTGTCACGGTGGAGATCGGGGGTTCGAATCCCCTCGGGGTCGCCAGGCGCAAATACTGATCGATCCGTCTTCCTCTTCTGAAACTTCCCTGAATAGAGGAGCGAAGGTCGGCTTCGGCAGCATTGCTTTTACTTCTCCCGCTCGCAAGTCCACCGCGACTTCGGCCAACACCAACCTCACTAGGTCGCGCCTTCCCTCCCCGGTCATGCGCGGCCACAGCTCGTGAATGTCCGTCAGTGGCTCGCAACCGCTGATCTCCAACCCGTCTCGATTCGGCAAAGCGGCCAGGGCTGCCTCCGCTTCCCGAATCGCCATCTTCGCCGTCTCGTTGTCGAGTACGCCGTCCAAAAGGCCCTGTCTGACCCTGGCGATCTTCGCCTGAAGCCTGCTCCGGTCCCTTTCCAAGTCAGGAACGGGATTGCCGGTGGCCACAAGCTCGCGAACACGCTGGCGCCAACCGGAAGGTAACTCCAGCCCGGCAAACAGCGCGTCCACGTTGGCTTCCGGCATCTCCGCCCGGCAACTGGCACCATTGCTCGCGCACTCATCGCCTCGGCTACGCGAAGCGCAGCGATAGTAGTTGTGTAGACCACCACCCGTTGTGTTCGCCCACAACGGCGAAGCGCAGTCGGCACAAACGCCAACGCCGGACAGGAGGTAGGCACGAGCCGGTCGAGCTCCGTACATCTGCGGCCGCTAAGCCCTTTGGCTGCGGACCTCCTGAACCTTATCCCACAGGCCGCGACTTATGATGGCCTCCGCGCTGCTGGACGAACAGGGGCTGCAGGCGATCCTCGACGAAGCCAATTATCATGGCCTCGATCTGACGGACGTCTTCGAGTCCATGTCGGGATTCTGCGAGAAGGTGCTCTGGACCCTTCTAGAGCACCCCAACGTGGTGGAAGTGGCCCATCGATTCTGCGAAGCCGACCACCTTCCGACCACTTACTGGGTCCGACGATGAGCGGCATTCGGGACCGAGCCAAGTGATGACACCGATGCCACGGCTGAACTTGGAGCGGCGCTCGGTTCGTACTTCCGCCTGAAAGAGGGCCGAGGCCGTGAATGTCTGGTCGAAGTTTACCGAAGGGGGACCAAGCCATATTACTTCGCGTTTCCGGAGGACTACGCTGAAACCAGTCTGGAATACACCGAGGGGAAAGGGTTGGAACGACGTGCACGCCGGCCCATATTCCAACTCGTCTTCGTTTGCGATCCGGCGTCTGGCACTCTGGACACCTTCTTCCGCGGACAGAAGAAGACGCGACTGGAGATCGAGACGGTATTCTCCCGCATCGTCCTTGGAAGAGAGCTCGCCCTCTTGAAGGACGACCGCGTTTACAACCTGAACGCATTCAAGCACCGCGGCCTTAGGTTCGTCTATGATCCAGCGTCCGGAATCAAGGACGCCCGGGGCAAGCTCCTTCGTCTACCACTGTTGGGAGGCGGCTCCCAACGGATCGTTCTCGAGGCCGATCCTAGTGAGCGTAGGGAGGCAGTGTACGATCTGCTTGAGACGGTGTCTGGTTCAGATCATAACGGGGCGCGAAGCGAATTGCCGCTGGCTCTGGCAAACGTGACTCGTGTCGGGCTCAAAGTTGCCTTTTCTTGGGGGGTCGCAGAGGCAGAAACTCCAAGACCTTCTACTTGACCTACGCCAACGGCTGCACTCTCGGGCACGATGGACGCGATGCAGCGCTCCGCCGAATGTTGATCGACTCCAAGATAGAGACGGCTGGCCCGATGCCAGCAGGCTTAAAGGCGTGATCGACAAACTGATCGTTCAACTCGTTCAACTCGTTCAACGCGCCCGCTCTACGTCCCCGAACGACCGGATCGTCACAGCGGACGAGGTCGCGCTGTGGCCGGAAACAGCTCTCGAATCGCTCCTGCGGTACGGCGTACTGGCAGGGGTGCAGCCCGCAACCACCGTCGAGTGCGATGCCTGCCTTGAAGGGCATGCCGAGGTCGTGGAGTTCATCGAAGAACCACCGGGCTCGGAGGCTCGGGCCTACATCTCTTGTCCAGAGTTCGGTCGAGTGCGCGTCGACCTGCAGAGGATGAGGCGATGGGAGATCATGGTAAACGACTTGGAGACCTCGATCACCCAGAGCGGCCACGCGGTCCCGGGCAGCAGTTCGGAGGGCGCGCATCCGCGTTTTCGCCACTCACCCGACTTCCGTTCGGTGAACCTCGATGGCCGAGAGCACTCCCTGACGGGTAGGCAGGCGCAAGTGATCGAGTTCCTGTGGGAGATTTATCAGAACGGAACGCCGGAGGTGAGCCAAGGCCTAATCCTCGAGCACCTCGAATCAACGTACACGGATCTGCGTAACGTCTTCAAGGGCAACCCCGCCTGGGGAGGCTTAGTTATATCGGGCAGGACGAAGGGCACTTACCGCCTCAACCTCTAAACTCCCGCGTAATTCCCGCCTACGATTGGGGGTAGTTTGAAGCCTACCCCTTAAACTGGGTCTCGTGGACAAACACGAGAAGCCGCTGCGACTTGCTACCACGCCCCGGGTAGAGCGTGTATGTGTCCGTGATGACGAGGTGCCACCCGCAGCCGCTGTTGAGTTCGAGCTGGACTCACTGTGCAGACTCCTCGCTGGCGTCTCGTTGCGTCTGCTGCACGGGGCGCCGACATGGGGAGGTCGGCTCAGGCTAGTGAAATGAAGCTGCGAGCGAGATGCCGGGAAATCCAGAGAGTGGCCCTCTATCTGCGTGTCTCGACCGACGAGCAGGCTCAAGGCCACTCGCTGGATTCTCAGCATCAGGAACTCACTGACTGGGCACGCTTGGAGGGCTGGGAAGTCGCCGAGATCTACGAAGATGCCGGCGCGAGCGGGACGACCGTCGCTGGGCGCACCAGTTTCCTCAGGATGGTCCGCGATGCCCAAGCCGGTGCGTTCGATGCGATCCTCGTACTCCGTGTCGACCGATTTGCCCGGTCTGTCCGAGACTCGGCTGTCTACCGTGAGCTGCTAAGTGACTGCGGCGTTCAACTGAAGTCGAAGACCGAACCCACGGTGGGCGATGACACGCCTGCTGGTTTCCTGACCAACGGCATGTTTGATGTGATGGCTGCCTACTACTCGATCCTGCTGTCAAGCGATGTTGCCCGAGGGATGAGAACTCGAGCACTCAAGGGCTTACCCGTGGGTGACATCCCCTTCGGCTACTCTTCCACCAGCGCCGACGAGCCGCCGAAGATCGTTCCCGCGGAAGCAGAGGCGGTACGGAACGCCTTTGAGCAGTACGCAGGAGGCAATCGCTCCATGCTGGAGATAGCGGGGTCCTGAACGCGTCTGGATTCCAGCCCCGCTCAAAGCATGGCCGGCTGGTGTTCTCCAAAGCTACGGTGCGGGGGATGCTATCAAACCCAGTCTACGTAGGGGATGTCACCCTTCACGGGGAGGTCGTAGGCGCTGGCCGGCAGTTGTCACCGCCAGCGACGAGTGGTCGAGGAATCGGCTCACGTCCTCGATGGACTCGCCTACGTCACGCCTGAGCTTGGCGGCCGAGTGGCGAAAGATGTGGACGCCGGCGCGAGGAAGGCCGGCCCTGCGCAGGTAGCGCTGCAAGTTCCCGTAGAATGTACCGGAGGTTATGCCGGTTCCGTTCCTACCGGGAGAAGGCCAGAGAGACTCCTGGGGCTTCATCGTGTCCAGGTCCTTGCCGAAAGCAGCGAGCGCTTCCCTGATCGCCTCAAACGCCGGCAGTGGGAGCTCTCGCTTCCCTTGCTTGCCGCCCTTGCCTCGATAGGCGTAGAAGAGTCCGTCAGTCCTGATGAGATTGCCCACCTTCATGTCCAGGACTTCAGCCCGGCGCCGGCCTGTCAGGACGAGCGTCAGGATGATTGCTTTGTCCCGCAGACCAGGCGGTGTATTGGGGATGACGGAGAGCAGCTTTCTTATCCCTTCAGCGCTGATGCCTCGCGGCGGACTGGGTGACGCTTTCCGCCGCTCGATCTGGTCGCGGTGTCCATCCTGATCAGGAAGCCGTAGAAGGAACTCAGGCAGGCGAGCCGTGAGCCGATCGTGATTGCAGAAGGCTCTTTCCCGGAAAGTCCCTTGCCATAAGCCCAGGTGAAGACTTCCTGACTGGTGATTCTGTCCGGCGGCTTGCCGACGTTGCCGAAGAAGTGCTGGAGCATACGGGAGTAACCTTCGACTGTTCGTCTTGAGCCGGATCTGCGCTCCTTTTCTACAAGAAATGCATAGAGGGCTCGTTCCCAGCCTGCCGCGTCTTCGCCAACGGGGATAATGGTTGCTGTCATCGTGATCACCTCGCAAACGTAGAATCACGACGACATATTGCTCTAGACCGTGAGGAAGTCAAGTCAAGGAGAGCCAGCATCGGCGCTATTCGAAGCTCCATACTTCTAGGGAGTAGGAGATGTGTCGCACCAATTCCTCTTCCATGTCGGAGTAGCGGCGCCTGTACCACTGCTCGAACTCTGCGAGGCACTGCGCGAACACATCATCGGGGATCTCCCACGTCCACGAGTGACTTCGGCTGCGAATGCGTTCGAGATTCTGTTCCGGCGTCCGACGGACTTCCCCCTCGGCAAAGATCACTACCCGGCATGACCCCCCAATGCCACGCAGCGCTCGGTGGATCTCGTCAGCACTAGGTCTGGCGCGCGGAGTGAAGTTTCGGGCCGCCAACAGTTCTCGCCACTTTGCCGAGCCTACTTTCCACTCCCCCGATGTCCGGGATCTCGTGTTGTCGACGATGAGAACTCCGTCCGGTGCCAGTACCCTGCGCAATTCTTCCAAGGCGCTTTGCAGAGGGGACACGAGGTGCAACACATGGATGACCAGTGCGGCTCGGAAGGACGCTGAAACAAGCGGGAGTCTGGTCAGGTCGGCCATTACAAGATCGGGCGGTCTGTGTCGTGGCCCAATCTGTTCTCGCAGTCGGGCAAGCATACGGGGGGCGATGTCGATGCCTATGACCCGCACGCCGCGTTCAGCTAGCGGGCGAGCGATCCGCCCTGTGCCTATGCCCACCTCAAGGATGCGATCGGCGCCTGCAGCCTGGATCTCGACGAGAAGAGCATCCGTGAGTTTCTGAGCCACTTCTTGGGGCAGGGCTCGCGTCTCGTCATAGGTGTCGGCGGCCCGGTCGAAGCTAATACTCCCTTCCATGATCTCGTTGATCATGGCACAGCTCGCCTGTGGTTTCTAGGGCCCCTACGCATGCGTGTGCCAACGAGGGTCGCTCACGATATTGCATTAGTGTCGGAGGAAGTCAAGTCACGCGTGGGAAGAGAAAGAGACCACGCTGCCGCCCGGCCCGAGGACGATGGCTGCCGCGGCAGCGATGCCGGTCAGGGCACCTAAGGGGGAGTGACATGGTATAATCGCGGCCAGCGCAATCTGAACGGTTATGGGCTGAGAAGGGGCGGGAAGATGACGATAGACATGCAGTCGATAATGGACCAGGTCGAAGAGCGCGAAGGTCTCTACCTCGGGCAATGGCGCCAGCCGGTGAACTCTGCAATCCACGTCGCCGGCAGCATCCACGACGACAGCATGGCATCGCGCCTAGGGTTTCGCGGCGGCACGGTTTCTGGCGCCGTCCACCTCGATCTTTTCCCGCCGCTCATGCTTCGAGCCTTTGGGAAGCACTGGTTTGAGCGCGGGGGTGTCTCCATTTACTGGCTGGACCCGACAGTCGACCGCGAGGAGGTCCGCGCCGTCGTAGCCATTCCGCCCCAGGAGGATGATGCCCAGGTGGAGAGTTGGGCTGAGCGTCCGGACGGGCGCCGCATCGGCGAAGGCACGGCCTTCGTCGGCGATCCGCGAGAACCCTCAGCGCTCATGGCACGGGACATTAGCCGCTATCCCCCGGGAGAGTTGCGAATCCTCGCAAAGGCATCGGTCGGCGACCGCTTCCCTGTAATGACTGTGGAGGTGACGCCCGAGCTCAAGGACTGGCGACTTCAAGTTACCACTGACCGGCTGCCCTGGTACGATAGCGGTTCTCCCTGGGGCGGTCCCATCGCAACACCCTACCACCTGGTCGACAATCTCATGATGGTCCCGTTCAACGGCTACATAGACTCCGTTCGCCAATCTCAGCCGGTTACGCTTTATGGCGCTATCGAACTCCGCTATGTTAACGGCCCCGTCTTCGCCGGCAAGCCTTATCGCGGCGGCGGGACCATCGCGAGTCTCGGGCAGTCGCCAAAGACTGAGCATCTCTGGCTCGACGCGTACCTCGACGAGCCAAATGGCAGGCGGGTGGCCACGATGCGGATGATGTACCGTTTCATGAAAGACTCGTCGCCGCTCTACCAGTGACAGCGTTGCGGAAGCTATATATCCAAGTCTCGGTGTTCGTCCAGTTGGTGTGGACCTCAAAGCGTTCGATATCCGAGACCACGAGCAGCGGTGGGTTGTCCAGCGCCTCGCGGTACGTCTGCACCTGCTTGTAGGCGGCGCCAAGGTCCTTGTGTTTGCCCTTGTACTCCCAGGCGAAGTGATTCTTGAGCCATACGTCCGCAAAGCCTTCGCCGTCGGGCTTCTTGGCCCCTTTTTCGAACGCGAAGTAATCGCCGCTGGGATCTTCGTTGGGCGTGCCCTCGCCCAGCATGCGGTAGAGGTCGATGAAATGCTCCTGTGCCGCCGCCCTCTCGCTCTGGGTGGAGGCAGCCCACTTGCGGACGAAGTCGTTGGGATTCATCGGGACTGATTATACGCAGAGAGCGGGCGGCGCCGTCAACGTTTAGAACGCAGTGAGCGCCCAGAGGGCGACTTTAAGAGACCCCGCGCAGACGTCGCCCCGGCTCCGCTTTGTCAAACGTAGACCGCCAGTAATAAGGGAAAAGTCCGATATACGCGGGTAAAGCCCGATATACGCGAAACAATCTTGTGCTCATGATGGGTGGGAAGGGGAGGCCGGTGACGACGGTGTCAGACTACCACGCCGACCCAGTGGATGACTGGAGGCTGTGCATGCGCTGCAAGAAGCGCCCCGCCACCTATTTCGTCAACGCAGGCGCAGACGCCGGCCTCCTCGTCTACTGCGACTCGTGCATGCCAGCACATCGGCGGCCTTGGGCTCAGCCATACACGCCCTGGCGGAATCAGGATATAGAGAGATCGGCGAGCGGACTTCGGAGAGCACTGGCGAGCGGGTAGGCGGACGCAAGGATGCAGCGACGGATCGCATGGGTCCGCCTACCCGCTGCTTCGCCACCTGAACGCCCCGCTTCGCCGTCGTAGGACTAGACGCCGAGGGTATTCAGAGGATACCCGCGAGAGACGCGAGGCAGGAGATGGAGACCATCGCCCGGGCGATCGTAGAAACGGTGCGTGAGCCTCTTCTGGTCCTCAACGAGGACCTGCGCATACGGTCAGCCAACCACTCTTTCTACCGCACGTTTGACGCCTCGCCCGAGGAGACGGTGGGTCGCCCGCTCTACGAATTGGGCGACCACCAGTGGGACATCCCTAGGCTGCGGGACCTGCTGGAGCACGTTCTGCCCCAGGATGACCAGCTTCGCGACTTCGAAGTCAAACACGATTTCCCGAACATCGGGCGCAGGATTATGCTCCTCAATGCCCGTCGACTCCTCAGGCGGGACGGCAGGGCAGAACTCATTCTCCTCGCCATCGAGGACATAACCGTGCGCAGGCGCCTGGAAAAATCGCTTGCTGCAAAGGCGGTTCGGGAGCGAGAGCTAAACGAAGCTCTCAAGCACCAGGTCGCTGAGCTCGATGCCTTCACTTATAGCGTCTCGCACGACCTGAAGGAACCCCTGCGCGCCATCGAAGCGTTCAGCCAGTTCGCGCTGGAGGACTGCGCCGGCCAACTTGACGAACAGGGGCGAGGCTATCTGACGAAGCTGTCCAAGGCGAGCATACGCATGAAGAACCTGATCGACGATCTACTGACGCTGTCGCGGGCCTTTCGGCAGCCTGGCCGCCCGAGCCGCGTTGATGTCGATGGGCTGGTGAAAGAGATAGTCGCGGAGGCGCAGCTTACTCTCGATGCCAAAGGCGCGACTGTGGAGGTGGAGAAAGGGCTGCCGGACGTTCTCGCTGAGTCGACCCGGATGAGGCAGGTATTCGTCAACCTGCTTGGGAACGCCCTCAAGTTCAACGAAAGCGAACGACCCCACGTCAAGATCGGGGTTAGGAGCACGGAGGGAGATAGGGCCACCTTCTATGTCCAGGACAACGGGATCGGCATCGATCCGCAGTATCACGAGCGGATCTTCGATATCTTCCAGCGGCTGCACCCGCGAGAGAAGTACGAGGGGACGGGCGCCGGACTGGCGGTCGTCGAGCGAGTGGTGCAGACCCTTGGCGGGACGGTATGGGTTGAGTCGGAGCTTGGCGCCGGAGCGACGTTCCTGTTCACGCTTCCTTTGGCGATAGAGGCGGCCGCCTCTACTCGAGGAAAAGCAGCATAGGAAAGGGCTTCACTGTGGGAGATCAAGACCTCAGACCGGCGGAGATTCTCCTCGTGGAGGATAACCCGGATGACGTGGAGATCACCCTCAGGGCGTTCCGCAAAGTGCGCATAGCCAACAGGGTGCAAGTTGCGCGGGATGGGCAAGAGGCCCTGGACCTCCTTTTCCGTAGGGGAGACCAGGAGGGTCGAACCGACGTACCTCAGCCGGATCTGATCCTGCTGGACTTGAACCTTCCCAAGCTCAACGGGCTGGAAGTGCTCGAGAGGATCAGGGCCAGCGATGAGCACTCAATGATTCCGGTCATCATGCTGACTGTGTCGGAGCGGCAGGAAGACATACAGCGGAGCTATGACCTAGGCGCGAACACTTACATCACGAAACCTGTGGACTTCGCCAAGTTCGTGCGTGCTACAGAGATCCTTGGCGAATACTGGCTCGTCATCGCCAAGCTGCCGCCAAAGGTGGGTAGAAGGCGGGGCGGCCCATATGAAGAGCGCCATCAGGCGGCGTAAGAAGACGGGCTCAGCGGGCCAGGCGAAATCAAGCCCGGCCGGATCAGGAGGAATGCCATGCAAGCAACCGATACCCGGACTGTCCCCTGCGAGGAGGTCGACGAGCTTCCTCGTGTGCTGTTCATCGAGGACAACCCCGTAGATGCCGAAATTGTGAGGCACGTGCTGGGGAATGCCGGAGTGGCGGCCGTGGAGACGGCACGAACCGCTGAGGAAGGCCTGCGCCTCTTCAGAAAAGCGGAGTGGGACCTGGTGCTGCTCGACTACCGGCTCCCTGGCTCCAGTGGTCTGGAGGCTCTGGGCCGATTGCGGGAGATCGACCCCGATGTGCCGGCGATCGTCCTCACGGGGTCCGGCGGTGAGGAGGTTGCCGCCGACGCCATCAGATTGGGCGCCGACGAGTACCTGAACAAGGACACCATCCTCACGGTGCTACCCACCGCGGTCAGGACGTTCCTCGAGGTGAAACGAACGGAAGCGCGCCGGCGCACTCTCCTCGCTGAGACCGAGCGGGAGGAGGAGCTGAAGGGGATGGTCGAGGCGGGGAAATGGCTTCTACAGAGCGTGCCCGCCGATTCCGCAGGCTTTGGCAGGGCGCACCCGAAGAGTGCCCGTCGCGAGTTGGTGGCGGCATTCGCCCAATTGTACCGCGCCGTTGTTACGTATAGCGGTGGTCTGCCCGGCGTTGAGCTGATGGAGATTTGTCGAGCGGCAGGAAGCCATCGCTTGAGCGCTAGACAGATCGTGGAGCTTCATTCCCGGGCGGCAGACCAAGTCATCGGCGAACAAGAGCGCGTCCCCAAAGACCTCGCATCTCGGCTGAATGAAGGGCTGCTTCTGGCAGTCCTGTGGCTGAATGACAGCTGGAGAGGCACCGGATGACCTTCAGGCGGGGCTAGGATCAAGGCGGTGGGGACAGTCCGGAACGAAGCAGGGCGCCAGGTTACCCCCAAGAAGATCGTGAGGCTCGCAATCCAATCGGGATATCGAGCTTCGACCCTATCCGCTTCCCCGAAGGGAGAAACGGCACAGTGATGAGACGCTCTGACCGGACCGTCTCCAGGATCCGCTCGTAGGCGTCGAGATAGCCGTCGACCATGACCGGGACGTTGAACCGCTCTTCGACGTGGCTTCGGCAGCGTCTGGGGTCGATGTCACCGACGTGCCGCACCGCCTCCACCATTCCGTCGACGTCGTCGACCAGGAAGCCGGTCTCGCCATCCACGATAATCTCGGGCGCGGCCCCACGCGCAAAGGCGATGACGGGGGTGCCGCAGGCCATTGCCTCGGGCATCACCAGACCGAAAGGCTCTTCCCACTCGATCGGTGCCAGCAGGCAACGAGCTCTGGCGTACAGATCTCGCTTCTCCTTGGCGTTGGCCTCGCCGAAGAACCGCACGTTCGTGCCGTCGATGTGAGGTTCTACCATCGCCTCAAAGTACTCTCGATCAACCACGTCAACCTTGCCTGCGATAATGAGCGGCATCGAGAGCCGGTGCGCTACTTCGATGGAGAGATGCGTTCCCTTTTCGGGCGAGACGCGCGCCAGGCAGAGAAGATAGTCCTTCTTGTTCGCGAGGAAAGGGAACGTCTGGACGTTGATCGCGTTGTGGACGACTCCAGCGAATTGCGCGCTATGCAGGCCGACCATGCGCTTGGCCTGCGACCAACTGATAGCGTTGTAGAAGCCGTTATAGTGTTCCCAGACAAAACGGGCGTCTGGCGTCAGGTTGCCGTGAGTCGTCGTCAGCATGGGGACGTTTATGAGGCCGGCGAAGGCCATCAAGATCTCCCCTGTGTGGTTGTGAACGATGTCGAAATCTTGGGCATCTCGCAGCGCCTCGGCGCCGTGCACCAGCTCGTAGGGAAGGGTACTCTCGATTCCTGTCGCGGTCCGCAGGCTGCATGGGTAGACGGAGCGCGGCTCGGCCATCGTGATGGAGTCGCCGGAGGCGCGGAGTACGACGTCATGTCCACGCTGGACCAGACCATCCGCCAGCAGCCCCACGACGGCCTCGGTGCCGCCATAGGCGGGAGGTGGGACTCGCTCCCACAGCGGTGCAACTTGCAGTATTCTCATGTCCTTCTCTCTTCTTTCTTCAAGGTGAGTTTACCTGCGCCTTGTTGAGGGCAGGCTACACATGCACTAAGGAGGGATTGAACCCGGAGGGCCTCGCTTGTTGCAATCGCCTGAGGGAGTAGAGGGCTTTCTGGTGAGGAGAAAGAACTGCCCTAGACAAGACCAGTGTCAGAGTAGCATACAGTATGTGCTCTTGTCAAGCGTTGTCGGTCTCGCACTGTTCCGGAAAGTAATAAATGCTCTCAGGCTCTTGCGGTAACGGGAATGCTGACCCCGTTCACACACGATCTTCCCATGTTGTCTGCGCCCCCCTCTTCAACGGGAAGCAACTCTGGATGCCCAAGCCGACGGGCGACGTCGGCTCGGTCTGCACCCGAGAGCGGGTCCCAGATCTGGCTTTGGTTCCCCTCGAACTCCTCTGTTTGAGTGCCGTACTGTGCCCATGTGTGCATAAGATCCGGGTCTACTGACGGTCCCAGCAGGTCGCCGCACGCCTTGGCGGATGCAGCGCAGATCCGGAGTATGAAAATCATCTCCTTCGTACAGGTGACAGTTTCGCCGGTGAACGGGTTGGTGAAGCAGAGCCCTGTGGGGTCGGTATATCGCAGCGGATCGTTCTTGACGTATACGTATCTGTCCAGCAAGCCCGGGTTTGGTGCGTAGACTTGCGCGCTGCCCGGGCCGGAACCGGCGGCAAGCCGAGCAGACATCGAGGTGGCGGCTGAGGGGGAGGACCGAATGGATCCGTTGAACCTTGCGACATCTGCGATCATTGGGATACTGTGGCTCATCAGGGGGTCCGCCGACATGAACTGCCCCGTGATGGTGCTGTAGAAGCGGGCCCCGTAGTCGTAGAGGCCGAAAGCGGTCCCCTCGTTCTGCTGCCCCGTGAACTGCTTGTCGGTGGTCGTGATGCCTTGCCCGCCTGGGCCGCCGGAGCGCAGTCCGCCGTAGGGGTAGTACTTCTCGCTTTCGACGATAGCTCCCGCGGAGCTAAGTATCGTCGAAGTGCTACCCAGCGTGTCGGCCAGGAAGAAGTAGAGGGTGCCGGTCGTGTCGCCGGGGCCGGTGTGCTTGCGCATGGCTATCCGCCTGCCAAAGGCGTTGTAGTACGTGATGTAGCTCCCGTCCTGGTGCTTCTCGTAGATGTCCTGCCCGTCTGGGCCGCCGATGTAGATGGTCCAACTGCCATCCGTGGAGCTCTTCTTCACCAGGTTCCCCTGCCCATCGTAAGTGTAGGTTATTGTAGCACCGCCGCTAAGCGATACGCGTGAACAGAAGGTTTGTCGGCCTGCTAGTGAAGGGCGGCGTCCGAGCGGACGACGTTTACCAGTCGATGCCTAGACCGCCCTTAACATCGTCTGGAAGAGCGCTACCGACAGGACCGGTCCCGTCGAAGAGTATTTCCCAGTTTCCCCCTGAGCTCTTCTTCATCACTCCGAAAGACGGATCTCCTGCTTCGGCGGGAATTGGGAACGTGGTAAATCCGATCCACTCACTGCCCGACGAATCGATATAGTAGGTTTGTCCTCCGACCTCTACATCTTTGATGTTCGGATTAGGGCCGATTTCATTCAGGACAAGCTGTTTGATGGTCTCTCTTATCCCGTCTCCGTCGGTGGCTGGCGCGGTTGATACTGCACCCGATGGTGTCGCCGCGACAGGCGTGGAGCCGTCATCTTGTGGGAGCGACTCCTCCGAGAGCATCATACACCTGCTCACGAGCCACTGGCCCTCCTCCAGAACAAGACGACAGTCATTCTGCTGCAGCACGTGCTCCTTAGCCGGTTGTGATGACTGGTAGGGGAGGTAGCTGCGGAGCTGATCGGAGGTGACTGTAACGATCGCGTCGTTATCGGAAATCGTATCCACTCGACTAGACGTAACGTGAGTGGTCTCGATGCGCTGTGTGCTGACGGCATTCGGGTCTTCCTGGAAGGGTGTCTTGTCAGCCAACAGAGGCTGGAGCTGATCGTACTGAGACTTCTGATCGCGGTAGTCAAATGTTCCACCGATCTCGACGAGGGCGCGAGCTACCGCCTCGGCTTGTGAGGCTTCGGCATTAACTGTAGGGTCTCCTCCGTCAGTCGGCTTGGTCGCCTGACCGCGGCAGCCGGAGGCGGTCGCGATTAGGAGCACGAAAGCTGCTCCCACCAAAGCTGGTGATGTTACGCGCCCCATGATCATTCCTCCTAGAAGTGCGGGCGACCATAGCCCATCGCGTCGTCGCCCATCTCTCTGACTCGGACATCTTCACCGACGTTGGGGGACTCCACTATCATGTCATGACCTGCCGGGTCCTTACCGACATACATAGCTACGTGTCCCGGGTTACCATTAGCGTCGGGTAAGTAGAAGACGAGATCACCCGGGCGAAGCTGTGAGCGAGCGATGTGAGTCGTATTTGGCCACTGGTGGTAAGTGCTTCTGCCCACCACGTCGAATCCAGCAGCTTGAATATAGCTCCATTGCACAAGGCCGCTACAGTCGAAGCCATTTGGGCCGTTCGCATACTTAACGTAAGGCTTGCCCTCCACTGCCTGTTCCCAAGCGTAGTCGACAGCATTTGCCTGAATGGCTTGCATGTGGAGATCCTGCCAGTAGGCCTGCATTGCGTAGAACGCCAGCCCCGCTGCATCGATTGGCTCGTTCGGGTCGCTAGCAGCACCCGCCGCTTGCATCATACCGCCCATCGCCTCCGCGAATTTGGCTCCCGATATGCCGGCGCGGTCCAGATCGCTAGCGAGTCTACTAGCGCTTCTGGCGCTCATCTCTCTCTCGAAATCTCCGCCCGATATGCCGCGAGCGTTCAGAGCCTTGGCCAGCTTCACCAGATCGGAGGCGTCCAGCCCTGTCGGATCCGTATACCGCAACGGATTATCGAGTGCGTACGCATAGCGGTCCCACGACAGGGGATCGTGCGTGCTCTGAACCTTCGGGTCAGCGGAAGTGAACTGCCCCGTCACCGTGCTGTAGAAGCGGGCGCCGTAGTCGTAGAGGCCGAACGCTGTCCCCTCATTCTGCTGCCCCGTGAACTGCTTGTCGGTGGTCGTGATGCCTTGCCCGCCTGGGCCGCCAGAGCGCAGCCCGCCGTACGGGTAGTACTTCTCGCTCTCCACAACAGTCCCCGCAGAGCTCAAGATCGTCGATGTGCTCCCCAGCGTATCGGCCAGGAAGAAGTAGAGCGTGCCTGTTGTGTCGCTGGGGCCTGTGTGCTTGCGCATGGCGATCCGCCTGCCGAAGGAGTTGTAGTACGTGATGTAGCTCCCGTCCTGGTGCTTCTCGTAGATGCCGCCGATGTAGACGGTCGAAGTGCCGTCTGTCGAGCTCTTCTTCACCAGGTTCCCCTGCCCATCGTAGACGTAGGTTATTGTAGCACCGCCGGAGATGACGTGCTTGATGAGCTGGTTGTCGCCGTTGTAGGTGAAGGTGTCGCTGTTCTCCAGGGTCATGTTGCCGTTGGCATCGTAGGTCATGTTGAAGGTGGGGCCGCCGTTGCTGGAGGTGGCATTCGTGGCTGCGTGCGGATGAGCCTGGCCGGCGCCTGGGTAGTTAAGCGTATATGCGTACTGCTCCGACTTCGTGAGCATCTGGCCGTTCGTCGAGTAAGTGTACGAGGCGTTGTAGCCGCCGGAGGCGCCCGATTCGTTACAAATCCCGAAGCGAAACACGCTAGGTATGTGTTCGTCTGGCCTTCGACTTGAATCCTTCGCCAATCCAAAGGACAGTCCCCTGAGCCGAAGTCATCGAAGCTGGTCAAATCATCAGCCTTCGGTGCTGCACTCGAAGCGATAGCCTCAGCAGTTGGGTCTGCGCCAGCGAATTGCTCGACGCTTCCTGTCTCCGTCTTCCCAGCGGCGAAGGCGACAAAGAGTGCGATCATGATTGCTCCGGCCAGGGGCGGAACAGCGATCAAGAACCATTTGCGCATCGCGTCCTCCTCGTGAGCGGCATGGCTTACCGTAGGGGCGGCGGTATGAGGCTGGTCAGCAGGCGCTGCGCCACCACCCCTGACTAGATAGGAAGGCAGTTGCAGCTTCGAGGACGGCGTACGCGTCCTCAAGCTCGGCGTCGGTGCTGCTGATTCCACTCGGCCGAACGGAGTCGATATCCAAGAGAAGGATGCGCCGGTGTAAGACATCGTTGTCAGAAGTTGTGGCCTCAGCCCGCTCCACGATGCGATTGTTGGCGCGGGCGAGCAGAGCGGGGTTGACGGGGTTGAGAGAAACGTAGAGGTTGGCGCGACCATCCCATTCCGCTGCGGCGGCCGCCAGCGCGTCAGGAGAATCAAAGTACCCGGATCCAGTGTGCCCATACTGGTCATACCTGGGGGTGCGCACCTCTCGAACATCATCCGGCTGCCAGAGGATACGGAGAAACCGTTGGAGCTGGGCGGATATGGCGCCTGGTTGGCGACCATCCACAAGAGATAGACCACGCGCCGTGGTCACTTGTCCGGCCTCCTTCTCGGAGGCGGACCGATCGAGGCCTAGGCGCTACGGAGAACGTAGCGAGGGCTGTTTGCGGCGAGGGACCCCGATTCCCCTCGGGGTCGCCATCACAAAGTTGAATCAGCGAACCGCAGTCGCTAGCCTCGCGGCTATTCCACCGGTTTCGACGGCGCCTCGACGGCCTCCCCGCTAAGCCCGATGCCCTTGCTGTTTGTCAGAAGCTGCGCGACGAACGCGGCGAACAGGTTGTCGCCCCCGCCGTTCTTGCCGCTGACCGCTGCCCCGGAATTACCCGGAGGATTGCCGGTCGACCTGGCCAAATTGACGTTGAAGGGACTCTAGACTATGCTTTTTGTAGGAGTCATCGCCTGGATTCCCCGTGATCCTGAACGCCATTGATTGAACCAGGTGCTCAGTCGCAGGACGAGCTTTTCCAGACTATGCCCCAAGCGCTGAATCTGCCGCAGCGGGGCGCTTACCAGGGGACCAAGCAGGCATGACAGCATCTTCCAGTCCTCCTCTTCGAAAGGGACGCTTGCAATACAAGTGGGTGGCCCTTTCCGTCACAACCATCGGCGCTGGGATGGCGGCCATAGACTCGTCGATCGTTATCCTCGCCCTGCCCAGCATCATGTCCAGTCTGCACTCCAATTTGGTCACGATGGTCTGGGTCTTGATGGGTTACATCCTCATGAGCACCGTCTTCCTCGCGCTCTTCGGCCGCATGGCCGACATGTTCGGGCGCGTCCGAATGTACAACCTCGGCTTCGTGATCTTCACCGTCGGGTCGGTGCTCTGCGCGGCCGCGGAGTCCGGCGAGATGCTGGTGGGCTTTCGTCTTTTGCAGGGAGCGGGCGGCGCTATGCTGGCGGCCAACTCGATGGCCATCATAACCGAAGCCTTCCCGCCCACGGAGCGCGGCCGGGCGATGGGCATCAATTCCATCACCTGGGCAATTGGCGGCGTCGTCGGGCCGGTATTCGGTGGACTTATCCTCTCTCGCGTCGTGGCGATGGATCTTCTTGGTGAACCTGCCGGTCGGCGTCGCGGGCACCCTCTGGAGCTATCTTGCGCTGCACGAGCTCCATCGACCAGCCCGCCGTGAACGGCTGGACCTGATCGGGGCGGTGCTCTTCAGCGGCGGCCTGGCCTGCCTCCTGCTGGCGCTCACCGAGGGCATTTCGTGGGGGTGGACGTCAATGCGTATCGAGTCGCTGTTCGCCGGCTTCCTCGTACTGGTGGTCGCTTTCCTTGCCTGGGAACGCAGAGCGGCGAACCCGCTCATCGACCTCTCGCTGTTCCGCAATCGGATCTACGTCTTCGGGACCGGCGCCGCCACGTTGCAGAGTCTCAGCATCTTCGCCGTCACCTTCCTGCTGCTATTCTACCTGCAGGGCGTCAAGGGCTACTCACCCTTGACTGCCGCGTTCATGCTCCTGCCTCTCCCGTTGCTGCAAGGTATCGCAGGCCCTCTGGGCGGAATCGCAGCCGACCACGTCGGCGCGCGTCTTCCCGCCACCGTGGGCCTGTGCTTGCAGGGGCTCGCCTGTCTGATACTGTCGTTTCTGCGGGCGGGATCGCCTTACTGGCCCGTTGTGCCGGCCCTGATTCTCATGGGCTTGGGCGCCGGGTTGTTCTTTTCACCGAACACGAGCGCCGTGATGGGCACTGCGCCGCCGCGGCGCCTGGGAGTTGCCGCCGCCACTCTGGCCACCTTTCGTCAATGCGGGATGGTGACGAGCTTCGCGCTTGCCCTCGCGGTCGCGGCGGCCACGCTGCCAAGCAAGGTTGTCGGCGAGGTGTTCCTCGGGACCTCCAGCGACTTGGGCAGCCCGGCCCTGGCGCCTTTCGCTACCGGCATGAGCCACGCCTTGTTGGTCTCATTCGTCATAGTCGTTGTCGCCAGCTCTTTCACGCTGCTTGCCGGCGACACTGCTGAAACGCGACGTTGCAATGCCGCCCGTCTGGCAGAGACGTCCAGGGAGTCCGGGCCTTGGGACGTGTAGACTTTGTGCTCCTCAGGTCGTCGACTCAAACGTTGCCTCTGCAGACCCCTTCCTTTCGCGATTCAGCAGTCGCGAAATCCCGTGCCCCACGCACATCCTTCAGCTTCCCGCCTGAACGCGGCTTCGCATCCTTAGGTTTGTTAGCCTGCCAAAAAGCGCATTGTCAGCAGCCAGCTTGCTGCTCTCCCATGCCTCACAACCCCTTCACGCAGTCGCTGCCTCGTTTCACGCGCGCTTCACATGCATCGTGTAATTTCAAGCTCGACCAGACGAAAAAGACGGGAGCTTCGCAGGAAGGAGCGCCTGCTTGGCAAGGGGCGCCCGGCGAATAAAAGCACTCCCCACATTGGCGGTCTGCCTTTGGCTAGTCGCCTGTTCCGGTTCAGGCGGAAGCAGTCCGACGCCCACCGGCCAGCCCAGCGCGCTCGCTGTTGAGACAAAGGACCTGGCGCTGGCACAGGCGAAGATCAAGCATGTCGTAATCATCATGCAGGAGAACCGCTCATTCGATAACTACTTCGGCACGTTCCCGGGCGCCGACGGCATTCCCACGCAGAACGGCGTCCCAACCGTCTGCCTGCCCGACAACACCGCCGGCCAGTGCGTCGCGCCCTATCACGACACCGGCCTGCTGGACGCCGGCGGGCCGCACTCCCTTTCCGACACGGCGACCGACGTCGATGGGGGCAAGATGGACGGTTTCATCAACTCACAGCGCGCCGGCTGCGTCTCGGCGCCGAATCCCCAGTGCGGTAAAGTCATTACCACCCCTGACACGATGGGCTACCATACCGATGCTGAAATCCCCAACTACTGGGCCTACGCCAAGAACTTCGTCCTCCAGGATCACATGTTTCCCTCTGTCGCATCCTGGAGTGAGCCGTCTCACCTGTATATGGTCTCGGCCTGGTCCGCCAAATGTAGCGTTCAGGATGACCCCTCGAGCTGCAAGAGTGAGCCTGAATCGCCAGACTCGCCGCCCGACTTCCAGACGCCGGCTCCTGACGGAACTGTTCAGCGTCCCAACTTTGCCTGGACCGACCTAACCTATCTTCTGCACAAGTACGGGGTTAGCTGGGCGTACTACGTAGCCGAGGGCACGCAAATGGACTGCGAGGACGAGGACGATCCGTGTATCCCTTCGACTCCAGAGGGCGAGGACGGCGAAAGCTCGGGGCCAGGCACGCCGGGCATCTGGGATCCGCTTCTCTGGTTCACAACCGTCGGTCAGGACAACCAGCAGAGCAACGTGCAGACTCTATCGCACTTCATGGACGCAGCGAAGAACGGCACGCTGCCTTCGGTCTCGTGGATCGTCCCCGACGGTCCCGATAGCGAGCACCCCTACTGGCAGGGGCCCATCACCCAGGGCCAGGCCTACGTGACGAACCTCATCAACGCCATCATGCAAGGCCCGGACTGGGACAGCACGGCCATCTTCCTCGCCTGGGACGACTGGGGTGGCTTCTACGATAACGTCGTGCCGCCGGTCGTCGACGGCTACGGCTACGGCATCCGGGTGCCGGGGCTCGTCATAAGCCCGTACGCCAAGACGGGTTATATCGACCATCAGATTCTCAGCTTCGACGCCTATCTGAAGTTCATCGAAGACCTGTTCATGAGTTCGCAGCGAATCGACCCCGCGACCGACGGACGGCCCGATCCGCGCCCGGACGTTCGCGAGAACGAGCCGATCCTCGGCGACATCCTGAACGACTTCGATTTCTCGCAGCCGCCGCGGGCAGCGTTTATACTCAACCCGCAGCCGACTCCAGGGGCGAGCGCCAACGCCGCCGATCCCGACGGCTAGACGATCCGTTATTGCGCGACTGAAAGGACGGGCTGAATGCCCGGGCATCGTACTATCCTCCGCCTCGCGGTCGGGCTGCTGCCGGTCCTATTTCTGACCGTTTGCGGCGGCGGCCAAAAGAATCCCACTCCTACGGCCTCAACGTCCTCAACACCCTCGACGCCTTCGACCGCCGTTCGCGACCAGGCGATTCAGAAGATCAAGCACGTTGTCGTCATCATGCAGGAGAACCGCACTTACGACGAGTACTTCGGCACCTTCCCGGGCGGCAACGGCATCCCGATGAATAACGGCGTTCCTACGGTCTGCGTCCCCGACTCGCGAACCCGCCAGTGCCAAGCGCCGTATCACGACCCGAACGACAGGAATGCAGGCGGACCTCACGGGGCCGCAGCAGCAGTTGCCGACGTTGATAGCGGCAAGATGGACGGCTTCATCGATCAGGCGCTGAAGGCGCGGGCCGCCGACTGCGCCGCGACACCAAACAACCCGGAGTGCATCGATCTCAACGCCCCGACCGACGTCATGGGCTGGCACGATGCCCGCGAAATACCCAACTACTGGACGTACGCCGAGCAATTCGTCCTCCAGGATGCGATGTTCGAGCCGAACGCATCCTGGAGCCTACCGGCGCACCTGTTCATGGTCTCGGAGTGGTCCGCAATCTGCAGCCGGTTCGACGACCCCATGAGCTGCGTGAACGCCCTCGAGCGGCCGGATTTGCCGCCGGACTTTCGTGCCGGCAACCCGCTCCAGCCGAACGGCTCCGTCAAGCGTCCGGACTACGCCTGGACAGACCTGACCTACCTGCTTCACAAGGCGAACGTCTCCTGGGCCTACTACGTGGCTCAGGGCACCGAGCCCGACTGCGAGAACGACGAGATGATCTGCATCCCGAAGGCCCAGAGCGCCGGCACGCCCGGCATCTGGAACCCGCTGGCCTGGTTCGATACCGTCCGCGAGGACGACCAGCTTAACAACATCCAGACGCTCGACAACTTCTACACTGCGGCGAAAGACGGCTCGCTGCCCGCCGTTTCCTGGATCTCGCCTGATGGGGCGGTGAGCGAGCACCCGCCGGCGCTCATCAGCGACGGCCAGGCCTACGTGACAGAGTTGATCAACGCCATCATGCAGGGGCCGGATTGGGACAGCACGGCGATATTTCTCGCCTGGGACGATTGGGGCGGCTTCTACGATCACGTCGTGCCGCCGCAGGTCGATGAGAACGGCTATGGGCTGCGCGTGCCGGGCCTGGTCATAAGCCCCTACGCGAAGAGAGGCTACATCGACCATCAGACCCTCAGCTTTGACGCTTATGTCAAATTCATCGAAAACCTCTTCCTTGGCGGGCAGCGAATCGATCCGGCAACGGACGGTCGCGCCGACTCCCGCCCTGACGTGCGGGAGAACGCATCGCAACTGGGCGACCTGCTCCAGGACTTCGACTTCTCGCAGTCGCCGCGCAAGCCCGTCATCCTCTCGGAGCACCCGCCGCCGGGCCCGGCGTCGACGCCATGATCGATGTAGACCGGCCGCTCCAGACTCTCGCCTGACCCCGCCGGTGCTGCGAGCTAGGGCCCGTCTCCAGCATCGGTCTCGGCCGGTTCGCGGCCCTCAAACCAGGGGGGAAGCTCTTTCGCATACAGACCTATGCCGACAAGCGTGTAGACCATCAGGACGGCGACCACGGTCACCGACGGACTGGAATGCAAACTGTTGCCAAGGAACGCCAGAGCAACGCTCGAAATCACAGTTCCGGTAACGGTGAGCCCGAGGAATACCCAGTAGCGCATACGTGACATGCCGGGCGGCATAGCTGATCAGGTCGAAGTTGATACTCGGCAGCAGCCAGGTGAGGAAGACCATCAGCGGCGTAATGCGCGTCGCCGTCCAATCGATCTCCCTGGCAGACTGCGGGTCGAAGATGAGCCCGATGACCTGCCGTCCGCTCCGTCGCGCAATCGCGAAGTTCGCCGATGCGGCGACGGCGATCGCCGCGATCGCGAACACGCTTCCGAACGCGACACCGAAGATGAACCCGGCGGCAACCGACACCATGAATTCGGGGAAGAAGGGAGAGAGCGTGCTGATCAGGAATAGGATCGCCAGCAGCACCGCGGCCCACGCGAGATGATCTCTCAGTGCCAGGTGAATGCCATTCAGCGCCCGCTTTCCGTCATCGTCTGAGGCGATGATCATCAGCAAGCCAAGCGCCGACATCGCCACCAGGAGTTTGGTGACGATCGGGTGGTAGATGATATAACGCCTGCGTGTCCCCGAGCGTGGCAGCAATCGTTCCCTCTCTCCACAGAACAAATGGAGGAGCCTTTGTCAGACTCCTCCAAATCTCACGCGATATTCGGTTTGCTCCCGAGCCACCCAGCCGTCCGGAGCCGCCCAGCGAATTATACCATGGCAGCCCACACTTTTCCGAGCGACGCGGACTCCTCGCCTAGCCCTGCTCGACGATAGACAGGAAAGCGTCGCCACCCTTGTGGCATAGGCTTTACCGTCTCGCTGTTCTACACGGGGTAGCGATCAAGGACCCCGCGGCCATCGCCGACGCCAAGCTGAGCATCCTGACGGCGTCACTGCTCGCCGGGACGGCGGGATACGCGCTGCTCAGATTGCCCTCTAGGGGCGAAAAGAGACTGCCGGGCAGGTAACTCCCGTCCGGCCAACGCCGGCGGCATCACTCATCGGGCGATGGAATCCGCTTCTCTTAAGGATCGATAGGCGGGACTGGCGTCGCCTGGTCGTTGGGCGATGGGTTCTCGCAGGTGCTGTAGTTGCGGCCGAAGACGAACTGAAGGTCCTTGATGTCGATGTCGCCATCAGCCGACTTGGGCTCCAGATCATACCATTGGCTGTACGAGTCCATGCCCTGCGTGGCACCGTACAGGAAAGCGATAGCCTGGTCGTCCTTCACGTCGACCTGGCAATCGAGGTTCAGGTCGCCCTCCAGCATGCGGATGGTCACGTAGGCCGGGGCACATACTGCGGTGAGCTGGCCGGGGAGAGTGCCCGGAATCTGCTCGCCCTGGGTGTCCGTGACTTCGCAGTTGTGGTCGTCAATCACCGTCTGGATGCCGTTGTCCTTGGTCGGCCGGAAGCCGGCGGTGGTCATGATGTTGGTCATGTTCAGACCAACGTAGATCTGCTCGACCACGCCGTCACCCTCAGGTCCAACCTTGCCCTGAGGCACCGGCGTTCCCTGGGCGTTGTTGACGAACGCGTCCTTAGTCACGCATCCCTCAAGAATCGAGTTCTCGCTCTCGATGGTAACAAAGCAGCCACCGGCATCGTTGGCGTTGACCACACGGCCACCGCTGGTGAGCCAAGCATTGTCCGGAGCCGTCTGCACGTACACGAAGTTGTGGTCAAAGGTGAGCAGGTGCTCCCAGGCGCCCAGACCTTCCGGAGTGCAGGCCGGCGTCTGGAGCGGAGCGGGAGTCCCTTGCGCGTTCACGTTGTTCGGGTTGCAGACGTTCTTGGACGTTCAAGACCTCCTCATCGATCACCAGGCAACCCTGGCCGTTGGCCGCAGCCGCCTTGTCCGGGTCGATTACGGGCTTTTGCGTAACCGGGTCGATATCAACTTGACCGGTGGTGGGATTCATCTTCCAGCAGCCGGCCTTAGTAACCCAGAGGACGCCGTTGTCCTGAACCCCCGGAACGTTTGGCTGAGCATCCTTTACCATGCTTGGATCGCTCGGCCCAAGCGCTGGCGTCCCCGGCGTAGAAGTGCTCGTCGGAGTGCGCGTCGGCGTGGGCGTGACGGTTTGCTCGGTTGACGTTGGCGTCGGCGTCGGACTTCGGGTCGGTGTAACTGTCGCCGTCCCGCCGCCGGTGGGCGTACCCGGCGTCGGCGTCCACGTATTCGTCGGCATCTGGGTCGGCGTATTCGTCAGCGTCTGGGTCGGCGTATTCGTCGGCGTCTGGGTCGGCGTCGCGGTGTCAGTGGCCGTGCTGGTCGGCGTGAAGGTCAGAGTCTCCGTCGGCGTGTTCGTCGGCGTATTCGTCGGCGTCTGGGTCGGCGTATTCGTCGGCGTATTCGTCGGCGTCGGCGTCGGCGTCTGCGTCGGCGTGTTCGTCGGCGTGTTCGTCGGCGTGTCTGTAGGCGTCTCTGTCGGCGTGTCCGTGGGCGTGTTAGTCGGCGTCCAGGTGCTGGTCGGCGTGTAGGTTGCCGTTGGCGGCACCGGCGTGTCCGTCGGCGTCGCGGTGTCAGTGGCCGTGCTGGTCGGCGTGTAGGTTGCCGTTGGCGGCACCGGCGTGTCCGTCGGCGTCGCGGTGTCAGTGGCCGTGCTGGTCGGCGTGTAGGTCGCCGTCGGTGGCACCGGCGTGTTCGTCGGCGTCGATGTGCTCGTGCTCGTCGGTGTCGGCGTCCAGGTGCTGGTCGGCGTGAAGGTCGCCGTCGGCGGCACCGGCGTGTTCGTCGGCGTCGATGTGCTCGTGCTCGTCGGTGTCGGCGTCCACGTGCTGGTCGGCGTATAGGTCGACGTTGGCGGCACCGGCGTGTTCGTCGGCGTGTTAGTCGGCGTCCACGTGCTGGTTGGCGTGAACGTCGCCGTCGGCGGCACCGGCGTGTTAGTTGGCGTGTTCGTTGGCGTCCACGTGCTAGTCGGCGTCGGCGTATAGGTCGCCGTCGGTGGCACCGGCGTGTTTGTCGGCGTCGATGTGCTCGTGGCGGTCGGCGTCCACGTGCTCGTCGGCGTATAGGTCGCCGTCGGCGGCACCGGCGTGTTCGTGGAGGTGGGCGTGTAGGTGGCGGTCGGGCATTTCGGCGTGTTGGTAGGCGTTGCCGTCTTTGTGAATGTCGCCGTCGGCGGGACAGGCGTGTTTGTCGACGTGGGCGTGTTCGTGTTGGTCGGTGTCGCCGTCGGCGGCACGGCCGTGTTTGTGGAGGTGGGCGTGTTGGTGTTCGTGGGTGTCGCCGTCGGCGTCGGCAATTCGTTGATTGTCACGTCGACTTCGCAGTCGTTGAAGTCCTGGTCACCCCCGCCGTACAAGTCTTCCCACATGATCCTGACCACTGTCGAGGATTCTTGAACCAAATGGGCATGCTGGAAGTTATCGACGTTGCGGGAAGCGGGCCCCGTATACCAGGTATATTGCTGGTTGCCGGGGTCCTGTGGCGGCGTCGTGATTCGAAACTCGAGCTCGCCGGCGCCGAAGGTCCCAAGGTTCATGACCCCCTGAAAACTCTTGCAGTAGAACAAGTCCTCGTTCGTGGGAGCTTGCATACCGAACAGATTGTTGAACGAGGCATCAGCGCAGACAACCTGGACCTGCACATGGCTGGCGTTGATGATGATCTCCGTCCCGTCGGGGCTGAGCGTGTAGGCTTCGACGCGGCCGCCCTGCGGACCAAATATCGCGAAGACTGTCGTCGCCAGAAGAGCCGCGAACCCAATTCCTGCCGGCCAGAAGAGCGCGGAACCAAGAACCGAGCGTATCCAAAGGTCAATCGTCTTCATGGCGTCCTACCATAAACAACTAATGGCGGGCCACAAAAAGGCTCGGCGGCAAGCATTAGCTGCGAAAGGCGGGGAAGATTATGGACCACCAGTTAGAAGGAGTATACTATCGATCCGCCATTTGTCAAGAGGGCTGACGCCTTTTTTTGACATTCTTCTCGGCGAAGCAATTTCTTAGCGCCGCACCAAGAAGGAGGTACCTTAGTCGTTCCGGCCACGCCGCCGCGCTGTGGGCGACGCGCCAGCTTGGTCAGCCGCCACGAGCCGGCGCCGAAGGCAGCATCAGCGCGGTTCCCGCCGCCAGCCAGACGACCAGCCAGGCGACGAGGAACGCTCGGTCGAATGAGTGCGCCGCAGCGACGGCGAAGATCTTCTGGAACTGCTGCGAAAGCTGGTCCAGCGTCATCTTGTTCGCGCTAGCGACTTCGGGGCCCGCCGCCTGCGCAACCATGCCGTACAGATCGAACTTCTGCTGCTCGCCCGCCTGCGCCGCTTCTGCCGAGTTCGACGAGACGGCGTTGTCGATACCCTGAACGATCCCTTGCTTGACAGGCGCCGGCAGGTCCGATTGCTGCACGAGGGTCGTAGCCTGCGTCTGAGCGTTACTCAGGCGAGGATGCAGCGCCCCCAGAAACACCGCCACCAGCACGGCCAGGCCCAGCACAAATCCAATCTGTCGCGATGTGTTGAATATGCCGGCACCCACACCCTGCTTGCCCCGGAAGACCACTCCCATTGCGGCCGATGCCAGCGGCGGGAAGGAAAGCCCCAGGCCAATACCGCCGACAACGAATCGCCAAACGAG
Source organism: uncultured Chloroflexia bacterium (assembly GCA_963719465.1). Lineage (GTDB taxonomy): Bacteria > Chloroflexota > Dehalococcoidia > DSTF01 > JALHUB01 > JALHUB01. The sequence goes on along the minus strand of OY970386.1, from coordinate 1,847,795 downwards.
GTGCGGGTAGGATGCGCCAACACTCAAATACGAGAAGGAGAGAAGCCCCAGCCCGAAGATGAAGAGACCCAACGGCACGACGGCCCGCGGTCCAACACGGTCACTCAAGCGACCGGAAAGCGGGGCCACGATAGCGATCATCGCCGGCAACGGCGTAATCGACAGCGCCGCCTTGAGCACCGAGTAGCCTTCCACCACTGTCAGATATTGGACGCCAAGGAATAGCGAGCCGAAAAGGCCGACACCCAGCAGCAGCATTGTGACGTTGGCGGCGCCAAAGGTGCGCTGTCTTAACATCCGCAGGTCGACGAGCGGGTCTTCGACGCGCAGCTCCCTGAGGACGAAAAGCACGGCCGTGATGGCAAACGCGGCGAACAGCCCCAGAATGAAGGGCGACGACCAGCCGTTGGTTTCGCCGCGAATCAACGCGAGCGTGAGACTGAACAGCGAAACGGACAGGAAGACAACCCCCAGATAGTCGACTTTCTGGCTCTGCTCCGGATCGCGCGATTCCGGGATGATGTAGAGGCAGGCCAGCACGCCGATGATCCCGATTGGTACGTTGATGAAGAATATCCACTCCCAGCCGACGTACTGAGTCAGCACACCTCCAAGCGTCGGCCCGACGGCGCTGCCAATGCCGTTGATCGCGCCCCAGATGCCGATGGCCGCCCCGCGCATCTGCGGCGGCACGGCCACGACGAGAATGGCGAGGCTCACCGGCACCATGATCGCTGCGCCGACGGCCTGGAACGCGCGCGCCGCTATCAGCAGACCGATCTGGTGCGAAAGCCCGCAGGCAAACGAGAAGACGGTGAAGATCACCAGCCCGGAGATGAACAGCTTCTTTCGCCCGAACCGATTGGCGACGCGGCCGGCGGGGATGAGCAGTACGGCGAAGACGAGATTGTAGGCATTGAGCACCCAGGTGACGTTGTCGATGTTGCTCTTGAGCGACCGTTCGATAGAAGGGATGGCGATGGTGACTATCGACGTGTCGAGGATAGCCATGAAGAAGCCGAATGACGCGGCCGCGACGATGAACCAGTAATTGCGAGGTCGCATCCTGCTTTTGAGAAAGTCGTCGTTCTACGGCGGCATTCGATCCGGCGCTAAACCGGGCGGCACCGTCAACCTCGACGACACATGCCCCTGAGATCATCGAAGGCAGCTCGTGCCGCCTCCAAACTCATTGTACAACCGATCCCTGTCAACGCGCTGGAGCCTTACGGCGGCATTCCCGGGCATTCGCCTCGGCCGCACAAGAAAGGCGCGCCGTCCGACGCGCCCCTCACGTGTGCCAAAGCGCCAATCAGGGAGTCTCGACGTATGATGTGCCGGCGCCGACCTGCGGCTGCGTGTCGAAACCAGGCGGCGGAGTTGGCGGCGTGCACTTCGGCGTCGACTCAAATCCGATCGGATCGCTTATCTTTACCCAAGCGCCGTTCTGAACCTGAGCATACATCTCATCCTCTATCGGCCGATGGTCGCTCGGGCTCATGTTCTCCGGCCCTATATCGGCGCAGCCGGAGCACCAGAAGTCGCACTGAGATTCCGCCGCGTCAAGGAACGAGCCGCGGGTGAGATTGGGCCCCGCCATCTCCAGGATGTGGGTCATCATTTCGCCGTCGTTCATGCCGTAGAACTCGAAGTTGCTCAGCGCCCCGCCGTTCCCGAACTTGTCCCAGATCTTCGAGTACTTCTGGACCGGCGGGTTATCAGTCTGCGACACCATCGGCCCAAAGACCACGCTCACGACGCCCTCGGCGTCCTTCGGCCCGGCCAGAAGGGTGAAGATGTCGCTGCAGTTGATACCGCTCACCAGGATCGGCACGTTCCAGTTCAGTGTCTCGCGCGCCGCCTTCACCATGCTCGCAGCCTGAGGCGGGATCGCATACGCGATCAGCACGTCCACGTTCGCTTTCTTCAGGCGCTCCGTCTGAGCGGTCATGTCGGACTGAATTGGGTCATAGTTCTCGATGGCGGCTATCGTCACATTGGTGCCCGCAATCGCCTTTCGCAGCCCGTCCTCTCCTTCCTGTCCCAGCTCGTCGCTCTGCCGCAGGACGCCGACGCGGGCGTTCGGGTAGTTCTTGACGATGTACTGGCCCAGGATATCGCCTTCCGTCTGATAGTCCGGGTTGCCGGCGAAACGCGTCCTGACCGTCGGGTCGGTCCACTTGTCGAGTCCCGTGGTCACGAACATGTCCGGCACGCCCTTCTCCTCCAGATACTTCCACACCGCGCTGTGCGTCGCCTCCCCCAGGCCGCCCACAATCGCGAACACATGGTCTTCCTCGACCAGCTTCTTAACCACTTCCACCGTATCGGGAGGATTGTAGTGGTCGTCACCAATGATGAAGTCGATTTTCCGCCCGTAGATCCCGCCTTGCGCGTTGATGTAGTCGAAGAAGGCCTTAATCCCGTAGGCAATCGGCGCGTATGCGGCAGCCGGGTTGCCGCTCAGGGGGAAGTGCGTGCCCAGCTTGATCTCGTCCGCCGACACGCCCGTGCTATCGACCGCCTCCGCCGTCAAGGTTGGGGCGGGAAGCTGCACGACCTCCCGTCCGTTCGTCTCGGTCGTCGCCACGCCCGACGAGGGGGACGACCCACCGCAGGCCGTTACCGCCAGCGCAATAGCCAGCACCACACCACCCCCGACTGCGGACCCGAACCCTCTAGCTAGCAACATGACGGCCTGCAGGCCCCTACGGCGTATCGACGTAAGGAGCGTCTACTCCGAGCTTTGGCTGCTGATCAAAGCCAGGCGGTGGCGTCTTCGGCGTGCAGTTCGTCGTCGACTCATAGCTCGTCGTCTCGCCCACTGGCAGCCACTTTCCGTCCGTCACGACGTTGATGACAAACGTCTCGTTGATCTTGTGATCCGTGGGACTCGTGTTCCAGGTCCCGAAACCCGTGCAGGTCGAGCATTTGACCTGGCACATCGATTCAGCGGCGTCGAGGAAGGACTGCCGCGACAGGTCCTTCCCGGCCATCTCCAGGTCCCAGACCGTAGCCTCAGCCACCGACATCCCGTAGAGCTCGAAGTTGGTCAGGTCTCCTGTCACAGTGTTGTGGAACTTGTCCCAGATCTTTTCGTACTTTTGCACCCCGGGGTCATCCGGCTCATACGCCTGGCGGCCAAAGACGAAACTGACCACCCCTTCGGCGTCTTTTTCGCCCGCGAGCAGCACGTAGATATCGCTGCAGTTGATGCCGCTCACGATTATCGGAACGTTCCAGTTGAGCGTCTCGCGCGCGGTTTTCGTTGCGCTCGCGGCTTGCGGCGGAATCCCGAATATGGCCATCACATCTGCGCCGGCGGCCTTGAGACGCTGCGTCTGGGCGCTCACGTCTGACTGGCTAACGTCGTACTTCTCGACGTCCACAACCTGGACGCTGCTGCCCTCTATCCCCTTTCGCAGGCCGGTGTCGCCGTCAATGCCCAGTTGGTCGCTTTGCTCGATGATCCCCAGCTTCCCATTCGGATACGTCCTGGCAATGTACTGCCCGAGGAACGTCCCCTCCGTCTGGTAGTCAGGATTGCCCCCGAACCGGTTGTGGGCGATGGGGTTAGTCCAGCTATCGAGTCCCGTCGACAGGTACATGTCGGGAATGCCCTGGTCCTCGAGATACTTGGAGACTGCAAGATGCGTCTCCTCGCCGAGACCGCTTATGATCCCGAAGACATGGTCTTGCTCAACTAGCTGGTGGACGACTTCCACCGTATCAGGCGGGTTGTAGTGGTCGTCGCCGATGATGAAGTTGATCTTTCGCCCGTAGACGCCACCCTGCGCGTTGATGTAGTCGAAGAACGCCTTCATCCCGTAGGCTATCGGCGCGTAGGCGGCGGCCGGGTTGCCGCTCAGCGGGTAATGTGTGCCAAGCTTAATCTCAGTGTCGGTCACCCCCGTGGTATCCGGGGTGCCTTCCGCATTCTGTCCCGTGTTGCTGCCACCGCTCCCTCCACAAGCGCTCACCAGAAGTACCATCGCGACCACGACCCCGCTCAGAGCGACCCAGCGAAACCCTTTGATCGGCGACATCTTTCCCCCTATCACTTATTGTCAGACTGCTAGGCCTGAGACGTCACAAAATAGATGTGCCGCAATGCTACAGCACATCGCGTTTGTGCGCACGCCCGCGACGGGGAATTATTGAGCGTCTTCTGAAGCAGCGGCGCCCTCGCCGACCTGAAGCAGCCGGCCTTAGTGGGGCTGCGAGTCGTAGTCAGGCGGTGGAGTCGGCGTCACGCAGTCCTTCGTCGATTCGAACGTCATCACGTCGCCGAAAGGCTTCCAGATGAAAGGATGCGCCGTGTTTGTCGGGTCGTAGGTAGCCTCGACATATTGCTCCACTTCGACGGGACGATGATCCGTCGGGCTCGTGCTTGAAGGTGCGATGGAGGCGCGCGCGACAAAGTTGCACGTCGACTCGGCGGCTGCCAGGAATCGGCTACGCGTCAGGTCACGGCCCGTCTGTCGCAGCACGCTTACCACGGAGTCCGCGATAGCCATGCCGGTGAGCGTCAGGTTGTTCATCGAGGCATCCGGTTGGTACTTCGCGAGGATGTCGGTGTACTGCTTGATTCCCGGCCAGTCGCTCTCAAACGCCTGATGGCCGTAGACTACGCTGATTGTGCCTGCTATGTTTTGGTAACCCGCGAGCTGCCCGACGATTTCGACCGCGTCAACGCCGGTGATCAAGAAGGGCACGTTCCAGTTGAGGGTCTCACGCGCATACTTGATGCCCCCTGCCGCCTGGGCCGGCATCCCGTAGAAGCCGATGACGTCAACACCATCTGCCTTAAGTCTCGATATCTGAGAACCCACGTCGGTCTGGCTGGCATCATATTCCTCCGTCGGGGCGTAGTCGACCGTCGCCCCCGTGTCGGCAATGCCCATTTTCATACCCTTCTCGCCCTCTTGGCCAAAACCGTCGTTCTGGATCAGGATTCCAACCTTCTTGCCGTTGAAGTTGTTGCCGACATAGCGACCTAAGATACGCCCCTCGTCCGTGTAGTCGACAAGATAGCCGAAGCGGTTGTGCGCGACCGGGTCGGTCCATATGGAGTCGCCGGTCAGAATGTACATGTCCGGGATGCCCTTTTCTTCGAGGTACTTGTAAACGGCCAGGTGCGCTTCCGTGCCCAGGCTGCCCTGCAATGCAAATATGCCGTCCTGCTCGCCCAGCTTTCGGATCGCTTCGCTGGCAACTGGGCCGGTGTACTGGCTATCGCCCACGTCCAGCTCGAGCTTCCGGCCATAGAATCCCGCCCTGGTCGTTGATGTAGTCGAAGAAGGCCTTCTCACCCTGAGAGATGGGAATTCCCCAGGCGGCGGCAGTCGTGTTGCTTATCGGGAGGAGAGCGCCGATCTTGATGCTTGTATCTGTGACGCCCACGGTCTCGCCCACGCCCGGACCACTGGGCGGAGCCGGCTTGTTGCTACTGTGGCAGCCCGAAACGAGAAGCACGAGAAGAAGCAATGATACCAGTAGCAGACAGAACCGTTTCGGCGCGAGCACGACTACCACCTCAGCTCTCGGATTAACCCCTTCTGCGCCGCACCCAACGACAGAGCGGGAAGAAGCGCGCCACGGCTCGGCCCATCGTCGGCAGTGGCGAGCGACGGCAAGCGAGGCACCGGCGGCGAATGAGACGATTGAGAGGCGATGACCCCTCGCTTGCCTACCGTCACCTTCGGTGCCCCGCTATACCGCTCCGCTCTCAGGTCCTAGTTCGACTAATTCGACTTGGTTACGCCTTGCGGCGCATACCCCGGTTGCGTAGTCGCGTCGGCCGGAGGCGTTGGCGCCGTGCAGTCCTTGGTCGTCTCGAAGTCAATCACGTCACCGAAAGGAACCCACTTGAAGTCGTCAGCCGACGTCCCGGTCGCCTTCACGAACTTCTCCGACTCGTTCCAGTCGTGGTCCGTTGGCGACAGGCTCTTGGTCGTCCACACGGCTCCGGGATCCATCTTGCAGATCGACTCAGCAGCCTTCAGGAAGTTGGTCCGGGTGAGGTCCGGCCCTGTCTGGATCAGGATCGCCGTCGTTGCCTGCGCGACCCCATAGGCGGAGAAGGCAACGCTGTTGATCTGGGCATCGGGCTGGTACTTCTTCATGGTCTCCTGGAACTGCCGGACCCCTGCGTACTCCGTCTGGTCGGACTGCGGGCCGAAGGAGACCGTAATCGCACCCTGGATGTTGTCGTAGCCGGCCAGCGCACCCATGATCTGGGCTGCGTTGACGCCCGTCATGAAGAAGGGGACGTCCCAGCTAAGGGTCGTTCGAGAAGAGCTGATGGCGCTTGCCGCCTGCCCAGGCTGGGCGTACAGCGCCACGACCTGCGCACCATCAGCCTTCAGTCGCTGCATCTCGGCAGTAACGTCGCTGACCGTGGCGTCGTAGTACTCGGTCGCCGTCTCAGAGTTCGAGCCAGCGTCCTGTAGACCTTGCTTCACACCCGCCTCACCGGCCTTGCCAAATGAGTCGTTCTGCGCGAGGATGCCCACCTTCTGGTCCTTGTAGTTCTGTCCAATGTACTTGCCGATGATCTCGCCCTCTTTAGTGTAGTCGACCAGCCAGCGGTAGCGCTGATAGGAGATGGGGTCGACGGTCACGCTCTCCGACGCCTGGATGAACATGTCCGGGATGCCCTTCTCCTGCAGATATGGCATGATGGCCTGTTCAACTTCGATGCCGATCGTGCCCATCATGGCGAATATACCGTCCTGCTCCACCAGCTTCCTTGCCGCTTCGGTTCCTGCCGGCGCTGCGTACTGACTGTCGCCGATATCCAGGTCGATCTTCCGGCCGTAAATACCGCCGTTGTCGTTAACGAACTGGAACCAGGCCTTCATGGCGGCCTCTTCCGGCACACCCCAGGCAGCAGCGGTCGTGTTGCTGATAGGCAGAAGGGTACCCAGCTTTACCGACGTGTCTGTGACTCCGACGGTATCTCCGACACCAGCCCCGGGAACAGGCGTAGGCCAGCTCTCGCTGCTCGCACTCGGCGTACTCCCACCGTTGGTCGCCTTGTTGCTCCCCCCGCAGGCGACGAACGATAGTCCAAAGACCATGAACGCCGCTATCGCGAGAAGAAACATGCGATCGGACTTGAGCATCCGACTCACCTCCATCCAGCGAATCCTTCGCAGTGCGGCTGCCTGTCCGCGTCGGTCGTTGTCTACTGGGTCACGTCCTTCTGCGGTGCGTACCCCGGTTGCGTAGTCGCTTCGGCCGGCGGGGTTGGCGCCTTGCAACTCTTGGTCGTCTCGAAGCTGATGACGTCACCGAAGGGAACCCAGCTGAAGTTGTCAGCCGATGTCCCGGTTGCCTTCACGAACTTCTCCGCCTCGTTCGCGTCGTGGTCTGTCGCAGAGAAGCTGATCGGCGCCCACAACGCCCCATCGTCCCACCCGCAGATCGACTCGGCAGCCTTCAGGAAGTTGGTCCGAGTGAGGTCCGGCCCTGTCTGGATCAGGACCGCCGTCATCACCTCCGCCAGGTGGTAGGCGGACCAAGCAATGCTGTTGATCGCCGCGTCGGGTTGGTACTTCTTCATGTTGGCTTGGAACTGTTGGACCCCCGCATAGTCTGTCTGGTCGGACTGCGGGCCGAAAGAGACTGTGATCGCGCCCTGGATGTTGTCGTAGCCCGCGAGCGCGCCCATGATCTGGGCTGCGTTGACGCCCGTCATGAAGAAGGGGACGTCCCAAGTAAGGGTCGTTCGAGAAGAAGTGATTGCGCTTGCCGCCTGCCCGGGCTGGGCGTACAGCGCGATTACCTGCGCACCATCAGCCTTCAGCCGCTGCATCTCGGCAGTAACGTCGCTGACCGTGGCGTCGTAGTACTCGGTCGCAGTCTCAGAGTTCGAGCCAGCGTCCTGTAGACCCTGCTTCACGCCCGCCTCACCGGCCTTGCCAAACGAGTCGTTCTGGGCGAGAATGCCGACCTTCTGGCCCTTGTAGTTCTCACCGATGTACTTGCCGATGATCTCGCCCTCGCTGGTGTAGTCAGGAAGCCAGCGGTAGCGCTGGTAGGAGATCGGGTTAACAGTGACGCTCTCGGACGCCTGGATGAACATGTCCGGAATGCCCTTCTGCTGCAGATAGGGCATGATGGCCTGTTCAACTTCAATGCCAATGGTGCCGAAGATGGCGAATACGTTGTCCTGCTCCACCAGCTTCCTTCCCGCCTCAGTTCCCGCCGGCGCCGTGTACTGGCTGTCGCCGATATCCAGGTCGATCTTCCGGCCGTAGATGCCGCCGTTGTCATTGACGTACTGGAACCAGGCCTTCATGCCGGCCTCTTCCGGCACACCCCAGGCAGCAGCGGTCGTGTTGCTGATAGGCAGAAGGGTGCCGAGCTTTACCGACGTGTCTGTGACTCCGACGGTATCTCCGACACCAGCCCCAGCAACGGGCGTAGGCCAGCTCTCGCTGCTCGCCGTCGCTCCCGCCTTCGGGGTAGCGGTACCGTTGTTGTTGCTGCTGCTCTTGCAGGCGACGAACGATAGTCCAAAGACCATGAACGCCGCTACCATGAGGAGGAACACACGACTGGACTTGGACGTTGACATTCCTTTCACCTCCGTCTAACTTCATTGGAGCTGCGGCGGCAATTCCCGCCTTGCCCGACTGATTCGGCGAGCTTCAGCGACCTCGCTGGACTGCTCCCTGAAGCACGCCAGCCGAAACACGGATGGCACCGTGGTCTGCCCAAGTTGGCGCTGCTTGCGCCTCTAGAATGAAGCCTCCCGCTTCAATCGCTTGATGTTTCCGCCTCTTTTTGCTGAGGTAACGTTTCGGATTTCTTGAAGAGGCCCGCGAACTTGCCGCCGATGTTCGAGTTCCTGAGCTTCCTGATGTTCCCGGCGATGCCCATCGGCGTGAAGATGACGGTTATGATCAGCAGGATCCCGAAGACGGCTCCGCGAAGAGGATCGATGCCGACCTTCGAGCCATAGGGGATGTGGTTGATGAAGAAATCCGTGATATCGACACGGAAAGTGAGTAACAGGGCCGCGAAAATGGTGCCGGTGATCGATGCCAGCCCGCCGAGAACGATCATGACGAGAAGCAGCAACGAGAAGAGGATGTCGAACGAAGTCGGCCCGAGATATGCCGCCTGATAGACGTAGAGAGCCCCGCCCACGCCAGCATACAGCGAAGAGACGCCGAATGCCGTCATCTTGTAGAGGGCGATGTTGATGCCCATCTGCTGGGCCCCTATCTCAGAGTCACGCAGAGCTACGAAGGCTCGTCCGAAGCGGCTGCGCGTCAGGCTCCACGCCATCGCCGTCATGATCACCGCCGCCGCCATGCAGTTGTAATAAAGCCACTGGTCGACGTTCATATTCAGATTTACATTGCTAGTGATTCTCGTGGGAACCACCGGAAAGCTGATCCGAATACCGTTGACTCCGCCCGTCCACTGGTCTATCAACGGATGTTTCAACACCTGTGGCAGGACAATGATCAGGGCCAGAGTCGCGATCGCCAGATAAGGCCCGGACAATCTGAGCGCCGGTATGCCAATAAGAAAACCTATGAACCCGGTCAGCAGCGCCGCTATCAAGACCGCCAGAAAGATCGGAGCGCCCCAGTCATTCATCGCAATGGCGGCAATGTACGCGCCGACGGCTACGAATGCAGCATGACCCAGCGATATCTGGCCGCTGTAGCCCGTAAGCAGGTTCAAGCCCATCAGAATGATGAGCCAGATGGCGAAGCGCGTCGCCTGGAAGTTGCGGAAGCTCGTGAAGAAGATGCTGAAGACGGGTAGTTTATAAAGGTAGGGGAAAATGGCCAGAAAGACCAGAGTCAGGGCCAGGAAGACCAGTTTCGGACGAAAAAGTGCACGAGCCATCAGACCTAGACCCTCTGGACAACCTTCCTGCCGAATATGCCGTGCGGGCGAACCAGCAGAACGGCGATGATCACTACGAAGGCTACCGTAATGTCGATGCTGGTGCCTTTAGGAATGTAGGTACCGGCCATGTTCTGGACGACGCCGATAGTCAGCCCGCCAACGATGGCCCCCGCCGCACTATCAAGCCCACCGAGAACCGCCGCGGCGAAGGCGAACAGCAACACGCCATCCATCATGCTGGGCGACAGAAACAGCACCGGCGCGAGCAGCATGCCGGCCACCGCGCCCACCATAGAGGAAAGCGCCCACCCCGTGGCAAGCATCCGGCCCGTCCGTATGCCGACGAGTCGCCCGGCGGTGCGGTTCTGAGCCGTTGCTCGCATCGCAAGGCCCAGCTTCGTGTAGTTAAAGAAGAAATAGATGAGGAGCATTATTACTATGGCCATGCAGAACACACCAATATTCGTGCGGCTTATAGCGGCTGGACCCAGCTTGAGGGGCGCTCCTTTGAACACGCCCGGCGTTGGGAAGAACTTCGGCTCACCTTGCCAGACACGCAAGGCAGCGCTTTGGAGGACAGTGAACAACCCGAGCGTGAGGATCACGGGATTAAGCACCGGGCCGGTCTCCACCGGGCGGATTAGCGTGATTTCGGTCAGTCCTCCAAAGGCGAAAGCTATTATCAGGGTAATGAAGAACGCCAGCCAGAAGTTGCCGTTCGCGTTCCAGATGGACCACGCAGCAAAGGTCATGAACATCGCCATTTCCCCCTGAGCGAAGTTCACGATGCCCGTCGAACGGTAGATCAGCACCAGAGCGAGGGCAATGATTGCGTAGAGGCTACCAGTCGACAGACCAGTCGCGAACTGCTGTATGAATTGGTCCATGAAACCGACCTCTGAGAACGCCAGGTATGTCCGGCAATACGCTTCTTGCGTCACGCGTACCGGCCGCCACAGGACACCGACGAGCCGTAGGAAGGGCAGGCGGTATGTCTGCTCCGGCGTGACTCGAAGTCTACTACCTGCTTCCCTTTAGCACAAGAAAACAGACCGATCAATTGCCAGAAACGGATATCAGGTGGCAGGGTACCATTCAGCCGCACTTGAGTAAAGCTATTTTTCAAATTAGACCCACTTTCACCTCTTAATTCGTGCTTCTTCCCCTGGGAATAGGCGCTCTCCCTATGCCACGGCCTAGTGCCCGACACCGATAATCGGAGGGCTGCAGCAGGAGTATTGCGCTTAAGACCCCCTATTCGGGTCGACGCGTGGGAGGCAAGGATGGCCGGAATGATAGACTCAGCCCGAATCCGTGGCCGCCCTGCCGGCCGCGCCGACAAGTCGCCCCGCGGATGGCGCTTCCCCGTCGCCCGTTGGGAGCTTGTCGTCCTCGTCGGCATCGTGGCGGCCGCGGCGCTGCTCCGTTTTTGGGACCTCGGCGCCCGCACGTTTCACGGCGACGAAGCGATCCACGCCGGCTTCGCCTGGCAGCTCGCCGACGGACGGGGCTACATTCACAACCCTCTGACGCACGGCCCGTTCCAGTTCATCGGGACGGCGCTGGTATTCGTCCTCTTTGGCGACAGCGACTACACGGCGCGCGTCCTGCCGGCGTTGTTCGGCACGGCGCTCGTGGCTTTGCCGCTCTTCCTTCGCCGCGACCTTGGTCGGACGGGCACGCTCATCTCCATGCTCCTCCTGGCCGTCTCGCCGACGCTCCTCTACTTCAGCCGTTTCGCCCGTGAAGACATCTACGTCGCGTTCTTCACCCTTGCAATGTTCATCTGCATGTGGCGCTATCTTCAGCAGCCGCGGCGCCTTTACCTATACATGACCGCGGCGCTTCTGGCGCTCCTCTTCGCAACCAAAGAGGTGGCCTACATCATCGTCGCCATAGCGTTGGTTTACCTGGATCTGCTGGCCGCGCGTGAGCTTGCCGGCCAAATGCTGGGCGATGCGACCCCCGACCCGCTGGCGGAGTCCGCCACCCAGGACGGTTCACCCAATCACTACGAGATGCTCGGCCTGGCCGACGACGCCTCCGTCAAAGACATCCGCCGCGCCTATCGACAGCTCAGCAAGGGGACGCGAGGCGAAACCGGCATCAAGCAGGCATTCGCCGTTCTTTCCGACGCCCACAAGCGGCAGGACTACAATCGGCGCCTGGCGAAGATGCGAATGGCCGTCGGCCGGCCGGCCACTCCATCGACGGCTCGGGTATTGCAATGGCGCCGCTTTGCTGTCCGCGCCTCATTCCTGGTCGCGACGCCACCGCTGCTTGCCTTCTGGCCGCTGCTTGGCTCGTTGCGGCGCCGCCTCCGGCTCGACGTCTTCCCGCGCGCGGGCCATCTGATTATGCTCTTCGTTTGCCTCACGCTGCCTCTGTTCGCGGCCGCCGTCGAGAGGTTGCCCTTCGTCGGCGATCGCGGCGCCACCATTCCCGCTACCGAAGTCGCGGTCATGCACGCCACCGTAATGACCTTGCTCGCAATCGCCTTCCTTCTCGGCTTCCTATGGCGACGACAGGTCTGGCTAGCGACGGCCGCAATATTCTGGGCAATCTTCATCCTCTTCTTTACTTCGTTCTTCACCAACGCAAACGGCTTCTGGACCGGCACCTGGGGATCGCTCGATTACTGGCTTGGCCAGCAGGGCGTCGCCCTTGGCGGCGAGCCCGGCTTCTATTACTTCATGCTGCTGCCCGTTTACGAGTTCCTACCACTGGTCTTCGGGCTGGGAACCGTCGTCTACTCTTTTCTGCGCGGGAAGCGTTCGCAGCAACTCATGGCGCTCACGGCGCTGGGCATCGTTGTCACCCTGGCGATGGTGGGCAGTCAGATACCGCTCGTTGGACCTTACCGCACCGAGGCCGGGTTCGTAACGATAATCGCCGTCATGCTCGTCCTGCCGATGGATCCGCTGACGCGCTTTCTCCTCTACTGGACTCTCTCCGCCCTGTTCGCCTTTACCGTCGCCGGCGAGAAGATGCCGTGGCTGAACGTCCACATCGCCCTGCCGCTGGCGTTGCTTGCCGGACGGTCCATAGGCCGGCTCATCGGCGGCCTCGAGCTCCGGCTTGAGCTGCCGCCAATAAGACGCTGGGGCCCCCTCACCTTCGCCGCGCTCTCGACCGCGCTCGCCGCTATCCTGTTTGTCCTCGGCGGTGCCCAGAAAGCGACCGCCGTACCAGGCTGGCTGCTCGTTGCCGCGGCGCTTCTGACGGTCCTGTGGTCGGGGCGCTCGTTCAGCGTTCAGGCGGGCTTTCGCATCTTCGCCACGGCAATCGGCGCGGCGCTGCTGGTCTTCACTGTCCGCGCGTCCGTCCTCTCAAGCTGGGGACACCCCGACCTGTTGAAAGACGCGAATATGCTGGCTTCCCGCGACCGGGGCGACACACCGGTCGAGCTGCTCGACTACGTCCAGACGTCGCCTGACGTCCCCGTCGTGCGTGACGCCATCGACAAGGTCGCGGCCGCGTCTGGCGAAGGCTACCACATGCCGATAGTAATCGACTCAACCGACGATTTCTCCTGGCCCTGGGCCTGGTACCTTCGCAAGTACGACAACCTGACCATCCAGCCGATCAACAAGGACTACACGCCGCCGACAGGCAGTATCGTCCTGGCGAAATGGCAGGACAACCTTTACCTCCAGATTGATCCAACGCTGTTTACGGAAGGAACGCGCTACCATCACCGCTGGTGGTTCCCGACCGACTACCAGGGCCTGTCCTCATCGCAAATAGTCCGTGAGTTCTTCGACAAAAGCGCTTGGGAGACATGGGGGCGCTACCTGGCCGACCGATCGGTCCCCTCCGGCCTGCCCGCGCTGGACGCCGTCGTCTACTTCCCCAACGACGTTCGCTACAGCCAGGTCCTCGCGTCGACCCTGCACAAAAAGTCGCCTTGAGCGAGCTTCACGGCACGTGAGCCGCCGGTCAATTCCCTTAGGGAAAGTACTTGCAATTTCTTTTTGGATGTTCTAGTCTATCGGCGTCTGGAAATCCGGCACTGCTATTTGGCCTCGGCGTTCCGCCAAAACAGGCCAGTGACAAGGCGCGCCGGCTCTTCAAAGGAGGTCATCGCCGTGCCATTCGAAGAAAGGGTCCTGACATGCCAGGGGTGTGGAGCGGAATTCGTCTTCACAGTAGAGGAACAGGAGTTCTTCGCCAGCAGGTCCTACACTGAGCCAAAGCGTTGTCCGACTTGTCGCGCCGCCCGACGCAGCGAACGCGCCGCCGGCGGAAGCTCCGTCCGAACGCGGGAGATGTTCCCCGCCGTCTGCGCGGCCTGCGGCAAAGAAACGACCGTCCCCTTCCAGCCGAAGGAAGGCAGGCCTGTCTACTGCCGCGATTGTTACACGACACACGGCTCCGAGAGCCAGCAGGCGCAGATCTAGCAGGTCCCCTCCACAGCCGCGTCGACCCACACTCGCGAAAGGCAGCGATCTTACCTAGACGTAGCCGATTTCCGGCGAGAGCGGGATATCGCTGCGCATGAAGGTTGCGCTTGCCCGTGCAAGCTCCTTGCCCGCTGAATTCGTGATCTTCGACTCCGCGACGAAGAGGCGACGCGAACGGTGTACCACTTCGCCGACCGCCGTGATCTCCCCCTCTGAGGCCGGCCGCAACAGGTGCGCGTTCAGCGACGCCGTAAGCATGAACACGTCCGTCACCAGCGAGTTGACGGCGAAGAAGGCGGCGTCGTCCAGGATCTTGAAGTAGAGCGCCGCGTGGACGGTGTTTGCGGCGTGAAAGAAGTCTCGGCGCACTCCTATCGTTATGACCGCCCGCCCCTCCGACACGCGCATCGTCGGACGGAAGTACTGGTTGATCGGGGCGCCGGCAAACATTCGCTCCAGCCGCCGAAAGTGCTCTTCGTCAGCCACGATAGTCCTTCCCTGGTCCTCGAATGCTCAGCCGATAACGCCTTCACCCTGCAGCCGCTCGATCTCGGCCGGCGTCAGGCCAAGTATTTTTTCCAGCACGTAGCCGTTGTGCTCACCGAGCGTCGGCGCTCGCTTCAGCCGCGGCTCGCAGTTCGACATCTTCCACGGCATCCCTACCAGGTCGTACTTGCCGCGGCCGTCGGGTCGTTCCACCTCTACGAAAGCGCTCCGCTCACGCAGATGCGGGTCGCGGAAAAGATCCTGGCCGTCGCGGGCAGGCGCGGCAGCGACTCCAGCGACGGCGAGGCGGTTCGCAGCATGGTCGCGGTCCTGCTTTCGCGTCCAGGACGCCACGATCTCGTCCAGCTCCGCCTCGTTGCGCTTGCGGGCCGCCGCGTCGACGAAGCGAGGATCGCTCGCGAGCTGCGGCATCTCCATTACTTCGCAAAGCGCGGCGAACTCCTCGTTGGTCTCCACGGCGATGGCCAGCCAGCGGTCTATCCCCCAGCAGGGGTAGACGTTGTGCGGCGCCATGAGCTCGTCTTTGTTGCCTTTGCGGCCGGGAATGCGACCGGTCATCTGGTAGTCCAGGACCACCTCGCCGATCAAGGATGTGACGCCTTCGCACTGAGAGAAATCGATGTACTGCCCTTCGCCCGTCTGCCGGCGATGGTGGAGCGCAGCCAGGATGGCGAAAGCAGAGGCGGTCGCGTTCATGATGTCGACGTCGCCGACGGCGTGGGCGGGAGGCCCGTCTTCGTAGCCGGTAATGTGGGCACCGCCGCCGACGGCGTGGTTGACAGCGGCGTAGCCGGCATAGTTGCATTCGGGACCCTCGCCACCGCGGGCGCTGGACGAAAGCATAATGATCCCCGGCCTGATCTGGGCCAGCGCCTGGTAGCCAAGCCCCATTCGCTCCATCGCGCCGGGCCGCATGTTCTCGACGACCACGTCGCTGACCGCGATGAGGCGCTTGAGCAGCTCCATGCCTTTCGGTGTCGCCAGGTTGAGCGTGACGCTGAGCTTGCTCATGTTGGCGATGAGGAACATCATCGATTCCTCCGTCCCCAGCTCTGTTGGCTCGGCGTCGGCGAGTGGCCAGATGACGTAGCGGCGAAAGAAATCGAGACGGTCACGGCTCTCGACTTTGATGACTTCGGCGCCCAGGGATGCGAGCAGCATGCTGCAAAACGGGCCGGCCCACACCCAGGTCATGTCGACGACGCGGACGCCTTCCAGGGGCAGACGTTGTTCGCTCACGGCCTCGTGTCCTTCCAGACTGCCCGCGACTCGCGGAGCGCCCGACATTCGTCTTCAGAATAGCCGAGCGCGTCGCGGAGCACTTCATCGTTGTGCTGGCCGAGAAGTGGCGCCGGCCGGCTGACCTGCGGCGGCGAGGCGGTCATCTTGTAGGGCCAACCGGCATACCTGAACTTGCCGGCTTCCGGGTGTTCCACGTCGACGAAGTAGTCGCGAGAGGCGTACTGCCGGCTGTTCAGCACCTCCTCGGCGTTGTATACTGTGCCGACCGAAAAGCCTTCCGCCGAGCCCTGGTGGTGGAAGTCTTCTTTCTTCTGCGTCTTCGACCACTCGTCCATCTTCTCGCCGATCTCGAACAGGTGGCCCATTCGATAAGGGAAGCTGTTCCACTCCTCGCCTGAGGCCCAATCCGGATTCCCCATGAGCTCGACCAGACCGCGCCAGTGTGAGTCTTCGACGATGAACAGCACGACGAACCCATCAGCGCAGGGCATCCTGCCCATGTACGGCGGACGATCCGTCACGCGACTCCACGTGACTCGCTGATGAACGTTGTTCGCAAGGACGCCGCGGATCAGCGACAGGATGCTTTCCTGCTCAGACACGTCGATCAGGCTGCCTCCACCGTCCTCGCAGCCGAGCAGCGCCGCGGCGACGGCAAAGGCGGCGGTCAGCCCGGCGTGGTAGCCGGTCGGATAGCCGCCGGTCTTCACGGGCGGACGGCTGATGTCCTCGGAGCGCGGCGGCAGAAGCGTGCCGACGCCGCCGGAAAGGTAGCCGGTCAGGTCCGTCCCTTTGAAGCGCAATCGCCGGCCGCTGCGCCCGTACGGCGTGATCGACGCGACGATGAGCTTCGGATGACGCCGATGCAGCGTCTCCCACTCGAGGCCCCTCGATTCCAGCCAGCCGACCGGATGATTGTCGACGATAACGTCCGCCCAGGCGACGAGCCGATCGAGGACCTCGCGACCCGCCGGGTTCGCGACGTCGAGGGCAACGCCGCGTTTGCTGGTGTTCAGGTTAAGAAAGAGGCCGCTTCGTTCGGCGTGCGGCTTGTCGTCCGGAAACGGGCCGCGCCGACGCGTCGGATCGCCGTCCGGCAGCTCCTCGACCTTCACGACGTTGGCGCCCATGTCCGCCAGAAGCTTACCGCAATACGGTCCGGAGACCATGCTGCCCAGCTCGACGACCTCGACGCCGTGGAACGCGCCTCGCGCCACCGATCCCCCTTTACTCAATCGGAATCGAGCGGATCATACAGCGAGTCGAAGGAAGAGCGCCAACGCGCGGAGGCGCATGGCGACGGCTGCGAGCGCCACCTAGCGTCGATCATCGCACGCCGCACTGCCGTCTCGCGCGATTCATGCGATGCCGGCGTAACATGATGGCTTCGTTGCTTCTAGCAGCGTGGGTTCGGGCGCCCGCCTGTCGGCGGGCGCACACAGCGCGAGCCCTACGGGCTCGCGCCCACCTCAGCACCTATCGCGATTCCCACTCACCGACCAACCACCGCCGTCCCGCGACGGAACGCCTCCAGATTCATCTCCAGGCGGTCCGCAGGCATACTCTCGCGCAGCTCGTCCTCGAAGGCCTCGATGCCGACCGGCAGGATCCCGCAGCCGGCAAGCGTCCCCATCATCACCACATTCGCCAGAATCGGTGGTCCCAGCTCGAGCGCGATGTCAGTGGCGTCGACCACCCACGATCGACTCGACAGCTCCGCCAACGTCATAGCGATCTCCTCCGCCGTCGGGTACTTCGCACCGCCGCTGCTCACCGCCGCCGGAAACACCGGTCGCGAGTTCGTGATCGCCGTAACGTCGGTGTTCCCATACTGCGCCAGAACTCGGAGCGTCTCTATGGGCTCCAGCCCCACGATCACGTCCGCCTGTCCTTCGCCTATGAGCGGTCCGTACTGCATTCGCCGCGACACCCGCAGATGGCTCATCACCGCGCCGCCGCGCTGCGACGCCCCATACGTCTCGCCTATCGTCGTATGAAAGCCGGCTCGAACGAGCGCTTTCCCGACCATCTGCGACAGGAGCACGTTCCCCTGCCCGCCGACGCCGGTGATAATTATGTTAAGCGGTTCTTTCTCCGCCATCACGCCGGCTCCCTGATGATCGCTCCCGCCGGGCAGATGTCCGCGCACACGCCGCAGCCGGCGCAGAGCACCTCGTCGATGCCAGCGACGCCTTGAGGCACATCCCACATAAGCGCCGGGCACTGGAAGACGCGCATGCACAGCCGCGAGCAGCCGCAGCTTTCACCCAGACAGCGCTCGAACGTCGACGCGCATCTTGAACGCCGCCTTCTCCTTGCGGGCACGGACCAGCGCGCACTCTCGCTTCACCACCAGCACGCGCACGCCCTCGCCCTGCATCAGGTCGAGCAGCTTCTGCGTCGTCCCCTGCAGGTCGAAGGGGTCCGTCTCTTCGACGCGGACGCCCATCGCCCGACACAGCGTCGGAATGTCGACCGTCGGCGTTTCCTCGCCCGTCGCGCTGCGGCCCGTGCCCGGGTGCGGCTGGAAGCCCGTCATCGCCGTCGCGCTGTTGTCCAGCACGAGCAGCGTGAAGTCGGCCTTGTTATAGATGCCGCTGATTATTGCCGGTATAGTCGCGTGATAGAATGTCGAATCGCCGCAGACCGTCAGCACCGGCTGCGTGAAGCCGAACTCCCCCAGCTTGCCGAAGCCGCAGGCCATCCCCGTCCCGGAGCCCATCGCCTGCATCGTCTTCACCTGGAAGTAGCCGGCCGGACCGACCGCCATCGAGTAGCAACCGATGTCGCCGCTCACGAAGCCGTCGCGCCCGTCCAGCTTCAGCGCGTTCTTGATCGCCCAGAACGTCGCCCGGTGCGGACAGCCCGCGCAGAAGCCGACGATGCGCCCGTGCGTGAACGGCGCCGTCAGCGCCATCGCCTTTTTCGAATACCCCGGCTCGACGGCGCGATACTCGATGTCCAGGATTCGCGTCAGAGCGGCCGTCACGATGTCCGGGTTGATCTCGCCGAAAGCGGGGATGTGGCCGCTTCGCTTCCCATAGAAGCGCACCGTCCCGACGCCCGCCGGGTCCTCGCCGACCAGCTCCTTCAGATTGCCCTCCAGGAACGGGTCGATCTCCTCGACGACCAGCACCTCCTCGGTCCGTCGCAAATGCTCGCGAACCAGCCTCTCCGGAAGCGGCCACGTCGTCGCCACCTTCAGGATGCCGACGCTCTTCTCCAGCTCCAGCGCTCTCACCGCCTCCAGCGCGTAGAACCAGCCGCTGCCGCACGTCACGATCAGCAGGTGCGGCTTCTCCGGCCCCTCATACCAGTTGAACGGCGACGTCTCGAACATCTCGCGTGCGCGGTCCATCTTCTTGATCGCCAGCATGTGCTTCAGAGGCGCCGGCACCGAAGTGAACTCGATCGGGTTCGACGGCGCGAATCGGGCATCCCGCGTCGGCTCAAGCCTCTCGCCGATCTCCACGTCGCCCCGCGCGTGCGAGGTCCGCGTCACGCCGCGCACCAGCACGATGCTCTTCAGCTCCTCGGACAGCTCGTACGCCCAGCGTGTCATCTCCTTCTCTTCCTGGAAGGTGCCCGGCTCCAGCAGCGGCAGGTTCGCCCACTTGGCGACGATCCGCGAGTCCTCCTCCTCGGTGCTGGACAGTGCGCCCGGGTCGTCGCAGGTGGCGAGGACGATGCCCGCCTTCGTACCCGTGAGCGCCAGCCCCATCAGATAGTCGAGGACGACGTTCAGACCGTTATGCTTCATCGCGACCAGCGACCGGACGCCCGAGAAGGCGGCCGCCGCAGCGGCCTCCAGCGCGACCTTCTCGTTCACCGACCACTCGACGTAGATGCCCGCGTCCTTCGCCACCTCCGCCAGCGAGCCGATGATCTCCGACGAAGGGTTCCCCGGGTAGGCGGCGGCGAAGCCGATGCCCGCCTCGAGGGCGCCGCGGGCGATCGCCTCGTTGCCCATCAAGAGCTGTCGACTGCCCGCCTTGAAGGTCGCCAGGTTTGCCATGTTACGTGCTTTCCGCTGATCCACTGCCGAGAAGACGGTCTCGCGTCTCCGGCCGCAACGCTAAATAAAGGAGATCGTCGTCGCCCGTCAGCGAGCGGATATTCGCGAACGCCCGCCGTCGCTTCCCGGTCGACGCGTCTTTGAGGTGACTCAGGTTCGCGTCGGGCAGTGCGTCTGTCTCGATAGCTCCCGCTTTTCGCGCCGCCTCCACCAGCTCAGCGCCTTGTTCGCTGCGGACGATGACCGTGTTCCAGCCCTCGATGCCCTCCGCGGCGCCGACCGCCACGTCCGCGAACTCCGCCGTCATGTCGAGGCAAACGTTGCAGGACGGACGGATGAACGCGCGCACTTCGTCGAGCGCGATCGAGAGCTTGTCCGAGCCTGTGAACACCTCCAGAACGTTCGCCGGCGGCGGCGGAATGTCGAGCTTCGAGATGCACTCCAGCGACATCCTTTCGGCGAGAAACGAGGCGAACGCCTGGTAGTCGAGCGCCCAGGTGCAGAACAACCCCACAACCAGCGAAAGCTTGCTGATGCTGTCGCCACCTTCCAGCCGCGACGCCCGCATTTTCGCGAGCGCCAGCGCCTGGCACGGCGTCGCGACGACCCCGATGCGCGTAGCGTCCGCCTCGGCCGTCGCGCGATTGAAAGCGGCAAGCGTCGGCGCGGCCGCATAGTTCGAGCCGGCGGCGGACAGCACCTCCGACGCATCGCGCGCCAGCACGCCGGCCGGCAGCAGCAACGCATCGCTCTTCGTGAGAATCGCGCCGTCGATGAACCCGCGCTCGATGGCGAACGCGACGAGCGCGCTGACACAGCCACCATACTGCGCCTTCGCCCGCACGTCTTCGCGAGCCGCCCGCGCCATGACCACTTCGACGATGCGCCCGATCGGCCCGCTGTCATAAGGCGCGCCGAAGACGGCTTCGCTCGCCGCATCGAGATCGGTTGATGTCCGGGGGCAGAACGCGTAGCAGCGCCCCTGCTCCACCACGCAGTCGTCAAGGGCGACGATCCGGCCGCGGTAGGCCGCCAGGTATGGGCACATGCCGACGCAGGCGCCGCAAAGAGCGCAAAGGCCGCGGTCAATGACGTCGGCGCGGAGGCTAAGGCCACCCTTCACCTGTGTCGTCACTCGCTGCTCCCTTCAGCGCTGCGAGACGGACAAATAACAGCTAGATGCTTTCTAAATTGTATCATGCCTCAGCCGGCGGCGGCACCGCCGCGGCGCCAACGTGCAACCCTTTGTTCGAATGATACCCTGCAATCCCATCAGAGCTAAAGATGCGAGGGCTTGTCATCATCTTGGCTGCTTGCGGAGGGGTTGCGCGCCAGCCCATTCCTGGCACAATCTATGAGGCGGTCGAGAGCGAAGCCGTCGGGGTGTAGCTCAGTCAGGTTTAGAGCGCTTGGTTTGGGACCAAGAGGTCGACAGTTCGAATCTGTCCACCCCGACCATAACCACCCCAGCTGGCCTGGACAACGGCCAGAAGATCTCTATTCTCGGCCCGCGGCAGGACTGCACGGATTCCTATCTCGTCCAACTGTATCTTCTCGAAAAGCTCATCCACAAAAGTCTCGCGCTGCTCCTGGGAGACGCCTGGGTGCGACCAAAGCGCGCCAATGTCGCGAAGCAATTCCGCCCCATGACGCATGTCCTCCAGTATCACGGGCCGCGGCTCCGGAAGGGCCAGGAGTTGACGTGCTATCTCCTCACGCTGCGTGCGGTACTCGTGCTCTTCCATGTCGCCCCACGCATACATCTGCTGGAGCTTCTTCCTCGCCCGCTCTAGGTACTGCCGCTGCCTTTCGATCTCCGGTCCCGGCTGCTGCCCTTCGGCCAGCTGTTGCAGGCATAGTTGCTCCCAGCCCGCGGGCAACCTGAGCCGACTCGATAGCAACTGTCCCATCTGGCCCTCTAGTCGCTCTGCCGAATACGAACGGCGATTCAAGCAGTCGACGGAGACGTGGTGTCGGTAGCGGCGGCTGCCGTTGCGACCGCCGGTATCCCCGACGAAGGAGGCGCCGCAATAGTAGCAGGCGGCGGGCCTCGATAGCGGATAGGGGCGCCGCGCCGGTCGACGACCCTGCCGATGCGTTCGCCTGATTCGGATGCGCTGTGCGTCCTCCCACTCGGCTTCTGTGACAATGGCCTCGTGGATTCCTGGACGTGTTTCCTCGTCCGGCGTCCCCGGCGCCCATACAGTGATGCCCGTGTAGACGCGATTGTGCAGGATCTCCTCGACACCGCCCTTTGTCAGCAACTGACCGAGGCGCGAGCGGTGCAAGGGCTTGCCCTCCTCGTCGAGCATCGGGTTGAGGCGCATCGCGATGCTCGCGATGGAGTGCTGCCCCGTGAGGTAGAGATCGAAGATAGTACGGACGGTCAAGCGTCCCCGCTCGTCGATGGTCAGGCTGCCGTTCTTCGGATCGCCGGGCTCGCCGTGGTAGCGCTTGTATCCCAGTGGCGGCTTGCCATTCACGCCCCCTCGCTCAAACTTCTGTCGCACCCCTTGCGAGACGAACATGCTGATGCTGTCGCTGTGTATCTCATCCACGATCTCGTCGACGGCCTCTCGCGTCTTTGAACGGGGGTCACCGGATATGAAGCGTTGTTCAGTAAAGACGATGACAATGCGAGCGCGGCGAAAGTTCGTCTTCCACAGGGCAGCCTCATGCCGGTTCCGGAAACTCCGCGAGGTGTGGTAGAAGAGTAGGACATCGTACTCCTCCGCTTCCGCAAGGGCGCGCTGGAGGCTGGTTCGCCGCTCAACGCTACGGCCGGATGCAGCGTCGAAGTACTCCTTCTCGGGCTGGGGCAGGCCTTCCCGTTCACAGAACGCCTTGATGCCCGCTCGCTGGATGTCGGGGCCGTACCGGCCCGCTTCCGCTTGGCGGCCCGAGGACTCCCGGATGTAGGCGCGAAACCTCAAGCCGCGCAGGTCCGCGAATTCGAGGTACTTCTTCGGCCGGCCCGGTCTTCGCGTCATCGTTCGGCCCCTTTGCCTGGAATCTGCCTAGCTTCGTATGCCAGCGCCGACTGCACCATCGCTGCGATTGCCCTCGTGAGCCGTTCACGGCCCGCGAGGTCGACGCTAGTCGACGACCATATAGGCTCCGGTCGCGGCACGATAGCAAGTCCATCCGAGTTCTTGTCCATGTGGCCAAGATACAGAACCGAAGTGGGCAGAAATGTGGGCAGAAAGTGGGATCTTTTGTGGGTATTTGGTGGGGAAGGTGGCTACGATTTCAACTGATAGACGCCGCGACGCGGCGAGCCGACAACTTTCTCCCAGTCTGCCACGCCACGGCGAACGTCGTGGACTCTGTTGGGATGATAGTCTCTCGCGTTCAAGCGCTCGCTGATCTGCTTCCATCGCAGACAGGGAGTCCCAGCATCCCGCGACTGAAGGAGTATCTCAACAAACGCGGCGGCGGTTGGAGGCCAAGCGCCTATCCGTCGCCGAACCTCGATGTCCTTGGCCTTGTTCAGCGCCTCAGCCTCAGCTGCGCTCGAGACGGGCTGCTGTCGCACGGTGTAATCGCGACTTGTCCTGAAATCCCCAAGCCCCTGAGCATCTTCGTCCGAAATGTGAGACCGGAGGAGACAACTTGCAGGCGGCTCCCGCCGAGCTAACTGCGGAGCCGCCTTGCGAACCTGCTCTTCCACGACTCGTATTACCGCCGCGGAGTGCCGGCGCAGCAGATCCGTCAGTGCTTCCGCCTTAAGGCGCTGGCTGGGGTCGGAAGGGTCCAGTGCCTCGACAAGTTCGGGAAATCTGGAGAATAGCCCTTCGGGTGCCGTTTCCAGCACCTCGCTCGCGAAGCGGACGTAAGAAACAGCCATCGTGCGCGCGTTTGACTCTTTAAGCTCGCCCAGGAATATCTCGGTGTTATATCGATCTGTCGGGTCATACTGCTCTAGCCCTGCAGCAAGAGTAGCGAAACGCCGGTCGATGCACTGAGAGCAGACGCCGCAATGAGGACGCATCAGCGTGAGGGCACGTGAATGGGAACATGAGTTGGTCTCTTCCAGCAGTTGTTCGAGATGCGTTTCCTTAAGAACCTCGAGCCCTTCCGCACGCGTACGTGACCAGAGGGGATTGTGAAGAAGCGGCGCGTCCTCCAGGACCGATTGCGCAAGCCGGTTGAAAAGGAGCAGAAACTTCGGGTGGGGTCGAGCGACTTGCTTTCGTCCCGAGCAGTTGCTTGTTGACCGGCAGGTTCAAGCTCACGACCCCGTTGTCTGGAACCGCCGCCTGACTCAGACCGAGAAGGTGCGCGACGGAGACACCCAGTGCAGCGTAAAGGAAGGCCCGCGAGCGTTGATTGTAATCCCGCGGGTCCGGGCCGGTGCGGTGGATAGAAACGCTCAGGTAGGGAAACGGGTTCCAGCTGGCGTGGTGCTCGCCCAAGAGCCGTGCCAGTCGGCGCTGGCGGCTCGATATATGGTAGGCGGGTGAGTGGCCGATGAGCAGGGGCCTTCGGCTTCCAAGGAAGGCGGCCTCCACGACGGCGCAGAGGCTGTCCATCCCTCCGGAGAACATGAACACTGAATCAGGATCGTTGGTCGTGGCGGCAGGATCGATGTGAAATGGAAGCTGCACCGCGTCTGCGCTCGCATGAGAGAAGACGAATCTCCAGCTGTCCCCCGTGGCGAATCTCAACGTTTCTTGGAGGACGCTGGATACCCGCCCCTCGGCCCAGAGATCCGGGGCGGAGACAGGGACGTACATCGTGAATTGCCGCTCCCAGCTGTCGCCGAATACGTCCGCCTCTCCGCCTCGGCCCACTATCTGGTCGGCGCCATATACGTAGGCAGCGATCCGAACAAGATCGGCTGCCCGACTTTCCAGGCCCTTGAGGAGCGCATGAGCGGGACTGTCGATGTTCAGATTAAGGTTTGCTTCGCTCCCACGATGGCATATCTTTTCGTTCACGTCCCAACGTTGGGAGCAAACGGAAGCTGGCGCAACCGCTTCGTCGCACTGGATAAGGGCTCGTTTCATGCCGCGGCCTCGCGGGCAAGTTCGGTTCGGAGCTTCCGAAGGGCAAAGGCGACGAACCGCTGTGTTTCCTCTTTGCTGATCTCGCCTTGGGATTCCCAGTTGTGTTTGGAGTACCAGCCCCCGGCAAAGTCCCTAACTATGCGGGCCGACTGCCTTGTGTGAACATCAAGGGCTTTCATGAAATCGAGCGCCTCGCTGGCAGTCGAAAGCTTGAAGCCTGCGCCCACATGGTTGGCGAGTTCGCGGTCGACGCAGGAGGTGAGAGTGCGAGAGAGGAAGTCAGCGAAGAACGAATGGGCCAATTCTCCGAAACGCACTCGAGTTGAGAAGGCGCGCACAGCGCGCTGCAGGTCAGCGAGTGAGTCGTCAAACAGACTCGGCCCCTGTCGCCCGACCGTCTCGAGCAGTGCATGCCTCAAAGCAAGTGAACTAACGTCGGAGAAATGCCCTGACGACGGATAGTCTGCTGTCTCCCTGCGGACGCTCTCTGATACTCGGGCGACAAATGTGAGCGCGGAAGGCCGGTCTTCCACCTCAACTCCGATGCGTCCCAACTCTGAGGCGAAGTCAGCGCTTCTCGCAGCAGATGTGAGCTTGGTGAGTAGCCAGAAGCAGTAGACAAGTGAGGGATCGGTCGCGAGTTTGCGCAGGCGCCCTTCTGCGGCTCTCGCAATAGCCCCGGCCAACGTGGATGTGTCTTCAGGCTGAGCATCCAGGAGCTCAACCACTTGAACCCAGCGATCTCGCTTGGGAAGTCGACCGAGACGATTGTGGCCCACGTAATCCCTAGTGCGTCAGATGTTCTCTTAGCCTATCTGAATAATCGACAGGGAAACGGGGTAAGGCGAGATGGGTGTTTCGGGACAAGAGTCAGAAGCCCAGCGCCGCTGCCACCTTCTGCCAGCTCCGGTCCTCCTGCCCTTCCAGACGCCGCAGGTACACCGTTGTCACGGCCAGAGAGCTGTGGTCGAGGAAGCGACTCACGTCCTCTATGGACTCTCCCACGTCACGCCTGAGCTTAGCGGCCGAGTGGCGGAAGATGTGGACGCCGGCGCGAGGAAGGCCGGCCTGGCGCAGGTAGCGCTGCAAGTTACCATAGAACGTGCCACTGGTGATGCCCGTGTCGTTCCGACTTGGCGAAGGCCAGAGAGATTCCTCGGGCTTCATTTCATCGAGGTCCTTGCCGAAGGCAGCGAGAGCTTCTCGGATCGCCTCGAACGCGGGCAGCGGCAACTCGCGCTTCCCTTGCTTGCCGCCCTTCCCGCGGTAGGTGTAGAAGAGGCCGTCGGTTCGGATGAGATCGCCGACCTTCAGGTTGAAGACCTCGGCCCGGCGCCGGCCCGTCAACACAAGCGTCAAGATGATGGCCTTGTCGCGCAGCCCGGCCGGAGTGTTAGGAATGACGGACAGCAGCTTCCTGATGCCCTCGGCGCTGATCCCTCGCGGCGGACTCGGCGAGGACCTAGGCCGCTCAATCTGGTCGCAGGGGTTGGCGGAGACGATCTCCATGCGGATGAGGAAGCGGTAGAAGGAACTCAGGCAGGCAAGCCTTGAGCCGATCGTCATTGCCGAGGGCACCTTGCCGGAGAGCCCCTTGCCGTATGCCCACGCGAATACCTCCTGGCTCGTGATCTTGTCAGGGGACTTGCCGACGTTGCCGAAGAAATGCTGGAGCATGCGGGAGTAGCCTTCGACTGTGCGTCTTGAGCCGGATCTGCGCTCCTTTTCTGCAAGAAATGCATAGAGGACGCGTTCCCAGCCTGCTGCTTCTTCGCCGATCGGAATGATGGTTGCTGTCATCGTGATCACCTCGCAAACGTAGAATCACGACAACATATTGCGTTAGTGTCGGAGGAAGTCAAGAGGACCGTTGCTTGTTCTCGTCCGAGCAATCACCAGACATGGATTCGCATCTTGAACTCGTTCGGTGGTTTTTGCACCGCTTCCGAGAAGGACGGGTGTCCTGAGGAGCCATGGGAAGTAGGCACTACGGTGGGCAGCTATCGCTCACTGTCACGGGGTTGCTCGCAGCCAAGTGGATGCTATCACGTACGAGGCGGACCTCATAATCACCTGGGGTTGAAGGGGCAGGAAAGACGGCATTGCCACCAGTCGTTTGTACGTATTGCCACTTGTAGCTGGCGTATTCGGTGTCCTGAGCGGATGCAGGGAACAGCGCAATCACATCACCTGGCTTCTGGTCCACAGCCGTCCAAGTTGCCTCGACACGACCACCGGGTGCGACACAAGTCGGGCTCGCGGTGGCGGAGTATCCGTCTATTTGTGCAGGTGCGGACAGCGAAGGACATCCGTCCTTGACTGTCACGGGGTTGCTCGCAGCCAAGTGGATGCTATCACGTACGAGGCGGACCTCATAATCACCTGGGGTTGAAGGGGCAGGAAAGACGGCATTGCCACCAGTCGTTTGTACGTATTGCCACTTGTAGCTGGCGTATTCGGTGTCCTGAGCGGATGCAGGGAACAGCGCAATCACATCACCTGGCTTCTGGTCCACAGCCGTCCAAGTTGCCTCGACACGACCACCGGGTGCGACACAAGTCGGGCTCGCGGTGGCGGAGTATCCGTCTATTTGTGCAGGTGCGGACAGCGAAGGACATCCGTCCTTGACTGTCACGGGGTTGCTCGCAGCCAAGTGGATGCTATCACGTACGAGGCGGACCTCATAATCACCTGGGGTTGAAGGGGCAGGAAAGACGGCGTTGCCACCAGTCGTTTGTACGTATTGCCACTTGTAGCTGGCGTATTCGGTGTCCTGAGCGGATGCAGGGAACAGCGCAATCACATCACCTGGCTTCTGGTCCACAGCCGTCCAAGTTGCCTCGACACGACCACCGGGTGCGACACAAGTCGGGCTCGCGACTATGGCATCTTTGTCTGACTGGCCCATGGGCACCGCGCTTGCAATCGCCGCGGCGTTTTGCGCGCTCCCAGGCGTGGCTGTGCGCTTGCTTGCCGTTGGGCTGGAAGTCGTACCCTCTGTCAGAGTTCCTACGTTTGCCGGAATGGCAGACTGCGAGGGAGGTGGGATTTGGCGAACCTGTTCATTTCCATTCCCATTGCGGCTGCTAGAAAGCATCATCAGTAGGATTGCGACAAGAATGACTCCACAAACGCCGACCCCAGCAATTGCAGCCGTTCGTGGGTGTCTAGCTGCGGCAGTCGCGCCCGAGCGGAGAACGCGCCAAACGGAAAGCGCACTCAAGCGCCCGAAGCGGCGGAGTTTCCTGATAGCGGCGTCGACCGCCACGAGCGCGGGACTGACAGAAACCGGCTCTCTACCAATCGGGGCTTGTTCCGATCGGACGGCTTCTCGTGCATCGGCCCTCGATAGGAGAAGTTCTGCTGTCTCGGCGAGACGGTCGAGATGGCGCTCAAGAGGCGGGGTCAAGGCATCCAGCCAATGGGAGCCAGCGATGAAGTACTCTAATGACGAGGAGGGAGCGACGTCTTCTATCCGGAATGGGAGGACCGTGATCCCGTTGGCCACCGCCCGCTCAATCTCTCTCTTGACCTGCGGTGAGTCGTTCGAGCGGCCTGAAAAGACCAGAACCACAAGGCGGCTCTGTTTGATAGCTTCGACCAATGCCTGGCCATAGTCCATGCCGGGGAGTACATCGCGGGGGGCTATCCAGCACCTGATACGCCGCGATTCTAGCCGGGCACAAACCGCATCGGCCGTAGGCTTGTCGGGAGATGCGTAACTTATGAAAACGTCGTGAGCCATGACGGTAGCTCCTTCCTACACATGCAACTCGAAGTCGTGGAACTTCATCACGAGATACCAGTCGCGATTCTCTTCGAGCATCAAGTTCTCGGCCTCTGCGGCCAACTGGCGAACTGTTTCCAGATTGGCGGCAGCCTTCAATCGCTCTTCCACCTGTTTCAGATAGTGGACCATTCGGCCATAACGTTCTGAGTTCCGCAGGTACTCCCTTTCAGCCCGAATGCCGCTCAGCGCTGCCCCTAGGGCAGGCATCGAGATTGCGAGCAAGACCAACAGGTTAGACCAAGAGATCGACCCCAATGTCGAGTTCTCTCCGATGCCGAGGGCGTGCAGCACTCCCACAGATACGGCAGCCACAAACAAGAACTCCGTGGCCCGGCCAAGAAGCAGGTGGCGGCGCTCATACTTCGCGCTCGTTGACCGATGGAACTGAGCTTGGCCCTCTATCCAGGCCGCGGCGAGATACCGCTTCAGACTGTCGATGTCGGATTCTGCTACGACGACCTTTGGGCGGCGATTCCAAACCTCAATGAAAGCACGACGGAGCCATCCTTCAGATGGATCGCCTAACTGGACACTCTCTAGGCTTCCCTCCCGATGAGCTTCCACCCCTGCCAGTGCCAAGAAGAATGCCGAACGGAAGCGCTCGGCAAGGAACCGATAAGATATCCAGCGCTCGTGAAATCGCCAACGCCGACCTGCGGCCAAGATCAGCAGCAAGGCAAACATCAAACCAACTTCGATCCATATCAGCTGAGGCCTCTGCGGAGCGAATAGAGCTTGGCCTGCAACCACGGCGACCGCAAGCGCTGTAAAGAGGAACAGCGAATCGCCCAGAGCATGGTACGCGTCCTGATTACGTTGGGCTAGATGGTCGGCTCTTCTGTAATAGGGGAAGAACCAATCAACCAGACCGCGTAGCCGCGCCACATCGACGCCTGACCGCTCGCCTGTTTCCAGCAGCCGCCTTTGCTCAGACTGCTGCCCCGAAGAATCGGCTGTGATCTTGCCACGGTTGTACTCGTCTAAATCACGAAACGCCCTTTCGTTCAGGCCGCTCCCGAGTCGCTCGACGATTCCCTGCCGACCGCTCGTGCGGATCCAAAGAAGAGGGGTCTGGCGCTCCTGAGCGTAGGCTACGATCTCGGCCGTGCCGCCCTGGCCTCCAGAGACCTGCCCGTCCCAGAGGGCGATCAGCACATCGCAATTCGCGACCACGTACCGGCCGGCGGCCTCATAGGCCTCGTCGCGGCTATTGAAAGAGCCCACTTGAGTCACATTCCTCGCTTGCTCGAGCATGGTTTTGAACTCGCGTTTGGAGGCCGGCGACTCGAAGTCACGGACGTAATCCTCGGCCGGCAACGGCAACGGGACCTCAATGTCGGTGCCAGCCTCCGCCAAAGCCTCTTTAGCGACTAACCTATCGGCGCCCTCGGCAAGTGGCGAAATGATCGTGAAGAAGACTGGGGTGCACTCGGAGGATGGCATGAGTTCTCGGAGGCGAGCCAGAGCGCGCCTCACCAGCGCCGCCAGTTCGTCTCTATGCTCGAGCCGTCGGTGACCTGTGACGCCAATGCGTAGCCTGAAGGGGATTTCGCCTCTTTCCATGAAGCGCGGCAACCGGTTCGAATGTTGGACGTGCCGCATTATAGCACGTTTCTACCGGGGCGAAACGTACGTGGCGCTTTTTGGCCTGGGCGACGATTCCAAGTGAACGGAAGTAGGATGAGAATAATGAGGCGAGTCTACGGAAGAACACTAAGACCTGATTGTGTCGATTCTAACGCCCCATCCGTTCCGCTTGCAGGGTGACGTGATTCGCCGGCATTCCCTCCCTCCTTGAATATGCGTCCTGCAACGCCTATCATCGGGCCAGATACGATTTGCGCGGCACCGAGTATGGGCAAGGAATAGCTGGCCCGCTCGCTAGCCAGTACCCTTCGCGGAATGCCTGACATGAAACCTGAGGAGAGCGCCCGTTTGAGCATCGATGCCGCCCTTGACGAAGCGGGGTGGCTGGTTCAAGACGCGAACGCAGTTAGCCTCTCCGCCGGACGCGGCATCGCCGTGCGAGAGTTTCCGCTCAGCAGCGGCTATGGGTTCGCTGACTATCTTCTCTACGCGGATGGCCAGGCAGTCGGAGTGATCGAGGCGAAGCCGGAGGGCACGACCCTGACAGGCGTGGAAGTCCAGTCGCAGAAGTACGGCGCCGGCCTTCCCGATGGCATTCCGGCACCTGTGCGGCCACTCCCGTTCCTTTTCCAGAGCACCGGCGTCGAAACCCGGTTCACGAACCAGCTCGACCCAGAGCCCCGTAGCAGACAAGTCTTCCACTTCCATCGCCCCGAGACCCTGGCAGCCTGGATTGCGCCTGCCGCTCGCAAGGCCCGTAGTCTCTCCACGCAAGGGGCGAAAGTCGCCGAACCGGGGGAGGGATACGCGGCCCGATCAGCTTTGCGGCGGCAGCTGCAGGATATGCCGCCCATTCACGAGACCGGTCTCTGGCCGGCGCAACTGAAGGCCGTCCGTAACCTCGAGGAGTCATTGCGCGAGGACCGCCCGCGGGCGCTCATCCAGATGGCGACCGGCAGCGGCAAGACGTTCGCCGCAATCACGTCCGCATACCGCCTGATCAAGTTCGGAGGGGCGCAGCGTGTTCTCTTCCTGGTCGACCGCGCCAACCTGGGACGCCAAGCGCTGAAGGAGTTCCAGCAGTACACGACGCCGGACGATGGTCGCAAGTTCACCGAGCTGTACAACGTCCAACGCCTGACGTCGAACAAACTGGACCCGGTGGCGCGTGTCTGCATCACTACGATCCAGCGGCTGTATTCGATGCTGAAGGGCGAGCCGGAGATGGATGAGGCGCTGGAAGAGGCGTCGCAGTACGATGAGGGCGCCGGGTTGATACAGGAGCCAATTCCCGTCGTCTACAATCCAGCCATCCCTATCGAGACCTTCGACGCCATCTTCACCGACGAGTGCCATCGCTCAATCTACAATCTGTGGCGCCAGGTGCTTGAGTACTTCGACGCCTACATCATCGGGCTCACGGCTACCCCT
This sequence comes from uncultured Chloroflexia bacterium, assembly GCA_963719465.1. Taxonomy (GTDB): domain Bacteria; phylum Chloroflexota; class Dehalococcoidia; order DSTF01; family JALHUB01; genus JALHUB01. The sequence goes on along the minus strand of OY970386.1, from coordinate 1,815,935 downwards.
TCGAAACAGACCTTCGGATTCTTCAATCAGAATCTCGTGATGGAGTACAACCACGAGCAGGCCGTGGCCGACGGCGTCAATGTCGACTTCGACGTGTACCGCATCCGCACACAGATCAGCGAGGCCGGGTCCACCGTGGAAGCCGGCCTTTTTGTCGACCGTCGCGACCGCGAGACTCGCAGGGTCCGCTGGGAGAGGTTGGACGAAGATCTGACCTACGATGCGACAGAGCTCGACAGGAGCATCGTGGCTGTCGACCAGATACGGACGGCGATTCGGACCTTCAAGGAGAAGCTCCCTACCGAGATCTACCCCGGCCGCACTGAGGTGCCGAAGACCCTCATCTACGCCAAGGACGACAGCCACGCCGACGACATCGTCCAGATCGTGCGAGAGGAGTTTGGCAAGGGAAACGACTTCGCGCAGAAGATCACGTACCGGACCGGTACGGCGAAGATCGTCACCACGAAGAGCGGGCCGAACGATGAGGAGGTCGAAGAAGTCACCTACAAGTCCTCCGGGCTGAAGGCTGAAGACCTGTTGTCCTCGTTCCGAAACAGCTATAACCCGCGCATCGTGGTCACCGTCGACATGATCGCCACGGGCACCGATATCAAGCCCTTGGAAGTCGTGATGTTCCTGCGCGCCGTTAGGAGCCGTACGTTCTTCGAGCAGATGAAGGGGCGTGGCGTTCGAGTGATCAACGCCACCGAGCTCCAGGCTGTCACCCCCGACGCGACCAGCAAGACGCACTTCGTGATCGTGGACTGTGTCGGCTTGTGCGAGGGCGATCTGACGGACTCGCAGCCGCTGGAGCGCCAGCCGACGGTCCCCTTCAACAAGCTCCTGCAGGCGGTCGCATTCGGCAGCACCGATCCGGACATCCTTTCCACGCTGGCCGGGCGGCTCGCTAGGCTCGACCGCCAACTCGGTACGCCCGAGCGGCAAGCCCTGGCGCAAACGGCCGGTGGCATGCCGCTCCAAGCGATCACGGCCGGCTTGGTGGAGGCGCTCAATCCCGACCGCCAGGTTGAGGCCGCGCGAATAGCGGCGGGGCTTCCGGAGGGTGCCGAACCGTCACAGGAGCAGGTGGACGAGGCGGCCCGCACGTTGCTGCAGGCGGCGGCCGCACCACTGGCGTCAAGCCCGGCCCTGCGCGACCAGCTTGTACAGATGAAGCAACGGTTCGAGCAGACCATCGACACCGTGAGCAAGGACGTCGTGCTCGACGCAGCGTTCTCCGAGGCTGCGCGGGAGAAGGCGCAGGGCCTTGTGACGTCGTTCGAGCAGTTCATTCACGATAACAAGGACGAGATCACGGCGCTCCAGGTGCTGTACAGCCGGCCTTACGCCCAGCGCCTGCGCTTTGCCGACATCAAGGCTCTAGCTGAGGCGATCGCGGCACCGCCTCACGCCTGGTGGACCCCCGAGGCTTTATGGGGCGCGTACGAAAGGCTGGACCAGTCGAAGGTGCGCGGGTCGGGCGGCCGGATTCTCACCGACATAGTCGCGCTGGTGCGGTTCGCGCTGCGTCAGGAGGACGAACTCGTGCCCTTCCCGGAGCAGGTCGAGCAACGCTTCCAGGACTGGCTGGCGCAGCAGGAGGGAGCGGGCAGGCGCTTCACGGACGAGCAGCGGTGGTGGCTGGAGAGCATCCGAGACCATATCGCTGCCAGCTTCAGGATCGAGATGGACGACTTCAGCGACGTGCCGTTCGCCCAACACGGCGGCGTGGGGAAGGCGTATCAGGTGTTCGGCGAGGAGCTGGATAAGGTGCTCGAAGAGCTCAACGAGGTGTTGGTGGCGTGAGCGTCAGGGCGAATGGCATCGATGCTGGCGGTGCGTGGCTGGTTCCTAGCGGTTGGGCCTGGGCCCCCATAGGCGATGTTGCGGAGATTGTCGGTGGGGGAACTCCAAGCACCTCCGATCCGTCGAACTTCGAGGGGGGAGACATCCCATGGCTGACCCCAGCTGACTTATCCGGGTACACGAGGAAACTGGTCGCACGCGGGGCCAGGAACATCACACGCCGTGGGCTTTCTGGATCCGGGGCTCGACTCATGCCCTCGGGAACGGTGTTGTTTAGCTCGAGGGCACCCATCGGTTACGTGGCCATTGCGGCGAATCCGGTTGCCACCAACCAGGGCTTCAAGAGCTTTGTTCTAGCCAGCGGAATCGACCCAAGCTACGTTTACTATTACCTGCAGCGAGCAAGGGACATGGCCGTAGCACTGGCGAGCGGCACAACGTTCCTGGAGATATCAGGCGCGAAGGCTACACAGATTCCATTTGCCCTCGCGCCACTCCCCGAACAGCACCGCATCGTCGAGGAGATCGAGAAGCAGTTGACCCGACTGGATGCGGCCGTCGCGGCGTTGGAGCGTGCGCGGGCTAACCTGAAGCGCTACCGTGCCTCAGTGCTCCGGGCGGCTTGCGAGGGCCGCCTCGTCCCGACAGAGGCCGAGCTGGCCCGCGCCGAAGGCCGCGAGTACGAGCCCGCTGCCCAGTTGCTTGAGCGCATCCTCAAGGAGCGCCGCGCTGCGTGGGAGGCCGATGAGCTTGCTAAGATGCTGGCGAATGGGAAGGTGCCCAAAGACGAAGGGTGGAAGGCGAAGTACCAGGAGCCCGCCGCGCCGGACAAGACGAATCTGGCGGAGTTGCCAGGGGGATGGGTGTGGTCGACGGCCGAACAGCTCTCAGACGCGACCCGGGCGATCACGTACGGTGTCGTCAAACTGGGAGATCCCGTCGCCGATGGCATACCAACGCTTCGTTCCAGTAATGTGAGGCATCTGTCGCTCGAACTAGAGGAGGTCAAGAGGATCGCGCCCCGAATAGCCAACCAATACCGCAGAACGTTCCTCAGGGGCGGTGAGATTCTGGTAACTGTTCGCGGCACTCTCGGAGGCGTAGCCGTCGTCCCGGCCTTGCTCAGCGGGTGCAACATCTCACGGGAGGTAGCGATGCTGGCGCTGGCTGACGACTCTCTCGGTCAGGTGGCTGCACTCCTCATCGGGTCTCCGCCGATCCAGACCTGGCTTCTGTCTCACACTAAGGGGATCACGTATACAGGGATCAACATTGAAACCCTCAAGGAGACGCCGATCCCGATTCCGCCACGCGCCGAGCAGGAACGCATCGTTGCGGAGGCTGAGCGCCGCTTGTCGGTCATCGACGGACTCGAGACCGTGGTTCAGCATAGCCTGCGACGCGCCGACCGCCTGCGCCAGTCGATCCTCAAGCGCGCCTTCGAAGGCAAGCTCGTGCCGCAGGACCCTAACGATGAGCCGGCCAGCGTGTTGCTGGAGCGGATTCGGGCAGAGAGAAGCAGCGCAGGGCAGGCGCAGGAAAGCCGTCGTCAAGGCAAGCGCCGGAGAGGAGAGAGGTGACGAGCAACAACCACTCTCAGCAGATCGTCCAGAAGCTCTGGAACTACTGCAACGTCCTGCGCGATGATGGCCTCTCCTACGGCGACTACGTCGAGCAACTCACGTACCTTCTCTTCCTCAAGATGGCGCACGAGCAGACGCAACCGCCCTGGAAGCGCGAGTCGCCAATTCCCGAGGGCAAGGACTGGCCCAGCTTGCTCGCCCGGGACGGCGACGATCTGGAGACCCACTATCGCCACATCCTCGAGGAGTTGGGGAAAGAGCCGGGGATGCTCGGCATCATCTTCCGCAAGGCCCAGAACAAGGTCCAGGACCCGGCCAAGCTTCGTCGCCTGGTAGTCGACCTCATCGACCGCGAGCAGTGGATGATGCTGGACGCGGACGTGAAGGGCGACGCCTACGAAGGCCTGCTGGAGAAGAACGCTCAAGACACCAAGGGCGGCGCCGGGCAGTACTTTACGCCACGGGCGCTGATCAGGGCGATTGTCGATGTCATGCGCCCAGCCCCCGGTGAGACGATCTGCGACCCCGCCTGCGGCACCGGCGGGTTCCTGCTCGCCGCCCACGACTATATTGCGAGCCACAACCCAAACCTCGATAGCGACCAGAAGCGCCATCTGAGAATGGATGCGCTTCGCGGCGTTGACATCGTTGACGCCGTGGTGCGCCTGTGCGCGATGAACCTGCTCCTGCACGGCATTGGCCCGACCGACTCAGAGGAAGAGCCACCTGTCCACAAAGATGACAGCCTCAATGCGAGCCCCAGCACGCAATTCGAGCTCGTCCTGACGAATCCCCCATTTGGGCGAAAGTCGAGCGTGCTGGTGGTCAGCGCCGAGGGCGAGCAGGAGCGCGAAGACCTAATCGTCGTCCGCGAGGACTTCTGGGCCTCCACCAGCAACAAGCAGCTCAACTTCGTGCAGCACGTCTACACGCTGCTCAAGATGAACGGCCGGGCAGCCGTCGTCGTGCCGGACAACGTTCTGTTCGAGGGTGGCGCCGGCGAGACCGTTCGCCGAAACCTCCTGCAGCAGTGCGATGTCCACACTCTGCTGCGGCTGCCAACCGGCATCTTCTACGCACAGGGCGTCAAGGCCAACGTGCTCTTCTTCGACAGGAAGCCGGGCCGCGAGCAGCCTTGGACGAGCACACTCTGGATCTACGATCTCCGCACCAACATGCACTTCACCCTCAAGACGAACCCGCTTCAGCGCTCCGACCTCGACGACTTCGTGAAGTGCTACAACCCCGAGAATCGACATCAGCGCGAGGCCACGTGGTCAGAGGACAATCCTGATAGGCGATGGCGGGCGTGCAGCTATGAGGAGTTGATGCAGCGCGACAAGGCCAACCTCGACATCTTCTGGCTGAAGGATGACAGCCTGGAAGACTCGGCCAGCCTCGCCGAGCCGGATGTGATCGCTGAGGAGATCGCGGAGGACCTGCGCGCGGCGCTGGAGCAGTTCGAGTTGATCCAGACAGACCTCAGCGCATCTGCTTCGCCATAGCTTACTTCTAACTAGTTCCCAACGGACACGAACCACACTTAGTGTTTGTTTGACGCCGCAGGACTTTTGGCGAAGCGCTGCTGCACGCGCGTCAGTATCTCGCCCGCGTCTCGCATCATCCTTGAGAGGAGCTCTTCGCAGCCTACGATGTCATCAATCAGCCCGATGGACTGGCCGACCGGGAAGGGGCTGCATTCGATGTCGCCGGTCTCCCAGGCCACGCTCTGACGCTCGCCGGAAATCAGAGGGATGATTTCTTCCAGACTACCTCGTCGGGCTTCGACCTCGATCACTTTCTCGACCTGCGCGTTTCTGAGCGCCCGCATCTGAAGGTTGATGCTCCGGCAGATCATGACCGTGTCATTCTCCCGCCGCCGGACGAGTTCGTCTTTGATGCGCTGGTGTGCAAGGCACTCCGTCGTGGCTATGAACCGCGAGGCCATCATCACGCCCTCGGCTCCCAGCACCATGGCCGCCGCCATCCCGCGTCCGTCGGCGATCCCGCCTGCCGTGACGACGGGGATGTCCACCGACCGGCAGATCCGCGGCGTGAGCAGCATTGTCGTGACATCTTCGTTTAGGGGATGTCCGCCCTCTTCGAAACCGGCGGCGATCACGGCGTCGTAGCCCGCCTCCTCGGCATGCATGGCGTGCTTCACTGCGCCGACCTTGTGTATCAGCTTGACGCCCGAGTCCTTTGCCCGGCGGATGGATTCGGGTCCCAAGTACTTGTCCAGCGGCGCGCCCGATATGTCGATGGCGCATACCTTCTCCTCACAGCAGACGGCGAAGTAACCCTGGTGCAGGTCCCTGGCGATGCGCACGGACGGCAAGAGCGTCAGGTTCACACAAAACGGCTTGTCTGTGAGCTTTCTCGTCCTAGCAATCGCCTGGCGTAGAGCGTCCGCGGAGTCGTAGTTGGCGGCAGTCAAGTTGCCCAGGCCGCCAGCATTGGATACGGCGGCGCAGAGCTCCGGCTTCGCCAGCCACATCATCGCGCCGCAGAGGATCGGATACTTGATGCCGAACAGCTCCGTGACCCTCGTCTTCATCGGTCTCCTCCCTCGCTTCGATGACTTGAGAAGCGGTCTCATCCTATTGCCTTCGCCGCATGGACACAATCGCAGGGGCGCGCCGCGCCCGCACGAGACCCAATCGACAGCCTAACGTATGATACTGCCGAGAGTACCCCGACAAGTACCGCGGGTCACAACGATGCTAGGAGTCAGAGAGCCATGATGGTAGTAATGAAGAAAGACTACAGCCCGCAGGAGTTGCAGGCGGTACTTGACCACCTGGAGGAAGGCGGGCTTTCCGGCCACAAGATCATCGGCGTCGAGCGGACCGTTGTCGGCGTCGTTGGACAAATCTATCCTGAGCTTTCCGACGAGCTGCGGGCCTTCCCCGGCGTGGACGGGACGGTGCCGATCTCCAAGCCGTACAAGCTGGCGAGCCGCGAGCTCAGGCCGCAGGACACGATCGTTAAGGTTGGCAACGTTGAGATAGGGAACGGCGAGACCGTCGTCATCGCCGGGCAGTGCTCAGTCGATACGCCGGAGCAGATGATGGCGACGGCGCAGACGGTGAAAGCAGCCGGCGGGCACCTCCTTCGGGGCGGCGCCTTCAAGCCGCGCAGCAGCCCGCACACTTTCCGGGGCCTCGTCGACGAAGGGCTGCGCATCCTCGCCGAAGCCGGCGCCGCCTACAACCTGCCGACCGTCAGTGAGGTCATGGACCCGCGCGACGTTGAGATCGTCGCCGACCACGTCGACTTGTTGCAGATCGGCACGCGCAACGCGCAAAACTACTACTTGCTGGACGAGGTGGGCAACTGCAACAAGCCGGTGCTTTTGAAGCGCGGCATGGCCTGCTCGGTCGAGGAGTGGCTGCTTTGCGCCGAGTACGTCCTGGCGCGCGGCAACCAGCAGGTGATTCTCTGCGAGCGCGGCATCCGCACCTTCGAGACGGGCACGCGGTTCACGCTCGATGTCGCCGCGATACCGTTGGCGAAGCGACTCAGCCACTTGCCGGTTATCGCCGACCCGAGCCACGGAACGGGCCGCTGGTACCTGGTCGAGCCGATGTCGCTGGCGGCCGTCGCCGCTGGCGCGGACGGTCTGATGGTCGATATCCATCCCGATCCGGACCGCGCGCTTTCCGACGGCGCCCAAAGCCTCAATTTCGAGAACTTCCGCCGTTTGATGGGGCGACTCAGTGTTTTGAGCGAGGCGCTTGGGCGTCCGCTCGCTGGCGTCTCGGAGCGAGATTAAGAGCCGCAGTGGAGCGCGCTCATCCGTCATCATGCTTGCATGGCCAGACTTCACAACATACCGGAACTTGATTCGACGAGTAGCCTGGCTGCAACCAGAGATCGCATAGATAGGGTGGGTCGTTCTGGGAGCGTAGGACTGCTAGCAAGAGCCGACGTCATGGCTCTCGCCATGGACTGGATTCGATAGAGCTGACACCATCTTCCCATGTTGTGCGTCCCCACCACGCGTTGGGATGCAGTCCGCTAGCGCCTGAGGCTGGGTTGCCATGGCGAAGCGGGGCAACTCTTTCACACCAGATGCTACCTGTACGAGTAACGTAGAGGGTGAACTCGTTTTCGGGAGCAGGCCATTCGGGCCAGCCGACGACCTTTCTTGAAGATGCGCGAAAGTGACACCATCGCCGGCCGCGCTTCAGGTTCGAAATGCGTGCATTTTATGGCGGAAATGCGTGGCGTACACGTGGGCCCGCCTAGGAGGGCTCTAGGATAGCGTCGCCTGTACGGGTTACACCCCTTATGCTGCACCGCGAGGACGGTGCTCTGTCCAGCCTTCTTACTTGCTCGACCGCTGAGCGCATCTCCCCGGCCCAGTCCGGCCGCCCAAACTGCTTGCACGCCTTGCGCAGCTTCCTTCCCGTCCCGCTGTCATCCCCCACCAGACCGAATAGGGCAAGGGCGACACCAGACGCGGCGACAGCCGGGCCATACTGCGCCGCTAGCCTGTCCAGCCCCATCTCCAGCGCCTTGAAGCCCGCTGGAGTCCACCACGCAAGCTCGTCGAAGGTGCACCCAGCCCAATCCGCCACCTTCTGGGCTAGCTCAAACTCGTCGCGTTCTGCGTTCGTCATCTCTCTGGCTCCCTCCTAGCAGCATTATCGGCCGCGCGGGTGCAACGAGAAGGAGCCGACCCCTTCGGGCTGGCCCTCTATTGGTGCTCGCCTGATGCTTACTCGCCTACTGCACCTCCCCGACAGCTGTGGCAAATGGCACGGAGGCATTAACCTAAGACGTTCTGGCACCCCACAGCCTTTGCTTCCTGGACGCCGTGCTGTTTCCAGTGTCTTCAGTTGTTAATGCCTGATGCGGCGCCAGGCACCCCGAATCTAGCACCGCCCATGAAGTTCGTTCGAGTGTCGCAGATACCAGGCGGGGAGCCTTTCGGCCCCCACCTGGTTTGTCAAGGCGATGGCATCTGGGTGTTGCGAAAAACACTTGAAACCAGCCTGACGCGCCGCATGCTAGCAATCCCCAAAGCCGTCTGTCAAGCCTCTAAACTTCCATCGAGTTTCACCGAGTAATCTTGGGATTTACGTTCACAGCGCAAGATTCGGAATCCTCGGGTAGCACGGAATAATGGCACACTACAACCTGGGGGCATGTGCTAGCTCGGAAGATACGACTGTTCCAGTCGGGAGAGGCGGAGAAGGCGCTCCAAGATTGTGTCTGGCGCATGGAACAGTTAGGTTAGAGATAGAGAAGCTCGCCAGCAGCGTTGCCCTGGCCGAGCATGAGCAGGAAGCGGGACCGGCCCGCCCGGCCAAACTAGCCAGGTTCGACCAGTAAGGAACACTCCCCGGCAACGAGGAAGCCGATCTTGCCCTTGATGCTGCCACCGCCCTCGTCGAGGACATGAAGCTGACCCCAGAGTGTATCGCCGTCCGCTGCATAGAGCCCGCGCTAAGACGACGAGGGAGCAGCCAGACCAGGAGAGATGACAGACAGGATGACGGGCAGATCCCGGAGAGGCGAAGATTGGGAGCTCATTGCCCTCCCGGGCCCGGTGTTGCGCTACCCGGGCGCCGATGAGTTCGTTGATACGTCGGACGACGATGACGTACGTTTCGCCGAGGTTGCCCCTCAAGAGGAGGAGTTCGCCGATTTCCTGCCGCGAACAGGGCCCCGCCCACCCGGTGAGACCGCTGAACTCTTGGCAGCGTGGGAGGTGAAGGTCGATGCGGAGGAGAAGCCAGAGCGAGAACCGGATGAGGTGGCCCTGGAAGACCAGGAGGGCGGTGACGATCCGGTTCGCATGTACCTCCGCGAGATTGGGAAGGTGTGCCTCCTCTCCGCCATGGATGAGAAGCGCCTGGCCCGCCAGATGGAGGAGGCCAAGCACATTGAGCGCATCGAGAAACGGTGGACGGAGGAGCACGGCCACCGTCCCACGGGCGTCGACATTACCCTCGCCGTCCTCGCGCAACTCCACCAGTCCAAGCACGTTCTTGAGAGCGTAGTCAAGCATCTGAACCTGGGAAACGGCACCATCCCCGAGTACATCGGCAATCCCATCTTCCGGCAGGCCGTGGACGGCGAGATGGACCCAGACCTGGCGCAGCGCGTGGCCGAGAGCCTAGGTCTCGAACCGGTGCAGGCCGAGTGGGCGCTGGTCCGCCTCTCAATCGTCACCCACATCCTCAACCCTGGGCTGCTGGCCGTAGTGGCGCATGATGCGGGTGGAGAGACAACACTTCTGCCGCCACCCTGGCACATCCGGGATCACCTGGCGAAGCATGAGGCCTTTTTGCGGGACTACTTCTTCCACCTCAAGGATGAGGGGCACAGGGCGGAGAAGCGTCTGACCGAGGCCAACCTGCGCCTGGTGGTCAGCGTGGCGAAGAAGTACATGGGGCGCGGCATGTCGCTGCTGGACCTCATCCAAGAGGGGAGCATCGGCGTGATGCGGGCCGGGCAGAAGTTCGACTACCGCATGGGATACAGGTTCAGCACCTACGCTACGTGGTGGATTCGGCAGGCCGTTAGCCGTGGCGTCGCCGACCAGGCCCGCACGATCCGCATCCCGGTGCACATGGTGGAGACCGCCAACAAGCTGGTGCGCGTCAGCCGTCGCCTGGTCCAAGAGTACGGCCGCGAGCCGACCAACGAGGAGATCGGGCGCGGGATGGAGATCGCAGCGAAGAAGGTACAAGAGATCATCAAGGTCACGCAGATGCCCGTGTCCTTGGAAACACCCATCGGCGAGGAGGGGGACAGCCGCCTGGGCGACTTCATCGAGGACCGGTACGCCCTGACACCGCCGGAGGCCGCCTCTCACCAGCTCCTGAAAGAGCAGGTGATGAACGTGCTCGCCAGCCTTACGCCCCGGGAGAGCAAAGTGCTGGAGCTACGCTTCGGGCTGGAGGACGGCTGCAGTCGTACGCTGGAAGAGGTGGGGCGAGAGTTCCACGTCACCCGCGAGCGTATCCGCCAGATCGAGGCCAAGGCGCTGCGCAAGCTGCGCCAGCCATTGCGCAGCGAGAAGCTCGAGGACTACCTAGAGTAGCTGGGCCCACGATCCAGAAGATCCGGAAGGCCAGGCCTAATCCTGGCCTTGCTAGCTGCCACCGTGGCAATCACCATCTTCCCATAGTGTCTGTTTCCCGGAGCACCCGATTGCCAATCGGGCGTAGGGATACCGCTTCGACGCTCACCTTCTGGGCTTCCGCATGGACTGCCCCATTTTATTCCCCAGCCATAAGCCCAATGCGGAGGCCATCAACCCTATGGTCAGAAGGAATAGAACCAAAGCCACCGGGAAGCCGAACACGGCCGCTTCTAGGCAGGCGATACTTACGAAGATCACGAGCACTATCAGCAGAGAGACACGAACCATTCCACGGCGCGTCAAAATCGCCTCACTCCCCTTCGCCTACTCCTTGATGTCATGTGGCCCTTGTCCACATCCCGCTTTCGACATCGCATAGCCTCCAAGGCCCATTATTCCCCCACCTGTCACGGTCGTGATCCCGAGCATTGTAGGCATCTCTAACCCTTCGTACACGCCAAGGGCCGTGGTTGCCTCAGCGCCAGCACCAACCACACCGAGTGCAAATAGTCCGGTCCCGCCAACGAAGGCGCCTCCCGCGATGACCGCCGCCCCTGCAGCCACCTTCCCCCAGTTGCAGGTCGACAGCCAGGACCCTGCGGCTCCGGCCAAGTTGGAGCAGGTATCAGCTATCGCACCGCCGACCGCCTGCACCCCATCAGTCATCTCTTCGACCACTTCACCTGCTCCCTGAACCACCGCATCAACTCCGGCAGCTGCGGCACCGACGATGTCACCTGCCGCCTGAACCACCCCACCAGCCACGGCACCGGCGGCGTTACTAACCGTGTGAGTCACATCTTTAATCGCATCCGCGGGGTTCGGGATATTAATGCCATAGCCATAAACGTCTGTGTACCGCACCGGATCATCGTAGACGTAGGCATATTCGTTCAAAGACTGTGCATCAAGAGTGTTCGCCGGCCAGGGGTCGCGCGTCAAGAAGCGGCCGGTAACCGGATCATAGTACCGAGCCCGCAGGTAGTAGGGCGACTGATTCACCGTCGTGTCGTTCTGCTCCCCGGCAAACTGCCAGACGCTCGTCGATGTCCCAGTATGCGTCTTCGTTGCGCCGAAGGCGTCGTAGGTGTAGCTGTCGGTCATGGTGCCACTGCTGTTTGTCAACCCAGTCGTCGAGCCCAGTCCGTCCTGAAGGAAATAGGTTGTCACGTTATTATTATCGGTTGCGGAGAGCAGGTCTAGTCCATAGACGTAGCTGTTGGCGCCGAGAAGCGTTCCGGTGCCGCTCCTGGTGGTGTCCTGAACGACGACAGGCGGCGAAGCGGTGGTGTCCCAAACATAGCTGGTCGTCTGGCCCGACTGCTTCTTCTCTACTCGGAGACCGCTGCCATCGTAACGATACGCGGCGGTGTCGCCGCAGTTGAGATTAGCGGCGCTCTCTTGGGCTGCAATCTGTGCGTCCTTGGAGTCTATCACGCCATCGGCGTTGAGGTCGAAATGATAGTCGTAGCCGTACTGGACGATGCCGCCGGTCGGCTATCGTCGGTGACCGATGCCGAATCGAACGCCACTTCCTACCAATATGACAATCAGAACAATCTTACGCAGGTTACCGACGCAAATACGCCGGCAGGTGTGACGACCTACGGTTACGATGCCAAGGGCAACCTCACCTCGGTGACCGATGCCAAGCGGCAGACGGTCGGAACGCCCGAGACGGGTGCCGAGTGCGGACCTTCGCAGTTCTGGGCACACATCCAGACGCTGTTGGAGGAGTTCCCGTCTGATGAGTAGGTGGTAGCGAAGGAGACGGTTGCTGGCGGTTGTTCGAACTGAATGGTGCCGTCCGTCGTCTTGAGTACACCTTGATGGACGTAGAGACCGGCTGAGATTGTGCCTGCAGGGTCGTGGGTACAGGAGATTGTACCGGAGAATGCACACCCGTACTGCTGCAGCGATTCCCTGCATGTTCCTACGGTCGTCCCCATATAACCTATGTCCCAGAAGCCTACCATGGACAAGCCGTCGCATGATTCAGGAGTGGGCGTAGCTGCATCCGCACGGACGGTGCCGCTGCGCCCGAGCAACAGGCAGCTTACGACCAGTGAGATGCCGAGGACGTAGGATAGGACAGGAAATCCCCACCCGGTTCCTGTTCTATGCATTGCCGGGCTATTCGAGGGGCGTGATTTCAAAGTCGGGATAGACAGCATCGCCCAACCTCCTTGTTGGCGGATTTGATGCGGCGGGGATAATCAGGAGCGAGCCACCAGTGGCGCCAGTATAGCATCCTCTGTGTGCTTGTCAATCCTCATGATTGTCGCCATTCGAAGACTCCTCTCGCCGACGTAGGCAATCACGATGCACGCATAGTGTGTGCGTTGGAGGGGCGCTCCGTGCGTGACTGCCGGATTAAAAGGCGGTCGGTCGTTTGGCCCACATCCGGTAGTCTTCCCCGAATCTGAGGGAAGGGTCAGATGGCGCTCTGCGAGGACGAATCCTGCGGTCTTGCCCGCGTGGCATCTGACGACAGAATTGTACGGCGTCGTCGACTGCGCGGCAAGGTACTGGGGGTCGAGATCAGGTCTGACTCTCCCGGATTCCGGTGAGAACTCCTCGATACATTGTTCTCTATTCCGTGGTCACATCATCAAATGGCCCCTGCTTAGGGCCAAGTAATGCTCTAACCCCGCTCATTGCAGGGTCGCCTCGGACCGCCCTCCGGAAGCGGTCTGCAACTACCTCGGCTTGGCGGACGCAATAGGAGACGACCGACGAGCACCTGGCTGAGATCAGGCAAGGTCGAAGCGATCGAGATTCATCACCTTGTCCCACGCAGCCACGAAGTCACCCACGAACTTCTGCTGCGAGTTGTCACATGCGTAGACTTCCGCTATCGCTCGGAGCTCAGAGTTCGAACCGAAGACCAGGTCTACCCTGGTGCCGGTCCACTTGAGCTCGCCGGTCCGGCGATCGCGCCCCTCGTACACGCCTTCGGACGCGGAGGACGGCCGCCACGCCGTGTTCATGTCGAGCAGGTTCACGAAGAAATCGTTGGTCAACGTTTCGCGCCGCTTGGTGAAGACGCCGAGTTGGGACTGCCCGACGTTTGCATTCAGGACACGCATACCGCCGACGAGCACCGTCATTTCGGGAGCGGTCAGCGTCAGCAAGCATGCCCGATCCACCAGAAGCTCCTCAGCCGATCTCCGGTGTCCGGCTCGGAGGTAGTTGCGGAATCCTTCTGCGGTGGGTTCAAGCACGGCAAACGACTGCACGTCGGTCTGCTCCTGCAACGCGTCTGTGCGCCCCGGCGAGAAGGGGACATGCACGTCAAGTCCGGCGTTCTTCGCAGCTTGCTCGAGCGCTGCGCACCCGCCCAGAACGATCAAGTCAGCGAGCGAGACCCTCTTTCCGCCGGACTGCGAGCCGTTGAACTCCGTTTGGATCTGCTCAAGTATCCGCAGCACATTCGCCAACTCCGGCGGGTTGTTGACTTCCCAATCCTTCTGCGGCGCCAGGCGGATGCGCGCCCCGTTCGCCCCACCACGCTTGTCGGTGCCACGGAACGTTGCCGCCGACGCCCAGGCAGTCGAGACCAACTGGGATATGGACAGCCCCGAGGCAAGGATCTTGGCCTTGAGGGCAGCGATGTCCTGCTCTCCGATCAGCTCATGGTCGACGTCGGGAACAGGGTCTTGCCAAATCTGCGGCTCCGCGGGCACCAACTTGCCGAGATATCGCGAGCGGGGCCCCATGTCGCGGTGGGTCAGCTTGAACCACGCCTTAGCGAAGGCATCCGCAAACTCATCCGGGTTGTCCAGGAACCGCTTCGCAATCGCCGCATAGCTCGGGTCCATCCTCAGCGAGAGATCCGTTGTGAGCATCCCTGGCGCGTGCTTCCTAGACGGGTCGGAAGCGTCCGGCACGGTGGCCACTGCGGACGCATCCTTGGGCTTCCACTGGTTCGCACCGGCAGGGCTCTTCTCCAGCTCCCACTCGTACCCGAACAGGATTTCGAGGAAGCTGTAGTCCCACTTGACCGGGTTGGTGGTCCACGTAACCTCTATCCCGCTGGTGATCGTATCGCCGCCTTTGCCGCTGCGGAAGCTGTTCTTCCAGCCGAGGCCCTGCTCCTCCAGGGGTGCACCCTCTGGTTCGGGGCCGACGTACTTGGTCGCATCGGCGGCACCATGGGTCTTGCCGAACGTGTGCCCGCCGGCGATGAGCGCAACCGTCTCCTCGTCATTCATCGCCATGCGGCGGAACGCTTCTCGAATGTACTTTGCTGCGGCGAGCGGGTCAGGGTTGCCATTCGGCCCCTCTGGATTCACGTAGATGAGGCCCATGTGGTCGGCGCCGTACGGCCCCTGGAGATCACCATCGGCGCTGTGGCGCTCGTCTCCAAGCCACGTCTCTTCAGCTCCCCAGTCAATGTCCTCGGGCTCCCAGACGTCTTCGCGCCCGCCGCCGAATCCGAACGTCTTGAACCCCATCGACTCCAGGGCAACGTTGCCGGCGAGGATCATCAGGTCGGCCCACGAGAGTTTCCGGCCGTACTTCTGCTTGATCGGCCAGAGCAGCCGGCGTGCCTTGTCCAGGTTCGCGTTGTCGGGCCAACTGTTGAGGGGGGCGAAACGCTGTGTGCCACGACCCCCGCCTCCACGGCCGTCGCTGATGCGGTACGTGCCCGCGCTGTGCCACGCCATACGGATAGTGAGCGGCCCATAGTGGCCGAAGTCCGCTGGCCACCAGTCCTGCGACGTCGTCAGGACCTCCTCGATGTCCTTCTTCACGGCATCCAGGTCGAGTGTTTTGAACTCCTTAGCGTAGTTGAAATCCTCGCCCATAGGATTCGACAAGGGGGGATCCTGGTGGAGAATCTTCAGGTTCAGCTGATTCGGCCACCATTGCTGGTTCGACATTGGCATTTCGTTTCTGCTCCTAGCTATCTGCTGAATGCACCCAGCCCAATTCGGGATCAACCTCTCGCTCTTTCTTGGCCTTTCTACTGCAGCGAGCGCACAGTCCGCGCAGTTCGACCTGAATCCTTTCAACTTCGCCGACCGAACGGACCGCTTCGGGAGGTCGAAGCTCGTCGAACTCCCGGCTGTAGAAGTCCTGTGCCATGCCGCAGCGGCTGCAAACGAAGTGGTGGTGGGTTGTCATGTTGGCATCAAAGCGTGCCCGTTCCCTCGGCGGTCCCAGTGTGGAGAGTAAGCCGAGGTCGCTGAGCAGCCACAGGTTGCGGTACACGGTGTCCAGAGACACGGCGGGCACCCTCTTTCGGACACGCTCGTAGACCGTTTGCGCGTCAGGATGGTCCGCGGTGCGCGCTACTTCGCGGAAGATCTCCATGCGCTGATGGGTCAGCTTCATCCCGGCACGCCTACAGACGCTCCTGAAGTGTTCGAGACGGCTTTGCAGTTCTTCTTGACTGACGCTCATGTCTAAATAAGAACTAATACTAACTACAAGTTAAGCCGTCTTTCGCGCCGTTGTCAAGACCCTTGACCGCCCCCGTGAGGGATTCGAACCCTCGACTCCCGGATTCGCTGCAGCCGCAAATCCCCAGCTTGAACGGATCAAAAAGCATCACCATGGGGACTTAGTGTCGGGTCTACGTGGGCAAACAGGTCAGGGGTCGCGGTGAGCCTCCAGGAGCTTCCTCATCATGTCGACGTCGTCCTCATCGGCCTCAGGGAGCTCGATCTCGCCGGCGTAGCGTTGGAGACCCTGACGAACTTCCTCAAGCTTCTCCTTTGCCGTGTCGAGAGTCCGACGATTGATGGAGACCAGGGGGTCGTCGATCCCGAACTTCTCCGCCACCTCTCCAATGACAATCTCAGCCGCTCGCAGTTCGCTGTGGCGCCGAGCGATGCCGTTACGCAGCGTCTCCAGAAGAGCCCCGCTTAACCGGTCCGGCTCCTGTGCCTGCGTGAACGGGAGATCGAGACGGGGAACATGTAACCGCTCCGCCAGCGTCTGCCGGACGAGCGAATACTCGTCGCGCAGGAAGTGGACCTTCTCTGCCTCGCTGTCTGGGAAGACCTCGTAGGTATGACACCAGTCGGGGAAGACCGGCACGGCTTCTCCTAGCCAGTCGCAGAAGGAGCCGTTGTTGACCAGGACCCGCTTTCCTTTTCGTTTCCCGACGAGCACACCCTTCTCGACGAGCTGCTCGATCTCCTCTGTCTTCCGGCGCAGGGCATTGTCCCACTCGGGCCCCTCTACCGGTGCATCTTCAGCGAGCTCTCGCTCCGCAAGAAGCTCCGCTAGCTCCACCGGGGGTAGCATTGCCTCCCGCTCCTTCTGCTCAGCCTTGGCGTAGTCGCTCTCCGTGATCGGCTCCTTGGTATACGTGGCGATGTAGCCTTCGAGGGCGAAGACCGTCATCGAGCAGAGGTCGATTGTCTGAAGCCAGCCCAGGCGGAGGTTGAGCTGATCGATGAGGGCGTCCAGGTAGGCAAGGAACGTGCCGAGGCCACAGTTGACCGCGTTCATTAGGGAGATGTACTCGTTGAAGGCTTCCCCCTGCTCCCAGGGCATCGTTGACCTTATCCTGGGGTCTTCCTGCTTGCCTTCCTTCCAGGCCTGGAGGACGAGCAGGGATCGCTCCGTGGCGTTGAGCTTCTCGTACACTTTCGTCAGCCGCGCCTCAGGCTGCGCCACTGCCTTCCCCTCCTTTCCGCCCCCGAGCGGGGGAGCATGATGTGCTCCAGCGTCTCCAGCCTCTCCTCCAGCTCACCCACCTCCAGCGCTTGAGCGCCATCTGGGCCAAATAGGCGAGCGCCCGGGAGCGGGCGATAGAGGACTCCAGGCCGAGGGTATCGACGACGGCCACCTCCAGAAGACGGCGGATCTGGGCGACCGACTCCAGCCCTTCAAAGTCGTAGGCGCCCTGCGTGATCTTCTCTTTGCGCCGGCGCAGCCCTCCGAGACGGCGTGCCTCAGTTGCCTGCTCTGCGCACCCAGGCGAATGCCAGAAGCAGTACAGTTCTCCCTCCAGAGGAGCCTGGCGGCAGGGTTCGCCCTTCTCTGTGATCGCTGTGCAGGTTCTATCAGACATAAGCATTCATAAGCTCTGCTTATCGGAGGGTTAGCTTATCGGGACACCATCGGGCCATAGTGTTTGGTCATTTCCATCCGCTCATACGAGGTAGACCCCCTGTTCGGGGGCCTTCCCTCGGGCTTGTTCAGTCGTTATTCGGCGGGTGTCTCCTCCGCCTGCACCGGCTCTGTCGGCGGCTCGACCGCCTTCATCGGGTCGACCATCACCGCCTCGTAGTCGCTCCCAGACGGGCCGTCCGGCTTGCCCGCGTTCTCGCGGGCGGCCTTGGCGCCGGCGCAACGACAAGCGGCCGCCGACTTCTCCGTCTTGTAGATGTGCCCGCAGTGCAGGCACTTCCAGCGCTGGACCCGTCCGTTCTTCTTGCTCTCCCGCTCCTTCTGGGGAGCCGCAGCCTTCTCCGCGAGCTCCTCGGCGAGGGACCAGAAGCGCCAGCCGTTTGCGGCCATCCCGTTCATCACTGCGCTTGCCGCCGAGGACGGGCTCTTGAACTCCCTGCCGTCCTCGAGACGGAAGCGGAGTCCCTCTTCTGTCGGGACGACCTCGCAGATGTAGGTCGTCCCCTTGTAGCGGGCGGCCAGGCGCGTCCCGGCCTCCAAGTTTCGGTTCTCGATGGGCATCCGTTTCTCCTTTGCTGAATTCGTCTCCCTTGCCGGCGCGGACATACATCACTCTGAGTCGGAACGAAGTCAACGGCTTTCCGCGCCTTTCTCCACTTTCTCCGCCTTGAGCCCCGTGAAGGCTTCCCACCTGGCGATCACGATGTGGCAATAGTGGGGGTCCAGCTCCATCGCGTAGCAGATCCGCCCCGTTCTTTCCGAGGCGATGAGCGTCGTCCCAGAGCCGAGGAAGAGGTCGAGGACGGTGTCCCCTGGCTTACTGCTGTTGCCGATCGCTCTCTCCACCAACTCCAGCGGCTTCATCGTCGGGTGGAGCTCAGACTCTGCCGGCCGGGGGATGTTCCACACGTCTCCCTGGTCGCGGTCGCCGCACCAGTAGTGGGAGGCGCCCTCGCGCCAGCCGTACCAGATGGGCTCGTACTGGCGTTGGTAGTCGGCCCGGCCGAGGACAAAGCGGTCCTTGGCCCAGATGATGGTGTCACTCCAGTGGCCGCCGACCTCCTCCAGTACTCGGGACACCAGCGGCCATTCCTTCGTGCTCATGCAGACGTAGCTGGCGCCGTCCACGCGGTCGAGGAGATTTCGCCCCCAGGCGCGGACGAATGCTTCCCACGCTTCAGCCGGCAGGGCGTCGTTGGCGATGCGGCGCCGGCGGCTTCCTCTCTGCTGACCACCGTGGTCGCCTAAGGCGACGTTGTAGGGAGGGTCCGTGAAGGCCATTGCCGCCTTTCCCTCGCCCAGCAACCGCGACACGTCGCCGACGTCCGTCGAATCACCGCAGAGCAAGCGGGGGTGATCCCCCAGCCGCCACAGATCGCCACGTTGGGCAACGTGTGCCGCCTGTGCGGCTTCCAAAGCGGCGTTGAGGTCGAACGTCTCCACGCGCTCGCGCTTCTCACGGATGTCGAGCGACTTGAGGAGCTTGGCCAACTCCTCCTCGCTGAAGCCTGAAAGGGAGAGGTCGATATCCTCGACCGGCTTCAGGTCGGCCAGCATCCTGGCCAGGAGCTCCTGGTCCCACTCACCGGAGATGCGGTTCAGGGCGAGGTTCAGGAGGCGGGACTGCTCGACGCTGAGGTCGAGGAAGATCACCGGCACCGTCTTCCAGCCCAGGCGGCGGGCTGCCAGCAGCCGTTGGTGGCCGCCGATAACGACGCTGTCGCTCTTCCTCGCCAGGACCGGCTGGACAAAGCCGAACTCGCGCAGGCTCCGCGTCAGCGCCTCCAGCTCGCCCGGGCCTATGCGCCTCGGGTTTGCCGGATCGGGACGAAGGGATTCGATGTCTACCTGCTGGACTTCTATCTCGGTCTTCATCCCTGTCGTCATCATCCGTCTCCTTGCAGCGTCCTCCGGTACTTCCGTATCCATCGCGCCATCCCGTCCTCTTCATCAACTTGAGGGGTCACGTGGACTCGCGTTCGACTGGAAGGAGACATACCGAACTCAGTGAGCATCGCCCTGATCTGCTCCATCGCTTTGTTGGCCACGGCCAAGTAAGGCGACTGCATCGGGAATCCGTTTGGCGACTTCACCATCACGCCGTAGGCCTTGAGTGCCTTCTCCGCTTCCAGCCAGCGCGCCCAGGCCTGGCAGTACATGGCCAGGGCGGCACGGTCTATCTTCGTCATGAGCCCCATCGCGACGAGTTGTCTGCCCAGACGCTGCCACTCGCGCTTCGCCTCCGCGCTCAAATGAGACGGCGGTGCGGGCAAGGTCGCTTCGGGCCGTGGCTCGCCGTCCGACAGCGGCCTCTTCCCGGGATTGCCCCTCAGTACCTTGACTGATGTTGGCAGCGGCTTTCGCCCCTGCCTGCCTTTGTATCCAGCCATTCGAAGCTCCCTCGGAGGTACCCCCCTCGCTCATTTCGCGGCCGCACGCGCGATGCTTCCAAAGCGGTCTAGCGGTCGAAGACTTTCAGAGATTTGACCGGCCCTCCCCCCTGTGCGGCCAGCGAACACGATTCACTCATGGTGATGGCTCCGCCCCGTGTTTGCGCACGGTGAAGGGGTGAAGGGTTGTGAAGGGTATTTCCATGTTTCCTCGCGTAAGGCAATCACATAGAGAAAAAACTCGTTTTCGGCGAGCCCAGATTCAAAACCCTTCACCAAACCCTTCACCTAGCCCTCTCTGGCGCGACCTCAGACAGCAAGCCAACACCGACGTAGACGTTGCCGCTGCGGGCGTGCCTCTTCTCGAACCGGTCGGCCATCCGTCGCCCAAAGGCAGTCGAAGTCAACCGCTCGCGCTCGCTCATCCCCTGCTCGACGGCCCAGGTGCCGTAGGCCTTGTACGCGGCGGTGGCGGCAGTGACGCAGCCGTCTTCCAGGATGCACTGCTCCTGAAAGAACTGAGCGAGTGGGTCGGACTCGGTTCGGTAGCTCTCCGTGGCGTTCAGGACCGCGGCCGGCGGCTCCAGGCCGCGCTCGTACCAGGCGACCGCCCCCCGAACCGCCCAGGCCAGGATGCCCGGTAAGTCCTCGGTAAGGTGGTTCGCCAGGTTCTTGTCCTCAGCCTGGCCCTTGAACTGCTGCAGGAACGGGATCAGGCGCACCCTCCGCCAGAAGCCGTAGGAGTCGTCCGTCACCTTCGGCTTGTGGTTGACGGCGAGTCAGAACTTCGCCACGGGCCGGAACGTGAAGAACTCCCCATGGAGGAAGCGGGCGGTGACCGGATCGCACCCTGTGAGCGCCTTGAGTCTTCCTTCGTTCAGCCGCACGCCCTCGTTCGTCTCGGAAGCCGTGACCTGGCGTCGCCCTGCCAGCGCCGCCAAGTCGTTGGGGATCGAAGTCCGGGCCTCCAGCTCGAAGGTGGAGAAGGGGACATTGTACACGTAGCTGCCGCCGACCGCACGGAGCGAGTTAAGGAACACGCTCTTGCCGTTGGCACCGGAGCCATAGCATGTGAAGACACACTGCTCTGATGTGTCCCCGGTGAGGCTGTAGCCGACGGCGCGCCAGATGTAGTCGATCAATTCCTGGTCGGCGCCAAAGACCTCGTCGAGGAATCTGAGCCAGCGCGGACAGCGGGCATCGGGTTCGAACGGGACGTCGCTGTGCAGCGTGATCCGGTCCTGCGGCGCCCCGCCGCGTAGGGTGCCGCTGCGCAGGTCGACGACGCCGTTGGCCACGCCCAGAAGCCAAGGGTCACGGTCCCAGAACTCTCCGGCGTCGCTGATCGGCGGCTCGGTCTGTGCCTGCGCCAACAACGCGTCCAGCCGCTGGCGGTTCTCGCTCGCCACGGCGAACCGCGACTCGGCCGCACAATCGTTCAGATCGACGATCGTCGTGGCATTCAGGTAGCGGTGCCGCACTGCTGTCTTGGCCAGCCGCCGCACCTCGGCGTCGTTGTCGTCCGACCACCAGTTCCCTCCCCAGACCAGCCAGCGCTTTCGCCGGTGGTCGAAGCGCACCCGGTCGCCGTAGAGAAGGGCGAAGAGCTCCCCGTTGCCGGCGTCGGTCCGCGGGAACACCTTCTGGATCGGCGGCTGCTCACAGGACACCATCATGGGATGGTTGTCCCGCCGCTGCTCGCGTTTCTCGATGAAGTGGGTTGCGATGTCTGCGACCTCCCCCTCCGACAGCGGCGGTTGGCACTGCCGCTGGTTCACAACCCGCAGCAGTTCGACGAGCGTCTCGGGAGCCGTCCCCTCCACCCACACCTTGCCGGCATAAGAGACTAGGGCATTGTGACGGCCCTCGCCTTCGTGGACGACCCCTGCCAGAACCTTGTAGTCCTTCTGGCCGTTGCCGGACTGAGAGGCGAGCCGGTAGCCGAAGGGCGGCAGTAGCCGGGCGAGCCACTCTAGAGGGTCTTCCACCTCGAACGGGGTAACGTCATCGGGGCTGAGCGATACATAGCAGTTCTTGCCGATCTTGCTTGGTGGGACGACAACATATGCACGCTCAGCCTTAAGGTCGCCAAGCTCGCGCCCGTCGTCGAGACGCAGCACGGTGGTAGGCGTCGGCTTTGGCGTTGCCAGGACGATGTGGAGTCCTCCGCTTGGCGTCCGGGCAACCTGAGTCTGAAGAGGCAGGGCGGCGTCCGCTGCGATCTCTCTCGCAACCTCTAGGAGATCGATGTCGATCCTCGGGCATACGTCAGTACGCTCCCCGATATTGGCGTTTGGATATCGGCCCCACCATCTGGCGATGGTGGCAGGATCGTTCGAGGCGTCATCAAGGCCGTGTTCAGTTAGGGGGTGCTTGCCGGGGGAGCCGCAGCTAGCCTTCTTGGGGCACTGGCAGACGCCGTTCTCGTCCGTCCACCAGAGCGGAAGGAGTAGCGCGCCCTTCCGGGCGCGCTCCACGGCAGCGTCTAGCAGGCCGTTCATGCCGTGCCTGCCCGTCGAAGCAGCTCAACCTGGCAGGTGATTCCGAGTATTTGAACCCGCTCGGGAGACCACTGGGACTCGGGGTGGCTATCTGCTGGTTGGTTCTGTCCACCCCGACCAACCCACCTCATCCGGAACGTGCGGCCCGGGGGAGCGGACAGTCGATCACGTCTCCCCTTGTTCCTTTTCTCCTAAGGATCCACAGGTGCGACAGGCGTCGCCTGGTCGTCAGGCGATGGATTGTCGCAGGTGCTGTAGTTGCGACCGAAGACGAACTGCAGGTCCTTGATATCGATGTCGCCATCCCCCGACGCCGGCTCGAGATCGTACCAGCGGTTGTAGGAGTCCATGCCTTGCTGAGACCCGTAGAGGAACGCCTCGGCCTGGTCATCCTTCACGTCGACGCTGCAGTCCAGGTTCAGATCGCCTTCGAGCATCCGAATGGTCACGGCGGTTCCCGCGCAAACCGGGGTCAGCTGGCCCGGAAGGGTGCCTGGTATCTGTTCACTCTGCGTATCCGTCACTTCGCAGTTGCTCTGAGCGATGGTCGTCAGGACGCCGTTGTCCTTCGTCGGCCGCAAGTTGGCCGTCATCAGGTTCCCAACGTTCGGCGTGATGGTTATCCGCTCAACTAGGCCGCTTGCGCCGCCGTTCGGCACGTCGGGGCGGCTGCCGTCCGGGCCCAGCATGCCTAACGGCTCCCGTTCGCACCGACCGCGTCCTTCGTCACGCAGCCCTCGAGCAGCGAATTCTCATTCTGGATGCTGACGAAGCACCCGCCGGCGTCGTTGGCGTTGACGACGCGCCCGCCGCTCGTCAGCCAGGCATTGTCCGGCGCTGTCGAAATCGATACGAAGTTGTGGTCGAAGGTTATCTTGTGCTCCCAGGCGCCCAGACCCTCCGGAACATCGCCGAGGTCGTTCGGATTGGGCGTGTCGAAGATGTTGTACACCGACTGGTCGATCTCCAGACAGCCTTCGCCCTCCTTCGGGTCGACGCAGCTCTTCATGACCCAGAGGTTTGCCGCGTCCTGCTTGCCGGCCGGGTTGTCGGCGAGAATCGGATGCGGAAGATTAGTGTTAGACCCCTCGTCGCAGACTGACCCCCACCAGCCACACATCACCTCATTTGCGTCGGCGTCTGCCGCCGTAACATTCTTCAAAACGACGGTTTGGGTTCCTGGCACCGCGGCGCGCAGCCTCACCTCTGCCACCGCACTGGACACCCCATCGCCCACCGGCAGAGTCAGATGGCCCAGACTCAGACAAATCATACTCGCGGTACCCGGCCCGCTGCCCGTCATGGAATCGAAGTCGCAGTTCGGAGATATCGAAGCCGGGTCGCACGACCATCCTGAACCCAGCGAAGGCGTGGAGAAGGTCGTCGAGCCCAGGTTGGCATCAGGGTTGCTGTCGAAGCAAAGGGAATCATCTGCGGCGCAGGCAGTCGGAATGCACTGGTTTGCCGAATCGTCATAGGCCAGGTCGAATTGGAAGGATGCCGGCGGCACGTGCCAATCAGTGAGGCAGACGGCAATGGAATAAACATCCCCGACGTTGTGTTGGACCGACTTGTCGATCGGATCGCACGGACTCGTTCCGTTTGTCGGGTCCATGTCCAGTTCGACGGTACCGAGTGGCGGGCCCGGAGGCAAGGCAGTAAACGTCGGCGCGGGAGTTCCCGTCGCGGTTGGCACTGCCTCGGGAGTCACCGGCGTGCCGCTTACCGTGTCGGAGCCACCCAATGACTCGCCGAGTCCCAGATCTGGCTCGACCAAGTGTATTCCCCAGCGATCGGCAACGTCGACGAAGGCCAGGCTGAGATTGTCAACGCCCGGATAGAAGGAGCGAAGCTTCACTTCCGCAATGGGGCTCGAAACACCGGGGCCGGCCGGAAGAGTAGGCTCGTGCGTGCTGAAGCACATAAGGAGCGCCATCCCATGCCCGGGACCAGTCGCAGGATCATCATCACAACTGGGCGGCGTGCCAAGTTC
Source organism: uncultured Chloroflexia bacterium (assembly GCA_963719465.1). GTDB lineage: Bacteria > Chloroflexota > Dehalococcoidia > DSTF01 > JALHUB01 > JALHUB01. The sequence goes on along the minus strand of OY970386.1, from coordinate 1,791,471 downwards.
ACATTCCCAACCGGTCCCCAGGCTCGGCGAGGAGAAGACGGTCGCACCGGCATTCAAGTCGGGGCTGCTGTCACGGCAGTGGCCGTCCGATGGCGAGCACTCGACGGGAAGGCACTCATTTAGCGTGTCGTCATAGAGCAGTTCGAATTGGAGCGCCGCCGGCGGGGAGGATACGTCCGTAAGGCAAATAGCTACGCTGTAGGTGTCGCCCGTTTGATGGTGAACCGTAGCGTCAACCGGATTGCAGGGACCCGTGCCGTTCGTCGGGTCCATGTCGATCTCGATACGCGGCGTTCCTGCCGGGGAGTCCGCAAAGGACTGATGCGCACGCCCCACGAACAACAACCCCAGAAGAGCGACGCAAAGACAAACTGCGGCCGCAGTGCCAACGATGGCGCGACGAGGCATTCCTGCACCTCCGGTTGGCCTATGAACGGGGCAATCCTGTCCCTTTAAACGAGTTGGGAAGTGTAGTATAACATCTTGCAGGCACTTGTCAAGCCCGATATTTATGTCTAATGTTCGAGGGCGCTCACTTTCGCGCAGACTCCATCAGCACCCGACTGATCTGCGGATCAGCCCGGAGGAACTTCAACAGCTGACTCGTCGTCAAGCCCAGCGCCAACGCCGCCCGCGCGTAGCTCCCATCCGCCGCTGCCAGCGCGTCCAGCACGACCGCGACGATTATCGGATAGGCGGGATTGCCGCGGTTCACCGCCAGCCCGCCCTCGCCGCTCCGCTGCGCCTTCAGCTCCGGCAGCCGCGGCGGCGACGCCAGGTCGAAGGGTTGCCTCACCTCCAGCGCCATCTTCTCGCGCAGCCGCCGCAACGCCCGCGACCGGTTCTCCTCCAGATAGCGCGACTCCTCCGCCTGCGCGACGATTCCGCTGGGCGCGTGCCGCAGCCGCACCGCCGTCTCGACTTTGTTCCGCCGTTGCCCGCCGGGGCCGCTCGCTCGGTAGCGTTCCTGACGACAGACGCGCAGAAGCGACGCATCGTCCAGCCGGAGCCATGCGTCCCGGCCGCTTGCCTTAGCTTCGCCCAAAGCCGCCACTGCCTCCTATTCGACCGCTCGCTCCAGCGCTAGATTCTAGCGCATCCCCCGGTCTCACGCCTCTTTACAAAACGCTTCGAAACTGCCCTAAGAGGCACGCTTCTTCTTGTTTACGTAGATGTTACAATGACCTCAGAGCTCAAGAGCGGGGGCTTGTTTCGGTGCTTTCGAGATCAGACTGTCGGCGGAAAAGATAGCCCGGCCGCTACGCAGTTCCCTCTTGAGGATCGATCACACGCAGCAGAAGCTCGCAAAGGCGACGAACCGCCGGAGCACGGCCACAGCCTGTCGCCTCCCCTCCACGCCCCTCTTCGGCAGCGGCAAGTCCGTCGACGAGGCAGTCATCGAGATGAAGCAAGAAGAGAGTTCCCCTCGCAACCCGAAGAATGAAATCGAAGAAGCGTGAGCGGTCGCACTTGCCCGAGTTCATGTCGGATACGGAGGCTCCGGGCTCTCCTTCCGCGAGCGACCCAGCAGTGCTGGCCCAGCTATTGGCGCGCCTAAAGGAGTCCGAGGGTCAACTGGCGCACGCGCGGGAGCAGCTGCGCAGAGCTCACATCGAGGCGGAGACCGAGCGCGCCCGCTTCCTCACTGAGAACGCCCAGGACGCCATCTACCTCATACGCTTCCAGCCGAAGCCTCACCTGGAGTACATCAGCCCGGCCATCGAGCGCATGACGGGCTACAGACCGCAGGACTTCTACGCCGATTGGCGGATAGCACTGAAGCTCATTCACCCGGACGATCTCCCCTATGCTGAGCATTACGCCCGCAATCCGGAGGAGCCTCCAGCTCTTCAGGCTATTCGTCTTGTTCATAAGAATGGCGGAATCGTCTGGGTGGAGCAGCAGGCAACCCTCGTCCGAGACGACGCCGGCGACCTTGCTTTTGTTGAGGCAATCGTCCGCGACGTGACCGAGCGGGTCCGCACGGAAGCGCAATTGGAGAAGCTGCGTATTGAGTTCCTCTCCGTCCTCGCGCACGACATCCGCACACCGCTCACCGCCATCAAGGGCGCCGCCGCCATCGCCCTCGGCAGCGACACGCCGCCGAACGCCGTCGAGGCGCGCGGCCTCTTTCAGATCATCGACGAGCAGGCGGACCGCCTGGCTGACTTCGTCCGCAGCATCCTGGACATCACCCAGATCGAAGCCGGCCTACTCGATCTGAAGAAGGAACGAGTCCAGCCCGCCGCACTCCTCAGGGAAGCTCAGGCCGCCTTCGCCCGGAGCGGGGCCGATCACAGAGTGCTGGTCGAGACGCCCGCAGCGTTGCCGCCGCTGAAGGCCGACAGGCGGCGCGTCGCGCAGGTCCTAGGCCATCTCATAGCCAATGCCGCCCACGTCTCGCCGCCCACTGAGCCGATCACTATCTCGGCCCAACCGCAGGACGGCGACGTGCTCATCCGGGTCCGCGACCACGGCCGCGGCATTCCGCCTGAGCAGCTTCCGCTGCTCTTCCGCAAGTTCTACAAGATTGACGAGCGCGAGGACAGGGGAAGCGGTCTCGGCCTGGCAATATCGAAGGGAATCGTCGAAGCGCACGGCGGGAAGATTCTGGGCGGAAAGCGCCGGCAAAGGGGAAGGCGCCAGCTTCAACTTCACTCTGCCGGGCGGCCTGATTCCCGACACCCCTTTCAGGCCTGACTGAAGCAGTGACGCCTACTGCGCCGTGATCTGGATGCTCTGGACTATGTCGCCCTTGGTCAGGCTTTGCAGCACGTCCAGGCCCGAAGTCACTTTGCCAAACGGCCAGAAGTTCGTCGAATCGAGCATCGACGGGTTGAGGGCGATGAAGAACCGGCTTCCCGCCCGCATGCCGTTCCCGTTGCCGCTGAACATCCCCAGAGAGCCGACGTTGAACTTCACCGAATTCGGCTCGTTCGGGAGCTCGTAGCCGGGACCGCCCTGCCCGTTTCCGGCTGGATCGCCCGTCGCGGCGAACGCGTTCGCGTCGACGTAGTAGAACGGCAGGTTGTTGAAAAAGCCCTGCTGCGCCAGGAAGACGAAGTTGTTTACGGTGTTCGGCGCGTTGGCGGCGTCGAGCTGCACCTGGATCGTCCCCTTGCCTTCGACGGTGATGGTCGCCGTATAGCTCTTCGTCGGGTCGATGCTCATCGCAGGAGGCGACGGCCAGGACTTGACCTGTTCGACGGTAGGCGTCGGCGTCACGTCCGTTGCCGACGGCGTCGGCGTGTCCGTTGCCACGGCGGTGCCAGGCGTGGCCGTCACGACGCCCGTGTTGTTGCTCGGTCCGCAGATGGACATCCAGCCTGTCGCCAGGCTGCCCACCATGATCAGGGCGCCGAAGACGTAGAACAGCTTGATGTTGCTAAAGACTCCGAAGGGACCGTGCTTGGCCGCCGGTCCCGACCAATCGGCGCCGCGCGGCTTCCGGCCCTTCCGCTTGATGTTCTTTGGTTGCTTGCTCTTCGGCATTTAGAAACCCTTGGCTTTCCATACGAGCTTCAAACTCAGCTACATGCAGTATAACAGAGCCAATTCCCTCGGCAAACCACCGTCGGGAGCAACCATGCCGGGACGACTGGGATACAACGGACAGGCGGGAACCGAACGCAGGCAGGGAAAGCGCCCTGCCGACCTTCCATAGTCCGTCAGCTATCTCCGAACGTCGCATTGCCGCGGTTGTCGGTCCCTTCGCTATCGCCCCCGCCCTTGGGCTTCGACGAGACGGTTGCCGACTCGTCAGGACCAGCAGCTTCGTCTGGCGTCACCGGCGACTTCATGCCATACTGCACAAGATGTTCCCACGCCTGCACCCGATCAGTCCTCGACACCGCCCGCGCCTCCTGATCCTGTGCGTGTTCCTTGCGGTCTTCCTTGCCACCCTTGCGACTGTCGCGTGTCGCGGTGGATCCGCGCCCGTCACGAATGCTTCTGTCACCATCGAGCCGCTCGCTACGGCGTCCACTGACATGCAGGCAGCGACGATTGCCGAAAAGCCTCCCGGCTTCACGCTGGACGGCAGCTCGCCTCCCTCGGCCGGCGAGTGGATAGACGTGGACGTCGCGAAATACGTCGTGCGTCTGATGTACGACAAGTGGGCACTGGCCGTCATCTCGCCGGTCGCCGTCGGCCAGCGCATCGATACCGGCGAATACGCTTCCACGCAGACCGGCCTCTTTCACGTCTACGAGAAGAACGCCGACCTGACGCTGGACGCTCAGTACGGCGCTTACATCAGCGACTGGGTCGGCTTCGACCCAGAGAAGGCGAACGGATTCCACTCGTTCCCGAAGGACCAGAACGGCAACGTCGTGGACACCAGCACCGGCCGCGTAAGCAACGGCTGCATCAGGGCCGGCCCCTCGCAGGAGATCTTCGACTTCGCGCAGATAGGAATGCCTGTCTACGTACACTGGTAGCCGCCGCCCGCATCGAGGCGTCGACTCAGGCTACCGCCCGGCAGACGCATCTAGCGTTTCCGCCCTTTGACCGCGGCCGGGAAAGGAGTAGGATTTCTTCGTCGGCGCTGGCAGTCCGGCGAAACGAGGACTCGATGAAAACCCCGTTGGCTCGCCCTCTCACCGCGATAGTGCTTCTTATGCTCTTCGCCTCTGCCTGCGCCTCGGACAAAGCCCAGACGCCGGACGACTCAACCGGCGTTTCGGACACAGAGATAAAGCTTGGCACTCTGATGCCGCTCAGCGGCAGTCCCGCCGCCGCCTGGGGAATCGAGATCAGCAAGGGAATGCAGGCCTACTTCGACTACATAAACACGCAGGGCGGCATGTACGGCCGGAAGATCGATCTCGTCGTTGGCGATAGCCAGTACTCCGGGCCGGTGGCAACGGAGGTCGTCCGCACGCTGGTCGAGCAGGACGGCGTGTTCGCTTTCGTCGGCAATCTCGGCACCGAGCCCGAGGCCGCCGTCTACAAGTACCTGGAACAGCAGGGCGTTCCCGACATCTTCGCCCTCAGCGGCTCCAGCGAGCTGACCAACCCGGTGGGCAAGAACCGCTTCACGTCCATGGTCGACTACACGATGGAAGGCAAGATCTTCGCGACCTACCTGTACCAGAACTACAACGGCAAGAAGCTGGGCATCCTGGCACAGAACGATGACTACGGAAAAGAGGGCGAGCAGGGCACACGGCAGGGCTTGCAGGACCTCGGCGCGGACATGGAGGTTACCACCGAGTACTACGACGTTGCCCAGTCCGACGTGACCGCTCAGGTTGAGCGACTGAAGGCCGAGAACGTCGACGTCATCATGTTCTGGGGCTCGCCCGTCCAGGCCGCGAACATGATGAAGACGGCGCGCCAGACGCTGAACTGGCAGGTGCCCATGCTCGTCAACGAAGCCAATGCCCTGGACATCACCGCCACGCTCGCCGGCCTCGACAACATAGAGGGCGTGGTGAGCACGACCATCGCACACCAGGCGTGGGAGACGACCATCCCCGGCGTTGCCGCCAGGAAGGCGATAATGGCGCAGATCGCGCCCGATCTCCCTTTCGACAACAGTACCCTGGTCGGCTACGAGCTGGGCGAGAGCATCGTCGGCCTCTTCAAGCAGGCCGGCAAGAACCTGACCCGCAGTTCGCTGATAGCGGCGGCCGAATCGGTCTGCAAGTACGGCACCGACCTCTCGTTGCTCCCTTCGACGACCAGCGCGACCGATCACCGCTTCATCGAGGCGGAGATTTTCGTCCGGGGCACGGTTGACCGTTCTGGAGCTACACCGACCTTCCGCTGGCAGCCCTTCGGTGACCCCGTGAGCTTCGAATCGACCACGGACTGCACGGTGCCGACGCCGCCGCCCGAGGCGACGGACCAGCCGGGCCCGCCGCTCGGAAACCAGATCTCGGTGACCGTGACGCCTTGAGCCGAGCCGCCGGCTCGCCGGAGCGTTCAGCCGGCTTCGAGCCCATCACTCCTAACTTCGCACACATGAAAAATGTTACGGCCTACCTCTTGACAAGCGTTCGACAGCATGCTATATAGAGGTCGCTGGTGGTTCGAATCCATCCCTCCTGTTTGATGTAGCGCACAGGCAAGGAAGCTTACCGATCTGTTAATTGCGATAGCTCGCGCCAATCCCCGCTTGGCGCTCGTCATGTCAATTCCTATCTACCCCGCCTTGGCGATCTGATTCGGACGCTGGTCCGATAGGTATTGCTTTGATCAGGAGGATCGAAATGAGGACGCTGGTTCGCTGGTTCACCCTCGGGGCGGTCGTACTGGCTGTAGCGCTCGCCGCCTTCAACTTATCCCCGTCGCCCACTCGCGCCAGCAGCGTCCTCGTCGTCGACGCTGACGGCCACGGCAACGCCGCCAACTGCGACGCCAGTGACGGCGCCTATACCACCATCCAGGCGGCAATCGACGCGGCTTCCCCCGGCGACATCATCAACGTCTGCCCCGGCACCTACAACCAGGACGAGGCCAACAGACGCGATCCGAGCACCGGCGGCGCCGGCAGCAACGATTTCAACATGTTCGTTGGCAAGTCGCTGACGATTCAAGGCGTTGATTCCAGCGGCGCCCCGATCACCGACTATCACAACGTCCTCGCATTCATCACCGGCAAGCGCGACGTGCCGGATTTCGGCACATCGACCATCTTCGTCCAGGCGGACAACGTAACCATCAGCGGCCTGGATGTTACCGGCTACAACGACTGGAACAACAAGACGATCGAGTCGGTCGGCGATAACGTGACCATCGAATTCAACGCCCTTCACGGCATCGACGGAGCAGCGGCCCTCTACCTCGACGACCTCCACTTCAATCCCGTCACAAACACTTCGCACGTCCAGTCCTACACAATCGAGGGCAACCTCATCGACGGCGGCGGAGCGGACGCCAGCGGCATCCGAATCTCCAGCGGGCCCGGCTGGAGCGGAAGCGTGAACAACCGCCTGATCGAAGACAATGTATTCAACAACAACTGCGACGCCATCGCTTTCGTCGGCCCCGGCGCCGATAGTTGGGACGTCTATCCCGTCGGCGCCGCCACCATCAGCGGCAACACCTTCATCCAGTCCGACCGCAGGCACGTCGTCGCCTGGGGCACATATAACGGAGGCCCCGGCTACGCCAACCCCGACTGGCACGCCATCGTCGCGAACAACTCCTTCGACACCGCCGCCGTCACCTGGACGCCCGGCGGCGACGCCCAGCCGTGGACCTCCGGCAGCTTCGTCGACATTCGCGGCGTCTACAGCTCCATCCAGCGCTACGCCGTCAACAAGGCGGTGGCCGGTGATACCGTCCAGGTCCTTCCCGGCGTCTACAACGAGCAGGTCACCATCAACAAGCCGCTCACCCTCGAAGGCGCCGGCGAAGGCTCGACCGTGATCGCGCCCGTGCCCGTCGCGGTCAACACTACGCGCATCGACGGCGGCTCCCCGGGAGCGGCAGTCGCGGCCATCATCGTCATCGACAGCACGTCGGACGTGACCGTCAGCGACCTCACTGTGGACGGGGCGGGCAACAGCCTAACGTCATGTACACCCACCTTTATGGGCGTCTACTGGCGGAACTCCTCCGGCACTATCGAAGACAGCGAAGTGCAGAACATTGACTTCCCGGCCGGCTACGAAGGCTGCCAGGGCGCCCTCGGCATCTTCGCCGAGGGCGGCGGCGGAGGCGGAGGCGGCGCCAACGTGACTATTAGCGACAACAGTGTGCACGATGTGCAGAAGAACGGCATAACGGCCCTCGGCTCTGGAATGACCGCGACCATCTCCGGCAACACTGTCGTCGGCTGGGGACCGACCGACTACATCGCGCAGAACGGTATCCAGCTCAGCGACGGCGCCGGCGGCAGCATAACCGACAACGACGCGAGCCTCTACGACTACACGCCCAGCACCGCGGCCGCAGCGGGCATCCTTGTGACCCAAGCCGCCGACGGCGTCGTGGTTACCGGCAACAACGTCCACGACAGCATGGAGGGCCTCTTCATCGTGAACTACTCGAAACCAACGATGAAGAACCTGAACATCTCGGAAAACACCGTGACGACCGAGCGCGACGTTGGCGTCTACCTGCTGCTGGTGGACAATTCTGCGGTCGCGGGCAATCTGATCTCGGCGAACGGTACCGGCTTATATCTTGCCGACTCCAGCGACATTACGGTCAACGAGAACAACGTCAGCTACAACGTCGCGTCGCCCACCGCCGGGGATGAGGGCGACGGGGTTATCGTCGACGGCGACTCGCACAACGACACTTTCACCAGCAACGAAATCATCAATAACGCCGGAGTCGGCGTCATCGTTGCGCCCTATATCGTCGAGCCCAGCGACGTTGTGCTCCGCTGCAACGACATCTACGGAAACAATTACGTACCCGACGGCTGGGGCCTCCAGAACTACAGCAGCAACGCTGTGGACGCGATCGACAACTGGTGGGGAGACGCGACCGGCCCCTACCACCCGACGCTGAACCCCGACGGACAGGGCGACGAAGTCAGCGACAACGTCCTCTTCGATCCCTGGCTCACGGGACCGGATGAGTGCACTGGCGGCTCCGTGAACACCCCCACGCCTACGTCCACGGACACCCCGACGGACACGGCGACACCCGCGCCCACCGACACGCCCACAATCACGTCGACACCCGTGCCCACCGACACGCCCACGAACACGCCAACGGACACGGCAACGCCAACGGCGACGGACACGGCAACGCCAACGGCGACGGACACGGCAACGCCAACGGCGACGGCGACAGATACGCCGACAGAGACGCCGACGGCGACGGCGACAGATACGCCGACAGAGACGCCGACGGACACTCCAACCAATACGGCGACGGCCACCTACACGCCCACGAGCACCGCTACCGCTACGAATACGCTGACACCGACGGCGACGGTAACACCGACCGGAAGCCCAACGCCGACGCCCACGTCAACGGAGATCACCGTCACGCCAACATACACGCCCACGCGCACGCCGACCAGCACGCCCACGCGCACGCCGACCAGCACGCCCACGCGCACGCCGACCAGCACGCCCACACCCGGGACGCCGGCGCCCGTGCCCAGCGTCGTCAGCATGGAGAAGGACGCCCAGGTGAACGTCCCGGGGGTTCAGGACAACAGCGTCCTCTGGGTCATGAAGAGCTGCGTCGACCCGACCAAGGGCGAAGGCTGCCTGGAGATCGACGAGTGGATCTTCGGCATCAACGATGTCTGCAACCCGAACAACGTGAACGCCCAGGGGACTCCCGCTCCACTTCAGACGCCGGCCTGCACTCCGGAAGGCCTGGGCGCCTGGGAGCACGAGATCAGCTTTGACCACAACTTCGTCTCGGTTACCACCGTTCCGGACAACACCTGGCTCACCAGCGGTGGCCGCGTGGTCAACTCCAACGACGCCGGTGGTTGCTTCGTCACCATCCAGAACGAGAACTCGATTCTCGAAGGCTGTGTGACCAAGGACGCGACCGTCAACAACTCCGCGGGAACGCCGGTGCCTCAGGGCAAGGTTGGGCCTGAGGGCAACGGCCTGGTCGAGCGGATCATAATTACGCCGAACCTGACCAACATCATGACCACGGCCGGCTTCCGCCCGACCAAGGACAACGGCATCCAGACGACGATTGACGACCACAACTGCGAAGTCACGGACACCCAGAGCGAGCAGATTCCAGGTACTCTCCCCGGTCAGCTCACCGCAGTATGTGCCCCGGCCTATGTGACCATCCGCATGCTGGAGGGCGACCTGAACCTCGACTGCCAGGTCGACGTGAAGGACGACCAGGCGGAAGCTTTCCTCTACGGGTCGTCGCAGGGCATGGACTCGTACGGCCAATGGTACGACCTGGAGCCCAAGGGAGGCGATGGCGACATCGACATCAAGGACCTTCAGTTCGTCTTCGGCCGCAACCACAGCACCTGCGAGAACCCATCGCCCAACGACCAGGCGACGCCCATCGCGCCCGTGGACCCTTAAGAGAAACGGGTTCCGGTGAGTGAGCGCCGGGCGCAATAGATAACACAGTCAAAGGAGAGGGAGGAACGACCTCCCTCTCCTCTTGCCAGCCGACTTGAAGCGCAGTCGAAGATCTCTTCGCTGACTCGATCACCGGCTCCGCCAGCGGACGAGGATGGAGCGGCCAGGTGTCATGCTTTGGCGAGCGCGTTCTTATGGAGCGGTCGCGAGGGTTGAGGCGAAGTCCGCGCTCGCGTGCGGGTCAACCACGGCGCAAGGAGAGTCGGTCGCTAGCCGTCAGGCTGGCGGCCACCAGCCCATCCACGTTTCCTGGCCGCAGGCCGTGCACTTCACCGCCCCGGCCACAAACCCCTTCTGGCCGCAGGCGCCGCACTGGAACGTCTCATGAATTCGATAGCCGACCGAGTGCGCGGCGTATTCGCGAAGGGTCTGCACACGAGCGTTAAGCGTCTCCACCTGCTTCGCCAGCGCCGCGACTTGCGACGGCGACTGGCTTCCGCCGACAGCCTGCGTCAGCTTTGCGACGGCCGCCTCCAGCTTCTCGATTCGTTGAACGAGGTCCGCCGTGCCGGCAACGGGCTGCTCGCCCGCGCTCACCGCGCGCACGGCCGCGCCCGGCGGCTCAGGAGCCTGCGGCGGTTCAACCACCGGCGGCGTCTGAACGGCCCGGGGAGCGGTCGGCGCCTCCTCGTTCTTCTTCGCCATCACGGAGACCAGGGAGTCGATATCATCCTGGCCGAGTACGGAATCATCGGGCCCGGGGCTCACAGAAGCACCTCGGTAATCAGCTTGGTCATGCGTTCAGGCCGCGACAGATCGAGATCATATGGTTCTTTCAAGTTCTCGCCGTTCTCAGCGCAGATCCTGACGATCGGTCGAGCAATGTGGCCAATGTTGGGGTTCGACACAATACCAACCTCGCCGCTGCTCAGCTTGACCGCCAGGCCTGCCGGGTATTGCGGGATCTGCCTGGCAAAGACCTGGACCAGCTCGGGATCGAAGAGCTCCCCGCTGTAGGCGACGATGAACTCGACCGCGTCTTGGGGCCGCAGCGCCTGGCGATGCGGTCGGCGCGAGAGCAGCGAATGGTAGGTGTCCGCCATGGCGACTATCCGCGCGAAGAGGCAGATATCCTTGCCTTTCCTTCCCTCGGGATAGCCGCCGCCCCCCCCATCGCTCGTGGTGCTGCTCCACCGCCTCCAGCACCTCGGCGTCGAGGCCGGCGCTGCCCAGCATCGCCGCGCTTTCTCGCGGATGTCGGTGCAGGTATTCCCACTCCTCGTCGCCCAAGAAACCGGCTTTATCCAGGATCCCGGGCGGCATGGAGACGTAGCCCAGGTTCTCGAGTATCGCCGCCAGGCCGAGGTTGATAAGCTGCTGCTGCTTCAGGCCGACGAGCGCTCCGACTAGCATGGCAAGCTCCGCGACCTTCACCGGATGAATGTAGTCGTACGCCTGGAACGACGACATACCGCACAGGTCTGGGTCGCCCAGGATCGTAGGCAAAAGTCTCTCGGTCATGGCCCCGAGCGTCGGCGTCATCCTCATCAAGTCGATCGGAGTGATCCCTTCGGAAACGCCCTGGCTGTTCACCATGAGCATGTGAAGGGCCTGGACGGCCTTCGCTTCGACGTGCGCCGAGAACAAGGCGCCGACGGGGACGTCCGTGACCCGCGGGTCCTTGATAAGGATCTCCAACGTCCCCAATCGGGCAAGCAGTCCCAGGCTATCGCCTTCCAGCCGATCGCCATCTCCCAGGAGCATCTGGCCCTTGATGTCGTAGACCGCCCGGCCGAGAATCATCCCCGGCTTAGCGTTCGCCACCGACACTCTGCGCACGTCTCTCCTCCTGCTCGCCGCTCAGGCCGCCCGCCTCTGCGCCGCCTCGACCTGATCCGCATCCGTCTTGCGATAAAAACTGTCGAACATCCTGTCGAAACCTATGCCGCTCTCAAGAAGGGCTTCCGTCCCACCCAGGAACAGCACCCCGCCGGGTCTCAGCGACTCGCGGAACTTCTCCAGGAGCTCTCGTCGCGCATCGGTTGAGAAATATATGATGACGTTACGGCAGACTATCAAATCAAACGCGCCCGGGGGTTCCTCGGCGAGAAGGTCATGTCTCTGGAACTGCACTCGGGACCGCATGTGTGATGTGACCCATCGACCACCGCGACCGGGCTTGAAGAACCGCGCCAGTTGGTCGGCGCTCACATTCTTGGTCTCGCTCTCCAGATACGGACCGCCTGCCATCGCCCGCTCCAGGATCCCCTCGTCAACGTCCGTGGCGACCATGCTGTACCCGTTTGAATGACCCAGTTCGTGGAGGATGATTGCTGTTGAGTATGGCTCTGCGCCGTGCGAGCAGGCAGCCGACCAGACCCGAAGCCGACGGGCCTTCCTCAACAACTCGGGAAGCACGCGCGACTTCAAATGCTGGAACTGGACAGTGTCGCGGAAGAACTCGGAGACATGAATGGTCAACATGTCGTGCAGCTCTTTCAGCATCCGCTCATCGCGCTCCAGTTCTCGAAGAAAGCTCATCACGTCGCCGTTGGCTCGTTGCGCGACGAACGCCGTCAGCCGGCGACGCATCTGCCTCTCCCTGTAGTGATCGATGTCAACTTTCAGCAACTGGCGAATCCGTTGCCCCAGATAAGCGTATTCCTGATCGTTCAAGCCGAGACCCTCCGCATCATCGTTTCGCTCTGGCATCGCCAAGTGATCTCCGCTGCGATTCGCCTAATGGGGGCGACGACGCTGGCATATCCGCTCTCCACGACGCTTCTAGGCATTCCATAAATGACGCAAGTGGACGCATCCTGCGCGATCACTTCTCCCCCAGCAGACCGGACAAGTCCTGCTCCACGCGTGCCGTCCACTCCCATGCCGGTGAGGATGACGCCGACAATCGAGCTGCCCCAGGCCGCCACCGCCGATTCCATTGTGACGTTTATCGAAGGACGCACGCCACACTCCGGCGCGCTATCATCGAGACGCACGACCCGCCCTTCGCCAATCCTCATGTGGTACCCTCCCCGAGCAACCAGCGCCTGACCGGGCACGATCTTGTCGAGCCGCTGGGCCTCTTTGACCGAAAGCGGTGATATCTGATCCAGCCTCTGCGCAAGGCTGCACGTAAACCCTGCCGGCATGTGTTGAATGACCAGAATAGGCACATAGAAGTCCTCGGGAAGACAGGCGAACAAAGTGCAGAGAGCCCGCGGCCCACCGGTCGAACTGCCAATGACGACTATCTTGTCCTGCCAGGCGCCGCGAGCGGCGGCCCGCTTCCTTGCTACCGCTGCGCCCCTCGGTTGCAATGTCGCCCTCGCCGCCAGCTTCACCTTTGTCGATAGCTCTGAGGCCAGGGCCTGAATCGCTGGCACGCCGTGCAGCGTGGGCTTCAGCACAAAGTCGACGGCTCCCAGTTCCAGCGCGCGAATGGTGGCATCGGAACCCTCGCCGCTGAGCGCGCTCACCATGACGACGGCGGTAGGCATATCTCTCATCAGGAGCTCAAGAGCGGCCAAGCCGTCCATGCGGGGCATTTCGATGTCCATCGTCACCACGTCGGGCGTCAGGTCGCGTGTCTGCTCCAGCGCTTCGAGGCCATCGCGCGCCGTCCCGACGACGCGGATGTCGGGATCATCGTTCAGGTGCCGGGCGAGGACCGACCGCATGAGCGCGGAGTCATCGACAACCAGAACGCGTATCTTCTGTCCTTGAGGTCTCAGAGTCCTCATCAGGCTAAGCTACCAGTCGTTGGACGGGTCGAGGACCTTTAGGAGATGCCCGCCTGAAACGGCCAGCCCTTGCACGTTGACGTCATCGTGATAGGTCGACAGAAGATTCCCCATGATCTCGTTCAGCCGCGTTCCTTCGATGACGAGCTCTCCGACCATATTCATCAAGTCATCGAGCCGGTTCACGTCGACGCGCACGGTCTGCAAAACCTCTATCTTCGTGGAGGCAGGCTCCGGCGGAAGGGCCGGAGCGGCAGGCATCGCTTTTGCTTGCGCCGCGGGCGAAGAGTCGGGCGCTACCGGCGCGGTCGGAGTTGCTTCAGCCTGCGCGGGCGTCTCAGCGGGGGCTGTCTCGGCGGGCAGACCCCGCCACGCCTCCACGGTGGCCTCCCGCACTTCATCAATCGCCTGAACGTCTACCGCGACCTGTTCCGCGGCTAACGAACTCAGCAGTACCGCCTCGAACTCGCGGGCGCCCTTTTCCGCCTCGACATCTTGCCTCGACGGCACCGAGGCAACGACGTGACCGAACGTCCCGAGCACGTCCAGTATCTGGAAACAACGCACCGCCAGCCACTCGCAGCTCTCAGCGAGCGAAACTCGCACCCTGTAGGCGTTCTGGCCTTCGGGCGCCGCTCGCAGCACGTCAAGGGCCGCCTGATCCTGGGCGATGATGGAATCGAGTGAAGCGTGAGCTGTCTCTGGAGCCGGCTGCGAAGGCGACGCAGCCGCGTCCGGCGCCGGCATCGCAGCCGACGCACCTCCGGCTGAACGTAGACGGGCCGCCAATTCCGTCACATCGATCTCGCTCTCCCGACCGGCCGCGGCGTCCTCCTTCAGAACCTTGAGCGTGTCCAGGCCTTGCAACAGCGAATCGACGATCTCTGATGTGACCGCCTGCGTTCCCTTTCGGATCCTGTCAAGGAGGTCCTCCATCGCATGCGTGAGATCGGCCATCTTCTCCAGGCCGAGCATGGCCGAGGAGCCTTTGAGCGTATGGGCGGCGCGGAATATCTCCTGGAGCAGATCGACGTTGCCCGCTTCCTGTTCGAGGCGCACAATATCGTTGTCGAGAAGTCGGAGGTGCTCGTCCGTCTCCTCCAAGAAGAGCTTGAGATCTTCGCGCTTGAAGTTGGACTTTCCCTGCTCCATCGTCGATCCTGCCTTGAGTGCTATCCCCGGAACGTATTTCTACGCCACCCTCGCTTCCTCTTCAACGTCCGCCTCTCTCTGCGACACCACCTTGTTCAGGTCGAGCAGGATGATCAGCCGATCGCCAAGGTTCGCGATTCCTTCCATGTAGTAGGAGTCGACGGTCGTCACGGCGCTGGATGCCGGCGCGATCACGTCCTCCTTGATCCTTAGAACCTCGGTCACAGCGTCCACAAGCGCGCCCATATACTCGCCCGCCACATCGACCACGACGATGCGCTCTTCGTTCCCGTCGACGCTTTCGCTCATGCCAAATCGTTTGCGAAGGTTAATGACGGGAATGATCTTCCCTCTCAGGTTCGTGACACCCTCGATGAACTCCGGCGCGTTGGGCAGATACGTTATGTCCTGCATCCGGATGATCTCCCTCACCGAACCAATGTCCACGCCGTAGAGCTCGTTCCCGAGGTCAAAGACCACGAGTTGTCGTTCCACCTTCGCAGTGTTGTCCTCGGCCATTTCTCATCTTCCTCCTCAGCCACCCGCTACATGCCGACACGCGTACGGGGGCTGCGTGATGATCTCTCAGTGCCGGTCCGTCGCACTTCGGCTACGCTGCAAACCGTTCTGTCTGATCAGGCCCTTCTTCTACCGATTCCGGCGTCTGCCTCATAACGTCGGTCAGCGGACCGCCCCGCTGCCTGCGAAGCTTGAACCCGGAGACCCGGCTGCGCAAATCCTCAGCCATCTCTCCGAGGGAGTGGGTGGCCGCAGTGACCTCTTGTACCTGGGCGCTCATCTCCTGCGCTGAAGCGGACACTTGCTCCGTAGCAGCGCTATTCTGCTGAGCGATGGCGGCGATTCCGGAAACGCCTTCGATGACCTGCGCGGCGCCGCTGCGCATCTCCTCGCTGGCGGCGAGGCTCTTCTCGACGAGGCTGCGCGTTTGCTCCATCGTGCCGTACATGTCGGCGCCGGCCTTCTTCAGCTCCTCGGAGCTCGCCGCGATATCGACGATCTCGCTATTCATCTCCTGGACAACTGCGAGTATCTGCCGCAGCGATTCACCGGCTTCTGAAGCGAGCTTCGCGCCCTCGCTGGTCTCCGCGCTGCCCTGCTTCATGGCTTCAACCGTGCCTTCGACGCCCCGCTGGATGCCGCCTATCAGGTCCGCAATCTCCTTGGTAGCGGTGCCGACGCGCTCAGCCAGCTTCCGCACCTCGTCCGCGACCACAGCGAAGCCTCGGCCCTGCTCGCCAGCGCGCGCCGCTTCAATCGCGGCATTCAACGCAAGCAGATTCGTCTGGGCAGCGATATCGTCGATAACGGCGACGATCTTCCCGATCTCGGTGGACCGCTCGCCCAGCTTGGATATCTCGCCGGATGCGCCCTCGACCGCGCCTCTGATGCGCTCCATGCCGTCGATCGCCTTCTGGACCATCTCGGCGCCCTGCTCTGAGGTCTCGCTTGCCTGGCGGGAGCGCTCCAGCGCCTTCTGCGCGGCATCGGATACCGTATCGCCGCAAACGGAGACCTTCTCGCTCAACGCGCTGGCCGTCTGTACCTGTCTCGTCTGAGCCTGCGCATCATCAACCACCTGCTCAATGGCCCTGGACAGCTGCTCGACGGCCTGGCTCACCTCCTGCGTACTTGCCGCCTGCTGACCCGTGCCTTCTGCGACCTCGGAGGCCGTTTGCGCTACCTGCTGAGTCGCCTGCGCCGCCTGATCTGCTGATTGAGCAAGCTGGTCCTTCGCCGCAGCGAGGTTCTGAGCGGTTTCGTTGAGCTGTGCAAGGAGCAGCCCGAGGTTCCGCACGGCCTTCGAGAACGCTTTGCCCAACACGTCACGGTCGCTTCGCGGATGAATTTCCACCGTCAAATCGGCCTCGGCGACGCGAGTAACCGCGTTCGCTGTCTCAGTGAGAGCCGCTTCCACTTGCTGGAACGACTTGCCCAGTATGCCGATCTCGTCCTTGCGCTTCGCTATCCGTTCCTTCTCCCCCGGATCGAGCTGCTCGCCCAGGCCGCCTTCGGCGAAGTCCCGGGCCTGGCGCGCGAGGAACATGACGGGCCCGGCGATGTTTTGAGCAAGCAGGTAAGCCATGCCGGCAGCCAGAAGCACGATTATTATCAACGCCATGAGCATCGTCCGTTGGAGGCTGCCAACGCTGCCCAGTGCTTCGCTGTACGGTTCCGTCACGGCCATGCTCCAGCCGTTGACACCGATCGGCTGGTAGGCGACCACCTTGTCAACACCTTCGTAGGTATAGCGGGACAGTCCCGTCTGGCCCTGGGTCATCGCCGTAGCGGCCGCGGCCAGCGCCGCACTAGAATCCTGCGTCAGGTTCTCCTTTGTCAGCTTTTCCGACTGGGGATGCCCTATCAAGACGCCGTTCTTGTCCACAATGTAAGGATAGCCGCTGCCAAGCCCGGACTTGAAAACGGAGAGGTCTTTTTCGTAGAAGGTCTTCAACGAGAATGTGCCCACGAGGACGGCGTTCGTGCCGCCGTTGACGCTCATGGGAGCGACCATATAGACCGCCTCGTCGCCGTCGGAGGTCAGGAAGGGTCGGACATACTCGCCGTGCCGTTCAGCGCCGCCTTGAAGTACGGCTGACCGGCAATGCTCACGCTGTCTCCGCCTGTCGTTGCGACCGTCACTCCGCTAGCGTTCAGCACGGCCATCGCCGTCATATCATGGGCGGTGGTCAACACAGCGGTTTGCAGCACCGGCTTCAATGTCGGCCCGCTTGCTGGCGACGCCAGGTCGTACATCCCGTAAGATTGGGCGCCGGCGAGGGCGGTGGCGCTTGACTGCAGTGAGGCAAGGTAGCGCTTCAGGTCAGTCTGCGCAACGGAGGCCGCCTGAGTATCCACCGCCTGCAGCTTCACGTCGACTTGCTGTTTCAACGCCGAGTCGGATTTCTTGATCGCCGTGACTCCAATAATGACTGCCGGCACCACCGCCAGCAGGATTCCAGCGATGAGTATTCGCCCCTGCAGCGACTGCAACAGGAACTTCCTCACGTTTGTGACCGCGTTTCTAACTTGCATCGTTCACCTCTTGTCTCAAACGTCCGGCGCCGACGTATTCCTGCCGGAACTCCTCTATTCCGGCTATTGCCTCGTATGCGCCTGACTCAACGCAGACGCATCGAAGAAAGCCGTCGTCGGCGGACCTCCCTGCATGTCGACGCGCTGACGGCCTCCTCTGTCCTGCATCGGTTCCCCAAGCCGATGCAGCCTATAAGGGGATCCACCTATTTTCATCGGGGGAGCCGGAAGGTTCGGCCAGATATG
Source organism: uncultured Chloroflexia bacterium (assembly GCA_963719465.1). Classification (GTDB taxonomy): domain Bacteria; phylum Chloroflexota; class Dehalococcoidia; order DSTF01; family JALHUB01; genus JALHUB01. The sequence goes on along the minus strand of OY970386.1, from coordinate 1,773,293 downwards.
AGCGAACCACTCCCTAAGGAGCGCTCGGGGCCGTCGATGGCCAACCGCTAGGAGGTTGCCACGCTTGTCTTTCGGATCAGGGCCGCCACCAGCCCAAGGCCCGCGATCACATAGAAGCCACAGCCGACCCAGAAGGCAACCGAGATGCCCCAGGAGAGAGCGATCGCTATCGCCAGCACCGAGGCGCAGACGGACGTGGCGCCGTTGATGCCCCAGAGGAACGGCGTCGGCGCATCGACGTAGGCCGAGACGGTTTTCATGCCGATCGGGAACGGCATGCCCATCAGCAGGCCCATCGGCGCCAGGATTGCCGCCGCGGTGAGGATGCGGGTCGGCGTCGTTGCCGCCTCGTAGTGGTGCAGGATCGCCGGCGTCAGGAGGCCGAAGACCGAAAGCAGCGCCAGAAGTCCAACGAAAGGAAGGAGATTGACCGGACGCAGGCCCCCTCTTGCCATTCGCTCGGTTGCAAGACTTCCGATACCACTGAACAACAGTAGGGAAAACAGCACAACCGAAAGCCCGTAGGTCGGATCCCCCAGGAAGATGCTGAGTCGCATCGTTTGGGAGACTTCGATGATTAGAAAGCCGAACCCAATCGAGGCAAAGAAGATGAAGAAGGGCAGCATCACTTTCATCCGCACCCGCTTCACCTTGACAAGGAGCGGAAGGACGATGCAGAGGAAGGTCAGCACGAGCACCGCAATCGTGAGGCCGGCCAGGACCAGCACCGGCTCCGTGAGGTACTTCGCCCCGGGGAGATTGCCGTGGAAGAGGTCGTTGAGACGGATCATCTGGAAGAAGAACGGCTTGTCGTCGGTCGGCGGCGCGATGTTGACGCGATAGCGGGAGGCATAGGCGCCAACGTCCTTCGCCTCGACCAGCCCCAGGAAAACGCCGTTTATCGCTTCCGACGGCGTCAGGACCGGCTGGAACTTCATCTGCGTCGTAATCGCTTGTAGGGTCTGCAGGTCCTGGTCGGAGAACGGCGCCGGGCTCACCAGAATCGTTGCCACGCTCACGCCGTTGACGGTCGGTCCCATCGCCATGTAGATGTGTGACCTCGGGTCTTCGACGCCGCGGTCCTGCAGCGCCTTCACCGCCAGCGCGGTGATTCGATACGCCTCCGCCGGTTCGCTGGGGTAGTACCAGCGGGAAACGGTCAGCACGCCGTTAGGCGTCAGATGGTCCAAAAACGAATCCCACGCCTCGACCGTGTAGAGCGAGTTCTCCGACAAGGCATAAGCTCCCGCCGTCGAAGCCGCCCACGTGTCGGCAAGCGAGACCTGCAGGATGTCGTAACGGTCCTTTGAACGAGCTATGTAGCTTCTCGCCTCGTCGTTCACGAAGGTTACGCGCGGGTCACGGTCCAGGTGACCGGTGAAGTCGCCGTAGACATTGTTCAGCGCGTTGAGGATCTGACCGTTGATCTCAACGCCCGTGACCGACTTCTGATTGAACGCCAGAGCCGAAAGGATGTCGCGGCCGCCTCCCACGCCGACCACCAGCACGTTCGCGTCCTTGCGGATGTAGTGCGCCAGGTTCGTCACGTCGTACTTGAGATGATCGATTTGCTGCGGATCGCCGCTGTAGCGCGTCAACACCGTCCCGGCCAGCGCGTCGATAAGCAGCAGGTGTTGCTCGACTTTCCGGTCGGCAGGAAGCGTGCTGCTCAGCCCCCAACCGAAGGGAGTCCAGGTAACGGGGTCCACCTTGATGCGCGAGAAGGCGTTCCATTTCTCGTATTCCGGCGCGCTCTCTTCGTAAGTCGGCACGCTGCCTTCCCAGCCCACCCACGTGAGTCGCAGCATGGGCGCGTTTCGGTCAAACATGAAGGCGTTCGCCCAGGCAAAGACCAACAGGACGACTGCGATGGCGCTCGCCGCCACCATCACCTGCCTCTGGCGAGCCGTCCACGCGAAGCATATCGTCGCCACGGCAGGCAATGCGGCCACCGCGATCACCGCCGAAGGGGCATCGACGCGGTTCAGGAGCCATACGAGAGCGGCCGCACCTACCGCTGACCCCGTGAGGTCCGCGGCGTACAGCCGGCTCACCTGTCGCGGGAAACGGGTCAGGGTCAAACAGACGCAGACGCCGCTGAAGACGAATGGGATGGAGATCACAAGATACAAAAGGCCGATGGAGTAAACGCCGGCTATCGACCACTCCGGCACAAAGGGCATCGATAGCTGCGTGAGGAAGCTCAGGACGATCGAAACGGAGAACAGAAGTGAGAAGACGGCCAGCCTGCCGTTCACTTTGTCCTCGGCGAACCAGCCCGGCCTGAGGTAGACGATTAGCGCGCCGACGGTCATGCCGAACAGCGCCACGGATATGGCGACAAAGGCGAAGTGATACCACATGGTAACGCTGAAGATGCGCGTCAGCAGGATCTCGTACATCAGAGTGGAAAGCGTGACGAGGAAGAGCCCGACGTAGTTTCCGGGCATGGCGCGCGACTGGGATGGCCGCGGGAGAGTTCCCGGCAGCTCCAACGACGGTGCTTCAATCACAGCCATGCTTATTCACTTGCAATGCGGCTAGCGCTCCACAACGCTTACTGGTCCCAGATCGACGCTGTCCACCGTCCTTGAGCCCAACGCCCCGAAATCGGAACGTCGCCAGCCGGAGTTCGTGGTCTCCCTGTGACATGCCGGACATGACCACGAGGCGGTAGTCTTCGACTATCGGCTCGTCTGTCCGGAAGCTTCTATCTCTCTGGTAGCGTTGGATAAGCCCGAAGCCGAGCGTGTGGATCTCGCGGAAGCGGTCGTCATCGCCGAGAGTCACGGAGACCCGGTAGTCGCTCAGGGCCGGCGCCTTGTCGATTTGCCAGTACAGCCTGAGATGGATGGTGCCGCCGGCGACGACGGGCGTGTCGTCGATGTCATAGCCAAGCAGAGTGACGCCGTCCATCTCCTTTCCGACCACGTGCTGCGGCTTCGGATCGTCGACGAACAGCGGCGGCGGCTCGGTCTGGGCCGAGTAGAGGATGTGCGGATGCCCTCCGAGCCAGCTTTGGAACGGTGACGGCGCAGCGATGACCGGCACGTACCAGAGATTGTCGGGCAGGAGGTCCTTGTCCTCACCGCTCATCGTCGCGAAGCGCAGGAGGTCAGGGCTGAGCGTCAGGAAGAGCGGCCGGCCCGCGAGGCCCGGCGCAAAGCCGTAGGGACTCCTCAGCTGCGGCACCGCAACGTCCGAGCGAGAGCTCATGAGGTAGGAATAGAAGAGATCGTATCCCGGCACGCCCCGATGGCCGATGATCACGCTGTTCTGGGGAACGGTTTGGAAGACCTGGGTATAGAAATCCTTGATCGTCGTGTCGTCCCTGTAGTCGTTGGCCGACCAGTTCCCCACCAGTTGAATCGAAAGCGGCACGGCGAAGAGGGCGCACGCTGAGAGAATCACAAACCCGCGCGCTACCCACAGCCGAGGCGCCAGATTTCGCGCCGCTGCCAAAAGGGAGCAGACGCCGAAAGCGATCCATATGGCGAAAATCAAGTGGGGAGCCAGGTAGAACAGGAAGATGTCCGGCACATTGTATTCGAGGAAATAGACCATCTCCACCAGATAGGTGATCACCAGAAAGCAGAGCGCGATTCTCTGACGCCGGAACATTCCCCAGATCCCAACCACAGCCAGGGCCGCGCCCCAAACGCCGAAATTATGGTTGACTAGGCCCGCGTATACGGAGATCCGCCCAGGTAGCGCCTGCAAAGGGAAGGCAAAGCGGACATCATGAAAGACGTTCGCCATGTAGTTGTAGGTCATCCACAAGTTCGTCGGCTTGTACTTGAGCATCAGCTCGTCGTTCAGAGTCGAAGCCCGCAGGGGAAGCCATAGGAACTGGCAGCCCGCCAGAGCGAACAGGCCACCGCCGATCAGGACGTTCTCGACGACCCAGCGGGCGAAGCTTTCGAAGGAAGAAGACGTAGACTGCTATTCCCGGAATCAGCGCAAGGTTCGACAGGTGCGTCCCCAGGCTCAGGCCGAACACGAGGCATGCCGACGCAAACAGAAAGGTCGATCGCGCGTCTCGTTCCTCTGTCCCCAAACGACGTCGTATCGTCTCTCCCCAAAGCAGGAAGAGGAAGAGCGAGAGCGCGAGCATGAACGTGTTCGGCCCGTAAACCTCTGTTATCACCGCCTGCGACCAGAGGTCGGCCGAGAAGGCATAGAACAGCGCGACGAAAAGGGCGGCAAGCCTGTTCCGGGTCAGCAGAACCACGATCGCGTATAGAAGGGCACAACCGCCCGCAGCGCCGACGGCGGAAAGCAGATTCATCCGGTAGGCCACGTCGCCAACCGGCAGGAACGTGAAGAGCTTTCCAACCCATGTGTAGAAGGGGTAGCCGGGCGAGTGCATCAATGCCAGCTGGTAGGGAACGGTTGATTCCTCCATGCTGTCCAGTGTCATGTAAGACAGGCCGGGAGCCAGAGTCGCAATGTATACGACAAAGCTGACCGCGAAGACGCCCAGAGCCAGGGCGAAGTCGAGGACACGCGCGGAAACGCGAACCGATGCGAGCCCGCGCAGCCGCTGCAGGTAAGCTCTTTCAGCCGAAACGGCAGCGTCGATGACGGTGTTCATGGCCTCCCTGCCTGTGATGCTCGCCGATGCTGTCGACGCCGCGGCGAACGGCAGTGACCCGTCCCTGCGATACGTGATGCAGTTGAGTATAGGTGTAGATAACGGAGACCGGATTAAGGTCTCGCACCTATTCCCCTTGGTATACGCCCTTATTTTGCAATCGCGAACTGGCGATGGCGGCCCAAGGGGCACGCGTGCCAACGTAGATACCAAGCCCCGTAGTTGGCAAGCAGATACCCTGCTCCTGCTGCAAGGGTCACGGAGCGGTGGCGAACTGCCTTTGGTCAAGCTATGAACAGACTGACCAGGATCGGGCCGCATGCGGCGAGCAAACGTCCGGGATAACTCGGCAGGAGTGCGCGTGATGTTCTATCGCGCCGTCGCCGGAGAATGTTTGGCTGAACCCTTGTACATGGCAATAGAGACGGTGATCGAGGAGGCGGAGACACGTCCTATACGTCCCTTTATGTATCCACCTTTTATGGGTCGTCTACGGCGGGCAGACCAGACATAAACGTCTTGGCGATTACTTTGCTTAAGGATCGCCTGGGCCACGCGTCACGTCCACGTGGCTGTTAGGGCCTTCCGGAGGTATCCGGCGGTGCTCTCCGCGCGAATAGGTTCCTGGCCTGCCCCCAAAATGAGTCCCGCTCCATGTTTCTCGTAAACCAGGGATTTGAATGGCGGCATGGTGCAGGACCCAGTGGGGTTGGAACTATGACCCAGGGACTACCGGGATATTGTATTATTACAGCGTTATGGGCAGCGGCGAACAGCGGATGGGCGCCGCTTCGCGTACGGCTCTAAGAGCAAGGGCGGAAAGTGAAGCCGGCGGTGTTCGGTTTAATGGGTAGCAGACAGTTCGAGCCGTTGCTTGCAATCCGTCGCACCCGGTTTCGCAGACCAAGGACGGCCTTGCCCCTATCCGCAGGGGTTGCCGTGATCGTGCTATCCGCCATCGGATGTTCGGGTAGCACGCCCAAGACAGCGCTCACACCCACCGCGACCGCGATACTCACCCCAACCACGCCGGCCGTGCTTCCCACCCCTAAAGCCACGCTGGCATACAGGTTGCACGGCCTCGACTTTGGCCCCTATATTGACGGCCAAGACCCCAACAAAGGCTCTCAGGTAAGCGATGCGCAGCTCCGGGACAGAATGGGGCTAGTCGCACCCTACACTGAGTGGATCAGGACCTACGGGTGCGGAATGGGCCTCGAGAACGCCGGCCAAATCGCGCACGACCTAGGGCTGAAGGCGGCAATCGGCGCCTGGCTGAGCGGCGACCTGACGGCGAATAGTGAGGAAATCGCCCGCCTGATAAGCATCGGGCAGGCCGGCCAAGCGGACATGCTGATTGTGGGAAGCGAGACGCTGGGGCGGGGTGACCTCACGGAAGACCAGCTCATCGGATACTTCAACGAGGTGAAACAGGCCGTCCCCAGCGTTCCGGTTGCCACCGCCGACGTTTACAGCGACCTTCTGGCGCATCCCTCGGTCATGGCCGCCGAGGACGTGGTGCTGGCCAACTTCTACCCGTATTGGGACGGCGCCGATGTCAAGCACGCAGTGGCCAGCCTCAATGCCCAGTACCAGGCGGTGAAGGCGGCAGCCGGCGGCAAGCAGGTTATCATATCGGAGACGGGCTGGCCCAGCGGAGGCAATCCCTCCGGGAGTGCCGCGACCTCGCCGGAGAACGCGGCCTTCTATCTCCTGGACGTCGCCTCTTGGGCGCGGGTCGAAGGCGTGCCGTACTTCTACTTCGAGGCATTCGACGAGACGTGGAAAGCCGACTACGCGGAAGGCCCCGTCGGCGCTCACTGGGGCGTTTGGGACAAGGACGGCGTCCTAAAGCCAGGCATGCAGGACGTATTTGACGGAAAGTTCATGCCCGACAACTGGAGCCACAATTAGGGCGGGAACGCGGCCTGTGCCCCTAGTCTGCCGTGTCGCCGAGGGCCGAAAGCCGAGCGCGCAGCTTGCGCAGGCAGCCGTCCCTTTCCCTTAGGGCGTCAATGAGCGGCTCTATGGCGGGCGCGCCGATCTTACCCAGTGCGTCGCTGGCGAGGAAATGCGCACGCCAGCCCTCGATGCTTAGAGCGCCGATGAGCGCCTCGACGGCGCGGGCGTCGCCGATCTCCCCCAGTGCCCAGGCCGCGGCCAGAGGCAGATCCGAGCCGTCATCCTTGACGACGGCGATCAGCGGATTGACAGCGCGTACGTCGCGGATCTTGCCCAGCGCTTCGGCGGCGTCATCACGCCAGTCGATGCTCTCGTCCTTAAGGACAGCAATTAGCGGCGTGACGGCGCGGGCGTCGCCGATCTCCCCGAGAGCCGCCGCAGCGGTTCGGCGCACACGAGAGTCCCGCTGCTTGAGCGCGGCGATCAGTGGTCTAACGGCGCCAGCACCGATTCCCCGCAGCGCCATTGCGGCGGAATCGCGCACCTCGCGGTCTTTGTCCCCAAGGGCGGCGACAAGCGGTTTCGCCGCCCGGGGGTCGCGAATCTCTCCCAGTGCGCGAACAACGGTCCACCGCATAGTCCTTCTCCTTGAGAGCGGCGATCAAGGGCTTCACGGCGCGAGGGTCGCGTATGACGCCAAGGGCCTCGGCGGCGGCCAGACGCACATCAAAGTCCTTGTGCCTGAGAGCGGCGATGAACGCGTCGATCGCACGGCGGCCTTCAGTCCGCACCAGCTTGCGAGCGGCCCTTCTGCGCAGCCTCCAGTCCCTTCTCCGGGCCAGCACCTCAACCAGGCCCGCGATATCGCTTTTGGCCTTTAGCTTTGCCGAGCGCCCAGAAGGGATAGCCGTTTGCATTGGTCTAATTTACCACACACATCCCCACCTCGCAGCCCTATATCACGGATAAGGAGTAACCGGCGGCTACCAGATAGGGGACGAAGTCAAGCACGAAAAAGCCAGGCCGATCATGGTATAATCTCGTGAACATGAGCGGAGGCACCTCACGATGACGAGGCCGACTTGGGTGGTAGCGCTGCTGCCGATCGTCCACTTGGCCATCATCCTGACGGCCGTCTTCTTGATCGTCGTCATGATTGCAATAGTGGTCGCGCACCACGACTGGTTCGCTCTCCCGGTGTGTGGGCTGTTGTTCCTCGTGACCGTCGCCGATTTCTCACTCGTTCGAAAGGACCGCCGCATTGCGGATCGTATTGACGAGCTGGAGTATAGGCACGACACTGGCAAGGGAAGCGGATGGCCCGATCCGCGTCGCCAGCGGCCGAGTGATTGGAGTGACTGGGTGTTTTGGACGGGGATCGCGTTAGTCCTCGCGGCGTTCGGCTGGACGATGGCAGTGAAGGTCCTGCCAAGTATCCCAGACCGCAGCGCCTGGAACGACGGGTTCGCTGTCCTGCTGTACGGACTGTCCGCGGCGCTGCTGGTCGCGTACCCTGTCCTTGGTCTCTGGAAACGGAAGCTGGAGCGGTACCTCGAGGCGTTTGGGTTTTGGTACGATCGCGTCATTTATTAATATGGGCCGGACCTCGGCTCATGTAGGTCGTTAGCAAACTTTAGGGCAAATGGCCTGCCCGCGAAGACGGCTCCACCTTCCTTGTTACTCGTATGGGCGCTATCTCATGCGATAGAACCGTGCCGCCCGTCCGCGGCAACCGTGACTCGGGCGTCCGCGTGCGGTTACCCCAGCGCCTCGGCGGCCGTCTCACGGACCTTATCGCAGTTGAAGTCGCATTTCCAGCCGCAGCCGTAGGTGCACCGCTCCGGTCTCTCGCCGGTCGATTAACTGTCGTCGCGCCGGCCGGACTCATCCATTGTCGCAGGGAACCAGCGCCTGAGGGCGGCGACGAGCGCCTTTTCGTGGCGCCTGCGGGCGATGTAGCGGGGCGAGAGCCTGGCAGCGACCTCCAGCACTCTCGCAACGTTGTTGAGGGCGGCCACCAGCAGATTGGTGGCGTGGGCTTCGCCGATCTTCAGCAGCGCCCCGGTGGCGGCCTTGCGCATATCCGAGTTCCCGCTGTCAAACGCCGCCATGAGCGGCAGGATGGCGCGATAGCCGCCGATGCCGCCGAGCGCTGCAGCGGCGGTTTCGCCCACCCAAGGCTGCTCGTCCTTCAAGGCGGTGATTAGTGGCTTGGTGGCGCGGGCGTCGCCTATCTTGCCTAGCGCCTCGGCGGCATGCCGACGCACGGAGCTGCTTTCATCCTTGAGAGCTACTATGAGCGGCTCAACGGCCCGGGCGCTGCCGATCTGTCTAAGCGCTTCTGCGGCGCCCGAGCGCACCAAGGTCGACGAATCGTTGAGCGCTGGGATGAGCCAGTCGATAGCATCCTCGCCGTAGAGCCCCATCTCGGTCGCGGCGCACCAGCGCATCGTCGGGTCCGTGTCCTTGAGTTGGGCGGCGAGCCACCTGAAATGGCGGCGCCGCTCTTCGTCTTCGGGCGACCCGTGGTAAGGCAGCACTTTGGACGGTCCTTCGCGCGCCATGCCTTCCCCTCCCTCCACTGTCCATCGGCCAGACGGAGAGCTCATTCGCACCTGCTTACTTTATCACATGGACATCCGTCTCACAGCCCTATATCCCGCATAAGGAATAACCAGAGGATGGGGGGGAACAACTCTGTTGCGTGGCCCCAGCGGATGGGTAGCATGTGAAGACGGCATCCAAGGCAACGGCAGGCATGACTGGATCGGCAGGGCTCGAAGGCCTGTGCCTCCCTGCTAGGGCAGGAAGCCTCCGCTACCAGTCGGCGGCAGGGCGCGATTCGCGAGGGGGCTTGAGCGCGGGTTCACCGCGTTCGAAACGTTGCGCTGCGGATCGCCCTCGGGGGCCGCATCGGGTGAGCCGAACGAATCGGGGGACAGAATCAACTGAAGCGCTCTATCCTTCGATCCAAGGTCTGCGCTTTCCCCCTAAGCCCTTGAGCATCCATAATAACCGGAGGACACCAAGACCAGGGGGGAGAGAAGCGCCGTGACCGAAGAATCGCGTATTACGGACGAAATGCGGGCCATCATCGGCAAGGAGGGCGAGCCCACACGGATGGAGCTCGACAGGACGACGATTCGCTGGTTTGCCCGCGCCGTCGGCTACACCGACCTCATCTACTACGACGAGGACTATGCCAAGGCCAAGGGGCATCGCAGCATCGTGGCGCCGCCGGGCTTTTTCGGTCAGATCGCCTACTTCCCCGGCAGTTCCATCAACATCAGGGGATTCCCGCCGATCCCGGACCTCGTAATCACGCGCGCCTTGAACGGCGGAACGTCGTTCGAGTACTACGGCGAAGATATCTGCGCCGGCGACGTGCTGAGCAGGATCACCAAGATCGCCGACATCCAGGAGCGGTCGGGCCGAGGCGGTTCGATGCTCATCGTCACCGGCGAGTCGAACTACTACGACTCCAGCGGGACGCTCGTGGCGACCGAGCGCAACACGGAGATCTTCTACTAGGGACGCGACGCCGACCGAATTGCAGCCTCTCCAGTGCATAAGGGCCAAGCGGAGAAAGGAATCCCATGTCTGAAGCCATTCACCGCATGATCGCCGCCAACGGCATCAACATCCACATTGCCGAGCAGGGCCAAGGCCCAGTTGTATTGCTGATACACGGCTTTCCGGAGCTGTGGTATTCCTGGCGCCACCAGCTCCCGGCGTTGGCGGACGCAGGCTACCACGCCGTCGCGCCGGACGTGCGCGGCTATGGCCGCACGGACGCCCCTCAGGCGGTCGAAGACTACTCGATGCGCAACCTGACAAGCGACGCGGTCGGCATACTGGACGCCCTTGGCGTCAATGAGGCGGTCGTTGCGGGCCACGATTGGGGCGCGCCGATTGCCTGGCACTGCGCCCTCCTGCACCCGGACCGCTTCTCGGCCGTGGTTGGGCTAAGCGTGCCGTATACCCCTCGTTCGCGGACGCCGCCGATTCAGGGATTCAGGCGGATATTCGCCGAGCGCTTCTTCTACGTCCTCTACTTTCAGCAGCCGGGAGTGGCGGAGGCCGAGCTGGAAGCAAACGTCTCCCGTTCGCTGCGGCTGACGCTGTACACGTGGTCCGGCGACGCGCCCAAGGGAGCCGCCTTCGTCTCCAAGCCGAAGGACGCGAAGCTGCTCGATGGGATGCCGGAATGCCAACAGCTCCCCGAATGGCTGACGGAGGCGGACCTCGCGTACTACGTCGCGGAGTTCGCGCGTACCGGGTTTCGAGGCGCACTCAACCGCTATCGCAACATGGACCGCGACTGGGAGGAGCTGGCAGGACTGCAGGACGCAAAGGTCCAGCAGCCGGCTCTCTTCATCGCCGGCGACGGCGACCCCGTCCTGAGCTTTACCGGAATGGACCCCATGAAGACGCACGTACCCAACTTGCGCAAGACTGTCTTCCTCCCCGGCTGCGGTCACTGGACGCAGCAAGAGCGTCCCAACGAGGTGAGCCGGGAAATCGTGGCGTTTCTGGCGGGGCTCAAGCTCTGACGCGCGAGGGCCGACCCGCGGCGCTACGCGGCCGGCCCTCGTTTAAAGCAGTAGACGTGGCCTGATTAGCTAAGCCAGCAGCTTCGGAACGCCCCTCAGAATCGCCTCGGCGTCCGTAACGATCTGCTGCACGAGGTCGTCAACCCTGGGCATGCTGTTGATTCGCTGCGCCACTTCGCCGGCGGCCATCATCGCCATCTCCCTGTTACCTTCGAAGGTCGCCTTGATCGATTCGATCTCGTAATCGATGAGCTTGCGGTCCACCGTATCGTAGTCATCCGGCGTGCCGAGGAAGACGCCCGGCGATTCCTTCAGCGTGTTCGCGGCGTGCTCGACGCTTCGGGGCGTCTTAAGCCAGCGGGCAGGGCCCACGAAGCCGCGAGCGACCAGCGTCGCGCGGTCTCCTGAGTCCACGACCGCTTGCTTCCAGAATCTGATGGAAGTCGCTCTCTTGCGTCGCCAGAAAACGCGTGCCCATCTGGGCGCCGTCCGCACCCATCACGAGCGCCGCCGCTAGCGTCTTGCCGTCGGCGAACCCACCCGCGCCGCAGACGAGCGTGTTCTCGTCTGACACGGTTTCGACGACGGCCGGAAGCAGGATCATCGAGTGCACGGGCTCCCACGACGTGTGGAACCCGCCCTCATGCCCGGAAGCCACTATCACGTCGACCCCCGCCTTCTTGCAGCGCAAAGCCCCCTTCACGGACGGGACGACGTGCATCCAGGTGAATCCCGCCCCCTTGATCTTGTCGTGCCAGGGCAGCGGGTCGCCAGCGGACGTGAAGATTACCTTGAAGTTCTTCTTCATCTCCGGGTTCTCTTCACGCACCCGAATCGCCGTATCGATGACGATGTCCGCGTTCTCCCCGATCTCCGCCGAAACCATCACGTTGATGCCGAAGATGCCGCCCTTGTCCTTGACCAGGTTGTAGGTTCGCTTCAGCGCCTTTTCCATGACGGTCGCCTTGTCGTCGTCGCGGTTCGCTCCGGCGGTGCTGACGAAGGCATCGTAGATCCAGGGCTGATCGTCTTTGTTGAAGATGCCGCTGGTGGAAAGCAGTCCGAGGACGCCAGCGTTCGCGGCCGCGACGCCCAGGTTGTTGTTGCTGAACGGCCCCATTCCCGCCTGGATAATGGGGTACTTGATTCCGACTAGGTCGCACAGCCTGGACTTAATCATTTGGCACTCCTTCACACAGAAATCGAACAGGTCTTGTCCGCTGCGGTTAATGTTACAACGAAGGGCCGCTATATCGGAAGCCATGGCTGCCAATTGGCGCTGCGGTCATTGAATGTAGATGCCTCTGCGGCCTGTTGCCTCTCTGTGCGCACAACGCCGGTTGGGTGTACTATGCCCGCGTGTTGTCATCGTAGTCTCGGAGCTGGTTCGAAGGAGGCGGAAGATGTCATCGAAGGGAAGGTTGAACAGGATGGCAATGGGCATCGCGCTCGGGGCCATCATCCTTGTGTTCAGCGGCTGCGGCGGTGGCGGGTCGCCGTCACCCACCACCACGGCAGAAGGGACCCCCGATAGGACTGGCGTTACCGACACCACGATAACCCTCGGTACTCACTACCCGCTCAGCGGCAACCCGGCAGCCGCTTATGCGCCCATCGCCTACGGCATGAAGGCGTTCTTCGACTATATCAACGCGCTGGGCGGCGTCTACGGTCGAAAGATAAACTTCATTATCGGCGATGACCATTACAACCCGCCGGACACGGTGGAGGTTGTACACCAACTGGTCGAGCAGGACCACGTCTTCGGGATAATCAGCGGCCTGGGCGAAGAGACACATCTGGCGGTCAACAAATACCTCGAGGACCAAGGCATTCCCGACATGTACCTCTCGACCGGCCTCGTAGCGTGGTCTGACCCCGTCGCGCACAATCGGTTCGCAGGCAACCCGAACTACATCATCGATGGCACCTTCCTCGGAAACTACATCGCCAAGACCTATCCGAACGCCAAACTCGGCATCCTCGAGCAAAACGACGCATTGGGCGACGAAGGGGAGAAGGGACTGCGGCAGGGACTGGAAGGCAGCAACGTTCAGATCGCGGATATTGAGAAGTATGAGGCAAGCAGCAACAACGTCACGGCCCAGACACAGCGGCTGAAGGCCAGTGGCGTGGATGTGGTAGCATCGTTCGCTATGCCCGGCCAGGGTGCTAGCCTGGTGAAGACTGCCCATGAGACTCTGAACTGGAAGGTTCCTATCACGGTAAGCGCGATCAACGTCAGCGACATCTTCATCGCCCTGGCCGGCCCTCAGAATGCGGAGGGCGTGGTTAGCGACGTTTTTGGCATGCAGGTGTACGACACCGAAGATCCGGGCATACAGAAATACATGAAGATCTGGGACAAGTTCCACAACAACGTCAGCGGGCCGCTAACAGACCTAGAGGAGTATGGCATGGCCAGGGCGGAAGACGTGGTGTGGGACCTCGAAATGGCCGGGACAGATCTCTCACGCCAGTCTTTCCTGGACGCAGCGGAGACGATGTGCCACGTTGATTGTTCAGCATGCGCTCCCTGGGGTCTTGAATCCACCAGCCCAACAGATCACAGGGTGTCTGAGACGCTGATCCTCAACACAGTCGTCAACGGCAAGTGGCAAACGTCGGGCGATCCTGTGAGCTATGAGTCGACGAAGGACTGCACGCCAGCGACGCCGCCCGACGGCTTCGATCAGCAGCCGAAGCTGGGGAAGAACGCACCCTACGTGGAGACGCCTTAGACGCTTCGTGGCCGATATGAAGGGGGTGAGCAAACATCGCTCGCCCCCTTCGTTTGCATGGGACGAAGCCAATTGTCTGCGCGTGTCGTGAGTAGGTTGCGACTTGAAGCAGTTTACGTGCTCGAGCACGATGCCGATCTTGTGCGGTCGAACTGGCCCGAGCCTGCCACATCTGTCGCTTTACAAGACTCGTGCAGCCGCCTGACCCTCGGAGGCGACGCACTGGGCGGAAAGAATTCCTGTGGTCCGCATTCGCAGTTCTAGAATGGATGGTCTCGTAGACGGCGTTTTGAAGTTGGTATCTCCTCTAAGCTGAACGCTGAACCTGGTACCCCCGGCGGGGCTCGAACCTGCGACACGCGGCCTAGGAAACCCGTTCTATCCGCCTGAGTCCGGGCACCCTGTGACAGGCGCGTGATGCGAGTGTGACCCAAGTGTGACCCGACTGTGATGCTTGAGACGATCATGTTCTAGTTTCGTCCGAGTTCGATTGGAGAACTAGGTCAGACTCCCGACCGGGCCAAGTAGAACTCCTGAATACCAGACAGGAGGCCTACTTCTGGCACCCGTTCGTTCGAGGAAGAGGTCTTGTCGAGACTTCCTGAAAGGGCAGAAGACCGCCTAAACAGTAAGTTTTCGAGGGAGTAGTCGCGGTGAAGAGGTGGATTTTGCCGGACGGCCCGTAGGGAATCTGGTCGGGGCGGTGGGATTCGAACCCACGACCTCCTGAACCCCATTTTCAGGCCGGGAAACCTGAATCTAGCGCTCAGGACTCCGAATCTAGCGTGACCACCTGAACAGGGCCTTTTCCTCTTTTCAAGTGAGCGGTATTTTTGCTGAGTTTCTCAGAGTTTGTCAAGAGTTTCCCAGAGTTTCCAGGAGTTTCGGAAAGTTTCGACCATCAAGGTCGATGGCAGCACTCGTGCCCTCGTAGAGGTGTAAGAGGTGGTATGACCCACGGAAGCGCTGGCTCGTTAGCCCTACTCCTCCAGCAAACGGGCCACCTCACCGCACAGTAGCGCGAGGCTGGACTCGATGACGTCCCACACCAGGTTGTCGTCCACCTGAGCATAGCCGTGTATCAGGATGTTGCGAAGGCAATGATGCGGCGATAGTCGGTGACTCGCGCGGCCAGGGATTCATCGAGCCGCGCCAATTGAGTCAGCGCTTCGCCGATGATCTCGAACTGACGCTCGACGGCGGCGCGCAGCATGGCATCGCCCTTGTAGTCCGCAAAGGTCTTGCCCGCCGTGAACGCGCTGATGTGCTCCGCGGCTTCCGCGACGTCGTAGACGTACTTCTTCGCTTCAAGCTGCATAAAGCAACGTCCTTGTTGCTTCCACCGATTCACAGAAGTAGGGGTTCCTGATGGCTGATGCCACAACCAGATCGACAGGCCGTTGAAAGAGAGCCTCAAGCGATTCCAGGAGACCGAAATAGCGGTCGGCATAGCCGGGTTCGTCGGGCGACTGAAACTCGACAACGAAATCGATGTCGCTCGTTTCGGACTGGAAGCGGCCCGTCACAGCCGAGCCAAAGGCTTCAAACCGGCTCACGCCGAAACGCTTGCAAAGCGTTTCGAGATCGCTGCGGTTCCGCTCAATGTCAGAGATCATGCCTATGTCCTACCCGCCTCGGTCGATAGTTTATGGGATCCCCCAGCGCTTGTCCACGACGTTGACTGGAGAACAGGTGAAGGTCTCTCATAAGCCGCAGTTGCAGCGGCCGAGATTCTCCATCAATCGGGTGCTCTCCCAGAGCGCCTGCTCTTCAAGGCAGAGGGCGATTTTGAGCTTCGGACGAAGATGGTGCGCCGACTCGATGATTGTGGAGTAGATTTCGTGGCGAAGACTGCGCGGAAAGCGGACTCTTCCGTCTCGGGCAACTGACGCACTATCGAGTCGATCAGATATGGCGTTCCTTCTGCCGAGCTTTCTCTCCATGAGACCACGGGCACCGCGGTAGATGCAGATGCCGCCCAAAGTGAGCCGCTGGACGGGCACAGTCTCGATGAGCCGGCGGGTGAATGTGACGTAGAGATCCTGCCAGCCGTCAACGGGAATGATCGGCATCATGATCGCACGGACGGGATAGCCGGCGGCGACGACCCGGCGCATCGCCTCCAGCCGCTCATCCATGCTTGGCACGTTCTCTTCGAATACGGTCGATATTTCGGGGGGATTCACGCTCCAGGACAGTATCGAATGTCCGGAATGCTCGAGAGTGAGAAGGCGGTCGACCTCGGCGCTCTTCGTCAGCAGCGTCAGGCGCGCGAACGGATGCGCCGCGAAGAAAGGGATGAGCACAGTCGAATACGCGGTGAGCGGGTCCAGGGCAAGAGAATCCTGGAGCTTCCCGAGATAGAACGCTGTCGGCGTCCGCGCCCTGTAAGCGATGCGGTCGATTTCCGCCAGCATTTGGGGCAGATTGACGTATATCTTGACGGAGGGCGAGAATTTGACGCCGGGAGTGCCAGCGAGATAGCAGTACTTGCAGCCGAACGGGCAGAACCCGTAGGGCGAAAAGTGCCAGTAGTTCGGGCAGGCGTTTCCCGCTTCCTGGGCGAATCGGACGGCCGAACCGAGCTCCCCGAAGACCAAGGTCCGCTTGCCCGCTTGATGGAGGCGTAAGGGCTCCTCGATGCCCAGGTTGAGCTGGTTATGCGCCGTGTCGAGCCGTTCCTCGACAGGGACTTCCGGATACAGAGCGCAGATTCTTTCCACGAAGCGACGCCGGTCAGGTGTAGCCAGGCTGCCTTTCGCGAGAACGATCCGACTGACATCGAAGTGAGGGGGCCGCCGCGGCCTGCAGTCTCGTGGCAACGAGGCCATCTGATTCCCGGGGGGAAGCATACTTCACTGTTCGAACGTCTAGCATCCCTGCTCCCTTATCGATAGAACAAACGCTCTATGCTAGTCTATGCCCTGCTCCTTGAGAATGCAAGGAATTGCTGCTGGATTTTGGCAGAGTGACACCAAGTCCTTGTCTTGCGGTCGGAAATCGGTAAGATTATTCGGGACATTCCCCTCCTCCTCTTCCTCGGGCATGTCACCACAGGGGCTGAGGGATGACCTATGGATTCCGACATCTCAAGGATGTCATTCGGGGGCCAAAGCAGCAGAAAGGTTGAAGAAGAAATGCAGATTCGTCGAGAGCCAGACGAGTATGAATGGCAGCGGCTTCACCAGCGGCTTGATACAGCAGTAGCTGATTCGGCGCGAGCCTACCTTCAGAAGCTTGCCGTCCGTCATGTTCACATTTCGGCTCAGAACCTCAGAGACGAACTGCTCGGACTGAGATTTGGACGGGAGCCGGATTACAGTCTGCCTGGCCTTCCGCTTGTCTATGCCCTCATCTACATGCCGCGACGAGTCGTGTCGGTTTTCGGGTCTCTGTCGTCAATTCTCGGCGAATGGTATCCGCGGAGAATACTCAACGTCGGAAGCGGATCCGGAGCCTCTGCCCTGGCCCTCGACCTGCTGAATCTGCCTCGTCATACGCATCTTCTGGGTATCGAGCCAAGCCGCGAAATGATCGAGTTCGCTGAGTCATCCCCGTATCGATACCGTGTTTCATCGCGCTACGTTCAAGGATCGATGGCCGATCTCGCGAAGGGTATGATCAATCTCGACTCGTTTGACTTGATCGTCTTGTCGACATGCTTGCCCTATCGCTTCGACGACTGGGATCCCTTGATGGCAACGATTGGCAAGTATCAAGGGCAAGAGACGAAGAGAATACTCGTCATTGAGCCGGATGCGAAAGAGGATCTCCTGACCTCGTTTCGACATAGGCTCACGGCGAGAGGTTGGCCAACCGCCGTCTTCTGTTGTCACGACCTTCCAGAGGTTATCAAGCAAGATGACCTGCCACTGCTGAAATGACTGACGTTTGGCAACGTCTCGGCTTAGAAGGCGCGCCAAGGACATGGTGGAACCCGCCCGACGACAAGTTCCTTGTCGCGAATTCGCCTACACTTCCTCAGAGCCTGAATGGCACGCGAATGTTGGCGTCGGTCGTGGCCGGATAGCCCAGGTTTCGCACAGGTCCTCCTTGAGAGCATGCTCTTCTTGGTCTTGAACCCTCAGTGTGAACCGACCGTGAACCGGGTGTGACAGGGGTGTGAACCGGACGTGAAGTGGAAGTTGGCTGGCGTGTAGACCTCCTGAATACCAGTCTGGAGGTCTCGTTTCAATCGGGGAACTGGACAGGGTCGCGGCCTCTAGATTCGAGGGGGCCACCTAAACCATATGTTTTCGGGGGAAGAATCGGCGGATAAGAGGCAGATATTGAATCTGGTCGGGGCGGTGGGATTCGAACCCACGACCTCCTGAACCCCATTTTGCGAATTTGAAATTCGAATCTGGCGCTCCGGAGCTCGAATCTAGCTAGACCTCTTGAACCCTATCTTTTTCTCTTTCCAAGTGAGACGAATTTTCGCCGAGTTTCTCGGAGTTGTCAATAGTTTGTCGTCAGTTTCGGGCATCTGATATTCTACGCGGCTTAGGTGAAGGAGGCACGCGGCGACATTATCCTAGGGCGCTGTGCTGAGTGCTGTTCCGGACTTCGAATGCCACAGAATAGCCAAGCGCTACCGAAGGCTCGCAGCGGCTGACCTGCCCCCATAAACGGTATCACAGTCCTGCGGTGATCTCAGATTCCGACTCTGGGCCTGGAGAAGGATTCTGGAATAGTTGATGCGGTACCCTCAACGGTCGTCATTTAACTCTATTACTCTCTAGCTGGACGAGCGTTATTGTGGCAGCCAGACAGACAGGGAAAACAGGCCTCGGCCGGCTTCGCCAGGCTGTCCGGCCTCAGCCACGCATCAAAGTACTAGTTGCTGGTGGCGGCTGCTCCAGCGGTGGCGGTTGCGTTGGCGGTGATGGCTGCTCCTGTGGTGGTGGCTGCGTTGGTGGTGGCGGCTGAGTTGGAGGTGGTGGCTGCTCCCGCGGCGCTGGCTGAGTGGGTGGTGGCGGAGTCGGCGGTCGCTGCGACAGTAGCGGGAGGCCTCGAGGCATCCCGGGGCAGGTAGAACGGTTCGGTCTGTCCCACGGGCAACGCCTCCTGTGCTGCCGAGGGGCTGTATCGCGCTTGCCGCTCCGTTGATGTCTCAACTCCTTACTTGAGCCGCCTGGACGGCCGTCGCCGCCGCCCGCGACCGGCGACAACAATCACCGCACGTACTATAATACTGAGCCGATACGGCGCGCGACGGCGACAACCAACGCCGCGACCCTGCTTGGCGTCGGAATGAACGTGGAAGCACACGAGCCCTGATGAGGGCTCCGACAAACGCAACGCTCTTAGCTGTCTACTGAGGTTTCTTTTGCGCGACCTGGAGTCACTGCTAAACCCCAAATCAATTGCCCTGATAGGGGCCACCGACCGGGAAGGCTCAGTCGGTCAAACTCTTGTGACAAATCTCCTGCTCGGGAAGAGTGAAAGGAAAACCTTCCTTGTGAACCCTAAGCGCGAGAGCGTGATGGGTGAAAAATGCTATGCCAGCGTAGGCGACATTCCCGAGCATGTGGACATGGCGATCGTCGCCACTCCTGCCAAGACAGTCCCGCATATGGTGGAGGAGTGCGGACAAGCAGGGGTCGGAGGAGTGGTCATCATATCGGCCGGATTCAGGGAGGCAGGGCCGGCCGGGAAGAAGATCGAGGACGAGATAGCCGCCGTCAGGGCGAAGTACGGGATGCGGATCCTTGGTCCCAACTGCCTCGGAATCATCAGACCTCACGCAAACCTGAACGCGACGTTCCTGAGACAGAACCCTGAGCCGGGACGAACGGCCTTCATTTCCCAGAGCGGGGCGCTCGGATCAGCAATCCTCGATTGGGCTGTCAGCTCGAACGTCGGGTTCAGTGCATTCGTGTCCGTCGGCTCCATGCTGGACGTTGACTTCGGAGACCTGATCGACTTCCTCGGCGACGACCCCTTTACCCGGAGCATAATCGTCTACATGGAGAGCGTAGGGGACGCGAGGAGTTTCATGCGCGCGGCCAGGGCATTCGCCAGAAACAAGCCGATAGTCGTGATAAAGCCGGGAAAGTACGCTGAGGGCGCCAGGGCGGCCATGTCTCACACCGGATCGATGGTCGGCAGCTATGAGGTGTACAGCGCTGCCTTTAGAAGAGCCGGAATAGTCCGGGTGGACGAAATCATGGATCTCTTCAACTGTGCTAGCGTCCTGGACTCCAAGTTTCTTCCCGCCGGGCCGAGAATCGCGATAATCACCAACGCTGGAGGTCCCGGAGTAATAGCCGCCGACGCCGTAGTGGGACGGGGCTGCGAACTCGCCCAACTTTCCGAGGGGACGATTGCCGATCTTGACTCTTCTCTCCCCAGCTACTGGAGCCACGCGAACCCAGTCGATGTGCTGGGAGATGCCGGCGTTGACCGATTCGCGAAGGCGATCACCATGTGCCTGGCCGATCCCGGCGTTGACGGCATAGTCGTCGTCTATACACCGCAGGGTGCGGCCACGCCGACCGAACTGGCGGAACGTGTCGTCGCCGTGGCGGAGAAGCGAATCAAGCCCATCCTGACCGTTTGGATGGGTGAGCATGAGGTTAGGGCCGGCCGGGAGGTGTTCCACAGCAAGAACATACCCACGTACACGTCCCCAGAGACCGCAATAGCGACCTACATGTACATGTGGAAGTACAAACGCAATCTCGACCTCCTCTATGAAACTCCCGAGGAACTCTCAGTGGGGCTCTCTCCTCCTTCCAGTCACGTCCGGCTCCTTGCACAGCGCGCTCTGCAAGAGGGGCGAATCTTCCTGACCGAAGACAAAGCTGACAGGTTCCTCGATGCTTACGGGATACCAAGGGCAAAAGGGGTTCTCTGTACGAGTGTCGACCAGGCGACGACCGCGGCCGTCTCGGTAGGGTACCCCGTCGCTCTAAAGGTAATCTCGCCGGACATCGTTCACAAAGTCGATGCCGGCGGAGTCATCACTGGGGTGAGGTCCGAGGCCGAACTGAAAGAAGCCTTCGCCAAACTCCTCGATCGGGTCCGTGAGACATCGCCGCAGGCGCAGATTGAAGGCGTCTACGTCCAGAAAATGATTGAAGACGTCAATTACGAACTGATTCTCGGATCGAAAAAGGACGAGGACTTCGGCTCGGTGATATTGTTCGGAGCAGGCGGGACAAGCGTCGAGGCATATCGGGACTTCTCGATGGGGCTCCCTCCTCTCGACCAGACGCTGGCCCGGAGGCTGATGGAGGAAACCAAGATAGGGGAGATTCTCAAGAGCGGCCTTCGTAACAGGCCTCCGGCCAACCTCAGACTTCTCGAAGAGAATCGTGGCCAAGTTCTCGAACTTGGTCGTCGATTTCCCCGAGATAGCCGAGATTGACATAAACCCGCTGGCAGTCTGCGGGCAAGGGGTCTACGCCCTCGACTCAAGGATAGTCCTGGACCCCCGAGAACTGGACTCCAAGGACCCCTACCGCCATCTTGTGATAATGCCCTATCCCGTCAGGTACATGATGCCCTGGAAACTGAAAGATGGGACCGAGGTTCTCCTTAGGCCCATACGCCCAGAGGACGAACCTTTGGAGGCGGAGCTGATCGGGGGCCTCTCCGACGAAACAAGCCGGTTCAGGTTCTTTCAGGTGATGAGAAACATCACTCACGAGATGCTGATGGGGTACTGCAATATAGACTATGACCGCGAGATGGCGATAATAGCCGAGCTAACAGTGGACGGCCAGAAGCGAAGCATAGGGGTCAGCAGGCTGATAGCAGAGCCCGGTGACAAACGAGCCGAGTTTGCCGTAGTGGTGGCCGACGACTTTGCCGGCAAGGGCCTTGGTATCAAGTTGGTGGACATGCTGATTGGCATAGGCGAGGAAAAAGGCCTGGAGGCCATCTACGGAATCGTCCTGCCTGAGAACACGAAGATGATGGGTCTCTGTCGGGCTCTCGGGTTCGAGACCAAGTACGGGTCGGGGGAAGTTGAGGTGGAACTCAAGCTGGCAGGTCGGGGCAAGGATTCCTAGGCCAAAGCTCCAGGCTGAGTCTTCTCATGGCAGATGCCAAGCGGGAGCCTTTCGGCCCCCACCTGGCTTGTCAGACGACGGCATCTGGGTGTTGCGAAAAACACTTGAAACCGGCCTGACACGCCGCATCCTAGGACCTCCAAGGTCGTCCGTCAAGCCCTCCAGACTACAATCGAACCTCGCTGAGTAATCTGGGGTTTTACGTTCGCCGCCTAACCGCCTTGGCCAAGCGATCCAGACGCCGAGAAGACCCGGCGGAAAGCCGTCGCGTCTTGCGGCTCAACTGACTGCACTTCATTATTGCAGTTGCATGTTCGCCGAAGTCAGAGAGGACAGAGTGACTTGAACAACGGCAGGAGAAGTTTTCGCAGCGCCATCCGCGCCATCTGGGGTCGCCACCACAGGCGGGGAGTCGAGCCGGCACGGGGCGGCGACGACCTGCCGCCGCTGCGCGCCGAGTTGCTCAGCCTCGAACAACTCAAGGGCCACGCGAAGGAGCTTGCGGCGAGGCACGCCGTGGAGGAGAAGCGGGGACCGGATCTTCTGCTCCCACAGCTCAATGAGAACGAGCGTGTCCTCCTCAATGCCTACCGGCTCATAACGAACGAGGGGGAAGATCAGGTTCGTGTCGCTCCGGCCGCCGAGTGGCTGCGCGACAACTTCTACCTCATCGAGGAGCAGATACGGGCGGCGCGGGGCCATCTGCCCAAGGGGTATAGTCAGGAGCTCCCTCGCCTGGTTGGCGGCACCTCAGCCGGCTACCCCGTCGTCTATGCCATCGCCCTGGAGCTCGTTTCCCACGGAGATGGCCGCGTCGATGCGGGCAGCCTGAGCGCCTTCGTCTCCGCCTACCAGGCCGTCAGGCCGCTGAAGTTGGGCGAGCTCTGGGCGATTCCGATCATGCTGCGCCTGGCACTGATCAACAACCTCCGCCGTGTCGCGGCTCGCATCGCTGCCGACCGACTCGCGCGAGCCCAGGCGAGCCATTGGGCCGACCGGATGATCGAGATGGCGGGGAAAGAGCCGACGAGCCTGATCCTCACCCTGGCGGACATGGCGCGGTCCCGGCCGCAGATGTCCAGTGCCTTCGTAGCTGAACTCGCCCGCCGCCTCCAGGGCCAGGGCCCCGCGCAGGCGATGCCACTTACCTGGCTGGAGCAGCGGCTCACCGAGATGAGCCTGACGATCGAGCGGCTGATCCAGCTCGAGGGCCAGCAGCAGGCGGAGGACCAGGTTTCGATAAGCAACAGCATCGGTAGCCTCCGCTTTCTCGACGCCACCGACTGGCGTGAGTTCATCGAGACGATGAGCGTCGTTGAGGACACGCTCCGCGAGGACCCGGCCGGCGTCTACAGCCAGATGGACTTCGCCACGCGCGACCGCTACCGGCACGTCGTCGAACGTGCAGCCCGCCGAGGCGGCCTTTCGGAGCTGGAAGTGGCGCAGAGAGCGGTGGACCTGGCCGTGGCCGCACAGACGCAAGTCGGCTCACACGACCGGACGGCGCACGTCGGCTACTATCTGATCGACCGCGGCGTGCCACTTTTCGAGCGCGCAGCTCAGATCCACCTTTCGCCTTTCGAGCGACTCCGTGGAGCAGCTGGGCGCATGCCCCTACTCCTGTACTTCGGCTCGATCTGGCTGATCGCCGCGACTGTGACGTTCGCGGTGCTCGTGCAGGCTATCGCCTTCGGAACCCGAGGCTGGGGGCTGCTGCCTCTCGGGGCACTCGTCCTTATTTGCGCCAGTTCGCTCGGCGTCGTGGTCGTGAACTGGCTGGCAACCCTCTTCGTAAAGCCCGATACCCTACCGCGGCTTGACTTCTCCGAGGGAATACCTTCCGACTTGCGCACGCTCGTCGTCGTGCCCACGTTCGTCCCCGAACCAGAGGAACTTGACGATTTGCTTGGGGCGCTGGAGGTACGCTTCCTGGCGAACCACGACCATAACCTCTACTTCGGACTGCTGACGGACTTCCGCGACGCGACAGCGGAAGTGATGCCGGAAGAAGAGGAACTGCTCCGTCTAGCGCGCGAGGGGATCGAGGCGCTCAACCGCAAGTACCGGGACGACCGCGACGATGCCTTCTTTCTCTTCCATCGACCGCGCTGCTGGAACAATCGAGAGCGCGTCTGGATGGGCCACGAACGCAAACGCGGGAAGCTAAGCGACCTCAATGCCCTCCTGCGTGGTGCGGAGGACGGCCGATTCTCGCTGATCGTCGGCGAGCGGTCGGTGCTGCCGACCGTCAAATACGTGATCACGCTCGACGCCGACACCGAGCTCCCTCGCGACGCCGCCCGTCTGCTCGTCGGCACGCTCAGCCACCCTCTCAACCGACCGCGTTACGACGAGGCGAAGGGCCGCATCTGCGAAGGCTACGGCATCCTGCAACCGCGCCTATCGGCGGCGATGGCTAACGTCAGCCGCTCACGGTTCGCCCGTCTGTTCGGCGGTGAGCCCGGCATCGACCCCTATACACGCGCCGTGTCCGACGTTTACCAGGACGTCTTCCGTGAGGGGTCTTTCACCGGCAAGGGAATCTACGACGTGGACGCCTTCGAGCGGGTGCTCGGCGGCCGCTTCCCGGAGAACCTGATCCTCAGCCACGACCTGCTGGAAGGCTGCTATGCGCGGTCCGCGCTTGTCACTGACGTTCAGCTCCAGGAGAGTTACCCGACCCGCTTCAGTACTGATGCGACTCGCCGCCGCCGCTGGATCCGCGGTGACTGGCAGATCGCCCGTTGGCTGCTGCCGTTTGCGCCCGACGCCAGCGGCCATTCGGTGCGCAACCCGCTCTCGGCGCTCTCGCGCTGGAAGATCTTCGACAATTTGCGACGGAGCCTTGTGCCCGGTGCACTCGTGCTCCTCCTGCTCCTTGGGTGGACAACTCTAAGGCCGGCGTGGTTCTGGACATGCGTTGTCGCCGGCATCGTCCTTCTCGGTCCGCTTCTGGCCTTCCTTGGCGACATCGCTTCCAAGCCAACGGGTCTGCCGATACGCTTACACCTCAGGGCCGTCGCCGCGTCAGGCGCCAGGCGAATGGCCCAGAGCGCGTTCGGCCTGGCGGTCCTGCCCTACGAAGCAGTCTTCAGCCTGGACGCCGTGCTCAAGACGTGGTGGCGGATGCTCATCACGCGACGTGGGCTCCTTGAGTGGACAACGTCAAGCGACGCGAAGCGGAGTGCCAGCAAGCGGCTGGTCGAGTTCTTCCGAGTGATGTGGGCGGCGCCGGCTATTGCAATTGCGGTAACGGGCTACCTCTCGGTGCAGCGGCCCACCGCGCTCCTGCCCGCGGGGCCGTTTCTCGCCGCTTGGGTCGCCTCGCCGGTCATTGCCTGGTGGGTAAGCCGGCCAATCGAGCGGCGTGAGCCCCACCTCTCGCCCGAGCAAACGAAGTTCCTGCGCAGGCTGGCGCGAGAGACATGGCGCTTCTTCGAGACGTTCGTAGGGCCTGAAGACAACTGGCTGCCGCCCGACAGCTATGAGGAAGCGCCCATCGAGGCTATAGCCCACCGGACCTCGCCCACGAACATGGGACTCTCACTCCTATCCAACCTGGCTGCGTATGACTTCGGCTACATCTCCGCCCGCCGCCTGATAGAGCGGACGACGCGCGCGCTTCAGACGATGGCGGGGATGGAGCGGGACCGCGGCCACTTCTACAACTGGTACGACACGAACACGCTGCGGCCGCTCTCGCCGCTTTATATTTCCACCGTTGACAGCGGGAACCTGGCTGCCCACCTGCTCACGCTGAGGCCAGGCCTGCACGAGTTGGCGGATGGCCTGGTTCTCCCACCTCAGGTTTTCGGCGGCCTCCGCGACATCGTCGCTCTCCTTGCCGGCGCCGCTCGGGCCGCCCGCTCGACCGAGACGGCAGACAGTGACAGCGGCCTCACCGGAATGCTCGACCAGATCGCCGGGTTGATCGACGCGCCGGCCAGCCCTCCCGCTGGTCTCCGCGCCGGCCGCTCACTTCTCGATCAGTTGATGGCGGCAGCTGGGCGCATCGCGGGCGACCTGGGCCCCGAGCCCGATGCCGAGACGGAGTGGTGGGCTCGCTCGTTCAAAGATCAGTGCGAGGACTGGCTCGGCGACGTTGACAATCTGGCGCCGTGGGCGGCGCTGCCTGCTCCGCCCAACGTCCTTTTAGACGGCCACGGGGCCGGCGAAGCTGCGGTGCCCGACGCGCTGCTCGATGCGATCCGCCGCCTCGATGAGAGCCCCACGCTCGGCGAAACCGCCGACTTCAGCGAGACGCTCATCCCTGCGCTCGACGCCAGGCTTGCCGCTCTCACGGTCGACGGCGCGCCACCTGCCCGCGAGTGGCTGATCCGTCTTCGCGCCGCAGTGAGCGAGGCCAGTGGCCGCGCAACTGATCGGTTGGAAGCCATCGAGCGGCTCGGCGGGATCTGCTACGAGCTTGCCGACGCGGACTACGACTTCCTGACGGACCATTCGCGTAACCTGTTCGCCATCGGCTACAACGTCACCGAGCGGCGGCGCGACCCGAGCTATTATGACTTGCTGGCCTCAGAGGCGCGGCTCGCCAGCTTCGTCAGCATCGCGCAACGACACATGTCGCAGGATCACTGGTTCGCGCTCGGCCGCCTCGTGACGACCTCCGGCGCCGACCCCGCTCTACTCTCCTGGGGCGGCTCCATGTTCGAGTACCTGATGCCGCTCATCGTGATGCCCACATATAGGGGCACCGTGCTCGACGGGACCTACAGGGCCGTTGTCCGTCGTCAGATCGAATACGGCGCGCAACGGGGCGTCCCGTGGGGAATCTCGGAGTCCGGCTACAACGCGACGGACGCCCACCTCAACTACCAGTATCGCGCCTTCGGCGTGCCGGGGCTTGGCTTCAAGCGGGGTCTCGCGGAGGACCTCGTCGTCGCGCCCTACGCGGCCGTGATGGCGCTGATGGTCGCGCCGAAAGAGGCATGCGCAAATCTTGAGCGGCTCGCTGACCTCGGCGCGGAGGGTCGCTACGGCCTCTACGAAGCGGTCGACTACACAACCTCGCGCCTGCCGCGCGGCGACGAGTTCGCGCTCGTGCGGTCGTTCATGCCGCACCACGAGGGCATGAGCTTCCTCTCTCTCGACTACGCGCTTCTTGGGCGGCCGATGCAGCGCCGCTTCCTCGCCGAGCCGATTTTCCGGGCGACGGAGGGCCTGCTGCAGGAGCGCGCGCCGAAGGTCGCGCCCTTCTACCCGAACGCCGCCGGAGACGTCCGGGCTGCGGCAGCGCGCCGGCGAGTACCAGGCGCTCCTCCGAGTATTCAGCAACCCCAATTCCGCCTTGCCGGAAGTGCACCTGCTTTCCAACGGCACCTACAACGTTATGGTGACCAACGCTGGGGGCGGCTATAGCCGTTGGCGCGACCTTGCGGTCACGCGCTGGCAAGAGGACGCGACTCGCGATTGCCACGGCACGTTCTGCTACCTCCGCGACCTGACGAGCGGCAAGGTATGGTCCACAGCCTACCAGCCGACGCTGGGGCAGCCGAAGACCTACGACGCTATCTTCTCCCAGGCTCGCGCCGAGTACCGACGCCGCGACGGCGAGATCGACACGCATACGGAGATCGCCGTCTCGCCGGAGGACGACGTTGAGATCAGGCGCATCAGGATAACGAATCGCTCGGGCACGCGGCGCACGATCGAGGTGACGAGCTACGCCGAAGTAGTCATGGCGCCGCCGGCCGCCGACGCCGCCCACCCGGCCTTCAGCAACCTCTTCGTCCAGACGGAGATCATACCCTCGCACGACGCAATCCTTTGCTCGCGGCGACCTCGCTCACCCGGCGAGCCGACGCCCTGGATGGTCCATCTGATGGACACGCGAGCGGCGTCCTCCGTCGGCGAGACGTCTTTCGAGACGGACCGGCTGCGCTTCATCGGGCGGGGTCGCTCCCTCGCTGACCCGGAGGCAATGGCAGACGCCGGGCTCCTTTCGGGTAGCCAGGGCGCCGTGCTTGACCCGATCGTCTCGGTCCGCCGGCAGGTCACGGTGGGTCCTGATGAGACGGTGTGGGTGAACGTAGTGACCGGTGTCGGCGAGACGCGCCAGCGGGCCATGACGCTTGCAGGCAAGTACCACGACCGCCGCCTGGCCAACCGTGTCTTCGATTTGGCGATGACCCACCGGCAGATCGTCCTCCGCCAGCTCAACGCGACGGAGTCCGACGCCCAGGTCTACGGCCGTCTCGCCAGCTCGATCTTCTACGCCGACGCGGGCCGGCGGGCCCCGGCGAACGTGCTCGCTCTCAACCGGCGCCCGCAGTCCGGCCTCTGGGGCTTCGGCATCTCCGGCGACTTGCCCGTCGTCCTGCTGCGAATAGGCGACCGAACGAAGATCGAACTCGTGCGGCAGCTCGTCCAGGCGCACGCGTACTGGCGTCTCACCGGGCTCGCAGTCGACCTTGTGATCTGGAACGAGGAGCCATCCGGCTACCGACAGGAGCTGCACGAGGAGATCATGGGAATCGTCTCCGCCGGAACTGAGTCGCACGTCATTGACCGGCCGGGCGGCATCTTCGTCCGGCACGTCGACCAGATGTCGGAGGAGGACAGGATCCTTCAGCAGACCGTCGCACGTGTCGTGATCGTCGACAGCGCCGGGACGCTCGCCGAGCAGATCGAGCGCCGCCGCCGCGTCGGACAAGCGGTGCCTGCGCTCACGCCGGCCGATGATGTCGTGCCCGAGCGCGAGAGCGCCATCGAGCTTCCAAGCAGCGACCTCCTGTTTTCGAACGGTCTCGGTGGCTTCGCGCCGGACGGGCGCGAATACGTCGTCACCCTGCGACCCGGCGAGACGACGCCCGCGCCCTGGGCGAACGTGCTGGCGAACCCGCAGTTCGGCGCCGTGATCACTGAGAGCGGGGGCGGCTACACCTGGGGCGAGAACGCCCACGAGCTGCGTCTTACTCCCTGGTACAACGACCCGGTGACCGATGCCAGCGGCGAGGCCTTCTACGTTCGCGACGAGGAGACCGGCCGCTACTGGTCGCCAACGCCGCTACCGGCGCGCGGCGCCACCGCCTACACCTGCCGCCATGGCTTCGGCTACACGGTTTTCGAGCACGCGGAGGATGGCGTTGTCTCCGAGCTGGCGGAGTACGTCGCGCTCGACGCGTCCGTGAAGCTGATGTCGCTTACGCTTCGCAACGAGTCGGGCCGGCCGCGCCGCCTCTCGGCGACGGGCTACATCGAGTGGGTGCTCGGCGAGCAGCGGGCAAAGTCGCTCCTCCACATCATCACGGAGATCGACCCGAAGAGCGGCGCCGTTTTCGCCCGGAACCCCTACAACGGCGACTTTCCCGGCCGCGTTGCCTTCTTCGACGTGGACGAACCGCACTGCACCGTCACCTGTGATCGCGCCGAGTTCATCGGCCGGAATGGCTTGCCAGGCCAGCCCTCGGCAATGAAAAAGGCTCGTCTATCCGGCCAGGTTGGCGCTGGGCTGGATCCCTGCGCCGCGCTACAGGTCCAGGTCGACCTGACCGACGGCGAGGAACGGGAGATCGTCTTCGTCCTCGGCGTCGGGCGCAACGAGGACGAGGCGCGCGCCCAAGTGCGGCGGTTCCGCGGTCTCGAGCCCGCGCACGCGGCGCTGGATGCAGTCAAGGCTCACTGGGAGAGCGTCCTTGGCGCCGTCCGCATCGAGACGCCGGAGCCAGCTGTCAACATCCTCGCCAACGGCTGGCTCCTCTATCAGACAATCGCTTGCCGCCTCTGGGCCCGGACCGGCTTCTATCAGTCGGGTGGCGCCTTTGGCTTCCGAGACCAACTCCAAGACGTGATGGCGCTTGTCCACGCCCAGCCGCTGCTCGCCCGCGAGCACCTGCTGCGCTGTGCCGCCCGCCAGTTCCGCGAGGGGGACGTGCAGCACTGGTGGCACCCGCCGACCGGGCGCGGCGTGCGAACGCGCTGCTCCGACGACTTGCTCTGGTTGCCACTGGCGACGGCCCGCTACGTCCTCGCGACGGGCGATACCGGCGTCCTCGACGAGCGCGTCGCCTATATCGAGGGGCGGCCGCTAAACCCGGGCGAGGACTCCTACTACGACCTTCCCGCGCGGTCGGAGGAGACGGGCACGCTCTACGAACACTGCGTCCGGGCTATCGAGCGCGGAACGCAACTCGGCCGGCACGGGCTACCGCTGATTGGCTCCGGTGATTGGAACGACGGCATGAACATGGTCGGCATGGGCGGCAAGGGCGAGAGCGTCTGGCTGGCGTTTTTCCTTCAGCACGTGCTTACGCAGTTCGCCGCCGTTGCGCGCCTCCACGGCGATCCCGCTTTCGCCGAGCGCTCGGAGCCGGAGGCTGCGGCGCTCCGCCAGTCTGCAGAGTTGCACGCTTGGGATGGCGACTGGTACCTTCGCGCCTTCTTCGACGGCGGCGAGCCACTTGGGTCTGCCGGCAGCCCGGAGTGCCGGATCGACTCGATACCTCAGAGCTGGTCTGTGATATCCGGCGCCGGCGACCCGCAGCGCGCTCGCGTCGCCATGGAGTCCGTCGACCAGCTGCTCGTGCGCCGCGATAACGGTCTCATCCAGCTCCTTGACCCGCCGTTCGACACGTCCGACCTTAACCCCGGCTATATCAAGGGCTATCCGCCGGGCGTGAGGGAGAACGGGGGGCAGTACACACACGCCGCAATTTGGGCGATCATGGCGTTCGCGGCGCTAGGCGACGGCCGTCGCGCCTGGGAGCTGCTCTCGTTGATTACCCCATTCAACCATACATCGAGCCCGGAGGAGGTGGCGACCTACCGTGTTGAGCCGTACGTTGTCGCCGCCGATGTCCACGCGCTGCCGTCGCGCACCGGCGAAGGCGGTTGGACCTGGTACACAGGCGCCGCCGGCTGGATGTACCGGCTGATCGTCGAATCGCTGCTCGGCCTTCGCCTGGAAATAGACCGTCTATCCTTCACGCCCTGCCTGCCGCCCGACTGGCAGTCGTTCAGCCTCAGCTACCGCTACCGGGAGACGACCTACGAAATCATCGTCCGGCAAGGCGCCGCAGCTGACGGAGTGCACATTATCGTCGACGGCGTTCAGCAGCACGAGGCGTCGATCCGGCTCATCGATGACCGTCAGCCGCACACCGCCGAAGTTGAGATCGGTGGGGCTGGTGACCGTAGCGCCGCCATAACGAAGCCTCCCTCCGTGTCGCACGCTTGACCATCCAGACAAACTGACGGTTGCGCGCCCTCTCAGGCGGCGCGCTCGCTTCTGATGTCGTCCAGGCTTTCAATCTCTCGCGTGAGCCGCTCCGCGGGGACGTTGCCGCTGAGCTTAGCCGAGATGTCGAAGAGGCTGACGATGAGCTCCTTCGGCGCATTGGGACGCTTCCAGCAGGAGTTCTAAAACGGATGGCGTGGTAGACCCGGAGTTGAAGCTGGTACCCCTGGCATGACTCGAACCTGCGACACGTGGTCTAGGAAACGTTCTATCTGCCTGAGCCGGGGCACCCTGTCACGGGCGTGTGATGCGAGTTGTGACCGGAGCGTGACCCGGCTGTGATACTTGAGACGATCATCTTCGCCGGGCCAAGTGGACCTCCTGAATACCAGTCTGGAGGTCTCGTTTCAATCGGGGAACTGGACAGGGTCGCGGCCTCTAGATTCGAGGGGGCCACCTAAACCATATGTTTTCGGGGGAAGAATCGGCGGATAAGAGGCAGATATTGAATCTGGTCGGGGCGGTGGGATTCGAACCCACGACCTCCTGAACCCCATTTTGCCAATTCGAAATTCGAGTCTGGCGACCAGAAGCCCGAATCTAGCCAGACCTCTTAAACCCTATCTTTTTCTCTTTCCAAGCAAGGCGGATTTTCGCCGAGTTTCCCGGAGTTTGTCAAGAGTTTCCAATAGTTTCGACCGGAGCGACTCAGGCACGGCAATGCTTTCAACCTGAGCACCGGACTCAAGGTTCCTGAGCCCTGTGTCCAAGCATCTCTGACTTTCTGAAAGTCCCTGCGCAGATACGATTGCGGCCGCCCATAGTCGTTTTCCTCTTAGCTATTCTCTCTGCGCTGAGTACCGGACCCGGAGTCCAGAAGTGGCCACTTGAATCCCCCACGGCCCTCAAGAGCCCATTTTCTGGCGCTTTGTTTCAAGCCTCCCCGAAATTGCGGCATCGACATTCGGCCTCGTCATCGTTGAGTATAAGACTGACGCCGTGGCCGGCAACGACGACCTAGACGACCTATCGGAGGCCATGTCACGCTATCGAGTTCAAGGCGCTGCATATGCGTTGATGTCGAAGAGGAATCGAGGATTCGCTACTACATGATCCCCGCACCGGCGAGCCGTTCGGTGTGCCCGCGCTCATCTTTCCGGATGAGCGCGACATCATGCCAGTGCTTCAGTAGGAACGACTGTCCAAGGTGGCAAAGTGGCCCGAACCAGCAGTCTATTCGGCGGCTCCAGCAGGCCTCTTTCGCAGCCTTGCGGGGTCTCTCTACAACCCGCAGTTGCGCCGCCCCCTGGCCTTAGGCGTGCAGGAATCGCGGGGCCCGGCTGCGCGCAGCAGCCGTGTCGGCGCATGGCTCCCCAAGGTCAATATCATGCAGGTGGTATAGGTGCTCGGGGCAGACGATCTCGGGGGCTGTCGAAATCGCGTAGCGTGAGTTATCCACTATCCAGACAATGCTGTGCCG
The DNA here is from genome assembly GCA_963719465.1 of uncultured Chloroflexia bacterium. Classification (GTDB taxonomy): domain Bacteria; phylum Chloroflexota; class Dehalococcoidia; order DSTF01; family JALHUB01; genus JALHUB01. Next base: position 1,740,809 of record OY970386.1, on the reverse strand, counting down.
TGCCACAGTATTCATGGAACACCGGTGTCGAAAGAGGCTCGTCATGGGACGGACTGGGCTTCATAGCCATAGGCGCACCAAGAGCGAAGCGAGGCAGGGGATGGAAACCTTCGCTCAAGCTATCGTAGAGACGGTGCGGGAACCCCTTCTGGTCCTCGACGGGGAGTTGCGCGTAAGGTCGGCCAACTCCTCTTTCTACCAGACATTTCAGGTTTCGCCGGAGGAGACCGAGGGTCACCCGCTCTACGAGCTGGGCAACGACCAGTGGGACATCCCCAAGCTGCGGACGCTGCTAGAGCAGGTCCTTCCTCGGAGCAGCCAGGTTCAAGACTTCGAAGTTGAACACGATTTCCCAAGCATCGGGCGCAGGACCATGCTCCTCAACGCCAGCCGACTCCGTCAGCTGAACGGCGGACCAGCGCTCGTTCTCCTCGCCATCGAGGACACGACGACGCGTGCGCACCTGCAGGAGGAGCTAAGGAGACACCGCGACCAGCTTGAGGAGTTGGTCAGGGAGCGCACCCTCGCCCTGAGAAGAGCAAACGCGCAACTACGGCACGACAACGCCGTGCGCAAGCAGATGGAGGAATCGCTGGTTGCACAGGCGGCTCGGGAGCGAGAGCTGAACGAAGCCCTGAAACAAGAGGTCGCTGAGCTGGATGCCTTTACCTACAGCGTCTCGCATGACCTGAAGGAACCGCTGCGCGCCATCGAAGCGTTCAGCCAGTTCGCGCTGGAAGACTGTGCCGACCAGCTTGACGAGCAGGGGCGAGACTATCTAACAAAGCTGGCCAACGCGGGCATACGCATGAAGAACCTGATCGACGATCTACTGACGCTGTCGCGGGCCTTTCGGCAGCCTGGCCGCCCGAGCCGCGTTGCTGTCGGCGGGCTGGTTGGAGAGATAATCGCGGAGATGCAGCTCACCCTCGATGCCAAATGCGCGACTGTAGAGGTGGAGAAAGGGCTGCCGGACGTCCTCGCTGAGTCGACCCGTATCAGGCAGGTGTTCGTCAACTTGATCGGAAACGCCCTCAAGTTCAACGAAAGCGAACGACCCTACGTCAAGATCGGTGTCAGGAGCATAGAGGGAGATAGGGCCACCTTCTACGTCCAGGACAACGGGATCGGCATCGATCCGCAGTATCACGAGCGGATCTTCTGGCCCCAGGCGAAGAGCTGCGCGGGGTCGTAATCGTCGCGGCTGAGGGCGTCGCGGCGCAGCTTCTCGAGGGCCTTGGCGAAGGGTTGGTTGAGGTGGATGCGGGAACGTCGTTGTTCTTGGTCAAGGTTCACGTCGTCATCTCCTGACCTACATCTATGGGGGAGAGATCAGCCGTGGTTCGCACCTGTTGAGAATCTCAAGGCGAGGGCGAAGAGGCCTCTAGTTCTCATATCAAGCCACCAGACCCGCCTGTTTCAACCATTCGCGGATGCGCTCCTTGGCTTCATCGTAGGATACTCTCGTCTTCCACCCGAGCTCGCGCCGGGCCTTTGACGTGTCCAGGTCATTGTTGCGGCCGATCATTGCCACGCTGTGACGGGTGAGTGAGGTCTTCAAGCCGAAAATGGAAGCCGCTCCCCCGATCAGGCCCGCCAATGGCCATGCGACAGCGAAGGGAATCGGCAGGAACGTCGTTCTGGTGATCGGTTTCCCCATCATTTCCGCGATATCGGAGAAGTACTGCCGGAATGTGATGTCGTAATCATCCATGATGTGATAGGTCTGGCCCTTGGCCTCGTCTTTCGTTCCGGCCAGAAGAAACGCGTCCACAAGATTCTCCACGTATACCAGGCTCGCGCTCCACCTTCCACCGTCGACGAGCGGGAAGAAGCGTTTTTTCAGGGTGTCCACCGCATCACGAACCCAGACGCTCCCCGGGCCGATCACATTGGTGGGACGTATGACCGTACCGGTGATCTTTCCGTCTCGATGGTACTGCCAGAGCAGTTTCTCTGCCTCCAGTTTCGCGTCCCCGTAGAAGATGCCGGCCTTGTGCGCCGGATCCGCCTCGCGGTAACCGTTGAGATGCTTGGGTCCCAACCCGATGGCCACGACGGAACTGGCAAGGACAAACCGCCGGCCATTGCCGCAAGATTCCTCGAGTAGATGTTTAGTGGCCACGTAGATGGCATCGAAGAAGTCTTTCCGGGTACCCCAATATGTCACCCGACCCGCCAGGTGATACACCATTTCAACATCTGCGCAGATGCCGCGGATGGAATCCGTCTTTGTCAGGTCGCCCCTGACAATGCTGCATCCCATTCTCTCCAGGTGATCAGCGCTTTCCTCCGGCATGGCCAGGGCTTTTACGGAAGAACCTTCGTCGATAAGCCTTTTGCACAGGAACCCGCCGATGAATCCGCCCGCGCCGGTGACAAGGACTCTCTTGCCATGCTCCTTCGTCATGACCGTTCTCCCAGAAGTTCTTTCTGTCTTCTATAGAATTCCACCTCCTGTTCGTATTGGTAAGGGAGAGCCGGAGATTTCCAATTGGCCACCGGCTTTCCGGGGTTCAAGCGCGTTTGCACGTAGTCGGAACTCATTACCACAAAGGGCTTGGCGGTATCCAGCCCGAGCGCGCGGATATTCTCCGCCATGCGGTGCCTGCTGGGTCCGACTTTGACTTCGATCGACTTGCAGGTGCAGTTCTTGATCTTTCCGTCCACTTCGGTTGCGACCCGGAAGATCGTGTCTTCGTAGTTGTTGAACGACACCAAGTCAAATGCCTTGACCGAAAGGCCCAAACCGGTCTCCCCTTTCACGTCCACGATGGATTCTTCTGTATCCGGATCCACCACGCCGAACTCGAAATGGTTACCGGACAGCCGATACGGTATCCGGGTGAGGAACTTCGGGAAACCCCAGATTTCCCGTCCCGCGGCCCTCGCTCCGGGGATGGTCACCGGCATCTCGATGACATACATCCCCATGTTCTTCCACCTCTTCTCTTTCTTGGCAAACAGGAGCTTGGGAAACGGCATTGACGGCGGCCTCAGTGCCTCCGGATACACGATGGCCGCCAGCACCACCTCCTCATAGGCGCCCACGGTCACCTTCTGATAATTGAAGAACGTCAGCGAGGCGAGGGCCTTCCCATTGAAAAAGCGGACCGGTAGCAGCCCGGTCCCCTTCAACACCGGCAGCACCCGATCAGGTTCAACGAAGTAGTTGACGGCGCGCAACGCAGTCTTGTAAAAGAACATGGGGACCTGGGTCTTGGTGTATGACGTGGTGTAGTAGGTTCGTGGAACGTCGAAGAAATCCTTTCTCATAGCGAACCTCCTGTTGGTGGTTCAACCATGTGGCCTGCCCCCGAAGACGAGTCCAGCGGATGGATTATTGGCACCCCACCCCCTCCCAGACCGAGTGGGCGCGGCGCCTAGTTTAGTCCACCTTGTCGGTATCAGTTACCCGCCACCCGGAGGCCAATTTGATGGCGAACGTGGGCTCAAGCTGATACGGCCGATCGTGAGGGCCAGGGCCGAGCAGCCAGGACTGTCGCTGGACGTGTGAGGCGCTGAGGACCTTTTCGATATCTTCGCGGCTGACCTCCGTCATATTCATGGCAGCAGCGTGGGCCATCCAACTGACCTTAGGCACGCGCTGAAACCGGAGCTGATATACAACGTCCAGCGCGCGCCCCAGAAAGACGCAGCCCATGAAGGTGCTCACCAGCAGCCTCACTAAGTGTCGGTCCTGCACGGGCAGCTCATAGCGTTCCCCAAGATCGTCAGGGTTGACGTGAATGGTGAGGATGTTCCCCGCCCCCGCCCTACTTCGCCTCAGAGTGACAAAGATGCCGTGCTTGGTCTTGTTCCACGCCCTCCACAGACCCAAGTCGCCCGATCTTGTCCAGCTCTGCGCCCCTGAGAAGAGAGCGTTAGACAGCCTAGCCAACTCATCGATGTCCTGCCGCAGTCGGTCTCGGCTGGAAGGGTGGACTGCCTCCCAGTTGTCCCGATCTTTGTACGGAAGACCGAGCCGCCGTGCGAGACTCTCGCCGGTGTGACCACCCTCGGGGACGCTGAGTCGTTGCAGATGGCCGATGCGATGTCGGTGACCGACGGCCCGCTCTCTGTCGAGGAGCTGTGTGACGTTGCCTTCACGTAGGACCCACTTCTGCAGGACATGTAGCCAGATCGCAACGTCCTCGTAGGTGTTCAAGTATGTCTGGACTAGATCCAGTGCCAGCGATGCGCGCAAGTTCGCCTGTTCCTTCGGAGTCCGCCTGAACTGTTCGCGCAGACCCCACGCGACGCGTGCGCGATGCAGCGCCCCAAACTCAATGAAGTTCTCCACGAACTTCATTTCTCGGTCAGCTTGCTCGTTCACCGGCTCGTCATTCTGGTACACGCTCCGTAGCGTTGACTCGTCAGCACCGATTATACCCTGATGTCTGGCCCGTTGGGCTATTGCACTCCACCCTCGTCTGGAGTCGCAGCAAGGCGGAGCCTTCGGCTGGTCATCGTTGACGGCTCGCGGTCACCCCCCGCGTGACGGCCAGAGGGTCGCGGGTTCGAATCCCGTCCCCCGCTCCACCGCTCAACTGACTCCGACCCGATACCTAGCTCGTCATTCCTCTTAGTCCGACCAGCGCGCGCCCGTGCTCAATCTCTCCCATATGGCGAAGACCGTGCTGGTAGACGAAACACTCCAGTACCTCCAGCTTGCGCAACGGCCCGCCCGGGGGGATCACAAGACCGCAGAATATGTTCTGCATATTTGGGGGCAGTGCGGGCATCACCGCCTCTGCCAGAAGCGGCTCGTCCAGCGTTTCGAGGACCCGATCGGTCCGACGGACGACCGCCGCTTGGTACGCCTTCCAGGCATCGAAGTCGGCGAAGCGGATGTGCTGCATCTCTTCCACCGTTTCCTCTCTGCCGAGGGCATCGACGTTAACGCCCACCTTCTCCAACCAGCCGCCCTGCACCCAGAGGGGCCGATCCTCCAGAAACCAGGCACTAATCGAGAAGTCCTGCGATTTCATGAAGTGGGAGAAGCTGAAGGCGATGGGCAGCACTCCCTCTCGCTCGCGGTGGTTTACCTGCTCGAGCGTCATGTCGCCGGCGGCGCGCTGACACAGCGTGTTCATTGCGGTGATCCGTCTCTTGAGGGAATCGACGAACATCTCTGACATGGTCTTGCTCCTCAGTTGTCGTTCGTGACGCGCCGCGTTTCAGATCGTCCTCGCCCGGGTCGCCGGTTGGTGGAGTCAGCGCGGTGGCAACGGGCTGCCGGTGCCGAGCAGAACGAGTTCCAAGCCGGCGCTCATGCTGGATCGCCCTCGACAAACGTGCGGGCGATCGTCGTGAAGCTGCAAGTGTACAGGTCGCGCGCCCAGCCCGGCGACTGGAATACGACCGACTGGAGCGGGCTACCCGTCGCTACCCGCCCCTTCTCTGCGCCCGTCTCGATGTCCAGGAGAACAAGGTGGTCGCTGGCCCCGTCAAAGTCATTGACGGCGATCTCACCGCTGTCTGGGTACAGCAGGAAGTGGTTGGACGCTCCGAACGCTTTGTCCCAGAGGCGCTCGAATGAGCCCGGGCCATAGCGGAAGCCAGCGATACGGGCATTGCCGCTGTCGTAGACCACGGCGATGCGGCGGGCGCTGTCAACAAGCGGCGGGTTGACAATCGTACCGTAGGGAAGCCCGAACGGCGTCAACATCTCGGTGTCGTGCGCGTCGCTCACAGAGACGCGGTGGAGGTGGAGCGCCCCACTGGCGACCCCGGTTCCCGCCAGGCCGCGGCTGAAGTTGTTCTGGCCGTTGTCTATGAACCAGGCGCTGCCGTCCGCAATCACCGGGTCCCAGGCGTACGACTGCTCGCCATCGGGGAGGAACCGATACCGATATGACCAGCAGTCGTCCCGTGTCAGGGCACCGTCCGTGTAGCGAAAGCGAAAGACCGTGTGATCCCCCGCGACGTAGACGAACTCACCCTCAGCGCTCATGTCCTTCGAGATACGGGCAATCGAGCTTTCGGGAATCTCCACCTCCGGGCAAACTGGCTCCAGCCGTTCAGGCTCAAGCAGCGAGAAGTACGAACGGCTGGAGCCGTCCCGCACGAAGTTCTTCATCACGAGGTTCCCGTCGGAAAGGGCAAGCAGGCTGTTGTACGGCTGCGGGCGCGGCAGTTCCCGGCTCGCGATCAGCGCGCAGCCAGCGTCCAGCTTGTGGCAGTAGCGCCCGTAGGTAACATAGAGGTGGCCGTTGGCATGGGCGAGGATGCCCCCCGCCCAGAACGGGCCACCGGGCAGGTTCGGCGAGCGCTCGAGTGGCGCCAGGGTGACAGGGTCGATGCGTTCCACCCAGGACGTTGTGTCTTCAAACGGCTGCGAGTTGCCTTGCAGGAAGACCTCACCCGGCTCCCGCAGCACGATCATGTTGGCCATGAACGCGGAGCGGGATGTGACCGAGAGCCGCTCGCCCGGCTTCAGGTCAAGCCCACGCGAGCGCGGGATGAGCTGGCGCCGCGGCCCGCCGTCTTCGCCGGCAAACGGGCTATCGAAATAGCCGGGGACCGGTGCTGCCGAATCAAGATGCGTCATCGGCTCAGCCGTTTGCTCGGAGACAGCGGGCTGCTTGACGTTGATACTGCGCCAATCAACGCTCAGCCCCGCGTTCCGAAGAACACTTGCCAGGCCAGGGCGGACTTCGCGAACAGACTGAGAAGGATGTAGCCACGCTCTCCAAAGAGATAGTCTCGCCAGGGCCGATCCTCTTGTACTGAAGGAACATGTTCACGGCGAAGACGTTGAAGAAGACGAAGAGCGAGGCGATGATGCCGTACACGAAGCCGGGCACGTTGCCGTTATGCGTCGTCAGGACGGCGCCGACGAAGTACCAGATGATGATGACCCACGGCACGCCCCCAGCAAAGCAGCCCATGGCGAAAGATGTCCAGTTGGTCTCCTCCGTCGTCTGGTTGTGAAGCTCCATCATCAGGCCGAAGAAGATCATTGTCGCGTTGAGAGAGAAAAGGAGCACCAACGTCGGCAGGTCGAAGACGCCACTGAGCATGGCAATGACGACAATCATAACGGAAGAGCTGGCGGCATACTCGTACCAGCGGACGTAGTTGATGTGTCGCTTCAGGTTCTTCACGTACCACGGGTAGACCCAAGGCGAAGCGAGAAGGAAATGAGCTATCGAGGAGATGAGCAGGAAGGCGGCCACCATTGGCCCCAGGCGAATGTCAAAGACCGTCCGCGTCACCGTCGACGTTGCTGTTCCCGGTGGGCCGGAGCTGTTGAGAAACGTCGTGCGCAGGGGGAAGGTGATGCTGCTGCTCAGGGCGAGCATGGCCAGACCCTGCAGTAGGTGCAGGCCTCCCATCGCGGCGTTGAACAGGCGAAGCCTTGCGTAGACTCGGTCCCCTGACTCGGTCATCTGCCACCTCCTTGCCTATGGGGGGCTTGCTCAGTTGGAGAACTTAGCTTGGCGGAAGTTGCGCTCCCACCGCTCCAGGTCGAACGAATGAGGGATCTCCACTCGCCCGCGTGCCACCTTGCCGAGCGGAGTCTGTGGCAGGGGTGTGTCGGAAACCACGAGCTCGCTGATGCGCTCATGCAGGTCGAGCCTGGCGTCGAGCTGACTGAGCCTCTCCTTCAGGACGGTGCGAATGCAGTCCTCGTTCAGGGGCAAACCCTTCTCTCGACACGCTTCGTTCGTCCCGTTGAAGTCCGGGTGGATGATCGCGCTCACGACAGTCTTGCGGCCCACCCGTAACGGCACCACGCAGATGCTCTCGATCAGGGGGTCGGGAGTGACGAGGTCTTCGATTCTGTCGGGGATCACCTTCTTCCCGGACTCGAGGACGATTACCGATTTGGCGCGGCCGGTGATCCACACGTTGCCTTCGCCGTCGATCCGGCCGAGATCGCCGGTTCGAAACCAGTCGTCGACCATCGCTTCCCCCGTCAACTCCGGCTCTTTGTAGTAGCCGAGGAAGACGTTCGGCCCCCGTACCAAGAGCTCTCCTTCGCCGCTCGCTGAGATGCGCGGGCTCCCTTTGGCATCGTCCAAGACAGCGACTTCGACCCCGGGCAGCGGCGGGCCCACCGACCCTGCCCGTTTCTCATAGTGGCGCGTGAAGAGGAACTTGGCGGCGTTCCACCCCTGCACGCTGACGACCGGGGCTGTCTCCGTCAGCCCCCATCCCTGGATGATAGGCAACCCTATACGCAGGTAGTCGCGCGCAATCTCCGGGTCGAGGGCCGCACCCCCGCATACCATGAAACGCAGGTGACCCCCTAGACGCTGGTGCAGCGGCCTGAACACAAGCGGAGCGACATTGAGCCCCGACACGCGTTTCACGCGGTCTATTATCTGGACGGCGCGCTGGAATTGCCCGAGCCGGCCTTCCGCCTCGAGCTGGCGGGTGATCGCCTGGTACATGAGTTTGTAGAGGGCCGGCACGCCGCCGAACAGAGTTGGCTTGGTCTCCTGCATGCGGTCGCGGATTCGCGTCAAGTCGTTCTCGAGCGTCGTCTCGACCCCGAGGCTGGTGAACGTCAACACACCGACAGTAAAGGGCAACGCGTGATGGAATGGAAGTACGGTGAGCATCCGGTCGCTGCTGCCGATGGGAAGACCGCGCCGGACGGATTCGACATCGGCGGTGAAGTTGCCATGCGTGAGCATCACGCCTTTGGCGCCGCCCATCGTGCCGGACGTGAAGACGATGGACGCGAGGTCGCCGTTGCTCACGTGCGTTGATTGCAGCATTCGACGGCTCTCATCGGTCGCTGCCGCAGCGACGGCGTCGATACTGACGGTGGTGCCGGCCAAGCTCGCGGCGCCACCTTCGCCGTCTCCCCCCACGACTATGACAGATTCGACTCCCGGCAGGCGGTCGGTCAGCCTATTCAGGACGGCACGCGAGGCGATGACGTAGCGGGCGTCTGATCTGCAGACGAGGTCTTCGATCTCGGGGCCTCTGAGCTCGCTGTAAAGCGGCACCCCCACGCCACCTGCCATCGAGAGGCCGAAGTAGCCGACAATCCAGTCGAGGCTGTTTTCAGAGATGATCGCAACGGCGTCACCCTTTCGCATACCCATCGCCAGCAGGCCGGCGCCAAAGTCCCGCGAACGCTGCGACATCTCACCGAAGGTCAGGCGCCGGTAGGCCGATCCCACCTTGATTTGATAGGCAACCTTGGCGCCGAACCGGCGGGCCGACTCTTCGACCAGCTCGGGGATGGTTGACGGCTTGCTCATTGCTCGACGGGTGTGTCGCTCGACGGCGACGCTTTTCGCTTGCGGGGGAACCACGGGATGAAGGCGCTCGTGCTGTCGATGTAGTCGCGGTACTTGGGCTTAGTCTGCACCTGCGCCTTCTCGAGCAGGGCCACCCCGGAAACCCGCAGCAGCATGAAGGTTATGAGGACCGGGCTGACGATGGTCCAGAAGCCCCAGCGCGTGCCGGCGGCGATCAGGTAAAGCCCCCACCACATCGTCGACTCACCGAAGTAGTTAGGGTGGCGCGTGTAGGCCCAAAGGCCGCTGCGCATTACCTTGCCCTTGTTTGCGGGGTCCGCCCTGAAGCGGGCCAGTTGCCAGTCGCCGACCGCCTCGAAGAAGAAGCCGACGCACCAGACAGCCGCCCCAAGGATGTCGAGGACGGCGAAGTGGTCGGGCGTTCGGTTCGACTCCGCCGCCATCAACGACAGGGCGATGATCCACAGCAGCAAGCCTTGCAGCATGAAGACCTGGAAGAAGCTGACCCACCAGTAGCTCTTGCCCCATCTCCGCCGGAACGCCTGATAGCGGTAGTCCTCGCCCTTGCCCCAGTTGCGGATCACGATGTAGCCGGCGAGACGAAAGCCCCAGATGCCGACTAGCGTCGCGACGACGGCCTTCCTGCCGACGAAGCCGTCGCCGGCGATGGCAAAGACGACGGCTAGGAGGACGAAACCGAGCCCCCAGAAGGGGTCGACAGTGCTGGCATCTCGGCGGATGACGCTGATCAGCCAGCCGCCGGTCATGAAGACTGCGATGGCCAAAAGGCCCAGGCCGACGACCTCAAGTTGACTCATCGTATGTATCCCGCGATCGAGCGCACTCACGCCGACCTCCGCCTCAGCTCTTGGCTCCCGGGCAGTAATGATAGTGGGCTGGCCACTCGTCTGCAAAGGCCTCGTCGCAGATCCTCAACCAGAGGAGCCAATCAAAGCGATTGTACCGTTGGCTGACATTGGCTAAGCCTCCGCTCAAACCAAAGTGCGCTGTGGTAGCGCCCGTGTGGACGACTGAGCTGAACTGGACGCTCCAAGAACAGCGTTAAAATGGGTCTCAAGTGAGAGCTCTGACTATGTAGAATCCAACAGCACTTACCACGCTCGTCAATACCATGCCCCAAGTGATATCGACTATCGTAATGGATAGAGGCCAGTCTTTCAGAGTGGCAAGATTCGTCAGATCATAGGTTGAGTAAGTGAAGAACCCGAACAAGGCGCCAAATGCCATGGCGTGCACGAGGGAGTCTTTGTCCACAGAAGGATAGACTGCGAATACCAGTATCCCGACGATGAAAGCCAGATAGAAGACTACCGCTGCAACCCAGTTCACCCGGCTGCTCATCAGGTGCCCGATGTGTCTGCTGTACATGTTCCTCGCCACCAGCCCCAGCCATAGAAGGTCTATGGCGAAGAAGACCAGCGCAGTCAGGAGATAGCTGACAACAGCTCCGACAACGTTCATTTGACTCCTCCGCGGCTGGCGGCCTTCGCTATGCCTCTCAACATGCCCTTGAAGACCACCCTGTGTATCGGGTAGAGACCGTACCAGTAGGCGAGTCCCGTAAGCCCGACAGGATCGAAGATCGCGGTCTGGCGAACGACCGAACCGGATTCGTCCCCTTCGACTTCGAACTGCAGCCAGGCCCGTCCCGGTAGCTTCATCTCGGAGACAAGCCGCAGCAGCTTGTCAGGTTCGAATGCCTCGACACGCCAGAAATCGACGGTATCGCCGGGCGCCAGCGACTCCTGAGAACGGCGTCCCCTTCTCGTCCCCGCGCCGCCGAGAACAAGGTCGGCGAGCCCGCGCACCCGCCAGAGCCAGTTGGCGTAGTACCAGCCCGTTTCTCCGCCTATCCGACGTATCGGCGCAAACGCAGCCGCCGGCTTCTGCGACAAGGCAATTGTCTGCGAGTCCACGATCCGCGACCCAAACCTCTCACCCCCCCCAGGTGGAGGGCGAACCACGGGAGGAAAGGGCGTCCGGCCAGCGCGTCTCGGCGAACTCCTGCTCCTCGTTCGAAAGCGCGCGGGCGATCGCGTCCTGAATCCCCCTGGGCCGTTGGTCGAAAACGCGCAGCGCCAGGTCGTCTCGCACCACAGTGTCGTTCTTTACGCCCTCGATCAGTTGTCTGCCGACGCGCGAGTAGATCGGCGTCACAAGGCCCAGCCAGAGGCTCGAGAGCCGGGGCGTGAGCACCGGCAGGGGGATCATGATCCGTCTCAGGCCCCGCTGGCGCGCGTACTCTCGCATGATACCCTTGTACGACACTTGGTCGGCACCGCCGATCTCGAAGACGTAGCTATTGTCATCGTCCAAGTCCAGCGCCTTCGTGAGGTAGCCTATGACGTCCTCGATTGATATCGGCTGAGCCCGCGACCGCACCCAGCGAGGCGTGATCATGACCGGCAACTTCTCGACGAGAGCCCGAACCATTTCGAAGGACATGCTGCCGGAGCCGATTATGATCGACGCCCGGAACTCAATAGTCGGAACGCCGGAACCCCGCAGTATCTCACCGACTTCCTGGCGGCTTGCCAGGTGACTCGAAAGCGCGCCGGTCGCGCCGAGGCCGCCAAGGTAAATGATCCGCTTGACCCCGTTCTCGCGAGCCGCTTTGGCGAAGTTCTCCGCGCCAAGACGATCGCGCTCCTCGAACCCGCCGCCGGCCGCCATGGAGTGCACAAGGTAGTACGCCGTCTGGACATCCCTCATGGCCTCAGCTAGGGAAGACATTTCAAGAACGTCGCCGCTGACAACTTCGGTAGAGGCAGCGACTCGCGGCCGCAGGAACTCGGGTTTTCGAGCCAGACACCTTAGCGGCCGGCCGGACGCCTCGAGCACACGCAGGAGACGCCCGCCCACGTAGCCGCTACCGCCGGCTAGGAGGATGCGCCCGGCGTCGCCCTGTTTCGGCGAGGTCACGGTGAATACCTCCGCAGATACTCCCGCGCATGGGTCTGCGCAGTATCTGCCTGGCCTGTCAGCTCATTTCGCGGTCGCCTTGACACGCTCCTCCTGCGACATCGCGGCGAGGCGCTTGACCTCCTCATGACTTAGACCGAGCCCCTTGGCCACACGCTCCCCATATTGTGCGTCTGCCTTGTGGAACAGAGCGGCCTGCCGCAATTGTAGGCGTTTCTGCGCGTTCTTCAGGTGCGAGACGATGTTGCCGACCAGGTGATCGCGGTCCTCGTCGGCCATGACCTTGCGATAGAGGTCGCCCGCCTGCACGAAGTCGACGTCGCCCAGCTCATACGAGTGACGCGCGGCCATTCCGGCGATGTCGATGGGCGGAGGCGCGACGCTGGGGTCAGGGGCCGGGCCGCCGAAGCTGTTCGGCCAGTAGTTCGGGCCGCCGCCGCCGTTCTCGTCAGAGCGCATGGGGCCGTCCCGCTGATAGCTCCGCAGCTTAGTAGCCTTCGGCGCGTTGACCGGCAGCAGATGGTAGTTGGGGCCAAGCCGGTGGAGGTGGGTATCGTGATAGCTGAAGAGGCGGCCCTGAAGCATCTTGTCGGGCGACGGGCCGATGCCGGGAACGAAGTTGCCCGGTGAGAAGGCCGCCTGCTCCACCTCGGCGAAGTAGTTCTCCGGGTTGCGGTTGAGGACCAGGCGCCCCACGTCCATAGGCGGGAAGTCAGCGTGCGGCCACACCTTGGTTATGTCGAAGGGGTCGAACCGGTAGCTCTTGGCCTGGTCAGGGGTCATGATCTGCACCTCGAGGCGCCAGGAAGGGCAATCGGCGCGAGCGATCGCGTCATGCAGGTCGCGAGTGACGCAGTCAGGATCGGCGCCCCGCATACGTTCGGCTTCCTCGCCGCTGAAGTTCTGAATCCCCTGCTCGGTCTTGAAATGGTATTGCACCCAGCAATAGGCGCCTTCGCGGTCGTACCACATGTAGGTATGGCTGCTGTACCCGTTCATGTTGCGATACGTCCTGGGGGTGCCGCGGTCCGAGAACAGAATCGTGACCTGGTGAATCGACTCCGGAGTCAGCGAGAGGAAGTCCCAGAACATGTTCGGGTCCTTGAGGTTGGTCCCCGGGTTGCGTTTCTGGGTATGAATGAAGTCGGGGAACTTCAGAGGGTCGCGGATGAAGAAGACGGGAGTGTTGTTGCCCACCATGTCATAGTTGCCTTCTTCAGTGTAGAACTTGACCGCGAAGCCTCGCGGGTCGCGTTCTGAGTCCGCGGAACCCTTCTCGCCTCCGACAGTGGAGAACCGCGCAAAGACCTCGGTCCGCTTTCCCACCGGGGAGAGGAACTTGGCGCGCGTGTACTTGGCAACATCGTGAGTCACCTCGAAGTAGCCGTGGGCGCCGGCTCCCTTGGCGTGAACGACGCGTTCCGGGATCCGCTCGCGGTCGAAGTGGGCGAGCTTGTCAACCAGATGAACGTCCTGGATGAGCACCGGCCCTTTGGTGCCCGCAGTCAATGAGTTCAGATCATTGTCGACCGGCATTCCGAAACCGGTGGTTAGGGCCTCCTGATCGTCCTTCATGGCAACGCCTCCTTTCTACAAGGACCCGTGTGATCGGGTCACTTTCCCTTCTTCTCTGCTTTCCGGCAGCGCAGGCATATCCCTCGCAGCTCGACGTGGGTTGCCTCAACGCTTCCGATTGAGTCGACCCCGGCGGGGGGCCTCAAATCATCGAAATCGTGACTGTAGAAGTCGCTGGCCATACCGCACCGGGTACAAATGAAGTGGTGGTGGGACGTCATGTTAGCATCAAAGCGTGCCCGTTCTCTCGGAGGTCCCAGCGTGGCGATAAGCCCCAGGTCGTTCAGAAGCCACAGGTTGCGGTAGACCGTGTCCAGCGACATGGCGGGCACTCTCTTACGGACACGCTCGTAGATAGTCTGCGCGTCGGGATGGTCGGCGGTCCGTGCCACTTCGCGGAAGATCTCCGTGCGCTGATGAGTCAGCTTCATCCCGGCACGCCTACAGACGTCCTTGAAATGGTCGAGACGGCGTTGGAACTCTTCTTGACTGACACTCATGGCAGAGGGTAAACACGAACCAATACTAAATAGGAGCTTATCGCCGCTTGGGCGTGATGTCAAGACACCTTTGTGGATGTTGGTTAGACAGTTTCACGACTGAGAGTCGAGGAGGCGCCTTCGAAGCTAGAGTTGCGGCGCGTCGGCCGCGCGGGTTGGGACATGCCCTGTCTGATGTGACGGGCGCGTGATGCGAGTGTGACCGGACTGTGATGTTCGGGGCAACCGCCCCCGGCTCTATCAGACGCAGGGCGAGAGAGGTGGGCTAGACTCTCGATTCGGCCAAGTGGACCTCCTGAAAACCAGTTAGGAGGTCTCATCTCGAACGGGAAATCGGGTAATCTCACGGCCTCTAGATTCGCGCATGACCACATAAACCATATGTTTTCGGGGGAAGAATCGGGGGATAAGAGGCAGATTTTGAATCTGGTCGGGGCGGTGGGATTCGAACCCACGACCTCCTGAACCCCATTCAGGTGCGCTACCGGGCTGCGCTACACCCCGACTGCCCTATCCTATCAAACGCCTCGCGGCACTACAAGCGCTTCCTCAACCGCCGCCGAGCCATCGGCCCAGGACCACCATCACCAGCCCGACGGACGCGACGATTCCGTACTCGGTCACTACTGGTCGAGAAAGGTGGCCGGTGATGTGATGCTGGGCGATTCCACTCGCGACGTAGAAGAACAGCAGCAAGAACACCGCCGCCAAAAAGCCTTCCAGCGGCACGAAATACAATGCCCAGCGCGCCTCCGCCACCACAAAACCGATCGTCAGGGCGAACCCGAGGGAACGCAGGCTCCTTCGACCTACTGGAGGCGGCATCAGCTCGGTCTCGCGGAGTATTTCCGCCGCCAGAACCGTCGTCAGCAGACCGGCGCAAATCGCTGCCTGCACCAATCCAACTCCGTAGCTGTACATTACGGCGTAGAGACCGAACGCCGCTAGATAGCAGGCGATGTTCAAGATGAAGCGCCCGGCGCCGTAAAGCTCGCTCTGCGTGTCAAGCGAGAGGCATTCACCGTATAAGACGCCCGCCATCATCGCGCCGGCCACGACAGCGGCCAGCAGCTTCCAGTAGCCGCTGACGGTCTCCTGCAGGAAGAAGCCCGCCGAAAGGGAGAAGATGGCCGGCACCAGCAAGTACGGGGCGGTATCCAGGGCGCCGCGAAGCGACCCGCCCGCGTGAGCTCGCACAATCCCATCGGCTCCGAGTCCGACGATCAGCGTGGTCAGCAGAAGCCAGACCGTTCGCGTCGGCTCGAGCGTCAGGAACAGGGCGACGCCCAGGGCATAGATGGCACCGACGATGGGAATCCGACCGGCAGGCGGAATAGCAACTCGGTCCAGGAGGCCCGTTACGCCTCCGACCGGCGCTTCACCGTCCAAGGATGGCTCCCTCCTTGCTCCCCACAACAATCGCTGTACCGCTTGGCGGGGGCCGTCGAGGTGACAGCGCTGGCATTCTAGCCGTTGTCGCCTAGGGTGTCAAACTGAACGAAGATCGCTGCAATTCCCTCTTGACCGAAACGCCGCCGCTTGTCACCCTTGGGAGAGCGATTTCCGTCCCGACAAGGAGGGCCGGGCGACGCGAAAGAGAATCACCCTGCTGGCGCTTTGCCTGCTACCGTTTGTGGCCGCGGTTGGCTGCCACGGCGGGATCGCCGCCCTCAATCCGCTCCGGCCAGCGGCCTCGCCGACGCCCTTTTCGCCGCCGTCCTTCCACAACGCCGCCTCTCCTCTCGACATCCCGACTTACGACGGCTCGAGGCAGGCCGTCCACCCGGACGTCGTCTACTTCTCCAAGGGATGGCACGGTCACAAGTACTGGATGGCGGTGACGCCCTATCCTTACGGCAACGATTCGCGGGAGAACCCAAGCGTCCTGGTCTCAGAGGACGGCCTTAGCTGGTCTCCTCCCACGGGTCTGCACAATCCCATCGTCTCGGCGCCATCCTGCGACCACAACAGCGACCCGGACCTCGTCTACAACCCATCCAATGACCAGCTCTACCTCTACTACACCCGTCAGGCGCGGTCGAGCCGCTGCAGCGGCGAAAATTCGAACGATATCCTTCTCCTCACGTCAAGCGACGGCGCGGACTGGAGCGCGCCGCAGTCCGTCATGCACTGGAATTTGGGCAGCTATCCTCTCTACCTGTCGCCCGCTGTCGTCCTCGTGGATGACACCTTCCACATATGGATTGCGGGCGGCGGCGGCGTCCTCCACGCGACAAGCAAGGATGGCGTCACGTGGTCGCCCGTTCAGCAAGCCGACATCGCGGCCAAGCCGTGGCACCTGGACGTGCTCTACGTCGACAAGCGTTACGTCATGGATTACGTCGATTCGCCGGGTTCGGGCGCGCATCTGATGCTGGCAACGAGCAGCGACGGCCTCACCTGGACGACCTATCCGAATCCGCTGCTGAGCCCGACCAGCGGTTGGGACGATGATCGCATCTACCGCTCGACGCTCCTCTACGACCCCGACGCGCATCTCTTCAAGCTGTGGTACTCAGCAAAGGGCAGCAACGGGCAGTGGCACGTTGGCTACGCGGAGTCGGCGCAATAGCGCGTCCCGATCGACGGCACAAAAGGCCCGGCCCTCCAACTTATTCGGAAGACCGGGCCCACGCATTTGCTGTTTGCGTTTACGCGTAAACGGGCGTCACTGCTCGTCGCTCAAGACGCCTTCTTGCGCCTCGTCAGCCGCCGTCGCGGCTACTCGAAAAAGGCGATCGCCGGCGATACCGGCGCCCGGCTGCTGAGCCCTTCGCGGTGCAGGCAAAGCGGGTTGCGAAGGCCGCCCACGTAGCGGGTGATCTCGGAGCCGACCTCGTCGATGAGGCCGCAGCCAGAAGGCTCGCAAACGAACTCGCGCAAAGGCGCCGTCTGCTCGATCTCCCGGTCGTCAACCCGCGCGATCGGCAGGTCTTGTTTCATTTGTGTCATCTCACACCTCCGCGGGGAGACTCGCTTTCCGTTCGACGACGCGTTCCTCCCCCGGAACAAGCTATCGTATTCCCGGGGCGTGTTGCGGATATGAAGCGGGAGCCGACGCGTGTGAAGAACGCGTGATGCGGAGTCGTCAGGAGAGTGTCGCGCCGGCGAGCTCGACCAGCCTTTCCATGACGCTCAAGAGCTCTTCGCGCCAGCCGTCGAGGCGGACCCGGCTGAGGCGGACGGAGGTGGGCCCGACCCAGCTTCCAGGGGGAAGGCGCGGTCGCAACTGCTCCTGCGGCAAACGGCGTCCCTGCACCATTCTGAGCACGATCTGACCGTCCTCCGTCTGGACCGACTGCACGCCTGCCTCGCGCGCCAGCGCCCGGACGCGGACGACGTAGAGCAGCGTCTGCACCGGCTCCGGCAGCGGTCCGAAGCGGTCGCGGAGCTCATGCGCTATCTCTTCGACCTCCTGCGGGTGCTGCACGCGGGTCATCCGCTGGTAGAGCGCGAGACGCAGGTTCAGGTCCGGCGCGTAGGCCTCGGGGATGTGGGCGACGACCGGCAGGTCTATGGCGAGCGGCGGCAGCGCGGTGGAGGGCGTCGGCGGCTGCTCGCCGCGCTCGAGCGCCTTCAGGCCTTCGACGGCGTCGGCCAGAAGGCGGGTGTACAGGTCGAAGCCGACCGCGCCAATCTGGCCGCTTTGCTCCGCGCCCAACAGGTTGCCGGCGCCGCGAATCTCCAGGTCGCGGAGGGCGATCTGGAAGCCCGCGCCCAGCTCCGTCGCCTCGAAGATGGCCTGAAGACGCTTCTGGGCGGCCTCGCTGAGCGAGCGGCTGCGATCGTAGAACAGGTAGGCGTAGGCCCGGTTGGCGCCGCGCCCAACGCGCCCCCGGAGCTGGTAGAGCTGGGCCAGGCCAAGACGGTCCGCCTGGTTAATCATGATCGTGTTAACGTTCGGGATGTCGAGGCCGGACTCGATGATCGTGGTGCAGACCAGGACGTCGATGGCGCCGCGCGCGAAGTCCAGCATGACGCGCTCGAGCTGGTCCTCCGGCATCTGGCCGTGGCCGACAGCGATCTCCGCCTCCGGCACCAAGCGTCGCAGCCGCTCGGCGACGCCTTCGATGTTGAAGACGCGGTTGTGGACGTAATAGACCTGGCCGTTTCGCTCCAGCTCGCGGAGCATGGCGTCGCGGGCGAAGTGCTCGTCGAACTCGAGCACGTAGGTCTTGATCGGCAGGCGATCCTCCGGCGGCGTGTCCATGACCGACATGTCGCGGATGCCGCCGAGCGCCATGTGCAGCGTGCGCGGAATGGGCGTGGCCGAGAGCGTGAGCACGTCCACCTCCTGCCGCATGTGCTTCAGGCGCTCCTTGTGGGCGACGCCGAACCGCTGCTCCTCGTCGATGATCACCAGGCCGAGGTCGCGGAAGGCGACGTCCGACTGCAGGAGGCGGTGGGTGCCGATGACGATGTCGACGGAGCCGCCGGCCAGGTCGCGCACAACGTCCCGCTGCTCGCGGTCGGAGCGGAAGCGCGAGAGCATTTCGACGCGGACGGGGAAGCCGGCGAGGCGCTCGCAGAAGGTCTGGTAGTGCTGCTGCGCGAGCACGGTCGTCGGCACGAGCATCGCGACCTGCTTGCCGTCCATCACGGCCTTGAACGCGGCGCGGATGGCCATCTCCGTCTTGCCGTAGCCCACGTCGCCGCAAACGAGGCGGTCCATGGGCCGCACGCTCTCCATGTCCAACTTCACCTCGAGCATCGCCGCCGCCTGGTCCGGCGTCTCGACGTAAGGGAACGAGGCTTCGAGCTCCTGCTGCCAGGTCGTGTCGGACGAGAAGGCGTGGCCCTGCAGCACCTGCCGCTGGGCGTAGAGCGCCAGCAGCTCGCGCGCCAGGCTCCGGACCGCGCGCTGGACGCGCTCCTTGGCGCGCCGCCATTCCTGCGTGCCGAGACGCGTCAGAGACGGCTTCTGGTCGCCGGGGCCGACGTAGCGGCTGACGCGGTCGACCTGGTCCGTCGGGACGAAGAGGCGGTCGCCCTCCGCGTAGCGCAGCTCCAGGTACTCGCGCTCCTTCTCGCCCTCGGCTGCCGCCGTCAGGCTGTCGGTCTGAAGGCGGGTGAGGCCGGCGAACTGGGCGATGCCGTGCTCGATGTGGACGACGAAGTCGCCCGGGCTGAGGTCGGCGAGGAAGTCGATGCGACGGCCGGCCGGCGGACGCGCGAGGCGACGCTGCTTGACGAAGCCGAACAGCTCGGAATCTGTGAACAGCGTCAGCGCGCCTTCCTCCGACCTTATGGTCCAGCCTTCCGGCAACGAGCCGTGGACGACGGCCAGGGCGCCCGGCGGCAGCGGCGATTCGACGGACGACAGCGGCGTGGCGAAGAGGTCGTGCTCGCTGAGGACCTCGGCGATGCGGGCGGCCTGCTGCGAGACGATGACGGTCGTCTGTCGTCGTTGCGACGCGCCGGACAGGTCCTTCACGAGCTCGAGCAGACGGCCGCCGTAGGCATCGGCGGCGGCGAAGGGCAGGCGGAAATCGCCTTCGCACTCCTCGCCGCTGGCCCAGCGCGACAGCTCGACGGCGCGGGCTCTCGAAATCAGCGCCTCGCGGAGCTCCGGCCACGGCTTCTGCGGGAAGGGCAGCCCCCGCGGCAGCTCGCAGCGGTGTGTCATCTCGCTCTCGATCTCGGTGACCTGGCGGTCGAGCTCCTCCTCCGCCATCGCCATGTCGGACAGCTCGTCGAGGACGAGGACGGCGTTGGGCGGCAGGTGGTCCAGCAGGCTGCAGCAGGCGAGGAAGGGAACGTAGAAGATATCGTCGGGGAAAGCTTCGCCGCTCGCCAGGAGCGCGGCTTCATCGTGGAAGCGCGCGGTTATCTCCGGCTTGCAATCGTCGAAGTCGACCTTCCCGAGCAGGCTCGTGGCGCCCACCTGCGGCAGGAGCATCTCGCGCGCGGGCCCGATCAGCGACGATTCGACGAGGCGAACGGTCCGCTGCGTCAAAGGGTCGAACAGGCGCAGGCTTTCGATGCGTTCGCCCAGGAGCTCGATGCGCAGAGGCAGGTCGTTCTCCGGCGGGAAAACGTCGATGATGCCGCCGCGACGGCCCGCCTGCCCCGGCGTGTCGACGAGGGGCGAGAACTGATAGCCGCGCTCGACCAGGCGGCGCAGGAAGGGTTCGGGCGCGAGCCTGCCGCCAACCCCCAGCGTTTCGAGCGAGCGGGCCATCTCGTGGGGCGAAAGGGTGGCTTCGGCGACGGCCTGCACGGGGGCAACGACGATCGGCGGCACTTCGAAGCGGCCAGCGAGAAGTGCGAGGACGCGCAGGCGGTCGCGAACGGCCTCCGGGTCCGGGGCAAGGCGCTCGTAGGGGAGGGCGGCACGTCGCGGGAAGGGGTGCAGCCGCTCGTCGCGGCCGAGCCAGGCCGCCAGCTCGTCGATGAGCGACTGGGCGCGGTTGGCATGGGCGGTAACGACCAGCAGCGGCGCATCGGAATGCTGCGCGAGGATCGCGATAAGCGGGGCTTTGCCGCCGTCGGGGATGCCGATGGTGCGGCGCTCCGCCGACGCCTTCAGCCGTCCTTCAACGTCGAGGGCTTCCTGGATAGCGGGCAGCAGGCCGGACAGATTCATAGCGACACCGAAAAGGGCTGGCCCACGGGAACCAGCCCCTCAAGTATTCTAGCAGCCAGGGCCGTCTGCCGCTACCGCGCCGCCCCCTCCGGCGACTTCCTGTCCGGCTCGGTGCTGGCGCCGATGAACATGCCGTACAGCAACAGCGCCGACGGCAGCAGCACGACGAGGCCGCACAGCAGCCCGATGAGCGAAGCCCGCAGCATGGCGTGGTTCGAGCCCGCCTGGAAGATCGTCTGCGCGGGCAGGATGAAGTACGGGTACATGATGACGCCAAACGTCCCGACCAGCCAGGCCACCGCGCCGCCGGTCGTGATGGGCGCCAGCGGGTACCAGCGCAGCCAGAGAACGAGCAGCGCCACGAGACCCGCCCCCAGGGCAACGCCGGATACGGCAAGCGGGGCCGCCCGCTGCCAGCCGCTCCAGAAGCCGGAGGCGTCCCAACGCGAGACAGCAAGCGTCGCGACGGCAAGCACCGCGACGACGACGCCGGAGAGCAAAGCGCGGCGCCGGAAGATCTCGCGCAGGTCGCCGGCGACCCGCGTCGTCATGAAACTCGTCGTCAGGAGGCCGCAGATGGCGACGGCCAGCAGACCGGTCAGTATCGGGAAGGCGTGCAGCCAGGGCGAATACAGTCCGGCGGTTACGACGCCCGACGAGTCGACCGTCACGCGGCCGCCGGCCAGCGCCCCGAGCGCCGCGCCGAAGAAGAACGGCGAGATGACGCTGGCAGCCGAGAAAGCGAGCCCGTAGACCGGCGCGCCCGGCTGACCCGACTCCTTCGCGTAGTTGCGGTAGGCGAAGGCGGCGCCGCGGAAGACTACGCCGAGCAGGCCGACGGTTATGGGAACGAGGAGCGCGATGAAGATGTCGCCGAAGGCGAAGGGAAAGGCCATAAGTAGGAAGATAACGACGAACACGAGCCAGACGTTGTTCGCCTCCCAGACGGGCCCGATCGCCTTGAAGAGCGCTTCTCGCTGCCGCTCCCGCTTGTCGCCAAAGGCGAGGGCGGACCAGAGGCCGCTGCCGAAGTCGGCGCCCCCAAGCACGGCGTAGGCGGCGACGCCAATCAGCACTACGATGGCGGCTATCTTCTCAAGGGGCACCGTCGGTCTCCCCGGGGTGGCTTTTTTCGGTCTGCCGCGGCAGGGTCTTGCGGCCGCGCTGCTGGAGCAGGAGGACGCCGGCCATGCCGATGGTCAGGAGAACGTAGGCGGCGGCGAAGACGATGAGCAGCACCCAGATGCCGTTGCGCGGCGTGGCGCCGCCGGACGTCTCCATGACGTGGTAGATGATCCACGGCTGGCGGCCGAACTCGGTGACGAACCAGCCCATCTCGATGACGAAGAAGCCGGCGCCGCTGAACGCCACGAGGGCGAGCAACAGCAGCTTGCTGGGGTCGATTCGCTTGCGTACCCAGGCTTCACCCCAGAACCAGACGCCGATGCCGACGAACGCGAAGCCGAAGAGGACCATCAGCTGGAACGGGAAGTGCACGAGGAGGACGTTGGGGATCTGGTCCTGCGGGAAGCTGTCGAGGCCGCGAATGGTGGCGCTGCCGCTCTCCTTGGCGAGGATGCTGCCGAGCTTCGGGATCTCTATCGCCCATTTCGTCGTGTGCTGACCGGGGAAGGGGATGCCGCCGATTCGCAAAGGCATGCCGCTGATGGTCTGAAACTGGCCTTCGAAGGCGGCGAACTTTTCCGGCTCCTGCCAGGCGGCATGACGGGCGATGAGGTCACCGGAGACGACCTGGAGCGGCGCGAAGATCATCGCCAGGCCAAGGCCGAGCGCCATCGCCTTCTTGTTGTACTCCGAGCGGTCGCCGCGAAGCATGGCGAGGGCGTATATGCCACCTATCGCCAGGCCGATGGCGACGTATGCCGCCAGCCCGCCGTGGCTGACCTCGAAGGGCATGGCGGAGTTGTGGATCATGGCGGTGACGGGGCTGATGTTCGCCGGCTGGCCGTTGACGATGTCGAAGCCCTTCGGCGTGTTCATCCAGGAGTTCACGCTGATGATGAAGAAGGCGGATGCGGCCGCCGCCAGGGATATCGGGATGGTGAGCAGCCAGTGGGCCTTCGCCGACATTCGGTCCCAGCCGTAGAGGTAGAGGCCGAGGAAGATCGCTTCGAGGAAGAAAGCGAAGCCTTCGAGGAAGAGCGGCAGGCCGATTACGCCGCCGGCGAAGTCCATCCAGCGGGGCCAGAGCAGCCCGAAGGCGAACTCGAGGATGGTGCCGGAGACGGCGCCGACGGCAAACAGGACGGCGGTGACGATGGCCCACTTCTTCGCCAGGTTGCGATAGAACTCCTTGCCGGTGCGCAGGTAGAGCCCCTCGGCGGCGAAGAGGAGCGGTGGCAGGCCGATGCCGATGTTGGTGAAGTTGATGTGGAAGCCGAGGGCCATGCCCATAAGGGCACGGGCGGAGGTTACGGTATCGAACACGTCCTTGTGCTCCGGGGTCCCCGCTATGCGCTGTCGACTCTAGGTTCAATATACCACATCCGAGGGGGCGCTGCGCCGGCGAGCCGAGGGCGCGGTTGAGCGGCGCCGGTCGTTTGAGGAGGAGCCGGCCCATGTTGTGCCGCCTGTCGGGAAAGTGGGCGCTAGCCTTCTTCGTACTTGAAGGAGAGCTTTATCCTGGCGCGGTAGAGGACCACCTTGTTCTTGTCGACTGTCATGTCCAGTTTCTCAACCTCCGCGATGCGGAGATTGCGCAGGGTGCTCCTGGCCTTCTCGACCGCGCCGCGGGCTGCCGCCTCCCACGAATCGGGACTGGTTCCGACAAGTTCGATGACCTTGTACGTGCTGTCTGGCATAGCTTGCACCTCCGTGTGCTCTTTTCGATGGGCAACGTCGGGTCGGTCAGCGCTGGGGTCGCTGCGTGATGGGGATTGTATACTTGGCGGGGGCGTCGGAGCAACTGGGGTGGCGCCAGCGCCGTCACGACGCGTCGCCGCCCGCCCGCCCTGCTGCCGCTTCTGCCAGCAGCCGCCCATCTTCCCACCCGCCCTCCCGAGAGAGGTTTAACGGGAATCAGGGGGACACCCCCTGGACCCCCGGCAAAGAGGCTCCGCCTCTCTGCACTCTCCTTCGTGTCCGATCGCTCGGATTGCGCTACACGGCAACCGTTCACAACGGCGCCGACTGGCCGATAATGTCTTGGGAAGCATCATGTGGAGACGTTTCATCGTAGGTCTAGTCGTTGCGTTCCTGGTGCTTGCCCTTTCGACGGCCTGTCGCCAGGCGAGGGGAGCAACGCACTCCCCAACGCCGACGCCCACTGCCACTGCCACGGCAAGGCCTGTTGCGACGGGGACACCGCTTTTCCCAAGCACAAGGGTCACACCCGGACCTTACGTCCTTCCCACACCCGCTCCGTGCCAATTCATCCCCTACCCGGGCAACGGAGGCGGCCCAACGCGCTGTCGGGACGGAACGTGCTCCCACTCCAGCGGCAGGGGCACGTGCTCACACCACGGTGGCGTGGCACCCTAGCCGCTCGAACCACGCCCGGGAGGACGCGCCTTGGCCTTTCGGCGGATCGCGCTGCTGGATGCCTTCGACAGGCCTGCCAGCGTGAAAGAACGCGGGGTTCAGTGGAGCGCGTTGTTCGCGCTTTCGGGAATCCAACGGCGGGAGCAGCGATCCGAGCCAACGCGTGTGGGCCAACGAGCCTGAGCCCTCTAGGGATTCATTTCGTAGGTGTCCTTGAGGGCGTACACGTGCTCGCGCCAGACGCGCTCATAGCGCTCGTCGTCCACTTCCGGCTTGCGTATCATCTTCATGCAATACGCCGACTGCTCCGGATTGCATCTCGGCTTGCTGTACAACTGGACCGCGAACTTCGAAAAGTCGCGAACAAAGCAGTCGAAGATTCTGGTCGACCAGTTCGTCCGGGACACCGTAGATGCGGGCGTTCTCCAGAATGAGTTGCCCGTAGGCCACCAGCGCAAACACCTCGCCCACGGCCAGAAGGAAGTCCGTGTCGCGGCTCTGGCTCTCGTCCAGAGGCGCTGAGGCGAGCATCTCCGCGAATATCGCCGTCTGCTCGCGGAAGGTCTTCACGTTGGGCAGGTCCCAATCGCCGTACGCCAGGTCGTAATCCTGGAACTGGATATCGCCCATGCCTTTCGTCGGCCCCTGCCGGAACATGTACTCGTCGTGATTGGGCTCGGCTCGCAGGCCGATGCTCGGGTATTCGGCGGGCTTGAAGAAGTAGCTGTTCATGAACTTGAGGATGAGGGCGATGTTCACGTGGACTGTTCCCTCAAGCTTCGGCAGGCCGCGGATCTCGCTCGTGGCGGTCTCAAAGTACATGTCCTTCTCGAAACCCTTCGCCGCGATAACGTCCCAGAGCAGGTTGATGACGTCTTCGCCCTGAGTCGTCACCTTCATCTTCACGAGGGAGTTGAACAGCAAGTAGCGCCTGTCGTTCGGCGAGGCGACTCGCACGTAGTCGGCCGCCCTGCGCGTGAAGAGCTCCATGGCCAGCAGTCGGGCATAGGCGTCGGTGAACATCTGCTTGACGTGGGGGAAATCGGTGACGTACTGATTGTAGAGACGGCGGTTGGCGGCGTGGTTGATCGCCTCATAGAAGGCGTGCGTTGAGATCCCGATGGACGCGGCGCCCAGGTTGAATTTGCAGACGTTGACCGTGTTGAGAGCGACGTCCCAGGCCTCTCGCCCTCTCGACAGTATGTCCGCGTCACTTATCGGGTAGTCGTGCAAGGCGAATGCCGAGACGTATTTCTGGGAGTCGACAACATTGCCGATCAGCTCAAAGTTGGGATTGCTCGAATCCGCAGCGAAGAACACGTAATCGCCGCTATCGGCCATCTTGCCGAAGGTCGAAATCATGCGAGCGACGTTCCCGTTGCCGATGTAGTACTTCTCTCCGTTTGCCCTGTAGCTTCCGTCGGGCTGAGGCGCGAGAGTCATTTCCGTCGAGTAGATGTCCGCGCCGTGCTTTCGTTCAGACAAGCCGTAGGCGAACACCGCTCCGTCAGCTAGAAGCTGCGCGGCACGGCGCTTAGCCTCCTCGTTTCCGCTCATCCAGATCGGGCCGAGGCCAAGCATCGTTACCTGCCAGGTATACCAGTATGGGAGCCCGTAGAAGGCCAGAATCTCGTTAAAGGGGACGTTGCGGAACGTGTCCCAGCGGGAGTCGGCGTCCCCATAGCTGGGAGGGGTGAGCAAGGTGGCAAAAGCCTTCTCGTTCTTTATGAACTCGAGGAAGTCCTCGTACCAGACCCGCTGACGGTGGTCTTCCAGAAGTCGCGCCTTCCCTTTCTTCTCGAAGAAGTCGATTGTGCGGGTCAACACTTCCGCCGACCGTCTGTCGCAGTACTGCAGGTCCGGTTTCCTGGGGTTCAGAAGGATCATTATCGGCCTCCCCTCGGATTATGTCGGAGCTGTCGTCTTGAGGCGGGAGCGTCCCAACGCAAGATAGCCGTTGGACGTCCGGCGGGTCTAGTAGGGCGCTTTGTTCGCGCTTTCGCCGAAGCCGACGGCGGGAGCGACGACCCGGTCGAGTGCGTTGTGCTGGCCGTGCAGGCGGAACATGGCGGTGACGCCCATCAGCTCCAGGTCGGTGTTCAGCACCTCTTTGTTCTGCAGCATGCCGTGCGGCGGCACCTCTGCTATCTCGTCCGCCAGCTGGTCGACCGTCGCCTCGAGCTGGTCGCCGGGCACGGCGAGGGTGACGAGGCCCCAGCGCTCGGCCTGGGCGCCGGTGATGCTGCGGCCGGTGAAGAGCATGTAGCGCGCCTTCTTCGAACCCATCAGTATTTGCCAGAGAGGCATGCTGCTGACGCCGCCCCACTTCTGCGCCGGATGGCCCAGCATGGCGTCCTCGGCAGCGACGCTGAGGTCGCAGACCATCTGGAGGTAGCAGCCGGCGGCGAGGCAGTGGCCGTGCACCTGGGCGATTGTCGGCTTGGGGAAGTTCCAGATGCGCATGTAGCGGCGCTCTATGTTGTCGCGCAGGGTGAGGAGGCTGTTCTTGAGGTCCCAGTGGTCGGCGCCGCGCGGGACGCTGGTGTAGTAGCTGCCGCCGAGGTCGTAGCCGGATGAGAAGGACGGGCCGGCACCCTTGAGGACAACGACGTTGACCGAATCGTCGGCCTCGGCGATGTCGAAGGCGCGGTCCAGGTCGTCGAGGAGCTGGTAGTTGAGGGCGTTGCGCTTCTCGGGGCGGTTCATGATGATGTAGCCGACTTTGCCGCGGGTCTGGTAGATGACGGTCTCGAGGTCCATGGTTCCCCTTTCGTTGGCGCAAGAGACGGAAAGCGCGCGTGGTGGTTTGACGCCGAGACCAAGAAAGTCTCGGCTACGGTTGTATTAGCGCGGTTCGTCGCTGGTGGTCAAGCCTGGTCAATGATTGACGGACGATCCGGCGAATGCTACGGTTTCTTGCGGCGGCGGACGCTGCGTTCATGCGCCCGACGCGTCGCATTCGACAGGAGGCAGGAATGACAGCGGAGACGGCTGACGAAGCGCAGGGCGGTCGCGGACGGCTGGGGACGATAGAAGAACGAATTCGCGAGAAGGCGCGCCGGCACGAGAAGGTGAGCCGGAACATCGTGGCGGTCCACGAAGAGCAGTTGACGTTCGGGCAGCGGGTGTCGGACCAGTTGGCGAAGACCGCGGGAAGCTGGCCGTTCATCTTCAGCTTCGGCGTGGTGCTTGCGATCTGGGTGCTGATAAACACGCTCGCTCTGTTCCACCATTTCGACGAGTATCCGTACATTCTTCTGAACCTGATGCTCTCGATGCTGGCGGCGATCCAGGCGCCGGTGATTATGATGAGCCAAAACCGGGGCGAGCAACGCGACCGGCTGCACGCGGAGAACGACTACGAGGTCAATCTGAAGGCGGAGATCGAGATCGAGCAGCTACACCAGAAGCTCGATGATCTGCGGGAGAAGCAGTGGGAGGAGCTGATAGCGATTCAGAATCACCAGATCGAGCTACTGGAGTCGCAACTGGCGATTCTGCAGGGAAAGAAGGCGTAGTCGGAAGCGGCGCGACGAGCCCGGACGGGCGAGGAGCGCACCCCGAGGGCGCACGGCTTCGCATGGCGGGATTCGCTCACTGTCGACGCGAGACGATTGAGAGACGGATAGAGCATGCCGATCTACGAGTTCCGCTGCAACGTTTGCAGGAAACGCGTCAGCGTCTTCCAGCGGTCAATCGCCTCCTCGACGCGCGCCGTCTGCCCGAACTGCGGCTCGAGTGAGCTCACCCGCCTCATCTCGCGCTTCGCCGTCGTCCGCACCGAAGACCAGCGCCTCGACTCGCTGGACGACGACTCGCTGCTTTCGGGCGTCGACGAGGATGACCCGCGCAGCGTGGCCGCCTTCGCCCGCAAGATGCAGTCGAAGATGGGCGAGGACGTGGAGCCTGAGTTCGACGAGATGATCGACCGCATGGAGGCCGGCGAAATGCCCGACGACTCCGACGAAGGCGACGAGGACGGCGCCTTTCCCCTCGAAGAGGAATAACTGCTATATTATCTCTGGACTGAGATCATTCCGCGTAGGGTTTGACCATGCCGATCTACGAATACAAATGCCGCGACTGCGGCCGCCTCACCAGCGTCTTCGTCAAGTCCATGAACGGCGAGACCGCGGTGACCTGCCGCCACTGCGGCGGCGCTAACCTCTCGCGCGCCGTCTCGGGCTTCGCCTATCACAAGTCGGAGCAGACGATCCTGTCGGAATACGGCAGCGAGCCCAGACGCGTCGAGGACTACCGCGACCCGCGCCAGATTGGCCGCTGGGTCGAACGGCGCTTCGAGGAAATGGGCGAAGAGCTGCCCGACCAGACGCGCAAGATGATCGACGCCGCCCGCGAAGGGGAGATGCCGCCGCCTATATCCGACTAGGCTGAAGGAGAAGCCGATGTACGACCGCAGCAAGGAGCTGGAAACCGTCGTCGAAGAAGCTCGAAAGGACTTCGAGGCCAAGCATGCCGCGCGCGAGATCGGCCTCGCCTCCTGCCGGCAGGCCCTGCGCCACTCCGCCAACGCCGTCCGCGTCACCCATCGTGGCGATTTCCCGGCCGCGGAAGAGCTCCTGCGCCAGGCCGCCGAACTCCTGGAGCGCGCCCGTGCCGCCCTCGCCGACCATCCGGATATCTTCTTCGCCGGCTTCGTCCACGACGCGCAGAAGGAGTACGCCGAAGGCTGCACCACCCTCGCCATCATCGCCGGCCGGCCGCTGCCCGGCCCAAAGGAGCTCGGCGTCGAAAATGGCGCCTACCTGAACGGGCTCGGCGAAACCGTCGGTGAGCTGCGACGCCACCTGCTCGACGCCCTGCGTTCCGGCGACGTCAGTGAGTGCGAAGTCTGCCTGGGCAACATGGACGACATCTACAGCCTGCTCGTCACCTTCGACTACCCGGAGGCTATTACCAGCGGGCTCCGTCGCACCGCCGACGCCGTCCGCGGCATCCTCGAGCGCACCCGCGGCGACCTGACGCTTGCGGTCCGCCAGCGCGACCTCGAACGCAAGCTCGACGAGTTCGAGTCGCGCCTCTAACAGCCCAGGGAGCCTCACTCGGGGCTGTCATCCGTGGTGGTGGCGGGCCGTGATTGTTATTGTTTTTCGAAATGTTGTTTCTTGTGAATCTGCAAGGTGTGATTTTCGGTGATTGACCTTCGCGGGGACACTTTTGGGGCTGTCGACGGGTAGCGACATCATCAGGCTATTAAAGCACAGCGAGTCAGGGTTTGTAAGGTGAAAGTGGCACCCGCGGCGACCGCTGGATGGACCTCGAACGCAAACTCGACGAATTCGAATCCCGCCCGTAGTCCAACCAAAGTGCGCGGATAGGGAGTGCAGAGGGGCGAGAGCCCCTTTGCCGGGGGTTCCAGGGGGTGTCCCCCTGCAACATGAGAACCTTCCGCGGGTGGGCGGGTGGGAAGATGGACCCTAATGTTACGATCCGCGGAAGCGGCACCTCAGAGCACGACAACTCTTGCGGCGGCCAGCCGAGCCGCAGGCGCTGGCCCTACGCCCCCTATTTCCACACATTCCGAAATGATAAAATAAGCGTTTGGACTGAATTCGATTGCCCATTGGAAAGCCCATGGCCTCAGACTGCATAATCGTTCGCGGCGCCCGCGAGCATAACCTCAAGAACATCGACGTCGAGATCCCGCGCGACAAGCTCGTCGTCATCACCGGCCTGTCCGGCTCCGGCAAATCGTCGCTCGCCTTCGACACCATCTACGCCGAAGGGCAGCGACGTTATGTCGAGTCGCTCTCCGCCTACGCCCGCCAGTTCCTCGGCCAGATGGAAAAGCCGGACGTTGACTACATCGAGGGCCTTTCGCCCGCCATCTCCATCGACCAGCGGGGCGCCAGCCGCAACCCGCGCTCCACCGTCGGCACCCAGACCGAGGTCTACGACTACATGCGCCTCCTCTGGGCGCGCGTCGGCCTGCCGCACTGCCCGAACTGCGGCCGCGTCATCCAGAAGCAGACCGTCCAGCAGATCGTCGACGCCATCCTCGCCCTGCCGGCCGAAGAGCACATCATGATCCTCGCGCCGCTCATTCGCGACCGCAAGGGAGAGCACCAGCAGATATTCGACGACGCCCGCCGCGCCGGCTTCGTCCGCATCCGCATCGACGGCGACGTGCGCGACCTCGGCGAAGACATCGAGCTCGACAAGAACAGGCGCCACACCATCGAGCTCGTCGTCGACCGCCTCGTCACCGAAGCGCCGCAAGGAACCGATGGCGAGACGCCCTCCGACCAGCGCCAACGCCTCGCCGATTCGGTGGAGACGGCGCTACGACTCGGCGCCGGCGTCGTCCTCGTCGCCATCGAGGGCGAGGAAGAGCGCCTCTACTCGGAGCACTTCGCCTGCGTCTTCTGCGGCATCTCGCTCGGGGAGCTGGCGCCGCGCAACTTCAGCTTCAACAGCCCGCACGGCGCCTGTCGCACCTGCACCGGCCTCGGCGTTCGGCTGGACCTCGATCCGGAGCTTGTCATCCCGAACAAGAACCTGACGCTGGCGCAGGGCGCCCTCCAACCGTGGGCGCGCGCCGGCACCATCTCCGGCTGGTACTACCGCATGGTCGAAGCCATAGCCTCGAAGCACGGCTTCTCGACGCACGTGCCGGTGCGGGACCTGAAGCCGGAGGACATCGACCGGTTGCTCTACAGCGTCGGCGAGCACATCAGCGTCCGCTACATGAGCCAGGAGGGCCGCACGTCCTACTACGACACCACGTACGAGGGCGTCATCCCCAACCTCAGCCGCCGCTTCCGCGAGACCGAGTCCGACTACGTGCGCAGCGAGATCGAGCGCTATATGACCGCCAGCCCCTGCCCCGACTGCCACGGCGACCGTCTGAAGCCGGAGTCGCTCGCCGTCACCATCGACGACAAGAACATCATCGAGGTGACGAAGCTGAGCCTGTTCGAAGAGCAGCGCTGGTTCCAGCGCCTCGCCGCCGCCGACACGCCGCTTTCCCCGCGCGACCAGCAGATCGCCTACCAGATCCTGAAGGAGATCCGCGCGAGACTGGATTTTCTCGTCGAGGTCGGCGTCGGCTATCTGACGCTCGACCGGCGCACCGCGACGCTCTCCGGCGGCGAGGCGCAGCGCATTCGCCTGGCGACTCAGATCGGCTCCGGCCTAATGGGCGTCCTCTACATCTGCGACGAGCCGACTGTCGGGCTGCATGCCGCCGACGACGCCAGACTGATACGCACTCTGGAACGCCTCCGCGACCTCGGCAACACCGTCATCGTCGTCGAGCACGACGAGGCGATGATGCGCGCCGCCGACCACATCATCGACATGGGCCCCGGCGCCGGCGAGCAGGGCGGCACCGTCGTCGTCGCCGGCACGATGGACGAAGTGAAGGCGGAGCCGCGGTCGATCACCGGCCAGTACCTTTCCGGCGCCCGCGAGATACCGCTTCCGGAGGCTCGCCGGCCCGGCAACGGGCAGACGCTGGTCGTCCGTGGCGCGCGCGAGAACAACCTGAAGAACATCGACGTGACGATCCCGCTGGGCAAGTTCGTTTGCATCACGGGCGTATCCGGCTCCGGCAAGAGCACGCTGATCAACGACGTCCTCTACAAGAAGGCCGCTCAGCTCCTCTACGGCGCCCGCGACCGCCCGGGCGATTGCGACGGCATCGACGGGCTGCACAACATCGATAAGGTCGTCAACATCGATCAGTCGCCGATCGGCCGCACGCCGCGCTCGAACCCGGCCACCTATACCGGCGCCTTCACGCCCATCCGCGAGTTGTTCGCCACCGTCCCCGAGGCGCGAATGCGCGGCTACCCGCCCGGGCGCTTCTCCTTCAACGTCAAGGGAGGCCGCTGCGAAGCGTGCGCCGGCGAAGGTTACATTCAGATCGAAATGAACTTCCTGCCCGATGTCACGGTCCCCTGCGAAGTCTGTAAAGGGCGGCGCTACAACCGCGAGGCGCTGGAGATCCTCTTCCGCGGCAAGAACATCGCCGACGTGCTGGACATGACCGTCGACCAGGCTGCCGACTTCTTCCACGCCTTCACGAAAGTGCGCGGCAAGCTGGAGACGCTCCAGGCGGTCGGGCTCGGCTACATACGCCTGGGCCAGCCGGCGACGACGCTCTCCGGCGGCGAAGCCCAGCGCGTCAAGCTATCGACGGAGCTATCGCGCCGTTCGACCGGCCGCACGCTCTACATACTGGACGAGCCGACGACCGGCCTCTCGTTCGAGGACACATACGCGTTGCTGCGCGTGCTCCATCGCCTGGTCGATGGCGGCAACACGGTCGTCATCATCGAGCATCACCTGGATGTGGTGAAGAACGCGGACCACATCATCGACCTGGGGCCGCTGGGCGGCGACGAAGGCGGCGAGATCGTTGTGGAAGGGACGCCGGAGGAGGTCGCGCGCGACGAGCGCAGCCTGACGGGCCAGTACCTCCGCGCCAAACTGGCGCTGCCTGCCGCCATCGCGTAGGGGCAGGCCACTGCCCTGCCTCGCGCGACGAATTGCCGTCCCTCTTTCCGATTCGCCGAATCGTGCTATAATCCGCAAGTCGTCCTTCATCGCAAGACTCGAAGAAAGGAGAGCCTATGCCTTCTGTCGTTAAGAAGCGGCGGAAGAAGATCCGCAAGCACAAGTACCGCAAGATGCTCAAGAAGACCCGCTGGCAACGCAAGCACAAGTAAGGCGACGCAAGCCCCTCTGTCTCCGCGTCCCTCTCCAGCGGCGTCCTTCTCGACACCGATTCCCGTTTCAGCGCACACTGTCCAATCGATACTGCTGGCTCGCGCCCGCGGGTCGTGGCCGCGCGCCTTCGCCCGTAGTACACTGACGGCGAAGGCATGGACGCGCCACAACTGCAGCCGCTCATCTCCCGACACGCCATCCGACGCCGCGTGCGCTCCCTCGCCGCCCGCCTTAGCCGCGACTACGAAGGCCGCGCGCCGGTCCTCCTCGGCGTCCTCAAGGGCTCCTACGTCTTCCTCGCCGACCTCGCCCGCTGCATGGCCGAGCCGCCGGAAATCGACTTCATCCAGGCCTCGACCTACGGCCTCAAGGGCACCACCAGCGACGGCAACATTGAAATCTGCCTCAACCCTCGCAGCGACCTTCGCGACCGCCACGTCGTAATCGTCGAAGACATCGTCGATTCCGGCGAGACGTTGCGCTTTCTACACGCGCACGTCGAGTCGATGCAACCGGCGAGCGTTCGCGTCTGCACTCTTCTACTGCGAGAGACCTCGCGGGAGGTGCTCGCCGACGTGGTAGACTACACCGGCTTCGCGGTCCGCGACGGCTGGCTGGTGGGCTACGGCCTCGACCTCTCGGAAAAGTACCGCCACCTGCCCGATATCCACGTTCTCGAGGGCACGTCGTGAGGGAAGGCGAGAGGTCGAAGCTGATCGCCGTTGCCAGGGGCGACGCCGCCGGCGACCTGCTCTTCACCAACGGCCGCGTCCTCAACGTCTTCAGCGGCGAGGTCGAGGAGACCGACGTCGTCGTCTTTGGAGGCCGGATTGCCGGCCTCGGCAGCGGCCACCGCGCCCGCGAGACCGTCGATCTGCGCGGCGCTTACTTGCTGCCCGGCTTCATCAACGGGCACACGCACGTTGAGAGCTCGCATCTCTGGATCGGCGAGTACGCGCGGGCCGTCGTGCCGCACGGCACCGTCGCCGCCGTCACCGACCTGCACGAGATCGCGAACGTGGCCGGACTGCCGGGAATTCGGGCGGTCGTCCAGGCAGCCCGCGGCCTGCCGCTGGACCTGCGCCTCATGGCCCCGTCCTGCGTTCCGGCGACATCGCTGGAATCAGCCGGCGCCGCTATCGGCTCGGACGAAATACGACGCCTCTTCGCAGAGGACGGCGCGCTGGGCCTCGGCGAGCTCATGGACTTTCCGGGCGCCATCGCCGGCAACTCAGGCATCCTAGAAAGAATCGCCGCAGCCGGCGACCGTCCGATAGACGGCCATGCCCCCGGCGTTCGCGGCGCCGCGCTCAACGCCTATCTCTGTGCCGGTCCCCGCTGCGATCACGAGTCGACCACGCTGGAGGAGGCGCACGAGAAGCTCCGGCGCGGCATGTGGGTCATGATACGCGAGGGCACGACGGAGAAGAACCTGGCCGACCTGCTGCCGCTCGTCACGGACGCCACCGCTTCTCGCTGCCTCTTCGTGACCGACGACCGGTCCGCCGCCGACCTGCTATCCGACGGCGACGTCGACGCCATCGTGCGCAAAGCGATCGACCTGGGGCTGGATCCGGTTCGCGCAGTGCAGCTCGCGACGCTTAATCCCGCTGCCTGCTTCGGGTTACGCGACGTTGGCGCCGTCGCTCCCGGCTATCGAGCGCATTTGCTGGTCTGCGACGACCTGCGCCGGCCAACGCTGCGACGCGTCTACTTCGATGGCCGCCTCGTCGCCGAAGACGGCGTCGCTCTCTTCGACGCGCCCGCCGCCGTGCCGGCCGAGCTCCTGCGGTCCGTCAACGTCGCCGCCCTTGCCGTCGAGGACTTTGCGTTGCTGGCGGCCGGCCGGCGTTATCCCGTCATCGAAGCCATTACCGGCCAGATCCTCACCGGCCGTCGCCTGGAGGAAGTTAGGGTTGTGGAGGGACGCGTCGTTCCTGAGCCGCAGCGCGACATCCTCAAGCTCGCCGTGGTCGAGCGCCATCACGGCAGCGGACGGATCGGCGTCGGGCTGGTGAGCGGGTTCGGCCTCAAGCGCGGTGCCCTCGCCTCCTCCTACGCCCACGATTCGCACAACATCATCGCCGTCGGCGCCTCTGACGGCGATATTCTGCTCGCCGTCCGTCACGTTGCCGAGATGCAGGGCGGTCTCGTCGTAGTGGACCAGGGTCGAGTCCTCGCCGCGCTCCCGCTGCCGGTGGCTGGGATCATGTCGCTGGAGGGCGCGTCGACGGTCGCGGAACGGACCGCTGCGCTTGACGACGCCGCTCGCTCGCTCGGCGCAACGATTGCCGAGCCGTTCGCCGTCCTCTCTTTCCTCTCGCTGCCCGTTATCCCTTCGCTCCGCCTCACGGACATGGGGCTGGTGGATGCGGAGAAGGGCGAATTCTTTGACTTTGCGAGCCTCTCCTAGGGGCGCGTCGCCGGTCGCGCGGCCTTCTGCGATGGTATACTGGCCTTAGACGACATAAAGTCGGGTTACGCAACAGGACGTTGCCCGAAGACGGAAGGGAGGCTGTCATGTTCTCCAGAAGATTCGGATTCGCCCTGGCGCTTGCCGTACTGCTGGGCGGGGCGCTATCGGCAGTCGCTTGCGGCAGCTCTTCGAAAAGCTCTACTCCCACGCCGGGAATGACGATGGCGCCTGCCGCCACAGGGACTAAGTCCGTTTCTGGGACTACTACGCCTCAAGGGGCGGCGACTCCCGGAGCGACGGGCACAGCAGGCACCCAGGCGGCGGTGACGATAAAGGACTTCGAGTTCGCGCCGGCCAGCGTAACGGTTCTGCTCGGCGGGACCGTCACCTGGACCAACAACGGCCCGTCGACGCATACGGTCACCGCCGACGATGGCAGTTTCGACAGCGGCAACCTGACGGCGGGCAAGACTTTCTCGCATACGTTCCAGACCGCTGGCACCTTCGCTTATCATTGCACCATTCACCCGTTCATGACGGGCCAGGTGATTGTGCAGTCCGGCGCCAGCGCCACGGGCGGCGGCTACTGAGGGTGAGTTATCGCATCGGCGGGACAGGAACGGCGGCTTCCCGCTAAGCTGCGGATGCCCTAGAATGGCCTTGATACTTCCCGGAGGTGCTGCGACCTATGACCTACGTCATCACTGCGCCCTGCATCGACGTCAAGGACCGCGCCTGCGTCGATGTCTGCCCCGTAGACTGCATTCACGATGAAGGCGACGCCGACCGGATGCTCTACATCGACCCTAACGAGTGCATCGACTGCGGCGCCTGCGAGCCGTCCTGCCCCGTTACCGCGATCTTCGCCGAGGACGACGTGCCGGACAGCGCTAAAGAGTTCTCGGCGCTGAACGCTCAGTGGTACCAGGACAAGGGCGCCGTTCGCAGTCGGGTCAACACCATCAAGCCCGCCTGAGGCTCGACGCTAGCGAGAATACGAGGGGCGTTCTTCAGACTTCCCGCTGGAGCGCTTCAGGTCACGGCACAATCGTCGTCACGATGGCCGGCGTCGTTATGGGCGTTGCGTCGCTGTTCGGCGACCAGCCGACCACGCTTTGTGTCCGCAGGTCAACCCAGATATCTATTCGGGTCACGTTGGAGAGCTGAGCGTCGTAGACGATGACAGAATAGATAGTCTTCGTGCTATCAGCCCAGCTGATGCCCCGCCACTCGTGCGTCAGAGTCGCTGGCTGGCTTAAAGTGAGGACCATCACGCCGCCGATCAGATTTCCCTGACCGTCGAGCCACGGCGCGAGCTGAGATCGGCTCGTCGTCAATCCGTTCAGCAGGTCCGTGATTCTCGGGTCGGCGGAGACGATGCTCGTCATCTGCTGCTGCTGGTCGGGGCTCAAGATCGGGATAGGGGTCGAGGTTGCAACAGGCGGCAGCGGAGACGTTGCGCTCGATGCAGTTGGAGCGAGCGTGGCCGGCGAGGATGGCACCGTCGGAGAAGTGGCAGTGGTTGCTGCTGAGGGCTCCGGCGTCGCCGTTGAGGATGTCGACTTGCCTGAGCCGCACGCCGCGAGCGTCAGCGCGAAAGCGGGCAACGCGACAACCAATATGCGGACAAAAGTCTTGTCAACCACTTTTCTCGCCCCTCGCTAGCCGAAGCCGCTCAGCTCCGCGACCGATGGCCCGGCAGTCGTTCAAATCGATGGCGTCGTTCCCTCGATCAGCGCGCGTGGTGCGGAATGTCGGGCGGGACCGCCAGCAGCAACTCCACCAGCCCGGCGAGCGCCCCGTCCCGATACCACGGCGACTGATAGACCAGCGTCCTGGCGCCGTCCCTCTCGATGGTGTAGACGTTGGCCTGCTTCGTCCCCAGCAGTTCCTTGATCTTACTCTGAGACGCGTCCTGGTGCACGTCGAAGAGGCTTTTGCCCAGCAGGTCGCTGCCGCCGCGCTTGGCGAACCATTCGAACGCCTTTGCGTTCATGTCGATTATCGTCCCGTTCGCGTCCGCGACGACAACCGGCGCCGGGAACCCTTTGACCCAGTCGTTGTTTGCCATCTTGAACCTCCAAGTTGCTCCCGCAATGAATTCCCTGTAGGCGAGACTGGAAAGTCTCGGCTACACTGGTAAAACACGCGTTGCTCAAGTCTCGAACTGGGACTGCTCCGGCAACTGCTCCCACTCCGAACCTAACGGCAGCGCCAGGCGGTCGCCCAGCCGGCCGACGTGCTTGTCGACCTCGTCGAACTTCACCTTAGCCCGCGTGATGTGGCCGCCGAGCACGCCGAACTCCTCTCGAAAACGGTCGTACTCGCCTTCGATGCGCGAGAGGTGGTTCATTATCTCCCGCGCCCGCTGCTCGACTTTCAGCCCGTTCAACCCGAGGACGACCGCCTGCAGGTAGGCGTAGAAGCTATTCGGCGAGACGGGAATGACCTTGCGGTCCATAGCGTAAGTCCAGGCGCTCTCCTTTTCGTCCAGCTTCTCATCGCGGAAGAACGTCTCGTAGTAGACGCCTTCCGCCGGGATGTACATGAGCGCGAAGCCGAAGGTGCCCTCGTCGGGCGCGATGTACTTCGCGACGGCGTCCACATGGGTGCGCACGTCCCGCAGGAAGGCGCGGCGCAAGGGCAATCGCTCCTCGTCCGTTTCGGCGCCGACGACGCGGTTAAAGCTTTCCATAGGGAACTTCGAATCGACGGGCACCATGCCGCTGCCCAGGCGCACCACGGCATCGACCATCTCGCCGTTGCGGAAGTGGTGTTGCATCTCGAAGTTTTGCGGCACTATCTGGGTCAGCAGGTTCTCCAGGAGCAGCTCGCCGAAACCGCCGCGCATCTTCGGGGGCTTGAGGACGTTCTGGAGCTCATCGATGTTCTTGCCCACCTCCAGCATCTGGGCGCTGGACGTCTCGAGCTCGCCGAGCTGCTGGCCGACGGTCCGCATCGTCTCGGCGGTGGAGGCGAACGACGTGTTCATCGTCTGCTGGACGCTGTTCAGCGCCGCCGACAGCCGCTGGTCCAGCCCTTCGATGCGCTGCTCCAGCCCCTGCTGCGTTATCGCCACGATCTGCGCCACGTTCGCGCCGGTGTCGACCCGCTGCGCCCGCAGCCTCTCCCACGCCAGCGCCCCAACAGCGACGACCAGGACGACCAGCAAAATGACGATCAGCGCTTCCATCGCTCCGCCTCCAGTCCCTCAGACGTTACCTTATCTCGATGCGCTCCGCGTACTCTGGAACGATAACCTCGATGCCGCTGTCCTTCAACCCTTCGACGAAATAGCCCGGCGACTCCGTGTGCACGCTGACCATCGTCTGCGGCGCGATCTCCCGGATCAGCTCCAGCAGGTCGCCCGCCGTCGCGTGCCCCGACGCGTGCAGGCCCGGATGCTCCAGCCCCCGCTCGCCGTCTTTGATGTAGGGCAGGCCTTTGCCCTCCATCCCGAAGTGCCGCAGCCAGTTGTGCAGCCGCCGGAAGTCGATGTCCTGCTCCTCGCTGTAGCTTTCACTCGACGAATAGATGTACTTGCCGCCCTGCGGCGCCATGTCGATAAGGTTCTTCACGTCCCAGAAGCTGAAGCACACAATGAAATCGCCGCCCGACGCCTTGACGTCCGGCCCCGTGACCAGCCGGCTCGCGTACCTCTGGCGAAGCGTCTGCTCCCAGAACGCCGGCGCCGCCTTCAAGTCGCGATAGATCAGCATCTCCGGCGAATCGCCCACCGTCGGCACCTCATTTGATGCGAGACGCATCTTCTCCAGCAGGAACGCGTCCTTCGCCAGCACCACCAGCTTCCGATTGGTCGCCCGCGCCACGTCGAGGAACGTGCAGAGCCGCTCGACGTTCCGCGGCCCGAAGTCGGCGACCACCAGGCCGTCGGTCGCGTGCACCTCCTGGAGGACGTTCTCCCCGACCTCTTTCTCCGTCATCTGCTCGTCCTGGCCCCTGGCGGCGCCGGCGCGCGTCCCCTCGCAGATCAGCGCCCGCGGGTGCAGCGCCTTCGCCTCCGCGATGAAGCGACGTGTCATCTCCCCGCGCGACCCGTGCAGCCGCAGGTCGCCGGTGTAGACGATCCAGCCGGCGCTCGTCTCCACCGCCCAGGCGCAGGCCCCGTAGACGGAGTGGTCGACCGGAAAGTGGCGCACCGGCAGCCCGCCGACCTCGTCGCACGACGAATCGCACTCGCAGCACTGCAGGTTGCGGCCCGTGCCCGGCTTCTGACGCCAGAACCGCGCCGCCTCCTCGCTCAGCCCGTCGACCAGCACGAAAGGGCGCAGCTTGTACGGGTTCTTGCGCCAGTCGCTGCCCTTAATGATGTCGTAGTCGGGGTCCACCTCGCGCGGCGCGAAGTAGCAGACCTCCTTCTCCAGCTCCGCTATCCCGCTGTCCTGCATCGACTTGGCGATGAACGCCGTCATCGCCGTGGAGTAGATGGGGATGTCCTCGCGAAGGAACGAGATGTAGCCCGTGTGGTCGATGTGCGCGTGCGACACCAGCACCGCGTCCACGTGGTCGATGGCCGCGTAGCCGGGGTGCTCGCGGTAGCGCTCCCAGACGCCGCCGGGCGGAATCGAGATCGGAGCGGTAGATGCCCTCGATGCGCGGCAGCAGCGGGCCGAAGAAGATCCCCTGCTCGTTCGTGTACTGCATTTCGAGGAGGTCGAGCAGGCCGGCGCCGGGCCTTGGCTTGAGGTATTCTTCGAAGTACTGCTCGCGCACCTTGAACGACGTCCCGAAGTCGAAGAAAAGGCGGGCATCGCCGTCCTCCAGCAGGATCTTGTTCCCGCCGATGCTCCTCGCCCCTCCGTAGACCGTAACCGCCGTCGCCACGTCAGCCTCCATCGCCGGTGTTCACGTGGCGGAGACCACGATATCAGTTCCCGTGAGCCAGAGTGCCTCGAACTCAGATGGCTTCACGAGGCTGGAGCTAATCTCCGCCAGTTGAGACCTTTGGAACACGGAGTTGATCGGTGGAACATTGTACACTCCGCCCTCCGTGATTATGTACCTGTCGTGAAGCTGCTTGGCTGTCTCCTCGTTCAGGACCCGCCACTCCGCCGTGACGCCCTTCCCCTTCATCTCGGCCGCGAACGCCTCGAAATCGGACTTGCAACTCTGGCTGATTTCCTTGGGCCCCGACAGCAGCTTGATCTCCCTAACGCGATCCGAATCCACCTCGTCGTTCAGCACTTCGAGCACCTTCTTGGGCATGTGCCTTTCCAACCACCAGATACGCACCGAACAAGACCGCACGAGGTTCCGCATTGCTGTGCGGTTTGCGAACGGGGTAGATGGCGTCAGCTTCACCGGCATCTGAGTCGCCGTTTTCTCCGCCATCCCTACGGGCTCGACTCGGTTATCCTTGATAGCGTACGGCAGCCCATACTCTTCCAGCAGTGCGTTGATCTTGTTGGTCTCTCCTTTGCAGTCCCGCAACCACCCGCCAAACAAGTAATCCAGGATATCTAGAAACTTTGCGGGGGGACATGCCAGTGCGTATCCCCCAAGCCAGGCGCCCCGCCTCGCGCCTGCGCTAGGAAATCCCTCTTCCCTCACCACGATATCGTGAAGATAGACCGACGCATAGACGGCCCCCTTAGGCCGCCCAGCAACGTCGGCTGCAACCAGTGCATATGGGCTAACTTCGCCTGAGTCGGGGCGGTACTCCTTAAAGCTGTCATCAATCACGTACAATACGCGCCGCCGAAAGGGCTCGGGAAGCTCCACCTCTTCGTGCTGGTAGTATCTCTTCGAGAACGGCGTTCCTTCTGCCATCTTCTCCGTCTTCTTCAGGACTCCATTAGCCTGCTGGCGCTCCTGTCTTCGAACACTTATTCTACCACCGCCGTCAAGCTGACAGAAGAGGGCGTCCAGAGGGAGACCTCCCTCTGGCAGGGTTCCAAAGGGGTGTCCCCTTTGGGATTCCTGAAAGACATCTGTGGGCGGGCGGGTGGGAAGATCGAACGTTTTTTGCGCACGCGGCAGCGGGCGGGGCAGGCGGCGGGCCGGCAGCGACGCCCGCTTGCAGCGACATTCCGGCCGCCGCTCATTTCCCCGCGCGGGTGGCAAACGCATAAAATGGATCTAGAGACCGAAACCATGACCGCACCCGCAAAACGCCCGCTCCTCGAGGTCGATTTCGACCGGACGCCGTTCACCGTCGCCTGGGAGATAACGCGCGCCTGCGCCTACGCCTGCATCCACTGCCGCGCCGAAGCGCAGCCCAAGCGCGACCCCCGCGAGCTGACGACCGAGGAGGGCTTCCGGCTCATCGACCAGCTCGTCGAAGTCGGCGGGCCGATCCTCGTCGTGACGGGCGGCGACCCGATGATGCGGCCGGACATGCTCGACCTCGTACGGTACGCGTCGAAGAGCGGCCTGCGGGTTGCCCTCGCGCCCACAGCGACGAAGCTGGTGACGCGGCAGCGGCTCGAGGAGGCGAAGGCGGCCGGCGTGGCGCGGGTGCAGATCAGCCTCGACGGCTCGCGCGCGGAGGTGCAGGACGCCTTTCGCGGCAGGCCGGGCTCGTTCGAGCAGACGCTGGAGATACTGGAGGACGTCCGGAACGTCGGCATCTCGCTGCAGGTCGGCACGACGGTCAGCCGCTACAACGTCGATGACCTGGCGGCGATAGCGGACGTGATCGCGCGGTACGGCGCGGTCATGTGGAGCCTGTTCTTCCTGGTGCCGACGGGCCGCGGCCGGCGCGAGGACATGGTCTCCGCCGATGAGCACGAGCGCGTCTTCAACTGGCTGTACGACCTGTCGAAGACGGCGCCTTTCGACGTGCGGACGACGGCGGCGCAACACTACCGGCGCGTCGTCATTCAACGTCGGCGGCTGGAGGCGTCGGACGCGAAGGCCGGGCTTGTGACGGGCGCCGGCTACAGCTTCGCCGACGGTCTGGGACAATCGACGCGCGGCGTGAACGACGGCAACGGCTTCGCCTTCGTCAGCCACATCGGCGACGTTTGCCCGAGCGGCTTCCTGCCACTTTCGGGCGGCAACGTGCGCGAGAGCTCGTTCGTCGATATCTATCGCGACTCGTCGCTCTTCCGCGATCTGCGCGACTACACGCGCCTCAAGGGCAAGTGCGGCGTGTGCGACTTCCGCGCCGTCTGCGGCGGCTCGCGCGCCCGCGCCTACGCCGTCAGCGGCGACTACCTGGAGTCGGACCCATACTGCGTCTATGAGCCGTCGAGCGCAGGAGCAGCCGATGCCGGTTGAGCTGGACGAAAACGATAAGCGGCTCCTGAACGAGCTGCAGGACGCGCTCCCCCTGACGTTGCGGCCGTTTCTGGCGGTCGGCGATAAGCTCGGGCTGAGCAAAGGCGACGTAATCGCCCGCGTGCGCCGGCTGCAGGAGGAAGGGGCGTTGACGCGCGTCGGGCCGGTGCTCGATACGCGGGCGATTGGCGGCGCGCGAACGCTGGCGGCGATGGAAGTGCCGCCGGAGCGTCTGGAGGAGGTGGCCGCGTTGGTGAGCGCCTTCGATGCCGTATCGCACAGCTATCAGCGGGAGCATCGCCTGAATCTCTGGTTTGTCGTCTCGTCGGAGGACCCGGCGGAGGTGCGACGCGTCCTGAACGAGATTGCGACGGCGACGGGCTTGAAGCTGATGGAGCTGCCGTCGCTGGCGGAGTACTTCGTGGGGGTAAGGTTCCATTTCGACATCTGACCGGCTCACCAACGAGGAGCGCAAGCTGCTGGTCGCCGTGCAGGGCGGCCTGCCGCTGGTCGAAGCGCCGTACGCGGCGGTCGCGGCGTCGCTGGGAACCACGGAGGAGCGGGTGGTCGCCGTGCTCACGTCGCTGCTGCGACGGGGCATCGTCAAGCGGATCGCGGCGGTGCCGAACCACTACGCCCTGGGCATAACGGCCAACGGCATGGCGGTTTGGGACGTGCCGGACGAAGGGGTCGACGCGCTGGGCCGCCGGCTCGCCGATGCGCCAGAGGTTACGCACTGCTATCGGCGGTCGAGGCAGCCCGGCTGGCGCTACAACTTGTATGCGATGGTGCATGGCCGGTCGCGGCAGGAGGTCCTGGCGGCTATCGGTCGAATCGCGGGCGAAGCGGGCCTCGCGGCCTATCCGTCCGAGGTGCTGTTCAGTGTGAGGCAGTTCCTCAAGCGGGGCGCGCGCGTTCGTGGGGAATCCGGCACCAATATGGAAAAGGCAGGCGATTCGCGTTGACAGGGGCATCGGGCCGCAATAGGATCATATCGCAAGGTAATAGTTCCGCTGGTCTTTCATGTCCAGGTCGACCTCGTTGAGAGGAGAGACGTGTACGGCACCCTGGCTCTGACCCCCAAGTCGCTCAAGGACTACGCGCCGGCAGCCGGCAGGGAGAAGATCGAATCTCTCGTTGAGCTCGCCGCGCCGCTGAGGGGTCTCCGCGTCCTCAATCTGAGCGTTACCGCCTTCGGCACGGGCCTGGCCGAGCTGCTGCGTTCGTCGACGCCGCTCTTCTGCGATCTCGGCCTCGACTGGCAATGGCAGGTGGTCCGCGCCGACGAGGAGGCCACGCAGGTCAACAAGGCGATGTACCGGGCGCTGGCCGGCGGAAGCGCGGAGTGGACGCCGGAGATGACGGAGACGTGGCGTCGCTACACCATGATGAACGCGGAGCTGCTGAATGAGGACTTCGACGTTGTAGTCGTCCATGATCCGCAGCCGGCCGGCATTCGC
Source organism: uncultured Chloroflexia bacterium (assembly GCA_963719465.1). Taxonomy (GTDB): domain Bacteria; phylum Chloroflexota; class Dehalococcoidia; order DSTF01; family JALHUB01; genus JALHUB01. The sequence goes on along the minus strand of OY970386.1, from coordinate 1,696,668 downwards.
TCTTACGTCGACCCGGCCAGGCGTCGCCGACGCTGGGTGATGCACTGCCACATCGATCTGGCGGCGGCCCAGCCGGACGTTCTGGAAGCTGCTGGAAGGTCACCTGCAAGGCTACGATTGCTGGGCGTTCGAGGATGAACAATCCGGCGCCAGGGCCAGGGCCTTGTCCGACGACGGCCGTCGGCCATGCTGGGTCATTCCGCCGGCAATCGACCCGCTGGGCCCGCGCAACATCGAGCTTCCCGCCGACGCTACGGCTTATATCCTGCGGCACTACGGGATCGACGGCGAGAGGCCGCTCATCGCGCAGGTGGCACCGATAAACGAGGAGAACGGAACGCTGGACGCACTGAAGGTGTACGAGATGCTTCGGCGAGAGGCGCCGGGGCTACAGCTCGTCCTGCTGGCGCCGTCGCCGCCGGACGAGGCGGCCTACCCGTACTTCGAACGGGTGCAGGCGCGAGCCGCCGAGTTCCCGGACGTCCATATCCTGGCCGACCTAAATGACGTTGGGAACGTGGAGGTGAATGTGGTGCAGCGGGCGTCGTTCGCGATAATGCAGCGCTCTTTGCGACGGGGCTTCGGCATCTGGCTGTCCGACGCGCTGTGGAAGGAGACGCCGGCGGTCGGCGCGAACATGGGTGGCGTGCCGAAGCAGGTCCTTCACAGTCGCACGGGGTATCTAGCCGAGACAGATGCGGAGTTCGCGGAGTATATGCTTCGACTGATGCGCGAGCCCGCTACGGCGCGGGAGCTGGGAGTGGCCGCGAGACGCCATGTGGCCGAGAATTTCTTGGTATGCCGTTTCATTGCCGATTACCTGTCTTTGCTTCGGGAGATTGGCTAGATAACATTGAATCAGGCGCTTTTTGTCGGCGGAAGAGGAGGGGCCTCGGTGCGCAACGCGATGAAATCGAACATGACGACTTCGAAAAAGCAAATCAGGAAATGTTGAGCTCCATTCCCACAACAGCAAGGTCCCTGGACGCTTATCGCGAGCTCATCGGCGACGAGGAAGTTGACGAGATCCGCGAGCTGGCGGAGCCGTTGCGGGGCGCGCGCGTCCTGCACATCAACTCTACGCCGTTTGGCGGCGGCGTAGCCGAGATACTGAATTCGTTCGTGCCGCTCATGGCGGACGCAGGCCTGGCCGCGGACTGGCAGGTCATCCGCGCCAGCGACGACTTCTTCCGCGTGACCAAGGCGATGCACAACGCTCTCCAGGGAATGCTCATCGACTGGACGCCGCAGATGTGGGACGTTCGGCTTCAGTACAATCGTGCCAACGCGGAGCTGTTCGACGAAGACTACGACTTCGTCATCATCCACGACCCGCAGCCGGCGCCGCTCCTGTCGTCGCTGATCGAGATGCGCGGCGGGCGGCCGAAGGGCAAGTGGGTGTGGCGTTGCCACATCGACCTGACGGACGCACAGGTGCAGGTCTGGGACGTGCTGCGCCCCCACGTCGCGCTCTACGACGCCGCGGTCTTCACCCTGCGCAACTACATCAAAGAGGACTTGCGGGGGCCTACCCCGTTCTTTATTGCTCCTTCCATCGACCCGTTCAGCGCGAAGAACGCCGACATCCCGCTGGACACGGTGGAGGCGATTCTGCGCAACCACGAGCTCGACCCGGAGCGTCCGATCATCGTGCAGGTCTCGCGCTTCGACCCGTGGAAGGACCCGCTCGGCGTCATTGACGTCTACCGGATGGTGAAGCGCGAGGTGCCGGAGGTGCAGCTCGTCATGGTCGCGTCGATGGCGTACGACGACCCTGAGGGCTGGGCCTGGTACGAACGCACCGTTCGCCGCGCCGGCGAGGACATGGACATAAAGGTGCGCACGAACCTGAACGGCGTCGGCAACGTGGAGGTCAACGCCTTCCAGCGCGCCGCGGACGTGATTATTCAGAAGTCGGTGCGTGAGGGATTCGGCCTTTCGGTGACGGAGGGGCTGTGGAAGGGGCGTCCGGTTGTCGCCGGGAACGTCGGCGGCATCCCGCTGCAAATTGTCGACGGCATGACGGGCTACCTGGTGAACACCGTCGAGGAGTGCGCGCAGCGGGTGCTGCAGTTGCTCCGGAACCCCGCCGAGGCGGAGGAGATTGGCTGTCGCGGCCGCGAGGCGGTCCGACGCCACTTCCTGACGACGCGCGATCTGCGGGATTACCTGCACATCCTCCGATCGATCTCGGGAATCGGGCCGCTCGTGCGGCAGAAGGTGACAACAGGCGCAGGCCGAAAGCCGGCAGACCCTCCTCTGAGCTGAGCCGCGCAGAAATCATTCCCGACGGGGCGCTCGGCTATGCGTCGCTTCTTTTTGTGTCCGCTCTCCTGCAACTCAGACGCGAAGACACCTGCGCGTACGAGGCTCGGCAGGCTATAATGAAGACGGCAGCAGGCCGCAGGAGGCGGCCGGGCTGTCGAACTCCTCCGTTTCGCGCGCAGCCAGTAAGGAGGCAGCTATGCGCGATCTCGTTGCACGCGCGCTCAACACAGCCAGGCAGAAGGGCGCCTCTTACGCCGATGTGCGCGTGGTCGAGATGCGCGCCGAGTCGATTACGGTGCGCGGGCCCAACGTCGAAGGGCTGACCGCGGAGGAGAGCCTGGGCTTCGGCGTGCGCGTCATCGTCGACGGCTACTGGGGTTTTGCCGGAAGCTACGTCATGACGGCGGCGGAGGCGGACCGCGCGGCGGCGCAGGCGGTGTCGATAGCGCGGGCGTCGGCGCGGGCGGGCGGCCCAAGGGCGGTGATCGGCCCGCCGGAAGTTCACAGCGCCAGCTACCGCACTCCCTTCCGCATCGACCCCTTCGCTGTCTCGCTCGACGACAAGATTGCGCTCCTCCTGCGCGTCAACGAGGCGATGATGCAGGTGAAAGGGGTCGTCGCGGCGGAATCGAACATCTATTACCAGCGTGAGAAGAAGCTCTTCGGCAGCAGCGAGGGCAGCCTGATTGAGCAGGAGCTGCTGGAGACAGGCTGCGGCATCGAGGCTACGGCGGCGGGCGAGAGCGAGGTGCAGCAGCGCTCTTACCCCAACAGCGTCGGACGGCACCAGGGCACCGAAGGCTGGGAGTTCGTTGAGCGCTACGACCTGGCCGGCAATGCGCAGCGGGTGGCGGAGGAGGCGGTCGCGCTGCTTACTGCGAAGCCCTGCCCGGCGGGCGTCATGACCGTCATCCTCGACGGCAGCCAGCTCGGCCTGCAGGTGCACGAGAGCTGCGGCCACGCCACTGAGCTCGACCGGGTCCTCGGGACGGAAGCGGCCTACGCGGGCACGAGCTTCCTGACGACCGAAAAGCTCGGCTCCTTCCGCTACGGTTCGCCGTTCGTGAGCCTGACCGCCGACGCCACGATTCCCGGCGGCCTCGGCACGTTCGGCTACGACGACGAAGGCGTGCCGGCACAGCGAACGCCGCTCGTCGCCGACGGGCTGTTCGTCGGCTACCTGACGTTGCGGGAGACGGCGGCGGCGATGGGCCAGCGCAGCGACGGAACGATGCGCGCCTCCGGCTGGAACCGCATCCCTCTCGATCCGGATGACGAACGTGAACCTGGAGCCGGGCGACTGGAAGCTGGAAGACCTCATCGCCGACACAGAAGACGGAATCTATATGGAGACGAACCGGAGCTGGAGCATCGACCAGCGGCGGCTCAACTTCCAGTTCGGCACCGAGCTGGCGCGGGAGATAAAGAACGGCAAGCTGGGCGACCTGGTGAAGAACGCCACCTACACCGGCATCACGCCCCGGTTCTGGGGAAGCTGCGACGCCGTGTGCAATCGCGACCATTGGGTGGTCTGGGGAACGCCGAACTGCGGCAAGGGCCAGCCGGAGCAGGTGGCGCACACGGGGCACGGGACGTTGCCGGCGCGGTTCCGCAACGTGCAAGTCGGCGTAATGAAGTAACGCGGGAAGGCGAAGGACCGGATGCTCCTCGACGAGAAGGAACTCAAGGACATCAGCGACCGCGTGCTGGCGATGAGCCGCGCGGAGCAAACCGAGGTGCTCCTTTTCGCGACGCAGTCGGCGCTGACGCGGTTCGCCAACAGCTACATCCACCAGAACGTCGAGGAGACGAGCGTCGAAGTCAGCGTGCGGGCCGTCGCCGGCAAGAAGATTGGCGTCGCGGCCACGAACATGCTGTCCGATGAGTCGCTGCGAGCGGTCGTCGATTGCGCAACGACGCTGGCGGCGCATCAGAAGGAGAACGAGGACTTCCACTCGCTGCCGAAGCCCTTGCCGGCGCCGCGCCTCGACGCCTGGGTCGAGCGGACAGCGTCGTCTTCCCCGGACGACCGGGCGACGACGGTGGCCGCCATCTGCGACGCGGCTCGCAACGCCGGCATGACGGCGGCGGGCACGTTCAGCACGTCGGCGGCGGCGCTTGCCGTCGCGAACTCGCTCGGCGTCTTCGCGCATCATCGCGAGACGCACGCGAGTATGAGCGTGACGATGATGGGCGGCGAAGGCAGCGGCTACGCGGACCGCCTCTCGACGGACGCCGCGGCAATCGACGGCAAGGCGCTGGCGGCGGAGGCTATCGACAAGTGCCTGCGGAGCGCCAACCCGATTTCGCTGGAGCCCAGCGAATACGACGTGATCCTGGAGGACTACGCGACGTTGGACATCCTGGACTACCTGGCATACCTGGGTTTCGGCGCGCAGCCGTACCAGGAGAAGCGCAGCTTCATGTCGGGACGGCTGGGAGAGCGGGTGGTCGGAGAGAACATCTCGATCTGGGACGACGGGCTGTCGCCGGAGACGATACCGATGCCGTTCGACTTCGAGGGCGTGCCCAAGCGGCGCGTCGAGCTGATTACGGACGGCGTCGCGAAGGGCGTCGTGTACGACAGCTATTACGGCGGCAAGGAGGGCAAGCCTTCGACGGGGCACGCGCTGCCGGCGGGGCTGACGTACGGGCCAATGCCGTCGAACCTCTTCCTGAAAGCGGGCGAGGCGACCATCGACGACATGCTGGCGTCGACGGAGCGGGGCATCTGGGTGAGCCGCTTCTGGTACACGCGGCCGGTGCATCCGCTGAAGCTGATCGTGACGGGCATGACGCGGGACGGGACGTTCCTCATCGAGAAGGGGCGAATAACGGCGCCGATCAAGAATCTCCGCTTCACGCAGGGCTATCTGGACGCGCTCAGTCGGGTCGAGATGATCGGGCGGGAGACGCGGCTGCGCCAGGGGATGATTGGCGTGAGCCGGGTGCCCGCGCTGAAGGTGAAGGGTTGGACCTTCAGCGGCGCAACGGAGTTCTAGGGCTAGTTCTGCGGGATGAATCCCGCAGCCTGCCACTGACATCGCTTCCGCTGCGGCTGAGGGTTTCAACCCTCAGAACCGTTTTATCCCCAGCCACGGCCAAACCGAATCGAGGAAATCTGACGTGATCCTTGTCACCGGCGGCACCGGCTTCATCGGGCGACACCTGGTCGCGCGGCTGGCGGCGTCAGGCGAGAGCGTGCGCGTGGCGGCGCGCGGCGAACGCAAGGTCGACCTGCCGTCGGGCGTCGAGCAGGCGCGGGCGGACGTTGTCAGCGGCGAAGGCCTGTCGCAGGCGATGGACGGCGTCGAGAAGGTGGTCAACCTGGTCGCGGTCATCACGGAGAAGGGCTCGCAGCGCTTCGACGCCGTGATCCGCGGCGGCACGGCAGCCGTGGTCGACGCGGCGGAGAGCGCCGGCATCAGGAAGCTCGTCTACGTCAGCGCTATCGGCGCGGCGCCGGACCCGAAGTTCCCTTACTGGCACGCGAAGTGGCAGGCCGAGCAGTCGGTGACGGCAAGCCGGCTGAACTTCACGATCCTGCGGCCATCCCTCGTCTTCGGGCCGGAGGACGACTTCTTCAACCGTCTGGCGCGCCTCGTCCGGCCGGCGCCCATCGTGCCGGTCGCCGGCGACGGCAAGACGCGCTTCCAGCCGATCTGGGTGGAGGACGTCGTTAGCTGCATCATCGCCAGCCTCGCCGAGGGAGCGCACGAGCGCGAGACGCTGGAGATCGGCGGCCCGGAGTACTTCAGCTACGACGAGATAATCGACCTCATCGGCGAGACGATGGGGCGTCGAAAGCGGAGGATTCACGTGCCGCTCTGGCTGATGCGTCCGACGGCGCGCATGATGTCACTCTTGCCGAACCCGCCCGTCACGACGGACCAGCTAGCGATGCTGTCGAAGGACAACGTGACGGCGCTCGACGCGGTGCCGAAGGCGTTCGGGTTCCAGCCGCGGTCGCTGCGAGAAGGGCTAGCGGAGCAGCTCGGTCGATAGTGATAGCGTCGACTAGTGGCCGACCTTCGTGCGCACTTCGAAGTGCTCCGAAGGCGGCCGGTCGCGCGGCGGATGCTGCTCGGGAAGCGGGCTGCGGGCCAGGCCGACGATGTGCAAGTCCGCGAGGTCGGTATAGCGCGGCAGGAGCTTCTGGAGCGGCATGCCGGCGAATGGAGCGAGGGCGTTGGCCAGGGTAACGGCCAGGACGACGTTCAGCAGGTTCAGCCGGCCGATGCCGAGCAGTATGCCAAAGAACGCCAGCGCGGCGAGCAGGCCGGCCGAAACGATGGCCGTCACGCAGCGTCGGTGGATTGCGAGGCGGCGTTCGCCGGCTCGCAATCGCCGCAGCCCCTCCTGGGCGGCCAGCAGGATAACGTCCGGCGGCGCGATGCCGTCCAGAGTGAAGCCGCGGTCGCGCGAAACGCCGTTCAGGCCGCTGGGGCCGAAGCGTTCCTCAATCACGTTCATCGTCGCGTGCTTGAGCACTTCGTTGCGCCGCACCGACTCGTTGGTGAAGAGCGAGGCCGCCTGCTGGGGGACGAGGAGGACGCTGGAGAGTGCCCGCATGGTGAAGCCGAAAACGACCAGCATCAGCAGGAAGACGATGGCAACGATGAGCAGGACGAAGAAGAGCAGTATCATTTCATGCGCCTGAGCGAACGCCTTTCGCCGTGAAGTATACCGTAATCACATAAGGATCGCCAGGCGGCGCAGAACGCAGCATCGGGATGATCCTGGAGCTGTCCCTTCGCGCGGCCGACCTGTGGGGCGTCTACTCACCCTCGGCCAGCTCGCGCGACCACCATTGCCAGCAAAGGTACGTTCCGCTCAGGGCCAGGAACGATCCGATTACCACCGCACTCAACATGTCTCTCTCCTCCAGCTATCAACACGTATGTTCTTCACTCTGGCCGAATAATAGAACGGGCGTGCTGGCCTGTCAAGCCCTTTGTCGGCCGATTTCTTGACGAACGGCGCGTGGAGATGCTAGTAATCGATTAGGCAGCATGACGAACGTGGAGGAGTATGACGCCTCAGCCGCCGCTTGAGCTGACTTTTCTCGGCTCCGGGAACGCCTTCGCCGCCGATCGATACTGGAGCGGCTTCATCTTGAACCGTCGCTATCTGTTCGACGCGCCGCCGACAACGCTGCCGCATCTGCACAAGCTCGGCGTCCCGACGCTGGATATCGCCGCCGCGTTCGTCACGCACTTCCACGCCGACCACTTTTTCGGCCTGCCGTTCTTGTTCCTCGACTACGAGCACGTGAGCGGGCGAACGGAGGACCTGACGATTGTCGGGCCGGCGGGAACGCAGCGCATCGTGGAGGACGTGTCGCAGCTAGGCTTCGGCGGCCTGACGCACGGAAGGCAGCCCTACCGGCGTCGCTACATCGAAGTGGCGGCCGGCGACGAGGGCGTTGCCGCGGGCCTTCCGTTCCGCGCCGTCGGCGTCGAGCAGTCGGATCACAAGGAGATCGAGTGTCTCGGGTATCGCGTGACCGTCGGCGAGCGGGTCCTCAGCTACACCGGCGACACGGTCATGTGCGAAGGCGTGCGGGAACTGGCGCGCGGAGCGGACGTGCTCGTCATCGATTGCTCATGCTGGCAGGAGCCGTGCGAGCACCACATAAGCTTTCCCGAGATCCGTCGCTTCCGGCAGGAGGTGCCGCTGGAGACGACGTTCGTGATCACGCACCTCGAGGCCGGCCGGCCCGACGGCGAAATCGAGGGGGTCTTGATGGCGGAAGACCTCTCCACCCTTCGCCTCTGAGCGATTAGACGGAACTCGCCACTTTACTCAATTTCCACGTTGCAAAGCGTCTAAGCCGAATGCGATAATAGATTGTGAGCTTTGCGACCGGACTGGTATTGCGGACAAACAGAATTCATTGTATCTACTCAGTATTGTCCCCGGATCTTAACTAGCCAAAGAGGATGACTTATGGCTGAAAAAGCAGCGCAAAGGGCGTTCCCTTACCCCGGAACTCCATCGACAAGCGACGGCACGGGCATGATCGTTTGGGTCGAGACGCACATTAGCCAGGGCGCCTGCGTCTACCCGATTACGCCCTCCAGCGGCATGGGCGAAGGCTATGCCGACGAGGTGTCGAACGGGCGCAAGAACCTCTGGGACGAAACGCTAGTCCTGATGGAGCCCGAGTCGGAGCACAGCTCGGCCTCCGGCTGCGAGGGCTACGCGGCGGCAGGAGGGCGCGTCACGAACTTCACCTGCGGCCAGGGCCTCATTCTCATGAAGGAGGTCCTGTACACGATCGCCGGGAAGCGGCTGCCGGCCGTCTTCAACATCGGCGCGCGGGCGCTGACCTCGCAATCGCTGAACATCCACTCCGGCCACGACGATATCATGGGCGTCGCCGACTGCGGCTGGGGCATTCTCTTCGCCCGCAACGCGCAGGAGGCCGGCGATCTGGGCCTCATCGCCCGCCGGGCCGCTGAGGACTCGCGGACGCCATTTTTCAACTGCCAGGACGGCTTCCTGACGACTCACACCGTCGAGAGCGTGCGGATGCCGGAGCCGGAGCTGATGAAACGGTTCGTTGGGCCGCCGGCCGACAAGCTGAGCAGCATCATCGACCCCTACCATCCGATCATGAGCGGCGTGGTGCAGGATATGGACGTCTACATGGTCGGCAAGATCGGCCAGCGCGACTTCTATGACAAGGTTCCCGCCGCTTTGCAGGCGGCGATGGACGAGTACTACGAGCTGACGGGGCGTCGCTACGACATGGTGATGCCCTACCGGCTGGAGGACGCCGAGTATGCGCTCGTCGGCATGGGCTCGGCGATGGACACGGCCGTGGCGACGGTTGACTACCTGCGCGAGAAGAAGGGGCTGCGCGTCGGGCTGCTGACGGTAACGGCGTTCCGGCCGTTCCCCGGCCCGCAGATCGTCGAGGCGCTGAAGCACGTGAAAGCGTTCAGCGTGCTGGAGAAGCTGGACGTGCCGCTGGGCCAATCGAACCCGCTGGCGGCGGAGGTCAAGGCGTCCTTTGCCGACGCCCTGACGGGCAGACCCGGCTATCCGCGAATAACCAAGATGCCGACGGTCTACGCCGGCAGCGGCGGCCTCGGCAGTCGCGACGTGCGGCCGGGCCACATCGTCGCCATCTTCGAGAACATGCGCAAGCCCGACGGCAAGCGCTTCTTCACGCTGAACGTGAACCATCCGACGGCGCTGCCGCCCGTCGAGGATCCGGACGTGCGACCGCCGGGATCGTTCTCGATGCGCGGGCACTCTGTCGGCGGCTACGGCTCGATTACGACTAACAAGATCATCGCTTCGATTTCGTCCGACCTGTTCGGGCTGAACGCGCAGGCCTATCCGCGCTACGGTGCCGAGAAGAAGGGCCTGCCGACGAGCTACTACTTGACGTTGGCCCATGAGGTCATTCGGCCGCACTGCGAGACGAAGTTCGTCGAGTTCGTGCCGGTGAACGACGTTAACGCTTTCCGCACGGGCAACCCGCTGGCCGGGCTGGCGGAGGGCGGGACAATATTCATTCAGACTCCGAAGACAGCGCCGGCGGACGTATGGGCGGACATCCCGGAGAACGCGAGAGAGACGATCCGGGCGAAGAATATCCGCGTACTGGCGCTGGACACCCAGAAGATCGCGGAGGAGGTAGCATCGCGGCCGGACCTCGTGCAGCGGATGCAGGGTGTCGCGCTGCTGGGCGTCTTCCTGCGTTACACGCCCTTCCTCAAGGAGGCGCCGGTCAGCGACACGGAGCTGTTCAAGCGCATCGAGAAGTCGCTGCGAAAGTACTTCGGCGGCCGCGGCGAGCGGGTTATTCAGGACAACGTAGAATGTGTGCGCCGGGGTTTCAGCGAGGTGTTCGAGATACCGGCTGAGGTGAAGGCGGAAGTCGCCGTCGGCAGGGCTCGCAGGCAGGCGTCGCGAAAGGCATAACAGCATGGCTACAGCTTCGAAGAACAAAGATAAGATGACCAAGGACAGCGGCTTCCCAGAGAAGGCGCAGTTCCTGGAGAAGGTGCTGGGCGCCTATCAACACGGGCACGGCGCCGATGACCTGGAGTCGGACGCGGAGGCCGCTCGGGCGTTGATCCCACCCGGGACGGCCGCCTTGCGCGACTTCAGCTACATCGCGCCGGAGTTCCCGGCCTTCATCACCGAGAACTGCGTCGGCTGCATGGAGTGCGTGACCGCCTGCCCCGACACGGCGATCCTGGCGAAGGTGATCGGCAAGTCGGCGCTGGCGAAAGAGCTGGCGGCGGTGAAGGACGCGACGGAGCGGGCGCGGCTGGACAAGCGCTTCGCGGAGACGACGAAGTTCGCGGGCGTGTTCGAGAAGCGCGGCGAAGAGGGCGGCATGTTCGGCCTGTTCGTCGACCCGACGAAGTGCAAGGGCTGCGGCGAGTGCGTCGAGGTGTGCGGCACGCACGAGGCGCTTTCTATGGTGCGCAAGACGCCGGCGGAGGTCGAGGCGTACAAGCGCGAGGTCGCCTTTATGCGCAAGCTGCCGGAGACGCCGGAGAAGTACGTCAGCGGCAAGGCGCTGGCGGACATGATGCTGGCCGATAGGTCACTGCTTTACGTCGGCGGCGCCGGGTCTTGCATGGGCTGCGGCGAAGCGACGTTGATTCGAATGATGCTGGCGGCAACCGGGTTCGTGCACGGGCCGGAGAACATGGCGATCGTCGCGGCGACCGGCTGCAACAGCGTCTACGCCTCGAGCTATCCATTCAACCCGTATCTGGTGCCGTGGACGAACTCGCTGTTCGAGAACGCGATATCGGACGCGATGGGCGTGCGACTGCGCTGGAACCAGATCGGCTGGCAGGACAAGAAGCTGTGGGCCATCGGCGGCGACGGCGCTATTCTGGACATCGGCTTCGGCGCGCTATCACGGTTGCTGGCGTCGGGGATGGACGTCAACGTGATGATTATGGACACGCAGGTCTACTCGAACACGGGCGGGCAGGCGTCGACGGCGACGTATACGGGGCAGGACGCGGAGATGGCGCCGTTCGGATCGGCGGTGGCCGGCAAGCAGGAGCGGCGCAAGGAAGTGGGCATCATCGCCATGATGCACCCGGACGTGTACGTGGCACAGACTATCACGTCGGACATCAACCACTTCTACCGCTCGATAATGGGCGCGAACGAGTTCAAGGGACCGGCGGTTGTGAGCGTGTATTGCTCATGTCAACCGGAGCACCAGATCGCCGACAACATGTCGTCGCACCAGTCGCGGCTGGCGAAGGACTCGCGCACCTTCCCGATCTTCATCTACGACCCGCGTCAGGGCTCGTCGATTCACGAGCGGCTGAGCCTGCAGGGCAACCCGAACGTGAAAGAGGACTGGTACATGAACCCGAAGACGGAGGAGCCGCTGGACTTCGTGGCGTTCGCGCGGACGGAGGGCCGGTTCGGGAAGCAGTTCGACCGCGAGGGGAATCCCAGCGAGACGCTGCTGGCGACGCAGGCAGACAGGCTAGCCTACTGGCGGCTGCTTCAGGAGCTTGCGGGAATCCGGTAACTTATGTAAAATGAAGTTGGGGATGTGTCGGTCTGGTTGGTAAACAGCACCCCCTGTCGCAACGGCGCGATTCCCCCGCCACCAGCATCGCGCCGGAGCACCGGCCAGGCCGCCGTTCTCTTCGGGTGCGCCTCCAAAAGGCGCACCCTTCTTATTGCGCAGTTCCACCCCTTACGTCAAGCTTTTCCGGCGATTTTCTTAACAAATTATCGCCCGCGGGCAGATCTGGGCCGGCCGCCCGAAGTGGACGCTCACCATCCCACCTCTAAAGCGCCAACGCCATCAGCACGGTGCGCCAATCTGAGAGGTCCGGAAATAGGAAATCGGGGGACGCCGCGCGAAGGACGTCCTCGCCGCTGAAGCCGCTGGCGACGCCGACGGCTATTGCGCTATTGGCGCGGGCGGCTTCCACGTCGTGGACGGTGTCGCCGAAGACATAGACGGCGCTCTCCAGACCGTCGGAGAGGCGGCGCTTCGCCACGCCGATGAGGTCAGCGCGGTCCTCGCACTCCTCCCCGAAGACGCCGCCGTCGAAGAAGCGCCAGAGGCCGTAGTGGGTCAGCTTCATCTCAGCGCCGCGGCGGAAGTTGCCGGTAGCCAGACTGAGACGCACGTCGGGGCGCGACTGGAGGGCGGTCAGGAGCTCGCGGACGCCGGGCAGGACATGGCCGCCCTCGGCTTCGACGAGCGTATGCGCCAGGTGGCGGACGTAGGCGTCGCGAAAGCGGTCGACAATTCGCGGAAAGTCGCTCGCGTCAATGCCGTGCTTGTCGAGGGCCGCGCGAAGGATCGCCTGGTCGATGCGGCCGGCCACGTCGACGCCGCGCAGGCTGTTCTCCCGACCAAAGAGCTCCTCAAAGGCCAGGCTCATGGCGCGGACGCCGGCGCCGCCCGTGAGGATGAGCGTTCCGTCGACGTTGAAGAGGAGGAGCTTGCGTGCGGGCATCAGTTGGATTGTAGCCGAGCCCGGCCGCGGGAGGCCAGCGTTGACGCCCTGCGGGGGCGGGTGCGAAACTGGAATTAGGGGAGACGTTCGCGAATGATGGCTCTGCTGGCGATATTTGGCTCGTCGTTCCTGATCAGCCTTTCGGGTGCGCTGATGCCGGGGCCGCTGTTCACGCTCTCAGTGCGGGAGACGCTGCGTCGCGGCTTCTGGGTCGGGCCGCTGCTGGCGACAGGGCACGCGCTGATCGAGTTGGCGCTGGTCGTCGGGCTGGCGCTGGGGCTGAGCGAGTTCCTGGGCGAAGGCAAAGGGACGGCGGCCATCGCTATGCTGGGCGGGGCATTCCTCATCTGGATGGGCTTCGAGATGCTGAGAACGGCGCCTCGGCAGGAGCTGGGCTTACCGGCCAGGAGACCCGGCTCAGCGCCGCAGCCGGTCCCGATACCGATCGAAGACCCGCCGTGGGGCTACGGAAGGCGGCTGATGGCGGCAGTGCGAGGGATCGAGGGCTCGGCGGGCGTGACGGGCGCAGCGGCGAGCATCCTGGTGCCTGCGGGCGTGCTGGTCAGCGTCGCCAACCCATACTGGATCGTCTGGTGGGCGACGATAGGGATGGAGTACATCGACAAGGCGCTGGTGCACGGGCCGGCGGGCGTTGGTTCGTTCTTCACGGCGCACATCCTGTCGGACTTCGCCTGGATGTCGCTGGTGGCGTTTGCGGTGGTCACGGGGCGGCGGCTGATGAGCACGCCGGTCTATCGGGGCATATTGATGGCCTGCGGGGCCTTCCTCATCGCGCTCGGGGCCTGGTTCGTCTACTCGGGCGTCAGCTTCCTCGCCTGATCACGAATCACTGTCAAGGTAACTCGGGCGCTTCTCCATTGGTCTCCGCTCGCTGCTCCAGACTCCTCAGAGACGTATAATCTTCGGGAAAGCAACTGAAGTGCAGGCGACCCCAGACTCCCTTGATGACGTCATAGTTTTCGACCACGTCTTCAAGCGCATAAACGAACGGGAAATCCTCAAGGATATCGGTCTTGCCGTGAGGCGAGGCGACATCTTCGGCTTCCTTGGCCCAAACGGCGCCGGCAAGACGACGAGCATCAGGATCGCGCTCGGACTGCTGCAGCCTACCGCTGGCGCCGTCGCCGTCCTCGGCCGCGATCCCAGGGAAGGGGACGCGCGGCGCAAGATTGGCTTCGTTCTCGAAGTCGACGGCCTGTACAACGACCTCACGGCCTACGAAAACCTGGCGTACTACGCCCAAATCTACGGTCTGCCCGATGCTCCCCGGCGGATTGGCGAGAACATCGAACTGGCCAGTCTCGCCGATCGAGCGGACGACAAGGTGGGCACGTACTCCAAGGGGATGCGACAGCGCCTGGCGCTGGCGCGAACGCTGCTGCACGATCCGGAAGTGCTCGTCCTCGATGAGCCGACGGCCGGCGTGGACCCGACGGGGCAGATCGAGATCAGGCAGACGCTGGTGAACATGGTGCTTCAAGCGGACAAGACCATCTTCCTCAGCTCGCACAACCTCGACGAAGTGCAGCGCATCTGCAATCGCATCGCCTTGATTCATCGCGGCCAGATACGGCTGGCGGGCCAACTGGAGGAGATCGAGCGCGCGATGAGTCACGACCGCGTTACCATCGAGACAGACGAGCCGGTCCCTCAGGGCTTGCTCGAGGAGCTCGCGCGGCTGGACGGTGTGAAGGTCGAGTCGCAGAGCGGCGGCGTCCTCACGCTATCGACGGGCGGGACGGCTGACGTCCCGGCCATCGTCCATCTGCTGGATTCCCGCGGGGCGCGGGTCGAGCAGGTCAGACGCCAGGAAGCCTCGCTGGAGGAAATCTATACCGCCATCGTGAGGGAAGCGGAACATGCCTAACCTGGACACAATATGGATCGTCGCCGTCAACGACATCCGCCGGATGCTGCGCACCCGCATCGTCTACCTCTACGCCCTGATAATGCTCGCGGCCGCCTCCTCCTATTTCCTTGCCTACAACAGGATCATCAGCGACCTCATCAAGCAACACGCGAGCACCCAGGCCCTTCGCGATACGACCCGGACCTACCTGAACACCACCTTCTGCATCTGGCCGCTTTTGTTCTGCCTGGCCAACGCCCTGAACGTCGGTTCCAACAACCTTACCCTGGAGAAGACCGCGCGCAGCCTCGAGCCGCTCATGGTCACCCCTCTGAGCCTCCGCCAGATATGGATCGGCAAATCGCTCGGGCTGTCCATCGTCGCCGTCCTCATGGGGCTAGGCGAGGCCCTGGTGGTGTTTCTCGGCACCTCCTTCTTCCTGGTTGTCCCGAAGACAGGTGCCTTCGTCAGGCCTGATGCGATAGCCATACTCACTGCGCTGATCGTTATCCCCGTGCTCATCTTCATGGCGGTGATGCTGACAACGTACCTGCAGTTGCTCGTCACAAACCCTCGCGCGGCAACCGGCGCCTTCGCCACCCTGATGGTGGCCATGTGGATCGGCCTTACGTTCGTCACCTACTACTTGAGATCGAACACCGACTACTTCACGCCCATTTACATAGCTTTGATTGCGGTTGCGTTCACAGCATCGCGTGTTGCTGCGCGTTCGCTGACCCCGGAGAAGGTCGTGCTATCGAGCAAGGGATAGCAACCGGCGATTTCACATCCTGCGCTATTGACGATCCTCTTCACATGGTCTACGCTGCTGTCATTCCGTCGAGGCGCAACCGCGCCGAAAGGAGGTCGACATGGCGATGGTAAAGGACCCCGTTTGCGGGATGGAGATCGACAGCGACAATGCGGCGGGAAGCTCGGAATACGAAGGGACGACGTACTATTTCTGCGCGGAAGGCTGCAAGCATGACTTTGACATGTCACCCTGGAAGTACGTGGGGACCGGCACGGGGCTGGCGGACGCGATGGGCGGGCCGGCGGAGATGCCGATGGCGAGCGGCGGAGGGAAAGAGCCCAAAGCGAAGAAGTGGTGGGAGTTCTGGAAGTAGATCCATTCGGTCGCGTCATCTTCTCGTCTCATGAATCGCCAACCCAGCGTCTTTGTGACGAGGCGACTGCCTGGTAATGCGCTGGAGCGCCTGCGCGAGGTGGCAGATGTGGACGTTTGGCCGGAGGACGAGCCGCCGTCGCACGAGGAGCTCACCCGGCGAGTCGCGGACATCGACGCGCTGCTGACGATGCTCACGGACCCCATCGACGCGGCGGTGCTGGACGCCGGCCGGCGGCTGCGCATCGTCGCGCAGATGGCGGTGGGAATCGACAACGTCGATGTCGCGGCGGCAACGGAGCGCGGCATCCTGGTGACGAACACGCCGGGCGTGCTGACCGAGGCAACGGCGGACCTCGCGTTCGGCCTGCTGCTGGCGGCGGCGCGTCGCATCGTCGAAGGCGACCGGCTGACGCGCACGGGCGGCTGGAAGAGCTGGCACCCATCGTTCTTGCTCGGGCAGGAAGTGCACGGCGCAACGCTGGGGATCGTCGGCTTCGGGAAGATCGGGCAGGCGATGGCGCGCCGCGCCCGCGGCTTCGAGATGCGCATTCTGTACCACTCGCGCACCCGGCAGCCGGAGGCGGAGGCGACGCTAGGTGCGGAGTTCGCGGCGCTGGAGCGACTGCTGGGCGAGTCGGACTTCGTCAGCCTGCACGTGCCGCTGACGCCGGAGACGCGAGGGCTCATCGGCGAGCGGGAGCTGGCGCTGATGAAGCCGACGGCGATGCTGGTGAACACGGCGCGGGGAGCCGTCGTCGACCAGCGGGCGCTGTACGTCGCACTGAAGGAGCGTCGCATCGCGGCAGCCGGGCTCGACGTGGCGGAAATCGAGCCGATCCCGCTGGGGGACCCGCTGCTGACGCTGGCCAACGTCGTCATCACGCCGCACATCGGCAGCGCGGGCGTTGCGACGCGGCGCAAGATGGCGGAGATGGCGGTCGAGAGCGTCATGCAGGCCCTGCGGGGCGAAACGCCGTCGCACTGCGTCAATCCGGAAGCGCTTTCGCGGCGAATTCGCTGAAGGGGTTCGAATCGACTCCCATTTCTGGTATTATCTGACCGGCATTCCTCCAGACAGGGAAGTCTATTGCGCCCGTTTCGACAATCCGGCAACCTGTGGCTGGCCCAGGCTCTCTGGAAGCTCGGGGCCATTCAGTTCGGCGACTTCACGCTGGGCCGCACGGCCGTCCACTCGCCGGTCTACGTGAACCTGCGACTGCTGATCAGCAAACCGACGGCGCTGGCGCGGGCGGCGCGCGTCATTCGCGACGACGTGCGGACGCGGCAGGAGATGCTGAACCCGCAAATCGCGCCGTTCCAACTCGTCGCCGGGGTGCCGTTCGGCGGGCTGCAACTGGCGACCGCGTATTCGCTGACGGCGAAGGTGCCGCTCGTCTACATTCGCCCGAAAAACTCCGAGGGGCCGGGCATCGAAGGGCTGTACGAGCCGGGCCAGACGGTGCTTATCGTCGACGACCTCGTTACGGGCGGGCACAGCATCGTCGAGACGGCGGAGCGGCTGCGGGCCGAGGGGCTGCAGGTGAAGGACGCGGTGGTGCTGGTGGACCGGCAGCAAGGCGGGCGACAGTATCTGCGGAGGAACGGCATCAGCCTGAAAACGCTGCTGACGCTGCAGGTGATCCTCAACTACCTGATGTCGAGTGGCAAGATATCGGAGGAGTGGTACAGGCGGTCGCTGGCGTACCTGGAGGCGAACCGTCAGGCGTAGTTCCCGACGACGCCGCCCTCGGAAAACCCCCTAGAGCAGACGCCGTATCGGTTTGCGGCCCGGGCGCGGGTCGTAGTTGGTCTTGAACATCTCCAGCTTGTCGCGCTCGATGAGGTACTTGCCGGCGAAGATGAGCGCGGGGACCTTTCGCTGTTTTATGAGACGTCGCAGACTTTGAGGGTGGATGTTGAGTTCGCGGGCGGCCTCGACCAGGTCCAGGTAGTTGTCGAAGGGCTGGCTGACCATAGCTACTCCGCTGGTAATACGCTAAGACGCATCAGTGATTATACCAGCATTGGCAACGAAAAGCCAGTGTTAGCGACTGAACAATATCTTGCTTCCGTCCGGTGACCAGTCGACGCCGTCGCCATCGACGAAGAAGCGCTCGCCTGAGCCGTCAGCGTTGACGAGGTAAGTGACGAAGCGCCTCTGCTCTTCGTCGAACTTCGAGACGGCGACTTGCTGCCCATCCGGCGACCAGCTCTCGACCTCGCCGTCGCTCAGATAGGTTGCCTGCCCCCCGGTGTCGATGTCGATCGCGTACGTCGACCAGACGTTCGTCGGAGTGGCGAAGGAAACCGCAAGCATGCGCCCATCCCTGGACCAGCGGAGGATGATGGGGGTGCCGGCAGCCGAGCCGCCGATGACGACCCGGTCGCCTGCGCCGTCGGGGCTTATTACGTGCACTTCGTCGCTAGCAGCGAAGGCGATAAGGTCACCGCGAGGGGACCAGACCGCCCGCTCGCCAGCTGTGAGAAGCTTGGGCTCTCCGCCGGAGACCGGAGCGAGATACAGACCGCAGGAATTGGCTGGCGGACCCTCCCACCCAGTGCAGACAAGCTCCCGACCGTCCGCGGACCAGCTCGGCGCTACGCCACAGGAGACATTTCGCGGCGCCTCCGAACCATCGGCCGCGGCGACGAAGGTGCCGCCCGGAGCCGAGCCATACCCGTCACTGTCGAAGGTAACGTAGCGGCCGTCCGGGGACCATTCCGAAGAGGCCCATACACGACACGGCCCTATGGCATCGGAATAGAAGTAGTCGGCGAGTCGGCGCACAGTGCCAGCGGCCACGTCGGCAACATAGAATGAACCGCTCGCGCCGGTTCCGCTCCACCCTGCGCCGAAGAAGATCTTGCCGCCATCCGGCGACCATATGGCGCCACCGCCTGCGAGAAGAGGTTGGGGGCCGCTTCCGTCCGAACCGGCTATGAAGGTCTCGCTCTGGGGGGCGAACGAGAACATGATCGTGCTGCTGTCCGGCGACCAGCGGGGTTCCACCATGAACGGCAGCGTGCTGTCGGTGATCTGCACCGGCTCGCCACCCAATGCGGAGACGACGTACACGTTGCCGTCGCGGATGAAGGCAACATTGCTGCCGTCGGGCGACAGGCTCGCGTCCGAGGCGGTGCCGAGATCGACGACAGGCGCACCGGAAAGCGACAGCATGTTGAGTCGTTGGCCTCCGCTGGACCACGCTATGGTAAGCACACTATCGCCGTCGGGAGTCCATCCGAGCGGCAAGCCATTTCCAAGGTTCTGCGGTTGCTGGTCGCCGCCGATCTTCCAAAGGCAAACATCGGGCTGGCAGTTCAAAGCAAGTTGCGAGCCGTCGGGCGACCAGACCCCACCTTCGGTCTTTGGCACCGTTGCCAGCAAGGTTCCGTCGCGCGCCAGAATTCGCGTTTCTGCACCGGTCCCGTAGTTCATGCACTGGCCGTTGGGAGACCACTCGGGGAGCCGCGGGTCGTCGTTATCTACGCGTGTCCAGGCGCCACCATCGATCGGCACGAGGTAGTAGTCTTCAGGCGAGTCAGGATCCTTCTTCCCGAACACGCCGACGAACTTCCCGAGTGGGTCCCAGTTGACGGCGTAGAGCGATATGCTGGATCCGAGCTTGATCACCCGGCCGGTCGCTAGGTCCATCACGTCCAGTGAAAGCGGCTCGGGCCCGCTGATGTAGGCTATCTTCGTCCCGTCGGGCGACCAGACGACATGGCTCGTGGTCCCTGCGCCAGTCTGCTCCACCTGCAGATCGCGAATGTACTGCAGGTTGGAGCCGTCAGCTTTGACCGTGTAGGTTCCGGGAACGTATCCAGTAAGCATCGAAGGCGGCGCCTCGCCAGCGAGGGCGATTGACTGCGGGACCGTGGTTCTACCACCAACGCATCCGGCCAGCCCTGCGGGCACGGGCGAAGGCGCTTGCGTGGGGAGGCGGTCCACTATGATTGGGCCTTTTGGCGTTGGTGTGGACACGGGAGTCGCGGTGGCTGCCGCGGTAGCGCTAGGGGGCGGGCCGACCGTGGGAGACGGAATGTCAGAGTCTTTCGAGGCGGCAGTTCCGCCGCAGGAGGCAGCGACAAGGCAGCAAACGACGAGCGCGATGGGCAACAACCGCGAAACGCCTCGACACATGGTTCACTCCTTTTCAGCGACGTCGCGGATCGTGTCCGGCTCGGAGATTGTGCCGCCGCCGGCTCCGACCGCCGGGCTGAAGCCGTCCCTGGCAACAGCCGCGAGCGCGACGGCGACACAGATTCCCAGAAGCACGACTCTCTTGTGCATGATTCTCTCCACTGCGGGGAGCGGGCTTGCCACCAAACCCTTGATGTTTCGTATAACGCGCAGGAGCCGCATAAGTTAACGGCAGCTTCCGTTGACTGCTTCTCGGCTGGCGCTTTAAGATACGGACGCGTCAATCTAGTCAGAACGGAGCGCCCCATGAGCATCGCAAGCATCATCGACAGAGCGCGCGCGGACGGCCGCAAGCTGCTGACGGAGGTCGAGTCGAAGGACATCCTGGAAGAGGCCGGCATCCCGACGGCCCGCGCCCGCCTGGCAAGCAGCGCCGACGAGGCAGCGGCGGTCTCGCAGGAGATGGGCTTTCCGGTCGCGCTGAAGATCGTTTCGCCCGACATCACCCACAAGAGCGACGTCGGCGGCGTGAAGCTGAACGTCGGCTCGGCGGCGGAGGCGAAGGCGGCCTTCGACGAGATCGTGGCCGCGGCGAAGAAGGCGGAGCCGAAGGCGAGGATCGACGGCGTTTCCGTCCAGAAGATGGCGCGCCCGGGCATCGAGGTGATCATGGGGATGAGCCAGGACGCCCAGTTCGGGCCGGTGCTCATGTTCGGCCTCGGCGGCGTGCTCGTCGAAGTGCTGAAGGACGTTCTCTTTCCGGCTGGTGCCGATAACGCCGCGCGACGCCCGGCAGATGGTGCAGGAGATCAAGGGCCGGCCGCTGCTCGAGGGCTATCGTGGACAGGAGCCGGCAGACATGGCCGCGCTGGAGAAGTTGCTGCTGCGGCTATCGGACTTCGTCGAGGCGCACCCGGAGATCGCCGAGCTGGACCTGAACCCCATCTTCGCCTACAAGGACGGCGCCGTGGCCGTCGACGCGCGCGTCATCCTATCCTGACTCCCTGACGCCCGGGCGGAGCGGGCCGTCGTGAACGATATCATTCCCCGACTGGACAGAGTGCTGAATCCGCGCAGCGTCGCCGTCGTCGGCGACAAGCGGGCGATGGGCTACTTCTGGCTGCGCAACATGGCGCCGTTCAAGGGCAGGCTCTACTCCGTCCAGATCGATCCGAACGAGATCCCGGGCATAGTCGAGCTCGGCGTCTCCAACTACGCCAGCCTCCTCGATGTCCCGGGCGAGATCGATTACGTGGTCTGCGCCGTGCCACGGAAAATAGCGCCGCGCGTGGTTGCCGACTGCGCCGCGAAGAAGGTTGGCGGCGTTTCGCTCTTCACGTCGGGCTTCGCGGAGACCGGCGAAGAAGAGGGCAGCCGGCTCCAGGAGGAGATCACGGCAACGGCTAGGGAAGCCGGTATCGTGCTCATCGGGCCGAACTGCATGGGGATCTACAACCGACGCCTGGGCGTGCGGCAATCGATCGAGCAGCCGGCGGGCGACGAAGGCGACGTCGGCTTCGTCTCCCACAGCGGCACGCACGCCATCAACTTCAGCCTCATTGGCTCCGTCCAGGGCGTGAAGATCAGCAAGTCGATAAGCGCCGGGAACTCCGCCGTAGTCGGACCGGCGGATTACCTGGACTACCTGGCGCAGGACGCGGAGACGAAGGTCATTGGGATGTACCTGGAGGGCGTGCAGGACGGGCACCGTCTCTTCGAGGCGCTACGCCGCGCCGCGCGGCTGAAGCCGGTGGTAGTATGGAAGGGCGGCCTCTCGGAGGGCGGCCGGCGGGCGATGCTCTCGCACACCGGCGGGCTCGCAACGTCGGCGTCGGTCTGGCAGGGGCTGGTGCGACAAACGGGCGTGGTGCCGGCCGACAGCCTGGACGAGACGCTCGACGTGGTCAAGGCGCTGCTGCTCGCCAAGCCGACGACGGGGCGTCGAATGGGGCTGGTGGCGCTGACGGGCGGGCAGTCGGTGGTGATCACGGACGCGTTCGAGCGCGAGGGGCTGGAGGTGCCGCTCCTCAGCGAGCGATCGTACACGGAGCTTGCACGGTTTTTCAACATCGTCGGCGGGAGCTATCGCAACCCGCTGGACGCCGGCGGAACGATGGGATTCGGCGCCTCGCCGGAGAACCTGGAACGGATACTCCGGCTGCTCGAAGACGACGAGAATATCGACGCGCTGGCGATCGAGGTGTCGACGCGCATGATGGCGCGACAGTCGCCGACGGGAACGCCGGGCCTCGATTGGCTTCCGGAGATGCTCGGGCGGCATTGCCACGAATCGTCGAAGCCGTTGATAGTGATCTTGCACCCGGGACACGTCGAAGCGGTGGTGGCGCAGGAGCGCCAGAAGTACGTCGAACGCGGCATCGCGACGTTCGCGGGGTTCTCGCAGGCGGCGCGGGCTTTCGCGCGGGCGCTGGGCTATCGTAGGTTCGCCGCAGGAATGCAGTAGCGGGCCGTCCATTAGCGCGACGAGCGAAGCGAGGAGCGCACCAAGAACGCGATCATCGCACCTACCACTGCCGTTCCGAAGTCGACATGGGGAATCGGCGTATCATGAAGCATCGGTGCTCTTAGCAGCGTGGGTCCGGGCGCGAGGCTTCGCCTCGCGCAGTTGGCCACGGCGCGACGAGCGAAGCGAGGAGCGCACCAAGAGCGCGATCATCGCACCCGTCGACGACAGATCGAACAGGCCATGGAGAGCGGCGTTGCTAGCGATACGTCGTCACACAAGCATGGAGGAATCCATATGAAGGCAGCCGTGTTCTACGGAGTGAACCAGCCGCTCGCTATCGAAGAGGTCGACATCGCGCCGCCACAACGAGGCGAAGCGCTCGTTAAGATAGCGGCAACGGGCCTCTGCCATACCGACCTTCACTTCATGGAAGGCTTCTTCCCCTGGCCGGCGCCGGCTGTCCTCGGCCACGAAGCCGCGGGCGTCGTCGAACAGGTCGGCGAGGGCGTCCGCAGCGTCAAGATCGGCGACCACGTCGTCCTCTCGTCCGCGCCCACCTGCGGTTTCTGCCGCTACTGCGTCGCCGGAAAACCATACCTGTGCCTGGCCTCCGCCGGTTCGCATCTGATGAAGGACGGCACAAGCCGCCTGACCCTCAAGAGCGACGGCAAATCGCTCTTCCACTTCCTCGGCCTGTCGACCTTCGCCGCGTACGCCGTCGTCTCGGAGATGGCGATGGCGCCGGTGCACGAGGACGCTCCGCTCACAAGCGCTGCGCTCGTCGGCTGCGCGGTAGTGACGGGCGTCGGCGCCGTTCTCTACACGGCCGGCGTCAGCGCGGGCAAGAGCGTCGCCGTCTACGGCTGCGGCGGCGTAGGACTCAACGTCATCCAGGGGGCGAATCTCGTCGGCGCCTGCCCAATCATCGCCGTCGACACAAAGGATGAGAAACTGGCACTGGCGAAGCAGTTCGGCGCCACACACTTCGTGAACCCCTCGAAGGAGCACCCGGTCTTCAAGATTCACGAGATTACCGGCGGCGGCGCTGACTTCGCCTTCGAAGCGATAGGCGACGTGGACGTGCTGGGCCAGGCGTTCGATTCGCTGGACCGCGGCGGGATGGCCGTCATGGTCGGGGTGCCGCCGCTCGGCTCGAAGTACCCGGTCGACACGATGAATCTGTTCGGCGACAAGACGCTCCGCGGCTGCGTCCTCGGCTCCGTCAACATCCGACGAGACCTGCCGCTGATGGTGGACCTCTACATGGCCAAGCGCCTCAAGCTCGACGAGCTGGTCTCGAGGACGTTCTCGCTGGAAGAGATAAACGAAGCGTTTGAACTGGTGAAGCGGGGAGAGGTGGCGCGAGCCGTCGTGACGTTCTAGACTGAGCGCCGGAGGTCGTGGCATGGAGGTCCGTCGCTTCACGCTTACCGTTTCGGACGAGCTCGGCCGGCCGCAGCACGGCGAAGTGCTCATCGCGGAGCTCTGGGAGCCGGAACTCGCGGAAGGCGATCTGCCGCCGGACAATCTCTTTCGAATCGTCCTCCTGAACCGACCGGCGCCCGCCTCGGCGCGGGTGTCGTCGCAGCGTGTCGCCGTTCTGGCGCCGTCGCAGCCGGTTGAACGCGTGACCGCAATCAGCGAGCCACCGCTAATGTATACGGCCCGCGCCGGCGGCGCCCCGCCGTTCCCGTCGCTTTCTCCCGGCGAAATGGCTTCTTACGCCGAGGGACGAATTCTCACGGGTCGCGACCTGCGGGTCTCCATTCAGCGCCTCTTCCCCCCGCGGGAGAAGTCCCCGCGCCTGGAGCTGCTGGCCCGCGCGTTGCTCCGCCCGGCCGATGAGCGCGGCGAAGTCTCGGAACGAGACCGCTTTCTGCTGGCGCTCGCCTCCGCCCTGGCCGCGCCTGCCGTCATTGAGGCCGAGGCGTGGGACGTAGAGCAAACGCTCATCGCGCTGCGAAGGCTTCTCTTGCAGGCGGAGTCGAAGGTTGCGGAATCAGGCGCGCTGGCATCGAGCATGGAGAACCTTCGGAGCATCACGGCGAAGGACACAAGCGAAGCGGCAATCGACGAGGCGAAACATCGCTTCGGCGACCCGCTACGTGCCGGGGAGGCCGTGTTCTCGCTTCGGTGCCTTGCGCGAGACCCCGCCGAAGCCAACGAGCTGGCTGAGATGCGTTCGTACCTGCAGGCGATGGCCGTGCCGGAATCGCCCCCGGAGCTGGCGATGGACCGGCGCGTCACGCTGGAGCAGCTCTCGTTCGCGACGCTGTTCATGGAGCCCCACAGCTTCCAAGGGATGCGCGCGACGTTCGAGTACCTCCGCAAGCGCTTCGCCAGCGCCTACCAGGAGCACCATCGCCGCTACTGGCAGGATTGCGGCCGCCTCGCGCGGGAGCTGGAGGAGCGGGAAGGCACGGCTCGCGCGCTCATTCGTCTCAACAGCATCAGCGAGCTCGGGAAGCCGGTTGGCCTGAACGGGTTGACGCGCTATCAGGAGATGCGACGCTCGCTAGCTGGCTGCCCCCTCGACGAAGCGCTCCTCGAAAGCCTGAAGAAGACGCCCGCCTGCCCGATGTGCTCGATAACGCTGGTGGACGAGCCGCCCGGGCCCGCCGTCCGCGGGGTCTTGCTCCGGCTCGAGAGAGCCTTGAAGGAACAGCAGAATCGCCTATCGTCCGCTGCCATTCGGACGATCTCGAGCCGGCAGCGTGGCGAGAAGATCGAGCAGTTTCTTCAGGTGGTGCAAGCAAGCGATCTGCACGGCCTGGCGGAGGTGCTGGATGACGAGCTCGTCGCGTTCCTGCGGGAACTCCTCGGCGCGATGGCCCGCCCCAGGTCGTCTGTGCTCGAACGGCTGGTCCGCATCCATCCCGAGGTGAGCCCGGCGACGCTAGAGACGACGGTCGAGGAGTTCCGGCGACTGCTGGCCGAGGAACTGGCGGCGCAAAGCAGCGCCAATCCGGACCGTTCGCCGCGAATCATCCTGGATGTCGGCGAACCGTCGAAGTTTCCGAGGTAACGCATGACGCCAACATCTCCGTTCCGTTCGTTCCTGGAAGGCAGGAAGCGCGCTCAAGAGGCGAGACGCTCCGTCCGGCCGGTCAATCCAAACGAATCGGCGTCGGTGCCGGGCAAGTGGCTGATCGTAGGACTGGGCAACCCCGGCCGCCGCTACGGCCGCAATCGCCACAACGTCGGCTTCTGGTGCGTCAGCCGCCTGGCGCGCAGCTACGCCATCGAGATGCGGACGCGAACCTCCATCGCGACCATCGGTGAGGGCACGATAGAGGGCAGGGACGTCGTGCTGGCGACGCCGCGCACGTTCATGAACAACAGCGGCAACGCCGTCGCGGCACTCGTCAAGCGACACCGCATCCTGCCGGAGCGATTGCTGGTCATCTGCGATAGCATCGACCTGCCGGTAGGCGCCGTTCGCGTGCGGGCAAGGGGCGGCCACGGCGGGCACAACGGCATGCGGTCGATTGTGGAACGTTTAGGCATCGACGCCTTCCCGCGAATACGCGTTGGGGTGGGACGTCCTGTTGTGAACGGAGAACCATCCTACGATCCGGAAGTGGTCGCGGAGTACGTCCTCAGTGACCCGCCGCCGTCGGAGCGCCGCGTTCTGGACGGAGCGGTAGAGACGGTCATTGCCGCCACGGCGTCCGTACTGGAACAAGGCGTCGAGGCGGCGATGGAACGCTTCAATCAGGATTCCGAGGCGGCGGGGGAAGACTAGAGCGCCGGCTTCAGGACGACCGTCTCGGTCGCGGCCGGCAACGAATCCCTGGTTACCTCGAGATCGCTGGAATTCGCTACGCGCACGCGCTGCCGCATCTTCTGAAAGGCGTCCGAATTGGAGACGGGGAAGTCGCTGGCGCGCTCCGTGCGGAAATGCATTGGGATGGCGATTTTCGGCTGAAGCTGGTCGACCACCCGGCTGGCGGTCGCCGAGTCGATGGTGAAGTTGCCGCCGATGGGCACCAGCACTACGTCGACCGGGCCGATCTCAGCGACGGTCTTCTCCGACAGCTCGTGGCCGAGGTCACCCAGATGAGCGACGCGCACGCCGTCAAGGCTGAAGCAAAAGACTACGTTGGAGCCGCGTTCCGCCCCCGAAGACTGGTCGTGGCTCGTGGGCACGCCCTTGATTTCGATGCCCTTGGCGCTGTGGGCGCCGGCGCCGCGGACGACCTTCGGGCTGCCCTTGACGGCGGCGACGTTGTTATGGTCTTGATGCTCGTGGCTGACGGTCACGACGTTGGCTTCTTCGGCCGGGGGAGCGTAAGCAAGCCCGAAGGCGCCGGTGGCGTATGGATCGGTCATTACGCGGGTGCCGCTGGCGTCGGTCAAGAGGAAACAGGCGTGTCCAAGCCATCTGATCTTCACGGTCGGCCTCCCTTCCTGATATCGAGACAATGATAGCACAAGGCGCCTGTCGGCCGGCATTGCTTGCACAACCACGGGTCGGCAAGCCTAGAATGTAAGGAGTCTTTCGGTCAGGCGGAGATAGGGGGATAGGGATGACATCGGAGGACGGCGTCGCGGGTTCGAACGGGCCCACCACAGGCGCCTCAAAACTGTTCGACCTCCATTTCGATCGCGTATACGACTTCTGTCTGCGAACGCTGGGCACGCCGGAAGCGGCGTCGGCATCGGCCGAGGAAGCTTTCCGAAAGGCTCTTGCGCCTCCGCCGCCGTCGCTGGCGACGGCGTCCTTCGACGTGCGCCTCTTCTCCGCCGCGCTAGACGCGATGGAGCCGCGTCTTAACCTTCGCCATCCGGGGTCGATTGGAAGCAATCCACTGTTCCACCAGGTGGACGTGGAGCGACTGGGCGACCCCACGCGCGCGCCTTCGGCCCAGGAGACGGCGCCGATCATCTGGGAGACGGTGTCGCGGCTGGACCCGGCGGACGTCGTGCTGCTCGATCTGCGGTACAGGCAGAACCTGGACGAGGCGGACCTCGCCCTGATCCTCAGCACGACTCAGAACGCGATCAAGGCCAGGCTATCGAAGCTGATCAAGAAGATCGAGCCGGAGCTCTCGGCGCTCATCCTCGGGCGGCGCGGCAGTCGCAACTGCGACGGGATGCGTCGCGCCATGCTGGGGTTGCCCATCGCCGCCACGCGAAGCCAGGTCAAGAAGGTCGTCGACAAGCACGCTCGGTCATGCCCGCTCTGCACGGCAACGCGCATCGGCATGGCTTCGCCGCTGGCGGTGCTGGCGGCCTTCTCGCTCGTCCAGCCGCCGGTGGACGAAGAAGAGGCAATCAGAGAGAGGCTGCTGGCCGTTGCTGCCGGCCTGCCGCCGGTATCGCTTCCCGTCGCGTCGTCGACGCGCACTGTAGTCCCTCCACCTCCACCACCGCCCACACCCGTGCTCCCCGGCGGAGGAGCGGACAAGGGCGGGCCGCCGGGCATGGTCATCGGTTCGGCCCCCTGGTGGCAGCGGTTCTTCGGCGGCATGAGCGTGTCGAGCAGAGCGTTGCCGCTGATGGGAGCGGCGTTCGTGCTGTTGATCGCCGTCGGCATCGCCTTCGGCACCGGAATGGTGGGCGGCGGCGGCGCGGGTGGCCCGACACGAACCCCAACGCCAACGGTCACGGGGACGGCGACACCGACAGCAAAAGCGACATCGACAACGGAGCCGACTGCGACCTCGACGCCGGAAGACACGGCGACTCCCGAGCCGGCGACAGAGACGGTTGCGCCGACGGAGACGGCGGTCACGGTCACGCCGCATGCCACGTCCCGCCCAACTCGAACACCGACGGATACTCCGGAGGTGACGGATACGCCGGCCGGCTCGCCGACGCCAACCCACACGCCGCGACCGACGAAGACTCCGACGGAAGAATCCTGACGCGATTTTCCCACGGCTTGGGCGCGATGCCACCCACCTGACCTCTCGTTCCCTCCGATGCTATACTCGTTTAGGCATGTATGTAATCGGTACCGCCGGCCACGTCGACCACGGGAAATCGGTCCTCGTCAAAGCCCTGACAGGCATCGATCCTGACCGCCTTCAGGAAGAGAAGGACCGCGGCATGACCATCGATCTTGGTTTCGCCTGGTTCACTCTGCCCAGCGGTCGCGAAGTGAGCATCGTGGACGTGCCGGGACACGAGCGCTTCATCAAGAACATGCTCGCCGGCGTGGGCGGAATCGACCTCGCGCTCCTGGTCGTCGCCGCCGACGAGGGCGTCATGCCCCAGACGCGCGAGCATCTGGCTATTCTCGACCTGCTGCAGCTCAAGAGCGGCATCATCGTCATCACCAAGAAGGACCTCGTCGAAGCCGATTGGCTGGAGGTCGTTCGCGAGGACGTGCGACAGGCCGTCAAGGACAGCGTGCTGGCCGAGGCGCCCATCGTCGCTTGCTCCGCGTTGACGGGTGAAGGGCTCGATGAGCTGCGCGCGGCAATCGACCGCCGGCTGGAGGAGACGGCGCCGAAGCGCGATACCGGCCGGCCCCGTCTGCCTATAGACCGCGCCTTCACGATTGCCGGCTTCGGCACGGTTGTGACCGGCACGCTCATCGATGGGAGCTTCAGCGTGGGACAGGAGGTCGCGATTGTGCCGGGCGAGTTCCGGGCGCGGATCCGCGGCCTCCAGTCGCATCGACAGAAGGTCGAGCAGGCCCGGCCCGGGACAAGAACGGCGATCAACCTCACCGGCGTGTCGTCCGATCAGCTACGGCGCGGGCAGGTGGTGAGCGTCCCCGACGCTCTCCAGACGACCACGGCCGTCGACGTGCGGCTCCGCGCGGTCAAGGACCTGCGCCGGCCGCTGCGCCACAACGCCCGCCTATCCTTCCACACCGGCGCAAGCGAGGTTTGGGGCAAGCTGCGTCTGCTGGAGGTGGACGAGCTCGGTCCCGGCGAAGAGGGCTGGGCGCAGATCCGTCTCGACGAGCCGCTGGCGGCGCTGGCGGGAGACCTGTTCGTCGTGAGGGACGCCAACGACACGCTCGGCGGCGGTCAGATCGTCGAAGCGCGCGGTCGGCGGCATCGACGGCATGACGCGCGCACGCTGGATGCGCTCTCATCGCTGCAGACAGGGTCGCCCGAGGAACGGCTTGTCACCCTCGTCGAACAGCGGCAGCCGCTGACGCAGGAATCGCTCATCAGCCAGCTCGGGCTGCGCGAAGAGGAGACGCTGAAGCTGCTGGCCCGGCTGATCGAATCAGGAGAAGTCGTTGCGCTGGGCGGAGGCCCGGTCGGCGACGGCGCGGCGCTGTTCACGAGAGAAGGTTTCGGCGCCATCGCCGACCAGGCCGACCGGTCTATATCCAGATACTACAAGGAGCATCCGCTGCGGCTGATGATGCCGAAAGAAGAGCTGCGAAACCGCTTGGGGCTGCAGCCGCGGCTCTTTAACGCCGCCGTGAAGCGCTGGCAGGAGACGGGTCGTCTGCGCGAGGCGCACGCCGGCGTGGGCTTGCCGGACCACCAAGTCCGGCTCTCCACCGAGCAGCAGGCTAAAGCGGCCGCCTTCGTTCGGGAGCTGGAGGCGAATCCCTTCGCGCCAAGACCTGAGCAATGGCCGGACGAGGAGTTGCTGGCATACCTCGTCGAGAAGCAGCAGGTTGTTGTGATTGGGGAGGGCGTCGCTTTTTCGACGGCCGCCTACCGCGAGATGGTCGAGCGCGTGGTTTCGCGCCTGCGAGAGCAGGGAAGATTAACGCTCGCGGAGGCGCGCGACATGTTTCAGACCAGCCGCAAGTACGTGCAGGCGCTCCTAGAGCATCTGGACGCGGAGAAGGTGACGCAGCGCGTCGGCGAAGAGCGCGTCTTGCGACAGGGCCGGTAACGGGACGCCGGCTAGCGCGTTAGACAGATTGAGTCGAAACTTGAAGGTGATGAGCGAAGCTAAATCCCCGGCGAGCCCCCGCGACGCGAGTCTCGTACGCAATCTGTACGGCAACCGCGTCTTGCGTTTTGCGGTGGTGGGCGGCAGTTGCGGCATCATTCAGCTCGCCGTCCTGCATATGCTTGCCGCCGGCTTCAGCGTTCCCTGGCTCCTGGCCAACTTCATCGCCTTCATCATCTCGATGGAATTGAACTTCACCCTCAATCAGCTCTTTACGTGGCGCGACCGCCTGGGCTCCGAGCTGACGCCGCTGCGGCTCCTTGCGCGCGTGCTGATGTTCAACGCCAGCGCGTCGACGACAGGAATACCGCTCAACCAGGGCGTCGCCGCGTTAATGGGTCTCTTCATGTGGTACCTGCCGGCGGCGGCGATAGGCATCGGCGTTGCTGCGACGGCCAACTTCTTCTTGAGCGACCGCCTGGTGTTCCGCCTCTGGAGTTCCGGCGGCGCATCCGCTACAATAGGCAAACCGTAATTCCCGCCATAATCGCCGGCGAGATTCCTTTCTCAGCTCGGTCACATAGAAGGCACGCGATCCCGAGATGACGCATCCGGCCAAATCACTCCTATCGTTACGAAAGCGATGTCGACTGAAGACGGCCTAGCGCCAGCGCGTCCCGGGTTGCAGGCGGACCTCTGGCGACGCTTCGTGCTGAAGCGATCGGCCTGGGAGGCGGTCGGCGTCCTGGTCGTACTGGGCGTCGCGCTGGCGGTGCGCGTCGCGCGCCTCGGAACGGTGCCGAGCAATCTGACCGCCGACGAGGCGGAGTTCTTCCAGAACGTCTACCAGATACTGGCGGGAAAGGGACCCGGCTTCTTCGGATTCGATTGGACGCCTTCGCCGGCGCTGGGCGTCTACATCATGACCGGCACGGTGAAGCTTTTCGGGTCCAGCATGGTGGGGATTCGGATGTCCAGCGTGCTCCTGAGCATGGGCACCCTGATCCTCTTCTTCCTTCTGGCGAAGCAGTACCTCTCATACTGGGCCAGCCTGCTTGCGACGCTGCTTCTCGCCACCAACCTCTGGTTCCTGCACTTCTCGCGCACCGCCTGGTCGAACATGAACGGCGACCTTTTCGCCGTGGGCGGCGCGCTGATGCTGACGTTGGCGATTCGACGCCAGTACTGGCTCTATTACGCGGCGGCAGGAGCGTTCGCGGCGCTGGGAGTCTACGGCTACTTCTCGGCTAGGCTCCTTCTTCTCTTCTTCCTGGCTTATCTGCCGTTTGCGCTACTCTTCGGCAAGGGGCAGCGGAAGCCGGTCGTTCGTGGCTACGCGGTTCTGGCGCTGGCATTTGCTGTCGTCCTCATGCCCCAGGCCAAATCCATCGCGGGGAACTGGGACAGATTCAACAGCCGCTCCAACACGACCTTCATCCTGCACCAGAAGAAGCCATACCTGGGCGAAGTGAACACCGCGAAGATAGTGCTTCGTCAGGTGAAGTGGTCGGCGCAGGCGTTCATCCTGACGGATAGTGGCAGCCTTCTTCAGCACGGGCTGTGGTCGCGCTATATTCCTCGCGATCGCGGGCCGCTGAACACGCTCTGCCGCGTTCTCTTCTTCGGCGGACTCGTCGCGGCCGCCTGGAAATGGAAGGACACCGCCCTCTGGTGGATCATGTTCCTCGGGCCGGTATTCACCATTCAGGTGTTCTCCGCGGGCACGCCGGACCTGGCGCGCGGGTTAATCGTCGCGCCCTTCATGTTCCTGTTCATCGGGCTGGCGCTGGAATACCTGCTCAAGGCGGCGCGGCTGGCGGCGTCGAGATTTCGCTGGAGCTACGCTACCGCCGCGGTCGCCCTTGCGGCAGTGGTGTCGCTGTCTGCGGTGACGGAGACGCGGGCGTACTTCGACTGGATGAGCCAGCCGTATGCCCTCAATGCCCGCGAACCGGCAGTGACCGGCGCGGAATTCCCGGAATGGCAGCGGCTGCTCACGCAGTCGATAGCCGCCGGGCAGGGAAGCTTTTCCGCCGGCGATTGGCGGACGAGGCAGGACGCGAATGGATGCGCGCTAGGGACCGTGCCGAAGGTCCTTTGTCAGGGAGTGTCGCAAACGCCATCGGCGATCGCCACACCGGGGCCGGGGCAAACGGCCGCCACGCCGACGGAAGCGCCGGCTACATCGCTGCCTACGCCAAGCAGCGCCGCCGAACGCGATCTCAGCCCGACGCACTGACGTCGCCAACCTCAGCAATGCTCTTAAGCAATACCATGACAAATACGGCTCCTACCCGGGAACCGGCGGCAACGTCCAGTCGCTGTGCGTCTACACGGACATCGACGCTGGCTGCTCCCTCGCTGAGTTCTTGAAACCGTTGCCACGCGGGTCCGGCGGTTCTCCGGGCTACTGGTACGCCTCGGATGGTCAGAAGTACACTCTCTACGCGTCGCTGGAAGCAGCGCCCACCGACGCCCCCCTCTGCGCGGACAAGCCGCCTGAGCTGGCGGACGTCAGCTATCTCTGGTGCGTTTCCGGGCCTTAGCGGGAGAAGGTCTATCCCTGTTCTGGAAGAGGCCGTTGGCGCTTGGGGAAGATGCGGCGGAAGAGGCGCGGGATGTCGCCCTCCTCCCACGTAACCAGTATCTGGCTGGCGACGAAGATCGAGCTGTAGGTCCCGGTTATCGTGCCGATGAGCATGACGACCAGGAAGGGCCGGATCGTCACGCCGCCGATGAGGAGCAGCGCCACAACCGCCATGATGACCGTGAAGGACGTGTTCAGTGAGCGTCCCAGCGTTTGCAGGATGCTGTTGTTCACGCACTCGTGCAGCGGCAGGTCGGGGTAGCGCTGGCGGTTCTCGCGGATGCGGTCGAGCACAACGATTGTGTCGTGGACGCTGAAACCAATGACAGTGAGAAGGCCGGTGATGAACATCGTGTTCACCTCCATGTTGAAGACCTTCCCAAAGATGGAGTAGGCGCCCATTACGAGGATGACGTCGTGTCCGGTGGCGATCGTGGCGGCGATCCCGCAGCGGAACGGGTTGGGAATGGAGCGGAACGCCCAGCTGATGTAGAGAAGGATGGCGACGGAAGCGGCGATGACAGCTATCGCGGCGTTTCGACCGATCTCACGCGAGACGGTGCTGGAGACAGCTGACGACTGGACCGTCCAGGGTATCGGGTTGCCCTGAGCGTCGACGGCGAGGCTGCCGTCGTCCTTGAGCATCGGACCGAACTTGTCGAACAGAGCCTTGGTTACCTCTTGCTGCTCGCCGATGGGCTGGGGTCCGCCCTCGGGGGCCTGCGTTGCTGATCCCTGAAGCTCAGAAGTCCGAACCAGGTAGCGGTTGACGCCGGTCGCCTGCACCTTCGCCTCGGGGTGGCCCAGAGCGGCTATCTCAGTGCGCATGTCCGCTTCGGAGACGGTGTTCTGGAAACTGACCTCGAACATGCTGCCGCTGGTGAACTCGATGCCCGGCTTCAGCCCCGGCGGGACGATGAGGGAGATGATGCCCGGCATCAGTACCAAGAACGATAGCAGATAATACCAGTTGCGCCGGCGAACGAAGTCGAACATCAGGAGCCCCCTCCCGCGGTCGGAAGGCTCGCGGCCTCGCGCGGCGGCTCGTTCTTCGTTCCGGTCTGCGAGACCCAGAGCCCCGCTTTGCGCGAGGCCGGTATGCTGATGACGATTCGCAGGAACGTCCGCGATACGAGGATTGCCGAGAACATGCTTACTAGAACACCTATCGCCAGCGTCAGCGCGAAGCCCTTAACGAGGCTGGCACCGAACTGGTCGCCGAACCAGTACAGGATAGAGCAGGTTATCAGCGTAGAGACGTTGCTGTCACGGATAGAGGACCAGGCGCGGTTAAAGCCCTCCTCCAAGGCGACGACAAGGCTACGTCCTATACGAACTTCTTCCTTCATGCGCTCGAATATCAGGATGTTGGCGTCCACGGCCATTCCGACCGACAGGACGAAGGCGGCGATCCCGGAGAGTGTCAGCGTTACCGGCCAGAGCTTGAATATCGCCAGCAGGATTGTCGCGTAGACGGACAGGGCGACCGCCGCGACGAAGCCCGGCAGTCGGTAGTAGAGGATCATGAAGAGCATGATGACGAGCATAGCGATCTCGCCGGCGACGACGCTCTTCTGGACGGAGTCGTGGCCGAGCGTGGCGTCGACGTTCTCGCTCTCGACGACCTTCAGCGGGACGGGGAAGGCGCCGGCCTTGAGCAGTTTGGTAAGAGTCTGGGCGTCAGCGATGCTCATTCCGGTTATCTGGCCCCTGTCTTTGATAACGGCCTGAATGGTCGGCGCGTCAATGTGGCCGTCGGCGCCCTGAATCGGCTGGCCGTCGAGGAAGATGCCCATGGGCTCGTGCAGCAGACGGGTGGTGATCTGCTCGAAGAGATGGGCGCCCTCACTGTTGAACTGGAAATAAATGATGGGCTGGTTAGAGTTCGGATCGGCGCCGAGATAAGCGTTGGCCAGGTACTGGCCGGTAAGGGGAACGACCAGACCGCCTTCGGTTGTGGCCGTCGCGGTGACCCAGTCAACGTCATCGAGGCTGGTGATTTGCGATTCGGGAACGTACTTGTCCGTACCGTCGGGCTGAACGATCGCGACATTGCCGTTGGCGTCCCGCTTCATCTCACGGAATTCCAGCAAAGCGGTCTTACCGATCTCGGCCTCGGCCTGCTCGGCGGTCAGGCCGGGGATCTGGACGGCGATGCGGTTGCCCTGGCGCTGTATCTCGGACTCGGCGACGCCGAACTGGTTGATGCGCCGCTCGATGATGTTCATGGCGCTGCTGATGGCGTCGTTGAGGTTGGTGTTCGGCGCGTTCGAAAGGTCCGGCTCGAGGACGAGGCGCGTGCCGCCCTTGAGGTCGAGGCCCAGGGTCATGGCGCGGCGCTTGAGCTGGACCTTCTGGATAGAATCGCCGCTGAACTTGAAGAACGGTATGTCGATCCCCTTGCCTTCGGGCCAGGGGATGGCGCTGGGCAAGTAGTGCCACGGCTCGGAGGGCCACATGACGATGAGCGAGAAGGCTGCGAGCAGGACGATGAACGCCAGCAGTATCCTATCGGTCGTGCGATGCAATGCTGTTAGCCAACTCCTGTTTTGTCTCGAGCGGTTCTGGCGCTCGGACTCGCCCCGTCCGTGGGTCCGCTCGATGCCGTCCTTCTCGCATCGGTTTACAGAACTACATTTATTACTATAGCGGCGCAAGATCTTACGCGCCACCCAACTTGCGTTTTTCTCCTGCTTCTAAAACGCGCGGTGACCCCGATTGGTTTCAGCCAGAGGCTGCTTTCGAAGAAGAGGATTCGCCGCGGAAGAGGCGGCGGGCCAGGGCCAGCGCCTCCTCGGGCGCGCCGATCTCGCCGACAGCCCACGCTTCTTCGATGGCGGCGAGCAGTCGACCAACGAGCGGCCCGGGCGCGATGTCGAGCTCTCGCATAACGTCTTCGCCGGTGACGAGGCGCGGCGGTTTCAACGGCGGCAACTCCAGGTGATAGCGCCTGAGGACGTAGCTGACAAACGCGACGTGCCTCCGCCACGTCTCCAGCCGGAGGCGGGGGCCGCGGGCGGCCAGCGTATCGGCGAGAGTAAGGAAGAGGACGTCGATAGCGGCGTCGGCGGTGTCGCGGAAGAAACGGTAAATGGCGCGCTGAGTGGGCGGACCCTCGTTGCTCATCTGGCCAGGCCGCATGTGGCTTTCAACGATGGTGGCGACCAGGCGCGTCTCTGCGTGGCTGAAGCGGAGTCGCCGCGTTATCGACGCCGCCTTCTCGGCGCCGAGAGCGACGTGGCCGAGAAAGCGAACGCGACCGGTCCGGTCCGGCGCCTTCGTTTCCGGCTTGGCAACGTCGTGCAGGAGGCCCGCCAGCTTCAGGAGCGCCGCCCGCGGCCTGCCTTCGACCGGCTCTTCGCGGAAGTGCTCGCGGACGCCGGGCAGCCAGGCTAGCTGCCGCCAGAGCTCTTCCCAGAAAGCGTGCTCGCGGCTGCTGGCAGGCGCCTCTTCGGCCAGCATGAAGTCGAGCGCGGCGACGGTCTGGACCAGATGGTCGAAGACGTCCCAGTAATGCTCCTTCGGCTGCGTGACGCCGCGGGCGGCGGTCACCTCCGGCAGCAGCAGCTCCAGCAGGCCCAGGCCGTCGAGCCGGCGCAGCGAAGCGGCGGATTCGCGCGTCGCCAGGATGCGCGTGAGCTCGTCCCGCTTGCGCTCGGGGGCGATGGGATCGAGGCAGGCGGCGTCGCGACCGATGCGCCCGGCGGTGGCCTCGTCGAGGAGGAAGCCCAGCTCGGCGCAGAGGCGGACGGCGCGCAAGAGACGCAGGCCGTCGTCGCGGAAGGCGCTGTCGGAGACGGCGCGAACCAGTCTCTGCTGCAGATCGTCACCGCCGCCGCAGGGGTCGATGACCGCCTGCGGCCCCCGACGCGAGATGGCGTCAAGTGGCAGCGCCATGGCGTCAATCGTGAAGTCGCGGGCGGCGAGGTCTGATTCGATGTCACCGCGAAGGCGCGTGACGTCGATGAACCTGGCCGCGGCCCCCTCCGGCAGGACGACGCGCATGATGCCGCGCTCTTCGTCGAGGGGAAAGGCGCTGCCGCCGGTCGCCTCCGCCGCGAGGTGCGCCAGAGGCGCCGGGTCGCCGGCAAGAGCAACGTCGATGTCACCGGGGGCACGGTTGAGAAGCAGGTCGCGAAGATAGCCGCCGACGACGTAGCCATCGGAGCTGTCACGCCCCCAGACGCGTCGCAGCTCGACGAGCAAGCGGCGAACGGGAGCGGGAAGGGAAACGCGCGGCACGGACGCCTCCTACAGGCCGGCGCTACTGCTCGGCGACGGCGGTCTCCTCGTGAGCTTCGACTCGCCTCAGCTGATCGGGGCTGTCCAGGCGGTCGACGTAAAGAACGCCGTCCAGGTGGTCCAGCTCGTGCTCCAGCGCCTGCGCCAGGAGGTCGTCGCGGGCCTTGACGCGGAACGGACGCCCCTCGCGGTTGAGCGCCTTGACGCTGACCGTCTCGTGACGCGTTATCTCGCCGACGTAGCCGGGGATCGACAGGCAGGCCTCTTCCAGCCGCCGCTCGCCGGAGCGTTTGACGAACTGGGGATTAACGAGAACAATGATTTCCTCGTCCGGTATGCCGATCACTGCCACGCGCTCCGTCCGCCCGACCTGCGGCGCCGCCAGGCCGACGCCGTGCGCGTCATGCATCGTCTCGATCATATCGTCGACGAGGCTCTGGACAGAGGCGTCGATCTTGCGAACGGTGTGGGTCTTGTGCCTCAGTACGGGGTCGCCGGCGAATCGCAGCGGAAGTACGGCCAAGGGTCAGACTGCTCCTTCTTCAGTGTCTACTAGTATTGTAGCTGACGACGCAAGGGACGTGAAGGAGCGAAGAGAGGGCGAGTCGGGTTGTCGGACGCCTTCCTTCGGGGCGATGAGCAGTTACTCCGGGCGGGCCGTCGTCTTCTCTTTGATGCGGGCGGCCTTGCCGGCCAGACCGCGCAGGTAGTACAGCCGCGAGCGTCGCACCTTGCCCTTGCGCGTGACCTCGATCTTTTCCAGACGAGGCGAGTGCAGCATGAACGTGCGCTCTATGCCGACGCCATGCGAGAGTCGGCGAACCGTCACGTTGGCGCTCGGGCCACCGCGTCGAGAGCGGATCACGACGCCCTGAAAGACCTGCGTGCGCTCCCGGTCGCCTTCGACGACTTTGGCGCTCACCTTGACGGTGTCGCCGATGCCGTACTCCGCGATCTCCGGGTTCTTCTTGACTTCGACCAGTGAGTTTGCATCCACTGAGATTTACTCCGTAGCCCTTAGACTAGCAGATATCAGTCCTTTTCCGCCAGCGCCTCGTTCACAAGGCGTCGCTCTGTCGGTGAGAGGACGACGCGCTCCAGCAGGTCGGGGCGACGACGGCAGGTGCGCAGGATGCTCTGGTCCCGTCGCCAGGCCGCGATCTGAGCGTGATTGCCGGAAAGCAGCGGCTCCGGCACCTGCCAGCCTCGGAACTCCGCCGGACGCGTGTACTGCGGGTATTCGAGCAGCCCCTGCGCGTGCGACTCCTCGGCCAGCGAGTCCTCCGAGCCCAGGACGCCCGGCAGCCGGCGCACCACGACGTCGATCAGGACCATCGCCGGCAGCTCGCCGCCGGAGAGGACGTAGTCGCCGATGCTGATCTCGTCGTCGACCAGGTGCTCGCGGACGCGCTCGTCCACGCCCTCGTAGTGGCCGCAGACGAGAATGAGGCGCGCCTCGCGGGAGAGCTCGTCGCCGGTTGCCTGCGTCAGGAGGCGGCCCTGCGGCGTCAGCAGCACGACGCGACTCTTCCGTTCGTCCATCGCCGCCACGGCCTCGACGGCGCCGAACAGCGGCTCCGGCTTCATTACCATGCCGGGCCCGCCGCCGTACGGATAATCGTCTACGATGTGATGCTTGTCTTTGGCGTAGTCTCGGATGTTGTGCAGGAAGATCTCGAAGCGACCGCTTTCGATGGCGCGGCCGAGGATGCTGGCCTGCAGCGGTCCGCTGAACATCTCCGGAAAGAGGGTAAGCACGTCGATGCGCATGGCTACTCGCGACGACCCTGACGCTGGGAGTGCCAGCACGGATCGTGATGGGCGTCACATTCGAATCCGAGCCATGATAGCACAGCCTCAGATCCCTGAAAAGCGAGCCAATTTCTCCCAAACTGGGTTTTCGCTATTGACAGGCGGCCGCCCGTTGATGGTATTATGTGGGGCGTCGTGGGGAGCTGTGGTAAGGTGTGGGGAAGGACCCTAACACCTCCCAACTCGGGCCCACCACCAGTCAAGGGCGGGAACATGGTACTTCGCGGCACTTTCCGATATCGCCTCGACAGCAGGGGAAGGATTCCCCTTCCCGCCCGCTTTCGCACATCCTTCGGCACCGGCGTGGTGCTGGTGGAGAACCACCAGGGCTGCGTCGACGTGTACGATGCCGCCGCTTACGAGAAGGACGCGGAGTTCTTCTTGAGCCAGCCGGCGACCAAGGAAAAAGTCCGCCTGCTCTGGCGGGGATACTTCGGCAGCTCCTTCGACGCGGAGGTCGACGCCCAGGGCCGCGTTCTCGTGCCGCCGCATTTGCGTCAGCATGGCGACCTCGGCGGCCAGGTGGTCGTCGTGGGCTGCGGCGGACACCTGGAGATTCTGGAACCCGGAGCGTTGGGCCGTCCAGCAGGAGGAGATAAGGACCCGGTACGTGGCCGTCCTGGAGTCCATGGAAGAGCGGCCATGACGGTAGTGATGATGACGGCTATCCACATTCCTGTAATGGTACGAGAGGTCCTCGACGGGCTGGTGGTTCGGCCCGGCGGTTTCTACGTCGATGGAACTGTCGGCGAAGGCGGCCACGCTGAAGCCATCCTCGAGGCCGGCGGCCGGCTTCTCGGGATTGACCGTGACCCCGGCGCCCTGGCGGTCGCGTCGGAGCGACTGAGCCCTTACAGCGACCGCGTAACACTGGTTGAGGGCAACTACGTGGATATGGCAGCGATCTGCCGTGAGCATCAGTTCGCGCCGGCAGATGGGATTCTGCTGGACCTCGGCGTCTCGTCTTTCCAACTGGAGCACGGGCGGCGCGGGTTCAGTTTCAACCGCGAGGGGCCGCTGGACATGCGCTTCAGCCCAACAGATGCGCTTACAGCGGATAAGATGGTCAACGAGTATCGGGGGGAAGAGCTGGCGGACTTGCTCTGGCGTTTTGGGGAGGAACACCACAGCCGCCGCATCGCCCGCTGCATCGTCGCGCAGCGACCGATCCTCACCACAACTCAGTTGGCCCGAGTCGTCGAGCAGGCCGTGGGCAAGAGGGGTCAAAACGTTACCCACCCCGCCACCAAGACGTTCCTAGCCCTTCGCATCGCGGTAAACCAAGAGCTAGCCCACCTAGCTGCCGCACTTGAAGTGGCCCACGGTCTGCTCGACGGCTCCGGCTCCCGATTGGCGGTCATCTCCTATCACTCCCTTGAGGACCGCATCGTCAAGGAGTTCATGCGGAAAGAGGCAAGCGATTGCATCTGTCCGCCTGAGACTCCGACCTGCACTTGCGGTCATCGGGCGACGCTGCGCCTGGTGACCCGAAAACCCCTCCGGCCTTCGGACCTGGAGGTGCTGATCAACCCGCGCTCTCGCAGCGCACGACTGCGGGTCGCGGAGAAGCTGTAGGCAAGGATACTGCGCGGAGGCAGGTCTGACAAGGATGTCCGCACTCGATCGGCTGATAGCGCGACCTCTACCGAAACCGCTCCCGCGCATAACGGGCGTTCGCACGGCGCTGCTTGTCGCCTTCCTGATCGTTGCCGGCGTGGGACTCCTGAAGGTCTTCCAGACCAGCAACGCAACGACAAACGACTACACGCTGCAGCAGCTGCAGCAGCAGCGCTTCGACAAGCAGGCGGAGGTGCACCAGCTCGAGGCGGAGGTGTCACTGCTGACGTTGATAGACCGGATCGATCAGGAGGCGCTCGGCCGGCTCGGCATGGTCCCGGCGACCACTACGATGACGTTGGAAGTGCATAAGCCACCGCCAGCCCAGCAGCTGATACCCTTACGATTCATAACGACGAGCTCTGCGGCGCAGACGGGCTCGCGTTCCTGGTGGCAGAAGCTTCTCAGCCTCGTGCCTCTGAAAGGTTAGCCTGAACGGCCTCTGCCTCGGCTCGGCGGGTCAGAGGGCGAAATCGATAGCTGGAGCCTGACCATGCCGCAACGAATGGCGCGGGTCTCCTGGCGACTCCTCCTGCTGGGGGCGCTGTTCGGCGTCCTCAGCATCTTCGTCGTGGGCCGCCTGGCGCAGCTTCAGATCCTCAACCACGGCCACTACGAGGTGGAGGCACAGGACGAGCATACGGGGGAAGAAAAGGTCTACCCTCCGCGCGGCGCCATCCTCGATCGGAACGGCTATCCTCTTGCGCTTACGCTGGACACATATGATATTTACATAAGTCGTCAAGTATGGCAGGACCAGCAGGTGGCGGCGAACGGCGCGCAGGCGCTGGCGTCGATCCTGGGCAAGACCCCGGAGGATATCGAGGCGGCGCTGGGCTCGGACAGCGAAGGGGACGCGCTCATCGCCAGCGACGTGGGCTATGACGTGGGGAAGAAGATCATCGAGGCGGGAGTTCCAGGCGTGAAGGCGACGCCCAGGATCCAGCGCTTCCATCCAGAAGGCGATTTGGCGTCGGCCCTGCTCGGCTTCATCGGGCGGGACGAGACCGGGCTTACGGGCGTGGAGGCGGATCTCGACGACGAGCTCGGCGGGCAGCCCGGCACCGTCTACTACGAGCGCGA
Organism: uncultured Chloroflexia bacterium; assembly: GCA_963719465.1. GTDB lineage: Bacteria > Chloroflexota > Dehalococcoidia > DSTF01 > JALHUB01 > JALHUB01. The sequence goes on along the minus strand of OY970386.1, from coordinate 1,655,156 downwards.
CAGCATGGGCAATCCAATCCCCTTCGGGTCGAGCCAGGTGACAAATCCCACGCCGGCGTCCGACGTCCGTTTGACCATCGACCGGTTCATCCAGCAGGCGGCGGAGCAGTCGCTGGACGAGGCGATAGAGAAGAACGACGCGTCCGGCGGCACGATTATCGTCATGGATCCGAAGACCGGGGCCATCATGGCGATGGCCAGCCGGCCCAGCTTCAAGCTAAGCCAGCTCGACCTTTCGAACGACAGCCAGATGGACCTCTACCGGAACCGCGCCGTCACGGACCTCTACGAGCCGGGCTCCGTCATGAAGCTTGTAACAATGTCGGCGGCGGTCGACCTGGGGCTGGTCACGCCAGACACGACCTACGACGACACCGGCACGGCGTACGTGGGCGGCTACGCAATCCAGAACTGGGACTACTCCGTCAACGGCATAACGACGATGACACAGGTGCTGCAGAAGAGCCTCAACACCGGCGCCGTCTGGGTCAGCCAGCTCCTTGGGCCGGACAATTTCTACCAATACATCAAGCGGTTCGGCTTCGGCGAGCCAACGGGCGTCGGCCTGAGCGGCGAGGCGGCCGGCCAGGTGCGCGACAGCGAGTCGCCGGACTGGACCCGTTCTGACCTGGCGACGAACTCTTTCGGCCAGGGCATAAACGTCACACCGCTGCAGATGATAACGGCGGTCGCGGCGATCGCCAACGGCGGCATGCTGATGAAGCCGTACATCGTCCAGCAGGTCGTCGGGCCGAATGGCACCAAGACGACGCAGCCGCAGCCGGTGCGGCAGGCGATCTCCGAGCAGACGGCCAGTACGCTGACGACGATGATGAACGACGTGGTGGAGGGTGTGCCCGGGAACCTGGCGAGGATTCAAGGTTATCACGTAGCGGGGAAGACCGGAACCGCCTATATTTCGGTGCCCGGCGGGTACGCGCCCAACAGGGTCATCACCTCGTTCATCGGCTTCGCCCCGGTGAGCGATCCACGGATGATCGTTCTGGTGAAGATCGATGAGCCGCAGGAAGCGCAACTTGGGGGCACTGTCGCAGCCCCCGTCTTCGCTGAACTGGCCCCGAAAATCCTCAGCTATCTCGGCGTTCCGCCCGATGCAGACGCGTCGGCGGGGGGCCAGTAGCAGTTGCATTTGCCATGATCCGAGCACGCGACCTCAGCAGCAGTCTTGGCTCCCTTCTCCTGGAGACGGTAGGGGAGCCGCCGGCCGGCTTCCGCCGCGCCGTTGTCGACTCGCGCGAAGTGAGGCGCGGCGACCTGTTCGTGGCGTTGCCGGGCGAGCATAAGGACGGCCACGATTTCGTCGTTGATGCGCTGGAGCGCGGAGCGGCTGGCGTCGTGGTGCGACGAGCGCCGGACGGGCTTCCCGGAAGCGCCGTCGCCTACGTCGTTGAGGACTGTCTGAAGGCGCTGCAACGAATAGCGGCGGGACACCGGGCATCGCTGCCGGTAAAGGTGACAGGCGTGACTGGGAGCGTGGGCAAGACGACGACGAAGGAGATCGCGGCGTTCGTCCTCGGAAGGCGATACCGGCTGCTGAAGAACGAAGCGAACTATAACAACGAGATCGGCCTGCCGTTGACGCTCCTGAAGCTAACGCCCCGGCACGAGCGGGCAGTCCTGGAGATGGGGATGTACGCGCCCGGCGAGATCCGCCTCCTTTGCGAGCTGGCCCGGCCAGAGATCGGCGTGGTTATGAACGTCGCGCCGGTGCACCTGGAGCGGATGGGCAGCATCGAGGCGATAGCGGCGGCGAAGGCCGAGCTTGTCGAAGCGCTGCCGCCGGATGGCTTCGCGGTGCTCAACGGCGACGACCGGCGAGCGCGCGCAATGGCGAAGAAGACGAAGGCGCAGATTCTCTACTTCGGCACGTCCGACGGCTGCGACGTCAAAGGAAGCGAACTGGAGAGCAAAGGCCTGGAGGGAATTTCCTTCACGCTTGAGTTTGGCGGCGAGCGCCTGCGCGTGCGGACGAGGCTTCCCGGCCGGCATCTGCTGTCGAACGCGCTGGGCGCGGCGGCAGTGGCGCTGGCGGACGGGATGAGTTTGGGCGAGGTAGCACAGGCGCTTGCCGCCGCTCGCGTGCCGCTGCGACTGCACGTCCACCGCGGCCGCAACGACTCCACGATCCTGGACGACACGTACAACGCCAGCCCTGCTTCGATGCTGGCGGCGCTGGAGCTGCTGGCCGACCTGCCGGGCCGCCGGATAGCGGTCCTGGGGGATATGCGCGAGCTGGGCGCGGAGGAGCAGGAAGGGCACCGGCTGGTGGGGCGGGAAGCGGCGCGCGTAGCGCAGGTAATCTACGCCGTCGGCGACCTGGGACATCTCATCGGTGAGGAAGCGAAGGCGGCAGGGCATCCCGCGGTGAGCCTGTGGCCGTCGAAAGAGGAGGCGGCGCGACGGCTGGCGTCAGAGCTGCGCGTCGGCGACGTTGTCCTGCTGAAGGCGTCGCGCGCGATGGCGCTGGAGACGATTCTACCGGAGCTGAAAGGCTGACATGGTCTACGCACTGTTCGTCGGAACGGCCGCCTTCCTCGTATCCATTATCTCCGGGCACTGGGTCGTCAACTACCTTCAGGCGCGCGGCCTGGGCAAGCAGATATCGGCCGATGCGCCGGCGACGCATGCGATAAAGGCAGGCACGCCGACCATGGGAGGCATCCTCATCTTCGGCACCGTGTTTCTGGTGACGGCGCCGACAAATCTCTTCGATAAGCGTTCGATCTTCCTGCCCCTCGGCATAATTGTCGCCACGGGCAGCCTGGGACTGATCGACGACTTTTTAACGATTGAAGGCCGGGCGATGGGTCGGAACGGGCTGAACAAGCGGCTGAAGTCGGGCTTGCTGCTCGGCCTGGGGCTGGCGGCGGCGCTGATCCTCTACTTTGGCCTGGAAGCGCGGAGCATCAACGTGCCGTGGGCCGGTAAGCACGAGATCGGGCTGCTGTACATACCGGTCGCGATGGCAGTCTTCATCGGGACGACGAGCGCGGTCGCCGTGACGGACGGGCTGGACGCGCTTGCCGGCGGCACCACGGCCGTCGCCTTCACGGTCTTCGGAGTGATCGCTTTTCTCCAGGGGCAGACGTTCCTGGCGACGTTCTGCCTGACCGTCGTCGGCGCGACGCTTGGCTTCCTCTGGTACAACGCGCATCCGGCACTCGTGTTCATGGGCGATACGGGCGCGCTGGCGCTGGGGTCGACGCTGGCGGTTGTGGCGCTGATGACGGGCTGGTGGCTGGTGCTGCCGGTGGTTGGGATCGTCTTCGTCATGGAAGGCCTGTCGACGTTCATCCAGATCGTCTATTTCTGGCTCAGTGGCGGGAAGCGGATCTTCAAAATGACGCCTCTGCACCACCATTTCGAGCTGATGGGGTGGTCGGAGCCGCAAATTGTCACAAGATTCTGGTTAATTGGCATGGCTGGAGGGCTTTTGGGTATAGCGCTAGCCCTCACGGATTAGCTAAAATGCTATGACGCATAAACAAGACTTCCAGGGCAAGCGGGTGACGGTGGTGGGGCTAGGCATCGAGGGCGTTGACTTGGCGCGCTACTTGGTGGGCAAGGGTGCGACCGTCACGATCAGCGACGTCCGTCCGGCAGAGCGGCTGTCGCAGCGTCTGCGAGAGCTGGACGGGCTGCCGGTGCACCTCTCTCTCGGAAAGAACGACCCGGCGGACATGATCGCGGCCGACCGCGTCTTCGTCTCGCAAGGGGTGCCGCTGGACCTTCCGGAGCTATCGGAGGCGCGCGAGCGGGGCGTTCCGCTGGACTCGATGATGCGGCTGTTCCTGGACCTCTGCCCGGGACCGGTCATCGGCATCACGGGGAGCAGCGGCAAGAGCACGACGACGAGCCTGGTCGGCGCGATGTTCGCGGCAAGCGGCAAGAAGCACGTGGTGGGCGGAAACATCGGCGTCGGGCTGCTGTCACTTCTCGACGAGATAACGCCGGAGACATGGGTGGTACTGGAAATAAGCCATACGCAGCTGGCACTGACGAGGAAGAGCCCGCACGTCGCCTGCGTCCTGAATGTGACGCCGAACCACCTAGACCGCTACACGTGGGAGAGCTACGTGGACCTGAAGCGCAACATCTTGCGCCATCAGTCGGCGGACGACGTCGCGGTGCTCGGCCACGACAACGCGGTGTCGGCCGAATTGGCGTCGGCAACACATGGCAAGGTGGTCTTCTTCAGCGACGGCGCCGAGCTCCCCGGCCCGGCAGCGCTGGTGGTCAATCAGACGGTGGTCTGGCGAGAAGACGGGTCGGACAAGGCCGTCCTGCCGGTCGCGGAGATACCGCTTCGAGGCCGACACAATGTGTCAAACGTGCTGGCGGCGACGGCGGTGGCGTCGGCCTGCGGCATCGGCGTCGAGGCGATCAGACAGGCTATTCGTGGTTTCAAGGCGGTGCCGCATCGCCTGGAGTTCGTAGCCAGCATCGACGGCGTCGCCTATTACAACGACAGCATCGCGACGACGCCGGAACGGACGCTCGCCGGGATGCGGTCATTCACCGAGCCACTCGTGCTGCTGCTGGGAGGTCGCGAGAAGAAGCTCCCGCTCCAGGGGATGGCGTCGGAGGCATGCAAGCGGTGTCGGGCAATCGTGGCGTTCGGCGAGGCGCGAGAGACTCTGGTCGCGGCGGCCTTGGCGGCAACCAACGCCGTCGAGGAATCGAAGCGACCTCGAATCGACAGCGTCGAATCGCTCGCCGACGCCGTGCTGGCCGCCAAGGCCGCCGCGCGACCCGGCGACGTGGTACTGCTTTCGCCGGCCTGCACCAGCTTCGATGCTTATGACAACTTCGAGGAGCGCGGGGAGCACTTCCGCCGCCTCGTAATGGAACTGGCGCATCGAGAAGGAGGGACCCGCCATAGCGACGTTTGAGACGACCCGCGTCCGGCCGGGACAGCCCGATGCCGTGATCCTGACGCTCATAGTCATGCTCGTCACTGTCGGGCTGCTTGCCGTCTACAGCGCCAGCTTTGCGCTGGGCAGCCTGGAGTACGGCACGCCGTACTACTTTGTTCTTCGTCAGGCGATGTGGGCCGTCATCGGGGCGGTCCTGCTCGTCGTTCTCATGCGCTTCGACTATCACCGCCTTCGCGCGATGAGCCCGCTGCTCATGTTCGGCGCGCTCGTCGGCCTGACCGCCGTGCTGGCGCCGGGCATCGGCGTTGCCCGCAACGGCGCGAGCCGCTGGATAGCCCTTGGGCCGCTGCCGCCCGTCCAGCCGAGCGAGTTTGCCAAGCTGGCGCTGATCATCTACGTCTCGGCGTGGCTTTCGGGGAAGAGCCGGAACTTGCGCAGCTTTGCCGCCGGGCTGGTGCCGTTCGTCGTGATGGTGGGGCTCGTGGCTGGCCTGGTCATGCTCGAGCCCGACATGGGCACGACCATAATCATCGTGCTGACGACGCTGACGCTCTTCTTCGTCGCCGGCGGCGCCCTCAGCCACTTGCTCGCCCTGACGTTCGATAGGCGGCGTCACCGCCGGCTTCCTCGTCCTGACCGGCGGCTACCGGATGGACCGCATCTTTGCCTTCGTCTCGCCCGACGCCGACCCCTCGGGGAAGGGATTCCACATCCTCCAGTTGCTTATCGCGCTGGGCAGCGGCGGCGTGACCGGCCTGGGCATAGGCGCCAGCCGTCAGAAGTTCTTCTACGTCCCCGGCGCTCACACCGACGGCATCTTCGCCATCATCGGCGAGGAGATGGGGTTCATCGGCGCCATGGCCGTCATCCTGCTGTTCGTGCTGTTGGTGTACCGGGGAATTCGCATCATGCTGAACGCGCCGGACAACTTCGGTTCGCTGCTGGCGCTCGGCGTGACGAGTTGGATCGCTTACCAGGCGATCATCAACATTGGCGGCATAACTCGCACAATGCCCCTCACGGGCATCCCGCTGCCGTTCCTGAGCTACGGCGGCTCGGCGCTGGCGGCGACGCTGGCGGCGGTGGGCATTTTGCTCAACATATCGCGCTATTCGAAAGCACGCGCTCCGGTGCGAGAACGCCGGCCGGTCGCGAAAGCGGTCAAGCGCCGGCTTCGAGAGGAAGGAACTTGAGGGTGGCTCTATCTGGCGGAGGAACGGCGGGCCACGTCTACCCCTGCCTCGCCGTCGCTTCCGCTCTGCGAGAGCGGCTGGCGGAGCGCGGCGAGTCGCTCTCGTTGCTGTACCTGGGTATCCGCGGCCGCGTCGACGAGCAACTGCTGGCGGGGGAAGGCATCGAGTTCCAACCGGTGCGCGCCGGCGCCCTGCGCACGCGCTCTCCCCTTCGACTTGCCAGCGGTCTCGGCGACCTGGCGCTCGGCAGCGTTCAGGCCCGCCGCCTGCTGCGCCGCTTCGACCCCCAGGCGGTCTTCGCCACCGGCGGCTATGCCAGCGCTCCGGTCGCGGTCGCCGCGCGCAGCCTGCGACGGCCGCTGCTGGTCTACCTGCCGGACGTCCGGCCCGGCTGGGCGGTCCGCATGATGGCCCGCCTTGCCACGAGGGTCGCGGCGACGGTGGAGGGGTCGCTGCCCCATCTGCCCAAAGGAAAGTCGCTCGTGACAGGCTATCCCTCTCGACCGGACTTCGCCACGGCCACGCGGGAAGAGGGCCGCCGGCAGCTCGGCCTCGACCCCGCTGCCAGGACGCTGCTGGTCGCCGGCGGCAGCCTCGGCGCGCGCTCGATCAACCGGGCCGTCGCCGCAGCCCTGCCGTCCTTGGTGGAATTATGTCAAATCGTCCATCTATCCGGCGCGGCGGACTTCGACCAGTTGAAACTGCGCCGAGAAGCTCTTCCGAGCGAGCTCCAGGGCCGGTACCACCTCTACGCCTACCTGCGCGAGATGCCGCTGGCGATGGCCGCCGCCGACCTGGCGCTCATGCGCGCCGGCGCAAGCACCCTCGGCGAATTACCGCTGGCCGGTCTCCCGGCCGTTCTCGTTCCCGGCGCCTTCTCCGACCAGGCGGACAACGCCGCCTATCTCGTCGAACGCGGCGCGGCGCTGGCCTTCGCCGACGAGCGGGTCGGGGAAGCGATTGAAGCGGTAAAGGCGCTGCTGCAAGACGACGGAGGCCTGAAGACAATGTCGGCATCCATGCGAGCGCTGGCGCAGCCCGACGCGGCGGACCGGATCGCCGCAATGCTCATGGAAATAGCGGCCTGAGAATGACGACGATGACGCAGGAAAAGAAAGGCACAAAGACGATACCCAGGCGCGTTCACCTCGTCGGCATTGGCGGCGTTCACATGTCCGCCATCGCGCACATCCTGATGAAGTGGGGTCACGACGTGAGCGGCTCCGACCAGCGCCTGTCATCGTTCACTGAGCGTCTCGTCAAGCAGGGCGCGACGGTTCACGAGGGCCACGACGCGTCGAATATCGACGACGCGGAGCTTGTAGTCATTACCTCCGCCGCCACGAAAGACAACCCGGAGATACTGGAGGCGCGACGTCGCGGCATTCCGGTCGTCAAGCGCGCCGACATGGTCGCCCGCCTGATGGAAGGCCATCGCTCCATAGCGGTTGCGGGAACGCACGGCAAGACGACGACCTCAGCCCTTATCGCCTTCATGCTCGTCGAAGCGGGCCTCTCACCGACGTTCCTGGTCGGCGGCGACGTTGTCAACCTGGGCACGAACGCGGCCGCCGGAGACGGCGAGCACGTGGTCGTCGAAGCGGACGAGTTCGACGCCGCCTTCCTCAGCTATGAGCCCGACATCGCGGTCGTCACGAACGTAGAAGCCGACCATCTGGACGTTTACGGCTCCTTCGACAATCTGCTTGCCGCCTTCGCGCAGTTCCTCAAGCAGGTGCCGCGCGACGGCCTGATCCTCGCCTGCGCCGATGACCCGATGCTGGCCGAATTGCTTGGCCGCGGCAAGAGCCCGTCGGTCTCCCTTCAGACGCAACGGGTTGAGCTGTACGGCCTGTCGACGCCCGTCGATTGGGTGGTCAGCCACCTCGGCCGGCTTGACGACGGCGGCCAGGAGTTTTACGTGGGGCTGCGCGGGCGGCCGTACGGCGAATTCCGCATCGGTCTGCCCGGGCGGCACAACGTGAGCAACGCCCTGGCCGCGATAGCGGTGGGGCATCACGTCGGCGTGTCGCTGGAGGTGATGAAGAAGGCGCTGGCGGAGTTTCGCGGCGCCGGCCGTCGCTTCGAGCTGGTTGGCGAAGCCGGCGGCGTGACGGTGATGGACGATTACGCCCATCATCCCACAGAGCTCTGCGCAACGATTGCCGCGGCGCGGGAGCGCTTCGCCGGACGGCGGCTCGTCGCCGTATTCCAGCCGCACACCTACAGTCGCACGCTCTACCTTCTGGAAGGCTTCCGCACCTGCTTCGAAGGACTGGACGAGCTGCTGGTGCTGGAGACATACGCCGCCCGTGAGCCGGTGGCTGGCGGGCATGAGCGCCGAAGAGCTGACACGTCAGGTCGTTCATCCGAAAGCACGCTTCGTCGCGACGTTTGAGGATGCGGCGGCGGCGGCGCTCGACGTTTTGCGTCCCGGCGACGTGTTCTTCACCATCGGCGCCGGCGACGTGAACGAGGTCGGACCGCTCGTTCTGCAAGGACTGAGCAAACGGAAGGCGTCATGACGGGAGTTGACGAAAAACTGATCGAAGAGCTGCGCATGGTGGTCGGCGTGCGCCTGAACGAGCCGCTCTCGCGCCATACGACCTTCGGCATCGGCGGCCCAGCCGACATCTACGTCGTCGCCGAGGACGCGCCGCAGTTGAAGGCGCTGGTCACGCTCTGCAGCATCCACAGCGAACCCTTCTTCATCCTTGGCGCCGGCAGCAACATCCTGGTCAGCGACAAGGGAATCAGGGGCGTCACCATCGAGAACCGCGCGCGGGCCCTCGAAGGGCCGCTGGAGGCGCCGAACGGCCAAGCGATATTCCGCGTTGAATCCGGCGCCAGCCTCGCCGCCACGGCGCGCGACCTTTCGCATCGTGGTTTCGGCGGGCTCGAGTGGGCCAGCGGCATTCCCGGCACCATCGGCGGTGCGGTAGTCTACAACGCCAGCGCCTACGACGGCAGCATGGCGTCCGTCCTGCAAGGCATCGGCATGCTTAGCAGCGACGGCCTGGAGTATGAGCTGGCCGTATCAGAACTCGGCCTCGGCTACCGGGAGAGCGCCTTCACCCGCAAGCTGTTCACCGGACATGTCATCCTCCGCGCTAACCTCTTGATGTACCGGGGCGACGCGCGTGAGCTCTCCGAGCGGATGGAGGAACTGGACCGAAACCGGCAGGCGGCGCAACCACGGGGCCGCAGCGCCGGCTCAATCTTCAAGAACACGCGCGAGTACCCCGCCTGGTGGCTCATTGACCAGGTCGGCCTCCGCGGCTATCGCATCGGCGATGCGGAGTTCTCGACGAAACACCCGAACTTCATCGTCAACGTCGGCAGGGCGACCGCGGCTGACGTTCCGCCGGCTCATGGAGCTTGCGCAGGAGCGGGTCGCGGGCGAGTTCTCGCTCAAGCTGATTCCCGAGGTGGCGTTCGTGGGAGAGGAGCTGTCGTGAGCGGCGCGGGCGGTCGAAAGCAAAGGCTGGGCGTCATCTTCGGAGGACGCAGCGGCGAGCACGAGGTATCGGTCGTCTCGGCGCAGCACGTCATGGCGGCCGTGGACCAGAGCCGCTTCGAAGTCGTGCCCATCGGCGTCGCCAGAAGCGGCGCCTGGCTGACGCCCGACGAGACGCAAGCGCAGATGGACGCGCCAGCGCCGCCCTTCAAGAAGACGCTGGTCGCCGAGGCCGACGGGCTGCTGGGAAGGCCAACCGCGCTATCGGTGCTGACGGAGATCGACGTGGCCTTTCCGTTGATCCACGGACCGACCGGCGAGGACGGGACGCTGCAGGGCCTGCTGGAGCTGGCGCGTGTGCCCTACGCCGGCGCCGGGGTGGCGGCAAGCGCGGCCGGGCTCGACAAGGCGCTTATGAAGGCGCTCCTTCGCGACGCCGGGTTGCCGGTCATCGGATGGCTGGTGGTGACGCGAGCGCAGTGGGCAAGGGAAGGCGACGGCCTGACGCGAAAAATTGAGGCCGAGCTCGGCTATCCCTGCTTCGTCAAGCCGGCGAATGGCGGCAGCAGCGTCGGCATCACCAAGGCGCACGAGCGCGAAGAGCTGACGAACGGCATCGCCTGGGCGTTCCGCTTCGACCGCAAGCTCATCGTCGAGAAGGGCGTCGAGCCGCGCGAGATTGAGTGCGCGGTGCTCGGCAACGACGAGCCTGAGGCGTCGCGGCTGGGCGAGATTGTCTACGAGCGCGAGTTCTACGACTACGACGCGAAGTACCTCGACTCGTCGACCACGCTTTCGATACCGGCGGAACTGCCGCGGGACTGCTCGTCGCGCATCCGCGCCCTGGCGCTCGACGCTTACCGCGCCATCGACTGCTGCGGCATGGCGCGCGTCGACTTCTTCCTGACCGAATCCGGAGACGTCTTCGTCGACGAGCTGAACACAATCCCGGGTTTTACGCCGGGAAGCATGTACCCGCGGCTCTGGCAGGTCGCCGGGCTGTCGTATTCACAGCTGATAAGCCGTCTCGTAGACCTCGGTCTGGAGCGATTCGAAGAGAGGGAGCGTCTTGCGCAAGGATAACCGCAAAAAGATGCAGCGCCGGGATGCGCCGCGCTTCCGAGACCGGGCAAAACGCTATCTCAAGCGCCTGGCGCTGCTTGCCATGCTTGTCGGCATCATGGCGGCAGGATGGTTTGTGTATCAATCGCCGCTGTTCCAGGTGCGGACGGTCGCCGTCAACGGCGCGCAAACGCTGGACCCGTCGATGCTTGCGAGCGTTTCAGGCCTGCAAGGGCAGAACATCCTCCAGGCCGACACGGAAGCGGCGAGGCAGCGGCTGCTGGCCGTGCCCGGCGTCGCGGACGCGTCGGTGCACAGGCAGTGGCCGGGCAAGATGGTGGTGGACGTCACGGAGCGCCAGGCCTGGGGCTACTGGCAGATAAAGGACCAGACCTACGTCATCGACGACCAGGGCGTCGTGCTGGACGACATGCGTCCGGACCAGGGCGCGCCGACGATAGTCCAGGTCGATAGCGAGCAGGAGCTGGCCCCCGGCGACCGGGTGGACGCGGACGCGGTTGCGCTTTCGAAGCAGCTCATCGAGCAGGCGCCCACCGCTTTGCAGAGGAACGTGACGGCGCTGGAGTACAGCGATCACAGCGGCCTGACGGTCACGTTCAGCGGTGGCCTGCGGGCGACTTTCGGGGACAGCCGAGATATCGATTACAAACTGAGCGTCCTGTACGTGCTGCTGGACAAGGCGCAGGCGCAGGGGCAGACGGTTCACAGCGTCGACCTGCGCTTCGGCGAGACGGTCTCGTTCCAGTAGCGCCGAGCGACCGAATAAGGGGCCTACCGCGAGAGGCGCAGGGAAGGAGGGAAGCAGAATGAGAGCGGATACGTTCGCTTCAATTGACGTGGGGACGACGAAGGTCTGCACCGCCGTCGCGGAGATCGGCGACGAGCAGGCGATACGCATTCTCGGCGTCGGCGTCGCAGAGGCCGGCGGTTTCAGCCGCGGCATGGTGGACAACATCGCCGAGGCGACGCAATCGATTCGCGAGTCGGTCGAAAAGGCGGAACGTTCGGCCGGCACGCGCATCCTTTCCGCCCACGTCGGCATAACGGGCTCGCACATCCAATCGCTGAACAACCGCGGCATCGCCGCCATCGCCGATTGCAATCATCCCATCGGCAGCGACGACGTGGAGCGCGTGCTGGAAGGCGCCCGCGTCATCAACATCCCGTCGAATCGAGAGGTCCTGCACGCGGTGCCGCGCTACTACGTGGTAGACGGGCAGGACATGGTGAGCGACCCGCTGGGGATGCACGGCCAGCGCCTGGACGTGGAGACGCACATCGTCACCGCCTCGACGAGCGCGATGCAGAACCTGACCAAGTGCATCGAGAGCGCCGGCGTCGAGGTAGAAAGTCTGATACTGGAGCCGCTCGCCAGCGGCGAGGCGGTGCTCGAGGAGGAGGAGCGCAAGCAGGGCGTCGTCGTCGTCGACATCGGCGGCGGCACCACGGGGATCGCCGTGTACTTGGACGGAAGCGTCTTCCACACGTCGGTGCTGCCGGTCGGCGGCAACCACATAACGCGCGACCTGGTCGCCGGGCTGCGCTGCCCCTACAAGGTCGCCGAGGACGCGAAAGCGAAGTTCGGGCACGCGATCCCGAGCAAGGTCGACGCCAGCGAGAGCGTGGAGCTGGACTGCTTCGGCGCCGAGCGCCAGAAGGCCGTCCCGCGACGCCGCCTCTGCGAGATTATCCAGGCGCGCTGCGAGGAGATCCTGGAGATGGTGATGAGCGAGGTAAAGCGCTCCGTGCACGACGACATCCTGTCCGCCGGCGTGGTGCTGACCGGCGGCACGGCGAAGCTGCAGGGCCTCGACGTCCTCGCTGAGCAGGTGACGGGCCTGCCGGCGCGGATCGGCGTTCCCCGCCATCTGCAGGGCCTTTCGGAGACGCTGACGGACCCCGCCTTCGCGACGAGCGTCGGCCTGCTGCAGTGGGCGGTGAAGGAGAACGGCCTTGCGTACGGCGGTCAGCGCCTGGGGCCCAGCCTGGCCTTCGGCGGGCTATGGCGGCGGGTCAGCCAGTGGATGCGGGTACTCATGCCTGAGTAAGGCATTCGATTCGTTAGGAACCAGCGAAAGGAGGCGACGGTGACAACAAGAGAGGACTTGGACAAGCTTCCCCCGATCAAGGTGATGGGTGTTGGCGGCGGCGGCGGCAACGCCCTCAGCCGGATGATGGCGGAGAAGATACCCGGCGTGCAGCTCGTGGCTGTGAACACCGATTCGCAGGCTTTGGCCCATACCGACGCGCACGTCAAGATCCGCATCGGCGACCGGCTGACGAAAGGGCTGGGCGTCGGCGGCGACCCGAACAAGGGGCTGCGCGCCGCCGAGGAAAGCCGTGAGGAGCTCTTCGACGCCGTGAAGGGCGCGGAGATGGTCTTCATCACGGCCGGCATGGGCGGCGGCACCGGCACGGGCGCCTCGGCCATCGTCGGCGAGGTGGCTCGCGAAGCCGGGGCGCTGACCATCGGCGTCGTCACCAAGCCGTTCTCCTTCGAAGGCGCCAAGCGTCGCATGCAGGCGGAGGACGGCATCGAGCACCTGCGGGACAAAGTGGACACGCTCATCATCATTCCAAACGACCGCCTCCTTGCCGTTTGCACCCCCGACGTGTCCGTCCCCGAGGCCTTCCGAGTCGGCGACGAGGTGCTCAGACAATCAATTCAGGGCATCTCCGAGATCATCACCGTGCCCGGCGACATCAACCTGGACTTCGCCGACGTGCGCAAGATCATGGGCGAAGCCGGGCATGCGCTCTTGGCGATTGGCCGGGCCAGTGGCGAGAACCGCGCCGTCGAGGCCGCGCGCGCCGCGATCAGGAGTCCGCTGCTGGACACGAGCATCGAAGGCGCGAAGGGCGTGCTGTTCAACGTGACGGGCTCGCGGAGCATCGGGCTGCACGAGATGAACGCCGCCGCGCAGGTCATCGCGGAAGTGGTCGATCCGGACGCGGAGATCATCTTCGGAACGGCGACAGATCCCGACCTGGGCGACGAGATAAAGGTCACCGTCATCGCCACGGGGTTCCAGCCGGCGCAACTGCTGGAGCAGGGGCTGGAGGAGACGCTGGGTCGCGAGCACAGGCTGCGGCCGCTGCGGGTGGAGAACCTAAAGAACGTGGGCGATACGGACCTGCCGACCTTCATGCGTCGAACCGTCTCCTTGCGGTGAGACGCTAGAGGGAAATACCAAATGAAAGGAGGGGTTTCTGTCTAGCCGAGCAACCACGTAACCCGGCGAATCCGGGATTTGAAGGTTGCCTCTCGGATGAGGCAATCGGTCGCGGTCGGTGATAGGGAGATGCGCCGACCGCGGCCATTTTATCGCTAGAGAATTGTAGGGGCGCCCGGCCCCGGCCCCCTGCCGCGATCGTTATGTTCGCAGCGTTCTTGAGTTCGCCGTTTCGCCCTCAGAATCGGCCGTCGTTGACAGAACACCTCGTACAACTTGACCACAATATGTTGGGTTTTGCCCTTGACAATCCCTATATGTTGTGCCAGAATCCCCCCATGCGGTGTCCCTACTGCACGTCTCAAGACACGCGCGTAATCGACTCACGGGAGGCCGAAGACGGCATTCGGCGCCGGCGCGAATGCGCGGCCTGCGGCGAGCGCTTCACCACCTACGAGCGCCCGCTTGCCACCGGCCTGCTCGTCGTCAAAAAGGACGGCCGCCGGGAGGAGTACACGCGCGAGAAGGTGCTGCTGGGCATCCGCAAAGCCTGCGAGAAGCAGCCGCTGGCGCTGGGCACGCTGGAGGCGGTGGTCGACGAGATAGAGACGGTGCTGAACGAACAGGGGCTTGCCGAGGTGTCGAGCCGCGACATCGGCGAGATGGTGATGAGCCACCTGCGCGGGCTGGACCAGATTGCCTACATCCGCTTCGCCAGCGTCTATCACCAGTTCGCCGACCTCGACGACCTGAAGGATGAGGTCGATGCGCTCGAGGCGACGCTCGGAGCGGTCGACGAAACCAGCCAGCCGCCACTCATCCCGGCGGAGGAGCTGCAGGGTCTGGCCAGGTCGCCGGCCTGGCGCGCGTATCAGTTCGGTAGAGGGGCAAAGACTCGTTATCGGCAGAGGCGGGCCGTCTCGGCGGCCGCCGGCGAGGCGAAAGGAAGCGCTTCGCCGTCCGCTCGACGGGGCGGCCCAAGTTAAACAGGCAAAGGAATCGCGTCTCACAAAGATGGAAACGGAATACGGTCGGGACTACGGTCGGGTGCTGAACATCGACGGCGAGGTGCTGGCGACAGGCGCGTTCGAGATCAACAGGGAACGCTGCGAGATCGTCTTCCGGCCCGTCGTCGATAGCAGCCTGCTGGACAAGGAGACCGGCCCGCTGATCATGGAGCTGGACGACGGGCGCATGCTGGACATCGCCGGCAAGTACCTTCGCTTCCGGCTCCTCGGGCCCGACGGGGAGCGCGAGTCGATCTACCGCCTCCGCTATACCGCGGGACGGGAGGCGCACGGCTCTCCGGTCTCTCAGTAGGACACCGGCAAAAACGCGCCGCCCGAAAAAGCGACCGCGTAGCGTGCTTTGGGGATCCTCCTCGGCTGGTTTTCGGAAAGGACACAGGTCATGACAACGGTCACAGAGGCATCGCCATCAGCGCCGCGGGCGCACCTGCCGATCAGGCGTTTCTTCACGACGCCCGGTCGCCACCCCTACGACGAGGTGGAATGGGAGGCGCGCACGGCCAGCATCGTCGGCGAGGACGGCAAGGCCGTCTTCGAGCAGCACGACGTGGAGGTGCCGAAGGACTGGTCGCAGCGGGCGACGAACGTCGTCGCCTCCAAGTACTTCCGCGGGCCCCTCAGCGCCGACGCCGTCGTTCACCACGAGCGGGGCGAGATCAAGCGCGAGCGGAGCGTGCGCGAGCTCATCGACCGCGTCGCCGGCACGATAACGGCCTGGGGCGTCAAGGACGGCTACTTCGCGGACGGCGAGGAGGCGGACAGCTTCGCGGCGGAGCTCGTTCACGTCATTCTGAACCAGAAGGCGACCTTCAACAGCCCCGTCTGGTTCAACGTCGGCGTCGAGGAGACGCCGCAGTGCTCCGCCTGCTTCATCCTGTCCGTCGAAGACACCATGGACTCGATCCTCGACTGGTGCCGGACGGAGGGCATGATCTTCAAGGGCGGCTCGGGCTCCGGCGTCAACCTGTCGCGGCTGCGCTCCTCGCGGGAGCCGCTCTCGACCGGCGGGCTCGCCTCCGGGCCGGTGTCGTTCATGCGCGGCGCCGATGCTATCGCCGGCTCGATCAAGTCCGGCGGCAAGACGCGGCGGGCGGCGAAGATGGTCATCCTCAACGCCGACCACCCGGACATCGTCGAGTTCGTCGAGTGCAAGGCGAAGGAGGAGCGGAAGGCCTACTCGCTGGGCGAGGCAGGCTACGACCTGTCGCTGGACGGCGAGGCGTGGACGTCAATTCAGTTCCAGAACGCCAACAACTCCGTGCGCGTGACCGACGAGTTCATGCGGGCGGCGACATCGGAAGGGCCATGGGAGCTTCGCGCGGTGACGACGGGCGACGCGGTGGAGACGCTGCCGGCCCGCGACCTGCTGCGTAGGATTGCGGAGGCCGCCTGGCAATGCGGCGACCCGGGCATGCAGTTCGACACGACCATCAACGACTGGCACACCTGTCCGGAGAGCGGCCGCATCAACGCCTCGAACCCTTGCTCCGAGTACATGCATCTCGACAACTCCGCCTGCAACCTGGCGTCGCTCAACCTGACGAAGTTCGTCGACGACGAGGGTGAGTTCGACGTGGAGTCGTTCCGCCAGGCGGTGACGGTGATGATCACGGCGCAGGAGATAATCGTCGGCAACGCCGGCTATCCGACGGAACTCATAGGCGAGAACGCCGGCAGGTATCGAGCGCTGGGGCTCGGGTACGCCAACCTGGGAGCGCTGCTCATGTCGCGCGGGCTGCCCTACGACTCAGACGCCGGGCGCGCCTACGCCGGCGCAGTCACCGCGCTCATGACCGGCAGCGCCTACGCGGCATCGGCCCGGCTGGCAGCGCTCAAGGGCCCGTTCGCGGAGTTCGAGCGGAACCGAACGGCGATGCTCGGCGTCATCGAGAAGCACCGGCAGGCAGCGGAGAGAATCGACGCGGCGCTCGTGCCGGAGCCGTTGCTGACGGCAGCAACGGCGGCCTGGCAGGAGGCGCTCTCGCTGGGACGAGAGCATGGCTATCGCAACGCGCAGGTCAGCGTCCTGGCGCCGACGGGCACCATCGCCTTCATGATGGACTGCGACACCACGGGCGTGGAGCCGGACATCGCGCTGGTGAGCTACAAGCGGCTGGTCGGCGGCGGCATGATCAAGCTGGTGAACCGCACCGTGCCGCTGGCGCTGCGCAAGCTCGGCTACGGGCGGGAGCGGGTCGAGGAGATCCTGTCTTATGTCGACCAGGAGGGCGTGATTGAAGGCGCGCCCGGCCTGGCGGAGGAGCACCTGGCGGTCTTCGACTGCGCGCTCAAGCCGGCGAAGGGGACGCGCTGCATCGCGCCGCTGGGCCACGTGCGCATGATGGGCGCCATTCAGCCGTTCATCTCCGGCGCCATCTCCAAGACCGTCAACCTGCCGAACGAATCGCCGGCCGAAGAAGTGATGGATACGTTCGTGGAGGCGTGGCGAAACGGCGTGAAGGCGATTGCCGTCTACCGCGACGGCTCGAAGCGGACGCAGCCGGTGAGCACGGCGCGGGAAAGCACGGGGCCGGTCGCGAAGCCGGTGCGACGGCGGCTGCCGGACACGCGACACTCCATCACGCACAAGTTCTCGATAGAGGGGCACGAAGGGTACATCACCGTCGGAACGTACGAGGACGGCTCGCCGGGCGAGATCTTCATCACGATGGCGAAGGAAGGGAGCACGATCTCCGGCATGATGGACGCCTTCGCAACGTCGATTTCGCTGACGCTGCAATACGGCGTGCCGCTGAAGGACCTGGTGAACAAGTTCGGCCACATGCGCTTCGAGCCGGCGGGCATGACGCAGAACCGCGACATACCGGTCGCGCAGTCCGTCGTCGACTACGTGTTCCGCTGGCTGGGCTCGCAGTTCCTGGGCGAGGAGGAGAAGGCGGAGCTGGGCATCCTCAGCGAGGCGGTGCGGCTGCGCCTGGCGGCGAACTACGGGAAGCAGGGCGAGTTCGTCATCAAGTCGAACGGGCACAACGGGCAGGAGGACGCGCCGGTGTGCATGAACTGCGGCTGGATAATGACGCGCAGCGGCACGTGCTATCGCTGCGAGAACTGCGGGAGCACGAGCGGCTGCTCATGAGTAGGAGAACGTCGAATGCCGAGGGCGGAGTGTGGCGGAAGGATGCCCGAGGTGTTTTAGCCAGCGGTGAAGGACTGGATAGTGCGTGCTGCGCCACAAGCGATCGCCGTCACGCCGTGTGAGGTCCACGCCGCTTCGCCGCTGAGATCAACAAGGAGATTCGCAATGGCAAAGAAGGTAACGAGCCCGAGGGTCGCTAAGATTGCGTCCAAGGTTCTGAAGGACAAGCACATAGGACCCAGGCCGAAAGCGACCGCTGCAAGCGCCTTGAGCCAGCGGGAAAAGCCGACGAAGAAATAACATTGGGTTTGGAAGCTGTCGGCGGTCTCCCCCGCCACCAGCCGCCCGGCAGCGATCAAAGAAGTGGCGCCCTTGAGCGATCAGGGGCGCCACCTCATCGTGAGCGCGCGACGGAAATGATAAACTGGATTCACTACGATTCGGATTGATGGCCCTGGGTAGAGGATGACCCGGAGGTGCACTCATGGCGACAAAAGCTCACCCCGACTCCGTGCCCCTCTCCGATAACGCGCGCCTGGTGCTAGAGCGGCGCTACCTGGCGAAGGACGAGCGCGGACGCGTCGTCGAGACGCCGGAGCAGCTATTCCGGCGCGTCGCGCACAACATCGCCGGCGCCGAGACCTCGTACGGCGACGCGCGACAGGCCGGCCTCTGGGAGCAGCGCTTCCTCGACGTGATGACAAGCCTGCGCTTTCTTCCCAACTCGCCGACGCTCGGGAACGCCGGGCAGCCGCTTCAGCAGCTCGCGGCCTGCTTCGTCCTGCCGGTCGAGGACTCGATGGAGGGTATCTTCGGCGCCATCTGCAACATGGCGGTCATCCACAAGAGCGGCGGCGGCACCGGCTTCTCGTTCAGCCGCCTGCGGCCAGCCGGCGACATGGTGCGGAGCACGGCGGGCCTTGCCAGCGGGCCGGTGTCGTTCATGAAGGTCTTCGATGCGGCAACGGAGGCGATCAAGCAGGGCGGGACGCGTCGCGGCGCCAACATGGCCATCCTCAACGTCGAGCACCCGGACATCGAGGAGTTCATCCGCGTCAAGTCGGACATGGTGACGCTGACGAACTTCAACATCTCGGTCGCGGTGAACGAGCGGTTCATGGAAGCCGTGGAGCGCGACGAGGAGTTCTCGCTCGTCAGCCCGCGCACGCGGCGGGCGGTGGGCAAGCGAAGGGCGCGAGCGATCTTCCGCCTAATCGTCGAGAACGCGTGGGGCAACGGCGATCCCGGCCTGGTGTTCATCGACCGGGTGAACCGCGACAACCCGACGCCGCGGCTGGGACCAATCGAAGCGACGAACCCCTGCGGCGAGCAGCCGCTACTGCCCTACGAGTCGTGCACGCTGGGGTCGATCAACCTGTCGCGGTTCGTCAGGGAAGGCGAGCGCGAAGTCGACTGGGAGGCGCTGGCGGCGACGGTGCCGGTCTGCGTCCGCTTCCTCGACGACGTGATCGACGTGAACCAATATCCGATGCCGCAGATCGCGGAGATGACGCTGAAGACGCGGAAGATCGGCCTCGGCGTCATGGGCTGGGCGGACCTGCTCTTCCAGCTTCGCATCCCTTACGACTCCGACGAGGCGCTGAAGCTGGGCGAGCGAATGATGGCGTTCATCCAGGAGAAGGCGGACGCGGCGTCGGAGGAGCTGGCGCGGGAGCGCGGGACGTTCCCGGCGTGGGAGGACAGCGTCTACGCGGCGGGCCGGGAGCGACGACCGCTGCGCAACTCGACGCGAACGACGGTGGCGCCCACCGGCACGCTGTCGATAATCGCGGATTGCTCGGGCGGCATCGAGCCGGCATTCGCGCTGGCGTTCACGCGTCACCACTTCCTCGACCCGCACAATCCCAAGACAGCGACGAAGCTGACGGAGGTGAACAAGCGCTTCGAGCGCGTCGCCAAAGAGGAGGGCTTTCATTCGAAAAAGCTTATCGACGCGCTGGCCGCCGGCGCCAGCCTCCGGGAGCAGCCGAAGGCGCCCGACTGGGCGAAGGCGGTCTTCGTGTCGGCGCACGACGTTGCGCCGGAGTGGCACGTGCGCATGCAGGCGGCGTTCCAGCGCCATACGGACAACGCGGTGAGCAAGACGATCAACTTCCGTCGGGAGGCGACGACGGACGAAGTGGAGCGGGCGTATCTGCTGGCCTACCACGAGGGCTGCAAGGGGATCACGATCTATCGCGACGGGTCGCGCGAGATGCAGGTGCTTTCGCACGCGACGGTGAAGGGCCCCGAGCAGCAGGAGGCGATAGCGGCGGAGCGGTCGCTGGGGGTGGCGGCGGGCCCGCCGTCGTTGCGCCCCGGCCAGCCGTATCGACGCCGCCTCCCGGACCAGCGGGCGTCGCTGACGCACAAGTTCCAGGTCGGCGACCAGGAAGGCTATCTGACGGTTGGCCTGTACGACGACGGCAGCCCGGGCGAGGTGTTCGTGACGATCTCGAAGGAGGGGTCGACGATTCGCGGGCTGATGGACTCGGTGGCAGTCCTGACGTCGCTGGCGCTGCAATACGGGGTGCCGCTGGAGGACCTGGCGCACAAGTTCGAGGGGACGCGCTTCGAGCCGTACGGTTTCACGAACAACGCCGAGCTGCGTCAGGCGACGTTGCTGGTCGACTACATCTTCCGCTGGCTGGAACTGCGCTTCGGCGAGGGGAAGAAGGCGCCGCCGCCGAGCGGGTCGTCGCGCGGTCGCAAGAAAGGGGCGCCGCTGCCGGCGAGCGGGGATATCAGCACGGGGGTGGTGTGTCCGGACTGCGGGTCGGTGCTGGTGTTCTCGGAGGGCTGCCTGACGTGTCGCTCGTGCGGGTATGAGCGCTGTGCGTAAATGGATTTGCGGTTCTGCGGGATGAATCCCGCAGCCTGCGGTTAAGAGCGTACGGGGCTGCGTCCGCCTCCGGCGGACGCACGAAACCGCGCCGCTATCCGGAAGATCGCGTAATGTTGCGTCGATCATCCATTCGACGTGCGAGACGGCAGTGCCAGGTGCGATGACCGCGTCTGGCTGCGCGATGCGCTCCGCGCATCGCGCCGAAACCACGCCGCTTCGGGCAAGGCACGCACATGTTGCGCCGCAGTTCCATTCGACGTGCGAGACGGCAGTGCCAGGTGCGATGACCGCGTCTGGCTGCGCGATGCGCTCCGCGCATCGCGCCGAAACCACGCCGCTTCGGGCAAGGCACGCACATGTTACGCCGCAGTTCCATTCGACGTGCGAGACGGCAGTGACAGGCGCGATGATCGCGTTCTGGCTGCCCTCCTCGCTTCGCTCGTCGGGCCGCACCGCCGTCGCAACGTTCTTCTGACAACTGACGAATGACACCGACAACCGATATCGCTTACAACCTCCAGCGCCTGCGCGACCGCGTCGATGCCGCTTGCCGGCGCGCCGGACGCTCGCCCGCGGCCGTCACCATCGTCGGCGTCAGCAAAGGCTTCCCTGTCGAAGCCGTCGTCGCCGCCTGGCAGGCCGGCCTGCGCGACATCGGCGAGAACCGCGTCCAGGAAGCGGCGGCCAAGCTTCCAGCCGCGACGGCCCAGGGCGCGACCTTTCGGCGCCACCTCGTCGGCCATCTGCAGACCAACAAAGTAAAGACCGCACTCGATCTGTTTGATATAATCCATTCAGTGGATTCGCCGCATCTGGCGGAAGCCATCAGCAGGACGGCCCGCAAGCCGGTGAGCGTCCTGCTGGAGGTAAACGTCGCGGGTGAGGCGTCGAAATACGGGCTGAGGCCGGACGAAGTGCCGCAGACGCTGGAGCGGATCCGCTCTCTGCCGAACATCGACGTGGCAGGCCTGATGACTGTCGCGCCCGCGGCGCCCGACGCCGAGCAGGTGCGGCCGGTCTTCCGGCGACTGCGCGAGATGGCGGAGGCGCTCGGCCTGACCGAGCTGTCGATGGGGATGAGCGACGACTTTGAGGTCGCGGTGGAAGAGGGCGCGACGATGATAAGGATCGGACGCGCTATCTTTGGGCCTCGGCCCGGACGGAGCGAAGAATGAAAGTAGGATTTATCGGCGGCGGCAAGATGGCGGAGGCGCTGATCGGCGCCCTGCTGGTCAACGGCGTCTCCTCGCCCGAAGAGCTGGCCGTCGGCGAACCGCTCGCCAGCCGACGCCAGACGCTGGCGGAGAAGCAGCGGGTTCAAGCGACCGCCGACAACCGTCAGGCGGCTGCCGGGGCGGAGATCGTCGTCTTCGCCGTCAAGCCCAACCAGTTCAGCGGCGTCGCCTCCGAGCTGGCAGGACAGCTCCGGCCGGAGCAGACGGTGGTCTCCATCATGGCCGGCATAAGGCTGCAGAGCCTGCGCGACGGCCTGCGCCACCAGCGCGTCGTGCGCGTCATGCCGAACCCGCCGGCCCAGATCGGCGAGGGCATGAGCGTTTGGACGGCGAGCCGCGAGGTCGACGAAGAGGCGCGTCAAAAGGTGCGACGGCTCCTCCAAGCGGCCGGCAAGGAGCTCTACGTCGACGAGGAACGGTTCATCGACATGGCGACCGCCGTCTCCGGCAGCGGCGCCGGTTTCGTCTTCCTGCTCATCGAAGCGTTCATCGACGGCGCCGTCCACATCGGCGTGCCGCGGGACATGGCGCGGGAGCTCGTCATCCAGACGTTCGCCGGCTCAGCCGCGCTCGTCGAACGCTCCGACAAGACGCCGGCCGAGCTGAAGGCGATGACCACCACGCCCGGCGGCACTACGGCCGAAGGGCTGCTCGTGCTGGAAGAGGCGGGGATTCGCGCCGCCATAACGGAAGCACTTATCGCGACCTTCGAGAAGTCGAAGACCCTGGGAGGCTGAGCAACACATGCTCTTTGTCAGATTCGTCCAGATATTTACCGACATCATGATCGCGGCGATATTCGTTCGCGCTCTGATGTCGTGGGTCACAAACGACCCGCGCAACCCGATCATCTCGGCGCTCGACCAGATAACGGAGCCGATACTGTCGCCGCTGCGTCGCATCATGCCAAGAATGGGCATGTTCGACTTCACGCCCATGATCGCCATCTTCATCCTGTTCGCCATCCAGACGATCGTCGTCAGCGCCTACTCGGGATAGCGGCCGAAAGGCGGGCCCGCGCCTCCCCCTCCGTCAGCCCCTCGACAGCGATCACCT
This sequence comes from uncultured Chloroflexia bacterium, assembly GCA_963719465.1. Lineage (GTDB taxonomy): Bacteria > Chloroflexota > Dehalococcoidia > DSTF01 > JALHUB01 > JALHUB01. Next base: position 1,632,091 of record OY970386.1, on the reverse strand, counting down.
TGTTCCGCTGCGTCTGCCCGACGACGAGCGTGAGGCGGCTTTGCGGCACGTTGAGAGAGAGCGCGAGGAGGCGGAGCAGCGCCTGGTTGGCGCGACCCTCCACCGGCGGCGGGGCGACGCGGACGCGCAGGAAACGGACGCCCACGCTGTCTTCTTCCCAGCCGACGATCTGGTCGCGCGAGCCCTTCGGCGTGAGGCGAATGGAGAGGCGGCATTGCGGCATGCAGTCATGATAGCAGAGAGTTTGGGTGGCAGTCCGTACGCGGAGGAAAGCTCGGCGGGACGTCATCGTAGGCGAAATGCAGGGAAGGCATAAGGTTGCCGTCAGGCAAAAGGCTGCGAAATTAGGCTATATTGCTTTTACAGAAAGGCAAGCGCCAGGAGGATAGCATGATGGTGAAGGGAAGACTCTCACTGCTATTGCCTCTTGTCATCCTCGTAGTGCTCGTCGTCGCCTGCGGAACGAGCGAAAGCCGCAACGTGACCGGCCTGACGATCGCCGCTGACCTCCAACTGCCGCTCGTTCTCGACGGCGATAGCATCGGCGTCTCCTCCCTCGACGGCAACCCTCCGACCCAGGTTGTCGGCCCCGGCGACTTCGACAATGTCCAGTTCGACTCCCAGGGTCGGCTCCTCTTCATCCAGCGCACCGGCCCGGCGACCGGCTTCTACCGTATCGAGGACGGCTCGCCGCGGCTGCTCATACCGTTCCAGCGGCAGGACCAGTGGACCCCTTATGCCGCGTGGTCGCCCGACGGCTCCAAAGGCGCCTGGCTGGAGACGAGCAACGCGTCGACCAATCTCGTCGTCCAACCTGTCGGTGGCAAGCCTAGCTCCTGGGACCTCGGCGCCTGCGACGGCTGCCGCAACCTCATCTGGTCCCCTTCCGGCGACAGAATCGCCGTTTCCGCCGACTTCCCGCAGCAAATCTCCTATGTCATCGACGTGAGCGGTAGCGGAGGGCCGCTCGAGCTGGATTTCGGCTCTGTGAAGGACTGGTCGGTGGCAGATGACCTTCTTCTCTGGCGGCAATCCGATAGCGGCCCCGGTCGCTGGGCAGTCATTCTCGCGAAGCCGGATGGCAGCGGGCAACGAACGCTTGGGGAGATGGTTGTGCCATTGGAAGGCCCGTATCGACCTCCGGCCTTTTCGCCTGACGGACACTGGGTTGTCTGGGGCCATGACGTCACTAACGGCAACGCAAGTCTATCTCTTGGCCTCGTCGCGGTCGACGGCTCGGGAACAGCCTCGGTAACCTGCTCGACATGCAGCAGTTCTCTCGCCTTTTTCCCGAGCTGGTCCGCAGATGGAAAGCGAATAGCGTGGTACCAGGACGGGCACATCGTCGTGGCGGACGTCGGCGTCTGGCAAGGGCATGTCGTCGCCGACGGAGAGGAGCCCTGGTTGTCCCCGGACGGCTCGAAGGTCGCCTTCTTTCGGGTCTTGTCCCCTTCCCAATCGCCGTCCTACTCCCTCCACGTTGTCGCGTCAGATGGCAGCGGCCCGGACACGACCGTAGTCGACCTGAAGGACGGCTGGATGAGCGACTTCCTCGTCGCCTGGTCGCCGGACAGTCGGAGCCTTGCCGTTCCCCTGCAGACCGACGAGAAGGAGGAGATGGTCTCACTTGACCCCGCTACCGGCGACCTGCAGAAGGTCTCGCTGCAGCCCCACGACACAGTCGATGCCGTAAGCCCTGACGGTTCCCGCTTCATAGTCAACAACGGCTTCGTGATCGGCGGTATGGATGGTAGCAGGCGCGAGTTCGATGCCTCCCCCTCGCCAGGGTTCTGCATGGATTGGCCGCCCGATGGCCTGGCCCCGCTCTGCACCAACGCCGGCGGTTTGAGGACGATTAACCCCGATACGGGCGAGGTGAAGACGCTACTATCCGGCGATGTCTCGCTGGCTGCGTGGTCCCCCGACGGCTCGCGCATCGCCCTTGTCGAGAATCAGAAGCTCTTCGTCTTCGATCCGGCCACCCGGGCTCTGACGCCCCTCGTTCCCGCTCTCAACGCCACCACGGGTATTTCTAGCCTGCCGGGGTCCTTGGCCTGGTCGCCGGACAGTAGTCGCATCGCCTTCACCGTCGCCGCCTCCACGAACCCGACGGGTGGCTTAGTCTACACAGTGAACGCGGATGGCAGCGACTCGCCGAGACCACTGACCCAGAGTCGCGGCATGGGCCTTCTCTCATTCTCGCCAGACGGCAAGTACCTTGCGGCGCTGACGTACCAAGATCAAAGCGTGAAGATCACTGACTCAGTGACAGGCGAAGAGAAGCTCTCATACGGTAACGGCGTCTCGTATGCGCCTATCTGGCTCGGCTCACAGACGCTCCTGGTCAACGATCGCTCCGGCATCCACGCCGTCGGCCTTGACGGCTCCGTCCAGGATCTGATTGACGGAACGATTCCCTGCGGCCCGGGGCTCGTCGCCTGGCTCGCCGGCAAGATCTTCTTCACCGAGACCTGCACCATTCCGGGAATCTAAGGCTGAAGGCCGTTCGCCGAACCAATGTTGCTTCGGCGACGGCTGGGCGAAGATCACCGGCCAAAGAAATTCGAACATTTTTTCGCTTTTTCGGCCATTTTCTCTTGCGAAGCCCTTTGGCAGATGCTATCATTCGCGAGGAGCGAACAATTTGAGAAGTTTCTTTAGCAATTGAGGCAGGAGGTTCGCGCATGACTGACAACGGCGACAAGAGTCAGGCGCTGGATTTGGCCATCGGCCATATCGAGAAGCAGTTCGGCAAGGGCGCCATCATGCGCCTGGGCGAGGCGTCGGCCCGCCTGCAGGTCGAAGCGATTCCCACCGGGTCGATCTCGCTGGACCTCGCGCTCGGCGTCGGCGGCATTCCCCGCGGCCGAGTGACGGAGATCTTCGGGCCGGAGTCGGCGGGCAAGTCGACGCTGGCGCAGCACATCATCGCCGAGGCACAGAAGATGGGCGGCACGGCAGCCTACATCGACGTCGAGCACGCCCTCGACCCGACGTACGCCGCCGCCTGCGGCATCAAAATCGAAGACCTGCTGGTGTCGCAGCCGGACACCGGCGAGCAGGCGCTGGAGATCACCGAGGCGCTGGTGCGCAGCAACGCCGTCGACGTCATCGTCATCGACAGCGTGGCGGCGCTAGTGCCGCGGGCGGAGATCGAAGGCGACATGGGCGATTCGCTTCCCGGCCTACAGGCCCGCCTCATGTCCCAGGCGATGCGCAAGCTGTCTGCGGCGATCGCCCGCTCGCGGACGGCGGTTATCTTCATCAACCAGCTCCGCGAGAAGGTCGGCATCGTCTTCGGCAACCCGGAGGTGACGCCCGGCGGCCGCGCGCTCAAGTTCTACAGCTCCGTCCGCATCGACCTGCGGCGCATCGAGAGCCTGAAGCAGGGGCAGCAGTTCATCGGCAGCCGCGTGCGGGCGAAGGTGGTTAAGAACAAGGTCGCGCCCCCCTTCCGCCTGGCGGAGTTCGACATCATGTTCGTCGGCAAGGACCTGGGCATCAGCCGCCAAGGCGACATCCTGGACCTGGCGGTGGACATTGGCATCGTCAAGAAGATGGGCGCCTTCTTCAGCTACGGCGAGCAGCGACTGGGGCAGGGCCGCGAGGCCGCCAAGGAGTTCCTGCGCGAGAACCCGGAGCTGACGGCGGAGATCGAGGCGAAGATCAGGAGCGGCAGCGGCAACGGTGTCGCCGCGCCGGAGCCGGAGCTGGAAGAGGCGACGGAACCGTCGCTGTAGACCGACTGTGATTATGGGGTGAGGGGCCGGGCCTCAGAGGCACGGCCCTTTCGCTTCGACGGGGGCTGTAGTGATCATCACAAGCGTCGAGCCGCAGCGGAACCGACGCCGCGTTAACGTCTTCGTCGACGGGCGGTTCGCCCTCTCGCTGGGGCGCAGCTTCGCGCTGGAGAAGGGGCTGCACGACGGCATGGCCATCGACGAGGCGGAGCTGCAGGCCCTCCGCGCCGAGGACGAGCGCCGCACCGCCTACGACAGCGCCCTCCGCCTCCTCTCCTACCGCCCGCGCAGCGAGAAGGAGATCCGGCAGCGCCTCCGTCGCCTCAACGCTTCGTCTGAAGTGATCGACGAGACGGTGGCGAGGCTGCTGGCGTCGCACTACCTGGACGACGCCGCTTTCGCCGAGTTCTGGCGCGAGAGCCGCCAAACGATCAGCCCCCGCGGCCGGCGCCTCGTCCGCAGCGAGCTCCTCTACAAGGGCGTCGACGCGGACACAGCGACGGCGGCGGTGGACGGCCTCGACGATGAGGAGTCGGCGTACCGGGCGGCGTCGAAACGGCTGAAGACGCTGTCGGGCGAGGACTACGACGCCTTCCGGCGCAAGCTCGGCGGTTTCCTGACCCGTCGCGGCTTCAGCTACGAGACGGCGCGGCGCACCCTCGACCGCTGCTGGCGAGAACTAAGACACGACGCCTAATCGTACACGCCTCTTCGTCCCCCTCAGCGGGGCTCGCTTACCTTGACAGAGGCATCAGCGAGACCTATTATGAGGGGCAGAAGTTTACCTTCTGAACCTTCACAATCTATGGACTTAGCTACAGGAAAGCGAGGTGACAATGCCCGCAGCCATCGCGATTATCCTTGTCGGGATTCTGGCGCTGGCGGTCGGGGCTCTCGTTGGATACAACATACGGCTCAGGATCAATCAGACGCAGCTTGCCGCGGCGGAGCGGAGCGCTGCCAAGATCCTTTCGGAGGCACAGACACAACAAAAGGAGATCCTACTAGAAGCCAAAGAGGAGGCTATGCGTGCCCGAGCTCAGGGCGAAGGGGAGCTGAGAGAACGTCGCTCGGAGCTGCAGAAATCGGAACAACGCCTCACTCAAAAAGAAGAGAGCCTGGATCGCAAGATTGAGGCCCTGGAGCGTCGCACCAATGCCCTCTCCGACCAGGAGAAGGCGCTGGAGGAGACGCGGCAGGAGCTCCAGGAGCTTCACCAGAAGCAGTTAGCAGAAATAGAGAGAGTATCCGGCCTCACCAGCCAGGAGGCCCGCGAAATCCTCCTCTCCGAAGTGGAAGAGGAGATCCGGACCGATGCCAACCGCAGGGTAAAGCTGATAGAGGCGGAGGTCAAAGAAGAGGGCGCCGAACGCGCCCGCAAGCTACTTGTCGCCGCCATGCAGCGGCTTAGCACCGATGTGACCTCGGAGTCGACGGTAAGCGTCGTACCCATTCCCAGCGACGACATGAAGGGACGCATCATCGGCCGCGAGGGTCGCAATATACGCGCCCTGGAGGCGGCCACCGGCGTCGACCTCATTATCGACGACACGCCGGATGCGGTGACCCTCTCCGCCTTCGACCCGGTGCGCCGGGAGGTCGCGCGCGTCGCCCTCACGCGTCTCGTGACGGACGGCCGCATCCATCCCACGCGCATCGAAGAGGTGGTGGAGAAGGCGCGCCAGGAGGTGGACGCCGACATCAAGCTGGCCGGCGAGCAGGCGGCGGTAGACGCCGGCTGCCCCGGCCTGCACCCTGAGCTCCTCAAGACTCTCGGTCGACTGCGCTACCGGACGAGCTACGGCCAGAACCAGCTCAAACACGCCGTCGAGTGCGCCCACGTCTGCGGCATGATCGCGGACGAGATCGGCGCCGACGTGCGGGTGGCGCGGCGCGCCGGCCTCCTGCACGACATCGGCAAGGCGCTGGATCACGACATCGAGGGTACACACGCCCTTCTTGGCGCCGACCTGCTACGTCGATTCGGCATGAGCCCGGCGGTCGTCCACGCCGTAGCCGCGCACCACGAAGAGGAGGAGCCGCAGTCGATCGAAGCGGTCATCGTCCAGATATCGGACTCTGTCAGCGGCGGCCGTCCCGGCGCCCGGCGCGAAACGCTGGAGCACTACATCAAGCGGATGCAGTCGCTGGAGGCCGTCGCGCACGAGTTCAAGGGCGTCGAGAAGGCGTTCGCCATCCAGGCGGGTCGCGAGATACGAATCATCGTCAAGCCGGAAGAGATCGACGACCTAGAGTCGATGCGGCTGGCGCGCGACATCAGCCGCAAGATCGAGGAGACGCTGGAATATCCCGGGCAGGTGAAAGTCACAGTCGTGAGGGAAACGCGAGCTGTGGAGTATGCCCGCTAGTCGGAGAGGGAGCGCGGTCAGTCGCTGAAGGCGGCTAAACGAGGGATAGACCCGCTCCCTATCTCTGTGTCCGCGAGGTTGGCGTGAAGGTACTGATGGTCGGGGACGCGGTTGGCCGGACCGGCCGCGAGGCGCTGGCGGATTCTGTTGCCGGCGCTCCGTCGCGAGTTGGCGGTGGACATCGTCATCGCCAACGGCGAGAACGCCGCCGCCGGACGCGGCATAACGCCCAACATCGCCGAACAGATGTTGGCCCTCGGCATCGACATCATCACAACCGGCAACCACATCTGGGACCAGAAGGAGATAATCCCCTACCTGGACTCGGACGCGCCGATCCTCCGGCCGCTGAACTATCCCCCCGGCGTGGCCGGGCGCGGCATTCTCCAGCAGGACGCTGTCACGGTGATAAATTTGCAGGGGCGCGTGTTCATGGTCGATATCGACGACCCGTTTCGGGCCGCCGACCGGGCTCTGGCGGGTCTTCCTGCCGGCAAGATCATCATCGTCGACATGCATGCCGAGGCGACAAGCGAGAAGATGGCGATGGGCTGGTACCTCGACGGCCGGGTGAGCGCAGTGCTCGGAACGCACACGCACGTGCCGACGGCGGATGCGCGCGTGCTGCCGCGAGGGACGGCCTTCGTTTGCGACGTTGGTATGACGGGCGCGCGCGACTCGGTGATCGGCGACAGCGTCGAAGGGGTGCTTCAGCGCTTTCTGACGGCGATGCCGGTGCGGCTGCAGCCGGCCGGTGGGCCGGCCATCCTCAACGCCGTCCTTGTGGACATCGACGAGCAAACCGGACGGGCCCGAAGCATCGTCCGCGTGGACAGGGAAACGGGCAATGACCAGCAAGGCTGACTTCCACACCCACACAAACGCGTCGGACGGGAAGCTGACGCCGACGCAGCTCGTGCAACTGGCGGTTTCGCGCGGGCTCGAAATCCTGGGGGTGACCGACCACGACTCGACACAGGGCATCCCCGAGGCGCTGGAGGCCGCATCGCAATACCCCGCCTTCACGCTCGTCCCCGGCGTCGAGATGAGCACGGACATCCCGGGCGACGAAGTTCACGTCCTGGGCTACTGCATCGATCCGGAAGACACCGCGTTCCAAAAAGCGCTGGAAGACCTGCGAATGGCGCGCCGAGACCGCGGCCGGATGATGGTACAGAAGCTGCACAACCTGGGCATCGACATCCCCTGGGAGCGCGTGGAGGCGGCGGCCGGCGAGGGCGCAGTCGGGCGGCCGCACGTGGCACAGGTGCTCCAGGAGATGGGGTTCGTCTCATCGTTCCAGGAGGCTTTCGACCGCTACATCGGACGCAACGGCCCGGCCTACGCCGAACGCGTCAAGCTGACGCCGTCGGAGGCGATAGCGATGCTGGCAAAGGCGGGCACCCTGCCGGTCCTGGCGCATCCCGCCAGCCTGTCGAACCTCGACAGCCTGCTCGAAGAACTGAAGGCGGCGGGAATGGTGGGAATGGAAGTCTACTACCAGGATTACGATCAGGCCACCCTGACTCGCCTGGCCGCGGCCGCTGACCGGCACGGCCTCCTGAAGCTGGGCGGCAGCGATTTCCACGGCATCGGCGGGCCAAGAGAGCGTCTGCCCGGCGACATTCCCCTTCCCGACGACGCGATCGACGCGTTCATGTCGGCGGCCAAACGGCTGATCTCCGCTCGCAGCTAGCGAATCGTCCCGACATTACGGCTTGGCGTCGTCCAGCAGACATCCGCCTACGGTCCGGTATCCCTCAGGTCAAGGTGATAAAAGGTCGCGCCGCTGTAGTTCACCTGGGCGGCGGTTCCAACCTGGAAACCATCGGATTGCAGCGCCTGTATTCGGTTCGTGCTCGCTGCTGTTGCGTTCATGAAGAGCGTCGCGTCTCCGGCAAGGCTGGCAGGACGCCAGACCGATTGCGACGCGTCGTCTCGCTTTATCCACGTCACCAAGGGCTGGAAACCAACGCCGCTGATGGAGCGGTTGTCCGTGCCATCGCCGGAGTAGGAACCGGTTGAGATGCGGAAACTGGCGGCCCAGGCGATGTAGTGGTAGGTCACGCCGGCCTTGTTTACGTCCACGTCCGAGCCGATCTGGAAACCGTTCGCCTCCATGGCTTGAATGCGATTGGTGAGCTTGCCCGTCCCCGTCATGTCGTAGGAGGCGTCGCCGGAGATGGGCCCCGGGCGAAACGTGGAGTCGTTGCCGTCGCCGAGGGTCACCACCCAGACAGGCTGGAAGCCGACGGCGATGGAACGGTTGTCGGAGCCATCGCCCAGATAGCTTCCAACCGCCAGGTCGCAGCCGGCCTTCATGGCGGCCCAGTAGTACGTTTCGCCGGAGTTGTTTACGCGCGCGTCCGTACCGATGGTGAAGCCGTCGGCATCCAACGATTGAATCAGGTCCGCCGCCAGCGCCCCCGTATCGCCAAGGATCTTAGAGGCGTCCCCGTTCATCGTGCTCGTCCGCACGATACCGACGCGCGCGGTGGAGCTCCTTATGATCACGGCGTCGGGTTGGAACCCGACGCCGGTGATCTGCCGATCGTCCAGTCCGGTCCCGGCATAGCTGCCCGTAGCCAAACGCATGGGGTTGTGGCTGGAGAAGCAGACACTGCCGGTAGTCATGGTGTTTCCGGAGTCGGCAGCCTGATCGGTGGAGACGCCAATGCCCTCCTCGAAGGCGATGCCCGCCAGCCCGGAGATCGCGAGCCCGAGCAGTAGGGAAGCCAGCAGTCCGAATCGGGCGAGCATGACTATCCCCTCTCACCGCTACGCCCCGTAGATGTCGCCGACGCCGCGGGGCTTCGCGCCGCCTAGCATTGCGGTTCCTCGCTGAAGTAGGGGACGGTCGGCGCCTCCCTCCACGTTTGCCAGAGAAGGATGGCTGTCAGGAGAGTCGCCGGGAAGATCAGCAGAAAGACGCGGCCGAAGAAGCTCCGCGCGAAGTGAACGGCGTAGCCCAGCCAGGGGATGCTGAAGACAACCCTGTCGCCGGCGCCCTGGAGCGTCACAGGCTGCGCGTCGGCGTTCTTGTTCGCATCGCCGCGGGTGACGAACGTGCGCACTCCATTGGCACCCGTATCGATCTCGACGACGCGGTGCAATACAGGCGTCGAGTGGGAGGAGCGCTTGACGGCGACTACGTCGCCAACCTTGATCGCGCTGCCGTCGATCTTCCGGGTTAGGCCGACGCTGCCTTCCCGCAAGGCAGCCCCCATGCTGCCGCCGTAAATGACGTAGGAGCGATAGCCGAAAAGACCCAGAATGGAGGGGATGAATAGCAGAACCACGAGAGCTACCGCGGCGACCAGGTAAGCCCAGCCGGCGGCGATAACCCCCTTTTTCAGCCAGCCGATTCGGCGCGGGTCACTGCACCAACGCGGCATCCTTACCTCCAGCTCCTTGCCCCTGCGCCCTTAGGGGTTGTTGGTCGTCTGCTCGGCCGCGAACGTGAACGTGGCTGTCGTGGCAGCGCCTTCAGGCCCGGTGGCGTTAGATGGCAGCGTGATCTTGAAGCACAGGTCCTCGCTGCTGCTAGCGTCGAGCACGCGGTCCCCGATGTCGCCGCCCGTCGCCGGGTTGCCTATGGCGGCGTCCGCGAGCGTGCCGCTATAGAGCGTCGTGCCATCGAACGTCGCGCAGTCGGTGCCCTTCTCCTTGATGACGAGCGTCAAAGCGTCCCGAAGGTTCTTGCTGTCGGTGTTCGTGGCGCTCGTCGTCATTGCGTAGCGAAGCTGCAGTGAGCCTTCGTTAGCGATGGTGAGATCCTCGGTCTCCGTGTCGCCGGGCGCCATGTTGCTCATCGTGATGAAGGCGCTGGACGGGCTTGCACTGATTACCACGCTGCCGCTCGTGAACGCGTTGCTGCCGTCGTCGATCGACTGAGTGAAGAGCGAGAGGCCACCGCCCAGACTGACGCAGGCAGCAAGAGTGCTAACGGCGATAAGGCTTATCAAAACTCGCTTAAACATTGTGCTTCGCCCCCTCTCCGGGCGACTTGACGGTATCAGGCCCTTGCGCCTGAGCCGGAAGCCTTTCTACCCCTTCCGCGACTCCTCTCGAATGCCGCGTTGGGGGCCTGGCGACTTCCCTGTCGCAATGGCCGCTCCATCTCTCGCAATGCTATCGATTCATTGACTCGACCGACGGGTGTATGCCGATAGACATACGTCCTCTGATGGAATATCGGTCGGGCGCAGCGAATGATAAGGGTGATGCTACTCAATTATGGTGCGATAATAGATTGTGAATCTGAAGGGAAGGACCTGAGCGAATCGAACATGCAGTGCGCGACGCACCCGGGTGTTGAGACGGAGCTGGCCTGCAGCCGCTGCGGCAAGGCCATCTGCCCGCGCTGTCTCGTGCACACGCCGGTGGGGGCGCGCTGCCGGGATTGCGCCCATCTTCGTCGCATTCCCACGTACGACGTGAAGCCGCGGTACCTGCTGCGGGCGGCGGGAGCAGCGGGGGCCGGCGGAATTGTCGGCGGCATCATCTGGTGGTTGCTGCTGCCGGAACGAGTCTCCGGCATCGCCTACTTCGCCCTGTTCTTCGCGATCGGCCTCGGATACGCGGTCGGCGAGGCGGTCAGCTGGGCGTCGAATCGAAAGCGGGGCGCCGTGCTGCAGGGTATTGCGGCATGCGGCATCGTCATCGCCTACCTGCTGCGAAACGCGCTATCGGGCTCCGGCCTGCTGGCGGCGAACGATCTTTTTGGCTACGTGACGGTGGGGCTTGCGATAGTGGTGGCTATCGGGCGACTTCGCTAGGCTTGCCGCCATTCAATAGATCGAAAAGCCGAGGCCTTCCCGCCTCGGCTATCTTGTCCCCGCGTACACCTAGCGAAAGACGAGCGAGAGCACGATGATCAGCGTCATCATGCAGACCATGAAGACGAAGACGCGCCGCACTTCCCTGCCGACGTAGCTGAAGTCCATCATCCCGGGCACGCGGCGGACGGGCGCCGCCGGCGTCGAAGCCGTTTCCGCCGATTTCGCGGCGCTGGCGCTGGAGATGGGAGCGACGCGGGGCCGCGCGCCAACCGGCGGCGGGACGATCCGCCTTCGTCCTTTCCGTTTGTCGCGGGGCCTTCCGGCCGGTTGCCTGCTCATAGTCCGTTCACCGTGATCGACTTCTGTTGCGATTATACATCGGCCGAATGCGAGGGACAATGAAGACGCGAGGCGGTAGCGGGATGGAGGAATGATGCGCCATCCGGCCGAACCCACGGCCTGTCGCCTCAGGAGACCGCTCTGTCGATTGATGGTGCGCCCGGCGGGATTCGCCCAGACGGGCCCGGACGGGAACCCGCGGCCTGTCGCCTCAGGAGACCGCTCTATCGAGTGATGGTGCGCCCGGCGGGATTCGAACCCACGGCCTCAGCCTCCGCAGGGCTGCGCTCTATCCAGCTGAGCTACGAGCGCCCAATCAACGCACCGACGCTCCGTCTCGGTTCGCTTTTCGTTGGTGCCGAAGGTGGGATTTGAACCCACACGCCCTTGCGGACACTACGCCCTGAACGTAGCGCGTCTGCCATTCCGCCACTTCGGCAAGCGACGTGGTGGGCGGTACAGGGCTCGAACCTGTGACCTCTTCCGTGTGAAGGAAGCGCTCGTACCAACTGAGCTAACCGCCCCTTCCCGCTCACGATTCTATCCAACGAGGAGATGGGCTGTCAACCAAAAAGCCTCGATGACGAGATTCGCAGCGAGCGGCGGAAGGTGCCACTCAGGACTGCTCGGGCTAAGGCTGAACGGCCGGCTGCGTGGCCTGGTAGTCGCGCCAGCGTTCCTCCAGATGCGGGTCCTTCAGCGTCGCGAGGAGGTAGTCGGCAAACTCGGAGCCCTTGAAGCCTGTGGGCCGTCCGGTGACGACCATCTTCTTCTCAAACGTGTCGCAGATCTCAAGGGCCATCTCCAGGCGGCGGCCGCGGTCGGCGAAACCGATGTGGTTCAGAAGCATAGCGCCGGCGCGGATTAGACCGCTGGGGTCGGCATATTCCACGCGCCCTTCTTCGACCATGCGCGGCGCGCTGCCATGGATCGCCTCGAACATCGCGTAGTGGCGGCCGATGTTGGCGCTACCGGCGGTCCCGACGCCGCCCTGCAGCTCCGCGGCCTCGTCGGTGAGGATATCGCCGTAGAGGTTCGGCAGCACGACGACGCGGAAATGGGACCGCCGCTTCGGGTCGACGAGCTTGGCCGGAATTATGTCAATATACCAGTCGTCCCACTCGATCTCCGGGTAGCGCGCAGCTATGCTCCTGGCCGTCTCCAGAAACTTGCCGTCGGTGGTCTTGATGACGTTGGCCTTGGTGACGACGGTGACCCGCTTCTTGTCGTGCCTGCGGGCGTAGTCAAAGGCCATCTCGATGATGCGCTCGCTGCCCTGGCTGGTGACGGCCGTGAAGTCGAACGCCAGGTCTTCCGTGACGTGGATGCCGCGGCTGCCCATGACGTAGGCGCCTTCGGTGTTCTCGCGGAAGAACGTCCAGTCGATGCCCTGCGCCGGTATCTTGACCGGGCGGACGTTGGCGAAGAGGTCGAGCGCGCGGCGCATGGCGACGTTGGCGCTCTCGATATTGGGCCAGGGGTCGCCGGCGCGAGGCGTCGTCGTCGGCCCCTTGAGGATGACGTGGCACTGCTTGAGCTCGTCGAGCACGTCGTCGGGGATGGCCTTCATCTGCGCGGCGCGGTTTTCGATGGTGAGGCCATCGATAGTCTTGAAGACCACGTCGCCGCGCTCGACCTCGGGCGCGAGAAGGAACTCGAGCACGCGCTGCGACTCGCGCGAGATGTAGGGCCCGATGCCGTCGCCGCCGCAGACGCCGATGACGAGGGGTCGCAGCGTCGAGTAGTCGGCCCAGCCGTTGTCGGCCTTCATGTGGTCGACGCGCGTGAGCTGCTCCTCCACAAGAGCGGCGAAATGCTGTTTTGCCCGTTCGACGGCTTCTCTGTCCATGTGTCGCCTATACTAGCACGATTGTCCGTGAAAAGGCTGCTGGCTCCGGGAGTTCAGTCCGGGGCGGCGGGAGAAGCAGATTGGTGGCAGCGGAGGGATTTGAACCCCCGACCAAGGGCTTATGAGTCCCCTGCTCTACCGACTGAGCTACGCTGCCACGTTTTCGGCAAGTGCGCTGCCAACGAGTACGCTAGCGGCGAATCGATGATAGCAAAGGCTTTCTGAGGGTGTCAAACCTGCGCCGTCAGGCCGTCGGCGTCACCTCAGACGTGCAGTAGGCGCAGCGATGCGCTTCCGCCGGTATATCGCTCAAGCATTCCGGGCACTTGCGGACGGTCGGGTCCGGCGGCGGCTCTTTCCGCGAGCGCGCCAGGTAGGCGTTTAGCGGCACGACGATCAGGAAGAACACAACCGCCGCAATTATCACGAAGGCCAGCACTTTGTTGATGAAATCCCCATACAGAAACGTGCTGTTGTGGATCGTGAACTTGAGCGCCGAGAAGTCCTGCTGACCACCGATTGCCGCAATCAGCGGCGTGATGAAATCGGCGACCAGCGCCGTAACCACAGCGCCGAAGGCCGCGCCAATGACGACGGCAATAGCGAGGTCGACTACGTTTCCCCTGAGCAAGAACGCCTTGAAGTCGTTGATGAGCTTCATCCTGAACCCTCCTTGGCTCGAAGATGGTCTATAGACTCATCCTACCGTCGAAACCAGCGGCCTGACAAGCGCATCTCGCGGTCGTTCCAGCTTGAGGGGCCGACTTTCGCGGGCCTACAATAGGTGTGCAAATGATCGCTACGAAGCAGCCTCTCCTCGAACGCGTCGGCGCCCTGCCGAACAAGCCCGGCGTTTACATCTTCCGCAACGAAGAAGGTCGCGTCATCTACGTCGGCAAGGCGGCGGCGCTGCGAAACCGCGTCCGCTCCTACTTCGGCTCGCCGCGGAGCATGGAGCCGAAGGTGCGGGCGCTGGCGTCGAGCATCGCCGACTTCGACTACATTGTCACCAACACGGCGCAGGAAGCGCTCCACCTGGAGGCGACGCTCGTCAAACGGCATCAGCCCGTCTTCAACGTGCGGCTGAAGGACGACAAGCACTACCCCTACCTCAAGATCGACGTGCAGAACAAGTGGCCGCGCGTCGAGATCACGCGTCGGATCGAGAACGACGGCGCGCGCTACTTCGGGCCCTACGCCAGCGCCAGCTCGGTGCGTCGCACTCTCGACGTGGTCAAGCGCCTCTTTCCCTGGCGCCCCTGCACCGAAGAGGTGACCGGCGACCGGCCGCGGCCGTGCCTGGACTTCTTCATCGGGCGCTGCATCGCACCGTGCTCCGGCGCCTGCACGGAAGCGGAGTACGACGAGGTGATCCGCCAGGTCATCCTCTTCCTGGAAGGCCGCACCGAGAACGTGCTGCGGGCGTTGCGAACCCAGATGGACGAGGCGTCGCGGAACATGCAGTACGAGCGGGCGGCGATCCTCCGCGACCAGATCCGCGCCATCGAGAACGTGTCGGAGCGGCAGGTGACGGCGTACGCGCGGCCGACCGACGAGGATGTCTTCGGGCTGGCGCGCTCGGACGGCGAGGCGGAGGTGCAGGTGCTGTTCGTTCGCGGCACGAAGATGATTGGCGGCGACCACTTCCCGCTCGACGGCGCCAAGGGCGAGCCCGACGCGGAGGTGATGAACGGCTTCTTGAAGCAGTTCTACGAGTCGGCCACGTACGTCCCGCGCACGGTCTTGCTGCCGCTGGCGATACCGGAGGAATCGGAGATCGAGGACTGGCTGTCGGAGCGACGCGGTGGCCGCGTGCGGCTCGTGACGCCACGGCGCGGCAACAAGCGCCGTCTGGTCGCCATGGCGACGGACAACGCCCGCGAGGCGATGGACGTGGCGCGATTGCGCTGGCTGACGGACACCGGTAAGACGCGGCAGGCGCTGGAGGAGCTTCAGGAGGAGTTGGACCTGCCGGCGCTACCCAATCGCATCGAATGCTACGACATCTCCGACATTATGGGTGCGCACCCGGTCGGCAGCATGGTGGTGTTCATCGGCGGGCGGCCGCGGCGGGCGGAGTACCGTCGCTTCCGGATCAAGACCGTCGAAGGGGCGAACGACGTAGCGATGATGGCGGAGGTGCTACGCCGTCGCTTCAAGCGGGCGGCGCAGGCGGTGGAGGCGCAGGACGCAGCGCAGGCGGAAGGCTGGGGCGCGCTTCCCGATTTGCTGATCGTCGACGGCGGCAAGCCGCAGCTGAACGTGGCGCTCGACGTGCTGCGCGAAGCGGGCGCGCCGCAGATTCCCGCAGCCGGGCTGGCGAAGCAGGAAGAGGAGCTGTACGTCAAAGACTTCTCGGAGCCGATTGTGCTGCCGCGCACTTCGCAGGCGCTCTACCTGCTGCAACGCGTCCGCGACGAGGCGCATCGATTCGCGGTCACGTACCATCGTAGCGTGCGACAGAAGGCCGGGACGCGCTCGGCGCTGGACGCGATACCGGGGATCGGACCGAAGCGAAAGCGGGCGCTCTTGCGAAAGTTCGGCTCGGTGCGGGAGATACGGGAGGCGGGCGTCGACGAGATTGCGTCGACTGTCGGGTTCACGCGGTCGCTCGCGCAGCGGGTGAAGGAGTATCTGTAGTCTCCTTGTATCGGCGGCGCGACGAGCCCAGACGGGCCGGCTCCGCGAGGAGCCCAGAGGGGCGCAGCGCACGCACGCACGCACGCACGCACGCCGGCAGGCAGGCAAGAGCGCGACCAGCGCGCCTGCCGCTGCCGCTCCGAAGGCGACATGGACAGTCGACGCAACATGACGGCGGGTTGCTCGTAGCAGCGTGGGTTCGGGCGCGAGTCCGCCTTCGGCGGCCTCGCGCACAATCATGCCCCAGCCTAAAGGCCGGGGCCGCGTAAACGCCTCTCGGAGCGAAGAGCCTCTCTAGCTGTTGATCGCCTCCTCCTCGTCGTCCTCCTCCTCGTCGGGCTCCTCTCGGATCGCAAACGGCGTCACATACTCCAGCAACGTCTTCGCGTTCTGGGCGGCATAGGCGTTGGCGTCGTTGTTGAAGTACACGAACACCTCGCGCACGTCCTCCGGCAGGTCGCGCAGGCGTCCCGCCCAGATCGCCAGGTCGCCGTTCGGATATGAGCCGCCGTAGACGCTGTCGGCGCCGTGGAAGCGAAGGTAGGCGAAATCCGTCGTTGCCTCCAGGGGCGACTCCCAGCCGGCCATGTGGAAGGCGCAAAAGCCGACGTTGTGAATGCGCAGCAACGAGAACAGATTGGGGTTGAACCACGAATCGTGGCGGAACTCGAAGACGTGGCGAATGTCTCCCGGCAAGAGCGATAAGAAAGCCGTCAGACGTTCGACGTTCTCCGGCTTGTACTGGAAGTTGGGCGGAAGCTGGTAGAGCACCGGCCCCAACGCCTGACCGAGCAGCCTGGCGCGCCCGAGGAAGGTCTGCAGCGGCTCCTCGCAGTCCTTCAGCCGCTTCACGTGGGTCATGTAGCGACTGGCCTTGACAGCGAACTGGAAGCCGCGTCGCGCCGACTTGCCCCACTTTCGCCACGTGTCTTCCGAAGGCAGACGGTAAAAGCTACTGTTTATTTCGACGGTTGAGAACTGTCGGCTGTAAAAGTCGAACCAGTAGCGGGTGGGCAGGTCCGGCGGATAGAATGGGCCCCGCCAATGCTTGTACACCCAGCCGGACGTCCCGACATCGTAATGTGAAGGCATTTCGTCCACTCGCTCCAGCGTCGTCCCGCGACCGAGCCTGCATTATATCATCGGCCGCCGTTCGAACACGCTTGAGCTTGTGCTATCGTAAGGGAAGAGCGGGAATAGAGTCGACCGGAGGGCGAAAGTGGAGATCGACTTCTCGGACGCTCGACTCGTCATGGTCGAAGGTTTCCAATCGGGAATCGGCGACGAGCGCGTTCTGCGCGCCATGGCGCGCGTCCCTCGCGAGGAGTTCGTCCCTCCCGAATACCACCAGTTCGCCTATCAAGACCGGCCCATACCCATAGGCTACGGCCAGACGATCTCGCAGCCGCTGATGGTGGCGATGATGACAGAGCTCCTTCGCCTCAAAGGCGGCGAGAACGTGCTCGAGGTGGGCACGGGCTCCGGCTACCAGGCCGCACTCCTGGCCGAGCTCGCTTCACGGGTACTAACGGTGGAGCGGGTGCCGGAGCTGGCCGAAACCGCGTCGGCGCGATTGCAGCGCCTCGGCTATACAAACGTCGAAGTGCGAGTGGCGAGCGGAGCGCTGGGCTGGCCGGAGGAAGCGCCCTACGACGGGATCCTGGTGACGGCCGGGGCGCCGCGCATCCCGCGTCCGCTGGTCGAGCAGCTTGCCGTCGGCGGCCGACTCGTCATCCCCGTCGGACGGCGGCAGATGCAGCAACTCCTGTCGGTGACGCGCCAGCCGGAGGGCTTCCGGGTGCGACGGCATGGGCCCTGTCGCTTCGTGCCGCTCATCGGCGAGGAAGCCTGGCCGGAAGAAGAGGCGCCCTCACGCTGAATCCGGCCTCCGGCTTCGGTTTCCTGTCCGTCCTTGTCAGCGGGCCCGTCGGACCCGGCCATGGAGCCGCCGCCCTGCGGGAAAAAATGCCCATAATTCTCTAGGCGCCGCCATGGACAATAGTGGGCGTTGTGGTAGAATTAGGTCGCTTTTCCCCGACCACTCAAGCAAGGCAAAGGCGAGGTGAGGTCATGGACGACCAGGTTGGTCAGTTCCTTCACTACCTATCGGTCGAAAAGGGTTCCTCCGCCAACACAATCGCTGCTTACAGCATTGACCTGACTCAGTTCCGCAGCTACCTTTCCGCCTCCCGTAACGGCAACGGCGATCCTCTCTGGAGCGGCGTCAACCGCGCCGCCGTCGTCGACTACATCTCCGACCTCAAGCGTCGCCAGTACGCCGAGGCGACCGTCGCCCGCAAGATAGCGGCGATCAAGGCGTTCTTCGCATATCTCCACCAGGTTGAGGGCGTCGTCAAGCAGAATCCGACCGAGAACGTCGGCTTCCGCGTTCCCAAGTCGCTGCCAAAACCGCTCTCCATCAAAGAGGTCGACGAACTGCTCGAACAACCCGCCCGCATGGCAACGCCGGAGGCGAAGCGCGACAAGGCGATGCTCGAGCTTCTCTACGCTACGGGCATGCGCGTCACCGAGCTGGTGTCGCTGAACATGACCAGCGTTCACACAAACTCAGACGCCCCTCACGTCCGCTGCATAGGGAAAGGGTCGAAAGAACGCACGATTCCCATCCACAAGGACGCGCTCGAGGCCGTCGAGGAGTATCTGGATGATGCGCGGCCGCGGCTGGCGCGGGAGTCGCAGGAGCCGGCGCTCTTCCTGAACCGGCGTGGCGATCGCCTCACGCGCCAGGGCTTCTGGCTGATACTGAAAGGCTACGCGAAAAAAGCCGCCATCGGCAAGGCGGTTACGCCCCACACCTTGCGCCACAGCTTCGCCACTCATATGCTGAGGGGCGGTGCGCCTCTACGTAACGTCCAGGAGCTTCTGGGGCATGCAAATATGTCGACGACGCAGGTCTACACGAAGCTCTCCGACGACATGGTGCGCCAAGTCTACGAGAAAGCTCACCCCCGAGCGAAGTGACGTCCGTCTCAAGCTGACAGCAAGTGCCCGCCGGGCGATGCGTCCCGCCGCGCTCTTGGGGCTGGCGCTTCTCGGCGCCACGGTTGCCGTTGCCTGCCGCGGCGGGAGCGGCGCGCCCACGCCTTCTCCAACAACCGCTACCGTCGTCGCCACCGGCACAGCGACGGCCGGACCCACGCCCGAGACCGACAGCCTCCCTTCCCGCGACCTGCTCGACCTGGCGGAGCGGCTCAAAGGCATCCAGACTCCGCCCGCCAATCCGGTCAACCCGCAGCCACAGAGCCTGAGCGTCGGCGATAAGCGGACTTTCAACCTGGTCCTCATGGCGCAGCCGGGAACGGCCGGCGACCAGCCGCCGCAAGTCGTCCAAGTCCCTGCGACGCTGCAGCTCGTCACCGCTCACGCTTACTTCTACGTCCAGGACGGGCAGTCGGTATCTTCGGACGACGTGAATACGGCCGGGCAACGGTTCGAAAACGAAGTCTATCCGGTGGTGACCAGCACCTTCGGCACAGAGCTCAGCCCCGGCATTGACAACGACACCCACATCACCGTCTTCAACGGTCAGCTCCAGGGCGCGTCCGGCTACTTCTCCGACCTGGACGAGTACCCGAAGGCGCTGGCTCCCGTCAGCAACGAGCGCGAGATGCTCTACATGGACCTGTCGCTGAAAATAGGCAGCGATGCCTACACCTCGGTCATCGCCCATGAGCTGCAGCACCTCATTCACTTCAACGGCAACCCGCGAGAGGACGTCTGGGTCAACGAGGGCATATCCGTCGTCTCCGGCAACCTCGCCGGCCAATCCGACGACTTTCGCGACGCGTTTCTCACGCAGCCGGACACCCAGCTCAACGTCTGGAACCTCAACGGCGACAACTACGCCCACTACGGCGCCGCCGGCCTTTTCTTCCGCTACCTATCGTTGTTCAGCGGCGGCGACAGCAGCTTGCACGACATCGTTTTCGAGTCGAGCAAAGGGATCAGCGGCATCGAAGACTTCCTGCAAAAGCGCGGCGAGCCGGACTTCAACGATATCTTCGCCGACTGGGCCGTCGCCAACTACACCGGCGGGCCGTCGGGCTACCTGAACGCCGACCAGCGCGCCGCCACGACGACAACCCTCGACGGGCCGAATAGCGGCGACGGGACGTTGAAGCAGTTCGCCGCCAACTACATCGAGATCGACCTGCCGGGGCAATCGGGGACGTTCACCTTCGCCGGCACCCAGACCGTGCCCCTGGTATCGAACGCAGCGCACAGCGGCACTGGACAGTGGTGGTCGGGCCGCGGCGACGACATCGACACGACGCTCACGCGCGAGCTCGACTTGACCTCGGCGACCGGGGCCACGCTCGACTTCTGGACCTGGTTCGACATCGAGCACTGGTACGATTTCGGCTACGTCGAGGTCTCGACGGACGGCGGCGCCACTTGGAAGGCGCTCAGCGGCAAACAGACCACCAACCAGGACCCGGTGGAGCAGGCGTACGGCCCCGGCTACAGCGGCGACAGCGGCGGCGGCCAGTCGCCTCAATGGGCGCCGGAATCGATTGACCTGACGCCGTACGCCGGCAAGAAGGTGCTCCTGCGCTTCGAGTACGTGACCGACGGCGGCGTCAGCGGCCAGGGCTGGGGCATCGACGACATCAGCGTCCCCGAGATTGGCTGGTCCGACGACGCGGAGACCGACGGGGACTGGCAGGCCAACGGCTTCCAGCGCATCGACGCGCCGGAGCCCCAGCAGTTCGCGGTGGACCTGCTGAACGTCACCGCCGGCACCGCGGCGCAGCGGGTCCAGCTCAGCCCTTCGAACAGCGCCAGCATCCAGCTCACCGGCTCGTCGGAGGGGCCCACGAAGTACGTCGTCGTCATCGCCGCTGAGAGCCAGGGAACGACGGAGGAAGCGCACTACCTGTACTCGCTGACTGCTCAACCGTAGTCCGGCAGCCATTCGACAGGAGAGACGAGATGAAGCGAGAAGAAGCCTGGGACCTGCTCTGCGAGTACACGAAGAGCGACAGCCTGCGCAAGCACGGCCTCGCGGTCGAGGCGGCGATGCGCCGCTACGCCCGCAAATTCGGCGAGGACGAGGAGAAGTGGGCCGTCGTCGGCCTGCTGCACGACTTCGACTACGAGATCCATCCCACGCTGGACCAGCACCCGCAGGACGGCGCCATTATCCTGCGCGAGCGCGGCGTCCCCGAGGACATCATCCGCGCTGCCCTGAGCCACGCGGAGCACCTGCGCCTTTCGCGCGACACGATGATGGAGAAGACGCTCTACGCCGTCGATGAGCTCTCCGGCTTTATCATCGCCGTCGCGCTGGTGCGGCCCAGCAAGAGCATCCTCGACGTTCGAGCCTTCGTCGGTGCGGAAGAAGATGAAAGACAAGGCTTTCGCCCGTGCCGTCAACCGCGATGACATTATCAAAGGGGCGGAGGCGATGGGCATCGACCTCAACGAGCACATTGCCGAGGTCACGGAAGCGCTGAAGGGGATAGCGGACGAGCTCGGGCTGCGCGGAACGCCGGCCTAGTCTTCCTCGAAGCCGCCTTCGCGGCCCAAAAGCACGAGCGCGCCGCTAGACACGATGAAGATGGCCGTCATTATGACCGCGGAGCTCGCGCACCACACGCAGACGGCGTTGATCACGAACAGCTCGATGTACGTGAGGTAGATCGAATAAGCCAGGCCAGCGAGGCTCATCCCCCAGATAGCCAGCAGGGGCTTGCCCTCGAATCGATCACCCGTCGCCAGCCAGAGGAGCGAGACCGCCAGTATCGCCAGGTAGCCCAGCAGGCCGAAGAAGGCGACCGGCACGCCGCCGATCCAGGCATAGCTGCTTTCAGCAACGGCGCGGCAGGTATGCAGCCCTCCGCAGGCGATGGGCTTGTCGAACCAGTGGACGTACGTCAGATAGCCGGCGACGCCGACGCCGGCCACGGCCAGCAGGGCCAGCAGTCCGGCGGCAAGCTTCTCGCCGGCGCCCGCGGCCGCCCAGCCCTCATCCTCCGCCAAGTCGACCTCGTCCACTATTGCCCCGCGAGCACCTTATCGATATCGGTCTTGAAGGCGCTGTAGGGCTGCGCGCCTATTATCGGCGTCGAGCCGGAGAAGGGGGCAGGTTCGCTGTTCATGAGGCTCGTCTTGCCGAGGTAGAACGTTGGGGTTGAGTTGATGCCGACTTTAACGTCGGCGTTCGTGTCGTTGATGATCTGGTCCTTGTATTTGTCAGAGTCGAGACAGGAATTGAAAGCGTTGGTATCCAGCCCCAGGTCTTTGGCGTACTGCTTGAGGTTGTCCTTGATGTAGGGATTGGCGATCGAGAAGTTGTTGAAGATCTCATCATAGTAGTCCCAGTAGTGGTTCTGATCGCCGGCGCAGGCAGCCGCCTCCGACGCCGTCAACACATCGCCGCTTGCCGCCACCGCGAGCGGATGGAAGACGATTCGCAGCTTGCCCGTGTCCACGTAGTCCTTCTCGATGCTGGGAGCGGTGTTGAGGGCGAAGTCCTCGCAGTGCGAGCAATCGAAGCGGAAGAATTCCACCAGCGTGACCGGGGCGCTATCCTGGCCGGCGCTCGCATCGCTCTGAGGCGCAGAATGAGTCGGGCCCGGTATCGCCCTCCCTTTGGTGACGCCCGGGCCGCCGCTGTTTACAACGTTGATAGCGACAACGATGACGACGACAACGATTATCGCGGCGCCGCCAATAAGCGCTATCGGCATCCAGGTTCGGCTACTGGATGCCTGCTGCTTCTTCCTCGTCTTTCGTGGTTGCATTCGTTCTGCCTCAACTATCTAGTCTGCCGACATTCCAGCGCGACGATCAAGCCTCCTTCAGCCGAGGTTCGTCACGCTTCAGGAAATCGATTATAGCGCCTGAGCTCTCTTGAGGCTGCTCCTCCAGCACCAGGTGCCCGGCCTTCTCGATGAGCACGAGACTCGCCTCGGGGATGAGCGACTGCAACGCCTGGCCGTGAACGGACGGCATCCAGCGGTCGGCCGTACCCCAGAGGATGAGCGTCGGCTGGGTGATGGAAGTAACGTCGAGCGGCGCGTCGCGCCGGCGGTCGACCATCAGCGAGCCGAGAGCGCGCAGATGGCCGCGGATGTGGGTTGGCGATAGGTAGCCTTCCACGACCTCCGGCGTGACGAAAGCCGGATCGTAGCAGGCGCTCCGCAACGACATGCGGCGGAAGCGCTCGTTTTGCAGTGTGAAGGCGGCGACGATGGGCAGCATCGGCCGGATGACCCGCGCGCTCCGAAGTCCTTTTCGCAACTCGCTGTCATCGGCAGCGGAGACGAGGATGAGCCGTTCGACCCGCTCCGGATAGGCGATGGCCAAGCGCATGGCGACAGCGCCGCCGAGCGAATGGCCGAGCACGAAGGCCTTCTCGACGCCGAGGGCGTCGAGAAAACCCGCGACGAGCCGCGCCTGCTCCCCCAGCGAGTAATCGCCGCCGGCCGGGCGGTCGGAAAAGCCGAAGCCCTTGAGGTCGAGAGCGATCGTCCGAAAGTGCGGCGCCAGATAGGGCATCAGAAGACGAAAGCTGAACGTCGAGCCGTTAAGGCCGTGCAGCAGAAGCAGCGGCGGCCCTTCGCCCGCTTCGACGTAGTGGAGGCGAACCCCGTCGACGTAGACTTCACGGCCCGGCTTGGGGGCGGAAGCAAGATCGCGGTCCTCCCAGCGTCGCATCCGCCGGCTGGAGTAGCTCCAGACCGTGCCGAGGACCGCGGCGAGAAGAAAGAGGCGTTTTCGTGAAGTCATTTGGTTTCGACGGCGCACCGTGGTGCCGAGAGTCAGCGGCCTTCAGTATAACACTCTCGCGAAGAATGTCGCCCAAACGGCGTGACAAGCCCGGATGGCCGTTGTCGACGAGGCGTTGGCGGGCGACCAGCCGTTCAGCGTCGCGGGCATGCAGCTACGTTTGCCGCACCTCGGCCGGGCTACCGTCTTCGGCGATACACCGGCGGTCGCAGCTAAGAAGGCTCCGGCTGTCTAGAGCTCGGCGCGGCCTTTTACCGGCGGGGCGTCAGCCGCCGGGAAAGCCACCCGGGCCCGCCTCCCGCGGAGAGAGATGAGGGTGAGGGCCACTATGGATACGGCGATGACCGCCAGAGCGATCAGTTGGGCCATGCGAAGGCCGCCGAAAACTTCCTTGTCGATCCGCAGGAAGCTGATGCCAAAGCGCAACACCGCATAGAGCCCGGCGTAGAGGAAAAAGAGAACGCCGTTGCGTTTGAATATTCTCAGTTTCCAGAGCAGCAAGAGGAGGCCCAAGATCAGGAAGTCGCCCAAGACTTCGTAGGCGGTGACGAACTGCATCGGCCCGCGCGCGAAGGCGGGGCTGTTGATGTTGGTGTACTGAACCGCGAAAGGCAGTGAGCTGGGCTTGCCGAAGATGTCGCCGGTGACGAGGCAGGCGATGCGGCCGACCCCCTGGCCGAGGATCTCTCCGAAGGCGGCGGCGTCCAAACCCACAAGGAGGGGCAGCTTCTTCCAGATACCGTATATAAGACCGGCGCCAACCCCAGCGATCAGGGCGCCGTAAAGCGATATGCCGCCTTCGTTTATGCGGAAGACATCCAACAAGTGGCCGGCGAACAGTTCCCTGTTTTCGAGAACGAAGAGGACGCGGGCGCCGATGATGCCGGCGGGGACGCAGACGAGGGCGATGGCGTAGGCGTCGTCCTCGGTGAAACCGGCGCGGCGGCCGAACCAGACGCCGACCCAAACGCCCAGGATGATGGCGAGGGCGGTGATCATGCCGTGCCAGGTCAGGAGGAAACCGCCGATGTGCCCAATGTCCGGGTTGATGCCGATCTTGATGGTCAAAAGCAGGTCAGCCATTGCTATCCTCTCCGCCCCTCATTTCACGCCAAGTGCCTTCTCGTACTCCGGCGTACCGGAATTCCTTATACATGCTATCAGTTCCCCCTGGCCAACGGCCACTGATTTGCCCCCGTTACCGGCACAACATTGAACGTTAGCCCCGCAGCCATAGTGACCTGTCCCCCCTAAGTAACCTTGGGTTTGGACTCGTTTTCGGGGGGCAGGTCAATTTCCGCCTGGCGGCTTGACAAAGCCGCTGGGCCGGTCTATCTTGATATTGATACCAGGTATCATTTGCGATGAGAACGAAACAAGCCGCTGTGGACGAATTGCTGAAGGCCAACGGCTTTCGCCTCACGGCCCGCCGACGCGCCGTCGTCGATGCGGCGCTGGCGGCCGACGAGCCCTTCAGCGTCGCCGAGATGCAGCGCCGTCTGCCGCAGCTTGGCCGGGCGACGGTCTTCCGCACGATCCGGCTGCTCGTCGAGCTCGGCCTGCTTTGCCGCGTGCTGCTGGAGGACGGCACGCCCTGTTATCGGTCGAGCGCGGCGGCTCACCACCATCATCATCTCGTCTGCACCGGCTGCGGCAGCGTCGAGGACTTCGCGGAATGCGACCTGGACGCAGTCTCCGTAGCGCTTGCCGGCCGCACGAACTACGATATCCAGGGACACCGGCTGGAGCTGTTCGGTCTATGCCCCGCGTGTCAAGAGATCGCGGGGTCGCTATGAGGGCCTTGAAGGGGCTATCTCGCAGAGTTGCGCCGACGCTCGTTGTCGCCGTGGCGCTGGGCCTGCTCGTCGCCTCGTGCGGTGGGACGACGAGCCAGAGCGCCTCCGGCCAGATCCGCGTCGTGACATCGCTGAACCTCTTTGCCGACCTTATCCAGAACGTCGGCGGCGACAAAGTGCAGGTCACCGCGCTTGTTCCCGCCGATGCCGACCCTCATACGTACGAGCCGGTCCCCTCGCAGGTGAAGGCGGTCGCGCAGGCCGACCTGGTGGTCATCAACGGCCTCAACCTGGAGCAGACGCTGCATGACTTGATCTACAATAACGTGCGCTCAGGCGTTCAGGTGGTCGAGATGTCGAAGGGTCTACCAACGCTCGCCGGCAACGCCGCCGAAGGCGAGGCCAGCAACCCTCACCTCTGGCTGAACGTCCAGAACGCGGAGCGCTACGTCGAAAGTATCAGGGACGCGCTCATCGCCGCGGACCCACAGGACACCGACGCTTTTCGGGCCAATGCCTCCGCCTATCTCTCGCAGCTCGACACGCTCGACAAGGAGTTCGCGGCGGCTATCCAATCCATACCGCCGGACAACCGTAAGCTCGTGACCTTCCACGACGCGTACCCCTACCTCGCCGACCGCTACGGGCTAACGCTCGTCGGCTTCGTCGTCCAGTCGGAAGGAAAGGAGGCGAGCGCTCAGGACATCGCCAACCTGATAGACCAGATCCGAGCTCAGCACGTCCCGACGGTGTTCGCCGAGCCCGAGTTCAACCCGCAGCTCCTGGATACCGTTGCGAGCGAGGCCCACGTCCAGGTGAAGCAGCTCCTGAGCGATGCCTACTCCGGCAAAGTGCACTCGTACGTCGAGCTGATGCGTTTCGACGAGCAAAACCTGGTGGAGGGGCTGAAATGAAGCTATTCCCTTCGCGACAAGCGACCCAGCCGGCCGACGACGTGGCGGTGCGCGTCGAGGACGTGTGGGCCGGCTACGGCAATCAGACCGCCCTCCGCGGAATCGGCTTTGAGGCAGCTCCGGCAACCATGGTGGCGCTGGTGGGGCCCAACGGCTCCGGCAAGTCTACCTTGATCAAGGTCATTCTCGGGACGCATGGCGTGTGGCGCGGTCAGGTGCGCATCTTCGGCCGCGAGCCGGCGAACGCGCGACGCCTCATCGGCTATACGCCGCAGACGGAGTCGGTCGACTGGGACTTTCCCGTCACCGTCCGCGACGTGGTCACGATGGGGCGGTTCGGACGCCTGGGGCCGTTGCGCTGGCCCGGCGCCGAGGACAGGCGCGTCGTCGACCAGTCCCTGGAGCGACTGGCAATCGCCGACCTGTCGAAACGCCAGATTGGCGAGCTCTCGGGCGGCCAGCAGCGGCGCGTCCTTATCGCCCGGGCGCTGGCGCAGGAGCCGCGCGTCCTGCTGATGGACGAGCCGATGGCAGGCCTCGATGCCACCATCCAACATGAGCTGCTCACCATCTTCGAAGGCCTCCGCGACGAAGGAAGGACGCTGCTAATGGCGACCCATGACCTCTCCTGCGTCGAGTGTTGCTTCAACCGCGTCCTCCTGATGAACCGGCGCAAGATCGCTTATGGCGAGCCGGAGAAGACGTTCACGAAGGAGCTGCTGGACGAGACCTTCGAGAGCCATCTGATAACGCTGCCCATCGAGGGCGGATTCTACGTGGACCATCACGGCCATGCATGACGTTCTGGACCTGGCTATCGAACCCCATGCAGTACGCCTTCATGCAGCGCGCTCTGCTGGCCCTGACGATGGTGAGCATCGTGAGCGCGGTCATCGGCGCCTTCGTCGTGCTCAAGGGGCTCGCCTTCATCGGCGACGCGCTGGCGCACGCCTCCTTTGGCGGCATAGCAATAGCGTTTGTGCTGGGCGGCAGCATCTACGTGGGCGCGATGATAGCTGCGATTGCGACGGCCATGGCGATCGGCTACGTGGGTCGGCGGGCGCGCCTCAGCGTCGACACGGCCATCGGCATAATCTTCGTCGGCGTGTTCGCGCTGGGCGTCGTCGTCATCAGCCATCAGAGCAACTATACCGTCGACCTGTTCAGCTTTGTTTTCGGCAACGTCCTGGGCGTCGGGCGTCACGACCTCGTGCTCATCGCTTGCATGGCAGCGGTGGTCATCGCTGTCGTCGCCATCTTCTACAAAGAGCTCCTCTTTTACGCCTATGACCCCGAGATGGCGGCGGCCTCCGGCATCCCCGTCCGCTTCCTCCACTACGGCCTGCTGGCGCTGATCGCGATCTCCGCCGTCGTAGCGCTGAAAGCCGTGGGAATCGTCCTGGTCGTCGCCATGCTCGTCACGCCGGCCGCGACGGCGGCGCTGCTGGTGCGGCGGCTGCATCTCATAATGTTCGGCGGCGCGGTCATCGGGTTCATTTCGTCGGTCGTAGGGCTATACGCCTCCTACTACGCGTCGGTGGCGTCGGGTGCGGCGATAGTGCTCGTCGCCACGAGCTTCTTCACGCTGGCGCTCGTCTTCTCGCCGAAGCGCGGCCTGCTGGCGTCGCTGCGCCACCCGGCGACGCTGCTCGACAGCGAGACCGACACGCGGGCGCTGCCATCCACACCTGCCGATCCGGCTTGACTCCTTGCCCCCCTTCGCATGGCTCGTGTAAGCTAAGAGTGGGAGCACATGCTTGCCGGAAGGGACAACGCCGTAACAACGGAGACAAAGCACCCCGTCGACAGGAAAGCGCGGCTAAAGCTGCCGCCCCAGCCTATCGACAAGCGGCCAGCGGAGAGCCGCGCCCGGGACTGGGATGAGATCTACCTGCCCTGGGACGGCAAGACCGCGCGCCTGGAGGCGAGCCGCTGCATCCAGTGCCCGGCGGCGCCCTGCATGAAGGCCTGTCCGATTCATAACGACATTCCGGGCTACCTCGCGCTGCTCGAATCGGAGGACGTCCTCGGCGCCGCGGCAAAGCTGCGGGAGACAAGTCCGATGCCGGAGATGTGCTCGCGCCTGTGCCCGCAGGAGCGCCAGTGCGAGGGTCATTGTGTGCTGGCGAAAAGCTCGCGGGCCGTGGCGATCGGTCGCATAGAGGTGTTCATCACCGACTACCAGCGACAGCACGGGGGGCGTCCGCTGCCGCCGGTCACGCCCTCTACCGGCAAGCGCGTCGCGATCGTCGGCGGCGGGCCGGCCGGCCTGACGGTCGCGGAAGAGCTCGCCAGGAAGGGCCACCACTGCACCGTGCTCGACGCCTGGCCCGAACCGGGCGGCCTGCTTCTCTACGGCATCCCGAGCTTCAAGATGGACAAGGCTATCGTCGAGGAGAAGATCGCTTTTCTGAGACGACTGGGCGTCGAGTTCCGGCAGAGCACTGTTCTGGGCGAGGACGTGACCGTCGAAGAGCTGACCGACGCCTACGACGCCGTCTTCCTCGGCTACGGCGCGACGAAAGAGACGTTGCTGCCGCTGCCCGACCAGGGTGCCGCCAGCGAGCTGGCTGGTGTCTACCAGGCGATGGACTTCCTCGTGCGGGCTAACGTCGCGCCCGCCAAGCTGCCGGAGTTGATGCGACGCCCGGTCGAGGTCGGCTCACGCGTCGCGGTCATCGGCGGCGGCGACACGGCGGTGGACTGCCTCCGGACAGCGCTTCGACTCGGCGCTAGACAGGTGACCTGCGTCTACCGGCGGACGGAAGCGGAAATGCCGGGGCGGGCGGCCGAGCGGACGAACGCGCGGGAAGAAGGAGCGCAATTCCTCTTCCTGGCGGCGCCCGTCCGCCTGCTGGGCGATGCGTCCGAACATGTCCAAAAGCTGGAATGCCAACGAATGGAGCTGGGCGAGCCCGACGAAAGCGGCCGGCGACGTCCTCTTCCGATCGCCAACTCGGAGTTCATGATCGATGTCGACACGGTGGTGTTCGCTCTTGGCTTCAACGTCGATAAGGCGGCGGTCCAGGGATGCACTAGCCTGAAGACGAGCCGTTGGGGCGAGGTCGCCATCGACCCGGAGACCGGCGCGACCAGCCTTCCCGGCGTCTTCGCCGGCGGCGACTGCGCTCATGGCGCTGACCTCGTGGTGACCGCGATCGCCGACGCACAAAGGGCAGCCGAGGGAATCCACCGCTTCCTGAGCGAGCAGCAGGCGTAGTCTCCGGCTGGTCAGCTTCTTTCGCGGAAAGGGAATCCGCGAGGAGGAGGATGCAATGGCTGAGATAGATATCGGCAAACCCGCGCCCGACTTTGAGCTTCGGGATGAGGAAAACAAACCGGCCAGGCTCTCGGAGCAGCGGGGCGGACCGGTGGTGCTCGTCTTCCTGCCCGCCGCTTTCTCGCCCGTCTGCACGAGCGAGATGTGCGCCTACCGCGACGACTACTCTGAATTCGAAGCCAAGGGCGCCCGCGTCTACAGCGTCAGCCACGACAGTCACTGGACGCTGAAGGCGTGGAAAGATGCGATGGGCTTCAAACACACGCTCCTCTCCGACCCGAAGGGCGAGGTGGCGCGCCTCTACGGCTGCTGGAACGAGGCGCTGGGGCTGGCGGAACGCTTGACCGTCGTCATCGACAGCGACGGCGTCATCCGCTACGTTACCCGCAGCGGCATGTCCGAGCCGCGGGACCATCGCGAGGCGCTCGCGGCAATAGACCGGCAGACGGAAGCCGCTTGAGGGCGAAGAAGGCATGGAAGAAAAAGAGCTCGAACGCCATTACTGCTTCGGTTGCAGCAAGCACAATCCTCTTGGCCTGCACCTTTCCTTCGCAATGGAGGACGGCAAGGTGTCGGCGCCGTTCACGCCGCAGGCGGAGCATCAGGGCTGGCCCGGCTTCATGCACGGCGGCCTGGTGGCGACCATGCTCGACGAAGCGATGGGCTGGGTCACGATGAGCCACGGCATCTGGGCGGTAACCGGCAAGATCAACATCCGCTACCGCGATCCGGTGCCGCTCTTCAAACCGGTGAACGTCGTCGGCCTGATCGAAAAGAACCGCGGCCGCTGGGTCACGGTGCGCGCCGAAGTACGTTCGGATGAAGGCGTCGTGCTATCGGAAGCGGAGGCGATATTCATGCGCGTCTCCGGCGAGCGCCAGGTCGAGCTGGAAGAGATCTACCGCGGCATGACGCTGGAGGACGTCGCCAGACGGTCTTGAGCCAGACACCTTTGGGCCAACGGCCATGGGATTGTTGGGATGGGCAAGGGCAGGATAATCCTCTACACCGGTAAGGGAGGCGTCGGCAAGACGACCGTCTCCGCCGCCACCGCGGTTCGGGCCGCCGAGCTGGGGCATCGCACCGTCGTCCTCAGCACCGACGCCGCGCATAGCCTCGCCGATTCGTTCGACACGCCGCTCGGTCCGGAGCCGACCCAGGTCGCCGAGAACCTCTGGGCGCAGGAAAGCAACGTCTATTTCAATATCAAGCACTTCTGGGGGATCGTCCAAGAGTGGCTAACGGCGCTGCTGGTCTGGCAGGGGATGCGGGAGATAGATGCCGACGAAGTTGCGGTGCTGCCGGGCATGGAAGAGCTCGCTAGCCTCTTCTGGATCACTCGCAACTACCAGAGCGGCGATTTCGACACCGTCATCGTCGACTGCGCGCCGACGGGGCAGGCGCTTTCGCTGCTCAGCTTTCCGGAAGCGGCGCGCTGGTGGATCGACAAGGTGCTGCCGGTGGAGCGGCGCATCGCGAAGATAGCAGGGCCGGTCGTGCGCGGCCTGACGGGCATGCCGGTGCCGAAGAAGGAGGTCTTCGACGCGGCGGAGGACCTCATGGCCCGCCTGGCGGAGCTGCACGACCTCCTCTCGGACCGCGACGTATCGACGGTGCGGCTGGTCGTCAATCCGGAAAAGATGGTCGTCAAGGAGGCGCAGCGCAGCTTCACATACCTGAACTTGTACGGCTACGTCACCGATGCCGTCGTCTGCAATCGCTTGCTGCCCGAGCAGATTGACGACGGCTACTTCCAGCGCTGGCAGGAGGCGCAGGCGCGCTACCGCCGCCAGATTGATGAGGCTTTCTCGCCGCTGCCGGTGTTGACGGCGCCGCTTCTGGAGCACGAGGTGGTCGGAATGGACGGGCTGCGGGAAATGGCGGACCATCTTTTCGGCGGCGCGGACCCGACCCGCATCTATTACCCCGCCGTCGCACAGGAGGTCCGGTCGCAGGACGGCGAGTACGTGCTCAGCCTGGGCATGCCGTTTGTGGAGCGCGAGGACATTTCGCTGGCGCAGCGCGGCGGCGAGCTGACGGTCCGGGTCGGCGGCTACAAGCGCCAGGTGCTGCTGCCGCGGGCGCTGGCGGGCCGACGGGCGACCTCGGCGAAGATGGACGGCGAGCGTCTGGCGATCGCCTTCAGCAAGGACGGATAGCCGTTCGGCCTCAGCGACGGATTTTGCAAACCTCGGAATGCTGCGTCGATCCATCCATGTCGACTTCGTAACGGCAGTGCTACGTACGCTGATCGCGTTCGGGGTTGCGCGACTCGCTCCGCTCGTCGCGCCGCGAAGCCCAACCGGCCCTACTTCAGCAGCCAGCCCCCGTCTGCGAACCCGGACTCCGCCGTCGGGCACAATAGCTGCGATTCCCCCGCGCGTCGAATCGAATAGTGGAGGTGGGGCGCCTCGCTGTAGCCGCTGCTGCCGCTGTAGCCGATGATATCGCCGCGTTTCACGCTCCAACGGGCAACCGGCGTGAAGACGCGGAAGTCACGGATCGCCGCGAAAGCCGCCGCGTAATCGAAATCAGGGGAATAGCCGGGAAGAAAGGCGGCGGGCGGCAGCGCCGCAATCGTCTGCTTCGGGTCGAGATGGCCGTAGTCCGTCACGAAGTCCTCGTTCTCGACTTCGACGAAGACGCCCTTGCCGCCGCTGACGCCGGCAAACGGCGCGACCGACGCGCTCTGGCAATTGGGGTTGCCCATGTAGGGCTCGCCGTTGACGCCGTAGTAGTCGAAGGCGCTGGTGACCGTGACGATGTTCAGCGTCGCGACCCCGTCCATCGTCGCGTGGACGGGCGTGTCCATCGGGACGTACCAGTCGACCGCCGGCTGCCCCTCGTACTCGACGTGCGTGCGGCAATCCCAGCCGGAGTCGTTCGCGCGCTCCGGGTCGGCCGACGTTCTGGTAATCGCGGCTGTACGCAAGCGCATCCGGGCCGGCGCCCCAGGCGATGCTCCGGTCCGGCGGCTGGCCGACGACGAGCCCGGCCCTTAGCGTCGGGTCGATTGGGAAGCCCCGCGGCTCCAGCGGCGCGACAACCGGCGCGGGGCTGGGCGTCGCGGACGGCGGCGACGACGATGTGGGCGGCGGCGCAGTCGGGGGGACCGGGGTCGGAGTGGCGGCGGGGCCGCCGCGGCCGCAGGCAGCCGCGACCGCCATCCCAACGACAATCGCGACCATCGCCCGCCGTTTTCCCACCTTCCCAGCCTTTCTCCCGCTTCTTCCTTGACAGACTAACGGGCCTCACCTAGTCTGAGGAAAACTATCCTACTCCTTCCCCGCAGGTGGAGCAGCCATTGCTGAAGGGACTGGCAACGATCGGGCTCCTCTCGACTCTGCTGATGGCGCTTCCCGCGCACGCGCAGGCGCCGGCCACCCTCAACATCGCGCAGGTCATCACCAGCGCCTACCCTGACGTCACCGCCGTCATCGACGTGCGAGACGCCACGGGAGCGCCTCTGGCCGGACTCACCGCCGCCGACTTCTCGGCGACCGAGGACGGCAATCCCGCCGGCGTCACCGGAGTCCAGGCCGCCGCGTCGTCTGACCTCGGGCTCGCCGTCGTGCTGGTCATCGATACAAGCAGCGAGATGGCAGGCGAGCCGCTGTCCGCGGCGCAGGAGGCCGCAACGAACTTCGTCGGCGCGCTCCTCCCGAAAGACGGCGCCATCGTCATCCCCTTCGCCGACAGCGCTGGCATGCCCAGCATCCTGACTTCCGACGAGCAGTCGCTGGCGGCCACGCTGCACGCGCTTCAGGCCGGCGGCTCGAGAGCCCTCTACGACGCGGTGGTCGGGGCGGCCCAGAGGGCCAGGACCGCGCCCCTGCCGCGGCGAGCCGTCATCCTCCTCACCGACGGCCCGGACTCGGGAAACAAAAGCGCCGCCGACGTGCAGGGCTCGCTGGATGCGGCGATCAATTCGGGCGTGCCGTTCTTCACCATCGGCCTCGGCAACGACATCAGCCTTCTGTACCTGCAGGTCCTGGCGGGCCGCACGGGCGGCGAGTTCCTCGCGGCTCCCACGCCGGGCGACATAAGCGCGGCCTTCGACCAGATCGAGACCGTTCTAAGCTCGCAGTACCTGGTCCAGTTGCATCTCAGCGCGCCAGCGAATCTCGGGACCACCGACCTTGAGGTGACGGTCAACTCAGCCGGAGTTTCGGCAAGCGGCTCGACGCGCTTCCTCCGGCCGAGCGTCGTGCCAACAGTGACGCCGCAACAACCGCCCCAGGCCGCAGCCACCACGTCGAGCGGCAGTCGCCCGAGCCGGGCGCTGCTCGCCCTGGCCGCCGCGCTGGCTAGCGCCCTGGCGGTGCTTCTCGTGGCGGGCGCCTTCGCCACATGGCGCAGGCGGCGGAAGCGAATTCTGGTGTCGGAGTCGGGTGCGGCGACGGCCAGCGCCTTTGCGCCGCCGCCGCTCAGCGTCCGAGAAGGCGAGCCGCCAATTGCCCGACTCATCGTCGTCGACGGACCGGACAAGGGCAAGAGTGTCGCGCTGGGCGGCAAGCCGGTTACCCTCGGCGGCGGGGCCGGCTGCATCCTGCCGCTCGCGAACCCCGATGGTCGTGTCGGTGAAGAGCACGCGCGGCTCTGGCTGCGAGAGGGGCACTTCATGCTGCACCATCTGGAGGGGCCGCGTTTCGCGACGTACGTGAACGAGCGGCAGGTGGCCTGGGCGGCGCTTGAGAACGGCGACGAGGTCGTGATCGGCCCGCACCGGTTGCGATTCGAGCGCCTGCCGCAGTAGCTTACCGCCCCGGCTGCTCTTCTCGCCGCGCGCTCAGCCCGCGCGCCACCAGCACCGACAGCCCGGCGAGCAGGAACGGCACGCTCAGGTAGAGTATCGCCGTCGTCGCATCCTTTACCGCGAAGATCGCCCCGGACAGCGCCATGGCGACTGCCGAGAGCAACAGCAGGCCGCCGCCGACGCAGTCGTCTACCCACGCCGCCACGGCGCCCGCGGCCGCGATCGCCAGCGCCGCCAGCAGGCCGACGTACGCCGCCGACGGCTCGTCGATGAGGCTCTGGACGAGGAAGACGCCGTAGATGACGACGAAGCCCATCGCCAGCATACGGCCGAAGCGTCGCAGGAGTCGGGGGGCCACAGGTTCGCGGATCATCATCACCTTTCGCCGAGGCACTTCATATCGGCTCAGTCCCTTCGGCGACCAATTGGTTATCGGCGCCCACCGGCTGCGATTCGAGGGGTTTCCGCGGCCGTCGGCGCAGAGAAATGTTCAGAACACATTCCAGGTGGTCTTTAGGAGAAGGCAGTCTGAAAGAAGGGTCAGGATGAGCGGGACGCCAGGCGAGCGACGCGGCGCCGGCGGGCGTTCTCCAGCTCGGCGAGCTGCGACATGGCTTTTCGCGTGTCGGACGCGACGCGGGCGCGGTCGCAGTTGCGCAGGCGATACTTGAAGAGCCAGTAAGCAAAGGCCCGCAAATCGCTGAAAGCGATGCGGTCCCCGGCGGGAAGCCCTTTCTCGTCGCGGAAGCGCGCCAGCAGCTCCATCCGCCCTTTGCCGTAGATGCGCTCGCAGACCTCCTCGTCCGCCGGCCGGCAGCGCGTGCCGCACAGCGCGAAGCGCTCCTTGTGCAGCTCCTCCTCGACGGCAAGCTGCAGCGCCTCTTCGACAACGACGCCGTAGAGATAGTTGAGATAGGCGGTGTGCTTCGCGGCGCCTATGGCGTTCTTGAAAGACGCAGCGTCACAGTCAGGCGGCGTCTGGCCGAAGAAGAGCAACGCCTCGCGCTCTTCGTCAGGGACAGCGCCGTCCAGGGAGTCGGTCAGGCGTTCGGCGAGGAGCAACCAATCGAACGCTTCCCCGTCGATGAGATAGGAGTAGCGCCTGTCGCCGATAGTCTCCTCGGGCACCTGCCAGAGGGCAACGGCCTCGAGTAGCGCCGGGAACCAGTGCGAGCCGCCGGCTACCGCCTGCCGCAGGTGCGCGAAGGCTTCGTCACAGGCCGGGGTGCCCTCCGACGTGCCCTCCATTCGCCTTTCCTCCGCCATTTCTAGATCGCCCTGCCGCAGCATTTCTTGTACTTCTTGCCGCTGCCGCAAGGACAGGGGTCGTTGCGTCCGACCTTGTGGGCACCGACGGGCCGACGCGCCGCTTCCCGACCACCGCCCGCTCGGGCGCCGACCGCCACAGGCTGAGCTTCAGCAGGCGCGTCGGCAGGCATGCCGCCGCGACCCTCCGTCGCGCCGACCGCCTCGCGAGGCGGCGGCGGGGCCTGGAGCTGAACGTGGTAAATAGTGTGCGTGATCTGCCTTCGGATATTGGCGAGAAGCTGGTCCCACATATCGTGGGCCTCGCGCTTGTAGACAACAAGCGGGTCGAACTGGCCGTAGGCCGTCAGGCCGATGCCCTGCCGCATCTCGTCCGTCGCGGTCAGGTGCTCGACCCAAAGGGAGTCGATGACACGTAGCATGACCAGACGCTCGACGGTTCGGGTCACCTCCTCACCCATCTCCTCTTCCCGCCGCCGGTACTGCTCTTCAGAGGCGGTTACGATCGCTTCGACTGCTTGCTCGTGTGAGAGGCCTTCCAGGCTCTTGGCCGAAAGCGAAGGCGGCGGGTCGAAGATAGTCGCCACCTCCCTGAGCATCTCCTCGATGTTCCAGTCCTCCTCGCGGCGGAGGGGCAGGAAAGTATCGGCGAGCTCGCAGATCTCCTCGCGCACCATGTCGAGGATGTTGGCGCGCAGGTCGGCTCCCATCATTATCTTGCGTCGCTCGGTATAGATGACATCGCGATGCATGTTCATCACGTCGTCGTACTCGACAACGTGCTTGCGGATGTCGAAGTTGTAGCCTTCGACTTTCGACTGCGCCGACTCAATGGCCTTGCTGACCATGCCGCTTTCGATTGGCGTGTCCTCGTCCATGCCGAGCTTGCTCATCGTCTTGGGCAGCCATTCGGGCGCGAAGCGGCGCATGATGTCGTCTTCGAAGGAGACGTAAAAACGCGAGCTTCCCGGGTCGCCCTGGCGGCCAGCGCGACCGCGGAGCTGGTTGTCGATGCGGCGGGCCTCGTGCCGCTCGGTGCCGATGATGTGCAGCCCGCCCGCTTCGACGACGTTGTTGTGCTCCTCCTGCCACTCGTCGGGGTCGCGCCCTTCCATCGTGCCGCCGAGGATGATGTCGGTGCCGCGGCCGGCCATGTTGGTCGCGATGGTGACGGTGCCAAAGCGCCCGGCCTGGGCGATGATGCCGGCCTCTTTCTCATGGAACTTTGCGTTCAGCACCTGGTGCGGAATGCCGCGGCGCTTCAGCAAATCCGATAGGTATTCCGATTTCTCGATTGACACCGTGCCGACGAGCAGCGGCTGGCCGGCCTGGTGGCGCTCCTCGATCTCGCGGGCGACGGCGCGGAACTTCGACTCCTCGTTGCGGTAGACGAAGTCAGCGTATTCGCGGCGGACGAGGTCGACGTGCGTCGGGATGACGACGACATCGAGGCGGTAGATCTTGAAGAACTCGTCGCGCTCCGTCCAGGCCGTGCCGGTCATGCCGGCCAGCTTGCCGTAGAGGCGGAAGTAGTTCTGCAGCGTGATCGTGGCGTAGGTGATCGTCTCCTGCTGGATCTTCACCCTCTCCTTCGCCTCCACCGCCTGGTGCAGGCCGTCGGACCAGCGCCGCCCGAACATGAGCCGCCCCGTGAAGTCGTCGACGATGACGACTTCGCCGTCCTTGACCACATAGTCGCGGTCGAGCTTGTAGAGAATCTCCGCCTTGAGCGCCGCCTCCATGTAGCGGGTGAGGCGGTAGTTCTCCGGATCGTAGATGTTCTTGACGCCGAGCCACTGCTCCAGCTTGCTCATGCCCTCTTCCGTCAGATTGACTGCGCGGTGCTTCTCCTCAACCGTGAAGTCGACCTCCTGCGTCAGCCTGGGCACGAGACGAGCGAAGGTGAAGTACGTTTGTGTGTTCTCTTGCGATGGGCCGCTGATGATCAGCGGCGTCCGCGCCTCGTCGATGAGGATGTTGTCGACCTCGTCGACGATGGCGTAATGGAGCTCGCGCTGGACCGTGAAGTCGAGGTCCGTCGCCATGTTGTCGCGTAGGTAGTCGAAGCCGAACTCGTTGTTGGTGCCGTAGGTGATGTCGGCGTGGTAGGCCTGGCGACGGGGAACCGGCTTGATGTGCTCCATGTTCGGCACGTCGCTGACCTTCTCGTGGCTGTAGAGGAAGGCGGATTCGTGCTGAAGACAGCCCACGCTGAGGCCGAGGGCGTCGTAGATGGGGCCCATCCACTGCGTGTCGCGCTTGGCCAGGTAGTCGTTGACGGTGATGAGGTGAGCGCCGTGCCCTTCAAGGGCGTTCAAGTAAAGCGGAAGGGTGGCGACGAGCGTCTTACCCTCGCCGGTCTTCATCTCGGCGATCTTGCCCTGATGCAGGACGACGCCGCCGATGAGCTGCACGTCGAAGTGACGCATGCCGATGTGACGGCGCGACGCCTCGCGAACGACGGCGAAGGCCTCCGGCAGGATATCGTCCATGCCTTCGCCGTCCGCGAGGCGCTGCCGGAACTGATCGGTCATCGCCCGAAGCTGATCGTCGGTCAGCGCCTGGACGTCGGGCTCCAGCTCGTTTATCTCTTCGACGAGCGGGCGAAGCTTGCGGACCGCCGACTCGCTACTATCACCGAATAGCCTCTTAAGCATCTAGATCCTGGTTTCTCAAGCGTCCGTCTGGAAGAGGGCGCCGACTGATTGTCCGGTATGTATGCATTTGATCGCCTCGCCGAGCAAAGGCGCGACGGTCAGCGAGTGTATCTTCTCGAGGCGTTTCTCCGGCGGCTGCGGGAGCGTGTCGGTGATGACGACCTGCTTCAGCGGGCTTTCCTTCATCCGCTCGATTGCGGGCCCGGAGAAGACGCCGTGAACCGCCGCCGCCTTGATGCCGGTGGCGCCGCTTTTCAGGAGAAGGTTGACGACCTCCGCCAGAGTAGAGCCTCTATCTATTTCATCGTCAATTACTAGCGCCGCCCGTCCTTCCACATCGCCTATCAACTGGAGGGCCTCAGCAGTCTGCTTGTTGCCGGTGCGCCTCTTTTCGACGACGGCCAGCGGCACGTTGAGCTTGGCGGCGATGTTGCGGGCGTCCTTGGCGCGCGCGAGATCGGGCGCGACGACGACGAGATCATGGTGGTCGGTCTGTTTGAAGTAGTCGCCCAGACTGGGGAAAGCGGTAAGTTCATCGACGGGAATGCGGAAGAAGCCCTGGATTTGCGAGGCGTGCAGGTCGACTGTCAGGACGCGGTCGGCACCGGCGGCCGTTATCATGTCGGCGACCAGGCGGGCGGTAATGGGCACGCGCGGCTGATCCTTCTTATCGCTGCGCCCGTACGCGAAATAGGGGATGACCGCGGTAATGCGCCCCGCGGAGGCGCGCCGGAAGGCGTCGATCATGATCAGCAGCTCCATGAGCCGCGTGTTGACCGGCGACGCTATCGGCTGGACGACGAAGACGTTGCGTTCGCGCACGTTCTCGCAGATGCGGACGAATATGTTCTCGTTGCTGAACTCGAATACCTCGCATTCGCCAAGAGGCGTCTCCAGGTGCCGGCAGATGTTGCGCGCCAACTCCGGATGGGCATTGCCGCTGAAGACGCTCATCTCGCGAAACACTGGCTTCCCTCCTGTTCGATCTAATCCAGACGGTCTCTCATGGGGATCTGCCGCTTGTCGCTCACCAAAAGGCCGAGCCAGGAACCGCTGATCGTGTCATCGGTCCCGCCCCGGCCAGTGGTCCGGAAAGCGTGCCTGGTAGACGCTAAGATCATAGCACAGCTCAAGGTGCCCAGCAACGCGCGCAGCCCTTCGGCGGCGCTGTGGCGTCGCCGCTGTCCCTATTGTGAACCGACGATACGTTACGTGCCAGAAGCGAGGTTCTTCCATCGAGGGTTCGAGAGGACGAAAGGGGGCTGCGTTTGCCGCGTTCGGGTTGCGCGAAGCGCCCGCCAGCGCGGGCGCTTCGCGCCGGGAACCACGCCGCGCCAACTCTCAGCTCCCATGTTTCCTCACCCAACGCGGGATATAAAATCACAAAAAGCATCGAAAACAGGACTAGCTTGACAAGGCGCCGATTTCGCTGCTAGATTGAGTTGAAGGGACGAGCATCTTCATGGAAAGCACACGCCAGACCATCCTCGAGATACTGCGCCGTCGCCAGCACGCCACGGTCGAAGAGCTGACGCAGGAGCTGGGACTGGCCGCCGCCACCGTCCGACGCCACCTGGACATTCTCATGCGCGACAATTACGTCGCCGTGACCCAGGAGCGACGTGAGATCGGCCGCCCTCGCTACGTCTTCGCTCTGACCGATGCCGGCGACGACCTCTTTCCCCGCGGCTACGTGCAGCTAACGAACCGCATCATCGAAGAACTCGTCTCGCTCGATCGCGACGATACGAAAGGCAAAAGCGGCGTCGCCCTTGCGGAAGTCCTCTTCGAAAGGATGGCGGACCGCGTGGCCGAAACGTATGCCGGCAAGATCACCGGCAAGACGCTGCCGGACCGCCTGGATGAGACGACGAAGCTCCTCGCCGGTGAAGGCATGTTCTTCGAATGGCGCAAGAGCGACGACGGCTACCTGCTGCTCGGCCAGGGCTGCCCTTGCCCGCGAATCGCAGACATTCACAGCGAAGTCTGCATCCACGACCAGCGGCTGTTGCGGCGACTGCTGAAAGCGAACGTCGAGCCGCTGGGCGTGAACCAGGAGAACAGCGTCTGCGCTTACCTGGTGCGCGAGAACGACTCCTGACGTTCCGGCGCTCATTCCTGACTGTTCCCAAGGCCTGAGCTATAATCAGAGCCGTCCGACGGCGAATCGTCAGGCGAACGGGATAGGCATGCAAAAGGCGCGACTCGGCTTCCTCGCGTCCCACGGCGGCAGCAACATGCAGGCGATCGTCGACGCCTGCAAAGAGGGCCGTCTCGACGCTGTGCCGGCGGTGGTCATCAGCAACAACTCCGATTCCGGGGCGATGGCGCGCGCGCATCGCGAAGGCGTACCCGCCTATCATCTGAGCGGCGCGACCCATCCTGACGCCGCGCAGCTCGATGCAGCCATTTGCCGGACGCTCGAAGAGCACAACGTCGATCTCGTCATTCTCGCCGGCTACATGAGGCTGCTGGGCCCGCAGACGCTGCGACGATACCGAGGCAGAATCCTCAACATCCATCCCGCTCTGCTGCCGAAATTCGGCGGCAAGGGGCTCTACGGCATCAAGGTCCACGAGGCGGTGCTGGCAGCCGGCGAGAAGGTCAGCGGCGTCACGATCCACCTCGTCGACGAGAACTACGACCGCGGTCCGATCGTTGCCCAGCGCGAAGTGCCCGTGCTCGACGGCGACACGCCGGAATTGCTGGCCGCGCGCGTGCTGGAGCAGGAGCACAAGCTTTTCGCCGTGACGCTGCAGAAGATCATCACCGGCGAGATAGACCTCGATGCCCTCGCATCCGTCGGCTGACGTTGACGCGCCATGTCCGCTTCGAGATTGTCACCGAGAAGTGCGATCCCGCGCTCGGGGTTGCGCCCGCCTTCGGCGGGCGCCGAATCCAACCCAACGCATCCAGCGACAACCACCGCGGGCGCCGAACCCACGCCCCTGGCAGCTCCCGGCGCTGGCGTTTACCCCGGCGGCTTCTCCGCGTACACGACCACGCTCTTCGGATAGACGCGATTCCCCGCCTCGTCGAGCGCGTGATATAGCAGCGAATACGGCTCCCCGTTTGACCGGTCCCGCCAGCGATTCAGCGCCTCGACCGACCAGCCGCGCATATAGGGGCACGCGTCCAGGAGGAAGAGCAACGTCCAGTAGACCGCTTCCACGGAATTGCGCAGCCGCCTCGCCCGGGGCCGTAGTCCCGCCGCCTCGACCGCCTGAACAACGCGACCGCGAGAATAGATGCGCCGATGCCCGCCCGGACTGACGCGATACAGCTCGTAGACATGGTAAGCGATGATCTCTGGCAGCGCGTCCGGCACGCTCACCACCAGCCGACCCCCCGGCTTCAGGACACGCGCCATCTCCCGCAGCGCCCGGTTCGCGTCCTCGACATGCTCCAGCGTCTCGGTGCAGGCAACGAACTCAAACGACGAGTCGTGGAAGGGCAGCAGACAGCCGTCCGCCAGGGCAAAAGCCGGCAGCGGATCACGGTCGAGAAGATGTTTCTGGGCTGACAGCAGGCTGGAGCGGTCGACATCGACGCCGACGCACTCGCAACCACGTCCAATCAGGCGCGAGATGAGACGCCCGACGTGACAGCCGACGTCGA
Organism: uncultured Chloroflexia bacterium; assembly: GCA_963719465.1. GTDB lineage: Bacteria > Chloroflexota > Dehalococcoidia > DSTF01 > JALHUB01 > JALHUB01. Next base: position 1,590,331 of record OY970386.1, on the reverse strand, counting down.
GCACGCGTGCCCCCGGCCGGACGCCCAGCAGCGTCAGGTCAACGACCTCGAGCCGCTGCAGGACAGGGCCGACCCGCCGGCCGGACTGAAGCTGATTCTCCGCCACCTGCTCCAAGAAGCGCATGTCTAGCGAATCTACCAGCGTCCGCAGCGCGCGGTCAATTGGCGTCGCTATTGGCGAAGCGCAAAAAATGTGCTAGATTCATAGCCAATGGTTCGAAGGCGCCAGCGCGGAGGGAGTCATGCGCTTGTCGCCATCCTGGCGATAGCAGCCATTCTTACTCTCCTCTTCACCTTCCACTCGCTCTTCATATCCGAGCACCTCGCCGGCTGCGAGGGCGGCGACTGCGCCGCGTCGCCTCCGACATCGCCTACGGAAGCGCCCACGCCATCGCCGGCGGCAACGCAAGAGGTGCTGGGAGCCAGCGAGACGCGTCCGCCGGACCTCAGCGCCGTTTCCGCGGCCGTAGTCGCGGACGACTGCGACAACCTCCTGTACGCCAAGGACGAGCACCACCGCCTGCCGCCGGCCAGCATCGCCAAGATCATGACCGCGGTCGTCGCGCTTGAGTCAAGCGATCCCGACGACATGGTGACCGTCAACATCGACGGCTTCTTCGCCGGCGATAGCACCGTGATGGGACTGGAGACGGGAATGCAGCTCTCGCTGCGCGACCTGCTCTACGGCCTCCTTCTTCCCTCGGGCGCCGACGCCGCTGTGGCGATCGCCCGTTACGTCGCCGGCGACGTGCCCTCCTTCGTCGACCGCATGAACGCCAAGGTGCGCGACCTCGGCCTGCAGGACACCCACTTCACAAATCCGCATGGCCTCGACGCTCCCGGCAACTACTCCTCCGCCTACGACATGCTTATGCTCGGCCGCTACGCCATGAAGAACCCTCTTTTCGCCCAGATCGTCGGCACGAAGCAGTACACGGCTAACTGGAGCGGTCCGGAGCTATGGAACGGCAACCTGCTCCTCTGGGACTACCCCGGCGCCGACGGCATCAAGATCGGCTGGACGGAGAATGCGGGGCAGACCTTCGTCGCGACGGCGCAGCGCGATGGGCATCGCGTCTATCTTGCGCTCTTCAACAGCCAGGACCGCTATACGGACGCCACCCGCCTCTTCGACTGGGCCTTCGAAACGCTTCAGAACGTTCCGGCAGGGAGTTGCGACGCCACCTCGCCCGCCGCGACTCAGTAGACGACTTCCGCCGCCGTCAGACGTTCGATCTCGTCCTTCGGCATCCCCAGCAGCTCCCCGAGGACGTAATCGTTGTGCTGACCCAGCAGCGGCCCCGGGCGGACGATGCGGGCCGGTGTCTTCGACAGGCGCCAGGGCGGCCCCAGCACGTGCTTCGTCCCCATCAGCGGGTGCTCGACCGTCTCGACAACGCCGCGCTCCACCACGTGGCGATCGACGACGATCTCCTCGCCGGCAAGGACGGGCATAGCGGGGACGCCGGCTGCCTGCAGCATCTGCATTATGTCGAGCGGCGGGCGGTCGCGCGTCCAGTCGCTTATCATCTCATCCAGAGCGTCGCGATTCTGCCAGCGGCTCGCTTCATCCGCGAAACGCTCGTCGTGCCTCAGCCGCTCGTCTCCGACGACATCGCAGAGAGCGCGCCACTCGTCCTCGCTGCTGACGACTATCGTCACCCAGGCGTCGTCGCCCTTGCAGGGATAGACGTTGTGCGGCGCCAGAGCGCGGTCGTTGTTGCCAGCGCGCTGCTGAACGCGGCCGTTCATCGTGTAGTCCATGAAAGCGTCGCCCATCAGCGAGCTGACCGCTTCGGCGGAAGACAGGTCAATGTGCTGGCCCTGACCAGTCCGCTTTCGATGGTAGAGCGCCGCCAGGACCGCGAACGCTCCCGTGCTCCCGACGCGCAGGTCGATGGTGCCCATCAGGGGCGCCGGATTCCCGCCGGCCCGCCCCGTGATGTAGATCATCCCTCCCATGGCGGCAAAAGTGGGCGCGTAGCCGGTGTAGAATCTCTCCGGCCCGGTACTGCCGACCGCCGACGACGACAACATGATGATGTCCGGCTTTATCGCCTTCAGGTCCTCGTAGCCTAGGCCCAGCCTGTCCAGCACGCCGGGTCGCATGTTCTGAGTGACGACGTCGCTTATCTTCGCCACCGACCGGGCGATCTCCACCGCCTCCGGCTTGCTCAAGTTCAGCGTCAGACTGAGCTTGTTGAGATTCAGCGTGTTGAAGATGAACGATTCGTCGGGACCGCCCATCGTGCGACCGGCGACCAGCGAGCGCAATCGGGAATGGTCCAGCCGGCGGCGGCTTTCGACCTTTATGACCTCGGCGCCGAGCAGGGCAAGCAGAAGCGTCGCCTGGGGCCCGGCCCAGGCCCAAGTGAAGTCGAGTATTCGCACGCCTTCGAGAGGGCGCCGCTTCTCCGCCATGCTTCAGATCACTCCCTCGGCCCGCAGCCGCGCCAGCTCCTCATGTGAGTAGCCGAGCCGGCCGCAATAGACCTCCTCATTGTGTTCGCCGAGCAGCGGTGCCGGGCGCTCAGCCTGCCACGGCATCTCCGAGAAGATGTAGCCGGCCGTCGGATAGTAGAACTTTCCGGCAACCGGGTGCTCGACCTCCTGGAAGAAGCGCCGCTCCTGCGTCTGCCGCCAGTTGAACACCCCTTCCGTCGAACGCACAGGCGAGAGGGGTACGCTGTGGCTCTGCGCAAGATGGTATAGCTCGTCTTCTGTCCGCTCGGCGGCCCACGCCTCGACATGCGGCTGGATTTCGTCGCGTCTGTCTGCGCGGCCCATCTCTGTCGCGAACTGCGGGTCCTGCGCCCATTCCGGATTGCCCATCGCCTGCACAAGCCCATCCCACTGGTGGTCCTGTGGCATCGTCAGAATCACCCAGCCGTCCTTGCAGGGTATCAGGCCGCCGATCTGCATTCCGATGCGGCCGATGATCGTCTCACCGTCGGCGAAGCGACAGAGGTCCACCCGCTCCAGGCCGAGCAGGCTCTCCTGCTTCGACACGTCGACGTGCTGGCCCTCGCCGGTAAGCATGCGCCCGAACAGGGCCGCCAGCGCAGCGATGGCGCCGTTCAGGCCACCGTCGTACTCGCCCACGTAGCCGCCGGGCGGCACGGGCGGCTTCCCCGGCTCTTCGAATCTGGCAAGAAAGAACTTCGTCGTGTGAGCGCTGACATGGTGAAGGTTCAGCGTGCGACAAGCGTACTCTGCGTAGGGGCCGGTCTGGCCAAACGGCGTGATCGAGACGACGATGAGACCCGGGTTGGCGGCCGCCAGCGTCTCGTAGTCCAGGCCCAGCGCTTCCATTCCACCGGGCGTCTGGTCTTCGATAAGGACGTCCGTCTGCTTGACCAGCTCCCTTAAGATGCGCCGCCCCGTCACCAGCGTTGGATCAAGGGTTATGCCGCGTTTGTTCGTGTTGACGTACAGGAACAGGCCGCTCTTGTCCGGGTGCGGCAGGTCGTCGGGAAACGGGCCTATGCGGCGGGCGCGGTCACCGACCAGCGGCTGCTCGATCTTGATCGACTCTGCGCCCAGGTCGGCAAGCAGCTTGCCGCAGTACGGCCCCGCGATCATGTCGCAGTATTCGAGGACTCGGACGCCTTCGAGGGCGCGTTCAGTCATTCCCAACCGGTTTCCAGTCATTCGTATCAGGTTGAATGCAATTCCTAGCCTAGCACAAGGGCGATTTCAACAAAACGTGGTGAAACCCTGAATCCGTGAAGGGGCGCTTCGTTGACTTATTCCGCCGGCTGGCCTAGGTTCAACTGGGGCTGCCATTTGCAAACAAAGCCAGACGTGCCGAACAATAACGCTCACCCTCTCGACTACCTGTTCTACCCGCGTTCCGTCGCCGTCGTCGGCGTCTCCGGCAAGCCGCGCGATTGGGGCGGCGGGAACATGTTTCTGAAGGGAATGCAGACCTTCGGCTTCCCGGGCCCCCTGTACCCCGTCCATCCGACGCTCGACGAAGTGCTCGGCCTCCGCTGCTACCCGTCGCTTTCCGCCATCCCCGGCCCGGTCGACTACGTGATCTCGGCGATCCCGGCTGATGGCGTCAGAGGCCTCATGAACGACGCAGCAGCCAAGGGCGTTCGCTGCATTCACTTCTTCACGGCCGGCTTTCGGGAAACAGGCGAGCCGGAGCGCATAGACCTGGAGCGCGACGTGCTGGCGAAGGCGAGGGCGGCGGGGATCCGGATCGTCGGGCCGAACTGCATGGGCCTCTATTGCCCTGCCGGCGGCATTAGCTTCGGCGGCGACTTCCCGAAGGAGCCGGGTACGGTCGCTTTCATCTCTCAAAGCGGCCTCAACGGCGAAGACCTGGTACACGACGCGGCTTTGCGCGGCGTCCGATTCAGCAAGGTGATGAGCTACGGCAACGCCTCGGATCTCGACGAAAGCGATTTCTTTGAATACTGCCTGGCCGATCCGGAGACGGAGATCATCCTGTCCTACATCGAAGGCGTGAAGGACGGCTATCGCTTTCAGAAAGCGCTGCGGGCTGCCGCGGCCGCTAAGCCGACGGTCGTGCTGAAGGGCGGCGCGACCAAAGCCGGCGGTCGGGCCACGGAATCCCATACGGGAAGCCTTGCCGGCTCGGCGCAGGTCTGGGAAGGGCTCTGCCGGCAGGTGGGAGCCGTCTCCGTCGAGAGCCTCGACGACCTGGTGGACATGGCGGTGACGTTCCATCTGCTCAGGCCGCCGTCGGGTCGCGGCGTCGCCATCATCGTGGTCGGCGGCGGTTCAAGCGTCCTGTCGGCAGACCGCGCGGAGAAGCTGGGGCTGAGCGTTCCGCCGCTGTCGGAGGAGGCGCAGGCAAAGCTGCGAAGCTTCACGCCGCTGGCCGGCACCAGCATTCGCAATCCCCTCGACACGGTCGCTCTCGAAGACACGGAGGGCTTCCACAGGACCGTCGATATCGTCGGCAGCGAACCGGGCATCCACTGCATCCTCATCCTGCCGCGTCTGGACTGGTGGCTGAACCGGGTGCCGGACGTTGAAGCCATGGTGCTTGGCGTAGTGCAGAAGATGAAGGAGGCAGCCGACCAGAGTCCCGTTCCCCTGGCGCTGGCGCTACGCACGCCCGACAACGCCAAGACGATGGCGGCATTCGAGGTGTTCTACAAAGCCGCCACCGAAAGCGGTCTGGCGGTCTATCCCGACTTCGAGCGCGCCTTCAGAGCGCTGTCACGTCTGGCCGACTGGCGAGAACGGCGCGAATAGGCCTTTGACGTTCAGGAAGCGAGACGGATGTCCCGGTTGTCCTCGTGGCCTTTGGGAAGCACCAGACTGCTGTGGCGCTCCCCCAGCTTGAGCGACCGGACAAACTGCTTCGCCAGGCCCGGATCGAACTGCGTGCCTGCCTTCTCATAGATCTCGTCCAGCGCTTGCGTCGGATTGCGGGCGAGGCGATAGGGCGAGTCCAGGATCATAGCCGAATAGGCGTCGGCGATGGCCATGATGCGGGCCGGCAGCGGTATCTGGTCGCCGCTCCTGCCGCGAAGGTAGCCCTTCCCGTCCCAGCGCTCATGATGAAAAAGAACGGTCTCCAGGACAAGGTCTTGAAGCCAGTGCGGCGACATGCGCAGGACGGGCCATTCGCGCAGGAGCTCATAGCCGACGGAAACGTGGGAGCGGAGGGCGAGCATCTCCGTGCTGTCCAGAGGCCCGCCCCTCGTCAAGAGGTCTGCCGGGAGCGCCATCTTCCCCAGATCATAGACGTGAGCAGCCAGCCAGAGCGCAGCCACCTCGTCGGAGGGAAGCTGGACGCAGCGCGCCAACGCGAGCGCGTGCTCGGCCGCCAGCTCAGAGTGCGTACCGGAGTAGCTATCGTGCGTGTCAAGGTCGAGCTGCCACTGCTCGATAACGGCGCGCACATGGTTTCTCACATGCCTCGACCAGGCACCCGAAAGCCTGTCGAGAACGAGAGAATCGCCAGAAGCGAACATATCCATCAGGTGACGGTCATCAATGCCTGACGAGCCTCGGAGCAAAAGAGCAAGCGCCTCCTAAATCAGTAACGGCACAATCCTGCCAGTCTTTAACGTTGTCCGCAGTCATTAAGGCCAGCCGCAGGGCTAGCGCTTGACGGCGACCCCAAGCTAAAGCACAATCACTCTACGCAGAGCGACAACTGAAAGGGTATGATCATGGATGACTTCGTAACTCTCGACGCCACGGCACAAGCGGAACTGGTGAGGAAGAAGCAAGTTAAGCCCACCGAGCTCGTAGAGGCGGCTATCGCGCGAATTGAACGGCTCAATCCGCAGGTCAACGCCGTCATCACGCCGATGTTCGACCTGGCCCGGCGGGCGGCCTCGGGGCCGCTGCCGGAAGGCCCCTTCACCGGCGTTCCTTTTCTTCTGAAGGACATCCTCGCGTCTTACGCCGGCGTTCGCATGACTTGGGGCTCGGCCTTCCTTAAGGACTACGTGCCCGACCACGACAGCGAGCTAGTCCGTCGGCAAAAGCAGGCCGGTCTGATTATCCTCGGAAAGACGAACGCGCCTGAGTTCGGCATTCTGCCGACGACCGAGCCGCACTTCTTCGGCCCGACGCGCAACCCCTGGAACGTAGAGCACAGCGCCGGTGGCTCCAGCGGCGGAACGGCGGCTGCGGTCGCATCCGGCATGGTCGCCATGGCCCACGGCAACGATGGCGGCGGCTCCATCCGCATTCCCGCTTCCTGTTGCGGCCTCTTCGGCCTCAAGCCCACGCGCGCCCGCGTCCCGCTAGGCCCGGACTTCGGCGACTTTTGGGGCGGCCTTGTCGTCGACCACGCGCTCACACGCTCGGTCCGCGACAGCGCGGCGCTGCTCGACGCGACCTGCGGCCCCGATGTCGGTGACCCCTACTGGGCACCGCCGCCGGCTCGGCCCTATCTCCAGGAGGTCGGCGCCGACCCGGGAAAGCTGCGCATAGCCTTCACGACCCAGTCTCCTACCGGCAGCGATGTCCATCCCGACTGCGTAGCCGCCGTACAGGACGCGGCGAAGCTCTGCGCCGACCTCGGCCACCACGTCGAGGAAAAGCAGGCCGATATTGGCGGCCAGGCGGCCGTCGGGCCATTCATGACCGTATGGGCGGCATGCACTGGCCAGGACGTGGACGCGGCAACCTTCGTCTCCGGCCGCAACCCCGAGCCGGACGAGCTGGAACCGCTGACGCGCGCCCTAGCCGAGATGGGCCGGCAGCAGACCGGGCCCAACTACCTCATGGCAGTCCTGGTCCTCCAGCGGATATCGCGTGATCTCCAGCGCTTCTTCCTCGACTACGACGTTGCTCTGACGCCGACGCTGGCGGAGCCGCCGTTGCCGCTGGGATCCCTGGAATCGCTGCCCGACAACCCGTTGTACGGGTTCATCCGTTCGGGCTCCTACGTTCCTTTCACGCCGATCATCAACGTCACCGGTCAGCCGGCGATGTCGGTGCCGCTGCACTGGAACGCTCAAGGCCTGCCAATCGGCAGCCACTTCGTCGGTCGCTTCGGCGATGAAGCGACGCTGTTCCGGCTGGCGGCGCAACTCGAGCAGGCGCGGCCGTGGGCGAACCGCCATCCGTCCGTCTGGGCAGGCTAGACGCAGATCAGAGCCAGGAGCGGAGCGCGCCGCGACAGATAGGCGAGGTGCTAGTTGACGAGTGGCAGCAGCGTCGGTAGCGGCGTCTGCGTCGGCCGCGACACCGGCGTCGGCCGACCCGATGGCCCGCTCGTCGCCGTCGGCTGCGGGACCTCGGTGGGCGCTTCCGTGCGCGTGGGCCTGGCCACTGGCGGCGTAGGCGTCGACAAGACCCTGGGATGCTGCGTCGCCGGCAGGACCGGCGTTATCGTCGCCATCTCCGTCGGTGAAGGCGTCGTCGGCGCCCTGGTCGCCGTCACCGACGCCGTAGGGGCTGGCGTGCGGGTGTCCATTACCGGACGCTTCGTCGCCGCATCGTAGGACGCCGTCCCCGAAGGAGAGTTCGAGCCGGAACCGGAGTTGATGGGGAGAGCGAAGATCGCCAGCACCGGCAAAGCGGCAAGCAACAGGACAGCGCACAGCACCAGAACCAAGTCTCTCCCGCCAAAGACCTGACCGGAGCCGCGCTCCGCCGTTTCCGTCTTGCGCGCCAGCGCCCACAGGCCCTTGCCGAGCCGCACCTTCTTCACCGCCCGACGTCCCGGCTGCATCCAGTGGCCCTCGACGTTCTTCCAGATGCCCTCCGCCAGGCCCGCCGGAGCGGTAACGACCGCGAAGGCGCCGAACAGGCCCAGCGGCGCCGGCAGCGAGCGACGCGTCTGCTGGCAAACGTCGCATTTGCTGACGTGGCGCTCGACGTTGCGGCACATGTCCTGTGTGAGCGGCGGCACGGTGAACCGGCCGACGATCCGATGCAGCGTCGGGCAGCTCTCGATGCCGCGTTGCATAATCATGTACGCGCCGAGCACCTCTTCCACAGCGCGCATCAAGCGATTGAGCATGGTGAAGGCGTTTCCCTTGCCGACGCCGAGCACCTCGGCCATCTCCGCGCTCTCCAGCCCCTGGCGAACGTGGAGGTCGAACACGGCGTAGGCGCGGCGATTGAGCACGGTGGCCGCTTGCCAGACGAGGTGCGCCGCCTCCTGCGTTCCCGCTGCCTCCGTCGTATTCGCCAGACGCTCCGGGTCCACGCGCTCGAGGAGCGGGGCCAGTTCGGCGTCCGAGTGAGACCGCGATAGAGGCGAGAGGTGCTTCTGCCGGGCGAGACGGTCCATCGCTCGGCCGTACGCTATCGAGAAGAGCCAGCTCTTGAATGCCGCCGGCTTGGCAAGCGAGGCCAGGCTGCGAGCGGCGCGCTGGAACGTATCCTGGGCCGCGTCGGCCGCGTCTTCGCCGTTACGCAGTGTTCGGAGGAGAAAATCGTAGACGGATGGGAAATAGCGATTGTACAGCTCGCCGAACGCGGCCCTGTCGCCGCTAAGGGCGCGGGTTACCAGCTCGCCGTCGCCTGAGACTGGAGTTACCATCATAGCGCGTGTCGAATGCCGTGTTCAGCAAGTTTAACATTATTGGCGGTCCTTCGCCAGCTACGCACCGGGAGACGCACGCCATTCTCTACAGCCGTAGGCCTTGGGTCCGGATTATCGAAAGTACAGGGGGGTTTGCTGGAGACCGGCGCGAAACAAGACCCGCCGGCCGAAGGGGGATGTTCCTTACGGCCGGCGGGCTTGTCGCCAATCCTGCGGCACTAGCGCCGCGACGCTGCTAACAGCCCGGCGCCCTCCCCTCAAACACCGCCACGTAGTAGATCTTCCCGTCCGCTGCTGTCGCCACGCCAGTTCCCATGCGCGTGAAGCAGGGGTTGGTGATAACCGCGAAATGCGGCGGACTATCCTGCCACAGGCGGAGCGTCTCGTTAACCGTGTCTGCGGCTGAGTAATCGTTCCAGGCGATCACTTCTCCGCTCCAGGCAGCCGTGATGTTGCTCTTGGCGAAGAGACAGTGGAAATCACAGCCGTCTGGCGGCGAGTGACTGAAATAACCCTTCGTCGCCATGTCCGTGGCTCTGACGCGGGCCACGGAAGAAAGCGCCGGGTCGACAGTTAGCGGCGGAAGGTTATTGTCCGCCCGCAAGCGGTTCAGGCCCAGGGCAATGTTCGTTTCCATCGCCTGCTGCGGCGTGCAGCCGGCGGCGGTCGCCAGCAAAGCGACGCCGAGGACGATCGCGGCCAGCGCAGACGTCGAGAACCTCCGGACGCTGCGTCTCGCCCACATACCTATGACCATCGCTCCACCCTTCCTCTACCTTCCGTCCGTACCAGAGAATAATCGACCCAAGCGAGCCAATCCGAACGCCTGAACCCCCAGCGCCCTTCTGAATTGACCGCAGGAGCCGTCCGAAGCTAGCATTCGAGGCAGCGGCCAGAGCGGCGCACGGATCGGACAAAGGAGGCGCAAGTTGGAGCTGAGCGGGAAAACGGCAATAGTCACTGGTGCGGCCGTGGGCGTTGGACGGGAGACGGCGCTCGCCTTGGCGAGACGGGGTGCCAACGTCGTCGTCAACTACTCGCGCTCAGAGGCCGAGGCGCGCCAGACAGCCGCCGACGTCGAGGCCCTCGGTGTTGACGCCCTGCTGGTGCGGGCCGACGTCTCTCGGGACGCGGAAGTCCGAGACATGGTGGCTCAAGCGGTCCGGCGCTTCGCCGGCGTCGATATACTGGTCAACAACGCCGGCATCACCCACTTCATCGACTTCAAGGACCTGGAAGCGGCAACCGAAGCCGTCTGGGACCGAATTCTGGCCGTCAACGTGAAAGGCGTCTTCTTCTGCTCTCGCGCCGTCGTTCCGCACATGCAGAGACGGGGCGCCGGCTGCATCGTGAATGTCGCCTCAGTGGCGGGAATTGCCGGCACCGGCAGCTCGATCCCCTACTGCGCCTCGAAAGCCGCCGTCATCAATCTGACGATGACCTTCGCCCAAACCTTCGGTCCCGAGATACGCGTGAACTGCGTGGCGCCCGGCTACGTCGACACGCGCTGGCACGAAGCGCGACCGGGAGGCAGCGAATCGGTTCGCGGGGTCGTCGCGTCTCTCACTCCGCTGAAGCGCGTTTGCGGGCCGGAAGACGTGGCGCAGGCAGTGGTGAGCCTGATCGAAGGCGCAGACATGGTGACGGGCCAGACACTGGTGGTAGACGGCGGCGTGGTGATGCACCTGTGACATCGCGCTTTGACAAGAAGCGCAGGCGCAACTTATACTGAGGCCGCTGGTGGTGCCCCGCGTCTGAGTCAAGCGGCCTCACCATCTCCCGCGAGGAATTGTGGCAAGAATGCCTCCAGCGCTGCTTGCCGCGGCGGCTGCTCTCAGTCGCGGAGGCTGGGACGCCAAAAACGTCGTCATAGTCGTCGCGGCTGTCGGATTCGTAGTCCTGCTAGTCATCGGCGCCTTCGTCGTCAAGAGACGCGGAGACAGTTAGCCGGCATTCCCTGTTGTTTCCGCCTCAAATCCGCCCGACAGGGCAGTCACCGGGGGAGCGAGGCGTTTGGCTGGAGCGGTCCGGCTCATGCGGCCTCACGGACGCGGCGACGAACGGACTGCTCCAGCAAGCTGTCCGCTGCCGAATACCATCTCCCACCCTACACCCACGTTCCGCCTCCTTTTCCCCAATCCGCCCGGCGTGGCGCGCGTAGGCGCGAACTATTGTATATTTGGTGACTAGAAAGTGCTTTTTCGCGTCCTGAAAGGGCAGTTATGTCAACCGCTAACGGCGCCTTGCTGAGTGTCGAGTCCGTCACCAAGAGCTTCGAGGGCCTGCGCGCCGTTAACCAGTGCTCTCTCAACGTCAAGCGAGGCACCATCACCGGCCTCATCGGCCCGAACGGCGCCGGCAAGACGACGCTGTTCAACATCATCACTGGCTTTCTGAAGCCAACATCGGGGCGCATAATCTTTAACGGCGCTCGCGTCGATGGCCTGCCGCCGCACAAGGTCTTCGGCCGCGGCATCGTCCGCACGTTTCAGATTCCCCGCGAACTCAAGCAGATGACGGTGCTGGAAAACCTGATGGTCGTGCCAGCGGGTCAGGCCGGCGAAAAGTTATGGAACCCCTGGCTGCTTCCTTTCCGCGTCAGGCGTCAGGAGCGGGAGATTCGCGACAAGGCGCTCGACGTGCTGGAGTTCGTAAATCTCTGGCACCTGCGGAACGAATATGCGGCGAACGTTTCATCCGGCCAGAAGAAGCTTCTCGAGCTGGCGCGGACGCTCATGTGCGACCCGCAGCTCATCCTTCTCGACGAGCCGGGCGCCGGCGTCAACCCGACGCTCATGAAGAGCCTGGCCGCGCTTGTCGAGCGGCTGCGCGACGAGTCGGGAATCACCTTCTTCCTCATCGAACACGACATGGACCTGGTGGCGCGGCTCTGCAACCCGGTCATCGTCATGAGCAGCGGCGAGAAGCTTGCCGAGGGCACGCCGGAAGAAATGACGCATGACGAGCGCGTACTGGAGGCCTACCTGGGAGGGCAATACCGGTGAGCGTCATCCTCGAAGCCGACGGCATCGTCACCGGCTACGGCGAGGTGGACATCCTCCACGGCGTCTCCCTGCTGGTCGACGAAGGAGAGATCGTCTCCGTCATCGGACCCAACGGCGCCGGCAAGTCGACGCTGCTCAAGGCGTGCTTCGGGATGCTCAAGCTGCGCAAGGGCAAGCTGCTCCTCAACGGCGAAGACGCGACCGGCCTGCCGCCCCAGAAGATCGTGCGAAAGGGCGTTTCCTTCGTTCCCCAGAGTGAAAACGTCTTCCCATCCCTCACTATCGTCGAGAACCTGCAGATGGGCGCGTTCATCGCCCGAAATGGCTTCAAACGGCGCCTCGACGAGATCTTCAGCCTCTTTCCCGCGCTCGCGGAACGTCCGAACGTGAAGGCGGGCAAGCTCTCCGGCGGCCAGCGCCAGATGCTCGCCCTCGCGCGCGCCCTCATGCTTGAGCCGCGCTTGCTGCTGCTCGACGAACCGACCGCCAGTCTCTCGCCGCTAATGGTCGGTGACATATTGGAGAAGATCCGCGACATCAACCGCAAAGGCGTGGCGATCCTGATCGTCGAGCAGAACGCACGAGAAGCGCTGGCGCTCTGCCATCGCGGCTACGTGCTGGTAATGGGCAAGAACGCCATGGAGGATACCGGCCAGAACCTCCTCGCCAGCGAAGAGGTCGGAAGACTGTACCTGGGTGGATAGGGGCGGAAGATGGCAGAGCTGATCGTTGTCGGGCTTATCGTCAGCAGCATCATTGCCCTGGGCGCGATCGGCCTGACGCTGGTCTACGGCATCCTCAAGTTCGCCAACTTCGCCCACGGCGACCTGATGACCCTCGGCGCCTACATCGCCTTCTTTGCCTTCAAGAGCGGCGGCCACCTTGGTCCCCTGTCCTTTGGCCCCGCCATGATCGCGGCGATCCTGGTGGCGATGGCGGCCGTCGGGGTGCTGTGCGTGCTCATCGACCGCCTGGTCTATCGGCCGCTGCGTCGCAGAAACGCCAACCTCGTCATCCTGGCCATGGCTTCGCTGGGAATGGCGATTATCGTACGAAGCGTGGTCTACCTTCGCTGGGGCCCCGACACGCACTTCTACGTGACCGGAATTCAGCCGGCGCGCAACCTCCCGTTCGGAATCAAGCTGCTGCCCGACCAGATGTTCATCGGGGCCGCCGCCATTCTCTCAGTTATTGCGGTATACTACCTGCTCTACCGCACCAAGCTTGGCCGGGCGATGCGTGCGACCGCCGACAACGTGGACCTGGCGCGCGTGTCCGGCATCGACACCGAGCACGTGGTGGTCTGGACGTGGCTGATCGGCGGATCGCTGGCAGGGCTCGCCGGCGTGCTTCTGGGCATTCAGTCTCATCTCACGCCGGAGATGGGCTTCGACTTCCTGCTGCCGTTGTTCTCCGCCGCCATCCTGGGAGGCGTCGGCAGCCCCCACGGCGCCCTTGTCGGCGCCCTAACCGTCGGCGTCTCGCAGGAGCTTTCGACCGAATGGATTTCGCCGGCCTACAAGCCGGTGGTCGCCTTCGTGATCCTCTTCGCCATCCTGCTCGTGCGCCCGCAGGGGATTTTCGGAGCGAAGAAGCAGTGATAACAAGTCTCTTCCACGACATGATCAACCCTGCCTATATGGCCGGCTTCCTGACGTTGGTCGTGATCTACGGCGTGTTCGCTATCGGCCTGAACGTGCACTGGGGCTACACGGGCATATTCAACTTCGGTGTGGCGGCCTTCTTTGCCGTAGGCGCCTACACCACGGCGATCCTGACGAAAGAATCCGCCAGCGGCGCCTACCAGACGTACATCGGCGGCTATCAGTTGCCGTTCGTTGTCGGCCTCCTGGGCGCGGGCTTCGTCTGCGCCATACTGGCGTTCATCGTCGGCATTCCCACGCTGCGACTGCGTGAAGACTACCTTGCCATTGTCACCATCGGCGTCGCCGAATCGCTTCGCCACGTCTTCGTCAACGAGAATTGGCTGGTCAACGGGACGAGTGGCATGATCGGCATTCCGCAGCCGCTGCACGGGCTGGTCGATCCGGCCGACTACAGGTACGTCTATCTCGCCATTGCCGCACTTGTCCTGCTCATCGTCTACGTGGCCGTGGAGCGGGGGATCCGCTCGCCGTGGGGTCGCGTGCTGCGGGCGATCCGCGAGGACGAGATGACAGCGGCAGCGAGCGGCAAGAACATCTTCGCTTTCAAGATGCAGGCGTTCATGCTGGGCGCTTTTATCATGGGCGTCGGCGGCGCGCTTTACGCCCACTACGTCCGAGCCATCACTCCGGACACCTTCGTGCCCATGTTTGCGACGTTCCTCATCTGGGTCATGCTCATCGTCGGTGGCAGCGGCAACAACAAAGGCGCGATTCTGGGAGCGCTGGTCGTCTGGCTGATCTGGGACCGCACCGGTGCGCTCGCCAACAACGCGCAGGACCCGCGCGTCTTCTACGTCCGAAACCTGCTCATCGGCATCCTTGTCGTCGGCGTGCTGCTGCTACGGCCGAAGGGCATTCTCGGTGAGGAGAAGCGGGTGTCGGTGTACGCCGGCAACGAGAAGGAGCGGCCAGGGACGGTCGACGAGGCGCCGGAGATCGCGCCGGCAGCCGCGGAGGATGCCGGAGACGGCGGCTGATCAGCTTTCAGCTCCCAAAATGAAAAGGGAAACACGGCCCGGGGAGCTCACCCCGGGCCGTGCGTTGCGTTCTCCGCAGAGGGCTTCTACTGCACCGTCTGCACGGTAACCGGTTGCGTGCTGACGGTGACGATCTGTCCGCCGGAGTACTTCCACGTCTGGATGTAGCCGGAAAGCACGTCGCCGTTCTTGTCCCAGCCGGAGAATCCAGATGCACCCTGGTAGTTGATCGCCTTGCCCTGGTGGATAAGATCCAGCGCCTGCTTGATGCCCGCAGCCCCGGAGGTGACCTTCGTGCCGTTCGGGTCGTTAAGCGTCCGCATCGCGTCGCGAATCTTTAGCGGGTCGGTCGACTGGGCCTTCTCAGCGCCGAGGGCGACCATTATGACCGCGTCGTAGGACTCGGGAATATAGGGTAGATGCGGAAGCGGGCCATAGGCGGCTTCGAACTCGGACTGCCAGTCGGCCGGGATCTGGGCCGCCGCGGCAACGGTGCCTTCCATGCCTTCCAGCTTGGCAGCGCCGACGGCGGTCACGATGTCCTGGGACTGCGTCCCGTCGCAGAAGAGGACCTGCTTCAGGAGGTTGTTGTCAAAGCCTTCCTTAAGGTAGACTTCCGCGCTTTGCGGGTACGTAAGGGCCGCAACGGCGTCGGGATTATCCTTGGTGGCTGCCTGAAGCTCTGATAGGTAGGTGGTCTGCTCCTGCTCCGTCGAGACCTGTGCCGTTATCGTGCCGCCCTGTGCCTCAAAAGACTTGGCGAAGCTATCGCTCAATCCCTGCCCGTAGGCGTTGTTAACATAGAGTGTGGCAACCTTCTTGTAGCCGAGCTGCCAGGCCAGCTGTCCAAGGATGAGGCCCTGGCCAGCATCGGAGAGCGTAGTCCGGAAGAGCAAGTCGTCGTCTTGCACAAGTGCTATGGAAACAGCGGTCGAGGCCGGCGAAATCTGGATGACCTTGTCGGGGACGGCAACGGACTCCGCGACCGCCAGCGTGACGCCGCTAGATAGAGCGCCGATGAGGGCTTGCACTCCTTGGCCTTCCACCAGTTGCCGGGCAGCATCCACGCCGACAGTGGGCGAAGTCTGAGTGTCAGCCGTCTTCAGGATGACGTCCTGGCCCATGACGCCCCCCGCAGCGTTGACATCCTTGATTGCTAGCTGAGCCCCGTGCTCCATATTTGGGCCGAACTCGGCCAAATCGCCCGTGTAGTCACCAAGAAAGCCTATCTTTATCTGCCCCTTCGCCCCCGATGCCGTCGTGCCAGCCGGTGCCGTCGTGCCAGCGGGCGTGTTGCCGCCCGAAGGCGTGCTTGTAGCTGCCTTGTTGCTGCTGCCGCCGCAGGACATCGTTACGAGCGAGAGGATGCCGACGAGGGACAGCGCCACTAACCAAGAGCGCCTTCCATGCGCGCTTTTCTCCTTGCCTTGCTTCATGTTCTGGACCTCCTTCTTAGCCTCTATGCTACGTCCGTCCCGCAAACCGTTCTCCGGACTCAGCCAGAAGGACGGCGCCAAGTAAGCGGATTCTAAGACCGGCTTAAGTTTCGGTCAAGCCTCAGAGATTCGCTGCGTACTTGTCGCCGCGGACGAGAACCTCCATGTGGGCGCGCTGCCGATCCCGGAGTTCGTCGATCGCCTGGGGGCCTTTCGGGAACCGCTGATCGCCTCTTCCTCGTCGTCCCCATCCTCGTCAGGCTCCTCTCTGAGTGCAAACCGCGTCACATACTCCAGAAACGTCGTCGCGTTTTGGACCGCGTAGGCGTTGGCGTCGATCCCCCACGGGGACGCGGCGTGGATGGAGGGGCTGCTGGTGCGCGACGGCGATCTCTGGGAGGGCACCGGGCTGAAGGGCAGGTCGCAAGTGCGGCTGCTGGACACGAAGACCGGCGCGGTGATCTTGTTGGTCCCGAACGACAAGGGATCCTACGGGGAAGGTGCCGGCACGGTGACCGCTTCCGTGCTCACGTCGACGATCTGCCCACCGGAGTACTTCCAGATCTTGACGTAGCCGGACGGCACGTCGCCGTTCTTGTCCCAGCCGGAGAACCCGGATGCACCCTGGTAGTTGATCGCCTTGCCCTGGTGGATAAGATCCAGCGCCTGCTTGATGCCCGCAGCTCCGGAGGTGACCTTCGTGCCGTTTGGGTCGTTAAGCGTCCGCATCGCGTCGCGAATCTTTAGCGGGTCGGTCGACTGGGCCTTCTCAGCGCCGAGGGCGACCATTATGACCGCGTCGTAGGTCTCCGCGATGTAGGGCATGTTCCGCAGAGGGCCGAAGTTTGCCTCGAACTCCTCCTGCCAGTCGGCCGGAATCGGAGCTGCCGCGTCAGCCGTACCTTCCATGCCTTCCAGCTTGGTGGCACCGACAGCGTTGACGATGTCCTTGGACTGCGTCCCGTCGCAGAAGAGAACATTCTTCAGGAGGTTGTTGTCAAAGCCTTCCTTAAGGTAGACTTCCGCGCTTTGCGGGTACGTAAGGGCCGCAACGGCGTCGGGGTTATCCTTGGTGGCTGCCTGAAGCTCTGATAGGTAGGTGGTCTGCTCCTGCTCCGTCGAGACCTGTGCCGTTATCGTGCCGCCCTGTGCCTCAAAAGACTTGGCGAAGCTATCGCTCAATCCCTGCCCGTAGGCGTCGTTGACATAGAGTGTGGCGACCTTCTTGTAGCCGAGCTGCCAGGCCAGCTTCGCCAGAACGAGGCCCTGAGCAGCGTCCGAGAGGGTGGTCCGGAACAGGAGGTCATCGTCCTGAACGTCCGTGAGCGCGGGCGACGGCGAAGCCGGAGAGATCTGGATGACCTTGTCCGGAACGGTGACCCCTTCCGCCACGGCCAACGTGACGTTGCTGGACAGCGAGCCGATGATGGCCGAGACACCGTCGCTCTCGACGAGTTGCCGCGCCGCATCTACCGCCGGACCAGACGCAGTCTGCGAGTCGGCCTGCTTCAGTACGATGTCCTGACCCATGACGCCACCGCTGTCGTTGATGTCCTTTGCCGCCAGCTTGGCGCCGTTCAGCATGTTCGGCCCGAACACAGAGAGGTCGCCGGTGAAGTCGAAGAGGATACCGACTTTGAGCTGGCCCTTTGCGCCCGGCGCGCTGGTGCCAGCGGCCGCGCTTGTGCTGGCCAGTACGTTGCCGGCCGGCGTGTTGGAAGTCTGCGTCTTGTTGCTACTGCTGCCGCATGACACCGCTACCAGGGACAGGATGCCGACGACGGACAGCGCCGCTAACCAAAGGCGCCTTCCATGCGCGCCTCTTTCCTCGCTCTGCTTCATGCCCTCGGCCTCTTTCTTGGTCTCTGAGAACGTCCAATGAAGACCCACTAACCGTCTTGAGGACGATGCCAAAAGGACGGCGCCAAGCGAGCGGATTCTACGGCTGGTTGCTGTTTCGGTCAAGGGTCGAGACATCGCGCCTGAGAGCCGCTGGCTTCCAATCCCGGCGCAGACTATAATGTGTGCGAGAATAAATGAAACTATCCGGCTCTCTACTCGTCCCGCTTCTTCCCGCCCTTGTCGTTGCCGCCGTCACCGGCGATTGCCACTCCTCGAAGACACCGCCTGCCACCCAAGGCACCGTCGAGCTCCTACAGTCCATTCCGCATGCTGACCGCGCCTGGACGGAAGGCCTCGTTTCGAGCGGCGGGGTCCTTTGGGAAAGCACAGGACTGAAAGGCAAATCGCAGGTAAGGGCGCTGGATGAGAATACGGGCGAGGTGCTGTGGACTGTAGCGAACACCCAGGGCTTCTTCGGGGAGGGACTGGTGCGCGCTTTCGGAAGGACGTACGTTTTGTCATACACGGAACGCGAGCTCTATATCTTCGATGCCGCCGAAGCTAATCCATTCCAGCCCTTCGCCAGCTACGACGGCGAAGGCTGGGGCCTGACCGCGACCGACAAGTGGCTCGTGAACTCGAATGGCACGTCGACGCTGTTCTACCGTGATCCGCAGTCGTTCGCCGTAGTCAAGGAAGTCTCCGTCTCCTTCGACGGCAAGCCCGTCGAGAATCTGAACGAGCTGGAGTTCGACGGGACGTACATCTGGGCCAACGAGTGGCAGACGTTGAATATCTACCGCATTCGAGAGGACGATCCCACACAGGTGGTGCGATACACGCTTCCACCTAACTTCTGCCTCGGCGGCACGCCCAACGGAATAGCCTGGGACAAGGATCAGAACGTTTTCTTCCTGACGGGGCAGTCCTGCCCGCTCATCTGGAAAGTACGCTTCAACTAGTGTCCGGGGGCGCCCCCGGATTCCACCACGGCCGCGGATCTGCTCACTCATCGCCGCTGCCGCCGTCTCTCGCTTGAAAAACGCCTGGGAATGTGCGAAATTTGACCCACAGGGATCGGACGCGTAGCTTCGTCTCGACAACTCGGGCGAGTGAAAGGATAGGGAGTGTCTTTCCTCGGGCTTATTCCGCGCAATGTCCTCACCCGCAAAGTGCGGTCCTCGCTGACCGCGCTGGCCGTGGCCATAGCTATCATGATGGTCGTCGCCATGGGCGTGCTGACCTACAGCCTCAAGCAGACCGCTATCTCCGTCCTCGAGATCGGGAAGGCGGACTTCACCGTCGCCCAGAAGGGTGTGTCCGACATCCTCTACAGCGACATCAATCAGCAAGAAGTTGGGGACATCCAGTCCAACCCGCAGGTCCAGAACGTCGTCGGCGTGCTCGTATACGGTGTCAGCTTCAACGGCAACCCGTTCTTCCTAGAGCTCGGCATTCCGCCCGACGAACTCGCCCCCTTCGGCGTCACGATCCTCCAGGGCCGCGCCTACACCGCCAACGCCACAAACGAGATAATCCTCGGCTTTCGCACCGCTGAGGATCTGCACAAGACCGTCGGCGATCAAGTAACTATCGACACAATCACGTATAACATCGTCGGAATCTACAGCGTGGGCAATCCCTTTGCTGACAGCGCCGCGATGCTTCCGTTGCTCTTCCTGCAAGGCCGGGCACGCCTCAACGACCAGGTGACGCTCCTCTTCGTCAAGACGAAGCCCGGCACCGACATTCCTTCTCTCGAAGCCCAGATCCAGAACGAGCATCCGGACCTCGCCTGCGTCTCGACCGCCTCGCAGTTCGGCCTGGTCGACCGCAACCTGGGGCTGATCAGCGCCGCGGACGTTGGCGTCTCCGTGCTGGCGCTGTTCATGGGCGCGATTGGCGTCATGAACACCACCCTCATGTCCGTCTTCGAGCGGACGCGCGAGTTCGGCATTTTGCGCGCCGTCGGCTGGTCGCGGGGCCGCCTCGTCATCATGGTGATGGCGGAGGCGCTTCTCATCGCCCTTGTCGGCGCCTTCATCGGCACCGGCCTCGGGTTCGCCGCCGTGCAGGTGATCAAACAACTGCCGCAGGTCGTCGGCTTCTTCCATCCCGTCTACCCCGCTTCCGTCTTCGGGCAGGCGCTGGGAGTAGCGGTCGGCGTGGCGTTCTTCGGCGCCATCTACCCGGCCGCGCGTGCGGCGCTGCTCGAGCCGATGGAGGCGCTGCGGCATGAGTAGCGATCGTGTTCACGACGGCCCGGCGATTCAAGCCATCGACGTCGTCAAGCTTTACGACAACGTCATCCGCGCCCTGGACGGTGTGAACCTGGCAATCGCCCACGGCGAGTTCGTCGCTCTCATGGGTCCGTCCGGCTGCGGCAAATCGACGCTCCTCCACCTGCTCGCCGCGCTGGATATGCCGACAAGCGGAAGGATCGTCGTCAACGGCCGCGACCTCCGCTCCGCCGGCAACGACCGCTTTCGCCGCGAGGAGATCGGCCTGGTGTTCCAGCTACACAACCTGCTGCCGCACCTGACGGCGATGGAGAACGTGCAGATACCCATGTTTGGGACGGGCGTCACGCGCAGTGGCCGGCTGCAACGGGCGAAAGAGCTGCTGGCGGAGATGGACCTGTCCGACAAGGAGAAGGCGACGCCGCCCCGTCTCTCCGGCGGCGAGCGCCAGCGACTGGCCATCGCGCGGGCGCTGGCCAACAACCCCTCGATCATCCTCGCCGACGAGCCCACCGGCAACCTCGACTCTGCTGCCGTCGATAGGCTGCTGGCGCTGTTCCGAGGCATTCGCCAGGAGCATAGCGTGACCATCCTCCTGGCAACGCATGACGTGCACGTCGCCGAATCAGCGGACCGGATCGTCTACATGCGGGACGGGCGGGTTGACGATGGGCCGCCACACGAGGCAAGAGAATCCAAGAAGGCGTAATCAGGCGGTTTTCGTGTCGGCGGCGCGCTGCAGCCCCAGCTCCTCGATGGCGATCTCCCGCATCCGGAACTTCTGGTACTTCCCGGTGACGGTCATCGGGAACTCATCGACGAACTTCCAGTAGCGCGGGATCTTGAACGTCGCTATCTGCCCGCGACAGTACTCCAGCATCACTTCTTCCGTCAGCTGCGCGCCCTCGGCGGGCCTGATCCAGGCCATCGTCTCCTCGCCGTAGCGCTCGCTTGGCACGCCGATGACCTGCACGTCGACCACCTGGGGATGGCTGAAGAGGAACTCCTCTATTTCGCGCGGGTAGATGTTCTCGCCGCCGCGAATGATCATGTCCTTGATTCGCCCGACTATGTTCACGTAGCCGTCGTCGTCCATCGTCGCCAGGTCGCCGGTGTGCATCCAGCCGTTGGCGTCGATAGCCTCGCGCGTCGCTTCCTCGTTGTTCCAGTAGCCGAGCATGACGCTGTAGCCGCGGGTGCACAGCTCACCGGCGACGCCGCGGGGGACGACGCGGCCGGTCGCGGGGTCGACGATCTTGATCTCGACGTGCGGATGGACGCGCCCGACCGTCGCTACGCGCTTGTCGAGCGGGTCGTCGGTCGCGCTCTGAGTTGAGACGGGTGACGTCTCCGTCATGCCGTAGCAGATCGTCACCTCCGGCATGTGCATGAGGGAGATCACCTTCTTCATCACCTCGAGCGGGCAGGGCGAGCCGGCCATGATGCCCGTTCGCAGGCTGGAGAAGTCGAACTCCGAGAAGCGCGAGTGGTCCAGCTCGCCGATGAACATCGTCGGGACGCCGTAGAGCGCCGTGCACTTCTCCGCCTGCACCGTCTCCATCACCTCCAGCGGGTCGTACGTCTCGCCGGGTATGACCATGCAGGCGCCGTGCGTGATGCAGGCCATGTTGCCAAGCACCGCGCCGAAGCAGTGGTAGAAGGGAACGGGAATGCAGGCGCGATCGGCCTCTGTGAAGCGCATGTTCTCGCCGATGAAGAAGCCGTTGTTGAGGATGCCGTGGTGGGAGAGAGTGGCGCCCTTGGGGAAGCCGGTGGTGCCGGAAGTGTACTGGATGTTGACCGGATCGTCGAACTGGAGGGAAGCCTCCCGCTCCGCCAGCTCGCTCTCGGGGACGCGCGCGCCGTCTTCGAGCAGCTGCTGCCAGCCGTCCTCGAGCACCAGCGCTTCCTTCAGCTCCGGGCAGCGGCCTCGCACCTGCGACAGCATCGGCTCGTACTGCGTCTGGCGGAAGGCGCGCGACTGGATGAGCAGGCGGACGCCCGACTGGATGAGCGCGTACTGAAGCTCGGCGGTCTTGTAGGCTGGATTGACGGTGACGAGGATGACGCCGGCGCGGGCGGCGGCGAACTGCGTGACGACCCACTCGTAGCGATTGGGCGACCAGATACCGACGCGGTCGCCCTTCTCGATGCCGCGGGCCATGAGGCCGCGGGCGGCGAGCGACGTCTGCTCCCAGAGCTCGCGGTAGGTCGCGCGATAGCCCTGGTGGCGCACTACCAGCGCCGGCCGGTCGCCGAAGCGCTCGACGGTCTCGCGCAGGCGGTCGCCGATCGTCCGGCCGATCAGCGGGACGGTGCTGGCGCCGTTGGCGTAGGAAAGAGTCGTCATCATGAGCCTCCACGATGGCGGGATCGTGTCACCCATCTTGTGGAGAGGCGGCTCTGATGTCAAGGTGGGCTGCCGGAATCGAGAGGGGGTTGATTGACCAATCGAATTCAATAGGTTTTTTTCGTTGTCCTTCTGAATCTGAGAAGGGGCTAGCTGAATCTGGCAAAGTTGCGCATTTCTGCACGATCCCGGCGTTGCAGCGTGAAAGAGGCATCGCGGCTAGCTCCCTCGCTATGGTAGCAGGGACAGCAGCGGTTTGTAAGGGGGTCGCGGCACCCGGCGGGAAGGGAGGCCGCTCGACAGGGCGACGGAGGTCAACGTATATTGGCATTGAGGGAAGCATGCGGACTCGAATCGCGTTGGCCCTGCTGGTGGCGTTCGCCGCTTTACTGCCGACGACGGCATTCGCGGACAGCGGCGACCAGGGCGGCTTCGCGCTGCGACTCCACGGCACCTATACCCTGCCGCCGAACGAAAGCGTCGGCTCCGTCGTCGTCATCCGCGGTGATGCGGACATCGCCGGAACCGTGCGCGGGCGGCTGACCGTCATCAGCGGCAACGCCGACATCGCCGGCAACGTCAACGGCGCCGTGACGGTCATCAGGGGCACCGTGACGCTGGAGGCAGGCTCCCACGTCGACCACGTCACGATCATCCGCGGCACCGTCAACCGGCAGGAAGGCTCCGTCGTCGACCACGGCATCAACCGGCGCGGATTCGGCTTCTTCCGCGGCGCCTTCTTCTGGCTGCTCTGGCTGGGCATGACGCTGACCATCGTCATCGCCGGGCTCATCTTCGCGGCGATTGGCGGGCGGCAGCTTGCGCGCGCGGCGGCGGTCCTTACCTCCGACTTCCCGTACACCGTCCTTGGCGCCCTGGCCATCTGGATCGTCCTTCCCATTCTCGGCCTCTTCGCGCTGATCTCGGTCATCGGCATACCGGTCGGCCTGGCGCTGCTGCTGGCCGTTTTGCCGCTGCTGTGGCTGCTCGGCTACATCGTGGTCGGCGCACGGCTTGGCGAGGCGCTGCTCTCGCTTGGCGGGAGCGCGCGACCTGCGGACCATCCCTACGTCGCGACGACGCTGGGGGTCATTTTGCTTCAGATCGTGCTTCTCGTGCCCGTGGCCGGCTGGCTGGCTGCGTTCCTGGCCGGCGTCTGGGGCTCGGGCGCCCTCGCCGTCGCCGGATGGCAGGCATGGCGCTGCCCGCGCGATACCGACAAGGAGTCGTTGGATGAAAGCCGCAGTCCTGTACGAACCGAAGACGCCGCTGGTAGTTGAAGACATAGAGATCGACGAGCCGCAATCGCATGAGGTGCTAGTGCGCATGGCGGCGGCCGGGATCTGCCACAGCGACCTGCATTTCATCGAAGGGCTGTGGCCGGCGCGCCTGCCGATGGTGATGGGCCACGAGGGCGCCGGCGTCGTCGAGAAGGCGGGGTCGCACGTGACGCGCGTCGCCGAGGGCGACCACGTCATCTTCTCCTGGGTGCCGTCCTGCGGCGTCTGTCGCTACTGCACCGAAGGCAGGCCTTACCTGTGCGAAGCGGGCCCCTCTTCGCGCATGCTCGACGGGACGACCCGCTTTCACAAGGGCGACCAGGTGCTCTACCACCAGTCGGCCGTCTCGGCCTTTGCGGAGCGCACGGTGACGCACGAGACGGCGCTGGTGAAGATCCGCGAGGACATGCCGCTGGACAAGGCGGCGCTCATCGGCTGCAGCGTCATGACCGGCGTCGGCGCGGTGACGAACACGGCGAAGGTCAAGGTAGGCAGCAGCGTCGCCGTCTTCGGCTGCGGCGGCGTCGGTCTGAACGTGATCCAGGGCGCCTGCCTGGCGGGCGCGACGCGGATCATCGCCGTCGACAGGCTGGAGAACAAGCTGGCGCTGGCTTGCGAGTTCGGCGCGACGGACACGATAAACGCGACGAACGAGGACCCCGTCGCTCGTATCCGCGAGCTCGTGCCCGGCGGCGTCGACTACGCGTTCGAGGTGGTCGGCATCCCGGAAGTCGTGGCGCAGGCGTTCGACTCGGCGAACAAGGGCGGCGAGGTGGTGATGGTGGGCATGCCGCCGGTCGCAGCATCGATCACTATCCGGTCGACGGGGCTGTTCCTCGGCAAGACGCTGCAAGGCTCGTTCTACGGCTCGACGCGCTTTCGGATGGACATGCCGGCGCTGGTTGAGCTTTACATGACGGACCGACTCAAGCTGGAAGAGCTGATCTCGCGCGTGTGGCGGCTGGAGGAGATAAACGAGGCGTTCGAGGCGTTGAAGCGCGGCGAGGTGGCGCGCAGTATCGTCAAGTTCTGAGCGAGAGGCCGTCGAGCCACGCGGGGGAGGGCCGCTCGGGAACCCGAGCGGCCCGAGCATGCGCTTCCGAGCTCACCTTGAGGCGAACCGCCGACCTTGCGTCGACAAGCGCTCTCCCCTCTCCCCGACATGCTGATCCTCCCCTCGCAAGGCGATATAATCGATCCGGCATGCTAACGCGATTCTCCGGACCCGCCTCGTGACCGCCGCCATCGAGCTCCGCGCCGTCGTCAAGGACTACGGCCCGGTGCGCGCCCTCCGCGGCATCGACCTCGTCATTGCGCCGGGGCAGATCTTCGGCTTCCTCGGCCCCAACGGCGCCGGCAAGACCACGACCATCCGCGTCCTCCTCGACCTCATTCGTCCCACCGCCGGCGTCGCCCGCGTCCTCGGCCTCGACAGCCAGCGCGACTCCGTCCAGGTGCGACGCCGCTGCGGCTACCTGCCCGGCGACCTGCGCATGTGGGATGGGATGCGCGGCCACGCCTTTCTCGACTTCATCGACTCCTTCCGGCCGGAGAAGCGCGACCGCCGCTTCCGGCAGGAGCTGCTCGACCGCCTGGAGCTCGACCCGTCGGTGCCGATCCGGGCGCTCTCGAAGGGCAACAAGCAGAAGCTGGGGCTCGTGCAGGCGCTCATGCACCGGCCCGAGCTGCTCATCCTCGACGAGCCGACGAGCGGTCTCGACCCGCTGGTGCAGCAGGAGGTGGCGCGGCTGTTGGAGGAGGCGGTGGCCGAGGGGCGGACCGTCTTCTTCTCATCGCACGTCCTGCCGGAGGTGGAACGGCTGAGCCACGCTGTCGCCATCATCCGCGAAGGCAAGATCGTGGCGATCGAAGACATCGCGAAGCTGAAATCGAGGGCCGTGCACGTCCTGGAGGTCACGTTCGCCGAGCCGCCGCCCGCGGACCTGTTCGCGCTGCCCGGCGTGCGTGAGCTCCGCCGCGACGGCACAACCGTCCGCATCCAGGCAACCGACGGGCTGGATGCCGCGATCAAGGCCATCGCCGCCCATCCGATCATCGACCTGCGGACGGAGCAGCCGAGCCTCGAGGACTTCTTCCTCGCCCACTATTCGGACGACACGGAGCCCAGGCACGAAGAGGAGGCCGATGCGCTTCTTGAGCGTCGCTAGGAAGGGGCTGCGCGACCAGCGCTGGCAGATCGTCGGCTTTGGCCTGACCTTCACGCTCATGGCGGCGGCCATCGTCTACCTCTGGCCGTCGTACCGGACGACCGTCGCCAGCATCCAGCTCCCGCAGGCCGTCCAGGCGCTCCTCGGCAGCGACCTCGCCTACTCAACCGCGCCCGGCTTCGTCAGCGCCGAGTACTTCAGCTGGATCCCGATCCTGCTCATCGTTTACGTCGTCATTCAGGGCACGGGCGCCATCGCCGGCGAGGAGGGCAGCGGCACTATCGACCTGCTGATGTCGCAGCCGGTCACGCGCGCCGGGATGATGATCGAGAAGACGGTGGGGATCTGCGTCGGCGCGGCGATAATCGCGGCCTTCGGCTTCCTGGGCTTCCTGCTCTCCGTCCCCTTCGTCGACATCAACCTGACGCTGAAGGGCGCGGCGCTGGCTTCGGCCAACATGCTGCCGATGTCCATTCTCTACTACTCGATCTCGCTCTGGTTCGGCGCCTTCCTGCCGAATCGCGCCTACGCCGCCGCCGGCGCCATCGCCCTGACGACGCTGGGCTACTTCTTCAACACGATCGCCGCCGCCGTCCACAGCCTGTCGGGCGTAAGGTACGCCTCGCCATTCTACTACTACGGCGCCGGCGAGCCGCTGGTGCGAGGTCTGAACTGGGGGCACATCGGCCTGCTGCTGGGCGTCTCGGCGGTGCTCGTGGCGGCCGCAATCCGCGCTTTCGCCGGCCGCGACATCACCATCGGCGGCGCGTCGAACATCGGCTGGACGGACGCGATCAGGCGCCTGCTGGGGGTGCAGCGCTACGAGGCGTCGGAGCCGTCCGCCGAGCGCGCCAGCTCTTCGTGAAGCCAGCGAAGATAGTCCTCGCTGCCCTGTGCGACGTCGACGGCCAGGATCTCCGGCACCTCATACGAATGCAGGCGCTTGATCGCCGCCTCGACCGCCGCGAACAGGCGGCGCTCCGTCTTGACGACGCACAGCCACTCCGTCGCCCGCTCGACTTCGCCTTGCCAGCGATAGACGCTGTTTATCGGGCCGACGATCTGGACGCAGGCCGCCAGCCGCGCCTCGACTAGCGCGTCCGCGATCCGCTGCGCCTCCTCCTGCGTCGATGTCGTCGTCGTCACCTGGATGCAGTCAGTCATCTCAGTTCCTGCCGTCTAGCACTACCGTCAGCCGCGCGCCGCCGGCCCCCGATCGTGTACAATAACGCGAGGAGGCAGGCCATGGCGACCGCTGAGAGACCCGACAAGCCGCGCGCAGGCGACGAACCGAAGCACGAGGTCAAGATCGGCGTGCCGGAATGCCCTCGCTGCAAGAAGAGCTTCACACTCAGTTACTGGCGCGGCGATCAGCTCATCCAGGCGCGCTGCCTTAGCTGCGACCTGAAGTGGCCTCGCCCCGACGTGGTCTGAGACAGGCCCGTTGCCAGCGCCGCCCTATTAGCCCGTCCCGGCGCTCAGCACGGTTGACCGGCTAAAGAAGAGGCGCGGACCTTCCCCCGGGACGAAGCCGGCGGCAGCGGCTTTGGCCACCATCTCCTCGAACGCCTGCTTGCCCACGTGGAAATTCGGCTCGATGACCAGCAGCTTAGCGCCCGGCTTCATTACCGACCTCAGCTCCTGGAAGAAAGCGTCCTTATCCGGCACCTCGTGCACCATATAGAAGGCCAGAGCGAAGTCGACGTTCTCGGCCAGCCCTAATCTCCGTTCCTCAGCGCGATGGAGCACGATGCGCTTTTCGATGTCCCGCCCGTCGATTCGCGCCTTCAGCCGGTCCAGCATCGCCTCCTGAATGTCGACGGCTATGATCTTGCCGCTTTCGCCGACCATCTCCGCCATCGGCAAAGTGAAGAAGCCAGGCCCGCAACCGAGGTCAACAACGGTCATGCCGGGCCGGACGTAGTCCCGGAGTATCTTGTTCGGATTCTGAAACAGCTTCCTCAGCGGGTTCACCAACCAGCCGGAGTGTTCGGCGGGACAAACCCGGCGAGACCGGTCCTCCATTTGTTCGACCTCCTGTCGCTTAGCGCGGGGCTTCCTTTACGACGCCTTCTGGTGCTGCTAGCCGCCGGCGGCTTCGCGGTCGGCAAGCACGACGACACGCTCCGCCGTCACCCGATTCGCCGGTATATTCTCATCGCACATCATTCGGCGCAACGCCTCGCGCTTCTCCGCGCCCGCGACGAGGAAGACGACCAGTCGCGCCGCCGAAAGGACCGGCAGCGTCAGCGTCAGGCGGTCGTGGTCGGGGCGTTGGACGCGCGCGACCCAGAGCGACCTCTCCTCCAGCGCGGGGTCGCCCGGGAAGAGCGACGCCGTGTGCCCATCCGGCCCCAGCCCGAGGAAGACGAAATCGAAGCGCGGCAGCTCGCCGAAGAAGGCGCGCAGCTCCCGCTCGTACGCCTCGGCGTCGCAGCTTTCGCCGGGCATGCGATGAACGCGCGCCGGAACGGACGACAGGAGCGTCTCGTTTGCCATGCGGTAGTTGGAGTCGGAATGGTCCGGCGGCACGCAGCGCTCGTCGCCGAAGAACACGTCGAACGTCATTCCAGGCGTAGGTCTCGCGCGCCAGCCGGAGGTAGGTGGGTCGCGGCGTCTCGCCTCCCGCCAGGACGAGCGTCCGCGGTCGGGCCTCTCTGAACAGGCGCACGGCCTCTTCCGGGATGTCGTCAGTCACCAGCAGGTCGCGCTTCACGCCGCCTACTCCGTCATTACGGCGTGCCCCCCGAACTGGTTGCGCAGGGCGGCGATGACCTTCATCGCGAAGGAGTCCGGCTGCCGCGAGGCGAAGCGACGGTACAGACTCAGCGTGATCACCGGCGCCGGGACACCCTCGCCAATCGCCTCCAGCGCCGTCCAGCGGCCCTCGCCGGAGTCCTCGACGTAGCCGCGAACGTGCTCCAGCCGCGGGTCGGCCGCGAAGGCGCGCTCCGCCAGCTCGAGCAGCCACGAACGAACGACGCTGCCCTGATTCCAGAGGTGCGCCAGCTCGCGCAGGTCGAATTCGAACTGCGACGCCGCCAGCACGTCGAAACCCTCGGCGTAGGCTTCGAGCATCCCGTACTCGATGCCGTTGTGCACCATCTTGGCGAAATGGCCGGCGCCCACCGGGCCGACGTGCGCGTAGCCGTCCGGCGGCGCCAGCGTCTTGAGCGCCGGCTCGATTCGCCGGAACGCCTCGTCGCTGCCGCCGACCATCAGGCAGTACCCGATCTGCAACCCCCAGACGCCGCCGGAGACGCCCGCGTCCATGAAGAGAAGGCGGTGGTCCGCCAGCTCGCCGCCGCGCCGGATGCTATCGCGAAAGTAAGAGTTGCCGCCGTCGACGACGAGGTCGCCCGGCTGCAGCAGGCCCGCCAGCTCAGTAACTGCGTTCTCTGTCACCTCGCCGGCCGGCAGCATCAGCCAGACGGCGCGCGGCGCCTGCAGCTTCGCCACCAGGTCCGCCAGCGACGCCGCCTGCGACTTCGCCGGGTCGTTGTCGTAGCCGATGATGTCGTGGCCGCCGCGACGCAGCCTTTCCGCCATGTTGCCGCCCATCTTGCCCAGACCAACCATCCCTATCTGCATCACGCCCTCCACTCCAGCAGCGTCTTCAGCGGCACGCGGCCGGCGCGACGCCCATGCGCTCTTAGCGACTCCAGGTCGCCGAGGGCCTGCGCTGCTTTCAGCTTTCCGAAGGTGTACGGACGGCCGGGTATCGGGACGTCCTCGGGGTCCGGCGAGACGACCTGAATGAAGACGCCGTTGTTCGGGCCGCCCTTGTGGAGCTGCCCCGTCGAATGCAGGTAGCGCGGCCCAAAGCCCACGGTCGTGGCGACCTTGAAGTGGTCGCGCAGGCGGACCCGCAGGCGTTGCAGCGCTTCCTGGTTCTCGGCGTTTCGCGGGATGAAGGCGGCGATCGCGATGTAGTCGCCGGGATGGACGTGACTCAGAAGCACCGGCAGGTCGTCGTTCGACACGTCGGGCAGCCCGTTCTGCGAGGCGGCGAGAATGCGGTTCGTGGCGTCCTTCGCCTCCTGCACGTTCGGCTGGTCGAACGGGTTGATGCCGAGGATGGCGCCCGCGACGGCTGTCGCGAACTCCCAGCGGAAGAACTCCGCGCCCAGCCGCGTCGCGCCGTCGAACGCAAGCTGAGCCAGGGGACGCAACTCAACCGCTTCGCCGAGCGAAACGAAGAGACGGTCGTTGCCGTAGACGCCGGCCGGCCCCAGCGGCTCGCCCTCGACCGGCAGGATGCCCTTGCCCTCCTTGCCCGTCGATTCCGCGACCAGCTGCTCCACCCACGTCCCGAACGCCGCAATCTGCGGCGGCAGGACGAGCGTCAGCTTGTCGTGCCCGGCAAGCGCGGCCTCCGCCATCGTCGCGCCGAGCCAGAGGCCGGGATTGTCGGCGACCGGCGCGTCAGCGGCGCAGGCGCGCGCCATGTCCGCCGCCTGCTCCAGCAGCTCGTCGATGGGCGCACCCACGACGGCCGCGGGAACCAGCCCGAAGTACGAAAGCGCCGAGTAGCGCCCGCCGATGTCGGACGGATTGAGTAAGACCTTTCGAAAGCCGCTCTGCCTGGCAAGCGCCTCCAACGGTGAGCCGGCGTCGGTTATGGCGACGAACTGCTCGCCGCGCTGGACCCTATCCCAGAAGTAGGCGCACTGGCAGGCGGTCTCGACGGTGCCGCCCGACTTGCTGGCGACGATGAACAGCGTCCGGCTGAGGTCAAGCGAGCGCTCCAGCGCCAGGATGCTCGCTGGGTCCGTGGTGTCGAGCACGTGCAGCCGCGGATACCCCGCTTTCGCGCCGAACATCGCGAAGATGACCTCCGGCGCGAGGCTGGAGCCGCCCATGCCCATCAGCACCGCGTCCTGGAAGCGCTCGTCCGCGACCTGCCGGCCGAACGCCGTCAGCTCCGAGACAGGGCCCTGCATCTGCTCCGCGACCGTCAGCCAGCCCAGCCGGTTGCTTATCTCCTTCGGGTCCGGCTTCCAGAGCGTATAGTCGCGGGCCCAGAGGCGGCGCGGCGCCTCCTCGCGGGCAAGCTTCGCCAGCCGCACTTCCACGGCGTTGCCGAGCGCGCCGAGGCCGGCGAACGTTCGCCGCTCCTCGTCGAGGATGGCGCTGCACTTCGTCTCGATAGTCTGGACAAGCTCCTGGAAATCCCTCTCGAAAGCGGCCAGGCCCTCGTCCAGCAGCTTCGCCGTCGCCGCGTCGAGGTCGACGCCCGACTCCCGCAGCGACGCGATCATGCGCCCCGCCTCGTCGACGCCCTGCTCCAGCGTCGCCGCCGGCCGCCCATGGTCGGCGAAGGCTCGGAGCGTCACCTCGGGCATCGTATTCACCGTGTTCGGCCCGATGAGCTCCTGGACGTAGAGGATGTCCGAGTAGGCGGCGTTCTTCGTGCTGGTCGACGCCCAGAGCGGCCGCTGCACGCGCGCTCCCGCCGCCGCCAGCCGCTCCCAGCGCTCGCCGGAGAAGAGGCGCTTGAAGAGCTGATACGCGATCTTCGCGTTGGCGTTGGCGATCTTCCCCCGCAGCGGCGAGCCCTCCGGCAGCAGCGGGTCGACAATCGTATCAACGCGTGAGACGAAGAACGACGCGACGCTGCTTATGCCCTTGACCGGCTGCCCCGCCTCCAGCCGCCGCTCCAGCCCCTTGATAAAGGCCAGCGCGACCTGCTCGTACGCCTTCACGCTGAAAAGCAGCGTAATGTTGATGTTGATGCCTTGCGCCGTCAGCTCCTCGACGGCCGGGACGCCTTCCGGCGTTCCCGGCACCTTGAGCATGAGGTTTGGCCGCGCGACCCGACGCCACAGCTCCTTTACCTCCGCGATTGTGCCCGCGGTGTCGTGCGCCAGGCCGGGCGACGCCTCCAGGCTGACGAAGCCGTCGCCGCCGTCCAGCTCGTCGAACAGCGGGCGGAAGACGTCCGCCGTCATCGTGATGTCTTCGACCGCGAGCTTCCAGAAGAGCGCCGTCGGATCGTGCTCGCCCGCCTGAACGAGGGCGCGGATGGCGTGGTCGTAGTCCGTCGAGCCGCCGATCGCCTTGTTGAAGATGGTCGGATTGGAGGTGATGCCGGCGACGGCGAACTCGTCCATCAGCCGCTTCAGCTCGCCCGACTCGATGAGGCCGCGTCGCACGTAGTCCAGCCAGACGCTCTGACCGCAGTTCCGCAGCTCTTGAAGCGCGTTCATCTTCCCTCTTTCTCTATCTCCGCCACCTTCGCCAGCCGGCGCACGTGCCGCTCCGCGCTGCTGAAAGTCGCTCCGAGAAACGTCCGCACGAGCTCCTCCGCCAGCTCCGGCCCGATAACGCGCGCTCCCAGGCAGCAGACATTCGCGTCGTCGTGCTCGACCATCTGATGCGCCGTGTAGCAATCGTGGGCAAGGGCGGCGCGAATGCCCC
Organism: uncultured Chloroflexia bacterium; assembly: GCA_963719465.1. GTDB lineage: Bacteria > Chloroflexota > Dehalococcoidia > DSTF01 > JALHUB01 > JALHUB01. The sequence continues at coordinate 1,557,951 of OY970386.1, read as the reverse complement.
GAATCTTGTTCGCGGCCACGGCGGCGCCCGCTCCCGAGCCGCAGATGAGCACGCCGCGCTCGACCCGCCCCTCAACGACGGCGCGACCGACGGCCCGCGCGAAGTCCGGGTAGTCGTCCGCGCCTTCGAACGACGCCGCGCCCAGGTCCAGCACGTCGTGGCCCCACCCGCGCAGCGACGCCGCGAGACGCTGCTTCAGCTCGTAGCCGCCGTGATCGGCCGCAATCGCGACCTTCATCGTCCGATCAACCTTTTCGCCCGCACGGCGACGTTCTCCGGCGTGAAGCCGAACTTCTCGAACAGCACCTCGCCCGGCGCCGATTCGCCGAAGTGGTCGATTCCAACCGCGTCGTCCGCCCACTCGCACCAGCCGAACGTCGCCGCCGCCTCGACAGCGAGACGCGGGATGCCGGGCGGCAGCACCGCGTCGCGATAGTCCGGCGGCTGGTCGCGAAACAGCTTCCATGACGGCATCGACACCACGCGCGCCGAGACGCCTTCGTCGGCCAGCACCTTGCGCGCGGCCAGGCAGACGGATACCTCGGAGCCGGTCCCGATGAGCACGACGTCCTTCCCGTCCTCCATCACGTAAGCGCCCCGCTCGACGGCACCGCCCGGCCGCAGCACCGGCAGCTTCTGGCGCGTCAGGATCAGCGCCGTCGGGCCGTCGTTTCGCTCCAGCGCGACCCGCCACGCCGACGCGGTCTCGTTGGCGTCGGCAGGCCGCAGCAACAGCAGGTTCGGGATGGCCCGAAGGCTGGCCAGGTGCTCGATCGGCTGATGCGTCGGGCCGTCCTCGCCCAGGCCGATGGAGTCGTGCGTGTAGACGAAGATCACCGGTAGCGACTCCAGCGCCGCCAGCCGGACCGCCGGTCGCATGTAGTCGGAGAAGATGAGGAACGTGCCACCGTAGGGCCGGAAGCCGCCGTGGGCAGCGATGCCGTTGAGCAGCGCGCCCATCGCATGCTCGCGGACGCCGAAGTGGAAGTTGCGCCCGCCGAAGTTGCCGCTCATCACGTCGGCGTAGCCCTTGAGATAGGTGTCGTTGGAAGGCGCTAGGTCAGCCGAGCCGCCGACGAGCTCGGGGATCAGCGGCGCGAGAGCGTTCAGCACCGCGCCGGAGGCCGAGCGCGTCGCCGTCTTCTCGCCCTCCGCGAAGGAAGGCAGCGCGTTTTCCCACCCCGACGGCAGGCGGCGAAAGAGGATGCGCTGGAATTCCGCCGCGTCGTCCGGGTGGGCCGCGGCGTACGCGTCGAGCCGCCGCCGCCAGGCGCTTTCAGCCGACTTGCCGTTCTCGACGGCCTCGCGAAAGACGGAGAGCGCCTCCTCCGGTACGGTGAACGGCTCCTCGTAGGGCCAGCCGAGGTTCTTCTTCGTAAGGCGCACTTCTTCCTCGCCGAGGGGCGCGCCGTGCGCCGCCGCCGTGTCCTGCTTGTTCGGCGAACCGAAGGCGATGTGCGAGCGAACGATGACCAGCACCGGCCGCTCCCGCTCCGCGCGCGCCTCCTTGATGACGCGGTCGATGGCCTCCAGGTCGTTCCCGTCCGGAAGCTCCAGGACGTGCCAGCCGTAGGCCCGGAAGCGGTCGCCGACGCTCTCCAGGAAAGCGAGGTCGGTCGAGCCTTCGATTGTAATGTGGTTGTCGTCGTAGAAGACGATGAGCTTGCCCAGCCGCATCCCGCCCGCCAGCGAGCACACCTCCGAAGACACGCCCTCCATCATGTCGCCGTCGCTGGCGACCACGTACGTGTAGTGGTCGACGATCTTGCCGTCGGGACGGTTGAAGCGCTCAGCCAGCATGTGCTCGGCGATCGCCATGCCCACCGCGTTCGAAATGCCCTGACCAAGCGGCCCCGTCGTCACCTCGACGCCCGGCGTGCGGCCGCGCTCCGGGTGCCCCGGCGTCTTCGAGTCCCACTGACGGAACTGCTTGATGTCGTCCAGCGTCAGGTCGTAGCCCGTCAGGAAGAGCAGGGCGTAGAGCAGCATCGACGCGTGTCCGGCGGAGAGGACGAACCGGTCGCGGTTGGGCCACTCGGGGCTGCGCGGGTTGTGCCGCAGGTACTTTGTCCAGAGGACGTACGCCAGCGGCGCCAGGCCCATCGGCGTGCCGGGATGGCCGGAGTTTGCCTTCTGCACCGCGTCCATCGCCAGCGTGCGGATGGTGTCGATGCAGAGCCGGTCTACGGCGCCGCCGGGGTGTCCTTCTCCCTCGGCGTCATGCGCGCGCACGGTAACGTCCGGCCGTAGCTCGAGGCTGGGGTCTTCCGTCAACGGTGTCTCCTCCTTGAGACTGAAGGGGATTGCGGCTGAAGCGACGCCTCGTCGCGCAGGAACTCATACCCAAGACAATTCTACCACCGGAACGGCGATTGAGGGATGCGGGGACCAGCGCCCCGCGATTGCTCCAATCCCGCGTCTGCCATACAGTTACGCGCATAGCGACCCGATTCTATCTTTGTGCCGTGAGGAGGCCGGGCAACCGCAGGAAACGAAGATGAACGGCAACGATGAGTTTCGGCCGCCGGCGCAGCTTTCCCACCGCCAGATTCAGATCGTCTTCCTCGGTCTGATGGCCGGGATGCTGCTGTCTTCACTCGACCAGACCGTCGTCTCGACCGCCCTGCCCACGATCGTCGGCGAGCTTGGCGGATTGGAGCACCTTTCCTGGGTCATCACCGCCTACCTCCTCAGCTCGACCGCCTCGATGCTCCTCTACGGCAAGCTCAGCGACATGTACGGCCGCAAGGCCCTCTTTCAGGCGGCCATCGTCGTCTTCCTCATCGGCTCGCTGCTATCCGGCATCTCGCAGACCATGACCGAGCTCATCGTCTTTCGCGGCATTCAGGGCCTGGGGGCAGGCGGCATCATGATACTCTCGCAGACCATCGTCGGCGACATCATTTCGCCTCGCGAGCGGGGCCGTTACCAGGGCTACATGGGGTCGGTGTTCGCGGTGGCGGCCGTCGGGGGACCGCTGATCGGCGGTTTTTTCACCGACAACCTGACGTGGCGCTGGGTCTTCTATGTGAACATCCCCGTCGGCGTCATGGCTCTCGTTGTCACCTCGTTCGTCCTCAAGCTGCCGCTCCACAAGTTCGAGCAGCGGATCGACTACTCCGGCGCGCTGCTGATGGTGGCGGGCATCACGGCGCTGCTGCTGCTGACCTCCTGGGGTGGAATCGAATACCCCTGGCTGTCGGCGATGATAATCGGTCTCGGCGTTGTCGGCGTCGTGCTTCTCGGCATCTTCCTGCTGAACGAGAGGCGGGTCGCCGAGCCGTTGCTGCCGCTGCGGCTCTTTCGAAACAATATCTTCACCGTCGCCACCCTCCTCTCGTTCGTCGTCGGCATCGGCTTCCTGGGATCGGTGTCTTACCTGCCGATCTACTTCCAGGTCGTCCGGGGCACGAGCGCGACTATGTCCGGCATTTCGCTGCTGCCCTTGATGGCGACGGTTCTCCTGGGGGCGGTTGGCAGCGGCTGGATCATCACGAGGATCGGGCGCTACCGCATGTTCCCGATAATGGGAACGGGCATCATGATCCTTGGCATGTACCTGCTGTCGCGCATGAACGACTCGACCCCGTCGCTCCACGCCGCGTTGTTCATGGCGGTGCTCGGCATCGGCCTCGGGATGGTGATGCAGGTACCGATCCTGGCGGTCCAGAACGCCGTGCAGCACAAGGACCTCGGCGCGGGAACGGCAAGCGTCAACCTGTTCCGATCGCTCGGATCGGCCTTCGGCGTCGCCATCTTCGGCGCCATCCTCAGCAACCATCTCAAGTCCGAGCTCAAGCAGATCCTTCCGCCGCAGACGCTCGGTCAGATAAACCCGGCGATGCTGACGGCCAGCCCGGCGCAACTCAAGCAACTTCCCGCGGCGATCCATGCCGGCGTAATCCACGCCTTCTCCCTGTCGCTGAGCTCCGTCTTCCTCTGGGCTGTGCCGATGATGGTCGTGGCGTTCCTCATCGCCTGGCTGCTGCAGGACATCCCCCTGCGCGAGTACGCGCACGTCGGGAAGGAAGAAGCGCCGCCGTCATTTGAAGAGGAACCGGCTGCCGACTAGTCGACGCCTAGAACGTGTAAGTCGTACCGACGCTGTTCTGGATGAACTGCTCCGGCATAGCCGACGCGATGGCGTGGACAGCCTTCCAGCCGGTGCAGTGCATCGGCACGACCCATTCTGGCGCGTAGCCCCGAATGGCGGTAACCGTTGCCGGTATGCCGGGCTCGAACGCGGCGCCGCTAAGGTGAAAGCCGCCCATCACCGCGTGCACGCGCTCGACGCCGGTCAGCCGGCAGGCGTATCGCAGAATATTGATGATGCCGGAGTGTCCGCAGCCGCTGAGGACGACCAGCCCTTTGCCGCGCACGTTGACCACGACCGCCTGATCGTCAAGGATCGCCGCGTCGGCCACCCACTCGCCGTTTCGGAACGACTCGTGCCCCGGGAAGCCCACCTCGAAATTGGTCGTCCGCTCGACCTCGCCGGTCACCAGCAGGCTGCCGTCGACCGGGTAGGTCGGCTGCCGCGTCTCGACGATTTCGAAGCCGGCGGACGCGACTGCCTGCCTGCTCAGGTTTGGAATCGGCACCGGGCCGCAACGTCGCTCCAACCAGGCGTCGGGATGGAGGATGAGAGGAAGCGGCCGGCGCAAGACAGCGGCGAGCCCGCCCAACCCGGCGCTGTGGTCGAAATGACCGTGGCTGAGCACAACCGCGTCGATTGTCTTCGGATCGATGCGCAGGACGCCCATGTTGTGAACGACCACATCGCCCGTCATGCCCGCGTCGAGGAGGATGCGACCGCTTCGGCCATCGCGATAAGTCGTGACGAGCGCGCAGAAGCCGTGCTCCGCCCGCAGCGACCGCGGCGCGCTTCCCGACGCCTGTAGCGGTGCCGGGTCGCTGGGCCCGTCTTTGGGACGAACCGGCGCCCGCTTAGCGACCTCGGTGCTTGCCAGCAATCCGTCGACGACATTATCGTCGAGGCACAGCACCTCCACCCTGTCCACTTCCCTGAGTTCGTGAAGCTCTGTCACTTTCAACTACTCCGCCGGCGGCACGCGGGGAGGCGTGCGTGCAAAAGCGCTCTTTTCACTGAGCGGCGGGGGTGGACGTGGGCTTGTAGATCGGCTGCCCCTCGCCCGTGCAGGCGTAGACCTTCCCCGGCGTCGACTCATAATTCGACGGCGCGCCGATCTTTACCCACTTGCCGCCGATCACCTCCTCCGGCCAGCCGCCCTCCGATACGCGATGGTCCGTCGGGCTCAGGTTGACGGGCCCGAGGCCAAGCAGGCCGCAGTAGTCGCGAATGTTCTCCGCGCCGTCGATAAAGGTGTCGCGCGTCAGATTGGGGCCGGCGTTCTTCAGCGCCTGGACGGTCAGCTCCGCGATAGCCATCCCGTACTCCGTCAGGCCGCTGGGCTCCACGCCCGGCGCGAACTCATGCATCAGCTCGATATGCTTGCGCACGCCGGCATCGTCCGTCTCGGAGATCATCTTGCCGGGCGTCATGCTGATCGTCCCCTCGATGTTAGCCGGCCCGGCCAGGGCTATCGTCGCCTCGACCGCCGAAACGGCGCTGAGCACAAATGGGACGTTCCAGTTGAGCACCTCGCGGCTCACCTTGATGGCGTTAGCCGCGGCGGCCACGTTCGCCATCAGGACGACGAAGTCCGGGTTGTCGGCCTTCAGTCGCTGCATCTGCGCCGTCACGTCCGCGCCGCTTGGGTCGTACGCCTGCTTGGAGACGATCTGAATGTCGCTGTGCGTGCTCCCGAGCAGGTCCTCCGCCGCCTGGACGCCGGTGAGCCCCGCCTCGTCGTTCTCGTAGAGAATGCCCTCCCGCTTCCCGGTCATGGTCCTCTCCACGAAGTCGCCCATAATCTTCGTCTCGGTCACGTAGTCCGTCTGCATCGTGAAGCGCGTGCGCACCACCGGCTCGCTGAAGATGGGGAGCCCGCCGCCGACGAACATGTCCGGCACCCCATTGTCCTCCAGGTACTTCATCACCGCCAGCTCCGTCTGGTCGCCGACGCCGCCGACGATAGCGAACACGTGTTGCTGCTCGACCTGCTCCCGCACGACATCCAGGGCGTCCGGCGGGCTGTAGTGGTCGTCGCCGACCAGCAGCTTGATCTTGCGACCGTGGACGCCGCCCTGCGAATTGATGTAGTCGAAGTAGGCGTTCATGCCGTCGGCGATCGGGCCGTAAGCGGCCGCCGGCGAGCCGCTGAGCGGCAGGTGCGTGCCGAGAACGATCTCCGTGTCCGTGACGCCCGGCGCCGCGTTGCCGTCCGCGCCCGACGCCTGGTTGTTGCTGCGGCAGGCCACAACGAGCAGACAGGTGAGGGCGAGGGAAGCCGTCAGTCCGTAGAATGATAACCGCTTCATTCGATTCCCCGCCGTTACCCGACCAATCTACGCTTCGCGGCGTAACCGGTCAACGAGCGCTAAGCGACGCTTCAAACATAGGGCCGCAGGCCGTTCGCCGCCCTCCGCCTTTGATATAATGGAGCAATGCAGCTTGCCCAGCAGTCAAATGGGTCTCCGAAGGCCCTCCGCCATAACCCACCGGCAATCATCGGTATCCCCCGCTAACGAAACGCTGATGAGGTCACGTCATGAGCGATAAACCGGATAAGGCTAGCAATAAGACAAGAAGCGATGCCCCCGACCAGGCGCTGTTCAATGAGCCGGCAGCCAAGATCCTGGAGGCGCAGATTCGCCAGCAGGCCGCCATCATCGATCACGCGGACCTGGGTGTGGCCGTCTACAGGCTAGAGGACCCGAACGACCCAAGGAGCCTCCGCCTCCTCTCGCTCAACAGCGCTGCCGCGCGCATCCTTCAGGCGGAAGCGCAGGACCTCACCGGCAAGCTCGTCCTCGAAGCCTTCCCCAGCACCGAACGTGAGTCGCTTGAGAGGAACGCCCGCGTGGCTCTGAGCGGCGTCCCCGCAGACGCGCCGGATGTCCACTACCCGGGCGACTCCCGCATGCCGGAGGCTTACTTCAGCGCGCATGCGGTTCCGCTGGGCGACAATACGATGGCCGTCCTGTTCCAAGACGTGACCGAGCGCAGGCGGGAAGAGGAAGCCCTGCAAACGACGCTCCAGCGCCTCCGCACTCTCGTTTCGAGCATGCACGGCAGCGTCCTCCTGGTTGGCGAAGACAGGATCGAGCTGGCCAATCAGGCGTTCTGCGATTACTTCGGCCTGAAGGACGCGCCCGCAGACCTAGTCGGCCTCACCGCAGCCGAGATGATTGCCAGAATCAAGAACGCCTATCTCGATCCTGATGAGCAGACAAGCCGCATCGCCGAAATAGTCGGCAAGGGCAAGCCCATCATAGGCGAAGAAGTTGCCATGAGAGGCGGGCGCCTGTGCCTCCGTGATTTCATCCCCATCTCCATGGATGGAAAGCCGCGCGGCCGCCTCTGGTACCACGCAGATATCACCGAGCGCAAGCGGGCCGAGGAGGCGCTGCGGCGAAGCGAGTCCATGTTGCGGTCGGTGCTGGATCAGATTCCCTCCGGCGTGACCATCCGCGACGCCCGCAGCGGCGACCTCCTCCTCTCCAACTCCCGGAGTCGCGAAATAATGGGCAAGATTGTCGACGGCCCGAGCGAGTTCGCGCGCTATCGCGGCCTCCATCCAGATGGGCGTCCCTACACAACCGAGGAATGGCCTGTCTCTCGCTCGATGGCTACCGGCGAAGTCGTCGACGCCGAGGAGATCCCCTGCGAGCGAAGCGACGGCACAAGCGTCACGCTGAGCATGAGCTCCGCGCCCGTCCGCGACTCGCAGGGGCAAATCATCGTCGGCGTGGGTGTCTTCCACGACATCACCGAACGCAAGCAAGCGGAAGAGGCGCTGCGCGATAGCGAGTACCGCTACCGCACCCTGCTCGAGTCGGCGCCGGACGCGATTGTCGTTCATCGAGAGGGCAGGCTGCTCTACGCCAATCCGGCGGCGCTCGAGCTTTACGGTGCCGGCAGCTTCGAGGAGTTGGCGGCGCACAACATCATGGAGCTCGCCAACCCCAACGACGCGGGAATGATCAAGGAGCGCCTCAGGGCTATCCAGGCCGGCCAGAACGTGCCCGTCCGAGAGACGTCCATCGTCCGGTTGGACGGGCGGGAAGTGCCGGTCGAGGTTATCTCCTCACCGGTCCAATACGAAGGAGAACGCGCGGCACAGATCATGGCCCGCGACATCACGGAGCGCAAGCGGGCTCAGGCCGAGATCGACAGTCTGGCCAGGTTCCCTTCGGAAAACCCGAACCCTATCCTGCGCATCAGCCGCTACGGCGTGCTCATGTACGCCAACCAGGCGAGCCGGGCGTGGCTCGAAGACTGGGGCTGCGCCGTGGGCGAGATGGCGCCCGAAACCGTGCGAGCGCTCATCGGCACAGCGTTCGCAAAGCGGCGACCAAAACAGATCACCGTCGATATCGGGCTGGTCGGGCGGATCTGGTCCGTCCAGGTAATACCGATAGCCGGCGCCGGTTACGCCAACATCTACGGCCGCGACATCACCGACCGCCGCCGCGCCGAAGACGCACTCCGCGAAAGTGAGGCGCGCGCCGCGTCGCAGGCGGAATACCTCCGAACTCTCCTGAACATCGCCCCCGCCATCGTCTGGGTCGCCGAGGACCGCGAATGCAAGCGCATCGTCGCCAACCGCGCCGGCGAAGAGTTCCTGCGCGTGGCGGCCGGCACAAACGTGTCGGAGACCGGGGACGAGCCCGCGAAGGTCGCCCACTACCGCATGTTCCACGAAGGCGTCGAGCTCGTCCGCCCCGAAGAACTGCCGTTCCAGCGCGCCGCCCGCGGCGAGACCTTCGTCGATTACACCTTCGACTTCCTGTTCGACGACGGCGAATGGCGGAACACCATCGGCAACATCACGCCGCTCTTCGATGCCGAAGGCCAGCCGTCCGGCGCCGTCGGCGTCTTCACTGACATCACCGGGCGGAGGCGCGCCGAGCAGGCGGTGCGCGAATCGCAGGAGCGCCTTGCCGCTATAACCGACAGCATCGCCGACGGCTTCTATGCGCTCGACCGCGACTGGCGCATCACCCACGTCAACGACGCCGCTCTCGCCTATTTCGGCAAGAAGCGCGAGGAGATGCTGAACCGCAACCTCCTGGACATATATCCCGCCATCGCGGGTTCTACGTTCGAACGGGAGTACAAACGGGCGATGGAGACCGGCCGGCCCGCCCACTTCGAAGGCCAGTCCGTCGCCACCGATTCCATCGTCGAGATGCACGCGTACCCGGGGCCCGACAACCTGACCCTTCTCTTCCGCAACGTCACCGCCCGCAAGCAGGCAGAGGAGGAGATTCGCCTCCAGGCGAACGCGCTCCAGGCCGCCGCCAACGGCATTGTCATCACCGACCCGAGCGGCGTCATCCAGTGGGTGAACGACGCTTTCACCCGCCTCACCGGCTACAGCGCCGAAGAGGTGATCGGCGGCAATCCGCGCGTCCTCAAGTCGGGCCAGCACGACAAGCTGTTCTACCAGAAGCTCTGGAAGACGATCCTCGCTGGCCGCGTCTGGCAGGGCGAGCTGGTCAACAAGCGTAAAGACGGCACCCTCTACCCGGAGGAGCAGACCATCACGCCGGTCCGCGGCGACGACGGCAAGATCGCCAACTTCATCGCCATCAAGCAGGACGTTCTCGGAGCGCAAGCGTCTGGAGGCGGAGCTCGACCGCACCCGCACGGAGTTCCTCGGCGAGGTCAGCCACGAGCTGAAGACGCCGCTTACGGCCATCAAGGGCTGCGCCTCCATGGCCCTCTCCTCACCGATCCCACCCGACGCCGCCGAGACGCGCGAGCTGTTCGACATCATCGATGCCCAGGCGAACCGCCTGACCGACCTCGTCGCCAACCTGCTCGACGTTACACGCATCGAGGGCCGCCGCCTCGTCATTGAGCCGAAGCCGACGGACCTGACGGACATCGTCAAAGAGGCGCGCGTCATCTTCGAGCACACCGAGTACCCGCACCCGCTGGAAGTGATGCTGCCGCGCGAGCTGTCGATGGTGCGCGCCGACGGACGGCGCATCGTCCAGGTGCTGACGAACCTGTTCACCAACGCCGCCAAGTACTCCGCGCCGACGACGCCGATCATCGTGACGGCGGAAGAGAGCGAGGGCCAGGTCATAATCCACGTCCGCGACGCCGGCGTCGGCATCGCCGCCGACAAGATCCCGCTGCTGTTCCGGAAGTTCGTCCAGGTGCAGGAGCGCGGCGCCAAGGGCACGGGCCTCGGCCTGTTCATCTGCAAGGGCATCGTCGAGGCGCATGGCGGGCGCATCTGGGCCGAGAGCCCGGGCAAGGGGAAAGGAACGGTGTTCAGCTTCACTCTGCCCGCCGTCGCCGGCAAGACGCTATCGAAGCGGCGGGGCGTGCCGGCGGGGGCCGGCGGCATTGGCCGGAAAGCCGGCGCGAAGCCGTTCCGCGTGGTCGCCGTTGACGACGAGCCGGACATTCTCCACTACATCGAGCACTGCCTGCGCAGCGCCAACTGCGAAGTCGTCTCGACAAGTGACCCGGTAGCGGCAGCGGAGCTCGTTCGCTTCCACGCGCCGGACATCGTCCTCCTCGACATGCGCATGCCGGGCATGAGCGGCCTGGACGTTCCTGGAGAAGATTCGCGAGTTCTGCAACACGCCCGTGACGTTCATCACGGCGACTCAGAACCGCGAGGACGTGGTGCGGGGGCGTGAGTTCGGTGCCACGACGTGGCTGGAGAAGCCGTTCTCGCCGCAGCAGCTCCTCGACCACGTGGGGCTGGTGCTGGCGCGCCGTCGAAGGCGTTAGCCGCGCTGGTTCAGCGGATGATGCCGTCCCAGCAGCGTCGCTCGGCTTCGCGCGGCGCGTCCTCGACGCGCCGCTCGGCGTCGAGAATAAGCGTGCGCCGGTGCGTCGCCTCGAAGCGAGGCCAGGGCAGGCTGGGCGTGCTCGGGTCGCCGCTGGAAGCAAACGCCACCCAGGCGTCCCCCATTCTCGCCGCCAGAGCGTCCACCTCTTCGCCGCGGCCGACCCAGCGACGCGCCAGGCGCTGCGTGCCGAAGACGAGCGGCAGGTCGATGGCGTGGCAGGCGCCGAGGATGCCGTCGCCCAGCGGCGAGCGCCAGTCGAGGCGGTAGTGGAAGACGCGCTCGTTGTGCGCCGCCTGCGCCTCGGCCAGGCGGTCAGCCGGCACGCGGAAGAGCCAGTCGGTCACGATGGCGCAGAGCAGCTCATACGTGGAGGTGGCCTCGCCGCGGGCGGTCCTTTCGTGCCGGTAGGCCTCGACTAGCGACGCGGCGCGCTCTACGTCGCCGTTCGGCAAGAGCCGCGCCACGCGTTTCAGCAGCTGCTCCTCCGTCATCTGCCGCAGCTGCGGCGCCATCGCAGCGAACAGCTTGTACTCTTCGAGCGTCGTGCCGATCAGAATCGGAATGTCGCGGCAAGAGCCGTCGCGAATCGCCTCGATCGGGTGTACGGGAACGACGAGGCCGTCCACGACCGGTTGGTACAGCAGCCCGAGACCGGCGGAGCGCCGGGTGGTCCAACCAGCCTCCGACTCCAGCTTCGCCTGCGCCGCGACGAGCTCTTCCACCGGCCGCGCGCGAACCGACGCGTCGAGCTGCGCGCACCCGAGAGCGCCGGCGAATGTCGCGGCGTTGCCGGCGGCCTGCTCCATCGTCAGCACCTGGTGGGCGGCGCCGCTCTGGAGGATCGCCTTGTCGAAGAGCCCGGCGGCAAGCGGCGAAGCGAGCAGCGTGCCGATGCTCATCGCGCCGGCGGACTCGCCGAAGACCGTGACGTTTGCCGGATCGCCACCGAACGACGCGATCTCGGACCGAACCCACTTCAGGGCGGCGATCTGGTCGAGCAGGCCGAAGTTGGCGCATGGTTCCTCCGGCGTCGAAGCGAAACCCGGCGCGCAAAGGAAGCCGAACGGCCCGAGGCGGTAGTTAATGGTCACGAGCACGACGCCGCGGCCGACGAGCGCGCTTCCCTGGTAGAAAGGGTCGGAGCCGGCGCCGATGTTGAACCCGCCGCCGTGCAGCCAGACCATGACGGGTCGCGGCGGCCCCCCGACGGATGCCGTACGCACGTTGAGATAGAGGCAATCCTCGCTGGTCGGCGGCTGGTCCTTGGCGCTGCCCAGTATCGCCTCCAGCGCCTCATTAGGGACCTGCAGGGCCCGCGGCCCGAACTCGGTCGCCTGGCGAACGCCCGGCCAGGGAGACGCCGCCCCCGGCCCGCGAAAGCGCCCGTCGCCCACCGGCGGCGCGGCGTACGGGATGCCCCTGAAGACCAGCTGGTCGCCTTCCTCGACGCCCTCGAGGCGTCCTTTGCTCGTGCTTGCGGTTATCGCCATCATTCGCTCTCGATTTACTCCTATCCCTCCTATGCTGCCCGTTTGCGGCTTCAAGTATACCGATTGCGACCGCAAGCAGCCAGCGGGGAAGGTGGAAGCGGAAGTCGGCACTGAGAAGGGCGAGGCGCCGCAAGCGGGGGGCCGCTCGGCTTCCCCGAGCGGCCCCCAAATCGTACGCCCCTAACTTCGATGAGGGCTCTTCTTTATTGCGGCTGGCTGCTGAAGTTAGGTGGCGGCGTAGGCGGCGACGTTGCCGCTCACCTCGCCTGACGAGCGGCCGCCGCTAAGTCAGCGGATTGCGCTCGGCATTTGCCTCATCGAGAGGCTGCTCCGCGCAGCTTCGCTCACCATCTGAAAGAGAAGACGCAAGCTCGCTAGCGCCACGGCCGCGCTCAAGAGCTCGATGCCAGCGGCGCCAATGATCGTCCGACCGGTCAGGCCGTCGAAGATGTCCCAGAGAGCGTGGAGAAGCACCGCCAGCGCAAACGCGCCCGCCACCGGGAAGTTGAGCACGAAATGCCCCGCCTTCTGACGCTCCCGCCAGAGCACGGCGCAGACGAGTCCCGTCCAGGCAGCGTGCGCGGCGGGAGAAAGCAGCCCGCGCAGCATCAGCACCGAGACCGCGTCGCTCACGTTGCCCTGCGACTGGCCCAGGGCGACGAAGCCGTATCCCATGCTTTCCAGCGCGGCGAACCCCATTCCCGCCGCCACGCCGAAGACCAGGCCGTGTGCCTGCGTCCGGTAGCGCCAGCCGACGAAGAGGATCAGCGGCAGAACGAGCTTCGTCGCTTCCTCGATGAAGGCGACGCCGAAGAGCTGCAGCGGCCCCAGCGCTCGCAGCGCCTGGTATTCGAGCACGCCCGCCGTCACGGTCGCGACGACGCCGCCCCACAGGAAGCAGAAGGCGATCGTCGGCAGGGGAAGGTCGTCCACGGGCTCCCGCTCGTAGACGTAGAGGACGAAGCTGGCCGGCACGACGAAAGCGCCAAGAACGAGGAGCGTCGGCAGGAAGCTGGGATTATCAGTCGCCCGAAAGGCGGCCTGGACGACGAAGAACAAGGCGGTGCCCGTAACGAGGACCTGGAACCAGGCCCGGTTGAGCAGAGGCAGCCTCAACTGCTGTAATGCTGGCCTTCCCAGCTCCACGAACGTCCCCTCCCGCCGTCCTTGCGCACGGGGCGTCGAACCACCCGACGCTCCTCACAATAGACAGTCTGCGACGCGGGCATGCCGAGGCTGTGAAGCTCCGGCTGGTCACCGTGAAGAAAGAATGAAGATTGGAACGGGCAGGGCCGTCGGCGCGGCGATCTTCAGCCACATAGCGCCTCGAAGAAGGCGCTCTCGCAGGCCGCCTGCTCCTCCTTCGAGAGCCAGCCTTCGTGGCGATAGCCGCTCTCCCGGCCCACGCTCGCCGCCTTCTCCGACCACAAGGGGTTGTACGGCAGCAATCGCGCCTCCGCGAAGCCGAGCCCTCGCAGGAAGGCGCCAATCGCACGCAGGTTGTCGAGCTCCGCGGTCAGGCCGGGGATGAGCGGCACGCGTGGGAAGACGTGGCCGGGCGCGAGTTTCGACAGCGCCCCCAGGTTCGCCAGGATAACGCCGTTGGGCCGGCCGGTGTACCGCCGGTGCAGCGCCTCGTCGACGAACTTGACGTTGAAGTAGACCTGGTCGACGTGCGGCAGCAGCCGCTCGCGGAACGTCTCCAGCCGGAAGAGGCCGCACGTCTCGACAAGCGTGCGGATGCCGGCCTCGTGAAGGCGCGCCAGCAGCTCCTCGAGGTAGCGCGGGAACATCGTCGCCTCGCCGCCGGAGAGCGTGACGCCGCCGCCGGAGTTGCGATAAAACGGCAGGTCGCGGAGCAGGTCGGCGACAAGCTCGTCGACCTCCCAGAATCGCCCGACCCGCTTCAACGCGCCGGTCGGGCAGGCATCGACGCAGGCGCCGCAAAGGGTGCAGCGCGACCGGTCGAAGACGACGCTCGGGCCCGGGCCCAGCGCCCTCGGCTCGCAGACCGGCTGGCACTCGCCGCAATCAATGCACTCCTTCGCCACAAATGCGATCTCCGGCGCCGAGGAGATCGCCTCCGGGTTGTGGCACCAGACGCAGGCCAGCGGGCAGCCCTTGAAGAAGACGGTCGTGCGGATGCCGGGGCCGTCGTCGAGCGCGTTGTGGCGCACGTCGACGATCAGCGGCCGCCTTCGCTCCGGCGCGTTCGCGGGCATGGGGTCAGCGGTACTCCGCCCGCTCGATCAGCTCGATCTGCATCTCACGGTTAAGCTCGACGAAGTAGGCGTTGTAGCCGGAGATGCGGACCATGAGGTTGCGGTAGCTCTCGGGGTGGGCCATCGCGTCGCGGAGGGTCTCCGTAGTCACCATGTTGAACTGCATCTGCATGCCGCCGAGCTCGAAGTACGTCTTCGCGTAGGCCGTGGCGTGCTCGACGAACTCCGCGTGCGGCTCACCGGGCGCGGGCGCCAGCTTGACGTTGAAGGCGATGTTGTTTGGCATCTTCAGCGGGTCGAGCGCCGCGATGGTGCGGATGTTGTCCAGCAGGTTCGGCGACGCCGACGCCGACGGCGTGATCCCCGGTGTGAACGCCTTCCCCCGCTTGCGACCGCTCGGCAGGGCGCCAGACAGCGAGCCGAAGACGACGTGGTTGGACATGCTCCAGTAGCCGCTCGTATAGCGCCCGCCGCGGTAGTTCTGCCGCGACTGATACTCGTTGAAGATGAAATCGATGAGCTCCTGCGCCATCTCCCGCGTGCCCGGCGCGTCGGAGCCGAACTTCGGCACCCGCTTCATGATGCGCGCGTGCAGCGCCTCGTGCCCGGCGAAATCGTCGCGGAGGGCCCGCAGCAGCGTCGGGAAGTCGACCGCTTTCTCCTCGTAGACGAGCTGCCGGATGGCCAGCAGGCTGTCGATGACGTCGGCCAGCGACACCAGCGCGGCGCCGGAGCTGTTGTACTTCGCGCCGCCTTCGATGACGTCGCGCCCGCTCTCCAGGCAGCCGCCGATCAGCGACGACAGCAGCGGCGTCGGGTGCAGGTACTGGTGCGCTCGCCCTAGCAGGTTGTTGTACTCCACCGACTGGCCGATCAGGTAGCCGAGCTG
Source organism: uncultured Chloroflexia bacterium (assembly GCA_963719465.1). Lineage (GTDB taxonomy): Bacteria > Chloroflexota > Dehalococcoidia > DSTF01 > JALHUB01 > JALHUB01. The sequence continues at coordinate 1,542,448 of OY970386.1, read as the reverse complement.
TTGCTTATAGGCGGCCAGAAAGGCATCGAACGTGTCGAAGGCGCCGGCGGCCGGATCGCCGGTGCGCGGGCCGATCTGCTCGCCGACGAGCGGGTGAAAGCCGTCGTTGAGCGCCATCTCCAGCGCCGCGACCGTGTTGAGCAGCATCGAGTTGGTGTGGCCCATGTGGCGCCCGCAGCTCGTCGGCTCGACGCAGCCGGTCGCACCCCAGTCGCGCGCGTCCTCGGGCGCAAACCCCTGCGACAGGAGCGCGGCGATGACCGCCTCGTCGTTGTGGATCGACGGCGCGGATGTCGTGATGACGTTGACCTCGCAGAGGCGGCGCAGGTATTCGAGCGAGTTCGCCTTCGGGTGAAAGCGGGCGTTCAGGTTCGGGTCGCGAAGCGTCAGCATCTCCGCCGCCTTCAGGATGACGTACGTCATGTCGCAGACGGCGCTCTTGCCCTTCGCATCGACGCCGCCGATCGTGACCGCCATGTCCGATGAGCTGCCGGCGAAGAGCCGCATGCCAACGCTCGGCACCAGCGGCAGGTGGTCGTTGCACTGCAAGAAAAAGGAGCCGACGAGCTCGATTGCCCGCCGCACGACCGCCTCCTTCTCTTCCACCGTCTCCGCCCGCGCCGCGTCGTGAAGGAAGTACGGTTGCAGCCACGCGTCCAGGCGGCCGATGGAAAAGCCGGCGTTCATGTTCTCCATGTGCAGCGCGATCTGGAGGAGCAGAATGACGCTCAGCGCTTCCTGCAGCGACTCCGCTGGATTCGCCGGCACCTTGCGGCAGATCCGCGCCATCTCCAGCAGCTCGTCCCGACGCTGCGCATCGCTTTCCGTCGCTGCCATCGACTCCGCCCGCTCCGCCAGCCGCTCCGCATAGCGCAGCACGCCGTCGATGACCGTCTGGACGGCGCGGTAGAAGTTGCGAACCTTCCCGTCGCCGGCGTTCGCTTCGCCGCGGGCAGCGTCCCCCCGGAACGCGAGCAGACCGCGTCGGAGCACGCCGGGGTAGTCGGGGATCGTGTGCGAGACGGCCGCCGTCTTCCACATGAAGTACAGCACCCAGCGCTCGTCGAGCTGCTGGCAACGCGGGTTGCCCCAACGATGTCGCGTCCACTCGCGCACGTTGCGGTCGGTCCAGAACGGAAAGACCTCGCGGCCGAGCAGGTCAACGTCCTCCGGCGAGATGCGATAGGGGTTTAGCTCTCGCCGGCTCACCGTCGTGAGCTCCGCCCAGATCGTCGTGCCGCCCGTCTCCGGGTAGATGACGACGCCGGGGAACTTCGTGGTCGTCGTTCCGGGGAGGAGCGCCCGCTTACGGATGATCGGCTCCTTGTTGACGAGCACGTGGTGCAGCGCTCCGGCCTGCCGCAGCTCCGGGTCGATCTCGCGGCCTTCGGCGTCCGTCTCGAAGCCGTGCTCGCGGTAGTACTCCGTGACGAGCCGCGGCCGCTCGGTGCAGACCTCGCCGCGGGCGCCGAAGAACTCCGCCCGCATCGCCTTCAGCCGCGGGAAGTCGTCGATGCTGTAGCGGCTGAGATACGCGTCGTCGAGAACGGCGACTTCCGCCGTCCGCTCGCAGCGCAGCGTCTCGCGGCGTCGCTCCGCCCGCGACGTTGCCAGCATCGAGGCGCCGGCCTTCGCTGCGTCCTCCGCTGCCGTTGCGGCCACCTTCTTTCGCCAGCCACGGTCTCGGGCGATGGCGGTGAGGTGGCCCAGGCGCCCCAGATGACTCAGATTGCCCTCGAACGCGAGCTTGTTGTCGATCATGAGGTTCAGCGGGTCGCTGCGGGCGAAGGGCGAGAGGAACGCGCGCAGCGAGGCGGCGTCGCGAAACGTGGCGACCACGTGCGGCTCGCGGACCGTGCCGAAGCCGCCCCGCATGCGCCCGCCCTCAATGCTAAGATAGAGATTAATAGCGCCATCAAGCGTGCGGAACTGAAAACGTGAATCGAAGGGGCTCGACAGACCGTTCCGTCGCTGATAGAGTTCGCTCTGGAGGTCAGCGCTGCGGTTGAAGCGGACGGCGACCAGCTTCAGGACGGCCGCCAGGTACGCGCCGGTCGCGCGTTCGACGACCGAATCCTGAATCGTCACTCTCGACCTCCTGCTGGCAGCGCAAAGACGGTAGATAGATTCTAACACCGGAGACAAGGAGACGGGCAGACCCGCGAAGCGGCCCTAGAGAAGCAAGATGCGACAGGCCGGTTGGACCCGGCGGGAAAGGAGATTCCATTGGCTGGTTACCCGGTAACCTTCGACGTTGTCGCCCGGCCCGAGAAATTCCAGCGGCCGCAGGTACTCATCGCTATTCTGGTGGCGATAGTGTTGGGCGTCGTCATGTGGCTCGCTTACCTCGTCTTCCCGATCATGGCGGCCATCTCGATCTCGCAGAAGGGATCGCAGAAGTACCTCGATGAGGACGGCCCAAAGACGACGGGCTGGTTGCGCTCGATTGTCAGCTACTACGCCTACGTCTTCTTTCTGATTGGCCGTCTTCCCGCCGAGGGAGTCGAAGAGCAGGTAAAGTTCGAGGTGCAACGCGGCGGCAGTCCGACTGTCGGAACGGCCCTGCTACGTTGGATCTATAGCATCCCAAGCGCCATCGTTGTTGGGGTGCTGGGCGCCGTTTCGGAGGTTCTGTGGGTCGTCGCGGCGATCATGATCCTCGTGCAGGAGAACTACCCGGACGGCATCTACGACTTCCAGCGCGGCGTCGTGCGTTGGGAAGCCCGCCTGCTCGGGTACCACGCCTCGCTCGTCGAGCAGTACCCGCCCTTCGCTCTCGACATGGGTCCGGAGCAGATGTAGGGGTCAACGCCGCCGTACCGGGTTCAGGGAACCGTCGTCGCCAGCGGTGTCGGCGCGCTTGCGGCGGAAACGCCCGCGTCGGCGCTGCTTTCGCCCCTCACCATGGCGATCAGCTGGGGTGCCAGCCAGTGCGTCATCTCCGCGGCGCCTTCGGGCGTGAAGTGCACGCCGTCGCCACGCATGTCGATGTCCGTGCCCTCAACCTTCACGTCCTCGTACTGCCCGGTCGGACAGAGGCGGGCATTCAGGTCAATCAGCGTCACTTTGTCCGGATGGTCCGCCGCGAACTCGCGATAGATCGCGTTCAGGTCGTCGACGGGCCAGGTCAGCAGGTGCTTCCCCCCAATCGTCTGCGCCAGCTCCGTCTGACGGTCTTCGAAGCACGGCGCCGTCAGGAGCGCGATCTTCGCGCCTTCGAACGTGAAGGCGGTCAGGGCGTTCTCCAGCGACGCCATCGCGTAGTCATGCCACTCCTGCGTGCCCACGACGATCATGTGCCCGCCGACGTTCAGGTCTATCGCGTCCCACGGGCCCGACAGCATGAGGACGATGTCCGGGTGGAACGCTTCGACGTCGGCGGTCCAGTTCGCGCGCCAGTTCTTGCACAGCTTTGCGCGTTCTATCGTCCACTCGCCGTTGTCGCCGAGGTCTTCGTCCACGGGGAAGAAGCCGCAGCCGATGATGCCCCTGTTCCAGCCTAGCAGGCCGACAGAAGGGCCCACGTTCTCGATTCCGCCCCCCAGCGTGAGCGAGATAGAATCGCCCTTCACGAGCACGCGCACCGGGCCGGTCTCGGCGGCCGAGGCCGCCACAGCCGCCGCGGAGGGCGTCGGCATATCCTCCGTCGGCCCCAGCGCGTGCGTGACCGGCGTGATGCCGCCCCTCGTCACCAGCACGACGGCGACGGCCACGCAGCCGGCGGCGGATGGCGCCAGCGTCCAGGAGAAGTTCCAGCCTTTGAAGGCGCCACGGCGGATCGGCATCTCGACCGCGTTGTAGGAGACGATGGAGACGAGGAGCGTCACGGCCACGCGCAGCAGGAAGAGCTCGTAGCCGCTCCAGCCGGTGCGTCCCGGCGTCAGCATCATGTATATCGGCCAGTGCCACAGGTAGACGCCGTAAGAGATGAGCCCCAGTCCTCGCAGCGGCGGCAGCGAAAGCACCCTGCCGACCACTCCCGCCTTTGGCTGCGCCGCCGCCGTTATCACGACCGCCACGGCCAGCGCCAGCATCAGGAAGCCGCCCCGGTAAAGCAACGTGTCGCCGCCGGTAGCGTGCATCCAGGTCCAGCCGATACCTGCGGCACAGCCGACCGCCGCGACTTCGAGGACCCCACGCGACCACCGACCCGAAATCGGCCCGACCTGCGTCAGCAGCATCGCCAGCAGCGAGCCCACCAGCAGCGACTGCGCCCGCGTGTCGGTGCCGTAGTAGACGCGTGACGGATCCTGGCCCGGATGGAAGAGCAGCGCCATCGTCAGCGCCGAGCCCACCAGCATCAGCGCCGACGCCGGCATCAGCAGCTTCAGCGAGCCGCGTCGAAGCCGCAACAGCAGCAGGACAAGGAGCGGCCACACCGCGTAGTACTGCTCCTCGATCGCCAGCGACCAGGTGTGTAGCAGCGCCGACGGGGCCGAGAACTGGTCGAAGTAGGACTGGCCGGCAAAGACCTGCCGCCAGTTGGCGACGTAGCAGATCGTGGCCAGGGCGTCGGCGCGCAGCCTGTCCAGCTCGTCGGGCTGGGCAAGGCAGGCCGCGTAGAAAGCGACCCCCAGCAACATGAGGAAGAGCGCCGGCAGCAGGCGTCGCGCGCGTCGCGACCAGAAGGCCGTCAGGCCGATTCTGCCATGAGAACGCCATTCGGCAAGGAGAAGACTGGTAATGAGGAAGCCGCTGAGGACGAAGAAGGCATCGACGCCGAGGAAGCCGCCCTGAGCGTGCGCCAGTCCGCCGTGGTAAGCAAGCACGGCCGCGACGGCAAGGGCGCGGATGCCATCAAGGGCGGGCCGATAGGGAAGATGTCGATTCGCAGGCGTCGCAGTCTCCCCCGGACGGAGACTTTGCGAAGGTACCTGCCGGAACACGACTCCCACCTCTACATCCCAAGGGCAGTTCTGCTAACGTGAGGATTCTACTACGCCGCCATTTCAGCCGTCAAAGCTAAAGGCCATATTATGACAAGCTGCGGCGTCGCCTGTAACAACCGGCTCCCTTACCGCGTTACAAGTTGCGTAGGGCCTAGCGCACCTCCAACAGAAAAAGCAATGCTTGTGATTCGGGGGTTAGCGCGGCCCTTCTATATTTGGCACTTGAGGAACGCGGGAGCCCCCGGCGTCACGGCTATCGGCGCACGAAGGCGCAGCCGCAACCGTCGCGAGAAATAAAGGCGCGGACGGCGACAAGGCTCCCCCGCGCCGTCCGCGCTCGGGCGGGCACAACAGTCCGCCAGACTCCGCCCGTCACATCCCCAGACTCGGTTGATTCCGTCTCGCCGCCTCATTCAGCTTCGACGGACCCAACCGTGCCCGCTCTAAAGCCCTAGCTCGACCGTCGCCGTTTCAGATACAGGCCGGAGCCCACAACCGCGGCGGCGATGAGCCCGATGCCTGCCAACAGCGGCTCGACGGGCATCGATGAGCCCGACGACTGCGCGCTGGCGGGCAGCGGTTGGGCGCTGTCAGGGGCCTCCGCTACGCCGCCGACGCTGGTCCCCGGGTGTTCATGACCCATGACCACGACGGCGGTCAGGGTCGAATACCCAGAATCGTCGAAGTGAGCGTCCATCCGGCTGGTGAGGAAGTCTCCCCCGTTCAGGCGGGGATCAGGGTCCACGAGCAACAGTCCCGGGCTGCTTGTCGACCCGGCGGGAACCGTCCCTGAGGAGACCTTCGCAAGTGTGCCTGTGGACGGCCCCGATACCAGATCGAGCATCGAGTCGACAGTTATGGAGTAGGGCGCCTGATACCGCAGGTCCGAAAAGTCTACCGCCGTGGAACGGTCGTTGGCGAGGTACACAGCACCCGAGCCGGTCACCCGCCAGCCGACGGTCGGTGCGTTGGTCCCGTTGGCCTTAGGTGTGAAGTAGGCGTCGACCGTGAAATAGTTTGCGTTCTCCTGAGTACACACGAAGCTCGCCGCCACGGTATCACCGTTTGCGATCGCCAGGGTCCAGGAAAGAGTCACCGACTTCGAGTTGTTGCCCGTCGGCGTCGTCGCCACGTTGGATCCGCCATTTAGCCGCAATCCGTTGGCCGAACAACTGATGTTCGTGTCGGTAGACGAGACCACGATTTCAAAGTCGGTCTTTGCCGACCCGGTGTTGGTCACCTTGACAGCGCCGGTAATCTTTAACGGCGCCGCGAGGATCGACTGCGGGGCGATGGCAAGAAACGCTGCCACTAAAGCGAAGGCCAGCAATACTATCCTTGTCACTACTGTACCGTCCTTTCAAGATTCGATTCCCAATGCCGCGCGGCTGCCGCATGAGACTCACAGCGTTGAGGTCGCCGCAGTCCTTCACCTGGACGGCGGCAGCCGCCGTTCACTGACTGGTGCCTATCCCTTTTGTCTTTTCTCCCCCCTTTCTGTTCCATGTTGGCGGGCCACCCGCCGGACCCGTCCGACTCTCCGCGGGGCCCGGGCCGAGGGGGACGGCTCGGACGTGCGGCAATCCACCGATTGACCTTCAGATTCGCAGCCGCCTAGAATGCAAATAGCTAAGGTCTGCACCCGCACTCCTTGGCTTGGCCCCGGTGGCGCACACCATCGGGGTCTATTTCTATCCCCCGCCGGGGCATGCCGTTCCGTTGTAGAGACAAAGACAGCCGACTACAGCAACGCTGGTCGGCCTTAGATTCCGGCTCTCAGGTGGGCGCTAGCCCGCGTGTCCGCAGATGGCCCCGCCACCATCTGTCTTCCCTGGCCCTCTCTAACGAATCCTTCGTCGAAGCCATTACTGGGGCGAGCGCGCGGCTCGCCGCTTTCGTCGGTGAAACCATTATACATAGCCTGTCAAGTCCCTAATGGAAAGTGCCCCAGACTGTCGCAGCAGGTTGCGCGAATGCAGCGGTAAATCTAAGGGGAAGGAGCAGCGCCGCAGCTCTTCTCTACTGAACCAGGAGCGGGAGCGCACCGGCCCGGTAGTACGCCGACGCGCTCAGCCGCAAGTAGCCGCCGTCGTCGTCAGCGTACTGCGCTTCCCGGTCGTTCCCGTTGATTGGCGGCGGATTCGTGACACCGTCGCCCATCTCGTCGTCGTACATGGTGCAGCCGCTGGCGCCGGCCCCGAAGAGGATCGCGATAACGCCGCTGTCGGCGAGCGCCTGCAAATGCGTCTGGTCGCCGAGCCAGTACTGGACGCGATTGTCCTGGTAGTGCCCCCAGCTATTGTCCATGCTGCGGTAGATCGTGTTTCCGATCGGCACCTGCCAGACCATCGCCCAGCGGCCCGTGTCGCTGACGACGTCGCCCACGAACGCCTGGAACCGCTCGAAGTCAGCGTCCTTCCACCAGTGCGCGCCGCCGTCGCCGCGCTGGATCTGGTACCAGGCGGCGTCGCGGTCCGAGGCGTCGACGAACAGCAGGTCGAACTGCGCTCCCAGCGAGCGATAGAAAGCGGCGATCTTGGCGGCCGTCGAGGCCGGGTTCGCCTTGTTCAGGATCAGGTCCTTGCCCGTGGCCCAGTCGGACACGTGAAAGCCGAGGATGACGTTCGGCGCGTACAGGTCGCGCAGGTGGACCAGCGCCTGCGCGAAGCCCGCTGCGTTGTCGTCGAAACCGGAGACGGACGCGGCGCCCGACGATTCGACCTCGACCCTCACCTTCGTCGCGTCGCCGTTCGACTGCTCCATGTAGCCCCACAGGTCCGGCTCGACGTGGACGATCACCGTTTTGCCGTACGCGCCGAGCTGTCGCATCAGCGACTCCCAGTCGGCATAGTAGGCCTGCATCGTCGAGTCGTCGCGTAACTTCGGCAGGACGTCCTCGCTGGTCGGATTCGGAGTGGACGGCACGATCTGGTAGTAGGTCAGGACGGGGATGAACTTGTTCTGAAGGCTCTGCTGGAGGTAATCCCCCAGGAACGAGCCGGACGGGGTGCCCCAGTCGCTCCAGCCCTGACCGGTATTCACGCCGCCGGTCAGATACTGGTAACGATAGTCCCAGGGAATGCCCGAGCTGGTCATCCAATCGAGCTGCTCAGGGCTGTTCATCAAGCCGAGGCCGAGTCGCTGCGGAAGCCCCGCCGCAATCGCCGACAGCGGCGGCAGCGGCTCCGCTGTGCCCGTCGGTGAGGCGCTGTTCCCGCTGGAACAGGCCGTGAGCACGACAACGAGCGCCACGGGCGCAATCAGAACGAGCCGGCGGCCGGCAGTCATATCACTTCAATTCTACCATCGAGGGAGCGACACTGTGGCGACGAAATGCGGTACAGTTGAAGAAGCGGCAGCGCCAGGATGGCCGCGGGCGGTGGCATCGTCTTCCATCCGGAAGGCGCGGAGAGAGCAGCAATGGGCGGAGTCCCGGCCCCGAGGACCTTCTTCACACGGCTCGCCATTGTCGCCATCCTCTGCTTCGCAGCCCTACCGATCGGCGGCTGCCTGTTTCCGGCGTCCCTCCCACGGCATCTCGGCCTCGGCCTCATGAACGATCCGGAGCATCTTGGCTGGATGACCAGCTCCGGCATCCCCTGGGACTACCGCTATCAGTACCTCACCGGCGGCGTCAACACCGGCCAGGGCTGGACGAACTCGCTTTCCGTCGACGACTACATGCGAGCGAGCGGTGCCAACGGCTATATTCCCGTATTCACCTACTACCAGATCGTCCCGTCCGCGCCGGACCCCTGGTCGGAGGACGTGAGCGAGAAACTCACCAACCCCAGCACGATGAACGCCTACTTCAGCGAATGGAAGCTGCTGATGCAGAAGGCGGGCGCCTACGGAGCCGCCGTCGTCGTCCAGGTCGAGCCGGACACCTGGGGCTACATGGAGAGCTCATTCGGCGCGAACGCCACCAGCGTGCCCGTCAGCGTCTCTTCGTCCGGATTCGCGGAAGTGGCGGGTTTCCCGAACAACGCCGCCGGCTTCGCGCAGGCGCTCGTCAGCCTTCGCAACACATACGCCCGCAATGTGCTGCTCGGCTTCCACGTCTCCGACTGGGCGACCGGCAAGGACCTCATCCTCAACCAGGCCGACCCCAACAGCCTTGCCGACGGCGTCTTCGCATTCTATCAGTCGCTCGGCGTTCAGTTCGACCTCTTCTTCTTCGACCCCGCCGATCGCGACGCCGGCTTCTACCAGGTCGTCCGCAACGATAACGGCGCCCACTGGTGGAACGACGCAGACTTCCAGCGCTTCGACCAGTTCGTCGGCCGTCTGCTTGGCCTCGCCGGTAAGAAGGGCGTGGTCTGGCAGGTGCCCATCGGCAACACCGTCTCCCGCAGCGAGAACAACACCTGGGGACATTATCAAGACAACCGCGTCCAGTACTGGCTCGGCGACCGGACGCATTTGCAGGCGCTTGCTAACGACGGCGTCATCGCCATCCTCTTCGGGGCCGGCGCCAGCGGCTGCACCATGTACGACGATGATATGGGCGACGGCGTAACGAACCCGCCGCCGATCAACGGCAACGACCATCAAGCCGAGTACGCGGACGACGACGGCGGCTACCTGCGAGAGAGCGCGGCGGCCTACTACTCGGCGGGCGCTATCCCCTACTAGACCGCACGGCCGCGCCCACGGCGTCCGCCAGGTTCTCGACGTCGCGAGCCGTCATGCCCTGGTACACCGGCAGCGCCAGCAGGTGCGCCCGCAGCCTCTCCGCCTCGGGGAACGCGCCTGGAGGAATCGCGGGGTGCGCCGACGACCAGTAAGGGAACAGCTCCAGGCCCCGGGCGTGCAGCCGACGAAGCGCCTCCGGCTTGTCCGGAACGAGAATCGGCAGATAAAGCGGACACACCCCTTCCGGCAGGTCCGGGAACAGCTGCCAGCGCCTCGGCAGCAGCGCCGACAGGCGAACATAGTTGCGACGCCGCTCCCGCACGACTCTCGCCGGATCCTGTCGCAGCGCCATCCTCTGGACCAGGCCCGACGCCTCCGTTCGCGCCGACGTTGGCTCCAACGTCTCGCCCAAAGGCCCTTGCGCGCCCTTGCCGTTGCCGTTTCGTCCGCTTATGAGCATCGCGCGCTTGGTCAGCGCCACTGCCCGCGGATAGCGCATCCGCAGCCCATCGACGAGGCGGCTTGGCACGAGCTCCGCGCCGAGACTGGGCGTCGGGCGTTCCACGCGGATCGTCAGCTTCATTCTGGGGTCGTTCACGACGAGCAGGCCGCCGTGGGGCAGGGGCAACGTCTTGTGAAGCGAGAAGATGCTGAATGCGCCCCGTTCTCCTAACGGCCGCTGCCGCTCATCGCGACTGAAAAGCGCCGGCGCGCAGTCTTCGATGAGCAGGAGCCCGTTGCGCTCGCAGAAGGCTGCCAGCTCGGCAAGAGGCTGCGGGAATCCGAAGAAATGGATCGCAAGCAGGACGCGCGTCCGCCCATTGACCAACGACTGCAGCTCGTCGAAGTCTGGCGTCAGGTCGGTGCGCACGCCGTAGAAGCGCGGCGACAGCCCGGCGGCGATGACCGCTGCGACCTCGGAGCCCGAGTTGTAGGCGGGCACGAGCGCCTCGTCGCCATCGGCGAGTCGGAGAGAGCGCAGGCCGTCGAGCAGGGCGTTTCGGGCCAAGAGGTGCCAGCGGACGCGAGGCGCCGAAAACGGAAACTCGCCGGCGGCGCGTTCGCGCCTGTCGATAAGCGCTGCTAACGGGAGCGGTGGAACGGCAGGCAGGTATCGCTTCGTCCCGACCTTATCCTTTCTCCGCCCGCCTTTCGCGCCATGCGCTCAGCGGCGCTCCGAGCGTGCGCAACCTGCCGCCCACCGTCTTCCAGAGCCGATTCGTCGCCGACAGGTACGTGTAGACCGGCGTGTCGAGCAGTTCTCCGCCCCATTTGCTCTTGAACTCGCGCACGCCCGCCTCGCGCGAGCCTTCCGGCGGCGCGACTTCGACCGAAACGAGGTCGAGAGCGCGGAATCCTTCCTGCTTGAAGGCCCGCATCGATTCCCACATCAGCAGGCTGCTGGCATTCAGCTTGCGGCCTTCTCCGTTGACCGCCGTCTGCAACTGCGCCGCCAGGCCGGCATGGCAGGGGAAAAAGCTGCCCGCGACGATGCGCCCTTCGTACCGGGCGACGTTGATCCGCGCCTTTCCCTCCTCCCGCAGGCGGCGGAAACCCGCAACGAACTGCGCCTCGGACGGCGTTCCGGAATCGGGAACCGAGGCGTTCTCCATGTACAGCCGGTAGTAGGCGCGAACGTGCTCGTCGGCGTCTATCTCCTCGATCGTGACGCCGCGCTTGCTGGCCTTGTTGGCGGCCCAGCGCCCCGTCTTCGACTCGATCTTCTTCCAGAGCTCTCCCTCGGACGGCGTGAGGTCGATCAAATAGGTCTGCATCTCACGGCGGCGGAACCCCTGCGACAGGCAGACCGTGTCGCAGAGCTCGTCGTGAAGCGTCTCCGACGCAAATATCGCCCTGCCGACGCCCTGCCGCCCGATGTGGCGCTTCAGGCCGGCGAGCAACGCCTGCAGCACCTCCTCCCGCTCTTCCAGAAGGTCGGGGCGCAGAAGCGGCATCGACTTCATCCAGGCCGTGCTGCGGGGGATGAGGCCGTTGCTGTGCGGAGTAAAGTAGCCCAGCCAGCAGGCGGCAACGCCGCGCACATCCGAAACGACGACGGCGAAGCGCGGCCGCGAGGGATCGGTGTTGAAGAGACCGGCGAATGAGCTCGTCTGAAACGGGTGCGCCAGCGGGGAAGCGGCCTCCAGCTCGCCCAGGCTTCGCGAAAGCCCGTCGCTGAGCTGGCCGTCCTCCACGACCCGCACTCTGAGCTCCGAGTAGTCTTTTCCGGCCACTGGCTTCCCCTTTCTGCTATTCCGCTTGAGACGTTCTCGCCGGCCCGCTCGGTCCTCGTCCAGGAAGGCGGTCTCCGGGATGCCAGCGCCTCCAGATAGAGCTTCACTTTCCAGAGCGCGTATACCGGCGCGAAACCGAGCGCCAGCCACATGCCCCGCGAGGCGCCCGCCGTCGCCAGGCCGCCAAGAGCGTAGGCAGCTAGAAAGGCCACCGTCGCCGCTGCCAGAGCCATGTGCGCCGCCGAGCCAAACGCAATCGACACCGCGAGCGATCCGGCCGTCAGCAGCGCGACGACGGACAGCGGCGGGACCATCAGGTCCAGAGCGGCCGCAAGCTTCGGCCACGAGCCCGAGCGCAGCGCCCCCAGCAGCAATCGCGGCGCATGTTCGCGGGCGAGGCCGAGCCGCCCCCGCTCCCAGCGCAGGTTCTGCCCGCGCGATGCCGCCAGCGTGTCCGGCATCTCGCCCCAGACCGACGTCTCCGCAGCGAACGCCACTTTCACGCCCGCCTCCACCAGCCTCGCGTGCAGTTCCAGGTCCTCCGTCACGCCGAAGGCCTGCCATTCGCGCGCCTCGCGGAGCGCCGCCGAGAAGGCCATGCCGTTGCCCGCCAGTCCGGCCGACGCCCCAAGCGCGCTCAAGCCCCGGCGCCGGGACGTGTGAATCAGGCAGAAAGCCACCGCCCGCAGCGAAGACACCCACGACCGCTCGGGGTTGATGACGCCGTAGCGGCTCTGCGCCGCAACCGCCCCCGCCTCGAGCCGGTCGTTCATCGCGGACAGGAAGTTCGCATCGACCAGCGTGTCCGCGTCGATGACGGCGAAGGCGTCGTAGCGCTCCAGCGGAAGCAGGTCGAGCAGCCAGCGAAGCGCCTGCCCCTTGCCCATCGCCGCGCGGTCGTTGCGCTCGTAGACGAAGGGCGCCAGATGGCGGGCAACCGCCGCCGTGGCGTCGTCGCAGTTGTCGGCGACTACGTGGACCTCGAACAGCTCCGGCGGGTAGTCGAGGTCGGCCAGGCTGACGAGCGTGCGGGCGATGACCTGCGCCTCGTTGTGGGCCGGCACGATCACGGCGAACCGACGCTTTCGTTCCGCCGGCGGCGCCTGTTTCGTCCTCCAAAGCGCCCCGGCGACGACGAGCAGCGCCAGGAAGCCGGCGGCGCCCAGGAGAAGCGCTTCGAAGCCGAGGAACAGGCCGCCCGCGATGGATTCCACGGTCATTCGTCCTCGCCGCTCTTGCTCTTCATCGCGTGCAGGCGGTCGCGCAGGCCGTTGCGCAGCCGCGCGGCCGCAGCGCGGGCGGAGACCGCCGTCTCATACTGAAGCCGCGCGCGACGGTCGCGGAAGACGAGCAGATCCTGGTTCAGGTGCGTGTCCATCCGGTAGTGGTCCTTGTAGTGGCTTTCGCCGCGCATCAGGTCGATGCAGTGCAGGCCGCGGGCAAACGCGTCCTCCATTATCTGGAAGTCGAGTATCATGCCCAGCCGGAACCGCCGCCATTGCTCGTCCGGACTTGAGCCGGTGCTGTAGTAGTAGACCGTCCCATCGTTCCGGAAGCCGTACTTGATGGCGATGGTCTCGTCGCCGGCCTGGAGCAGCGACAGCGTCAGCATGCCGCGCTCGGCGAAGCGTTGCGCGACCTCTCGATGGAAGTCCCGCCGCGTCTGAGTCTGGAATATCCCGGGCTGGCCGACGGCCTGCCAGCGCCGCGTGTGCAGGTCGAATAAATCCTCCATCGCCTTGGCTGCGGCCGCCGTGTCCTGGCTCACCGTGACGAACGACGCCGCGTGCTCGCCGAAGAGCTTTCGCGTTTGCCGCCCGGTGTCGTTGCGTACGGAACGCGATAACGACTGCCTGTAGCCCTCCCAGTCGCCGCTCATGTTAAGCATGTGCACGTCGCTCGCGGACTGAAGGGCCGCCGGCCAGCCTCGCTTCGACGCCGCGGCGATGATCCCGGCCACTGTCTTCGACCAGGCAGGCATCTCCTGGAAGTGAAGCGCATTCCACCCACCATCCGCCGCCAGCGCGTCGCACAGCGCCTCGACCACCTTCTCCCGATGCTCCTCGTCGATCACCAGGTCCTGGTAATCGGCGAATGAGTAGCGCCCGAGGCCGGAGCTCAGCAGCCGCAGCACTTTCAGGCCGGCGAATCGCGCCCTGCCGAACGGCGCAATGCCCAGCAACCGCCCGTTCTCCCGCAGCGTGAACACCGAGAGAGGCTCTCCGTTCAGGCGGTAGCGTCCGATAGCGTCGCACCACTCCCAGGTCGAGAACGGCGTCAGCCCAGCGCAGCGAGACTCCAGGTCGTGCCACTCATCCCGGAGCCCCGCCATCTCCTCGAGGGTATCGAGACGCGAGACCTGCAACGGCGTTTCTGATAGCTGCTTCATCTGCCCACCTCCACAATCTTGTCCGGCTGGTGCGCCGGCGTTAGCAAGTGCTTCAGGTTTCGGAGCGGCGCGCTCCTCTGCAGCGCGTATCGCCAGCCCCACAAGCGCATCAGCGCCAGCGGCCAGGCCACCTGCGACACGTTGATGCGATGCAAAAGATAAGGCTCGTTGGCCGCCTGCTCGCCGCCGAACGCGGCCCGATAGCCGGCGCGTCGGACCAGCGTTTGCACCTCTTGATCGCAGTCCAGGTGCGGATAGCAGAAGTAGGGCACGGCGTGGCCGAGCAACGTCTCCAGCCTCCTGCGCGAATCGATCACCTCTCGTGCCTGGTCGGCTGGCCCGAGCTGCGTGAGTCGCGGATGGGTCAGCGTGTGCGACCCGAACTCGATTCCCGCCGCGTCCAGCTCCCGTACCTGGCGCTCGTCCATCAGCGGCACCGCCGGAAGGCCGTAAACGTCGTCCCAGCGGTTCGTACCGCCCAGGTAGTCGACGACGAGGAAGACGGTGGCGGACGCGCCGTGCTTCCGCAGAATCGGGAAGGCGGTCGTATAGAAATCGCGGTAGCCGTCGTCGAATGTGAGGCAAGCCAGCCGCTCTCTCCTGCCTCTTCCAGCGGCGAGCACGCGCACCGCCGTGTCCAGCGAGACGAAGCGGTAGCGATGCGCCGTCAGGTAACGCAGGACGCGCTCCAGGTCCTGCGGCCGCGTGCACAGGCCCAGCGGGTCTTCCGCGCGTGGCTGGTCGCAGATGCGATGGTACGTCAGGATCGGCAGCCAGTTGTTCACGGCGATACCGCCTGGGGCGTCGAAACAACGTCCTCCCTGCCCGTCGGCAGCTCCCGGATCGCGCGCGCCGGAACGCCGCCGACCAGCGTGTTGGGAGACACCTCCTTCGTCACGACGGCGCCCGCCGCCACTATCGCCCCATCACCGATGTTCACGCCCGCTACGAATGAGTTCCGCTGAATCCAGGCGCCGTTTCCGATCTCTATCGGCCGGCTCTTCAGCATGCCCATGCGCCTGTCCGAGCGGCCGATCTCGTGCGTGTCCGTCGTAATCGTGACGCCGTCGCTGATCTGCACCCAGTCGCCGACGCTCACGAGCGCGTTCGCTTCGATTCGGACGCGCCGCAGCACGCAATGGTCGCCGATGGTCACGCGGCTGTACGGATTGCCCATCCCCTCGAGATGCCAGGGGCTGTTCAAGAGCGTCCCGCGGCCGATTCGCATCCCCAAACGGCGATACACCATCGGCCGGACACGCCGCCCCACGGCCATCGGCAGCGGCGCGAGCAGCACGTTCGCGACGGTGAAGGCGACGTGCATCTCGGACACCTCCATCGCAAGCTGGGCCCGTATGCTCTTCAGGCGTTGCCGCAGCGACCGCTTCTGCCCATGCGAGGCGTACAGCTCCTCCAGAGCCTGCCAGGCCCGCGATTGCCCGTTTCCGTTTCCGTCGTTGTTCGCTTCCATAGACACACTCCTGTGGCGGGTCTAAGATTTCATCTCGCCAGCAACTCGAGCTCGGAGCGCTCCCCCTCCGGCAGCTCGCGCAGCACCGCCGCCGGGACACCTCCGCTCAGACTGTTTGGCGGCACGTCGCGCGTGACCACCGCCCCGCTGGCAACGACGCTTCCCCGGCCGATTGTCACGCCCGGCAGAATCGTCACGTTGCTTGCTATCCAGGCGCCGTCCTCGATGCGGACAGGCAGCGGCCGTCGTTCGCCGCAGCGCCGCGTCGGCGGGCCCAGCTCGTGCGTATCGGTGACTATGCGAACGTAATGCCCCAGCACCACGTTGTCGCCGATGTCGACCGGCGCGTTCAGGCTGAAATGGCAGCCGATCCCGACCTGCGAGCAGCGGCCGATGCGCAGATTCGAGTACGGGTTGCCGAGGGCATCGAACGTGGCGTTGCTCAGGAACTTGCTGTTCGAGCCGATTCGCAGGCCGGCGAGGCGGTAGACCCAGGCTCGCACATGCTTCCCAACAAGAAGCGGGAGAGGTGCCAGCAGAATGTTGGCGAGCCTCAGCTTGAAGTGGAAAGCGCCCAGCGCCTCGCCCGTCTTGCGCCGCAGCAGTTGCGGGGTGATGCGAATCGCCGCCTCCGACGCGTAATGGCCGTTGGGAGCGCTAGTCATCCTGTTCCCCCTCCGTCGCAACCGCCTCTTCCCCTTTCGGCGCCGAGTCCAGGTGCGGCAGCGCGAAGACGATGCCCATCAGCACGCCGACCGCGATCATCGCGCGCGCGCTCAGAAGGCCCTGGTCGAGCATCCCGAATACCAGCAGCGAGGAGAGCATTAGCAACGTGAAGGCGACAATCCCCTTGTCGACGGACCGCGGCAGCCGTCGCGCCGTTTGCATCATCCGCGCTATCGCCGAGCCCAGGAAGAACCAGAACAGCACGAAGCCGACGAATCCCAGCGTCATCAGAATCCATAGGATCGAGTTGTGAGGCTCGATCTTGAACCATGAGAACTGGGCGCTGATGTTTGGCAAGAGCTTCGCCTGCGTCATCTCCTTGCCGTAGCCGATTCCCAGCAGCGGGTTATGCTTCGCCGTATACATGAGGTCGTAGTCTTCGATGGTGCGATAATCGTTCGACAGCTTGTCACGGGTATCCGGCGTCAGGCCGGATTGCACCGCCCGAATCGGCTCCGTGACAAGCGACTGGTGGTTCCAGGAAGCGGCCGTGTAGAAGGGCAGAAACACCCCCGCAAGCACGAGACCGCCGATGACGATGTTTCGCCGCTTCGGCAGGAGCATCAGCGTCATGATGCATAGCAGCGGCAGCGCGATGATCAGGGCAAGCTCGCCGGCGCGTCGCTGGTTGGCCAGGAAAGGAACCAGCACCAGCGGCATCGCCAGCAGCGTCGCCGTTCGTTGCCCGCGCGGCGCGCCGTAGAGAAGCTGGACCAGGGCCAGCAGCATCAGTCCGGCGTAGAACAGCGACTCCTCATGTGCCATAACGGAGTTTGCTCCCGCAATGCCGTTCAGCCCGGCCAGGCTGCCGCCCAGGTCGACGTAATAGCGCCACCAGCCGATCGCCCCCTTCAGCGACACGCCGAGGATGAATATCCACAGCAGCGCCGTCACATGACGTTGGTCGCGCACCAGCTGGAACGTCAGCAGGTAAGCCAGATAGAGGTACGCCAGCGGCCGCACCGTCCAGAGCGCGATCTTGAAGTTGCCGTGCGTTAGCATGCCGTGAACGACGCCGAACGCGACGACCGCCATGAACACCGTGAACGGCAGGAACAACGGCACCGGACGCCAGGCCAGCTTGCCGCCCAGGCGCAAGAGCAAGCCGGCGGCGACGATGACCATCAGCAGTTCCAGCGGGTTGACGAAGAACGGACCGATGTCCCTGAAGGCCGGGATGGAGGCTGTCGCCTGAAAACCAAACCCGAGGCTACCGCTATCGACGACGACGGCCGACGCGAAGATGAGGAAGATGCCGGCAATCGGCTTCCGCAGGATTAGCGGCACGGCGATAAGCCCGGCCAGCAGACCCGCCGGCACCACCATGTCCTGTCTGGCAACGCCGAATTCGACGGTCACCAGGGCCATAAGCAAAGTGATGCCCAGCGCCGCAGGGACAAACAGCCGTTGCCTCGCCTTCTGAACTCCCGGGGCCGGCGCCTGCAAAACGTCAACCGCCAACGGCGTCCTCCTCCTTTACAAGCGTCAGCGCCGCGCCGATGGCCCGCTCGCGGTCTGTTGCGGGCAGCTCCCGCAGGAAGACGCGCTCGAAGAGCGGCTGAAGCCAGGCCAGGCCGGCGCGAAAGGCCAGTAGTATGCGATTCCAGCGTCGGTCAAACCTCAGCCCCGGCTCGCCGAAGTAGCGGCGCGACACCTCCAGCAGCCCCGAAGGCGCCACGATCCGCCCGTCCAGCGCCGCGTCATCGTACCGGCGCTGATAGAACACCCTCTCGCCGCCCCGTCGCCGGCGCTCGAAACGTCGCGGCGCACCCACTCCTCCTCGTATCGCTCGGAGAACGGGACCGTCAGGCAGACGCGCCCCCCCGGACGCAGCACGCGCGCGATCTCCCGCATAGCCCGGGCATCGCCGTCGTCTGGAATGTGCTCGATCACGGAAATCGAGTACGCCGCGTCGAACGAGCCGTCCGGATAGCTCAGCGAGCGCGCGTCCTGTTGCTCCAACCGCAGCCGCCCGCCGATCTGCTCCTCCAGCCCGGCGCTCTGCAGGAGGTCCCGCGTCGGCGCCATGAAGGTCTCCATGATATCCGTGGCTGTCAGCCGGAGCTGCGTCTTCGCGGCCAGCCAGACGAACAGCAGCTTGGGGCTGGCCACGTCCAGCACGCGCTCCCGTTCGCCCAGCGATAGCTCCTCGAGTGCCAGGCGAAACTCCATGCCGCGGGGATAGGAAAGCGGACCGAGAAGACGCGGAATCGCGGCCCGGAACCGTCGCCTGAGCAGGGCCCGCGCGCCGACCGCCAGACTGAAGCGATAGAGCTGCGCCGTCGAAGGTACTCGCTCAGGAGAAGAGACGTTCACCCGCCCGACCGCCAGCTCGCTGCCCGCCGTCATGACGCCTCCTCCATCGCCCGCAGACCGCCAAGACCGTCGGAGACGCCCTTCCAGTACGTTATGTCGTAGATTGCGCCGTACGCCTTGCGCTCGATCGGGCGAAGTCGGGCGACGCCGCTCAGGAAAGCCAGAGCGCGGCAGCCGGCGATGAAAGGCTCGAAGCGCGACTCGTCGCCGAGAACGGAACGGATTACCCTTCGCCTCAGGGCGCCGCGCTCGCGGAACTCCTCGCGCAGTCGCCCCAAAGACGATGGGAACTCCGCCTTGAAGATGAGGTCGGCGTCCCAGCGGCCGTAGGTGTAGGCCATGTCGCGCCAGGACTGATAATTGCGATACCCCCAGTGCTCGGCCGCCGCGTCGAGCGCCAGACGGAACGGAAGCTCGGCCTTCTGCAGGCGGAGTCCCAGCTCAATGTCCTCCGAGTGCAACAGCTTCTCATTGAAGCCGCCGGCCCTGACGAAAGCGTCGCGGTTTATCGAACAGTTGCCGCTGTAGAGGCAGAGGCCATTTGCCTCCCGCCTGCCGCCGAGCAGCGCGCTGTATTGCTTCTCGAGCTGCGTCTCCAGCCAGCGCCACCAGCCGGGCACGCCGCGGATGGAAGCCGGCGCCAGCCGGCCAATAGCAACCGCCGCCTCGCCGTCGGCATGCGCGGCCAGGTGCTTCTCGACCAGGTCCGGCGCCGCCATTACGTCGTCGTCAAGGAAGATCAGCACCGGTGCCCGCGCGACCGCAGCGGCAGCGTTGCGCGACGCGGCCGAGCAACACTCCGCGTGCTCCAGTACGCGCAAGGCAAACGGCCACCGTTGCGAACGCAACATCTCCGCCGTCCCGTCGTCGCAGCCGTCCGCCACCACGATGACCTCGATGGCGCTGATATCCGTCGTCTGACGGCAAAGGCAATCGAGCGTCTTGTCCAGAAGATGGCGGCGATTATGCGTCGGGATAATCACGCTGCAGGTCAGCGTCGCGACGCTTCGTTTCTGGTCCGTCGGAATGACCTCTTCTCGACGGCGGCTCGCTATCGTCATAGTCACACCCCCTCGCTTCCCAACGTTGTTTCTGCGACGCCGCTCTGCCCCGAAGGAGCACCCTCGCCCCGCCGCTGCGAGACGATAGTGCTCGCGAGGAATCGCAGCTCGCCCACCGTCACGCCGCGGAAAGCCACGAGCGAAATCACATAGACCGGGCCGCCCAACATGACAAGCGGGATGAAGCCCGGGTCATGCGTCAGCTTGACCGCGGCCATCGCCGCGAACATCACCGTCGACGCTGCCACCGCGCGCGCGCAGCCCAGCGCAGTCTCTCGTCCGACGATGCCTTTCGGGATGAGCCTTATGCCCAGCGCCAGCATGAATGACTCGCTGAGGACGGCCGCCACCGAAACGCCGATGGCGCCGTTTGCGTAGACGCGCTGGAACAGGATGATGAACGGCACTTCGATTGCAATGCTCACAGCCGTGGTAATAGCCATGACTATCGCCCACTGCTTCTGCTTGTCGGCCGCGATGACCACCGTTCCGACCAGCATCAGCGAGCCCGTCACCGGCAGCGTGAGCGCCAGGATCGCCAGCAGCGGCACGGAATGGGTGAACTCCGGGGGATAGTGCAGCATGCGGATCAGGTCGCCGGACAGGATGATGCAACCGGCCGCGATTGGCACGCCGGTCATCAGCACCGCCAGCATTCCCTTTTCGACGGCGACGCGCATCGTCTCCTTGTCCTCTTTGTGAAAGCGTGTGAGCGCCGGCAGAAGCGCCGTGATGATGACAAGCGGCACGAAGTTCAGCGTCCCGTACAGCTGGTTGGCCGCGCCGTACCAGCCGACCACGGCGTCCCGCGTCAGGAAGCGGAGCATCACGGCGTCGGAGGAGCTGTAGAACTGGTAGACGGCGCCTGTCAGGAGAAAGGGAAAGCCGCCCACCAGCAGGCCGCGCGCGAGGATAGGGCTCAGAGCCGGCCGCCGCAGGTAGCGACGCGCCAGGAAGGAGAAGTTGACGCAGAAGCCCACCAGCGAGCCGATGAGCATCGCCATCGCATAGGCCACCACTCCCCAGCCGCTGACCAGGACGGCCACGCCGACGATCAGCAGCGTCGTCTTGTTCGCCACCTCGGCCATGGCTATTCGGCGCATCTGCTCCAGACCCTGCAGCGCCGCGATCTGCGCCGCGTCGAAGCCCATGACGATGAGCGTGAGACTGGCGATGCTGAGCACGCGCTTCGTGTCGGCGTCGACGCCGCTGACGTTGACCGCCAGCACGACGGACGCGCCCACCACCAGCCCCATCGCCAGCCGGACGGCATAGGCGTGCCAGAGCATCTCCGAGAGACGCTCCCTGCCCAGCGCGACCTGCTTGACGGTAAAAGTAGCCGTCCCCAGGTTGGTCACGACGAGCAGCATCGGTATCAGGTTTATGGCGAACGTGATCTTCCCCAGCCCCTGGTCGCCCAGCAGCCGCGGCAGGAAGAAGACCATAAGGATGCCCGTCAGCGACCAGGTCAGCAACTGGCGCACCAGGAGGGCGACGACGTTATCGGCCACTTTCGCGAGTTGTTTCATCTCAATCCGCTCAGAACAGCAGGTACCAGCCGGTAATCACAACCGCCACCGTCGCGATGACCATCCGCACCGGGCCGCTCACGTCTTTGACCCGCAGGCCCAGCACGACGAACAGGACCAGAACTAACACGAGCAGGACAAGTCCTTGCATTGCGTTTCCCTAGAACCAGCGTCTCAGCCAGCCGGGCAATGTCGGCTTCTCCCGGTTGAGAATGACGCCCACCAGCTTTCGCGAGTCGATCATCTTCAGCGCCTGCTGCACAGTTGAGGCGCGCACCGCGTTCGCGCGAACCACCATGATGACGCCGTCGGACCACTCGCACAGCGCCGCGGCCTCATCGCAGCAGCTCAACGCCGGAAGGTCGATAAGCGTCAGGTCGTATCTCTGCCGCATTTCGTCCAGTAATTGCTTTGCGCCGCCGGTATGCAGCAGTCGCGCCGAATCCGCTCCCTTGCCCGCGGGCAGCACGTTCAGCCCCCGGACCTGGCTCACCGCCTCCGCCAGCTTCGACTGCCCGCGCAGGCAATCGCCGAGGCCCGGCGCGGCCGTGAGATCGAAGAGCTGGTGGACCGCGCGGCTCTCCATGTTGGCGTCGACCAGCAGGACTCTCTTCCCCATCGTCTCCGCGAGCATGACGGCGAGGCTTCCCGCCACGAGCGTCTTCCCCTCGCCTGGCTGCGCGCTGGCCACGCTGAGGACCGCCGGCGTGCTTGCCTCGGAAAGCCGTTCCGCTACCGGCCGAAGCGCTCTCCGCACCGCCGTCGAAGCTATCAGATGGGGCAGCGTGTCTTGCCGTCGCTTCCCTTTGGGCCGCGCTTCGGAAAGGCTGGTTGCTCGGCCCGCATGATTGGCCCTGCCCTCTAGCGCATCGCTCTTGGCTTGTGTCAGTGCCATCAGTCCCCACCTTTCTTGAAGCTCGCAATCGTGGCCATCGCCTCGCGACCGAACAGCTTTCGGACGTCCTCCGCTTCACGGACCGCATCGTCCGACCACGTGCGGAGGGCAATGAGCAGCCCGGCGATCCCGAAGCCGAAGATGACGCCGGCGAACGTAAGCAACGCGGTTATCTTCAGTTGGAGCGCCGGCGCCTTTGCCGTAGGCTGGTCCACCACCTGGAAGTCCGTGTTCGACGACGATACCGACGCCTGGGCCCGCGACTCCTCATCACTGAGGTGGCTGAGCGCGAGCTCGTACTGGGAAAGACGGATGTTGTAGGTGGACTGCAACTCGGCGAGCTGCGAGGCCTCTGACGGCGGTCGCGCCGCCCCGGGGGCTGCCGGATGTTCCGCCTGAAAAGCCTGCAGGTCGTTGCTCGCCTCTGACAGGCTCTGCTCGTCAGAGCTGACCTCATTGGTGTAGAACTGAATGAGCGCCTGCGCCTGCGAGCTGTCCTTACCCAGATTCTGCTTCTGATACGTGTCCAGCGCCGCCTTTACCGCCGCCACGTCGTCGTCGGAGTTGCCGCCCTTATAGGTGATGAACAGCAGGTTATTGCCGGCGACTTGAGCGCTCAGCTTCGATTTCAATTCAGCGAGAGCGCGGTCGTGGTTTGCCGCCGCGTCGCCGGACGAGCCGCCGAAGATCGGCTTGGTCAAGGGGAACTTCGTCAGCAGAGCGCTGATTCCCGACTTCTTTGGCCACTGGCCGCTGTTCACCTTGTCGTCGAGCCCGGCGGTGGTAATAATGGTCGAGCGGAAGCTTTCCGTGTTCAGCCACTGGTTGAAAGCGTCCGCCTGGAGCTGGGCCGGCGGCGCCAGACTGGTTGTCGACGTTGCGTCCAGCAGCGCGGACGTGTCGGTCCAGACACTCGCCTGCACCGAGCTCTGCCGTCCAAGCATGATCGCCCCGACGGCGACGAGCAGGGGTAGCAGCAGCGCCGGCAGCAGCCACAACAACGGGTTTCGAAAGGCGGTCGCTAGATAAGGCTTCATTCTTCTCTCCTTGCTGACTCAGCAGGCTCCCGCCCCGCTAATAACGCAGGGCACCGTCTTGACCAGGATAATGACGTCCAGCAGAAGCGAACGCTTCTGTATATAGCGAATGTCCAGGTCCAGCATCTCCTCGAAGGTCAGGCCGCTGCGACCGCTGACCTGCCACAGACCGCTGATGCCCGGCTTCACCATCAGGCGCCGCCGCTGCAGCTCGTTGTAGCCGGGGATCTCCCGCGGCAGCGGCGGCCGCGGCCCGACGAAGCTCATATCGCCCCGAATGACGTTGAATATCTGCGGCAGCTCGTCGATGCTCGTCCGGCGCAGCAGTCGGCCGACGCGCGTGATTCGCGGGTCTTCCCGCATCTTGAACATGGGACCTGTCGCCTCGTTCTTCGCCAGCAGCTCCGCCGTCACCTCCTCAGAGCCCCTGCGCATGCTGCGGAACTTGTACATGTCGAACGCCCTGCCGCCACGGCCGACGCGTCGTTGCCGCAAAAAGATGGGCCCGCTGGAATCCAGACGGACGGCAATCGAAGCGACGGCGATGATCGGCAGCAGGAAAGGCAGCAGCGCAAGCGCGCACACCAGGTCGATGCCGCGCTTGCCCATCTCGTACAGGCGCTGCGAGATCGGCTCCGCGAGCTGGACGACCGGGGTGCCGTCCCAGGTATGGAGCGACGCGACCGTCATCGGCAGGCCGGTGGTGCGCTGCAGCCAGGCCACGCGCAGGCCGTACTCCTGGCAGTACTCCGCCATCTCCGCCACGTACGCCTGGTTCTCCTTCGAGGCCGTGATGATCACGTGGCGAATCTCGTTCTGCTGCACCAGCAGCCGCAGCTCCTCGAGGTTGTTCAACACGCTGGCGGACACTACGATCGGCAGCAGGTCCAGCTCCGGGACAGAATCGATCCTCTGCAGCAGCCGTTTCGACTCCTCGGACTCGCCCAGCAGGAGGACCGGCACGGTCAGCGTCGACATCGGCAAGACCTGCCGTCGCGACCAGCGCAGCGCCCCTCGCGTGGCGACAATTATTGGCGGCGCCAGCACCCATGTGAGGATATAGACAGCCGCCGAGCACTCAGCGCGAAGGAATAGCGCTACCGCCATGGTCAGGACAACGCTGACGGTGACGGCACCGTATAGCTCGGTCAGCTCTGAATCGCGAAGCACCGCGCGGAGACGATCATGGAATCCAAAGACGTTCAGGATGACAAGTGAGATGGCTGTGAAGAGCAGCGGATGAAACAGGTTGACTCCCGGGAGCACCGTCAGCCAGCCCGATGTGTCGGCGGTTCCCGGAAGCCAGTGTCCCACCGTTGCCGCCGTCGCCAGGCCAAGCGCGTCGGCAGCGACAAACGATGCCGGAAAGCAAAGCCGCGCTATCGCCGCTGCCAGCGGCGCGATCACCTGGAAAGTGAAGGCCTCCCGCGTTTCCGTCAGCCTCAATGGTCCGTTCCACTCCTACAGAACGTCGGATCCCCCCGCCACCCTTTGTCTTTGCCTACGAAGGAGAGACCCGAGACACGAGAATACGCAGCACGACCACGCTGTCGTGAACCAGATACCGTTTCCAGAGTCGGCGCGGCTCCAGCGCCAGACGAAACGCCCATTCGAGACTGCAGCGTCGCATCCACATCGGCGCTCTACCCACCCCGCCGCTCAGCATGTCGAAAGCAGCACCCACGCCTATCACCACCGGCACGTTCCAGCGCTGAGCGTTGGTGCAGTTCCACAACTCCTGCCGCGGTGTCGAGAGAGCCACCAGAAGGATGTCCGGCCTCGCGGTGAGGATCGCCCCCTGGATCCGCTCCTCCTCTTCCGGCGAGAAATCGCCGACGGGCGGCGTATAACACTGCGCCTCCAGGCCTCGATAGCGCTCTCGAAGCGAACGCGCCGCCGCCTGCGCGACCCCCGGACCCGCTCCGAGCAGGAACAGGCGAAGCCCTTTTTCCGCCGCCAGCCGCGCACACTCCTCCGCCAGGTCGACGCCGGCGATCCTTTCCGGAAGAGGGCGCCGGAACAGACGCGATAGCCAGACCAGGGGCACGCCATCGACAACGGCGAGGTCCGCAGCGGCAAGCGCCTCTCGAAATCCCGGAGTGGAGCGAGCGTGCCGCAAATAGTCGAGATTCACCGTCACAATGCGATGCGGTTTCCCATCCGCGATGAACCGCTCGATTCTCTCGAGCGTCTCGCGGCTGCTCACGCCGTCAATGCGCACGCCACACACGTCGAAGTAAGAATCCGATACCATTTGAACTTCAGCCTACAAGCCGACCGTCAAAACCCCGTGAATCGCGTCGCCGCGAGCGTGATCGTCTCGTGAAAAAGTTGACATATTAACGCCGGCAGCAGTGACGGCGCCCCGTGAGAGGGCATTCACAAAACGAGGAAGTGGGCGAGAGGCCTTCCCTGGCCCTCGCCCACAAGAAAGGAGGTGTTAGCCGGTCCGGCTAACGGGAGAGTGCGAAGTGACCTGCAGCCCGGCGTCGCGTCAACATCCCGTCAACCCTCGCGCCTGCTTCGTCCACACGGTCTAGCGCGTACAACTGCGACCCACCTGCCAAGCCACGATGGCGATGTCAACTACGTTCAGCCGGCCATCGCCGTTCACGTCGTAGGATGGATTCGTGTCCCCGCCCTCCATTGCCAGGCACACCTCACGAAGATCCGTTGCCGTCACCGTCCCGTCTCCCGTCACGTCACCGCAGGGGAGATTCGGAGTGGGCGCGTTCGTCGCCGTCGGCAAAGGCGTGCTGGTCGCCCGCGGCGTGTTGGTCGCGTGCGGCGTGTTCGTCGCGTGCGGCGTGTTCGTCGCCGTCGGCAAAAGCGTGTTGGTCGCCTGCGGCGTGTTCGTCGCCGTCGGCAAAGGCGTGTTGGTCGCGCGCGGCGTGTTCGTCGCCGTTGGATGCGGCGTGCTTGTGGAGGTCGGATCTGCCGGCGTTGCGGTCGGCCCGCCGCCAGCAAGCGACTTCACCGTCGAATTGAAGAATCCACAGTCGTAGACGGCGTCCGACGACAGGTTCCAGCTTTGTGCGGATCCGCCTGTCTCTATGCCCGGCCCAAACAGCAGCTTGTCGACGTAAGGCGAAAGGGCCGCCAGCTTATTCGGAGTCAGCCACGTCTCGACGAGGTTCGAGCGGTACCCGTTCAGGCACTGCGAGTTGCCCATCGGTATCTGCCAGACCCCGATCTTCCTGCCAGTCGCCTGACTCAGCGCTTTGAACCAGTCCTCGAACTGCTGGATCTTCGAAGCCGACCACGGATAGGTGCCGTAATACTCCTGATCGCGGTCGGAGACGTTGACGTAGATCGACTGCATCCGGTCACCGCCGGCAGCCTGCCAGCAGGAAAGCCACGCGGAGGCGTCGGCGCTCGCGCCGTCATAGGGGAGGTTCCACGGGCTCATGAAGAAGCCAAGGTTCGCGTTCGACGGGGCTGTCGACAGGAACCTGTCGACCACCTGCTTCCCCGTCGTGGCGCAGCCGTTGGCGTTCTTAATGTAGCCCATCATATCGGGCTCGACCACCACGTCCACGGAGCGGCCATCCGCCTTGATCGCAGCCATCGTCGCGTCCCAGACCGAATAGTCGGGCGTCGTGCTGTCGTAGTTGGTGTAGACGACCAGCACCGGCTTGAGACCGTCGGCGTAGGCCGTGCTGATGAAGCCGGGCACGACACTCGTGCCGCCGGGCACTATGTACTTGTAGACATAGGTCAATCCCGCTGGCTCGCTGCCGATCTGGTTCTGATAGGCATCCACCCCGATGGGGATGGTTGTCTGGGCGTTAGATGACGCCAAACGGAGGGCCATGAACGATACGAATGCTGTCAGGACTAGCGCTAGACCAAAAATAAGACGTTGTTTCATACTCATTCCTCCTCACTCACTCCCGATTGGCGCCCGACAAGACAGACACAAAACGAGAGGCCTTCCGGAACCTCCGGACGGCCTCCACGTCTTCTGCCAAGAATGTCTTCTCGGGCTAGGTCTGGATGGATGGACGACGGACTAAGAGGAACGCCCCCTCCTTCGCTGCTTCGCATTTCACCCCTCCTCCCAGCATCAACGAAGCATTGACTTCGATGCGGATGTTAGACCCGTGGTCTCAAGGAATTATTACCAATCTGTAAAAAGATCCTGGATTCGGGGGCCCAGCGCAGATTGGAGTTTCCGCCGCCTCCGCCGTCAGAGCAAGAGAAGTGCTCCCCGCTCGAAATGAATATCGGCCGAAACACCACTTTCTGTTCTCGCCCTCCCCGATCGGCCACATCGTGAGCCAGTATATGTCAGCGGCTCCGCAGGGGGAAATGCGGGGTTACCCTCAATTCTTGCAGAAAAACGCAAAAGGCTTGACAATTTGGTATCATTCAAGTTACCAAAGTACAGTACGTCCGAAAGGCCGCCCAAGGACAATGCTCCAATCGAAGGAGCGAAAGCAAAAACGAAAGGAAGGACCTGAATAGTGCCAAGGAAAGCCCCTGCCGCAAAGACCGCCCCTGCAGGAAAAGTCCAAGCGAACGGCGAATGGCAGCCGTTGTATCAGGCTTACAACGCTGTCTTCAAGGTACAGGAGTCAGCGCTCATACCGCAGGGAATCTCCCTGCCGCAACTGCAGCTCCTGGGCCTTCTCGCCCGCGAGCGACGACCACTGACCATTAGCGCTCTCGCCAAGTGGATGGTCAAGGAGCCGAACAGCCTGACCGGCCTGGTGGACCGCACCGAGGCGAAGGGCTGGGTCCATACCCACGGCGACCCCAAGGACCGGCGCAAGAGGCTGGTCGAGTTCACCAAGACCGGCTCCAAGAAGTTCGAAGAGGCGTCCGCGGTGGCGGATCAGGCCGCTGCCAAGCTGTTCAGCGCGCTGACCGCCTCAGAGAAGGACCATCTGAAGACCTCCTGCGAGAAGATCCGCGACGTAGCCGCCGCCAACCTCTCGCGCAAGCCCGGCGTCCGGGCGTAGAAACAGCGCCGAGCCGGCGGCAACGACGACTCGACCGCCGCTTTCGCGCTTGACACTTCGAGGACGACGCTCGCGTAGCGTCGCTGGGCCGCTCGGCTGCCCGCGAGCGGGCGCGCCTGCCCCAGGCAGGCCGGCCTGCGCACCGGCAGGCCGCCGAGCGGCCCCCTATCACTTGCGCCGCTCCCGCTCTTGACACTGGCCGCTGCTTCCGCCGATCATATAAGCAGGATAACGGTAACCGGTTGCCGCATCGAGGCCAGGCGATTCAATCTCCACCCGCAAAGACCGTTCCCTTGTCTCGACGATTATGGCAGACTAGTTTACAGCCCCCTGGGCGATCGGAGGGACGTTTGCCGAGTATGGAAGCAGGCCTCGACCAGACCGGGGCGGCCGCCACGGCCTCCTTGGGCCCCTTGCTGGAACGTCGTCCTCTTCCGCTGCTTCACCCTCCAGCCCGACGGCAATCCGCCGCAGGCTTCTCCGAGCAAACAGCCCTCTCCCCCTCACGTAAGGGAGATCCGCGTTCCCTGCGCCGGCAAGCTCCAGCCCGAGCACTTCCTGAAGGCGTTCGAACAGGGCGTCGACCTCGTCCTCGTCGCCACCTGCGGCGACGCCCGCTGCCGCTATCTGGAAGGCCAGCGACGCGTCCAGCGACGCATCGACTTCGTGAAACGTATCCTCGACGAGATTGGTCTTGAAGAAAGACGCCTCGTCCTGATCCCGCCCGCGCCGGATGGCGGCGAAGGCGAGCTCGCGCCGGCGGTCGAGGCCGCCCTTGCCGGTCTTCCGCCAAGCCCCCTGTCACCACGCACCAACCCGAGAGGCGAATAAGATGAGTCAGCCGACCGAGAACTCCAACCTCGAACGCGCCCTGAACAGCGGCCGTCGCGTCCTGACGGCGGAACTGACCACCGCCGGCGCCCGCGACGCCGACGCCGTCCGCAACCTCGCCTCGTCGCTGCCGGCCTCTCTCGACGCCCTTGTCGTCTCAACCAACGGCGAGCGCGCCCTCTCCGCCGTCGCCTCGTCCGCGCTGCTGGCCAATCAGGGGATCGAGACCGTGTTGCCGCTCCTGACCCGCGACCGCAATCGCGAAGCCCTCCTCGCCGACGCCGCCGGCGCCGCCGTGATGGGCGTCCACAACTTCCTCTGCCTGCCTGGCGACCATCAATCGCTCGGCGCCCGGCCCGAAGCTGCCGGCGTCTACGACGTCGACCCCGTTCAGCTCATCCAGCTTCTGCTCGAAGCCGCCGCGGATGGCCCCTTCCCGCTGTTCCTCGGCGCCGAGGCTTACCCCGCCTTGCGGCCGCTCGAGCTGAGCCTTATCGACACACGGAAGAAGGTGAAGGCCGGCGCCCGCTTCCTCCTGACAAACCCCATCTTCGACGTCGCCTCTTTCAGCGAATGGCTCGACCAGGCCAGGCGCGAAGGGCTGCACGAGAAGGCCGCTATCATCGCTTCCGTTCAGCCGCTGACCGACCCGGCGCAGGCGGAGGCGTTGCATCGCCGGGGCCGCATTCCCGAAAGCATAGTCGCGCGTATCCAGGACGCGGCCGACCCCGCCGCCGAGGGTGTCGCCATCTGCGCCGAGACCGCGTCGAAGCTCGCCGCCCTGGAAGGCGTTCGCGGCCTGCACGTCGCCTGGGGCGGGACGCCCGCCATCGCTGCGGAGGTCATCTCCCGCGCCGGACTGGGGAATAGCGCCTCATGACGACTCTCATCGACCGTCCGCTTTCCCTTTCGACGCCGCCGGCACCGCTGCAGGCGCTTCTCCGGGAAAACGCGCTCTCGCTCTGCTTTCAGTGCCGCAAGTGCACCGACGGCTGTCCGGTAGCGGCGGAAGCGGACATCAAACCTCACGAGCTCGTCCGTCTGGCCCAATTCGGCGCCCTCGACGAGTTGCTGGCAAGCCGCTTCATCTGGGAATGCACCTCCTGCGGCACCTGCGAGGCCCGCTGCCCTCACGCGGTCGCCCTCCCCGCCGCAATCGACGCCCTGCGACGCCTTTCGCGCGAACGAAAGCTCGCCGCAGACGCCGCCGTTCCCGCCTTCAACGACGTCTTCCTCGCCACGGTTCGACAGCTCGGCCGCACGCATGAGCTCGCCCTCATGGCCGCCTTCAAGCTGCGCACCCGGCGCTTTTCCCAGGATTTCGCCAGGTTCCCGACTATGCTGCGAAAGGGCAAGTTCACCCTCGTGCCGCGGCCGCATGGCAATCGAGCGAAGCGCCAGCGCATCTTCCGCCGCGCCCGCGAGCAAAGGAAGACCCCTTGAGCTACGTCTTCTACCCCGGCTGCTCCCTAGAGTCGACGGCCAAGGACTACGCGCTCTCGACAAAGGCCGTCGCCGCCGCCCTCGGCATCGACATGCCGGAGCTGCCCGACTGGACCTGCTGCGGCTCTACGTCCGCTCACCAGACCGACGAATTGCTCTCGCTGGCGCTGCCGGCCGCCAACCTCGCCGCCGCCTCCGGCAAGACGGTCGCCGTGGCCTGTGCCGCCTGCTACAGCCGCCTCAAACTGGCGAATCATGAGATCGCGGGCGACGCCGAAAGCCGCCGCCTTGTCGCCGACGCGCTCGGCACCGACTACGACGGCTCGACGCCGGTGAAGCATCTGCTCGAGATCCTGCGCGACGACGTCGGCTTTGCGGCCGTCTCGGAGAGAGTATCGAAGCCCCTCGCCGGCCTGCGCGTCGCCGCCTACTACGGCTGCCTCCTTCTGCGGCCGCCGTCCATAATGCGCTTCGACGACGCCGAGAACCCCACCGTCCTCGACAAGCTCATGTCGGCGACCGGCGCGACAGCGGTTGACTGGTCCGCCAAGTCCGACTGCTGCGGCGCCAGCTATTCGATAACGAAGACGGAGATCGTCCTTCGCCTGTCCCGCTCTATCCTCCTGGCCGCGCGAGAGGCCGGCGCCGAATGCGTCGTCGCGGCCTGTCCCCTCTGCCAGCTCAACCTGGACATGCGGCAGAGCGACATCGAGAAGAAGCACGGCGAGACCTTCGGACTGCCGGTCTTCTACTTCACGCAGCTCCTGGGCCTGGCCCTCGGCCTGCCGCCGGCGCAGCTCGGTCTGCGAAGCCTCCTCGTCGACCCGCTGCCGCTGCTCGCCCGGAAGGGCATCCTGCAGCCGGAGAAGGCGGTGGCGCGATGACCGAGGAACGTCCCAGCGGCGCCGTCCTCGTCTATGGCGGCGGCATCGCCGGCATCCAGGCGTCGCTTGACCTGGCCGACTCCGGCTTCAAGGTCTACCTCGTCGAGCGCTCCTCCGCCGTCGGTGGCCGCATGCCCCAGCTCGACAAGACGTTCCCGACCGGCGACTGTTCGATGTGCATCCTCTCGCCCAAGCTGGTCGAGTGCGGCCGCAACAAGAACATCGAGATCATCACGCTGGGCGAGATCGAAGGCATCAGCGGCGAGCCCGGCCGATTCGACGTGACCATCAAGCGCAATGCCCGTTACGTCGACCTGGCGAAGTGCAACGGCTGCGGTGAGTGCGCTGAAGTCTGCCCCGTC
Source organism: uncultured Chloroflexia bacterium (assembly GCA_963719465.1). GTDB lineage: Bacteria > Chloroflexota > Dehalococcoidia > DSTF01 > JALHUB01 > JALHUB01. The sequence continues at coordinate 1,510,782 of OY970386.1, read as the reverse complement.
GACCTGGAGAGCGCCTTCGACCGCGGCCTCGGCCAGCGCAAGGCCATCTTCCGCGAATACCCGCAGGCGGTGCCCAACGCCTTCACCATCGCCAAGGCCGACGGCGAAGCGCCCTGCAAGCTCGCCTGCCCGGCCGGCGTCAACGCGCAGGCGTACGTCGCCCTTATCGGCCAGCGGCGCTTCAAGGAGGCCTACGAGGTCATCCGCGAGCAGTGTCCCCTGCCGGCGGTCTGCGGGCGCATCTGCCAGCACCCCTGCGAGACGGAATGCAACCGCGCCGAGGTCGATGCCCCGGTCGCCATCCGCGACCTGAAGCGCTTTGCCACCGACTGGGTGTACGCCCACCGCGACGAGCTCGGCGACGACGCTCCGGAGGCTTTCGCTGAGCTGCGCGAGGAGCGCGTCGCCATAATCGGCGGCGGACCGGCGGGCCTCACAGCCGCGCACGACCTCAGCCGCATGGGCTATCGCTCAACGATCTTCGAGGCGCTGCCGTTCCTGGGCGGAATGCTCCGCCTCGGCGTCCCGGCCTACCGCCTGCCCTACGACGTGCTCGAATTCGAGATCGGCCGTCTGCTGAACGACCGCATCGACGTCCGCCTGGACTGCCGCGTCGGCCGCGACGTCACTCTGGACGGACTGCGTGAGGAAGGCTACGCGGCGCTCTTCGTCGCCTGCGGCGCTCATCAGAGCGAACGCCTGAACGTCGAAGGCGTCGAAACGCCCGGCGTCATTCAGGGCCTCGACTTCCTCGAGGCCGCGAACCTGGGACAGCCGGTCACAATCGGCCGGCGGGTCGCCGTTATCGGCGGCGGCAACGTCGCGATGGACGCTTCCCGCATGGCGCTGCGACTCGGCGCCGAGAAGGTCACCGTCGTCTACCGCCGCTCGCGCGCGGAGATGCCCGCGCTCGACGAGGAGGTCGCGCTGGCCGAGGAAGAAGGCGTCGAGTTCCTGTACCTGGCGAATCCCGTGCGCGTTCTCGGCGAAGGCTCCGTCATCGGTCTGGAGTGCCTTCGCATGAAGCTGGGCGAGCCGGACGAAAGCGGCCGTCGCCGCCCCGAGCCAATCGAAGGCTCCAACTTCGTCTTCAACGTCGACACCGTCATCCTCGCCATCGGCCAGAGCTCCGACCTCGAGGGCCTGCCATTCGCCGGCGCCTCACGCATCGACTGCGACGACTGCCTTTCGACCTCGCTTCCCGGCGTCTTCGCCGGCGGCGACGCCGTCCTCGGCCCCGCTTCGCTCGTCGAGGCGATGGCGCACGGCCATCAAGCCGCCCGGGCGATTCACGACTACCTGCACGGGGTTCCGCCGCAGCCGAAGGGCGACGCCGACAAGAAGAAGGCGCCAAATCCGACCCCCGCCGTTCCGGTCCAGGCTCGACGCGCCATGCCGCAGTCGCCCATCGGCGAGCGCCGCCGTGACGCGCGCGAGATTGACCTCGGCTACTCTGAGGGCGACGCCGTCGCCGAAGCGCAGCGCTGCCTCAACTGCGGCCTCTGCTCTGACTGCCGCCTCTGCGAGAAGGCCTGCGGTCCGGACGCCATCGTTCACAACATGCAGCCGCGAACGGAGACAATTCGCGTCGGCGCCGTCATCCTGACGCCCGGTACCGACGAGATTCGAGGCGTCGGTCCGCGGCGAGTACGGCCACGGGCGCTACGCCAACGTCCTCAGCTCCATCCAGTTCGAGCGCATGCTCAGTGCCTCCGGCCCCACGGAAGGCACGCTCGTCCGCCCCTCCGACGGCGGTCCCGTAAAGCGCGTCGCCTTCATTCAGTGCGTCGGCTCCCGCGACAGCGCCTGCGGCAACGGCTACTGCTCGGCGGTCTGCTGCATGTCGGCCACAAAGGAAGCGATGGTCGCGCTGGAGCACGACGCGAATCTCGAGATTGCCGTCTTCTGCATCGACGTGCGCGCCTTCGGCAAGGAGTTCGACCGCTACGTCAGCCGCGCGCAGAGCGAGTACGGCGTTCGCTACGTTCGCGCCATTCCTTCGCGCGTCGTCGAGCGGCCGGGCTCGAAAGACCTGACGCTCCGCTATTTCGACGAGGAGGGCGCAGAGAAGCTGGAAGACTTCGACCTGGTGGTTCTCTCAATAGGATTGAAACCGGGGCAGAGCGCCGAGGAGCTGGCCCGGCGCCTCGGCGTCGAGCGCGACGAGTTCGGATTCTGCCGCACCGACCGTCTGGCGCCGATAACGTCGTCGCGAGCCGGCGTTTTCGTCGCCGGCGCCTTCCAGGAGCCGAAAGACATACCGGAATCGGTCGCCCAGGCGAGCGCGGCGGCGGCGGCGGCGATGGAGCTTCTGCGCGACGGCCGCGGCACCGAGGTCACGCGCCACGAGTATCCCTGGGAGCGCGACGTCACGGACGAGGAGCCGCGCGTCGGCGTCTTCATCTGTCACTGCGGCCACAACATCGCCTCCGTCGTCGACGTTGAAGCAGTGAAGCGCGAGGCGGCGGCCATGGGCAACGTCGTGCACGCCGAGACGGACCTCTACACCTGCTCGGACAACTGTCAGGAAGCGATCAAGCAGATCATCAAGCACAAGCGGCTGAACCGCGTCGTCGTCGCCTCCTGCTCGCCGCGAACGCACGAGCCCTTGTTCCAGGAGACGCTGCGCGAGTCCGGCCTGAACCCGTTCCTGTTCGCTATGACGAACATCCGCGACCAGTGCTCGTGGGTGCACCGCGACGACCCCGTGCAGGCGACGGAGAAGGCCTGCGACCTGATGCGGATGGCGGTCGGGCGGGCGCGGCTGCTCAAGTCGCTGGAACGCACGCGGCTTCCGATAACGCGCTCGGCGCTTGTTCTCGGCGGCGGGTTGGCCGGCATGACGGCGGCGCTCTCCCTCGCCGACCAGGGCTTCGAGACGCACCTGGTGGAGAAGACCGACGCCTTGGGCGGCAACCTGGGCCAGCTCCACTACACGCTGGAGAGCGATGACATCCAGCAGTTCGCGTCGAACCTGGTGGAGCGCGTTCAGGCGCACAAGCTGATGCGAACGCATCTCAACTGCGAGCTCACCGAGTTCAACGGCCACGTCGGCAACTTCAAGAGCGTCGTTATGTCAAACGGGCGCGAGGAGACGATTGCGCACGGCATCGCCATCATCGCCACCGGCGCCGTCGAGCGGCCAACCGAAGCGCATTTGCACGGCAAGAACGAGCGCGTGGTGACGCAGCGCGAGCTGGAGGCGCGAATCGCCGCCGGCGATGTCGCCGGCCTCGGCGCCAGCCCGACCGTCGTCATGATCCAGTGCGTTGGCTCGCGCACCGAGGAGAACAACTATTGCAGCCGCGTCTGTTGCGCCGAGGCCGTGAAGAACGCCCTCGCCCTGAAGTCGCGCCTGCCCGACGCCCGTGTCGTCGTCCTCATGAAGGACATGCGCACCTACGGCTTCCGCGAGACCTACTACCAGAAAGCGCGTGAGGCCGGCGTGCTGTTCGTCCGCTATCCAGAGGGCGAGGAGCCGATGACAAGCGATGACGGTGGCCTGACGGTGCGCGTCACCGACGCCTCCTTGCGGCGACAGCTTGTCTTGCGGCCGGACCTGCTCGTCCTGAGCACCGGCATCGCGCCCGCCGCCGACAACCCGAAGCTATCGTCGATCATTCGCACCTCACTCACCGCCGACGGCTTCTTCCTGGAGGCACACCCGAAGCTGCGCCCCGTCGACCTGGCCAGCGAGGGCGTCTTCGTCTGCGGTCTCGCCCACTCGCCCCGCTTCGTCGACGAAACGATTGCGCAGGCGCTGGCGGCGGCGGCCCGGGCAGCGACCATCCTTTCCAAGCCGTACCTGGAGGTCGGCGGCCAGATCGCCAAGGTCGACGCTTCCGCCTGCACGGCCTGCATGACCTGCGTCAAGGTGTGCCCGTACGGCGCGCCCATCCTGGTCGAGCACAAGGTCGCGATCCAGGCGGCGAAGTGTCTCGGCTGTGGGAGCTGCGCCGCCGCCTGTCCCGCGCAGGCGATTCAGCTTCAAAACCAGGAGGAGCGTCAAGTCACGGCGATGCTGGACGAGCTCCTGGTGGGAATTCGAAATGATTGAGACGGAAGAGACGAAAGCCGGCCCGAGCACGGGGCCCTGCGAAATCCTGGCGTTCTGCTGCAACTTCTGCGCCTACGCCGCCGCCGACCTCGCGGGCTCGCGGCGAATGCAATATCCGGCGAACATGCGCATCGTCCACGTGCCGTGCAGCGGCAAAGTGGAGGTGCAGCAGATACTGGCCGCCTTCGAGCACGGCATCGACGGCGTGCTCATCGCCGGCTGTCTGGAGGGCGGCTGCCACTTCGTCGAGGGCAACCTGCGGGCGAAGCGTCGCATTCGCGCGACGCAAAAGCTTCTGGACGAGATCGGCATCGGCGGCGAGCGCCTGCGGATGGTGAACCTGTCCGCGTCGGAGGCGCCGACGTTCGTGGCGCGTGTGCAAGAGATGGTGGAAACGGTCGAGCGGTTGGGCCCCAGCCCGCTGCGTCTGGTCGAGAATCGAGGGCGAGAATGATAGTCGCAACTGGAAAATCAATTGCCGAAGTCCGCCGGCAGCTTGCCGGCCATGACAAGGTGCTGTTCGTCGGCTGTGGAACGTGCGTCACCGTCTGCCTTGCCGGCGGCGACCGCGAAGTCAGCATCATGTCCTACGCGATACGCATGGCCCGACGCCTGGAAGGCCTGCCGATCGAGATCGAGCAGATGACCATCGAGCGCCAGTGCGAAAACGAGTTCATCGCCGACCTGGCCGCGGCCGCCGCCCGCAACGAGGCCATCCTGTCGTTTGGCTGCGGTGCAGGCGTCCAGGCGATAGCGGAGCGTTTCCCGGAGAAGCCCGTTTACGCCGCCCTCGACACGCAGTTCATCGGCATCCTCGAAGAGCAGGGCGTCTGGACCGAGAAGTGCCTTGGCTGCGGCTCCTGCGTCCTCGGCGACTTCGGCGGCATCTGCCCCATCACCCGCTGCGCCAAGCGGATGCTCAACGGCCCCTGCGCCGGTTCGAGTGAGAACGGCTGCGAGGTCGACCCCGAGCGACCCTGCGCCTGGCAGCTAATCTACCGGCGGCTGGAAGCGATCGGTCAGGTCGACAGGCTGGCGGAGATCGTTCCGGCGCGCGATTGGCGGACGAGCTGGCATGCCGGCGCGAGGCGCGTCGTGCGGGAGGAACACCGCATCTAGGTGCGACGGCGGCGAGAGCAACCGCCACCCTCATAGCAAAGTCTATTTGCCATCATTGGGGCCGCTCGGGTTGCCGAGCGGCCCGACCCTCACCCACGACTGACCGACAACAACCGCCGGACCCTCACCCTACCACCCCCACCGCCTGCAAGACAGCAGTGAACGCGTACGCCACCGTCAGCGCGATCAGCGCCCCCGTCACCGTCCACGCCGCCACGTTCCAGCCCGTCGAGTTCGTCCAGCGGCCCATAATCTTCGCGTCGTTCAGCACCTTGAGCATCAGGATGAGGATGACCGGCAGCAGCACCGCGCCGACGACGTTGGGGATGAGCAGCAGTATCAGCAGCGGCATGCCGGGAATCAGCACCGCCGCCGCGCCGACGACCAGCAAGCCGCCGAACAGCCCGAAGAACACCGGCGCCTCCCGGATCGGTAGATTAACGCTGCGCTCCCAGCCGAAGGCGCCACAGACCGCGTAGGCCGTCGTCAGAGGCAGCACCGCCGCCGCCAGCAGCGACGCGTTCAGCAGGCCGATGCCGAAGAGATTGGCCGAAAACGCGCCGGCCAGCGGTCGCAGCGACTGGGCTATCTGCTCCACGTTGCTCGACGGCTCCCCGCGGGCGTGCAGCGTCGCTGCGGTCGTCACGATGATGAAAAAAGCGATGGTCGCCGACGCGAACGCCCCGACGAACACGTCCAGACGCTCCAGCTTGAACTCGCGCTCGCCCAGACCCTTGTCCACGACCGTCGATTGCAAATAGAACTGCTGCCATGGCGTTATCGTCGTGCCGATGACGCCGATGAGGATCGACAGATACGCCAGGTTGGCCTGGACGTGGGGAACGACCGAGTGCACCGCCACGGCGCCCCAGTCCGGTTTCGCCAGGAAGCCTGTGATGACGTAGGCGAGCGAGACGACGGACAGCGTGAGCAGCACCCGCTCCATCCGCCGGTACGACCCGTAGGCGACGACGACGAACACCAGCAGCGCCGCCAGGGGCACGGTAATGTAGCGCGATACGTGGAATATCTCCGACGCGCTGGCAATTCCGGCGAACTCGGCGATGACGGTCGCCGTGTTGGCGATCAGCAGAATGAGCAGCGCGAACGAGGTGATGCGGACGCCGAATCGCTCGCGGATTACTTCGCCGAGGCCCTTGCCGGTGATCGCCCCCATTCGCGCCGCCATCTCGCCGACGATCGCCAGCGCGGCGGCGGCAAGGACGAGCGTCCAGAGGAGGTTGTAGCCGAAGCGCGAGCCGGCGACGGCGTAGCCGGCGATCCCCGTCGAATCATCGTCGACGATCCCCGTGATCAGTCCCGGCCCCATCACCGCGAGGAACAGCGCCGCCCGTCGCCAGGGCCCCATGCGGTTCAGGTACACCAGGACGCGCAAGACAGACCGGCCAAGCCGCGTTGGAGGGATAGCCCGGTTTGTCATCGTCGATCATCCGTCTATCCTGCCATTCGACGGGGCTGGTTCTGCCAGGCGCGCGGCGTCACCAGGTCAATAACGTCGTCAACCGTCACCATGCCCTTCAGGTGGCCGTGCTCATCGACAACCGGGATGGCCAGCAGATTGTAGTGGATGAGCTTTCGCGCCACCTCTTCCTTCGAATCATCGAGTCGCACGAACGCGGCGTCCTGTCGCGCGCAGTCGGCGATCAGCGTCTCCGGATCGGCGACGACCAGGTCGCGCAGCGACAGGACGCCGCGCAGCCGCCCGCCGCTATCGACCACGTAGAGGTAGTAGATCTCGTCCTCCGGCGGCGAAGTGCGTCGCAGGTCCTCCAGCACGCGCCCCGCCGTCTCCATCTCCGCCACCGCGAAAAGGCGGCTGTTCATCAGGCCGCCCGCGGTGTCGTCCTCGTAGATAAGGAGCGAGCGCACCTCCTGGGCCGTGTGCGGCTCCATGAGGCGCATCAGCTCGCCGGCGCGCTCGCTGTAGACGTCGCCCAGGATGTCCGCGGCCTCGTCGGGCGCCATCTGCTCCAGCACGTCCGCCGCCTCTTCCGGCTCCATGGCGTTCACAACCGCCGCCTGGTGCTCGTCCGAAAGCTCAGCCAGGGCGTCCGCGGCGATCTCATCGTCCAGCACCTCCAGCACGTCCGCCGCCTCGCTCGGCGACATCTGGCTGATGACGGAGGCGATGTCCGCCGGGTTCATCCGGCGCAGGCGTTGGAACGGCACCTTCAGGCGAACCTCGTCCACAGCGGGGCCGATGTCCACCTGCTCCCAGTCGATGAGCCGGGGGCGGCCGCGCCCGACAGCGTGTGCCAGCCACTCGACGCCCAGCCGCCTCAGCAGCCCCGCCACGCTGTTGTCGACGCCCGCGAGTCGCAGGTCGCCGTTTACCGGCGTAAGGACGATGTCGTTCACCCGGACAAGCTTGACGCCGTGCGTATCGACGATCTGCTTGTCGAGCAGGTCGCGTCCCAGCCAGATCAGGTCGTCGCTAGGCGGTGGAAAAGCCTCCACGCGGACGCGGCTGCGCATGACGGCGCCGCGCGGCGTCACCGAGGCGACGTGGAGCCAGGGAATGGCGTGGAGATGCCCCTTATCGCCGACGACGATCGCGCTCAGCGCCGGATAGGGGCTATCACTGGATACGAGCAGGTCCCGCAGGACGCCGATGCGCACGCCCTCGGCGTCGACGGTGGGCCGTCCCAGAAGTTGGCTGAGGAAAGGCATGAAAAACCACCTCCTCAAAAGGGTCGTGCCAGGAGGTGGTTCGCCGCGGACGAGCCGCGGCCGGGCGCGTTAGCGCTCTAGCAGCGACTCATCGACCGCGAATCGCCTCCTCTGTTTTCTGTTTGGCGGCTACGATTGCCGCCGTCGTCGGCTTCCATGTTTACCGTTAATGCCTCACGCTGCGCTACAAGACGCAGCTCCGCCGGATTGATAATACCTTTGCAACTGCAAGGCCGTCAACCCTAAGTAGAATCGGCAGCGCTTTTGTCTCGCTGAAGCTGCGATGCTATAATTTCATTCGCACTCAACAAAACTGCGGAGAGTGAGACATCGACGAACAGAACCTGCGGCGATTGCTCCGGTCCGTTTCCGACGGGACGACGGACGTTGAAGGCGCGCTGGAGAGGCTGCGCCACCTTCCCTACGAGGACATCGGCTTCGCCAAGGTGGACCACCATCGCGCCCTCCGCGACAGCCTGCCGGAGGTCGTGCTGGGCCAGGGGAAGACGGCCGAGCAGATCGTCGCCATATCCGAGCGCCTGGCGGAGCAGACAGGGCGCCTCCTCGTAACGCGCATCGACCGCGACGTCTTCGACAAGCTGGCCGACCGCGTTCCCGACGCCGTCTACCACGAAATCGCCCGCGCCGCGACGCTGGACCGAAATCCGACGCCGCCCCTGCCGGGCGTCTGCCTGGTCTGCGGCGGCACGGCCGACCTGCCGGTGGCGGAGGAGGCGGCCGTCACAGCCGAGCTGATGGGCAACGCCGTCGAACGGGTCTACGATGTGGGCGTCGCCGGACTGCACCGCCTTCTCGACCACTTGCCAAAGCTGCGCGCGGCGCACGTTCTCGTCGTCGTTGCCGGCATGGAGGGCGCCCTTCCCAGCGTCGTCGCCGGCCTCGTCGCCATGCCGGTCATCGGCGTTCCGACGTCCGTGGGCTACGGCGCCAGCTTCCAGGGCATTGCGCCTCTGCTCACCATGTTGAATAGCTGCGCGCCGGGCGTCTCCGTCGTCAACATCGACAACGGCTTCGGCGCCGGCTACCTGGCGGCCGTCATCAACCGTCTTGCCCACAGCGAAGCCGACAGCAAGGAGTGAAGGCTGACACGAGTCGCCTATCTCGATTGTTTCTCCGGCATTAGCGGCGACATGCTGCTCGGCGCCCTCGTCGACGCCGGCCTCTCGGTCGACGCGCTGCAAGCGGAGCTGGCGAAGCTCAACGTGCCGGGCTGGCGGCTCACGGCCGAGCGGATGCAGAGAGGCGAGCTTGCGGCGACGAAGGTTACGGTCGACCTCGCGCCGGATGCGCCGACTCTTCCTCGACTCCGCGACGCGCTCGCCGTCATCGAAGGCAGCGCTTTGCCGCCGACGGACAAGGAGAAAGCGTCAGCCGTCTTCCGGCGTCTGGCCGAGGCCGAGGCGCGCGTCCACGGCGTCGAGGTCGAGGCCGTCGTTCTGCACGAACTGGGCTCTCTCGACACGCTCATCGACGTGATCGGCGCGATAGCCGGTCTCCGCCTGCTTGGCGTGGAGCGGCTCTTCGCCTCGAGTCTGCCCGTCGGCCGCGGCGAGGTGCCCGGCGCGCACGGAACGTTGCCCGTTCCCGCTCCAGCGACGCTGCAGCTTCTGGCCGATGCCAAGGCGCCGATCGCCGACGACAACCAGCCGGGCGAGCTCGTGACGCCGACCGGCGCGGCTATTCTGGCAACGCTGGCCGCCTTCCAGCGTCCGCAGATGACGCTCGAACGCGTCGGCTACGGCGCCGGCAGCCGCGAGTACGCCGACCGGCCCAACGTCCTCCGCCTCTGGCTCGGCGAGCTGCTGCCCCAAGCCGGCGGCGCCATGCTCCTCATCGAGACGAACATCGACGACATGAGCGCCGAGCTGCTGGGCTACGTGCAGGAGCGACTGTTCGCGGCGGGCGCGGCGGACGTTTGGTTCACGCCGATTCAGATGAAGAAGAACCGTCCGGCGGTCAAGCTGTCGCTGCTCTGCTCGGCCGACCGCGAAGAGGCGCTGAGCCGCGTCCTGCTCGAAGAGACGTTGACGCTGGGACTGCGTGTGCAGGAGGTGCGCCGCCACGAGGCGCAGCGTGAGACGTTCGAGTTCGAATCGAGCCTCGGACCGGCGGCCGTGAAGGTCAAGCGATTGCCCGGCCGCAAGCCACAGGTCTCGCCGGAGTACGAGGCGTGCCGTCGCCTGGCGCTGGAGCACGGGCTCCCGCTGGCGGAGGTCTACCGCATCGTTGAGTCAGAAGCGCTGGCCCGAATCAAAGCCGGCTAACGGTCGCCCCCCGGCCAGGCCCAACGCGCGCTACGGCGTGCCGACCCAGATGCTGAGCGACGTCTGCCCCTCGCTCTCTCCGACCGATATCCACGCGGCAGTCTTCCCGTCGTCCTTGGACCAGGCCGCGAACGCGGCCACGCTTCCCTCGGACCCGCCGCTGTAGGACCCCTCATCCTTCCAACCGCTCATCTTGTCCTTGTACCAATCGAAGACCGTCTGAGCGCCGTCGCTCGTCTGGTACATGGCGTAGGCGACGTGGTCGTAGTCTGAAGAGTTGATATCGGAGCCCAGCGACGGAATGCCGGCGTTGGAGCCGGAGAACTCGCCGCTTGTAACCTTCGTCGCGCCCGGGTAGACGGGGATATCGGACAGCGACGCGCTCGACCCGCCGCCGCTGCTGCTGGTCGGCGCCGACGTGGCCTGCTCGGCAGTCGTTGCCTGCCCCGACGGTGTTGAACCGCCTTCAGACTTCGTCGGAGCTGCTGTTGCTGTCGCCTTGCTGCTGCTGCCGCCGCCGCAACCAACGAGAGCCGCTCCGCTCAAGACGGCAACCAACATCAGCAGACAAATCCATGACCTCTTCATTGGGCACCTCCTTGCTGTCATAACAAACCCCTGCTGCATTATGTCCAAAAAGCCCCAAAGTGTCAATGCAGTTATACAAATAGGAAGATGTTCCCTACCCCGCGCCGAAGCCGAGCCCCTGCTCCTTCAGGCTGAGATAGCGCCCTTGCCCAATCACCACGTGGTCCAGCACCTCGATGTCGAGCAGCTTGCCTGCTTCCACCGCCTGCTTCGTCATCGCCACGTCGTCGTTGGAAGGCGTCGGGTCGCCGGACGGATGGTTGTGCACGAGGACCACCGCCGGGCAGTTCTGGCGGATCGCCTCCCGGAAGACCTCCGCGATCCGGATCAACGACGTGTTGACGCTCCCCCGGTACACCTCCGGCATGCCGAGCACCTGATTGCGCTGGTTCAGCAGCACGACGCGGAGATGCTCCTGCTCCAGCACGCCCATCTCGCTGAGCAGAAGATTGGCGATGTCTTCCGGTGACCGGACGACAACCCGCTCCTCCGGCTGCGTCGAAGAGAGGCGGCGTCCCAGCTCGAGCGCCGCCTTCAGCTGCGCCGCCTTTGCCTCGCCGAGGCCGCGCTCGTTGCACAGCTCGCCGAAGCTAGCCCGCGCCAGCCCGATGAGTCCGCGGTACGACGAGAGCAATCGCGACGCCACCGTCAGGACGCTTTCCTTCTGCATGCCCGTTCGCAGGATGATCGCCAGCAGCTCGGCGTTAGAGAGCGCGCTGGCGCCGAAGTCGCGCAGGCGCTCGCGGGGCCGCTCCGAGCTCGGCAGGTCCCTGATCAGGGTGTAGTACTCGGCCTTCCGAGGATACCCCGCCGATGAGAAGACTTCTTGCTGCTCCATCTCAGCCTCGCGAGCTCAGTCGCCTGCCGAAAACGAGAAGAAGTCGCGCGCATAAGCCGGCCGGACGAAAAGGGGCCCGGAAGGCGCTGTTTCGTCCTCCCAAAGACGTCATTGAGTGAAGCGAAGCACCTGGCCGGGTTGAAGGATGGGATTGGTGAGGTCTATGCCGTTATGCGTCGCTATGTCCCACATGAAGTCGCTCAGGCTCTCGTCGGCCGGCAGGTAGCGAGTCGCGATATCGATAAGCGTGTCGCCTTCCTGCACCGTGTACTCGATAACCGTGACCGTCGGCGTGGCGCCGACCTCGCCGCCCGGCGTGGCCGTGACCTCGCCGCCCGGCGTGACGGTCACTTCGCCGCCCGGCGCAGCCGTCACCGAGGCGTTCGGCACGGCCGTCGCCCCACCGGCAGGCGTCCGGACAACGGCGGTCGTGACCGTGGGCTGAACGACGTTGAACGTGGACTGGCTGGCCTCTTTCGGCGGCTTCAGCATCAGCCAGAGTGCGACGACGGTCCCCAGGAGAAGGGCGAGCAGCGTGCCCCGGTAGAGCAGGAAGGAGGGAAGTGCGCCGGCCGGCTTGAGGCAGTGCTCGCACAGCTCATCGCCGTGGTCGTCGCAGTAGAGCCTGCCGCAGCGGCGGCACTCGTGCGTCGCATCCTTGTCGCAGCTAAAACACCTCATGCACCGCGAAATATAGCAGCTTTAGCGCCCTATCGCTAGACGGTTCCGCTATTTCGCTGAAGAAAAGTGGCTACTTCATCTCCACCGTCGCGCCCGCGTCGCGCAGCTTCTTGACCGCGACCTCGGCCTCGTCCTTGCTCACGCCTTCTTTGACGTTCGTCGGCGCGCTCTCTACCAGGTCCTTCGCCTCCTTCAGGCCGAGCGTCGTGACCTCGCGGACAGCCTTGATGACGTTGATCTTGTTGGCGCCCATGTCCTTGAGCACAACCGTGAACTCTGTCTGCTCCTCCGCCTCCTCGACGGGAGCGGCGGCGGGCCCGGCGGCAGCGACCGGCGCGGCGGCCACGGCAACCGGCGCGGCGGCAACGACGCCGAACTCCTCCTCGATGCGCTTGTTCAGGTCGCGCAGCTCCAGGATCGTCATCTCCTTGATCAGGTCGAACGCCTGGTCGACGCGGTCCCCGTCTTTCTTCGCTGTCTTCGTTGCTGGCATCTGAATCTCCTTTCGAAGCGATTACCGATTGATGAGACGATGGTCAGGCTTCCAGCTGCTGCGCCCGCGCGTTGAGCAGGCCCTGGAATTGCCGAAGGCTGGAGTTCAAGAGCTGTGGAGTCGGTTGAACGAGCGCGCCGGCCAAAAGCTGCGCCAGCCGCCACACCGGCGACCGCAGCGCCCCCGCCACCTGGCCGGCAAGCACCGGCCGCGGCGGAAGCGTCGCCAGCTCCGCCAGCTCACGCACCGTGAGCATGCGCCCCTCGACAAAGGCGCGGCGCGGCGCGAACGCGTTCTTCGCCGACTGCGCGTACTCGGTCACCGCCTTCGCGACCTCGACGGCGTCGCCGTAGCCAATCACCATCGCCGTCGGGCCCTCGCCCAGCTCGCCGATCTCCGGCTTCTCTGCGGCGGCGGCGGCAAGGCGCAGCAGCGTATTCTTCGTCACTCTCACTTCGACGCCTTTGGCCCGCAACTGGCGTCGCAGCGCGGTCATCTCCGCGACGCGCAGCCCCTGGTAAGCGGCGCCAATGGCGATAGTGGCGCGCTCCAGCCGCTCCCTCAGCTCCTCGACGATCTGTAGCTTCTTTGGTGCCGGCATATCTTCCTCCCGGGCAACGAAAAAGGCCCTTGTCGCCACAGACAAGAGCCAAGAAACGGCCGGGGCGTTCCGCCCTGTCGCCGTCAGTCTTCGCCTCGGCGGGCTGGTGGTTTGATCCGCTTTAGGCGGAACCCGCTGTCTGTGGCGTAGTGTTCAGTTTAGTTCAGCGCCGCCCAGGAAACAAGGCCGCGCTCATTCCCTGTTTGGGGAACGGTTCTGAGGGTTGAAACCCTCAGCCTTGATTTGAGCGATGCTGGACAAAAGGCTGCGGGATTCATCCCGCAGATCTTGATAATCCTACCTTCGCCTCAAACCGCCGTCCAGAAGCCTCATAGGTCGGGGCGTCTCGCCCGACCGTCTCACTCGCGCACCGCGGGCAAGGTACCCGCTCTACGCGTCGTAATCGCTAGCTCGTGCTCAGAGCGAGGGTTGAGCCCAGCTCCAGCTTGATTCCCGGCCCCATCGTCGTCGCCAGCGTCAGGCTGCGGACGAATTGCCCCTTCGCCCCCGCCGGCCGCGACTTGACGATCGTCTCGACAATCGACGCCATGTTCTCCAGTAGCTGCTGCTCGTCAAAGCTTATCTTGCCCAGCGGCACGTGGATGATGGCGCTTTTGTCCAGCCGGTACTCGACCTTCCCCTGGCGCGCGTCACGCACCGCCCGCGCGATGTCCTGCTCGTCGACGACGGTGCCGGAGCGCGGGTTGGGCATGAGGCCGCGCGGCCCCAGGACCCGCCCCAGGCGTCCAACCTTGCCCATCAGCTCGCGCTGAGCAAGGGCAACGTCGAAGTCCGTAAAGCCGCCTTCGATCTTCTTTATGAGGTCGTCGCCGCCCACGTAGTCGGCGCCGGCCTCCTGCGCCTGCTTCTCCCCCTCGCCTTCCGCGAATACGAGCACCCGGACGGTCTTGCCCAGGCCGTGCGGCAGCAGCACCGAGCCGCGGATCTGCTGGTCGGCGTGGCGGACGTCCAGACCCGTGCGAACGTGCAACTCCACCGTCTCGTCGAAGCGGGCGTGCGCCGCTTTCTTGGCGAGCGCAATCGCCTCCGCCGGCGGATAAGTCATCTCGCGGTCCACCAGCGTCAGCGCCTCGGCGTGCTTTTTGCCGACCTTGGTTACCATTAGGTGACCTCTATTCCCATGTTACGGGCCGTCCCCTCTATCATTCGCATCGCCGCTTCGACGTCCGTCGTGTTCAGGTCACGCAGCTTCATCTGGGCGATCTCGCGGACCTTGTCGCGGGATATCTCGCCCACTTTTTCCCGCTTTTGCTGCGCGCTGCCCTTGTTGATGCCCAGCGCCTTCTTCAGCAGCTCCGACACCGGCGGCGTCTTGAGCACGTAGGTGAAAGAGCGGTCTTCGAAGACGGTGATCTCGACCGGAACGATCGTCCCCGCCTGCGACGCCGTCTTCTCGTTATAGTCCTTGCAGAACGCCATGATGTTGACGCCGTGCTGTCCCAGAGCCGGCCCCACGGGCGGCGCCGGATTCGCCTTGCCGGCGTCAATCTGCAGCTTGATGATGGCGCGGACTTTCTTTGCCAATCTACAGCCTCTCCACCTGAAGGAAGTCCAGCTCCACCGGCGTCTCCCGGCCGAAGAACGACACGAGCACGCGCACGCGGCCCTTCTCCAGGTTTATCTCGTCCACCTGGCCGACGAAGTCCATGAACGGCCCGTCGATCACGCGCACGCTTTGACCGATGGTGAAGCCGACCTTCACCCGCGGCTCCTCCGACCGCATCTGGCGCAGTATCTTGCGAACCTCCGCCGACTCCAGCGGCGTCGGCTTCACGCCCGACCCGACGAAGCCGGTAACTCCCGGCGTATTTCGCACCACGAACCAGGCGCGGCTGGAATCCGGATCGTCGTCGCGCAGCTCGATCATTTGCACGAGCACGTAGCCGGGGAAGACCTTCTTCTCGACCGTTCGGCGCTGTCCGTCGCGGATCTCGATCTCGTCCTCCGTCGGCACGATGACCTGGAACACCAGCTCCTTCGCGTCCATCGACTCGATTCGGTGCTCCAGGTTCGCCTTTACCTTGTTCTCGTAGCCCGAGTAGGTGTGGATGACGTACCAGGCGCGGCCTTCGACCGGCGCGGCAATATCCTCTTCCGCGGCCTGCGCCTCCGGCTGCGCTTCCTTCGTCTTCTCTTTGTCTACTACCGCTGTCTTCTTTTTTCTAGGCAATGCAATCCCCGTCAGCGCAATATCGTAGCGTTCATGAACCAGTTGAACAGAATGTCGATTCCGCCGAGCAGCCCGCCGATGGCCGCCGAGACAACGATGACGACCAGCGTCAGGTTCACCGTCTCCCGACGCGTCGGCCAGGTGACTTTGCGCAGCTCGCTGATGATGTCGTCGGCCCAGCGGGGAAGGAAGCGGCGCCAGCCGTGGCGCGGACGCGCCGGGGCGCCGCCTTTCGGTGGCCGCCCGGTCCGCAGCGGGGGCGCCTTCTTCGACTGCTTGCTAACGACGGGATGCCGTCTAAGCGCACGACTCATGATCTTCGCCTCCCACGCCCTTCGCCCCGTACCACTCGCATCCGACTGACACCGACTTACCTGACCTCACGGTGCGCGCGATGACAGCGGCAGCGCGGGCAGTACTTGCGCAGCTCGATACGTTCGGAGTCGTTGCGCCGGTTCTTTTCCGTTACGTAGTTCCTCTCCCGGCACTCTGTACAGGCCAGGGTGATGACTACTCGGTCTTCTTTCTTCGCCATTCAACTCGACCGGAACTACCCGGCCCCATTCGATCTTACTCCAGTACCTTCACTACCACACCGGCGCCGACCGTTCGCCCACCCTCGCGGATGGCGAAGCGGAGTCCGTCTTCCAGGGCAATCGGCTCGATGAGGCGGATCTTCATGTTCACGTTGTCGCCGGGCATGACCATCTCCACGCCCTCCGGCAGCTCACAGCTCCCGGTCACATCCGTCGTGCGCACGAAGAACTGCGGTCGGTAGCCGGCGAAGAACGGTGTGTGCCGGCCTCCCTCCTCCTTCGACAGCACGTACACGCGCCCCTCGAAGTAGGTGTGCGGCTTGATGCTCCCGGGCGCGGCGATGACCTGGCCACGCGCCACGTCCTCGCGTTCGATGCCGCGCAGCAGCAGCCCCACGTTGTCGCCCGGCTCGCCGTAGTCCAGCGTCTTGCGGAACATCTCGACGCCGGTCACCACCGTCTTTCGCGTCTCCCCCAGGCCGACGATCTCGATCTCTTCGCCGGTGCGGACGACGCCGCGCTCGATTCGCCCGGTAACGACCGTGCCGCGGCCCTTGATGCCGAAGACATCCTCAATCGGCATCAGGAACGGCTGGTCGCGCGGGCGCTCCGGCTGCGGGATGTAGTTGTCGACCGCGTCCATCAGCTTCCAGATCGGCTCGAACTCCGGCGCGTTCGGGTCCTTGCTATCGGACTCCATGGCCTTCAGCGCCGAGCCGCGGATGATCGGGATCTCGTCGCCGGGGAAGTGGTAGCTGGTGAGAAGCTCTCGCAGCTCCAGCTCCACCAGGTCCAGCAGCTCCGGGTCGTCCATCTGGTCGATCTTGTTGAGGAAGACGACCATCGCCGGCACCTCGACCTGGTAGGCCAGGAGGATGTGCTCGCGCGTCTGGGGCATGGGGCCTTCCGGCGCGGCGACGACGAGGATGGCGCCGTCCATCTGCGCGGCGCCCGTGATCATATTCTTGATATAGTCGGCATGGCCGGGGCAGTCGATGTGAGCGTAGTGTCGTTTCTCGGTCTCGTACTCGACGTGCTGCACCTGAATAGTGATGCCGCGTGCCCTCTCTTCCGGCGCGTTGTCGATGCTCCAGAAGTCGCGGTACTCCGCCAGTCCTTTGAGCGACAACGCCTTGGTGATGCCGGAAAGGAGAGTCGTCTTGCCGTGGTCAACGTGACCAATCGTCCCGACGTTGACGTGGGGCTTCGTTCGCTCGTACTTCTTCTTGGCCATGTCGTTTACTTCCTCCTAGATTAATGGAGCCCACACTCGGACTCGAACCGAGGACCCCGTTCTTACCAAGAACGTGCTCTACCTGCTGAGCTATGTGGGCACCTGAACTATGGGCGGCTGCGCAGCCTTTGTTGCCTCCCTGCCGCCCCCTGGTCCGGTGCTCTCTTCTTCGGTTTCCCCGTCTAAGCCTTCAAGTGGTGGAGGGGGCAGGATTCGAACCTGCGTAGCCTGTCAAGGCAGCGATTTTACAGACCGCCGGTTTTAGCCGCTCACCCACCCCTCCGTCTTCCAATCAAGCTGGAGCCCGAGGGGGGATTCGAACCCACCAACCTACCGATTACAAGTCGGTTGCGCTACCATTGCGCCACTCGGGCTCGCTTGCGCTCCGCCCTTGGGCTCGCCCGTGCTCCGCCCGTGAGTCCAATCCCTTTCGGGCGTAACAAAAGTAGGCCCCCGACAATCGGGGCTCTTAGCACACGTAAGTATAGGGATTGCCACCACCTAAGTCAATCCTTGCGCTTCCACGTCGTCCCCTCGCGCCCGTCCTCCAGCACGACCCCCAGCGCCTCCAGCCGGCTCCGCACCTCGTCCGCCAGCGCGAACTGCTTCGCCTGCCGCAGCTTCTCCCGCGTCTCGATCAACAGCTCGATGAACGGTGCCGCGGAGACCGAACGTCTCTTCCTCCGCCAGCGCCAGCCCGAACACGCTCGCCAGCTCCAGCAGCGTCGATTGCGCTTCCCTGATGCTGCGCCCCTCGTCGCGGGCGCGGTTGATCTCGCGCGCCAGGTCGAACAGCGCCGCCAGCGCCTGAGCCGTGTTCAAGTCGTTCTCCATCTGCTCCACGAAGCGCTCCCGAAACGGCGCCGCGTCCAGCGACTCGCCGCCGTCCGGCGAAGAGGCGTGCGCCGCCGTCCGCAGCCGCTCGACGCCGCGCTTGGCCGCCGCCAGCGCCTCGTCCGCGTAGGTCAGCGGGCTGCGATAGTTCGAGCTGAGGATGAACAGCCGCAGCGTATCCGACCCGTGCTGGTCCAATGCCTCCGTGATCGACACGAGATTGCCCAGCGAGCGCGTCATCTTCTCCTCGCCCTCGCTCAGGCGCGCCAGGCCGTTGTGCACCCAGAAGCGCACGAACGGCTGCACCCCCGTGTAGCACTCCGACTGGGCCAGCTCGTTTTCATGGTGCGGGAAGATCAGGTCCTGGCCGCCGCCGTGGATGTCCAGCCGGCCCAGGTAGCGAAGCGACATGACCGAGCATTCGATGTGCCAGCCGGGGCGGCCCGGCCCCCACGGGCTCTCCCAGGAAGGCTCCCCTTCCTTCGATGCCTTCCACAGCGCGAAGTCCATCGGGTGCTCCTTGCGCTCATCGACTTCGATGCGCGCGCCGGCCTGCAGGTCGTCCAGCGACCGGCCGGAGAGCTGACCATAGTCCGGATCGCTCCGCACCCGGAAATAAACGTCGCCGTCGACCGGGTAGGCGTGCCCCTTGGCGATGAGCCCCTGGATCATCTCGATCATGCCGGGAATCTCGTGCGTCGCCAGGGGGTAGACGTGCGCCCGCTGGATGTGCAGGCGGTCCATGTCGACGAAGAATCGCTCCACGTACTCGCGCGACAGGTCGTCCGTCGAAACGCCGGTCGCCTGCGCCCGCGCGATGATCTTGTCCTCGATGTCAGTGAAGTTCTGGACGTGCCGCACCTTGTAGCCGCGCCACTCCAGGTAGCGCCGCAGCGTGTCGAAGACGACGTAGCTCATGGCGTGCCCGACGTGGCAGGGCGCGTACAGGTTCGGCCCGCAGACGTACATCTTCACCTCGTCGTCGAGCGGCGCGAACTCTTCGACCTTCCGCGTGCGCGTGTTATACAGCTTCATGCTTCGCTTTCCTCGCTAGCCCTGATCCCGGTCGTTTCGTTCGATTGACCGTCCGTCGGCAGCAGCCGGCCCTCCAGCCGCTCGACCCGCTCCTCCAGCGCCCGGATGCGGTCCCATTCCGGGTCCGGCAGCCGCATTACCGTCTCCTCGCCCGGCTCCTGGAAGGCGACCACGTGGCCGGGCACGCCGACGACGGTGGCGTTCGGGGGAACGTTTGTTATCACGACAGAGCCAGCACCAATCCGCGCGTTGTCGCCGATCTCAATCGCCCCGATGACCTCCGCGCCGGCGCCGACGGTGACGTTGTTGCGCAGCGTCGGATGGCGCTTCTCTCGCCGGTGACTCGTCCCGCCCAGCGTCACGCCCTGGTAGAGATGGCAGTCGTCGCCGATCTCCGCCGTCTCGCCGATCACTGTCCCCATCCCGTGGTCGATGAACAGCCCTTCGCCGATCTTCGCCCCCGGGTGAATCTCGATGCCGGTCAGGAAGCGGCCCGCCGCCGAAACGAGACGCGGCGCCAGCGGCACCTTCCGTTGATACAGCGTGTACGCCAGCCGATGGAGCTGGCGGGCGTGAAAGCCGGGATAGGCCAGGATTACTTCCAGGTTGCTCGTGGCGGCCGGGTCGTTTCGCCTGGCTGCCTGGATATCACGGAGTATGCTCTGTAAGACGGTCATCTTGCCCTCGATTTCGATTCAGAAGATACGCCCGCTGTTGCGGGCCACGCCGTTTTCGGGCGTCGCGCCTAGCGCGACGGCCCGCTGCTACAGATGCAGCGGCGTCTCCTGCCCTTCAAGGAGGGCCGGCGCGGCAGGTCCGGCTTTCGGACCGCGTCCTGTGAGGAATTAGCGTCCACTGCTTTCTACTCTATCAGCGCAACAGCAATCGCGGCAATCCCTTCGCCCCGTCCAATTGCGCCCAGCCCTTCCTGCGTCGTCGCCTTCACGCTGACCCGCGACTCGTCGATCGCCAGCGCGGCCGCGATCGCCTTCTGCATCGACGGGATGTGCTCGGCGAGCCGCGGCCTCTCCGCGATCACCGTCGCGTCCACGTTCCCGACCGCGTAACCGCCGTTGACCAGCAGCTCGCGCGTTCGGCGGAGCAGCTCCGTGCTATCGATGTCCTTGTATGCCGGGTCACCCGGCGGAAAATGCCTGCCGATGTCGCCCAGGCCCGCGGCGCCAAGCAGCGCGTCCGCGATGGCGTGCAGAAGGACGTTGGCGTCGCTGTAGCCTCGCAGGCCCGGCGACCCTTCGATCCGCACACCGCCCAGCATCAGCGGCCGCGCTTCGTCGAAGGGGTGGACGTCGTAGCCGATGCCAACCCTCATGTCACATCCGGTGCCATCTGAGCAGCATTTGCGCCAGGATCAGGTCTTCTGGAGTCGTGACCTTGATGTTGTGGTAGGAGCCCATGAAGACTTTGACCTCGACGCCCAGCCGTTCGACGAGCCCGGCGTCGTCCGTCGCTAAGGTTCGCCCGGCGGCCTTGCGGTGCGCCTCCATCAAGATGTCGTAGCGGAACACCTGAGGCGTCTGGATCAGCCACAGTCCGTTGCGCTCCAGGCTCTTCTCGACGACCTGCTTGTCGTTCACAAGCTTGAGCGTGTCGTTGACCGGGACCGCGCAGGCAGCGGCGCCCGTCTGACGCGCCGCCGCCAAGCCCTGCTCGATCAGTCTCGCCGTCACCATCGGCCGCGCCCCGTCGTGGACGATGACCCACTCGCACGGGCCAAGCGCCTCCAGGCCGGCGCGGACTGACTGCTGTCTCTCCTCGCCGCCGAAGCAAATTCCGTAACCTTGCCGAGGTGCGCCCCCTTGATGAGCGACAGCCCCAGCTTCTGCCTGTCCGATGAGAGCACGAGCGCGATCTTGTCCACCGATGAGCAAAACTGGAACATCGAGATGGTATGGGCCAGCAGCGGCCTGCCGCCGATCGACACCCAGATCTTGTCGCCGCCGCCCATGCGCAGGCTGCGCCCGGCCGCCACGATTATGGCGCCGACGCCTCTTCTCGCCCGGCTCGGGCTCTCGGATTCATCCGGCATGCTTAGAGCTTACCCCTTCGGCTGTGCGAAGATCATCCTTCCCGCCACGGTCTGCAAAACGCGCGTGACCGTGATCTCCATCTCCTCGTTCAGGCGGCGACGCCCTCCTTCCACGACTACCATCGTCCCGTCATCCAGAAAACCTACCCCCTGACCTGTCTCCTTGCCCTCCTGGATGACGCGGACCACCATCTCCTCGCCGGGCAAGACGACGGACTTGACCGCGTTCGCTAGCTGGTTGACGTTCAACACCGAGACGCCCTCGATCTCCGCAACCCGGTTCAGATTGAAGTCATTCGTTATGATCGGACAACCCAGAATCGACGCCATCCGGACGAGCTTGCTGTCCACCTCCGTCAGGTCTTCGTAATCCTTGTCCGTGATCTCTATGGGCACCGGCGATTCCTTCTGAAGGCGGTTCAGCACGTCGAGGCCGCGGCGTCCCCGGTTGCGCCTGAGGGAGTCCGCCGAGTCCGCTATGTGCCTCAGCTCATCGAGCACGAAGCGCGGCAACACGAGCGACCCCTGGATGAAGCCCGCCTCCGAGACGTCCGCTATCCGGCCATCGATGATGGCGCTCGTATCGACCAGGAAGCGCTGCTCTCTGTTCCAGCTCCGGCTGCCGTAGCCGTTGCCACCGTTCTTCGGACGGCTGCTCAAGAGAGCCGTCAGCTCGTCGCCGCGACCGGCGAACAGCAGCAGGCCGGCGCTACCGGCAACGACCGCCGCCACCAGCGGCGCGATCCAGTCGGCCGGATCAGGCAGACGCGAGAGAGCCGGCACCAGCAGCACCGATACGATGAGTCCTGCCGTCAGCCCCAGCGTCGCCAGGCCGGCCTCCGGCAGCGAAAGGCGTCTTGAATAGCTTTGCATCTTCTCCACCGGCGCAAGAAAGATGATAGGGAATATGCCTGCCCCAAGAACCGCCCCTATCGCCAGCAGCGCAGTCGCCGTCGCCGCCCTCGTTCCGCCGCCATCGCCGGCCGTCGCCAGCCATCCCGCCGCGAAGCCGGCCCCGCCGACGAGCACGGCGCCCACCCCACGCAGTAACAATTTCATACCGATCACTCCCTTCCCAGGAGATAACCAAAAGAGCGCGGCTCAGCACGCTCTCCGCAAAGGCCAGAACCCTGCCTATCCAGGAGAAAGTCGAACAGCCTGAGACGAACAACATTCAGACCCTGGCCCGCTATCTCTTACGTCCTACATGACAAATGATAGCAGCGCAGCAGCACGCCGTAAAGTAAGGTTTCCCCCTATTCCCGCCGCTAGATGACGAATGATTGAGACGAAATTGCGGCCCGGACGGCGCTTCCGGTATGATCTCTATAGCCTCGTAACCGTCGAAAGGCCCCTATGCCGGACTTCGATTCGATTCTCAAGAGCGTCAGCCGCCCTGCCCGCTACGCCGGCGGCGAGTGGAACGCCGTCGTCAAGGACTGGGACGCCACGCCGTTGCGCCTAGTCCTGGCGTATCCCGACGCCTACGAAGTCGGCATGTCGAACCTGGGCCTGGCTATTCTCTACGACATCCTCAACAGTCAGCCCGACGTTCTGGCCGAGCGCGCCTTCGCGCCCTGGCCCGACATGGAAAAGGAGCTGCGGTCTCGCGCGCTGCCGCTCTTCAGCCTGGAGACGCGCCATCCGCTGGCTGAGTTCGACGTCATCGGCTTCTCGCTCGGCTACGAGCTCACCTGCACCAACGTCCTCACCATGCTCGATCTCGCCGGCCTGCCCCTCCGCAGCGCCGCTCGGATGTTCCGACCATCCGCTCGTCATCGCCGGCGGCACCGCCGCGCTCAACCCGGAGCCGCTGTCCGCCTTCATCGACGCCTTCGTTCTCGGTGAGGGTGAAGAAGCCATCCTGGAGATCGTTCAGGCGCTGCGCGAGAGCAAATCGGCCGGCGAGCCACGGGAAGGCCTCCTCCGACGGCTTGCCCAGGTCGACGGCGTCTACGTCCCCGCCCTCTACGACGTTGCCTACAATCAGGACGGCACGCTATCGGCGATTACTCCGCGGGACGGCGCGCCGCGAAAAGTGCGCCGCCGCTTTCTGGAGCGTCTCTTCCCGACGCCGCTGCGGCCCATCGTCCCATTCATGCAGACCGTCCACGACCGCGCCGCCGTCGAGATCCAGCGCGGCTGCGTCCGCGGCTGTCGCTTCTGCCAGGCCGGCGTCATCTACCGCCCGCGACGCGAGCGCCCCTGCGACGAGGTACTCGACGCCGCCCGCGCTGTCCTTGCCGCCACCGGCTACGACGAGCTCGGCCTGCTCTCCCTCAACACCGCCGACCACTCGGAGATTGGCCCGATGGTCGAAGCCCTGCGCCGCGAGTTCGGCGAGCGGCTCGCCATCGCCCTGCCCAGCCTGCGCGTCGACAGCTTCTCCGTGCGCCTGGCCGCGTCCGCCGCCGGCCCGGGCCGTCGCAACATCACCTTCGCGCCCGAAGCCGGCAGCCAGCGCCTCCGCAACGTCATCAACAAGCCAACGACCGACGCCGACTTGATGCAGGCCGCCGAGACGGCGTTCGAGCACGGCTGGACGAACCTCAAGCTGTACTTCATGGTCGGCCTGCCGACCGAGACGCCGGCGGACGTGCAGGGCATCGTCGACCTCGTCGCCGCGGTGCGACAGGCCGGCCGGCGCCAGCATGGCGGCAGAGCGCAGGTCAAGGTGAGCACGTCAATCTTCGTCCCCAAGCCGCACACGCCCTTCCAGTGGGCCGCGCAGATGTCCGCCGACGACGTTGAAGCGCGCCACGACCTGCTGCGACACGGCCTCAGACGCCTCGGCGTCGCCTTCACCTGGAACGACCCGCAGCAGACGCTCATCGAGGCGATGCTCTCGCGCGGCGACCGGCGGCTGTCTCAAGTCATCGAAGGCGCCTGGCGACGCGGCGCCCGCTTCGACGCCTGGAACGAGCTGCTCGATGTCGGCGCCTGGCGGTCGGCCCTCGAAGAGTCGGGCCTGTCAGCGGACTTCTACGCCCGCCGCGAGCGCGACGAGTTCGAGGTTCTGCCGTGGTCGCATATCGACAGCGGCGTCAGCGAGGCGTTCCTGCGCGGCGAGTGGCGCAAGGCCCTCGCCGGCGAGACGACGCCGGACTGCTGGCTGGACGCCTGCAACGTCTGCGGCCTGCAGGCTCACTCCGACGCCTGCGCCACCCGCCTCGCCCGCCAGAGACGTCCCCCATGGCGGATCATCGGGAGAACCGCCGTCCCTTGGCTGCGGACAGCCCTAGGGTGGGACGCGGGACAAAGAACACTTGCCACCAGAAGCGGCAGCGCGGAACAGCGCCCGCCTCGCCCCGCTGAAGCCGCGTCCATCGACGCATCGATGTCTGGACACCACCGAGGCGTCTCGCTGCACACTGGGTGGCCTCAGTCGCTTCGCTCCTTCGGCCGTCCTGCCAACGCCAAGACGCCCCTCATGCCGGATCGCCGGGAGAACCGCCGTCCCTTGGCTGCGGACAGCCCCAGGGTGGGAGGTGGGACAAAGATGGGTTGTCTGACGGATGCGGCAGCGCGGCGGAAGCTCAAAGCCTTACCTGGGCCGGCCTGCCGGCGGGCAGGGGATTCATCCCGCAGACCGATCCAACTCCCGGCAGCGTGGGGCAAATCTCCCCTCGCTCGCCTTTCTTGAGACAAGAAGAAGCCCCGGATTCCTCCGGGGCTCTTTCATAATTGAAGCCGGTTTGCTGGCTACTCCTCTTCGGGTTCTGCCTCTTCTGCGGCCTCTTCCGGTTCCTGCGCCTCCTCCGGTTCCTCCGCCTCCTCGGACTCCTCTTCTTCCTCTTCATCGAGGTCGTCCGGCTCCGCGAAGTACGTCTGCGGCACCGCCGGCGCCTCGTCCTTCGCGACCGGCAGCGCGTCCTCCGATTCGAAAGGCTCCGCCATCATCGCCTCAAGCTCCAGCTCGCGCGTGTCTTCGTCCTCGCCCTCTTCGCCCATCGCCAGCGGCAGCTCGTGCATGCCGTCCGCGCGCAGGCCCGGCAGGTAGTACTCGCGCACCGGCTCCGGCGGCAGCTCGACGGTGGCCCGCGCCGGTATGAGCTTGCCGATAATGACGTTCTCCTTCAGGCCGAGCAGCCGGTCCGTCATGCCGCTTATCGCCGCCTCGGTAAGGACGCGCGTCGTCTCCTGGAACGAGGCCGCCGCCAGGAAGCTCTCCGTGCTCAGCGACGCCTTCGTCACGCCCAGCAGGATCGGCACGGCCGTCGCGGGCTCGCCGCCTTCCGCCAGCACCTTGGCGTTCGCCTCCTCGTAGCGGAAGCGGTCGACCAGCTCGCCGGGCAGGAAGCCGGTGTCGCCCGGCGTGTCCACCCGCACCTTGCGCAGCATCTGGCGAATGATCACCTCGATGTGCTTGTCGTTGATGTTGACGCCCTGGGAGCGATAGACCTTCTGTACCTCTTCGACGAGGTAGCTCTGCACCGCTTCCGGACCGATGATCCGGAGCACGTCCTGCGGATTCAGCGAGCCGTCGGTCAGCTTCTGGCCGGCACGCACCATCTCGCCGTTTTCGACGAGAACGCGCGCCATCGCCGCCGCCGGGTACTCGCGCTCCTCTTTCTCTTCGTAGACCAGCGACAGGCCCTTCTTCTTCTCAATGTTCACCTGGCCGGCTATTCGCGCCACCACCTCGGTCTCGGCCGGCACGACGGCTGTCTCCGTCCCTTCGACCGCCTCTTCGACTGTCTCCTCGGCCGCAGCTTTCCTGCCCTTCTTGCCGTCCTTCGTCTCGACGCGGGCCAGGATAGCGCCCTGGTCGACCCAGTCGCCGTTCTCAACCAGCAGCTTGGCGCCCTTCGGCAGGTCGTAGTGATCGCTGTAGAACTCCGAGCTCGTCACCTTTATCCAGCGCGACTCGCCCTCCTGCACGATATCCGCCTGCCCGTCGATCTCGGAGATGATCGCGTGCGCCTTGGGAATGCGCGCCTCGAACAGCTCCTCAACTCGCGGCAGGCCGCTCGTGATGTCGATTCCGGCCACGCCGCCGGTGTGGAACGTGCGCATCGTGAGCTGCGTGCCCGGCTCGCCGATGCTCTGCGCCGCGACGATTCCGACGGCCTCGTTCATCCCCACCAGCGTGCCGCGGGCCAGGTTTCGTCCGTAGCACATCTGGCAGATGCCTAGCCGCGCCTGGCAGGTGAGCGCCGAACGCACGTACACGCGCTCGATCCCCGCCGTCTCCATTCGCTGCGCCTTCTCTTCGTCGATCTCGTCGTTCCGCTCGACGATTATCTCGCCGGTCGCCGGATCGGCGACGTCGGCGGCGGCGCGCCGGCCCAGGAGGCGCTCGCTCAGCGATTCCAGCACGCCCTTGTCCGACGGCTCCGACAGCCAGACACCGCCCTGGGCGCCGCAGTCCTCTTCCAGGACTATGACGTCCTGCGCCACGTCGATTAGACGTCGCGTCAGGTAGCCGCTGTCCGCCGTGCGGAGCGCCGTGTCGGCCAGGCCCTTGCGGGCGCCGTGCGTGGAGATGAAGTACTCCAGCACGCTCAGCCCTTCGCGGAAGCTACTGCGAATCGGCAGGTCGATAATTCGGCCGGACGGGTCGCTCATAAGGCCGCGCATGCCCGCCATCTGACGGATCTGCGTGATGTTACCTTTCGCCCCGCTCGACGCCATCAGGTAGACGGAACCGTAGCGGTCCAGGCTGTTCTGAATGGCCGTCTGCACCTTGTCCGTCGTATCGTTCCAGATGGAGACGGAGGCGCTGTAGCGCTCCTGCTCCGTGATCAGGCCCATCGCGTACTGGTCGTCGATCTCGGCGATGCGGGCGTCGGCGTCCTCCAGCAGTTGCGCCTTCTCCGGCGGCGCTTTGATGTCGTTGATAGCGATCGTCGCGCCGGACCGCGTGCAGAACGTGAAACCGACGTGCTTGATACTGTCGACGACCTCCGCCGTGCCCTCGCTGCCCAGCTTCTGGTGACATTCCGCGACGAGCGACTTCAGCCCCTTGCGGTCCATCACCTCGTTGTGGAAGGGAAGCTCCGGCGGCAGCACCTCATCGAAGATGACGCGCCCGACGGTCGTGTCCTCGAATTGGCCCAGCGTCCGCGGGTCGCGAACCTTGATGTGCGCCTGCAGGTCGACCAGCCGCAGCTCGTAAGCCAGCTTGGCCTCGTCGAAACTGCCGTAGACGCCCTGCGCTGGAATGCCGCCCCGGTACTCGCCGCGCACGCCGGGCTTCATCATCGTCATGTAGAAGCAGCCAAGGACGATGTCCAGCGTCGGCGCCACCGTCGGCTCGCCGCTGCTCGGGAGCAGCAGGTTGTGCGTCGAAAGCATGACCTGCCGCGCCTCCGCGACGGCCTCGCGCGAAAGCGGCACATGCACCGCCATCTGGTCACCGTCGAAGTCGGCGTTGAAGGCCGCGCAAACGAGGGGATGGATCTGGATCGCGCTTCCCTCCACCAGCACCGGCTCGAAGGCCTGGATGCCCAGGCGGTGCAGAGTCGGCGCGCGGTTGAGAAGGACGGGCCGCGTCTTGATCACCTCGTCCAGCACGTCCCACACCTCCGGCCGGCCGCGCTCGACGATCCGCTTGGCGCTCTTGATGTTGTGCGCCATCCCCTTGTCGACCAGGCTGTGCATTATGAACGGCTTGAACAGCTCCAGCGCCATCCGCTTCGGCAGACCGCACTGGTGCAGCTTCAGGTTCGGCCCGACGACGATCACGGACCGCCCCGAGTAGTCGACGCGCTTGCCCAGCAGGTTCTGGCGGAAACGCCCCTGCTTCCCCTTCAGCATGTCCGACAGGCTCTTCAACTTGTGGTTGCCCTGCCCGGACACCGCGCGCCCGCGCCGGCCGTTGTCGATAAGCGAGTCGACCGCCTCCTGAAGCATGCGCTTCTCGTTGCGAATGATGATCTCCGGCGCGCCCAGGTCCAGCAGCCTCTTCAGGCGGTTGTTGCGGTTGATGACGCGACGGTAGAGGTCGTTGAGGTCGCTCGTCGCGAACCGGCCCCCGTCGAGCTGCACCATCGGGCGCAGGTCCGGCGGCAGCACCGGCAGGACAGTGAACACCATCCACTCCGGCTTGTTGCCGCTCTTCCGCAGCGCCTCGACGACCCGCAGCCGCTTTACCGCCTTCTTGCGGCGCTGGCCGCTGCTCGACTGCGTCTCCGTCTGCATCCTCTCGGCCAGCCGGTCGAGGTCGAGCCGCTGGAGCATCGCGTACAGCGCTTCCGCGCCCATGCCGGCAGAGAAGACGTCGCCGACCTTGTCCTGCAACTCGCGCAGCTTGGCGTCCGTCAGCAGCGTGATGTGGTCGTGAGCTATCGGGTCCTTTATCTCCTCCATCTCGACCATCCGCTCGCGGTACTGCGTTCCCACCGCCTCGCGCTCCTCCTGCATCTTCTTGCGTAGCGGCTCCGTCTCGCTGGCCGCCGACGCCTTCTTCTCTTCGATGGCAGCGTCCGCCAGGAGCGTCTGGTCGGCGCGCTTCTGCGCGAACTCCGCCTCCAGCTCCGATACGCGACTCTGCGTCAGCGTCTTCAGGGTTTCCAGCGCCTCCGCGGTGACGGCTTCGCCCTTACCGACGATCTTCTGACTCTCGAACTTCACGTCCTTCGTCGCCGCCTTCGTCATGCGCCCGCTGAGCTGCTTCTCCAGCTCCGACGCCTGGCTCATGACGGCATCGACGCTCTTCGGGAACTCCTCGTCCAGCGCCAGCAGCGCCTCGTCGCGCTCCGCTTCGATCTTGGCGATTGCTTCGTCGCGCGCCAGCTCGATCTCCGTTATCTTCTCGACGAACTCCTTCTCCCGCTCCGCGGACTCGTGCTCCATCTCTTCGTGGAGGCGCGCCACGGCGCGCTCCTTGGCGCCTTCGTCGACCTGAGTGATGATGTGCTGGGCGAAGTAGAGGACGCGCTCCAGGCTGCGCGGCGAGATGTCGAGCAGCAGGCCCAGGCGGCTCGGCGTGCCTTTGACGAACCAGATGTGGCTCACCGGCGAGGCGAGCTCGATATGGCCCATGCGCTCGCGTCGCACCTTGCTGCGCGCGACCTCCACGCCGCACTTGTCGCAGATTATGCCCTTGTAGCGCACGCGCTTGTACTTGCCGCAGTAGCACTCGAAGTCCTTCGTCGGACCGAAGATCTTCTCGCAGAAAAGGCCGTCTTTTTCCGGTTTGAGCGTTCGATAGTTAATCGTCTCCGGTTTCAGCACCTCCCCGTACGACCATGACCGGATCTGCTCCGGCGATGCGAGCGCTATCCGAACGGCATTGAAATCATTAACTTCCAGCACTTAACAAATCCTCCCCTTCGAAGCCTTGCAGGTTAATGCCCAACTCGGGCACCTCCGCAGCCTCCTCGACGAAGGTCACTCTTTCCTCATCCTCGTTCAGTACTTCCACGGCCAGGCCCAGGCTCTGGAGCTCCTTCACAAGCACCTTGAAGGACTCCGGCACGCCCGGCTCCAGCACGTTCTCGCCCTTGACTATGGACTCATACGTCTTCACGCGCCCAACGACGTCGTCGCTCTTCACCGTGAGCATCTCCTGCAGGATGTGAGCGGCGCCGTACGCCTCCAGCGCCCACACCTCCATCTCACCGAAGCGCTGGCCGCCGAACTGCGCCTTGCCGCCCAACGGTTGCTGTGTGATCAGAGAGTAGGGGCCCGTGGAGCGGGCGTGAATCTTGTCTTCTACCAGGTGGACCAGCTTCATCATGTAGATGTAGCCAATCGTCACCGGCTGATTGAAGGCTTCACCGGTTCGACCGTCGTATAGCGTCTGCATTCCGAATATCGGCGGCGGCGCACCCGTTGCCCGGAGCACCTTCTCCGACCGCTGCGTCAGCGTCTCCAGCGGCAGCCCGCGCACCTTCGACTCGCCTTGTTCCTCGAGCCAGAGCTCCAGGCAGGCCCGCTTGGCGACGCCGATCTTCTCGTCGTCCATCACGTCGCGCGCCACGTAGCCGCGCTCGCCGAGCCACGATTCGAGCTTTTCGAGGTCGAGCCTGGCCCCGTAGGGATTGTGGTCCTGCCCATCGGACTCGGCCCGGACGGCGTTTGCCTCTACGGCCAGCCAGGTCCGCCCCA
This sequence comes from uncultured Chloroflexia bacterium, assembly GCA_963719465.1. Lineage (GTDB taxonomy): Bacteria > Chloroflexota > Dehalococcoidia > DSTF01 > JALHUB01 > JALHUB01. The sequence continues at coordinate 1,480,498 of OY970386.1, read as the reverse complement.
GCGCGTCCTCGATGCGCTTGTCATCCGCTCCATCGAACACGGGCGTGACGGCGCGGAAGCCAAGCGTCTCCGCCGCCCAGCCGAGGTGCGTCTCCAGCACCTGTCCAACGTTCATGCGGCTGGGAACGCCGACCGGATTGAGAATGATATCGATGGGCCTGCCGTCCTCGAGGTAAGGCATGTCCTCCACCGGCAGGATGCGCGCAATAACGCCCTTATTGCCGTGGCGGCCGGCCATCTTGTCGCCTTCCATGATCTTGCGCCGCTGGGCGATTGCGACGCGGACGAGGCGGCTGACGCCTGCCGGCAGCTCATCGTGGTCGTCGCGGGAGAAGACTTTGACGTTGATGACCTTGCCCTTTTCGCCGTGCGGCACCCGCAGCGACGTGTCTTTCACGTCGCGCGCCTTGTCGCCGAAGATCGCCCGCAGCAGCTTCTCCTCCGCCGTCAGCTCCGTCTCGCCCTTGGGCGTGATCTTGCCGACGAGGATGTCGCCGGGGTCGACCTCGGCGCCGACGGAGATGATGCCTTCCTCGTCGAGATTGCGCAGGCTCTCCTCGCCGACGTTTGGTATGTCGCGCGTTATCTCTTCCGGGCCCAGCTTCGTATCGCGGGCCTCGGTCTCGTGCTTTTCGATGTGGATGGAGGTGAACTTGTCCTCCTCCACTATGCGCTTGGAGATGACGATTGCGTCCTCGAAGTTATACCCTTCCCAACTCATAAAGGCGCAGAGCACGCTCTGGCCGAGCGCCAGCTCGCCGCCCTCCGTCGATGAGCTGTCGGCGAGAGGCTGCCCGTCCACGAAGCGCTGCCCCTTCTCCACGATCGGCCGCTGGCTGATGCACGTCCCCTGGTTGGAGCGGACGAACTTTATCAGCGGATAGGCCTTCTCTTCGCCGGAGTCGTAGCGAACGCGGATCTCGCGGGCGTCCAGGCCGACGACCTCGCCGTTGCCCTCGGCGCAGATCACCTGCCCCGAGTCCTGCGCCGTCTGCGCCTCCATCCCGGTCGCGACCAGCGGCGCTTCCGGACAGAGCAGGGGCACCGCCTGACGCTGCATGTTGGAGCCCATCAGGGCGCGCGGCGCGTCGTCGTGCTCCAGGAACGGGATCAGCGACGTCGCGACGCTCAAGATCTGCTTCGGCGAAACGTCCATGAAGTCGACGTGCTGCGGCACTTCCATGTGGAAGCGCTCGCCGATGCGCACCTCGACCTTCTCCTCGACGAAGTGGTTCTCCGCGTCGAGCAGCGCGTTCGCCTGCGCGACAACGTACTTCTCCTCCTCGTCCGCCGAAAGGTACACGATCTCGTTCGAGACGAACGGCTGGATCGGGATCTCCTTCCGCCCCAGCGGCGCCAGCTTCTTCGCGACGGCCGGCCTGATGCTCTCGCCCGCCTTCGCAAGCGTCTTGCCGTCCTTGTCCGTAACCGGCTCGCGCACGGTCTTGCCGACAAGCTCCGGCGAGTCGGCCGGCAGCGCCTTGACGACCTTACGGTACGGCGTCTCGATGAAGCCGAACTCGTTGATAATCGAATACGTTGCCAGGCTGCCGATAAGACCGATGTTCGGGCCTTCCGGCGTCTCAATGGGACAGATGCGGCCGTAGTGGCTGTGGTGCACGTCGCGCACATCGAAGCCGGCGCGGTCGCGCGAAAGACCGCCCGGGCCCAGCGCGGAGAGACGGCGCTTGTGCGTCAGCTCCGCCAGCGGGTTCGTCTGGTCCATGAACTGCGAAAGCTGCGAGCCGCCGAAGAACTCCTTCATCGACGCCACCACCGGCCGGATGTTGATCAGCGCGCTCGGCGTTGCCTGGTCCGGGTCGGTGATCGTCATTCGCTCGCGGACCACGCGCTCCATGCGCAGCAGGCCGATTCGGAACTGGTTCTGGATCAGCTCGCCGACCGCGCGTACCCGCCGGTTGCCCAGGTGGTCGATGTCGTCGGAGTGGCCCTGACCGTTCGTCATGCGGATCATCTCTGCGACGATCGCCCGCAGGTCCTCAGGCGTCAACGTGCGAGTCGCCTGCGGCACCTCTAGGCCCAGGCGCTTGTCGACCTTGTAGCGCCCGACGCGACCCAGATCGTAGCGCCGCGGATTGAAGAACAGCGACGAGACGAGACCGCGCGCGTTCTCCAGCGTCGGCGGATCGCCGGGGCGAAGGCGCCGGTAGAAGTCCATCAGCGCCTCCTGCTTGTTGCTCGCCGACTCGCGCTCCAGCGTCGAGCGGACGTAATGGTGATCCGGGTTCGTGTCGACGTCCTCAAGCAAAGCCAGGATCTGCTCGTCAAGGCCCAGCTGCGTGTCGTCCGTCACACCTTCCTCCGACGAGATGGCGCGCAGCAGCGTTGTGATCGGTATCTTGCGCTTGCGGTCCACCTTGACGGAGATGATGTCTTTGTTGCTGACCTCGAACTCCAGCCAGGCGCCCCGGTTCGGGATCAGCTTGGCGGCGCACAGGTCGCGGCCGCTGCTCGGGTCGCTTTCCAGCGTGAAGTACACGCCCGGCGAGCGCACCAACTGCGACACAACGACGCGCTCGGCGCCGTTGATAATGAACGTGCCCTGGTCCGTCATGAGCGGGAAATCGCCCATAAACAGGAGCTGTTCCTTCACCTCGCCGGTCTCCTTCACAGTGAGGGAGACCCACACGCGCAGAGGCGCCGCGAAAGTCACGTCGCGCTCGCGGCATTCCAGCTCGGAGTACTTCGGCTCGCCGAACTCATAGTCGCCGAAGCGCAACTCCATCCGCGTGCCCGTGAAGTCCTGCACCGGCGATATCTCGTCGAGCAGCTCTCGCAGGCCTTCTCTCTGGAACCAGCGGAACGAGTCCAGCTGCACCTGCACAAGGTTCGGCATGTCCAGCACATGGGCGATACGAGCGTAGCTCTTCTCGATGCGAGGCGCGTGATCGCCTGCACGGACGATTTCTCTGGAGACTGTCATATTGCTTCTCCTCAAGAGCCTTTCAGTCCGCAGTCTCTTGTGGTCAAAGGCCGGAAACTACCATAAGTCCTTTTTCTGGGGAAAAAGACGCAAAAGGGGACTCTTCTGTCTATTCGCAACCAGGCTCAGTATATCAGAGGCCTATCGCGAAGTCAACCCGCAACTATATAGTTTTTCCCACCGATAACGCAAATCCCCCTCCCTGACCTGCTGCCCGCTCTCGCCGCCGGGCCGCGCGCCTGCTAGAATCAGGCAATGCCCGAAAAGAGAGCACGCCCGCGCGCTCCTGTCGACCAGCCGAGATCGCTCGTCCTCCTGTTCACCGGCGACGGCAAAGGCAAGACCACCGCCGCTCTCGGCGTCCTCCTGCGCGCGTGGGGCCGCGGCCTGCGCGTTGTCATGCTGTCGTTCATCAAGGCGGCGGACGGCGATTACGGCGAGCAGCGCGCCGCCCGAAAGCTGGGCATCGAGATCAACGCCGTCGGCCGCGGCTTCACCTGGCTCTCCGACGATATCGAGAAGGACCGGACTGTGGCGCTGGACGGCTGGCGCCTGGCGCAGGAGAAGATCGCCTCCGGCTCTTACGACGTTGTGATCCTCGACGAGTTGACCTACCCCATCGCCCTCGGCTGGCTTTCCGTCGACACGGTGATCGACGCGCTCCGCAATCGCCCCGAGAACGTCCACGTCATAATCACCGGCAGAAAGGCGCCCGACCGCCTCATCGCCTTCGCCGACCTCGTGACGGAGATGCGGGAGGTCAAGCATCCCCTCGAGCAGGGGACCGGGGCCGTCATCGGGATCGACTTCTGAAGCTACGCCACCTTGAGGTTGTGCCTTCTTGCAAAGCTCGCAACTCGACCTATGCTCACGGAAGCCACCGCTGCAAAAGCATGCTTCACGTGTATTTTCGGAGGTGCGCAACGCTTCGCCAGAGCAGGGAATATGATGAAGCGACGGGGCGGGCCGTCGCTTCATCACACACCATAAGGTGAAAGGAATGTTCGCTAGGAGCTCCACTGCGCCAGCGTCACGTCGATGTCCTTCTTGTCGCCGTTGCGAAGGATATGCAGCGTGACCTTGTCGCCGGGCTGCTTCGTGTCGATGTAGTTGACCAAGTCGTCAAAACTATTCGTCGTCACGTTGTCCACGCCGGTGATAACGTCGCCACCCGGCGGCGCCGATAACGCGTTAGACGACGACTGGGAGGCGCCCTGAACGCCCGCCGCCGCCGCCGGCCCGCTCGAATCAACCTCCACCACGTAGACGCCCTGTGTAACCGGCAGGTTCAACTGCTTCGACAGCGAAGCCGTAACCGACTCGCCGGAGATGCCCAGCCTGGCGTGTTGAACCGTCTGGCCGGCCTCTAGCTGCGACATCGCCTGCTTCGCGGCGTTGATTGGAATGGCGTAGCCAACGCCGGCGAACGTTCCCGACCCGCTGGGGTTTTCGATGGCGGTGTCGATGCCGATCACTTCGCCGTTCATGTTCACCAGCGGCCCGCCGGAGTTGCCCGGGTTGATGGCCGCGTCCGTCTGAATCAGCGCCCGCAGGGGCATGTTCTGCTGCTCGGCCAGCGTCCGGTCGAGGCCGCTCACGATCCCTTCCGTAACGGTGCCGTCGAGGCCGAACGGGTTGCCGATGGCGATGACGCTCTCACCGATGCGTATCTGGTCCGAATCGCCCAGCGTCGCCGGACTCAGCGTGACGCCCGAGAAGTCCGCCTTGATGACGGCCAGGTCGCCCGTCGGGTCCGTGCCGACCACCGTGGCCGAGGCGCTGGTCTGGTCGTACAGAGTCACCGTTAGCTGGTTGGCGCCCTGGACGACGTGGTAGTTAGTCAGAATGTCGCCGGTCGTGTCGAGAATGATCCCCGAGCCCAGACCGGAAGTCGGTTGCGTGCCGAATACGCTCTGCGTAGCCCCGGTGCTCGCAACTTCCACCACCGAAGGCCGGACTTTGTCATACAGGTCGGGAATTGCATTTTCGTCGCCGCTCGAACTGCTCGAGCTGCCGCTCGCTGTCGGCGTATTCGTTGTCTGCGCTTGCGCCGTCGGCGTCGACGACCCCGACTGCTGCGCGTTCGAACTGTCGCCGCCGCAGGCGACCATCGCCGTCGCCAGCAGCGCGAGCAACGCCACCACCACCACTCCGAGGACCATGCGGCTCCCGCGAGTCATGCTATGCATTCTTCAAGCCTCCTTCGCGACAGGCGATATTTCCATTCATCTACCTAATATAATCCGTCACCGATCGTTAAGTCTTGGCCCTAGAATCATTAGAAAAGTGTTACAGGAAGCCAACTGTGACGAACTTCGAGGAAATCAGCGCGGTCTGCGGTATTCGATGCGTCGCTGCAGGAGCTGTTCGACCTTGACGCTCACCTCTTCCACCATCGCCCCGGCCAGCCGCGCCATCAGCAGTTGCCGCAGTCCCCGACGCGGCCGCACGTAGCGGACGCGGCGCGGCGCGTGGCTGATCTCCGCCGCCATGTCGATCGCCGTGTCCAGGTCCCCCAGCTCGTCGACCAGGCCGGCTTCCTTGCCCTTGACGGCCGTGAATATCTCCCCCGTCGCCAGCGAGCGCACCTGCTCCGCCGGCAGCTTTCGCCCCTCGGCGACGACGCGGATGAACAGCTCGTAGAACTCGTCCAGCAGCGCCTGCTCCCGCTCCTGCTCCTCCTCCGTCGACTCCCGGAACGGCGACCACATGTCCTTCAAGCGCCCCGACTTCGTCACCGCCATCCGCACGCCCAGCTTGCCGAGCATATCGTACACGAGCGGCCGGATCGCGATGACGCCGATGGAGCCGACGATGGCGCTGGGCAGCGCGACGATCTTGCTCGACGCGCAGCCGACCATGTAGCCGCCGGAAGCCGCCGTCCCGCGCACGAAGGCGATCACCGGCTTCTTCTCGACCAGCTTCTTGACGGCGCGGTGCAGGTAATCGGACGCTGAGACGGTCCCGCCGCCGGAATCGATGTCGATGACGACGGCCCGGACGCTATCGTTCTCCCGCAGCGACTGCAGCAGGCGGATCTGCTCTGACGTGCGCTGCGGCTGCCCCAGCATCCCGTAGAGCTCGATGACGGCGATTCGTGGTGATGAGAACAGCGACATGAGCGTCATCCTTGATCTGAGGTGCGATGGCGCCTTCGCAGCGCCCTTAGCTGTAGCCTACCAGACCCGCCCCCACTTGTCACGAGGAGGACCGCACAGCAACCGCCATCCGCCGGCTCGGCCAAGCCTGTCGAGGGCTACCTAGACGGGCGTGTGTTCCGATATAATACGCGGGACTCGGAGACGCCGACCTTCAGAGCAGGTGATCTCATGACAGTTTGGGCTCAGTGCGTCCGCACTGATTACCTACTGACCTCCAACACCGTCTCACGGCAGGTCTAGTCGGCCATGCTCGAGCTCATCATCGAAGGCGAACAGGGTAAGATCACCGTCGAAGCCTTGCAGTCAGCGCTCGCTGGCTGGCTGGACACGCTGCACGATCTTGACCACGCGATATCGCGCGACCCGAGGGGTTCCGTGGACTGGGTCATCGCCAAGATGTCGCTCGGGAGCAGCGTTATCGGCGTCCGACCCGTCCCACGAATCCCCAAGAGGAACTTTGGCCGCGAGATATCCATTGCAAGCGTTCGCGGCTTCAAGGTGGTCGAGGGCGAGGGCTCCAGCCCGCCCTACCTTTCGGACAAGGGCATCAAGGGAATGAGCAAAACCTTATCCGTGATTGGAAAGACTGGCGTCATTGGTGTCGCCGTGAGGTACACGCCTGACGAAGACCTAGAGCCCGCTGAACAGGCGGAGGTTTCGAAACGTGGCGCAGACAACGTCGTGGCGCTGATTCCAGTCCATCACAAGGCAATAGGGTCGGTGGAGGGCACGCTAGAGGCGGTTTCCCTGCACCGCGATCAGCGATTCACGGTGTACGAGCACCGCACCAAGAAGGCTGTCAGGTCTTACTTCGACAGGGGCAAGCTGCTCGAGCAAGTGAGGACGGCCCTAGGGAAGCGCGTCGAGGTAGGTGGCGTTGTGGAGTACAACGTCAGGCGTGAGCCGTTGAGCATCAGGGTGGATCGTCTGAGAGTCTTGGGGGAGGGAGACCTCCCGAGCACCAGAGAGTTGACAGGCAGCGACCCGGACTTCACGGGCAACATGAGCACCGACGAGTTCATGAGGACGATACGCGGTGGCTGAACAGGGAACGTTCGGCCTCGACGCAAAGCGACGGTACGTCAAGCCGTACCTAGACTCGAACGTGTTTATCGCCTGGAAGAAGGGCGAGGTCGTCAATGGGGTGAACCGTGCGGCGATTGCCGAACACATCCTACTCCAAGCGGAGGAACAGAGCCTCTATCACGTAACGATTTCGGCCTTGACAATCGCCGAGGTGTATAAGGTCAAGGGACAGCAGCAACGTCAATCCGACCAAACGGTTCACGAGTTGCTTCGATACTTCCAGCACGCCTGGTTTGAGGTGATTCCGGTGGATCGGAACGTGGGTGAAGAAGCGAACGCGTTTTGCCGTCGCTACGGCATCCTGCCCAATGACGCGATTCACTTAGCGTGCGCGCTCAGAGGCGGCTGCGATGTCCTACTCGCCTGGGACAACCGCTTTTGCAACGTCAACCATCCCGACATTAGAATCGAGGAGCCGCAGGTCATTCCGTCCCTTCCTCGCAAACCTTAAACTTCTCCGGCGGTCTACTGCCGAGCCGTCGCCGAAAGCGGTCCCATCGCTTCGCCTGTCTCTTCGTTGTGCCACCCGCTTCCGAATGATAGGATCGTCAAGCTAATCCAACCCGGAAGGTCGCAACTTGCCGCCATCCAAAGTGCTCCTGCGCCTGCCGGCCACCTCGGCCAACCTCGGCCCCGGCTTCGACTGCCTCGGCCTCGCGCTCGACCTCTGGTCCGCCGCGACCCTCCACGCCCACGACGCCCCTGTCGAGCCGCCCGACGAGCCCATACCGCGCATGGCCCTCGCCGCCGCCGACGCCTTCTACCAGGCCAGCGGCGCCAAGCGGCCCGCCGGCCTCTCCTTCGACTGGCGCAACGGCTTCCCGCTCGCCCGTGGCCTCGGCGCCAGCGCCGCGATCCGCGCCGCCGCCCTTCTCGGCGCCAACGCCTTCGCCGGCAACCCGCTCGACCTCGACGCCCTGCTGCCCATCGGCGCCGCCCTCGAAGGCCACGCCGACAACATCGCCCCGGCGCTCTTGGGCGGCCTGCAGGTCGCCGTGTGGGAGGAAGCGCGCGTCGTCCACGCGCCCGTGCCCGTGCCCGACAAGCTGCGCGTCGTCCTCTTCGTCCCCGAGCAGCCGATGCCGACGCCCCAGAGCCGCGGCGTCCTCGAAGCGACGGTCTCGCGCGAGGACGCGATCCACAACGTCGGCCGCGCGTCCCTGCTCGTCGCCGCCCTCGCCTCCGGCCGCCTCGACCTCCTGGCAACCGCCTGCGAGGACCGCCTCCACCAGCCGGCGCGCGCTCAGCTCCTGCCGGCCATGGCCGCCATCATCGCCGCTGCCTGCCGCGCCGGCGCCCTCTGCTCGTATCTCTCCGGCGGCGGCTCGACGATTGCCGCCTGGACGCTGCAAAATGAGAAAGCCATCGCCCAGTCGATGCTGCGGGCCGCCCTCTCGGCGCACTGCCCGGGCGAGACGATAATCACGGCGCCGAGCGCGAAAGGGTCTCAAGTGCTGACGACGGAGTAGCCGGCATGGGAATAATCGTTCAGAAGTACGGCGGCAGCTCTCTGGCCGACGCCACCAAGATCAAGAACGTGGCCCGAAAGGTCGCCGCCCGTGAGGAGCAGGGCAACCAGATGGTCGTCATCGTCTCCGCCATGGGCAAGACGACCGACCAGCTAATCGAGCTCGCCCACCAGCTTAGCGACTCGCCGGAGGACCGCGAGATGGACGTCCTCATGTCCACCGGCGAGACCGTCTCCAGCACGCTCATGGTGATGGCCCTGCACGCCATGGATCACGACGCCATCAGCCTCAGCGGCGGCCAGGCCGGCATCCGCACCGACACCGTCCACCGCAAGGCCCGCATCCTCGCCATCGACCCCAAGCGCGTCCACCGCGAGCTCGACGACGGCCGCATCGTCATCGTCGCCGGCTTCCAGGGGCTGACGCAGGACGCCGACGGCGACATCACGACCCTCGGCCGCGGCGGCTCCGACACCACCGCGGTCGCTCTCGCCGCCGCCCTCAACGCCGACGCCTGCGAGATCTACACCGACGTCGAAGGCGTCTACACCGCCGACCCGCGAATCGTCCCCGAAGCCCGCAAGCTCGACGAGATCAGCTACGACGAGATGCTCGAGCTCGCCAGCGTCGGCGCCAAAGTCATGCACTCCCGCGCCGTCGAAGTCGGCGGCGTCTACGACATCCCGATACTCGTCGCCGCCAGCTTCAAGGAGGCGAGCGGCACCCTCATTCACGGAGGCGCTTCGATGGAGCAGTTCAAGAAAGTGCGCGGCATTGCCCACGACCTCGACGTGGCGAAGGTCACCGTCCGGCACGTCCCCGACCAGCCCGGCATCGCGGCCAAGGTCTTCGAGCCGCTCAGCGACGCTCACGTCTCCGTCGATACCATCGTCCAGAACGCCAGCGAGGAGAAGCTCACCGACCTGACCTTCACCGTCTCCCGCACCGACCTCAAGCGCGCCCTCTCCGTCATCGAGAAGTCGGCGAAGGCCATCGGCGCCCGCGAAGTCGTCAGCGACGAGAAGCTGGGCAAGGTGAGCATCGTCGGCACCGGCATGACGAGCGCCCCCGGCTACGCTTCGCGCATGTTCCGCACCCTCTCCGACGAGGGCATCAACATCGAGATGATCTCGACGAGCGAGATCCGCATCACCTGCATCGTCGCCGAGGCGCGCGTCAAGGACGCCGTCAAGGCCCTCCACAAGGCCTTCGCCCTCGACAAGCCGGACTAGCTCTTGCCCGCGGCGGCAGCGAACCGGCACCGAATCTATCCCCCACCTGCGCGCTAAAGCGGCGTGAGTCACGCATTTGACGTCTTCTTTAGCAGAAACGCCTGGCTGCCCGCTGGGTGGCCTCAGTCGCTCGCTCCTTCGGCCGTCTCCCAACTGAACACCTTTTTGATGCCGGATCCTCGGGAACCGGCTCCCCTTGGCCGCGGGCAGCCCTAGGGTGGGACGTGGGACAAAGAGCCATCGTTCACCAGAGCGGCAGCAGCTTCCGAGAACGTTTAACGACCCCAAGTCCCGCCTCTCAGCCTCCCATCCTGCCGACGCCGCGCCATCGACGCATCGAGGTCCGATCCTCAACGAGAACGTCTTGCTGCCCGCTGGATGCCTCAGTCGCTTCGCTCCTTCGGCCGCTTCCCCAAAGGAAGACCTTCTTGACGCGGACCCTCGGGAACCGGCTCCCCTTGGCCGCGGGCAGCCCTAGGGTGGGACGTGGGACAAAGAGCCATCGTTCACCAGAGCGGCAGCAGCTTCCGAGAACGTTTAACGACCCCAAGTCCCGCCTCTCAGCCTCCCATCCTGCCGACGCCGCGCCATCGACGCATCGAGGTCCAATCCTCAACGAGAACGTCTTGCTGCCCGCTGGATGCCTCAGTCGCTTCGCTCCTTCGGCCGCTTCCCCAAAGGAAGACCTTCTTGACGCGGACCCTCGGGAACCGGCTCCCCTTGGCCGCGGGCAGCCCTAGGGTGGGACGTGGGACAAAGAGCCATCGTTCACCAGAGCGGCAGCAGCTTCCGAGAACGTTTAACGACCCCAAGTCCCGCCTCTCAGCCTCCCATCCTGCCGACGCCGCGCCATCGACGCATCGAGGTCCGATCCTCAACGAGAACGTCTTGCTGCCCGCTGGATGCCTCAGTCGCTTCGCTCCTTCGGCCGCTTCCCCAAAGGAAGACCTTCTTGACGCGGACCCTCGGGAACCGGCTCCCCTTGGGCGCGGGCAGCCCTAGGGTGGGACGTGGGACAAAGAGCCATCGTTCACCAGAGCGGCAGCAGCTTCCGAGAACGTTTAACGACCCCAAGTCCCGCCTCTCAGCCTCCCATCCTGCCGACGCCGCGCCATCGACGCATCGAGGTCCGATCCTCAACGAGAACGTCTTGCTGCCCGCTGGATGCCTCAGTCGCTTCGCTCCTTCGGCCGCTTCCCCAAAGGAAGACCTTCTTGACGCGGACCCTCGGGAACCGGCTCCCCTTGGGCGCGGGCAGCCCTAGGGTGGGACGTGGGACAAAGAGCCATCGTTCACCAGAGCGGCAGCAGCTTCCGAGAACGTTTAACGACCCCAAGTCCCGCCTCTCAGCCTCCCATCCTGCCGACGCCGCGCCATCGACGCATCGAGGTCCGATCCTCAACGAGAACGTCTTGCTGCCCGCTGGATGCCTCAGTCGCTTCGCTCCTTCGGCCGCTTCCCCAAAGGAAGACCTTCTTGACGCGGACCCTCGGGAACCGGCTCCCCTTGGCCGCGGGCAGCCCTAGGGTGGGACGTGGGACAAAGAGCCATCGTTCACCAGAGCGGCAGCAGCTTCCGAGAACGTTTAACGACCCCAAGTCCCGCCTCTCAGCCTCCCATCCTGCCGACGCCGCGCCATCGACGCATCGAGGTCCGATCCTCAACGAGACGTCTTGCTGCCCGCTGGATGCCTCAGTCGCTTCGCTCCTTCGGCCGCTTCCCCAAAGGAAGACCTTCTTGACGCGGACCCTCGGGAACCGGCTCCCCTTGGCCGCGGGCAGCCCTAGGGTGGGACGTGGGACAAAGAGCCATCGTTCACCAGAGCGGCAGCAGCTTCCGAGAACGTTTAACGACCCCAAGTCCCGCCTCTCAGCCTCCCATCCTGCCGACGCCGCGCCATCGACGCATCGAGGTCCGATCCTCAACGAGAACGTCTTGCTGCCCGCTGGATGCCTCAGTCGCTTCGCTCCTTCGGCCGCTTCCCCAAAGGAAGACCTTCTTGACGCGGACCCTCGGGAACCGGCTCCCCTTGGCCGCGGGCAGCCCTAGGGTGGGACGTGGGACAAAGAGCCATCGTTCACCAGAGCGGCAGCAGCTTCCGAGAACGTTTAACGACCCCAAGTCCCGCCTCTCAGCCTCCCATCCTGCCGACGCCGCGCCATCGACGCATCGAGGTCCGATCCTCAACGAGAACGTCTTGCTGCCCGCTGGGTGGCCTCAGTCGCTTCGCTCCTTCGGCCGTCTCCCAACTGAACACATTTTGATGCCGGATCCTCGGGAACCGGCTCCCCATGGGCGCGGGCAGCCCTAGGGTGGGACGTGGGACAAAGAGCCATTGTTCGCCGGAGCGGCAGCGCCCTCGACCGCCGTTGGGCGCCAATGAAAAGAGGCGTCTCTCGACGCCTCCTCGTCATATTCGCCTCGAAGCGCTATCTTGGTTCGAACCCCGGCCAGCCGCTAAGCTCCGCGTTCACCGCTTCGACGCCCGCAAGCTCTGGTACCTCGTCCGCCAGGACGCGCTCGATGCCCAGCTTCAGCGTGATGCTCGCCATGGGACAGCCGCCGCAGGCGCCCGTCAGCTCCACCCGCGCGACCTTCTCCGGCGTCACGTCGACCAGCTTGACGTCGCCGCCGTGCGCCTGAAGGGACGGACGGATCGCCTCCAGTATCTCCTCGATCTTCTCGCGCAGATCGCCGTCTGTCGTCTTGTTTTCCAGCATCGAAATCCTTCCCTCCAATTCAGCGTAGCATGGCCTTCGACAAGCCGTCAAACCGACGTCCCGCCGTCTTTTTTTCGCCGGATAGCGCCCGGCTCAACATAATTCCCGCCCTCCGACGCCGTGCCGTTGCTATAATGGCTTAGCCCATGTTCTCCCACCTTCATGTCCACACGGAGTTCAGCCTCCTCGACGGCCTCGCCCGCGTGACCGACCTCATGCGCCGCGCCCGCGAGCTCGGCCAGGAGTCCATCGCCCTCACCGACCACGGCAACCTCTACGCCGCCATCGACTTCTACAAGGAAGCCCGGTCTCAAGGCGTCAAGCCGATCATCGGCGTCGAAGCCTACGTCGCGCCCGCCTCCCGCTTCAGCCGCGAGCCGAAGGACAAGCAGTCGCGCCACCTGACGCTTCTCTGCCAGAACATGACCGGCTACCGCAACCTGCTGACGCTTGTCACCCGCGCCAACCTCGAGGGCTACTATTACAAGCCGCGCATGGACCGCGAGCTGCTTCGCGAGCACTCCGAAGGCCTCATCGCCCTCTCCGGCTGCCGCGCCGGAACGCTCGCCGACCTGCTCCTCTCCGGCCGCTACGATGACGCGGTCGAAGTGGCCCGCTGGCACCAGGAGACCTTCGACGGCCGCTACTACCTCGAGCTCCAGGAGCACAGCATGCCGGAGCTCACCGAAATAAACCGTCAGCTCGTCCGCATCTCCCGCGAGACCGGCATCCCCTTGGTCGCGACCAACGACGTCCACTACGTGAACCAGTCCGACGCGCCGACGCAGGACATCCTCCTCTGCATCGGCACCAACTCGTCCCTGCTGGACGAAAAGCGCATCCGCATGCCCGACGACTCCTACTACCTGAAGTCGGAGCAGGAGATGCGCGACCTCTTCCCCGACACGCCGGAAGCAATCGAAAACACCGCCCGCATCGCCGAGACGTGCGACCTCGACCTCCGCTTCGGCGACCTCCACCTGCCGCAGGCGGAGGTCCCGCCCGGCCTTTCCGCCGACGATTACCTGGCGCGGCTCTGCCTCGAAGGCCTCGCCCTCCGCTACCCGCCCGACGCCGAGGACCCGCGCCGCCGCCTCGACTACGAGCTTTCCGTCGTCCGCCAGACCGGCTTCGCCAACTACATGCTCGTCGTCCGCGACTTCGCCCTCTTCGCCCGCGGCCAGGGAATCGCCATGGGTGTCCGCGGCAGCGCCGCCGCCAGTATCATCCTCTATTGCCTGGGCATCACCGACATCGACCCGCTCGCCTTCCGCCTCGTCTTCGAGCGCTTCCTCAACGTCGAGCGGCGCGAGATGCCCGATATCGACATGGACTTCGCCGATGACCGCCGCGACGAAGTGATCCGCTACGTCGCCGAGAAGTACGGCTACGACCACGTGGCGCAAATCATCACCTTCGGTACCATGGGCGCCAAGGCGGCCATCCGCGACGTTCGGCCGTGCCCTCGGCATGACTTACGCCGAGGTCGACCGCGTGGCCCGCGTGATCCCTAACGCCCTCCACATGACCATCGAGCGGGCCCTCGCCGAGAGCGTCGAGCTGCGCAGCCTTTACGACCTCGACGACCCGGTGCGCCGCCTGGTCGATACTGCCCAGAAGCTGGAGGGCGTCGCCCGCCACGCCAGCACCCATGCCGCCGGCGTCGTCATCTCCGGCCAGCCGCTCATCGAGCACCTGCCGCTCCAGCGCCCGATTCCGCGGCCGCTCCGGCGAAGCGGCGAACGGCGAAGAGAGCCCCATCCCAATGACTCAGTTCGCGATGGAGCAGGTCGCCGAAATCGGCCTTTTGAAGATGGACTTCCTCGGCCTCGTCAACCTGACGATCCTCGACCAGGCCGTCGAAATCGTCCGCGAGTCCCGCGGCGTCGACCTCGACATCAAGGCACTCCCCGACGGCGACCCGAAGACCTATGACATGCTCTCCCAGGGCGAGACGTTCGGTGTATTCCAGCTTGAGAGCCCCGGCATGCGCCGCTACATCCAGGAGCTGCGCCCTGCGTCCATCGGCGACCTGGCCGCCATGGTCGCCCTCTACCGGCCCGGCCCCATGCAGCACATCCCCACCTTCTGCGCCGCCAAGCACGGCCGCGCCCGCATCCAGCACCCGCATCCGGACCTGGCGGACATCCTGAACGAGACCTACGGCGTCATCGTCTACCAGGACCAGGTGCTGCTCATCGCCCAGAAGTTCGCCGGCTACACCCTCGGCGAGGCGGACGTAATGCGCAAAGCGATGGGCAAGAAGATCGCGACGGTCATGCGGGCGGAGAAGGAGCGCTTCATCGCCGGCGCCCTCGCCCGCGGCTACGGCGAGGCGTCCGCGCAGCAGGTGTTCGATCTCATCGAGCCGTTCGCCGGCTATGCCTTCAACAAGGCCCACGCCGTCTCCTACGCCACCATCGCCTACCAGACCGCCTACCTGAAGGCCAACTACCCCTCCGAGTACCTGACCGCCGTCCTCCGGCTCGCCTCCAGCCATCCCGCCGGCGCCCAAGAGCGCATCGCCGCCGCCGTCGCCGAGTGCGCCAAGCTGGGCATCGACGTCCTGCCACCCGACATCAACCGCAGCGGCGTCAACTTCCAGATCGAGGCCTCGGACGACGGCTCTCCCGCCATCCGCTTCGGCCTCGCCGTCGTCAAGAACGTCGGAGCCGGCGCCGTCGAAGGGCTCATCGCCGCCCGCAAAGAAAGCGGCCCCTTCGCCTCCGTCGAAGACCTGAGCCGCCGCGGCCTGCGCACCCTCAACAAACGCGCCCTGGAGAGCCTGACGAAGGCCGGCGCCCTCGACGTCCTCGGCGACCGCGGCACCCTTCTCGCCAACGTCGACCGCATCCTCTCCCTCGCCCAGCGCGAGCAGCGCATGCGCGACTCCGGCCAGACCACCATGTTCGACCTCTTCGGCGAAGCGGTCAGCACGCCTCTGCCCGGCCTCGAGCTCGAGCCCGCCGAGGCGCCCCGGGCCGAGATGCTCGCCTGGGAGAAGGAGATGCTCGGCGTCTACGTCTCCGAGCACCCCTTCGCCGGCGCCGCCGCCGCCCTCTCGCAGCACGTCACCGCCGTCTGCAACGAAGTCACGCTGGAGCTCGCCGGCCGCGACGTTGTCCTCGCCGGCATGGTCGCCTCCACCCGCAACCTGCTCACCCGCGACGGCAAGACCTTCTGCGCCGCGACCATCGAAGACCTGTCCGGTAGCGTCGAAGTCACCGTCTGGCCCGACCTCTTCGACCAGACCCGCGACCTCTGGCGGGAAGGGAACATCCTCATCCTTCTCGCCCGCATCCGCGAGCGCGGCGAGCGCCTCCAGGTCAGCGCCCAGCACGTCGCCATATACCAGGCGGGACCCGTGTCCGAACCGTTCGCCATCCCCGACTGGATTCGCCGCGAAAGACCGCCCGCCGGCGTCGCAAAGTCCGCGTCCGTGAGGAAGAACAACGCTTCCGGCGGTGAAAACGCTTCGCGCCGCGTTCTCATCGCCCTGAAGGAGACGCATGACGACGAAGAAGACCGCCGGCGCCTCGCCGACCTCATGGCCGCGCTAGCCGACTTCCCGGGCGGCGACGAAGTCCGCCTCATCGTCCACACCCGCGATGACCAGCAGGTGCCGCTGTCGTTGCCGCGCGCCCGCGCCTGCGAAGAGCTCTGCGGACGGCTTGCCGCCCTGTTCGGCGATTGCGGCGAAGTCCGCCTCGTCCCCTTCGGCGAACCGCTGACGGCCGCTGCCTCCGCTTCCCCTGCTGGATACGAAGGGCAGCCCTAGCCCGACGCACTTGCGTCGAAACGGGCTATCGGTTATAAAGCTGCTTGCGTGAAGGAAGGCACAAAACCCTAATTCAGAGGAGGAGTTACATGGGTGACAGACTAAAGGGTAGAGTAGCGATTGTCACCGGCGCCGGTGGTGGAATCGGCCGTGGCGAGGCGCTGGCCCTGGCATCGGAAGGCGCGAACGTCATCATCAACGACGTTGGCGCCGCGGTCGACGGCAGCGGCAGCAACGCGACTCCCGCCGAGCAGGTCGTTCAGGAGCTCAAGGCCATGGGCGTTCAGGGCGCCGCGAACCACGACAACATCGTCGAGACGGAGACCGGCGAAAAGCTCGTCAAGCTGGCGCTCGATAACTGGGGCCGCCTCGACATCATCATCAACAACGCCGGCATCCTCCGCGACCGCATGATCTTCAACATGGCGCCGGAGGACTGGGACGCCGTCATAGCCGTCCACCTGCGCGGCCACTACAACCTGTCCAAGCCCGCCTGCGCTTACTTCCGGCAGGAGCGCAAGGGCGGCGTCATCATCAACACCGCCTCCACCTCCGGCCTCGGCAACCCCGGGCAGGCCAACTACGCCGCCGCCAAAGAAGGCATCGTCGGCTTCACCCGGACCCTCGCCCGCGAAATGGGACGCTACGGCGTGCGCTGCAACGCCATCCGGCCGCAGGCCGCCACCCGCATGACCCTCAGCCCGGACATGCGCGCTCGCTTCGAGCGAGCCGGCGAAGCGGGCATGAAGGCGCTGGCCGAGATGGAGAAGCAGGTCCCGGAGCAGGTCGGCCCCATGGTCGCCTGGCTCTGCACCGACGAGGCCGCCAACGTCAACGGCCGCAACTTCCTCGTCCGCTACGGCTTCATCGGCCTCTACTCCGAGCCGGAGATTATCGCCTCCGTCGAGAACACCGAGAACTGGACCGTCGACACCATCTCCAAGATCATTCCGGAGAAGGTGACGAAGGGCCTCATGAACGACTGGCCCGCGCAGCCGCCGAAGGAATAACTTCGAACAGACCGAACATCCCCGAAGTGGGCGGCGCTCTTGCCGCCCACTTCTCATTCTCCATTCGGCCACCCTTGACCGCGCCAAAAGAGAGGCGTATTCTCTCCCCAGCGCCAGCCGTATCTGCTAAGTATCCCTATCCGTTTCGCGACAGCGGTGCCGCATGACATCCAAACGCGTAGCCGAGCCCGTTCAGCTAGCTTATGCCGATTCGGCGATGGAGAACCGTCTAAGAGCGCGGCTGCTCGGCGATTTGAGCTTCAGCGGCCACAATACAGCCTACGCGAGCCACAACACTCACGCTTTTGCCGCCAAATTCCCGCCTCAGCTACCGCGGACATTCATTGAAGAACTCACCGACGTAGGCGACATTGTCCTCGACCCGATGGCCGGCTCAGGAACCGCGCTTGTCGAAGCCGCGATGGCCGGCAGGGTAGGAATAGGCATAGACTTGGACCCCCTGGCTGTCGCGATTTGTTCGGCAAAGACCAGCTCCCTTGATCCCGAAGCCGTTGCCCTTCTGGGGGAGAGCGTCAGCGACTATGCGCGGCTGATCTTGGCAAGCGTAGGGCCTGGCTACCATGAAAGGAGCCTATCTGCCTTCGATGACGAGAGCAGGAAGTTCATCCAATACTGGTTCGAGGCAGGAACAATATGCGAACTTGCCGCTCTGAGAGAAGCGATTGAGAAGCTTGTCGAGCATCCGTATCGCCGTCTGTTCGACGTTGTGTTCTCCTCCATAATTATCACAAAGAGCGGAGGAGTCTCACTGGCAAGAGATCTTGCACATACCCGCCCCCATAAGGTCACCGACAAACGGATCAAGAACGCCGTTGACGTGTTCAGGGAGAAGCTCGAGAAGGTGAACCGGGCACTTGCGTCGGCCGCAGATTGGCCCGGCGTCGCCCATGTCCTGAGGTCAGACTCTCGATCTCTTCCTCTGCGAAATGAGACTGCAGACTTGATAGTCACCTCTCCGCCTTACGCCAATGCCATCGATTACATGCGCGCACACAAATTCTCGCTCGTATGGCTGGGTCATGCTGTCGGGGCCTTGTCCAAAATGCGTCGCACCTATATTGGCGCCGAATTGCCGCTCGAAGATGATAGCGTGATGGACAGCGAGACCTGCCAGCGGGTGATGAAAGATCTACTAGAACGGGATGCAAGAAGGGCCCGAGTAATTGTTCGCTACTTCCACGATATGTTGATCGTCCTGGGCGAGATATACCGCGTATCGCGCAAAGGCCGTTCGGCGATCGTGGTTGTCGGCTCCTCCACAGTGCGGGGCATAGAGATTCCCACAGCCCTGATCTTGGCTGAACTGGGGGAACGCATTGGTTTTCGACTGGTAGGAGTAAAAGACCGACCGATAGACCGAAATCGTCGTCTGATGCCTATAAGTCACGCGAGCGACAAGATGGGCATTGAGGCTCGAATGCATGGCGAGCAAGTCGTCGCTTTTACCAGGCCTGCCTAATGCCTACGCGAGAGCGGTACGCTGAGTTCATCGCTCAGATCCTTGAACACCATCTCTCTAGTCCAGCAGAGGCGTGGCAGGGCATCTACAGGCTGCTTCTGTGGTTCGAGCATGGTCTGCCACACATCATTGATGGTAATGAACTGCTGAAGCCCAAGTGGTCTTCCCGCGCATTGGCAGTGAACAACGCTTTGGCCATCGATTTTGGCTGCGATCCAAAGGATGTCGCAGACAACGTCGACTTGCTGCTCAAGAGCCCTATTTTCCCTCACTTGCCCCAACGACAGAACCCCCTGGGCATAGGATTCGTGGAATCGCTGCTCCTGCTGCTTCAGCACTTTTCTTCGCCGAAGTATACCTTCTTGCCCGAGGGAGCGATAGGAAAGTCAGTCTTTCCAGAAGTGCGAAGCACGGAGGCACCCAGATCCTGCCCCGACATAGTAGCCGTCGCAGGCGGATCGGAAGTTGCCGTTGTATCAGCGAAATGGAGCCTTCGACATGACCGCCTCAAAGACCTGAAGGACGAGTGCGGGTACTTTAAAACCGTACGGCCGCGTTTGAAGTTCTATGTGGCCACAAACGAATACAATCCCGCTCGCTTGGATAAGGTGATCTCGGAATACAGAATCGACGCCGTCTTTCACGTATGCAAGAGGTTGGTTGTAGACGTGGCACACGTTGACGGACGGACGGCAGAACTTCACGATTTGTCCGAACTGCTGACCGTCTTCCGCGACTAGGCGGCGCTATCCGCAGCGCGCTTGCCGCCCACTTCCCTTCTTCTTGACCCGCCGTCAATGACTTCCTTGCCCCCGTGTTCAAGGATCGACTTAGCGGTCGAAAGGAGGTACGTGCTGATGGCAGGCGAGACAAAGATCACCACCGACCACGAGACGATCCGGAAATGGGCCGAGGAGCGGGGCGGCAGACCATCCTCCGTAGCCCGCACCGCCGGCAGGGGCGACGCCGGCCTCCTTCGCATCACCTTCCCCGGCTACGGCGCCGAGGGCTCCCTGAGCGAAGTCTCCTGGGACGACTTCTTCCACAAGTTCGACGACAAGAAGCTGGAGTTCGTCTACCAGGAGCAGACCCGCGACGGCAGGGAGAGCCGGTTCTTCAAGTTCGTCCGCCGCGGCCAGGCAGCCCGCCGCCGTCGCGCCGCCTGAGCGAGAACGGCGCAGCCATGCCTACTGCGCCTGGATGTGCAGCGACGACTTCATCTTGTTCTCCACGTCTTCCGGCGTGAAGCACGACACCTGATAGTCGCCGGCCTTCGACACCGTGAACGGAAACACGAGCTGCCCCGTCTTTGGCGGATCGTCCGGCTTTGCTCCGGGCTGTCCCGGCACCACCCCCGTCCCGATCGTCTGCACGACCGAGCCGTTCTGCTTCAGGTCGCATTCGACGTTCACGTCCACCGGGTAGGTCTGCCGGTAATCCACCTCCACCTGTAGCGATTGGCCGGCCACCGGCGTCCCGACAATGTGAACCGCCGCCAGCGGCTCCTGGTACGTCCGGTTGCTGCCGATCCCGCAGCCCGCCAGCGCCAGCAGCCCGCCGAACGATGCGAAGAGAAGAATCGATCTCATGGAAGACATGATTGCCTTCGGCCATGATAGCACGCGGCGCCCTTCCGACGCCTCGTTTGCGGGGCGGCAAACGCGGGCCCTATAATTGGACGTGCATTCGACGATAAATCTCAGCAGGGTCTGAAAACTCGACCTTCCGCCCGGAGTTGATCATGCAGGATAGTGACGAGACGTTTAGCGATATCGAGAGACGCATCGGCCACATAATGGTGCGTCTTTGACGTAGCCGCCCTCGAACAGGAGATCCGGCGGCTCGAAGAGGAATCGGCGCGGCCCGGCCTCTGGGACGACCCGGCCGCCGCCCAGGAATCCATGCGGCGACTCTCCCAGGCGAACGAAACCGTCTCCACCTGGCGCGACATTGAGCGCGCCGCCCGCGACCTGCGCGAGCTTTCGGCCCTCGCCGGCGACGACGAGCCGATGGCGACAGAGCTGGCCGCCGAGACGCAGGCCCTCAAAGACCGCCTCGACCGCCTGGAGTTCGAGCTCTCCTTCGCCGGCCCCTACGACCGTCGCAACGCCATCGTTGCCATCCACGCCGGCGCCGGCGGCACCGAATCGCAGGACTGGGCGGAGATGCTCCTGCGCATGTACCTTCGCTGGGCGGAGCGCCGCGGCTACCGGACGGACGTCGTCGATATCATGCCCGGCGACGAGGCCGGCATAAAGAGCGCGACCCTCGCGATCAACGGCCGCTACGCCTTCGGGCGGCTGCGCAGCGAGCGCGGCGTCCACCGCCTCGTCCGCCTCTCGCCCTTCGACGCCGACCACGCCCGTCACACCTCCTTCGCCCTCGTCGAAGTGATGCCGCAAGCCGAGGGCGCCGCCGACATCTCGATTGGTCCGGATGACATTCGCGTGGACGTCTATCGCGCCAGCGGCCACGGCGGCCAGAACGTCCAGAAGAACGCCACCGCCGTCCGCATAACCCACCTGCCGACCGGCATCGTCGCCACCTGCCAGAACGAGCGCTCGCAGCACCGCAACCGCGAGTCCGCCATGCGCGTCCTCGAAGCGCGCCTTCTGGAGCGGGAGCTCGACCGTCAGGCGGAAGAGCAGGCGCGAATCAAGGGCCAGCACGTCAGCGCCGGCTGGGGCAACCAGATCCGCAGCTACGTCCTCCACCCCTACAAGATGGTGAAAGACCATCGCACCGAGTTCGAATCAAGCGACCCCGACGCCGTGCTCGGCGGCGACCTGGATGCGTTCATGGAAGCCTATCTGAAGATGACAATGGGAGGAGACGGGCATTGAGACGATTAGTTGTCGCGTTGATGGCAATGGCTATTGTGTCGCTGGCTATCTGGCCGGCCGTCCAGCCGCTGACGGCGTCGGCCCAGAGCGGCGTCGTCATCGATTCGAACGAAACGAAGGACAACTTCCCCGACGGCGCGACCTTCACCCTCGCGTTCCACGGGCCCGCCGCGGCAAACGCCAAGGCCTCGTTCCACTACACCATCGCCAGCGAGGGCGTTGCCGTCTACGAGAACCCCACCTGCACCGGTGCCTCCACCGTCACCTGCACTTTCGACCTGAAGAGCGGCAGCGAGGTCTTCCTCGTGCCCGGCGACAACATCCTCTACTACTGGGAGATCGACGACGGCTCGGGCAACAAGACCGACACGCCGCAGGCCACCTTCGTCTATGACGACACCCGCTTTCAGTGGAAGAGCATGTCCGACGCCAACCTGACGCTCTGGTACTACGGCGCCAGCGAATCGGAACGTCCAGTCGCTGCTGCAGGTCGGAACGGCGGACCTGCAGCGGATAGGGCAGCTTACAGGCGTCCCGGTCACGTTTCCGGTCAAGGTCTACCTCTACGACACCGCGCAGGAGATGGGGCCCGCCGCCGAGACCAATCGCAATGCGCCCGGCGAGGGCCTGGTGACGCTGGGAGAAGTCTCCTCGCCGGACACCGCCGTCGTCTCCCTCGACCAGGAGCCTGAGGACATCCTGCGCCACGAGCTCGCCCACGTCGTCGTCGACAACGCCGTGAAAGGACCCTTCGGCGACCTGCCGGCCTGGCTGAACGAGGGCACCGCCGTTTACGCGCAGTCGAAGCCGGACGCGGACGAGACCAGCGCTTTGAAAGACGCCATCGCCAACAACGACGTTCTCTCGCTCGGAAGTATCAGCTCATCCACCTCGGCGCTCAGCGCCTCCAAAGTGAGCGTCTTCTACGGCGAATCCTGGAGCCTCGTTTCATTCCTCATCAACACCTACGGCGACGACAAGTACGCGCAACTCCTCGCCACGCTCAAGTCCGGAAGCACCATGGACGAGGCGTTCCAGAGCGTCTACGGCTTCGACCAGGCTGGATTCGAGGCCGCCTGGCGCCAGAGCGTCGGTCTGCCGCCCGAGCAGGGAAGCGGGCAGTCGCAGGCGACCAGCCAGCCTCAATCCAGCTCCGGAGGCGGGACCAGCAGCGGTCGCATTGCGATAGCCGTAGCGTTGATTGCCCTCGCGCTGCTGATCTTTGGGGCCAGCGCCATCATGAGAACGCGGCGAAGACGCCGCTAAGCGTCAGCGGTTCGTCGAGGCCGTGCCCTTAGCTTCGCCCACAGGCGTCCTGCCCTTCAGCACCTCCGTCGCCCCGAAGTAGGCCGGACGGTAGTGGAATACGACCGCGTTTCCGCCCTCCGCGTCGTAGACGTAGAAGAAGTTATACCCCTCCTGGCGGAACTGCTCGAAAGTGTCGTATTTCAGCAGCCAGACGTAGTGAACATCCTTCGCCTCGTCGACGGCCTCGCCCCTGTCCGTCAGCATGCTTATCGCGCTGTGGTCTCGCTCCAGAATGCCCAGCTCCAGCCAGCCTTTGTTGCGCATCGCGAACTGCGGGAAGATCGTGCCGGTGAACACGACAGAGTGCGGTGGGATATCCACGGCCGCAAGGTCGTTCGCATAAGCGCGCTGCGTCCTCATCGTGTCCAGGTCGGAGAGCACCATGCCGGCGCCGATCTGCGCACCCGTGAACTTCGAGCGATTCACCGTGTCGCTCCCCGGCGACGTTATGTCGACAAACCCGGCCAGCACAATGACCGCAAGTACAACCGACAGGACGGGCAACCGGAAATAGCGCGCCATCAGGAAGAAGCCGAACGGGTAGAGCGGGATGAGATAAGCCACCTCATGGGGAAGACGCGTGAACGACGCAAACACCAGCGCCGAAAGCACGATCCAGAGGGCGACGTGGCTGTCGGCGAGAAAGTCCCCGGGCACGCGCTTCAGTCGCGGCAGCGATACGACCACGCCAATTATGACGGCGATCGCGCCGATGAGCCCCAGCCCGTCCTTGCCCAACAAGTTGAGGAAGCCAACGAAGGATACTTTCGCGTCGTAGAAGTTGAACATTCCGATGCCGTAGGTCGCCAGGACCGGCGAGTAGGCAATAACCGCGACAGCTCCCATAGCCCCGACAAACGGCAGCGAAGATCGAAGGCGCTTCTCCCGCCAGAGCCAGAAGAGAAACGCCGCCGCCGCCGTGAACGCCGTCAGGCGAAAACCAATCGCCAGACCGATGCAGACGCCGGCCAGCAGCGGCCGCCGCCGGATCAGCGCCAGATAGCACGCGAGGATCATCGTCAGCGACCACATGTAGTCCATCGTCAGGACGCTGTTGATCCAGAGCAACGGGGTGAATGCAAAGGCGGGCGTGAGCAATCCGCGCGCGGGCAGCTTCAGCTCGACGAGCAGCTTCGCGAAAAGGTAGACGCCGACCAGCGAAATGCAGACGGTCGAGAGATTGGTCCACACCCAGCCGAAGCGGACCAGCGGCACGGTGACGAACTCCTCCAGCGGAAAGCCCGGCAGCCGCGACGGCAGGTACTCGCCGTGCGACAGCAGATGGTCGGCGGAAAGGGCCACCCGCCAGGCGTCCGGGTCGGCGCCGTAGCCGATTCCGATCCAGGGGATGCGCGCCGCCACGAAAACGACCGCCAGGACGGCAAACGCCACCGGCCGCGTGAAGTCGAACTCCAGCACGCGTTCCAGCCAATCGGCCGGAAAGCCCGCCCGCGCCGTCGCCGTCTCAGCTTCCACGACTCACCTCTAGACCCCTAAGGCAGTATGATCCCGCTTTCCGTCCGCGCCACGCCCTCCTGCCGCGGCTGCTCCAGCGGCGTCGATGGCCCCGGCGGACCCGCGGGCGGCCGCAGTGCCCTTCCCTGCGCCGCCTGCGTAATGTGCGTGACAAGCGCCTCTTCGTCCATCGCGCCCACCAGCGACGCGCGCTCGTCCAGAACGACCGTCGGCACCGCGCTGATGGCGTACCGCTGCGCCAGCCGCGCGAACTCGCTTATTTCGATCACGTCGACGTTCACGCGCGCGCTTTCCAGCGCCAGCTTGTAGGCCAGCCGCGTCATCTCCGGGCAATGCGGGCACGCCGGCGTCACGAAAAGCTCCAATCGTACCGTCTGCTGCAGCCGCTTGAGGTGTCGCGCGCTCTCCGGCGTAACCTCGACCTTCCCGCGCGACGCGTCGACGACCCCTTCGACCAGCGCCGCAAGCTGATTGCCAACGGGAAAGCCGGAGAAGCGCAGCGGCCGGTTGAGCGCCCCCCGGATGACGATGCCAGGCACCCTCGCGATACCCAGGCGCGCCGCCTCGCCGGCCGACTCCGCGAGCTCGCGCACATCCAGCGTTATTTTGTCCGAAAGCGCTGCAATCTCCTTCAGCAGCGTTTGCGTCTCCTCGCAGTAGGCGCACTCCTCCCGACCCGGGATAAAGACAGGCAGTCGACGTTGTGTGAAGAAGTCGATTCGAACGGCGCCCGTCAGTTCGCGGGCGAACCGCGCCCGAAGGTATTCCTGGTCGCGAAGTGGGATCATGAAGTCTCGATTCTCCGCATTACCGCGCGGTGCGCCCGCCGTCGCGCTCTTCGAGCGCGACGGCCCCGGCCCCGACCCCACCCCCGGCCCCCGCCGCGGCTCTTCGTCGCACCAGCCACAGGCGTTGCAGCCACGTCAGATTCGCTGCCACCGCCAGGATCCAGAGCGCCACCAGCACCCAGCCGATGATAAGCCCGATTCCGAGCACCAGCACCCGTTCCGCCCGTGTGAACAGCCCCTCGCGAAGCTGCATGCCCGCCGCCTCCGCGCGAGCCCGAAGATAGCTCACCATCAGCGACCCGACCACCGCCGCGAACGCCAGCGCCACCTCATCCCGCTTCCCCTGGCCGGCAAGCCGAAACGTCAGCCCGCCGAGCACCGCCGCCTCCGACAGCCGGTCGAACGTCGAATCCAGCACGCCGCCGAACGCCGTCACCCGATTGCTGGCCCGTGCCACCATCCCGTCGAACAGGTCGAGCGCCGCCGCGACCAGCATCACGATGCCGCCGGCGAGCAACTGCCCGAACGCCACCAGCACCGCCGCCACCAGCGCCCCGGCCAGCCCGGCGACCGTTATCATATTGGGCGTGACGCCCGTCCGCGCGATCGACCGACCCAGCGGCTCCGTCAGCCGTGGCGGTAGCGAGTGCGGCACCAGCGTGAACAATCGCCTCTCCTCAAACGATACTGCTAGACGCGCGTCGGCTCCGTCTCCGCCTCCAGGCTCTCGTAGCGAAGCTGCTCATAATAGCTGAGCACCCGTTGCGACACCCGCTCCCACCGGAATCCCTCGGCCCGCTTCCGGCCGTTCTCGCCCATCTCGCGGCGCTTATCCTGGTCGGACAGCAGCTCGATGAGCGCGGACGCCAGCGCGTGCGTGTCCTTCGGCGCTACAAGCAGTCCCTCGACGCCGTGCGTCAGGACGCTGGCGTAGCCTTCGATGTTGCTGGCCACCAGCGGCCGGCCCGCCGCCATCGCCTCCAGCAGCACGATGCCCTGGCTCTCGTTCCCCGTCGCCGGCGCGACCACGATGTCCGCCGTGTGATGAAAGCGCGCCAGGTCGTCGTAAGATACGAAGCCTATAAACTCCACGTCCTTCAGCCCCGTCCCCGCGACCCAGCGATGGTAGCCCCTCGCCGCGCGCGTCGGCGGCCCGACAATGAGCAGTCGCGGCTCCGGCATCTCCCGCTTCACCTCGGCGAACGCCTGCAGCAGGTACTTGACGCCCTTCCGCTTCTCCAGCCTGCCGACGAAGAGGATGTTCGGCCGGCCGTCGTCGTACTGCGGCAGGGGCTCGCGCTCCTTCTCGAAATGCTCCACGTCGACGCCGTTGGGAATGATGTTGTAGAAGCCCGGGAAGTAGCGGCTCACCAGCCGCATCGCCGGCACCGACACCGCGATCTTGCCGTCCAGCCGCCGGAACCAGCGCTTCAGCGCATGCCGCCCGTACAGGTACCAGCGGTTTCGCCCGCCCTCCTTCGCCGCGTGGAACGTCGCCACGTTGATCGCGTCCGAGAGGCGCAGCACCTGCATTGGCAGGAAGGGCGCGAACGGCTCATGGACGTGGATCACGTCGAAGCGCTCCTCCGCCAGCAACCGCTTTATCTTCGGCGCGATCCGCAGCGAAAACGTCACCCGCGCCACTGAGCCCGCCGCCGGCACTCCGACCGCCCGTCCCATCGGCGTCACCATCTCCTCCGGCCGGTGCGACGACGGCCGCGACGACGGCGCGATGATCCGCACCTCCTGCCCCAGCCGCAGGAAGTTGTCGCGCAGGTGCTCGATGTGGTTGTTCACGCCGCCCGGCACCGCGAAGTCATACGGCGAAACAAGCGCGATCTTCATGGTTTCAGCCGCTTAAAAAAGCTCCAGATCGTAGGCTTCCAGCCGGCCGCTTTCGGCGTCACCAATATACCGCGGTACTGCTGTCGCAGGAATCGCCCGTAGCCTATCTCCTTCAGGGAGGGATATCGTCCTTCGCCGCCGCTCGTCGTCCCGGCCAGGATGCTTCGTCGCAGGTCCTCCGCGCTTTCGCCTTCGAACAGCGTGTAGGCGCTGCCGACCGCCTGCACAAAGTGGGCGTCGCTGCCGCCGAGCTCCGGCAGGTGGTAGCGCTCCTTGTTCAGCCGACGCGCCGTACTCAGCTTCACCCGCGAGCCGGGCGCCACATTCCACATCTGAATGCCGTCGAAGTAGATGCCGCTGCCCCGCTGCGTCATGACCGAAAGAATCGACCTGTGGCCGATGCTTCGGGTCAGCCAGTTCAGCGGATGAGGGATGACGCACAGCCCGCCCTGCCGGTGGATCGCCTCCAGCGTCTCCGCCAGCGGCTTCAAAGGCGCGACCGGCTCCTCGATGAAGAGGGCCAGCAGGTGGCCCTGCAGCGTCGTCACCTCTTCGCCCGCCACCACGTCGACGCGGTGGTTCCCCCGCGCCTTTACCTCTCGCGCCAGGTCGCCGCCCTTCAGAACGTCGTGGTCGGTGATCGCGACGACCGTCAGGTCAGTCTTTCTGTCGGCGTAGTCCAGGATCTGCTCGACGCTGTCCATCCCGTCGCCGCAGGCGCTGTGCACATGAATGTCCGCCTTACCCACTGCCACCGTCTCCGAATCTAGCTGGCGTTTTTGTCATTGTAGCACCGTCGCGAGCTCCGACGGACGCTAGTGCGCCTCCGACGCCACGCGCTCCCACAGCTGCGCCACCGCCGCCTTCAGCGCCGCATGCTCCGGCCGGGACAGCTCCGCGTCCTCATCCAGCAGCCGCGACGCCTCGTTGCGCGCCAGCTCGATCAGCGGCACGTCCGAGAGCTGCGCCACTTTCAGGTCCGGCAGTCCGCTCTGCCGCGTCCCGAAGAACTCACCCGGGCCGCGCAGGCGCAGGTCCGCCTCCGCCAGCGCGAAGCCGTCCTGCGTCCGCTCGACCGTCTGCAGCCGTTCGCGGGCGTCCGGCGCCGCGCTGTCCGAAAGCAGCAGACAGTAGCTCTGCACGTCGCTCCTCCCGACGCGCCCCCGCAACTGGTGGAGCTGCGCCAGCCCAAAGCGCTCCGCCGCTTCGACCATCATCACCGTCGCGTTCGGTATGTCCACGCCCACCTCGACCACAGCCGTGGAGACCAGAATGTCGAGGGCGTGGTCGCGGAACTCCCGCATCACGCTCTCCTTCTTGTGCGCCGCCAGCCGGCCGTGCAGCAGCCCCAGTCGCGCCTCCGGGAAGACCTCGCTGCTGAGCCGCTCGAACTCCTGCGTCGCCGCCCGCGCCGCCACCGTCTCCGACTCCTCGATCAGCGGGCAGATGATGAACGCCTGGTAGCCCTGACGCACCTGCCCGCGCACGAACTCGTACGCCCCGTCGCGGCCGTCGGGCGCCACCCAGCGCGTCTTCACAGGCTTGCGCCCCGCCGGCAGCTCGTCGATCACCGAGACGTCGAGGTCGCCGTAAACCGTCAGGCTGAGCGTCCGCGGAATGGGCGTCGCCGTCATGACCAGCACGTGCGGGTTGCGGCCCTTCTCCCGCAGCGCCGCCCTTTGCATCACGCCGAACCGGTGCTGCTCGTCGACGACCGCCAGCCCGAGGCGATGGAAGCTCACGTCCTGCTGGATCACCGCATGCGTCCCGACGACGATATCGATCTCCCCGGCGGCGATCTGCTCCCGCAGCTCCCGCTTCACCGAAGCCGGCAGGCTTCCCGTCAGCAGCGCGATCGTCAGCGGCTTCGAAAGGTAGTCCGGCCGGACCGTCGCCACCGTGGCCGTCCGCTCGCTGCAGGAAAAGATGCCGCAGAGCGTGTGGAAGTGTTGCTCCGCCAGGATCTCCGTCGGCGCCATCATCGCCCCCTGCGCGCCGGACGCGACGGCCGCCAGCAGCGCCGCCGCCGCCACCACCGTCTTGCCACTCCCCACGTCGCCCTGGAGCAGCCGGCTCATCGGCCGCTCCCGCGCCACGTCCGCCAGCGTCTGCGCCATCGCCCGCTGCTGCGCACCCGTCAGCCGGAACGGCAGCGACGCCTCGTACTCGCGCCGCATCTCCTCCGGAAGGTGCAGCGGCTGCGCCAGTCCCCGCTCCTGCCACTCGCGCTTGCGCTGCAGCACTCCGACCTGAATGAG
The DNA here is from genome assembly GCA_963719465.1 of uncultured Chloroflexia bacterium. GTDB lineage: Bacteria > Chloroflexota > Dehalococcoidia > DSTF01 > JALHUB01 > JALHUB01. The sequence continues at coordinate 1,451,100 of OY970386.1, read as the reverse complement.
CAGCAGCTCCTCGAACGCCAGCCGGCGCCGCGCCTCCTTCAGCGCCTCCCAACCATCCGGGAAGTGCATCTCGCGCACCGCGTCCGTCCTCGACGGCATCCGGTTTCGCGCCAGCATCGACGCCGGCAGCAGCTCGGGCAGGGCGCCCAGATAGCCGTCCAGCGCCTCCTTTGCCAGCCGCCGCACTGTTCGTCCCGCCAGCCCCGACGTCGAGTGGTAGACCGGCACTAGCCTCCCCGTATGCACGAGCTCTTCCTCCAGCGGCTCGTACTCCGGGTTCTCCAGCGTCTTCTGCCCCTTGTAGAGCGTCACCTTGCCCGCCAGCACGATCCGCTCGTTCGTCCGAAGCTGCTGCGCCAGGTAAGGCTGATTGAACCACACGACCCGCATCACACCGGTATCGTCGCCGATCAGCGCCTCCGTGCCGCGCATTCGCCGCCCGATGCCGGTGTCGTTCGCGCTCCAGACGCTGCCGATGACCGTCTGCTCCTCGCCGATCACAAGCTCGGCGATGGGCCGGATGCTGGCGAAATCGTTATAGCGACGCGGAAAGAAGAAGAGCATATCGCCGACGGTCGTCACGCCCAGCCGCGCCAGCTTCGCCGCCACCGCCGACCGGACGCCGCGCAGCGCCGTCGCCGGCACGTCGAGCGGCGAACCTCCCGGCTCTTCGACCGCGACGCCCTTCGGGGCCTCTCGTTTCGGTTTCGACGGCGACTTGCCGTTCGAGGGCGCCTTCGTCGTCGACGCCGGGCGCGCCGTCCTTTCGACGGGCCCGCCGTCAAGCAGTTGGACCGTCCGCACCAGCCATTCGCGACGTTCACTCGGCGTCAGCGAGGCGTAGCCGCGCGTCGACAGCGCCATGATCGACGCCGCGACCGGCGAGCGGGGGCCCAGGTTGTTTCGCTGAATGAGGTTCTTGAGGTAGCGGTCGAGCCCGCCCATCACCGCCGAATCAGCGTAGCCCTTGCGCCGCTCCAGCTCCAGGATCTTGCGCAATTGGGCCTCTGGCTGGTTCAACTCCCGCCCTTCTCTCCTTCGACGACAGTCATCGCCATCACCCCGGGGCCGCCATGCGTGCCCAGCGTGGGGCCCAGCCGCGCGATGCGAATCGGGACGCCCGGCAGCCGCTCCGCCGTCCAACTCGCGAGCAGCTCGGCGTCCTCTGGCGTCGTGGCGTGCATTACGCCCACCTCCACGACGTTGGGATAGGCCATCGCCGTCTCGAACAGGCGCCTCAGGCCCGCCGGGCGCGTGCGAACCCGGCTCAGCGGCAGCGACACGCCCTGGATGATGAAGATGGGTTTCAGATGAAGAAGGCCGCCCAGAATCGACTCGACGCGGCTGATCCGCCCCCCGCGGCGCGCGTACTCCAGCGTGTCAAGGAAACAGATCGTGTGCTGCCGTTGCACGACGGACCGCGCGGCCGCAGCAACGTCCTCTATCGACGCCCCTGCGCCTGCCGCCCGCGCCGCCGCAATCGCCGCGAACCCGCAGCCCAGCGATGTCGTCTCGGAATCGATGATTTCGATGGGACAGCGGCCGCCCATCGCGTCTCGGGCCAGCGTCGCCGCCGCCACCGTGCCGGAGAGCTTCGCGCCGATGTGGACGGAGACGATTCCGTTCGCCTCGCCGGCCAGCCTCTCGTAGACCTGCTGGAACTCGCCCACCGACGGCTGCGACGTGCTGGGAGCAACGCGGCTCTCCACCAGCTTCTGGAAGAACTGTTCCGTCGTCAGGTCAACGCCGTCGCGGTACACCTTGTCGCCGAAGAGCACGGAGAGCGGCACAGAGGTTATCGACAGCGCTTCCAGAACGTCGGCTGAGAGATCAGCGGTGCTGTCCGTCACGACGCGGACCGTCATCGGCCTGAGACTCCCGCGATAGGTGGATCACTCCAGGGAGACGATGTAGGTGTAGTGGGGCTGCCCGCCCGACACCACCTCAGTCTCCAGAGAAGGATACATGGCGCGGATCTCAGCCGCCAGCCCTTCCGCGTCCTCTCGCTTCGATTCCGCGCCAAAGTAGATCGTCACGAGGCTCGTCTCCGCCGATACCGTCTGGCTCAGCGCCTCCATCACCGCCCCACCCGGCGAATCGTTGGCGACCGTCAGCTCGCCGTCCACCAGCGCTATCGCCTGCCCTACGCGCACCCGCAGCCCGTCGACGGAGGTCGAGCGGATCGCTCTCGTCACTTCAATCGTCCGCACTTCCCGGCGCGCCGCCTCCATCAGCTCGACGTTCGCCTCCAGGTCCTGCTCCGGCGCCAGCGCCACCAGCGCCGCCATCCCCTGCGGCACCGACGCCGTCTCCACGATCCGCACTCGCTTGTGGCTGTGCTTCGCCGCCTGCTGTCCGGCCAGAACGACGTTCTTGTTGTTCGGCAGAACGATGACGTTGTCCTGCGGGCACGACTCGACGGCCGCCAGGATCTGACGCGTGCTAGGGTTCATCGTCGCGCCGCCCTGGACGGTCTCCGTGGCGCCCAGGCTCCGGAACACGTCCTCCAGTCCCGCGCCCGACACGACGGCGACGATCCCCACCGCCGCCAGGTCCCCCTCATAGCCGCGCGCGTGGGCGATGAACCGTTGCGCCTGCTCCTCGATGTTGTCGACCTTCACCTGCGACAGCTCGCCCAGCGACCGGCCGAAAGCGATCGCGGCGTCGGGTTCGGGCGTGTGCACGTGCACCCGCAGCAGCTTCTCGTCGCCGACCACCAGCACCGATTCGCCCATCTCCAGCATCCGCTCCAGCACCTCGCTGGCGTTCAGCTTCTCGCCGCTCACCAGGAACTCCGTGCAGAAGCCGAGGCCCTCCTCTTCCCCACCGTGCAACGCCGTCGTCGCCCGCGCCCACGACCGCTCCGGGTCCTGCACTGCCAGCGGCGCCAGCGACGCCATGTCCCCGCGCACGTAGCGCAGCGCCCCCTCGAGCATGACCAGCAGCCCCTGGCCGCCCGCATCGACGACCCCCGCCTCGCGCAGTGCCGGTAGCAGGCTCGGCGTCTTCGCGACCGCGTCCTTCGCGGCGTCGACGGCGGCTGCCAGGATCGCCTTCAGATTGCCGCCCAACTCCTTCGAGCGCTGGTGCGCCGCTGCCGCCACCGCCCGCATCACCGTAAGGATCGTCCCTTCGACCGGATGCGTCACGGCGCGGTCCGCCCGCAGCGTCGCCTCGTCCAGCGCCGCCACGAAGTCCTGCCCGTCGAAGCGTTCCTTCTCGGAGAGGCCGTCCGCGAAGCCGCGCAGTATCTGCGACAGGATGACGCCCGAGTTGCCGCGCGCCCCCATCAGCGCGCCGCGCGCCATCGCCCCAGCGACGACGTTCGCCGCCTCGCTGCCGCTCTGATAGGCCTCGTCCATCGTCGCCAGCATCGTGAGGTACATGTTGGTGCCGGTGTCGCCGTCGGGGACGGGGAAGACGTTAATGGAGTTGATCGCCTGCGTGTTCGCTTCCAGCCAGTGGGTCGCGGCTGCGAACATCTCCCGCAGCTCTTTGCCGTCGTGGGTGGCCGTCGCGACGCCGCCTCCGCCGCCATTACCTCCGCCTTCGGGCGCGCGCCTGTCCGATTCGATGCTGGTCAAGGGAAACTTGCCTCCCTGCGCCGCGACGTGCTAGGATTGCACTCGAATTCTACCACAGAACGGACTTACCCCGTAAAGGACTGCCCAATGGCCGGCAAATGCGATATCTGCGGCAAGACGACCGCATTTGGACGAAACATCCGCCACCGTCACGCGGGCCGCTGGGAGCGAAAGGCTCCCCGGACGAACCGTGTCTTCCGGCCGAACGTCCACAAGCAAACCATCTACGTCGAAGGTCGCGCCGCGAAGGTCAACATCTGCACGCGCTGCCTGCGAACGTCTTCGAAATCCTCCGTCTGACGCCGCCACTTTCGACAAGCATTCCGCCCATCCCCTGCCGCGCTGCCAAGGCAAGTCTCACTGACCATCAACGCTTCGAGCGCCTCAGCATCGCCCGGCTGCGCACCTGGTGGCCTCAGTCGCTTCGCTCCTTCGGCCGTGAATGCGCCGTGAGCTCGCCTGTGCCCGATCCCCGGGAGGCCGACTTTACTTGGGGCCCCGACAGTTCTAGGGTGGGACGTGGGAGCAAGAGAGATTCTACTCCGGAAGCGGCAGCGCCCCTATCCTCGTAACCTGAGCCCGCCCCCGCTGCGGAGCGGCGTCATCGACGCATCGAGGCCCGGTCGCTGTAGGGGCGTCTCTCTGCACGCTGGGTGCCTCAGTCGCTTCGCTCCTTCGGCCGTCCCTACCCAAGAACCTCGCTTGCGCCGGATCCCCGGGAGGCCGACTTTACTTGGGGCCCCGACAGTTCTAGGGTGGGACGTGGGATCAAAGAAGGTTCGACTGCCGACGCGGCAGCGCCCCCTTTGCCGCAAGCCCGGCGGCTTCATCGCGCATTAGTCAAGCCTCCGACCCGCCTCGATTGGTCGATCCCCCCGGCTGCCCGCCGGCTATAGAGCGGCGTCATCGACGCATCGAGGCCCGGTCGCTGTAGGGGCGTCTCCCTGCACGCTGGGTGGCCTCAGTCGCTGCGCTCCTTCGGCCGTCCCTACCCAAGAACCTCGCTTGCGCCGGATCCCCGGGAGCTCGACTCGGCTTGGGGCGCCCACAGTTCTAGGGCGGGACGTGGGAGCAAGAGAGATTCTACTCCGGAAGCGGCAGCGCCCCTATCCTCGTAACCTGAGCCCGCCCCCGCTGCGGAGCGGCGTCATCGACGCATCGAGGCCCGGTCGCTGTAGGGGCGTCTCCCTACACGCTGGGTGGCCTCAGTCGCTGCGCTCCTTCGGCCGTCCCTACCCAAGAACCTCGCTTGCGCCGGAGCCCTGGGAACCCGCCTCCTCTTGGGTGCCGACAGCCCTGGGGTGGGACGTGGGACCCGGATCGATTGCCTGCGTGAGCGGCAGCGACCTCCCGACCGCAAACATTCCCCTGGGCATGCAAGGACTCATCCGTCAGTGCCGTTTCCCCTTCCCGCTGCCTTCGCACCTACTCGAAATCGTCCGTCCGAGGCCGCCCGCCCCTTTCGACAAGCCTTCCACCCATCCCCCGCCGCAACGCCAGAGGCAAGTCCCCCTGATATCAGCGCTTCGAGCGCCTTAGAATCGCCCGGCGGCGCACCTGGTGGCCTCAGTCGCTTCGCTCCTTCGGCCGTGAACGCGCAAGAAGCTCGCCCGCTCTGGATCCCCGGGAACTCGACTCGGCTTGGGGCGCCCACAGTTCTAGGGCGGGACGTGGGACCCGGATCGATTGCCTGCGTGAGCGGTAGCGCCTGCCGCGTCGCAAGCCTACCCGACTTGCCGCGCGCCCGCCACGCTCGCCCGCAGCGCCGCGATGCTCTCCGCGACGCTCGTCTTCTCCTTGAACACCGCCGTTCCCGCCACCAGCACCCGCACCCCCGCCTGCACGCAGCGCGGCGCCGTCTCGAGGCTGATGCCGCCGTCTATCTCCAGCTCCGCCGCCAGCCCGCCGTCGTCCAGCAACTTCCGCAGCCGGCGCGCCTTCGGCAGCACGTGCTCGATGAACTCCTGCCCGCCGAACCCCGGGTCGACGCTCATCACCAGCACCATGTCCACGTCCGGCAGCACGTCCTCCACCATCGACACCGGCGTCCCCGGGTTCAGCGATACCCCCGGCCGCGCGCCCAGCCGCCGGATCGACGCCACCGTCCGGTGAAGCTGCTGCGTCGCCTCCGGATGCACCGTCAGGAACGTCGCGCCCGCTTTCGCGAACGCCTCGATGTGCCGCTCCGGCTCCTCGATCATCAGGTGCACGTCCAGTGGCAGCCGCGTCGCCCGCCTTATCGCCTCGACAACGACTGGCCCGATGGTGATGTTCGGCACGAATCGCCCGTCCATCACGTCGACGTGGATGTAGTCGGCGCCGCCCGCCTCGGCCTCCTTCACCTGCTCGCCTAGCCGCAGGTAGTCGGCGGAAAGTATCGACGGCGCGATCTTGATGTTGTCAGCCACCGCTTGCCTCCTCCATTCGCCGCGCCAGCCGCCGCCGCGCTTCCGCCAGCGCCTCCGCCACGCGCTTCGGCGCCGTCCCGCCCGGCACATCCCGCGCCGCCAGCGACGCCTCGACGTTCAGCTTGAGCACGTCCGCCTCGAATAGCGGCGAGAAGCGCTTGTACTCCGCCGGCGTCAGCTCCGAAAGCTCCTTGCCTTTGTCCGACGCGTATCGCACCAGCTTCCCGACCGCCTGGTGCGCCTCGCGGAACGGCATTCCCTTTCGGACGAGGTAGTCCGCCAGATCGGTCGCCAGCGTGTAACCCGCCGTCGCCGCCGCCCGCGTCCGCTCCGCGTTGAAGCGGATCGCCGGCAGCATCTCCGCGAATATGACCAGCGTCGGCAGCAGGCTCTCGTACGTCTCCAGGAACGGCCCCTTGTCCTCCTGCAGGTCGCGGTTGTAGGACAGCGGCAGTCCCTTCAGCGTCGTCAGCAGCGCCAGCAGGTTCCCGTAGATGCGCCCTGTGCGCCCGCGCGCCAGCTCCGCCACGTCCGGGTTCTTCTTCTGCGGCATGATGCTCGACCCCGTCGCGAAGGCATCGTCGATCTCCGCGAACCCGAACTCCGACGACGTCCAGAGCACGATCTCCTCGGCCAGCCGCGACAGGTGCATCGCGCAGATAGCGGCGCAGGCCAGGAACTCGACCACGAAGTCGCGGTCCGACACCGCGTCGATGCTGTTCCGGCTGATGGCCGCGAATCCGAGCTCCTTCGCCACCGCCGTCCGATCGATCGGGTATGGCACGCCCGCCAGCGCGCCGCTTCCCAGCGGCATCACGTCCGTCCGCAAATAGCAGCCGACAAGTCGCTCGAAATCGCGGTCCAGCATCTCGACGTAGGCAAGCAAATGGTGCGCCAGCAGGACCGGCTGCGCCCGCTGCAGATGCGTGTAGCCGGGGATGACGACGTCCTTGTTTCGTTCCGCCGCGTCCAGCAGCGCCGACTGCAGCCCCTGCAGCGCCGCCATCAGGTGCGCAATCGCTTCCCTGGCGAACAGGCGCAGGTCCGTCGCCACCTGGTCGTTGCGAGAGCGCGCCGTGTGCAGCCGGCCCGCCGCCTCGCCGATCTTCTCCGCCAGCCGCGCCTCGACGTTCGTGTGGATGTCCTCCAGCGACGAGTCGAACTCGAACTCGCCGCGCTCGATCTCCCGCTCGATCTCCCGCAGCCCGCGCACTATCGCCTGCGCGTCCGCCCGCGAGATGATCCGCTGCTTCGCCAGCATGCGTGCGTGCGCGATGGACGCGCGAATGTCTTCCGCGTAGAGCATCGCGTCCACGTCGAGAGAGCTTGTGTAGGCGTCTACCAGGGGGTTAGTTTTGCCGGCGAAGCGTCCGCTCCAGGGCTTTCGCTGTCCTTCGCCACGCGGCCGACGAGGGCCTTCCCGGCGATCAGGCATTCCACCGCTCCTTCGGCAGTCCGGCGTCTGCTGACGCCATTCTCGCCGATGACGGCGCTTCTGCCAAGCCTATGTCTGAAAGAGGGGCAGCAACGTCAGCTCCGCCAGGTCGTCGACGACGAAGTCCGGCGCCGCGCCCGAACGGGGGCCCGTCTGGGCGGCTGCCTCGCCGCCGTCCTCCGGCTCCGTCATGTCCCGCTCGATGTTGCTGTCGAGCGTCCGGCTGTCCCGCTTCCAGACCGTCGTCATCCCCAGCGCCTTCGCGCCGGCCACGTCCGCCCGCAGCGAATCGCCCACCATGACGGCGCTGTCGGCTGCCAGGCCAAGCGATTCGAGCGCGTGGATGAAGATGCGCGGGTGCGGCTTCAGGTAGCCGACCTCGCAGGAGATGGACAGGACTTCGAAGAGGTCGAGCACGCCGTGGTGTCGCAGCTCTTCCCGGAAGAGCTCGCCGCCGAGCCCGCGGTTAGTGACCGAGCCCACGCGATAGCCCAACTCCCGCAGCCATTGCAGCGTCTCCAGCACGCCCGGGTAAAGCTGCCGCCCCAGGAAGACGCCGCCCAGGTTCCACGTATGCCAGAGCGCCTGCGCCCGCGCGTCGCTGATGACGAGGCCCTTCTCCGCCGCGACCCGCTGCGCCAGCCGTGAATAGTCCGGGCTCACAAGGTCGCCCCAGTAAGCCGCGTCCGTCGCCTTTTCGACGGCGGCGCGGATGTCGCGACCAAGGAAGAACAGCTCGCCGTCCGGCTGCACGCCCCACGAGCGCAGCAGGTCGGAGATGCGGTGGACCGTCTCCCCGCGGATGACTTCGACGGGCGGCATCTGCGGGAAATGCCACAGCGTGTCGCCCAGGTCAAACAGGACAGCCTGGATCATGTGCTTTCGTGACAGCGTTCGGACCGGCCTATGTCTCTCTCAGATGGTGGGCACCAGGCCGCACTCTTCGAGAAGTCGTCGCTCCGCGCCTTCAGAGCGAAAGATCTGTCCGGAAAAATAGATGAGGCTCGGCACCTGCCCGTCCCGCTCGATGCACTGCTCTATAAGGTGCTTCCCGGCGACGGCGAGGATGATGCCCCGCTCCTCATCGGACAGCGATTCCTTTCCCATCTCACCCGCCAGAATGTGCTCGATCTGCATCGTCGTCAGCACTTCGACTTCCTGCGCGGGCCCCTCGGCGTGGAACACCTCGAACTTGCCCATGTGGCAGTCCGGGTCTTTCTCCCTGCAGCCATAGTAGCGAATGACCCAGCCCGAGATCTCCCACGTCATCGCGTCCACTCCATCCTTTATCGTATCACGATGACGACGGCGCTGACACGCGGCGGCGATAAAAGGTCAACTCTCGGGACTGGCGATTCGCAGCGGCTCGCCCGGCTCGGCCAGGAGCTGCGCCCGCGCCTGCACGCGAACCGGCAGCCCCCATATCTTGATGAAGCCCACGGCCGCGCTCTGGTCGTACTGGTCGCCCTGATCGTAGGTCGCCAGCGAGTAGTCGTACAGGCTCTTCGGCGACCGCCGTCCCACCGGCACCGCCTGCCCCTTGTGCAGCCGCACGCGCACATCGCCGGTGACGTGCCGCTGCGAGCTCTGCACGAACGCCGCCAGGTCCTGGTGGTAGGCCGTGAACCAGAGGCCGTTGTAGATAAGGTCGGCATACTCCTGCGCGATCCGCGCCTTCATCCGCGCCTGAGGCTTGCTCAGGCAAAGGTGCTCCAGCGCCTCGTGCGCCGCCAGCAGGACAGAGGCCGCCGGCGCCTCGTAGATCTCGCGCGACTTGATGCCGACGAGCCGGTCCTCCACCAGGTCGACCCGCCCGATACCGTGCTCGCCGGCCAGGAAGTTCAGCCGCTTCACCAGCGTCACGCCGTCCAGCCCCTCGCCGTCCAGCGACACCGGAATGCCGCGCTCGAAGCCGATCTCGACGTACGAAGGCTCCTCCGGCGCGTCCTTCACCGACCGCGTCAGCTCGTAGATGTCTTCCGGCGGCTCCGTCCACGGGTCCTCCAGCACGCCGCACTCGATGCTGCGACCCCACAGGTTTTCGTCCGTCGAATAGGGGCTCTCCTTCGTCACCGGGACTGGAATGTTGTGCTTCGCGGCGTAGGCCATCTCGTCTTCGCGCGTCTTCATGTTCCATTCGCGGACCGGCGCGACGATCTCCAGCTCCGGCGCCAGCGCCTGCGTGCTCACGTCGAAGCGCACCTGGTCGTTGCCCTTGCCCGTGGAGCCGTGCCCGACCGCGCTCGCTCCCTCCTCGCGCGCCACGTCGACCATCATCTTGACGATGAGCGGCCGGCCCAGCGCCGTCGCCAGCGGGTACTTCCCCTGGTAGACCGCTCCCGCCGCCAGCGCCGGAAAGGCGAAATAGCGAATGAAGTCGTCCTTGCCGTCCCGCCAGAGCGCTTTCGCGGCGCCTGCCGCCAGCGCCCGCTGCTGCAGCACGTCGAAGTCCTTCTCCGTGCCCATGTCGATGTGCAGGGCGATGACGTCGTAACCGCGTTCTTCCTTCAGCCAGCGGATCGCTACGCAGGTATCCAGCCCGCCGGAGTATGCAAGCACAATCTTCTTAGCCATCTCACTTCCTCTTTCCAGCCAACTAGTCTCTCGAAAGACCCAGAACGACCGCCAGTTTTCCCTCGACGGCCTTCATCTCTGAGGCCGGAAGCCTCCCAAGGTTGCGCACGATGAGCGAGTCTCTCAATGTTGCAAGATGAGCCCGCACGAGCGACGGCGCAAGCAGTCCTGCCTTCTCCCATTCGTTCAGTTTCTGGTCTCCCACGCGTGGCTGCCCATGTATTTTGCTCGTTATCTGAGCCACAATGACCGCGCCGTCACGGCGATTGTACTCGTCATTGCTCACAACGAGGGCCGGCCGCTGCTTCCTTCCGTCCAGTTCGGCAAAAGGAAAGGGTACGAGCACCACGTCGCCGCGGCTAAAGCTCGTCATAAATGGAGTCCTCTTCGCTCTCCCAGTCTTCCGCGAAGACCTCTTCGGAAAGCTTTGTCATCTCAGCGAGTCCGGCTCCCCCTTCGTCGTCCTCTTCTCTCAATCGCAGTTCCTCAACGGCCTTAGGTGTGACTGCGAAACGCTTCCGCCCTCGTGGTAGAGCGTGCACCGCCAGGTATCCTTGTTTCACCTGCTGCGCGGTCCAGTGGAAATCGGTGCCGTTGGCGCGGAGCACCGGCTCCAGGTCATCGCGGCTCACGCTGCCACCCGACAGATATATCTTTTTGAGAAGTTGCCGTCTGCGATAATATGGGTCGGAGCGGTATTCTTCAGATGCAAGCACTGCGCCTTCAAGCCTCTCTGCTATCTGCCTGATGGTCTTCAGATCTTTGAGAATCGCTCTCTGGTCGAATTCTCCCGTTTTGTTGCTTGGCATGACACCCTCCGATGGAATGGTTATGGCATGGCTTATCCATTCCACATTATCGACCGCCAGCGTAGACATGTCAAGCGTTACGCGTCCTCCGACGCGCCGTCCTCCTTCGCCACCCACTCGCGCTCGAACGCCGGCTCCGACGCCTTCTTCTGCTCATTCGCGGCCATCAGCACGCGCTCCAGAATCGACAGACCTTCCTCCAGCTCCGCCTCGCTCACCGTCAGCGGCGGCGACAGGCGCAGCACGTTCGGCCGCACGTTGTTCACGATCAGCCCGCCCTTCAGGCAGTCCAGCACGACCTCCTCCGCTATCTCCTGCTTGAACTCGACGCCCCAGAGCATGCCCATGCCGCGCACCTCTTTGACCAGCTCCAGCCGGTCCTCCAGCTCGAACAGCTTGCGCCCCAGCAGCTCGCCCTTGCGCGCCGCCTGCGCCGGGATGTCGTTCTCCAGCATGTACTGGACGACGGCGTGTCCGACGCTCGTCGCCAGCGGGTTGCCGCCGAAGGTCGTGCCGTGGTCGCCGGGTACGAAGACGGCCGCGTGCTCCTTCGCCAGCACCGCTCCGATCGGGAAGCCGCTGCCGAGACCCTTCGCCAGCGTAATTACGTCGGGCTCGATGCCGAAGTGCTCGTAGGCGAAGAGCGCGCCGGTGCGTCCCATTCCCGTCTGCACCTCGTCGAGGATGAGCAGCAGGTTCTGGCGGTCGCACCAGTCGCGGACGCGGCGGAAGTAGCCTTCGTCGGGCACGATGATGCCGCCTTCGCCCTGAATCGGCTCCAGCAGCACCGCGCACGTCTTCTCCGACGTCGCTTTCTCGATGGCCCCGGCGTCGTTGAAGGGCACGTGGACGAAGCCTTCCGGCAGCGGCGTGAAGGGCGCCTTATAGCGCTCCGTGCCGCCGGCGGTGATCGTCGCCAGCGTGCGCCCGTGGAAGGCGTTCTGAGCCGAGATCAGCTCGAAGGCGCCGTTTCGATGCTCCTTGCCCCACTTGCGCGCCAGCTTTATCGACGCCTCGACCGCCTCCGCGCCGCTGTTGCAGAAGAACGCGCGGTCCAGGCAGGAGTTATCGATGAGCAGTTGCGCCAGCTCGAGCTGCGGCGTCGTGTAGGCGATGTTCGAGTAGTGCATCAGCGTCGCCGCCTGCTCGCGAATCGCCTCGACGACGACCGGATGGCAGTGGCCGAGGCTGACGACGACGTGTCCGCCGAAGAAATCGAGGTACTCTTTACCCTGGTCGTCCCAGAGGCGCGTGCCCTCGCCGCGAACGAGCGTCACGGGCAGCCGCGTGTAAGTCGTCATCATGTACTTGTCTGCGATCTCTTGCCAATCAGTCATCTCTGCCTCATTCTAGCGCACGTTGCCCTTCAAAGCTTCCCCAGCGTAGTGCACGGAGCGATCGCGCACTGTGCGGCCTCAGTCGCTTCGCTCCTTCGGCCCTTCGTTAGACGCCCGTGAAGCGCAAACACATCGATAATTGGGGTCACCGGGAACGAAGCTCCCGATGGCGGCGGACAGCCCTAGGGCGGGACGTGGGATGAAGAACCGTTGTCCGCCGAAGCGGCAGCGCCCCCTGAAGCATTGTTCGACGACCTCGAGTCCCGCCTTTCACGCCTCCCTATCCTGCTCACGCCGCGTCGTCGACGCATCGATGCTGATCCTTCCCGGGACGTCTCGCTGCACACTGGGTGGCCTCAGTCGCTTCGCTCCTTCGGCCCTCCCAAGACGCCTGCGAAGCGCCAGACATCCCTAACGCCGGATCGCCGGGAGTACCTCTTCCCATGGCTGCCGACACCCCTGGGGTGGGACGTGGGACAAAGAACCCTTGTCGGCAGGAGCGGCAGCGGCTCCCCCTGGCCGCGGTCTGCCCGCCTCCCGAGGGATCCACCCGCAGAACCGTAACCGGCCTACACCGTCAGCGTTCCCTGCTCGCCTTCCCGTTCGCGTTCCGCCTGCGCGAAGATGCCCGCGCGCGTCGGCGGCATGTCGACCGTCAGGCCGTTCAGGACGTCGGCAACGGTAAGTATCTGAATACGCGGGTATTTCCGGCCCATAAGCGCGCTCTCATAGTGCCCTTCGGCGATTGCCTCCTGCACCATTTCGCGTGTCGGCGTATGGAGGCACACCAGCACTCCGATCGGTTCGTCCTCACGTTTTAGGACGTGGCACAGCTCCCGCACGTCCTTCACGCCGACGCCGCCGCCTTTGACCGACACGATGACCCGCCTGCGCTCCGTCTTGCCCTCCATGAAAGGAATGATGCCATCGATGCCGCGGTCCGCCCCCTTCTTCTTGTCGCCGACCGGCTGGGCGCTGATTCGGTCGAGCGCCCACCACTGGAACTGGTACGGGTCGTGCGCCGCCAGCTCCCGCGCGCCCGACAGGTCGACCGGCTCGCCGACGACCTCGATCTTGAGGCCGGGGAAAGCGTCCTCCATGCGCCGCCGGACGAGGCCGATGGCGAGGTGCGTTATGTCTATGCCGATCCACTGGCGGCCGAGCTTGTGGGCGGCGTGAACGGCCGTCCCGCAGCCGCAGAACGGGTCGAGCACAACGTCGCCAGGGTTGGACGAAATCGAGATGATCCTTTCGAGGAGGGCTAGGGGCTTTTGGGTAGCGAAACCAAGCCTCTCACCTTTCTGTATGCCTCTAAGCATGGGAATGTCATCCCACCAATCCTGTGGGGGAACGCCACGGCTCTCGTCGAGGTACCTCTTGAGATATGCAATCCCCGATTTGGAGTAGATGAGCCTTCCGCCTTCTTCCATCTTCTGCATCGTCTCTTTGTTGAAACGCCAGGCCCGCGTCACGCCATGCCACTCGAAAACAGGGTTCCCTTTGGCCGCACCGCCTGGGCCGCTCAGGTCAGCTTTGTTGTAGCGTCGGCCTGTGCCGGGTTCAACGTTCCTGTACCAGTTCTCGACAGTTGACTCTGGCAGGGGTCGAAAGATCGGGTTGTAGGTAGAGTTGGGGCCAGCACGGTAGAACAGGATTGTGTCGTGGACCCGACCCATGTGTTTGGCACCCTGTCCTATGTCACTGTGGGCATCGGAGCGCTTCCAGACGACCTCGTTGACGAAGTTTTGCGGACTAAAGATAGAATCCATTACCACCCGAAGATAGGGCCCTGCTGTCGGGTCGCAATGCAGGTAGATGGAGCCGGTCGGCTTCAAAACGCGGCGCAGCTCCACCAGGCGCACCGCCATCATTGTCAGATAAGCGGTCACGTCGTTGTGGCCCAGCGCGTCGACCATCGCCTTCAGGAGGCGCGCTGTGCTGTCGGCGCCGTGCAGGGCGATGTCCTCAAAGGTGCCCTGCGCCACCTTCCCCCAGTGCCACGTGTCCTCGAACGCCTCGATCTGCGCCTGGCTCGCGCTGCTCGACGTCTCTTTGAAGAGGACGTTGTAGGACCGGTTGGAGTTGAACGGCGGGTCGAGATAGATCAGGTCAACCGACTCGTCGGGGACGTAGTCGCGCAGGATCTGGAGGTTGTCTCCGTAGTAGAGGGCATTCGTCTTGAGCGCTGACATGGCCCGATTATAGATCAGATGCCCGGGTGCCGCAGAAGATTGGTGGTGACGCCTCTGAGGGTTAAGACCCTCGGCCTAGCGATAGCGACGCTGGGCAGGAGGCTGAGGGTTTCAACCCTCAGAACTGCTCCCAAATCCAGAAAGCATCGTATGCCCCACGCGAGTCCCCAATCAGCCCACCCGCGTGCCGGCCACCTGCCCCGCCAGCGCCGACCGCAGCGCGCCCTGTTGACGGCCATCGATAATCAGCGACTCGCAGCCCGCCGCCGACGCCCTGACACAAGCTTCCACCTTCGGCAGCATGCCGCGCGTTATCGTCCCGTCCGCCACCAGCGACTCCACCTCCCCGGCCGAAAGGCGCTCGATAGTCTTTCCCTCGCGGTCGAGCACGCCCGCCACGTCGCTCAGGAACGCCAGCGCGTCGGCCTTCAGCGCAATCGCGACCTCGCCCGCGACCGCGTCCGCGTTTATGTTAAGCAACTGCGCCCCGCTCGAGGCAACGCCAATCGATGAGACGACCGGCATGTAGCCCCGGTCCAGCAGCGTCAAAAGCAGCGATGGGTCCACCCGCTCCACGTCGCCGACGAACCCGAGCTTCGTCCGCCGGCGCGCCACCAGCCAGCCGCCGTCCGCCCCGCTCAGCCCCACCGCGTTCCCGCCGGCCGCGTTGATGCCCGCCACGAGCTCCTTGTTGACCAGTCCTGCCAGCACCGCCACCGCCACCGGCAGCGCGTCTTCGCCCGTGAACCGCAGCCCGTCGACGAAGCGCGACTCGACGCCGTGGACGCCCAGCCAGCGGCTCAGCACGTCGCCGCCGCCGTGAACGACGACAACCCGTCCTCCCTCGCCCTGCAACGCAATGATGTCTTCGAGGCCCGCGTCGCGCCCGGACGGGCGCCCGTCTGGGCGGCTCTCCCACGTGCTCCCGCCCACTTTGACGACGATTGTCTTCGGCAAGCCTGACTCCTTCCCTGGCCTTCGACGGGAGGTCTGAATATCTCCCCGAGCTATGAATCGGCCAGACGCCTAGGTGGTGTACTCGCTGTTGATGCGCACGTACTCTTCCGACAGGTCACAGCCCCACGCGGTCGCTGTGCCGTCTCCGATGCCCAGCTCCACGCGAATCCGCACTTCCGGAGCGTCGGTCGCCGCGCTCACCGACTCCTCATCGTACGCCACGAGGCCGCCTTCTCGGAACAGGCAGACGCCCTGCCAGAACAGGCTCGTCCGCGCCTGTTCAGCCTCGACGCCGCATCGCGCCACTGCCGCCAGCACTCGTCCCCAGTTGGGGTCGTTGCCGTGAACTGCCGACTTCACGAGCGACGAGCCGGCAACTGTCCGGGCGGCAATCCTCGCCTCCGTCAGGCTTCTCGCGCCGGCGACTTCGACTTCGATTAGCTTGGTCGCGCCTTCGCCGTCGCGCGCCATCCCCTTCGCCAACTCGATGCACACCCGCTCGACGCCGCGGCGAAACTGCTCCGCCCCTTCGACGCCGTCCCGCAGCGCCGGGCCGCCGGCGGCGCCGTTCGCCAGGATGATCAGGCTGTCGTTCGGGCTGCTGTCGCTGTCGACGGTGATCATGTCGAAAGAAGCCGCCGCCGCATCGCGCAGGCTGGCCTCCAGCAGCGCTCGCTCCACCGGTGCGTCCGTCGTCAGGAAGGCGAGCATGGTCGCCAGGTTGGGATGAATCATGCCCGACCCCTTCGCGCAGCCTCCGATGCGATATTCGCGTCCCCCAACGTCGAAGACAGCCTCCGCCTGCTTGGGAACGGTGTCGGTGGTCATGATCGCCCGGGCGAAGCGCTCGCCGCCGTCGGCCGAAAGCGTTATCGACGGCAGCGCCGCGCGGATCTTGTCCATCGGCAGTCGATGCCCGGTGACGCCGGTGCTCGCGACGAGGACGTCGCGCTCGTCAAGCGCAGGCTCGCTTGCAGTCTGATCGGTGCTATGAGCGAGGCGGAGGTGGCTTGCGGCCAGACGCGCCATCTCCTCAGAATCGCGGTTACCTTCGGCGCCGGTGTACGCGTTCGCGCAACCGGCGTTGGCGATCACCGCCTGCGCCCGCCCATCAACCAGGTTCCTCTGCGACAGGACCACCGGCGCCGCCTTAAAGGCGCTGCTCGTAAACAGGCCCGCCGCCGTGCACGGCTTCGACGAGAAGAGCAGCGCCAGATCGTCGCGGCCTTCGCGCTCGCGCAGCCCGGCCGCGACCACCCCGGCCAGAAACCCCTGCGGAAACGTCACGCCACTCACGGTATCCGCTCCGTCCCCAACGATCTCTTCGCTGCGAAACCCTCGAATCAAATCGTAGCCGAGACTTTCCAGTCTCGGCGATCTCTGCGCTCTCGCGACGCGAGACTCGCTACGGGTACACGCCGAGCCCTTCCAGGCCCGCCGTCTCCGGCAGGCCCAGCATCAGGTTCATGCTCTGAATCGCCTGTCCCGACGCCCCCTTCACCAGGTTGTCGATGCAGCTCACGACAACCAGCCGCTCCGTCCGCTCATCCACAGTCGGGTAGACGGCGCAGAAGTTGCTCCCGCGCACGTGCTTCGTCTGCGGCGGCGTCGCGACCACCCGCACAAACGGCTCGTCGTGGTAGAACTCGTGATAGACTTCGCGCACGCCCTTCTCGCCCAGGCTGCGGCCCTTCTCCGAGAGCTGCGCGTACGCCGTCGTTAGGATGCCCCGTACCATCGGCAGCAGGTGCGGCACGAACGTGACGCGGCAGGGCTCGCCCGCCAGCGACGAAAGCTCCTGCGCCATCTCCGGCATGTGCCGGTGCCCCGACAGCCCGTACGCCGATATCCCTTCCCCCGCCTCCGCCAGCATCGTTGTCACCGTCGGCGAGCGTCCCGCTCCCGAAGTTCCCGACTTGCTGTCGACGATGACGCTCTTCTCGATCAGCCCTTTCGCGATCGCCGGGGCCAGCGCCAGTATCGCTCCCGTCGGATAGCAGCCCGGGCTCCCGACCAGCCGTGCCTCTGCTATCTCCCGACGATGCAGCTCCGGCAGCCCGTACACGGCCTGCTGCAGCAGCTTCGGCCGCGGGTGCGCCACGCCGTACCAGCGCTCGTACTCCGACGCGTCCTTCAGCCGAAAGTCCGCGCTGAGATCGACTACGAACTTCCCCCGGTCGACCCATGGGAGCAGCAGCTTCGCCGACACGGCGTGTGGCAGCGCCCCGAAGACAACGTCGACGTCATCCAGCTCATCGCCGATCGTCAGCTCGATCGGCGCCAGGTGTGGAAAGCGATCGCCCAGCCGTTCCCCGACGCCCTCGGCGCTCGCCACCGACGCCAGCCGAACGTTCGGATGCCTGTAGAGCAGCCGCGCGAGCTCGATGCCCGCGTAGCCGGTCGCGCCCATTATCCCTACGGTAGTCAACTTCTCCTCCAGCGAGACCCATCGCCTGCAACGTGCGACGAGCCGTAATCGAAGGTTAAAGTATAGCGACGGCAGCGACGGCAGGCAAGAAAGGATTGCGTGTACGACGAACTGGGGGGCGTCGGCCCTGAGGCGATGCCTCAGGGCGCGGCGGCCGCGCTGAGCTCGGCGTAGAACTCAGCCGCCGACGGGCATCGACGCCGCAGGCTGCACCCAGGGCAGCGCGGCCGCCGCGCGACGCAGGTGCGACGCCCGTGCGCGATCAAATACATATGGAACGGATAAACCTCCTCCGGCGCCAGTCGCCCCTGCCAGATCGACTGCGCCTGCGTCGCCGACGCCCCCTTTGGCGCTAGTCCCAGCCGCAGCAGCACCCGATGCACATGCGTATCGACCGGGAACGCCGGCCGTCCCAGCGAGAACAGCAGCGTCACCGCCGCCGTCTTCGGCCCCACGCCCGGCAACGACCGCAGCCACGCCTGCGCCTCATCGAGTGGCCCCTCGCCCAAAAACGACAGGTCGAACGAGTCCCGTCGCCGCAGGATCTCCGCCAGCATCGCCTTGATGCGAAGCGACTTCGTTGGCGCCAGTCCTCCCGGCCGTATCGCCTCCTCCACCTCCGACGCCCGCCCTTCCAGCACCCGCCGCCAGTCCGGCAGCCGGCGCCTCAGCTCCGCGAACGCCCGCTCCGAGTTCCTGTCCGACGTGTTCTGCGACAGAACGCCCAGCACCAGCTCGTCCAGCGGCTCCCGACGCGGCCGCCGCGGCAGCTCGCCGTACTGCGCCCCCAGCAGGTCGATGACCTCTTTCGCCGTCAGCAGTCGCAACGCGCCCTCCGAAATCGCCATCGATTTTAGCACGGCGACCGCTGTTCTTCCCTCGCCGCTGGCAGTAGCGTTCTTCCCCGACAACCGGTTAACATTTATAGGGTACTAATCGCGGAAGGACTGAAATGACGAAGGACCGACCCAAGACGCTCGGCGAACTGCGCTCCTCCGGCTATCGCACGAAGCCCGTCCGCGAGGAGATGCGCGGCAACCTCATCCGCAAGATGCGGGCCGGCCAGCCGCTCTTCCCCGGCCTCATCGGCTTCGAAGACACCGTCCTCCCGCAGCTTGAAAACGCCATCCTCTCCGGCCAGGATGTCATCTTCCTCGGCGAGCGCGGCCAGGCCAAGTCCCGCCTCATCCGCCAGCTCGTCGAGCTCCTGGACGACGCCGTTCCCGCCGTCGCCGGCTGCGAGATAAACGACGACCCCTTCGCTCCCATCTGCCGCGCCTGCCGCGACCGCGCCGCCGACGAGGGCGACAACCTGCCCATCGTCTGGCTCACGCCCGAAGAGCGCTACGGCGAGAAGCTCGCCACGCCGGACATCACCATCGCCGACCTCATCGGCGAGATCGACCCGATCAAGGTCGCCGAGGGCCGCTACCTCTCCGACGAGCTCACCATCCACTACGGCCTCGTCCCCCGCAGCAACCGCGGCATCTTCTCCATAAACGAGCTGCCCGATCTCGCCGAGCGCATCCAGGTCGGTCTCCTCAACATCATGGAAGAGCGCGACGTCCAGGTCCGCGGCTATCGCGTCCGCCTGCCCCTCGACGTCTTCATCGTCGCCAGCGCCAACCCGGAGGACTACACCAACCGCGGCCGCATCATCACCCCGCTCAAGGACCGCTTCGGCGCCCAGATCCGCACCCACTACCCGCGTACCGTCGACGACGAGATCGCGGTCATGGAGCAGGAAGCACGAGTCCTCCCGCAAGAAGTGAAGGACGTCTTCGTCCCCCAGTATATGAAAGAGATCATCGCCGAGATCACCCGCCTCGCCCGCCGCAGCCCCGATGTCAACCAGCGCTCCGGCGTGTCCGTCCGCGCCTCCATCACCGACTACGAGACACTCCTCGCCAACGCCCTTCGTCGCGCCATCCGGCTCGACGAAAAAGAGGTCGTCCCCCGCATCAGCGATCTCTACTACCTGTTCCCCGCCCTCAGCGGCAAGATCGAGTTCGAGACGCTGGATGAGAGCCGCGAAGAGCAGATCCTGGAGAAGCTGGTCGCCAGCGGCGCTCTTTCCGTCTTCAACCGCTACTTCAACCTCGACGACCTCGAGCAGACCGTCGACGGCTTCAAGGGTGGCCTCGTCGTCGAGACCTCCGACCTGACGCCCGCCAAAAGCTACGTCTCTCTGCTCAAGAGCGTACCGGGCCTGGAGCGCGCCGTCGCCCACCTGAAGGTCGGCGAAAAGCCCGCCGCCGTCGCCTCCGCCGTCGAATTCGTCCTCGAAGGCCTCCACCTCAACAAGCGCCTCAGCAAAGACATCGTCGGCCACCGCGCGCACTATCGAGGCTAGGGCCATGCACCGCTACCGCTACTCCCGGTGGACTGGCAGTCGCGACGTCCCAACTCCCGACGCGGACGACCTCCTCCGCGGCCTCACCGACGACCTCCTCTCTTTCGGCGACCTTCAGCACGCCCTCCGCGGACTCCTGCAGCGCGGCCTTCTGAACCAGCAGGGCCAGCGCGTCCCCGGCCTCCGCGAGCTGCTCCGCCGCCTTCGCCAGCAGCGCCGCCAGCTCCTCGAGCGCTACGACCTCACGTCTGTCATCGAGGACATCCGCCAGCGCGTCGACGAGGTCTTGCGCATGGAAAAGGACACCCTCCGACGCCGCCTGGAAGAGGCGCAGACCCAGATCGAGCAGAGCGCGTCGCCCGCCGAGCCGCCCGACGCCGGCCAGGGCGAAGAGCCGGAAGAGGAGCCGGAGCGCCAGTTCGCCGGGATGCTGAAGAACATCATCGAGCGCAAGCAGGACTACCTGAAGCGCTTACCCGGCGACATCGGCGGCCAGGTGAAAGGCCTGCAGGACTACGAGTTCATCGACCCCGAGGCCCAGCACAAGTTCCAGGAGCTCCTGGAGATGCTCCGCAAGGCCATGCTCGACTCCTTCTTCAAAGAGCTACATCGCCGCATCTCCGACATGTCGCCAGCGCAGATGGCGCGCCTCAAGGACATGGTCAAAGACCTCAACCGCATGATCTCCGAAAAGATCGCCGGCGAAGAGCCCAACTTCGACGAGTTCATGGCCAAACATGGCGACCTCTTCGGCCCGGAGCCGCCGCAGAGCCTCGACGACCTCGTCGCGCAGATGCAGCAGCAGATCGGCCAGATGACCGCCGTCCTCGACAGCCTGCCCCCTGACCTGCGCGACCAGCTCCACGACCTCCTGGGCGAAAAGATTGCCGACCCCGAGCTGAATGAAGAGCTGAATGAGCTCGCCGCCGCCCTCGACCTCCTCTACCCCATGAACCTCCTGCGCAGCCGCTATTCCTTCCGCGGCGAGGAGGGGCTCGACATCAGCGAAGCGATGCGCCTCATGGACCACATGCAGGACCTCGATGGCCTGGAGAGCCAGCTCCAGCGCGTCGAGCAAGGCGGCGACATCGAGGAGATCGACCCGGAGCGCATCGCCCGCCTGCTCGGCGACGAGGCGAAGGAATCGTTCGAGCAGCTGCGGCGCTTCCTGGAAGTGCTTGAGCGCGAGGGGTACGTCCGCCGCAAAGGCCGCGGCTGGGAGCTAACGCCGCGCGCAATCCGCAAGATCGGCGAGAGGGCGCTCGAGGAAGTCTACTCGCGCATCCGGTCCGGCCGCGCCGGCAGCCACCTCACCCGCAGCGCCGGCCTCGTCGGCGACCCGGCGGACGAGACGAAGCGCTACGAGTTCGGCGACCCGATGCACTTCCACCTCCAGCAGACGATCATGAACTCGCTCCAGCGGGAGCCCTCGCCCGGGCCGCCCGTTCACCTGGAGGAAGGCGACTTCGAGGTCTACCGCAGCGAGCTGCTCTCCCAGACCTCAACCGTCGTCCTCGTCGACCTCTCCTGGTCGATGGCCCTGCGCGGCAGCTTCCAGGCCGCGAAGAAGGTCGCGCTCGCCCTGAATAGCCTCATCGCCGGCAAGTTCTCCCGCGACGCGCTCTACATCGTCGGCTTCTCAGCCTACGCCCATCAGGTCGACGCTCAGGATCTGCCCTACCTGAACTGGGACGAGTCGGTCCTCGGCACCAACATGCACCACGCGCTCATCATCGCCCAGAAGCTGCTGGCGAAGCACAAGGTGGGAACGCGCCAGATCATCATGATCTCCGACGGCGAGCCGACCGCCCATCTCGAGCGCGGCCACGCCCGCTTCGCCTACCCGCCCAGCGCCGCGACCATCGCCGCGACCTTGCGGGAGGTCAAGCGCTGCACTGACGCCGGCATTGTCATCAACGTCTTCATGCTCGACCGCAACTACCAGCTCAACGATTTCGTCGACAAGCTCGCGAAGATCAACAAGGGGCGAATCTTCTACACGACGCCCGAAGGCCTGGGCGAATACGTCCTCATCGACTACGTGACGCACAAGCAGAAGCGCGTGCGTTCCTAGCGCCCCCGCCCCTACTGCTCCGACGTCTCTTCCAGCCAGGGGAGCGCCGCGCCCGGAACCAGCCCAAAGCGCGCCCACATCTTCAGCGTCTCGCGCAGCTCCCGCACGCGTTCCGGGTCCGTTGCCTCCAGGTCCGTCAGCAGGCACTTCTCGATGTGCGTCTCCAGCAGGATCAGGCCGACCTGGTCAATGCCGGCGCGGACCGCCATCAACTGCGTCAGAAGCTGCTCGCAGCCTCGGTCTTCCTCCAGCATCCGCTGAATGCCCCTGATTTGCCCTTCAAGACGTCGCAACCGCACCAGCGTCTCGGGCGGATGAAGCTTCGTGTTCATATTGTGTTTCCCAGGCCTTATACTGAACTCGTTGGCACTTGCTACCTTGACATACCCCGTGGGGGTATGTCACAATTATCGCGAAGACAAGCGAGATTGTCAAGCTTCTTGAGATTGAGGAGGAGAAGATGGCAAGCGTAAGAGATGTCACGGACGCGACCTTCAGCAAAGAGGTGCTGAACTCCACCCTGCCCGTGCTCGTGGATTTCTGGGCGCCCTGGTGCGGCCCCTGCCGAATGGTATCGCCGCTGGTCGAAGAGCTGGCAGGCGACTTCGCCGGCAAGATGGACTTCGTCAAGCTCAACACCGACGAGAGCCCCTCGACGGCCATGAACTACGGCATCCGCAGCATCCCGACGCTCATCATCTTCAAGGCCGGCAAGCCAGTCAGCCAGGTCATCGGCTTTCGTCCCAAGACGGAGCTCAAGAAGAATATCGAGAGCGCCATCAGCTAGAGAACTCGATTGCAGCCCTTGGAACCACACAAGCGCATGGATTGCGACGTTGTGATAATAGGCGCCGGGCCCGCCGGCCTGACGGCAGGCCTCTACGCATCCCGCGCCCGCCGCTGCACTGTATTACTCGAAAAAGGCGTCGTTGGCGGTCAGATCGCCCTCACCGCCGTCGTCGAAAACTACCCTGGCTTCCCTGACGGCATCAACGGCTACGACCTCTCCCAGGCCATGCTCAAGCAAGGCGAAAAATACGGCCTCCTCGCCACCTACGCCATGGCCGATTCCGTCGAGCCCGCCGAGGACAACCATTTCCTCGTCAAGACCAGCGAGGGCGAGTTCTACACGAAAACCGTCATCGCCGCCGGCGGCGCCGGCTACAAGCGCCTCGGCGTCGCGGGCGAAGAGCGCCTCATCGGACGCGGCGTCTCCTACTGCGCGACCTGCGACGCCGCCTTCTTCCGTGGACAGGAGGTCGCGGTCGTCGGTGGCGGCGACGCGGCCCTGGACGAAGCCGTCTTCCTCAGCCGCTACGCCTCGAAAGTCCACGTCATCCACCGTCGCGACCGGCTGCGCGCCGCGCCCATACTGCAGGAGCGCGCCTTCGCCGAGCCCAAGATCGACTTCCTTTGGAACACCGTTGTCACTGAAGTGCAGGGTGATGGTATGGTAAGCGGCGTCAGGCTGCGCAACTTCGAAAGCGATGAGGAATCGTCTCTCGAGCTCACAGGCCTCTTCGTTTTCATCGGGCAGCAGCCGAATATCGACTACCTGCGGGGCGTCGTCGCCATGGACGAGGCCGGCTACGTTATCGTCAACGAGTGGATGGAAACCAGCGTCCCCGGCATCTTCGCCGCCGGCGACGTCCGCAGCGGCGCGGCGCGTCAGGTCGTCAGCTCGGCCGGTGACGGCGCGACGGCGGCCATTCGCGCCGACAAGTACATCGGCGAGAAGTTCGGCGCCTGGACGCCGCCTTCGTAACAATCTGCGGGAGTGGATGGGTCCCGGTGGCTCTCGCGGTCTTCAGACTTGAACCTGAGCTTGACCTTCCGGAGACCGAACCGTTTGCCCCGACCCTAAGCGCAAGCCTAGCCGGCCGCTGGGGCTCAACCGCTTGTTAGATTATGTAGAGTTGCAAAGTACTCTACTTGACCGGCTCGCTGCTCACGGCTCTACGATTTCTCAGAGACGGCTGAGGGACCATCAGTCAGGTATTGATACGAGCAGCGCATATCTTGGGGATGAGCTTGGCCTCAGCCGTCCCCACTACCATCTGCAATTGTAGCGGACAAACGCCGGCCGTCAACCCATACTCTCACACCTCCGAACTCCCGCCGTCAGCCTCTTTTTGACCCCTCCCCAGGGCATTCATATACTGGTCTGCGGGAGTGGATGGGTCCCGGTGGGTCTCGCGGTCTTCAAAATCGTTGCGGGGCGGCCTGCGCCGTCCCGGGTGGGTTCGACTCCCACCCACTCCCGCCAGATGACAGGAGCCCCGAGCGGAGGATCGCGACCCCCCGCTAGCGGCGCGGCTCCCACGAGAAGAACCTGACCGCTATCCGCGCCGCGATTACTCCCCACACGGCCATCACCGCCATGTCGCCCCACTGGAAGGCGGACCCCGTCACGAACGGACTGAACGACGTGTGCAACGCGTCCGCGAAGTGCTTCACCGGAAACACTTCCGCGATCACGTCCAGCCACTTCGGCGGCGATAGAGGGATAAACACGTTCGAAATGAACA
The DNA here is from genome assembly GCA_963719465.1 of uncultured Chloroflexia bacterium. GTDB lineage: Bacteria > Chloroflexota > Dehalococcoidia > DSTF01 > JALHUB01 > JALHUB01. The sequence continues at coordinate 1,426,421 of OY970386.1, read as the reverse complement.
GAAGCGGCAGCACCGAGGCGTTGACAATCGGATTCGCCGCGTCCGCGTTCCCGATGACGGTCGTGATCGCCAGACCCAGGCTGCAGAAGCACGCGGCGCCGACCACCAGCGCCAGCAGAAACGCCGGCAGCGTGTGGCCTGGTATCGGCACGTTGTAGACGACCCGCCCAACGACGAGCACAATCAGAACCACCACCACCGCCACCAGCGTCGAGTGCACGATCCGCCCGCCGATGTACGCCGCCGCCGGCAGAGGCGTGCCCCGAACGCGCTTGAGAACTCCCTGGTCCCTCGCCAGCGAGATGCTGATCGCCAGATTGCTGTAGCAGCCGAAGATCACCGCCACCGCGACGATCGCCGGCACGTAGAACGTCGACCCATTAATCGTCCCGCCGCTCTCGTCGACGTTGTGGCTCCCGAAGATCGAGTTGAACACGACCAGGAACAGCAGCGGGAAGGCGAAGGTGAAAAACGCCGACTGCGGATTGCGCCAGAAGGCGCGGTTCTCGTAGTAGACCTGTCGCAGCGTCAGTCTCAGAGCGTTCACGCCGTTGCCCCCTCCTGCTCCGAGCCCTTCGCCAGCTCCAGGTAGATGTCCTCGAGCGACGCCCGCGAGACCGCCAGCTGCTCCAGCTCGACGCCCTGCTCCACCGCCCACGAGGTCAGCGCATGAAGAGTCCGCGTCGGCTCCAGCGCCTCCAGCGACACCAGCCCCGCTTCGACTTTCGCCTCTGCGCGCATGGCATCCGGCAGCTCGACGCCGGCGGGCAGGCGGAAGCTGATCTTCGTTGTCGCGTCCATCCGCCTCAAAGCGTCCGGCGCGCCCTCGGCGGCGATTCGCCCGTCCACCATGATCGCGACCCGCTCCGCCAGGAACTGCGCCTCGTCCATATAGTGCGTCGTCAGCACCACGGTCTTGCCCAGCGACTCCAGGTTCTTCACCATCTCCCAGGCGTGTCGTCGGGCGGACGGATCGAACCCAGTCGTCGGCTCGTCGAGGAACAGCAGCTCGGGGTTGCCCGCCAGCCCGATCGCGACATCCAGGCGTCGTTGCTCGCCTCCCGACATCCGCCGAACGAGCGACTTACGTTTCTCCTTCAGTCCCACGGCCTCGATGATGTCATCGAGCGGAAGAGGATTCGGGTAATAGCCACGGAAGAGCTCGATGCTCTCTTCGACCGTCAGGTACGGCTGCACGCCCGTGCTTTGCAGCACTATCCCGATTCTGCGCTTCAGGTCCAGCGCGTTCGAGGCGGGGTCCTGGCCCAGCACGCTCACCTCGCCGCCATCGCGCCGGCGATACCCTTCCAGAATCTCCACCGTCGTCGTCTTGCCGGCGCCGTTCGGCCCGAGCAGGGCGAATATCTCGCCGACGTGGACATCGAGATCGATGCCGCGCACGGCCTCAACCGGGCCGTAGCTCTTCCTCAGACCCTTGACGATAATCGCGGATTGCATTCCTTCGCCCGCAGCGTCAGCGTCCCAGCATAATCCTATCGTATTGCTGTCGCATTGCCAACGCGTTGCGTCAGGCCCAATCAGCCAGGTCCCATCAGGTTCCGGCCGCTTCGCTCGACCTCGCCGCTGTTGCCCGATCCCCCCTTCAGCCGTTATTATGATGACTCACCGTGCAATTACGCGGACGGTCTGTTACCTTGTACCCGCGAATCGATGCGCCGCCCGCTGCCTGTACCGGTACGCCGGAATCTAGAGGGAAGCTGAAACGCTCATGTCCGACAAGACATACAACATCGCCGTCGTTGGGGCCACCGGCATGGTCGGCCGCGAGTTCCTGGGCATCCTCCAGCAGCGCAAGTTCCCTGTAAAGGGCCTGCGCCTGCTCGCCACCTCGCGCTCTGCCGGCAGGAAGATCGTCGTCGGCGACGAGGAGATCACCGTCGAAGAAACGAACAACGACTCCTTCGCCGGCGCCGACTTCGTCTTCATATCCGCCAGCGGCCAGGCCTCCCGCGACTATTGCCCTATCGCCGCTCAGGTCGGCGCCATCGCTATCGACGACAGCTCCGCCTGGCGCATGGACCCCAAAGTCCCGCTCGTCGTCCCCGAGGTCAACGCCGACGACGTGGAGAAGCACAAGGGCATCATCTCCATCCCCAACTGCTCGACGACGCCGGTGGTCATGTGCCTCTGGCCCATCCACAGGGTCAACCCCGTCAAGCGCGTCATCGCCGACACCTACCAGTCCGTCTCCGGCACCGGTAAGGCCGCCGTCGACGAGCTCGTCACCCAGTCGAAGCAGGTGCTCGAAGGCAAGGAGACGTCTTCGCACGTCTACCCGCACCAGATCGCCTTCAACCTCCTGCCGCAAATCGACGTCTTCATGGACAGCGGCTACACAAAAGAAGAGTGGAAGATGATCCACGAGACGCGCAAGATCATGCACGACGAATCCATCGCCATGTCGGCGACCTGCGTCCGCGTGCCCGTCATGATCTCCCATAGCTGCGCCGTCCACGTCGAGCTCACCCATCCCATGAGCCCGGACGACGTGCGCGACATCCTGTCCGAGTCCCCGGGCGTGACCGTCCAGGACGACCCCAGCATCAGCCTCTACCCGCTGCCCTGGCTGGCCGCCGGCGAGGACGACGTGTTCGTGGGCCGCATCCGTCAGGACGACTCCCGCCCGAACTCCATCGCCATGTGGATCTCTTCCGATAACCTCCGCAAGGGCGCCGCCCTCAACGCCATCCAGATAGCGGAAGAGCTGGTGAAGCGAGACCTTGTCTAGCCCCACAAAGGAGGCTGACATGACAGAGATAGGCCGTCTGCTTACGGCAATGATCACCCCCTTCGACGACCAGGGCGCCGTCGATTACCGGCAGGCGCAGCAACTGGCGCTCGCGCTCCTGCGCTCCGGCAGCGATGGCGTCGTCGTCTCCGGCACCACCGGCGAAGTCCCGACGCTCAGCCGCGACGAGAAGCTCGGCCTCTTCAAGGCGGTCAAGGAAGCCGTCGGCAACGCGGGCGTCGTCGTGGCCGGCAGCGGCAACTACAACACCGCCGAGAGCGCCAAGCTCGGCCGCGAGGCCGAAGCCGCCGGCGTCGACGCCCTCCTGCTCACCGTTCCCTACTACAACAAGCCGACCCAGGAGGGCATGTTCCGCCACTTCCAGACCCTGGCCGGCGAGACCAGCCTGCCCTGCATCCTCTACAACATCCCGGGCCGCACCGGCGTCAACATGACGGCCGAGACCAGCATCCGCCTGTCCGCCATCGCCAATATCGCCGGCCTGAAGGAAGCCAGCGGCAACCTCGAGCAGATCGGCCAGATAATCGCCGGCTCCCGGCCCGACTACCGCATCTGGAGCGGCAACGACTCCGATACGCTGCCCATCCTGTCGATCGGCGGCTACGGCGTCATTTGCGTCGTCTCCCACCTCGTCGGCCTGCAGATGCGCCAGATCATCGACAGCTACCTCGCCGGCAGGGTCGAAGAGGCGGCGACCATCCACCGACGCCTTCTGCCGCTCATGACGACGCTCATGACCGTCGCCAGCAACCCGATACCGATCAAGTACGCCCTGCGACAGCTCGGCTGCAAAGTCGGCGGCCTGCGGCTCCCCCTCGTCGAGCCCGACGACGCCGGCGCCGCGAAGATAATGGCCGAGGTCCGTCGCCAGCAAATCGACCTCGTGGTTCCCGCTTAGCACGAGAGGAGGCTCAACGATGACGGAGCTAGAGGGAAACTCCTTCCGGAAGTTCGCCAGCCAGCCGTTCTACACGGCAATCAACCGCCGGCTGGTCGAGATGTGCGCCTTCAAGCCCTCGCAGCGCGTCGTCGACCTCGGCGCCGGCACCGGCGCGGTCACCACGCTCATCCTGGAGTCGATGCGCCCCGACAGGGGCGAAGTCGTCGCCGTCGAGCCGTCCGACTCGGCGCTGGAGCTCGCCCGAAAGGACCTTCAGGAGCGCTGGGGCGCCGTCGTTCGGTTTTGCTCCGGCAAGGCGGAAAACCTGTCGCGCTTCGTCCAGCGCACCGCCGACGCCGTCGTCTTCTGCAACGCCATCCACCTCGTCGAGGACAAGAAGCGCATGCTGCACGAAGTATCGGAGGCCCTGCGGGAGCGCGGCCTCTTCGCCTTCAACAGCACCTTCTTCGAGGGCGCGCAGCCGGCGGACACCATGCCCTTCTACATCCTGTGGGTGCGGCGCGCCATGCGCATCTTTCGTGACGAGCACCCCGACGTGCGACGCGAGAAAGAGGAGAGGGCGCAGGCGCGCATCCAGCTCAGCGTCGACGAATACCGCAGCCTGCTTGCCGACGGTGGCTTTGCCGTGCGGACGCTCGAGCTATGCCCCGTGGAGATGCCGCTGGAGGGCTTTCAAGCGATCAGCGAGTATGAGCTGTTTGCCCGCGGCGCCCTGCCCGGCGTCCCGCTCTCTGTCGCCGTCGACTGCCTGCGACGCGCCGCCGCCGAAGCCTTCCGCGACCTGAAACTATCGACCGTCCCCCGCAACTGGCTCCAGGTCGTCGCCGTCAAATCCTGACCCCCCGGCTCCCTCGCGGCAAGGTTCACACTAACGGGCTGGAGAACTTCTGGAGTCTAATGAAGCGGACACTCAAGGGAACCTACGTCAGCGTCGAACCCTTCCACTTGATCCGCTATGTCGATGAGCAGGTTTCCCGATATAACACTCGGCAGGATTCCGATGGCGACAGAATGTCGAAGGTGGTAGAGTCGGTAGTTGGTCGTTGCATAACCTATAATGAACTCATCGGGGTGGAGGCTGCGCCTTGACTGCCACGCCGCACGCGTGGTCGCCGTTGAAGGAGAACTAAGTATGAATGAGCCGCAAAACGTACCAGAACTAAAGACCCGATTTAAGCGCAGTAAACTCTGTCGGGTTATCCATGTTGACGGTGCATGGGGTAGCTTGACGTTCCAGGGAAACATTCACATGGCACTTTTCAGTGAACATAGGGCTTTGCCGGACGGGACGACCATCTCAGTGGACAAGCAGGGCGTGCCTCAGGAGACTCAGACGGATGATCCTGGATTCATAATCAGAGAGATTGAAGCTGACGTTATTCTTAATCCAGGAGCAGCGGTCGTTCTCAGAGATTGGCTTACCGACAGGATTAACGAACTACAAACCGTGATTGCACAGATGCAAGCGCAGGCACGACCACAGACGTAGAGGAGAGAACGATGGTTACTGATTATCGCCTACCTGCAACGCCGTTTGCTGGTACAGTAACAGTCCCCCGGCCCTGTTATGTCCCGCCGCTCACGGGAACATCGGCGCCAACGTCGCTATTTGAGAGGCTGTCCCGTATTACTTCGCCTGTCTCATCGGTCGGTCGCGCCGATGCAAGGCAGCGGTTCGTGGAACTCGCGAAAGAGTGGCGCGAAGCGACGGGTCACCTCTCCTCTCCATCGCAGATAGCAATGCATCCGGCATACCAGCGAATCATCGGCATGGGGCCAAGCGTTGTTCCGTTTATCCTAGAAGACCTGCGGCAGACCGGCGCACAGTGGTATTGGGCGCTACACGCAATAACGGGAGAGTCTCCGGTCCCACCAGGTGTGCGGCATACTTCCCGTGAGACAAGGGACATTTGGCTAAAATGGGGGCGCGACCATGGTTACGTCGACGCCGACCGCTACGCTTTGACGACGGGAGTGAACCCTCGTGTTGCCGTGGCGACATCGCGCTACATTCCGTAATCTGAACGCCACTAACCACACGGTCACGAGCTTAGAGAGCTCTGATTACAACTGCGCTGCGTGGGCGGCTCGTGACGATCAGGTTCGGTGGTGGCCCGACTCTCGCCTCGCTGAATACTACTGGCCCACGCCTCGGCGAGATGGCAGCCTCGACGCGGTCGTTGAGGGGTTCGAATCTCTGGGTTTTGTCCTTTGCCCAAGTCCCGAACTTGAGACCGGCTACGAAAAGCTCGCTATCTTTGCCAATGACGATGGCCCAACGCATGTCGCTCGGCAACTGAATACGGGTCGATGGACAAGCAAACTCGGCGACTGGGAGGACATTGAGCACTCAACGCTTGCTGACGTCGAGTGCGACGGCTACGGACGGGCCGTCCGTTTCATGAGGAGGCCTCTTCCCCAACAGGAATAAGCGAACGCCTAAGCCAGACATCGAACTCGTCCCAGCGCTGACCTGCCGATGAATGAACGGCCGCTTTCCCCCCAACCGAAGTGCCACCTTCCCCTTGCAATCCGCCGCCGCTTAGGGGAACATCTACCGTGCGGAGCGGACCCACCCCACGGGCGACCCGCCGGAAAGACGCCTTTCGAAAAACAACTGAAGAAACGCGCCGCTAACACATTCGAAAGACGCGATCTTTTTTAAAACAAACACAATCAGAGCCGCGCCCTATAGGATCGGCTTCACGATGATCGCCTGGTCCCGCTCCGGCCCCACCGACACCAGCGCCACCGGCACCCCGATTAGCTGCTCCAGCCGCTTCACGTACTCCCGCGCATGCCTCGGCAAGTCCTCGAAGCGCCGGACGTGCGTCGTCGGCTCCTGCCAGCCCGGCAGCTCCTCGAAGATCGGCTCACAGCAGGCCAGCCGGCCCAGGCTTGCCGGGAAGCGGTCCACCGGCACCCCGTCGGCCTGGTACGCCGTGCACACCTTCACACTGGCGAACGTGTCCAGCACGTCTAGGCGAGTGATCACCGCGCCGGATAGCCCGTTCAGCCGCGCCGTGTAGCGCGCCGCCACCGCGTCGAACCAGCCGCAGCGACGTGGCCGGCCGGTGGTTGCGCCGTACTCCTGCCCCTTCTCCCGCAGCTCGTCGCCGAGCTCGCCCTTCAGCTCCGTCGGCATCGGCCCGTTCCCGACGCGCGTCTGGTACGCCTTGTACACCGCGACCACCCGCGTTATCTGCGTCGGCCCCAGCCCGATGCCCAGCCCCGCCCCCGCCGCCGTGGACGATGGCACCGACGACGTCACGTACTCGTACGTCCCCGAGTCCAGGTCCAGCAGCGAGCCCTGCGCGCCCTCCAGAAGGATCGACTCGCCGCGTGCCAGCGCCTCCTGCACCATGTCGGCCGTGTCCGCCACGAACGGCGCCAGCCGCCGGCCGAAGCCGCAGTACGGCTCGTATACCTCGTCAAAGGTCAGCGGCTGGAGGCCGTACAGCTTCTGCAGGACGGCGTTCTTGTACGGCAGCACCAGCGAAAGCCGCTCGCGGAAGGTGTCGGCGTCGATGAGGTCGACCATCCGCACGCCGATGCGTCCCACCTTGTCGACGAACGCCGGCCCTACGCCGCGGAAGGTGGTGCCGATGGCCGCCGGCCCGCGCAGCTCCTCGTCCGCCTTATCGATGAGAATGTGGTAGGGCATGACGATGTGGCAGCGGTCGCTCACGTACAGGTTCTTGACGCCGACCCCCTTCGCCTGCAACCCTTCGATCTCCTCCAGCAGCACCGCTGGGTCGACGACGACGCCGTTGCCGATGATGCAGGTCTTGTCGCCGTAGAAGATGCCCGCTGGCACGATGTGCAGGCTGAACTTGCCCTTGTCGTTGACCACGGTGTGCCCGGCGTTGTTCCCGGCCGAATAGCGGGCGACGATGCTCGCGTTCTGCGCCAGCAGGTCGATAGTCCTGCCCTTGCCTTCGTCGCCCCACTGGCCGCCGATGACTACTATTACCGGCATGAATTTACCCCGACGTGATCGGGGCATACCTCCTTCCGCTCAGGGTTCCGAGCCGCAGCGAGTATAACAGGAGCGTCATCCCAAGCGAAAGTGGGCAATCCCGCGAGCTTGCGTTCGCGTTCCCAGTGTACTATCATTCTGTTGTCGGCTTCACGGGGACCTAACTGAGGCGGACAACCGCGTCCAACGGCAGGAGGTATGCGTGTCCAGTCCCCGCGAATACTGCGGCGTCTTCGGGGTCAGCGCTAGTGGTGAAGATGCCGCAAGACTGGCCTTCTACGGCCTGTACGCGCTCCAACACCGAGGCCAGGAGAGCGCGGGGATTGCCACAGCCGACGGCCATGAGCTCCACAGCCGCGTCGGCATGGGCCTCGTCTCCCAGGTCTTCGACGAAGAGGATCTCGCTCACCTCCGCGGCAACATGGCCATCGGCCACAACCGCTACTCCACTACCGGCTCCAGCCAGTACAAGAACGCCCAGCCATTCCGTGTCGCCGGTCCCAACGGCGAAATAGCTCTCGGCCACAACGGCAACCTGGTCAACGCCGAGATGCTCCGCGTCGACCTCGAGCAGGAAGGCCACGAGTTCCGCACCGCCACCGACTCTGAGGTCATGGCCCGCATCCTCGCCTTCGCTCCCGGCGACTCCTGGCCGCAGCGCTTCGCCCACATGATGCGACGCGTCCAGGGCGCCTACTGCCTCGTCGTCCTCACGCCCGACACGCTCTTCGCCGTGCGGGACCCGCTGGGCGTGCGGCCGCTTTGCCTGGGGCGGCTGAACGGCGGCTGGGTCGTCGCCTCCGAAAGCTGCGCCTTCGACCACCTCGGCGCAACCTTCCTCCGCGAAGTCGAACCCGGCGAGGTCGTCCAGATAGGCAGCCGCGGCGTCCGCAGCTTCCGCCCGCTGGAGAGCAATCGCTGCGCCTTCTGCGTCTTCGAGTACATCTACTTCGCCCGCCCGGACAGTGTCATCCGTGGCAAACTGCTCTACCCGGTCCGCATGGCGATGGGCGCCCGCCTGGCGCGCGAATACCCGGTCGATGCCGACGTTGTGATGGGCGTGCCGGACTCCGCCATCGCCGCCGCCATCGGCTACTCGCAGGCGTCGGGCATCCCCTTCGTCGAAGGGCTTGTCAAGAACCGCTACGTCGGCCGGACGTTCATTATGCCCGACCAGCGCATCCGCGAGGTCGGCGTGCAGCTCAAGTTCAACCCGCTGCCGGAGATCCTCGGCGGAAAGCGCGTCGTCGTCGTCGATGACAGCATCGTCCGTGGCACGACGACCCCGCGCGTGGTCGACATGATACGCCGGGCCGGTGCCCGCGAGGTGCACATGCGCATCACCGCGCCGCCCATCACCTACCCCTGCTTCCTCGGCGTCGACATGGCGGCCCGCTGGGAGCTCATCGCCGCTCAGAAGACCGTGCCGGAGATTCGCGAGCACATCGACGCCGACAGCCTCGGCTATCTCAGCCTCGAGGGTCTCGTGGAATCGATCGGGTTGCCGCAGGATACGTTCTGCCTGGCCTGCTTCAGCGGCGACTACCCGCTGCCGGTGCCGCTGCAGATGGACAAGCTCGCCCTGGAAGCGCCGCCCTCCGCTCGCGACCGCCACGACTTCGAGTGGGTGGAGAGCGCGCCCATCCCGTTCTCTAGCTGACGTTCGGGCCTGTTCCGCCGAAGGCCAGTTGCCCAGCTCCGAAGGACCCCGTGAGCGCAGCCAACGACAGTCGCCAAACGTACATCGCCGCCGGCGTAGACATCGATGCCGGGAGCCGGCTTGCGGCGCGCATCAAGGAGATCGTCGCCTCGACGCGCCGGCCGGAGGTGCTCGCCGGCGTCGGCCCGTTCGCCTCACTCTTTCGCCTCGCCGGCTATCGCGAGCCCGTGCTCGTCGCCAGCGCCGACGGCGTCGGCACCAAGCTGAACCTCGCCGTCGCCATGGGTCGCTTCGATACCGTCGGCATCGACCTCGTCAACCACTCCGTCAACGACATCCTCACCACCGGCGCCGAGCCGCTCTTCTTCCTCGACTACATCGCCAGCGCCAACCTTCATGAAGACGCCAAAGTGGCGATCGTGCGAGGCATGGCCTCCGCCTGCCGGGACGTCGGCTGCGCGCTCACCGGCGGCGAGACGGCGGACATGCCGGACGTCTACCTCCCGCGCGCCTTCGACCTCGCCGGCTTTATCGTCGGCGTCGTGGAGCGCGACGCAATACTCGACGGCTCGTCCATCCGCGAGGGCGACGCATTGCTCGGCCTCCCTTCGAACGGCCTCCACACCAACGGCTACTCGCTCGCCAGGCGCATGTTCAACGTGGGCCTCGGCGGCGACCCGGAAGCGGAGAAGGCGGCGCTCTATCGCACCTATCCCGAGCTTGGCGTCACCCTCGGCGAGGCGCTGCTGGCGCCGCATCGCTGCTATTATCGAGACGTGAAGCCGGCGCTCGCGGATCTGAAGGGCATCGCCCACATAACCGGCGGCGGCCTCGTCGACAACGTGCCGCGCGTCCTGCCGGGAGGCCTCGCCGCCCGCTTCGAGCGGTCGACCTGGAAGGTCCCGCCCATCTTTACCCTCATCCAGCGAGAAGGTAACGTGAGCGACGACGAGATGTTCCACGTCTTCAACATGGGCCTCGGCATGGTGCTGGTCTGCGCGCGGGGCGACGTCGAGAAGGTGCGGTCGCTCGTGCCGGAGGCGTTGCCCGTCGGCCAGATCGTTGCGCAGGTGAACGGTCGCGTCATCCTGACCTAGACCTAGATTGGCAGAGAAACTGATGAAGGGAATCATCAGCGTCCACGACAAAGCCGGCCTCGTCGAGTTCGCGCGCGGCCTCACGGCCCTCGGCGTCGAGCTTTACTCCACCGGCGGCACCCATCGCGCGCTCACCAACGCAAGGGTCGCCGCTAAGTCCATCTCCGATCTCACCGGCTTCCCGGAGATCCTCGACGGCCGCGTCAAGACCCTCCATCCCGCCGTCCACGCTGGCATCCTCGCCCGCCGCGAGCTGCCGGCCCATCGCGAGGAGCTGGAGCGGCACGGAATCAGCCCCATCGACCTCGTCGTTGTCAACCTCTACCCGTTCGTGGAGACGGTCAGCAAAGCCGGCGTTTCCCTGGAGGACGCGCTGGAGAACATCGACATCGGCGGTCCGACGATGATGCGCGCGGCCGCGAAGAACTTCCCCAACGTCGTCGTCCTCGTCGATCCCCAAGACTACGAGCCGCTGCTGGAGATGCTGCGCGAAGGCGAGGTTCCCCTCAAGGAACGCCGCCGCCTGGCGCAGAAGGCGTTCCAGCACGTTGCCTCCTACGACACCGCCATCTCCCAGTACCTCCGTGATCCGCGGGACATCCTGCCGGAGTCGTTCACCATCGCCCTGAGCAAGCTGTTCGACACGCGCTACGGCGAGAACCCGCATCAGCGCGCCGCCTTCTACCAGGAAGAAAGCGTCATCGAGCCGCGGCCGGGCGGAGTCGTTTCCGCGGAGCAGCTCCACGGCAAAGAGCTTTCCTACAACAACGTCATGGACGCCGACGCCGCCTGGAACGCCGCCTGCGACTTCCCCGGCCCGACCGTCGCCATCATCAAGCACACGAATCCCTGCGGCCTTGCCAGCCACAAGGACCTCGCCGAGGCCTACCGTCGCGCCTTCGCCGGCGACCCCGTCTCCGCCTACGGAGGCATCGTCGCCGTCAACCGGCCCTTCACCCTTGCCATCGCCCAGGAGATCGGCAGAACGTTCTACGAGATCATCATCGCGACCGACTTCGAGGAGGAGGCGCTTGCCCTGCTGCGCAAGAAGCGCGACCTGCGCATCCTTCGCGCCGCGCCGCCCTCGCTGGCCGGCCTCGATTACCGTCGCGTTGTCGGCGGCCTGCTCGTTCAGGAGCGCGACAACATACCCGACAACCGCATCGAGCTCAAGGTCGTGACCAAGCGCTCGCCCACCGAAGCCGAAAAGCGCGACCTCCTGTTCGCCAACCGCGCCGTCAAGCACATCAAGTCGAACGCCATCGTCTTCGTGAAGGACGCGACGTTACTGGGCATGGGCGCCGGCCAGCCGAACCGCGTTACCAGCGTCATGCTGGCGGCCCGCGCGGCAGGGGAACGGGCGAAGGGCGCAGTCATGGCCTCCGACGCCTTCTTCCCGTTCCCGGATGGCATCGAGACGGCGGCGGAGGCGGGAATAAAGGCGGTTATCCAGCCCGGCGGCTCCATTCGGGACCAGGAGTCTATAGCCGCCGCTGACGCGCACGGCATGGCGATGGTCTTTACCGGCCAGCGCCACTTCCGGCACTAGAGCTCGCAACCGAAGATGGCTGACGACGGCGTTCCCGGCATCGCCAACCTGCCTGACCTTGTCGAGGCGCTTCCAGCGACCGAACGCGCCGTTTTTCGCCGCATCCTCCGCGTCGACGCCGTCGAAGGGCGCATCGTCCCGCCCGACTCCATGCGTCCCTGGATCGAGAAGCAGTTCGGCGCCGTCGAACCGACCCTTGCCCAGCGAATCATCCGCGTAACCAACGTCGTCACCGGTCGCGGCGCCCTCTTCAACCCGCTGCGCTCGCGCCGCCCCCACTCGCCGGCCGGCCGGGCAGACCTCCAGTCATCTCTCGACACGGACCGCGACTCCGACCCCCTCGCCGACGCGCTGGAAAGCACCCCCGCCGACGTTCGGCCGGATCGACGGCAAGCACTGCGTCACCGGCGCCAACGTCGCCAAGTTCGACGGCTTCCACTCGCTCGTCATCTTCAAGGAGCGCGACCCACTGCGCTTCAACCGCGAGATGCTGCACGATTACGTCGACACCGGCCTTCGCTGGGCCCGCGCCGCCCACAAGGTCGACGCGAGCGCCAGGTACTTCCTCTTCGTGTGGAACTGCCTCTGGCGGGCCGGCTCCTCGCTCGTTCACGGCCACGCCCAGGTGCTGCTCGGGCGCGAGGCGCACTACCCCGCCGTCGAATCACTTCGCCGCGCCGCCCTCGTCTATCGCTCCCGCAATAACAGCGACTACTTCGACGACCTGTTCCACGCCCACGCCGCCGTCGGCTGCGCCTTCGAGAAGCAAGGCGTGCGGGTCATCGCTAACCTGGCGCCGCTCAAAGAGAACGAGGTGTTGCTCATCGCGCCGGCGCTCGATGCCTCGCTGAAGGACCGCGCCTACGAGGTGCTGGCCTGCCTGCGCGACCGACTCGGCGTCGTCTCGTTCAACCTGGCGCTCTACCTGCCGCCCATCGCGCCCGCCGACGAGGACTGGCGCTGCTTCCCGGCCATCGCTCATATCGTCGACCGCGGCGACCTCATGGACCGCACCAGCGATTTCGGCGCAATGGAGCTCTACGCGGCAAGCGTCATCGCCGGCGACCCCTTGCGGCTGGCCCGCCTGCTGAAGGATACTCTTGGCGCATAAACGCAGGAGGAGTAGGCCATGGCGAACGTCGATGTCGTGATACCCGTCTACAACGAAGAGCACGTGCTCGCGCAGAGCGTCGCGACGCTGCGCGATTTCCTGCGCGACAACCTGCCGCACATCTGGCGCATCGTCATCGCCGACAACGCCTCCACCGACGGGACGCTCGCCGTCGCCCAGAAGCTGGCGGAGGAGCACGTCGACGTCGTCCCCTTCCACATCCCGCAGAAGGGACGCGGCCGCGCGCTGCGGGCGACCTGGCTGGGCAGCGAAGCCGACGTCCTCACCTACATGGACGTTGACCTCTCCACCGACATCGCCTTCTTCCCCGCGCTCGTCGCCGCCATCGCCGACGAGGGTTACGACGTTGCCATCGGCTCCCGTCTGAAGAAGGGCGCCCAGACCACGCGCTCGCCCCGCCGCGAGTTCACCTCGCGCGTCTACAACCTCATGATTAAGCTCTCGTTCTGGCCCAGCTTCGTCGACGCGCAGTGCGGCTTCAAGGCCGTCAGCCGTGAGACCGCCCGCACGCTCGTCCCGCTGATCAAGAACGAAGAGTGGTTCTTCGACACCGAGCTCCTCATCCTCGCCGACAAAGGCGGCTACCGGATAAAGGAGATACCGGTCCGCTGGCGGGAAGACCCCGACACGCGCGTCAACATTCGCAAGACGGCGACGGAGGATATTCGCGGCCTGACCCGCATGCGCTTCAAGAAGATCCCCAAGAAACCCGCCCGACAATAGAGCGCCAATCTGGCCCGTCTCACTCTGTCGCGCTCGTTGACAGAACATGCACACCTCAATATAATTCTGCAGCCATCAGGTTATGAGCCCATCTCGATGGGGTTCACGAGTTGACGGAAGTAATCGTCCGCGAAAACGAGAGCTTCGAGGCGGCGCTGCGACGCTTTACGCGGAAGGTGCAACAGTATGGCATCCTTTCCGAAGCAAAGCGTCGTGAGCGCTTCGAGAAGCCGAGCGTCAGACGAAAGCGGAAGGCCGCCGCCAAGCGTCGCAAGAGCGAGCGGCGCTAGCCCGTCCGACATCGCAGCAAGAAAGCGGAGCGCAGCATCACCATGCCCATCAAAGACCAGATTAACGCCGACCTGACGCAGGCCCTGCGGGCGGGCGACGAAACCCGCAAAACCACCCTCCGCCTTCTCCTCTCCGTCGTCCACAACGCCGAGATCGAGAAGGGCGAGCCGCTGGATGACGGCGGCGTCCTCGCGGTGATCGCCAAGCAGGTCAAGCAGCGCAAAGAGAGCGCCGAAGAGTTCCGGCGCGGCAACCGCCAGGACCTCGTCGACAAAGAGGAGGCCGAAGCAGCGATCCTGCAGGCCTACCTGCCGCCGGCGATGTCGCGAGAAGACATCGAAACCGCAGCACGAAAGATCATCGACGAGGTCGGCGCCCAGGGCCCGCGCGACATGGGAAAGGTCATGGGCCCGCTGACCGCCCAGCTTCGCGGCCGCGCCGACGGCAAAGAGGTAAGCGAAGTCGTTCGCGACCTCCTCGGCCGAATGTAGCGGCCATTTCGCCATCTGCTTGACACTCTTGTGTAGGGTTTCAGGAGATGTGAGACAGAAGGGAGGTGAATAACGTCGGGCCTGGGCTGTAGGCTAACGGAAAACGAAGCCCAATAACCTACAGGAGGCCCGACATGCACAAAGCTCGCACACCCTGGCCCATCCAGACAAGAGCCGCCTACATCGCTGCGTTCGAGGAGGCGCGTCGGCAGTATCCCAGGCTCAGCGCCCGCATCTTTTGCCAGGCGGGAGAGGTGCCCCATTCGACCTTCTCTCGCTGGTGGGCGGCCTGGCGACGCCACGACAGGAGAGCGCTATCAGACCGCTCCCGCAGGCCTCACCGCTCGCCTACGGCCCTTTCAGGGCATGTTCTAGACATCATCCGCGGCGCCCATCGTAAATTCGGCTTCGGAGTAAAGAGGCTCCACGCGTATCTGACAAAGGCCGGGCTGATTACCTGCAGCGTTTCCAGTGTCTACAGAGTTCTCCGTCGCGCCGGCGCCCTCCTTGCCTGTCCCCGTAAACCTAAGCGTCTCTGGCTGCACTACGCCAAAGCTTCCCCCGGTGATCGGGCTCAGATGGACCTGCTCTATCTGCCGGAGGGTCGCTACCAACTGACCCTGGTCGACGATTGCAGCCGCGTTCTTGCCGCAACGGTTCTTTCCAGGCGCACCTGCGCCGCTGTCTGCAAAGCCCTGCCGTGCCTCCTGGAGACCATCCCGTTCGCAATTCGCTGCCTCCAGACTGATAACGGCCCTGAATTCTCAGGCGACCTCACTGCCCTTCTGAGGCGAAGAGGCATTCGCCACGTCCGGATCAGACCCAGGACGCCTCATCTCAATGGCAAGGTGGAGAGAGTGCAGAGGACGATGCGAGAGGAGTTCTGGGATGGCGTTCTGGCGGGAACGGTCTTGGAGTGGGAGAAGGGGTTGCAGGCGTATGTGCGCTTCTACAACAAGAAACGGCTGCACAGTGCTCTTGGCTACAGCGCGCCGCTCGTGTACGCTCAGGAGCGTCTACCTCAGGCCCGGATTACCACATCTCCTGAAACCCTACACTGCTTGACACTCTTGCGCCATATCACGTAAAGTATGTGTTTGGCGCTGAGCGACAGAGCAAAGCAAGGTCGAAAGACCTCGAATTGACTACGGTCAGCGATAGTGAAGCGCCACGGCGCTTCACGCTGTACTGGCTCAGAATCAGGTTTTCGGCCTTTTTGTTGTCTGAGAGCAGGCCAGTCCAAGATTCCTGAGAGAGGTAAGCGCGTGCCCACCATAAGCCAATTAGTGCGCAAAGGACGCAAGAAGCTCGTCAAGAAGACGAAGGCGCCCGCTCTGCGTTTTACCTACAACGCCCTTAAGAACCGGACCGAGCGCGGCGAAGGCTCGCCGCAAAAGCGCGGCGTCTGCACTCAGGTACGCACCATGACGCCGAAGAAGCCGAATTCCGCTCTGCGGAAGATTGCCCGCGTGCGGCTCACGAACGGCATCGAGGTGACGGCGTACATTCCCGGCGAAGGGCACAGCCTCCAGGAGCACTCGGTCGTGCTCATCCGCGGCGGACGCGTCAAAGACCTGCCGGGTGTGCGCTATCACGTCATTCGCGGCGCCCTTGACGCGCAGGGCGTCGACGGCCGCAATCGTGGTCGCAGCAAGTACGGGACGCGCAAAGCCGGCGCCAAGTCGAAGTAGACAGCGGAGAGAGCGGAACATGCCAAGGCGGGCCAAAGTTGTCAAACGCATCATAGCGCCGGACGCCAAGTACCAGAGCGAAGACCTCTCGCGCTTCATCAACCGCATCATGTATAGCGGCAAAAAGAGCACGGCGGAACGCGTCGTCTACAAGTCGCTGGAGCTGCTAGAGGCGCAGAACCGCCGAAACCCCATCGACACGTTCCAACAGGCGCTGCGAAACGTGACGCCGGTCGTTGAGGTGAAGCCGCGGCGCGTAGGCGGCGCGACGTATCAGGTGCCGGTGGACATCCGCCCCGAAAGGCGCGCCACGCTGGCAATGCGCTGGCTCATCGCTTCCGCCCGCGCCCGCAAGGGGCATTCGATGGCGGAGAAACTGGCCGCTGAGCTTGCCGACGCCGCCTCTGGTCAGGGCGCAACTGTCAAGAAGCGTGAAGACACGCACAGGATGGCGGAGGCCAACCGCGCCTTCGTCCACTATCGCTGGTAATCGCGAGCGGCGCGCGTCGCCGCTCTAACCGAAGGCAATACGTAGAACATTGATCGTATCGACAAAGCCCCGTTCGCGGGGGATAGAAATCATGGCCAGGCAGTTTCCTATCGAGCGCTTACGCAACATAGGCATCATTGCCCATATTGACGCCGGCAAGACTACGGTCACTGAGCGCATCCTCTTTTACACCGGCCGCACCTACAAGATGGGCGAGGTGCACGAGGGCACGGCGGTAATGGACTGGATGGCCCAGGAGCGCGAGCGCGGCATCACCATAACCGCCGCCGCTACCACCTGCGAATGGCTCGACCATCAGATCAACATCATCGACACGCCGGGCCACGTGGACTTCACCGTCGAGGTGGAGCGCAGCCTGCGCGTCCTCGACGGCGGCGTGGTCGTCTTCGACGCCGTCGCCGGCGTCGAGCCCCAGTCGGAGACGGTCTGGCGGCAGGCGGACCGCTACAGCGTGCCGCGGATCTGCTTCGTTAACAAGATGGACCGCATCGGCGCGGACTTCTGGAACACCATCGAGATGGTGAAGCAGCGCCTGGGCGCGCGGCCGGTAGCCATACAGGTGCCGATAGGCGTCGAGGCAGGCTTCGAGGGTGTGGTGGACCTGGTCGAGGAGAAGGCCTGGTACTTCCCGCCGGAAAGCCACGAGAACCCCGACGTGCTGCCCCTTAGCGACGAGTTGGCCGAGAAGTGCGCCCCCTACCGTGAGCGCCTCACCGAGACCCTCGCGGAAGTGGACGACCAGGCGATGATCAGCTACGTCGAGGGACACCGGCTGACGACGCTGGAGTTGAAGAAGGCGGTCAGGCGCGCCACGCTGGCTGGCGCAATTACGCCGGTAATGTGCGGCTCCGCCCTGCGAAACAAGGGCGTCCAGCCTCTCCTGAACGCAGTCGTCGACTACCTCCCGGCTCCCGTAGAACGTCCCCCCGGTGACCGGAATCAACCCCAAGAACAATCAGACAGTCCAACGAAAAGCAGACGACAACGAGCCGTTCACGGCTCTGGCCTTCAAGATCGTCGCCGACCCGTATGTTGGGCGGCTTGCCTACTTCCGCGTCTACAGCGGCCAGGTAAAGGTCGGCGCAACTATTCTGAACGCCGCCCGCAACGAGAGGGAACGATTCGGCCGCATCCTGCGCATGCACGCCAACCGCCGCGAAGAGGTCGACGAGGTGCACGCCGGCGGCATCGTCGCCGCAGTTGGCCTGAAGAATACGTTCACCGGCGACACTCTGTGCGACCGCGCTCACCCAATAGTGCTGGAGTCGATCCGCTTTCCGGAGCCGGTTCTGTCCGTCGCCATCGAACCGAAGACGAAGGACGACCAGGACCGGATGGGCGAGACGTTGAACCGCCTGGCGGAGGAAGACCCCACTTTCCGCACGCGCTACGACGCTGATACCGGCCAGACCATCATCTCCGGCATGGGCGAGTTGCACCTGGAGGTGATCGTCGACCGCATGCTTCGCGAGTTCCGCGTCGACGCCAATGTCGGCAAGCCGGAGGTCGCATACAAGGAGACGATCCGGTCCGCCACCCGCGCCGAGGGACGTTTCGTACGGCAGACCGGCGGCCGAGGTCAGTACGGCGACGTCTGGCTGGAGGTCGAGCCGAGAGAGCGCGGCGCCGGCTTCGAGTTCGTCGACAAAACGGTCGGCGGCGTAGTCCCGCGCGAGTTCATTTCTGCGGTCCGCGCCGGCGTCAACGAGGCGCTGGAGAACGGCCCGGTCGCCAGCTACCCCGTCATTGACGTCAGAGTAGCGCTGGTCGACGGCGCCTACCACGAGGTTGACTCGTCGGAGCTTTCGTTCCGCATGGCCGGCTCGATGGGCATGCGAAAGGCGCTCGAGCATGGCGATGCCGTTCTCCTGGAACCGATCATGAAAGTCGAAGTGCTGACGCCGGAGGATTTCTTCGGCGATATTCTCGCCGATGTCAATGGCCGTCGCGGTCACGTCATTGGCGTCGAGTCGCGCGGCGGCCTGCAGGTTGTGCGTGCGCTGGTGCCGCTAGCAGAGACATTTGGCTACGCAACAGAGTTGAGGTCGCTTTCGCAGGGACGAGCAAGCCACAACATGGAGTTCGACCATTACGAAGAGGTGCCGCCCGCGGTCGTCGAAAAGCTCGGCGTTCGCGCCAGGCGGCCGGCGAGGGCTTAAAGGGGTCCGAAGATCGTCAGGTTCTAGTGGACGGGGCAGCTTAACATGGTTTCAAGGCAAAAGATACGGATCAGGCTGAAGGGCTACGACCACCGGCTCCTCGATCAGTCCGCAAGCCAGATTGTGGAGGCAGCAGAGCGGACGGGCGCCGCCGTGGCCGGCCCCATCCCGCTGCCCACAGAAATCAAGAAGTTCACGGTAATTCGCTCTCCGGTCATCGACAAGGACTCGCGGGAGCAGTTCGAGATTCGGACTCATAAGCGATTGATAGACATCCTGGAACCGACGGCGAAGACGGTGGATACGCTAATGCGACTGCAACTTCCCGCCGGCGTGGACATCGAGATCAAGCTGTAATGGATATCGAAGGAATAATCGGCAGAAAGATCGGCATGACTCAGCTCTTCGACGAGAAGGGCGAAGTCCACGGCGTAACCGTCGTCGAGGCCGGCCCCTGCACGGTCGTCCAGGTCAAGTCGGCGAAAAGCGACGGCTACGCTGCCGTCCAGTTGGGCTTGGGCACCGTTAAACGAGTCAACCAGCCGATGAAAGGTCATTTCCGCGGCCTGGGCGAGTTCCGCCACTTGCGCGAGGTGAAGGTTGACGACCCGTCGCAGTGGAAGGCGGGACAAAAGGTGGGCGCGGAGCTCTTCCAGACCGGCGACCACGTTGACGTGACCGGCGTCTCCAAAGGGCGCGGTTTCGCCGGCGGCGTCAGGCGCTGGGGGTTCCGCGGCGGACCGCGCACCCACGGTCAGTCGGACCGGACGCGAGCGCCAGGCTCCATCGGGCCGGGAAACTCGCCGGGGCACGTGCGCAAGGGACTGCATATGGCGGGCCACCTGGGCGACGCCCGCATCACGGTGCGCAATCTGCGTATCGTGGAAAGCGATCCGGCCAAGGGGCTGCTCTTTATCGAAGGCGCGGTGCCCGGCGGGAAGAACGGGCTCCTGCGCATCCGGCTGGCGGCGAAGACGGAACGCGCCCGCGCCAAGGCGGCGGCCAAAGCGCAATAGGCGCGAGTATTTGAGAAACGAGCGATGAAGCTGGAAGTTGTCAACCGGGAAGGCAAAGAGGTCGACTCAATCGAGGCGGATGCCGCCGTATTCGGAATCGAGCCAAACCAGCCCGTCATCCATCAGGCGCTCCTGGCCCAGCTCGCGAACCGACGCACCGGCACGGCGAACTCGAAGACGCGCGGAGAGGTCGCTGGCAGCACAGCGAAGATTCGACGGCAAAAAGGAATCGGCCGCGCCCGTCTCGGGGCCGCGCGCTCACCCGCCATCCGACACGGGGGTATCGTCTTCGGCCCAAAGCCGCGGAGCTTTGACCAGCGGCTGCCGAAGCGAATGCGTCGTCTGGCTATCCGGTCGGTGCTGTCGACCAAGGTCGCGGAAGGATCGCTGCGAGTCCTCGACGCGTTGACCTTCGAGCCGCCGCGCACGAAGGACATGGCCGCCGTTCTCCAGGCGCTGGGATTGGACCGTTCGACCCTCGTCGTAACCGAGAACTCCGACAACGGCGTCAAGGTGAGCGCCCACAACCTTCAAAAGGTGGACGTGTTGCCGGCGCCGTATTTGAACGTGGGAGACATGCTGTCGCACCGGGACCTGCTGATGACGGTGGGCGCGGTGCGCCAGGCGGAGCGCCTGTGGGGAGGCGAACGCGCCGTGCGGCGCCGGGCCCCGCTGGCGGCGGGGCCAGAGCCCGCCGCAGAACGGGCTCCGTCCGCCCCCGGGCGGACGCGGCGCCGCGTCGCAGTTGCCGCACCCGTCGAAACAGCGGTAGCCGAAAAGCCGGCCGCTCGACGACGGCGCAAGCCAGCGACGGAAGCGCCAGCCGAGAGGCCCGCGACGCGCAGGCGTCGAAAGACCGCAGGCGAATCGGAGGCGACAGATGCCTAAAGAGCTGCATCCCTATGCCGTAATCCTGCGGCCGCTCGTCACCGAGAAGAGCACTGTCCTGGCGGGCCAGGGCCAGTACGCCTTCCGCGTCGCCCGCGCCGCCAACAAGCACCAGATCAAGGCGGCGGTGGAGCTCGCGTTCGATGTTGAGGTGAAGGCCGTAAACGTCATGAACGTCCGTGGCAAGGCCAGACGCAATCTAAGAGGCGTCGGCGCCTCTCCTGACTGGAAGAAGGCCGTCGTGACGCTCAAGCCCGGCCACAAGATCGAGATCATCGAGGGCGTCTGATGACAGCAACCATGACACGAGGCAGATTCGATGCCTGTTAAGCAGTACAAGCCCACCTCGCCGGGGCGCCGCGGCATGACCGGCTTCACCTTCGAGGAGGTCACCAAGAAGCGGCCGGAGAAATCATTGCTCGCGCCGCTCAAGAGCAAGGCCGGCCGCAGCAACCAGGGCCGCATAACGGTCCGGCACCGCGGCGGCACGAAGCGACGCCTACGCATAATCGATTTCAAGCGCGACAAGACCGGCGTGCCCGGCCGCGTCGCCAGCATCGAGTACGATCCGAACCGGACCGCCCGGATCGCTCTCATTCACTATCGCGACGGCGACAAGCGCTACATCCTGGCGCCGTTCGGCCTCAAGCCGGACAACGTCGTCGAAGCCGGCCCCAACGCCGAGATCAAGCTCGGAAATGCGCTGCCCATGCGCAACATGCCGACCGGCACGTCCATTCACAACATCGAGCTCCATCCCGGCAGAGGCGGCCAGATCGTCCGCAGCGCCGGCTCGACGGCGCAGCTCATGGCGAAAGAGGGCGAGTTCGCCCTCGTGCGGCTGCCCTCCGGAGAGCTTCGGCGCATCCCAATCGACTGCATCGCGACGATTGGACAGGTCAGTAACGTCGAGAACAGCATGGTGAAGCTGGGCAAGGCCGGACGATCACGCTGGAAAGGCCGGCGGCCGGCCGTCCGCGGCTCGGCCATGACGCCACGCGACCACCCCCATGGCGGCGGCGAGGGCAAGGCGCCCATCGGCATGCCCAGCCCGAAGACGCCCTGGGGCAAGCCAGCCCGCGGCCTGCGGACGCGGCGTCGGACCGATAGCGATAAGTACATTGTCAGAAGCCGGCACAAGGCCTAGGAGCTAGCCGTGTCACGTTCGACTAAGAAGGGACCATACGTAGAGCCCAAGCTGATGAAGCGGGCGGATATGATCCGTCGCTCCGGCCAGCGCACCGTCATCCGCACCTGGTCGCGCGCCTCGACCATCATGCCCGAGATGGTTGGACTGACGATCGGCGTTTACGACGGCCGCCGCCACGTGCCCATCTTCATCACCGAGAACATGGTCGGACACAAGCTGGGCGAGTTCGCCATCACGCGGCTCTTCCGCGGCCATGGCGGCCGTTCCGCTCAGACCAGCAAAGTCGTCCGCCGGAAATAGGACGGGAAACGGATAAATGGAAATAAGCGCCAGGGCAAAGCAAGTTCGCGTATCGCCGCGGAAGGTGCGCCTGATTCTGGAGCACCTGCCGGGCAAGCGGGTGGATGATGCTCTCAGCATGCTCCGCTATATGCCCATGCCCAGCGCCCGCCACGTCGAAAAAGTCGTGAAGTCGGCCGCCGCCAACGCCGAGAACAACTTCCAGATCGCGCCCGGCGACCTGCGAATCAAGGCCGCCTTCGCCGACGCGGCGCCGACCTTCAAGCGAATGCGACCGCGCGCGCGTGGCCGGGGAACGCGAATCCTGCATCGCGGCAGCCACATAACCGTGATCGTCGAAGAGGAGGAATAGAGTGGGTCACAAGGTTCATCCGATGGGGTTCCGACTGGGCGTCATCTTCGGCTGGCAGAGCAAGTGGTATGCCGACCGCCATTACAGCGACCTCGTCCACGAGGACCTCTCCATCCGAACCTCAATCGCGAAAACCTTGCGCGACGCCGGCGTCTCAAAGGTCGAAATCGACCGCAACGCCAACATGGTGCTCGTGACCGTCCATACTGCCCGTCCCGGCATCGTCATCGGCCGCGGCGGCCAGAAGGTCGACGAGCTGCGCCAGCGCCTGGAGACGCTGACCGGCAGGCGCGTGCGAGTGAATATCGTCGAGATCCGCCAGCCGGAGCTCGACTCCACGCTCGTCGCCCGCAGCGTCGCCGAGCAGCTCGAGCGCCGCGTCTCCCACCGCCGGGCTATGAAGCAGGCGGTGACGCGCACCATGCAGCGGGGTGCTGAGGGCGTAAAGATAATCGTCGGCGGCCGGCTCGGCGGCGCGGAGATGTCGCGTCGCGAGACCGAGAAGTCGGGGCGCGTGCCGTTGCACACCCTTCGCGCCAACATCGACTACGGAACAGCCGAGGCGGCCACAACATTCGGTCGCATCGGCGTCAAGGTCTGGATATACAAGGGCGAGATTCTTCCCGAGCCAAAGGCCGTTCCTGCTCCTGTAGCGGAAGCAGCGCCGCCGGCTGAAGAAGAGGCGCCCGTTCTGGCGGAGGCGACGGCCAGCGTGAGCGAAGAGGCCGCGGCGCCGGCAACGGAAGAAACGGCATCGGAGTAGGAGATGCTTCAACCGAAGCGAGTCAAGCATCGCAAGCAGCATCGAGGGAAAATGAGGGGTCGCGCGCCCGGAGGGAACGAAGTTACCTTCGGTGAGTTCGGCCTGCAGGCCCTTGAGTGCGCCTGGGTGGACAGCCGCCAGATCGAGGCAGCCCGCCGCGCCATAACCCACCACATCCGCCGCGGCGGCAAGGTTTGGATACGCATCTTCCCGGACAAGCCGGTGTCGGCCAAGCCGGCGGAGACGCGCATGGGAAGCGGAAAGGGTGCCACGGACCGCTGGGTCGCCGTCATCAAGCCGGGTCGCATGCTTTTCGAGCTTTCAGGCGTACGCCAGGACATCGCCCACGAGGCGATGCGGCTGGCCGCGCACAAGCTGCCAATCGAGACACGCTTTGTCGTGAGAGAGCACGAGGGAGTATAGAATGGCGCGCCGTCGCAAGAAGACCGTTCCCGAAGAGTTGCGCGCCCTTTCCGATGAAGAGCTCGCCCGCCGGCTGGAAGAGACCTACCGGCAGCTCTTCACACTCCGCCTCAAGCTCTCCACGCGACAGCTTGCCAACCATCGCGAGCTGCCCAAGGCCCGCCACCAGATCGCCCGCATCAAGACCTTCCAGCGGGCCCGCGAGCTGGCGGCCGCCTGGGAAGCGGCGCAGGGAAAAGAGAGCTAAGAGATGTACACTCGCCGAAAATCGCGACTGGGCGTTGTAGTGAGTGACAAGATGCAGAAGACGCTCGTCGTCGCCGTGGAGAGACGCAAACGGCATCCGCTCTACAACAAGACGGTGCGCCTGACCACGCGCTACAAGGTCCACGACGGCAACAAGCTCGCCAAGACAGGCGACATCGTCCGCATAGTCGAAAGTCGGCCCCTCTCGCGGGAAAAGCGCTGGCGGCTGGCGGAGATCGTCACCCGTCGCGAAGTGGCCGAGATCGCTCCGCGTGAGATCGATGCGTCTCTGCTCGGAATCGAGCGGCCGCACACGGAAAGAGCGATGACGCAAGAAGCGCCCGCCCCAGCGCAAACGCCCGCGACTGAAGAGACCGTGGAGACGCCGGTCGCCGAGGAGGCGGAAACGCCGGCAGTTGCCGAAGAGGCGCCAGCGGCCCAGTCGGAAGCCGAGCCGGAGGTCGCGGCGGCGGAAGTTGAAGCGGAAGCGACGGAACAGGCAGAACAGGCAGAGGAATGATTCAGATCTATTCACGCTTGAAAGTCGCCGATAACAGCGGCGCTCGCCAGATAATGTGCATTCACGTCTCCGGCGGCACGGGGCGTCGCTACGCCCGCGTCGGCGACGTGATCGTGGCCAGCGTCAAGCAAGCGCAGCCGGGCGGCAGTGTCAAGAAGGGCGAAGTCGTCAAGGCGGTCATCGTGCGAACGGCGAAGACCTACGGGCGTAAGGACGGCTCCTACATTCGTTTCGACGACAACGCTGCCGTCATCCTAAGCGATAAGGAGAACCCCAAGGGTACCCGCATCTTCGGCCCCGTCGCCCGCGAGCTGCGCGAGCGGAACTTCATGAAGATCGTCTCGCTGGCGCCGGAGGTCGTGTAAGCAATGAACAAGATAAAGCGCGACGACCAGGTGCTGGTCATCGGGGGAAGGGACCGCGGCAAGCAGGGAACCGTCCGCACGGTGCTGGCGCGAGAGAGCCGCGTAATAGTACAGGGCGTCAACGTCGTAAAGAAGCACCAGAAGCCGAAGGCCCAGGGGACGCAGGCCGGCATCATCGAAAAGGAAGCGCCGATTCCCGTCTCCAGGGTGATGCTCGTCTGCAAGAGCTGTCGAAAGCCGGCGCGAGTCGGATTCGGCATTCGACCCGACGGTCACAAATCACGCGTCTGCCGCAAGTGCGGGCAGTTCATTGATTAGGAGCGATTGTTGCCGCCGAGATTGAAGGAATTCTACCGCCACGAAGTGACGCCGGCACTGACCAAGGAGTTCAGCTACAGCGGTGTCATGGAGGTGCCACGGCTGGAGAAGATCGTCGTCAACATCGGTCTCGGCGAGGCGCTCCAGAATCCGCGCGCCATGGACGCCGCCAGCGCCGACATCGCCACGATCACCGGCCAAAAGCCGATCGCTAATCGTGCCAAGCGCTCCATCGCCAACTTCAAGGTGCGCCAGGGCAACCCGATCGGCCTCAGCGTTACCGTCCGCGGCGACCGCATGTGGGAGTTCTATGACCGTCTGGTCAACGCCGCCTTGCCGCGTATCCGGGACTTCCACGGCGTGTCGACTAAGGCGTTCGACGGGCGTGGGAACTACAGCCTTGGTCTGAAGGAGCAGTTGATCTTCCCGGAGATCGAGTTCGACAAGATAGACCGAATTCGCGGCATGCAAATCATCATCGTAACGACCGCCCGCAGCGACGAGGAAGGCAAGCGCCTCTTGCAGTTGCTGGGAATGCCTTTCAGCCATAACTGAGATGCGAGTTAGAGGAGCAGGTAGTGGCTAAAACTTCGAAGATAGTTGCCTCCCGACGGCCGCCTAAGTACTCGACGCGTCAGAAGAACCGCTGTCGCGTCTGCGGCAGGCCGCGGGCCTATATGCGTATGTTCGGCATGTGCCGCATCTGTTTCCGCCACCTGGCCTTAGAGGGCCAGTTGCCCGGCGTCAAGAAGTCGAGCTGGTAGGAGAGAGAAGGTGACTTCGTGCAAAGGCCAGCGGAACTACTTTCCCGAGGGGGCGAAGGCATGAACATGACCGATCCCATCGCCGATATGCTCACACGCATTCGCAATGCCATCATGGCCAGGCACGACGAGTTGAAGCTGCCAAGCTCCAAGATGAAGATCTCTATAGCGCGCGTCCTTAAAGACGAGGGCTTCGTCAAGGACTTCGAAGAGATCGCAGACGGGCAGCGGCGCTTCCTTCGCATTCGCCTCGCCTACACGGGGAAGAAGGAGCCCGTCCTGACCGGGCTTCAGCGCGTGAGCAAGCCCGGCCTGCGCGTATACGTGCAGAACAGGGAGATACCACGCGTCTACGGCGGTCTCGGAATCGCGATACTGTCGACTCCGCAGGGCGTCATGACCGGTCAGCAGGCATGGCATCGCCACATCGGCGGCGAAGTGATTTGCTACGTATGGTAGGGGAAGCAGAGGAGTCGAAATGTCTCGCGTAGGGCGAATGCCCATCCCGGTGCCGGCCAAAGTGAACGTCGAGATCGACGGCAACCGCGTCACCGTGCACGGGCCCGGTGGCGAGCTCTCGCGCGAGTTCTCGCCGGAGATGGAGCTGCGGCTGGAGAACAACGAGGTGCTCGTCAGCCGCGCCGGCGACGCCCCGCGAGAGCGCGCGCTCCACGGCCTCACCCGCGCCCTCATCGCCAACATGGTCACCGGCGTCGACACCGGCTTCGCCAAGATGCTGGAGTTGCACGGCGTCGGCTACCGCGGCGAGATGCGCGGCCCCAACCTCGTGCTGAGCCTCGGCTACTCGCACCCTGTCGAAGTCGCGCCGCCGGACGGGATCACCTTCCAGATGGAGGGGACGGGCCGGCTCCGCGTCCTGGGCCGCGATAAGGAGCAGGTCGGGCAGGTAGCCGCGGACATCAGGGCGCTGCGGCCGCCCGAACCGTACAAGGGAAAAGGTATCCGCTACGCCGGCGAATACGTCCGCCGCAAGGCGGGCAAAGCCGGCAAGGCGGCCAAGAGCTAAGAACATGACAACGATAGGCAAGACACCGGTCGCCGCCAGAAAGAGGCGCCACGAACGCGTCCGGCGAAAGATACGCGGAACGGCGTCCCGGCCCCGTCTCTGCGTCTTCCGCAGCCTCTCGCACATCTACGCGCAGGTCATCGACGACGACGCGGGCAAGACGCTTGCCGCCGCATCCGACGTGGAGAAGGCAGACGCCGGCAGCCGCAACGGCAAGAAGAAGATCGAAGTTGCCGCGCTGGTCGGCGACCTGATCGCGAAGAAGGCACGGGAGAAAGGCGTCGAGCAGGTCGTCTTCGACCGCGGCGGCTACCGCTTCCACGGGCGCGTCAAGGCCCTCGCCGAGGCGGCTCGCAAGGCCGGCCTGCAATTCTAGAGGAACGAACGATGGTATTTGAACAGACAGCGCCGCCGGAAATCGAAATTGTCGAAAAGGTCGTCCACATCAACCGCGTCGCCAAAGTCGTGAAGGGCGGACGCCGCTTCCATTTCAGCGCCATCGTCGTCGTCGGCGACGGCCACGGCAAGGTCGGCATTGGCCTCGGCAAGGCGCGCGAGGTGGCAGAGGCAATTCGCAAGGGCTCGACCATCGCCCGCAAGAACATGGTTCAGATACCGCTGGCCGGAACGACGATCCCTCATCAGATCGAAAGCAAGTACTGCGCTGCGAAAGTGCTGATGAAACCGGCCTCTCCCGGCACCGGCGTCATCGCCGGCGGAGGCGTGCGCGCAATCATGGAGGTGGCCGGCGTCCACAACGTCCTGGCAAAGTCACTGGGCAGCGCCAACGCCATCAACGTCGTCAAGGCGACGATGCTTGGCCTGACGCGGCTTCGGGACCCCGCGCAGGTGCGGGCGTCGCGGCGGGCGGGAGTTCGGCAAGCGGAGGGCGTCGGTGTCCGAGCTTAAGATCACTTGGGTAAGGAGCGCCATCGGTCGCCAGGGGGACCAGAAGCGGACAATCCGCGCCCTGGGCCTACGACGCCTGGGGCAAACAGTCGTCCATGGTGACACACCAACGGTGCGTGGTATGATACGCAAAGTCAATCATCTCGTATCCGTGGAGGAGGCCGACTAGTGCGGCAGAATGAACTGCGGCCTGCCCCCGGGTCTCGTCATGCCCCGAAGCGGGTGGGAAGAGGCAACTCCAGCGGCCACGGGACCTACTCCGGCCGCGGACTGAAGGGGCAGAAGGCGCGCGCCGGCGGCGGCGTCAAGCGCGGCTTCGAAGGAGGCCAGCTTCCGCTCGTCCGCAGGATGGCGCGTAAGCGCGGCTTTACGAACGTCTTCCGCGTCGAATACGAGCCGATCAACGTCTCTCGGCTGACCGGCTTCCCGGCGGGCAGCGAGGTGACGGCGGAGACGCTCGCAAGCGCGGGCATCATCAAGAACGCGAAAACGCCGATTAAGGTGCTCGGGGACGGCGAGCTGAAGGCTGCGCTCACCGTGCGCGCGCACAAATTCTCGGCGACGGCGCGACAGAAGATCGAGGCGGCCGGCGGCAAGGTGGAGGAGGTGGCAGCGAAATGACACAGAGCCGGGCGAATCAACCCGTCCTACCACGACTCGCGCAGGCGCTCGTGCAGGCGTTTCGGCAGCCTGACATCCGCAAGCGCCTGCTCTTCACGCTCTTCATATTAACCGTCTTCCGCTTTGTCTCGCACGTGCCCATACCCGGCGTGAACCAGCAGGCGTTGAGCGACGCCTTTGCTGGAAATGCGATCCTCAGCTATCTGAACCTGTTCTCCGGCGGCGCCCTCCGGAGGTTGAGCGTCGCATCGATGGGCGTCTATCCGTACATAACCGCCACTATTATCATGCAGCTCCTCATACCTATCGTCCCCTCGCTCCAAGCTCTGTCGAAGGAAGGCGAGGCCGGGCAGAATAAAATCACCCTGTACACCTACTGGCTGGCGGTACCTCTCGCCATCGTCCAGGGCTACGCGCAGCTCCAGACCCTGCAGCACTCCGCGGGTGGAACGGCTGTGATACAGCACATCGGCCTCACCGGCGCTGACCTGCTGCCGACCGGCGCGGCCCTTGCCTCTATGACCGCCGGAACCATGTTCCTCGTCTGGTTGGGTGAGCTAATTACGGAGAACGGCATCGGCAACGGTATCTCGCTCATCATTTTCGGCGGCATCGTGGCCGGCATGCCCCTCTACCTGCCGAGCATCGCCAGCTCTTCCATAGGCTTTGCGGGTATCGCGCTCCTGTTCCTCCTGATCATCGCCCTCATTGGGCTCATCGTTTACTTCTATGAAGCGCAGCGCCGGGTCCCCGTGCAATACGCCCGCAGCCTCTTCCGCGGTGGCCGCATGTACCGCCAGTCCGGACAGACGCACATTCCGCTCCGCGTCAACTCCGCCGGAATGATCCCGCTTATCTTCGCGTATGCGGTGGTCATCTTCCCGGCCACGATGGCGAAGGCGCTCGAGACATCGAGCACGACCTGGATCCACGACGTCTCCACGTTCGTCGCCGGCACGTTCAGCCCGGGCAACGTGCCCTACTACGTCATGGTCTTCTTCCTCACCGTCGCCTTCGCCTTCTTCTATACGCTTGTAATCTTCCAGCAGCAGAACCTGGCAGAGAACCTGCAACGACAGGGCGGCTTTGTGCCCGGCATAAGACCCGGACGGCCGACGCAGGACTATATCATGCGTGTACTTGTGCGCATCACCTGGGCGGGCGCCATCTTTCTTGGATTCGTGGCCGTCGTGCCTTTCTTCGCGACGAAGTTTGCCAATACGGCGGCGCTCACCATCAGCAGCACCGGCCTTCTCATCATGGTCGGCGTCGTGCTCGATACGATGAAGCAGCTGGAGGCGCAACTCCTGATGAGGAACTACGCCGGATTCATTCGCTAGAACTTGAGGAAGGAATCTTGATACTCATACTGCTGGGACCTCCGGGCGCGGGCAAAGGCACGCAGGCCGTCAACATCGCGAAGCAGGCCGGCCTCGTCCACGTGGCCACCGGCGACCTCTTTCGCGAGAACATCCGCAACCAGACGGAGCTCGGGCAAAAGGCCAAGGTCTTCGTCGACAAGGGCGCGCTGGTGCCGGATGAGATAACGGTCGGCATGCTGCTCGACCGGATTGACCGCCCGGACACCCGGAAGGGCGTCCTGCTAGACGGCTTCCCGCGCACAGTCGAACAGGCGCGAGCGCTCGACGAGGCGCTCACCAAGCGCGGCCAGACCGTCGACAAAGTGCTCTACATCAACGTCGGCGAAGAAGAGGTCGTTCGGCGGCTGGCTGGCCGCTGGACCTGCCGCCAGTGCGGCGCCGTCTATCACGAGGCGTTCAGCCCACCGAAACAGGCGGGCAAGTGCGACCGCTGCGGCGGCGAGCTCTACCAGCGCGACGACGACAAGCCGGAGACGGTTCGGAACCGCCTCGGCGTTTACAGCCAGCAGACGGCTCCTCTCATCGACTACTACCGCGGGCAAAACAAGCTGCTCGAGGTTGACGGTGAGCAGGACACCGACGCGGTAGGCAGGGATCTGCTCAAGGCGGCGGGACTTTCTTGAACCGCCGGGCGCCTTGAGGTGCCGGGGCTAGATGCCCATTATAATAAAATCGGAAGAAGAGATAGCGACCATCCGTGAAGCCGGTCGCACCGTCGGCCAGGTGCTGCAGGTACTGGCCGGGGAGGCGAAACCGGGGGTCACGGGCAAACAACTGGATGCGATAGTACGAAAGGAGTTCGCCGGCCGGGGCGTAAAGCCGACTTTCCTCGGCTACATGGGCTATCCGGCCAGCGTCTGCCTTTCGGCAAACGACGAAGTCGTCCACGGCATTCCGGGCGACCGGGCGCTAAAGGACGGCGACGTGCTGAGCATAGACCTCGGCGCGACCTATAACGGGTTCGTCGGCGACGCGGCGATAACCGTCGGCGTCGGCCGCATAAGCGCGGAGACCGAACGCCTCCTCCGCACGACGGAGAGGGCGCTTTACAAGGGAATAGAGGCAGCCAGGGCCGGGAGCCCGCTCGGCGCCGTCTCGCATGCCGTTCAGACGGAAGTCGAAGCGGCCGGGTTCTCAGTGGTGCGCGAGTACGTCGGACACGGCGTGGGCCGCGCGATGCACGAAGACCCGCAGAATCCCGAACTTCGGGCCGGCGGACCGGGGGCCCATCCTGAGAAAGGGCATGGTGCTCGCCATCGAGCCGATGGTCAACGCCGGCGGCTGGCGCACGAAAAGGCACGAGGACGGCTGGACGGTCAGCACGCTCGACCACAGCCTCTCCGCCCATTTCGAGCACACAATCGCCGTAACCGACGGCAAGGCGGAGATACTGACGCTGCCTTAGAACGGTAAGCAATAAGTCTGAGGAGGTTATGCCCAAGAAAGAGACGATCGAAGTAGAAGGGGTGGTGAGGGAAGCCTTGCCGAATGCGATGTTCCGCGTAGACCTGGCGAATGGACACAAGGTCCTCGCCCACGTCTCCGGAAAGATAAGGCTGCACTTCATCCGAATTCTGCCGGGAGACCGCGTCCTCGTTGAGCTCTCTCCCTACGATCTGTCGCGCGGCCGCATCACCTACCGATTCAAGTGAGTCGAATCAGGCGGCAAAAGAGGATATAATGAAAGTTCGAGCATCAGTAAAAGTACGCTGCGAAAAGTGCCGGATCGTCCGGCGCCACGGCGTCGTTATGGTGATCTGCCCCAACCCCAAGCACAAGCAGCGGCAGGGCTAACCCGGGAGGAATTATGGCACGTATCGCCGGAGTCGACATACCCAACGACAAACAGGTCGGCGTGGCCCTCGGCTACATCTACGGCATCGGCCGAACGCGCTCCCAGAAGATCCTGGGGCAGACGCAGATCGACGGCAAGGTGCGCGTCCGCGACCTGACCGACGATGAGATCAACCGCATCCGCGAGGTCATCGACCGCGAATACGTAGTCGAAGGCGACCTGCGGCGCGAGGTCCGCCAGAACGTCCAGCACCTGATCGAGATAAACTGCTATCGCGGCATCCGGCACCGTCGCGGCCTGCCCGTGCACGGCCAGCGGACGCGCACCAACGCCCGCACCAAACGGGGCGCGCGACGCACCGTGGCCGGCAAGCGACGCTCCGTCGCCAAGAAGTAAGAGAGGATAGCGCTCGTGGCCGAAAAGAAAGCAAAGAGTCGGGTCAGACGTCGGGAACGAAAATCAATCCCGAAGGGCAAAGCCTACATCCAGTCCACCTTCAACAATACCCTCATAACGCTCACCGACCCCATGGGCAACGCCGTTGCCTGGAGCAGCGCCGGCACGTCCGGCTTCAAGGGCTCGCGGAAGAGCACGCCCTACGCCGCCCAGATGGCCGCCCAGCAGGCCGCCCGCAAGGCGATGGACCAGGGCATGCGACAGGTGGACGTCTTCGTCAAAGGACCCGGCAGCGGTCGCGAGGCGGCCATTCGCGCCCTTCAGAGCGCCGGCCTCGCCGTCCTCAGCATCCGCGACGTGACGCCGATACCGCACAACGGCTGCCGTCCGCCCAAACGAAGGCGGATCTAGGCGGCAAAGGAGACTAACGTAAATGGCTCGATATAGAGGACCGGTGTGCCGCCTCTGCCGTCGCTTCGGCGACAAGCTGATGCTGAAAGGCGAACGGTGCTACAGGAAATGCGGCGTGGAGCGCCGTACGCAGCCGCCAGGCTTCCGCACGGCCCGACGGCGCCGCATCTCCGACCGCGCCGTCCAACTCCGCGAGAAGCAGAAGGCGCGCTTCACCTACGGCATCCTGGAGCGACAGTTCCGCCGCTACTACGCCGAGGCCGTGCGTAGGCCCGGCGTGACCGGCGACAACCTGCTCCGCCTGCTGGAAATGCGGCTCGACAACGTCATCTATCGGCTTGGGCTCGCCGACTCGCGTTCCCAGGCCCGACAGCTCGTCCGCCACGGCCACGTCGTCATCAACGGACGCAAGACCGGCATCCCTTCGGCCCACGTCAAGGTGAACGACATCATCGGCTGGAGCCCCAGAGGAAAAAAGAGCGAATACTACAAGGTGGTCGAGGAGACGGCGAAGAGCAAGGAAGTGCCAAGCTGGCTGGTTCGCGACGACGCCACCATGACCGGCCGCGTCCTGCGCGCTCCCGAGGCGGCAGACGCCGGCGCGCCGTTCGAATCCCCTTGTCATAGTTGAGTACTACTCGCGTTAGCGAGAGCGGGAGGCTGGAGAATTGATATCTCCTCAACCCTTAGACGGCGAGACAGAAGGCGTTCCGACCACGCAGCTGGCGGTGCCGCAAATCGAAATCGAAGAGGCGAATGAGACGTACGCCCGCGTCGTCGCCGAGCCGCTCGAATCCGGCTTCGGCACGACCATAGGCAACGCCCTCAGGCGCGTTCTCCTCAGCTCACTGCCCGGAGCGGCGATTACCGCCGTGCGCCTCGAAGAGGTGGAGCACGAGTTCTCTACTATCCCCGGCATCAAGGAAGATACCGATGGAGTTCCTCCTGGCGGTGAAGGAGATACGCCTCCGCGGCCTCGCCGACAGGCCGGGCAAGCTGTACCTGGAGGCCTCGGGCGAAGGCAAAGTGACCGCTGGCGACATCGCGGCCACCGCCGACTACGAGATCGTCAACACCGAACTCCACCTGGCGACCCTCGACTCGCCCGATGCGCACCTGACCGTCGAGTTCACGGTCGAGCAGGGGCACGGCTACTGGCCGGCAACGGAGCGCGAGCCTGCGCCCATCGGCGTCATCCCGGTCGACGCCATCTTCACGCCAATCCGCAAGGTCAACTACCAGGTCGAGAGAACCCGCGTCGGCCAGGTCACCGACTACGACCGCCTGGTCCTCGAAGTCTGGACCGACGGCACCGTGACCGGCTCCGAGGCGATCAGCCGCGCCGCCGGCCTTCTTATCGACCAGCTCACGCTCTACAACCAGATCGGCAAGCCGCAGCCGGCAATCGTCGAGCGCGGCCTGGGCGTCGGCGCTGCCCTCTCGCCCGACCGCTACAACACGCCAATCGAACAGCTCAGCCTCTCCGTCCGCGCCTACAACTGCCTCAAGCGCAGCGGCCTCATGACTGTCGGCCAGGTTCTCGAAAAGAGCGAAGACGACCTCCTGGCGCTCCGCAACTTCGGACGCAAGTCGTACGACGAGCTCCGCGCGAAGTTGATCGAGATGGGCTTCCTGCAGCCGGAACCCGAGGAGGAAGCGCCTCTGGCCTACGAGGAGATCGAGCAGGAAGGGGCAGCGACCGTCGCGCAGGAGGAAGGCGAGCCGGTCAGCGCCCTTGGCGCCGCGCTCCTTCAGGCATTTCACAAAGTGGGCGAAGACCTCCCTGCGGCCGAACTGGAAGAGAGCGAAAAGACGGAGCCCGGGGAAGACGAAGAAGAGCAGTCATGAGACACAAAGTCGCCGGTCGGAAGCTGCGGCGGTCGACGCCACAACGCCAGGCGCTGTTCCGTGGCCTGGTCACGGACCTCTTTCGCTATGAAAGGATCCGCACAACCGAGGCCAAGGCCAAGGAAGTGCGTGGCATCGCCGAGAAGGTAATCACCCTCGGCAAGGACGGCACCGTCCACGCCCGACGCCAGGCCTTGCGCGTCGTCACGGACGCCGACATCGTGAAGAAGGTCTTCGACGACATCGCGCCGCGGTACGCGACCCGACCCGGTGGCTATACGCGCGTCGTGAAGCTCGGACGACGCGTCGGCGACGGCGCCGAGGTCGCCCAACTGGAGCTGGTCTAAGGGGCAACGAACTTATCAGATGAAATGACGTTGCAGCAGCCGGCCGGAGGTGAGACAAGGCGAATCGCCCTCCTCCTCGAGTACGACGGCAGCCGCTACGGCGGATCGCAGATTCAAAAGAACGCCCCAACCATCCAGGGCAACCTGGAAGGGGCAATAAAGAGGCTCACCGGCAATGCTGCCCGCGTCGCCTTCGCCGGACGCACCGATGCCGGCGTTCACGCCCGCGGCCAGGTGGCGTCGTTCCTGACCGAGCGTCGCTTTGACGAAGCGGTGTTCGTCGACGGCCTGAATTACTGGCTGCCGGACGATATCGCCGTTCGCGCGGCCCGCATCGTCACCGGCGACTACGACGTTCGACGACGCGCCTGGAATCGCTGGTATCGCTACTTGGTCTACCGCGGCCGCGCCCGCTCGCCATTGTGGCGACGGCGCTCCTGGCACGTGAAGGAGCCGCTGGACGAGACGGCGATGCGTGAGGCGGCGGCAGCGCTCACCGGCAGACACGATTTCGCCGCCTTCGCCGGCAAGCTGGAGAACGCGCGCTCGACCAGCGTTCGGGCGCTCCGCCGGCTGGAGGTTCGGCGCGAAGGACGCCTGCTCGTGTTTGACGCCGAGGCGGACGCCTTTCTGCCGCATCAGGTGCGAAGGACGGTCGGAGCGCTCGTGGAGGTCGGACAGGGCAGACAGTCGCCGGAGGGCCTGCTGCGACAGCTCCAAGAGGCGAAGCCTTCGACGGCCGGGCCCGCGGCGCCGCCGCAGGGGCTTTGCCTGATGCGCGTGAGCTACCGGGACCTGGATTTCGGCGAAGAGATGGATATAGATGAAAACGTATAGCGCAAAAGCAAAGGAAATAACACCGCAGTGGCACGTCGTTGACGCCGCCGAGCAGCCGCTTGGCCGGCTGGCGGCGCGCGTCGCGTCATTGCTCCGCGGCAAGCACCGCCCGCAGTTCACACCGCACATGGACATGCGTGACTTCGTGGTCGTCGTCAACGCGGAGAAGGTGCACATCAGCGGCAACAACAAGATGCGTCAGAAGCTTTATCGCCATCACACCCAGTACCCGGGCGGACTGCGAGAGATAACGCTCGAGAAGATGATGGCGAAGCACCCGACGCGGGTCATCGAGCACGCCGTGCGAGGCATGCTTCCGCACAACCGCCTGGGCGCCAAGCTGCGCGGCCATCTGCACGTCTACGTGGGACCGGAGCATCCGCATACCGCGCAGACGGGCGGCGCGCCGAAGAAGCCGCGCGAGGCCGCGGCCGTAGCCCCGCCGGAGAAGAAGGCGAAAGCGGCAGCGGCCGTCGTAGAAGCGCCCGTCGAGGAGACGCCGCCGGTCGTCGAAGAGCCGGCAGAGGCCCCCCAGGAAGCCGTAGCCGAAGCGGCGCCCGAAGCCGTCGCGGAAGAGCCGGCCGAAGCCTCACCGGAGGCCGCGGTCGAGGAGGCGGCAGAAGCAACGACCGCCGAAGAGCCTGAGGCAGCGCCGGAGGCCGAGACGTTAGACGCCGGCGACGCCCCGCAGGAGGAGAGTTCGAGTTGAACCAGCAATACTATGCCGGGACCGGTCGCAGGAAGACAGCCGTCGCGCGCGTGCGCCTCTACCCTGGAGGCGGCGCCATCATAATCAACGGCAAGCCGATGGAAGAGGTCTTCAACCGGCCCGCCCATCAGAGCCTCGTCCTGAGACCGCTGCTGGTGAGCGCGCAAACGGACAAGTTCAACGCGCAGGTGAAGGTCGAAGGCGGCGGCATCAGCGCCTGGGCTGGCGCGGTGGCTCACGGCATTGCCCGCGCCCTGGTCGCGATGGACGAGAAGCTGAAGAAGCCGCTGCGAGATAACGGCTTGCTCACTCGCGACGCCCGCGTCAAAGAGCGCAAGAAGTACGGCCTCAAGCGGGCCCGCAAAGCGCCTCAGTACACCAAGCGCTAATCATCCGACGATTCGAACGCGTAGGGCGGGCATCTTGCCCGCCCTCTCCCTTCAAAGCCGCTTGCGCCCGCGCTGGTCTTCGAAGCTCGCCCTAGTTCGCTTCCGCCAGCGCCCGCTTCATCCTGTCGATCGCCGGCATCGGCGCCGGATGCACGCCGTTCAGCATCGCCAGATAGAAGCTGACCCAGTCCCCAAAGTAGACCGCCGTCAGCACCCGCGCCAGCTCGCTTTGGCCCCGCGCTTCGACGACCTCGCTCGAAACGCCCGCCGCGGCCAGCAGCTCCCGCGTTCCCTCGTAGCGCAGCACGTTTCGCGCGTTCAGCTTCGGATGGCTGAGGAACACGACGTGCGCATTCTCAGCAACCGCCCGCGGCAGGCCGAACCCTTCGACGGCGTTGTGGTTCAGCTCCGGGACCTCCTCGTAGAAGGCCCACACCTTGCTGTTCTCGTTGAGCTGCGTCTTCCAGCGATGTGCCGCTTCCGTTAGCGCCTCCGCCGCGAAGATGACCGGCAGCTTCCCCTGCAGACGCGTTGCCAGCTGTTTGCCGGCGTTCCTCTCCAGCGGCGTGGAATCGCCGATCTCGGCCCGCAGCTCTTCCATCAACCGGATCGCCTCTTCGACTCCGAGCGACTCGTCGGGCAAGACGCCGGCCGCCGACGCGCACACCAGCAGCGGCATGAGGCTGCAGCCCAGCGCCGAACGCGGCTCGCCTTCGTATTGGAACACGTACGCCGGCAGCCGCTGCGCTTTCGCCAGCTCCAGCAGCCGGCCGCCCGTCGTGATCGCCAGCTTCTTCGCGCCGGTCGCGAGCGCCTTCTCGAACGCCGAAAGCGTTTCCTCAGTCTGACCGCTGAAGCTGCAGGCCACGACAAGCGTCCGCTCGCCGACGAAGGCCGGCAGGTCATAGCCGCGATGCACCAGGACCGCCCTCGCGCCGTCGCGCAGCGCCAGCGCGCGCACGATGTCGCCGGCAATCGCCGAGCCGCCCATGCCCAGCACGGCCAGCGAGTCGATTTCAGAGAATTCCGATGGGAAAGGGAAGCTTTCCGCCTGCCGCCAGGCGTCCCGGCACTGCTCGGGGAGCGCCCGGATCCGCTCGCGGATGCCTTCGGGATCGAGCCGCTCGAAGGTTAGCGGGTCGTCAAGACAGTGCATCCAACCCGACCTCCTGCTCCGGCAGGCCGGCCAGCTCCCGACCCGCCTTCAGCAGGCCTCGAACGAGCCCCTTGTCCGGCACCTCGGTGTAGATGCGCAGCAGCGGCTCCGTGCCGGAGAAGCGCAGCAGCAGCCAGCCGCCGTTATCCAGGTTGAAGCGATAGCCGTCGGTGTCGTCCTGGCCGGTCACCTTCACCCCGGCGATCGCCTCCGGACGGGCGGCTGCAACCCGCGTCTGCACCGACTGCTTTTCCGTGGCCGGCATCCTTATGTCAACTCGGTCGTAATAGTGCGGCCCGACGCGCCGGTAAAGCTCCGCTAGCAGCTCCGACGGGCGCTTGCCGGTGCGCACCATGAAGTCGAGCATCGCCAGCGCCGCCAGGACGCCGTCGCGCTCAGGCAGGTGGCCGCGGAACGCGTAGCCGCCGCTCTCCTCGCCGCCGATCAGCCCGTTCGTCTCGATCATCTTCGGCCCCAGGTACTTGAAGCCGACCGCCGTCTCGTAGACCGGCACGTTGTACAGCTCACCGAGGCGCATGACCATTCGCGTCGTTGTCAGCGACTTGATGATCGGCCCGCGCTCGCCGCGCGCCTCCAGCAGGTAGTAGGTCAGCAGCCCAAAGACCTGTAGCTGGTCAACGTAGACGCCGTTCTCGTCCACCAGCCCGAAGCGGTCGGCGTCACCGTCGACCGCCAGCCCCACGTCGGCCTTCTCCTGCCGCACCGCTTCCATCAGCCCGGTCAGGTTGCGTCCGATCGGCTCCGGCGCGCCGATCCCCGGGAAGAGCGGGTTGTGTACGCCGTGCAGCTCGATCACCCGCAGGCGGCCGCCGGAAAGCAGCTCCGGCAAATACCCCTGGCCGCTGCCGTACATCGCGTCGACGCAGACGGTGAAGTTGGCCGACCGCAGCGGCTCCAGGTCGATGAGCTTCTTCAGCTGCGCTATGTAGGCCGGCCGCGGATCGAACAGCTCGACCAGCCCCTGCGCCTGCGCTTCCGCCAGCGGCATCCGCTTGACGTCGCCCGATCTCTGTATCTCCGCCAGCGGCGCCTCGAGCTGCGCCACCACCTCCGGCGAAGCGCTGCCGGCGTATTCGGGCTTGTACTTGAAGCCGTTGTAGCGCCAGGGATTGTGGCTGGAGGTGATCATCGCCGCGCCGCCCGCCTGCTTATCCAGCACCGCCCAGCTAACCGTTGGCGTTGGCGTCGCGCGGTCGCAGAGGAACGCCTTGATCCCATTGCCGGCGATAACCTCCGCGACCGCAGCCGCGAAGTCCTCCGAAGCGAATCGCGTGTCGTAGCCGACGATCAGCCCGCGCGACGCCATGCCGCTCTGCTTGAGAAAGCGCGCTACGCTCTGGGCGCAGACGCGCACGTTCTCGAAAGTGAAGTCGTCGCCGATGATCGCCCGCCAGCCATCCGTTCCGAACTTGATCTCACTGGCCATTCTCGTCCCCGTCCTTCCCGGCAAGATGTGAGGCGGCCTCGTTCACGTCCTTCACGTTGTCGATCGGCTTCCAGTAAGCCCTGCTCTTGAAGCCGAACAGCTTCTTCTGCGCCGCGAGCTGGGGAAAGACCGTCGTCTCGTGGTCGCCGATCTGCGGCAGCATCGCGAAGAACTCCCGCTCCAACGCGTAGACGCCGGCGTTCACCCAGTGCGGCAGCAGCGGCTTCTCATCGAAGCCCGCGATGCGGCTGCCGCGCGTTAGCCTGACGATTCCGTAGGGGCTGCGCAACGGCGCGAGCATGACCGTGGCGACGGCGCCTGTCCGGCGGTGTCGTCGCAGAAGCGGCGCCAGCGGCTGCTCGACGATATTGTCGCCGTTCGTGCCGATCACCGTCTTCTCACTCACCGGTACCTGCTCGAAGCCACGTCGAAAGGCGCCGCCGCGACCCAGCGGCGAGTCCTCAATCGAGTAAGAGATGCGCAGTCCGAGGGCGCTCCCGTCGCCGAAGTGGCGCTGGATAGCCTCGTGCTTGTAGCCGCAAAGCAGGATAGCATCCGTGACGCCGTTTCCGGCAAGCCACTCCAGGTGATGCTGCAGGATAGGCTTCTCGTTGAGGAGGACCATCGGCTTGGGGCGGTCCGCGGTCAGGGGACGGAGTCGTTCGCCTTTCCCTCCCGCCAGAACCAAAGCAAACATATCCCTGCCTGCTCCTTCAAGCTATCGTCTCACATCCGCCCGCTGAACTGCCAGAGGACGTGCACGATTCCGCCCAACACCCGGGTCAATAGAGATGCGCGCGCTCCAGGAGCGACGATGCGGCCGGCAGAACGAACCCCGCCGCGGCAATCTTCATGCAGTCGCCCGGGATGAAGGGAAGCAGCCCCATCGCCACCACTGCCCGCGGCCCGACGAAGAAGGCGAGCCACGTCAGTCCGAAGGCGTAGATGGCCGCCTCGCCGAGAAGCAGCGATACGATGAGCCGCCTGCCGCTTCGCCAGCCGCGATCGCGGAACCAGCCCACCAGCAGCGCCGCTCCGGCAAAGCCGAGAATGTAGCCGCCGGTCGGTCCGCTGACCACCGTCCAGCCGCCGCTCCAGCCGTTGAAGACAGGCAGCCCGCAGGCGCCCACCAGCCAGTAGCAGGCGACGCTTGTGAAGCCGGCACGACTGCCCAGCAATCCGCCGGCAAGCAGCGCCGCGAAGGTCTGGCCGGTCACCGGTACCGGCGTGAACGGAAGCGGGATGCGGATCTGCGCCGAGAGCGAAAGCAGCACCACGCCGGTGAGGATGAGCAGCGCCTGCGCCAACAGCCGTCGGCGAGTCGGCGCGAAAGCAAGAGACGGCTCTTGGACGGCAATTCGCATGCTTCATCCCATCAAGCAACTTCGAGGAAAAAGGGAGCGCCCGAACGGGCGTCGAGCGGCCGCTGAGCCGCTAATACCCCAAGTAGGAGCGGCGGACGGCCTCGTCCTTACGCAGATTCTCGCCCGTGTCTTCCAGAACCACCCTGCCGATCTCCAGCACGTACCCGTGCTTCGCGATCTTCAGCGCCGAACCCGCGTTCTGCTCGACCAGGAGGATCGTGATGCCCTCGTTCTCGTTGAGCGTCTTGATAATGCCGAAGATCTGCTGCACCACCAGCGGCGCAAGGCCAAGCGATGGCTCGTCGAGAAGCAATATGCGCGGTTTGGCCATCAGCGCTCGACCGATCGCCACCATCTGCTGCTCGCCGCCGCTAAGCGTGCCGGCCTCCTGCTTCTGGCGCTCCTTGAGCACTGGAAAATACTCGAAGACCCGGTCGATATCGCGTCGAACCGCGCGACCATCTCGACGAATGTAAGCACCGAGACGCAGGTTCTCCATGACTGTGAGCTCGGGAAAGATCTGCCTGCCTTCCGGCACCTGCGATATGCCGATCTGGACGATCTTCTCCGGCGAAAGCTTCTCGATGCGCTTCCCCAGAAACTCGATCTGCCCCTTGACCGGGTGCACCAGCCCCGAGATCGTCCGCAGAGTCGTGCTCTTGCCAGCGCCGTTG
This sequence comes from uncultured Chloroflexia bacterium, assembly GCA_963719465.1. Classification (GTDB taxonomy): domain Bacteria; phylum Chloroflexota; class Dehalococcoidia; order DSTF01; family JALHUB01; genus JALHUB01. The sequence continues at coordinate 1,385,050 of OY970386.1, read as the reverse complement.
CCGCCCAGAATCGTGATTATCGCCCCTTCCGGCACCTCCAGCGAGACGCCCCGCAGGGCCATGATTGGTCCGTACGCCGTGTAGATATCGCGAATTACAAGCACTAGTGCTCTTCCCCTAGATAAGCTCGGATTACGGCCGGGTCCTTTTGGACCTCCGCGGGCGTTGCCTCAGCAATCTTCCTGCCGAAGTCGAGCACGCAGACCCTGTCGGAAACGTCCATCACGAGCTGCATGTGGTGCTCAACCAGCAAGATCGTGACGCCGAGGTCGCTGCGAATCGAACGAATCAGCCGGCCCAGCGCCTGCATCTCCTCGTGGCTCAGGCCGCTCGCCGGCTCGTCCAGCAAAACGAAGCGCGGACGCGAGACCAGCGCGCGTGCCAGCTCGACCCTTTTCCGCACCGCGAAGGGAAGGCCGGCAACCGGCACGTCGCGCAGCCCCTCGAACCCCAGCACCTTCAGCACGTCTTCCGCTCTCTTGAAGGCGAACTTCTCTTCCCGCATCACCTGGGGCAGCCGGAACAGACAATCGACCACTGTGCTCTTCATCAGAACGTGCTGGCCAACCAGCAAGTTCTCGAGCACGGTCATCGACGGGAAGAGCGCCAGGTTCTGGAAAGTCCTGGAAATGCCGGTGCGGATGATCTTGTAAGCCGGCATCTTGAGCAGTTCCTGCCCCTCGAAGCGAATGGAACCCCCGTCAGCGTCGTACACGCGCGTGATGCAATTGAAGAGCGTCGTCTTGCCGGCACCGTTCGGCCCGATAAGCCCCATGATCTCGCCTTCCTCCACGTGGAAGGATACGCCGTCCAGCGCCACTACGCCGCCGAAACGGATTGACAGGTCGTTGATTTCCAGTTGAGACATCTGACTAGCCCAATTCTACGGCTGAAGACCCTAAGAGTATAGAGTTGCGCGCTCTTAACATGAATCGGCGAGGCGAAACGCCCCGCATCCCGTCGGCGCTGCTGGCGCGCCTGGAGGGATTCGAACCCCCGACCCTCGGTTCCGAAGACCGATGCTCTTTCCGCTGAGCTACAGGCGCGAGCCCAATCCCTGACGGCTCCGCCAGTCTATCACAGCGCGACCTCACCAACAACCGAGTTGACACAGCAATCGCGCCGAGGCAAAGGTCCACTTCTCGCGACACCTACGGAGTCGCCGTACCTGACGGCTGCGACGTTGGCTGAGGCGTCCCGGAGCCGATCTGCAACTGAATCACCGCCTGCGCGTACGTTGGGTCTTGAGCGAACGTCTGCGTCGTTACCGTCCCGCTCCAGGGCGGTGACACCAGCGTATTCTGGAACGAGGCAGTCGATACGCCGTTCTGGTCCGGCTGGCTCGTCACCGTGAAGCCTACGTTCGATAGTTGCGTTCGATAGTACTGGATCATGTCCTTTGACGTTGTGACAGCGAGAAGCGAGATCTGCCACTGCATGCTGCCGCTCGAGCGCGACCAGGCCGTATCGGCGATGGTGGCGTTCGGATAGATGGGAATCTGCGACGGCCAGCCGTGCGGCAGCGGCTTGCTCGGGGCCGGCGTGAAGGGTTCGGCTGTCGGCGTCTCGGTGGCAGCCATCTGAATCGACACATAAATGACCGACCCGCCGCTGCTTTCCGGTTGTATCACCAGCGTGCCGGCCAGGTTAGGATCATCGGTGTTCCCGTACTGGATTGCCGCGACCTTGCCCGGCGACGTCGACGCCTGAATCTGCCACGGCGACGTATCGAACGCCTGCTCGTAGAACGCGTACACGTCGCCGACCGCATCACTCGTCTCACGCAGCACACTGTCCGCCTTCAAGCTGCCGCCGCTGCCGGTGGTGACGACGGACCCGAGAAGGCTAGAGCCGGGATAGACAGGCACGTTGGCCGGGAAATCATCCGGGACCTTGCCCAGCACCACCTGGCTCTGCGTGTCCGGGCTCTGGCTGGCTTCGATGAACTTCTGAATGATGGCCTGGGCCTTGCTGTTCGAGCCGCCGCCGCCTCCGCAAGCCACGCAGACGAGCGCCCCGGCAATCGCGAGGCCCAGGAACGCGGTCGATAGAATGAGTCGAAGGCGCTTCGGTGGAGAATCTGCCTTGAATATCATAAGGCTCCTGAAGGGCCGCGCGGCCAGTTAGACTGGGGTGGACGGAGGGATTCGAACCCTCGATCTCCAGGGCCACAACCTGGCGCCTTAAACCGCTCGGCTACGCCCACCGCAGATTCGTCGCTCCTGATGCTGCGGCGTCCCTTCCAACAATTGCTGAGTCCACCTGCTCAATGAGAGCAAAACGGCAGACAGCCTCTGCCGCTTGCTGGCAGTTTACCATGCGTCATAAGGGCGATCAACCGATGTAGGGTTTCAGGAGATGTGGTAGATCCGGGCCTGAGGTAGACGCTCCTGAGCGTACACGAGCGGCGCGCTGTAGCCAAGAGCACTGTGCAGCCGTTTCTTGTTGTAGAAGCGCACATACGCCTGCAACCCCTTCTCCCACTCCAAGACCGTTCCCGCCAGAACGCCATCCCAGAACTCCTCTCGCATCGTCCTCTGCACTCTCTCCACCTTGCCATTGAGATGAGGCGTCCTGGGTCTGATCCGGACGTGGCGAATGCCTCTTCGCCTCAGAAGGGCAGTGAGGTCGCCTGAGAATTCAGGGCCGTTATCAGTCTGGAGGCAGCGAATTGCGAACGGGATGGTCTCCAGGAGGCACGGCAGGGCTTTGCAGACAGCGGCGCAGGTGCGCCTGGAAAGAACCGTTGCGGCAAGAACGCGGCTGCAATCGTCGACCAGGGTCAGTTGGTAGCGACCCTCCGGCAGATAGAGCAGGTCCATCTGAGCCCGATCACCGGGGGAAGCTTTGGCGTAGTGCAGCCAGAGACGCTTAGGTTTACGGGGACAGGCAAGGAGGGCGCCGGCGCGACGGAGAACTCTGTAGACACTGGAAACGCTGCAGGTAATCAGCCCGGCCTTTGTCAGATACGCGTGGAGCCTCTTTACTCCGAAGCCGAATTTACGATGGGCGCCGCGGATGATGTCTAGAACATGCCCTGAAAGGGCCGTAGGCGAGCGGTGAGGCCTGCGGGAGCGGTCTGATAGCGCTCTCCTGTCGTGGCGTCGCCAGGCCGCCCACCAGCGAGAGAAGGTCGAATGGGGCACCTCTCCCGCCTGGCAAAAGATGCGGGCGCTGAGCCTGGGATACTGCCGACGCGCCTCCTCGAACGCAGCGATGTAGGCGGCTCTTGTCTGGATGGGCCAGGGTGTGCGAGCTTTGTGCATGTCGGGCCTCCTGTAGGTTATTGGGCTTCGTTTTCCGTTAGCCTACAGCCCAGGCCCGACGTTATTCACCTCCCTTCTGTCTCACATCTCCTGAAACCCTACAAGGGCGATCAACCGAGCCGGCTGAATCACAAGGGGCGGCCGGAAAGGAGGGTCAAGAAAGTCGTTCAGATTTTGCACGTTTTACCGATTGTTAACTTGGCAGCTATAGGCGCACAACATCTGAGAGAGACAATACAGGCGAACCTCCTACCCAATATTTGAAAGCCGTCTGTGGTTTGAGGGTGCCAGAGGCGGTCTGGATTGGCGGAAGGCGGCCAGGCTCCCCCGGCCGTCTTCTGCTATTCTTGTCGATTCTTCAGTCATCCAGCGCCTTCGCCACGTCCGCCAAGCTCATCTCCAGCCCTTCGCCACCGGGTTTTCGACGAGAAGTGGCGGAGCTCCCCGCAACCGGCGCCCTCCGTGGTATTATGGATAGAGCCCACGGGTTGAGCCTAACATCAGGAGCGGTTAGACTCGCGATTGTCCACTATGCAACAGGTACCTGACCCCCGCTTGGCAGCTCTTGGAAGGATCCTCTCAGAAGCGCGGATCGCCAGGGGCCTGACCCTCGATGACGTTGAACGCGAGACCCGGATTGCCCGTCGCTACCTCGACGCCCTAGAGCACGACGATTTCGACGCCCTTCCAGCCCCCGTCTACTGCCGCGCCTTCCTGAGGACCTACGCCCAGTTCCTGGGCGTCGATTCCTCCGAAGTCCTTGGCCGCCAGCCCGAACTCGGACGTCAGGCGGCCGATCTCGCGCCCTTGCCGCAGGTGACGAAGGCCCCGCCGCCGGCCGTGTCGCGAAACTGGGTCATCGCTGGCGGAGTCATCCTCGTTTTCCTCCTCGCCGGCTTCCTCCTCTACAAGATTGGCTCGGGCGGCAACGGAACGCCTTCACCGACCGCCCAGGGCGTCGTCGCTGAGTCAACGCAGGCGAAGAACGAAGGCGCGGAGCCGCTCAACGACACTCCCACAGCCGAGGCCGAGGCGAATGCGACCGCCACGACCGCCACGACCGAATCGACGACCCTCGCCGACTTCCGCGGAACCGCCGGAATGCAGGCCCTTTCCACCATCCTCGGCCAGGGGCTGAAGTTCGTCATCGTCTCCATCAACGACGACAAGGTCGCCGCCGGGCTGGTCATCAACCAGGACCCGCCGCCGAACAGCGTCGTTCACGCGGGCGACTCCATAACCCTCCTCCTTAGCGAGGGTCCTCGGTAGCGGCCATCTCGTCTCAGAGCCTAAGCATGTCCTACTTCCTCGTCACCCTCGGCTGCCCGAAGAACGTCGCCGACTCCAGGAAGCTCGAGCGGACGCTCCGGGAGGCGGGCGCGGCGCCGGAGACCGCGGCCAGGGCTGACCTGCTGATCGTCAACACCTGCGGCTTCATCGACCAGGCGAAAGAAGAGTCCGTCAACACCGTCCTGAAGCTCGCGACGAAGAAGCGGCGCGGCCAGAAGCTCGTCGTCATCGGCTGCCTGCCGGAGCTGTACCACAAAGAGCTCCTCGCCGAGGTGCTGGAGATCGACCGCATCTTCGGCGTCGAAGCCTGGTCAGACGTGGCGAAGCTTGTCGACAAATCCACGCCGTCCCTCGTCGCAGCGGAAATCGCCGCCGCTCCCAGCGCCTACCTCAAGATCGCCGATGGCTGCAACGCCCGCTGCGCCTTCTGCCTGATTCCGAGGATCAAGGGGCGTCTCCACAGCGAGCCGCTCGACTGCGTCGTCGAGGAGGCGCAGCGCCTGGCCGGCGCCGGAACGAAGGAGCTCGTGCTCGTCGCCCAGGACAGCACCGCCTACGGTCAGGACCTCGGGATGAAAGACGGCCTCGCCCGCCTTCTCGACCGCTTGAGCGCTGACCTGCCGTCCGTCTGGCTGCGCGTCATGTACGCCTATCCCGGCCACGTCTCGCCCCGCCTAATCCACACGCTGGCCGAGTCGCCGCAGGTCTGCCACTATCTCGACATCCCGCTCCAGCATAGCAGTCCCGCCGTCCTCCGCCGCATGCGACGCCCCCACGACCTCGCGCAGACCGTTCGCACTCTCGAACGGCTCCGCTCGGCCATGCCCGACGTCGCCCTGCGCACGACGCTCATGGTCGGCTTCCCCGGCGAGACGGACCAGGACTTCGCCGGCCTGCTGGCCTTCGTCCGCGAGACGCAGTTCGACCACGTCGGCGCGTTCATGTTCTCGCCGCAGGAGGGCACCGCCGCGGCGCGCATGCCCGACCAGGTGCCGGAGCGCGTCAAGCGCCGTCGCTACCGCGAGCTGATGCGCGTGGCCCAGGAAACGGCCCTGTCGGTCAACAGGCGCTGGCTTGGAAAGGAGGTGACGGTGCTGGTGGAGTCGAAAGGCGGCCGCGATGACGCCGAACGGAAGCTATTCGCCGGACGCTCCTTCCGCGACGCCCCGGAGGTCGACGGGCTCGTCCTCTGCCCGGGCGAGGCGCTTCCCGGCGACCTGAAGCGTGTCCGCATCGTTGAAGCGCTGGCCTACGACCTGATCGGCGAGCTGATGAAATAAGCGACTTCGCCGCTAGGCCTGCACCATCTCTATCTGCCAGTCGATGACCTCGGCGTCGAGCCGGCTGCTCTGTACGAAGCCGACCACCTTTGTCAGCACCTCCTGCGCGTGGCTGTGGCTGTTCGACACGCAGCTTATGCCCAGGGACGCGATCTGCCAGCTATCCTGGCTATCGACCTCGGCGATGGAGACGTTGTAGCGGTTCCGAATGCGCGCCGTGAGCGACTTTACGACCTGCCGTTTTCCTTTCAGCGACGCGTTCTCCGGCAGACGCAGCGTCAGGTGGCAGACGCCGACCATCATCGCGGCAGCACCTCGTCCGGCTCCTCGTCGTCGTCCTCGGCGGGCAGCGGTGGCAGGTCCGACGGCTTCTCCAGCCCGAAGTGCTCCAGGAAGCGCACCGTAGTTCCCAGGAGCGCCGGCCGGCCGGGAGTGCGGGCGCGTCCTGTCTCCTCGATCAGGTCGCGGGCGAGCAGCGTCGCAACCGCCCCGTCGGAGTTGACGCCGCGGATCGCTTCGATTCCCGCCCGCGTGATCGGCTGCCGGTAGGCAATGATCGCCAGCGTCTCCAGGCCCGCGTTCGACAAGCGCTGCTGGTGGTCCATGTTGAGGAAGTTCTCGACGTAGCGGGCCGCCTCGGGCGCCGTCGCCATCTGCACGAGATTGCCGCTCTGCAGGATCCGGACCCCTCGCTGGCGGCAGTCTTCAGCCAGCGACTCGATCGCCGCCGTCACCTCTTCCTCCTTCACGTGCAGGCTGCGGGCGATGATCTCCACGTCGACCGCCTCCTGCGCGACGAAGAGGAGGCTTTCGACCGCCAGCTTCACTTTGTCCGAAGAGGGACGGCGCATTCGTGTCATGGCTTCTCGTCGTGCGGGGCGCTTTCGTCGGAAGGTGGCGGGGGTTCAGCCTGCGAGGCCTCGCTGGCCGGTTCGGCGGGCGGCTTCCCCGCTTCACGATGCGCCGCGGCTCCAGCCCGCCGGGGGCGCGCCTGCTGTGGCTCTTCCGCTGTCGAAGGGTGCTCGCGCGACGCCGTCGGCCGGGACGAATAGTAGAGGCGAAGCTTCGGCGGCCTGGCCAGCGCAACGCTCATCTGCTCTGTGACGCCCTCCTGCGTCGTCTGCGACACCTCGGTCGCCACCATCGCCAGGTCGCTTTCCGGGTGCACCATCACCTGCAAGTTCACCTCGACCGCGTCCTTCCGCCGGCTTACCGACGCCCGCACCGCCTCCACTTCCGGCAGCGTCCCGACGAGCTGTTCCAGCCGCCGCGCCACGGCCGCAGTCGAAAGGACGGCGGTGCCCGCTCCCACGTCGCGCACGAGCACGGTCTTGTCGGCCCGCGGGACGATTTCGATCAGCAGGGCGGCAAAGGCGATCAGGATGACGAAAGCGCTGCCGAGCGTGATTATCACTTTCGGCAGCGTCGTGTCGTGGTCGGTCAGGTACTGAACGAACAGGCTCAGCCGGTGGATGCTCTCGCCGCTGTACGCCCAGGCCAGCACGATGAGCATTACCGCAAACAGGATCAGCACGACGATGCCGAGGACGACAATGACCCGATTCAGTATGTTCATCCTGCCCTCCTGCACTCCCCGAGCAGGCTGTCGCCGCGACGCTCGCCCAGCTTCACGGCCACGATGCAATTCACCAGCGATTGCTCCGATGGCACCAGCACCCGGATGTAGTTGTCGGTCAGCCCTTCCCACAGCATTTGGCCGGCTTCTCCGCGAACCCTCTTCTCGAAAAGCACTTCTGCGGTCGCGCTCTGAAACCGAGCAAGAAACGCTGCTCGCAGCTCCTCGCCCAGCGCCAGCATCTGCCGCACGCGCTCCCGTTTGACCTGCGCGCTCACCTGAGCCGGCATCCCGGCGGCCAGCGTCCCCGGCCGCGACGAGAACGGGAAGACGTGCAGCGCCGCGAACCCGACCTCGCGGCAGAGCCGGCGTGTCGCCTCGAAGTCCTCGTCCGATTCGCCCGGAAAGCCAACCAGCACGTCGGTGGTGATGGCTGCGTCAGGCACGCGGTGCCGTATCTCTGCGAGCGCCTCAGCGAACTGCCGCGTCGTGTAGCGACGCCGCATTCGCGCCAGCACCCCGTCGCTGCCGCTCTGCAGCGGGACGTGGAAATGGCGGCACAGGCGCGGGTCGCCCCACAGGTCGAGCAAGGAAGGCGTAATGTCTTGCGGTTGCAGCGAGGAAACGTGAACGCGCGGGACGTCGCTGTCCGAGAGCACCAGCCGGATGAGCTCCGCCAGGTCGCTCTTGCCGCCGTCGCGGCCGTACGCGCCCAGTTGCGTGCCCGTCAGCACGACTTCCTTCACGCCATCCGCCTCCGCCGACCTGACAGCCCTCAGAACGTCGGCGACGGGAACGCTTCGCTCGCGGCCCCGCGTCTGGGGCACGACGCAGAACGCGCAGACGTCGTCGCAGCCCTCCTGAATCTTGATGAAGGACCGTGTCCGGAGCCGCCCGGCGCCGCCCGAAGCGCCGTCCACCGCCGGGACCCTCAGCAAAAGGTGGGCGGCACGTTCCTTCTCGCTATTCTCAAGGATCACGTCCGCTCCCAGCGCCGACAACGCGTCAGTCCCGGCCCTGTCAGCCAGACAACCGGTAACGACTATCCGAGCGCCGGGCGAGAGCCGTCGCGCCAGCCGGACCAGATGCCGCGACTTGCGCTCCGCCACGTGCGTAACCGCGCAGGTGTTGATTATGAACGCGTCGGCCTGCGTCGCCCGGTCAACGACGCGCCAGCCCGCCTTCCCCAGCTCTCCGGCTATCGCCTCCGACTCGGCCTGGTTGAGCTTGCAGCCCACCGTCAGCACGGCCACGGTTAGCGGCGACACGGGCGAACGGCTTTCGACGCTCTTCTCTGCGGCGGTTCCGGCAATCACGCCTTCATGATACCCGATGACAGAGGTGTGTCAACGCAAGACGCGTCCGGCCAGACCCAGGCGACGAGACGTTAGCTCAGCAGCCGCAGCGCGTGAAGCCGCAAATCGGGCAGCGGACGCATCCCTCGCCGTAGACGAGCGGGCCACCGCACTCCGGGCAGCGCGAATCACGCGATCGGCTCTTGTCCTTCTTCATCTCCCCGTCTCCTTCTCCAGAACACTTGTTCTCTCAAAAGAGTATAGAATATCTGTTCTATTGTCAAGCCCTTCCGCCTGAAAAGTGAAGAGGAATATCATCAGTTCACGCCAAGCATGCGCATTCTTGTCTGTCCCCAGGAGTTCAAGGAGAGCCTCACCGCTCGCCAGGCCGCCGACGCCATCGCCCGCGGCGCCCGACGCGCCGACCCGACCGCCGAAGTCGACCTCGCGCCGATGGCCGACGGCGGTCCGGGCACAATCGACGCCGTCCTCTCGTCGATAACGGGCGAGCGAATGAAGGCCGCCGTATCCGACCCGCTGGGACGCCCCCGCGAGGCTGTCTGGGCGTTGCTCGGTGACAGCACCGCGCTTATCGAGGCGGCGGAGGCGAACGGTCTGGCGTTGCTGCGCCCCGAAGAGCGCGATCCGCGCCTGACGACGACCCGAGGCGTCGGCGAGCTCGTTCGCGCCGCTCTCGACCGGGACAGCCGACGCCTCGTCCTCGCCATCGGCGGCAGCGCGACGAACGACGGCGGCGCCGGCATAGCCCAGGCGTTGGGCGCTCGTTTGCTCGACGCCGATGGCCGCGACCTCGAGCCCGGCGGCGCGGCCCTGGCCGTGCTCCGTCGAATCGACGTTTCCGGCCTGGATCCGCGTCTCCGTTCGTGCCAAGTGACGGTTGCCGCTGACGCCATCAACCCGCTTCTCGGCCCCGCCGGCGCCAGTCTCGTCTACGGACCGCAGAAAGGCGGCACGCCCGAAGCCGTCGCGGGGCTGGAAGCGGCGCTGGAGAACTACGCCGCCGTCATTCGCCGCGACTTGGGCATCGACGTCGCCCAAGTCGACGGGGCGGGCGCGGCGGGCGGCCTGGGCGCGGGCCTCGTCGCTTTCCTGGGGGCGCGCATCATCTCCGGCGGGGAGTACGTCGGGGAGGCGATATCTCTGGCGAATCGAATCGAGCGAGCGGACGTCGTCTTCACCGGCGAGGGGCGCCTCGATTCCCAGACCGCCTACGGCAAAGCGGTCGCCGTCGTCGCGCGAATGGCCCGGGAGCGCAAGCGACCCGTCATCGCCTTTGCCGGCAGCGTTGCCGACGACGCGGACCCGACCGCGCTCGGCCTCGACGCCGCGATTCCCATAGCGATCGGCCCGATGACGAAAGAGGAGGCCATAGCGAAGGCGGCCGAGCTGCTTTCGGCGACGGCGGAGCGCGCGACCCGGCTATTGCTTGACGGGCGGCGGCTCGGGCGCTGAAGTTGTTCCCGGCGGCAGCGCCTCTTCCCCGACTTCCTCTTCTTCCGGCTCCGGCAGGCCGCGCGGGAAGTTCAGCAGCAGCAGGATCAGCAGCGCAATCGCGACGGCGACCGGCAGGATCACGCCGCCCCAGGAGACGTTGCCGCGCGCGCCATGAAAGACGCCGGTGCAGATGGCGACCAGCTGCTCGGCGACCGCCAGCCAGAGGATGAAGCGATACCGCGTCGGTTGAAACGCCGCGAAAAGGTAGAGAAGGCCCGTTATGAAGAGCGCGCCGCTGAAGGCCCTGCCCGCCATGATCCCGTTTGGCGCGCCGTCCTTCATCGACACGAGGAAGCTGTGCAGAGCAAGCTGGATGCCGCCGCCGAGGAAGTCCCAGACCGCCAGTACCAGCAGAAGAATACGGAGCGACCCCGTGGGGACCAGTCTCTCGCGGTACTCGGACAGAGATCCCTCTTCCTCGTCCAAAGCGCCCTCCTGGCTCAGGCGCATTCTAGCACAGCCGCTCGCGCCCTGTCCTTGCCTGCTGCCGCCGCCTCAGTCCAAGCCCATCTCCGCCAGCGACTCGTCCGACAGCCCGAAGAAGTGTGCTATCTCGTGCAGGACCGTGATCCGCACCTCCCGCTTCAGGTCCGCGTCCTGCGGAAAGTCGCGCTCCAGCGGCCCGCGGAACAGCGTGATCTTGTCCGGCGTCTCGAAACCGAAGCTCCCCGCCCTCTCGCTCAGCGGAACCCCTTCGTAGAGCCCGTACAGCCTCTCGCCTGGCTTCGCGTGCGCCCGTCGGTAATCGCCCGGGCTCGGCCGTCGCTTCACGACGATATCGACGTTCGCCAGCTTCTCGTCGAAGGGCGGCGGAATCTCCGCCAGAGCAGCAACAACGAGGCGGTCAAAGCGACGCGGGCTCATTCGAGGACGTGGGGACAAAGGTTCAGAGCTGCTTGCGAGGCTGGTCCGGGCTGAAGCATTCCCAGAGCGCCTGATACCCTTTGCCGAGGATGGCGTTTCTTATCTCTTCCCGCTCCAGCTCCAGCAGCTCGCGAAACGTCTCTTCGCACAGCTGCGCCGCGCCCGGGCTGCCGGAATCGATGATGCGGCGGGCAATCGCCGGCCAGATGCCGGACGACACCAGGCTATCCACGTGCTTCGGCCACCATACGGAGCAGATCTTGTCGGGAATGCGGAAGCGGGGGCGAAGCTGCTTCAGGCTGCGGAAACGCTCTTCAGCCGTCTTGACCGGCGTGACGAGCTTGAGCATCGGGCCGTCGATGGGAGTGTAGCGGGTGTCTATAAGGAGGCGCTGGCTGAGAACCACGAATCGGAGGGTCAGCACTTCCGCCGTTTCGACGGTCTGGATGATCTCCGCAACGTTCAGCTCGTAGTCGTTGTCCATGGACCTCATCTCACCGACGTACCCCGCCTAGGAGCCTCGTTGATTGTAGCACCATCGAAACCTTCGCTCAAGTGCGAAAACAGCGCAAACGGCGGTAAATCGGTCTACGGGTACGCCAGGTGCCCGTCCAGCAGCGCCCGCGAGATGATAACGCGGTGAATCTGGCTCGTCCCTTCCACGATCATGAGCTGGCGGGCGTCGCGATAGTGCCGCTCCAGCGGGTGATCGCGCATGTAGCCCTGCGCCCCAAGCACCTGCAACGCGTCCGACGAGACCTTCACCGCCGTCTCCGTCGCGAAGGCCTTGGCGACCGACAGCATGTGCGAATAGGCCACCCCGAAGCGGCCCTTGTCCACCATCCACGCGGCCTGATACGTGAGCACCCGCGCCGCCTCAATCTGGATCGCCATGTCGGCGAACATGAACTGGATCGCCTCCAGATTCGCAATCGGCCCGCCGAACGCCTCCCGCTGCCGCGCGAAGTTCAGCGCGTAGGCCAGCGCGCCTTCCGCCAGCCCCAGGCCGCGCGCCGCGACGATCGGCCGCACGCTGTTGAGCGTTCCCAGGACGGCGGTGGTGAACACCTCGTTCTCCTTCCCGCCGAGAAGGTTCTCTTCCGGCACGAAGCAGTCCTGGAAGGCGAGAAGCGCCGTCGCGACGCCGCGCACGCCCATCTTCTCGTCCAGCCGCGCGACCGAATAGCCGGGCGTCGTCTTCGGCACGATGAACCCCGAAATGCCGTGCGATTTCGCTTCCGGCTTCGTCTTGGCGAACATCGTCACGTAGTCGGCGACGGCGCCGCCGGAGATGAACGCCTTCTCGCCGTTCACCACGTAACCGCCGTCCTTCCGCACCGCCCGCGCCTGAATGGCCGCCGCGTCCGAGCCGGCGTTTGGCTCCGTCAGCCCGAAAGCGGCCCGCATTTCCCCCCGCGCAATCGGCGGCAGATACCGCTTCTTCTGCTCCTCCGTCCCGCCGAGAACGATTGGCTGCGTCGGCAGCGCCGTCAGGAGAAGCGTCAGCCCCGACGCGCAGCAGTACTTCGCGACCTCCTCCACCGCCAGCGCCAGCGCCAGGAAGCCCGCGCCGCTGCCTCCGTACTCCGCCGGAATCGTCAGGCCGAGAAGGCCGGCGTCGCGAAAGACGTTGAACAGCTCGACCGGGAAGCTCGCCGTCGCGTCGATCTCGGCGGCTCGCGGCTGCACCTGCTCGCGCGCGATCCGCCTGGCCGCGTTGCGGATTAGCTCATGCTCTTCGCTCAGCTCGAAATCCAAGTCTCGTCACCCTCCACTCTTCGTTTAGGACACAAAACGCTCCGCTGCCACGGGTTGACGGCGTTGGGCGTCGAGCCTAGAATAAAGTAACAACCGAATACGGTAAACGCTCTTATCCAGAGTGGTGGAGGGACCGGCCCTACGAAGCCCGGCAACCAGTTTGGGAGGTCATCAGCCCCCAACATGGTGCCAAGTCCGACCCTGCCGCAGCGGGAGAGATGAGAGTAGGAAGAACTTCTCACACCACGAGAAGTTTTTTGTTGCCCCCCATCAGTGAATCGATAAGCACGCGTCCCGACGCAAGCACAGGATTGACGAGAAATGGTAGCAGGCTGGCCGGACTTCCTCCGCGACGACCCCACAGACTGGCTCCTCGAAGAGGACAACCCATCCGTCCGCTACCACGCGCTGCGCTCGCTAGTCGAGCTCGACGAAGACCACAGTCAGGTCGCGTCCGCAAGAAAGGCGATCATGGCCGAGGGCCCCGTGCCGGCAATCCTCGCCGCTCAGGATCCCGAAGGCTACTGGTTCAAGCCCGGCCCCGGCTACTCGCCGAAGTACCGTAGCACGGTCTGGCAGATCATCTTCCTCGGGCACCTGGCAGCCGACGGCAGCGACGAGCGCGTAGCCACAGGCTGCGAGTACGTCCTGGGGCACAGCCGGACGAAGCACGGCTCGTTCTCGCTGAACGGCCAGACCAACGCCGCCGTCGACTGTCTCAACGGCAACCTCATCCAGGCCTTCTATCAGCTCGGCTGGGGGGCGGACCCGCGCGTCGGAGAGGCCGTGCAGCAGCTGGCCGGCGCCGTCGGCCGAAGGCACTTCGAGTGCGGTGCGAACGCGAAGCTACCCTGCGCCTGGGGCGCCGTCAAAGCGCTGCAGGCGTTCTCAGCCGTCCCGCCGGACCAGCGCGTCGGCGCGGTGAAAGACGCGATGGACGAGACCGTCTCCTTCCTCTTGAGCCGCAATCTCGCCGTCGCCGACTACCCCTGCAGCAAGTCCGTCAGCTCCAACTGGCGGAAGTTCGGCTTCCCCCTGAGCTACACCAGCAACATCCTCGAAGCGCTGTACGCGCTGGCCCGCCTCGGCCGCGGCTCCGAGCCGCAGCTGCGCGACGCCATAAGGCACGTCATCTGGAAGCAGGACGCTCAGGGCCGCTGGCTGATGGAGACGAGCCTCAATGGCAAGATGTGGGTGGATATCGAGCAGAAGGGCAAGCCGAGCAAGTGGGTGACACTCCAGGCCCTGCAGACGCTGAAGCACATCTTCGGAGGCAACTGACGTGAGCGAAGCGCGGATCGCGGTCATCGGCGGCAGCGGCTTCTACGAGATGCCCGGCCTCCAGGACCGCCGCAGCGTGCGCGTCGACACCCCTTTCGGCAATCCCAGCGATGAAATCCTCCTTGGCTCGCTGGCCGGCGCCGGCGTCGCCTTCCTCCCCCGCCACGGCCGCGGCCATCGCCTGCTCCCGTCCGAGGTGCCGGCGCGCGCCAACATCTACGCCCTGAAGACCCTCGGCGTCGAACGCATCATCTCCGTCAACGCCGTCGGCAGCCTGCGAGCCCAGATCGAGCCGCGGCATCTGGCCGTGCCCGACCAGCTGATAAATCGAACGGTGGGGCGGACCGACACCTTCTTCGGCGACGGCCTCGTCGCCCACGTCGCCCTCGCCGACCCTTTCTGCCCGGAGCTGCGACGCGTCCTTATCGAAGGTGGCCGCCGCAGCGACTCGCCAACGCACGATGGCGCCGTCGCGGTCGTCATCGAAGGCCCGTCTTTCTCCACCCGCGCCGAATCGCTGCTTCACCGCTCCTGGGGCGCCCACCTGGTCAGCATGACGATGCTCCCCGAAGCGAAGCTCGCGCGCGAGGCCGGCATCTGCTACGCTGCCCTCGCCTGCGTGACCGACTACGACGTCTGGCGCGAGTCCTACGCCGACGTCACGGCGCAAATGATCCTCGATAACTTGCTTGCGACCGTTGAGACCGCCCGCCGCGTCGTCGCGCTCGCTATCGAACAGCTGCCGGACGCCAGGAACTGCGCTTGCGCCCATTCGCTAGACAACGCCCTCGTCACACGGCCCGACCTCGTGCCACCGGCGACGCTCCGCAAGCTCGCCCCGATCCTCGGCGACCGCGTTGAAGCCAGGAAGAACAGCGATGGCGGCTAGCAAGACCATGAAGAGCGAGCGCGTTCGCGATGCGTTCCTCATCCGGAGCCTGCGGGAGCCGGAGCGGATCCGCGCGCTGCTACGGCCCCATCGCCGCTACGCCGCCTACGGCCTGGCGCAGTTGGAGCCGCCGTTGTTCGAGCAGTCGCAGTGGTGGCTGGCGGAAGATGGCCCCGAGAAGGCGCTCCTGATGCATTCGCATGGCGGCCTGGGCCAGGCTCTACTGGCGCTCGGCGACGAAATCGCTCTCTACGCGCTCCTCAGCATTCATCCCGGCCCCGTCTATTCCTTCGCGACGGCCGAGCTCGGGCATGCCGGCGTCCTGCGCCAGTTCTTTTCGCTCGGCCAGAAGCAGCCGATGCAACGCATGGTCGTCGACAGCCGCAGCTTCGTGGAGCCATCCGCCGCGGACGTTCCGAAGGCGGAGCTCCGACGCCTCACGGCGAGAGACACCCGCGCCGTCAACCAGCTCAACCGCAGCGAGGCCGAGGGCATCAGCTACCGCCGCTCTCAGATCGGCGAGGGCATCTATTTCGGCGCAATTCTCGAAGACCGCCTCGTCGCGATGGCCGGCACGCACGCAGTTGCCGCCCAGGAGCGCATCGCCGTCCTCGGCAACGTCTTCACGCACCCCGATTATCGGAACAGCCACCTCGCCTTGCTGGCGACTAGCGCCGTCACGCGGGAGCTGCTCGAGACGTGCGACGAGGTCGTCCTCAGCGTGAACCCGCGCAATGAGCCCGCGGTGAATGCCTATCGCCGGCTTGGCTACCGCCACGATAGCGACCTCATCGAGACCGCGGTCACCCGCAGCGAATCGATTGGTGTTACGAGCCTGGCGCGACGCCTCCTGGCGCGCTGGCGGGGCCGCGAAAGCGGCGGCGAGCTCGTCTACTCGCCCGCCCGACACGGATAGTCAAACGAAGGAGTCAGACAGGGAATGAACAAAGCTCCAGACACCCCTCACGACGTGAAGGACCTCGGCCTGACAGAGGAAGGAGTCAGGCGCATCGAATGGGCGGCGCGGGAGATGCCGGTGGTCGGCCTCATCCGCAAGCGCTTCGCCAAAGACCGCCCGCTGCAGGGTTATCGCCTCTCCGCCTGCCTTCACGTGACCACCGAGACCGCGAACCTCATGCTCGCCCTCCGGGACGGCGGCGCCCAGCTTGCCCTCTGCGCCAGCAACCCGCTCAGCACGCAGGACGACGTCGCTGCCGCCCTCGTCGCCGAGTACGGCATCCCCACTTTCGCAAAGAAGGGCGAGGACGACGCGACCTACTACCGCCACATCCACCAGGCGCTCGAGAACCGGCCGCAGATGTCGATGGACGACGGCGCCGACCTCGTCGCCACCATCCACCGCGAACGGCGCGACCTCATCCCCGACATCATCGGCGGCACGGAGGAGACGACGACCGGCGTCATTCGCCTGCAGAGCATGGCCCGCGACGGCGCGCTTGCCTACCCGATAATCGCCGTCAACGAGGCCGACACGAAGCACCTCTTCGACAACCGCTACGGCACCGGCCAGAGCACCATCGACGGCGTAACCCGCGCCACCAACATCCTCTGGGCCGGCAAGAACGTCGTCGTCTGCGGCTACGGCTGGTGCGGCCACGGCGTCGCCTTGCGGGCGCGCGGCCTCGGCGCCCAGGTCATCGTCACCGAAGTGAAGCCCGTGCGCGCGCTGGAAGCGGTCATGGACGGCCTGCGAGTCATGCCCCTCGCCGAGGCGGCGCCGCTCGGCGACATCTTCATAACCGTCACCGGCGACATCAACGTCATCGACCGCCGCCACATGGAGGCCATGAAGGACGGCGCCATCATCGCCAACTCCGGCCACTTCGACGTGGAGATCAACGTCAAAGCGCTGGAAGAGATGGCGGAGGGAAGCCGTCAGGTGCGGCCATTCGTCGAGGAGTTCCGCCTGGCGAACGGCAAGCGCCTCTTCCTTCTCGGCGAAGGCCGGCTGATTAACCTCGCGGCCGCCGAAGGCCATCCGGCGAGCGTCATGGACATGAGCTTCGCGAACCAGGCGCTCTGCGCGGAATACCTGGCGCTGCAGGAGAAGAAGCTGGTACCAGGCGTCCACCTCGTACCGGAGGAGATCGACCGGGAGATCGCGCGCCTGAAGCTGTCATCGATGGGCATCAGCATCGACGTGCTGACGCCCGAGCAGGAAGCTTACCTTTCAAGCTGGGAATCAGGGACGTAAGTCGCGTCACCGCTCACGATGAGGAGGAGAGAATGTCTACAACGTTTGTGAAGTCGCCGTCGCTCATGCTTACCTCGGAGTCCGTGACGGAGGGCCACCCCGACAAGCTCTGCGATCAGATATCCGACGCCGTCCTCGACGCCATCCTGGCGCAGGACCCGTACGCCCGCGTCGCCTGCGAGGCGGCGACGACGACCGGCTTCGTCATTGTCATGGGCGAGATCACGACAAGCTGCTACGTCGACATCCCCTGCATAGCGCGCGACACCGTCAAGCAGATCGGTTACACCCACGCCAAGTACGGCTTCGACTACGAGTCGTGCGGCGTGCTGGTGTCGCTGAAAGAGCAGTCGAAGGACATAGCCTGCGGCGTCGACCAGTCGCTGGAGCTGCGGGAAGGCCTCAGCAGCAACGCGGATCTCGAGCGCGGCGCCGGCGACCAGGGCATGATGGTCGGGTTCGCCTGCGTCGAGACGCCGGAGCTTATGCCGCTGCCGATTTCCCTGGCGCACCGCCTCTGCAAGCGTCTCGCCGAGGTGCGAAAGGACGGCACCCTCCGTTACCTCCGTCCCGATGGAAAATCGCAGGTGACCGTCGAGTACGCCTATGGCATACCCAAGCGCATCGAGGCCGTCGTCATCGCCGCCCAGCACGACGCCGTGGTCAAGCAGGACAAGCTCCACCGCGACGTCATGGAGCACGTCATCCGCTACGTCCTGCCGCCGGAGCTTCTCGACGCCAACACCAAGTACTTCATCAACGCCACCGGCCGCTTCGAGATAGGCGGTCCTATGGGCGATGCTGGCCTCACCGGCCGCAAGATCATCGTCGACACTTACGGCGGCATCGCCCGGCACGGCGGCGGCTGCTTCTCCGGCAAGGACCCGACGAAGGTCGACCGCTCCGGCGCCTACGCCGCCCGCTACGTCGCCAAGAACCTGGTCGCCGCTGGCCTGGCCGACCGCCTGGAGCTGCACGTCTCCTACGCCATCGGCGTCTCGCACCCGACCTCGCTTTCAGTCGAGACGTTCGGCACCAACCGCGTCTCCGACGAGCAGATCCAGGAGCTCGTGCGCAAGCACTTCGACCTGCGGCCGGAAGCGATCATCCGCGGCCTCGACCTGCGCCGCGCCATCTACCTGCCGACCGCCTGCTACGGCCACTTCGGCCGCGAGGACATCGACGCGCCCTGGGAGAAGACCGACAAGGCCGACGAGCTGCGCCGCGAGGCCGGCCTGACCGCGACGGAGGTCGAGGCGGAACGCGCCGCCCAGCGCGTCGACGCCCGCCCGCAATCCTAGCCGTCGCTGGCGCCGGCCAGCCCTGCCGCCTCGTATCGCAATGCGCCCGCGACGTGGCATAATGGGCGAAACTTCGCGCACAGGCGGTTATGACGGAGCATAGCGACTTCCCGGCGCAGGCCCTCTTCGAGCCTCGGTCCGTCGCCGTCGTGGGCGTGCCGCGCGGCCCGAAAGTGGGCCAGATCTTCCTTCAGGGGCTGCTGAACCCCGGCTACAAGGGCCCCATCTACCCCATCAACCCGCACGCCGACGAGATATGCGGCCTGCGCTGCTACCCGTCCGTCACCGAACTCCCGGAAGCGCCCGACCTCGCCGTTCTCGTCCTTCCCGCCGAGCCCGCAATCGACGCCATGC
Source organism: uncultured Chloroflexia bacterium (assembly GCA_963719465.1). GTDB lineage: Bacteria > Chloroflexota > Dehalococcoidia > DSTF01 > JALHUB01 > JALHUB01. The sequence continues at coordinate 1,366,166 of OY970386.1, read as the reverse complement.
GCGACTGCGCCGCGAAGGGTGTCAAAGTGGCCGCCCTGTTCACCTCCGGCTTCTCCGAGGCGGGCGACGACGAGGGACGCCAGCGAGAGGCCGATCTGCTGGCGGCGGCGCGTAGCGGCCCGCAACCGGTGCGCATCCTCGGCCCCAACTGCATGTCCGTCTACGTCCCCAAGACCGGCCTCTCCATGTTTCCCGGCCTGCCCGCTGACGTGGGCAACATCGCCTTCGTCTCCCAGAGCGGCTCGCTGTGCACCTTCGTCATCGGCATCGGTCACAACAGGGGGCTGGCGTACAGCAAGGTCGTCAGCATCGGCAACCAGGCGGACCTGGGCGCGGCTGACTTTTTCGAATACCTCGCCGACGACCCGGAGACGGCGGTCATCGGCTCCTACCTGGAAGGCACGAAGGACGGCCGGCGTCTCTTCCGCGCGCTGGAACGGGCGGCGTCGAAGAAGCCGGTGGTCATCTGGAAGGCGGGCCGGACCAGCGGCGGCGCCAGGGCGGCGAACTCGCACACCGGCGCCCTGGCCGGCGAATCGCGCGTCTGGTCTGCCATGCTGCGCCAGGTGGGAGCGCTGGTCGCGCACGACCTCGACGAGACGCTGGACCTGCTGATCGCGGCGCGCCTGATTCCCCGAAGCAGCGGTCCCCGCATAGCGATCCTCGCCGGTCCGGGCGGCCCCGCCGTCTCGGCGACCGACGCCTGCGAGGAAAACGGCCTGGCTGTGGCGCAGCTCAGCGCCGGCACCCAGGAGGTGCTGCGCGGCATCATCCCCAGGAGCGGCACCAGCGTGAAGAACCCCATCGACATGGGGCTGATGGTCCTGGCGACAGCGGAGACCTACTACCGGGCGACGGCGGCCGCGGCTGACGACCCGGGCGTCGATGCCATCGTCACCATCGGCGGCTCGCTCGGCATACAGTCGTTCGACGCGTTCGCCGAGGCGATGGCGGAGATCGCGAGCCGGACGGGGAAGACGATCATGCAGACGTCCGTCGGCGGCGAGATGCCGTACGAGCGGGCGTTCGCGGCCCGTGGCATCCCCACGTTCCCCAGCCCCGAGCGGGCGCTGCGTGCGTATGCGCGCGTCACAGGCCACGCTCGCTAGTCGCTCACCAATCCCGAGTCATACGGCGGCCTTCGCTGCGACGCCGCAGATGTCCCACAACGGCAGCCGCTGCAGCTCCCCCTCGAATCGCAGCGACGCAGCCGCCAGCGCCGAGAGCCATTCGTCGGCGGTGAACATGGCGTGGTCCGGGTGCGGCAGCAGACGGTAGACCCCCGTCAGGGAGCGCCGCGACGGCTCGCAGAAGCAGAATCGCCCGCCCGGCGTGAGCACCCGCGCGACCTCCGGGATCGCCAGCCGCCAGTCCGGCACGTGGTGCAGCACGCCGACGGCGAACACCGCGTCGAAGCGGGCGTCGGCGAAAGGCAGCCGCGTGGCGTCGGCGACCAGCGGCCCGACCGGCAGGCCTCTTGTCCGACGGCGTGTTCGCCTCACCATCGCGGCGTCGAGGTCGAAGGCCGCGACGAGGCGCGGTCGCGCCTTGCGGGCGAGCAGCACGCTCAAGACGCCCGGCCCGCAGCCGAAGTCGAGCACTAGCGCGTTGTCGGGGAGCTGCGCCCAGCGCAAGAGGGCGTCGCTCTCGCCGCGGGCAAGCAGGGCGCGGAACGGGCTCCTGACAAGCAGCTGTTCGATGAGGTTCATCTTCGTCATGGTCGCATTATAGCGACGGAAGCGGCCGCAGGGGGAAGGATCCCCATTGCCGCTTGTGGGGACGCCCGCTACCCTTATTCGACGAGAAGCACGAGCGAAGGGAAACGAAAGATGGTCGTAACGAAGCAGATTCACCTGGAGACGCGCGGCAACGGCGACACGCAGGACATCACCCAGGCGGTGGCGCGGGCCGTCGCCGAGTCGGGCGCGAAGGCGGGCGTCGTCACGCTTTTCTGCCCCGGCTCGACGAGCGCGCTGACGACGATCGAGTTCGAGCCGGGCGTCGTCGCCGACCTGCGGCAGGTGTTCGACGAGCTGGCGCCGCAGGACCGCTACTACCGCCACAACGAGCGCTGGCACGACGGCAACGGCCACAGTCACGTGCGCGCCTCGCTGCTGGGGCCATCGCTGACCGTGCCGTTCGTCGACGGCGCCTTGACCCTCGGAACGTGGCAGCAGATAGTGCATGTGGACTTCAACGTCCGGCCGCGGCGTCGAGACGTGATCGCGCAGGTCGTGGGCGAATAGCTGCGTGTGGCGAGGGAACTTCTTCCGGTCCAGGTGCGTCCTGCTGAAGAAGACCAAAGAAGAGGCGGGCGATGAAGGGGATACCCTCTTTAGGCCGAATTAGCGGCCAATTTACGGCGCTCGTGGCGTTGGCGCTTTTCGCGCTGACCACCGTCGCGGCTAGCACGGTGGCTTGTGCCGTCGCCTCGAAGGAATCGCCGGTGCCCACACTGGTGCCGGCGCCACTGGAGTCAAGGCTGATTACACCCAACCAAGCGCGGGACATCTTCCTTAGCAGCCTAATGTCAGGCGAGAAAGTTAACACGCTCACGCTGCAGGCTCAGCTTGGGACGGCCGGCGAGTGGCCGAACTGGGGCGACCTAGCAGCTGACGCCCCAATCTATCGAGTGACGGCGATGGGCAGTTTCCTCCCGTTTAGCGAGCCCGAGGGCGCACCGCCTCGCGAGTTCAGCTTCGCGGCGCAGTTCATCGACGCGACGAGCGGCCGAATCCTTGGCGACGGTTTGAGCTTGAGCCATTCGGCACCGGCCCCTGTGCCATAAGCCACCATTCACCAGCCCGCCTATCCGCACAAAGGAGCCGCTGCTGGGCCCGTCGCTGGCGGTGCCCTTCGTCGACGGCGCCTTGACCCTCGGAACGTGGCAGCAGATAGTACATGTGGACTTCGACGTCCGGCCGCGGCGTCGAGACGTGATCGCGCAGGTCGTGGGCGAATAGCTTACTTCAAGCGGGGAACCTTTCCCATCGAAATGCGTTGTACTAGATGAGCTCAGAGCTTGCCGGGGAAGGTCCATGAGCGGAAATAGGCTCAGGAAGACTGAAGGAAGCTATCGCTTCGGATTCGTCCTCGCCGGTCTTCTGATGGCGGCCGTCGTGGCGGGTGTCGGCCTCTTCGCCGCCTGCAACCGCCTGCCCGGCCACGCTTCGTCGACACCGACGGCCGTCCCGATCCCGACCGACGCGCCCACCGCGCCGCCGGCCGACACTCCCGTTCCCGCCCAATCAGCAGCGCCCGCGACGCAGCTCACCGCCGGCGTCAGCATGATCGTCGGCGGCGACGTGCGCCTCCGCGCCGACCCTTCGACGGCCAACCCGCCGACCGGCACGCTCTACGAGGGGCAAACGGTCAAGATCGCGGCCCTCGTCAAGGGCGAGAACTGGCTCGTCGGCTCGCAGACGTGGGTGTCGTCCGTTCCGGACTGGACGACCGACTGGTACCAGCTCGCGGACGGCAGCTACGTCTACGGCGCCTTCGTGTTCACCCTCATGCCCGGCGAAACCTCGCCGACGATCGACCCCGGCGGTGCCGAGAAGTGGATCGACGTGAACGTGTCGAACCAGACGGTGACCGCCATGATCGGCGACCAGGCCGTCCACACGGCGCCGGCGACGACCGGCAGCGCGGACTTCCCGACGCCCCTCGGCACGCACCACATCGAGCCCGACGGCCGCGTCGCCTCGGTCGACATGACGGCCACCCAGGCGGGCTATTCGCCGTCGCAGGCAACGTATGACGTGGCGCGCGTCCTCTTCACGCAGTACTTCGACCGCATGGGGAACGCCATCCACATGAACTACTGGCGCCCGGCGAGCGTATACGGCAACACGCCGACCAGCCATGGCTGCGTCGGGCTGCAGCTCCACGACGCGCAGTGGTTCTGGCTCTTCGGCGCGCCTGGGATGAGGGTGGAGATTCACAGCTAGGCGCTGTGCCGTCTCCCCACGGCGAGACAATGTCCTTCCTTCCCATCCTCCCACCCAGAAAGGTTGTCAGGAATCAGGGGCACAGCCCCAAAACCCCCAGTCAAAGGGGCTTCGCCCCTCTGTACTCCCCTTTCGTTGACGGATAAGCACGTTCCCTCATAGACTCACGGCAGAGGGAGCGCCCCTCTGCACTCCCCTTTCGGAGGCCGACATGACGCTGGCGGGCGTGAGCGAACGGTTCGTCGAGGTTGACGGCGTGCGGCTGCGCCTGCTCGACTGGGGCGGCGACGGCCCGCTCGTCTTCTGCATCCACGCCAACGGCTACCTGGCGGCGATGTGGCATCCGATCGCGCGCGAGCTGACGGCGCAGGCCCGCGTCCTCGCCGTCGACCTGCCGGGCCACGCCGACAGCGACCCGGCGCCCGACTATCGCTGGGACCACCTGGCGGAGTACGTCGCCGGCGTGCTGCGCCAGCTCGACCTCGGGTCCTCTTTGCTCGTCGGCCACTCGTTGGGCGGGACGCTATCGGGCCTTTGCGCGGCGCGACACCCTGAGCTCGTGCAAGCGATGGTGCTCGCCGACCCCGTCGTGCTGCCGGAGCCTTTCCACCACGCGCCGGTCGAATCGACGCCGCCCGACCTCTACGGCGCGCGGAAGCGGCGTCGTTCCTGGCCATCGCGGCAGGCGATGCGCGACTCGCTGGCTTCGAAGTCGGCGTATGCGCGCTGGACCCCGGAGATGCTCGACCTGTTCGTCGAAGAAGGAACGCGGGAGTCGGACGACGGTGTCACCCTCAAGTGCGCGCCGGAGACCGAGGCGGAGATCTACCGCCTCACGCTCGCCTACAACGTCTGGCCGGAGCTGGCGCGCGCCGACGTGCCGGCGATTGTGCTGCGGGGGCTATCGAAGGAGCGGTTGCCGTCGGTCACCGCGCCGGGGTTGGCGGCGTGGCTGCCGCAGGCCGAGGACCGTCCGCTGGCGGAGGCGAGCCACCTCCTGCCGATGGAGCTCCCGGGTGAGGTCGTGCACGCGGCCCGGGAGCTGCTGCGTCGCTTGAATTAGCACATTATTGGTGCTATTGTCATCCTCTCGATAGTGCGTTTGCACCATGCGGCTGCGGCCCGGCGGGCGTATGATGCCGTCGTGAGGAGAGAAGCATGAAGCGGCTCTTGCTACCAGCGCTGGTCTTCGGCATTGCTGCGACGGGCTGTGGCTGGACAGGGACGTCGGTGCCGAGCGGCGTGAAGACCCCTGCGGGAGACGAGATCTCCCGCACATGTCCGCCACTCATAAAGGATGTGGCCGACCCGACCAAGGTCGCGGAACTTCTGAATCGTGACTTCGACTTCAGAACTGAAGTGCCAGGCCCTGAAGACTTCGGAATACCCCCCGAGGTGATGAACCCACCTGACTCGCCCGCCCTGTTGATTCCGACAGCCGCGCCCCTTGGTGCCCAAGTGAGCTGCTGCAGTGATCTGAGTAACCAAGCCATGGGCGATCCGAACTTCGGCTCCTTTGCCAGTGAGGAGCAATTGAACCAGATGGGCCGTCAGTGCGGTTTTACTGCAGACTCCATTCCGGAAGCCTACCAAATAAGACTCGACTACTATGCGACGACGCCAGGCGCTGAGGAGGCCTATCGTCGCGAGGCATCTGTCACCGGTGCTCCACAGGTGGGAGATATGGGCCCTTTTGATGCGCGGCTGCTATCGTCAATAGGCGACGAGCGGAAGCTGGTCCGAGACCAATGTTACGCCACGATAGAGCTGAACCAATGCGATGGGTACATCTTGTTGTTCAGGAGACGCAATTTCATTTTCGTGCATAGACTTCTCATATGCGTTGCTGCCGGGAACACATAGAGGGCCACCCGACCCGCTCCTTCAATACGCGGCGCAGCTGGACCGGAACATCGAGGCGGCGGCGCAGCAGCAGGGAGGCTAGGCAGAGGGGCGGAGATCGTGGAGGGTGAGCTGCAGCCCGCCGTCGCGGCGGTCCGACGATAGCGAGAACACGGCGTCGATGCGCTGGCCTTCGCGAACGGCCGCCTGCCCCAAGCCAAATCCCACCGCCGGCCAGGTCACGTAGCCGTCCTTCAGCTTCAGCCGCAGGTGCTTGCCGTCTGCCCCCATGACGCGACAGTCCACCACCGTCACGCCGCGACTCAGCAGCACCGGCTCGCGGTTGCCGACGCCGTGCGGCGCCAGCTTCGCCAGCCAGCGTATCTCCTGCTTCCCCAGCTCGCGCAGCCCCACCTCAGCGTCGATTTCAATGACCGGCGCCAGCTCCAGCCCGGCAAGCTGCTCCGAGGCGCTGGCCGTCAGCCGCTCCTTAATCGCCGGCAGACAGTCGTTGTCAGCCGTGAATCCCGCCGCCTGCGGGTGCCCGCCGAATCGCACGAACAGTTCGCCGCAGCCGCGCAGGGCGGCCTGGATGTCGAACTCCGGGATGCTGCGACCGCTGGCGCGGCTCTCCGACTCGCCTTTCTGGTAGACGACGACCGGCCGGTAGAGCGCGTCGGCAATCTTCGACGCGACCAGGCCCGCGACGCCCGCCGGCACGTCGCTGTGGCCGATCATCAGCAGAGGCGCCGCCTGCCCGTCGGGGTCGTCCTCCTCCGCGACCAGGCTCCAGGCGAGCTCCAGCGCCGTCGCCGTCTGACGCTGCCGCTGGCGGTTGAGCGCGTCGAGCTGGCGTGCCATATCGAGGGCGGACGCCTCGTCGTCGCATAGCAGCAAGTCGAGACTGAGGCTCGCGTGCGCGAGGCGTCCGGCGGCGTTCAGCCGCGGGCCCAGGATGAACGAGAGCGCCTCCGTGTCGATGCGCGATGGGTGCACGGAGGCGACCTCCATCAGCGCCCGCAGGCCGCAGCGCTCGGTCTGCTGGACGGCGGCGAGTCCGCTGCGGGTCAGCCAGCGGTTCGCGCCCAGGAGCGGCGCCATGTCGGCCACCGTGCCCAGCGCGGCAAGCTCCAGGAAGCGCTGCTCCGGGAACGGGCGGCCCAGCGCGTCGAACAGCGCCCGCAGCAGGAAGTACGCCAGCCCGGCCGACGCCAGGTCGAAGTGCCAGTCGCGCTCGGGCAGCGACTTCGGGTTGACGAGCGCCAGCGCGTCGGGCAGGCGGTCGCCTGAGGCGACATGGTGGTCGACGATGACAACGTCCATGCCCAGCGAGCGCGCGAACGCAACGTCTTCGGCCGAGCTCGTGCCGCAATCGACCGCCAGCAGCAGCGAGGCGCCCTCGTCGTGGAGGCGCTGGATGGCGGGCTCACTCAAGCCGTAGCCCTCGGCGAAGCGGTCCGGGATGTAGGGGATGACGCAGGCGCCCAGCGCAGCCAGCCCCTCCGTCAGGAGGGCGACGGAGGTGATGCCGTCAACGTCGAAGTCGCCGAAGACGGCGACGGCCTCGTTTGCGGCGGCGGCGCGGGCCAGCCGCTCGACGGCGACGGCGGCATCGGGCAGCGTCGCGGGGTCGAACGATGGGTGCTCGCCGTCGAGAAAGGCTCGAACTTCCGCAGCGGTCGCGACGCCGCGGTTCTCCAGGACGCGCTGGAGCAGCGGCGGATAGGCGGTGTCGCGGAGGGCGCCGGCGTTAGGGTTTGTCCGAAGCCGCCAGCGGCGTCGGGCGTTGGGCACGACCTGCACCACGATACCTCTTTTCGGAACAGATACGACCGGTCGAAGGGGCGTCTCTTCGGGAGCATACGCGTGGACGGCGGTATGGGGAAGGGGCGCAAGCCATCGCCGGGAGGGCCGGGCCTTCGGCCCGGCCTACGCGCCCACAGACCGGCCGACCGACCTGTCTCCACGCCTTCGGCCCGGCCTACGCGTCCGCACACCGACCGATTTCAGCGCGCCCGCGACTTCAGGGCGTGTATCGTCCGCGGCAGCTCCGGCAGCAAATCGCTGGCCTGCAGCCCCGCGTCGCCCTGGACCTCGCGGATGCGCTCACCGGCGAGGGCGTGCAGATAGACGCCGCAGCTTGCCGCCGCGAAACGGTCGAGCCCCTGCGCCAGCAGTCCGGCAATCGCGCCCGAGAGCACGTCGCCGGTGCCGGCGCTGGCGAGCGCTGGGTTGGCGAACGGGCTGACCGCGGCGCGACCATCCGGCATCGCGACGACCGTGTGCGCGCCCTTCAGCACCACCGTCTGTCGCCAGGCCACCGCGCTCTGCAGGGCGGCAGTGAGGCGGTCCGCCTGTATCTCCGCAATGCTCTTCCCCGTCAGCCTGCGCAGCTCGCCCGGGTGCGGCGTCAGGACCACCGGCGCGTTCATGCGGGCGGCCCAGCCGGGAACCCCGCCGAGCGTGTTGAGCGCGTCGGCGTCGACGACGGTGGCGGTTGGCGTGCCTTCCTTTAGCTCGAAAAGCAGGGAGCGCACGAACTCCAGCGTCCGGCTGCGCCCGCCGAGCCCGGGACCGACGAGCATCACGTCGTAGCCTTCCAGCACGCGGAGCACGTCGGCGACGCCACGCTCGGAGAGGCCGCCCTCCTTGTCGGGGAGCGGGAGATACGTCGCTTCGACGAGGCCGGCGGCGACGATGGGGTGGATGGACAGCGGGCAGGCGACCGTGACGAGGCCGGCCCCGACGCGTCCGGCTGCGACGGCGGCGAGTCGCACGGCGCCGATGTAGTTCTCCGAGCCTGCCACGACGAGCACGCGGCCAAAAGTCCCCTTGTTCGAGTCGAGGGGGCGCTGCGGCAGGAGACCGGCGACCCATTCGTCGGTCATTAGCTCGACCTTGAGCGACGCCTCCGCGCCCTCCGGCAGGCCGATGTCGACCACCTGCACTTCGCCGGCGAACTGCGAGCCCGGCAGCGTGTGCAGGCCGATCTTCGAGTAGCCGAGCGTCACCGTGAGGTCGCTGGGAAGTGCGTGGGGATCGACGGCACCGGTGTCGGAGTTGACGCCCGTCGGCAGGTCGACCGCGACGAGGCGCGGCGGTTGCGGCCCGCTTCGCAGGCGCCCGACGCGGTCCAGGATCTGCGCCAGGTTCGCCTCGATTGGACGGGCGCGACCGGTGCCCAGCAGCGCGTCGACCACGAGCTCGACGTTCCGACAGGAACCGGTCGAGCGCGGCAAACGACGGGTCGCTCTCGGCGTCCGTGATGTCTATCTCGCGCTTGACGAGCTCCGTCAGGTTCGCGTCGTCGGCCCGGCGCTTCGCCAGCAGGTAAACGCGCACTTCCGCGCCCCAGTCGTGCAGGTAGCGCGCCGCAACCAGGCCGTCGCCGCCGTTGTTGCCCGGCCCGCAGAGCACGACGATGCGGCGGCCCTTGACCGTCCCCAGGAGGGCGCGCACCTGCTCGGCGACGCCGCGGCCGGCGTTCTCCATCAGCTTTTCGACGGGGATGCCCGCCTTGGTCGCCTGCTGGTCGAGGGAGCGGACCTGGTCGGCGGTGACGAGCTTCATGGCAGGGCCCTTTCTTCGGCGAGCATGGCGTCGAGTCGCTGCATCAGCCAGAGGCGTTCCGTTTCCGGGTCGTCCGGCGACGCCTCCTGCAGCGCGACGACCGTGGCCATGGCGAACTCGCGCGAGTGGCTGAGGCTGAGGTCGAGGCCGGTCAGGCCGAGGCTTTGGGCGCGCTCTTTCGCCCGGCCGTAGAGGAAGAGGAGCGGCTTTCCGCGTCGGTTCGGCAGCACCTCGATCTCGCGCCAGGCGACGCCGCGGGCCCCCGTGCCGAGCGCCTTCATCGTCGCCTCCTTGGCGGCGAAGCGGACCGCGAGCAGGTGCGCGCGGTCGCCGCAGAGTCGCAGCTCGGCCGGCGTGAAGACGCGGGCGCGAAATCGCTCGCGATGGCGTTGGAGGAGCCTGTGGACGCGGCCGATCTCGACCAGGTCGACGCCGACGGCAAGGGAAGTCATAGGAAGGTCAATTGTAGCATAGGGCCGGGGCCTCGAATAGAGGCGGAATGGCCGGGTGCCGCCGCGTCAAAAGGCGTCCCAGTTGCGTGAAATCGCTCCCGGACGACCGGTCGTCATTCTGTGCAAAAAGGGATGCGAATCAGCGCCGGTTCATCAATGCTCGGAAGTCGTCCCAGGAGATCGCCTTACCATGCTCTGGGTTGGTACGGCCCTCGCACCATATTAATCTAGTCTTGGTGATGACTCGGTCGCCTAGGAATTCGTTGGCGGTGCTCCTGATTTCCAATTCAATGCCCCTGTTCTTGACTTCCATGTCCACGCTGAACTTCTTGATCGTGACGTTCAATCGGCTCCTCCATCCTAATGTTCTGCGGTGCCAGCGTGTTGCGGCGAAAGTCGCCCCGCTGGGAGGCCGGTGGTCAGGACCTCAGACAAAGTCTGCGTATGTTAGCCGCACCAGTGTAGCACCGGCTACGCGCCCGTCAAGAGTCGATGAGGGGATTGGCAATATGGAGGCGAACGCTATCAGCGTAACGGGCCCGGCCGCGTCAGGGGGCGTCCCAGAGGGCGGGCTGCGCCGACGGCGGCGGGCCCTTCGGCGGAAGGCCCAGATGCTCGTACGCCCGACGCGTCGCGATCCGGCCGCGGGGGGTCCGCTGCAGGAAGCCGACCTGCATCAGGTATGGCTCGTACACGTCCATTATCGTGTCGGCCTCTTCCGAGATCGATGCGGCGATGGTGTCCAGCCCGACCGGCCCGCCGTCGAACTTGTGGATTATCGTTTGCAGCACCTTGTGGTCGACCTCGTCCAGCCCCAGCTCGTCGATCTCCAGCCGCGCCAGCGCCTCGACGGCGACTTCTTCGGTAATGCGGCCGTCCGCCATGACCTGAGCGTAGTCGCGGACGCGTCGCAGCAGGCGATTGGCGACGCGCGGCGTCCCGCGGGCCCGCTGCGCCATCTGCCGCAGCCCGCCTTCGTCGACCTCGACGCCAAGGATGTGGGCGCTGCGCCGGATGATGGCCCCGATGGCGTCGGCGTCGTAGAAGTCCAGCCGGTAGACGGCGCCGAAGCGATCGCGGAGCGGCGGGCTGAGCATCGCGTAGCGCGTGGTCGAGCCGACGAGCGTGAATCGCGGCAGCGAGAGTCGCACGCTGCGAGCGCCTGGCCCCTTGCCGAGCACGAGGTCGAGCGCGAAGTCCTCCATCGCCGGATAGAGGATCTCTTCAATAGCCCGCGCCAGGCGGTGGATCTCGTCGATGAACAGGACGTCGTCGCGCTGCAGGTTCGTCAGGATGGCCGCCAGGTCGCCGGGGCGCTCAATCGCCGGGCCGGAGGTGACGCGCACGCTGACGCCCATCTCGGCGGCGATGATGTAGGAGAGGGTGGTCTTGCCCAGCCCGGGCGGTCCGTAAAGCAGGACGTGGTCGAGCGGTTCGCCCCGCATTCGCGCCGCCGCCATCGCGATGCGCAGGTTCTCCTTCACCTTGTCCTGCCCGATATAGTCGTCGAGGCGATGCGGCCGCAGCGACGTGTCGAGCGCCAGGTCCTCTTCGCGCGGCTTGCCGGACAGGATGCGTTCGCTGGCCATCTGCTATCGCTTCTCCCGTCGCAGCTCAATGGTCACCTCGTTGTAGCTGTCCATGCACTTGAGCTGGACCGAATCGGGGCCGCCCCACGACTCGGGGAAGCCGCCGCCGAACTGAAGCATCATGATGTGCGGGAATATGTCGTGATAGAGGAAGCCGCAAACGCCGGCCGTATTGTGGACGCTTATCTCGAACTCGTCGCCGACTTTGTGTCCCATGCTGCAGTAGCCTTTGACGTTGCGGATGGTCGCCCAGACCCGGTTGCCGACCTGCGGGATATCCTGCTGCTCCATCGCCTGCCTCCTCTCGCCGGCCTTCGACGCCGCTCACCCCGACCCTCAAGTTGGAACAAGCGTACTGTGGGCCGAAGCGGGTGTCAACGGAGTGGGACTCGAGCTAAGCCTTCACTTTGAAGGCGCCCGGCGATTGCAGCCCGTGGAATCGCCGCTCAGACCTCTCGCGCCAGTTCCGCCAGCGAACGACGCGGCGTCACGTTCGGCACCTCCGCCGCATAGCCGATAGGCAGGAGCGCCACCGCCATCTGCTCCTCGCTCGCGCCGACGACCTCCTGCACGTCCCGCCGTCGGAACGCGCCGACCCAGCACGCCGCCAGCCCGAGGTCGTGGGCGGCAAGCTGCGCGTAGGCGCAGGCGATCGTCGCGTCCTGGAGCGCGTAGAGCGTCTCGCCGCGGTGTCCGTACTTCTCCGCCGAGCGCGCCGGCTCCGCGATGAACACCAGCACCACCGGCGCTGTCCCGACGAACTGCTGCTCGACCGCCGCCTTTGCCAGCGCCTGTCGTATCGCCGCCGTTCGCGCCACGACGATCGAATACGCCTGCAGGTCGCCTGCGGAGGGTGCGCGATTCGCCGCGTGCAGTATCTTCTCGATCACGTCCGGCGTGACCGCCTCGTCGGTGTAGGCCCGCACCGAGTGCCTCTCCTCGATAAGCGTCATGAACTCCATCTCAACCTCACGACGATGACTGCTCCTCTTCCCGGCGTCTCGCCTCGGCGCGCAACCGCGCCCGCTCCCGCAGGTACTTAGTGATCGGCGCCGGCTCCGACGGGTGCCAGGCTTTGCTCCAGTACTCGAAGTCCGGCCACTCGTACGGCAGATCGACCACCGTGTTCGGCTCCTTCATCTCCGCCATCGCCCGCAGCGAATCGCGGATCACCCGCATCTGCTCCTCGCGGTCGCCGACGTGCCCTATGGGATGCCCAAACGGGAACTCGACGCCGACGATCCGCGGCGTCCCCAAAGCTTCCGCCAGATACGGCACCATCGTCACCAGCACGGTGCTGATTCCCGCCGCCTCGATTGCGCGCGCCAGCACGGGCGCGTTCTTGCAGCACTCCGGTCAGACAGGCGTCAGGAACGCGCAATCGACGCCCTCGTCCTTCATCCGCGCCGCAATCTCCGGCCCGATGCGGTCGCGCCAGTAGTCGCTCGACAGCTGGTACCCCATCACCGAGTAGCTGGTCGGCGCCAGCGAGCCGATCTCACCCGCCGCCTCCAGTTCGAGGAAGCGGTGGATAGGCAGCGCGACGTTGATGTCGGCCTCCAGGTCGCTAGTGTTGATGTGCAGGTGCGCCACGCCGATCTGCTCCTGTCGCACGTCGCGCGGGATGGCGCGATACGTCGGATCGCCCCAGGTCGGCTCGCGTTTCTCGCGCTCCAGGTCGAACGGCTCCTGCTCGCCCTTGACGTAGGCACCCGCCGTGCTCAACAGCGAGAAACGACATTGGCTCAGAGGCTTTCGCAGCGGTGTCCAGGGAATCGGCGTCTGCTCGAAACTAAGGTTGCGATAGTAGTTCGCCAGCGAAGGCGGCATCCACTTGAAGCTGTCGACGGCCATCTCTCGCCTCCTTTTGCTCGACTAGATCCCCATGACGCGGCGGGCGTTCTCGCCCAGGATCAACCGTTTCTCCTCGTCCGATAGCGGCAGCGCCTCAATGCGGTCGATGTCACGCACCGGGTGGAACCACGGCCAGTCGGAGCCGAAGAGGATGCGTTCCGCGCCGAACTGTCGCACCAGCGTCACCGCCTCCTCATCCGACATCCGCCACGGCTCGACCGTCCCCTCGAGCACGCTCGAGCTGTCGAAGTGCAGGTTCGGGAACTCCTTCGCCATCGCCAGCGACTCGTCGATATAGCCGTTCCCCAGATGCGCCAGCACGAAGCGGAGCCGCGGATGCGCCCGCAGGATGCGCGCGAATGCCCGCGGCCGCGAGTGGTCCGACGACTCCGGGTCCATGGGGAAGAAGCCGCCGTGGGAAAGGACGGGCATGCCCAGCGACTCCGCCTCCGCGTACAGCGGCCACAGGTTCGGGTCGTCCGGATTGAACCGCTGCGACGACGGGTGCAGCTTGATTCCGGCCGCTCCCTGCTCGCGGCAGCGACGCACCTCCGCTACGACGCCCTCCCGCCCCATCGATGGGTCGACGCTGATAAACGGCACCAGCGACGGATGCTCGCGCGCGGTCCGGCACGTCCAGTCGTTGCGACGCTTCAGCCGCCCGATCATCTCCTGCGCCACCTCTTCCGGCGTGCCCCTGCCGGCCGCCAGCGCCGCCTCGCGCATGTCCGCGACCGGCGTCATATTCACCATCACCGCCCTGTCGACGCCGCCGACCGACATGAGCGCCAGCAGCTCCTGCACCGTCCCCGCGCAGCCGCTCATCGCCGTGCCTGCCGTCGCCTGCAGTCCGATCGCCGCCGATGGGTACGTGTGGACGTGTACGTCGATGATCTTGACCATTCCTACCGCCCGCTCGGTTTTGTGCGCTTCTAGGTGAGCATAGCGGAGCGCAGAGACAGCGACAAGGGAGATCAGTCTGAGTATAGAGCATCTGAGCCTGAGCGCTGTGCATCAGATTCGGGACCCCCGAGCGAAACGCGGAAGTTGTCATCTGGGAAATGGGCAAGTTGCGGAGTCTACTAGCTGTTTGCTGATGATGTTGCGGCGGATGGTTGCGCCTACATAGGAGGCGACGGTGAAGGCGTTCAAGCCGCTACCTCACAAAAGAAGGAATATCGCGACCGGCCGAAGAAGATGCCAGTGTGCTGGCTAGTGCGGCTGGCTCCGCGGCGGCATTTTATCACGACTGGAAGAAGGCTGGAAATCGAATCTGGAAATGGTTCTGGTGGACGATGCAAGGCTCGAACCTGCGCCCTTCTGGGTGTCAGACGCCAAGCGCTGTCTATCGGACTCTGTACCCGCGACGGAAAACGCGGCACCCGGAGGGGCAAGGCTACTTCTTCGGCAGACCGCTGAGGGCGGCAAGCAGGCCCGATGAGGCCGCCTCGTGGGCGGTGCGCAAGGCGTTCTTGAAGGCAACGGCGTCGGCGCGGCCGTGGGCGACGATCACGACGCCGTTCACCCCCAGCAGCGGCACGCCCCCGTACTGCGCGTACTCCAGTCGATTCCGCATCTCGCGCAGCGCGTCGCGCAGCATCAGGCCGGCTAGCCGATACTGAAGCTTGCTGTCCACCACCCGCCGCACTCGCGCGAACACGAACTCCAGCAGCGCCTCGCTCGCCTTCACGATCACGTTGCCGGTGAACCCGTCCGTCACGACCACGTCGACCGCCCCCTGCGTAATGTCCTTCCCCTCCACGTTGCCGACGAAGTTGAGCGGCGCCTTCCTCAGCTTGTCGTAGACCTCCTGCGTCAGGTCGTTCCCCTTGCCCTCTTCCTCACCGATGTTCAGCAGCCCGACGCGCGGCCGCTCAACGCCGAGGACGCGCTCCATGTACGCCGACCCCATGTAGCCGAACTGCAGCAGGTACGACGGCTTGCAGATCGCGTTCGCGCCGACATCGAGGATGAGCACGCCCTCCTCCGTCGAAGGGAAGATCGCGCCCAGCGCCGGCCTCTCGATGCCGGGGAGCCGCCCCAAGTTGAGCAGCGCCGACGCCACGACCGCGCCCGTGTTGCCCGCCGAGACGACCGCGCCCGCCTCGCCGCTCTTCGCCAGGCGCATCGCCACGTTGATAGCCGCATCGCGCTTCTGGCGCACCGCCTGCGCCGGCGACTCGTCCATTCCGATCGCCTGGCTCGCTTCGACGATGTGCAGTCCCGACGGCGGAGGGGCGTATCGCGCCAGCTCGTCCTCGATAAGCCCTCGCGGCCCGACCAGCGCGATCTCCAGCCCAAGCTCCCGCGCCGCCTGCACGGCGCCGCTTATCGATTCCCGCGGCGCCCGGTCGCCGCCCATTACGTCGAGCGCTATGATCATCGCTTACGCCTCTCCGGCCGCCTGCCCGGTGCGAAACTCCTCCCACATGCGCTCCCGCAGCCCGCCGTCGACAAGGATATCGACGGCCGTCAAAGCCATCGCCTTTGCTGCGTCGAGCAGGGCGCGGTGGCCCGCTTCCGATCCGGCAAGGCGGGCGAAATCGACGGTGTGGATGTTCACCTCGCGGGCAACCCCTATCGAAGGGTGGATCGTCGGGACGAGGACGCTGACGTTGCCCACGTCCGTGCTTCCCAGCGCCCGTGGATTCGCCAGCTCGGTCGTCTCGCGCCCCAGCAACGTCATGTTGCGTCGGAAGGCGGCGGCAAGCGCGCGGTTGGCCCGCAGCGGCGCGTACTGCACGTCGTCCCAGCGATACTCCAGCCGCGCGCCCGTCGCCGTCGCCCCCGCCTCGAAGCAGGCGACGACCCGCCCCTTCAGCTCCTCCAGGTACGCCTCGTCCTCTGCGCGCACCAGGAAGACAGCGGCGGAATGGTTCGGAACGACGTTCGGCATCTGGCCGCCGTCGCTGATGATGCCGTGAACGCGTGCCGTGTCGCGAATGTGCTGTCGCAGCGCGGCGACCGCGTTGTAGCCAACGATGAGCGCGTCGAGGGCGTTTACCCCCGCTTCGGGCCGGCTGGCGGCGTGCGCTTCCTTCCCGAAGTACTCCACGTTCAGCGTCGCGCAGGCTAGGGCGCCCGTCAGCGCG
Source organism: uncultured Chloroflexia bacterium (assembly GCA_963719465.1). Taxonomy (GTDB): domain Bacteria; phylum Chloroflexota; class Dehalococcoidia; order DSTF01; family JALHUB01; genus JALHUB01. The sequence goes on along the minus strand of OY970386.1, from coordinate 1,349,817 downwards.
GCGTTGCGTGAGCCCGGGTGCACCAGCATCGCCGCGTCCAGGCCGTCGAAGGCGCCGCGCTCCGCCATGATCGCCTTGCCGCCGTAGACCTCCTCCGCCGGTGTGCCCATGACCGAAACGCCACCGCCCGTCTCGGCGAGGACGCTCTTCACCGCTACTGCCGCGCCCGTCGACGCCGCCGCGATGATGTTGTGCCCGCAGGCATGCCCGAGCCCTGCCAGCGCGTCGTACTCGGCCATGAAGCCGACGCGCGGTCGCTCGGCACCGCTCGTTGCGCGAAAGGCCGTCGCCAGGTCGCAGAACGGCTGCTCGACCGAGAAGCCTTGGTCGCGGAGATAAGCGCAGAGCCAGGCGCAGGCCTTCGTCTCCTGGAAGCCCGTCTCCGGATTATCGTGAATGCGCAGGCTGAGGTCGATCAGCGCTGCTTGCTGTGCCTCGACCCCCTCGATGACGCTTGCCTTCAATTGTTCGACGTCGGGCGGCAACACAGTCCCCGGAATCGGGATTTCACGGGCAACCGCATTGTAGGAGCCGCGCGACGCGCAGGTCAAGTTGGAGTGGGAATTCTATGTTGCTGGTCTAACAGCATCTGCGGGTTGAAACCCGCAGCCTTTGTCAAGTATACAATTAACGATTTATCCCTCAGAACAGTAGAAATTCGCAGGCGTCTGCCTGGCGGCGACCATACCGGCGCTGCTGATTGGACGGGGCGTGGCGCGTCGCTTCAAGTGGACGGAGATCTGGCGCGCGCCGCACTAGCGCCTCGTGGTTTTCCCTCGCAGAGCAACCCCGGCTCCGATTCCTCCCAGCCCCACGCCGCATAGCGCGATGGCAAGCGCTCCCCAGTCTTTGGCGATGCCTTGCGACCCGGCGCCGGTGCCCACGGTGCCCATCTTCATGCCGCTGGCGGGCACAAATGTCAGGTTAAGCTGTTGGGCCGACGACACGCCCCCGTCCCATGCGTGCCATACGCCGGTCTCTTGCGCGGTGGCGACAACGTCCCCTTGCGCATCGAGCAACTTGAATGCTATCTGTGATCCTTCGACGCCGCATCCAGGCTGCAGTTGCGCGGGCAAGACGACATCGGTGTAGTCAGCAAGGCCACCGCTGCAGGGCAATGCTAACCCGCCGCCCGTCGGGTTGCCGCACACAACGCCGTTCACAAACGGAACAATGCGCCTTTGGACCAGCTCGTTGCAGGCCAATGAGGTGGTCCCGGAAACAAGCGCGAACGGCGGCCCAACGATAAGGTTCAGAGTGCTGTCCGATGCGGCATGCCAAACGGCCGTCTCGGAGGCAAGCCGATCACCAACCAAAAACGTGATAATGGATCCTTCGCGGCCACAGCCGGGCGTGATCTGATCTGAGACCACCTGGATGTGGTAGGGTGGCGCGGACTCGGCGAAATGACCGGTCCCTCCCGTCCCGCAGATAGAACTGCCGATCCTGGCCGTAACGTCCGCGCTCGAACTCTGCGCATCCACCCATTCTTCGCCGGTGAAGCGGGCGACCTGTTGAGCCGAAGGAGTAGCCGTTGCGGTTGGCGTTGCGGTCACGGTCGGCGTCCCAGAGGCCACGATAGGCGAGGACATCGCTAACAGGGTGCTGCCAACAAGGCAACTAAGAACGAGAACGCCCAGGTTCGCCTTCCATACGCGGTCCATGTTTCGCCTCCATGCAGGTCTCTGTCAGCATCAGATTGTAAGGCCACGGTTTGCGGGTGTCAAGTCAGTTCGTGAGATGCGTTTTCTGCGTTCGGTGATTATGTTAATTGCAAGACTGCCAACGAAAGGGCGAGTAATGTTTAGATCCACAGCCGGTATGGGGTCATCGAGTTCTTGACAAGCCGTAAGGTCAATGATATATAAGTATAGTCCTTCGCGAAGGCCACTGGCAGGATCTGACCAGAAATCGCCGTAGTCAACGACGAGTAGTCAGTGACGAAAGGAGACGTTATGAAGACCAGATTTCTCGTATCGAGTCTGGCCGTAGCAGCGCTGCTTTTCACCATCGTTGCCGTTTGGGGCGCCAATCGGCATGCGTTAGGAGAATCCCAGCCGGGCGACCAGACCCCAGGACCCCCCGCGATCACCAACACCTCGACAGCTACACCCACAACTTCCGAGCCCACTCAACTCCCGACTGTTGTGCCGACAGTCGCACCGGCGGCGACCAAGTCGCCGGACCTGTTCGCAGCACCGGGACTTGGGTGTGCCGCCTGCAAGGTCAAGGCCACAGAACAAATTCCGATCGGCAGGCAAGACATACAGGTCGACGCCGCGGGCAAGTACTTCGTTGCCGACAGAGGCGACGGATGCAAGTATTCCGAGGAATGGAGGATGGTCGATCCCCGGACAGGACTCGATGAGCTCCTGTTATACACCCCCGATTGCGAAATGACCTGGCTTTACGTGCCTTCAACCGGCGAGCTAAGCAGCTTCATCCCCTGAGGAAGGAGGACAAGAGGTGAGACAACGAAGACTGCCCCTCGTGATGCTGTTATCGGTCTTTGCAATCGCTGCAGTCACAACCATCGCAATCGGGACCCGGGCCCATGAATCCATTCGAGGTGCGTCGGCCGCATACGCGACCCCCACTCGAAAGGGGAACATAATCGGTGAAGTGAACTATAACTCAGTGTTGTACTCGCGCTTGAGCGTGTGCGACCAGTCAACCAAGCTCTCCAGTGACGCCGTGAACTGGGCTATTCAGCGGTGGAACAATGCAATCGGGCAGACGATCCTGACCGCCGACTGTAGCGGAACGCCAAACCTCACGATCTACGACACCGTTCCTCAACCGCAACAAGGTGCCATGTGTCAAGCAGGCGCTTTGGCCTGCACTCAGAACCCCTGGTACCAGTATCCCCAATCGCTGACCATGTACGTCGTGGTTCAGGAGGACACGCTGCCTGAACAAGACGTAGTGGCGGTCCACGAGGTCGGGCACGCCTTGGGTTTCGCTCACTGGTTCGTGGCTTGTGGCCAATCGATTATGGAGACTTGTGAAGACCCCTTGTGCTGTAACGTCTTCGAGTTCATCACGCCAACCGCTACGCCTCAGCCACAGTTGCAGGACATCACAAATTACTCCACAGCCTACTCGGTTGATCCACCCGTGTCTGTTTCTGCAACTTCCCCAGCTCCTGGGCAGCTGAACGTGTCCTGGGATCCGTCGCAGATATTCAACGAAGGCGAATTTGCGATCTGGATCGCACCCCAGAATACGTCGAACTGGTCACTGGCCGGCACGGCCGCGCAGGACGCATCAAGCAAAACCCTAACCGGGCTAACGCCCGGGCCCTTCCAAGTCGCTGTGGGCGGATGGACGGGTGCTTACGGAGCCGCCTACGGCGGCTACGGTGGTAAGAGTGCGTCCGTCAACGTGAACATTATGGCTCCGCCTCTTCCTAGGCCCGCCAATTTCAAGATTGACGTGTCCGATAGCACCCACATCAAGTTGACATGGAGTGCGGTGTCCGGAGCGAACCACTACGAAGTCCAAGCTTCGACCAACCCAGCCAACGGGACTTGGTACACCCCGCAAAGCGTGACAGGAACGTCACTCACGCTTGGTCTCCCAGGAGCTGGGTCCGTCCTCTACTATGCCGTCAGAGCGGTCGACGTCAACGGCGTTCCGTCGCTTCACAGCAGCAGAGGTGCGACGTTGCGGTTCGATCAGACCCGCAGTGGCGTTCTCTACCGGTCATTCCACACAGTCTACAAGAATGGCTCAGGCAGCGATATATTTAACGCCTTCAACAAGAACAACAACACGGTATTCCTAGGCCTCGACAATCACAACAACTACCAAACGGCCGTGGTCGCCGTCGGCAAAGCGCTTGGCTCAACGACTTTCAACTACACTGATCAAAGTACGGGGTACGGGCCTGTCGTTTATGCCATCGAGTCGCCAAGTTGGACCTCTAGTCCTAAGGATGAGGCACAAGTCAGCTTGGTTTGCTTCAATAACCTGAGCGGCTGCGACTAACACACAGTGGAAGGTTGCAAAGTAGAGGGGGCCCCTGTGGGGGCCCCCTCTCTACGTGCGTGTGGCTACATTGCGCGCAGGAGGGCGATCCGCTTCTCAATCGGCGGATGCGTCGAGAACATGTTGTTCAGCCAGCTCGAGTGCTCGTTCAGCGGGTTGGTGATGTACAGGTGCGCCGTCGCCTTGTTCGCCTCCGCCAGCGGCTCGTTGTCCTTCTGGATCTTCTCCAGCGCGCTCGCCAGTCCCTCCGGATAGCGCGTCAGCAGCGCTCCCGACGCGTCGGCCAGGTACTCCCGCTGCCGTGAGAGCGCAAGCTGGATGAGCGTCGCCGCAATCGGCGCCAGGATCGCGGCCAGCAGCGCTATCGCGTAGATGATGATCACCGCTGAGCCGCCGTTGCGGCCACGATTGCCCGCCCGACTGCCGGCGCCCCAGATAGTGAAGCGGAACATGAAGTCGGACAGAAGCGCCACGACGCCGATCAGCACCACGACCACGGTCATCAGCCGGATGTCGTAGTTGCCGATGTGCGACAGCTCGTGCGCGATGACGCCCTCCAGCTCCAGGTGGTCCATCTTCTGCAGGAGGCCGCGCGTGACGCAGACGACGGCGTGCTTGGGGTCGCGGCCGGTCGCGAAGGCGTTGGGCGCCCTGTCTTCGATGACGTACAGCTTCGGCATCGGCAGGCCGGCGGCGATGCACAGGTTTTCGACGGTGTTGTAGTAGTCAGGCTCTTCTTCCTTCGTCACCGGGTGCGCCTGCGAGATGGCCAGCGTCACATTCGTCGAGCTGTAGTAGCTGAAGATGGCGTAGATGATGACGGGAACGATGAGGAACGGCGCGTAGGGGTACGGCAGCCCCAGCGCGATGCCGACTCCCACCAGCGCTCCGCCGATAACGATAATGAACACCACCAGCAGAAAGAACGTGTTCCGCCGGTTCTGGCCGATGCGGTCGTATACGAGGACCGGGTGCTGTTGCTGCTGAGGCTCGGACATGCGGCGTCGCTACTGCTGCGTCGGCGGGCCTGACGGCGGCTCGGTCGGTGGTTGTGTCGGCGGGCCGGACGACGAGCCGGGCGATTGCGTCGGCGGGCCGGACGAGGCGCCCGACTGCGTCGGCGGGCCGAACTGCACGTGCGGCACCTCGCGGTCCGCTTCCTCTGCCCCGAAGAACTCGAACGGCTTCAGCCCCATCATATTGGCGATGAAGACGTTCGGGAACACCTGGATGCGGGCGTTGAAGTCGTTGACGTTCGTGTTGTAGAACTGGCGGGCGTAGGCGATCTTCTCCTCGATGTCGGTCAGCTCGGCCTGGAGGCGCTGGAAGTTCTCGGTGGCGCGAAGCTGCGGGTAGTTCTCGGCGACGGCGAAGAGCGACCGCAGCGTCTGGGTGAGCATGTTGTTGGCCTGCGCGGCCTCGGCGGGACCGGTCGCGTTCTGGAGGGCGGCGCGGGCGTTGGTGACCGCCTCGAAGGTGCCGCGCTCGTGCTCCGCGTAGCCGCGGACCGTCTCGACCAGGTTGGGCACGAGGTCGGCGCGTTTCTTGAGTTGCACGTCGATGCCGGACCACGCCTCCTGCGTGCGCACCCGCGACCTGATGAGCCCGTTGTAGATGCCCAGCAGGATCAGCGCCGCGAGCACGACGATGACCACGATGACGATGATAGCGATAATCATTTACCTTTACCTCCTCGGCGATGTCCTTCTCGCCGAGTCAATTCTAGCAGGCCCGTCGGCCTCCAACAATGCGCCGGCAGCCACTTGCATTTCGACGCCGACTTCGCTAAATATATAGTGTTAGCACTCTTCCTTAGGGAGTGCTAAGCTATCCCTGCCGCCACAGCGCGGCCTGCCCGCAAACTCAAGTATCTACACCCATCCAAAGGAGCACCCATGGCAAAGCAGCTACGCTTCGACCAGGAAGCCCGTCAGTCGCTCAAGAACGGCATCGACGCCCTCGCCGACGCCGTAAAGATCACCCTCGGCCCCAAGGGACGCAACGTCGTGCTGGACAAGAAGTTCGGGGCGCCGACGATCACCAACGACGGCGTCACTATCGCCAAGGACGTTGACCTCGAAGACCCGTTCGAGAACATCGGCGCGCAACTGGCGAAGGAGGTCGCTTCCAAGACCAACGACATCGCCGGCGACGGCACGACGACCGCGACGGTGCTGGCTCAGGCCATCGTCCAGGAAGGGCTGAAGAACGTGGCGGCCGGCGCCAGCCCGATGGCGCTCAAGCGCGGCCTCGAAAGCAGCGCGCGGACCATCATCGACACACTGAAGAAGAACGCGACGCCGGTCACGACGCGCCAGCAGATGGCGCAGGTCGCGTCGATCTCGGCCAATAACGACGAGGTCATCGGCGACCTGATCGGCGAGATCATGGAAAAGATCGGCAAGGACGGTGTCATCACCGTCGAGGAGTCGAAGGGCATCGCCACCGAGACCGAGTACGTCGAGGGCATGGCTTTCGACCGCGGCTACATCTCGCCCTACTTTGTCACCAACCCGGAGAAGATGGTCGCCGAGATCGAGGACGCGTACATTCTGGTGACCGACAAGAAGATCTCCGCCATCGCCGACATCCTGCCCGTGCTGGAGAAGCTGCTCCAGGTGAGCAAGAACTTCCTCATCATCTGCGACGATTGCGACGGCGAGGCGCTGGCGACGCTGGCGGTGAACAAGCTGCGCGGCACGATAAACGTCGTCGCCGTGAAGGCGCCGGGCTTCGGCGACCGCCGCAAGGAGAACCTGGGCGACCTCGCGGCGCTTACTGGCGCGCAGGTCATCAGCGAAGAGCTGGGCCGCAAGCTGGAGTCCGTCGGCCTCGAAGACCTGGGGCGGGCGCGTCGCATAGTCGTCAGCAAGGACGAGACGACGATTATCGAAGGCAAAGGCGAGCCGACGGCGGTGCAGGGACGCGTCGCGCAGATCAAGGCCGCGCTTGAGACGACGACCTCCGACTGGGACCGCGAGAAGCTGCAGGAGCGTCTCGGCAAGCTGGCCGGGAGCGTCGCCGTCATCAAAGTGGGCGCGGCGACGGAGGTCGAACTGAAGGAGAAGAAGCACCGCGTCGAGGACGCGCTTTCGGCCACGCGGGCCGCGGTAGAGGAGGGCATCGTAAGCGGCGGCGGCGTCGCCTTCATCAACTCGCTGCCCTCGCTGGACAAGCTGAAGCTGGACGGCGACGAGCAGACCGGCGTGAGCATTCTACGTCGGGCTCTCGAGGAGCCGCTCAGGCGCATCGCCATTAACGCCGGCAAGGACGGCTCGGTGATGGTGCAGAAGGTCAAGGAGATGAAGAAGGGCGAAGGCTACGACGCCGCCCGCGATGAATACGGCAACATGGAGAAGAAGGGCATCATCGACCCGCTGAAGGTGACGCGGGCGGCGCTGGAGAACGCGATCAGCATCGCTGGGATGGTGCTGACGACGAACTGTCTGGTGACGGACATACCGGAGAAGCAACCGGCGATGGGAATGCCACCGCAGCCGCCGATGTACTAGCGGCTAATCGCTGCGAACGTTCGGGGGGCCGAGCTTGCGCTCGGCCTCCCTTTTCGCATCGGCCATTTGCCCAAGCCCGCGAGCTAGGGCCTTCCATTCGCTCACTTGTGGTACAATCGCGGCTAACGCGTCCGGATTCGCGCCACGTTCTCCGCCCAAAGCACGTCACGGATGATTGCAGTTGGCAGCCAGCGAAACGACTGACCGCGACCACCGCTCTCTTACATACAAGCCCGCTCTCGACGGCATCCGCGCCCTTGCCGTGGCAGCGGTGCTCTGCTACCACGCCGGCTTCGGCTGGGCGAAGGGCGGCTTCCTGGGCGTCGACGCCTTCTTCGTGCTCAGCGGCTACCTGATCACCAGCATCCTTCTCGCGGAGTGGAACGCCACGGGCGGGATAGGGCTGCTCACCTTCTGGACGCGCCGCGCCCGACGCCTGCTGCCGGCGCTGTTCCTGATGCTCATCGGCGTCGCCTTTTACGCCCTCACCATGGCCAGCCAGCTCGAGATGGACAAGATCCGCGCCGACGCCATCGCGACGATCGCCTACGTCGCCAACTGGCGGCAGGTCTTCGCGGGCCAGTCGTATTTCGACCAGTTCACGCTGCCGTCGCCGCTGCGCCACACGTGGTCGCTGGCGATCGAGGAGCAGTACTACCTGGTGTGGCCGCTTCTGCTGCTGGGACTGCTGCGGCTGCCGCTGGAAAAGGTGGGCCTGCCGCGCTTCTCGCCGAGGCGGCTCCTAGGCGTGACGGTTGCTCTGGCGGCGGCGTCGGCGCTGCTTATGGCGCTGCTGTTTCACCCCGGCGGCGACCCTTCCCGCGTCTATTACGGCACCGACACGCGGGCGCAGTCGCTGCTGATCGGGTCGTCGCTTGCGATCCTGCTGGGGCAGCTCGGCCCCGTGCGCGACGGCTTCATGCGGTGGATGCTGGACATGGCCGCCGTCGAATGCGCCATCGCGGTCTGCTGGGTGTGGGTCCACGCATCCGGGAACGACGCCTTCCTCTATCGAGGCGGCTTCCTGCTGCTGGCCCTGGGCGTCGCGGTCGTCATAACCGCGGCCGTTCAGCCGGAAGGCGGCGTTGTCGGGCGGGCGCTGTCGCTGCCGCCGCTGCGATGGCTGGGGCTCATCTCCTACGGCGTCTATCTGTGGCACTGGCCCATCTACCTGATGCTGACGCCGGCGCGCACGGGGCTGACGGGCTGGGATGGCTACCAGGTGTTTCTCGTCCGCGTCGTCGCGACGCTGGCGGTGGCGACCGCCTCCTACCACTTCCTGGAGATGCCGATTCGACGCGGCGCGTTCCGGTATCGCAAGGTCGCCTGGACGTTCGCGCCGAGCGGGGCGCTGGCGCTGGGCGTCGTGCTGGTGCTGGTCACGCGGGTGTCGATGCCACCGATGCCGCAGATGCAGCAGGTGGAAGGCATGACGCTGATGAGGGACGCTGTCCCGACGCAGGCGGTCGACCTGCCGCCGCTGAAAGTGATGATTGTCGGCGATTCGGAGGGGTATTCGATGCTGCCGGGGCTGCGGCAGGTGGCCGCAGAGGACAACGTCATCCTCAAGGACGTGGTCGGCACCGGCTGCGGCTCGCTCGACCTGGACAGGGCGCCGGACCCGAACAGCCAGGACCCGCAGAACAACCGGTCGCAAGCGGTGGCCGACACCTGCCGGGGCTGGCACGCGACCTGGCCGGGCGAGGTGAGCGCCTTCCAGCCGGACGTTGTGCTGTGGGTGTTCGGGCCGTGGGACGGTTTCAACCTGGAGGCCAACGGGCAGCTCCTCGAGTCGGGATCGCCGGGCTGGCACGACTTCCTGATGAGCGGCCTGGAGAAGAACCTCGCCGTCTTTACGGCGCAGGGGGCGAGCAAATTCATAATCCTTACCTACCCCTACTACCGGCCGCCGGTCTGGGACCAGCTTCCCAATGCCGACCAGCTCGAGCATGACGCCTGGCAGCGAATCTATGACGTTAACCAGGTCTACTGGGAGTTCGCGGCGGCGCATCCGGACAAGGTCGCGATCATCGACCTGAACCACTTCGTCTGTCCGGAAGGCAAGTACTCCGACATCGAGATGGACGGGGTGAAGCTGCGGTTGGACGGCGGCCACTTCACGCCCGCGGGCTCGGTTCCCGTGGCGAAATGGCTGGTGCCGCAGGTTCTGGCGGTGGTCGGCCGGGGCGACGCCGCATCGGATAGCCCCTAGGAGCCAGCGAAGACCGCCCGCCATCGTTCGGGGGGGGCCTCGCTTCGCTCGGCCGCGCCCCGTCGACAGACCGTACGGCCTTGTATCTTCCGTCGCGCGCCGCTACAGTCAAAGTTGTGAGTGGAAGGAACCAGCTCCCCGTCGGCGGCATAGACCTGGGCGCGACGAAGATACTCTCCATCGTCGCATCTCCCAAGGGCGACGTGCTGGCCGAGGACCTTCGTTCCACTGAAGGTCTGGATGGGCCCGATGCCGTCATCGCGCACATGAAAGCGTCGCTGCGGCAAGCGATGGCGAACGGCGGCGTCGACAAGCTGGCAGCGGTGGGCGTCGACGCGCCGGGGCCGGTGGACGCCGCACGCGGCATCGTCACCGAGCCGCCGAACCTGCCGAGCTGGCGCGACGTACCGTTGGGCCCGCTCTTCGCCAAAGAATTCGGTATTCCCTGCGTGCTGGAGAACGACGCCAACGCGTCGACGCTAGCCGAGCATCGCTGGGGGGCCGGCCGCGGCTCGCTTCACATGCTGTTCCTGACGCTGAGCAGCGGCATCGGCGGCGGAATCGTCGTCGGCGGCAAGCTCTACCGGGGCGCTTCCGGCGCGGCGGGAGAGGTGGGCCACATGACGATAAACACGCGCGGCCCGGTTTGCCACTGCGGCCGGCGCGGCTGCCTGGAGATGTACGCTTCCGGGCTGGCGATTGCCCGGCGCGCGCGCCTCCTGGCCGCCCGCTATCCCGACTCGCTCCTCGCCCAGCTTGGACGGGAGCAGCCGCTGACGGCGAAGCTCGTCCAGCAGGCCTCGGAGGAGGGCGACGACGGCGCCGACGAGGTTATCGCCGCGGCAGGCTACGACCTGGGCGTCGGCCTCGCCAGCCTGATCAACATCTTCAATCCGCAGGTGATCGTCCTTGGCGGTAGCTTGACGAAGATGGGCGACGCGTACCTCGGGCCGGCGCGGGAGACGGCGCAGCACGAGAGCTTCGAGCAGTCGTGGCGGGCCGTGAAGATCGTGGTCGGCGAGCTGGGGGACCGGTCCGCGGCCGTGGGCGCCGCCGCCGTCGCTCTCGACATGCTTCGCGGCCGTCCGGCGACCTAGCCCGGCCACCATGATCGCCGGCGTCATCTCCGACACCCACGGCTACTTCGACCCGCGCCTTCCCGAGCTGTTTCGCGGCGTTGAGCGCATCCTCCACGCCGGCGACATCGGCGACCTTGCGGTGATAGGCCGACTGGAGGAGATCGCGCCGGTCGTGGCGGTCCACGGCAACATGGACAACCCGCTCGTCGCCGCCCGCTTTCCGGCGGACACAACGCTGCAGCTCGGCGGGCTGACCGTCTACGTGGTCCACCGACCGCAGGACGCAAGGCCCGGCGACGGCGTGCGCGTCGTCGTCCAGGGACACACGCACCGCTCGCGCATCGGGGAAAAAGACGGTATTCTCTACGTCAACCCCGGCGCGGCGGGCAGGACGCTCACGTTCGCTGGGCGCTCGGTCGCGCTGCTGCGCATCGAGGACGGAAGGGCGCGGGCGGAGATTGTTCGGCTCGACTAGCGCAAGAAGGAGGGAGCCTTGGCCAAACGGACGAGCGCCTCGGACCGCCTGCTCGACCGCCTGGACGCCGAAGCGGAGACGTTCAGCCGCGACCTGACGCGCGAGTACTATCTGAACGGCGCCGGTCTGAAGGAGGAGCTGTCCATCGCTCCCATCTTCGAGCGCCACGCCGGCCTGTTCTCGAAGAAGACGCTGGACGCCCTGGAGAAGGCGTCGGCGGACGACGAGCGACGAGCGCCGCTGCGGGCCTTCGCCGTCGACGGCTACCTGGAGAACGCCGCCAAGTCGCTGAGCGAGGCGATTGCCGCTCGCGAGACGACGGATACGGCGGGCTGGGACGGCAAGGAAGTCCCCTACCGCGCCCTGCCGGTCCTTACCGCCAACGAGCCGGAGCAGTCGCGTCGGCACGCGCTGGAACGGCTGCGGCTGGAGCTGACCGCCGCGCAGAACCCGCTTCGAGAGGAGCGCTGGGACGTTCTGCACGGCGAGGCGCGCGGCCTGGGCTATGTCGACTACACTGCTCTTTGCGACGCGGTCGGAGAACTCGGGCTGGACGCGCTGGCGGGGCCGCTGGAAGCGTTCCTCTGGAACAGCGAGAAGCCGTACCGGCTGGAGCTGGTGCGACGCCTGCAGGGAATCGGCGTGGCGCCACCGGAGGCGGAACGGAGCGACCTGTCCTATCTGTTCCGCTCGCCGCAGTTCGACGCGCACTTCCCGTCGGAGCGATTGGTCGCGTCGCTGGGCGAGACGTTGCGGTCGCTCGGAATCGACCTCGAGCGGCAGAAGAACGTGCACCTGGACGTTGAGTCGCGGCCGCAGAAGTCGCCGCGCGCGTTCTGCGCCGCAATCGCAGTCCCGGACGAAGTGATGCTCGTCATCAATCCGCACGGCGGCCAGGACGACTACGCCGCTCTCTTCCACGAGGCCGGCCACACGGAGCACTTCGCGCACGTCGACCACGCGCTGCCGTTCGCGGCCCGCGGTTTGGGTGACAACTCGGTCACCGAAGCCTTCGCCTTCTTATTCGAGCACCTGACCTACGAAGCCGCCTGGCTGGAGCGGCGCCTTGGCTGGCGGGACGCAGGCGATTTCGTCGCCTTGAAGCGCTTCTTCAAGCTGTATATCGTGCGCCGCTACACAACGAAGCTGCTCTACGAGCTGGAGCTGCACCGTGGCGGCGGCGTGCGCTCGCGGGCGAAGCGCTACGCAGACCTGTTGACCGCGCGCCTCGGCGTGCGCTACAGCCCGGCTGACTACCTGTTCGATGTCGATGACTCCTTCTACTGCGCCCGCTACCTTCGCGCCTGGGCGTTCGAGGCGCAGCTGCGGCGCTGGCTGCGGCGCGAGGCGGGCGAGGAGTGGTTCTTCAGTCCGAAGGCGGGGAAGCGCCTTGAGGAGCTGTGGTCGCTGGGGCAGAGCCAGCCGGCGCCGGAGCTGGTGCGGCGCCTCGGCTACGCGGGCCTGGATTTCGCGCCGCTCCTCGAAGAGCTGAGTGCGTGAAAGCCCGCACAATATGTTGACCAATAACGCCCTCATCCCTATGCTGATTTCGTAGGGTAGTGTAAATGCCACTCTTGAAAGGGAGGAATTTTTTCCAATGAGAGACGCAGTAGTAATTGATGGCGTGAGAACGCCATTCGGCCGAGCGGGCAGAAGAGGCGTGTTCCGCTCGATCACCCATTCTGAGCTGATGGTGCCGCTGATCAAGCACATCCTGAAGCGCAACAACCTCGACCCCAAGGACGTTGACGAGTTCCACGTCGGCTCGGCCGGCATCGTGTCGCCGATGAGCAAGTGCCGCCAGTACCTGTTCGAGGCCGGTTTCGGCGACAACATCTGGGGGTCGGACGTTAACACGCAGTGCGCCAGCGGCCTCCACACGACTGCCGAAGCCTGCGAGAGGATCATGTGCGGCTCAGCCGACATCATCCTCTCCGGCGGCATCGAGACGATGGGCCGCCAGGGCATGACTACGCCGGAAGAGATGAACGGCGTCAAGGGCGGAGGAGTGATGGCTATGCTCATGCCGCCCAAGTCCGACCTGGCGTATCCGCCAGAATGGAAGGACGCCGACCTTATAACGCCCTGGTTCGCCGTCAAGAACCCGCAGATCTTCAACATGCTCTACACGGCTGAGAACGTGCACGAGCGCTACGGCATCACCCGCCAGGAAGCCGACGAGTGGTCGCTCCGCAGCCAGATGCTCGCTTGCAAGGCCGTCGCCGAGGGCCGTTTCGACGATGAGATTCTTGCCGGTCACCATCAACTACAAGGACGGCACTAGCGAGACGATCAGCAAGGACCAGGGCCCGCGCCCCGAGACCAACATGGAGGCGCTGGCCGGCCTGCGGCCCGTCTTCAAAGAGGGCGGTTTCGTGACCGCCGGCAACTCTTGCCCTCAGAACGACGGCGCTACCCTCTGCATCGTCACGACGAAGGAGATCGCCAAGCAGCGCGGCTGGAAGCCTATGGTCACCTACCGCGGCTCGGCGGCAGTCGGCGTCGACCCGGACGTTATGGGCATCGGCCCCCGCTGGGCCACCAAGAAGCTGCTCGAGCGCAACAACATGAAGGTTGAAGACTTCGACGTGATCGAGTGCAACGAGGCCTTCGCCTGCGTCGTCAACTACTTCATCAACGAGTTCAAGCTGTCTGACAAGGTGGTCGAGAAGATCAACCGCTGGGGCGGCGCCATCGCCATCGGCCACCCGCTGGGCGGTACCGGCCCGCGCCTCATCACCACCGCTGCCCACCAGCTCCAGGACAACGGCGGTCGCTGGGCGCTGACCACGCTGTGCCAGGGCCTGGGCATGGGCTACGCGGCGATGTGGGAGCGCGAAGACTACTAGAATCGGCGCCCGGAAGGGCGAAAACACGAACGATCGAGGGCCGGACGCTTGTCCGGCCCTCCGTTTTCCGCTTGACCCCGCAGGCGAGACTGGAACGTCTCGCCTGCAACAACTTCTCTGCGCCGTTTGACGTGTAACCACGCCGCTAATATTCTGAGTTTAGAGCAGATATTTCCCCCCGGAAGGAGACAAACCATGAGAGAAGCAGTCGTCGTTGATGGACTTCGCACGCCCTTCGGCCGCGCCGGACGACGCGGCGTCTTTCGCGCCATATCGCACGTCGACCTGATGGTCCCGCTGTTCAAGGAGATCATCCGTCGAAACAACCTCGACGCCGGCGACGTAGACGAGGTGCATATCGGGTCCGTCCATCTGGCGTCCCGACACACGAAGGCCAGGACGTACATGATCGAGGCCGGTCTGCCGGACAGCATCTGGGGGACAGACGTGAACACCCAGTGCGCCAGCTCCCTCCAGACGACGGTCGAGGCGTGCCAGTGCGTTGCCTGCGGCGGCGCGGACATCATCCTCGCCGGCGGCATCGAGACCATGGACCGTCAGACTGTCGTGCCGCCGGAGGAAGCGGCGGGGCTGCCGGCGCCGCCTCGCGCGTTCCTGGGCCCGAAGCCGCCCGTCGGCGAGACGCCCTATCCGGACGACTGGAAGGACGCCAAGCTGCTGCCGTGGTGGTTCGAGCTGAAGGACCAGCGCTTGATGAACATGCTCTGGACGGCGGAGAACCTGCACGCCCAGTTCGGCATCACGCGTCAGGAGGCGGACGAATGGGCGCTGCGCAGCCACACGCTGGCGGTGGCGGCGCAGGACGCGGGCAAGTTCAATAGCGAGATCATGCCAGTCACCATCAACTACGAGGACGGCAGCAGCGAGACGATTGGCAAGGACCAGGGGCCCCGCCGCGGAACGAACATCGAGGCGCTGAGCCAGCTCAAGCCGATCATGAAGGAGGACGGCTTCGTGACCGCCGGCAACTCCTGCCCACGGAACGACGGCGGCTCGCTCACGCTGATCACGACGAAGGAGATCGCGAAGGAGCGCGGCTGGAAGCCCCTCCTGACATACCGCTCATCCGCGACAATTGGCGTCGACCCCTATGTCATGGGCGTCGGGCCGCGCTGGGCGACGGCGAAGTTGCTGAAGAGGACGGGCATGAAGCTGGAGGACTTCGACGTAATCGAGTTGAACGAGGCTTTCTCCTGCGTCGTCAACTACTGGATCCGCGAGCTGAAGGCGTCCGACAAGGTGGTCGAGAGGATGAACCGCTGGGGCGGCGCGATTGCGCTCGGACACCCGCTCGGAGCGTCGGGCGCGCGGCTGGTGACGACGGCCGGCTTCCAGTTGCGGCAAAACGGCGGCCGCTGGGCGCTGACGACGCTATGCCAGGGAAGCGGCATGGGCTACGCCGCGGCGTGGGAGCGAGAAGACTACTAGAAGAACGGCTCGCCGGCAGGGCCCCGGCGGGCGTCAGGCGCGGCCGGCGATGCTCGCCAGCATCTCTGATAGCTGCAGCACTGTCATGCCGCCTTCGCGGCGCTCGCGGAGGATGGCGCCGTAGTGCAGCCAGTAGCGGTTGCGTCGCCCCTGACGTTCGCGGCTGATCAGCCCATCTTCCTCCAGCGCCCGCAGGATCGACAGGGCGGCGCGCTCGGTTATTCCGGCGGATTGGGCGATTTCACGCAGCGTCGAGTGGGGATGCCGCCCGACCTCTATGAGCACGAGCGCGTGGTCGGTGAGAAGCCGCCACTTTGTCATCTGAACCTTCTTCAGATCTCCCGGCTAGCGAGCGCCAATTCCGGAAACCGGTGTCGAGTCTTCGATGGCAGTATTCACCGACGTTGCGGAGAAAGTCAAGGATTGGGCGGCCTGGACAGGCGCGTTCAGTGGAATTGGGTCAGTATCTGGAGGAAATGCATGTACAGCTTGGCGCTGTCGACGACAAGCGTGTGGGCTGAACGGTTGATAGTCGGCTCCACGTGCTGGAAGATGTCGACTTCGGTGAAGTGCACCTTCACCTGCCCCTGCAGCGCGTCGCGGAGCATGCGCGACTCCGTGTACGGCACGTAATGATCGGTCTTATCGTGGAGGATGAACGTCTCCGCCTTCAGTCCCGAGAGCTTGCCGTCCAGCGACAGGTCGCTCAGCGCCTGCCGAGGGGCAGCCGGCAGCCTTTGCAGCAGCGCCTCCTCCTGTGACGGGTCGGTGTTCGTCAGCAGGTCGTAGGCGGCCCAGCCTTCCGGCGTCATCATCAGCAGGCCGTGGGACGCGTCGGGGTCGCCGTCAATCAGCACGTTTGTCAACACGTCGCGGTCGTAGGCGTCGTCCAGACGATTGATGATCTGCTTGTACATAACTTCGACGGTGTGATCGCTGGGCGTCCAGCTTTCATTGACGCCGTCGTAAGAGATCGTGTGCGTCGTCGTCGCCTTGAGGACGTTGTTGGCGTCGTAGTAGCCGCCGAAGGAGACGACGTAGGCGACCCGGTCGTTGATGTGCCAATCGGTGGCGGCGAGCAGCGCCAGCGGCGACCCCACGCTGACGCCAATGAAACCGATCTTGTCCGGTTTCACGTAGGGTTGCGCTTCCAGGTACTGGAACTCTTTCACGAGGGCGTCGACCTCGCTGGGGTAGATCATCTCGTCGTTCAGGTCAGGCGAGAAGGGGACAAGCATGACGAAGCCGGCGCGGGCCACGTCCCCGGCGAGTCGAATCAGGCGCGAGTCGTCGGGAGCGAGCGGCGGCGCGCCGGGCGAGAGGATCATGGCGCCGTGGCGGGCGCCGTCGCCGGGCCGGTAGATGTCGCAAGGCATCTCCTTGCCGTCGTAATCGATCGTGATCGACTCCTTGACCGGCGTCGCGGTCGTCCAGGTGACGGGACGGATCGGCAGCGGGGCCATCATATCGGGAAAGAAGAAAGCGCTTGTGACGGCGGCGCGCCCGAAAGCCGTGAAGCCGAGCCCGAGTCCGAAGGCGAGAAGGACGAGCACGGCGGGGATGAGCGGCCAGGAGCGACGCAACGCGGCGGAGCGCCTGCCGGGCCTGTTGGCAGGCGGGGGCGGGAGATCGGACATGTGTTTGCCTCGACCTCCAGTTTGCCATTGGCCTGTTGGAGGGTCAAACGAGACAGATAGCAAGAGGCCCGGTCCCGCTGGGCCCAGGCCTCCGAGTCGATAGCCGGGAGCGCTCTTTAGCGCTTCTGGCTTCCGGTCGTCGTCTTGTGCTCACCCTCTACCATCTTCGACGGCTTTACGGTGATCGTCTTGGGCCGGGCGGACTCCGCCTTCGGGATGGTGAGCTTAAGGATGCCGTCCTCGAACGTCGCCTCCGCCTTGTCGGCGTTCACCTGCGTGGGCAGCGTGATCGAACGAACGAAGCTCCCGTGCCAGGACTCCTGGCGGTAGTAGTTGCGACGCTTCGTCTCTTCCTCCCGCTTCGTCTCGCCCTTGATCGTCAGCAGATCGCCGCTGATAGTGATGTCGACGTCCTCCGGCTTGACGCCGGGCAGCGTTCCGTGAATCACGATCTCGTTGTCGGTCTCATAGAGATCGAGCGGGAACGTCCCTTCGCCGCCGTCGAACTCGCCTCGCCAGAGCTGAGGCATGTCGCCGAACATGCGGTCCATCATCCGCGTCATCCTGGCTACCTCTCGATACGGGTCCCATCGAACTATGTCAGCCATCTTTCTCCTCCGCTTATTGTCTCCCCCTCCGGCCTGGCCATCTACCAGAATCGCAGGAGATGCTATCACAATCATTGCCTCTCAGGCAACTGTGCGCCTTCGTCATTAGGATATAGCCTTACAATACCATTGTCAAGTATCTTGACAGCAGCCTCATTATGGTCGATAATGTGTTTGAGGTGGACGGATGACACGTGACTTCTACGAAACGCTGGGCGTAAACAGAAGCGCCAGCGACAAAGAGATCCGCCAGGCGTATCGAAGGCTGGCGCGGAAGCTGCACCCGGATGTCAACCCCGGCGACAAGGGGGCCGAATCGCGCTTCAAGGAGGTCAACGCCGCCTACGAAGTGCTCTCCGACGCGGAGAAGCGCAAGAAGTACGACCGCTACGGCGATCGCTGGGAGATGGCCGACCAGATCGAAGAGGCGCAGCGGCAGGCCCGCGCCCGCGGCGGACGCGGCGGGCAGCAGTACTACACGTTCGACTTCGGCGGCGGCCCCGGAGCAGGCGCCGGGCGGTCGGGGAGTTTCGAGTTCTCCGACATCCCCGGCGTCGAGAACCTGTTCGACCTGTTCCGCGGCGGCGGCCCTCGGGCTCGTCAGCAACCGCGCGCAACCGAGGCGCCGGTGGAGATTACGCTGGAGGAGGCGTTCAACGGCACGACGCGCGTCTTCGAGATAAACAGCCAGGAGCGCTGCCCCACCTGCGGCGGCAGCGGCGAGGTCGCGGGCGCGGTATGCCACACCTGCAACGGACAGGGCACGGTGATGAAGCCGCACCGGATCGAAGCGAAGATACCGGCGGGAGTTGCCGACGGGGCGAGGGTCAGGATTCGCGGCGAATCAATCGGCGACGTTTACCTGCGCGTCAAGGTGCGTCCGCATGAGCGTTTCGAAAGGCGCGGCGACGACCTGCACACGGAGGTCGAGGTGCCGCTGAGCGCGGCGGTCCTTGGCGGCGAGTCGCGCGTGAAGACGCTCAAAGGCGAGGTGGCGCTCACGATACCGAAGCTGACGCAGAACGGCAAGACATTCCGCCTGCGCGGGCTGGGCATGCCGCACCACGACGGCAACACGAAGCGGGGGAACCTGTTCGCTAAGGTGAAGGTGGTCCTGCCCGAGAAGCTATCATCGAAAGAGGAGAAACTGTTCGAGGAGCTCAAAGCCCTCGGCGTATAACGATAATGGCAGCAAATACGAGCGAAAAACGAGCGCTCGACGCCTATTCCGAGGCGGTGAGCCGGGCGGCGGAAACCGTCGGGCCGGCGGTCGTGCGAATCGAGGTCGTCGGACAGAGGCGCGGGCGCAATCAACGCGGCGGCGAGGGCCTGGGCTCCGGCGTCATCTTCGCCTCCGACGGTCGCATCCTGACCAACGAGCACGTCGTCCGAGACATAAACCTGGTGCGGGTAACGCTACCGGACGGTCGCAGCTTCCAGGCCGGCGTCGAATACGCGGACCCGGCGAACGACCTGGCGGTACTACGCATCGGCGCGGTTGGGCTGCCGGTGGCGGAGCTGAACTCGCGGCCGTTGCGGGTCGGGCAGCTCGTCATCGCGATTGGCAACCCGTTCGGGCTGAACTGGACGGTGACGGCGGGCGTCGTCAGCGCGCTGGGGCGCACGCTGGAGGCCGGGCCGGCCTTTCGGCTGGCCGACCTCATCCAGATGGACACGCCGGTCAACCCGGGCAACTCCGGCGGGCCGCTCGTCGACGCCGACGGCCGTGTCGTCGGCATAACGACCGCCGTCCTGCCGTTCGCCCGCGGCGTCGGTTTTGCCGTCCCGACAAGCCGGGCGCTCGACGTGCTGTCGCGGCTGGAGGAGATCCGCCGCCATGAGCAGCACCGGCTCGGCATCGGCGGCATCCCGACGCCGATTGACGCTGACGTCCAGCGACGTGCTGGCCTGAAGCAGCAGCAGGGCGTTCTCGTGCTGGAGATCGTTCCGGACAGCCCGGCGGCGCGGGCCAGTCTGCATGTCTCCGACGTCATAGTCGAGGTCGAAGGCAAGCCGGTCACGTCGGCCGAGGCGGTGGCGACGGCGGCGAACGAAGCGTCGGCGTCGAGCTTGCGGCTGGCGTTCCTGCGCGAAGGCAAGCTGCGCCGGACGACGGCGGTCTTGCAAGAAGGAAAGTAACGTGGCAAACGATTTCGAAGGCTCGGACGAGGAAGCGCCCTGCTACGTGATCAGCGTCGCGGCGCGGATGGTCGGCATGCACGCCCAGACGCTGCGGTACTACGAGCGCATGGGCGTGCTGAAGCCGTCGCGGTCGCAGGGGCGCATACGGCTGTACTCCATCGCCGACATAGCGCGGCTGCGGCAGATCCACCGCCTCATCGACGACCTGGGCGTGAACCTGGCAGGCGCGGAGGTGATCCTGCGTATGAACCAGCGAATCCAGGAGATGAACGAAGAGCTCGAGGACCTGCGACGCGAGCTGCAGGACCTGCGCGACCGCCGCCTCCTCGCGCCCATCGAGCCCCGCCGGAAGGACCGACGATGAGTGGGGAGGGGGAGGCTGAGGGATTCATCCCTCAGAATGGTAACAAAATGAACCAGCGAATCCAGGAGATGAACGAAGAGCTCGAGGACCTGCGACGCGAGCTGCAGGACCTGCGCGACCGCCGCCTCCTCGCGCCCATCGAGCCCCAGCGGAAGGACCGACGATGAGCTGGGTGGGGAAGGGAGGCAAGCTGAGGGTTTCAACCCTCAGTGCCGAAAGCATGAACCAGCGCATCCAGGAGATGAACGAAGAGATGGAAGAGCTGCGACGCGAGCTGCAGGGCCTGCGCGACCGTCGCCTCCTCGCGCCCATCGAGCCCCAGCGGAAGGACCGACGATGAGCTGGGTGGGGAAGGGGGAAGCTGAGGGATTCATCCCTCAGAACAGTAACAAAATGAACCAGCGCATCCAGCTTCCGCGTAGAGCGGGCATCCTGCCCGCTCGGCCGGCTGGCCGGCCGGTCGAGCGAGACGCTCGACCTACGCGGCCGCAAAACCACTTGAGAGGTAAGACATCATGATGAGACAAGATAGGTTCACACAACAGGCCCAGGAGGTGCTCGCCGCCTCCCAGGAGATCGTGCGCCGCCAGCGACACTCGCAGTGGGACGTTCGAGCACGTCTTCCTGGCGCTGCTCCAGTACCCCGGCGGCCTGGCGCAGCAGATATTCGGGAAGCTGGGCGTCGATACGGGACGCTTAATCAAGCGCGTGTCCGATACGTGGGACCGCGCCCCCAAACTGGCCTACGACGTTGTCCAGATCTACACGACGCCGCGCATAATCCGCCTCCTCGAGACGGCGAACGCGGAAGCGGACCGCCTCAAGGACGAGTACGTCGGCGTGGAGCATCTGCTCACCGCCATCGCGGACGAGCGGGACGGCGAGTCCGCGGCGATCCTGCACGAGTTCGGCGTCGACAAGGACAAGCTGTACAACGCCATCCGCGATCTGCGCGGCGGCGCCCGCGTCGACAGCCCGACGGCGGAGAGCCGCTACGGCGCTCTCGAAAAGTACAGCGTCGACCTGACGGAGATGGCGCGCCAGGGTAAGCTCGACCCGGTGATCGGGCGCGAGGACGAGATCCGCCGCGTCATGCAGATCCTGAACCGGCGGACGAAGAACAACCCCGTCATCATCGGTGAGACGGGCGTCGGCAAAACGGCGATCGTCGAAGGGCTGGCGCAGAAGATCGTGGCCGGCGACGTGCCGGACAACCTGAAGAACAAGCGCGTCGTCGCCCTGGACATGGGCAGCATGGTCGCCGGCAGCAAGTTCCGCGGCGAGTTCGAGGAGCGGCTGAAGGCGGTCATCGACGAGGTGCGGCGCGGCACGGGCGAGATTATCCTTTTCATCGATGAGATTCACCAGGTCGTCGGCGCCGGCAGCGCGGAAGGCGCCATCGACGCCAGCACCATGATGAAGCCGGCGCTGGCCCGCGGCGAGCTACAGGTCGTCGGCGCCTGCACGCTCGACGACTACCGCCAGTACATCGAGAAGGACGCCGCGCTGGAGCGACGCTTCGCGCCCGTCTACGTCGACGAGCCGAGCGTCGACGAGACCATCGAGATGCTGCGCTCCCTGAAGCCGCGCTACGAGGCGCACCACAAGATCGCCATCAGCGACGAGGCCATAGTCGCGGCGGCGCTCCTCTCCGACCGCTACCTGACGGAGCGTCACCTGCCCGACAAGGCTATCGACCTGATCGACGAGGCCGCCAGCAAGCACGTCATCGACAATCAGAGCATGACGCCGGAGCTGCGCCAGATGAAGCGCCGCCTCGACGAGCTGGCGATGGAGACGGAGGCGGCGGCGCAGCGGCAGGACTACGAGGCCGCGGCCCGCATCAAGGCGGAGGTCGAGAAGATAAAGGCCGAGTACGAGGCGAAGAAGACCCAGTGGGAGAGCGAGCACCACGTCAGCAACGAGGTGTCCGCGCAGGACATCGCCGAGCTGATAGCTTCGGTGACCGGCATCCCCGTCTCCCGCTTGCTGGAAGGCGAAGCGGAGAAGCTGCTGCACATGGAGGAGGAGCTGCACCGGCGCGTCATCGGTCAGGAAGAAGCGATCCGCAAGGTGTCCGACGCCATTCGCCGGGCGCGCTCCGGCCTCAAGGACCCCAGGCGGCCGATCGGCAGCTTCATCTTCCTCGGGCCTACGGGCGTCGGCAAGACGGAGCTGGCGAAAGCGCTGGCCGAGTACATGTTCGACGACGAGGAGTCGATGATCCGCGTCGACATGTCGGAGTATACGGAGCGCCACACTATCTCACGGCTCATCGGCGCGCCGCCCGGCTACGTCGGCTACGAGGAGGCGGGCAGCCTGACGGAGTCGGTCCGCCGTCGGCCCTACCGCGTCGTCCTCTTCGACGAGATCGAAAAGGCGCACCCGGAGGTGCTCAACATCCTTCTGCAGATAATGGACGACGGCCGCCTGACAGACGGCCACGGGCGCACCGTGGACTTCCGCAACACGGTGATCATCATGACCAGCAACCTCGGCACCAGCCTGGAAACCCGCGGCGCCGTCGGCTTCGTTACGGACCGCAAGGCCGCCGACCGCGAACGCGATCAGCTTCGTGAGCGCGCCGAGCGGGCCCTCCGCGAGTTCTTCCGGCCCGAGTTCCTGAACCGCGTCGACGAAGTCATCATCTTCGAGCCGCTGACGGAGAAGGACCTGGAGCAGATCGTCGAACTGATGGTGAACGAGGTGCGCAACCGCCTGGCGGACCGCGACATCGCGCTGGAGCTGACCGAGGCGGCGAAGGCGAAGCTGGTCAAGGAGGGCTACGACCCCGTGTTCGGCGCGCGGCCGCTCCGTCGCGTCGTCACGCGCGAGGTGGAGAGCCCGCTATCGCAGCGCATCCTCGGCGGCGAGTTCCGCGAGGGCGACACCGTGGTGATGGACGCTACGGACGACGGCTACACGTTCCATCGCAAGGAGGTCGCGACCGCGGCGGCGAGCTGAGAAGGCAAACGCGATCAAGGAAGGAGGTGGAATCATGGGACTGCGAGATAAAGCACGAGGAATGGCGCGTCGACGTCTGATGAAGGTGCGGAGCCGCATCGACCGACGCATCGACCGTCTGGACCAGAAGCGGGCGCGACTCGACGCCAAGATCGAAAAGCGCGCGCCCGTCGCCGGAGAGTCTCCCGTCGAAGAGCCGAAGACTGAATAGCTGCAGCGGTTCTAGGCCGGCTTCGGCTGCAGCAGCATCGGCCCGGCGACGACGTTGAACGGGAAGCGCGCGCCCTCCTGCCCCTCGACGATTGCGACGATGACGTAGGTGCCGGGAGCGGGCAGGTTCAGCGGGATGTTCGCCGCAAGCTGCAGCCGCTGGTCCTGGCCCTGCTTGATGCCGGCCGGCCGCCCTACCTCGAACTGGCCGGCGACCCTGCCGACCGACTGCCCGTCCTCCGTCTGGATGTCGAGCTCGACGCTGCGGCGTTCATTCGTCTCGTTCCAGGGCACGGAGAACGCCGCCGCGATGCCGACGGGTCGGGTGAGCGGGAAGCCGGTGTTCACTGTGAGAACGTCCCAGCCGCCGCCCATCAGGTACAGCTTGCCGCCGACGATCTCCGCATAGTCAGCTAGTACCAGCCATTCAACTCGCATCCTGCATCTCCCTTCAATCGTCCTGCTTGAACGACGGCGCCCGCTTCTCCGCGAACGACCGCGGTCCCTCGTAGAAGTCGTCCTGCCCCAGCAGCGTCACGAACGTCGACCCCTCGATCCGCAGGCCCTCCTCCAGCGGCGTTCCCAAGCCGCGCATGACCGCTTCCTTATCGGTGCGGATGGCGCCCTGAGGGAAGCGGCAGATCGCTTCCGCCATCTCCGTCACGCGCTCCATCAGCGACGCCGCGGGCACGACTTCGTTCACGAGGCCGATGCGGTACGCTTCCTGCGCGTCGATGCGCTTCCCCAGGATGATCAGCTCCATCGCCCGCCCGAGGCCGACGATGCGCGGCAGGCGCTGCGTACCGCCATCGC
The DNA here is from genome assembly GCA_963719465.1 of uncultured Chloroflexia bacterium. GTDB lineage: Bacteria > Chloroflexota > Dehalococcoidia > DSTF01 > JALHUB01 > JALHUB01. The sequence goes on along the minus strand of OY970386.1, from coordinate 1,325,513 downwards.
TTAAGCCGACGTTCCAGCGACGGTTCAGCACGCCGAACTCCGCGTTATCCGCCGCGATGCGGAGGTCGGCGCAGAGGGAGATCTCGAGGCCGCCGGCGAAGCAGTAGCCGTTTATAGCCGCGATTATCGGCTTGAAGATGTCGGCGCGACGGGTGTAGCCCATGAAGCCCGGATGGTCGTAGATGAAGCGCCTGACTTCGTGGGGCGCCCGCGGCAGGCCGCCGGAGCCGACGGTTCGCAGGTCAAAACCGGCGCAGAACGACTGACCGCCGGTCCCGGTGATGACCGCAACGTAGGCTGAGTTGTCGTCGCGGAAGTCCTGCCATATCGTCACCAGTTCAGCAGCCGTCGGCGGGTCGACGCAGTTCATCGCTTCCGGCCGGTTGATCGTCATATACGCGACGTGATTCCGCTTCTCGTAGATAACGTTCGCCATCTTGCTCCCTCCTTCAGTGGTCACATCATACGATCTTTGCGACGCGCCTCCAATGTGTAGTAATCTTGGTGCGCTCCAGGCAGTGGAGAGGCGAATGGCGCTAATTACGATCAGCGGCAACCTCGGCAGCTACGCCAGAGAGATCGGGCAGCGCGTGGCGAAAGACCTGGGCCTCGACTACGTCGATCACGCCATCCTGACTGAAGCTGCGCGAGCCCTGGGCGTCCCCGAGCGCGCTATTATCAGCCGCGACGACCAGGCGCCTCCGCGACACCTGCGGGAGCGCATCGCCGACCTCCTACAGGAGTTCCTCGAACGCTCCGCCGTCGTCGGCGCTGCCGACCCGATGGCGGCCGTGAACGGCCTAGAGGCGCTCATGGCGACGACTTACGGCGAGGCGGCCGCTCTGCCCAGCGGCGGCGGAGAGGTGCTGAACGACCGCCGCTACAAGGAGGCGATCACGGGCGTCATGAACGAGCTGGCGGCCAGGGGAAACGTGGTCATCATCGGCCGGGGCAGCCAGTCCATTCTGCATGAATGCCCGGACGCCCTTCACGTCGCGATCACCGCGCCCTTCGCCATAAGGATGCAGCGGATAGCGGCGCAAGACGGCGTTTCGGAAGCGAAGGCGCGCGAGGTCGTGGAGGAGAGCGATAGGGGCCGCGCCGCCTTCCACCATAAGTACTTCCGGATCGACCCGTCGGATGCCAGCCTCTACGATGTCGTGGTCAACACGGCCCGCATCAGCATCGACGCCGCCGCCGGCCTGATCGTCTCCGCGTTTCGCGCTCGGACGACGCCTGGGACGTCCGGGCGAGGCGAATGAAAGCGGTGGGCGGGCGCTAGCCATGCTCGTCGCCGCGGTCGTAATCCTCGCGGGCTATCTTATCGGTGCCATTCCCATCGCCTATATAGCGGGGCGGCTGAAAGGCATCGACATCCGCCGCTATGGGAGCGCGAACGTCGGCGCTTCGAACGTCTACCAGTCGGTGGCGCGCTGGGCAGTCGTGCCGGTGGGGCTGGGGCAGATCTGCCTCGGCATGGCGGGGATCGGCCTGGCAAAGCTGGTCGACCAGTCGCTGGGCGTGCAGGTCGCGGCCGGCGTCGCTGCCGTGGGCGGCGCCTGCTGGTCCGTATACCTTCGATTCGCCGGTGGACGCGGCGTCGCGGCGTCGATTGGCTTCCTGCTGCTCCTGACGCCTTTCACGCTGGCGGTCTTCACCGTCGTCGCGGTCGCGGGCGCGCTGCTGCGACAGGTGCCGCTCGGCGTCGGTCTGGCGATTGCGTCGACGCCCATCGCTTCGCTGCTGATCGACGGTCCAGGCCCGATAGCGCTCGGCTGCCTGTGCGCGGTCGTCGTCATTTTCGCAAAACGGCTGCAAGGGAGCCCGGGCCGGCGCGTCGAAGGCGTGCGCGCGAGCGAGCTCTTGCTGAACCGGCTGCTGTTCGACCGCGACGTGCGCAATCGCGAGGAATGGGTGCGCAAGGGGTTGGACGGGCGCCGTTTGGGATGAGCGGCGTTCAGCGCGCTAGAACGAGTCGGGAAGGACGTACGTGTCCTGCCATTCCTTCTCAAGCTCACCCTTCAGCCGCTCGTACTTCTCGCGATATGACTTGGAGGTCAGCGGAGGCGTCGTCATTATGACGGCGTCCTCGTCCGTGTCGCTGTAGTAGCGCGGGCGCTCGCCGACGCTGAGGAAGCCGAACTTGTCGTAGAGGGCGCGGGCGGGCTCGTTGGCCTTGCGATACTCCAGCGTAGTCGCGTCCATCTTCTCCGCCAATGCCGTCTCCATGGCGGCGAGAAGCAGGAGCGCGCCCGCGCCCTGCCGCCGAAACGCCTCGCGGACCGCTATGGTCACAACGTGCGCTTGGTCGACCATCAGCCAGAGGCCGACGACGCCGATTATGAGCCGGCGGGTCGGCGGCTCCTCGCGCTCCCGCCGGAGCAGGAACCGTGCCAACTTCTGGACCGGGCTGTCATCGCGGCCGCCGGTCGAGTTCTCCCCGCCTTCTTCGACGAGCACGAAGTAGCGTGCCAGCGGGTTCTTTAGCTCGCGACTGTACGCGGTCTGCGGCCACATCGACGGGAACGATTCGCGCTCGATGTCCATCACCTGTGCGACGTCGCTGGGCCGCATACGTCGCAGGACAAAACGCCCGCTGACTCGGCGGGCCGGCCGTTCGACTTGCTTCGTTCGTGCCATAGGCCCATAGTACCACGAACGCTGCCCTTCGCCGGACACAGCGCCGCTGAGCACTTCGTCTCCGCCGTCGCATGGTGTCTTGAACCGCAGCAGCGCTTATACTGCGAAGGGCACCCCGACCAGATCGAGCGGAGGAATAGCTTGAAGACGGAGATATACGAAGTAGACCCGTTCACCAGCCGCAAGGACAAGCTCATCACGACCATCAACAGCGACTATCGGTTCGAACGGCAGGACGAGCTGTTCATTGAGGGCGCCAAGCCGATGAAAGTGCGGGTCGTGAGCGTGGTCGTGAGATTGACCGGCGGCGAGATGGAACGCGAGCTTCTGGTGATGAAGCTCTAGGCGGCGGACTCTTTTCTCTCGGAAGCTTCGTCGGTCGCGGGGTCCGACCCCTCGCCCGTCTCGGCGGGGTGCGCTTGAGGCCAGCTCCAGCCGGGAGGCGCCGACGGCCAGACCATATCGATGCAGCGCCCGTTCACGGCGATGAAGCCGCACTCCCAGTTGATTCCGCCCTCAGATTCGTGCGTGATGCAGGCGTCGGTGATCGCCAGGAACCCCTCGAATTGCCGGGGCAGCGCGATAGATAAGTCGGCTCCCCTCATCACGTGCAGATCGCCCACGATTCGGAAAGGCGGCGCGAAGACGAGCATACGGTGCTTCGCCTTCTCCACGAAGTCGATGCGGCGCGTTTCCCGACGGCGCGCCTCCTCTTCCGGCGATTCCAGCGACCGCCCGAAGATCACGCAGTCGCGGTCGATAAGGAACAGGCCTTCGGTGGAAACCGTATCCTGCCGACCACCAAATTCTCGCACCTTGGCATCTGCCAGCTGCAGGTGGGTGGTTGCAGGCACGTTCAGCAGGTCTACGAGCCGGACATGCTCGCTGAGGCCGCGGCAGCGCCCGGTGACGGCGTAGCTCCTGGTGACGATCTCGACGGCGGCCGCCTGCCAATTCAATTCATCTGACATTAAGCACCTGCACAACGGAGGGATGGGACGCCACGGCGACGCCTGGCAGCCCGCCTATTGGATTCATCGACTGGCGGGCCGCGGGATGTATAGGTGATTACCCTATGCAGTCCGTGCCTCACTTGTCATCGCGGGCCGCCATGCCGTACGATCCGGTTCAAACAACCTCGGCGCAAGGCGACGGCTCTCCCGCTGTCGCCACCCGCTGGAAAGGCACTGCCATGCGTTCCGATCAGATCAAGAAAGGCTTCGAGCGGGCGCCCCATCGCGCATTGTTGCGCAGCACCGGCGTCATCCGCTCCGAGGCGGACTTCGACAAGCCGTTCATCGCTATCGCCAACTCGTACACCGATGTCGTTCCCGGCCACGTCCACCTGCAGGAGGTCGGGCGCATCGTGAAGGAGGCGGTGCGGGCCGCCGGTGGCGTGCCGTTCGAGTTCAACACCATCGCCGTCGACGACGGCATCGTAATGGGGCACTTCGGCATGAAGTACTCGCTGCCCAGTCGCGAGCTCATCGCCGACTGCGTCGAAACGATGGTCGCGGCCCACTGCTTCGACGCCATGGTCTGCATCCCCAACTGCGACAAGATCGTCCCCGGCATGCTGATGGCGGCGATGCGACTGGACATCCCGACGATCTTCGTCAGCGGCGGCCCCATGCGCGCCGGGTCCATCGATGGGCGCGCCGTCGACCTGATCAGCGTTTTCGAGGGCGTGGGCGCGTTCAGCGCCGGTCGCATCGATGAGCGTCAGTTGCGGCAGCTGGAGACGCGCGGCTGCCCGGGCTGCGGCTCCTGCGCCGGCATGTTCACCGCCAACTCGATGAACTGCCTGACGGAGGCTATCGGCTTCTCATTGCCGGGCAACGGCACGATTCTCGCCGAGAGCGAAGAGCGCCGCGACCTGTACCAGCGGTCGGCGGTGCAGGTGATGAAGCTGCTGGAGGCGAACGTCACGCCCAGCCGTCTCGTCACGCCGCAGTCGCTGGACAACGCCTTCGTGCTGGACCTGGCGATGGGCGGCTCGACGAACACGGTCCTGCACGGGCTGGCGCTGGCGCACGAGGGCGGCATCGACTACCCGCTGACCCGAGTCAACGAGCTTGCCGCGCGCGTGCCGTACATCTGCAAGGTCGCGCCGGCCAACAACGTGCACATCGAAGACGTCGACCGGGCGGGCGGCGTCAGCGCCATCCTGAACGAGGTCAGCCGCAGGCCGGGGCTGCTCGACCTGGACCGCATCACGGTTTCGCTGAAGAGCCTTGGCGAGAACGTGGCATATGCGCGCATCCGCGACTCCGAGGTCATCCGTCCGCTGGAGCGTCCCTTCAGCGAGAGCGGCGGTCTGGCCGTTCTCTTCGGCAACCTGGCGCCCGAAGGGGCCGTCGTCAAGGCGGGCGCCGTCGAGCCGTCGATGATGGTCTTCGAGGGGCCGGCGCGCGTCTACGATTCGCAGGAGGAGGCCGCGTCGGCTGTCCTGCGCGGCGACGTGAAGGCCGGCGACGTCGTGGTCATCCGCTATGAGGGGCCGAAGGGCGGGCCGGGCATGCAGGAGATGTTGGCGCCGACGGCCAACATCGTCGGGCGCGGCCTGGGCGACAGTGTGGCGCTGATAACGGACGGCCGCTTCTCCGGCGGCAGTCACGGCTGCTGCATCGGCCACATCTCGCCGGAAGCGGCGGCCGGCGGGCCAATCGCCGCGCTGCGTGAGGGCGACGCCGTCAGTCTCGATATTCCGGGGCATCGCCTCAGCGTCGACCTGTCGGACGCGGAGATGGAGCGTCGATTGGCCGAAGCGAAGCCGCCGGCGCGGGAGCTGCCGAGTCGCTGGCTGCGCCGCTACCAGTCGCTGGTGACCAGCGCCGGCACCGGCGCCGTCCTCCGCGATCTGTAGATTCTTTTCGCGTGGCGCGGGCATCTTGCCCGCGGCGCTGCCTACCTTAGCCAGCGCCTCCGGGCGATCCAGCCGCCCCCCATCGCAGCCACAAGCGCGACTCCCACGACCATCGCCAGCGCGCCGACCGGTGGACCGCCGCCATGCGTCCCACCCATATCCGCCGGCGCCTCCGCCAGTCCGCCGACGGGACGTGGTTCTTGAACCACTGAGACAGTGTCGTCGTCGCTATTCAGCACGTAGACCCGACCAGCGTAGGGGTTTATCGCAACTCCCGCAGGGGATTGGCCGACGGGGATTGTGCTTAACACTTCGCCACTCGAGCCATCTATGGCAGAGACACTGTTGCTGGCGCTGTTGGCGGTGAAGAGCCAACCGGTCTTGGAGTCAATTGCCATATCAATCGGGAAAGGGAGGGTGGATATGGACTTCACGAGTGTGTTTGTGTTGCCATCAATGACTGCCATATTCGTAACGTGGCGGTCGGCCGCATAAATGCGGTTCGTTGTCGGGTCAACGACGACCGTCGTCGGGCATAGGTCAGGACCAGTGGGGATCGTGGACGTGACCGAATTGGACCAGCCGTCGATTACGGATATGTCGGCAACGTTGCTGAAACACTCGGCGACGTAGATCCGGTTGGTATTTGGATTGACCGCAACGGAAGTAGGAGAGTCTTGGTCAATGGTCGCCAGAATAATGTTGCCGGCGCCGTCAACAACAAAAGTGGCGTCTTGACAGGCATCGTATATGCGATTTGTTTGCGGGTTCACCGCAATTCCTCCCAGGCCTCCCATGCCGTAACCAAAATGCGGTGGCAAAGATATGGTTCCCATCATTGTGGCAGTTCTTCCGTCGAGGACAACTACGCTGCCGCCTGGATTGGCCGGATAGGGGACATATACTCGATCCGTCGCTGGATCAACGGCGATTCTCCAGGTGAAATTCCATAAAGGGTTGCCAAACGATATCGCGCCGACAATGGCGTTTGTTTCGCCGTCGATAACGGAAACGGTGTCATCGCCATCGACATTGCTCACATATATCCGATTCATGCTTGGATCAACGGCGATGGCTTGGGACTTGCTGCCAACGTAAATCTTCGCCGAGATGGTGTTGCTCTGTCCGTCGATGACAGCGACTTCGTCGGAGTCGCGCTCGCTCGCGTAGATCTGGTTTCTACTGGCGTCAACGGCGACGCCCGCAGGATACTGCTCGGTGGGAATTGAGGCCACGATCGATCCGGTGGAACCGTCGACTACAGAGACGAGATAAGATGCAATGTAGACGAGGTTGGTGGCTGGGTTAACCGCAATCCCCTGTTCATACTGATCCACTGCCAACGGGACATTTCCTGTCACAGTGTCAGTATTTCCGTCTATCAAGCAGAGTCCGCTTGAGACGATGACGTAGATTTGATTAGTCTCAGGGTTGACGGCTATTTCCTGCGGCCATGTTCCTACTGGTATGCTGCCGATAATTGCGTCGCTGTCTGCATTGATTATGGAGATTGTGTTGCTTCCGCCATTCGACACGTAAATGCGGTTCGTCCTCTCATTTACGGCGATGCCGTCAGGGGAATCTCCGACGGGTATGGTTGTGACAACGCCATTTGAGCCGTCGATCACGGACACTCTGTCTTGATCCTTGTTTGCAACATATACGTTGCCGGTGAGTGAATCCGCCGCGAGGCTGACTGGGTCGTCCGTGGGAACCGTTGCCACCGTTGAGCGCGTCGTCGTATTAATCACCGAAACGCTGTCGCTAAAGGTGTTCCCAAGGTAGACGAGGTTGGCGTCGGCGTTGATCGCAATGCTGGATGGATCGTAATCGGATGGCAGCGTAGCCACGATGGCATTTTCGGCCCCGTCGATAACCGACACGTTGTGACTCTTCGAATTGGCAACGTATATGAGGTTCGTGTCTGGGTCAACCGCGACCGCATCTGGACCTCGGCCGCCCCAGCCTACGCGAATCGTTGCGATAACGGTTGGTTCGGCTAGGGCCTGAGGAGGTCCGCTCGTTAACAGGATGCCGGTCGCCAGTGTGAGGAGAAAGGACTTCACAAGCAACGATCTGCGCATGGCGGCCTTTCAATTAAGAGAACGACAGCGGGGCAGTCCGAAAGATAGACCGATGTCGCAAGTATAACGTTAATGAAGCGCTTGTCAATAGTTCCCGCATATGGGTAGCGGCAGGCGGAGCTCTTTCAGGGTCTCAGGCGGTCAATCAAAACCGCTGCGGCTCGCCGCCCGAAGCCTTCCCCGCGACCGGCAGCGCCAGCATGAGCGCCGCCGCCGCAAAGCCCGTCGACGCCCCCAGCCAGAACGGCGCCGGCTTCCCGATAACGCTCCACAGCACGCCGGCCAGCACGCTCGCCGCCACCGCCATCAGCCCGATGCCCGTGTGGTACAGCCCCAGGAACGTCCCCCGACGCTCCTCCGGCGACAGCTCCGCGACCATCGCCCGCGCCATGCCGTCGGTGAAGGCCATGTAGATGCCGTAGACCAGGAACAGCGGCCAGAGCTGCCTTCCCTGCCCCGCCATCGCAAAGCCCAGGTACACCAGCCCGTAGACGAAGAAGCCGCCGGTCACGAGCAGCCGCTTGCCGGCGCGGTCGGCGACGATGCCGGCCGGAAGCGAGAGCAGGCTGTAGCTGGCGTTGTACAGGACGTACATGAGGATGACGACCGCCAGGCTGAGGCCGAAGTCGCTCGCCCGCAGGATGAGGAAGGTGTCGCTGGAGTTGCCGAGGGCGAAGAGGAGGCTGATGCTGAGGAAGAACCAGAAGACCGGACTGGCGCCCGAAAGGTCGATTCCTCGACCGGCTGCGGCGCTTTCGACGGGCTTTCGCTCGCGGCGCCGCTCCTTCACGAGCGCCAGCAGCCCCACGCTGAAGAGACCCGGTATGGTCGCGGCGATCAGCACTGGTCTCAAGTGGTTCTGGCCGACGATCTCCAGGATCGCCAGCCCGATCAGCGGGCCGATGACGGCGCCAACGGTGTCGGCGGCGCGATGGTAGCCGAAGGAGCGGCCGTAGGTCTCGGGGAGCGACGAGTCGGCGATGAGGGCGTCGCGCGGGGACGTGCGCACACCCTTCCCGAATCGGTCGACCGTGCGGGCGACGAGCACCTGCGGCCAGTGGAACGCCGTCGCGACCAGCACCTTGCCGATGGCCGACAGCGCATAGCCGGCGGCGACGAGCGGGCGTCGCATGGGCAGGCGGTCGGACCACCAGCCGGAGCCGACCTGCATGATGCTGGCCGTGCCTTCCGCGATGCCCTCGATCACGCCGAGCGCGGCTACGGGCGCGCCCAGCGTGACGGTCAGGAAGATGGGGATGAGCGGGTACAGCATCTCGCTGGAGATGTCCGTGGCGAGGCTGACGAGCCCGAGCACGAAGACGTTGCGGCTGACGCCCGCTATCGGGGATGGCTGCGTCTTCAGGTCGTCGGACGGAGTCGGGCCTTCTTCGTCCATGCGGTGGCTCCAGATCCCATCTGGTGGGGGCAAGACCGACATAGCGGCGCCCCAACGTGCTCTCAACGCATTCGTAGCAGTCGACGGCGGGCGCTGTCAAGAATGAGAGGCGGCGTTGTCCGGCGCGACGGCGCGGACATAGAATGGCGCTATCTGTGTCAGAGGCAGTCCCAATGATCGAGCAGCGTCGCATTAGAGGCCTTTACGTCATCATCGATCCGCAGCAGACGCGGGGCCGGGACCCCGTCGAGATCGCGCGTTTAGCGCTTGCGGGCGGGGCGCGCATCGTGCAGTGGCGCGACAAGCTGCGCGACAAGGGCGACCAGCTTGCGGAGGCGCGGGCGATCCGCGAGCTTTGTCGGGCCCGGGCCGCGCTGTTCTTCGTGAATGACCACGTCGATCTGGCGTTGGCGCTGGAGGCGGACGGCGCGCACCTGGGGCAGCGCGACCTGCCGCTGCCGCTGGTGCGGCCATGGCTGCCGGACGGCTTCCTTATCGGCGTGTCGGCGAACGCGGTCGAGGAGGCGCTGCAGGCAGAGCGAGACGGGGCGGCTTACGTCGCCGTCGGCAGCATCTACCCGACGACGACGAAGGAGGATTCGCGGCCGGCCGGGCTGGAGCGGCTGCGAGAGGTTCGGGCGGCGGTGAGGCTTCCGCTGGTGGCGATTAGCGGGATAAACGAGGAGAACGTCGACGCGGTGACCGCTGCCGGTGCGGACGCGGTCGCGGTGATCAGCGCCGTCTGCGGGGCGGACGACGTCGAAGCGGCGGCGCGGCGGCTTGCTTCGCGATTCACAGGGCGTCCGTGAATCGAGCCGGACTAAAGGGCGACAACGACGCGCCCGGTGATCCTTCGATGATCGCTCGCGCTATGAGGCGGCCGGTGATGGCGGAGAGGAGGACGCCGTTGCGGTAGTGGCCGGTCGCGACGGTCACGCCTTCCCAGCCTGGCAGCGGGCCCAGAAGCGGCAGGCCGTCGGCGGAACCGGGACGCAGGCCGGCCCAGGAGACGACGGCCGGGACGTGAGCGAGCCGTGGCGCCAGCCCCCCGGCCATCTTCACGAGCCCACGTATGCCGGCTGCAGTCGTCGTCGGACGGAAGCCGACGTTCTCGACGGTGGCGCCGGCGAAAACGAGGCCGTTCGGCTTCGGCACGAGGTAACCGTCTTCGCCCCAGACGATGTGTCGCAAGAGGGACTTTCCCGGCATCGCCGCCATCTGACCGCGCACGGGAAAGACCGGCAGCGCAACGCCGAGCGGCGCGGCGAGGCGGGCCGTCCAGGCGCCGGCGGCTAGCACGACGTGGTCAGCGGCCATTAGCCCATCGGATGTCCGAATGCCGACGACGCGCCCGCCCGCGGTCATCAGCTTCTCGACCGGGCGGTCGCAGATGAGCGTTGCCCCGCGGGCGGCGGCGGCGCGAGCGAATGCGCGGACAAGGCGGTCGGCGCTCACCTGGTGCTCGTCGGGCGAGAAGAGGGCGCCGCGAATGTCGGGCGAGAGCGCCGGCTCCAGAGCGCGCGCCTCTTCCGCCGAGAGCCAGTGCAACGGCAGCCCCACGAGTCGCTTCGCCAGGCCGCGCAGGCGCTGCTCTTCCGCCTCGCTGAACGCCGCGCGCAGGATGCCGGACGGCTGGTATTCGATATCGACGCCGCTTTCCGCGCGCAGCGTCTCGGCGAGCGACGGGAAGAGGCGCAGGCCGGCGACGGCGATCTCCTGAAGCGGCCCCGGCTCGTCGAACTCGGTCAGGGGGGCGAGCATGCCGGCGGCGGCGCTGGAGGCCTCGCAGCCGATCTCGCCGCGCTCGACGATGGTGACCGAAAGGCCTTCACGCGTCAGGTAATACGCAATAGCGCAGCCGATGACGCCGCCACCGATGACGATCACATCCGAGGCGCTGCCTGATGACATAGAACGCTCGCTAGCCGCCGCCCACCATTCGCACGATCTCGACTCGGTCGCCTTCACGCAGCGTTGCCGTGGCGTACGCTTCGCGGGGAACGATCTCCGCGTTGCGGGCGACCGCCACGCCGCGCGTGTCGACTTCCAGCAGCGCGAGCAGGCCGGCAACATCCGTCGCCTCATCGATCTGGCGAGGCTTCCCGTTGACGACGATGGCTATCATGCGCTCTCCTTTGACCGCGCCAGCAACCGGTCTCGCCAGGCCTCGCCCATCGCCTCGGTAAGCGCTTGGGCGGCGGCGCGCGGGTCGTCGGCACCGCAGATTGCGGATATGACGGCGACGCCGGCTGCCCCGGCGCGGATCACGTCGCCGGCGTTTTCGGGCGTGATGCCGCCTATGGCGACGATGGGCAGCGGGACTGCTTCCGCGATCTCCTTCACCATCTCGACGCCGTAGGGCTTGGCGTCCGGCTTGGACTGCGTCTCGAAGACCGGCCCGACGACCACGACGTCGGCGCCGTCGGCCTCCGCCTGCCTTGCTGCCTCGACGCTGTGGACGGAGCGGCCGAGGACTGCGTGGCGTCCCATCACCCAGCGGGCCACGGAGGTGGGCAGGCCGTTTTCCGGCAGGTGCGCTCCGTCGGCACCGCAGGCCTGGCCAACGTCGAGACGGTCGTTGATGAGCAGCAGTGCGCGGTTCTTCGTGATCGACCGCACCCTTACGCCCAGGGCGAACAACTCTCCGCCCGGCAAGTCCTTCTCGCGCACCTGTATCACGCTGGCGCCGCCGTCGATTGCCTGCGAGATCACGTCGTCGAGCGTCTTGTCGGCGCAGAGACTGCGGTCGGTGACCAGCCAGAGGCTCGGCAAGCGCAGGCGTCCCATTCTGCTGGCGATGAATGTAGTCATCCTTGTCCTCCAGTCGTTGCCACGCGGCCGGCAACACCGTCCATGGGGCTGCTGGCCGAGGCGAAACGTTTCTTGGGGATACGGCCGGCCAGATAGGCGGCGCGTCCCGCTTCGACGCCCTTGCGCAGCGCCGCCGCCATGAGGGCGGGGTCGCCGGCTTCAGCGAGGGCGGTGTTCATGAGTACGGCGTCGGCGCCGAGCTCCATGGCGAGCGAGGCGTCGGACGGCGCGCCCAGCCCGGCGTCAACGACGACGGGCACGGTGGCCTGCTCAACGATGATGCGAATCTCCTCCGCCGTCAGGATGCCCTGGCCGGATCCGATGGCGGAGCCGAGCGGCATGACGGTCGCACAGCCGGCCTCCTGCAGAAGGCGCGCCAGGACGGGGTCCGCGTGAATGTACGGCAGGACGACGAAGCCTTCGCCGACGAGCGTTTTCGCCGCCTCCAGCGTCGCGACGGGGTCCGGCAGGAGGTACTTGGGGTCGGGCACGACCTCCAGCTTTACCCAGTCGGAGCCGGTCACCTCGCGGCCGAGGCGGGCGGTGAAGAGCGCCTCTTCGACCGTGCGGCAGGCGGCGGTGTTGGGCAAGATAGTGTAGCGCGTCCAATCGATGTGGTCGAGCAGCGTCTTCTGCGCCGGGTTGTCGAGGTCGAGGCGCCGGATCGCCACCGTCACGATCTCCGCGCCGGAAGCCTCCAGCGCCGCCGCCATCTCCTGCGGCGTCCGGTACTTGCCGGTCCCGACCAGCAGCCGCGACCGGAACTTCTTGCCCGCGATCTCCAGGTAATCTTCTTCCATTTTCTCGACCGTCCTCTAGGAGCCGCCCGAAGCGACCCCGGAATCCGCCAGCATGCGCTCCGCCAGCCGCCGCACGTTCGGCCAGACGTTGTAGCGCCCAACCTCGTCCTGGGCGACCCAGGCGTAGCGCACGACCTCCTCGTTCGGCGCGAAGTCGTCGCTCGGGAGTTCGACGACGAAGTGCATGAGGACGAAGACGCTGCCCTCTGGGCCGGCCCAGTCGATCTCGACGCCCTGCGGCCCGACGATGCGGCACTCCACGCCCAGCTCCTCGCGTATCTCGCGCGCCAGCGTCCCTTCCGGCGATTCGCCCGCCTCCAGGAAGCCCGACGGCAGGCCCCAGCGGCCCCAGCGGTCCTCCAGCAGGAGCAGCCGGCCGTCGCGGACGATGACCGCCGCCGAGGCAAGGATGGCCGTGTACTTGGGGTAGGAAAGCTCCACTAGGTAGTCCTCTCCTTCTCCGCCGCGGCCTCGCTCATCTGGTGGCTCATACGCATCGGGCAGAACTTCGGGCCGCACATCGAGCAGAAGTTGCCGGCCTTCAGGATACCCCTCCGGCAGGCTTTCGTCGTGCATGCGGCGCGCCGTCTCAGGGTCGAGCGATAGCGCGAACTGCCGCTCCCAATCGAAAGCGTAGCGGGCGCGGGACATGGCGTCGTCGTGGTCGCGCGCGCCTTTGCGGCCGCGGGCGACGTCGGCGGCGTGGGCGGCGATCTTGTAGGTCACCACGCCGGTCTTCACGTCCTCCAGCGTTGGCAGGCCGAGGTGCTCTCGCGGCGTGACATAGCAAAGGTAGCTGGCGCCGGCATAGGCGGCGAGCGTGGCGCCGATTGCCGACGTGATGTGGTCGTAGCCGGGCGCGACGTCCGTCACTAGCGGCCCGAGGACGTAGAAGGGCGCGCCACGGCAGACCTCCTGCTGGCGACGCACGTTCATCTCGATCTGGTCCAGCGGGACGTGCCCGGGCCCTTCGATTATGACCTGGACGTCCTTCGACCAGGCGCGCTCCGTCAGCTCTCCCAGCGTCTCCAGCTCGGCGAACTGCGCCGCGTCGCTGGCGTCGATGAGGGAGCCGGGGCGCAGGCCGTCGCCGAGGCTGAGCGTCACGTCGTAGCGACGGGCGATGTCGCACAGCTCATCGAAGCGCTCGTACAGCGGGTTCTGGCGGTCGTGGTACGTCATCCACTGCGCCAGCAGCCCACCGCCGCGGCTGACGATGCCGGTGACGCGCTTCCGTGTCAGCGGCAAGTGCTCGCGGAGGAGGCCGGCGTGCACGGTCATGAAGTCGACGCCCTGGCGCGCCTGGCGCTCGATCATGTCGAACAGCGCGTCGGCCGTCATCTCCTCCGGGCGCTCCAGTTCGGCCGCAACCTGATAGATGGGCACGGTGCCGACGGGAAGCGGGCTGGCTTCGATGATCGCGCGCCGTATGGCGTCGATGTCGCCGCCGGAGCTGAGGTCCATCACCGTGTCGGCGCCGAAGTTGATCGAGACGTGCAGCTTGCAGAGCTCCGTCTCGATGTCCGATGAGAGCGCGGAGTTGCCGATGTTGGCGTTAATCTTTACGCCGGCGGCGTTGCCGATGCCTATCGGGCTGAGCGCGGCGTGCCTGACGTTGGCCGGGATGACGAGCCGTCCCGCCGCCACCTCCTGTCGCACCGTCTCCGGCTCAAGGCCCTCCTTTTCGGCTACGACGCGCATCTGCTCCGTCAAAAGGCCCTGACGGGCGCAGCTCATCTGCGTGCCGGACCCGTTTGTGGTTGTCTTCCCTGTCGTCATGGTGCGCCTCCGCCTACCCGGTTCGACTGCCTTCGATGTCCTGCCAGTAGCGAAAGAAATGATGCAGCGGCCCGTGTCCGCAGCCCAGCGGGTACGACATCTGCAGCGCTTTCGTGACGTAGGCCTTCGCCATCGCGACCGCCTGGCGCGGCGGCGAGCCCTTCGCCAGTGAGGCGGCCAGCGCCGCCGAAAACGTGCAGCCGGTGCCGTGCGTGTTAATCGTATCGACGCGGGCGGCCGAGAACTCGTGGTGCTGGCGGCCGTCGAAGAAGAGGTCGATGGCCGGGCCGTCGGGCGTGATGTCCGTTATCACGACGTTCCGGGCGCCCATCTCGACCAGCTCCCGCGCGGCCTGCCAGGCGTCCTCGCGGCCTTCGAGCCGCCGTCCGACCAGCGCTCCCGCTTCTTCGAGGTTCGGCGTCACGAACAGGGCGAGCGGCAGCAGCTTCTGCCGCAGCGCGTCGACGCCGCCTTCGTCGAGGAGTGGCGTGCCGTCGGAGGCGCGGAGCACGGGGTCGACAACGATCTGCTCGATCTCGAACTCGACCAGCTTCGCGACGACGACTTCGAGGATGGCACTGTTGCCCAGCATGCCGGTCTTGGCCACGTCGGCGCCGATGTCGCTGAGGACGGCGCCGAGTTGCGCGGCGACCAGCTCCGGCGACAGCGCCTCGATGCGGCCGACGCCGAGCGTGCTCTGCGCCGTTATCGCCGTCACGACCGAGGTGCCATAGACGCCGAACGCCGCGAACGTCTTGAGGTCGGCCTGGATGCCGGCCCCCGCGCTGGAATCAGAGCCCGCGACCGTCATTGCCGTCCACACGGCTGTCCTCCCGACAAACGAAAAGCGCCGGCCGTCGCAGGGACGAATGGCGCTTTATTCTCCCTACGCTGGCATTACCCAGGTCAGGTTCGACCGGTCGGCGGCGGTGCTACGGCCACCCTCTCAGCCGGGCGCCCCCGCCTCAGGCGGAGTTCCCCAGCTCCCGAAAACCTTGGACTAACCATCATGATAGCGCATCCGCAGCAGCGCGACAATGTGGGCGGCATGAGCACGCGGATAAGTAGCGATTCTGAGGGATGAATCCCTCAGCTTCGGAGCCCACAGTGTCGTCAGATCTCCATAAGCTGAGGGTTTCAACCCTCAGAACTGTTTGTTCCTTCCGGACGCACCCGCCGATCGAGAAGCGCATCGCCCTCCTGCGGGCTATGTAGTGTGGAAGTCTGAGTTCAAATCAAGGGAACGTGATATTGTATTCGCGCGCCAATTCGTTAAGCTCGGCGACAGCCCCAAGTTTACCTAGGGCCCAGACGAACAGGGGCAGCTCTCGCGATGCCTCAAAAAGAGCGATTGAGGTAGTACACGCGCGTGCCCTATTTAGAGCCTCGGTGAAGCCAGTCATGACGAACGGCTTTGCCGGGAAGTAGCCGGCGCGGCTGGCTGCCCAGATGAATGCCATCGGGAACTCCTCCGCCAGTGACAGAGCCAGCCTCTCGTCTCGAACCAAGATTCTCTGAATCGCCAGCGCTTGATGATACCGTTCGCTTAGGTTCGATATTGTTTTCGCGACATCATTTCCCGCCTCGGAAACGTCTCCGCCGATGCGCAAGAGCGTAATCAATGCTTCCTCGTCTCCGTATTTGGCGTATGACTGAACCACCGCGGATTCGAGACGACGATCGCCGATGTCTTTGATAGCCTTGTAGGCTGACAGCCGGCGTGTTGTTCTTTCATCCGTAACCAACTGTGTTAGGACGAGAAGCCGCTTCTTTTCCGGTAGGAGGACCGCTAGCTGGGCCAACGTGGCGTCCGCTGTGCGCTTCTTTGCTGCGGGGAGGACGTCAAATGCCCTGAGTATTCGATTGATCACGATCTGAACGTACTTAACGCCGCGGCGATCACCTTCGCAGATCTGCTTGAGTCTGGAAATGAAACGGAGGCGTAGACGGTAGTCGCTATCGAAGGCGACGTCGAACCTTTGAGCAATTTCAGAGCCCTCCATCAGCGCGACGGATGCGTCCACCAGCCCCTTCCATATGCTCAGGGCAATCCGTTCGCGGATTTCAGGGTCGTTTGCCGATCCGTTCATTTGGCGCCGTGCCCTGTATCAAATCTCAGCGCTAGTGAGGCGCGCGCCAGATCTCCGTCCACTTGAAGCGACGCGCCACGCCCCGTCCAATCAGCAGCGCCGGTATGGTCGCCGCCAGGCAGACGCCCGCCGCCCAGAGGAAGGTGCTGCTAAAAGTGCTCACCTCCAGACCCGAGAGGTCCGTCTTGTAGTTCGGGTCGTTCAGAGGGACGCCGCCGGCAAGCTGGTAGAAGTGCCCCAGGCCGCGCGAGGTTAAGAGCGCCACGCCGATCAGCATCCCGACGAGTCGCATCACCGTCAGCAGGGCGGAGGCGGTCGCGCGCTCGCTCTCGGCGACGGAGTTGACGACGGCCGCGCTTATCGGCGCAATCACCAGCCCGAAGCCGAGGCCCGTCAGCATGAGGTTCAGCGTGAACAGGGGATCGGCGATGTTCGCGCTCCACAGGTGCATGAGGAAGAAGCCCAGCGCACTGATTGCCATGCCGACCGCGGCGGTCCGCTGGTAGCCCAGCCAGCCGCCCAGATAGCCGCCGGCGATGGCGCCTATCGGCAGCATGACGGTCAGGCGCATGAGGTTCAGGCCGCCGTGGAAGTAGGAGCCGCCCAGCACGGCGATGGTGAACACCGGCACCGATACCATGGCGACGATCAGGCCGCCGCCCATCAGCATGTGCGTGAAGTTGCCGGCGGCAAAGGCGACGGAGCGGAACAGCGAAAGCGCCAGCATCGGCGTTTGGGCCACGCGCTCGCGCCAGACGAAGGCGGCGAAGAAGAGGACGGCCGACAGGTAGAGCGATACGGTCAGCCAGACCGGTCGCGCGGCGACGGGGTCGTCGGTGAGGGCGACGGCGAGCGTCGTCAGAGCGCCGGCGAGGAGCAGGCCGCCCAGGAAGTCGACGGACGTCTTGCGACGGTCGTGGTCGGGTGGGGACTTCAGGACGACGATGGCAATGGGGATGACGAGCAGGACGTTGACCCAGAAGTGGCCCCGCCAGCCAAGGAGTTGCACCAGGCTGCCGCCCCAGAGCGGGCCGAGCAGGCCGCCGCCCTCAGCGGCCGCTCCGAGCAGCCCGAAGCTGAGGACGCGTCGCTCCGGCGGGACGTGCTCGGCGACGATGGCCATCGAGACGGGAACGAGCGTCCCGGCGCCAAGGGCCTGCAGCGCGCGGGCGGCAATGAGCATGTTAAGGGTCTGACAGACGGAAACCCAGAGCGAGCCGACGACGAAGATGCCGAGGGCAACCAGGAACATGCGCCGGTGGCCGTAGACGTTGGCGACGCGACCCATCAGCGGCATCGCGACGACGTAGCCGAGGATATAGCCGTTAACGATCCAGGCCGTGCGGTAGAACTGGTCAACGGGGACGTTGACGCCGTCCATGATCGGCTTCAGGAGCGTGACGACGACAGTCTGGTCCATGGCGCCGAGGAAGACGGCGAAACCGACGGCGATCAGCAGCCAGTTGGTCGGGATCGCCAGCGGCCGCGCGAGAGCGGGACGCTCTATGGCCGGCGTTTCGCTTTCGGAATACATCACTGAGTTACGGGCGCTTCGATGCTGACGTCTTCGCCGAACTTCGACAGCATGAGCCGTCGCGCTATGTTCGAAGGCTCATCGGGGTTTAGCGGGCCTTCCAGGTAGACCTGGCGAATGAGCGAGTCGTCCTTGCCGATCCACACCGTGATGCCGACGGTAAGGCCGGGCTTGGCGATCGGCGCCGCCGCCTGGAGGACTTCAGACGGCACGGTGCCCTCGAGGCGATAGCAGTCGGTACCGTCGATCGTCTCCTCGCCGGTGACCTTCGCGTCCTGGAGGGCCCCGACGATCGCTTTGACGCCCTGCGTCGGGTCGAAGATGTCCTTGATTGACGTCCCCGATGGCAGCGGCTGCCACTGCCGGCTGAACGGGTTCGTTATCCAGCCCTGATCGCCAACGCCGATGACCTGAACGTTGACCGTCTGCTGTCCCGCCTTGGCGTCCAGCTTGGCGGACATGCGGTCGGGCACGATGACGTTGCCGTCGGCGGTGATGAGCGTGAGGCCTGGCGGAATCTGGGTGCCGCCGTTATCGTGCTCCAGGCGAAAGTGGAACGTCTTCAATGACTGGAACGCGTCGACCGCCTTCGAGAGGACTGCGTCCGGCTGTGGCAGCGGGCCTGTTGTAGCCGGCTTGTTGGAAGAGCCACCACCGCCGCCACAGGCAGCGAGCAAGGCGGCAGCCACAGCCAGCGCCGCGGTCCCGAGGAAGCTTCGTCTCATGGCACCACCCTCACTCCTGATCCACCGACCGCCTTCCCGATCCGCCAGCAGCCGAGGCCGTCTGCGGCCATTCGCTGCTCCAGCGGCGCCCCGCGATCCTCCGGGACCGCGATGAGCAGGCCGCCGGAGGTCTGCGGATCGAACAGGATCTGCACCATCGCCTCTTCGATACTATCGTCCATTACGACCGTACCGTCGAGTGCCTGGCGGTTGCGGGCGCCGCCGCCGGTGCCGATCCCTTCCCGCGCATAGTCGAGAGCGCCCGGCAGCAGCGGCAGCAGACCGGCTTCGAACTCCAGCGCGACGCCGCTCGCCTTCGCCATCTCCGAGCCGTGGCCGAGGAGCCCGAATCCGGTCACGTCGCACATGGCGTTGACGCCGGACGAGCAGGCGACGTGGGAGGCGTGCCGGTTGAGCATCAGCATGCTGTCGATCGCCGCGCGGACGTGCGCGGGGTCGGCCTGGTCGCGCTCGTCGGCGGTGAGGACGATGGCTGTGCCGAGCGGCTTCGTCAGGTAGAGCAGGTCGCCGGGTTTGGCCCCGCCGCGCGTGACGATTCGATTCGGATGGACCGTGCCCATGACGCACAGGCCGTACTTCGGCTCGGCGTCGTAGATCGTGTGGCCGCCGGCGATCACCCCGCCCCCCTCGGCGACCTTAGCCGCGCCGCCTCGCAGTATCTCCGACAGGATCTTCGGCGGCAGGTCCTCGGGAAAGCCGACGACGTTCAGCGCCAGCACCACCTCGCCGCCCATCGCGTAGACGTTGCTCATCGCGTTCGCGGCGGCGATGGCGCCGTACGTGTACGGGTCGTCGACCACCGGCGGGAAGAAGTCAAGCGTCAGCACCACCGCCAGCTCCTCGCTCACGCGATAGACGGCGGCGTCGTCCAGACCGTCCAGCCCAAGGAGCAGGTTGGGGTGCTCTTCGGGGTGGAAGGTCTCGGCCAGCGGGCGCAGGACCTGCGCCAGGAGGGCAATGCCCGCCTTGCCCGCTCAGCCCGCGCACGAGGCGAGGCTGGTCAGGCGGACCTCTTCTCGCGTCATCGTCGCTCCTTTTCTTGCGTCGAACGCCGGAAAGGCCGGCGCGCTGAGCAAATTATACCTTGCTCAATATCCGAAGCGACAGGACTGTAGGGTTTCAGGAGATGTGAGACAGAAGGGAGGTGAATAACGTCGGGCCTGGGCTGTAGGCTAACGGAAAACGAAGCCCAATAACCTACAGGAGGCCCGACATGCACAAAGCTCGCACACCCTGGCCCATCCAGACAAGAGCCGCCTACATCGCTGCGTTCGAGGAGGCGCGTCGGCAGTATCCCAGGCTCAGCGCCCGCATCTTTTGCCAGGCGGGAGAGGTGCCCCATTCGACCTTCTCTCGCTGGTGGGCGGCCTGGCGACGCCACGACAGGAGAGCGCTATCAGACCGCTCCCGCAGGCCTCACCGCTCGCCTACGGCCCTTTCAGGGCATGTTCTAGACATCATCCGCGGCGCCCATCGTAAATTCGGCTTCGGAGTAAAGAGGCTCCACGCGTATCTGACAAAGGCCGGGCTGATTACCTGCAGCGTTTCCAGTGTCTACAGAGTTCTCCGTCGCGCCGGCGCCCTCCTTGCCTGTCCCCGTAAACCTAAGCGTCTCTGGCTGCACTACGCCAAAGCTTCCCCCGGTGATCGGGCTCAGATGGACCTGCTCTATCTGCCGGAGGGTCGCTACCAACTGACCCTGGTCGACGATTGCAGCCGCGTTCTTGCCGCAACGGTTCTTTCCAGGCGCACCTGCGCCGCTGTCTGCAAAGCCCTGCCGTGCCTCCTGGAGACCATCCCGTTCGCAATTCGCTGCCTCCAGACTGATAACGGCCCTGAATTCTCAGGCGACCTCACTGCCCTTCTGAGGCGAAGAGGCATTCGCCACGTCCGGATCAGACCCAGGACGCCTCATCTCAATGGCAAGGTGGAGAGAGTGCAGAGGACGATGCGAGAGGAGTTCTGGGATGGCGTTCTGGCGGGAACGGTCTTGGAGTGGGAGAAGGGGTTGCAGGCGTATGTGCGCTTCTACAACAAGAAACGGCTGCACAGTGCTCTTGGCTACAGCGCGCCGCTCGTGTACGCTCAGGAGCGTCTACCTCAGGCCCGGATCTACCACATCTCCTGAAACCCTACACTGAAGCGACAGGACACGTGGCGTCGGGAACTTTTCCAATGGCTGGAGCGTTCTACAAGCGGAGGCGTTGCGTTGACAGAAGCGTTGGACCGGACTAGCATGTCCACGCTTCATCGGTGCTCGGAGGGCACCTAGAGGACGGAGGGAGACGGCGATGTGGAGATTGGCCGCGGTAATTGCGGTGACGGTTGCGTCGGCGGCCCTGTTTGCCGCCTTTCGTGGCTCTACGCCTCCCGGACCGACGGCCTCCGAGAAGCTGGCGGCGCTGGCGGTGCTGACAGAGGATGATATGCCGGGCTTCACCGGCGGCGGCGGCCTCGAGCCATGCGATGCCTTCACGACAGGTATCTACACCGGTGGGCCTTCGTATAAGCTGGCCTGTTCCTTCAGCAGCTTTCTGACAAACGAAGCCTACTCGGGCAAAGGACGCGAGCAGATCGACGCGCAGACGCGGGCGGACGGCTACGACCCCGAAACCCTACATGCCCCCGGCCAGACCCCGCAGCCCTTCACGCCCATCCACGGCCCGTTCGTCACCTCGCACCACGGCATCTTCGAGCTGTACGCGCCGGTCACGGTGCTCGCAAACCCGGACAAGGCGCACAAGTACTTCTTGCAGCAGGAAGAACAGACGCGCGGTTGGGAGCTCGGCGTGACGGAGATTCCTTCGAGCATTGGCGAGGAGAGCTTGACGGTGAAGCGACCGATGGGTCCTGACCCGACGATATTCCAGACATCATTCGAGACCGTCTTTCGCCGCGGCAGGGTGGTCGTCGTCTTGAACACCATGGGCTCGCCGGACCTGAGTGTCGAGGAGAACTGGCGGATCGCGAACCTGATAGACGGACGGATCGAGTCCGGAAGCGGTCTGAACGACGCTCTTCCCACGCTTACCCCCGAAGCCATCTGGTGCCCTCTGGACGAGCGGGATACGTCGGGCGGCTTCCTGGTGATGCTGCCCTCCGCCACGACGCCGCTAACCCCCGCGATTGCCGCTCCCCTGCTTGCGTCGCCTGATCCGGCGCTCGACGCCCTGGGGCTCGACCGGCTGTTTGTGTCGACGTCGGACGACGAGAGCGTCTTGCCGCCGGGAGCAGAAGTAAGGGGGCCGTTCTATATGACGGCGGCCGATCCTGACCTCCATTCCTGCATGGGCGACTTATCAGACAAGCCGATAGCGGCCGGCATGCGAGACGAAGCGCTCAATTACCTCTTGGAGCGCGAGTTCATCTCAAATGCGCAGCTCTCCGATGCGGCGCTGAACGTGGACTGGGAGGTCTCAGACGACAGCCTTCCGAACGGACTCATCGCCTTTTACGCCATCGTGAAAATGGGAACGCCAGTCCCCCAGCTCTCTCAGGGGGAGCCCGACGAGTACATGGTCGTGTTCCAGGGGAAGAGCGGGCCTATCCTCGGCGCCGCGCAAGTGAACCTGGACGCCGGCTTTCCCGCCGGGCCCCAGAACTGACGAAGACCAGCCTCAACGCCGACCTTGCGGGGTTAAGGTCAGCAAGGCTCCAGTGCTATACTCATTGCGGAAACCAACATGCCCTACACTCACATCGAACAGATACCATCCCTGCGCAACCCGCTGCTCGTCGCCGCCTTCGCCGGCTGGAACGACGCCGCCGAGTCCGCGACCACCGCCGCGCGTCTCCTCGTCGAAAAGTGGTCCGCCCAGCGCTTCGCCGATATCGATCCCGAGGAGTTCTACGACTTCACCAGCGTCAGGCCCACCGTCTCAGTCGGCCCCGACCACCAGCGCAGCCTCACCTGGCCGGCCAACTCCTTCTTCTACCACGTCGACCCGGCGCTTGAACGCGACGTCGTCGTGCTCGTTGGCATAGAGCCGCAGCTCAAGTGGCGCGCCTTCACCGCCGAGATCATGGACGTCGCGCAGCAGTGCGGCGTCGGGATGATCGTCACCGTCGGCGCCATGCTCGGCGACGTTCCGCACACCCGCGACGTGCCGCTCATCGGCTTCGCCACCGACCCGCAGCTCCTGGAGCGGCTGCGCGCCCTCCGCGTCGGCGCCACCCGCTACCAGGGCCCGACCGGCATTCCCGGCGTCATCCACGACGCCTGCCAGGTAGCGGACCTCCCGGCGATAAGCCTCTGGGCCAGCGTGCCCCACTACCTGGGCATAAGCCAGAACCCGAAAGTCGCGCGCGCCCTCCTCGCCACCGTCGACGCCCTCTTCAATCTCGGCCTCGACCTCAGCGACGTCGACCGCGCGGTGGACCGCTTCGAGCAGCAGGTCACCGCGATCATCGGCACGAACCCGGAAGCCGCCTCCTACCTGCAGGAGCTCGAGCGCCGCGCCGACGCCGCCGACGAGCCGCCTGAGGACGCCGATCTGCCGCCGCTGCCGCCCAGCGAGATGCTGATCAAGGACCTAGAGGACTTCCTCAAGCGCCGCCGCCGCCAGGAAGGCCGCTGATTCGGCGCAGCGGCCTGCCCGCCTTGCGCAACAGGAATACGCGGATACGCGGCACGTGCCTGCTGCCTTCTTCAGCAGCGGCGCGCTGTGTGGCAAGGGATGCGAGCTACCTTGGCCAGCGTCTCCTCGCATACCAGCCGGCACCGCCAAGCGCAACGACGCCTATAGCCAAGACAGCGGCTACTTCCGCTGCGACGGGGATTGGACTCGTAGGTGAGGCGAAGGCCTCTGAGTTTGCGCCGGCCACGTCCGGAGGCTCCGCTAGGCCGCCGACGGCACCTGGCTTCGGCGTAAGCGTGGGCGTTGGAGATGGCCCCAGCGTAGGCGTTTGTGTTGGAGTTCGGGTTGGTATGTATGTCGGCGTGGGTGTGAGCGTCGTTGTGGGTGTCGGCGTGAAAGTGGGGGTCGCTGGGCCGCCAGAGCATGGCGTGGGCAACCGGCTCCGAAAGACGCCGCCGTATGTCCCCGCAAAGACGTAGCCCGATGAGTCAATGGCGAGGGAAAGCACCGACATATTCGTTAAGCCGCTGTTGATTTGCGACCAGGTTTCTCCATTGTCTCCGCTGTAGAAAGCACCCTGAGAAGTGTCGAGAGTGCCAACAAAGATGCACCCCGCCGAGTCGATCGCCACAGAACCCACGTCGGCGAAGTCCAGTAAGCCAGTACTAACACTAGTCCAGGTATCACCGTTGTCGGTTGAGCGGAAGATGCCGTCCCAAGTCCCCGCAAAGATGTGATCTGAAGAGTTGATGGCAAGCGAACGGACCGCCTTTTCGGTCAAACCGTTGTTGACTTGGGTCCAGCTTTCACCGTTGTCGACGCTGCGAAAGATGCCGTCGGCTCCCCAGGTTCCTGCAAAGATTACACCCTCAGAGTTGATGGCCAGCGCACTGACGTTAGTACCTGTCAGGCCATTGTTTACCTGAGTCCAGCTTTCCCCATCGTCGGTGCTGCGGAACACTCCCTGTTGAGTGCCTGCAAAGATGTCACCGGCAGAATTGACGGCCAAGGACTGGACCAGATCCGTCAAGCCCGTGGTCATCTGAGTCCAGCTTCCGCCACTGTCGGTGCTACGGAAAACGTCGTGGCTTCCCGCAAAGACCTGGTTAGCGGACTTGACCGTGATGGCCTCAACAATGTTCTTGGCCAGGCCGGTGTTGGTCCAAGTTGCGCCGGAGTCGGTGCTGCGGAACACCCCATCGTTCCAAGTTGCCGCAAAGACCCGGTTCGAAGAATCAATCGCAAGCGCCTGAACCCAAGCGTTGGCTAGGCCATCGTTGACTTGCGTCCAGTTTTGACCGTCGTCGGTGGTACGGAAGATCCCCTCGCCGTCGGTTCCCGCAAAGACACCACCTGAAGGCTTTGCGGCGAGAGACCGAACAGCGGTATTGGGCAAGCCGGTGTATGCCCAGCTGTCACCATTGTCAGTGCTGCGGAAAATACCGCCCCGCCAGGTCCCAGCGAAGACGTGATCAGACGAGTCGATGGCGAGCGAAAAAACCCCGTAAGCCGTCAGACCATTGTTTACCTGAGTCCAGCTCTCTCCATTGTCAGTACTGCGGAAGATGCCCTGGTCATTAGTGCCCACAAACACATCACCCGAAGAGTTGATAGCAACAGACAGGAGCTGAGTGGTCGTTAACCCATTGTTGATCTGTGTCCACGTTTCTCCATTGTCCGTAGTACGGAAAACCCCCGAATCGGTCGTTGTTGCGAAGATGTCATCTGAGGAGTTGATGGCCAGTGCACTGACGTTGGTGCCTGTCAGGCCATTGTTTACCTGAGTCCAGCTCTCCCCGTCGTCCGTGCTACGGAAAATGCCCTGCCCAAAAAAGAGACTGCCCGCGAAGATGTCACCCGACGAGTTGATGGCGAGACAGCTAACGTTGATGTTGGTCAAGCCGCTGCTGGCCCAGGTATCTCCATTGTCGGTACTGCGGAAGAGCCCGTTGTCACCTTCAACAAAGATATGACCTGACGAGTTGATGGCAAGGGCGTTGACAAGGGCACCCGGCCCATACACTTGTGTCCAGGTTGCTCCATTGTCAGTGCTTCGGAACAAGCCTGCTCCGTATGTCCCGGCAAAGACGGCTCCCGACGGGCTGACCGCAAGTCGCTGAATGACTCCACCATATAGGCCGTTTGTCATCTGTTGCCAAAAGTCGCTGCCATCTCCCGGCGAGGCGTAGGTCGCCCCACGGGGTGCAGGTAGCACAGCGGTCAGGGCGATGGGCACGATCAGGGCAGCGGCAACAAGCCCCTTGAGAAGCGAACGCGCGCGCATAGCAGACTCCTCTCCGTGGTGGTGGCGACTGTCAGGCCGGAGGTGAAAAGCACTATGACGGGGAGCCAGGCGGAAAAGCGGCCGTGCATCGCACAACCTCCTTGTTGGCGAGGAGATCAGCTGGGATAATCAGTAGCGAGCCACCAATGCGGCGATTATAGCACCGTCTGCGCGGTTGTCAACCTTGGAGCACGAGAAGGCGACCCTCTAGGTTCACGCCGCCACCAACGCTACGCGATGCGATAATGGTATCTCCATGCCCCTCGCCGAAATTGACTGAGCGGCCCCGCGCTGAACCTGAAGCGCAGCGACAAGTTGCTATCCGTCGAGTGAGATGGTGATCAAAGACCTCGAGGAGTTCCTCAAGCGCCGCCGCCAGCAGGAAGGTCGGTGACATCGCGTAACCGCTTCCGCTGGCGAGCCGACTCCTCCTCTAGTAGACTAAGGCCGTGCGCGTTACCCACCTGACCCTGGACAACTTCCGCAACTACCGCCGCCTCGACTTCGAGCCGCCGGCCGGCCTTCTCCTCTTCCTCGGCGAGAACGCCCAGGGCAAGACCAACCTGCTCGAAGCAGTCCACCTGCTCTCCACCGTCCGCTCGCCCCGCACGACCAGCGACAGTGACCTCATCAACTGGGACGCTGAGCCCCCGGCCGTCGCCCGCATCGTCGCCGAAGCCGAACGAGCCGCCGGCCCCGTCCGCGTCGAGATGGCGGTCCGCGGCTTCGACAGCACCGAGCCCATCGCCTCCCGCGGCGGCAAGCGCCTCCGCGTCAACGGCACCCCCCGGCGCGCGGCGCAGGTCGTCGGCCAGATAAGCTCCGTCTTCTTCACGCCGCAGGACCTCGATCTGGTCGGCGGGCCGCCGGCTCTCCGACGCCGCTACCTCGATATCACCCTCTCCCAGGTCGATAGTCGCTACCTGAACGCCCTTCAGGAGTACGGGCGCGTCATGCTCCAGCGAAACGCCCTCCTCCGGCGCCTCCGCGACGGCGTGTCCCGCCCCGACGAGCTCTCCTTCTGGGAAACGCGTATGGCCGAATCCGGCGCCCGCATCGCCCGCGCCCGCGCCGAAGCCACTACCAGCCTCGCGACGCTTGCCGCCGAAGTGCACGTCGCCCTCAGCGGCAGCCGCGAAGAGCTTCGCCTGATCTACGAGCCCCGACTGCGGCGCGGTTGGCTGGCCGCCGACCTCCTCGACCGGGACGAGCCCTCTCTCGCCGCCGCTTTCCTGAAAACGCTCGCGAACTCCCGCCCGAACGACATCGCTGCCGGCGCCTCCCTCTGGGGCCCACATCGCGACGACCTGCTGTTCCTCCTCGACGACCGTCCGGCTGCCGCCTTCGCCTCCCGCGCCCAGCGACGCACCGCCGCCCTCGCCTTGCGACTCGCCGAAGCCCGCTTCCTCCATGCGGCCGCCAACGACCGCCCCGTCCTTCTCCTCGACGACGTGCTTTCCGAGATGGACGAGGCGCGCCGTCACAGCGTCCTCGACGCCATCGCCGGCTTCGACCAGGTGTGGATTACGTCTGCAGAGGAGGAATACGCGCGCGAGGCCTTGCCTCAGGCCCGCGTCTTCGCCGTCAAGGCAGGAGAGGTCTTGCCCGCCTAGTCGCCGGCGAACAAGTGACTTGGTGCGTCCGGCACCACTACCGTCAGCGCCCGCGGCGCCACCCGAATCGCAACCGGCACGAAGTCCAGCGCTTCGCCGTCCACCTGCCCCTCCATTGCCGCCGGCGTCGAAAGCCGTATGTCCCGCGCCCGCCGGTAGACGATTCCGCCGCCCTCGTCCTGCCGCCGCGCCAGTACCCGCAGCCACATGCCGAGCTTGCGCGCCGCGCTCCTGCCCGTGAAGGCGTATACGTCCAGCAGCCCGTCATCCGCCACGGCGCGATGCGTGATGTTGATCAGCCCCCCGTACGACCGCGTGTTCCCCGCCAGCAGCCACAGAAGGTCGACCTCATCCGACTCGCCGTCGAAATCCAGCGACGCCCGCTCGGGCCGAAAGCGCGCCCCGCCCACCAGCGCGTACGCCAGGAAGACCGCTGCGCCGAACCGGTGCTTCAGCTCCTCCGGCACGTGCGCCACGACGTGTCCGTCCACGCCCACACCCGCCATCAGCAGGAAGTACCGCGATTCTCCGGTCGCCGACTCGACGATGCCCAGGTCCACCTGCCGCCGCCGGCCGTCCTTCAGCAGTCGCACCGCCGCCAGCGGCTCTTTCGGTATGCCGGCCTCTTTCGCCCAGACGTTCGCCGTGCCGCCGCGAACGACCGCCAACGCCGTCCCACTTCCGGCCAGCCCGTTCGCGACCTCGTTCACCGTTCCATCGCCGCCGCAGGCAATCACAACGTCGCATCCCGACGCCGAAGCCTCTCGCGCCACCTCCACGGCATCTCCCTTCCGCTGCGTCGCCACGAACCCCGTCTGCCAGCCTTCGGCCTCGAGCCATGCTGCGGCCAGCCGCAGCACCTCAAGCGGCGGCGCACCTCTAGCGATGGGGTTTACCAGGAACAGGGAGCATGGCGCCACTGAGATAGCCTCCGTAGCGCATCCTCGCGCGACCGGCGGCTATAGGCAACGCGGCATCAGGTGCGGGCAGATGCGGGCGGTTCGGCCAGCGCTTCTATGTCGGACTCGCGCCCCAGAATGATCAGCCTGTCGTCCTGCTCAACAATCGTCTTGATCGGCGGTCCTACGACTATCTTCCCGTCCGGCTTCTGCACCGCCAGCACGATCGCGTTCGCCCGCTCCGCGACGACCTGATCCAGCGTGCAGCCGGCCAGCCCCGATTGCGGCGTCGCGATGAGTTCAGCCACCATGCGCTCCTCGGGTCGGCCGCCCGTCAGCGTGTCGATGAAGTCGAGCACCAGCGGCTGGAGCGCCGACAGCGCCATCCGTCTGCCGCCGATCTGGTAGGGCGAGATCACCCGGTCGGCGCCCGCCCGACGCATCCGCTCGATGTTTGAGGGATGGCCGGCGCGCGACACGACGATAACCTTCGGATTCAGCGCCTTTGCCGTCAACGTGATATACGTGTTCCCCGCGTCCGAATCGGAGGCGGCGAGCAAGCCTCGTGCATGCGCAATCCCGGCCTCGATGAGTATGGCGTCAACCGCCGCGTCGCCTTCGACCAGCAGGAACTCCCGCTGCTTCGCCCGGCTGATCGACTCCGCATTCGACTCGATGACTACGAACGGCACGCCGCGGTCCTTGAACTCGCCCCCGATCTCCTCGCCCACGCGGCCAAAACCACAGAGAATGTAGTGATCGCGCAACGCCTGAATCTTCGATTTCATTCTTTGTGCTCCCCAGGCCTCGCTCAGTTCGCCTTCGATTACCAGCGTGACCACTCCGACCAGTATATACAGCGCCGTGCCGGCGCCAAGGATGACCAGCGCCATCGTGAAGATGCGTCCGCCGCCGCTCAGCGGGTGCACTTCCTGGAAACCGACGGTCGTAATGGTGATGACCGTCATATAGAGAGCATCGAGGAAGTTCCAGCCCTCGATCAGCCTGTAACCCACGACACCCACGGCAAGCAGGAGTGCCATGAGAAGAATTCCGAATTCCAGCCGGCGCCAGGGACTCATTGCGCTCCCTCGCTGCTCCGATAGGTAGAGCAGCCTCAATAGATCATCGGCGCTGGCCTATCGGTGCGCAAGTCTCCCTGAGACCGCGGACGTGGGGCGTCTAATCGTAGGGGAGGCCTGCCCGCAGGGGCCTCAGTCCTCCCGCGACGGGGGTGACATCACCCGGCTACTCGCAAGAGACGTAATGAACGATCTCGCCGTCGTGCCATTCCGGGTCGTCCTGCAGCAGCGCCCGCAGCTTCTGATAGCGAGCGTCCTGCTCCGCACTGTCCGCGTTCGCCATATACCGCTCCCTGTCGGCGAAGACGACGACCAGGTAATACTCGTTGGAGTCCTCGTCCATGCGGAATAGATAATCGGAGATGGCGCCCGGCACCTTCATCGTGTCGAACTCACGCAAGAGCCCCGACATCTCTGCTTCCTTGCCCTGCTTCAAGCGCATCCGCGCTACGGTCCCGTACATCTTCGTCTCCTTTCGATGAGGCAACAATCGATACCTCAGCATAGGAAGGAGACGTGCGCTGCCTGTGGCCGGCGCTCTCTCGACCATGAAGGATGCGTGAAAGATCACCCGCGCCGGTCGATCCCGCGGGGAGGGGACGCCTCTCGGCTCGCCCCGGGCGGCTAGCTGCGGCGCCTGCCGGCTCCCAGGCAAGCGCCACCGACGGCTGTCGCTGCCAGACCGCCGATCAGGAGCAACGCAGCCAGCGACGAGAAGAAGTCGCCTTGCGACGGGCCCTCACCAGTATGAGGGACCGTCAACTGGCGTCCGACGCCCTCGACCGGCGCCATAGGAGGCTGAGGCGATGGGCTCGGAGCCAGCGCCACCGTCGTGGGCGATGCGGCCGGAGCCCTCGCCGTCGCCGTTGGAGTGTTCCTGTGCCATATCCTGGCGGTGGCAGTCGGCGCCGGTGTGCTCGTCGGAGTCGCGGTAAACGTCCCGGTCGGCAAAGGCGTGACCGTGCCTGTCGACGTTGCAGTTGGCGTGTTGGTAGCTGTCGCCGTGGGCGTATCGGTGGCCGTGGAGGTGCTCGTAGGCGGTACCGTAGGCGTGCTGGTCGACGTTGACGTGGGTGGCTGAGTCGGTGTCGACGTTGGCGTCTGGGTAGGCGGCAACGTGGGCGTATTGGTCGGCGTTGACGTTGGCGTTTGAGTCGGCGTGGATGTCGGCGTCTGCGTAGGCGGTAACGTTGGCGTACTGGTCGGCGTTGACGTTGGCGTTTGAGTCGGCGTGGATGTCGGCGTGTCGGTCGGCGTTGGCGTAGCCGTATCGGTATCGGTCGCCGTCGGAGTAGCGGTGTCGGCCTCCCCTTCGTAGTAGACCTTCACCGGAATCCAGTCCAACTCGAACATCCAGCCCTCCATGCTATCGATCGAGACTCGGACCAGGAGATTGCTGTTGCTCAACTCGTCGGTAGTCCAGGTATGCCCCCACGTATCTGTGGGACTCCCAAGCACCACCGTACGCTCACTGAACAGCAGGTCCATGACCATGTCCGTCTTGCAGCTTGTACTTGTCCCGCCGTCCCATGACAAGCACACCGTTAGCTCATTGTCGAACCCCGTTTCCTCCAGCCACCAGTCCGCCCGCACCTCGATGCCCGCGATCGTTGCGCCCGCCGGCACGCTGACGTTGTAGCCGCCGTAGTGGTGGGTGTCGCCCCAGGCGCTCTCACTCTCGGCTGCGCCCGATCCGTCGGTGTAGGCATACTCGGGGTGAATCTCGAAGCCATCGCCGGCGCCGCCTGGATCCGGCGCGTTCGTCGAGGGGTTGAGGTAGCCCGTGTCGAGCGTGGTCGCGGACAGGTCGCCCTGCCGTCCCAGGCCAAGGGCAATCGCCCCAACCAGCACCACCACCGCCAGGGCTGCCGGGATTGCGAATCTCTTCAAGGTATGTCCTCCTCTGCCGATAGGAGAGCCTGCCACGGCAGGCAGACCATGCCTATCGCGCCGGAAAAGTGAGTCCCATGATCGCGTTTCTCGCCGAGGCTTACAATCCGAAGAGTCATCTAATACCGGCCCCCAGACTCCCGAAGGCCTTTCGCCTACGCCAGAAGGTTGATACCTCAATCGCCACGTTTCGCGACTCCAGACGGCTTGACAATGGTAGTACATATGTTCTATAGTGTTTCAACAAACGAGGGTAAGGGGCAGAGCCCCCTGACAGGGGCTTGGGCCTGCCTGCCGGTAGACAGGGGTGTCCCCAAAATTAAAAGAAGAGGCCGCGAGCCCGTCCGAAGGACGTGCGACGTGGCCGGCCTGGCTATCATGCGAATCGCCTGCATCCTCATCCCGCACTTTCCCGTCGCCGTCGAGCGCCAGCGCGACCCCTCGCTCTGCGGCCGCCCGCTCGTCATCGGCGAGACCCCCGACCAGCGCAAGGCCGTCCTTGACTGCTCGCCCGAAGCCGAGGCCCGGGGCGTCCGCGTCGGCATGCCGCTCCGGGCGGCGCTCGCCCTTTGCCGCAACGCCCTCTTCCTGCCGCCGCATCCCTCCCGCTACAGCGACGTCTTCGACTCCCTGCTCGCCGCCCTCGAAACCTTCAGCCCGGAGGTCGAGCCCGGCGCCCTCGGCCGCGCCTATCTCAACGCCGACGGCCTCTCCCGCCACTACGAAGGCGAGCTGGACCTGGGAGAGCGCATCATCCGCTCACTACGAGAGACAACCGGCCTAGTCGCCGCCGTCGGCGTAGCAGAGGGCAAGTTCGTCGCCTGGACCGCCGCTATCACCAGCCAGCCCGGCCAGGTCTGCACCGTCCCCGAAGGCAACGAGGCCGAGTTCCTGCGCCCTCTCGACGTGGCCCTTCTGGCCCATTTCGACACCCCTTCCCAGATTCGTCTCGCCGATTTCCAGATTCGAGAAGGCACGAAAAAACAATTGATTTCAATTGGTCAATCAAGCGTCCCCGCCGCTTCGGCCGATACCCTGCGACGCCTCGACCTGTACGGCCTGCGCACCCTCGGCGACCTGGCGGCGCTCGCGCCCGGGCCCCTCCAGGCCCAGTTCGGTAACGAAGGGAAGCGCCTCTATGACCTCGCCCGCGGCATCGACCGCGAGCCGCTTCGCCCCTTGCATCACGAAGAGCTCCTCAGCGAGACCTTGCGCTTCCCGTCCGCCGCCGTCAGCATCGAAGCCCTCGTCGTCGCCTGCCGCCGCCTGCTCGTGCGCCTGCACTGGCGACTGCGCGGTCGCGCCGCCCGTCGCCTGCGCCTGCGCGCCGCTCTCTGGGGCGGACGGAGCTGGGAGAAAGCGCTCACCTTCCACGAGGCCGTCGTCGACTGGGAGCGAATGCTCTTCATCGTCAAAAGCGTCCTCTCGAACGCCGCGCCCAACGGTCCGGTCGAAGAGCTGACCATCGAGCTGTCGGGCATAACAGAGGAGCGCGGCCGCCAGGCGACCCTCTTCGCCGAGAAAGCCGGCCTCAAGCGTCAGCTCGGCGAGACGGCCCGCCAGCTACGGGCGCGCTGGGGACGGCCTCTCATATCGCGGGTGGTGGAGGTGGAACCATGGTCGCGACTGCCGGAGAGGCGTCACGCCCTTATCGACTACGAGCCGTGACCGCAGCGGGGCTCTCGGCGGGCAGGCTGACGCCGCTGAAGGAGCCGCGGCCGCTGGCGGTAACGACGGACGCGCGGGGCGCGCCAGTCGCCGTCGTCCTTGGCCGGCAGCGACTGACGGTGTCGCAGGTGCTGGACGTCTGGCGCATCGACGACGAGTGGTGGCGGGAGGAGGTCTCGCGCCTCTACTATCGACTGCTCCTGGAGGACGGCCGCCCGCTCATTGCCTATCACGACCTGGTGCAAGACCAATGGTACAAGCAGACCTACTGAAGAATCGGCAACCCCCCGGATATCCGGGACAATCGGAGACCTTTAACATGTAAGTACGAGGCACATCCGTCACAGGATCAACACTTGGAGGTGACATATGCAAACGGACGGCTACCTTGCTATTTACAACTCCAACCAGCCCGATCTCTCGGACGATACCAACGATCCCGACTTTCGCTGTAGGCCTTTCACATGGGGCATCTGCCGACCTCAAGTACGACGCTACGTCAAATGTGGCCAATACCTGTTCTTTGCCGCTCGCCGCAAGGAAACCGGTGAGTTCTTTCTAAAAGGCTATTTCAGAATCGAGGATAAGCTAACACTGCTGAATGTGCTGGAGAAGAAGCGTTTTTCGAAACGCCAGAACGTCATTGCCGAGAGACTGCCTGCTTCAACGCAACCGCTGGAAGCATTGGCAACGTACATCGAGCACCGTGAAGTAGTGTGGAAGACACGGCTTTTGAAGAAACGTCCAGGGCTGCAGCCGCTGAATCTCGACAATCCTAGTAAACGAGACCTGCCATTGTGCGTCTTCAGAGAAGATGGACAATTGTTCGTCCATAGTTACTGGGACCACCACCACCCCGATGAATGGCACTGCAGCCGTCTCTTCCTCTGCCCCAAGAAGGGGAGGGAGCAATGTGTGAAAAGTCTAGAAGGCTGCGAAAACAAAAGGAGAGAGCGGGGAGCCAGTCTGGCCAGTCGGCCCTACTACGTGGTTGGCGATCAGAAAGACTGTGGTTACTTACGAGAAAGAATCCTGTGGGATCAGCTTGGCGACCAGTATCGAGATCTTCTCCGCAAAGCTCTAGTTCTACCGGCGAATCTATCGCATGAAGAACACGAGAGGCAGAAGGTCTACTGTCAGGTCAACGTCGTCAGACTCAATGGGGAGCAGGTAAAGGAGTTGCGCAGCCATTTCCGCCAGTCGTCATAGCGACATGTTATACACTGAGTTGCACTGCCACTCCTGCTATTCCCTTCGCGAGGGCGCATCCACGCCGGAGGAGCTGGCCCTCCGCGCCCGCGAGCTCGGCTACGACACTCTCGCCCTCACGGACCACGACGGCCTCTACGGCGCCATGGCGTTCGCCCAGACAGCAAAGGCGTTCGACGTACGCCCTATCACCGGCGCCGAAGTTGCTATACGGGGAGGTTGCGGGGAAACGTATCTCAAGGATGAATCCCTCAGCTTTCCCGAAGAGACGATATTGGCGAAGGCTGCGGGTTTCAACCCGCAGAATTGTGAACAACCCCGCAGATCATTGCCGGTAGAAGAAACTCCTCTGAGGGATGAATCCCTCAGCCTCACAGAAAGGGCAATGTCGCCAAAGGCTGAGGGTTTTAACCCTCAGAATCGTGAACAGCCCCGCCCAACTACTCATTTGACCCTCCTCTGCGAGTCGCAGCGCGGCTACGCCAACCTCTGCCTCCTCCTCACCCACGCCCATACCGCCGGCAAGCGCGGCGAGCCGTCGCTGGACTTCGAGACGCTGGCCCACCACAGCGAAGGCCTCATCGCCCTCTCCGGCTGCAAGCAGGGCGAAGTGCCTTCGCTCGTCGCCGCCGGACGCCTGCGCGAGGCCGAAGCAGCGGCGCAACGCTACATCGACGTCTTCGGCCGCCAGAGCTTCTGGATCGAGCTGCAGAACAACCTCGTCTACGGCGACCGCGAGCGCAATCAGGCGCTGGCGGCGCTGGCGAAGCGACTCGGCCTTGGCTGCGTCGCCACCAACAACGTCCACTACCATCTGCGCGAACGGCATCGCCTTCAGGACGTGCTCGTCGCCATCCGCCATCGCACCACGCTCGACGGCTCCCACCGGCTACGTCGCGAGAACTCCGAGTACTACCTCAAGTCGCCGGAAGAGATGGCCGCGCTCTTTGCCGAATATCCCGACGCCCTCGCCAGCAGCGTCTGCATCGCCGAGCGCTGCGCCTTCGACCTCACGCGCGACCTGGGTTATACCTTCCCGGACTACCCTGTGCCCGAAGGCGAAACGGTCGACTCTCACCTAGAGCGCATCTGCTACGACGCCGCCCGCGAGCGCTACGGCCGCATAACGCCGCCCGTCGACGCCCGCCTGCGCGAGGAGCTGGGCATGGTGCGCAAGCGCGGCCTCTCCGGCTTCTTCCTCGTCTACCGCCAGCTTCTGGAGATGGCGCGCGAGGAGGCCGCGAAGGTGCGCGGCGCCTCGCCTCGGAGCCTTGCCGGCCTGCCGCCCGGGCGCGGACGCGGTTCCTCGGTCAGCTCGCTCATCTGCTACCTCATCGGCCTCTCCCACGTCGACCCGCTGCGCTACAACCTCTTCTTCGGCCGCTTCCTGAACGAAGAAGGCACCTCCGTCCCGGACATCGATCTCGATTTCGCCCGCGACATCCGCGAGGCGCTCATCCTGCGCGTCCACAACCAGTTCGGGCCGGACCACGCGCCCCTCGTCGGCGAGATCATCAGCTACAAGATGCGCTCCGCCGTCCGCGACGTCGGCAAGGCGCTGGGCCTGCCGGAGGCGGAGCTCGACAAGCTGGCCAAGCGCGTCGACGCCCGCCACGCCTATCACCTGCCGGAGGAGATGGCCGCGCTGCCGGAGTTCAGCGGCAAGACCGGCGACCGCCTCTGGCGCGACTTCATGATGCTGGCGGCGGAGATCGACGGCTTCCCGCGCCACCTCTCGCAGCACGTCGGCGGCATGATCATCTCCTCCAAGCCCGTCGCCGAGCTCGTGCCCATCGAAAGGGGCGGCATGCCGGGCCGCTACGTCTGCCAGTGGGACAAGGACTCCGTCGACGACGCCGGCATGATAAAGATCGACTTCCTGGCGCTGGGCATGCTCTCGCTCGTCGAGGACTGCATCGACATCATCGCCGACCGCCGCGGCCGCTGCGTCGACCTCAGCCGCATCGACTTCACCGATCCCGCCGTCTACGACATGATCTGCGCCGGCGACACCATCGGCGTCTTCCAGATCGAAAGCCGCGCCCAGATGCAGCTCCTGCCGCGTACGCAGCCGCGCTCCCTGGAAGAGCTGACGCAGGAGGTCGCCATCGTCCGGCCGGGGCCCATCGTCGGGAAGGCGGTGAACCCGTTCGTGCGCCGCAAGCAGGGCAAGGAGCTCGTCACCTACGACCACCCGTCGCTGGAGGACGCGCTCAAGGACACGCTGGGCGTCATCCTCTACCAGGACCAGGTCCTGCAGGTGGCGATGGCGCTGGCGGGCTTCACCGCTGGCCAGGCCGAAGCCCTCCGACGCGCCATCAGCCGCAAACGCTCGCGCGAGGCGATGCAGGGCTTCTGGCAGCAGTTCCGCGAAGGCGCGCTCGCCCGCGGCGTCGACGAGAAGACGGCGCACACGGTCTTCGACAAGCTGCTGGGCTTCGCGGAGTTCGGCTTCCCAAAGAGCCACTCCGCCGCCTTCGCCGTCCTCGCCTACCAGTCGGCCTGGCTGAGGAAGTACTATCCGGCCGAATTCTACTGCGCCCTCTTCAACGCCCAGCCTATGGGCTTCTACGCGCCGCACGTCTTCACCAACGACGCCAGGCGACACGGCGTCGGCGTGCTCAACCCCGATATCAACCTCAGCGGCGCCCGCTGCACCGTCGAAGACGGGCCGGAGGGCGACGCCGTGCGAATCGGCATCGCCTACGTGCGCGGCATCGGCGAGAGCGCGGCCCGGGCGGTCGAAGAGGAGCGACGGCGCAACGGCCCCTACGCCTCAGTGTGGGAGTTGATGAATCGGACGCGCCTGCCGCAGGCCGCCGTCGAGAACCTGGCGTCGGTGGGCGCCTTCGAATCGCTCGTCGCCAATCGCCGCGAACCGATGTGGCAGGCCGGGCTGGTCATTCGCCCCCACGACGGCCAGATGCCACTGCCGTTGCCCATCGAGCAGGACATGGCGCCGCTCGCCGACATGACGGCCTGGGAGCGCATGGCCGCCGAGTACGAGAACCTGGGCCTCTCGCCCGTTCATCATCCGCTGGCTTTCGTCCGACGCGGCCTGCACGAGGGGGTTGTCAGCAGCAAGCATCTCGACAGGCTGCCCGACGGGACGATGGTGGAGATCGCGGGACTCGTCGTCTGCCGCCAGCACCCCATGACGGCGAAAGGCTTCGTCTTCCTGCTACTCGAAGACGAGTTCGGGCTGGCGAACGTGGTGGTGAAGCCGGCGCTTTACGCCGCCATGCGCAGCGCCATCCGCGGCGAGCCGTTTTTGCTCGTGCGGGGGAAGCTACAGAAGCGGGAAGGGACGCTGAACGTGGTCGCCGAGAGGTTCACGCCCCTCCGCGTCGACGCAGCGCTCATCGCGCCGCCGGCGCACAACTTCCGCTGAGCCGTCGGCGACGCCGGACCGTTGCTTCACCTGCGCAGCTTACGCGGCGCGCACGACCTCTCCTGATGCCCCAGCGCCGCTTCCGCCTCCGCGCACAGCTCAATGATCTCGTCGTCCCGGAGCGTGAGGGAGAAAGGGCGAAGGTCGTCATCGACACCCACGATCACCAGGAGAGCAGGCTCGCCGGTGCGACCGTGCAATTCGTGCGCCGTCTTCGCGGTCGCCGTCAAACCGTCCCGCAACTGCATCGCGGCCCTCCTGCAAACCAACCCACTATGTCTTAACGGCCGTCTGCGCCGCATCAACAGGGGTCAAGCCTGCGGGCCCGGAGGAACAACGCTCTCGCGGCCCGAGCCGTCAGATGCAACCGGCAGGCTGAAGCCGAACTCGCTGCCGCCGCCGGGCCTCGGAAGCGCCCATATCCGCCCGCCCTGCTCCTCGACCAGCCGCTTGCAGACCGACAGTCCGATGCCCATCCCCGACGAGCCACTCGCCACCCGCGGCGAGCGGTAGAACGCCTCGAAGATATGCTCCGCCTCCTCCTCCGTCACGCCGGCGCCGCGGTCCAGCACCCGCACGACGATCTCCCCACCCTCGCACCCGATTTCGACATCGATCGGCTGCGGCGGCGGCGAGTACTTCTCGGCGTTCTCCAGCAGATTCGAGAGGACGTGGCGCACGTAGTCAGCGGAGCCCCTCGCGGGAGGTAAAGCCCCGTCTTCGTTCAGATCGATCTCGCGCAGCTCATGTCGCTTCAGGTGCTGCGCCTTCTGCTCACGTACCAGGGCGCGCAACGAGATGGGCTTCAGCTCCATCCTTCGGCCCGCCTGCACACGCGCCAGAGCCAGCATATTGTCGATGGTCCGGGCCAATCGCTCAGAGCTCAATCGCATCTCTGTGAAGAACTCCGCTCTTTCTTCCTCGCTGAACGGAACCTCGCGACTGTCCAGCATGGAAGCGGTCGCCATGATGCTCGTCAGCGGCGTCCGCATCTCATGTGAGACCATTCCCAGGAAGTCGTCCTTAACGGCCATCGCTTTCTTCAGTTCGTCCTCCGCCCGTCGGCGTTGCGCTATCTCGGCCTGGAGGTTGGCGTTCGTCGTGAAGAGGTTCTTCATGACCAGCACCAGCCCGGCAGTAAGCCAGATGACGAACACCCCAAGCGCGAGGTTCCCTGCCGCCCAGCCGGTCGCGACGCCGGCCGGCGAAAGAAAGAAGTCCCCGATGACGAGACCTGAGACCACCGCGGCAACGATAAGCACCTCTCGCGGCCTGGCGAAGAGGGCTATGGCGAAGATCAGCGGCACGTCGAGGTCTTCGACCTCGAACCCGCGGGGAGTGAAGGCGTCGAAGGCGAAGAGAACGGCCAGGATCACCGCGACGGCGGCCCAGAAAAGGACCTCCCGCCTTCCGCCGATGTTGTTGAACGGAACGCTCTGACCGTTCGTCCCTGGCGCGGAGGAGTCTGAATCACCCACGCTTTTGATCTTACATCTTCGCGCGGACCCGTTGATAAGACGGGGAGGGTTCGTTACTCTTCGGCCGGCTGCAGGCCGTCGCGGAACCACGTCACGGGCCGGTATTCGCGCGGCACAATCCCTTCCTGCTTGAACTTCGGATAGCCCAGCGCCAGCGACGAGACTAACCTCCACGGCGTCTCGATCCCCAGCCGCTCCGGCCACCCGGGCACACGCGCAAGGACGGTCGCAAAGCCAATCCAACACGCGCCCAGACCCAGCGAGTTGGCGACCAGCGTCATGTTCTGTCCGCAAATGCCAACGTTGATCCCGCCGGCCGACGGCGTCCGCTCATCTTCGAGGATCAGGATGACGACCGGCGCGCCGTGGAAAGCCTCGCCATGCCGCCTGGCAAGCGACCGCACGCCTCCCCACGCTACCCGCGGGTCGAAGCTTCCAAGCGCCTGCCCCGTCGATTCAGCCGCCGCCGCGAGCCGCTTCACCGCCTCGTCATCGCTGTACATCCTGTCGACGGCGTTCAGCGCGCCCCAGAATCGCCTCGTTCATCTCGCCCAGCAGCTCGCCGTCGCTGACGACGACGAACCGCCACGGCTGGCAGTTGACACCGCTCGGCGCGAACCGTCCCGCTTCGAGCACGCGTCGCACCAACGGCTCCGGCACCGCCTTGTCCTTGAAGTTTCGCACGCTCCGACGGTTCAGGACCGTCTTCTCCATCGCCGTCCAGTCGTCCGGCTGGCCCTGCGCGTCCAATGGCTTCGCCGGCCGCCGCCACTCGACGTTGCGGGGCAGCGTGACAAAATAGCCCTCATCAACGTGATACGGCTCCACGACGGAGATTGCCCCGCGCGGGCAAGCCACGGCGCAGTTGAAGCAACTGATGCAGGCGTGGTCCTCCGTCAGCCGCGGCTCCTGCCCCTCCGCCAGCTCCCAGGCGCGGGGGCCGCAGTTCTCCCAACAGAGCTGGCAGGACGACCCGCGCGTTCGGGTGCACTTCTTCGCCTCCACCCGCATGACGCCCATGTGGACGCCTTCAGGTCGAAAGATCGGTCGCATTTCATCCCAGGACATCTGACGCTCCCTCTATCACAAACTCAGTCTCATAAGACCAGCTTAGAGCCAGCGGCGCTTGAGCGAAACCCCGCGGAAACAGTGCCGGCGCCGTCCGCTCAGAGTCGCTTCGCGTATAATGAGCGTAACGACGCTTGAAGCAGGGAACGCGATGGAGCCAGCATCCGATTCCGGCGCCTCTCGAAGGCCGGGGACCGTCACCCTCATGGGATCCGGCGAGCTGACGGAGTCCATGACGCGCGTCCACCAGTGGATCGCCTCCCGCATCGATGGCCCCGTCCGCGCCGTCTTCCTCGACACGCCCGCCGGCTTCGAGCTGAACGCCGACAACATCTCCGAGCGCGCCCGCGCCTACGTCCAGCGCTATCTGGGCGTGCCCTGCGCCCTCGCCAGCTTCAAGTCGGCCAGGATCGCCACCGTCGCCGAGACGAAGAACGCCGTCCGCAAGATCGAAGCGTCGAACTACATCTTCGGCGGGCCCGGCAGCCCATCCTACGCCATCCGCAACTGGGCCGGCTCGCCGATAATCGACGCCGTCGCTCGTCGAATCGACGACGGTGCGCACCTCGTCCTGGCGAGCGCCGCCGCCATCGCCATCGGCCACTACTCCGTGCCTGTCTACGAGATCTACAAGGTCGGGGCCGACCCGCACTGGATCGAAGGCCTCAACCTCCTGGCGCCCTATAGTCTCGACCTCACCATCGTCCCCCACTGGAACAACAGCGAAGGCGGCACCTACGACACGCGCTTCTGCTTCATGGGCCAGCCGCGGTTCGACGCCCTGGAGCAGCTTCTTCCCGAGTGGACCGTCATCCTCGGCATCGACGAGTACACCGCCTGCATCCTCCTTCTCGGCGAGGACGAATGCCGCGTGATGGGAGCGGGCCAGGTGACGGTTCGACGCCCCTGCGGCGAAGACAGAGTCTATCCCGCCGGCAGCAACTTCAGCCTCAATGAGCTGCGGAGCGACGCCATGTCTCTCGGCGCGCCGGTCTTCGAGGCGCCGGTCCCGGAGAACGCGGCGCGGGCGAAGGAAGAGCTCGCCCGGACGGTCGGCGAGACGGAGCGCACGCTCGCGGAACGTCCCGACGGCCGCGCCGAGGCCGAGTTCGCCGGCCAGGCCTACGAGCTTGTGCAGGCCATCGAGCGCGCCGAAGCCATCGGCGCCGAAGACGAGGCTATCGCCGGCGCCAGGAGCGAGCTTCGGGCGCTCATCGACCGCTGGGCCAGGGACACGGGCGCTTCCGGCGGCGAGCTCGTCGCCAACCTTGGGCCGCTCGTGGAGCTTCTAGTTGACCTGCGCAATCGCCTGCGCGCCGAGCGCCAGTGGCAGCTCGCCGACGAGCTCCGCGACCGCCTGGCGGCGCTGGGCATTGTCCTCGAGGACACGCCCGCCGGCACCACCTGGCGAAGGGCCTAGCCGATCTCCGCCAGCTCCTTCGCTCGCCGGAAGATCGAGTCGAACATCTCCTCCGTCAGGAACGAAGTGAACGTGTTCCGCTGGCTCGGATGGTACGAGCAGATGACGGTACGCCCGTCGTCCAGCCGCCATTCCGCGCCGTGGCCGAACCGCGGGTGGCGCATGCCGAGCGCCGACGCCAGCGCGTCGTAGGCGAAATGACCAAGCGGCACGATGACCGCCAGCTCCGTCAGCAGCGCCAACTCCCGCTGCAGGTAGGGGCGGCAGTTGTCGCGCTCCTCCGGCGTCGGCTTGTTTCCCGGCGGGGCGCAGCGCACCGCGGCCGACACGAAAGCGTGGCTGAGCTGCAGCCCGTCGTCCCGGCTCACGCTCGTCGGCTGATTAGCGAAGCCGGCGCGATAGAGCGCTCGGAAAAGCCAGTCGCCGGAGCGATCGCCCGTGAAGATCCGCCCCGTCCGGTTCCCTCCGTGAGCGGCCGGCGCCAGTCCCAGCGCCATTACCTTCGCCCGCCTGTCGCCGAATCCGGGAAGCGGCCGCCCCCAGTACGTCCAGTCCCGAAAAGCAGCGCGCTTCGCCGCCGCCACCTTCTCCCGCCACTCGACGAGCCGCGGGCACAGGCGGCAGTTCACCACTTCCTCGTTCAGCTTCTCCCAGCTGTCCACGGACTCAGTGTAGCACCAGCCTTTCGCGTCTGAACATCTTCCGCTGCTTCTTCGCTCACACCTTCTTCATGCGAGCGCGGCTTCCCTTCACGTCCCTTTCACCCTTTGCAGCAACAATGAGCTTGAACGCTTCAAACGCTGGGTGGGCAGCCGTCACATCGACGGCGCGATTAGATGGGCCAGCCGGACGCGGTCTCGGTTGCGATTCTGGGGTTGACAAACGGATTGCTCGCGCCGATGCTGGCTTTAGGGGAGACGCTCGAGGCTTCCTCGGCGTCTCTCCTTTTTGCCCGAGAGTAGTCCGGCCCGGAGGCGTCGAAGGACAGATGCCGAACAGACTGGCCGCGGAATCCAGCCGCTACCTCCTCCAGCACAAGGACAACCCTGTGGACTGGTACCCGTGGGGAGAGGAGGCGTTTGCCCGCGCCCGCGCCGAAGACCGGCCCATCTTCCTCAGCGTTGGCTACTCCGCCTGCCACTGGTGCCATGTGATGGAGAAGGAGTCGTTCGAGGACGAGGAGACGGCCGCGCTGCTCAACGCCAATTTCGTCAACGTCAAGGTCGACCGCGAAGAGCGCCCGGACGTCGATGCCGTCTACATGCGCGCCGTCCAGGGGATGATCGGCCAGGCGGGCTGGCCCATGTCCGTCTTTCTTACTCCCAATCTCCGGCCCTTCTACGCCGGCACCTACTTCCCCGCGCGCCGCCACGAAGGCCTGCCGTCCTTCCGCGACATCATCGTCGCCGTCGCCAACGCCTACCGGGAGCACCGCGACGACATGGAGGCCGCGGGCGAGAGAGTGGTCGCCTTCCTGAAAGGCCAGAACGAGACGCCGCCCGCCGTCGGGTCGCTCTCGCCCGCCGTCCTGAGCGACGCTTTTCGCACGCTTGCCGCCGGCTTCGACTCCGCGAACGGCGGCTTCGGGCCCCCGCCACGATTCCCGCAGCCGCTCGTCCACGAGTTCCTCCTCCGCTACTGGCACCGGTCCGCCGAAGGCCGCGGCGTGGCGATGGCCGAGCTGACCGCCGACAAAATCGCCCGCGGCGGCATCTACGACCAGATCGGCGGCGGCTTCCACCGCTACGCCACCGACGCCCGCTGGCTGGTCCCCCACTTCGAGAAGATGCTCTACGATAACGCCCTTCTCGCCCTGCTCTACCTCCATCTCTGGCAGGCGACCGCCAAGCCGCTCTTCCGCCGCATCGTCGAAGAGACGCTGGCTTACGTCGAGCGCGAGATGCGCCACCCCGGCGGCGCCTTTTATTCGTCGCAGGACGCGGACAGCGAGGGCGAGGAAGGGAGGTTCTTCGTCTGGGAA
Organism: uncultured Chloroflexia bacterium; assembly: GCA_963719465.1. Lineage (GTDB taxonomy): Bacteria > Chloroflexota > Dehalococcoidia > DSTF01 > JALHUB01 > JALHUB01. The sequence goes on along the minus strand of OY970386.1, from coordinate 1,282,207 downwards.
GCGGCCGAGGTCGACCGCCTGCTCGGACCGGAGGTAAGCCGCGTCGCCCGCGTCTACTTCGGCATAACCGACGAAGGGAACTTCGGCGGGCGCAACGTCCTCAGCCTGCCGCTCAGCGACGAGGAGGCGGCGCAGGCCCTGCAAATGCCAGTCGATGATCTGCGAAAGGCAGCAGCGTACGCCCGCTCACGTCTTTTCGAGGCCCGCGAGAAGCGCCCCCATCCCGCCGTCGACGACAAGGCGGTCACAGCCTGGAACGCGCTAATGCTGAAGACGTTCGCCGAGGCGGGCGCCGCGCTCCGCAATCCCGCCTACGTGCGCATCGCCGAGGCCAACGCCCGCTTCATCTTCAGCCGCCTCTTCACGGGAGAACGCTTGCTGCGGTCGTCGAAGGCGTCCGGCGATGGGCGCGCTCAGGCCGAAGGCTACCTGGAAGACTACGCTTCGCTCATCGATGCGCTCGTCACGCTATACGAAGCGACGTTCGAGTTCGAATGGGTGACCCGTGCCGTCGACCTGGCGGACCGCATGATCGACCTCTTCTGGGACGAAGAGGCGCAGTCGTTCTTCGACACCGCCCGCGACCAGCGCTCGATCTTAGTGCGCCCGCGCAACTTTTTTGACAACGCCTACCCCTGCGGGAGCTCCACGGCCGCGCTCGCCCTGCTCCGGCTGGCGCTGCTGACGGGCCACGAGCAGTATGAGAGGCATGCGCTCGCCGGGCTGCAGCTCGTCCGCGACCTCATGAGTTCAGTGCCGTCGGCGTTGCCTCGCTGGCTGGCCGCGCTCGATCTGCACCTGTCGAGGGTGAAAGAGATCGTCATCATCGGCCCGGGCGACGATCCCGCCACCGAACGCCTCCTCGCCGTCGTCTACGACCGCTACCTGCCCAACAAGATCGTCGCCGGCGCCGACGCTCCCCTCAAGGAGCCGCCGACGCCTCTGCTGGAAGGACGCACTCTGGTCGAGGGCCTGCCCACCGCCTTCGTCTGCGAGGACTACCATTGCGTGTTGCCGGTGACGGAGCCGGAAGGTCTGGCGGCCCAGCTCAGCGACGTGCGGGTCCGCGCCTAGGCCCGGTTTGCCTCCAGGTGGCGGCGCAGCGCCGCGTTGAAAAGCTCCGGCCGCTCCCACTGCGGCGAGTGCGATGCCTCTGGAATCGGCTCCAGGCGGGCGTGGGGAATGAGCTTCGCCATTTGCCGCGAAGCCGCAACCAGCGACGGCGCGTCGAGCTGGCCGTAGACTATCAGCGTCGGCGTCTTGATCCGGGATAGGCGGCTCGCGCTGCCTTCCCAGCCGAACAGCCCCTGCACCGACCCAACGAAAGCGTCGAGCGACATCCGCGCCAGTCGCTGGTTCGTCTCTTCGATTCGCTCCGGCGGCATGTGCGGCGGCGGATCCGAGTTGACGGTGGCGGCCGCGCCCATACCTTCGTTCAGGGCCGCCTGCAGCCGCTGCGCCCGGACCTGGAACGACGGGTCGTCGACGGGAAGATTGAACTTCGGCGCGCTGTCGACCAGCGTCAGCGAAAGGAGCTTTGCCGGCTGCCGCAGCGCTATCTCCTGCGCGATGGCGCCGCCCATGGAGTGCCCAACGAGATGAATTCGCTCGAAGCCGACGAGAGCGATCAATTCCTCCAGGTCCCGCCTCATCAGCTCGACCGTGTAGAGCGCCCGGTCGCTTGGCGCTTCCGAATCCCCGTGCCCTCGCAGGTCCATCGCCAGAACGCGATATTTGGCGGCGAATTCCCCCATCTGCAGACGCCAGTCGCTGATATCGCCGGTGTACCCGTGCACGAACACCAGCGGCTCGCCCGAGTCGCCCCGTCGCTCGTAGTGGAGCCTCACGCCGTTGGTTTCAAGGAATGCCATCGCGCTCACGTCCAGATTCTTCGCCGCATCTAAATTGTACCATCGCGATTTCCGCCCCGTCTCCTTGACCCATTATGAACCGGGGGCTAGCATCCAGACATAGGATCACTACCAGCAAGATATATGGACGATGACCAGGATTGATAGACGCGATTTCCTCCGAATGACCGCCGGCGCCGCCGTCCTCCTCGGCGCTTCGCCGCTGCTGGCCGACTGCAACGGCAGCTCGCCCTCGGCGACCCCCACGCCCGTGACGCCAACGTCGCCGCCGCTCACCCGTGTCGCGCTGATCAAGGGCGACGACTTGCGCTCCATCACCCGCGACGCCATCGACGCCGTCGGCGGCATGAGCTCCGTCGTCCACCAGGGCGAAAGCGTCTTCATCAAGCCCAACTTCGTCACCGTAGGCTGGATGCCCGTCGGCCGCGAAGCGTTCGCGAACGGCGAATGCACCAAGCCCGAGATCTTGACGACAGTCGCCGAGGAGTGCCTGAAAGCCGGCGCCTCCGAAGTCATCATCGGCGACGCGAGCCAGACGCTGAGCTGGCCCTGGGACAAGATCCCGACGCTCGACCACTCGACGAACATGGCCGCGGAGGCGCAACGCCTCAACGCCGCCTACACAGGCAAAGTGACGCTCGCCTGCCTCAACGCCGACACCCTGGAGTGGGTGGAGGTGCCATCGCAGACGAACCTGCACACGATCCGCGTCTCCGGCTACATCGCCAAGGCCGACCGCGTCATCAGCGTCCCGGTAATGAAGACGCACCAGTGGGCGCAGCTCACGCTCTCGATGAAGTGCTTCGTAGGCTCGACGCCGCTGGAGTTCTACGGCGGCAAGCCCGACGGCAGCATGGCTCGCCAGGTCCTCCACGGCACCGACAAGAGCATCGAGCAGGTCTTCCTCGACATCGTCCACAGCGTAACGCCCGATCTTGCGCTCATAGACGGCTCCATCGGCGTCGAAGGCAACGGGCCATCGGCGGGTCCGCAGAACGGAACGACGATTGACATGAAGCAGCGCATCGGCGGCTGGCTGATGATTGCCAGCAAAGACCCCGCGGCCGCCGACGCCACCGCCGCCCGCGTCACCGGCCACGACGTATCGCAAATACGTCAACTCAACATGGCTCTCGCCCAGGGCATCGGCGAGATCCGCGAGGAGATGATCGAGTTGGTCGGCGAGCCATTTGACAACGTCCGCATGCAATGGGTTCCCGCCCAGCCCGCGGCGCCCGGCCAGCTATCGAGCATGCACGGGCATCGGAAGCCGCCGAAGGTCTAGCGACGGCCCGCGCTTTCCCGCGCCTCGACGTGATAGAATCCAGGAAACACCGCCGGTCAGCGATAGGGAATTCGCATGCCCGCAAAATGGTGGGGCTGGGGCGACGAGAGCAAGAGCTTCGCCCTAGCCGACCCGCAGCGATTCTGGACGTTCCTGGAGCAGCGCCTGGGCCCGACGCGTGAGGTCCCGCGCCTGCGCTCTCTCAACGATGTTGCCCTATCGCCTTCACGTCTCGACGAAAGGCAGCTTTCCTCGCTCCGCCGTCTCCTCGGCGACAACCTTTCCGTCGCCACTGCGGATCGGGCCGTCCACAGCCTGGGCAAGGGCTATCGCGACCTGGTTCGCATCCGCGAGGGCGAGATCGCTACTCCCACCGACGGCGTGCTCTATCCCGAATCCGATGCGCAGGTGGCTTCGGTCCTCGACCTGGCGGCAAGCGATGGTCTGGCCGTAATCCCCTTCGGGGGCGGCACCAGCGTCGTCGGCGGCGTCGACCCTCTTGGCGGCAAGCCAACGCTGACGCTGGACCTCCACCGCATGGCCCGCGTCCTGGCCATCGATGACGTTTCCGGCCTCGCCACCGTCGAGGCGGGGATCCTTGGCCCGGCGCTGGAAGCCGCGCTCAACGCCGCCGGCTTCACGCTTGGCCACTTCCCGCAGTCGTTCGAGTATTCGACGCTCGGCGGCTGGATCGCCACTCGCTCGGCCGGCCAGAACTCGACGCGGTACGGCAAGATCGAGGAGAACGTCGAAAGCGTGCGTCTCCTCTTCCCCGGCGGCAGCATCGAAACGCCGGCCGTCCCCGCCGCCGCGGCCGGCCCCGACGTCAATCAGCTTGTCGCCGGCTGCGAGGGCGCGTTCGGCGTCATAACGCGGGCCGTCATTCGCCTCGCGCGCCTTCCCGAACGAAGCGACTACCGCGCCTTCCTCATGCCCGACTTCGAATCAGGCGTAGACTCCATCCGCGAAGTGATGCAGCATGGCCTGCGACCGTCCCTCCTGCGCCTCTCCGACGAGCCGGAGACCGAAGCGACGGCGCTCATGCAGCTCGGCGCGGAGGGCCTGACGCAGTCACTACTCCTTCTCGGCTTCGACGGCGACGAAAGCGACGTTGACCTGTCATGGAAGCGCGCCGAGGCCATCGTCGAACCGCACGGCGGCCGAGCCCTCGGCTCAGGGCCCGGCGAGGCCTGGCGCCGCTCGCGCTTCGAGGCCCCGTACCTGCGCGATCTGCTGCTCGACCGGGGCGTCATGGTCGACACGCTGGAGACGGCGACAACCTGGTCCAACTACCTGCCGCTATACTCGTCCACGCGCGACGCCATGCAGCGGGCGATGGACGACCGGGGAATCGTGATGGCGCATCTCAGTCACGCCTACCCGCACGGCGCGTCCATCTACTACACTTTCCTCGCGCGCCAGCGCCCGGGCGACGAGCTGGCGCAGTGGCAGGAGGTGAAGGACGCCGCCACCCAGGCGATCGTCGATGGCGGCGGCGCGCTCAGCCACCACCACGCAATCGGCGTCGAGCACCTTCGCTGGATGCCCGAATACGCCGGTGTCGGGGCGACTGAGCTCCTCCGTTCGTTCAAGCGCGCCCTCGACCCGTCTGGTATCATGAACCCCGGCAAGCTCATCCCGCTGGACAAGGAGACGGCCTGATGTTCGGCTTCCGGCGCAAGAAGCCGGTGAACCTACCGGTGCTCAAGAAGAGGGATGCGGACCTGGCCCGCCTGGCGACAGAGACGTTCGACCTTCTGGTCATCGGCGGCGGCATCACGGGCGCCGCTATCGCCCGCGATGCGACCCTGCGCGGCCTCTCCATCGCACTAATCGAGAAGGGCGACTTCGCTTCCGGCACCAGCAGCCGCTCATCGAAGCTGGTTCACGGCGGACTGCGCTATCTGAAAGGCCGTCACGTCCGCTTAGTTCGGGAATCGCTCCGCGAGCGCGGCATCCTCCTCAAGATTGCTCCTCACCTCGTCGAGCCGGCGCCGTTCTACCTGCCTGTGTACGCGGGCGGCCGCGACGGTCGCCTGAAGCTGCGCCTGGGGCTGACCGCCTACGACCTGCTCGCCGGCTTTGGCGATATCGGCCGGCACGCCGTCCTCTCCCGCGAGAAGATTCTCGAGGCCGAGCCTCTCCTTCGAGAAGAAGGCCTGCAGGGCGGCTTCCGCTACTTCGATTGCGTCGTTGATGACGCCCGCCTCACCCTGGCGACGGTCCGCTCCGCCATCGAACAAGGCGCCCTCGCCCTCAACTACGTCGAAGCGACGGGTCTGCAGCGGGAGGGCGAACGAATCAGTGGTGCCTCCTTCAAGGACATCATTGGAGGCCGCAACGGCAACATCAGCGCGAAAGTAGTCATCAATGCGACCGGCCCCTGGGCGGATCGGCTGCGGGACATGGTAGGCGTCCCTTCCCTGCTCAGGCCATCGAAAGGCGTGCACCTGGTCGTCCCGCGCTCTCGCCTCGGCCTCAGTCGCATAATCGTCATTCCGCGGCTGGACCGAATCCTTTTCGCCGTCCCGTCCGGGGACTCCGTCTACATCGGCACGACGGACACCGATTTCCCGGACGACCCCGGCTCGGCGGCTGTCGACTCCTCGGACGCCGCCTATGTGATCGATTCCACCAACGCGCTCTTCCCAAGCGCCGCCCTTGTCGCCGCCGACGCCTTTGCTGGCTGGGCGGGCGTACGGCCGCTCGTCGCCGCGGAAGGCACGCCGCTCACATCCGACGTCTCGCGCGACTTTGAAATCGCCGCCGAGCCCGCGGGCTTCTACACGATCGTCGGCGGCAAGCTGACCACGTCTCGGGCGATGGCCGAAGCTCTGCTCGACCGCGTGATCTCTCAGGAGGGAGTGCGCTTTGGCTGGCATCCCTCCCCCTGCCGTACCGGGCAGACGGCGATCTTCGGCGGCAACGTCGAAGGCTTCGAACGATACGCACAGTCCGCAGCCGCCTCCCTCGCCGCCGGATGGGGGATGGCGACAGACACCGCCCTCCGCCTGATTCGGACCCACGGCACCGAGCACGTGGGCCTTCTCGCCTATGCGCGCCGCGACCCGGCCCTGCTGCGCCCCCTCTCCGACGCCTGCCCGATCCTCCGCGCCGAAGTGCTCTACGCCGTCGAGCAGGAGAACGCGCTGACCGTGGGCGATCTCATGGCGCGTCGGACAAGGCTGATGCTCTTCGAGCCGGGCCACGGCCTTGACGGGGCGGAAGAGGCCTCCCGCCTCATGGGCGAAGTCTTCGGCTGGAGCTCCCGGGAACGCCAGCGTCAGCTGTCGCTCTACCGCGACGAAGTGGCAGATATGACGGCCTTTGCAAGCCAGAAAACGCCCCTCGCTGCCGCTGCCGACCATTGATCGCCCCGACGCTCGTCATCCTCAACCCGCGCTCGGCGAACGGAAGAGCGGGCCGCAACCGGCGACAGATCGAATCGACGCTACGGGCGCGCCTGCCATTCGACTTCAACGTCGCGCTCACGGAACGACAGGGCCACGCCACGCAGCTCGCGCGGCAAGCAGCGGAACGCTGCGACCGCATCGTTGTCCTCGGCGGCGACGGCACGTTGAACGAGGTCGTGAACGGCCTCATCGAAGAGGACTGGCTCGTCAATCCGAACCTGGCGCTGGGCATGATCCGCTATGGGACCGGCGGCGACTTCGCCCGCGGCCTCGGCCTGCCGACGAAGCTGGAAGATGCGGTAGACCGACTGGCGTCCGGGACGGTCCGCGAGGTCGACGTTGCGAAGGTTACTTTCCGAACGCCGGGCGGCGAGGAAAGCAAGCGTTACTTCATCAACGAGGCGGAGATCGGCATGGGGGCGGCGGTATGCGAAGCCGTCAACCGCCAATCGAAGAGATTTGGCGGTTCGATCTCGTTTATGCGCGCCATACTTACGACGATGCTGCGGTACCGCGACCAGACGGTGAGGATCTCGTTCGGAGGCGCGCCCGCGGAGACGCTCCTCATCAACAACGTCTGGCTGGCCAACGGCGCCTACTCGGGCGGAGGCATACGCTCGGCTCCGCGGGCGCGCCTCGACGACCGCCTCCTCGACATCGTCATCGTCAAAGGCTCAAATCCAGTCCAGAAGCTGCTTGGCCTGCCGGCGCTTCGATCCGGCACCTTCGTCAAGTCAAGCAACGTCGACTACCGGACCGCCGGCGTCGTCGAGGCCGACTCGGACGCGCCCGTGCCCATCGAAGTCGAAGGCGAGCCCATCGGCCGCCTTCCCGCCCTTTTCGAGGTCATCGGCCCCCGACTTCGTATCATTGCCTGAATCGAGGCCCACATTTTACATTTCCTGCGTCGCGTTATGTCGCGTAGGCTCTAGCCAGAAGCATCCTGATGCTCTATCATCGGACTTGTCCAGGATAGATCGACTCCAGGCGGAAGGAGACCAGCCAATGACCGTTCCCTGCACTCTGATCCGATTCCAAACTCTCGACTACATGGAGGGCTGGGACCTCCAGAAGCGCCTCTGCGAGCAGGTCAAGGGTGGAGAGCAGGGCCACATCCTCCTCCTCGAGCATCCGCACACCTACACCTTCGGGCGGGCCGGAATCGCTGCCAACTTGCGCCTCACGCCGCAGGAGCTCGAGGAGCGCGACGCCAGGGTCTACTGGGTCGACCGCGGCGGCGATATCACCTACCACGGCCCCGGCCAGCTCGTCTGCTACCCAATCGTCGACCTCCACTGCTGGAACGAAGGCCCGCGCTGGTTCGTGGCTGCCCTCGAACGCGCGATCATCGAAGCGCTCGCCGCCTTCAGTATCGCCGCCGAGGTCTCGGAAGGCCGGCCCGGCGTCTGGGTCGGCAACGAGAAGCTTGCCGCCATCGGCCTGCACATCTCGCAGGGCGTCACCAGCCACGGCTTCGCCCTCAACGTCAACACCGACCTCACCTACTTCGACCACATCGTCTCCTGCGGCCTCCACGACGCCGGCGTCAACTCCATCGCAGGCCTTCTCGGTCGCCCGGTACCGATGGACGACGTCGCGGACCGCGTCACCGAAGCGCTCGTGCACCACCTCGACCTCGACCTGCGTGTCGGCTCCGCCGAAGAGCTGGTGGCCGCGCTGCCCGCAAGCTGAGTCTGGCGAGCACGCGCCAACCGGCGGCAGCTTCGACCTGATATCATAGGCTTATGGAATCTGACGCCTCTTCGCCGGTGCGTCGCCTGCCGCCCTGGCTGAAGGTACGCGCGCCCGGCAGCGAAGGCTACCTGCGCGTTAGAGCGCTGCTCCGCCGCGCCACGCTGCATACCGTCTGCGAAGAAGCCGCCTGCCCCAACATCGGCGAGTGCTTCCAGGCCGGCACCGCGACGTTCCTCATCCTCGGCAACGTCTGCACGCGCGCCTGCCGATTCTGCGCCATCCGCACCGGCCGCCCGGCACCCGTCGACGGCGAAGAGCCGCAGCGCGTCGCCGAAACGGTCGCCCTGCTCGGCCTGCGACACGCCGTAATCACCTCCGTCACCCGCGACGACCTGCCCGATGGCGGCGCGTCCATCTTCGCGGAGGCCATCCGCCAGGTGCGCCGTCTTTCGCCGGCCACCGCCGTCGAAGTGCTGATCCCCGACCTAAAGGGCGACTGGCAGGCGCTCGCCGCCATCACCGACGCCGCGCCCGACATCCTTAACCACAACGTCGAGACGGTTCCGCGCCTGTATCGCCGCGTCCGCCCGCAGGCGGTGTACGAGCGCTCACTGGCACTGCTGCGCGAAGCGAAGGAGCTGCGACCGGACATGCTGACCAAAAGCGGCCTTATGCTGGGCCTCGGCGAAGAGCCGTCCGAGCTGCGGCAGGTCTTCTTCGACCTTCGCGCCACCGACTGCGACATCCTGACGCTGGGCCAGTACCTCCGGCCGAGCGCGCGCCACCTGCCCGTCCAGCGATTCTACACGCCGGACGAGTTTGAGGAGTTTCGCCGCGAAGCGCTAGCGCTCGGCTTCCGCCACGTCGAATCAGGGCCGCTGGTGCGCAGCTCCTATCGCGCCGCTCGGCAGACGGAGGGAATCGGCAAAATCGGGAATTGACCTCTTCAGCTTTCGCCGATCCGACCGATACTGTGAAGGAACGGGGGTCGTCGGAGCTTCAGGCGCCTTCCCCGCCACCAGCGACGCCTGAGGGTCTGGCGACACCCCGTTCCGCCATTTCCCCCTGCTACGCCCGACTCGCCCGGGTCCGCCACCAGGCCACAGTTCGCGGCCACCACATCACTGCCGAAGCTCCCGCCCAGAGGCAGAAGATCGGCGTGAGCGGGAAGTGGAAGCGCGAATCGCCGAAGAAGACGATGATGAACAGCAGCGTCCAGGCAACGACAACTGCCAGCAGCAATCCTTTGCGCCGGTCTTTCCAGGACAGCCACGCCGGAAAACCAATCGCGGCCAGCGCCATGACGCCCCAGTAGCCCAGGTCGCTCGCCTCCCGCAAGTGGCGGCCCGAGCTGAAGGAGAGCGTGGCTGGCGTCTGCAGCCACAGCGTGCCGGAGGCGTCCTCGTTGTACAGCGCGAAGAAGCGTCGCGGGATGAGCGTCAGTTCCTGCGCCGGATTGTGGCGAATGAAGCTCAGCGCCTCCTTCAGCGCCTCGTTATTGATGTCCACCTCTTTCTTCGGGTTGAGCTCGTTCTTGTACTGGTAATTGACGAGGAAATCGCTGATCTTGCCGTTCGCCCCGGGGTGATGAGCCATCCAGAACGCCTCCGTTGCGCTGGTCGATATCAGGATTGGCGCTTTCATCTGGATCGCGTTTCGAATCGTCCAGGGCGCGATGACGACCACCGCCCCAATCGCCAGCGCCGCGAAGCGCAGCGCAAGCCATCGCCAGGACCGTCGCTTCAGCCACACCGCGAGCGGTATGACCGCGACCAGCAGCAGCGCCTCGCCGCGCACCATCGCTGCCGCGCCGATGAGCGCACCGATCAGCGCGACCTGCCAGAGCTGCGGTTCCTTGTCAGACAGCAGAGCATAGGCGGTGAGCAACAGAATCAGCACGAACAGAAATGTGAAGAAGACCTCCGATAGCGTGAGGCCCGTGAAGACGATCTGATTCGGCATCACCGCCAGCAGCCCGGCGCCGATCACCCCTGCCGCCCGGCCGAAGACCTTCGCGCCCAGCAGGTAGACAAGGACCACCGTCAGGCTCCCGGCGACCGCGTTGGCAAGCCGCGCCGACAGCAGGCTATTCCCTGTGACCTTGTAAAGGGGAGTCAGCGCCATCGGGTAGCCCGGAGGCCAGTGCGCCGAAGGGTCGCCGTTGAAATCAACGTAGCCGTAGCCGTCGGCGAACGCCGACGCCTGGAAATCATACATCGTCATGTCCCAGCGCCAGTACGTTCGCGGGTCGCACTGCACGCCGAAAGCCCAGACCACCCGCAACGTCAGCGCCAGCAGGAACAGCGCCACAATCCACGTTCCCGGCCGCTCGGCGAATCTGGGAAGCGGGAAGCGCGCCGTCGAGGCGCTTTCCTCAGAAACGGAGTCATTCGAATCGGGCATGTCGCTCCGATCATGCTGCTGGAAGCCACCCGGTAGTCTTCATAGTATTCCAGCCCCCGGCAACCGACAACGCGCGCGTAATCCTGGGACCCTTGGACGAAGAGTTGAGGAAACCGCTATCACTCGTGATAAGACGGGCGGGCCGAGGCTGGCTTGACCGCGCTCACCCTCTCGGCGAGCGCGGTGGGCGCTTCCGTCGATCGGCTCGGCAAACCGGATCGCGACAGACGGGTCTTGGAGGGCAGCGGTCACCCCGGCCAGCGATTATCCCCGGTGCTTCAGCGAGTTTGATTCCGTACCTGCGGTTGGCTATACTTCATCCGAAGCCAGCGTAGCTCAGAGGTAGAGCAGCGGTTTCGTAAGTCGAATACGAGTGTTTTTGGCCGTCCGCCCAAATCCGCCCTAGATTCACAATCTCCCCCTTATATCTAGCACCGTGCACCGCCGTCCGCATTTGTGCATCGGCCTGGCTGTCAAACTGGCTGTCAACGCAACGGTTGACAGACGCCTCGGCAGTGCTATGCTTGCCGCATCCCCGCCAACTAGTGCATAGGAGGTGCATCGTGAAGCGGCTCATCATCGCAGCGGTAGGGCTTGCCCTGGTAGCCGGAATCATCCTAGGCTGCACGGCTGGCAACCTGCTCAACTTCAAAGCATCGGCGAGCGCGACGGCCGGGCAACAAGGCGAAGCACAAATCGCCCTCATTGCAGACGGCCAGGGAATTGTGTATGGGTACCCACCAAACACCTGGCTGTTCCTAACCGAAGATAACAATGGTTCGCCAGATGCTGGACCCTTCTTGGTCGCCCTCGATTCTGCGGACTATCCAGCGAACTCCACCGTTCAGCTCGAAACGGTGCTCAAAGCCTACGCCACTGAATGTGTGAGGCTAACCGAAGATCGGACGGCCATAGACGAAACCGAGACATGCCATACTTCGCCGAGCCCGGCTGTCGTCCGCGTCCGCTCCGCACCCGTTCCCTTGGCGAGCGGCGAACATGAATACAGTATCCAAGGCAAAACCGACGGAAATGCTGAGACGCTGTATGCTGCTCGCATCATAGTCGACTGGACGAATTCCTCCGTCGTCGGCGGCGTCGCGGAACCCCCCGACCTCGCAACAAGGACTGGCGCTTCTGGTATTGGCGGCGGCACGTACGCTGTGCTAGGCGCGGCCGGCGGTGTACTGGCCATCACCGTGGCGGGAACCGTGGCGGCCAGGAGGCGAGGCAGCCAGCAGTAGGTTGGCCCTCAACATCCACCCTGTCTAGGCTCACGCGTCTGAGCGCTGACGTGAAGGCCCTCAGGACGCCGACTGGCGCCGCCCGTCAAGGGGCTACAAGAACCGCACCCGCGGAGGCGCTCACCGCCGTGATGATGCGGGTCGCTTCACGGAGCGAGAATGTCTCCCTGTCAACGGCGATTGTCCAGGTGCCCGAATCGAATGACGGTTTGCACTGGCCGGATAGGATGCGGCTGGCGACAGCCTGCCTCATCAGTGCGCCCTGGTCAATCCTCTCCAACGGCTGGGCCTGCGTCGTGCCGGCCGCCTCAATTTTCTCGCGCAGTAGTTCACACACCTCGGCGACAGAGAGTTGGGGTTGAATGGTCGCCTGAGCCGCCGTCGGGGCTGGCGTGTTGCTCCTGGCGCTACAGGCCACGGCTAGAGCCACGACGATGACCGGCCCAATGTAGAGGCTCGCCTTTATGGGGCGTCTCATTTCGCTTTCCTCTCTGACACGCGATCATACCACGCGCAGCAAGCGGTCGGCGGGCCTGTGCATCCGCTGACTCGCCAGCGCCCGCTCGGGCAGCGTCGAGCAATGTCCCGCTGTCGAACATCTGTCTCTCTTGACAGAGGGGCGTATGATTAGAGCGTGAAAGTTCTACTCAACATGTTGGCGGGATTTGCCATACTCATAGCCATCCTCGTTGCCCTGATTCTCGTCGGGTATTGGGCCAGCGACCTGGCCTACTCCGTCGGCCTCTGGCCCATCGGTGCCCTATTACGTATCGGAACGCTCATACTAGTCGTTCTCGTACTCTTCCGGCTTCCGGGTGAGGTTATCCGTGGCATCAGGCTGCACCGACTGTCACGGGGTCGCTGACCGAAGAACCCTTCCTTTCACGCCGGGTCGCGTCTCTTTCCTCCTCCAGCGCGGAAGGCTTGCTCAATGCGCTCGCGCTGCTCGGCGGTGATCGGTCCTGTCATTGCTCAGCGCCTGAAAACAGGACAAAACGGACAAAAGTGCACAAAATGGACGGTCTGCGGCCACCAGATGGGCAGGTACTGTCCTAATTTGCCAGGACCGCCGGGCCTGGGTGACAACGGGCGCAAACGGGGCCGGTCCCGTCGGCGCGATAGTAGAACTCGACACCGCCGCAGGTGTGGCAGCGCATCCCGCTGTCGTCAACAAGCGTCGCGCCCATGTCGAGCGCGGCTCGGACTAAGGGCGATCGCATGTAGGTGTCTTTATCTCCCCGATCCGACTGCAACCGTGCAACCGTACCCTCTGAAGGGGTGGTTTTCGTATCTAGAGGCGCTTCTGGAGCGATTGCAATGCGCGTTGCAACCGGCGTGCAACCGTCTGGAACCGGGGCCGTCGGGTCGATCGGTTGCATGCGCGGTTGCATAGCGGTTGCAAGGCCTTGTGCAACCGCCGCGCCAGATTCACCGTAGATTCGGGCGGGAATGGGTGGTTGCACGGTTGCAAGGGTTTCGGGAAGGTGAAGCCACCCACGTATATCCTCGACAGTGGGGAGCGCGGGCTTGTCTTCTGGCAGCGGCTCGCCGGGTACTACGCGCGCCGGCGTTCCCTTGCGTGTTTCGAGGTTCTGGAGATAGCCGAGCCGCACGGCCGTCTTGACACGCCTCCAGGTCGAACTCTTGTCGAGCGCGAGGGCGTCGGCGATCTGTTTCACCGTCAGGGCCGTTTGTCCATCGTAGAGGTCGCCGACTCTTGCGACAGTCTCACGCATAGCCGGCGATATGCCGCCGGTCGCGACGGCCGTGAACACGTCCGCCACCACGTCGCAGGCCACCCCGTAGTCGTCAAGCGTTGCGATTATCCTCCCGTCGCCGTCGCGTTGTCGCTGGCGCTGGTAGAGCAGCGCAACCGCCTGAATGAGCGTGAGAAGTTGGCGAAAGTCACGCCGCATACGCACGAGATCGGCTGGCACAAGCTCGGCGAGCGCGTGGGCGAACGGAATGGTCACGCGCCGCTCCCCGGCAAGCTCTAACCATCGCTGAACGGCGACAAGGCCGGTGACATCCGGGCTCGGGCGCGAGCCGTTAACCGACGCGGCGTGAGTCAATAGCACGGCCCGAGTCTGCGCTGGCGTGTCCGGGACGCTCACTGTGAGCATCCGCGTATCGAGTTGCGGCCCGAGCGGTCGCGTCGAAGTGGTAATGAGTCCGGTGGGGCCAGGCTTGACTATGTGCCGAACGGCGAAGCGGCCCGTTTGCTCGTCACGCTCCGTCACGTCGTACATCATCGCGTTGTCCGTTGCAAGGGCGCGCACGGCGCTTGCGGCGGGGCCGTCTTCGGGGATGCTATCGGCCTCCGCGACGATCACCATGCGGTTCTGAAAATCCGCGTCGCCATAGACCAGGGCGCGAGCGGAGCCGGCCGCTTCCAGGTGATAGGCGCTCTTGGGCATCAATTCGACCGCAGAGTCGACGGCCTTGTTCTTGCCGGCCGCCGACGGCGCTATGTAGGCGAGATTCAGCGGCCTTTCCAACAGACGAGAAGTCAGCGCAACATAGGCCAGAAGCGGCGGGCGTAGGTCGCCAGCATAGCTGCCGGAGCGGATCGCCTCGGTGACGCGATCAATTAGGCTGGGATCGTCCAGAAGATGACGGGCAACTTCGAAGGCTTGCCGCGCCTCGGCCGTCAGCGCCTCGGCCCGTAGCTCGCTGGCGGGGCGCGCAGTCGCCCTGAGTTCACCCATGCGCCGCCGGAACGCGTCGACGTTGGCGTCGAGCGACAACCACAACTGCGACGCGTCCTTGACGCCGGCCGGGGCTTCGATGATTCGCACGTCGGGGAGGGAAGCCGCCACCTTCGGCGCCAGCGTGTCGCCGCCCGCGTCCGGCTCTCGCCAGCAGTAGACTGTCGCGATCCCGCCAAGATACGCGGCCCATTCCGCCCGCCACATCGACGCGCCCGGTATGCCGAGCGCTGGAAGGCCAGCGGCCCACAACGTCCACGAATCCGACTCGCCTTCTAGCAGGATCACATATCCCGCCGCCTTCGCCTCGCGCAGCTTCGGAAGGCCGTAGGGGATCGGGTGATCCCCCTTGCGCCAGACGCATCGCGGTTCGGTCGTCAGCGAGAGGCGCTTCCGAACGGCGGCCACTTGCCCGTCGGGGAGCAAGTAGGGAATATCGACGCACGGCTGGAGGCTTCGCCTTCTCTTCCCATCCGCCACGCCGAAGCTTGCCAGCAAGTCCGCCGGGAGCCTCTTCGCAGCCGCGAACTCGGCAAGGGTAAGCCCGTCTTTTTCGCGTTCGGGGACCTCCAGCCCGAGCCTACGCGCCAGGTCGATGGCGCCGCCGCCGGAGCCGCAAGCGTCGCAGTGCCAGACGCCTTTGCGCGGATTCCAGCGAGCGGAAGGGTGAGCGTCGGCATGATTGGGGTTCGGGCAGCGAAAGCGAATCTCGGCTCCCTCTTTGCGCCCGTCACGTTTGGCGATGGCCGCCTCTATGTCGGTCGCCAGTTGGCCGAGCGCGTCCACTACACCACCTCTGCGGCCTGAACCTCCCGCTGGCGTTGGACGTAGGCATCGAGTGCCTGCCGGGGAATAAGGCGCCTCCGTCCAACTTTCAGGCTCTCGATTTCTCCAGCGGCCACGAGCTCGAAGACCTTGCTCCGACCGAGTGAAAGGATAGCCGACGCCTCTTCGACTGACACCAAGAGTCTGTTCTCCATGTTACTTACCCCCTTGACGGACGCTACAACGGTTGTTATAGTACGTATAATCAATCTAGCGGCAGCAGCGAAGGCCGTCAATACAATAAACGGCAGTACTCCGGCAACAGGAGGCAACATAATGGGCAACAAGCGTCGTTGGGCTCCGCGGCTCGATGCCGCTGTTGAAGCGAAAATCCGAGAGTGCATTCTTGACCCGCGCAACGAGGGGCTGTCAGCGCCCGCGATTCTAAACAAGCTTTCTACCGATCCCGACGTTGCCGACCGCCGAGCCGCAGGAAACAGGTCCATCTCCGAGCGGACGATTCGAGATCGTATCAGCCGCCTTAGGCCCCCTGATAACTCCGGTCCTTGGACCTTGGCCGATCCCGACGCGACTCCAGAGGACGCCGCGCTCGTTCTGCCGGTGCTGGCGGAGGCCATCGACTGGAGCGGGGGACATTTGCACCGGTTCAGCAAAGCCGTCGTCAGGTGGATTGTCAAAGTGAGAGTCGCCGCCCCTGATCTGCCCGTATCATGGGCGCTGAAGGTCGCCGAAGAGTATCGAGCGGCGGAAGAGCGGGGTGACAGCGAGGAACTAGAGGGCTTGGATCAGATGCTCGCCTTCACTCCGTGGCGCGACAGTTACTATTACCGTCGATACCTCCAGGCCGTCAACATGCTTCACCCGAATGAGTGGTTCGTCCTCTTTGGCGTCGCCGAGGATGGCGAATCAGAGATTGTGGCCGACGCGTACTTCCCCGGCACCGAGGGAGTGATGATTGCATCGGTTTGCTGGAGTCGCCAGAAGGAGAACCAGCTTCTGGTGGCGCGGGTAGTGGGCGATATTCTTGCCGAGGAGGAACACCATGACCAGCCGACGCGGGAACGCTGAGGGCAGCATCTACCAGCGAAAGGACGGCCGTTGGGCAGCGAGCGTCGACCTCGGCTATGTCGGCGGCAGACGGCGCCGCAAGGCGTTCTACGGGGCCACGCGGCGCGAGGTCGCAGAGAAGTTGACGGTCGCTCTCCGGGCTCGACAGCAGGGACTCCCCATCCTGAGCGAGCGTCAGACAACGGGTGCGTTCCTGGAGTCGTGGCTGCGCGACACCGCCGCTCAAAAGGTCCGCCCCAAGAGCCTCATGCGCTATGAAGGCATTGTCCGCCTCTACCTTCTGCCAGCGCTCGGACATATCCCGCTGGCGAAGCTCTCACCGTCTCACGTCCAGAAGATGATGAACGATGCCCTTGCCGCCGGCGCGTCGCCTCAGAGCGCGTGTCATCATCGCGCCGTGCTGAGGGCGGCCTTGAACGTCGCCCTTCGATGGGGGATCGTGAGCCGCAACGCCGCCGCGCTCGCCGAGCCGCCGCGTGTTCCTGAGCGCGAAGTACGCGCCCTCAGCGTCACCGATGCGCGGGCACTCCTGGCCGCAGTAGAGGGGGATCGTCTGGAAGCGCTGTTTACCGTCGCCCTCGGCGTTGGCCTTCGCCAGGGTGAAGCCCTCGGCCTTCGCTGGAGCGACGTTGACCTGGAAGCCGGGACGCTGGCGGTTCAGCGGGCATTGCAGCGCGTAGGCAGTCAATGGCTTTTCCTGGAGCCGAAGACAGCCCGCTCCCGGCGCACGGTGACACTCCCGCGCCCCGTCGTGGCTTCCCTACGTGAACACAGAGGGCGCCAGCTACAGGAACGGCTGCGAGCCGGCGCAGCGTGGGAAGGCGACAAATGGGGAGGGCTCGTCTTCTGTGACGAGATAGGCGAGCCGCTGTCGGGCTTCCACGTCAGCCGCCGCTTCCGCTCACTCCTAGCACTAGCCGGGCTCCTGTCCATGCGCTATCATGAGCTTCGGCACGGCGCCGCGTCCCTCATGGCCGCTCAGGGCGTGCCGGCCCGCGTAGCAATGGAAGTGCTAGGCCATGCCCAGATCAGCACTACGCTCAATATCTACACCCACGTCGCGCCCGAGCTCCAACGGGACGCCGCCGAGCGCATGGCTGCGGCCCTCTGGGGCGGGAATTGATCCGCGTGGCTGTCAAATTGGCTGTCAAATCGACCAAGACGGGCCTGATTCGAGCGAAATCGGGCGCATTTTGAATCTAGGGGCCAGCGTAGCTCAGAGGTAGAGCAGCGGTTTCGTAAACCGCGGGTCGAGGGTTCGAATCCCCCCGCTGGCTCCAGCTCAAACCCTCTACTTGTCCACCGCCATCACGTACTGGATCGCCTGCACAAACGTATCGTAAGGCTTCGCTCCGCCCAGATAGCGGCCGTTTATGAAGAAGGCAGGCAATACTATTCCGTTCGTGAGCTGCGCGTCCGCCACCGCCTTTTGAGCGAGCTGAATGTCAGCCTGCACAGCGGCCGCCATCGTCCCCGAATCCAGACAGTCGTTGAAGGCAGCCGTGTTCATCCCTACCTGCGCGGCGAATCCCTTGAGAGCGTCAACGAGCTTGGCGACGCCAGCCGGCGGCTGTTCCGGCGCCAAGTCGGTGAATATCGACTGGTTTTGGAAGATCAGGTCGTGGTAGGGCCAGAACGAACCCTGGGCGTTCGCGCATTCTCCCGCTTCGGCCGCCTTCTCCGAGTACTTGTTGTCTTGCTGTAGAGGGAGATTGACGAAAACGAACCGGACCGTATCCCCGTAGTCCTTCCTGATTTGCGGAAGGGTGTCCGTGGCGAAGCTAGCGCACTTCAAACCTTGAAAGTCCGCGAACTCGACGATCGTAACCTTCGCGTCGGCCGGCCCCTGCGACGGATTGTTACCCGGGTCGATCTTGATGACTACCGGAGTTGCGTCAGACGCAACTGCGGATGTCGGCTGACTCGTTGCGACCGGCTGAGAGGGCGACGAGCCGCCGCATCCTGTCGCCGCCAGCACGCACGCGACGGCAACGGCCATCAACAATCCGAGACAAGTCCACGTCTTCGCTTCGCTGAATCGACGAACCATTCCGTTCATAGCCCTCATCCCCCGAGAATTTGCTATCGACGGCTCCTGCCGGTCGGCCTTGAAGCAAAACCACTTTATGTAATGTGCATCAGCCGGTCAAGACGCTCCGGCCAGCCCGCGATCTTGTCCCGCTCAAAGCCGCACGCAAAACTCTAGACAAGATAAACCGAAGAAGGAAGAGACTAAGCAAGAATCCATCTTCGACCGTTTGACTGGATGTGGTACCATGAACCCCATGGTGGGAGAATCATCGGCTGAGCGTCGCCTTCGCCTGGTCCGACAGCACGGCTATAACGGCCTGGCGCTTCTGACCCTCTACGACGGCTGGCGCTACTTCGAATCTCCCGACATAGAGGGCTTCGTCCCCTTCGAGCTCCATCGGCGCACCGCCGTTGCCTGCGGCGACCCCATCTGTGCCGAATCCCACCTGCGGACCCTTCTGTCGGCCTTTGCTGGCTATTGCCGCCAACATAACTGGCGCTTTGCCTTCGTCGGCGCCTCGGATCGAGTCGCCCGCGTTGCCGCCGAACTCGGCCTGAAGCCTGTCAAGGTGGGCGAAGAGCCCCTGTTCGACCTCTCCCAGCCGCTGCCGCGCGGCGACCGCGCCAAACACGTCCGGTGGGCCATCAACCGCGCCCGACGCAGCGGCGTCCGGGTGGAGGAGTACCGTGAGCGATCGCCGGCCCTCGATACCGAGATCGAAGAGGTTGCGGCCGAGTGGCTGGCTGCTCGAAAGGGTCCGCCGCTTTCCTTCCTCCTTCGTTCCCGGCCGCTTGCGTTGCGCGAAGAGAAACGCATCTTCCTCGCCAGGCTGGGAGAGCGAATAGTCGGCGTCATCGTGTGCTCGCCGGCCCGAACCCGCAAAATGCTGCTCGTCGAAGAGCTGCCGCGCCGCGCCGACGCTCCCTTCGGCACGAGCGAACTGCTGATCGATGCCGCCCGCGAGGCCGCCGTTCGCGACGGCTACGCCCTCTTCAGTTTAGGCGTCTCGCCTCTGCAGGGCGCGGCCGGACACCAGCCTTACGGCCGTTTTCGCCGGGCGAGAGCTTTGGCCGCCGCCTGCTACAGCTGCGCCAACTTCGCCTACAGCTTCCGGCTGCTCAATCGCTTCAAGAAGAAGTTCGCTCCAACGCGATACGAAGATAACTTCCTCGTTTATGACAGCGCCCTCGTACCTACCGCGCTGGCCGTTATTACTGCCTTCGCGCCTGACGGAATAACGTCTTTGCTGCTGCCCCGCCCACCGCATTGGCTGCGATTCGTACCCGCCGCCGCCCTCTGGTTTGCTGCCGTTGCCGGTCTCTTTGTGGCCGGTTTCGCCGCCTGGCAGTTTCCGGTCCTCCAAGCGCCGTTCTTGCTCATCCGGCATTCCCTCCATCTAGCGGTGCTGCCCGAAGACCTCATGCAGGACGCCCGGATCACGGTGCTCGCACATCGAATGATCGCACTGATCGTCGTCCTCCTCCTCGCCGGCGGCGGGATGATCTGGCGACGCCAGGCAGGCGCCTAGATTCCCGTGCCCCTTTAGCTGCGCCAGCGCCTGCAATCGCTCCAGGTAGGTTCGAAAAGCGTTCGCGGAGACGAATCTTGAAGTGGAAGAACCTGGCGACAGCGCCCGATCAGCTCACCGCTGAGATGTGGTGCGAGCTCCTGCGCGAAGCCGACATCCCGGCTATAATCCAGCCCTCCGACGCCGTCTCCTTCATGGGCATCTCCGCGTCGCGCTGTCGCGTCATCGTGCCGGCGGAGCGCTACGAGGAAGCGGCGGCCGTCCTCCGCGACAAGATGGGCGGAACTATAGACATCGAGAGGCCCTGACGTCCCAACGTCAGCCAACGTTGAACCCTCCGCCTGCTCGACGCTTGCGTCCCGGGCCTCACGGTTTGCGGCCGAATTCGATAAATGGTAGATTCGTCTCCTGAACCCGCGAAAGGCCGCGCAGGATGCAAACCGCCAGACCCGACACGGAATACAGCATCGAACAGTTCACCGTCTTCAACGACCGCCAGACCTCCTTCTACCTCCATCGCACCGAGAGAGCGGTCTACGAGGCGGTCCAGCGGCTCGGCGGAAGCGGCGAGCGGCGCCTGCTCGACGTCGGCTGCGGGCTGGGCATGCAGGCCGCCCGCCTGGCCCTCCACGGCTGGCAGGCTTACGGCCTCGACGCCTCCGACCAGATGATGCGCCTGGGCCAGTACCGCTTTTACCAGGTCTACCGCAAAGTGCGATTCAGCCGCGGCATCGCCGAGGCCCTGCCCTTCCGCAGCGCCTCCTTCGACGTCGTCATGTGCCAGGGCGCGATGGACCACTTCGCCGACAGGCAGCAGTTCATCAAGGAGGTCTCGCGCGTTCTCAAGCCCGGCGGCCACCTCGTCGTGGCGCTGGCCAACTACGAAAGCATCTCCTGCCGCATCGGCAAGGCCCTCTTCGACCTCAGCCGTCTCTTTCGCGTCGAAACGCCGCTGCGCTATCGTTTCTGGATCATCCCGCCTGACCACACCTTCGTCGGCAGCTACCGCCTCATGCGACGCCTCGGCGACGGCCGCCTTCGCCTCGCCGGCATTCACGGCGTGTCGATGTTCCTCTTCCTGCCGCCCTGGCACGGCCTCCTCGAAGCGCTGCCCCTGCGCGCTTCCGCCGCCGTCTTCCGCGTCGTCGACCGCCTGGCCACGCGCCTTCCGACAGCCGCGGACGTCGTCGTCGCGACGCTCCAGAAAGACGCCCTCAGCGATATTGCATCGCCTCGAGCAATCGCTCGGGGAAACGGGAAGAGACAAAGTAGCGCCGTACTCGCCGCCCTTCTTCAACGGTGAGCTCCGCGCCGGCGGGAACGCCCGGCACGCTCCAGGCCCGCCGTCCGCTGAAGGATAGGCGGACTCCCCAGCCGCCGTAGATAAGCCACCGGTAGCGCTTCGCTTCGATCGCCTTTATCTGCTCGAAGCGGATCGACTTCCGCAGCAGGCCGAAACCGAATCGCACCTGCCCCTCGCTGACAACGACCTTCAGAGAACGAAACGTCAGCATCGCGAAGGCCGTGACAGCAAAAGCGATAGTCATCACCCCGTAGTAGACAGCTATGCCACCGCTTCCGCCGCCGATAGGCTCAAACGCAGGAAGCACCATGACCAGCACCACCGCCGCCAGCGCGACCAGCAGCATCCCCGTGAACCAGCCCGGCATGGGCATTTCTTCCTCGTACTCCGACAAATCCTCCTCCTTCCGACGCATCCCGGCGGGGCGCGTCCGGCCCGCAGTTCCGCTCCAACTATGGTATGATCGTTCTGCCATGGAACGGGAGCAATTCGAAAAACTCGTCGAACGGGCGCTGGAGGAGCTGCCAGAGCAGTTCCGCGAGCGCCTGTCGAATATCGCGATTGAGGTCGAAGACTATCCTACCGCCGACGACCTGCGAGTCGCCCGCGTGGGCCGCGGTCACACTCTGCTCGGCCTCTATCGGGGCGTGCCCCAGACCAAGCGCGGCATCTGGTACAATCTCGTCGCGCCGGACCGCATAATCATCTACCAACGCCCCATCGAGGCCACCTGCCGCACTGATGAGCAGGTCGTCGACAGGGTGAGCCACGTCGTCCGCCATGAGATCGCGCACCACTTTGGCATCGACGATGACGCCCTCCGCAAAATGGGCGCCTACTGAAGATGGTAACCACCGACGAAGACGAACACGGCTACAAGGACGACGAGGACGACGAGGGCGAGCCCGAGGGCGAAGGCTGGGAGCTCGACCCCAACGACCCGACGCATCCCGACTTTGACCTGTCGGAGGCCGGCTACTACGGCGTGGAGCCGGAGCCCAGGTTCGGCTACGTCTCCCGCGCCCTTATCGCTGCGGTCGTAATCCTCCTCCTCCTAGCGCTCCTCGCGCCCGCCTGCGTTCGCCTCCTCTCCTAAGTCTGGCGGGCGCCTTTTTCGTTGACTGCCTCCAAAACTCGGTGTTAACATTGTGCCGAAATGCGCAATCGAATCACAAACGGCAAAAACCCACCTCCTGAGAGGCAGCCCGCGACGCCATCCGCGCCCCTTCAGCGCCAGGCCATGGCGGTGCTGCTGGGGGTGCCGGAAGTCGTCGTTGATCGCCTTCCCGTCTACGCGCGGGCGCTCGCTACGCTGGAGGGTCGCGGCCGGCAGGTGGTCAGCTCGCAGGAGTTGGGCGACGAGCTGGGCGCGACGCCCGCGCAGATCCGCAAGGACCTCAGTTACTTCGGGCGCTTCGGCAAGCAGGGGCGCGGCTACAACGTTCAGCGCCTGGCGAACGAGCTGAAGCACATCCTCGGCCTCGACCAGGAGTGGTCGATGGTGCTCGTCGGCGTCGGCAATCTCGGGCGCGCCATCCTGAGCTATAGAGGTTTTGCCCCGGAGGGCTTCAAGATCGTCGCCGCCTTCGACGCCCGCAGCGACGCCATCGGCACCGCCATCAGCGGGATCAAGGTCTACAACGTCGAGAAGCTGCCTCAGTTCCTCGAGAAGAACCCCGCTGACATTGGCATCATCGCCGTGAGCGCCGCCTTCGCCCAGGATGTTGCCGATACACTGGTCGCGGCCGGCATCAAGGGGATCCTGAACTACGCACCCGTCGCCCTCAGGGTGCCGCAGGGGACGCAGCTCAAGGACATCGAGCCGGTGCTCGCCCTTCAGAGCATGACCTACTACCTGAAGGGCGCCTCCGCCTGAGGCGCATCAAAGGCTCGCGACCAGCGACTCCTCTTCCGTCGGCAGACTGCGCTTGATCACGTCCAGGTGCTCCAGCGCCGCCCCGGCGCCGATCGCCGTGCAGTTCATCGGGTTCTCAGCGACGTGACAGGGCACGCCCGTCTCCTGCGTCAGCAGCGCATCGATGTTGCGCAGCAGGGCGCCGCCGCCCGTGAGCACGATGCCCCGGTCGATCACGTCCGACGCCAGCTCCGGCGCCGTCCGCTCCAGCACCGAACGCACCGCCTGCACGATGCTTGCCAGGCAGTCCTGGATCGCCTGCGTTATCTCATGGGAAGTGATGACGATGGTCTTCGGCAGACCCGTTATCTGGTCGCGGCCGCGGATCTCCATCGTCAGGTCCTCTTCCAGCGGCAAAGCGCTGCCGATCGCGATCTTTGCCTCTTCCGCCGTCCGGTCGCCGATGACGAGGTTGTGCCGCCGCTTCACATACGCCGCCACGGCGTCGTCCAGCCGGTCGCCGGCCACGCGAATCGATTCGCTGACAACGATGCCGTACATCGAGATGATCGCCGCCTCGGCTCGCCCGCCGCCGATATCGACGATCATGTTGCCGCTCGCCGATGCCACCGGTATTCCCGCGCCTATCGCCGCCGCCAGCGGCTCTGGCACCAGATGCGCCGGCCTTCGCGCCCCCGCCTGCTCCGCGGCATCACGCACCGCCCGCTGCTCGACGCTGGTCACGCCGGCGGGAATGCACACCATCACCTCTGGCTTGATCCAGCGCATTCGCCCCAGAGCGCGACCGATGAAGTAGCGCAGCATCGCCTCCGTTATCAGATAGTCCGCGATTACGCCATCGCGCATGGGGCGGATTACCGAGATGCTGCCCGGCGTTCGCCCGATCATCCCCCGCGCTTCATCGCCCACCGCCACGACGGTATTGTCGCGGCTCGCCAGCGCCACCACCGACGGCTCGTTGATGACGATTCCTCTACCGCGCGCGTAAACCAGCACGTTCGCCGTCCCCAGGTCGATTCCCAGTCTCTTTGTTAGCATAAGCCTCACCCAGCTTCCCTTCGCATCGCCACTCCAACCCGCTGAACGCGGCCTCCCAGCGACCTCAGCTTCTCGTCGAAGCGCTCGTAGCCGCGGTCCAGATGGAATATGTCGCCGATTTCCGATTCGCCGTCCGCCGCCAGCGCCGCCAACACCAGCGCCGCGCCCGCCCGCAGGTCGACCGCCCGCACATTCGCGCCGAACAGCGGCGTCGGACCCGTGATGATCACCGTTGTCCCGGACGTGATGACTTCCGCACCCATCTTCCGCAACTCGCCGACGTAGAGCATGCGGTTCTCGAACACCCGCTCGTAGATCGAGCTCACGCCCCGAGCCTGCGTCAGCAGCGCCGCCAGGGGGGCCTGCAGGTCAGTCGCCAGGCCCGGATACGGCACCGCCTGCGCGTTGATCGCCTGAAGCGGGCCCGTACAGGTCACCCGCAGCCCCCCAACCGTCTCCTTGACAGCCACGCCCGCCTCTTCCAGCTTCCAGATCAGCGCGTCGAGCTGCCGCGGCACGCCGTCCACGATCTCCACGTCGCCCTGCGTCGCGGCGGCAGCGATTGCGAACGTGCCCGATTCGATGCGGTCGGGGATTATGGTGTGACGAACGCCGTGCAGCTCACCGACGCCTTCGATCTCTATCGTGTGTCCGCCGGTGCCGGAGATGCGCGCGCCCATCTGGTTCAGCATGTCGATCAGGCTCTCGATCTCCGGTTCCGCGGCCGCATTGACCAGCGTCGTCCTGCCCTCTGCCAGCGTCGCCGCCAGCAGCAGGTTCTGCGTTCCCAGCACGCTCGGGTAGTCGAGGAATATCCGGCTCCCCTTCAGCCGCGTGCTGCGCGCCGTGTACCGGTCGACGTAGCGGTCGACCGTCGCGTTCAGGCGCCGAAAACCGTCCAGATGCACGTTGACCGGCCGCAGCCCGATGATATCGCCGCCCGGCGGGCAGCACGTCGCCTCGCCGAAGCGGCTGAGCAGCGGCCCCATCACCAGGAAGCTGCCTCGCAGGTGCGCCGCCAGCTCGCTCGGCGCCTCCAGCCGGCTGATACCATCCGCCTTCACCCTCAGCGACGACGGCGAAACGTATTCGACCGTCGCACCGAGCGCGCGCAGGATCTCCACCATGAAGCGAACATCCTGGATCTCGGGAACGTTCTCCAGGAAGCAATCATCGGCGGTGAGGAGAGTAGCCGCGAGCGCGTGGATCGCGGCGTTCTTGTTGCCGCTCACGCGCACGCTCCCCTCCAGCCGGTGCCCCCCCTCTACGAGAAAACGGTCTCCTGCCACGGTCTCACCAATCGTGTGGGGTTGCTTTGGGCCTAACACTACCATCACTACCGGCCGACTTCAAGCCGCGGCCGGAGCCCGAAAGACGCAGCTATGCTGTCCAGATTGTCCAGAGGAAAGGGAAATGCTCCTATTGGAGACTACTGGCCGGTGCCTGGGCCCGCGCCCGGCTCGCGCCGCCGCCGTCTTCGTTCCGCCACCTTGATCGCGATGAGCGAGCGCCGCAACTCCGCCTGCACGCGGCTCAGGTCGACCTCCGCCTCGCGGCTGGCCAGCTGCCTCTCGGCCCGTGCCCGCGCCTCCTGCGCCAGCGCGATATCGATCTCCTCCGCCCGCTCCGCCGACTCCGCGAGGATGACCACCTTGTCGTCGCGCACCTCCAGGAAGCCGCCCGTGACCATCATGTACGTCTCGTCCTCGCCGGCCTTCTTCAGCCGCACCTCACCCGGCGCCAGCGACGTTATCAGCGACGCGTGCGACGGCAGCACCGTCAACTCGCCTACTTCTCCCGGCGCAACCACCGCGTCGATGTCGGTGTCGGAGAAGACGACGCGCTCCGCCGTGATAACGTCAACGCTCAACTTTGCCATTGGTTAACTTCCTCTCGCGACTGCCGCTCGCCCCTAGCGCGCGCCGGCCGCCAGCTTCTCCGCCGCCTCGCGCGCTTCCTCGATCGCACCGACCATGTAGAACGCCTGCTCCGGCAGGTCGTCGTGCTTGCCGTCCAGGATCTCGTTGAAGCCACGCACCGTATCGCGGATCGGTACGTAGCGCCCGGGCCTGCCGGTGAATGGCTCCGCCACAAACATCGGCTGCGACAGGAAGCGCTGGATTCGACGCGCCCTCTGCACCGTCAGCTTGTCCTCTTCCGACAACTCCTCCATGCCCAGAATGGCGATGATGTCCTGGAGGTCCTTATAGCGCTGCAGCACCTGCTGAACGCCGCGGGCCGCCCGGTAGTGGTCCTCGCCGACGACGTTCGGGTCGAGGATACGCGAAAACGAGATCAGCGGGTCGACGGCGGGGTACAGCCCCTGCTCCGTGAGCGCGCGGTCGAGGGCGACGACGCCGTCCAGGTGACCGAAGGTCGTCGCCACTCCCGGGTCCGTGTAGTCGTCGGCCGGAACGTAGATCGCCTGGAAGGACGTGATCGAGCCCTTGTTCGTCGATGTGATCCGCTCCTCCAGGTCGCCGATCTCCGTCGAGAGCGTCGGCTGGTAACCAACGGCCGACGGCATGCGGCCCAGCAGCGCCGAGACCTCCATGCCAGCCAGCGTGTAGCGGTAAATGTTGTCGATGAAGAGCAGAACGTCCTGTCCCTCGCGGTCGCGGAAGTACTCCGCCATCGTCAGACCGGTGAAGCCGATGCGAACGCGCACTCCCGGCGGCTCGTTCATCTGCCCGAAGACAAGGACGGTCTTGTCGATGACGCCGGACGCGCGCATCTCGTGCCAGAGGTCGTTCCCCTCACGCGACCGCTCGCCGACGCCGGCGAATACGGAGGTGCCGCCGTGCTCGCTGGCAATGTTGCGGATGAGCTCCTGGATGATCAGCGTCTTGCCGACGCCGGCGCCGCCGTAGGCCCCAACCTTGCCGCCGCGCGTGAACGGCGTGATCAGGTCGATGACCTTGATCCCCGTTTCCAGCATCTGGACGGTAGTGGCCTGCTCCTCGAAGGAAGGCGGCACGGCGTGTATCGGGCTGCGCTCCTTCGCCTCGACCGGCCCCATGTTGTCGATTGCGTCGCCGGTGATGTTGAACAGACGCCCCAGCGTCTCCTGGCCCACGGGGACGGTTATCGCCTGACCGGTATCGACGGCGTTGGCGCCGCGGCCCAGGCCGTCCGTCGAGCCCATCGCCAGGCAGCGCACCCAGTTGTTGCCCAGGTGCTGCTCCACCTCAGCGATGAGCTTCTCCGTGCCCATTTCGATCTCGACGGCATTGTAGATCTGGGGGAGTTCATCAGGCGGGAACTCCACGTCGACAACAGTGCCGATGATCTGCACAACCTTGCCCGTTGCCATGTGAAACCTCCGTCCTATCCGGCCGTTTTCAGGGCCTCGGCGCCGCCGACCAGGTCCAGCAGCTCCTTGGTTATCATTTCCTGTCGCGCCTTGTTATACGTCAGCGTGAGATCGTCAACCATCTCGTTTGCCGCGTCCGTCGCGCTGCGCATGGCGATCATCCGCGCCGACTGCTCGCTGGCGCTCTTCTCCAATATCGCTTCGTACACTTGGCGCTGGACGTAGCGCGGCAGCAGGTCGTCGAACACTTCCTGCGGCGACGGCTCATAGATGTACTGCACTGACATCGTCGTCGATTCCCGCGGCGGGATCTGAATCGGCAACAACTGCCGCATCTCCGGGCGCTGCACCATCGTGTTGATGAAAAGCGGGAACACCAGGTAGACGTGGTCGACGTTGCCGGAGACGTACTCGTCCATGACTACGCGGGCCAGCGGCCTGGCGTCGTCCAGCGACGGGTAGTCGGCGAGATTGGTGAACTCGGCGATCGCCGGGAGGCCAGTACGAACGAGGAAGTCGCGCGCCTTGCGGCCCACCGCCACCGTCTTCACCTCCAGTTTCTGGTGCTCCAGCGCGAAGGCGGCTGTGAAGCGGTTGAGGTTCGCGTTGAGGCCGCCGCAGAGGCCGCGGTCGGTGCTGATGAGGACTATCGCCACCTTCTGGGCCTCGCGCGATTCAAGCAGCGGATGCGGCGCTTCCTGTCGCTGACTTTGCAGGCTCTCCTGGAGGTCGGAAAGCATCTGCCGCATCTTCTCCGCGTACGGACGCGCGGCCAGCGCGCTCAACTGGGCCCGCCGCATCTTCGACGCCGCGACCATCTCCATGGCGCGCGTTATCTTCGCCGTGCTGGTGACGGAGCGGATGCGCCTGCGGATTTCACGAATTGTCGCCATTTTGTCTCGTCAGCCTGTCGAAAGAAAACGAACGCCTAGTAAGGCATTGTCTGCTTGAACTCGCCGATAGCCGCCTTCAGCCCCTCTTCGATCTCCGGCGTAAGCTCCTTCTTGTCCTCGATCTGCTGTCCCAGCTCCGGGTGGCTGCTCGCCATGAACTTATGGAACGCCGACTCGAAATCGCGGACCTTGTTTACCGGCACCTCGTCCAATTGGCCGCTGGTTGCCGCGTAGAGGATCTCTACCTCTTCGTGCAGCTTCATCGGCTCGTACTGGGGCTGCTTCAGCACCTCCTCCACCCGCTGCCCACGTTCGAGCTGGTTCCGCGTCGCCACGTCCAGCTCCGACGTGCCGAACTGCGCGAACGCCTGGACGTTGCGGTACTGCGACATGTCCAGCCGCAGGCGACCCGCCACCTGGCGCATCGCCCGCCTCTGCGCCGAGCCGCCGACGCGCGACACGGAAAGGCCGGCGTTCACGGCTGGCCGGATGCCGGCGTTGAACAGGTCGGTCTCCAGGTAGATCTGCCCGTCTGTGATAGAAATGACGTTCGTCGGGATGTAGGCGGAAACGTCGCCCGCCTGCGTCTCGATGATCGGAAGCGCCGTCAGCGAGCCGCCGCCGAGCTCGGGCGACAGCCTCGCCGCGCGCTCCAACAGACGGCTGTGCAGATAGAAGACGTCGCCCGGATAGGCCTCGCGCCCCGGCGGTCGCCGCAGCAGCAGCGACACCTGACGGTAGGCCCAGGCGTGCTTCGAAAGGTCGTCATAGATGATCAGGGCGTCTTTCCCGGCCTCCATGAACTCCTCGCCCATAGCGCAGCCGGAGTAGGGCGCCAGGTACTGCAGCGGCGCCGGGTCGGCAGCGCCCGCGACGATGATGATGGTGTGTTCCATAGCGCCGTACTGCTCAAGCAGCGCCACCGTCTGCGCCACCTTAGACTCCTTCTGCCCAATGGCGACGTAGACGCACGCCAGATCGCCGCCCTTCTGGTTGATGATCGTGTCGATGGCCAGCGCGCTCTTGCCCGTCGTGCGGTCGCCGATGATGAGCTCACGCTGCCCGCGGCCGATCGGCGTGATGGCGTCGATGACCTTGATGCCGGTGAGAACGGGCGTATCGACCGACTGGCGGTCGACGACGCCGGGAGCGATGCGCTCTACCGGGCGCATCTTATCCGTCGCGATAGGTCCCTTGCCGTCGACGGGGTTACCCAGCGGGTCGACGACGCGCCCGATCAGCGCCTCGCCGACGGGCACCTCCACGATTCGACCCGTCGCGCGCACTTCCGCGCCCTCGCCGAGCGTCGTGTAGTCGCCCAGCACCATGATGCCGATGGTGTCCTCTTCCAGGTTGAGGGCCAGCCCCATGGCGCCGTTCTCGAACTCCACGAGCTCGCCGGCCAGGCAGTTGGAGAGGCCGTGGACGCGGGCGATCCCGTCGCCTGCCTCGATCACCACTCCAACGTCGACCGCGGTTACCGCCGCGCCGAAGTTCTCGATTTGCTGCTTGAGGATGGATGCTATCTCTTCGGGCCGTACTGCCATATCACTCTCTCCGCTGCAACTGTCTGCCTATGCTCAACCGCTCTCGGCGGCGCCTTCGCCAAGGCTCGGCACCCAGCCGCCGCCGCCTCGCAGGCTCTTCTTCAGCGCGAGGAGCCTGCTGCGTGTGCTTCCGTCTATCAACGTGTCGCCGACGCGCGCGACGAGCCCGCCCAGGATGTTGGGGTCCACCGCCTGCTCCAGGCTGACCTTCTTACCGGTGATCGCGCCCAGCTTCGCCGCCACTTCCGCCTTTTGCTCGTCGCTGAGAGGCACCGCCGTCGTGACGAGCGCCCGCGCCCGGCCCTCGTGCTCGTCGAGCAGGTCCGAAAACTCCGACCGTATCTGCTCGACGAGGCGGACACGCCGCTTCTCGACGAGCAGTCGCGCCAGATTCAGCACGCCGGGCGCGACGTTCCGGAAGCGCCGCCTTCAGGAGACGGTCCTTCTCACCGTCCGGCACCCGGTCGCTCTGCAGCACCGCCGCCACGTCAGCTTGCGCCACAAGCTGGCTCAGCTCGCGTAGATCGCCCAGCCAGCGCCTCGGGTCGCCCTGCTCGAGGGCCACCGCGAAGGCCGCCCGTGCGTAACGCTTGGCTGCTGCCTCGACTATCATGCTCTGCCTCCGCGCCGCGCCAACGCCGGCCCGCCGAATCCAGTCCGAACGGCTCCGGGCGTTATTGCTACGCGCTCTGCTGGAAGCTCGACTGGGCCAGCACTTCCTCTATCAGGCGCTCGTGAGCTTTTCGGTCCAGCGACTGCCCGATGACCTTCTCGGCGGCCGTTATCGTCAGGTCGCCGAATTCGCGGCGTATCTGGGCGATGGCCTCGTCGCGCTCCAGGGCGATCTCGTTGCGCGCCCTCGTCAGAAGCGATTCCGCCTCGGTCTGCGCCGCCTGCCGCGCCTCCTCCTGGATGCGGTTGGCGATCTGCTGCGCCTGGCCGATGAGCCCCTGGCCCTCCTGGCGCGCCTCTTCCAATCGCTTCTGGACGGTGACATCGGCCTGTGTCGCCTGCTCCTTCATCCTCTCCGCCGCTTCGAGCCCCTCCCTTATGCGTTGCGAGCGCTGGTCCATCATGCGCAGGACCGGTTTGTAGGCTATCATCCGCATCGCCGCCAGAAGAATGGAGAAGCCGATGAGTTGCGCCAGCAATCCCGGCAGGTTAATACCCAGAGCGCTGATACCTAAGACGACGAAATCCACGAGACGTTCCTTCTTTGTTACTTACGTTGCCGAGAACACGAAACCGATCATGATGGCAACCACCAGCGCGTAGATCGCGATGGCTTCCGCGAAGGCGATGCCCAGGATCATGTTCGTCGTGATTACCGGCTGTGCCTCGGGGTTGCGGCCCAGGGCCTCCATGGCTTTGCCGGTCAGCATACCGATGGCGAGGGCCGGTGCTGGAGCGCCAAACCCGATCGCCAGAGCAGCAGCGATAAGCCTGAGGCCACCGTTGGTGATTGCGAGTAGCGGAAGCGTGCTGATCAGTTCCATTTTTCCTCCCTAAGTTCTTACTTTGTTCCCTATTTCTTACTTAGAGAGCCTCAGGTCCCCGCTTAGGCTGGCACCGTTGGCCCGCTCTCGTGATCAACGCCCTCCTCCTCATGCGAAGTGACGGCGACGACACCGAAGACAAGGGTTAGCATCGCGAAGATGAACGCCTGGATGAGCCCCACGAACAACTCCATGCCGTAAACCAGGTCGAGCGCTATGACCGGCAGCAAGTACAGGATGACCAGGAACAGCATCTCTCCGGCAAAGATGTTGCCGAAGAGTCGGAAGGTGAAGCTAAGCAGGCGCGCGGCCTCGGCAACGAACTCAAGGATGCCCACCACGAAGTCAATAAGGCCGTTGAAGATATCGCCTTTCAGCAGACGCTTCACGTTGAGAAACTTGCTGCCGTAGCGAAAGAAGCCCTGCGAACTGATACCCCAGAACTCTACGAATATCGCGGACATAATGGCGAGCATAAGCGTCGCGTTCAGGTCAGTATTGACACTCCGAAGAAAGGGGACGAGCACGCCGGCCTGCTGGTCCGCCTTCAGGTCCGCTGTCGCCGAATCGAGTGCCGCTTCCTTCTGCTGATTGGTGGCATCGCTGGCCACGTCCAGAGCGATGCTTTGCGGCTCGTGCGGCGGCCAAGACGGGATGCCGGGCAGGATCATGTTGATGCCGCCCACTTTCGAGAATACCGTGCCTTTGTCCAATACCTCTCCGGACGTGCTCTTCATCGGCTCCACCTTG
Source organism: uncultured Chloroflexia bacterium (assembly GCA_963719465.1). Taxonomy (GTDB): domain Bacteria; phylum Chloroflexota; class Dehalococcoidia; order DSTF01; family JALHUB01; genus JALHUB01. Next base: position 1,249,958 of record OY970386.1, on the reverse strand, counting down.
CCGATGGTCGCCACGCCGGGAAGCAGCCCGAACCAGTTGGCGACAACGACGTAGAGAAAAATCGTCGCTATTACCGGGAAGAAGCGCCGCGCGTGCTTTTCCCCGGCCGTCCCGACGACCATGTTGTAGAGCGCTTCGACGATCATCTCGAAGAAGTTCTGAATGCCCGTCGGCACCAGGCTCATCTTCCGAGTAGCGAAGTAGCCGAAGGCGATGAGGAGAACGATCACGATCACCGCCGTGATCATGGTATTCGTAACGTTGATACCGATGTTGACTACGGTCTCTGCCTTCAGCTCAACGATCGGTCTCGCCGACCGCAGCGAGAGGAAGCCGATGAGCATCGCGGCAACAGTCAGGGCAATGATCGAGTACAGTTTGAGCTTGCCCACCTCAATCCCTCGTCTTCGGCTTCACCGTCGCTATCACTTCCATCAACATTCGATAGCCGCCATAGAAGGCTAAACCCAGACCAGCGAAGAGACCGATCAGCGTCAGGAGTGGACTCGTTCCAAACTTCCCGTCCAACCACACACCGCCGACGACTCCCGCCGCTATGCAAAGAGCTACATACCAGCCGATCCCAACGAGCCGCATGGCCGGTGGAAGGCCGCCCATCAGATTCGCCTCACGTTCAGGGTGGCTATCGGCTTGTGAACTGTAGCACCAAGTCGAATTTTAAAACAAGCGAAAACAAACACTGGATCTCATCTACTAATGATAGTTCCCTCTAGTGGCGAGATACGAGGAAGCGGAAGCTCAAAAGGACTGCGCGCGAGGAGCCTGCGGGCGGCCAACACGTTGCTTTTCCGCCTCTATGATCCCGATGATGCGTGCAACGGCTTCCTCTAAGCGACCTTCCGCGTTCACGACGACGTAGTCGAACGCGCCCTCCTGCGCCATCTCCCGCGCGGCCGTCTCGCGCCGCAAACGCAGGTCGGCGCCGTTGTCCGTCGCCCGTTCGCGCAGCCGACGTTCCAGCTCGCCGTCAGATTCCGGCGCCAGGAAGACAAGCACCGCCTCCGGCATGAGACGCTTAATCGTCGCGGCCCCCTGGACGTCCACCCGAACGACGGCGTCCTGCCCTCGCCGAAGCGCCTCGTGCACCGGGCCCTTCGGCACACCGTAGCGGTGGCCGTAGACCGACGCCCTCTCCAGAAAACCGTCCTCCGCGATCAGCCGGTCGTATTCCTCGTCGCTGAGGAATCGGTAGTCGACGCCGTCGCGCTCGCCCGGCCGCGGCGGGCGGGTCGTGACCGTGGTGATGAACTGAGCTCCCGGCAGCGCCTCTCGCAGCCCGGTCATTACCGCGTCCTTGCCGACGCCCGACGGCCCGGAGATCACAAGGAAGATAGGCTTGCTTTCGCTCATGGCTGTGACAACGCCTCCAAGTCGCGCCAAAACCCCGGATACGACACCTCGGTCGCCTCCGCGTTCTCGATGACCGTCTCCCCTTCGGCGACCAGGCCCGCCACCGCAAGCGCCATCGCCAGCCGGTGGTCGCCGTGGCTGTCGACCGTCGCGCAGCTGAGGCGCTCCTTCCCTTCGATGATCAGCCCGTCGCCCTCCTCCTCGATGCTCGCGCCCAGCCGCCGCAGCTCCAGCACCGTTAGGCCCACGCGGTCCGATTCCTTGACACGCAGCTCGCCCAGATCGCGCAGCTCCGTCCGTCCTTCCGCCAGCGACGCCGCGACCGCCAGCAGCGGCACCTCGTCGATTAGCCGGACCACCGTCTCGCCGCCCACCTTCGCACCCCGCAGCCTGCCCGACCGCGCCCGCAGCTCGGCCACCGGCTCTCCGCCCTCCATTCGCTCGTTCTCCGCCGCTATCTCCGCCCCCATCTCCCTCAGCACGTCCAGCAGACCGGTCCGCGTCGGGTTCACGCCCGTGGCGCGCAGGGTCACCTCCGCGTTCGGATGCAGCGCGGCCGCGACGAGCCAGAAGGCCGCGGCGCTGAAATCGCCCGGGATCGCCAGGTCGAGCGGCGTTAGGTCGCACTGCAGGGGCCGTAGTCGCAGCATTCCACCCTCCTCCTTGAGGTCGGCGCCCATCGCCCGCAGCAGCCGTTCCATGTGGTCGCGCGACTGCGCCGGCTCCGCGAAGAGCGTCTCTTCTTCCGCCTGCAGACCCGCCAGCAGCACGGCCGACTTCACCTGCGCGCTCGCGACCGGCGAATGATAGCGAATTCCGCTTAGCCTCCCGCCGCGAATCACCAGCGGCGCCCGCGAATCGCCTTCGCGCCCCCAGACCTGCGCGCCCATCTGCCGCAGCGGCTCGACGACGCGCGCCATCGGCCGCGACCGCAAAGATTCATCGCCCGTCAGGATCGAGAGAAACGGCCGCCCGGCGAGAAGACCCGCCAGCAATCGCAGCGTCGTGCCGGAGTTGGCCGCGTCGAGCACGTCCCCGCTCTCGCGCAGCCCGTCCAGCCCCCGGCCCTCGATCGCAAGGTCGCTGCCGCCGTCCCGTTTCTCCTCCAGCGCCCAGCCGACGCCGAGGCATCGCAGGCAGGCCAGCGTGGCCAGACAATCGGCGGCAGGCAGGAAGCCCTGCACTCGGGCCGGCCCGGCGGCGATAGCGTTCAAAATGGCGGCCCGATGCGAAATCGACTTGTCGGGCGGCGGTGTCAGCGTTCCGCCAAACTTGCGCGGTGACGAGTATCCTTCTCAGCATCGCTCCTCTATCCCCCGGGTTTCTCGCGCGGCTCCTTCTCGAGCGCCGTCATAATCTCCCGTGTCCGCTGCGTCATCCAGCGTCCCATCAGCAGGTCGCCGAAGCTGATGCCCGCTTCGGCCGGACGCTCGGCCCGTCGGGTCGGCTTTCCGCCGCCGACGAACTCGTCGCGCTCTTGCTTCGCCTTCGCGAACGCCTGCAGTAGCGCCTCAGCATCGTCGCTGCCGACGAGCTCGCGGTACTTGCGCATCTCGGCGATCATCCGGTCCAGCCAGTGGACCACGTTCTCGCGATTCGTCCGGCAGATGTCCTCGCTCATCTCCGGGCTGCCCGATGCAAGCCGCGTCACGTCGCGAAACCCGCTCGACGCCAGCCGCGACGCTTCCGGCCAGGCCGCGCTCTCCCGCACCAGCGAGAACAGCGCCGTCGAGACCACGAGCGGCAGGTGGCTGATCGCCGCCACGTAGCTGTCGTGCTCCTCCGCATCGATGAACAGCGGCGTCGCCCCGACAAGCTCGGCGATTCCGACGACGGCGTTCACCGCCTGCTCCTCCGCTTTCGGCGCCGGAACGATGCAGTACGGCTTCCCCTCGAACAGCGTCGCCTCCGCCGCGTCGACGCCCAGGAGCTCTTTACCCGCCATCGGGTGGCCGCCGACGAAGCTGACGTGCGCCGGCAGCAGCTCCTCCGCCCACTTCATCACCTGCGCCTTCGTGCTGGCGACGTCGGTCACGACGCAGCCTTCCGCCAGGACCGACGCGATGTCCTCCATTGTCTTGGGGATCGTAAGTATCGGCGTTGCGATCACGACGATCGCCGCGTCCTTCGCCGCGTCCCGCGCGTCCGACGCCGCCCGGTCGATTGCGCCCGCCTTCCGCGCCTTCTCCCGCGTCTCGACGCTGCGCGAAAAGCCGACGATCTCCGCGTCCCGCAGCCGCGAGCGCTTGAGCGCCAGCCCCAGCGAGCCGCCGATCAGTCCCAGACCGATGATCGCTATCTTCGCCAGGCCCGCCTCCTTGCTTGTCAGGCGTTCAACAAGACTCGTCCGCCGCCCGCAGGATCGCCACGCGCGGATCAGGGCCGTCTCCGGCGTCCTCGTGCTGCCGGATCAGCCGCACCGTCCCTTCCGACGCGCCGGCGGCCTTCGCCAGCGCCGCGCCGCGCCGCGCATGATCGGCAATCGCTGCCAGCGCTCCCCGCCAGGACGACGCCTCACTCGAAGCCAGCCGCTCGAACAGCCGCCTGGACGTTGCCCGCAGCAGCACATAGAGCACGCGATGCCAGATGCGCACCTGCCCTTTGCCGGCGTCGTGCAGGAGCGCCGCCGCCAGCAACTCGGGGTCCGATTGGCCCTGTCGTATCAGCAGGTGAAGCACGTCCAAGGAGTGGCGCTGGTCGCGCGCCGTCATCGCGAAGAAGAGCCGCTCCTCCCCCTCGCTCAGCCTGCCCGCAACCTCGCGTCTTTCCCCGTCGGAAACCGACGCGCCTATCGAACGAAAAAACTGGCGCGAACGGTACAGGCTCCTAGCCAAAGACTCCCCCGTGCATTCCAGTGAAAACGCTCACCAGTCGGTCGATGACGGGAGACAGGGTCTGGAAGATGCCGTAGTGGCCGCCGGTCATCCACGGCAGCATGAAGACGACCAGAAGCAGTATCACCATGCCGTACTGCTCCAGGCTCGCCACCGCCTCCGACAGCTCCCGCGGCAGAATGCCGACGGCAATGCGAAAGCCGTCTAGCGGCGCCAGCGGTATCAGGTTGAACAGCGCCAGGATGATGTTGAAGATGACCGTCGAGCTCAGGAACAGTCCCAGGTAGTCCTGCCGCGTCCAGTGAAGGGCGCTGTTATAGACGATGAACGGCGTGTGCCAGGGCAGTATCCCGGCGTGTATCGGGAAGCCGGCCAGCCCGGCGATCACCAGGTTGGAGAGCGGACCGGCCGCCGCCACGACCGTCATTCCCGCCTTCGGCCCTATGCGCAGGCGGTACGGGTTGACCGGCGCCGGCTTGCCCCAGCCAAAGCCGATCAAGAGAATGAACAACGCACCTGCCGGGTCGAGGTGGGCTTTCGGGTTCAGCGTCAGCCGCCCCATGTTTCGCGCCGTCGGGTCGCCCAGCGCGTAGGCCGTCAGGCAGTGGCAGAACTCATGGAACGTGATCCCGATGAGAAGCGCGCCTATCACCGACCCTAAGAAGGCAGCGAAAAGCGTCACGCTGACCTTCAGCAGGTCTGAATATGCCAGAAATATCAATTCAAGTTCCTCGTCAATTACCCAGCAACATTATAGCCGATGCGAATGCGCCAGCCTATCCACGCGTTCCTCGGCCGGCGATTGACCCCTCTTTCGGCGCGTCGCAAACTGGAAGCAGGATGCCAACAACCGTCGGGATAATCATTGCGGTAGTCGTCGTGGCCGCCGCGATATTCGCTATCTGGCACGCGCGCACCTTCGCCTATCGCTGCCGCAACTGCGACTACGAGTTCACCCTCCCGCCGCTTCTCGATTTCATCAGCCCGCACGGCTTCGATTCTGAAGGCAGATGGCGTTTCGTCCGCTGCCCGCGCTGCCACAAATGGACACGCACCCGCACGATCAGGCGCTCCGACATGTCCGGCGGCGGCCTGCCTTCGCCTTGACAGCCCGATTCATGCCTTGCTAGACTCGGCCAGCGAGTAGTTACGTAGGAGATGAGGAACTGACCGGCGGATTAGAGAACGCGCTGCTCGACTTCATTCGTGGCACCTACGACGCCATCTCCTGGCCCGGCGTCGCCCTCCTTATGGCCCTCGAAAGCGCCTGCATCCCCCTTCCCAGCGAGATCATCATGCCTCTCGCCGGCTGGATGCTGGTGAAGGACCATGGCCTCGGCGTGCCCTGGCTCTTCGTCGCAGCCTTCGTCGGCGCCGTCGGCAACCTGGCCGGCTCGCTCGCCGCCTACGCCGTCGGCTATCGCGGCGGACGGCCCCTCGTCAACCGCTTCGGCCGCTTCGTCCTCATGTCCCCGCATGACCTCGACGTGGCGGAGCGGTGGTTTACAAAGTACGGAACCTGGGCTATAGTCTTCTCGCGTGTCCTGCCTGTCCTGCGGACGTTCATCAGCCTGCCGGCGGGCATAGCGCGCATGAACGTCTGGCGGTTCAGCGCATATACGTTCATCGGCTCCCTTCCCTGGTCGCTGGGGCTTGCCTGGGCGGGCTACGTCCTGGGCACCCACTGGGAGAGGATCCGAAGCGCGATGCGACCGGCAGACCCGATAATAGCCGTCGTGCTGGTGGTGCTGATTGTCTGGTACGTCTACCGGCACGTAAAGAGATTTCGGCAGAACCCAGAGCCATCGGAGCCAAGGGCGTAGGCGGAGTCAGAAGGCAGGGGATCGGTCCGATAGGCTGAGTCGTGCGGCCGGTCCGCTGCGATGCCAAGCGAGGGATGGTCTTGGCCGCAAGCGCTGTACGCGCCATCAAACAAGCCGGCAGGGTTGCCTTCGCCGCCGCTGTCGCCATCACCTTCGTCGGCGCTCTCTGGGCGACCTTTCTCCAGGACAACGGCAGCTCCGTAAAGGCCGGCGGCCCGCCCCTTCTCATCTACTCCGAATTCGGCTCAGCCAGCGACACCATCTACTCCGCCCGCGCTGACGACCCGACTCAGCGCACGCGCGTCGTCACCATCGCCCACGCATCGGAGTACGGCATATCCGCCTCGCTCTCCCCCGACGCCAAACGGATCGCCTACGTCGTCCTGCCGCCGAACGCGGCCCCGGCCATCGATTCGCCCTCCGAAGTCTGGGTGATGGCAGCCGACGGCCATGACCGCACCCGCCTCGCCACTGGCGCCGACCTCCCTGTCACGCCCGTCTGGTCATCGGACGGCACGAGCGTCGTCTTCCGCCGCTCCGATCCCGCCACCGCCCGCTTCCAGCTCGTCGCCGTGACGCTGGACGGGACCGAATCCACGCTCTACGATTCCGCCGACGGCCTCCTTCCCGTCGGCTTCACACCGGCCGGCGACTTCTACTTCCTGCGTCTGTCGCCCTCGGGAAGCGATATCGGGGTAATCCGCTCGGACGGAACGGCCAACAGCGCCTTCGCCCACCTGAGCGACGACTTCGTCCGCGACTGGCACCTCTCGCCCGATGGAACGAAGGTCTCCTATCTCGCCTCCCATACCGAAGGCGACCAAACGACTTACAACGCGGAAGTGCTCGACCTGCAGTCCAATCCGGAAGAGGCGCTCAGCGCCTTCGCCGTCTCCGACCCCACTTTCAACGAGTTCAACCCGCTCTGGCGCCCCAAGAGCGGTGGCGTCACCATCGGTCGCCTGAATGCTGAGGCGACGGCCTCGCCGGTGGAGCAGGTCGTCGCGTTTGGTGGCCCTCCGATTCGGCTTTTCGCCGCGCCGCAGCAGGGCTTCGACGTTCCGCTCTCCTGGTCGCCCGACGCCGACTATCTGGCCGTCCGCTCCTACGAAGGAAGCTCAGTAGAAGACCCCGGACGCAGCTGGGTCGCCATCGCCGGCGCCGACGGCTCGCGACACACCGTCTCGCCGAGCAGCGACGTTGACGTTATTGGTTGGACGGGGGGCGAATAGCGTGCTGAAGCGATTCACGCTCCTGGCTATCCTCCTGGCGGTCGTCTCCACCTCAGCCGGCGGAAAACCGTCGAAAGCAAGCGCCTGCGTCTTCACCGTCACGCCCATGGCCTACGAAGGCCCGGAGGACCGCTCGCTCGACATGACCGCGATGAATCTCGCCGCGTTCAACCTCATCGCCCCCGGCGACACTTACTTCGGACTGCCGCGCCTGGGAAAGGGCCCCCGGCAGGTGCGCGTCAGCGTCGAGCCCGTCATCCCGCCAATCCTCCTCGAGTCGATCGGCTGGATCGAAAGCTCGATCGACCAGACACGCGCCTCGCCCTTCGGCGGCATGGGCCCTTCGCTCATCTCCGACGACTGCGGCCACGGCGTAATGCAAGTCACCAGCGGCATGACGACTCCCCTGGGAGACAGCGGCGCGGTCACGGCGCAGCAGCTTCTGGTCGCGACCCACTACGCCTACAACATCGCCCGCGGCGCCGCAATCCTGGCCGGCAAATGGAACGAAGCGCCCGCCAACGCCCCTATCGCCGGCACGGACACCGATGGCGACCCCAGCATCGTCGAGAACTGGTATTTCGCCGTCTGGGCCTACAACGGCTTCAGCGGGCCGGGCGCCAATAAGAGCAATCACCCGCTCGACCCCATCTACGCGCCGTGGCCGCGCACTCCCTACAGCTGCGGCCCCGCCAGCGACGGCTTCGGTCACGATCGCAGCAAGTACCCCTATCAGGAGCTCGTCTGGGGCTGCGCCTCTCATCCGCCCGTCGTCGATGGCAAACAGCTCTGGCAGCCGTCCGACCTCACCCTGCCGGATCTCTCCAATCCTAAGTGGAGCGGCCCCCTTCAGCTCGCCAACTGGCACGCGCCCTATTCCAACATGGACATACCTTCGCCATCCCCCACGCACACGGACTCGACGAAACGGCCTTCGAGCTCCGGGGTCTCCTCCGTTCTCGGCGCTCCCAAGCTCGACGTCTACACTCCTGACATCTCCCTGTCGCCCAACGACAAGAAGACCATGGTCTCCCAGGACATCGAGCTCGGCAACGACGGCACGGGCATCCTCGTCTGGGGGGCAACCTCCTCCGCGAGCTGGCTTATCCTTTCGCCGTCCGCTGGCGTGGCCCTTGGCGACGACGTCATCTGCACCGCCGGCGCGCCCTGCGAGCGCGACGGCAAACTGACACTGTCCGTCAATCCGGCTCAGATTCCCAAAGGCGGCGGCCAGGCCACGGTGACTATCTGGTCTCCCCAGACTGACGAGAAGCACGTCGTGAACGTCAGCGCCTCGTCGGGCGGGATGACGGGCATCCCCGGCGTGACCCGCAGCAAATAGGCCGGGCAAGCGCCGCAAGCCGAAACGCCGATAAGCCTGTGATATACTCGAAAGGGGTTGAGGAGTAGAAATGTTGAATCGAATCATAGGTTCTGTGCGGCGTAATCACGCCCTGGAGCACGCCACCGTATCCGTCCTTATGGGACGGCTTGGGCCCGACACCCGTCTCGTCGGCCGCGCCACCGCCAGCGGCTTCTACATCTACGGCAACGTTCCCGCTCGAGACCTGCAGGAGTCGGCGGAGGAAGGGCTGAGCCGCTTGCAGGCCGGCGAATCGGTGCTGGCCGTCTCGCCGCTTTGTGGCACGAATCTGGCTGTGGCAGGCGTGATGGCCGGCCTGGCTTCGACCCTCAGTGCCGGCAATCGCAACCGCTGGGAGAGACTGCCAACCGTCCTCCTCGCCTCCATGCTCGCCGTGTTAGCCGCTCAGCCGTTGGGCCGCTTGCTCCAGAAGTACGTTACCACCAGCCCGGACGTCACGGGCCTGCGAATCGTCGACATCCGTGGTGGTGACAGACCGCGCGGCAACTACTATAAAGTAGAGACGGCGCAAGACTAGTCTGAAGCGTCCCTGTAGCTCAGAGGAAAGAGCGGCTGCCTTCTAAGCAGCGGGTCGCAGGTTCGAATCCTGCCAGGGACGCCAACTCCCAAATCAACACTCTTCCATTCCTCTCCCCCCAGACTGGCGGATAGCAGACGATCCGTCTATAATTCCTTGCGTATCGGCGGGCGGGCCTTCCCTGGGGGTGCAGCATTGAAGGGCTGGCGGCGGCGGTTTCGGACCAAATTCCTCGCTCTCATTGCTTCTTTTCTAATACCCTCTTTCACCGCAGCAGCATCCCTTTGTGCCAGCCCCCGGCAATCGCTCCTTGCTCAGATTCCCGCCGATGGGTCGATTAAATAGGCAGAGGATGTTCTGTGCATCAGGGGGTAGATTCATGCAGTACAAACTGCCACTTGCCACGATAGCCGCGGCTGTTGGAGTCCTCGTCATATCCTGGGTTGTCCTCGCGCAAGCGCCGGGGGCAAAGCAGGCCGACTCCGCCTCGCCCTTGCAGGCGACCGCCCAGCAATTCGCCAGCTACGCGCCGGCCACCTGCGGCGGCAGCGGTAATGCTACCGACCGCCTCGGCATGGCCAACCCGGCCGCCACCTACTGCAAGGACCTCGGCTACGACTACCGCATCTCCACCGGCACCGACGGCAGCGAACAGGGCCTCTGCGTCTTCCCTGACGGCACGACCTGCGAAGAGTGGAGCTTCCTCAACGGCCAGTGCGGCCAGAAGTACTCCTACTGCGCCAAGCAGGGTCTGACCACCGTCGCCAAGCACGACGGCAATGGCCGCGGCACCCTCTCGCAAGACTACGCCGAATGCGTCAGGCCCGACAACAAGCAAGAGCTGGGCTCCGTCGATAGCATGATGGACCTGAGCCGGTTGGCCACCCGGAGCAGCATCCAGGTTCCCCAGAGCGCCGCGCCCTCCGACCAGAGTCCGGCGCCCGATCAGCAAGACGGCGTCGTCGTCGGCTCAACTCCCTCCTCCTTCGACTGGCGCAGCCAGAACGGTCAGAACTGGATGACCAGCGTCAAGAACCAGGGCGGTTGCGGCTCCTGCTGGGCCTTCGCCTCCGCCGGCGTGACGGAAGGGACCTACAACATCGCCACCGGCAACCCGAACCTGGATCTCGACCTCTCCGAAGAGTACCTCGTATCCGACTGCTACTCCGAGGGTTCCTACGGCAACTGCTGCGGCGGCAACTACGTCAGCGCCCTCTCTTACGTGCGCGACTATGGCATCCCTGACGAGTCCTGCCTGCCCTACGTCGACACCAGCTGCAGTTGCGGCTCGAGCTGCAGCAGCGGCTGCACCTACAACACGAACGGCGCCTGCAGCAACGCCACCTGCTCCAACCGCTGCGCCAACTACCAGAGCCGGCTGGTGAAGATAAACTCCGTCACAGCCGTGTCGGCCGCTCAGATGAAGCAGGCGCTGGTCTCGAACGGGCCGCTGGTAGTCGCCATGGGAGTCGGCAGTGGCTTCGGCGGCGCCTTCGACGCGCAGGGCGTCTACCGCTGCACCGACGACAGCGGTGCCAACCACGCCGTCGTCATCACCGGCTACAACGACGCCGGCGGCTACTGGATAGTGAAGAACAGCTGGGGCAGCACCTGGAACGGCGACGGCTACTTCAAGGTGGGCTACGGTGAGTGCGCCATCGAGACCTACGCCTACTCCGTCACCGTCCCCGCTTCGCCGAGCTCCACGCCCTCACCGACACCGTCCGCGACCAGCACGCCGTCCCCGACTCCGACGCGCACGCCGACCAGCTCGCCCATGCCTACAGCCACTCGCACCGCTTCGCCGACCAGCACGCCGACGTCGACGGCTGTCCCTCCCACGTCCACCGCAACAAAGACCAGGACACCTACGCCTACTTACTCACCAACCGCGACGCGCACGCCGACGCCGGTGCCGCCGACGATAACGCCCACGCCGACCAGCGCACACACGTCGACGCCAACGTCCACTCCAACCTCGGGGCCGACCGCGAGTCCGACTCCATCCACTGACAGCGACGGCGATGGCGTCCCCGACTACATCGACAACTGCCCCTATGTGTGGAACCCAGACCAGACCAACACCGACGCCAACCCGATTGACAACGGACCAGCCGTTCCGGGTGATGATGCGACCGTTCCCAATTCAGACACCCTGGGTGATGCCTGCGATCCGGACACGGACAATGACTGGATGCTCAACTCAGTCTGGAATACCGCTCTCGGCATCCCGCCGGAGAGCGTTGGCTGCGGCTCAGGCCCAACGAATCCTTTGAAAGCGGACACCGACGGCGACGGCGTGGTCGATGGGGCCGAGTGCCTTTTCGGCACCGATCCGCTGAATCCGGCAAGCAAGCCGAGCGCCTACCAGCAGAACGACTCTGACCACGACGGTCTCCCTGACAACATCGAGGCCCTGTTCGGATCCGACCCCCACAATCCTGACACGGACGGCGATGGCATTCCGGATGGTCTCGAAGTGATGGGATGGGGCACTTCCCCCACAGCCAAAGACACGAACAACAACGGCTGCCCGGACAACGTCGAAATTGCTGACGTAAACGGTGACCGTCGTGTCAATGTTACTGATCTGTTTCTCGTGGCAGAGGCCGCCTCGGGCGTAATCCCTTACAACAGCGATCTTGACCTCTCCAAGGATGGACTCCCTAATTCGACTGACATCCTCATCGTGGCTCTCCAGCTGGGCCAGTCTTGCCACTAACCCGGCAATCGCGCCGAGGGGGCCTGCCAGTTTCTTGAGATCTTCGTGAAACCCGCCCCCTCTTATATCTCCCACGCGACATCTTCTGGCCATTCTGGCGTCCGCAGGCTCTCGCGCCGTATAATGCGGCTGAAGGAGGCACCCATGCAACGGCGAACGGCAGCAGCTCTGAGCAACGTCTCCCCGGGGGGCGGCTACACCCTCACGGTTCGAACCGCTTACCCCAATCAGGTCGGTATGCTCGGCCGAATAGCTTCTGCGATCGGCCAGGCGGGCGGCGACATCGGCGCCGTGGACATCGTCCAGTCCAACCGCGAAACCATGGTCCGCGACATCACCTTCACTGCCCGTGACATCCAGCACGCCCACCAGATCACCGACGCCATCAAGGCCGTCGGAAAAGTAACGTTTCGCAGCATCTCTGACCCCGTCTTCTTGCTCCACCTCGGCGGAAAGATCGAAGTCAGCAGTCGCGTTCCCTTGAACACCCGCGGCGACCTCTCCGCCGCTTACACCCCCGGCGTGGCGCGAATCTGCCAGGCCATCTACCACGAACCCGTTGCCGTCTGGAGCCTGACCATCAAGGGCAACTCCGTCGCCGTCGTCACCGACGGCACCGCCGTCCTCGGCCTCGGCGACATCGGACCCGCCGCCGCTCTGCCCGTGATGGAGGGCAAAGCCGTCCTCTTCAAGGAGTTCGGCGGCGTCGATGCCTGGCCCATCTGCCTTCAAACCAAGGACACGGACCAGATCGTGGAGATCGTGAAGGCCATAAGCCCCGTCTTCGGCGGCATCAACCTGGAAGACATCGCCGCACCCCGTTGCTTCGAGATCGAGGAGCGGCTGAAGCAAGAGCTGGATATCCCCGTCTTCCACGACGATCAGCATGGTACTGCCGTCGTCGTCCTTGCCGGCCTCCTCAACGCCGTCAAAGTCGTCCAGAAGAGAATGGAGAACCTCAAGGTCGTGTTCCTGGGCGTCGGCGCCGCCGGCGTCGCCTGCAGCAAGATCCTAATGTCCGCCGGCGTCCGCGACATCATCGGCGTGGACCGCGCCGGCACGCTCTTCAAGGGACGCACCGAGCACATGAACGCCGAGAAGGTCTGGTACGCCGAAAACACCAACCCCCGGCAGGTCAAGGGCGATCTTGGCGCCGCAATCAAGGGGGCGGACGTCTTCATAGGCCTCTCCGGACCCGGAATGCTCACCGTCGACCACCTGCGCACTATGGCCCCCGATCCCATCGTCTTCGCCATGGCCAACCCTGACCCGGAGATAGCACCCGAAGAGGCCGAACCCTACGTCCGCGTCATGGCCACCGGCCGCTCCGACTACCCCAACCAGATAAACAACGTCCTCTGCTTCCCCGGCTTCTTCCGCGGCCTCCTCGACGCTCACGCCACGACGGTCAACGAAGAGATGAAGCTCGCCGCCGCCGAGGCTATCGCCGCCCAGGTCCCCGAACGCGAGCTGCACGAGGAGTACATAATTCCCAGCGTGTTCAACCGGCATGTCGCGCGGGCGGTCGCGCGCGCCGTTAGCGACGCGGCCTATCGCACGGGAGCGGCAGTGCGGCAGCGGCGAAAAGAAACGACGCACCTCTGGCCAGCCTGACCTCGAAGCCGGCCCTCCGCCACGACGCGCCTGTTCGGTTGAGTGCGCCATTGACTTCGCCGTCTCCCAGCACTATAATTTCGCCGCTTGACCCAAGAAGCCTTCGAACCTGGCCAATCCGTCCCATACGGAGGGCCGAGGCTGCGTGTCGTCTATCTAACCATCAGGAGGAACCAGGCTTTTGCGCGAATATGAACTCGTACTCGTCATCGATCCCGAACTGGAGGACGAACAAACCTCCGCTACGATCGACCGCATGACCCAGTTCGTCACCTCTCGCGGCGGCGAGATGATCGACGTCAATTCCTGGGGCAAACGTCGACTCTCCTACCCCATAAAGAGCCGCCGCGAAGGCAACTACGTGATCACGCACTTCCGCATGGAACCATCCCAGACCGCTGAGCTGGAAGCCTCCCTGCACCTCTCCGAGGAAGTGCTGCGCCATCTTCTCGTGAAGACCGAAGATTAGCCGGTCGAAAGGACTCGTCCGGCGAAAGGAGTCGTCGCTATGGCGGGTGGTTTAAACAAGGTAATGATCATCGGAAATGTAGGTACCGATCCAGAGATGCGTTACACGGCCAACGGCAATCCCGTCGCCACTTTTCGAGTCGCCACCAGCCGTAACTACACAACTCCCGAGGGCGAACGCCGCGAAGAGACCGAATGGTTCAACATCGTCACCTGGAGCCGCCTAGCGGAGAACTGCAGCCAGTTCCTCCAGAAAGGCCGCCGCGCCTACATCGAGGGCCGACTCCGCACTCGCTCCTGGGAAGGCCAGGACGGCCAAAAACGCTTTCGGACCGAAGTCATTGCAAATACCGTCCTCTTCCTAGACCGCATCCAGGCCGCGTCCATGCCGGAAGAAGAGCCGATACAGGAGGCGGTCGAGCCGGACGATCTCCCCTTCGAATAGCACCTCCTTCATCCATAGCTGGCAGAGGAGTATACTGTTTCCATCCAACTTCGGAGAACCGTTTTGAGAGGTGATTAAGCAATACCGGTGAATGAAGAGCAAGTCGAGAGTCCACTAAAGGCCGAAGAGCCCGAGTCGGAACAAGCTCCGGTAGCGACAGACGAAGAGCGACCGGCGGAGATTGCGGCACGCCCCGAGCGCAGAAGGCCGCGCTACGCTTCCCGCCGCAAAGTCTGCTTCTTCTGCGCCGAGAAAGTGGCCCGCATCGACTACAAGGACGTGGACGCCCTGCGCCGCTACCTTTCCGACCGCGGCAAGATCGAACCCCGACGCAAGACTGGCACCTGCGCCAGGCACCAACGACGCCTCACCATCGCCCTGAAAAGGGCCCGGCACCTGGCGTTGCTGCCCTACACCGCAGACCACCTGCGCACAACCGGGCCTTCGCCCAACCGCGCTTGACCTTCTTCGCCAGTGGATCCGTTCAACCTCTGCCCTTTGATTCACTCCTATCGAGAGGAAAGTGAGCGTTAGCCATCATGGGCATTTTTGGTCGCGTACCCAGTGCAGGCGGTCCCGGAACGTCACGCCAGGACAGAAGGCGTGCGGGAGCTCGCGGGAAATCGCGAACAACAAAACGTCACGATAGTCAGCGACGCGCCCAGCTCTTCGTCATCGGCGGCGTGGTTGTCGCCGCTCTGGCGGTCCTGGGAATTGGCATATTCGGCTATCTGCAGACAAGCTACCGGCCGGCGCACCAGACCGTCCTCAAGGTAGGCAGCCGTTCCTATGACATGAGCTACGTCGAAAAGCGGCTCCGCTACGAGATTCAGAATGCCACCCCCGGCACCATCATCCAGGGAAACCCCGACCAAGCTATCCTGCAAACGTTCAACGACCTCGAAAGCGATGAGGTCAACCGAATCGGCGCACCCCAGAACAACGTCAGCGTCAGCGACGACGAAGTCGACGCCAAGATACGCCAGAACCTCGGCCTGTCCGACTCCGTCGACCAGGCTACCTTCGCCGCGTCCTACCGCGACCTCGTTAAGTCCAGCGGTTTCAGCCCCGACGAGTATCGCGAGCTCATCGCCGCCCAGCTCCTTGCCGATAAGCTGCGCCAGAGCTTCCGCGCCTCAATTCCCGATACCACTGAACAAGTGCACGTGCTGGACATCGAGGTCAAGAACCAGACCGATGCCCAGACTGTTCAAGACCGGCTGTCCAAAGGCGAAGACTTCGCGACGATTGCCAACGACACCAGTATCTCCGTCGACACTGCCAGCAATACGCAGGGCGGCGACCTTGGCTGGATTCCTCGCGGCGCCCTTCCCACAGACGTGGAAAACGCCGTCTTCGCGCTCAGCAACCCCGGCGACACAACGCAGCCGATCTCCTCCCAAAACGCGTTCTACATATACAAGCTCGTTGAGAAGTCGCCGTCGATGACCATCACCGACGCCGAGCGGACAGAGATTGAGAACCAGTCCTACGCCAACTGGCAAACGCAGATCGCCAGCGGCATCACAATCGAAACCCCCTACATGAACGACCAATCGATGATCACCCATCTCGAGGACGTGGCAAAAAGCGCCGGATCAGGAGCAGAGCCAACTGCAGCGCCAACCACCCTACCATAGCGCCATCCGCATTGGCCTCATGGGCGTCGGCGTCATCGGCAGCGCCGTCGCCGGCGTCCTGCTCGATAAGCAGTCCCTTTTCTCCGAGCAGCTTGGCTGCCCGCTCACCCTCGTTCGCGTCCTCGAAAAGGATGTCGAAAAGGCCATGCGCCTCGGCCTCGACTCCGCCATCGTCACCAGCGACGCCGAAGACTTCCTCGCGACCGAGTTCGACATCGTCATCGAGCTCCTCGGCGGCGAGAACCCCGCTTTCGGCTTCATGCGCCAGTCCCTCCAGGCCGGACGCTACGTCGTCACCGCCAACAAGGAGGTCATGGCCAAGCACGGCCCCGAGCTGCTCGACGCCGCCCGCCAGAACAACGTCGACATCCTCTACGAAGCCAGCGTCGGCGGCGGCATACCCATAATCGCGCCCCTCAAGCGCGACCTCCTCGCCAACGACATCACTGCCGTCTCCGCCATCATCAACGGCACCACGAACTACATCCTGACTTCCATGAGCAAGGAAGGCCGCGACTTCGCCGATGCCCTGCGCAGCGCGCAATCGCTCGGCTACGCCGAAGCCGACCCCACGAACGACGTGGAGGGCATCGACGCCGCCTACAAGATCGCCATCCTCTCCAGCCTCGCCTTCCGCACCATCGTCACGCCCGACCAGGTCTATCGCGAAGGCATCACCCACCTCGGCGCCCAGGACTTCCGCTACGCCGGCGAGATGGGCTACACAATCAAGCTCCTCGCCGTCGGCAAGAAGGAAAACGGCGCCGTACAGGCGCGCGTCCACCCCGTCCTGCTGGCCGAAGACGAGCCGCTGGCCAAAGTCGACGGCGTCCTCAACGCCATCCAGGTCGAAGGCGACCTCCTGAATCGCGTCCTCTTCGAGGGCCCGGGCGCCGGGCCGCAGGCCACCTCCAGCGCCGTCGTCGCCAACGTCCTCAACGCCGCCCACGACCTCACGCAGGGCAACGGTCAGCCACTGCGCTGGTCGGCTAGCAGCGCTCTCGCGCTTCGACCCATCGACGACCTGCGCACGCGCTACTACATGCGCATGACCGTCGCCGACCGCCCCGGCGTTCTCGCCCGCATTGCCGCCGTCCTCGGCAGCAACCAGATAAGCATCGCCACCTTCATCCAGAAGGAGTCCAACGAGGCCGACCAGACGGCGGAGATCGTCATCACCACACATGAAGCGCAGGAAAAGGCCGTCCAGACCGCCCTCCGCGAAGTCGCCGCCCTCAACGTCGTCAGCCAGAATCGGCAGCTTCATCCGCATCGAGGCGTAGGAGGTACGGGCCCATGCCTCCCGAGGAACAGGAGACCAAGGCCGCGCCCGGAACCTCGCAGTGGCTCCAGGACGAGGTCCATAACGCCAAAATCCAGGCCGCCAAGCTCGAGCAGCAGGTCGAACAGCTCCAGGCTATCCTCACCGACCTCGTCGACCGCGCCCGCCATCACGATGAAACCCTCGCCGCGCTTAACACCCAGCTCTCCGCCCTCGCGCTCCTCCAGGACGAAGTCCGCCAGCTCCAGACGCTGACCTCCCGCCTCCGCGAGGAGCAGGAGCGCGGCCGCGCCAAGGCCGACGAGCTCGCCCGCCAGCAGCAGGCCGAGAACGAGCACATCCGCGGCGAACGGGCCGACCTCGCGCGCCAGGCGCAGGACATCGAGCGCCAGGTCGCCGCCTGGCTCGAGCGACAGAACGGCATCGAGGAGACCGGCAAACGCTACCAGGAGTCCGCCGGCGCAACCGCGCACCTCGTCGCCGAGCTCCAGCAGCGCCTCGACGACCTCGAAGGACGCTCAAACCGCAACTCGGAAGCCGTGAATCGCCTCGACCAGAGGCTGCCCGAGTTCGAGGCGGCGATGGAGAACACCCTGCGCACCGGCGAGACCGCGAACGAGCGCACCCGCCTCCTCAGCGACGTCGTTCGCCGCATCGAGTCGGAGATCGCGGAGCACGAGGGCCGCCTGGACGAGCTCAACGAGCTGCCGGAGCGCATCGAGCTCGGCCGCGCGGAGCGCCAGCGCCTCGAGACGCACTTCAACCAGCTTGAAGAGGTCGTTACCTCCCTTTCGACCGCCCGCGACGAGCACCAGCGACTGCTCGCCGCCCTCGAAGGCAAGCACCACGGCTACGAGGGCCGCCTCGACGCCCTCATCGAGCGGCTCGACGAGTACCGCCGGGAGCTCGCCGAGCACCTCCTCAAGCTGTCACAGGGACAGGAGCAGCTCAAACGACGCCAGATAAGCGACCTGGAACGGGAGATAAAGGAGCTTCAGCAACATGCCCTCGGACTCTTCCACGAGTGACCCCGGCGACCGCGGGCCCGGCGTCATCCGCCGCTACCGCGACCACCTGCCGATCACGAACAAGACGCCCCTGCTCTACATCGGCGAAGGGGGCACGCCGCTCGTCCGCTCCCAGCACCTCGAGAAGGAGGTCGGCTGCGAGGCGCTCTACTTCAAGCTGGAGTCCTGCAACCCGACCGGCTCGTTCAAGGACCGCGGCATGGTCGTCGCCGTCGCCAAGGCCGTCGAAGAGGGCGACCGCGCGATCATGTGCGCCTCGACCGGCAACACCAGCGCCTCCGCCGCCGCCTTCGCCGCCCACTGCGGCCTGCAGGTCTACGTCCTCGTGCCGAAGGGGCGCATCGCCCAGGGGAAGCTGGCGCAGGCCGTCGCGCACGGCGCCCGCGTCATCGCCATCGACGGCAACTTCGACGTCGCGCTGAAGCTGGCGCTGACCATCACCGACATCCATCCCGTCGCGCTCGTCAACTCCGTCAACCCCTACCGCATTCAGGGCCAGAAGACCGCCGCCTTCGAGATCATCGACGCCCTCGGCGACGCGCCCGACTACCTGTTCATCCCCGTCGGCAACGCCGGCAACATCACCGCCTACTGGCGCGGCTTCCGCGAGTACCACGACCTCGGCCACGCGACGAAGCGGCCGCGCATGATGGGCTGGCAGGCGGCCGGCGCCGCGCCCATCGTCCTCGGGCATCCCGTCGAGGAGCCGCAGACCATTGCCACCGCCATCCGCATCGGCAACCCGGCGAGCTGGAAGTTCGCGACGGCGGCCCGCGACGAGTCCGGCGGCGACATCCGCTCCGTGACCGACGACGAGATCATGGAGGCGTACTACCGGCTGGCGCGGGAAGAGGGCGTCTTCTGCGAGCCGGCGTCGGCGGCGTGCGTGGCGGGCCTGCTGAAGGCGAGTCGCGAGGGGCTGGACCTGAGGGGTCAGACGGTGGTCTGCATCATCACCGGCAGCGGGCTGAAGGACCCGGAGACGGCGATGAAGGCGAAGGTGGACCTGCTGGAGCTGCCGGCGGAGCTCCATGCCATCGAGGACGCGCTCGGCTACGCCTAGGCTGCGCTAGGGGCTGGTCGGGTACCCTCCGGAGGCGGGCAGGCGACGCCCCCGACCCTACGGGGCTTCTCCCGGCTTTAATTGACCAATTGAATTCAATTATTTTTCGCGCGTCGTTCTGAACCTGAGAGGCAGCGAGTCGAATCTACGAAGTGCGCGAAAAGCGCCTCGGAAAGCGGGCCGAGGTGTGAGGTCCATCGTCGGGATCCGGAACGCGGGAGGGCTGAAGCCCGTCCTGAGGCGGGCAGGCCTCCCCTATGGCAGGTTAGCAGAAGCGGCGCGGGATGATAAGGGATTCATGGCACGCCGCCGAAGGCGACGCACTGGAGATGGGTCCGTCCTAGGTTCACGGAACTGCTATGTTGATCTTGTCGATTTGGACGGGCGCGTGGGTAGGCCGCGCCGGCATACTGGCTGAGCTGTGCGCCTTTCCCTTGCTCACCCCCGAGATACTGGGTGCCGAACGTCTGAAAGGCGTTGAGCGGGCGCTAAGAAGAGGGCTGGACGGCCCGGCGGTGCAGGCGGGCGCGGCGCTTCTATGGTCTGCCCTCTACTATTCAACGGGAGTAACGTTAGCGGTGCTCCTGGGGCGACAGATTCCTCTCGCATTCCCCTTGAGGTTCACCCTGTTCTTCGGCGGAATGGTGGTGAGTGGCTATTCCGATGTGCAGTGTCAGAACGCGGTCTGGCGCTTTCTACCGCAGCAACCGTCCTCCGGGGAGCTGGAGGTAGCGCCTGCACCGCGGGGACGCGCCAGCACGGTCGTCCTCAATCCCCTCACGTTCGCGCAGATTCGACCATCCGCCCGACTTTGGGTTCTGTGGGTCCTGGGCATTCCCATGCACCTGTGGGGCTATTTCTCGTACAGGATCCTGCCGCTGCCTGTTCTCGGGCTTGTCGGCTTACAGGTACGCCTTGTTACGAAAGAGAATGGACTACGCGGTCTCGTGTTCGCTACTGGGGGCGGACTTCTCCTCGGCGGACTCGTTGCGCAATTCGTGGCGACGTTCGGGTAGGCAACCGCAAACATTGGCTGCGGATGAGAAAAGCTATAGTAACGGAAGCCTTGCGGTTCGTCATCGCCGCGAAGACGCTGCGAGGCGTTGGCGGCGGGCGCTAGCTTGTTATCGCCTGTTCTCGCGCGCCCCATTCCGGCGCTGCTTGTTGTAGAGGTCGATGTAGCCGTTTTCGGCCGGCAGGTAGCGGTGCACGATGCCCCCCGGCGGCAGGCAGCGACTGATTCGAAGATCCTTGCGCCGCTCTAGGCGCTGCCCTCTTCCCTCAGTTCCTTCGGGCGGCCGCGCTCGTAGACCTCGATGAAGCGATTCTGCTGCGGAGTGTAGCGGGTGCGGATTCCTTTGTCGGCGGGCACGCACTTATCACAAAACACCCGCATTGGGGCGTGCCGCTCCTGGAGCCATATCCATTTCCCCGCCCGGCTCTTGCACTGTTCGCACATGCGCCAATCGTGCAGGGGCTCGTGGTAGTAGTCGGCGGGCAACGGTATCATCGGCCTTCTCCCTGGCGATCACGAAAGGTCCTCTGTATTCCAACTTCGACCGATCCGGCGGATCGAGAATCCCTCGAAGGCCGTACGCCCGGAGCAATAAGGCGGGCCAGATGTGGAATGGCGCGGTCAGTCGACGCGCGGGAAGGCGGCACGCTGCTCGTAGCGGGCGCCGCCGGGCAAAAGAAAGCTCTGCATCAGCGACACCTCCGACATCGTCATCGACGGCATCTCCGGCAGCCGGTACGACGTCACCAGGTCCGCCAGCCGGCTCCGCTCCTCCACGCCCGCCTCGTCCGGTACGCGCGCCAGCGTCAGGTGCGGCGCGAACGGCCGGTTTTCCCGCGGGAAGCCCAGCGGCCCCAGCGCCTTCTCCACCGTCGCCGCCAGCGACGCCAGCGCTCCCACGTCTCCTGCCAGACCAACCCACAGCACCCGCAGTCGCAGCCGCCCGCCGAAGCTGCCCAGCCGGTCGAAGCGCAGGTTCAGCGTGAACGGCTCCGTAATCGCCGTCGCCAGCGCCTCGATGACCTGCTGCGCCTTCTCCGGCGACACCGCGCCCAGGAACTTCAGCGTCAGGTGTATGCCTTCCGGCCGCACCCAGCGAAGCCGGCCGGCGCCGCGCTCCCGCAGCTCCGACTGCACCTGAGTGAGCGCCGCCAGCGCTTCCGCCGGCAGCTCGCAGGCGACGAAGAGTCGCAGGTCTTTCTCGCGTTGCGCGGTCATGGGAGCGCCAGCAGCCGACGCGCGTTCTCGCCGAGGATCAGCGACTTCTCGCCGTCGCTCAGCTCCGCCGCCTCAACCTCCCGCCGGCAGCGCGACTGCGGTAGCAGCGGGAAGTCGCTGCCGAACAGCACGCGCTCCGCCCCGACGATGTCGACCGCTCGCCGAAATACCTCCGGCCGGTAGAGAAAGCGCGTCGCCGCCGTGTCGAAGTACGTGTTCGCCAGCGTCTCGTGCGCCCGGCGCATCAGCTTGTAGAACGGCAGGCCGCCGCCCCAGTGCGACGCGACGATCTTCGCCTGCGGCCAGCGCTCGATGAAGCGGTACAGCGGCCCGAGCTCCTGCCCTTCCTTGCCCGCGTAGTCGTGCCCCACCGGCTCCGAGGCGTGGAACAGCAGGATCGCGCCGCTTTCGCTCGCCAGCCGGCCCAGGGGCTCGGAGATCGACCCGTCGTCGAGGCTCCAGCCCTGGCTCTCCGGCCGCAGCTCGCCGAAGCCGCGCGCGCCCGCCGCCAGGCAGCGCTCAATCTCGGCCACGGCGCTCTCACCCGCCGCGAACAGGCAGAACGGGACCAGCCGGCCGCCGCTCGCCGCCGCCGACGCCAGGACGTGGTCGTTCGTGCGACGGCAGAGGTCGGCGTCGCGCCAGGCGAAGTTGAGCGCCACGCTCACGTCTACGCCGGCCTCGGCCATGCTGCGCAGGAGGTCGTCGGCGGTCGTCAGGTGGGCGTCGTCCCGAAGGTAAAGCTCGCGGAAGACGGGCTCGCGCTCCAGCAGCTCTTCGCGCCGCTCGATGACCTCGGGAGAGAAGACGTGCGTGTGGAAATCGATGATCATGGCGTCGAAGCGGCCCGGCGGGTCCTGCGCGCCGCCACTTCGTCATACAAGTGCTCGATGGCGTCGGCGATGCGCTCCCAGCCGAAGCCCGTCACCGCCTCGCTCGCCGTCCGCCCGAAGCTCTGCCGCAGCTCTTCGTCCGCCAGCAGCGCCGCGACCCGCTCGGCGAACGGCTCCGGCGACTGGCGGCCGATGAGATAGCCCGTCTCGCCGTCCCGCACCGTCGCCGTGAGCCCCCCAACGCGCGACGCCACGACGGGCGTCCCGCAGGCCATCGCCTCCAGCGCGACGAGGCAGAAGCTCTCGTAGTGCGACGGCACGACGCAGACATCCGCGGCGTTGTAGTAAAGCGGCAGCCTGTCGTGGCCGACGGGCCCCGTGAAGCTGACGCGATCCGAAATGCCGAGGCCGGCGCTCAGCCTGCGCAGGCGCAGCGCCGCCTCGCCGCCGATGCCATCGCCGCCGACGACGACGAGCTTGAAGGCGGGCTCTTCGTCGAGGCGAGCCGCCGCGCCCAGCAGGACGTTGAGGCCCTTAAGCGGCTCCATGCGCCCGACGAACAGGATCATCTTCTCGCCGTTCAGCCCCAGCGACCGCCGCGCCATCTCCCGGTCCAGCGGCCGGAAGCGCGCCAGGTCGACGCCGCAGGGCACCAGCGCAATCCGCTCCGCCTCGACGCCGTAGATATCGATAAGCGCGCGGCGTTCGTGTTCGCTGGCGCAGACGATGGCGTCCGCCTCCCGCGCCACGCGTCGCTCCACCTCGTCGCGGATCGCCGGCTCGTCGCCGCCGCTGGCGCGTCGCTTCAGCTCGCCGAGGGTGTGGAACATGTTGACCAGCGGCACGTCCCAGCGCTCACGCAGCCGCAGGCCGAGGAGGCCCGACAGCCAGTAGTGGCTGTGGATGAGGTCGTACTCGACGCCTTCCGCTTGCTGGAACGCCAGCATCTCGCGCTCGAACTCGCGCAGGTGGCCGTAGAGCTGACGCTTGCCTTCGCCGCCCTCCGGGCCGGCGCGCAAATGCACGACTCGCACGTTCTCGGCAGGCGAGACGACGGCCGGGGCGTCGGGTTCGGCGCGTCGCGTGAAGACGTCTATGGAGTAGCCGCGGCGGCCCATCTCGCGACTGAGCTCGCGCACGTAGACATTCATGCCGCCGGTCTCCCGGTATCCGAGCGGCGCCAGCGGCGAGGTGTGGGCGCTGATTACGGCGATTCGTTTCACTGCTTTCATTGTAACGTGAGTCACGCCTTCTTGATAAGGCATCGGTACACCTGGTTGTCACGCGCGCCCAGGTCGTACTTGTAGGGCTCGTCTCCGCGCAGGAAGTCGAGGCGACGGCGGCCGTCTTCAATGGCGTGCCTGAGGACGCTTGCCTTCGAGAGCAGCCCGACCGCGACGTGGGAATAGCGCGGGTCGAAGCCGCTGTTGTAGAGAAGCGTCTCCTGCGCGTCCTCGAAGCAGAAGACGGAGGCAACCGGCTCGCCTCCCAGCTCGAAGACGTACAGGCCGGCAAGGCCCTCCTCCGCCAGCGCCGGCCCGATCCGGCGGAAGAAGCGCTCCATCGTCGGCGTCATGAACTGCGCCTTGTCCGACTTCAGGGTCATGAGGCGCAGGAAATCGTCCATGCCCGCGGCGACCTCGTCCGGCGAGCAAAGCACGCGCATCTGCATCTCGCCCACCGTCGTCTCGAAGCGACGCATCTTGCGGCGAAGCTCGTGCCGGTTCTTGCCGGAGAGCGACTCCAGGTACGCGTCCCACGTCGGCGGCAGGTCGAGCTGCGGGCAGGTCGCCTCGTCCTGCAGCGTCGCGACCCAGCCGCGCTCGTTCGCCAGCCGCGTCAGCAGCAACGGCGTCGGCGAGCCGTCTCGCAGCCCCCAGAGCGCTATCTCGCGCCGTCCCTCCGCGAGAAGCCCTTCGACGATGGCCGCGACCACGCCTTCCTCCTGGCCACGCGCCCACACGAAGTCCATGTAGTCGCAGATGTTGTGGTCACCGAGAAACGTCACGCGTTCGCCTTCGTCGAGCAGCGAGGCCAGCCCGATGAGCCGGCCCGCGTCGCGCACCGTCAGGAAGCGGGCCCCGGTCGCGTGGTCGAAGACCTCCAGCCAGACCTCCTGCCAGGGCGGCCGGCGGAAGACATCGCGCGCTCGCGGTGGCGATAGGAGCGCGAGCCACTCCGCGCGCACGGCGTCGAACGCTTCGAAGGCGACGGCGTAGCTCATCGAGGCCCGACCCGCGCGGGCGGCGACAAGGGTTGCATCAGGGGTTGCGGAGAATAGCGACTCTTCCGGGATCGCATCCCTACCTCCCGGGAAACGGGCCGTCGAATACCGAGGCAGATATCGATTCTAGCAGTTGCCTCCGCACCCGACAACCCGCGGTAGTGGGTGTTTTGACTCGGCGGCCTCTCACGTATTGTCAATAGACATTAAGGAGAATCTCTAAATTTAGCCAGAGGCATTGACATTCACGAAGATCAAGAGTAATTTAGTGGCAGGACTAAATTTAGTCAAGGGGGTAATAGTCAATGGATACTGAGGTCCAGGGGCCTCAAAACCCGTTTCGGCCAGGGGCAGGGCACATGCCACCGTATCTCGCCGGGCGAGAGACGGAGAAGAGGGAATTCGCGAGGCTCCTCGATCAGGAGTCGGTCATGCAAAACCTAGTGCTGACGGGGCTGCGAGGAGTAGGCAAAACGGTTCTACTAGAGACGCTAAAGCCTATCGCCATACAGAAAGGCTGGCTCTGGGTTGGCACGGATATGTCGGAATCAACTAGCGTGAGTGAGGGCACGATGGCCACTCGCTTGCTGACCGATCTCGCTGTCGTCACGTCGAATGTTGTAACCGGAGACGCGCCACGGGTTGGCTTTATCCCGCAGCCGAACAATGCCCCGCTTACGCTCGACTACCAGGGACTCTGCCGAATCTGGGAGGCGACGCCTGGACTAGCCGCCGACAAGTTAAAGGTCGTGCTCGAGGGCGTTTGGCATTACATCAATCCCCTGGGGAGAAGGGGAATTGTTTTCGCTTACGACGAGGCACAGAATCTGGCGGATCACGCGGATAAGAATGAATATCCGCTGTCGCTGCTTCTTGATGTTTTTCAATCGATCCAGCGGAAAGACATACGGTTTATGCTAGCCCTGACAGGATTGCCCACGCTATTTCCAAAACTCGTGGAAGCGAGGACATTCTCTGAGCGGATGTTCCACATAGTCTTCCTGGATAGGCTTGACAGGACCGGTACCGAAGAGGCCATCCGTGGGGCCTTAATCGATTCGGCATCCCCCGTGCACTTCGCGGACGCTTCAGTTGATGCAATCTACGACTTCACTTTAGGCTATCCGTACTTCATCCAATACGTCTGCCGCGAAGTGTTCGACGTATGGACGCAGAACATTGCGGCAGGCGAGCAGCCTCGCGAGATACCTATGCGCGAAATCGCGCAGAAGCTAGATACAGACTTCTTTGCTGGCCGGTGGGCTAGAGCAACGGATAGGCAGCGCGATCTGCTGGGGGTGATCGCACAATTGGAGAATTGTACTTCGGAGTTCACGGTTCAAGAGGTCGCGGAGGGGTCGGCTCACCTTCTCAACAAGCCATTCAGTCCGAGCCACATAAACCAGATGTTGGTCTCTCTCTGCAATGCGGGTCTTGTCTACAAGAAGAATCGATGGGGTAAGTATTCTCTGGCAGTGCCGTTGCTAGACGGATTCATCCGGCGGCAACTAGCGTCGCTTAGTAAGCACACCGATGATGCCACCTAGCCTCAGCCACTCTGCGTGCAATGCCTCGCCCTCCCCCTCCTCGATTTGGCACGGGCGACGGACGCCCTTCTGTCCGCCTAACCGTCCTAGCGCGACATCATGGGGATTCCCCGTCGCTCCGTCTTGACGGCCTCGCCTGCCTGACACTACAATAGGCTTACAGACAAGCGACCACTGAGGAGCGATGACAAGGATGGGTGGCGCCGCTTCAACTGAATATCGCGCATAGGCACCGGCGAAGGCGCTCGGTGCCCTTTGATTTCCCCCTTAGCGAGTCAAGGAGAGAGCAGAGATGAATTCCAGCTTCATCGGGAAGGTCGAGAAGGCAAAGCGCTACTCTGAAGAGCGACACCGCCTGCGCTTCAAGAGCTTCGACGTTGAGTTCAAGGGCGACAACCACTCGCACAACGTCGCCTTCGACGACGGCCGCTGGCGCTGCACCTGCAACTTCTTCGCCGGCGCGGGTCTCTGTTCTCACACGATGGCGCTGGAACGCATTCTCGAGGGGATGCTGCCGAAGGAGGTTGCCGCGGGCGCCTAGCGTCTCGGCGACTAGCTCTCGTAGCCGTTCGGATGCGCCTGGTGCCAGCGCCACGCGCTCTCGATGATCCGCTCTAGGTCCGGGAAGCGGGGCTCCCAGCCCATCTCCGCCCGTATCTTCGCCGAGCTCGCCACCAGCACCGCCGGGTCGCCCTCGCGACGCGGCGCGCTCGTCACCGGAATCGGCCTGCCCGTCACCCGCCGCGCGGTCTCCACCACCTCGCCGTTGGAAAAGCCCTGCCCGTTGCCCACGTTGTAGATCGCGCTGCCCTTCAGCGTCCGCTCCAGCGCCAGCGAGTGCGCCTGCGCCAGGTCGGAGACGTGGACGTAGTCGCGGATGCAGGTGCCGTCCGGCGTCGGGTAGTCCGAGCCGAATAGCTGCACCGAAGGCAGCTTGCCCGCCGCCGCTTCGAGAACGACCGGTATCAGGTGCGTCTCCGGCCGGTGGTCTTCGCCCAGGCTTTCCGTCGCACCCGCCGCGTTGAAGTACCGGAGCGAGACGTAGCGCAGCCCGCACTGGCTGTCGTACCAGCGCATCAGCCGCTCGCCTATCGCCTTCGACTCGCCGTACGGGTTGACGGCCGCCAGTGCCGCGTCCTCCATCTATCGGTGTCTTCTCCGGCTCGCCGTAGACGCCGGCGCTGGAGCTGAAGACGAACCGCAGCACCTGGTTCTTCACCATCGCGTTCAGCAGGTTGATCAGGTGGCCGACGTTGTTCAGGAAGTACTTGCCCGGGTCCTGCATCGACTCGCCGGCCGCGATGAAACCGGCGTAGTAGACGACGCCGTCGAAGCTGCGGCGCGCGAAGACGTCCTCCAGCAGCGCCGCGTCGCCCAGGTCGCCGACGACCAGCTCCGCGCCCGGCGAGACCGCCTCGGCGTGGCCCGTGACCAGGCTGTCGAAGACGACGACCTCGTGGCCCGCCTCCAGCAACTCAGCGACGGTCACGCTGCCGATATACCCCGCTCCGCCCACGACGAGTATTCGCATCGTCTACTCCTCGAACTTCTTGAACACCAGGCAGGCGTTCTGGCCGCCGAAACCGAAGCTGTTCTTGAGGACCGTCCGCACTTCCGCCCGCCGCGATTTGTGCGGCGTGTAGTCCAGGTCGCACTCCGGGTCCGGGTTGTCCAGGTTAATCGTCGGATGAATGACGCCCGTTCGTAGCGTCTGGACGCAAGCCACCGCCTCCAGGGCGCCCGACCCGCCGAGCACGTGGCCGATCATCGACTTCGTGGAGCTCAGCGGCACCTTGTAGGCTTGCTTCCCGAAGACCGCCTTTATCCCGCGCGTCTCCGCCACGTCGTTCAGCACCGTCGATGTCCCGTGCGCGTTGATGTAGTCGATCTCCTCCGGCCGCAGCCCCGAGTCGGCCAGCGCTCGGGTCATCGCCAGTTGCGCGCCCTCGCCGTTCTCGCACGGCGCCACGACGTGATGCGCGTCCGAAGAGGCGCCATAGCCCGCCAGCTCGCCCATTATCGGGGCGCCGCGCTGCCGGGCGTGCTCAAGGCTCTCCAGCACCAGGATTGCCGCGCCTTCCGAACAAACGAAGCCATCGCGGTCCTTGTCGAACGGCCGGCTGGCCCTCGTCGGCTCATCGTTGCGCGTCGAAAGCGCCCGCATGACGCAGAAGCCGGCCAGCCCCAGCTCGCTGATACCCGCCTCCGTGCCGCCGGTCAGCATCACGTCCGCGCGGCCGCAGCGCACAACCGAAAACGCTTCGCCTATCGCCTGCGTCGACGCCGCACAGGCCGTGATCGTCGTGTTGTTGTGGCCGCGAAAGCCGTACTGCAGCGCGACCGTTGCCGCCGCCATGTTGGGCAGCATCTTGAGGATGTAGAATGGGTCGATGCGCATGCCGCCCTTCGCGACCAGCGTCCGCATCGCATCCTCGGTGTTTGGAAAGCCGCCGTTGCCGTTGCCGAGCAGCACGCCGATGCTCGCCTTGTCTTCTTTGTCCAGATCCAGGCCCGACGATGCAATCGCCTCGCGCGAGGCGGCGACGGCGAATTGCGTGAAGCGGGCCATCCGCCGCGCTTCTTTGTAGTCGATGTAGTTCGCCGCGTCGAAGCCCTGCACCTCGCCGTTGATCTGCACCGGGTAGCGGCTGCAGTCGAACTTCGTGATTGGGACGACCCCCGATCGTCCTTCGACACACCCCTGCCAGAAATCGTCCACCGTCAGGCCGAGCGGCGTTATCGCGCCCATGCCGGTCACCACCACCCGCCGTCCGTTACCATTGTCCATGTTCGTTTCCTGTCGAAAAAGCGGGAGGACAGCGTCCTCCCCCTGCAATCTACTCCCCAGCCACTTCGAATTCTAAGGCCGCCGTCCGTGCCGTTCAACCGCCGATCACCTCGTGCTCCACGCCCAGCACGTGCGCCCGCGCCTCCGCCGCCACGAACAGCGACCCGACGACGCAGACCAACTCGTCGCGGCCCGCTTCCGCCAGCGCCGCGTCCACCGCCGCCGGCACCGACGCCACCGGCGACGCCCGCAGCCCGTCCGGCGAGAAGGCCGTCGCCACCTGCTCCGCCGCAAGCGCGCGCGGATGCTGCGACCTTGTCGCGATGAGCCGTTTCGCTATCGGCCGGAGCTGCCGCTCGATGCCCGCCGTGTCCTTGTCCTTTGATACGCCGATCACGAACGTCGCTTGGGCGAAGCCCAGGTCGCCCGTCAGCGTCTCGCGCAGCCGCGCCGCCGACTCCTCGTTGTGCGCGCCGTCGGCCAGGAGCAGCGGCCGGCGCTTCAGCACCTCCAGCCGTCCCGGCCAGCGCACCTTCGCCAGGCCGTCGCGCACCTGCTCCGCTGACACCTCGACGCCGCTCTCCCGCAGCGCCTCGACCGCCAGCACCGCGGCGACGGCGTTCTCCGCCTGATGCGGCCCCAGCAGCGGCAGCCACAGGTCGTACTCGGCCAGCGGCGTCCGCAAGGTCAGCTCCTGCCCCTCGATGCCGGCGCAGCGTCGCTCGAAGCTGCAAGCCGCGTCCGCTTCGATGAGCGTCGCTCCGCGCTCCCGGCAGGCGCGCCGGACGACCTCTGCCGCCTCCTCCTTCTGGCTCGCCAGAACGACGCGGGCGCCCGGCGTGATGATTCCCGCCTTCTCCGCCGCGATCTGCGTCAGCGTGTCGCCCAGGATCGCCTGGTGCTCCAGGCTCAGCGACGTGATGACGCAGACCTCTTTTCGGTCGATCGCGTTCGTCGAATCGACGCGCCCGCCCAGGCCCGTCTCCACCACCTGCACGTCCGCCCGCGCCTCGGCGAAGGCGAGGAACGCCATCGCCGTCAGGAGGTCGAACGTGACGATCTTTCGCTCCGGCAGCTCGTGGCTCACGGTCCCAAGCGCCTCCGGCAACATCGTCGCGTAGCGCGCGAAGTCGTCCCGCGAGAGCGATTCGCCGTTCAGGCGAAATCGCTCGCAGATGCTGTGGAGATGCGGGCTCGTGTACAGCCCGACCTTTCGCCCGCTTTCCTTCAGGATCGACGCGATCATCGCGGCCGTGCTGCCCTTGCCCTTGCTCCCGGCGACGTGGACCGTCAGCCGGCCGTTCTCTGGCTCGCCCAGACGATGCAGCAGCGCTTTCATCGGTAGCACGTCTGGCCGGGGCGAGAAGCCGCCGCTGCGTTCGAAGTCGGTGAAGCTGAGGAGGTAGTCCAGCGCCTGCTGATAGTCCATCGGGAGTGCGGGCCTCCGAAAACGGCCGTTCAGGGGCATGACGTTGCCGCCCCGATTGTAGCACAGGGCGCGGGCTCAAGCCTCTCGGCCCCCGTTTGACAGCGCGGCCACCCTGTCGATAGCATGACTTCGATACACCTCGTCGAAAGCAGACTCCTTTGCCGCAACTGCTCATCGCCACCAACAACGCCGGCAAGCTTGCCGAGTATGGCAGCCTTCTCAATCGCTGCGGCTGGGAGCTGGTCAGCCCCGCGCACGTCGGCCTCAGCCTGTCGGTCGACGAGACGGGCAGCGACTACGCCGCAAACGCCCGCCTGAAGGCCGAAACCTTCGCCGCCGCCGCCGGCCTCCTCACGCTCGCCGACGATTCCGGCCTTGAGGTCGAGACGCTGGGCGGCCGGCCCGGGCCGCTCTCCGCCCGCTACGCCGGCCCCAACCAGACGGATGAGGAGGGCTTTCAGCTTGTCCTGTCGCAGATGAAGGACGTGCCCCCCGACAAGCGAGGCGCTCGCTTCCGCTGCTTCATCGCCCTCGCAACGCCGGGAAATGGCGTCCGCTTCTTCGAAGGCGATTGCCCGGGCGTCATCACCGAGACGCCGCGCGGCCACCGCGGCTTCGGCTATGATCCCATCTTCTATCTGCCTCAACTCGGGCGCACGATGGCGGAGCTAACGGCCGAGGAGAAGAACGCCGTCAGCCATCGCGCCGCCGCCGCCCGCAAAGCCTGCGCCGCCCTTCGCGAAATGCTCCGCTCCGGCACGCGATAGATAAGGAAATCGGGCGGCAAGACTGGGCATCTCGCCCTGCCTCGGCCGCCCGATACGTCGTTGTCTTGTTCGCTTCGCTACTGCGACAGCAGGTAGTCGATCGCGTCCTTGAACGTGAACATACCGTCAACGTAGCCGCTCGTGCTGGTGTCGTAAGGGTAGGCGCCGCTCACGAACTTGCCGTTGATGAAGAACGACGGCGTTCCATAGCTGGATACGCCCCCCGCGGACAGAGCGGTCTCCATAGCCTTCTGGTCGGTGTCGACTTTCGACTTGTCGGCGGCTGAGTCGAGACAGCTGTTAAAGGCGTTGGCGTCGATGTTCAGGCCGGCCGCGTAAGTCTTCATCTGTGCCACCACCTGGTTCACACCGTTTGTCGCGTCTGCCTGCACCATTCCCGACAGCGTGGTCTGGTTCTGGAACATGAGGTCGTGGAACTGCCAGAAGACGCCCTGGTCGTTGGCGCACTGGCCGGCCTCGGCGGCCTTCTCGGCATAAGGATGCATGCTCGCCGGCAGCGGATAGTCCCGGAACACGAACTGTACCTTGTCGCCATAGTCTTTCAGGAGCGAAGGCAGCGTCTGCGTAACGAACCTGTCGCAGTACGGGCACTCGAAGTCGGAGAACTCGACGATCGTCACCTTGGCACTGCTCGGCCCCTTCGAGGGCGCATTGCCCGTATCGATGGATAGCGGCTTGGCGTCTTCAAATGCCTGCATTGTGAGATATTCCGGCGTTGGGTCAGCGGCGGCCGTCGGCAGCGCATTGACCGAGACCTGCGTATTCCCGCCTCCCGACGAGCCGAAAATCGGCCAGGCATGATTGATTCCCGCCGCTATGGCCACGACCACCACAGCCGCCGCTATTCCTACGACGAACTGCATGATGGTCGGGGAAAAGCCGCCGCCGCTGCTCTGTATTCGCGCCGGTTCCTTCTTGGGCTTCGGCTTCGGCTCCTCCACCTCTTGCACTGGCTGCGGAGACTCCTGCGGTTCCGATTCTTGCGTCACGTTGCTGCCTCCATTAGCGCAGAAACCGGCTTCCGATCGCCGGTCCCTGTCGAACTAAGCTTCATTAACTTTACAGAAGCCCTGCAACGCTGTCAAGGAAATAGTTGGACCGCGCAGAAACCCATCAGCCGATCCCAGCGCGACCGGAGTTGAGAGCGATCAGCCTTGGCCGTTCCCCGCCGCAAGCCCTACCTTCGCGAATTGAGCTGCCCGACGGCGATGGGATTCGTCAGGTCCGACGCCGCGTACAGCTCGAAACGCTGCGGCTTGACGAGGGACACCGGCCCAACGCCGAGCTTCGCATAGAGAGCTGCCTGCGCCGTCCCTTTTTTGCCGACGTTAACGGTGTAATCGTGTGCCACCGGGTCCTCGAACGTCAGCCAGCACTGATCGAACGTCGTCCCTGTGTCTCCGTTCCTGGTCGGCCCGCACACCTTCATCGCGATCTCCGACCCGGGCGCCGCGCCTTTGACGGAGAGGAAGATGGGGACCTGCTCCGACGCCCTCAACCACACCACGGTCCCGCTCACCTTCGAGGCGCCCGTCGAGTGCAATCGCGTCTGCATGATCGCCGCCCCGGCCGTGCCGACCGACGCCAGGATAATGACGAAGCCCGCTGCCGCTCCGATGATGATCCGTCGCATCTCAGCTCTCCTTGACTTCGAACAGCCTTCCGATCGGCTAAAGTCGGCCCGGCGCGGATCTGCGTACAGACAGCGCGCTGGCAAAAGGACAACGTCAGAATAGAAGACGACTGTGCAGGCCGCGTGCACGTCGGCTGGCCGACCGTGCGAAAGGCGTGAAGACGCGTCGCCTGCGGCTTCCCCCGAATGGACGCCCGATCCGCGACCGCCTTATAATAGCCGTACCGAATGACCTCAGAAATCGTCGAAGATGTCGGAAGGACAGATATGACAGCCCAATCACGCTCTCGGGTCGCCGTCGTCTACACTAGCGCGCCGACCGTTCTCGATGATATCGCTCACGCCATGCACCTCGCCGGTTCGACCGAGGCGCTGCCACGGGATGTCCAGACCATTCTCAAGATAAACGTCTCCTGGCAGCGCTACTACCCGGCCTGTTCGACGACGCCCTGGCAGCTCGAAGGCGTTGTCCGCACTCTCCTCCGCGACGGCTACGACAAGATCATGCCGGCTCAGAACGGCACCGTCGTCGTCGACTCCCATGAAGCCGAAGTCAAGAACAAGCACAAGATCGTCCTCGACCGCTACGGCCTCAAGAGCGTCCACCTCACCGACAAGGATGTCCCCTGGGTCGACTACCAGCCCAAGGGCGAGCTTCTCGTCCTCGACAAAGTCTACCCCAATGGGCTCAAAATCCCGCAGACGCTGATCGGCAAGAACATCATTCACCTGCCCACGCTCAAGACCCACATCTTTACCACCATGACCGGCGCCATGAAGAACGCCTTCGGCGGACTGCTCGGGTACCAGCGCCACTGGACACACTCAGTCATTCACGAGACGCTGGTCGATCTCCTCATGATTCAGAAGGAGATCCACCCCGGCATCTTCGCCGTCATGGACGGGACGATTGCCGGTGACGGCCCGGGGCCACGCACCATGCGGCCCCACGTCAAGAACCTGCTCCTCGCGAGCGCCGATCAGGTCGCCATCGACGCCGTCGCCGCCAAGCTGATGGGCTTCGACCCATTCTCGCTCAAGTTCATCCGTCTCGCCCATGAGCGCGGCCTCGGCTGCGGCGACGTCAGCAAGATCGACGTCGTCGGCATGGACATCGGCGGCATCGACTTCGGCTTCCGCAGCGACGAAAACAACCTCGCGGGCCGCGGCCAGAAGCTCATCTACTGGGGCCCGCTCAAGCCCTTCGAGAAGCTCCTCCTTCGGACTCCCATCGTCCCCTGGTCGTACTTCGCCTCTAACCTGTACTACAATTACCTCTGGTACCCTCTCGTCGGTCGAAAGAGAGTGAAGCAGGCCCTCCAGACAGAATGGGGGAAGCTCTTCCAGAGCTACTAGCCCCCTCCGGAGAGGATGCGGCCTTGACCCTGAAGAACCTCCGCGGCAAGTTCATTCTGTCCCTCCTGCTCGGCATGATCGTGGTCGTCGGCCTCATGGTCTATGGCGACTTCTCCGACATCATCAGCCGCCTGGGCGACTTCCGCTGGGAGCTCCTGCCGCTTCTCCTCGCCCTCTCCATGTGCAACTACGTCATTCGCTTTCTGAAGTGGCACTTCTACCTGCACCAGATCGGCATCCACGACGTCCCCTGGCGCGATAGCTTCCTCGCCTTCTTCTCCGGCCTGGCGATGGTCATCACGCCCGGCAAGTTCGGCGAATGGCTGAAGAGCTACCTGCTGCAGGAGATGCGCGGCATCCCCTTCCTGCGCACCGCGCCCATTCTCCTCGCCGAGCGCTTCACCGACAGCGTCGCGCTGCTGCTGCTCGCCGTCGCCGGCTTCATCGTCTTCGGCGAAGCGTGGGAGGTGTTCGCGGTCGTCGTCCTCGCCTGCGTCGTCTCGATGGTCGTGACGCGCCACCGGCCGACGATGCGCGCCATCCTGCATGCCGCCGAGCGTGCGCCGGTCGTCTCGCGCTTCGCCACAAAGGTCGAGGACTTCTACGAAACGACCTACGTCCTCTTCGGGCCCTGGAGCCTGCTCCTGACGACGTTCCTCAGCTTCATTTCCTGGGGCGGCGAGGTCGTCGCGTTTTATCTTGTGCTGACCGGCCTGGGCTACCACGGCTCCGGCATGCTGCTGCTGAAGGCCGCCTTCATCCTGCCGATTTCCACGCTGGCGGGTGCCGTCATCATCATCGCGCCGGGCGGCCTCGGCGTGGCCGAAACCGGCATCACCGGCCTCCTGCAGGTCATGATTAATGGGATGAGCAAGAGCGTGGCCAGCCTGGCCGCGCTGATAATCCGCTTCACCACGCTCTGGTTCGGCGTCTTCGTCGGACTGGCCGTCCTTGCGTTCACCACGCGACGCATCAGCGCCCGCGCCGTCGAAGTCGCGCCCGCGCCGTCGGCGCCGCCTATCGCCGAGCTCGAGGAAGGAGACCTCTAGCGGTGAGCCTGCCGTTCGTCCACCGGCGACCGGCTTTCCTGAACGACCCCGCCTCTCGCGCCGCCGTCGTTCCGATTATCTCCAACACCGTCGTCCTCGTCCTCAACCTCGTTGCCGGCATCATCACCGGCAGCATCGCCGTCCTCTCCAACGCCGTCGACAGCGGCGAGGACATCGGCGCGTCCTCGTTCGACTTCTGGAGCGTGCGCCTTTCCGCCAAGCCCGCCGACCTCGAGCATCCCTACGGCCACGGCAAAGCGGAAGGCGTTGCCGCCGCCATCGAGGCGCTGCTTGTCGGCGTCGCCGGCTTCTTCATCTTCTACCAGGCGCTGCACCGGCTGGTTGTCGGCGAGCCGAAGATCGGTATCGGCCTTGGCCTCATCGTCACCGCGATAACCGCCGCCGTGCAACTCGCCGTTGCCCTCTACCTGGCGCGGGCGGCGCTAGCCACCGGCTCCCTAGCGCTGGCCGCCGGCACCCGGCACCTCTGGACGAACCTGACGCAGGCGCTGGCGGTCATCATCGCGCTCCTCCTCGTCGCCATCACCGGCCGGCGTGACTTCGACGCGATCGTCGCCCTCCTGCTCAGCGGCTTCCTCATCTTCTCCGCCACGCGCATCGCTTTGGGCGCCTCGCGGCAGATAATGGACGTGCGCCTGCCGACGGAAGAAGAGGACGTGGTGTTGCAGACCATCCAGCGCTATCCCGGCGACGTGCGAGGCTTTCACAAGCTGCGCTCGCGGCGCTCAGGACGGCAGCGCTACGTGGAGCTGCACCTCATCGTTGAGGCGAGCAAGAGCGTGAAGGAGATGCACGAGATCTGCGACTCGATCGAGCGGGAGATTGTGGAGCGGCTGCCCGGCGCTGAGGTGACTATCCACGTCGAGCCGGACGACGGCCGCTACACTGAGCCTCGCCCGCTTCCCCGCTAGCCCGCCGGCGGGCCAGGGCAACGTCCGTGAGGTACTTGAAAGGAGACCACAATGCAGAAGCGGAAACTTGGCAACAGCAACCTGGAAGTCTCGGCCCTCGGCCTGGGCTGCATGGGAATGAGCTTTGGCTATGGTCCGGCGGCAGACAAGAAGGAGATGATCTCTCTTATACGCTCAGCCGTCGAACGCGGCGTCACCTTCTTCGATACCGCTGAAGCGTACGGCCCGTTCACAAACGAAGAACTAGTGGGCGAAGCCCTCGCTCCCTTTCGTGGTCAGGTGGTGATCGCCACCAAGTTCGGCTTCAAATTCGGCCCGGAGGGGCAGCAGATAGGTCTGGATAGTCGGCCGGAACACATCAAGCAGGTAGCCGAGGCCTCGCTCAACCGGCTCAGGGTCGAGGCCATCGATCTGTTCTATCAACACCGTGTTGACCCGGACGTGCCGATCGAGGACGTGGCGGGAGCGGTGAAGGATCTGATTCGGGAAGGTAAGGTCAAGCACTTCGGCCTTTCCGAAGCAGGAATGCAAACGATCCGCCGGGCACACGCGGTGCAGCCGGTCACTGCTCTTCAGAGCGAATACTCGCTGTGGTGGAGAAGACCTGAAGGGGAAGTGATACCGACGCTCGAGGAGCTAGGAATCGGCCTCGTTCCGTTTAGTCCTCTCGGGAAGGGCTTCCTCACGGGAAAGATCGACGAAAACACGACGTTCGACCGTTCTGACTTCCGCAACATCGTTCCTCGCTTTACGCCCGAGGCTCGGAAAGCGAACCAGGCCCTGGTGGACATGCTTGGTGAGATTGGGGAACGGAAGAAGGCGACCCCCGCTCAGATAGCGCTCGCTTGGCTCCTGGCCCAAAAGCCGTGGATCGTCCCAATCCCAGGCACCAGGAAGCTAGAGCGCCTCGAGGAGAACCTTGGAGCAGCTGCAGTCGAGCTTACGACCGACGACCTCCGCGAGATCGATCGCGCCGCCTCCGAGATCACGGTGCAAGGGGCTCGCTACCCGGACCGGCTGGAGCAGAT
The DNA here is from genome assembly GCA_963719465.1 of uncultured Chloroflexia bacterium. GTDB lineage: Bacteria > Chloroflexota > Dehalococcoidia > DSTF01 > JALHUB01 > JALHUB01. Next base: position 1,212,695 of record OY970386.1, on the reverse strand, counting down.
GACCGGTCGCTGAGGTGACTATCCACATGGAGCCGGACGCCGGCCGCTACCGTGAGCCCCACATCCTCCCACGCTAGCTCTGAGATCCCGACGCCCGGTCCCTGCCCAAGCCTACAATCGCCTTCCTTACGACTCCCAACAGGGAGTGCAGAGGGGCCAAGCCCCTTTGACTGGGGGAATGGGGGCTGTGCCCACATTCTTGATAACCCCTCTAGGATGGGCGGGTGGGAAGAAAGACACCCTCTCCCCGCAGCGGCAGCGGGCGGGGAGGCAAGACGGCCCTTCGCCGCAACGGCAGCCGGAGGCGCGGAGGCCCACCTCTGCCGAGGCCAACCTCCTCCTAATCCCGGTGGCCGTTGCCTTCCGCTTCCTCCTCCTCCTCTTCTTCTTCCTCCTCTTCCTCCTCCTCCTCTTCCGCCTCTTCCTCCTCGGAGTACACGCCCAGCTCCTCGCCGGCCCACACCGTCACGATGAAGTCCTCGCGGTAGGGGTCGTTGGTCATCACCAGCCGCTCGTCGATCTCCGCGATTATCTCCTGGATGTCGTCCTCCGACGTGCCCGGCGGGACGCACAGCGTGCCGTAAGTCACACCCAGCGTGTAATGCAGGTCGACGCGCCCCAGGTCGGCGCCGTCGGCTTCGATCAAGAACGATTCCGAGTGCGACGTCCGGCACTCCCGCTCGAAGTAGTAGTCCGGCATCCTGTCCTCCTTGCTATGAGGGGCGTGTCTGGCCGTTCGTAACGTTAATGTCTACGATGGGCGAATCTGGCCGTTGCCCAGGATCACCCACTTATACGTCGTCAGCTCTTTGAGCGCCATCGGCCCGCGCGCGTGCATCTTCTGCGTCGATATGCCGATCTCCGCGCCGAGCCCGAACTGCGCGCCGTCCGTGAACTGCGTGCTCGCGTTGTGGTACACCGCCGCCGCGTCGACCTCCGACAGGAAGCGGTCCGCGGTCGGCCAGTCCTCCGTCACAATCGCCTCCGAGTGGCCCGACCCGTAGCGCGCGATGTGCGCCATCGCCTCCTCCGGCGAATCGACGACCTTGACGGCCGCGATGAACGTCAGGAACTCCTTGCCGAAGTCGTCCGGCGACGCGGGCACCGTCTTCCAGCCGTGCGAGCCGTCCGCCTTCTGCAGGATGCTCAGCGCCGTCGGGTCGCAGCGCATCTCCACGCCCTTCTCCGACCACTTCGACGCTATCTGCGGCAGGAAAGCCTCCGCCACGTCGCGGTGCACCAGCAGGCACTCCAGCGCGTTGCAGATCGTTGGGCGGCGCGTCTTGGCGTTGTTGACGATGTTCACCGCCATCGCCAGGTCCGCCGCCTTGTCGACGTACGTGTGGCAGACGCCGGCCGCCGCCGACACCACGGGCATCGTCGCGTTCTCCCGCACCATCGACACCAGGCCGGGCCCGCCGCGGGGGATCAGCAGGTCGATGACGCCGTTCATCTTCAGCATCTCGCGCACCAGCGCCCGGTCGAGCGATTCGACGAGCTGGATGGCGCCTGCCGGCACGCCCGCCTTCGTCGCCGCCTCCGCTGTGATGCGCCCGAGCAGCGTGTTCGACCGCGCGCACTCTTCGCCGCCGCGCAGCACGCAGGCGTTGCCCGACTTCAGGCAGAGCGACGCGATGTCCACCGCCACGTTCGGCCGGCTCTCGAAGATGGCGCCGATGACGCCGATGGGCACGCGCATCTTGCCGATGACCAGCCCGTTCGGCCGGATGGTCAGGTCGAAGCGCTCGCCGACGGGGTCCGGCAGCTTCGCCACGTTCCGCGTATCGGCGGCGATGCCCTCGACGCGGGCGTGGTCGAGCATCATGCGCTCCAGCATCTCGTCGCTCAGGCCGGCCTGCTTGCCCTCCGCGTAGTCGGCCTCGTTCGCCGCGATGATCTCGCGCTCGTGCGCCAGCAGCGCGTCGGCGATAGCGTGCAGCGCCGCGTTCTTAGCGTCGGTGGAGAGCGCCGCCATGCGACGCGCCGTGGCTCTGGCCGCCTCGCCCTTTGCTCTAACTTCAGATGTAGTGACAGTCATCGCAGTGTCTCCTCGCTGGAAGGCTTGCCCGCCTCAGGCGGGGAAAAGTTACGCCCTCCAGCATACACTAGAGGGCAATCCTCTTCCAGTGGCCCCTGAACGCGGTACTGGGACGCGCGTGCAGATCACGATGCAGCATTGGGGCGCGGGAGACGGCAGCGCCGAAGCATTCTAGCCCCGGCGCTGCAAAGACCTTGAAACTACGGACACTCAGGAAGCGAAAGGAGGTTATCCGGCTGCTCCCCGTCGGGCTTGGTCTTTAGGTACTCGTACCCCGCAGCCGACCGCGCAATGATTACGTCGACGATCTGCCCTGGCGGCTGCTCAACGTAGAAGGACCAGCGACCGTCTTTGATGCCGGCGATGGCTTCGGCTTGAGTGAGCTTCCACCTCGTGCCGTTGGGATTGATCCCACCAACATGACTAATCCGCTCGTGTGGGTTGTACCGGTCCGTCTTGTTTATGCACCTGATTCTGAGTCTCTGCGCCACTTGTTCCTCCTGGTTCTCAAGGATCGCCGTCCCTGATAATAGCGACACGTAAATCTTGACAAACATGTCGTAGTTCGCGAGGATCATGCGAAGGTTGGGGGTGAGATTGTCCCCACCCCAGGTCCGGCTACGTCTTCACGTGCAAAGCCCAGGCTTTGAAGCCATACGCATGCGCGTCCAGGACATTGCCGTTCTTGTCTCTCCGATAACGGCAGAAGACAATAGTGCAACTGTCATGCACATCGCACTTCATCGCATCCCTCCAGGGGGTCAGACTTGACCTGAGCGGGCCTTGGGGACCATAATTAGGTGTAACCGTTATCCCCAGGGTCAACGGGGCTGCGGGACCTGGATCAATCAGGTCCCGCAGCTTTTCTCACCGGTCGCCTTAGTCCCCATTTTTCTTCCGGAACTTGTAGCCACCCTTGTCTCCAATTCGTGCTCAGTCGATCCGATTTCCGACCGCCACTACATCACTCTTCGCTCTTATCGCCCGACGCGTCTTCAGTTGGCTTGCGACGCTCTTGATGTACCGGTTTGACCGTTAGATCAATCACCAAGTACCGCTCGTCCATCTGCGCACGGTACTTCCTGGTGATACTTTGCGGGACATCGTGGTAGGCCAGAAAGGCCCTCGCCGGAATCCACCAAGAATCATTAGAGAACTTGTGCACGCGATATCCAAATCCCTCTCCTTCTTCAGCCGGGCGGATCCCGATTCTCTTTGTCTCGCGGTCGAACGCTACCACCACTCGAGGCGCCTCATGGAGTTCTTTGTACCCACACTCATTCAGGCTCATGCCTCCCGATCTCATTATGGTTACAGTCGGAAAGCCAAACCGCGTCCGTCCCCCATATGGCCTGAACTCCTCGAACGGCATGGTTGTACCTCCTACTTCTATTCTACCACGCCGTGACTAACATGTCTATCGTCGCTCAGTACTGGAACATACCTTCACTTCGCCGTGGCTAGGCCACCATTAGTTAGCCGTATCGACGGGGAACTGGCACAGCGGACGAGTGTTGACTCGTCATCCCCACGGGCGCGGATGACGGCCGGCGTCAGGGCAGCGCCGTCTGCCAGTTGGCCGCTATCCTCGACTGCGCTTCGCTCAGCGTCATCTGCCCGTCGCACACCAGGTTGTTCAGCCCGTTCTCCACCACGTCCTTCGCCGACGCGCCGTGGGAGATGTTGAGCGGCTCCGGCCACAGGTTCTTCGGGTCGCTGGGGCTGCCGCCGATCTCCAGCGGGATCAGGTGGTCCTCCTCGTAGTCGGCCGCCGTGCCGGGCTCGCCGTAGTCCGCCATCCCCTGCTTCTTGAGCGATTCCGTGTAGTCGACCGGCGGTCTCACCGTCGCCGTGTAGCCGGAATGGCAGATGGTCGTGTGAATGTTGTCTTGCGTCACCGCCGGGTCGACCGCGCCCGGCGTGCAGTTTCGGTCGGGCAGACCGTCGACCGAGGTGCACCTGGGGCCGGCGAAGATCACGGGCGTCGGCATCGGCGAGGCGACGGCAGCTGTCGGACTTGCGCTCACCGGCGTCGGCGACGACGTGGTCGTCACGCTCGCGCTCTGGCACCCGACAAGCGCTAGCCCCAGCAGCACTACAACCGGCCCAACCGATGGCTTCCGACCCCACTCGACGAATCGGCACAGCACTGCGCATCCCTCAGAGGGAGTCCAGAGGGAGACTTCCCTCTGGCGGGGGTCCGGGGGTGTCCCCCAGAAACTCTATCTATATAACACATCTGGGCGGGCGGCCGCAGGCCCGCCTCAGGCGGAGCGGGAAGAACCACGCCCTCTTCGACGACGCCTCGTAGCGGCGGCGGCAGGACCGCGCATCTTTCGTCAAGGCTGCGGGATTCATCCCGCAGAGCCGTCAACCACCGGCCCCGCTCTCGCCTGACACGGGAAAAGCGCCCCGCATGGCAGGAACCCTACCTCCCCATCTCCAGCACGAGGGACGTCTCCCGCTGCCGCTGCGGTATCGCCCAGTAGCGACACAATAGCTCCTGGCTCTCCGCGTCGCCCAGCGCGCGGAAGCCGTGCGACTCGTAGAACCGCACCGCCCACGTCGCCGCCTTCCACGTCCCGACCAGCAGCCGTTCCGACGACATCGCCTTCAGGTGCTCGATCAGCCTGCCGCCGATCCCTTCGCCCTGTCGCGCCGACAGCACGTACGCGTGCCTGATGAGAGTCACCTCGCCAAGCGGCTGATACCCCATCACGCCGACCAGGCCGCTCGCCGCTTGCCCGTCTGGGTCATCCCAGCCGAAGAACGTCATCGACCCCATCTCGCGCCGAAGCTCATCCAGCGGCATGTACGGCTCGTGCCAGCAGTCGTCGGGGATGACGCCGCGATACGCCTCCGCCGCCTCGTTCACGACGGCGCACATGCGCTCCGCATCAGCGCCCGTGCACTCTCTGATCATCGCCTCACCCCAGAGGGAGTCCAGAGGACCCCATCTCAGGCTCCGCCTTCTGCCTTCGCGCCCTGCCCTTCCAGGGGAGTGCAGAGGGGGCGGAGCCCCCTTTGACTGGGGGTTTGGGGGCTGTGCCCCCAATCTTCCCGAAGTACTCTCCTGGGCGGGTGGGCGGGAAAGACAACGCCCTCTTCGACACAGGCCCAACGCGGCGGCGGTGGCGGGACCGCGCATCTTCCGCCAAGGCTGCGGGATTCATCCCGCAGAACCGTTAACCACCACGCCGCGCCCCCTGCTGCGCCCGCCCGCCGGCAGGCGGCGGTCCATCCCGCAGAACCGTCAACCACCCCACCATGCCCCCTTCGGCGACGGCTTCTCGCGGCAACGTAGCGGAGGGTGCCACTTTCCCCTTGGAAAGCGAGCCTGCCCCTGCTACCATCTCCTCGCGATGGCAATCCGAGGAGATGAATCGGCCGGGCCCAGGCGCCCTCGAGCCGAAGGCCCGCCTCGGCGAGGTGCCCCCAGAGGCAACCTCAACGCCCTCAAGACCGGCGACCACTCCAAACAGCTCGAAGCTCTCACCGACGCCGTCCTCGCCAACCCCGACGTTGTTCGCCTCATCCTCTACCTCGGCCGCGTACGCCGGCAGCGCAACGCCGCCTTTCGCAAGGCAGTCCTTGCCGCCGTCGAGCGCCGCCGCCGCAAATCAAATCCCCAAAAACCCGCTTAACAGATTCACGAAAAAAAGATTTTCGAAAACAAAAACAATTCAGAGCAGGACGAGGTTGTTCCGGTGCACCACCTCGGCGCCGTACTCGTACCCCAAGACCGACTCTATCCGCTCCGACCGCATCCCCTTGATCGCCTCCAGCTCCTCCCGCCCGTAGTTCGCGATGCCGCAGGCTATCCGCTCGCCGTCCGGCCCGCACACGTCCACCGCTTCGCCCCGCTCGAACGTCCCGTCGACCTCGACCACGCCCGCCGGCAGCAGGCTCTTCTTCTCCCGACGCAGCGCCCTCGCCGCGCCCGCGTCCACCACGATGCGGCCGCGCACCCCCAGCCCCGACAGCATCCAGCGCTTGCGGCTCTCCATCCCTTCCACCTGCGCCGGGAACAGCGTCCCCAGCGACTCGCCCTGCGCCAGTCGCACCAGCATGTCGGGCTCGGAGCCGCCGGCTATCACCACCGCCGTTCCGCCGGAAGTCGCCAGCCTCGCCGCCTGCAGCTTCGTCGTCATTCCGCCGGTGCCGCGCTCGCCCGGGTGCGACGGCCCGCCGGCCAGCCGCTCCACCTCCTCGTCGATGCGCTCCACTCGCTCCACCAGCTTCGCCGAAGGGTCGAGACGCGGGTCGGCGGTGTACAGCCCCGGCGTGTCCGTGAGCAGCGCCAGCAGGTCGGCGTTGACCAGGTTCGCCACCAGCGCCGAAAGGTTGTCGTTGTCGCCTATCTTGGCGCCCTCTATCTCCTCTACCGCCACCACGTCGTTCTCGTTGACGACCGGCACCGCGCCGAGCTCGAGGAGCGCCAGGAGCGTGTTGCGGGCGTTGAGGTAGCCCACTCGGTCCGACAGGTCGCGGCGGCTGAGAAGCGTCTGCGCCGCCACCATCCCGTGCTCCGAGAAGAGCTGGTCGTAGCGCTGCATCAGGGCGCTCTGGCCGGCGGCCGCGAGCACCTGCCGAATGGGGATGTCGCGACGCGTCCGCACCTGCCCGAGGCGCTGCCGTCCCGCCGCAATCGCCCCCGACGAGACGAGCACGACCTCGGCACCCATCTCGTGCAGCCGCGCCACCTGCCCAACCAGCGCCGACATCGCCTCCAGGTCTAGACGGTCGCTGCCGGCCGTCAGCAAGTTCGTGCCGAGCTTGGCGACAATGCGGCGGTAGCGTAGCCGTCGCCCTGCCTTTGCTCTGCCCTCGTCAGAATCGCTCACGGTTCACCTTTGATGATCGCTGGCTATGCAGGATTATAGCCGCGCGCCAGGGCGCAAGGAAGCCGCGAACGACGGCCGGGAATCCAAAACGTAACGATTCTTCTAGTTCGGGACTTTTTCGTAGCTGGCGTTAACTTCCCTTCTCGACACGCGTTATTATGAGAGTAGACCGCCGAATTGACCAGTCCCATCAAGAGATCGAAAGGAGCCACCATGAAACGTCTAGCCGTCCTTGCTCTGGCCCTTGTGGGCATCCTCGCGGCGGGCTGCATCGTGCGGGACTACACCCTCTACGTGAGCAACGTCGACGGGACCACCCACTTCGTCGGCCTTGCCAGCAACCTGACGAACGCCAACATCGTCGCGGCCTCCGTCGAGGTAGATTTCTTCGACAGCGACAACCGTCTGATCTCCACGGATTTCGTCAGTCCCTGCACTCGCACGCTCCAGAACCACACCGATTCGCCGATTGACGCTGAATTGCCGGCGGGAGTCGACGTTGACCACGTGCAGACAACGCTGCGCCCGATAACCTTTGGCACGAAGGACATCCCGGACCTCGATATCGATGATGTTGCTGAATCGACCAGCAGCGACACGACGCACCTCACCGGCACGATTGACGTTGGCGGCAGAGATCTGTTCCAAGTCCAGGTCTGCGTTGCTCTGCTGAACGACAACGGCAAGGTCGTGAAGGTGGGACGAGGCTTCACTGACCCCACGAACATTCGACACAACCACTCCGGCAGCTTCGACGTCTCGATGGAAGAGGACGATGACGCGAGTCAGTACGAGATCTGGGTCGATGCCATAGTCCACAACCCGAATGACGTGACCGGTGCGGTAGTCGAAGGTCCGAACGACCTGAACGACTTGCAAACCGCTACTCCAACCAGGACAGGGACGCCGACTCCGTGCTCGGGCGGCACCTGCACGCCCACGCCGTCGGCAACACCGACACTAACTCCGACTGCCACTAGCACACCACCACCTTAGCAGCCCCGCCTCCTACCATATTCAGGGGAAAGAGAGGTCCGCCAGGCGGACCTCTCTTTATGCTTCGTTTCAGCCGTTCGGCTAGACCTTTCCCACGCCAAGCTTCAGGCTGTGGCCGTCGATAGCGTGCTCCTCGACGTAAGCGGACGGAGGAGGCGCTTCTTTGACGGTCTCAAGGGACAGGGTCTCAAGACGGATGTATTCGGCGAAGCTCTTCATGACGCGCTGTACCGTTTCATCGCCAATATAGTAAGTGGTGATCCGGTCGGCGATTTCGAAGCCGGCGCTCCGGCGCATGGTCTGGAGGCGGTGGACGATTTCACGCGCGAGGCCCTCGTCGGCGAGCTTCGGGGTAACGATAATATCGATGGCAACGAGGCGAGCCTTGATCCCCTCTGCATCGCCCACCCTGATGTCCTTATCGTCCATTGCGTGGGCAAAACCCGGGCGGTTCAGGATCTTCAGAGTGACATCACCCTCCATGAGTTCGAAGTCTCCGAGCCGAACCACCGGCTTCCCCTCCTGCGTCCAAAGAGACGTTAGCTGCTGGAATGCCTCTGGCTTGTCCGCTAGCTTCTCCAGCTCCGCGAGTCTCGACCCGTACTTTGGCCCCAGAGTGGCCTTGTTCAACAGGACCTGGGCCTCTATGTACGTCGAGGCATCGTCGGCAAACGTCAAACCCTTGATGTTGAGCTCTTCCAATAACGCGGGCTTGTGATCCTCGAGAACACGCTTCTCGCCCGAGGGGAACCCCACGGCCACCATTGTCTGCAGAGGCTGACGGATCTTAATCCTCGCGTCGTTGCGAGCCGCCCGCCCCAAACTCGCCACCTGCATGACGAGGCGGGTGTCTTCGTTCAGCCGCTCGTCGATGAGGGCGCGATCGGCGACGGGCCAGTCGCAGAGGTGGACGCTCTCGGGAGCTGCGGCGTCGTGCGAGCACACGAGGTTCTGGTACATCTCCTCGGCGAGGAACGGTAGGAACGGCGCCAGCAGCCGGCTGAGCGTCACGAGGCAGGTGTGCAGAGTGACGTAGGCGGCGCGCTTGTCGGCGTCGTCCTCGCTCTTCCAGAAGCGGCGGCGGCTGCGTCGAACGTACCAGTTAGAGAGGTCCTCGATGAAGGATTCGATGTGGCGCGTAGCAGCGGCGGAGTCGAACTGCTCCAAGTCAGCCGTGACGTTGGATATGAGCTGGTTGAGGCCGGAGAGGAGCCAGCGGTCGAGGTCGGAGCGCGAAGACCCGTCGGCCGCTCCGCCTTCGAAGCGGTCGATGTTGGCGTAGGTGACGAAGAACGAGTAGGTGTTCCACAGCGTCAGGATGAAGCCGCGAAGGACCTCTTCGCCGTTGTGCCAGCCGAAGTTGAGATTTGCGCTCGGGTTCTGGCGGCAAAAGAGCCAGCGCATGACGTCGACGCCCATGCGGTCGGCCGCCTCCTCGAACCAGATGGCGTTGCCCTTACTCTTGTGCATGTCTTCGCCCTGCTCGTCGCGAAGGAGAGCATAGCTGAAGCAGGTGCGGAAAGGTTCCTGGTCCTCGAGGACGGTGCTCATGGCCAGAAGGGAGTAGAACCAGTTACGGAACTGGCCGGGGAAGCTCTCGGAAATCCAATCGGCGGGGAACCACTCCTGCCAGTAGGCACGGTTGTGACGGTAGTCGAGCGTCGAATAGGGGACGATGCCGGCGTCGAGCCAGGGGTTGCCGACGTCCGGGATGCGCGACAACGGCTTGCCACATTCCGAGCAGCTTATCTTGACGGCGTCGATCCAGGGCCTGTGTGGCGAATGGCCGGCGAACTCGGCCCAACCCTCGACGGCACGGGCCTCGAGCTCTTCCTCGCCGCCGATGACGTTGACGACGCCGCAGTCGCACTCGTAGATAGGCAGCGCCAAGCCGTAGTAGCGCTTCTTCGAGATCATCCAGTCTTCCATGTTCTGCAACCAGTCCAACTCGCGCGCCAGGCCGAACTCGGGAATCCAGCGAATTCGTCTTGTGACGTCGGCAATACGGTTGCGCAGCTCATCCATGGAGATGAACCACTCGTCGACCAGACGGAACACGAGCTCGCTATCACAACGCCAGCAAACAGGGTAGCGGTGCGTGTAGTCTTCGACGCGGTAAAGGATGCCCTTGCGCTGGAGGTCGTCGAAGACGGGCTGGGCGACTTCGCCAACGGGGCGGCCGCTCAGCCAGTCGTAGCCCTCCAGGAACGTACCCGACTCGTCGAGCGGGGCGATGACCGCGAGACCGAACTGCTTGCCGAGCTCGAAGTCCTCCTTGCCGCAGCCCGGCGCAATGTGAACGATGCCGGTGCCCTCCGTCTCGCTGACCTCCTCCCAAGGGATGACCCTGTGAACGACGCCCTGCTGGCGAGGGAGTTCGTCAAAGGGACCGTGGTACGTCCAATCGAGCATGGCCTCGCCGCGCAGCTCTTCCAGCACCTCGTAGTCGCCCTGGAGGCGGCCGAGCAACGCCTTCGCCAGGTAGTAGATGTCATTGCCCTGCCGGACACGGGCGTAAGTGATGCCGGGGTGAACGGCCGCAGCGACGTTGGCGGAAAGCGTCCAGGGCGTCGTCGTCCAAACGAGCAGATACTCGTTCTCGCGGCCCTCAAGGGGCAGTCGGAGATAGACGCTGGGATGAGTGAGCTCGCGGTAGCCCTCGGTCACGATCTCGTGTTGCGAGAGGCCGGTGGCGCAGCGCGGGCACCAAGGCATGACGTTGTGGCCCTTGTAGAGCCAGCCGCTCTCATGGCAACGCTTGAGGAAGTGCCAGATCGTATAGTTGTTTTCGTCCGAGAACGTGTAGTAGGAGTTGTCCCAGTCCATCCAGTAGCCAAGGCGCTTCGACTGGTCGGTCTGGATGGCGGAGAACTTGCGGACGCGCGCCTTGCAGGCCTCCACGAAGCGGGCGATGCCGAACTCCTCGATGTCACGCTTGGACTTGAAGCCCATCTCGCGCTCAACTTCGACTTCGATCCACAAGCCCTGGCAGTCGAAGCCGTTCTGGTAGCGTTGTCGGAAGCCCTGCATCGTCTTGAGGCGCTGATAGAGGTCCTTGTAGGTGCGGCCCCAGGCGTGGTGGACGCCCATCGGATTGTTGGCGGTGATGGGACCATCGATGAAGGACCAGCGGCGAGGCGAATCCTGGTTGCGATGCAGGTATTTTCGCACCATGTCCCGCTCTTCCCACCAGCGAAGGATGTCCCGCTCCAACGCGGGGAAATCGACTTTTGTTGCGACCGGCTTGAACATTCGACTACGCTCCACAATAAGAATCCCGCCCCTAGCAAGGGACGGGCCGAATTCGTACCCGCGGTACCACCCTAGTTGCCGCCTGAGGCGACCGCTCGTCGGGGCACGCTTCTGGATGCCCCTGCCCCTGTAACGGTGGGCGCTCCGGCCGAGCTTACTGGACGGCCTGTCGTTCAGTCGGCGGCTCGGGAGGGATTCTTCGACCGGCGCTGCCGCGTCCACTCGCACCTGGCTGGACTCGCTGCCCGGCACGACCGGCCTACTCGTCTCCGTCAAAGCCTTTCGCAGGTGTCAAGTATAGATATCGGCAGAGGCGGCGTCAACCGGAAGCGAATTCGCGGGGGCGTAGGGACTAGAGCTCGGCGGGCTTCTCTTGGGCGCGGAGCTTGTTGTAGCAGGCGCTGCAGTAGACGGGCCGGTCGCCCCTGGGAACGAACGGGACTTCGGTCATCATACCGCATTCGGCGCATGTGGCCGGGTGCATCTGACGGGGAGTGCGGCCACCAAAGCTGGCGAAGGCGCCATAGCGGACGTAGCCGTCTTCCGCCTCGTTCGTGCGCGCGTTCTTGCGGGCGGCGCGGCAGGCGGGGCAACGAACCGGCTCGTTCTGCAGTCCCTTGCTCGCGTAGAACTCCTGCTCGCCGGCGGTAAAGACAAAACTGCCATTGCAGTCGCGGCAGATCAATGCCTTGTCGGCGAAACTCAAGACCCGCCTCCAATCGTGGAAAATGGCGCCGTGCGGATTCGGCGTTCAGGGTGATTATACGATGGTCGGCGGAGGCAGCGCAAGGCTAGATCGTGTTCGAAGAAGCAAGAATTACCAACGCGACTGAAAGCGGCTAGAAGGAGGCGCGGATTCGGCCTCCACCTTCGGTGAGCCGGGCTATGACGTTCACGGAACGGAGAAGGGGGAGCCGCCGCTCGAGCAGGTCCATCTCTTCGTGGGCGAGGAACGAGGAGACGGTGAAGAATACTCCTGCACCAATGACGCTGCCTCCGAACAGCGCTAGGAAGGCGTCACCAAGAGTGCCCGTGTTGAAATGACCTGAGGCGTGCAGCAGGAGGGCAAGCAGGCCGACAACCTCCGCCATCACGACGGTCGCAGCGCTGGATTTGGTGACAGAGCCGATGAGCTTCTCCTCATCGAGGCTGCCAAGCTTCTTGCGAAGGACCCGGAAGAGAAGGGTGAATTCCAGGATAGCGCTTAACGACAGCGCTAGTGCCAGGCCCTTGACCCCCATAGGCCCGACGAGCACGAGGCAAAGCACCAGATTGGCGATCATGGCCGTTATGGCAAAGGCGACGGGCGTTCGCGTATCGCTGAGGGCATAGTAGCCGCGGCTGAGGATTTCGGTGCCCGCCTGGGCGAACAGTCCTATCGTGTAGAAGAATAGCGCAGCCACCGTCACGTCGGTCGAGGAAGCGGTGAAGGCGCCGTGCTCGAAGAGGAACGTTATCAACGGCTTGCCCAGGATCATCAGGCCGACGCTGGCGGGCAGCGTCAGGAAGAGTATCAGGCGCAATGTCGCCGAGACGGTGCGCCGGAGGGCGTCCCTGCTCTCGCTGGCAGCCTGCTCCGCGAGCGTGGGGAAGACGGCGGTAGATATGGCCATGCCGAACAGACCGAGGGGCATCATGACGATAAGCCAAGCATAGTTGACGGCGGAGATGGCCTGATCGCTCACTTTCGAGGCGAAGAAGATGGTGACGAGAAAGTTGAGCTGAGCTGCGGCGAGACCGAACGCGCGGGGCAGCATGAGCTTGCCGACTTCGCGGACGCCCGGGTCGCGCCAGTCGGCGACGGGGCGGTAAGCCATGCCGATAAGACGGACCGCCGGAAGCTGAACCGCCAGGTAGATGAAGGCGCCGACGACGACGCCGATAGCCAGCCCTTCGACGCTGTGCGAGACAAGGGCGGCGACGATGATCGAGAGGTTGTACATCCAGGGCGCCAGCGCGGGAAAGAGGAAGTGATGGCGGGCGTTGGATATTCCCATGAACATGCCGCTCACAGAGAAGAGAACGGGCGAGATAAGCATGATCCTGGTGAGATGAACGGCAAGTCCCTGTAGCTCCGCCTGGCGGCCCGAATCCTGGCCGAGCCCCGGCGCCATGAGCGGGACTAGGAGCGGCGCCAGCAGGAAACCAATGACCGCCAGGACGCCCGTGGCGATGAACACAAGGTTGAGCACGGAGCTGGCGAGCCGCCAGGCTTGGTCGCGGTCGCCTTTTGTGATGTAGCGGGAAAAGACGGGAATAAAGGCGCTGGCAAGGGTCGCGCCGGCAAGCACCTGGAAGACCATGTCCGGCAGGCGAAAGGCGACCCAGTAAGCGCCCAGTTCCGGGCTGGTGCCGAAACTGTTGGCGATCGCGACGGTGCGGAGCAGGCCGAGCAGCCGGCTGCCTAGAAAGCCTATAGCGACGATGACGGCGGCAGCAGCGAGGCCATCGCCAGCCGGCATCGCCTTCGCTCTTGTCATTCGATTTCTCCGAAACGTCGCTTACGCGTTAGCGATTGTACGGGAAGAAAGCCGCTATAGACACGAGGCCCACTCTCGTCTAATATTACTCCTAGCATATTGAAGGAGCGAGGTCTTGACTCATAGCCGGTCGGCAGAGAAACGTGTCCGCCAGTCGGAGGCCAAACGCCTCCGCAACAGGTCGGTGAGAGGGGCTACGCGCACCCGGATACGAACGGCGCTGCCGTTGATCGGAGATGGACGAATCGATGAAGCGCAGGCCGCTGTCAGGCAGGCGATCAGCAGTTTGGACAAGGCGGCGGAGAAGGGCGTCATTCACGCCAACAACGCCGCTCGACGCAAGTCACGACTGATGCTGAAACTCAACGCCGCCACCGCTACCGCGGCCACTGCGCGTGCCGAGGAACAGGCTGCCAAGCCGGCCCGCAGGGCCGCTAAGAAGGCCGCAGCTCCGGCAGCCGCAGAGAAAAAGACCACTCGCAAAGCGCCAGCAAAAAAGGCGCCGGCGAAGGCGCCAAGCAAGGCAAAGAGCAAGTAGACGGCAGAGCTTCCCGCACGCCCGCTACTGGTTCCCCTCTGCACCCGAACTGAGCGCACCCAGATTCGCGTCGTCACCGAGGTAGACGACTATATCCGCGTTCGTCGTCCGTAAGTCGGCGTCGAGCGGCGTGGAGTCGCGTACGGCCGATGTGGGGACGCCGAGCCATTCGGCGATTCGGGACGCGCTGTAGGTCTTTCCCGTGTAGTCGATGATTTCGGTGCTTGCCACGGTGCTGGCCTGACCTTTGAATTCTACGACCGAGCCCTGCGGAAAGCCGAGATTGGTCAGGAGGGTCACCGCCTGCGCGGCGACGTCCTCGTCGCTCGTTGTGCCATCCCTTACCTCTACGACCGCGCCTTCCGCCGCGAGCTCCTGGTCATAGAAGAGAGCGTCAACGATGCGCTTACAGCCTTCCTCCGAGGGCAGCAGGACGTTGGCGCCGGCCGGGGTGACCCAGGGCGTGGTGCAGGGGCCGAGGGAAAGAGCGCTAATGTGGTCCTGTGGAATGTCCGTGGCCAGTTTCGCGAAGCCGGGGATCATGAAGTCGCTGATGTCAGTGTCCACCGTTCGCTTGTATTTGTTCCAGAGATCGAGCGCATTTGACAGCACATTCATGCTCAGCGCCTTATCCATAACAGCGAATATCACGCGCTGCTGCCGCTGAATGCGGTCGAAATCGCTGCTGGTGTTGCGGCTGCGGGCGTAACCAAGAGCCGTCCGGCCATCCATGTGCGTTATGCCGGGGACGAAATGGAGCGGGAAGTAGTCACCTGGCAGCTCCGTGTCGGAATAGTAGGGGTCATCGAGGTAGTCAGGAACGTCGACATCGATGCCGCCGAGAGAGTCGATCACGTCCTTGAAGGCCGTGAAGTCGATGATGATGTAGTGGTCGATCCTAATGCCGAAGTTCTCCTCAATCGTGTCTTCGGCGCATTGCGGTCCGCCGCCCGAATAGCCGTTGGTTTCGCCATACTCTAGCGCGGTGTTGATGCGGTCTTCAGAGCCGCAGGGAATGTTGACGTAGGTGTCCCTGGGTATGCCCAGGATGCCTGCTGTCTTGGTCTGCGGATTGATGGTCGCGACGATCATTGTATCTGCGCGCGTCAGGATGTCGCCCTCCTGGGGGCGCCTGTCGAGGCCCATGATGAGGATGTTCATGCGCTTGTCGATAGGGGACGGCTCATTGCTCGCCTGCCCCTGATCGACGCCCGGAAGGTTGGTGTGAATTGGAAGGGAATGGCCAGGGAAGAGGATGGGATAGACGCGGGCAGCGAGGACCAGCGAACCGTAGGCGGCGCTGACAGCGAAGAGCAGGACGACGAAAGCCAGCAGCACTCGTTGCCGCAGACTTCCTCCCTCAGAAGAGGGAAGCGGGCGCAATGTTGACGTTGTCCTTGCCACTAGCGGTGAGCGTATCCCAGGCACGAGGCCACGTCAAGTAATGTAGGGTTTCAGGAGATGTGAGACAGAAGGGAGGTGAATAACGTCGGGCCTGGGCTGTAGGCTAACGGAAAACGAAGCCCAATAACCTACAGGAGGCCCGACATGCACAAAGCTCGCACACCCTGGCCCATCCAGACAAGAGCCGCCTACATCGCTGCGTTCGAGGAGGCGCGTCGGCAGTATCCCAGGCTCAGCGCCCGCATCTTTTGCCAGGCGGGAGAGGTGCCCCATTCGACCTTCTCTCGCTGGTGGGCGGCCTGGCGACGCCACGACAGGAGAGCGCTATCAGACCGCTCCCGCAGGCCTCACCGCTCGCCTACGGCCCTTTCAGGGCATGTTCTAGACATCATCCGCGGCGCCCATCGTAAATTCGGCTTCGGAGTAAAGAGGCTCCACGCGTATCTGACAAAGGCCGGGCTGATTACCTGCAGCGTTTCCAGTGTCTACAGAGTTCTCCGTCGCGCCGGCGCCCTCCTTGCCTGTCCCCGTAAACCTAAGCGTCTCTGGCTGCACTACGCCAAAGCTTCCCCCGGTGATCGGGCTCAGATGGACCTGCTCTATCTGCCGGAGGGTCGCTACCAACTGACCCTGGTCGACGATTGCAGCCGCGTTCTTGCCGCAACGGTTCTTTCCAGGCGCACCTGCGCCGCTGTCTGCAAAGCCCTGCCGTGCCTCCTGGAGACCATCCCGTTCGCAATTCGCTGCCTCCAGACTGATAACGGCCCTGAATTCTCAGGCGACCTCACTGCCCTTCTGAGGCGAAGAGGCATTCGCCACGTCCGGATCAGACCCAGGACGCCTCATCTCAATGGCAAGGTGGAGAGAGTGCAGAGGACGATGCGAGAGGAGTTCTGGGATGGCGTTCTGGCGGGAACGGTCTTGGAGTGGGAGAAGGGGTTGCAGGCGTATGTGCGCTTCTACAACAAGAAACGGCTGCACAGTGCTCTTGGCTACAGCGCGCCGCTCGTGTACGCTCAGGAGCGTCTACCTCAGGCCCGGATCTACCACATCTCCTGAAACCCTACAGGCCACGTCAAGTAAGCTCGATTCAGCCTGCGAGGGGAATCGTATCTAAGGAGGCGGTTCGCCGACCTCACGCCAGGCTATCTCCGTGAGGGCCATAAGCCCGCCAGCGACGAGGGAATGGCCGCCGAGCAGGACGGGAATAGGCGCCTTTACGGCTTCTTCTGTAAATTCGTGCAAAAACGGATCGGATATTTCATCGTAGCGGCCGAGGTCGGAGAGGAAGCGATCGGCGCGACTGGGCTGCAGAGCGAGATGGGCCAGGAGAATGCGGGTATCGATGAAGGCGCCGTCGGCCATTTCGGCCAACTCTTTGAAGAAACGTTCACAGCCCACGTGCTTGAGGTGATAGCCGAGCAACGAGCGGGCCTTCCCATCCTCTCGCCCCTCCGCCCGCAATCCGCGCTCTTCGGAGACGAGCCTGACTTTGCAGGCAGCTTCCTTTTCGAGATACTGCCAGACCTGGCTTCCAACTCGTCCGGCGACGAGAATCTGCGCTCTTGGACTGGTTAGCAGTCCCAGGCAAGCCTCGTACACGGAAATGTCGATCTTCGTCTTCCCAAGCCATTCGTGCAGGCGAGGGCCGACGTGGCCGGTAAGCTTCAATACCGCGAGGTCTGAGGGAGTATCGATGTTGAATTGATTGGCAGTGCTTCGAGGCAGCTCTTGCAACGTCAAGCCCGCCGAGTCGTGGAGAACACGCGGCAAGACGTTATCCTTGGTGGGCAGGGGTATGCGGAACAAAGCTTGTCCGGGGACGAAGGCCGCGAAGTCGGAGGAGTAGCGATTATTTGTCAGGACCGTGTTCCAGGCCATGCCAAGGTAATGGCCGAGCGAGAAGAAGTCATCGTTCGCCATGAGCGTCCCGCTGCCGGCGCCCAGGTAGATGAGCCGTTCCAACCCATGGCGGCGGACGACCTCCGCGAGACGCTCGCCGAAATGGAAAGGTCCGTCATCGACATCGACGCGCACCTCTGAGGAGAAGTGCTGAGCGATCTGGGGCCTATCGGTCGCAAGGATGGCCCCGTCCACGCCGCCGGAGTCGAGCACGCGCTCCAGCGTGTCAAGGGCGTCTTCGCCCAGGGCAGAGGCAAACTCTTCCTCGACCGGTGAGCCGCCCATGCCGCCAAGGAACATCACCAGTTGCGGCAGAGGCATTGCTTCTCCTTCAAGAGTGTCCGATCACAGATTGCTCTCAAACTGATCATCAATCCTCGCGAGCAAAGGTTAGCGCCCACACCGAGCCAGCGCCGGCGGCGCGTAGCGCGCGGGCACAGGCGTCAAGCGTGGCGCCGGTCGTTGAGACGTTGTCGATCAGCAACACTCTCTTGCCGCTGACTCGCGGGGCGTCGCAGGCGAAGGCGTCGCGGACGTTGGTTCTTCTCTCGTCCGAGCTGGCGGTTCTTGCCTGTGCAGCCGTGTTTCGAGCGCGACGAAGCGTCCTCTCATTGACGGGCAAACCTGCCTGCCGCGCCAAGGCCCGAGCAAGGAGCGCAGACTGGTTGTAGCCACGCATCCGCTCCCTTCTCGGGAAGAGGGGCACCGGCATCACGACGTTGGCGGGAAGAGGGTTATCGGAGATGAAATCGAAGAGCAGTTCCGCCATAGGCGTCGCGAGAACGGACTGATTCTGGTACTTGAACTTGTGGACCAGATCGCGGACGCCGCCCTGGAAGACGAACGGCGAACGCAGGCCTTCGAAGGATGGCCTGGATTCCTGGCAGCGGCGGCAGGAGCCAGCAAGGTTTGGCTGCCAGCAGATGGCGCAGCGTGGCTGAGCGGCTCGCGGCAAGGAGGAGCGGCAATCCGCGCAGAGAAAAGACTCCAGGTGACCGCACATAGCGCAGCGAGGGGGAAAGAGCAGGTCGACGGCCTGCCTGCCCGCCTTGCCCAAAATCATTCCGATGCTCATGATGTCTTCAGGTTCCGAAGCAGCAGTATAGCCGATCGCCGGAACAATGTCATCGATGGATCATCGGCAATTGTTAATGCCGAGATGAGTTTTAGCCGCTTGCAAGAGCAGCAGGTCCCCCAAAAGGGAAGGAGAAGACACGGAATGAAGGCAAATCCTGGCTCCAGGACAGGCGCCAAGACGAAGGATGGCTAGGCGTTAGGCCGCATCTTCTCGAAACAGAGATCGCAGTAGACAGGTCTGTCCAGGCGCGGGACAAATGGAACAACGGCGTTGCGGCCGCAGGAGGCGCAGACGACAGCCGTCAACTCTTGACGTTTCTCGCCCCGCTCCTTGCGCTTCGCGGCTCGACAGAGCGGACAATGCTGGGGATCATTCAAGAGACCGCGCCGCAAGAAGAAGGTTTGTTCACCGCCTGTGAAGACGAATTCCTCTTGGCAATTGCGGCATCGCAACGTCCTGTCTTCAAGTGCCACTTGGCTCCCCCGATCCTTCCAGAATGAACCAACGGGATAATCGAAGAGATTGTACGAGATTAGGTGAGAGAAGGTCCCGGTACGAGCTATAAGTAGGCAAACCAGGGTCGACAGGCGCAGTAAGGGTCTACCCGCGTCTTCTTCTTCGAGTGGGTGCTTCCTCAAGGGGAATAGCGCCAGTATCCGACCGGGGCTTTTGTGAGGTGCCAGGCAAACGTATTTCGGAGCAGATGCGCGCGTCGCCAAGCAGCGAGGCGATGCGCTCGCCCAGTTCATCCAGCGACAGGTTGGCGAGCGCCTGGAGCGTCGTAACGACTGTCGGGAGTTGGGCAGTGTGGCGGTGTTTCAGGATACGGAAGATGTCCTCCCACCAGGGGTTGCGCCTGTTGATGTAGAGGTCGTCGAGAACTAGAAGCGACGCTTCGCTGATCTCTTCGACCTCGCGATAATACTGCTCCGGCTCGCCTTTCTTGTCCTTGCGGCTGAGGAAGTGCAGCAAGTCGCTCGCCTCGATGAAGTACGGCGAGTCACCAAGCTGGCGGCGGTAGTTCGTGATGGCGACTGCCAGATGGGTCTTGCCGCTGCCACCCGGGCCCGTGAGCATCAGCCAGCCCTCCGGCTTCTGCGCGAAGTCCAGCGCGACGCGGTAGGCGTCCTCCAGGCGACGGCGCTCGCCGACGGGCAGGTGGAAGCCCTGGGTATCGAAGCTATCGAACGTCATGTTGCGGAAGCGCGGCTGGTCAAAGACGTTAAGCTTGCGGCCGCCGCGGCGACCGCCTGCTGCGGGCTCCAGTTCGAAGACGCGGCTCAGTGAGGGGTCGGTGAGGCGGGTCTGCAGCCGGTCGTCGAGCTTGTGCACGGAGGAGCCGCTGGTGATGACGGTCGGCAAGCGGCCATTGAAGCGGTGGTTGATTATCTGGAAGAGCTTTTCCTGCGCCCAGGGCGTGCTGCTCTGCCCTCCCAGGTCGTCGAGGATAAGTACAGGAGCGTTGCGGACGCGTTCGAAAGCCTGGTCATAATCGACGGCGGCTTCCGGGTGATAGGCCGCGCGCAAGCGATCCAGCAGATCGGGGACGATGACGAATAACGGCGGCGTGCCCAGGGCCAAGCAGCGATTGGCGATCGCCGCCGCGACATGCGTCTTGCCGCAACCGCTCGGCCCGATCAGGACGAGCCACCCCTCCGGACTTTCGGCGAAAGCGTTCGCTTCTTCCACACAGCGCTGAAATCGCTCCTGGTCGCGCGGATTGCTGCTACGGCCGCGCGCGCTCAGGTTATCGAAGGTGCGAGAAGTGAGCGGGCCGAGATCGCTGTAGCGCTCCAGGCGCGCCGCGCGCTCGCCGTGCTGCTCGAGCTGAACGCATTCGCAGGGGAAGGCCCTGCCGAAATCCGGATGATCGATGGGCAGGCGATGGCGGACAAGCTTGGCGCCGCCGCAGATGGGGCACACATCGTCCTTAGCTTCGACCTCCGCGTCGGCGGTCTCCCCCGGCAGCCCCTCCGCCAGACGCATCCCCTTGATGATTTCATCCAGCTTCCTCATGGCACCGGGACTTCCCTTGGTAGATGGCTGACAGAGGCGCTCTCCTCCTCAAGAAGAAGCATGTCCTCGAAGCGCGCGATGGTGTCTCGGAAGCGGAGGTGAACGGTCTTCGTGGGGCCGTTGCGGTTCTTGGCGACGATGATCTGCGCGTCTTCCGCCGGATAAGGCGGACCGGCAGGGTGGCTCCTGTCCCACTCGTCCTTGCGGACGTACATTGCTTCGCGATAGATGAAGATGACGAGGTCGGCGTCCTGCTCGATGCTGCCGCTTTCACGAAGGTCGCTGAGCTGCGGGATGTGCGGCGAGCGCAGCTCCGGCGCGCGAGAGAGCTGCGACACGGCGATGACCGGAACGTCGAGCTCCCGCGCCAGCTCTTTGAGGCCGCGCGAGATATAGCTTATCTCCTGGACCCGGTTGTCGCCGCGTTCGCTGCCGTGGATGAGCTGCAGATAGTCGATGATGACGAGGTCGAGGCCGCGTTCGCGGGAGAGGCGGAGCGCCTTGCCGCGGATCTCCGGCATGCGGAGGACGGCGCTGTCGTCGACCCAGATATCAGCGGCCGCAAGAACGCCCAGGGCGTTCATGACGCGCCGCTCCTCGGCCTCGGTGTGCTGGCCGAGACGCAGCCGCTTCAGGTCGACGCCTGACTCGCTGGCGAGCAGGCGCTGAGCCAGTTGCTCGGCTGCCATCTCCAGGCTGAAGAGAGCGATTTTCGCGTTCTGGCCGACGGCGGCATTGCGGGCGATGTTGAGGCCGAGACTGGTCTTGCCGAGGCTGGGACGGGCCGCCAGGATTATCAGGTCGGAGCGCTTGAGGCCGCCGAGAAGAGTATCGAGGTCGCTGAAGCCGGTGCGGATGTTTCCCTGGAGGCCGCTGCGAAGCGATTCCAGACCGCCTTCCCAGAAGTCGTCCAGGATGTCCTTCAGGTGGCGGAAGTCGCTGAGGCGCTCGCCGCTGCGAAGGGAAAGCAGCATGCCCTCCGCGCGGGAGAGCGTTTCTTCGAGGTCGGGGCCGCCGTTGTAGCCCATCTGGGCAATCCGGCTCGCCACTTCGATGAGGCGGCGGTAGATGGCGTCGCGCTTGACGATGCGGGCGTAGTGCTCAACGCCGACGGGCGTGGGGAGCTCGGTCACGAGGCGGCTGAGGTAGGCAAGGCCGCCCATCTCCTCGAGCCGATTGCGGCGAGCGAGTTCGTGGCCGACGGTGACCTGGTTAATGGCGTCGTTTCGGTCGAAGAGGGCGAGGCAGGCTTCGTAGGCCCAGCCGTTCTTCTCGCGGAAGAAGTCTTCCGCTTTGAGGATAGGCGCGACGTGGTAGATAGCCTCGGTATCAACGAGGATGGAGGCGATGACGGCTTCTTCGGCTTCAACGTCGTGCGGGGGGAGCCTGTCGGCCAGCATCCTGCCTCTCCTCAGGCCAACTACCGGTAGCGGTCCTTACTGATTACGCGCGTCGTGGCGGGCGACGAGCTCGTCGGCCGAACGTCCGAGGAGCAGGCGGCCAAGAAATCGATGCCCGAGGACGAGAAAGTACTTCTTCCATATCTTGCGGAACGTCGTCCGCAGTCTGTGCTTGCTCCAGGTCCCTTGCGGCAGCCTGCGCCGCCTGTTGGTAGTCTTCGTTCATTCGGGCTGCTCCGCCTCCTCGAGCTGCTCTGCCTCGGCCGGCGCTTCTTCGATTGCCGCGGGCTCGGGCTCCGCTTCCTCTTCGGCCGTCGGTTGCGCCGCTTCTGCCACGGCCTCTTGCTCCGCGCCCTCGGCGACGATCTTCAGCGCGACGGTCGGGCGGACGTTGCGGCTGAGCTGGACGACGATCTGGTAGTCGCCGGTCTCCTTGATGGGCTCGGCGAGCAGCACCTGGTGGCGGTCCAGCTCCTGGCCGAGCAGCTTACCAACCTCGTCAGCAACGTCGGCCTGGGTGACGGAGCCGAAGAGACGGCCCTTGCTTCCGGCCTTGACGACGATGCGGACGGCTGAGCCGGCGATGCGCTCGGAAAGGGTCTGAGCCGCTTCGTCGAGCTGGGCCTGCCGCTTGGCTTCGACGATGGCGCGGGCTTCGGCCTTACGGACGGCGTCGGCGGTAGCGGGCGCGGCCATGCCTTTGGGCAGGAGGTAGTTGCGGGCGTAGCCGTCGGCGACGTTCTTGATCTCGCCGATGCGGCCGCTGCCTTCGACATCCTTCAGAAAGACGACTTTCACTGCGGGCCTCCAGGGTTTCGGGGTTTGCGGGCGACCTTCTCTATGATATGGGCCTCCGGGGCTGAGTCAACGAGGGAATCGGTCAACTTGCGGGCCAACTTTCCACATGTCTTACCCCAAAAGGGCGGTTAAGTACAAACGTTCGACCTGGATAGGATAAGGCACGGGTGATAAGGCGTCAAGAGCGGTCGGAGGCGCTGAATTGTTTTTGTTTTGAAAAAAGATCGATCTCGTGAATCTGGTAGCGGCGCGTTTTCGTAATTGATTTTGGCGATGGGTCTTTCGGCAGGTGTTGGCGCAAGCATGACAGGGCGATCGTAGCAGGGGCGCGGGCGGTTTGCGAGGGGGAGATGGCATCTTGCGCAAATGGGCGCTTCCTGCCGCTTCCGCGGCGACACGTCTGAGTCGAAGAGGGCGTGGTTCTTCCCACTCCGCCTGAGGCAGACCTTCGGCCTCCCGCCCAGATACGCAATAAAGGTGGAGTTCTGGGGGACACCCCCAGACCCCCGCCAGGGGGAAGAGTCCCCTCTGGACTTCCTCTGGTGGATACTCTGCCCTAGTCCGGAGGCTCCGCCCCGCGTCGAGGAATGCTTTTCTTCCCACCCACCCGCCCAGTGAAGTAGATCAAGAGCCTCAAAGGGGACACCCCTTTGAATCCCCGCCAAAGGGGCGGCGCCCCTCTGGACTCCCTGCTGGTTGGGAGCAAACGCGAGGAGTCGCCACAATCTACCTGAGTTCCGGCAGGACCGTCAGAGGGAGGAATCCCTCTGAACTCCCTCTGAAGCCGGCTGCGAAAAGGGGATTAGATTAAATGCCCTGGATTGGCTGTCGAGAAGATGACTCAGGACGGGGCGGGTCGAGGGTTGAGGGCGTCGGGGAGGCCGCGGGTGTAGGCGTCGGTGAGGGCGGCGACGGCCAGGTCGAGGGCGCCGGGAAGCGACAGGCGGTCGCCGCCGACGGAGCCGAGCGCGGTCAGCGGGACGTCGTGGCGGCGGGCGAGGGCTTCGAGGGCGTCCTTTCGGTCCGGCGGACAGGAGACGATGATGCGCGACTGCGCTTCGCCGAAGAGGGCAGCGTCGAGGCGGGCCGCCGCGACAGGCTCGCCGCGCAGGCCGATATTGCCGGCGATGCAGCTCTCGGCCAGGGCGACGGCAAGGCCGCCGGAGGAACAATCGTGGGCGGAGGCGAGCAGGCCGACCGAAATCGCTTCGAGGCAGGCGGACTGGACGCGCGCCTCGAGGTCGAGGTCGATTGAAGGCCGGCCGGCGATGACGCCGTGCATCTCGCGCAGGTACTCGCTGCCGGCGAGGCTTTCGACGGGGCCGTCGAGGGTCGCGCCGAGGAGGAATATCAAGTCGCCTTCGCGCCGGAAGGCCATCCCGCAGCGGCGGTCAACGTCGTCGAGGAGGCCGAGCATGCCGATGACGGGCGTCGGCACGACGGGCTCGCCGTTGGTCTCGTTGTAGAGGCTGACGTTGCCGGAGACTGTTGGCGCGTCGAGCTTCGCGGCGGCGGCGGCGATGCCGCGGATGGTCTCTTCCATCTGATAGTAGACATCGAGTTTCTCGGGGTTGCCGAAGTTCAGGCAGTCGGTGATGGCGACAGGGCGGGCGCCAGCGCAGACGACGTTGCGGGCGGCTTCGGCGACGGCGATGGCGCCGCCGGCGTACGGGTCGAGATAGCAGTAGAGGCCGTTGCCGTCGTTGGTGAGGGCGAGGCCGGTCTTCGTGCCCTTGACGCGCAGGACGGCGGCGTCGCTGCCGGGGCCGACGACGGTGTTGGTGAGCACCTGGTGGTCGTACTGGCGCCAGACCCAGCGCTTGTCGGCGAGCTCCGGCGTGCGCAGGAGGCGAAGGAGAGCGTCCGCGGCGTCCTTCACGTCAGGCAGGCGCGAGAGGTCGTACGATTGCGCCTCGTCGAGATAGGCGGGCCGCCGGCCGATGCGGCGGTACTCGGGCGGCTTCGTCAGCACCTGGACGGGGATGGCCGCCACTTCGCGACCGCCGTCGAGGACGCGCATGAGGCCGTCGTCGGTGACGCGGCCGATTACGTCGACCTTCAGCTCCCAACGCTCCAGAAGACTAATGACGTCCTTCTCGTGCTCCTTCTTGGGGAAGACGAGCATGCGCTCCTGGGACTCGGAGAGCATGACCTCGTGGGGGAGCATGCCGCGCTCGCGCCTGGGCACGCGGGCGATGTCGATCTCCATGCCGTTGCCGGCGCGGGAGGCGGCTTCGACGGTTGAGCTGGTGAGGCCGGCGGCGCCCAGGTCGTTGATGCCGTCAATCCAGTCGGGGTGCTTTTCGGCGAGCTCCAGGCAGGCCTCCATGAGCAGCTTCTCCATGAAGGGGTTGCCGACCTGGACCGTCGGGCGGAGCTCGGCGCTGCCTTCGTCGAAGACGCGGGAGGCGAGGACGTTGGCGCCGCCGATGCCGTCGCGGCCGGTGTCGGCGCCGCAGAGGAGGACGATGTTGCCGGGCGTGGCGGCGCGAGCGGAGACGAGGCGGTCGATGCGGGCGATTCCGACGCACATGGCGTTGACGAGCGGGTTGGCGGAGTAGGGGCCGGCGAAGGAGACCTCGCCGGCGATGGTCGGGATGCCGAGGCAGTTGCCGTAGCCGCCGATGCCGCCGACGACGCCGGCGAAGAGATAGCGGTTGCGCGCCTCGGAGAGCGGGCCGAAGCGCAGGGAGTCGAGGGTGGCGATGGGGCGGGCGCCCATGGCGAAGATGTCGCGGACGATGCCGCCGACGCCGGTTGCGGCGCCCTCGTAGGGCTCGATGGCGGACGGGTGGTTGTGCGACTCGATCTTCATGACGACGCAGAGGCCGTCGCCGATATCGATGGCGCCGGCGTTCTCGCCGCCCATGCTGGTGAGGATGCGCGGGCCGGTGTTGGGGAGCATTCGCAGGAGCGGCTTGCTGTTCTTATAGCCGCAGTGCTCGCTCCACATGGCGCCGAACATGCCGAGCTCAACGTCGTTGGGCTCGCGACCGAGGATTTCGACGATGCGACCGTACTCCTCGAGGGAGAGGGAGAGCTGTTCGATTAGCTGCTGGTCAACTGTCATGCGCTACTCATATGTTCTAGTCAGTCGAATCAGCTCAAGCTGAACGGCGGATAGTCGTCGCGCAGCAGCCAGACGTAGGCGTTAACACGCGCGCCCCATCGATGCACGCCGACGGCGAAGTTGAAGAGGCCGCGCGGGTAGTGGCCGGTGAACAGGATAGCGAACCAGGAAATGATCAGCGTCACGTAGTACACGACGCCGAGGCAAAGCAGAACGACGAGATGCGGGATGATCAGCAGCCACTTGAAGAATATCAGCAGGCGCGACAGCCGCTCCGGATATTCGACGTCATAGGTCACAGGGTACTCGCCGGCCGAGAGGGAAAACGGCGGATACTCGTCGCGGAGAAGGGTGACGTAGGCGGTGACATTGTACCGCCAGCGGTGGACGCCGACCACGAACTTGAACATCTCTCTGGGATAGCGGCCGGTGAAGAGGATGGCGAACCAGGCAATGAACGTGAGCACTTCGGCGACGATAATCAGGGCGTACAGGATGATGTAGTGGGGGATTATGAGCGACCACTTTACGAAGATCAGCAGACGCGACGACCTCTCGGGATACTCAACGTCGAACGCTACGGGGAAGGTGGACGATGAGACATCAGTTGTCATGAGTCGACCTCCTTTTGCGATTCTCCGCCACTACCTGGACCCCGCTAACCGGTAAGAGCAGCAACTCCACTCTCGATAATTGAGCGCCAGATAAGCAGGCCGTCCTCGCCGCCCATGAGGCGCTCGCTGGCGCGCTCCGGGTGCGGCATCATGCCGAGGACGTTGCCGCGCTCGTTGAAGATGCCGGCGATGTTGTTCAGGGAGCCGTTGGGGTTCCCTTCCGCCGTCACTTCGCCGGAGGAAGCGACGTAGCGGAAGGCCACGCGCCGGCTGTCTTCCAGCATCGCCAGCGTATCCGTGTCGGCAAAGTAGCTGCCTTCGCCGTGAGAGATCGGGATCGTCAGCACCTGGCCGGGCCGGCATTGCCACGTGAAGGGAGTGGCGGCGTTTTCGATGCGCAAGTACGTCGGCTGGCAGCGGAACTGGAGGCTGTCGTTGCGCATGAGGGCGCCGGGAAGGAGGCCGGCTTCGCAGAGGATCTGGAAGCCGTTGCAGATGCCGTAGACGAGGCCTCCCTTGCGGGCGTGCTCGGCGACGGCGGCCATGACGGGCGAGAAGCGGGCGATGGCGCCGGCGCGAAGGTAGTCGCCGTAGGAGAAGCCGCCGGGGAGGACAACGCAGTCGTAGGCGGAGAGGTCGTGCTCGCGGTGCCAGACGTAGTCGACGGGCTGGCGGAGGATGGTATCGAGCACGTAGTAGCAGTCTCCGTCACTCCAGGTGCCGGGGAAGACGATGACGCCGAAACGCATTCTGTCTCCTGTTTGGGGAATCAGCCAAAGCAATTATACACAAGTGGGACGCGTCGCCACAGAGCCGAGGGCGACGAAACGAGTCAGGGAGCGGTCTCTTCGTCTTCCTGGACGGCGGTGCCCTCTTCGCCGACTGAGAAGGCGGTCAGGGCCGAAAGGGGAGAGAGTCGGCGGCGGCCGCGCTTGGGCGCCTTGCCATCGGAAACAGGCGCCGGGGCGGGGTATTCGAGGCGCGGATGATAGACGCCGCGAAGGGCCGCTTTGAATGACTGCGCGATGAGGTTGATGTCCCCCAGCGTCAGCTCTGATTCGTCGAGCTGCTTTTCGGCCAGGCGCTCAGCGATGACTTCGTCGACGCGGGCATCGATCTCCAGCGGCGAGCGGTCGGGCGCGGCGCGGACGGCGGCTTCCGCGGAGTCGGCGAGCATGACTATGGCGGCTTCGCGCGTCTGAGGGCGAGGGCCCGGGTAGGCGAAGCTGGAGACGTTGACGTCCTTGCTCTGCTTGAGTGCCTTGCGATAGAAGTAGGCCGCGTGGCCGGTGCCGTGGTGCTGGGCGATGAAATCGCGCACCTGCGCCGGGAGGTGGTGCTCACGGGCGAGGTCGAGGCCGTCCTGGACGTGGCGGGAGATGATGCGGGCGCTCTTCTGGGCGGTCAGCTTGTCGTGGGGATTCCGGCCGTCCATCTGGTTCTCGATGAAGTAGCCGGGCTGTCTTAGCTTGCCGATGTCGTGGTAGTAGCAGCCCACGCGAACGAGAAGGGAGTCGGCGCCGATGGCGTCGGCGGCGCGCTCGGCGAGGTTGCCGACGATGATGCTGTGGTGGAACGTGCCGGACGCCTCATCCTGGAGGCGTCGGAGGAGCGGGCGGTTGAGCTGCGCCAGCTCCATGAGCTGGACGCGCGTCGTGATGCCGAGGACGAAGCCGAGGGTGACGAAGGCGCCGACCGCCAGGATCGCCGAAAGCGCGCCGTTTACGGCGGACGCGAGGGCGATCCAGGGAAGGTCCCACAGCGTGCGGTCGACGTCGAGGAACCAGACGGCTACAAGGACGGCGGCCGATACGACGGCGACGACGATTCCGGCCAGGGCATAGCGATTCAGCCGCTCGGCTCGGTGCACGACCAGCGCGCCGGCCGCGCCACCCATGCCGTAGACACCAAGGGCCCGCAGTGCGTCGAGAGGACTGGAGGTCGCGGCGGCCGATACGTCGGGGAGATAGGCGACGACAAAGGTGACGAGGGCGGCGAGCGTGGCAGCGACCATGAGCGCGAGCTGGCCCTCGACGAGGGCGGCGATGAGCATGGGGACAGCGGCAAGCGGCAGCGCGTACGCCAGGAAGTGTCGCTGGTGATCTGGGAGAACGAGCGGCACGTAGAGCTTGGCGGCGAGCACCGCAACCGCCGCAACGACGAGCACCAGGACGATGCGCCGCGGGTCGGCGAGGTTCTCGGCGCCGACGGCGAAGGTGTAGTAGCCGAGAATGCCGGCTGCGACGAGCGAGAGCAGGATAACGGAGACGAGAGTGCGCCACTCGAGGCGGCCGGTAAGAAGGCCGGCCTGGCGCATCGCCTCGATGGCCGTGCTGTCGATGACTTCGCCGCTGCGGACGATGGTTTGACCTTTGGTGTAGGAGACGAGGACGGGCGCGACGGCGGCGCGGGCGGCGTCCTTCGCCTGGTTCGTCTTGGTCTGGTCGACCTCAAGGTTCGGGGCGATCAGCGGCTTTACCAGCGCCGTGACAAGCCCTTCCTCGTTGTCCGAGAGGGACGGGTCGATGAGTTGCGGAACCTGGTCGGCGATGGTGCTTTCCTGGCCGCGGGCAACGCTTCCTTCCAGTACCTTCTCCAGCACGGTCTGCGCCTGGCCGGTCACGAGCTGCCATTCGTCGGAAGACATGTCCAGGATAAAGGCCTCGTAGTCCGGCGCGAAGAGGTTCTCGGTGCCGCTGAGGGCGCTGAGCTTCTGGGACCGGGTCAAGTCCGTGGAGTTGCGAACGTTTTGCACATCTTCGATCAGGCTGGCAAGCTTCGCCATCTGCTGGGAGCGGACGTCGGGGCTGAAGACGAGGACGTCCGGGACGGCGGCGGCGGCCTGATCCTGCGCCTTCTGAGTCAGGACGGCGCTGTTGAAGGAGAGGTCACGAGGCGCTTGCCAGGTGCGGGAGGCGGTATCGCCTTCCTTCGCCTGCTGTTGGTGCGGAAACACGGGCACGAGCGCGAGCGTCAGGAGAACCGCCAGGGCAAGTGCGAAGAGTATAGCTTGAGGGGCGCCCAGATGCTGTCTTGGGCTCGACCTGCGGGCGGTTGAACTTCTGGCCATCGAAAAGCCCCCTCACGCCAATGCAGCGTCTATGATACCAAAACGACGCCCGCCATACGCTCTTCGAATGGTGGTTAACCGCCTCTGGCTTCCTGCTGTTCCATCAGGAGCTCGGTCACACGGGTGAGGGCGTTGTACGCGTACACCACGTAATCGCGCGGATGGAGGTCGAGGGGTCGCAGCCTCTCGTTGCGGGCGGTGACGGGATCGAACTGGCCGGGCGGGAAGTCGATGCTGACCTCCAGCTCGTGCAGCTCGCCGTCCGGCGCAAGCACGACGCAGCCGTGCTCGGGGCCAACCGCGGCTCCTCCCTCGACTTCGATCGCGAGTGTGAAGAAGGAGCCGGGAAACGGCGGAAAGGGATCGAGCTGAGCGACGGCCTCGTGCAGGAGATCTCTGAGCTTGGCCGCGGCCATTTCGATCGCTATGTCGGCCTGCGTCTTCCGGACCATTGGGTTTTCAGTCTGAGCCATATTCCTTTGTCCGAATCGCTTTGCCTGCGCGGCCGCGCCGTTGTCCCCTCGGCAAAAGCTATGTTAGCATACTTTCATCAGAAGTTATTGGGCGTTGTGCGTTAACTCTGTGGACTAGATGCAGCCGACTCGACGCGAGATCCTGGATTACCTGCGTAGCCACGGAAAAGGCTCCGTCAAGGAGCTGGGCGATCTGTTGCACCTGACCTCGACCGGGATTCGACAGCACCTCACGATCCTGGAACGCGACGGCCTCATCCAGGGGCACGAGGAGCGCGGGCGAGTCGGGCGGCCGGCGCTCGTGTACTCGCTCACCAGCCTCGGCGACGCGCTCTACCCGAAGAGATACGCAGCGCTGGCGTCGCTGTTCCTGGAGGAGCTGTCCTCCGCGCAAGGAGAAAAGGGCGTGCAGGAGTTCCTGGGCCGCGTCGCCGAACGCACAGCAGCGCCATACCTGGAGCGAATGGCGGGCCTGGACCTGGCGGGACGGGTGGCCGAGGTGACGCGCATCATCAAGTCGGAGGGCTGCCTGGTCTCGATGGTCCCGGAGGGGAAGGACCTGCTGGTGCATCGGCTCACCTGCCCTTACCCGGACGTGGCGCGCGTCCACCAAACGCTGTGCTCACTCGATTCGCAGTTCATCTCTCTTCTGCTGGGAGTGGCGCCCAACATGGAGAGCTGCATCGCCCGCGGCGACGCCTCCTGCGTCTACCGTATCCACGCCGGCTAAGGCGCCCCCTCATTTCGTCGTCTTCCGTCCGACGTGAACGGCGACGATTCCTCCCGAAAGCAAGTGGCACTTCACGTCTTCAAAGCCGGCTTCCCGCAGCAGACGCGACAGCTCGGTCGCGCCGGGGAACGGCGCCAGGGAGCGCGGCAGGTAGCGGAAGGCTTCGAAGTCGCCGGAAACGAGCCCGCCGAGAAGCGGCGTCACGTAGCGGAAGAGGAAGCGGTAAACCTGGCGGAAGACCGGGCGCGTCGGCTGGGTGAGCTCGATGCAGCCGAGCCGGCCGCCGGCGCGAAGAACGCGTCGAAACTCCGTGAACGCCGCCGGAAGCGACGGCATGTGCCGCAGCATGAAGGCGTTGACGGCAGCGTCGGCTACGCCGTCGCGAAAGGGCAGGGCGGTCACGTCGGCGATGACGAAGGACGCCTGCCGAGCCAGGCCGGCGCGTCGCAGCTTCTGGCGGGCCCGCCGGAGCATCTCGGGCGAAAGGTCGATCCCAACGACCTGCGTTTGAGGCGAGCGGCGGGCGATGGCCAGGGCGAGATTGCCGGTGCCGGTCGCGAGGTCCAGAACGAGCGTCGCGTCTTCGAGGTCGGTCTCACGTAGAAGGCGTCGCCGCCAGCCGCCGATGCGACCGCCGGTGATGACGACGTTGGCGAGGTCGTAGCGAGAGGCGATGCGGTCGAAGAGGCGGCGGACGTAGCGAGTCCGGCCGATTCTTCTCTTCCATCGGGCGAGGCTAGCCGTTTTCGGGAGCGAACGCCTGCCGGGAGGCGAGGAAAGCCTGCTTCTCCTGCTCGATGCCTTTGTTGACGAAGGCGACGATGGCGGTGAAGAGCACGGCGAACCCGATGACGTAGGCCATTCCCTTGACGTTGGAGCCTTCCCAGACGTAGCCGAGCGTCAGGAGCAGGCCGACGGAGAGGTGAGAGACGATGGTCAGGGCGTTCGCGGGCGCAAGCTCGACCGGCTCCGAGTGGTGGCGAAAGGCGATGAGCGAGGCGCGGACGGCGAGCGGGAGCGTCATAAGCGGCAGGAGGGCAGGCGGCGGCAGCGAGCCGGCGGCCACGAAGGCAAGGACCCAAACGTAGGGAACCGCCATCATCGCGGCGTAGACGTAAGCGGCTTTCGGGCGGCCGAGGCGCACGACCCAGGTGCGCTTGCCGACGGCCTCGTCGGCGGCGAAGTCGGGGAACTCGTTGACGTAGAGGACGGCGGCGATGAGGAAGGCTATCGGCACGGCGGCAATGACGGGCGTCCAGTCGAGGCGCTGGGTCTGGACGAAGTAGGCGCCGAGGGTCATGAGGGTGCCGAAGTTCAGGCCGACCAGGACCTCGCCGATACCGTGGCTGCCCCAGTTGAAGGGCCTGCCGACGTAGAATATGCCGGAGAGCAGGCCGACGGCGCCGATCGCGAGCAGCAGGGGGCCCGTGACGGCGGCCAGGTACAGGCCGATGGCGGTCGGTATTGCGAAGAGCACGGCGGCGCCGACGAGCATCTCCAGCGGCGATAGGAGGCCCATCTGGATGACTCTGCTACCGCCGCTGAAGGGCCGAACGAACTCGGTGTTGATGTCGTCGTTGCCGCTGACGTGGTCGAAGTAGTCGTTGATGACGTTGACGCCGAGATGGAGCAGGCCGCCGGCGAGCATCGTCAGGAGGAGGAGCGCCCAGCTGAACTGGTGGCGCGTTTGCCAAGCGACGGCGCCGCCGAGAAGCACGGGCGTGATGCTGGCGGTCAGGAAGGGAGCGCGGACGGCGAGGAACCAGGCGAGGGCTTTCTTCTTCAGGAGCGCGCCTTCGCTCACGGCCCGGCGGTTGGCCGGAAAGAGCAGTGTTTCGCCGCGCGTGGCTGCGCTGCTTCGCAATTCGATGCGGGCAGGGGCGATGCGAAAGCACTCTCGCTCTTCGCGGAAGGCGCGGGGCAGGCGAGCGGCCAGCAGGTCGTGGGCTCGCTGGCGCTCGGCCGGGCGCTGGAGCGGGGTCGCCTTGCCGGTTATCTCGACCTCTCTGGTCTCGCCGTCTATCTCGGCGAGGACGAGGAGCGAGACGCTCGGATGGAAGCCGAGCTGGAGACAGCGGACGTTGTTGGGCTGGAGGCTTATGAAGACGCTGAAGTCGTCGTCGCAGGCGAAGGGGACGAGGCCGTTGCGCAGGTCGCCGCCGGACGCGCTGGCGAGCGCCGCGAGGGTGGACCCATCGAGGACGTTGCGGACCGTTTTCCGCAACTCTTCTTCTTCGAGCCGCATGTTGCCGCCTTTTCTAATCGAAAGATGCTGGAGGCCCGCTCGGGGGCCCAGAGTCGATTGTAGGTAGCGTTCGGAAGAGCTGTCAAGGCTGGATTGGCCGCGGACTGATGGGCCCTCATAATGGGACCGCATGCAGCAACGGAAGCAGATCGCGAATCGGGGCGCGTTCTGGGTCGCCTGGCTAGGGGGCGTCGCGGCATTCGGCGTGATGTGCGGTCTTGCGGCGGCCTACGACCGCTTTCCGGGCGACCTCTGGCTGGCGCATCGCGTGCAAGATTTCGACGATTTCCACTTCGGCGCGGCGGCGGCGTTCGCCAATAACGCCGGCGATACTGTGGGCGCGGTCGTCATTACGCTGGCCTTTGCCGTCGCGCTCCTCTTGCTCAGGAAGCCACGGGGGTCGCTGCTGCTGCTCGCGTCGTTCATTCCTAGAGCGCTAAGACAGGCGCTTGTGCAGGCAGTCGCGCGGCCGCGGCCATCGGCGGCGCTGGTACAGGTGCGCGACCACGTCTCCGGGTTCAGCTTCCCGAGCGGGCACGCGACGACGGCGTTCGTGCTGTACGGGACGCTCTTTGTGCTGGCGGGGGCGCTCATCGTCGAACGACGGCTGCGACTGCTGTTCCGCACGGCCTGCGTGACGATGATCATTTTGACGGGACTGGCCCGCGTCTACGTGGGGGCTCATTGGCCGAGCGACGTGGTCGGCGGCTTTGCGTTCGGGGCGCTGGCGATGGCGCCGCTATTCGTTTTGTACTGGAAGCGGGCGTCGGAGAAGGCCGGCAGCGCAGGCTAGTGTTGGGGATAGGCGCGACGAGCGAAGCGAGGAGCGCACCCAGAGCGCGATTGTCGCACGTTCCGCGGAGCTCGCGCAGGAGACATGGCAGGAGGAGGCCCCGCCGGCGGCAGTGCCTCGATGGAGAGATAATCACGGCTTGACGAGGGCATCGGCGAGTCGTAAGGTTGCGGTGTCGAAAAGCCGGACCGATTCGCGCTGATGAACGGTTGCAACGCGGGGGCTGCGGATGAACTGGGTTGACATCGTCATAATCGTCGTCCTTGTCTGGTTCACGTTCTCGGCGTTCTCCGCGGGCATCATCCGAGAGATCGTGACGATGGTGGGCGTTGCACTGGGCATCGTTCTGGCGGGCATCTTCTACAAGGACCTGGCAAGCGACATCAAGCTCGCGGTCGACAATGACAATGCGGCAAACATTGTTGCCTTCCTGACGATCTTTGGCGCCTGCTTCCTGGCCGGTCAGCTCGCCGGGATGCTGCTGAAGCAGACGGCGTCGCTGCTTATGCTGGGCACTTTCGACCACCTCCTGGGAGCTCTGTTCGGCCTCATAAAGGGCCTGGCCGTCGCCGAACTCCTGCTCATCGTCTTCGTTACGTTCCCCGCTTTCGGATTGAAGGACACGATTCACGACTCAGCGCTGGGGCCGATGTTCCTTAACGGCGTCCCCCTCCTGTTACGAATCCTGCCCTCCGAGTTCAAGACCGCCGTCAATGCCTTTTAGGCCGAGCTGACAGATTATTGCCTGGGCCTAAAGCGTTTTGCTATCATTCATATCACAGAGCGTCGTGATGACTGGAATGGTTAACTCTCCGGTACTGGTTCTCAATCAGAACTACGAGCCCCTGAACGTTTGCGCCGCGCGCCGCGCTTTTGTGCTGGTGGACCGGGGCAAGGCGGAGGTGCTGGAGCATCATGCCGGAGAACTTCGGAGCCCCAGTCACCGCTTTTCGCTGCCGTCGGTGATCCGGCTCGTCTACCTGATTCGCCGCCCTCGACCGCAGATGCGCCTGACGCGCAAGGAGATCTTCAGTCGCGACCACTACACCTGCCAGTACTGCGGCAGGCGCAGCCATGACCTGACGCTCGACCATGTTATTCCGCGGAATAAGGGCGGCACGCACACCTGGGACAACCTGGTATCGGCGTGCAAGCCCTGCAATCACCGGAAGGCAGGGAAGATGCCCGGTGAAACACGGATGCGGCTCCTCAAGCAACCAACTCGCCCGCCGGCGACCGCATACTACCTTTTCTACGACCACCTTGAACGCCAGGTCGAATGGCAGAAGTTCATTCCCGGCTGGGAAGTGCCGAACGGTTTCTCCTAGAGGCGATTTCAGACGGGAAATCGAGGAAAGGCGGCCGAACGGGCCGTCTGTTGCTGTCCGAATGCGGGCGGCTAGACCTGGCAGTGACGGCAGTAGCTCATGACGCGATTGCCGGACGTGATGTTGGTGATGGGGTTGCCGCAGTTCGGACAGGGCCGGCCGCCGCGTCGGTGCACGCGCATGAAGTCGCGAACTTCCTCCAGAGGAATGTCGTCCTGCATCGCCGCCTCCACGATCGGGAAGGCCCAGGCGAAGACGTTGCATTTCGCCCGGTAGAGGGCGCTCATCTCGTCGTCGCTGAGGGTGGGGCGCTTTCGGAAGGGGTTGAGCCTGGCGGCGAAGAGGATCTCGTCGGAGTAGGCGTTGCCGATGCCGGCGATGAACTTCTGGTTGGTCAGGATGTTCTTTATCTGGCCGCTGTAGTGCTTCAGCCGCTCGACGAATAGCTGCTCGGTCAGCTCCGGCGAGTCCGCGTCCGGTCCCAGCTCCGCGAGCTGCGGGATGCTGTCCAGTTTGCTTTCGTCGACGAGGTAGATCCGCCCCATCAGGCGGAAGTCCACGTAGCGCAGCTCGTGGCCATCGCTGAGCGACCAGATTACGCACGTTCGATGGGCGCGCTTGTCTTCCGGCAGGCACCACTGCATGCGGCCGGCGAGCATGGAGTTGACAGCGAGTACACGGCCGCTCTCAAGGCGGACGAGAAGGAACTTCCCACGGCGCGAGGTCTGGCTGAATAGGTCTCCGACCATGGCAGCGACGAAATCGTCTTTGGGCATGCGGACGATGAAGGCTATTGGCAGCTGCACGTCTTCGATGCGAAGGCCGGGCAAGCGCCCGTTGAGGAAAGTCAGCTTCGCCTGGAGGTCTGCCAACTCGGGCATCGTGCCTCCTTGGCGCTAGCGAGAGGCTTCCGCGGCGTCGAAGCGGGGGTAGGAGCCGAACACCTTGAAGAAGTAAGCCTGCGCTTTCACCTTCTCCAGCGCCTCGGCGACCTTTGCGTCGTTGCGATGGCCTTCCAGATCGACCAGAAAGACGTAGCGGCCAAGCTCCTGCTTCGTGGGCCGCGATTCGATCTTCGTGAGGTTGATCTGGCGTTGCGAGAACTCGTGCAGGGCGTCGACGAGGCTGCCGGGCCGGTCCTGGGCGACGGAAAAGGCGAAGGAGGTCTTGTCGTTCCCGGTGGGAGGAGCGTCCTGGGCGGCGACGACAACGAAGCGCGTCTCGTTGTTCTGGTTGTCCTGAATGCCGCGGGCGATGATCTGGACGCCGTAGAGCTCGGCCGCGCGGACGCCGGCGATTGCGGCGCTGCCGTCGCGCTGCAGCATCTGCTCCACGGCCTCGGTCGTCGAAAGGGATGCTTCAACGGCAGCCTTCGGGAAGCAGCGCTCGAGGAAGCGGCGGCACTGACCGAGTACCTGGGGATGCGAGTAGATGACCTCGATTTGTTCGGAGGCCAGCCCGGCCTTCGCGAGCAGGCAGTGCTCGATCGGCAGGACGAGCTCGCGCTTGATGAGGAGGGCCGAGTCGTGGATCAGCATGTCGAGGGTGTCGGTGACGGAGCCTTCCAGGCTGTTTTCGACTGCCATGACGCCTTCGTCGGCCATGCCCGAGGCAACCGCTGTCGCAACTGCGGCGACCGTGGCGAAGGGGACGAGCTGCGCCTGCGAGTCGTGGAGAAATGCGGCCTGTTCGCTGAACGTGCCGGCGGGGCCCAGGTAGGCGACGCGTTTGGTCATGGCGGTCCTTTGTTGCTCTGCGGATACGACTGCCCGACGGTCGGACAATGATTGTAGACGCAGGGGCTGCCAGCGGTCAAACGAAGACCGCGTCGATTCGCCGGTTCGGATTCTGTTTGCGCGTGTGCGCACTATCATTCCAAGTTGCGTCGCTATTGATCCCAGTAGTACAATTCAGGCGTAGCACGTCCTGCTGACCAGGGGGTTAATTAAGTATGGCCGAAACCAAGGGCACGTGGACGGTGAAGAAGGGCCTGGCCCAGATGCTGAAGGGCGGCGTGATTATGGACGTGGTGACGCCGGAGCAGGCCAAGATCGCCGAAGACGCGGGCGCCTGCGCGGTGATGGCGCTGGAGCGCGTGCCGGCCGACATTCGGGCGGAAGGCGGCGTGGCGCGGATGGCGGACCCTTCGGTCGTCGAACGGATCATTGCCGCCGTCACCATTCCCGTGATGGCGAAGTGCCGGATCGGCCATTTCGTGGAGGCGCGGGTGCTGGAGGCGCTGGGCGTCGACTACATCGATGAGTCCGAGGTGCTGACGCCGGCGGACGAATCAAACCATGTGAACAAGCACGAATTCACCGTACCCTTCGTCTGCGGCTGCCGCGATCTCGGCGAGGCGCTGCGCCGCATCGGCGAGGGCGCTGCGATGATACGCACCAAGGGCGAGGCGGGAACGGGCAATATCGTCGAGGCGGTGCGGCACATGCGGGCGGTGACGGATGGCATCCGGCGAATCAAGGGCCTGCCCGTGGACGAGCTGATGGCCGAGGCGAAGAGACTCGCGGCCCCGTACGACCTGGTCAAGGGGATAAACGAGACGGGCGTCCTGCCGGTAGTGAACTTCGCAGCCGGCGGCGTGGCCACTCCCGCCGATGCCGCTTTGATGATGCACCTGGGCGCGGACGGTGTGTTCGTGGGGTCCGGCATCTTCAAGTCAGAGGACCCGGCGAAGCGCGCGGCGGCGATTGTGAAGGCTGTGACTCACTACAACGACCCGAAGATCATCGCCGAGGTCTCCAAGGGGCTTGGCGAAGCGATGGCGGGCATCGAAATAGGCGACATTCCGGAAAAGGAGCTCCTCGCCGCCAGGGGCTGGTAGTTTGCAGGCAGGGATGATGCGCGTCGGCGTGCTGGCCCTCCAGGGGTCTTTCGCAGAACATCTCCAAGCGTTCCGCCGGCTGGACGTGCCCGCCCGCGAGGTCAGGCGGCCGGAAGAGCTGGCCGGCCTCGACGGGCTTGTGATTCCGGGCGGCGAGAGCACGACGATTTCGCACCTTCTACAGGAATACGGGCTGTTCAAGCCGCTGAGCCGGATGCTGGCCGGCGGCTTTCCAGTATGGGGGACGTGCGCGGGAATGATCGTGCTTGCGCGGCAGGCGACGGAGCTGGCCTACCCGACGTTCGGGGCGCTGGACATCGTCGTCGAGCGGAACGGTTGGGGACGGCAGGTCGACAGTTACGAAGCGGACATCGACGTTCGGGCGCTGGGCGAAACGCCCTTCCGGGCTATCTTCATCCGGCCGCCGGTCGTGACGGAGGTCGGCCCGGACGTGAGGTGTTTGGGCCAGCTCGAAAACAGGGTCGTCGCGGTCCAGCAGGGCAGCGTCCTCGGCACGGCGTTTCATCCCGAGCTCACGGCGGACCTGCGTTTTCACCGTTATTTCCTAGAGATCGTGGCGACGGCCGGACGCAAGGCAGCGCAAAGGGAGAGGGTGTCGACGACGCCATGACATCGGCAAGAGCGGTGCGACCGACGGACCTGGTGGCGCTCGTTTCGTTCGACGGGCGGGTCTTCCCGAACGAGGCGAAGACGCGAGAGCGCATCGGCCGGAGCGACGCGGCGCCGCATCCGCTGGAGCGGGCGCTGGAGCAGTGGTTCTCCTTCGCCACCGGCTGCCACACCTGGATCAGCATCAAGGGCGCGACCCTGCGCGGCCTCGTTTCGGCTCGACGGCGGGGGACGACCTGCGCCTGGGAACTGGACTGCGTGATAAACGCCGCCGAGGACGACGACTCGGTGTGCATGGGGCTGCTGGAGCAGTCGCTGAAAGAAGCGGCGCGTTGCGGTGTTGAAAAAGTCTTCCTCAGGCTCTCCGTCGACAGCCAGGTCCTTCCGATGGCCAATCGGCTCGGCTTCATCGAGTACCAGCGGGAGATGCTGCTCTCTGCTTCGGCGCCGACCACGCTGATTCACAACCACGAAGACCTGCCTCCGTTCCGGAAGGCCGTGCGAGCCGACGCGTTTTCGCTCTACGAACTGTACCTGGCATCGATCCCGGAGGCGGCGCGGCGCGCGGAGGCGGCGACGTTCAGCGAATGGCGGGCGTCGCAGGAGCGAAGCTGGTTGACGGGGCGGATCTCGCAGCGGGTGGCGCACCGGCAGGGACAACTGGTGGCCTGGCTGCGCTCGGCGAGTCGCGAGGACAGCGTTCACTTCGACCTCCTCGTGCGGCCGTCGGAGCCCCAGCACGAAGCGATACTTGACGCGGCGCTGGAGAGCTTCGGCAGGCGACAGGCCCTGACGCTGGTTCCAAGTTCCGGCGCCAACCTGAGCCATGCGCTTCAGAAGCGCGGCTTCGAGGCGGGCCCGGAGTATGCCGCACTGGTGAGACGAACGGCCGTAACGGTGAGCGCCACGCAACTGGCGCCAGCGGTCTAAGGGGCATCGTCGGCGGGAAGGGCGACGATTGGACAAGCAGATCACGGACGATCTCGACGCTTTCATTGACGCGCTGCCTCCGCTGATCAACTCTTCGCTGAGGCAACAACCGGACAATCACGAGCTGCTGGAGGTCGTCCTTGACCTGGGGCGCCTGCCGGAAGCGCGATATCCGGGCAGAGAAGTCGTTCTCAGCAACATCGAAGTAAGCCAGGAAGACATCGACCATGTGGCGGCGCGCGTCGGCGCGTTCGGCGACGATAATCGGGCCGGCATCGAGCGAACGCTCCACCGCATCTCAGCGATCCGGAATCGACAAGGACGCATTGTTGGGCTGACGTGCCGGGTCGGACGGGCGGTCTTCGGGACGATCCGCGTCATTGAAGATATCATCCGCGTCGGGAGGAGCACACTGCTGCTCGGGCGGCCGGGCGTCGGCAAGACGACGATGCTGCGCGAGGTAGCGCGCGTCCTGGCGGACGATATGAACAAGCGGGTAATCATCGTCGATACGTCCAACGAGATTGCCGGCGACGGCGACATTCCCCATCCAGCAATCGGAAGCGCGCGGCGAATGCAGGTGGAGACGCCGGACCGCCAGCACGCGGTGATGATCGAGGCGGTGGAGAACCACATGCCGGAGGTCATCGTCATCGACGAGATCGGCACGGAGCTGGAGGCCGCAGCGGCACGAACGATTGCGGAGAGAGGCGTCCAGCTAGTGGCGACGGCGCACGGCAACATGCTGGAGAACCTGATGATGAACCCGACGCTGTCCGACCTGATCGGCGGTATACAGTCGGTGACGCTGGGCGACGAAGAGGCGCGACGCCGGGGCACGCAGAAGTCCATTCTGGAGCGGAAGGCGCCGCCCACCTTCGACGTTGTCGTCGAAATCCAGACGTTCGACCGCGTGGCAGTGCACCAGAACGTGGCGGAGACGGTCGACGCGATCCTGCGCGGCTACCAGGTGCCAGCCGAGGTGAGGGAGATGGACACGGAAGGGAAGGTGCGTCGGCTGTCTCCAGCGGAGTTGCACGGCGAAGAGGGCGCTCTCGAGACCTGGGGCGCGGTGCAGCCGAGCCGCCCGGCAAGCCTGACGCGTCGCGTCTACCCGTTCGGCATATCGAGAAAGCGATTGGAGCAAGCGATTCGCCAGACAGCCTCGCCGGCAGTCGTCAGCGACAGTCTCGGCGAGGCGGACGTTGTTATCACCCTTCGGACTTTCTATCGCCGAAAGCCGCAGGCATTGCGGGAGGCCGAGGCGCACGGCTTGCCGGTGTACGTCCTGAGAAGCAACACGATTTCGCAGATGGAGCAGAGTTTGCTGTCGCTGCGGGGCGACCAGGACCACTTCGACCCGGTAGCGGCAGCGCTTCAAGAGGCGGAGACAGCGATCTCACAGGTGATGGCAAGCGACGGCGAAATCGAGCTGGCGCCGCAGAACTCGTACATCCGCCGTCTCCAGCATCAGCTCGCGCAGAAGTACAGCCTCTCCTCTCGCAGCTCCGGCCGGGAGCCGCTGCGGCGAGTGCGCATCTTTCGGGAAGACGGCGAGCCGACCGCGGACGAGGAAGAGTGAGGTCCGCCTTCTGATGGCGCAGCGGGGAACGGGACTCTTCATCGCCTTCGAGGGCGGCGACGGAGCCGGCAAGAGCACGCAGGCGCGGCTTCTACAGGAACGGCTCCAGAAAGCAGACAGGGCGGTCGTGCTGACGCGGGAGCCGGGCGGAACGGCGCTCGGAGAGCACCTGCGCGAGATCATCCTGCGTCCTACAGGAAGAGAACGCACAGCTATAGATGCCGATTCGAGCCTGGCGGCGGCCGCAGAGCTCTTCTTGTTCCTCGCCGCGCGGGCGCAGCTCATGAGCGAGGTCATCCGGCCCGCCCTCGAAGCCGGCGCGGTCGTAGTATGTGACCGCTATAGCGCCTCCACAATCGCTTACCAGGGCTACGGGCGCGGCCTGGACGTTGAGGCGGTGCGAAGGGCGTGCGAGCTTGCCAGCGGCGGCCTTCAGCCCGACCTTTCGGTGCTGCTTGACATCGCGGTGGACGACGGGCTGGGTCGAAAGGACGCTGATGAGGACGCGCCCGACGCCATCGGCGGAGAGGGCAAGGAGTTCCACGAGCGGGTTCATCACGGCTTTCGAGAGCTCGCGGCGGCGGAGCAGGAGCGTTGGCTGGTTGTTGACGGCACCCTGTCGCCCGATGCGGTTGCGGAGGTGGTGTGGAAGCGGGTGGTGGAGCTGGCGAACATCAAAACATCCGTTTAGCGAGAGTTGAACATGGACCTGGGACTGGAAGGAAAAGTGGCGCTGGTGGGCGGAGCGAGCCGCGGCATCGGGAAGGCGATAGCGATGGGGCTGGCCAAGGAAGGCTGCCGCGTCGCGATCTGCGCGCGAGGGGAGCAACCGCTGCTGGAGACCGCGGAGGAGATTCGCAAGGCAACAGGACAGGACGTGTTGCCGGTGGTCTGCGACATGTCGCGGGCGGAGGACATCGACCGCTTCGTGGCGGAGGCGGAGGCGCGGTTCGGGCGGCTGGACATCGTCGTCAACAACGCCGGCGGCCCGCCTTACGGCTTTTTCGAGGCGCACAGCGATGAGGCGTGGCAGGCGGCTCTGGAGCAGAACTTCATGAGCGCGGTGAGGACGATTCGAGCGGCGCTGCCGCACCTGAGAAAGCAGGGCGGAGGAAGGATCATCAACATCACCTCCTATGCTGTGAAGCAGCCGCTCGATGGGCTAATCCTGTCGAACTCGGCGCGACTTGCAGTCGTCGGCCTGGCGAAGACGCTGTCGCGGGAGTTGGGGCCGGACAACATACTGGTGAACACCGTTTGTCCCGGACCGACGAACACTTCGCGGATGGAGTCGCTGATGCGGTCGCGGGCGGAGGCAGAGGGACGCAGCTACGAGGATGTCGAGGCGGAAGAGAGCCGGCGCATCCCGCTGGGGCACATGGGCAGGCCAGAGGATGTGGCCGCGCTTGTGGTGTTCCTGGCGTCGGAGGCGGCGCGACAGATCACTGGCGCGACGATCCAGGTCGACGGCGGCGTCATCGCGGCAGCGATGTAGGCAAGCGAAAAGCTGTTAAAGCACGTTGACGGGTGGACAAGCGCCATTTATAATAAAGGCGGTTGTTCGCTGGTTATGACTGCCTAGCATGAGTGCCGAAACCCTCTTGGGAACGGGGGAACCACGTTCTTGGGGTGAATCCCGCGTAATGCGGGTAGGGTGGCCTTTCAACCCGAACCCGACAGCTAACCTCGGAGGCAGCGAAGGGACTCGGCCAGCAATTCACAGCATAGTATTGCCGGAGGAGAACTAGATGGAAACGACGCTGCCTCGAGTCTGCCCGCGTTGTCGGGGGTCAATGATCGCTGAGAGAGACTGGTACGGTACCTACAGTAGCTGTCTCTCGTGTGGATACGTCCACGAAGCGGTATCGCCGCCGGCAATCGAGCTGTTGGAAGAGGACGAGAGCGGCCGCGTCCGCCAGAGACGCCGCCAGCCTTCGCACGGGAAGCTCCGCCTGTAGATCCCGCAAGACTCCATTTCGATAGAGGAGCGCCGGATGGCGCTCCTCTTCCTTTTCGATTCTCCCACCTTTCTTTGCCAATTCTTGTCGAACTCTTTCGCGCCAACGCAGCTTGATTCCTGTTAAGTTGTGACGCGAGAGCATTTTTCTTCGCGAGGAAGCCATGAGCAACGGTGGAAACGAAACGAACGATCAATCGAGGTTCGTCTTTGTCGGGCACGCGCGCCTGCCACAGAGCCTGGCGCTCCGCGAGGCGCCGGCGCTGCTCGTCGAGCTGGAGGTGGAAGGAGAGGACAGCCTCGTTGCCGCGGTTGAGGTCAGCAGTCCTTTGCCGGCGGCAAATCGCCTTCTGGCGCGTCTTCTGCTCGGACGAAGCCTGCGGACAGACTACGAGGAGGCGCTGGTCGAGTTCCAGCGACAGTACCTGGGGCCGCCGCAGAAGGCCATCTGCACCGCGCTCAACAGCGCCTACGAGCTGTATCAGCGTCATCTTCGACGCAGTCACGTCGAGCCGTTCTTCCCCGACCGCCTGGCCAGTGAACATCGCCCTCGCCTTGGACTGAATCGCAACGGGCCTTTCTAGCCCCATTTCGTAGCTGAGTCCCAGCCCTCAAACGCCCAGCCTGCCTTCTTTGATCTGCTGTCTCCGCGCCTTCGGAAATAGGGACGATTTATCGATTATGTAAGGGTTTCCCCTGATAGAGATCGATTGGCGGGGAAGCTAGACTGCGAAAGGCTATTCTGAAGGGAATCAGGAGAGACAGTTGGAACAGGTAGCGGTCCGTTGCTGTCAGCATCACTGGGTGCTCACGGAGCCTCACGACGAGGTGATAAACGCCGTTTGCAAGATCT
This sequence comes from uncultured Chloroflexia bacterium, assembly GCA_963719465.1. GTDB lineage: Bacteria > Chloroflexota > Dehalococcoidia > DSTF01 > JALHUB01 > JALHUB01. Next base: position 1,168,835 of record OY970386.1, on the reverse strand, counting down.
GCAGAGCGCGGCGGGACTATCCGGCGCGTTTGGAGACGACTGAGCGCTTCGATGACTACCAGGAGCTGACGATGGGCGGGCCGAACGGCGAACTGGGTGCCTTTGGCCCACTGGATGACGAGCTCTAGCGGGATGCTCTCGCTTGCCATAAGTGGATCGTTGTGTTAGTTTGCTGCCCGTTGAGAGGGTTTGAATCTGAGGGGTATTCGGGCCGCATTCAGCAGGGAGGGCTGCATGGAAGACGTATCTGGTACCGCTAAAGGATTTGCGACAAGAGCCCGAACCGGCGACGGATCGCCGTGGAGCCGCTCGAACGGCCGGATCCGGATCCTCATCGTTGACGACCACGCGGTATTGCGGCAAGCCTTGCGCCTTCTCCTCGATGCCCACCAGGAGGTGGAGGTTATCGGCGACGTCAGCAACGGGCGCGAGGCGGTGGAGAGCGCGGAGAAGCTGATGCCGGACGTCGTCCTGATGGACGTGGTTATGCAGGGCTTGAATGGCCTGGAGGCAACGCGCCAGATACGCAAACGCGTGCCGAAGACGAAGGTGCTGATCCTGACGGGCTACATGGAAGACGATCAGATAATGGCGGCCCTGCGAGCGGGCGCGTCCGGATACATCGTCAAGAAATCGGATGTCACAGAGCTGCTGCTGGGGATTCAGGCGGTCCACCGCGGCAATACCTACTTCAGCTCGGCGATCTCGGACGCCGTGCCGATCAGCGAGTTCCTCTGGCAGGCGCAGAAGGGCGATGGCAAAGCAGGCTACGAGCTGCTGACGAGCCGCGAGCGGGAAGTGCTACAGCTAATCGCGGAAGGCTATTCGAACCAGCGCGTGGCGGAAGACCTCTTCATCAGCGTGAAGACGGTCGAAGCGCACAAGGCGCACATTATGAGCAAGCTGCACGCGCAGAACCGCACGGACTTGATTCGTTACGCAATCCGGAAGGGTATTGTGAACCTGGAGGCCGCGCCCGGTATGTCGGACGAGGCGACCGCTGTCTGAGGACTCGATATGGACGAGTGGGAAGGGCCCGGCGCGACCGACGCCGAGCAGGAAGAGACCGCGCTTCACCGCTTGCCAGCCGAATGCTCGGTGGCCGCGCTTCAGCAGATGTACCTGCGACGACTGCAACGCCTGCTGGAGATCCGCAAGAGCTACGAGGGACAGCTCAACTTCGAGGGCATGAGGCTAATCGACAAGTCCATCTACTCCACCTACTGCGATTGCCTGGCCGTCAACTCGCTGGAGGCGGCACAAGAAGTGCTGCGGCGGGCAATCATGGCCGTCGCTGAATAGACGCCGAATTTCAGCGTCTGTCTTTCGGTCATCGTCCGTCAAGCTTATCCCCATCTACTTATTGTCCCATCCAGGCTTTTTCTTTGTGTCTGGGTGCGCATGCCTCTGATTATCCCGCGACTCCCTGCCGATAACTACCTTGCAGCAAGAATAGTTGCGGGCCTTGCGGCTATGAGGTCGGCGAGAGATGGGGTTGAGGACGTGGGAAGACTTCACCGCGATGCCCGATGATAGTGTGACAGCCAATGCTTATTCTGACTCGGAAGATTGATCAGGCGATTGTAATCCACGAGAACATCCTGGTGCGGGTCCTGGGCGTAGAGCGAGATCGGGTGAAGCTTGGAATCTGCGCTCCGGAGGAGATCGTGGTTCTCCGAGAAGAGCTCTGCGCCGAGGAGCGTCAGGCTAACAGGAAGGAACCCAAGCCGACCAAGGATTGAGGGGACTCGGAGCGAAGGCCTCCTCCGGCGGCTTTGGCTAGCGCGGAACGAGGGTTAACGCCGGTCTCTTTCGCGCATCGACGTGGTCGCCGCCCTTGCCATGGATAAGGCGCAGCTTAGGACGTTCTCCCACCACTCGCCTCTGAGATTCAATTGACGAATCCAGAGGCGTCGGCATACCACCGAGACGAATCGACTCCTGCGCAGCCTCGAATGCAAGCGCCACGTCTGCCCACGACGTCACGTTGGCCTGGTCCAGGTCCTGCTTCAGAGCGGCATCGACAAAATGTCGGCACTGTTCAAGTCGCACATCCGTCGACTGAAGGGGCGGCGTAACTGTGCTTTCGGCAGGCCAATCCGTGAGGGGCACAGGCGGATTGACGTGAAGCAGTGCTCCGTGAGCGGCTTCCGAATCGGACGAGACGATGCGCAAGGGAGCACGCTGATCGCATTCATCCAGAAGGACGGTCTTGGACGGCGTGGCAAGCGTCCACTGCCGCGACTCTTGCGTCTCCGCCGAGCTGATCTGCAATGAGACGGCCCGGCCATCGGCGTAGAGCATGTTGAGGAAGGCAGCGGTGGGGACGGTCTCGCCGGCGGTTCGAGGTACGATGCCGCTGATCGAGGACGGATTCTCGCCGAGAAGACGGTGGCACAGCGCCAACTCCTCGAGGATCAGGGCGCCTATCGAAGGGGCGGGACCGCTCACGCTCCCCGACGCCGATACGGCGCGCACGTAAGCGGGCTGCCACAGGTTCTTTCCACCGGAAAGCATCCAGCGGAGAAAGACGATCCCAGGCTGGAAGAAGCGCTCTTCAGTGAACATGAGCAGCCGGCGGTGTCGCTGGGCGATGGAGGCGAGCTCTTCGAACTGACGGCAGCCTATTGGCGAGGAAACGGTCGCCAGGACGTGCTTGTCAGCGATGAGCGCTCGACGGGCGAGAGCCGGGAGGTCAACTACCGGATCGACGAAGACGAGGGCATCGATTCCGGGTCGGCGGATGAGGCCGCCGACGTCCCGATTGATCGCCAGGCCGGGGATGCTTCGTTGCAGTTCGGCTGCGGCGCGGCTTCCTGCGGCTATCGCTGTCAGTCGCGCTCCCTCAAGTTGAGCGATGACGTGCGCGTAGGCCTGACTCCGGTTACCGGAGCCGGCTATCCCGAACCTCAGCACATCCCTGCCGTTAACCATCGCTTCCCATCTTAGTAAGGGTTGAATCACACTCCTATAGGGAAACTCCCAAAGTACCGCTTCGTTTTCACCTAAGAGCGCGTGGGAGCACCGCGCAGAGGAGTGCCACAAGCGGAAGCCGGTGGCACGGGAGTGACGCCAATCTAGGCCGCCTCTTCCATGTCCTGCACGAGGGCGGCCCGCAGGCGACGGAGGGCGCGCTGCCGCAACTGGGATGCGCGCGATTCCGATATGCCGAGCGCGCGTCCGATGGTCTTCAGGGACCGCGACTCGATGTAGTAGAGCTGGACGATGATCCGCTCCCGTTCGGGCAGGCTGCTGACGGCCTGCTGGAGCTTTGTCTTGACCATCGACTGTTGTGCGACCTGGTCGGGATCGATACTCGGGTCCTCGTCCGCCATTTCTACGAGCCTTTCACTGTTTCCGTTCACGGCCATGTCAGCCAGATTATCCAGCGAAACTATCTTCACATTTGCCTGGCTGAGGGAGGCCAGGAACTGGGGCATCGGCATGCCCATTCGCTCCGCCACTTCTGCGCGCGTGGGCGCGCGTCCGAACTCGTTGTGGAGGCAGCTCATCGTGCTCTCGATCTCGGAAGAGAACTTCTGGAGGGAGCGAGGCAGCGGATGGGCCGCCCGCAGAGCATCGAGGATTGCCCCGCGGATGCGCGGCAAAGCGTAGGTGGAGAACTTGGCGCCTTTGGTGGCATCGAAGGAGTGGTATGCTTCGATGAGGCCCTGGACGCCGCAGCTGACCATGTCTTCGTACTGAAGAATGGATGAGCCGCTTGACCCGACGACAACGCGATTGACCACATGCCGGACCAGCGGCATATAGTCATGGACGAGGTCGCGCAACTCCGGCTGGGGGGGCTGCAGGGGAAAAGGCGTGATGGCTGAAGCTGCGGCGGCGTCGGCTTGGGAAGCCATAAGGCACCTCCAAGTCTTCCCAGAATCCAGTGGATTCCCCGCCACAGGTATCCTTGCCGTGAATCAGTATCGATGATCGAAAGATTCCGTCATATGAGGAGAAGCACCTATTGTGACGACCGCGAATGCTGAGGTGAACGGGGCGCAACACCGACTGCGGCTGAGAGCACGATGAGAGCCAAACGCGATGTCTCCCGATTCGATTGGATTCCCGATAGACGTGGCTGGGTCTTTATGCTAGCTTAAACGATGCGTTCCGCGAAGGAGTTTGGCGCAAGAATGCCCTCGGGAAGCGAATCCCTGAATCAGACGGAGGTGCTGCGACTCCTCTTCGAGGCGCTGCGGCCGCTTCTTGAATTCGACGTCTCTGCGGCCGTTCTTTGTCGTGAAGGCGAGGACCGGGCAATGGTCTTCGCGGCGCGTTCGCTCGAGCCACGATTTGCGCAAGAGCTCGCCGAGGGCGTTCTGGATGGCCTGAGACGCTTCTCCGGCGACGCGCATCAGAACTGCGCCGTGATTCCGTCGGAGGTGTTCTATCTGGGGAATGGCCGGGCGAGCGATGAAGCCTGGGGCGGGCCGGCGCTCTCGACGATTGACGCGCCGCTGATCCTCCGCGGGCGGGCCGCTGGGCTTCTCAGGATGAGCGCGGCGGCAGACGCCGTGTTCTCCGCGGAAAAGAGCGCCATCGTCTACGCTTCTGCGCAGCTGGTATCGGCGCTGCTCGAGCGAATCGATGAGGCGGGCATGGCCGACCGAAAGCTGGCGGAGTCGGTCGTGAATGGGCTGCAGGACGGCATCGTGGTGGTCGACAGCGAGACACGGACGGTGCTGTCGAATGCCCCGGCAAGCGCTCTTATCGCGGCCCTGACCGGCCGCTCCGGCGGGTTGGAGGCATCGATCAAAGGCACGCCGCTCGAGGAACTGGTGCGACAGGCGCTGACGCAGCCGGAGTCGATTCAGCACTGGGACTTCAGCCTGGGCGAGGACAACCAGCGCCACATCTCGGCTACGGCGAGGACTATCGACGGCGGCAGAAGCGTCGTCATCGTCCTGCGGGATGTGACGGAGGAGCACCTGATGCAGGAGCGGCTGCTGCAGTCGGAGAAGATGGCCAGCGTGGGGCAGCTAGTCTCCGGCGTGGCGCACGAGCTGAACAATCCTCTGACGGGAGTGACCGGCTTTGCGCAGTTGCTGCTCAATCGGAACCTGGACGAACAGACGCGTCGCGACGTGGAGACGATCTACAGTGAAGCGGAGCGCGCGGCGAAGATAGTCGAGAACCTGCTATCGTTCGCGCGGCGGCGGAAGGCGCAGAAAGGCCTGGTGAACCTCAACACCCTCCTAGAGCGCGTGCTGGAGCTGCGCAGCTATGACCTGCGCGTCAAGAACATCGACCTCGACCTCGACCTCGACCCGCACCTGCCGCAGACGATGACGGACCCGGACCAGATCCAGCAGGTGTTCTTCAACATCATCACGAACGCGGAGCACGCGATGCTGAACGCTCACGGGAAGGGGAAGCTGAGGATACGCACTCGCGCGGAGAAGGGTTTCGTCCTGCTGTCCTTTGCGGACGACGGGATAGGGATTCCGGCGGAGAACCTGCGTCGCGTCTTCGACCCGTTCTTCACGACGAAGGAGGGAGGCCAGGGGACGGGGCTGGGGCTGACAATCTCCTATGGCATCATCGACGACCACGGCGGGCGGATTCGTGTGGAGAGCCGGCCTAACCGGGGGGCGACGTTTGTGGTGGAGTTGCCGATCGTCGAAGGGCCGGAGCTGCCGGCGCCGGAAGAAGAGCCGGAGCTCCGCTCGGCGGAGATCAGCCGGCGGATCCTGGTGGTGGACGACGAGGAGAACATCCTGGCGTTGCTTCGCGACGTGCTGACGGCGGACGGTCATCGCGTGGACACGGCGAGCAACGGCGAGGAGGCGCTGTCTTTCCTGGCGAAGCACGGCTACGACATGCTGATCACGGACATCAAGATGCCGGGAATGGGCGGCCAGGCGCTCTACCAGCGGGTGAAGCAGGTGGACTCGGAGCTGGCGAAGAACACGGTGTTCATCACGGGAGATACGGTCGCGGCGGAGACGCGCGACTTCCTGCAGAAGGTTTCGAACGTGTGCCTGGCGAAGCCGTTCAAGATTCGCGAGGTGCGGGAGACGCTAAACCGCATATTAGGCGAGGGCTAGCCGGGGCATCGGTAGGCGAACGGCGAAGAAGCCAAGACACTCCCAGATCGCTAAGAACGGCCAGGCACGTCAGCAACGCCAGTCTCAAGCGGTGCAACAGGCTTGTTGAGCTTCGGTCGAGATCTCGCTGCCGCTCTCGCAGTCAACTGTTCTCTATCCCACGTCCCGCCCTAGAACCGCCCTCTCCCATGAGGAGTCGGTCTCCCGGGGATCCAACATCAGCGAGGTTGGTGCCTGCGCGGCCGAAGGAGTCCTTCCCTGGAAGGACGACTGAGGCACCAGGAGAGCAGTCTGGCGGTTCTGAAGCGCTCGAAGCCTAGATGGCCGGAGACTTCCCTTTAGCGTTGGAGATCGGTGGCACGCTTGCCAGAGGTGTCGGCAACCGGCTCGTACATCCTGAGGGCCCGCCAGCTTCGCCTCCTGGACCCCCGTTTCCACCTGGCTTCAGGGCTAGCGATTAAGGACGACGCGGCGGAAGCTCTCGACGTGGCGGCCGCGCTCGTCGCGCCAGCGGCTGCGGACGTAGTCGAGGAACTCCGGGTTGTCGCCGAACTGGCTCTTGTGCTGGGAGAGCGCCTGCAGCTTCAGCTCCATCACGTCGGTGATGTCGACGCTGAAGTTCGACTTCTCGAAGGACCAGACGTAGAGCTCGCTGACCTTATGCGGCTCCAGCCCCTGTTCGATGTGCTCGGGAAAGTTCCAGCGGTCGCGAGCCGACGGGTAGACGGCGTCGATGGCGACGAGGCCGGCGCAGCGGTGGTCCGTGTGGTCGATGAAGCTGTCGCGAACGATTATCGATTCCGGATCGCTGGTGAAGACGGCGTAAGGCTTGAGCATGCGGATGTGGCGCACAACCTCGCCGAGGAGCTGGCGGCTGTAGGCTAGCTCGCCGTCTTCATGGTCGAGGAAGAAGACATCCTTGACGCCTACCACCTTCGCGGCGGCGCGTTGCTCCTCCTTGCGGATGGGCGCGAGCTTCTGGGGCGTCATCTCCGGGTCATCGCTGCCCTTAGCGCCGTTCGTGAGGATGAGGTAGTAGAACTCCCAACCTTCTCGCGTCCAGAGCGCCGCCGTGCCGGAGCAGCCGAACTCGGTATCGTCCGGGTGGGCTGAGATCGCGAGGGCGCGACGCGGCATTACTTCTTCGGGCAAGTCCAACGCTCCTTCGTCGGTGAATGTGGCTCCTATTCGTATTCTAGTGTCCGCTCGACCCAGTTGGCAATCTTCGGCAGTTGGGGGTTGACAGAGGTCGAGCAAACGTGCTAATTTGCTCGTCAGAACAAGCGTTCGGCGATAATTGACGCTTGCTGGAGGTGCAACTTGAAGGAGCTGTCGACGAAGCAGCGGGCGATCCTCGACTTCCTGCGCCGGTTCATCCGGGAGAGGGGCTATCCGCCGAGCATCCGGGACATCCAGGAGGAGTGCCACATCAGCTCGACGTTGGTTGTCGACTACAACTTGAAGGCGCTGGAGCGTATGGGGCTCATTCACCGGGACCGGGAGGTCTCGCGGGCGATAGAGCTGCTCGACGGCTCGGGGCGCCGGACGCGAACGATTGCGGTACCGATCGTCGGGCAGATAGCCGCCGGCCAGCCGATCCCGGTGCCGGAGGGAAGCCAGGACTACGACGACGTTGTCGAAGTTACGGAGGAGATGACGGGCGGCCGCGAGAACGTCTACGCGCTGCGGGTGAAGGGGAAGTCGATGATCGACGCACTGGTGGACGACGGCGACATCGTTATCATGCAGCAGGCGGCGAGCGCGGACGACGGCGACATGGTGGCGGCGTGGCTGAAGCGCGAGCAGGAGACGACGCTGAAGAAGTTCTACCGGGAAGGCCCGCGCGTCAGGCTGCAGCCGGCGAATGAGGCGATGAAGCCCATCTACACGGACGCGGACAACGTCGAGGTGCAGGGGAAGGTGCTCTTCCGGATCGGGAAGGCGTACTAGCCGGTCCTGACGGCGCGGCCGCTGAGAGCGACCAGGTCCTCGAGTAACATCTCAATCGCGACATCCTCGTCGCAGATGCCCCGCTTGATCGAGGCGTCGGCCTCCAGCAAGCGCACGAAGACAGCCTCAAGCTGCGGCATCGAGTAGCGATGCGACTGCTCCAGGACCTTGCCGAGAGCGAAGCTTGACCGGATCTCAAGCCGCTGGCCGATCTCCGCCGTGGGGAGGCGCGCGAGCATCAGCTCTTTCGCCAGGACCAGGTAGCGGTACTGGCGCGTGATCATCGTCAGAAGCCGCACGGAGGAAAAGCCCTCGTCGCGAAGCTCCTCGAGCAGGCGGTAGGCGGCGTTGCTGCGACCCTCGACGACGGCGTCGACCATCGCCAGGACGCTGGCCTCGCGCGCATTGCTGACGAGGGCTTTGACGTCCTCCTCCTCGACCTTGCGGCCCTGAGCGTAGACGCCAAGCTTCTGCAACTCCTGCGATAGCATCCGCAAGTCGTTACCGACAAGCTCGGCGAGCAGGGAGACCGCGCGAGGAGAGACATCCAGGCCGAGCCCGGCCGCCCGGGTGCGGATCCAGTCGGGGACGGCGCGCTGGCGAAGGGAGGGAAACTCCCGCGTCTCGGCAACAGGCGCCAGTAGCCGCAGGAGCGCGTTGGCCGGCCGGACCTCGCCGTCGACGAAGACGAGCGTCGTCGAATCGGGCATGTCGGCGAGAGCGGACGGCAGGCTTTTCCAGGGACCGACGCCTTCTTTCGACCCGCCCCCCTCGCGGCGCTTGCCGGCCGAGCGCGAGCCCTCGAAGCGGCGCAGGAGGCCCTCGACGAGCACCAGGCGCTGTCCGCCCAGGAACGGCATTGTGGCGCAGGCGGAGAGCAGCTCGGCGGGCTTCAATGCGCGGCCGTCGAGGAAGACGATGTTGCCGGCAAGCATGCCGTCGCCGTCCATCTCCGACTGCAAGGCAGCCAGCTCCTCGCGCAACGAGAACTCGTCCTCGCCGTAGAAGACGTAGACCTTCATGAGGCCAGAATAGACCGATGGGCCACGACGGGAAAGGGCGCTCGGAGGGCGGTCAGAGGCCGATCAGCTTATCGAGGCCGCGGACCAGCTCGGCGCGCTTCATCACTTCCCTCGTCGCGAGGAGGATGCCGGGCATGAACGACTCGCGGCCGGTGGAGTCGTGGCGGATGGTGAGCGTTTGGCCGGTGCCGCCGAAGATGACCTCCTGATGGGCCACAAGGCCCGGTAGGCGCACGCTGTGGATGGCAATGCCGCCGAGCGTGCCGCCTCTGGTGCCGGCGACCAATTCCTTTTGCGTCGATGCTTCGAGGAAGGGGCGGCCGTGGGCGGCGATCATGCCCTGCGCCGTTGCGATGGCGGTGCCGGAGGGGGCGTCGGCTTTCTGGTCGTGGTGCAACTCGATGATCTCCGCGTGGTCGAGGTGTTTGGAGACGATGCGCGCGAGGTGCATCATGAGGACGGCGCCGATGGCGAAGTTCGATGCGGCGACGGCGCCGATGCCCTTCTCTTTGCAGTCCCGTTCCAGGTCGGAGAGCAGGTCTTCCGGCAGGCCGGTAGTGCCGATGACCATGCGAACGCCGTTATCGAGCGCCGCCTTCACCACCTGCGGCGTCCAGTCGGCGTGGGTGAAGTCGATGATGACATCCGGGCGGGAGCGGGAGAGAAGCGCCTGCGGGTCCTTGTCCAGGTGGACAAGGCCGGAGCCGTCGGGCAGGGAGACGTACTCTTCGGCGGAGAACTTCTCGAGGACGCCGACGGGCTCGAGGTCAGGGTCAGCGCAGACGGCGGCGAGGATTCTCGCCCCATTTTGCCGGTCCCGCTTACGACGACTCGAATCTGGTCCATGGTTGCTTCCCCGTGGCCGGCTGCTCAGGTCGGCCGCTACCAGCGTCTGCCGAAAGGCGGGCGAGGCGCCGGGCCGGCGCCCCCGGGCCCTCCTTGTCGCGGCTCCTGACGATGCCCCTGCCCATAGGGACGGCGCCGCGGACGGGCCGCTCCGCCGTCCGGCGAGGTGCGGGATTGACCTCCCGCGCCCGCAGGCGGCCGGCCGCCACTGGAACGTCGCTGCGGCCGCTGGTCGGAGCCGTAGCCGCCGGGTCGCCTACTGCGTCCGCCGGCAGGGCCGCCGATGGGCATGCGCTCTGTCGGTAGCGGCGGCGGCTGCATGTCTTCGGCATCAATCTCATCTCGTTGCGCCTCGCCTCTCGCCTCGCCACCCGACCCGCCTTCGAGCACCGCGCGTCGCGAGAGGTTGATACGACCGAGGTTGTCGATCTCCATGACCTGCACCATGACCTCGTCGCCGACCTTGACCACGTCCTCAACGCTGGGGACGCGGTAGTCGGCGAGCTCCGAGATGCGAACGAGGCCTTCTTTGCCGGGGATTATCTCGACGAAGGCGCCGAAGTTGGTGGTCCGGGTGACGCGGCCGGTGTAGATCTGGCCGATCTCGACTTCGCGGGTGAGGCCCTGGATCATCTCGATGGCGCGGTTGGCCTGCTCTTCGCTGGTGGAGCCGATGAACACCGTGCCGTCGTCCTCAACGTCGATGGTGCACTTCGTCTCTTCGATGATGGAGCGGATGACGCGGCCGCCGGGGCCGATGACCTGGCCGATCTTGCCCTGGGGTATCTTGATCCGGTACATGCGCGGGGCGTAGCGAGAGAGCTCCTGGCGGCTTTCCGAGATTGTGGCGTGCATCTTGTCGAGGATTTGCAAGCGGGCTTCTTTTGCCTGCTGCAGCGCTTCGCCCATGATCTCCGGCGTGATGCCTTTGACCTTGATGTCCATCTGCAGCGCGGTGATGCCGCCGGCGGTTCCGGCGACCTTGAAATCCATGTCGCCCATGGCGTCTTCGAGGCCGGCGATGTCGGTGAGGATCTTGTAGCTGCCATCTTCGCCCTTGATCAGGCCCATAGCGATGCCGGCGACAGGCTCTTTGATCGGCACGCCGGCGTCCATGAGGGCGAGGGTGCTTCCGCAGACGCTGGCCATCGAGGTGCTGCCGTTGCTGGAAAGGACCTCGGTGACGAGACGGATGGTGTAGGGGAACTCGTCCTCGGCCGGGATGACGGGCTCGATGGCGCGCTCAGCGAGGGCGCCATGGCCGATGTCGCGACGGCTGGGCAATCCCATGCGCCGGACTTCGCCGACGGAGAAGGGCGGGAAGTTGTAGTGGTGGAGGAAGCGCTTGGTGTCCTCCGGGGAAAGGGTATCGAGGCGCTGCTCTTCGCTGGTCGAGCCGAGGGTGGCGATGGTGAGGGCCTGCGTCTGGCCGCGGGTGAAGAGGCCGGAGCCATGCGTCCGCGGCAGGATGCCGACTTCGGCGCTGATGGGTCGGATCTCCTTGAGGCCACGGCCGTCGGGGCGCACGTCCCTTTCGAGAATGCTCTGGCGGACCTGCAACTTGACGCGCTCGTCGAAGGCGGCGAGGATTTGCTCCGCGGCGTAGGTCTCGCCGAGGCGCTCGAGGAGCTCTTCGCGGCGCTCGCCGAGGGAGCGGTCGCGCTCTTCGCGGTTGACGGCAGCGACAATCTCTTCCAGCTTGCCTTCGAGGAACTGCGCAACGTCGCGGCGGACTTCTTCGCCCACTTCACGCGGCGTGACGGCCATCTTCTCTTTGCCGAGGTCGCGGACCATCTCGTTCTGGAGGCCGATCATCTCCTGGTTGGCCGCGTGGCCGGCGCGAATGCCGCCGAGCACGATTTCCTCCGAGACGCCGGTTGCGCCGGCTTCGACCATCATCACCGCTTCCGCCGTGCTGGAGACGATGAGGTCGATCTCGCTGTCCTTCAACTGGGAGAAGGTCGGCAGGATGACGTATTCACCCTCGACGTAGCCGACTCGCACGGAGCTGACGGGCCCGGCGAAGGGGATGGTGGAAAGGCTGAGCGCGGCCGAGGCGCCGATGGTGCCGAGGAACGTCAGGGGAGTTCTCCTGGTCGGCGGAAAGGACCGTAACGACAATCTGGACGTCGTTGCGGAAGCCTTTGGGGAAGAGCGGTCGCAGCGGCCTGTCGGTCAGGCGGGCGGCGAGGACAGCCTCCGTCGTGGGGCGCCCTTCGCGGCGGAAGAAGCTGCCGGGTATCTTCCCAGCGGCGTAAAGGCGCTCTTCGTAGTCGATAGTGAGCGGGAAGAAATCGATCCCCTCACGCGGCTCTGGCGTGGCGCAGGCGGTGACTAGGACGACGGTATCGCCGTAGCGCACCCAGACTGAGCCGTCGGCCTGAAAAGCCAGCTTGCCGGTCTCGATGGTCAACTTGCGTCCGTTGACCGTGCGTTCGTAGACTCGTGGATTCACGTGAACCTCCCTAAACCCATACTGATTGGGCGGCTTTTCGCGCGCCCCTATTCGAGGCTAATTGGCGTCCAAGCGAGCAGGTGAGATACTTCGCTGACTCATCGCGCGGGATTCAACCCGGCCCCGGAACCTCTCTTCGAATCCTTCAGAGCGTAGTTAGAGGAGCTAATCGACCTGAGGATGCGTGCTCTCTTCCGTTAACAGAAAGGCCGCCGCTTACTTGCGGAGGCCCAACCTCGCGAGGACGGTCCGATAGCGCTGCACGTCCTTCTTGTTGAGGTACGCGAGCTGTCTCCGCCTCTGTCCCACCATCATCAGGAGGCCGCGCTGAGAGTGGAAATCGTGTTTGTGCGTCCTCAGATGGGCGCTGAGCTCATTGATTCGCGCAGTCAGGAGGGCTACCTGCACTTCTGGAGAACCGGTATCGGTTTGGTGAGTGGCGTATTCCTCTACGATGTCCTGCTTCTTCTCTTTGCTCAGCATCTTCCCTTCGCGGGTCCTCTTCCGTCTTGGCTTCTCTATCTAGTGTATAATTCTAGCATAGCGATCTGGCTGTTCGCAACGCAGAAACGTCCCTTCAGGGAGCCACGAGGCATCGCCGCCAAGAAGGGCGTGCGAGGAAGGGAATACCGTACGGAATGGCGCGGGTAGCAGTAGTGACCGATAGCGCTGCGTCGCTGCCGGCTTCAGTGCGCGCCGAGCATGACATCGAGATCGTTCCCCTTAACCTTGTCTTCGAAGACCGTTCCTACGCGGACGGGCTTGAGTCGAACGGGAATTTCTACCGGGCGTTGAAGGCGGCACGCCATCCGCCAACAACGACCGGCGCATCGCCGGGGACTCACCTGGAAGCGCTGCGAAGGGCGGCGGCGAAAGCCGGTTCGATCCTCTGCATCACCGTGTCCACGCAATTCAGCGGAACCTACGACTCGGCAGTGCAAGCCGCCGAGCTCCTCCAGCAGGAGCGTCCAAACGCGGAGGTGGAAGTCCTTGACTCGCGAAGCGCCGCCATGGCCGAGGGCTTCGTCGTGCTTGAGGCCGCCAGGGCCGCGGCAGCGGGAGCAGGCCTTGCCGACGTCAAAGCGGCGGCGGAAGCAGCGATGCCGCGCGTGGGCATCGTCGCCGTCATCGACACGTTGGAGTACCTGGCGCGAGGCGGGCGCGTGCCGCGGGTGCAGGCGTGGGCTTCGGCGCTGCTGAGCGTGAAGCCGATCATCGAGCTCCGGCAGCAGGATATCCACCTGCTGATGCGAACGCGGACGCGAAAGAGGGCGGTGGCGCAGCTCATACCGATCTTCGAGCAGCGCGGCCTGTCTGGAAAGCGGGTTCATCTCTGCGTGCAGCACACGAACGTGCTTGAGGAGGCGGAAGCGTTGGCGGAGGAGGCGGAAGAGCGTCTGGAGCCGGCCTGCGTGGGGGTGAGTGAGTTCACCTTGGTGATGGGAGCGCACATCGGGCCCGGGCTGCTTGGGCTGGCCTACTACGTCGAGCCCTGACCGCGAATGCCGGACCGCCACGTTTCTCAGCGTTTCCTCCAATCGCTGGGGCCGCTTCCAACCGCGCGGCCCAATCCCGCGCTTATCGTCATCAGCGGACTGCCCGGAACCGGAAAGACAGCGGTCGCGCGGGAATTGCAGCGTCGCACGGGCGCGGTAGTGCTGGAAAGCGACGCACTCCGGCGGTTGCTGGTCGAAAGGCCGTCGTATTCGTGGCAAGAGAGCCGGCGGCTATTCCGCGCAATCCACGCCGTCGCCGAGCGGCTGCTGAGCGAAGGCATTCCCGTCATCCTTGACGCGACGAATCTGGCGGAGGCGCACCGGCTCCCGCTCTACGACGTCGCGGAGAGATGCGGCGCCCGGGTGCTGGTGGTGGAGGTAACGGCTCCGGCGCAGGTGGTCCGGTCGCGGCTGGTCGAGCGAGCGGCGGGCGGAATCGCTTCGGCGGCCGACATCGCAATATACGAACGCATGGCTGCCGCCCGGGAGGAGATCCCCGAGAGGCACTTCGTGATCGACACGTCGAAGCCGTATGAGCGGCTGCTGAGGATGATTGCGCGAGAGACGAAGCGGGGGCCGTCAGATACAGAAAAACGCCCGAATCAGGAGCCTGCAGTATAGGGTCGAACGGAACGATCTTCTAGGCCGGCGGCGCCCCAGTCTGGGACGTCGTCGTTTCTGTGGGAGCGATCCCGAGCAGCCTGCCAAGAGCCGCGTAGCCCCACTTTTGCAGGAAGAGCGCCGCCGCGATGCCGAGAAGCGCCACACCGATGCCGACCGGGGCGTCGAAGATGAAATGGTTGGCCGTGAAGACGACGGCGAAGAACTGCGCTACCGGAAGGAGGGCGGCCAGCAGCCACAACGGCTTCCAACGCGTTGCGCTGATGACACCGATAGCCAGGATCACGGGCCAGCCGACGTGCAGGCTTGGCACGGAGGCGTAGGGGTTCACGAACACCTGCATCGACTGGGCCTGATAGCTCAGGCGGCTGTAGATCGCCATCGTGTCGACGAAGCCGAAGTCGCTGAAGAAGCGCGGCGGCGCCACCGGAAACAGATGGTAGATGATGAGCGCGATGCCGCCCGAGATCAACATGGCGTCGCGAGTGAAAGTGTACTGACGGCGGTGTCGGAAGTAGAGCCAGAGGCCAACCGTGACGATAAGCGGGAAGTCCGCCCAGAAGTAGATCCCGTTAAAGAGGCGGATGAGGAAGCTCTTGCCCAGGATGAGCGCCTGCATCTGGAGCTCCCAGCTGAACCC
Source organism: uncultured Chloroflexia bacterium (assembly GCA_963719465.1). Classification (GTDB taxonomy): domain Bacteria; phylum Chloroflexota; class Dehalococcoidia; order DSTF01; family JALHUB01; genus JALHUB01. The sequence continues at coordinate 1,153,749 of OY970386.1, read as the reverse complement.
GAACCGGCGCTCTATGTTCATGATGCGGAATCCGTGGGCGAGGGCTGTCGGAGTCCTGTCGACGACGCTGCCGCGGACGAGGAAGTAGAAGAGGAAGGCCAACGAGACGAGCGTCAGCTCAACAACGTGGCGAACGATGGGACGCGGCGCCAGCGCTTCGGCGAGGCGCCGCGGTGCAAGGAACGCTATCAACGCTCGGATTATCTTCAGGATGTTCCGGAACCAGGGACTTCCTGTCAGCGATCTTGCCAGATTCCTCAAGGCTGACAATGGAGTTTCCACGCCGCCTGCATCCTTCCGACGGATACGTGATCCGATAATTAATTTAAGCACATAGCGCGACAGATTTCAAGAAACGGGCTGCCGGATTCCCCCGCGCAGGCCTTCCAGGGCGAAGGCGACGGCGATGGCCAGCAGCACGACAAGGGCCCCGACTATCGCATCGAATATGAAATGATTGCCGGTGAGCACGATGGCGAAGAACATGAACGCAGGGAAGAGGACGGCGAACGCTCTCACCCACCAGTTCCGCGCGATGTCGATGAGGGCGATTCCGACCAAGAGCGCCCAGCCGAAGTGCAGGCTGGGCACGGCCGCATAGTGATTGACGATGAACCCGGGCTGCATCGTGTTCGACTTGTTATTGAACATAGCTATAGTATCGACGAAACCGAGGTTAGGCAGCAGTCGCGGCGGCGCGACGGGGAAGAAGCCGTAAATGAACAGGCCGATGACGGCGGAGATGAGCAGGGCGTTTCGATATACGTGGTACCGCTCGCGGCTCTGCACGTATATCCAGACGCCGCAGCCAATGAGGAGCGGCAGGTGACCGTAGAGATAAATGCCGTTGACGATGTCGACGATGGCGCGGTCGCCGATGATGTGCTCTTGCCAGCCGGACTCCCAGAAGAAGCCGAATCGCTGCTCGAAATGGATGATCTGGTAGGCGCGACCGAAGGCGTCGGCGGTGCGTTCGGGAAGAGCGCCGCGAATGATCCAGTAGATAAGCATGAGGCCGACGAGAAACGCCGCCTCGAAGAAAAAGAGGCGCACCTCGCGGAGAGTCTTCTTCACTTTGACCTTGGTGGCGGGTGTCATCGCGAAGTGTTGCCTCGGTCCCCTGGCAATTGCGGATCTTCGTCCCTGACTTTACCATTGGATTGTAGCACACCGCTTGGTCGAAACAAGGTTTTCTCTGATTCTTCGACGGCCGTTGCCGTCTTGCCTTATCGGCGTTGAAAGGAGCTTCTATGCGAATCAGCATTCAGACGGGCCACCTACACAAATCATCCGCGGGGGGCTTGATGGCCGCCGCTTTCGAGGGCGAGGGCGTCGCTGGGGGTAGCCTGGCGGAGATTGACGGGGCGCTCGAAGGAACGATTTCGAAGCTGATGCGCGACGGCGAAATCAAGGGGAAGAAAAACGAGATGACGCTCGTCCACACGCTCGGACGCCTGCCATCGCCGCGAGTCCTGATCATCGGGCTGGGCAAACGCGACGCCTTCGACGGCCGCGTCCTGCGCGACGCCGTTGCCGCCGGGGCACGGCGCCTTCGACAGGCGGGCGCGGGGTCGGTCGCGATAACGCTTGACCAACTGGGCGCGAGTGAGGAGATGACCGCGCAGGCGATCGCCGAAGGGGCCGTGCTGGGCCTCTATGCCTTCACCCTCCACAAGAAGCGACCGGAAGAGGAACGAGAGCTGGAGGAGCTCGTGCTCCTGACGACAGACGAGGCGCGGGAAGAAGCGGCGCGGGCGGGGGCTGAACGCGGCCGAATCGAAGCCGAAGCGACAAACTGGGCGCGCGACCTCGCGAACGAGCCGGCCAACTTCCTGACGCCTTCGGACCTGGCGACCCGCGCTCAGCAGGTGGCGGAGGAGCTGGGCCTCGAGTGTGAGGTGTTCGAGCGGCCGGAGATCGAAGAGATGGGCATGGGCGCGTTCCTGGGCGTGGCGCAGGGCAGCCGCGAGCCACCGAAGCTAATCGTGCTGCGCTATCAAGGGACGGAGGCGAGCGCGCCGATGATAGGGCTTGTCGGAAAGGGCATAACGTTCGACAGCGGCGGGATTTCCATAAAGCCGTCGCAGGGCATGTTCGAGATGAAGGGTGACATGGAGGGCGGCGCGGAGGCGCTGGCGGCGGTCAAGGCGCTGGCGGAGATGAAGGCGAAGGTGAACGTGACTGCTATCGTGCCGGCAACGGAGAACATGCCGAGTGGGAGCGCTCAGCGGCCCGGCGACGTGGTGCGGGCCATGAACGGGACGACGATAGAGGTCCAGAATACGGACGCGGAAGGCCGCCTGATCCTGGCGGATGCGCTCTGCTACGCCGGGCGGCTCGGTCTGTCGCCGATCATCGACATCGCGACGCTTACGGGCGCCATGTCGGTAACGCTTGGGAACGTAGCGTTCGGCACCATGACGAACAACGAGGGGCTCTTCGCCAGAATCAATGAGGCGGCGAACGCGGCCGGCGAGCGGGTCTGGCAGCTTCCGCTCTTCGAGGAATACCGCGAGAAGCTGGACAGCGACGTTGCCGATATCAAGAACATCAGCGGCGGCGGCGCGGGTTCGATTGCCGGCGGATTCTTCCTCAAGGAGTTTGTCGGCGAGACGCCCTGGGCACACCTGGATATAGCCAGCGTGGACCGGCGCGACGAAGTGAAGGGCATCTTCGTCAAGGGAGCGACGGGAACGGGCGTGCGGACGCTGATCGCGCTCTGTCTCAGCCTGGGAGAGCGGCCCCTTTTCGCCTGACCTTAGCGGTTGGTGCTCGGCGGCGCCCAGGCGCGCGAGATGAACCGGTCGACCTCGACGGCCGGCAGCGTCTCCACGACGACGGTGCCGCGGGCGCCCAGCTCGACAGAAATGCTCATGACGGCCTCGTTGCTATCGGCTTCGATGATAGTGACGAAGTCGTACTGGCCGAGGGTGGCGTACTGGGCGACGATCTTGCCCCCCAATGACACGATCTCTTTGTTGACCTCTCGAACGCGCTCGGGGCGGCCCTTGACAGTCTTGCGTCCCTGCTCTGTCAATCTGGTAAGCGAAACATAGAGCGGCATAGGGTTTCTCCTTCCCATTGCGATGATGGGATACATCATAGCACGGGCGGAGCGCTGTGAGTGCCCCCGGCGTCCAGTTTGGGTCGGGCAGATACTGCTAGCGAGGAGGTAGGGGGCGGGTTATCCAGTCGGGAACGTGGGCGTCAGGGGGAGCGTCGTACTGGGGAATGTGGGGCTTCACGTCGAGGACGGGTGTGCCGTTGACGGCGTCGAGCCCGCGTACGCGCAAAACGTTGCGGCGCCGCTTGACGAGGCGAACGACCGTTGCGCCGACCGGGTTGGGGCGATGCTGAGTGCGCGTTGCCAGAACGCCCTGTAGCGGATAGCGGTCGTCGCCGCGAGGGTAGCACTGCGTCCGGCCGCGCTCCTCGTCGGAAACGCGGTGAAGGTGGAAGAGAACGACGACGTGCGTGTAGGCTTCGATGCCCTCCAGCGCGTCGGCGAGCTCTTTGCGGAGAATGATGTCGGAGGAGACGTTTGCCCAGTCCCGCCGACCCGGCTCCCGGACGCCGTTACGTACGATGCCTATCGGCCTCAGGCTTACGGGCTCGTTGGGGATGATCTGCTCGGGCAGGATGCCGATGCCGCCCAGGAAGCGCTGCAATCGACTGCGGATGCTCATCGCGCCGCGTGCCTCCCTTTCTTCGCTCGTGAGGAGAGGTTAGCACAGCGTCGAGGCCCTGCCAAGACGAACGGATTGCGCCCCCCGACCGGCCGGTGACGCAAACGCGATGGCCGCGGCGATGCAACACCGCCGTCACATGATCTTAACCGCCCTGTAGCTGGCCCTATACCATTCCGTAATCCCGCCTTGATAACTTCAACCTATCAGAAGCGTCCTGCACGCAATTCACGACGGTCGGAACCGAGCAAGGAGGGATGGCGATATGGCGAAGTGGAGCGGGTTACAGAAGCTAATAGCACTGTCCACGATCACGCTGATCGCGCTGGTGGCGGTCTCGCAGTTCTCAAAGGGCGACGCGTCCGGCACGCAGACCGGCGGCGCGGTGAACGCCATGACCTTTTCGGGAAACGGCGGCAGCGCATTCTCCGAGCAGTGTCAGGGCGCGACGACTGAGGCTGAGGCGCAGGCTTGCGCGCAGGCCCAGGTGGGCGCTCTGGCCACGCAGGTTGGCCACGACAAGATTGCCATCGATTTCACCTGGACTCTGATTCTCGGCGCGTTCGTGCTGTTCATGCAGGCGGGATTTGCCCTGCTGACGACTGGCCTGACGCGCGCTAAAAACGCCGGGCATATGATGATGCTGAACTTCGCCGCCTTCGTCATTGCTTGGGTCGCCTATTACGCCATAGGCTTCGCGTTTCAGTTCGGGGGCGTCGGCTCGACGACATCGGCTCCAGGGAACCTTGGCGGGGCGATGGTTCTGGGCAAGCTTCTCACGGTGCACGGGAGCCACTGGGGCCTGATCGGTTTGCACGGCTTCTTCTTGCAGTCCGGCCAGAGCTACGACGCCAGTGCGCTGGCGCTGTTCTTCTTCGAAGTCGTGTTCATGGAGACGGCCGGCTATATCATCGTCGGCGCGATAGCCGAGCGGATCAACTTCAAGACGTTTATCTTCGCCGAGTTGCTGATGGGCGGTATTCTCTACCCGATTTTCGGCAACTGGGTCTGGGGGGGCGGCTGGCTCTCGCAGATCGGCCACACGTTCAACCTGGGCCACGGCATGGTCGACTTCGCGGGATCCGGGGTGGTCCATAGCGTCGGCGGTTGGAGCGCCCTCGCCCTAGCGGTACTCCTCGGTCCACGCATCGGCAAGTTCGGGGCGGACGGCAAGCCGAACGCTATACCGGGCCACAACATCGCCTTCGTGGTGACCGGGACGTTCATCCTGCTGTTCGGCTGGATGGGTTTCAACCCGGGGTCGACTCTGGGAGGCTCGGACCTGCGTATCGCAGTGATCATAGAAAACACTGCGACGGCGTCGGTGTTCGGCGCGGCTGCGGCCATGGCCTGGACCGGCTGGCTCTACGGAAAGCCCGACATCTCGATGTCCTGCAACGGCATGCTCGCCGGGCTGGTGGCGATCACGGCGCCGTGCGCCTTTGTCGCCCCTTGGGCTGCGGCCCTCATCGGGTCCATCGCCGGACTGCTCGTATGCGCGAGCGTCTGGTTCTGGGACAACATCGCTCACGTCGACGACCCCTGTGGCGCGATCTCCGTTCACGGCGTTTGCGGGATGTGGGGAGTGCTGGCGCTCGGCCTGTTCGCCGACGGCACGTACGGCGCCGGCTGGAACGGAGTCGCCGGCAACGTTACCGGCCTCTTCTATGGCGACGCCGGACAGTTCGGGGCGCAGGTGATTGGCGCCGTCGCCTGTTTCGCCTGGGCGTTCGGGCTCACAACCGTCGTGTTCGGCGCTTACAAGCTGGTAACATCGATGCGCGTCTCTCCGGAGGCCGAGGTGATCGGCCTCGACGTGCCGGAGTTCGGGGTGCCCGGTTACGCGGGCTTCGTGATGGAGCGAGAGTTGCACGGCTCCATCCCGGAAGAGCTCGTGCGCAGGGCGATCCCGTCCTTGCCACCCGCGCCAGCTCCTGTGCCCGAATCGGGCGGCGGCGGCTGAGCGGGCTGAACGGATCGTCGCTGAAGTTCGATTGGAGCAAGATATGATGAAGAAGATCGAAGCGATTGTCAGACCGGAGAGGGTGTCGCTGGTCCAGAAGGCGCTGGAGGAGGCCGGGCACAGCGGGATCACGCTCACCGAGGTGAAGGGCCATGGCGTGCAACGCGGCGTCACTCAGACGTGGCGCGGGAATACGTTTACGGTCGACCTGCTGCCCAAGGTGAAGATCGAGGTTGTGGTGAAGGACGAAGTGGCCCGGATCGTGATGAAGGCTATCGCCGACAATGCCAGGACAGGCGAGGTGGGCGACGGCAAGATATTTGTTACGACGGTCGACGCGGCGATGCGCGTGCGGACGGGCGAGACAGGGCCCGCTGTCCTATGACGGCGGAGGCGCCGGCAATAGCCTCTTGTTCCACTGTCCGCGAAGAGTGATAGGCGCGTCTTCGGGGCGACGCCAGGATTCTTCGATTCGGGCAGGCAAGAGAGGAACTTCTTTCGTTCGTTGACCGCTGCCCGTCCCTGTGCTACTTTTCGGTCGAGAATGCCGAGAATCCCCTTCCTTCCGAAGAACGAACGCTTCTACGTTCTCCTTCATGACGGCGCCCGCAATGTTAGCGACGCGGCGGAATGCCTCTGTGATCTCGTGAATCACTACGAGAACCTCGACATGAAGAGCGACCACATCACGGAGCTCGAACACAACGGCGACACGATCACGCACGACATCATCAACCTCCTCCACAAGACGTTCGTCACGCCGATCGAGAGAGAGGACATCGCTCTGCTGGCGCAGCGCATGGACGACGTGATGGACTACGTCGAGGGCGCGGCTACGGCGATGCGCATCTATAAGATCGCGCAGCCAACGGAGCGCAGCCGCGAGATGGCCGATGTCGTGCGGCTAATGACTGTCAAGCTGGAGCAGGCGATCTCGCATCTACGGGACCACAAGAGACTGCGCGACATCCTCCCCTACTGCGTCGAGGTCAACCGGCTGGAGAACGTGGCCGACGATCTCTACCGCAAGGCCATCGCGGAGCTTTTCGACGACGAGGCGAGCGCTGCGGAGATCATCAAGTGGCGCGAGGTTTACGAGCAGTTGGAGGAGGCGACAGACGGCGCGGAGGACGTGGCTAACGTACTGGAAGGCATTGTCCTGAGGCATGCTTAGAGTGAGCATATCGTCGAAGCCGTCACACGGGCCCCGCGGGGCTCGTTTTTTCTGCGCGGACGCCTGTAAGGCATGATTAACAGCTTTCCCTTCCTGGTCATCACTTTCATCGCCATACTGGGCTTCGAGGCGGTGAACGGCTGGACGGACGCGCCGAATGCTGTCGCGACCGTGGTGTCGACGCGGGTGCTGCCGCCGATCCCGGCAGTGGCGATGGCGGCGTTCTTCAATCTCGTCGGCGCGCTGTCGGGAACTGCGGTCGCGGCGACGATCGGCAAGGGCATCGTCGACCTAAACCAGATAAACCTGGAGACGATACTCTCGGCCTGCCTCGCGGTTGTGGTCTGGAGCACGTTCGCCTGGTACTTCGGCCTGCCGACGAGCAAGACGCACGAGATCCTGGCCGGTCTGGCAGGCGCCGGCGTGGCGACGAGCGGTTTCGGCGTTCTCGAGTACACAGGTTGGGAGAAGGTGTTCGCGGGCCTGGGCATCGCCGTCATCTTCGGCGCGCTCGGCGGCGTGGTGCTGATGTGGATTCTGACGTGGGTTCTGAGAAAGGCGAGTCCGAACTTCGTCCACAGGACCTTCGGCACGTTGCAGTTAGGCTCGGCGGCGTTCATGGCGTGGAGTCACGGGACGGCGGACGGGCAGAAGGCGATGGGCGTGATGTCGATGGCGCTGGCCATCCACTACCATCAGGCGTTCACCGTGCCGATCTGGGTGATCTTCCTGGCGGCGACGACGATGGGCGTCAGCACGGGCCTGGGCGGCTACAGGATCATCAAGACGCTGGGGATGCGGCTGACGCACTTGCAGCCGGTGCACGGCTTCGCGGCGGAGACGGCGGCGGCGGTGACGATTACGGTTAGCGCGCGCTTCGGCATTCCTTTGAGCACGACGCATACCATCGGCTCGGCGATCATGGGCGTCGGCGCGACGCGTCGGTTCTCGGCGGTGCGGTGGGGGATTGCGCAGGAGATACTGGCGGCATGGGTAATTACATTCCCGGTCTGCTTTGCGCTGGGCTATGTGATTGCGCTGATCATTCCGGGGTAGCAGCCGTTCACAGCGAATCGCTGGGTCCCACCAGACGTTGGAAATCGCTCTCTCCCAAGATGCGAATGGCCGCGCCCTGGGCGATCAACCTCTCGGCCTTTCGACGTTTCGAGCTCTTTTCGTAGCCTGCGAGACGCCGGATGTCCTGATCGCCGACCACGAGCAATGTCGTGTTCTCACAGACCGAATCCTCAACTTTGCACCCGGCGTCGGCTGCCATTTGAGCCGCCAGTCTCCTTGGAATGGTCAACGATCCAGTAAAAACCACATTCTCACCGTACAAGTTGCCTTCCGGATTCCCGTCCATGGCCATCGCAGATCTGGCTGCGCCCGGCGGGTTGATCGGTCTCTTGACCCGTTCGCGCCACTCATGGACAGGCGTCCCAGTCTCTTCGATCGCACGGACTAGCAGTTCTCCCGCCGCTCTCGCGTCTTCTTCGGCGTTGTGTGGAACAAAAGAGATGCCCAGGTACCCAGCGAGGTTCGCAAGCCCGTAGCCCCGCTGTGAGAACTGCGGCCAGGCACGACGAGCGACTCTCGCTGTATCCAGCCAATTGCAATCCACCTGCTCCAGGCTGTACTTTTCAACGACTCGTTCGATCGCGACCCTGTCGAACGGCGTATGGCTAGCTACAACGGAGTCTGTTATCCACTTCTTGACGCTCTCATAGATCTGGGGGAATGTTGGCGCTCTGCTGACAACGCTCTGGTCGATTCCGTGGATGGAAATGTTGAAGATGTCAAAGTCGTCCTCCGGGTTCACGAGAGTCTGCCAAGAGTCTTTCACTCTCCCTTGATCAAAGGCAACAACTCCAATCTGACACACGCTTGCGATGTCTGCGTTGGCAGTCTCTACGTCTAGTGCTATGAAATCCATCGGAACACCAGTGGACCCTTTGGCTGGCCGCCAGAATGGTTACTATGGTGCGTCGTGGGCTAGCTGACGGCGACGGCGGCGCCCCAGAGGAAGACGACCTGCACGGCAACCAGCGCTGTCAGCAGGGTGTACGAGGCCAGCTTCTCCCAGGCGCGCGCGGCAAAGGCGGCGACGAGGCTCACGAGCAGCACGCCGAACGCCGTTGCGGGAAGCGATAGCAGCACGTGCTTGGAGGCGACGCGCTCGAACGTCCAGCGGCGGGAAGGAGACGGCCAGGCTGTTGGGGAGGCTGCCATAGTTGGCGAAGATGACGCCGGCGGTCGCGGCGCAGAGCAGAATCGCCAGCAAGGCCAGCCCCTGCGCGTAGGGATCGAGCCAGAACGGCTGGTCGGCAAGCGGCATTCGACGCGGCGCCTGGCGGAAGGCGACCTCGACGCCCTGAGTGCGCGCCGCTTCGAGATCGCTCATGAAGCTGCGAATGTCCGGCGGCGAGATCGCGTAGGCGTGCGAGGCGGTGATGACGTAGACAAGCTCGCCGGGACGCTGGTGCGTCGAGTAGAAGAGCGTCTCGCCGATGTCCCGCACCTTCGCGCGGCCGACGTGGTAGCCGGGCCAGCCGATGCCGGCGATACCGGGCAGGGGGACGAGCTCGCCGGGCGTCACCTTCTTGACGGCGTCGAGGGGGACAACCTGGCGGACGGCGCCGGCGTGGATGACCAGGCCGTTTCGGTCTAGCTCGTAGCGCAGACTGGCGCAGCCGTAGGTCCAGAAGGCGAAGAGGGCGCAGAGAGCCAGGAAGACGCCGGCGAAAAGATAGCAGAGGGCGGTGGACACGGAGACCGGTTGCGTCAGGCCGCGAAAGACGAGCAGCGCCGCAAACACGACAGCCCAGACGGCGGCGGCGATGCCCAGGCCCATTCCGGTTTTGCGCAGGGGGCGAAACGTCATCGTTTCGACGCTACGCGGGTGTGCACCACTCGGCGTATTTGGCATTCTTGTTGCAGATGACATCCAAGTACAGCTTCTGGAGGCGCGCCGTCACCGGGCCGGTCTTGCCGTTGCCCAGCGGGCGCCGGTCGATGTCAACGACGGCGGTTACGTGAGCGGCTGTGCCCGTCATAAAGCATTCGTCGGCGGTGTAGAGCTCGGCGCGGGCAATCGGGCGTTCCAGGGTCTCCATGCCCAGCTCCTCTCGCGCCAGGCGGATAACGGTGTCGCGGGTTATGCCCACGAGGATGTTGTCGGATTGCGACGGCGTGACCAGCCTGCCATCCTCGACGATGAAGATGTTCTCGCCGCTGCCCTCGGAGACGTGGCCGTCGCTGGAGAGCATGATCGCTTCGTCGAAGCCGTTCTCCTGCGCCTCGGTCTTGGCGAGCGCCGAGTTGACGTAAATTCCCGTTACTTTCGCGCGCGCCGGAATCGACATCTCGTCGACGCGGCGCCAGGAGGAGGTCATGCAGCGGATGCCCTTGTCGAGGTCGAGATAGGGGCCGAAGGGCGTCACGTACATCAGGAGGTCGTCGTCCAGGTCGTGCAGGCGCACGCCGACGACCTCGGAGCTCTTGTAGGCGATGGGGCGCAGGTAGAACGTCCTCGGTGTAGCCGCACATGCCGACGAGCTTCGTTGCGATGTCGCAAAGGTCGTCCGGGCTATAGGGCAGATCGATCTTGAGGATGCGGCAGCTCCGGGCGAGACGCAGGAAGTGGTCGCGCAGGCGGAATAGGTAGACGCGCTCGTCGCGCTCGTTCCAGTTGCCGCGGACGCCCTCGAAACAGCCGGTGCCGTAGTTGAAGGCGTGCGTCATTACGCCGATCTTGGCCTCGGCGAGGGGCACGAACCGCTTCTGGAAGTAGGCGTAGGGCGTCGGCATCCGCGAGCTCCTTTCGAGGGGGCAGTAGGGCGCCATTATAGGGCAGTCGCGCCCGACGTGGCAAGTCGGCCCTTCAACGTTAGAATCGATTGTGATACAATTCGGAAGCTGAAGAGAATCGTAACGGCGGCCCAGGGACCGGCGCTGCTGACGAGAACGACTTCTTCCCGGCCTCAAGCCGTCGCCACAGCAGGAACGAGAACCCGAGAGACATGACGACAAGCAGCACGAACGGCAAGGCGAGCGCAAAGACGCCTCCGCCTTCGGAGCGACGCGACCAGGGACAGTACACGGCCCGCGACATCCAGGTCCTCGGCGGCCTGGAGGCGGTGCGCCGCCGGCCCGGCATGTACATCGGCAGCACGGACCAGCGCGGCCTCCATCACCTCATCTACGAGATCGCCGACAACGCCATCGACGAGGGCATGGCGGGCTTCTGCAGCCACATAGAAGTCGTGTTGCACGAGGACGGGCGCGTGACGGTCTGGGACGACGGCCGCGGCATCCCCGTCGACGTGCACGAGAAGACGGGCAAATCGGCGCTAGAGACGGTCATGACGATCCTTCACGCCGGCGGCAAGTTCGGCGGGCAGGTCTATAAAGTCTCCGGCGGCCTCCACGGCGTCGGCGCCTCCGTCGTCAACGCCCTCTCCGAGAAGCTGTGGGCGGAAGTGCGTCGCGGCGGCAAGACGTATGTCCAGGAGTACGAGCGGGGCATTCCGGCGACGGACGTGCGGCAGAGCGCTGAGCCTCGCTATATCTCGTCGTGGCAGCGGAGGGGGATGCTGAAGGGTAGCGTGAACGGGACGACGGTCTCGTTCGTGCCCGATAGCAAGATCTTCGCCGAGCTGGACTACGACTTCACGACCCTCGCCCAGCGGCTGCGCGAGTGCGCCTACCTGGTGAAAGGCGTCTGGATCCGGCTGCTCGACGAGCGGGACGGCCATGACCTGACGTTCTACTTCGAGGGCGGCATCCAGAGCTTCGTGCGGCACCTCAACCGGGAGCGCATCGTCCTTCAGCCGCGGCCGATCTACGTCGAAAGAGAAGCGGACAGCACATCTGTGGAGGCCGCGCTCCAGTACAACGACGGGTTCACGGAGGCGACGTTCAGCTTCGCCAACACGATCAACACGATCGACGGCGGCAGCCATCTGACGGGCTTCCGCAGCGCGCTAACACGCGTCCTCAACGACTACGCGCGCAGGCAGAAGCTGCTGAAGGAAGACGACGCCAACCTGTCCGGCGAGGACGTGCGCGAGGGGCTGGTGGCCGTCGTCAGCGTGCGCCTGCCGGAGCCGCAGTTCGAGGGGCAGACGAAGACGCGGCTGGGCAACCCGGAGGTGAAGAGCCAGGTCGAGACGGCGGTTGCCGACGGCCTCGGCCAGTACCTGGAGGAGCACCCGCAGGAAGGCCGGAAGATCATCGAGAAGTGCATCACGGCCGCCCGCGCCCGCGACGCCGCCCGCAAGGCGCGCGACCTGGTTATCCGCAAGGGGCTGCTGGAGGGCACGAACCTGCCCGGGAAGCTGGCCGACTGCTCGGAGCGGGACCCGCAGCTCTGCGAGCTCTATCTCGTCGAGGGCGATTCCGCCGGCGGCTCGGCGAAGCAGGGTCGCGACCGTCGCTTCCAGGCGATTCTGCCGCTGCGGGGCAAGATCCTGAACGTCGAGAAGGCGCGGCCGGAGAAGATCTTCGGCCACCTCGAGATCGCCTCTATCTTCAGGGCGCTGGGCGCCGGCGCCGGCGATGACCTCGATATTTCCAAGCTGCGCTACCACCGCGTCATCATCATGACCGACGCCGACGTGGACGGGGCGCACATTCGCACGCTGCTGCTCACGTTCTTCTACCGTCAGATGCCGGGAGTCATTCGCGGCGGGTACCTCTACATCGCCCAGCCGCCGCTCTACCGCATCTCGCGCGGCAAGGAGCACGTATGGATCTACAGCGACAAGGACAAGGACGACTACCTCAAGCGCACCCGCGACGGCAAGGTGAACGTGCAGCGCTATAAGGGCCTGGGCGAGATGAACCCGGGCCAGCTCTGGGAGACGACGATGGACCCGGAGCGTCGCACCATCCTCCAGGTGGGGATAGAGGATGCGATGAAGGCGGAGGAGCTGTTCACGGCGCTGATGGGCGAAGAGGTGGCGCCGCGGAAGGCGTTCATCCAGGCTCACGCCGCCCAGGTCCGCAACCTCGACATATAGATCGTCAGCAATTCATAGGGAAGGCGACGGCGAAGCGTCAAGCTTCCTGCTTGCTCGCAGTCTAGGCTGGACGAGTAGAGATCGGAGGGAGACCTTCCATGAGACTCGTCCTCGTACTGCTACTCGCCGTCGTGGCTGCTGGTTGCGGCTCGGCCTCGTCGCTGCAGGCACCGACGTTGACTCCTCCATCAACATCAACCCCCGCTTCGACCGCAGCGCCTGCGCCAGCCGCCGCGGCGACCGCAACGCCGGCGCCGCAAGCTTCACAAGCCGCCGGCCTCGCCAATGAGTTTGCCTACGTGAGGACTGATGGGACGCTATGGCTGGTAAATGCCGACGGCGCTACTCAGCGCGTGCTTGTGTCAGGACTGTCAGATGCCTACGGCGTAACCCCCTTATCCACCGTGAGTGGAGCGGCCTGGTCACCTGACGGCAAGTATATTACCTATAGCACGCCGCAAGGCGCCCTCCTGCTGCTGGACGTTGATAGCGGCGAAACGACGACGCTGGACGACAGCAATAAGAGTCCCACTCCCACTCTTGAACAAGACAGTCTGAACTGCTCGTTTTCCAACGTCAATGAGGCGTTTCTCTGCTGGGGACCGCCCGCGGAGCCCGCAGAGCCTCCGGCTTCCGGCGGCGAGCTGGACCTGAAGTGGCCGGGCAAGGACTTGCAGGTAGTGTCCGAGAACGCCTGTGCGGCGATGGCCACGTGGTCACCGGATGGCGGTTGGCTTGCCTATTTCGACAACTGCCGTGGAGGCAGCACAGAGACGGGCGAAGTGCACGCGCTGAACCCGGAGACGGGCAAGAACATTGAGCTGGGCACCTTCAACAGCGACGAGGGTGCCCAATGGGCCCCGAGCACCGACCGCCTCATCTTCGACAACCTGGAGATCGATCCCTCCAGCGGCGAAGTGAAGCAGCTTTTCGAAAGGCCGTTCACGGGCGTCACCTGGTCTCCGGATTTCACTAAAGTCGAGTTCATCGACGCCCAGGGAACGTTGCTAGTGCTTGATCTCGCTTCAGGCAAACGGACCGAACTACAGACGCTGAGCGGTTTCGATGCTCATCGGCGCCTTTTCGGTCTCATCTCGCCTGACCCCATCTGGAGTCCTGATGGACACTATCTCGCATTTTCGGGATTCGCGGACTCATCTCCTGGTGACAGCACCCTCTACACGCTGGATGCGGTCACCGGCGATGTCAAGAGTGACTTGACCACGAGCAGCGCCAGCGAGACAGATGTCTTCTTTTCTCCTGACCGGTCTCATCTTCTCGTCTCCCAGAGGAACGGCGAGCAGCAGACGATTTCCATCACTGACGCCGACGGCTCGTCGCTGACGTCCATCGGCGAGGGCCTGCTGCTGCGCCAGCCCTGGCGCCCACTCGGCGGCGCTCAGCAATAAGCCCCTAAGCAACCCTCGGAAGGCTCGTCCGGCGTGCTATTCTTGATGTAGGACACTCCGAAGCGGCGTCCCTCGTCTCTTCGATTTCCAACGCACAAGGAGGTGCGGTATGAACGTCACAATCATCGGTACCGGCAGCATGGCGAAGGCCATCGGCACGCGGATGCTCGCCGGCGGGAACTCGGTCACCTTCATGAGCCGAGACCCAAGCAAGGCGACGGCGCTGGCGGCGGAACTCGCGAAAGCGGCGACGCGGGGAGCGACGGCTCGGGCTGGCGTCCCCGACGGCCCGATTCGAGATGAGGTCGTCGTCCTCGCCGTGCCGTACAGCGCCGCGGCGGGGGTCGTGGGGGAGTACGACGACCGGCTCGCGGGCAAGATAGTCGTCGACATCACGAACCCGCTGCGTACAACTTCGGAGGGGCTGGAGCCGGCGACGCCGCCCGGAACGTCGGCAGCGGAGGAGATCGCTGTTGCCGCTCGCCCGGCAGCGCGCATTGTCAAGGCGTTCAACGCCGCATTCGCGGCGGCGGTGACAGCGGGCAGCGCCGGCGGTCAGCCGCTCGACATCTTCGTCGCGGGTAATGACTCCAACGCCAAAGCGACGGTCGCGGCGCTGGTCGAAGCGGGAGGGATGCGGCCGATAGACTGCGGCCCGCTGCGCCACGCGAGGCAATTGGAGGCCATGGCGTTGCTGATCATCAATCTCCGTAGCATGCAGGCAACGGCCTCGACGATGGCCTGGAAGCTGGTCTCGTAGGAAGACCGCGAGGGCGATTCGCGAATCGCCTCTACGCCTGGCCGCGGTAGAGCGCGTGGTCTTTGATGTAGGCTTCGACGGCGGGCGGGACGAGACCCTCCAGCGGGACGCTTTTCCGCGCCCACTCGCGGATCGCGGTCGCGCTCACGTCGACGAACGTCATGGGCAGGACGATGAGCCGTCGCGAGACGCCGGGAATCGCCCCCTCCAGCTCCGTCACGTCGAGCTCGCGGCCGGGCGAGCGGAGGGCCACGGCCAGCCGGGCCAGCGCGACGATGCGGTGCGGCTCCTTCCAGTTCGGCATGTCCAGCAGCGCGTCTTCGCCGAGCACGAAGAAGAGCTCGGTATCCGGCCCGTAGAGCGCAAGCAGGTCACCAAGCGTGTCGACGGTGTAGGACGGCCCGGGCCGGTTCAGGTCGAGCTCAGACACGTCCATGCGGGGCAGCGAATCGACGGCCAGCCACGTCATCTCCAGGCGGTGCTCAGCGGCGCTCATCGGCTGTCCGGCCTTGCGCCAGGGCTCACCCGCCGGCACGAAGACAAGCTTGTCGAGCTGCAGGTGATCGACGGCGGCCTCTGCCAGCCTGACATGACCGACGTGCGGCGGGTCGAAGGTGCCGCCGAGGACGCCTAGCCTCATCCTTCCCACTCCATCTCCAGACCGGCGACGCGAATGCGGTCTCCCGGCCGCGCGCCCGCCCGCTTCAGCGCCGCGGCGACGCCCATTCGCGTCAGGCGACGGCGTATCTCTGCTTTCGTCTCACGGCTATCGCCCGTCAGCCGCTCGACGAGCCGGGTCGCGAGGGAACCTTCCACCTCGAAGGCGCCGTCCTTCTTCGTCAGAACGAATCGGGGCCGCCGCGGCTGAAGGTGAGTAACGGGTACCGGCGCGGCCGGCTCCTCCCGCGCCTTCACTTTCTCCTCCGACAACGCCTGCATCACCGCTTCCAGCAACGCGTCGACGCCCTCGCCCGTAGCCGCTGAAATGAAGTATAGGTCCACCACTGCGGACGACAGCTCTTTCGCTATCTCGTCTCGCCGGCTGCGCACCTCCGGCAGGTCGAGCTTGTTGACGGCGACGATCTGCCTCTTTTCCGCCAGCGGCTCGCTGTAGGCGCGAATCTCCTCGTTCACGGCCGCCATGTCCTGTCGCGGGCTATCGCGCGCCCCGTCGAGCAGGTGCACGAGAAGTCGCGTTCGCTCGATGTGGCGCAGGAACTCCAGCCCAAGCCCCGCTCCCTCGTGCGCGCCGCTTATCAAGCCCGGGATATCGGCGAAGACGGCGGCGGCGTAGCCTCTCTCGACGACGCCTAGCACCGCCTCAAGCGTGGTGAACGGGTAGCCCGCGACCTTGGGCCGTGCCGCGGAAACGCGACTCAGAAGCGTCGACTTGCCGGCGTTCGGAAGGCCGGTAATCCCAACGTCCGCGACCAGCTTCAGGTCCAAGTCCAGGTCGAACTCCTCGCCCTCTTCGCCCTTCTCAGCGATCCGCGGGGCGCGATTGGTCGATGTCGCGAAGTGGACGTTGCCGCGGCCGCCGTGCCCTCCCTTAGCGACGACCACCCGCTGCCCCTCCTCTGTCAGGTCAGCTATCACCTTGCCTTCGCCATTGTCCGCCTTCCGAACCACCGTCCCGGCCGGCACGAGGATGACGAGGTCAGCGCCGTTCGCGCCGTGCTTCTTGCTGCCGCTGCCGTGGCCGCCCGTCTCAGCGCGGTAGTAGCGTTTGCGCCGAAAGTGGGCCAGGGTGTCCGAGGACGGGTCAACCGCTACAATGACATTCCCACCCCTGCCACCGTCGCCACCGTCGGGGCCGCCCTTGGGCACGTACTTCTCCCGCCGAAAGCTCAGTGAGCCATCGCCACCTTTCCCCGCCTGGACGTGAATGTACACATGGTCGATCATCGCTCATACCTCGGCCCATTATAACCACTGCTACCCTCCACACGTGAGAGTTCAAACGTCACCTCACAATTCAGGACAACCCGGTGGCGGGGAAGGTTAGTTCGTAGTAAGAGCGTTGGATCGGTGAAGAGGGTGGAATGCGATTCGGCTGAAGAGCAGGCCAGCGGTGGGAAACCGGGGCCGTCGATGGAAAACAGGAATAGACATAAGCCCATTCCACAAGACTAGACATAGCGGGGACCGTGTGGATAAGACGTGGCTACGCCTCGGCGGCATCGAGGCGCTTTCGGATGGCAAGGATGTCGGCGTTGGTCTGTGGAATAGCGGAGTTTTCACGCTCTATCTTGCGACAGGCGTAGAGGACGGTGGAATGGTCGCGGTCACCGAAGAGGCGGCCGATCTGAGCGAGCGGCTGGCAGGCGTCGCGGCGAAGCAGGTACATGGCGACGTGGCGGGCCGTGGTGACGCGCTTGTCTCTGCCTTTGCCGCGCAGGGATTGCGGCGACACGTCGTAGTGCGCGCAGACGGCGTCGATTACGGCATTGGAGGAGGGCAGGGTGTCAACTGGCGCTGGCCGGGAGCAGGTGATTGCCGCGCGAACGACGGACAGGTCGAGGGGTCGGCCCGTCAGACGGGCGTAGGCGACGACGCGGTTGAGCGCGCCCTCGAGCTCGCGGACGTTGGTGTAGGCCTGGGCGGCAAGGAATTCGAGGGCAGCCGGCTCGATGTCGCCATGAAGCGAGGTCGCTTTCTTGCGCAGGAAGGCCAGGCGGGCGGCGGTCGCGAACATCGTCAGGTCGACGGTAAGGCCCGACTGGAAGCGAGAGCGAAGGCGCGGCGAAAAGCGGGTCAGGCTTTGCGGCGGCTCGTCGCTGGCTAGGACGACCTGCTTGCCGTTAGACTGCAGGTGGTTGAAGGTGTGGAAGAACTCCTCTTGGGTGCGCTCCTTGCCAGCGAGGAACTGGATGTCGTCGAGCAGCAGGGCGTCGAGCGAGCGGTACCTGGCGCGGAAGTCGTCGTTCCGCTTCTGGCGGGTGGCGAAGACGAACTCGGAGAGGTACTGCTCGGCTGTAGCGTAAATCGCGCGGCAGCCCTGGTCGACGAGGCGCTGCGCTATGGCGTGCATCAAGTGGGTCTTGCCGAGACCGCTCTGGCTGTAGAGAAAGAGGGGATTGTGCTCGGGCGAGGCGTCGCGGTTGGCGGCGGCGAAGGCAGCGGCGTGCGCCAGCCGGTTGCAGTCGGCGACGACGAAGGTGTCGAAGGTGAGCAGCGGGTTCAGGCGGAGCTTTGGCAGAGGCGGAACGAACTGGGAAGGCCGAAGGGGGTCGAGCGCTGGGCCGACGGGGGGTTGTTCTTCGCTGGCGCAGTCGACCTGGAAGGCAACGGCGACCGGCTGCCCCACGATGCCGGCAAGCGTCTTGGCGATGACGTCCTGAAGGCGGTTGGCCAGCCATTCAGCGACGAAGTCGGAGGGAACCACGATGGTGAAGCGGCCGTCTTCGAAGGAGAGGCCGCGGCTTTCCCGCAGCCAGGTGTCGAAATTCGCGCGAGTGACCTGGAGCTGGAGTTGGCCAAGTGCGGCTTCCCAGAGCGCGTCAGCGGAACGTGGCGGCATCCCGTTTAGACCTCGGTTCTTTGTGGTGCCATCGGCTTCCTACTGATGGGCACAGGACAACGCCGACGCAAGGGATAGGCCGTTAGATACCCTTCGATAAGGCTGCTAGTGGCTGACAGATGTTATTGGCTCTTGCCACCCTGGCTCGGGGTAGTGAGCCCTGACGGCCGTTGCCTGCGGACGGGCCGGGCGGGAGATCGGCCCTTGCATGGCAGAGGATAGTCCCGCCGACGGGGACGGTCAAGGCTCTTATGATCACTCGGCAAAGAAAAATTGGCGGCTTTCGAAAACGGAAAAACCGAGCCGAACGAGGGTGAGCGGCAGTTGAGTAACGACGATGGGCGGTGGACGGCCGCGGCGACGAGCGGGCTCCGGCGGTCGCTGGTGAGAGCCTATCAAGTTGCCACCCTGAATTGCCGTCCACTATAATTAGCAGCGCTGTCGCGGCGGGCATGAGCGTAGCGAAGGCAGGTGAGGATGCTGCTGGCCCTTGACATAGGGAACACTGCCATCACTATCGGCGTTTTCGATGGCGAGCAGATGCGGGCTCGCTGGAGCATCGCTACGGACGTCGAGAACCTGGTGGACGAGTATGCTATTCTTCTCCTCAGCCTCCTGGAGACGGAGGGGCTAGGCCGAAAGGACATCGACGAGGCGATCCTGGGGAGCGTCGTGCCGTCGCTAACGCCGGTGTTCCAGGAGCTTTGCCGCCGCTACTTCAAGGTTGCGCCGCTGGTCGTTGACCCGGGCGTTCGGACCGGAATCCGCATCCTGTACGATAGCCCGCGGGACGTTGGCGCGGACCGCGTTATCGACGCCGTGGCGGCGATCAAGCTCTACGGGCCGCCGCTCATCATCGTGGACTTCGGCACGGCGACGGTTTTCGACGCCATCTCGCGAGAGGGTGACTACGTAGGCGGCGTCATCGCCCCGGGAATCGGCATCTCGATGGAGGCGTTGTTCGAGCGCACCGCGAAGCTGCCGCGAATCGAGCTGGAGCGGCCGCGGACGGCGATCGGGAAGACAACGGTGAGCGCGATGCAGGCGGGGATCATATTCGGCTACGTCGGCCTCATTGAAGGCATCATCGCCAGGATGCGGAAAGAGCTGGACCCGAAGGCGAAGGTGATCGCGACGGGCGGCTTTGCGCCGATGATCGCGAAGGAGACATCGGTCATCCAGGAAGTGAACGTAGACCTGACGCTGGTGGGGCTGCGGCTGATCCAGGAGGCGAATCGCGGACAGCCGGCGTCGGCAAGCAGGCAGGCCCGCTCATGATTCTCGAAGGTAAGCAAATCGTCGTCGGGATCACCGGCAGCGTGGCGGCTCACAAGGGCGCGGACCTGGTGAGCAAGCTGACGCAGGCAGGCTGCCTCATCGACGTGATCTTGACGGAGTCGGGCGGTCGATTCATCACGCCGGTCGCGTTGCAGGGGCTGAGCGGACGCCCGGTCTACATCGACGTCTTCGACACGAGCGGCGATCTCGCGATTTCCCACGTCGAGCTCGGGCGGCGAGCCGATGCCGTCGTCATAGCGCCGGCGAGTGCGGCTACGCTGGCGCGCCTGGCGCACGGTCTGGCGGACAACCTGTTATGCCTGACGGTCCTTGCCACTGCGGCACCGGTAGTCGTTGCGCCGGCGATGGACGCGTTGATGTACGAGAACGCGGCGACGCAGGCCAACCTGAAGACTCTCGCCGAGCGCGGAACGACGATCGTTCGGGCCGGCGGAGGGACGTGTAGCGAGCGGAATGGTCGGCCGCGGGCGGATGGTTGAGCCGGAGACGGTGATCGGCGCGCTGCGACAGGCGCTGGGGCGCAACGGCGACCTGGCCGGGCGGAAGGTCGTGGTGAGCGCGGGCGGCACGCAGGAGCCGCTCGACCCTGTGCGCTACCTGGGGAACCACTCGTCGGGAAAGATGGGCTATGCGCTGGCCGAGGCGGCGAGAGACCGCGGCGCGAAGGTTGTGCTGGTGAGCGGACCGACGGCGCTCGCGGCGCCTTACGGCGTCGAGAGGGTCTCCGTACGGACGGCGGCAGAGATGCGGGACGCGGTCGTTGCGGCGTGCGCGGGCGCCGACGCGCTGGTGATGGCGGCGGCCGTCGCCGACTTTCGTCCCCAGCGGGCGGCAACGCAGAAGATCAAGCGCGGCGAGGGCGGAATGACGTTGACGCTCGTTCCGACGCCGGACGTCCTGGCGGAAGCGAAGGGCGATCTCGTACGGGTGGCCTTCGCTGCCGAGAGCCAGGACCTGGTGAAGAACGCGTCGGAGAAGATGGCGCGGAAGGGCGTGGACATTGTCGTCGCCAACGACATCACGGCGAAGGGATCCGGCTTCGGGACCGAGACAAACGAAGCTACGATCATCGACCGCTCGGGCAAGGTGGAAAGCCTGCCGCTGCTGAGCAAGCAGGAGGTCGCGGAGCGCATCCTCGACCGCGTTGTCCCACTGCTGAAGGCGCGCCCTCGCAGCCGGCGTCGCTCCTGACCGTCCCCAAGCTTCGACAACGCGTGATACAATGCGGTCGGAGCGATCTCCAATTCACTTCCCGGATTTCGCATGGAACTGGCTGTTGTCGGACTTGCCCGCTCGGGCAAAACCACCATCTTCGACGCGCTGACGCATGGCCGCGCCCCCGTCGGCGGCTACGGCGAGGCGGAGGTACACGTTGGCGCCGTCAAGGTGCCGGATGAGCGACTGGACAGGCTGGCGGAGCTCTTCAAGCCGAAGAAGGTCGTGCATGCGGACATCCAGTTCACCGATATCCCCGGCTCCCTGACCTGGCGGTCGGCCGGCCGCCGCGAAGGGCCCGGACCGCAGGCCCAGGCGGCGCTGGACCGTGGCGACGCTCTGGTCCACGTTGTGCGCGCCTTCGAGAATGCCGCTGTGCCGCACCCCGACGGCTCCGTGAACCCCGCGCGGGACGTCGATGCACTCAACCTCGAGCTGGTGTTCGCGGACCTCAGCGTCGTCGAAAGGCGGCTGGAGCGCCTCGACACCGTCGTACGGTCGGCGCGCCCGGGCGAGCGAGAGGCCGGGGAGAAGGACATGGCGCTCCTCCAACAGGTGAAGATCGGATTCGAGCAGGAGAAGCCGCTGCACGCGCAGGGACTGAGCCCGGACGAGCTGCGGTCGCTGGCGAACTATAACCTGCTGTCCGCGAAGCCCACCCTCCTAGTCCTCAACGTCGGCGAGGAAGACGCCGGGCGGATCCCCGAGATCGAGGCCGAGTACGGCAAGCAGGGACTGGCGGCGGCGATGTGCGGCAAGCTGGAGATGGAGCTGGCAGACCTGTCGGAAGAGGAGGCGGCTGAGTTTCGCGCCGACCTTGGCCTGCGGGAGCCGCCCGCCGGCCGAATCGCGCGATTGGCGTTCGACCTCCTGGGACTGGTCTCCTTCTTCACGGTAGGGGATGATGAATGTCGCGCCTGGTCGATTCCACGCGGAACGCCGGCCGTCGAAGCGGCGGGGCGAATTCACTCTGACCTGGAGCGCGGCTTCATCCGGGCCGAGGTCATGCGCTGGGATGAGCTGCTGGAGCTCGGGTCGCTGGCGGAGGCGCGGAAACGCGGCGTGCTCCGCGGCGAGGGGAAGACGTACGAGGTCCAGGACGGCGACATCTTCCACGTCCTGTTCCACGTCTAACCGTCGCCTTCTCCTTCCTTGACCCGCTTATGTTCAGAGTGCTACGCTTTTGATGCGCACTTTCTGGAAACGCGCGAAGGAGGCCTGACATGCCGCCCGTTGGCGTCGGAATCGGTCCGATGGGACCGCTCGAGCTCATCCTTATACTGGCGGTCGTAGTGATAATCTTCGGCGTCGGTCGCCTGCCGGAAGTGGGCGGAGCGATAGGAAAGGGACTCCGCGAGTTCCGTAAGGCTTCGAAAGGGGACGACGAGCCGAAGCAGATATCGCAGTCCTCGTCGATGAGCGCGCCGCCGCCGGAGATGATGCAGACTCCGTCGGTCAATCAGCAGACGCCGGCGAAGGTTTGCGAGAAGTGCGGCTGCGCAAACGCGCCGGCAAGTCGCTTCTGCGGCGATTGCGGGAACCCACTTCAGGCGCGCCGCTAGCCCAAAACTATACGTTGCTTCCTGGCCGTCGATGCCGCTGGGTGTCGGCGGCCGCTTCCGTTTCGCCGCTTCGTTCTCGCTGCCGGCCTTGCGACCGCCCTGTTGACAAATCGGTCAAGCAGATCGACAATCAATGTAGACCCACCCCATGGGGGTAGGGTATCGAGTTAAGGAGGCAGGGCATGCAGGAGACGACCCGCGCGGAAAGCCTCAAGCGGCTCAACTACATCGAGGGGCACCTCAACGGCGTCCGGCGGATGATCGAAGAGGACGCCTACTGCGTCGACATTCTCAAGCAGTCATTCGCGGTGCGGCGCGCTCTCGAGAAGCTGGAGCAGATCATGCTCGAAGGGCACCTGCGGACCTGCGTTGTCAGCGGCATACGCGACGGCCGCGAGGAGCAGGTCGTCGGCGAGCTGCGGGAGCTGTACGAGCTGGCGAACAAGTAGGCGAACTCGATGGCGACGAAGGCGAAAGACGAGACGACGATAGCAATCGAGGGGATGCACTGCGCCTCCTGCGTGATGCGCGTCGAGAACGCGCTGAAGAAGGTGCCGGGCGTCACCGACGCTGCCGTCAACCTGGCGATGGAGCAGGCGACCGTCGCCTTCGACGCCGGGGCATGCTCGCTGGACGCCCTCTACGCGGCGGTCGAAGACGCCGGCTACCATGCGCGCGCTGAAGCGATGGCTGACGCGCAGCAGGAGGCGCGCGACCGCGAGGAGCGGACGCTGTGGCGCAAGTTTCTGTTCGCCGGCGCAATCGGCGTCTTTCTGATGATTGCGGCGCAGTACGAGCACCTGCCGCTGGTGTCGGGCCTGCCGGGCGCCGCGATGACGGTGACGTCCTTTGCGCTGGCGACGCCGGTGCAGGTGTGGGCGGGCGCGCAATTCTACGCCGGGGCCTGGAACCGCCTGCGACACCTCGACGCGGACATGAACACGCTGGTTGCCGTGGGGACGAGCGCCGCTTATCTCTATAGCGTCTTCGCGACGTTCTGGCCGGGCCTCTTCCGGGCCGCGGGCGTCGAGCCGGCGGTCTATTTCGATACCGCAGCCGTCATCATCGCGCTCATCCTCTTCGGCCGCTATCTGGAAGCGAAAGCGAAAGGCCGCACGTCCGTTGCCATCAAGCGCCTGATCGGCCTCCGTCCCAAGACCGCCCGCGTAGTGCGCGGCGGCGACGAGATGGACTTGCCGGTGGAGCGTGTCGTCGCCGGCGACGTTGTGATCGTGCGGCCGGGCGAGAAGATACCGGTCGACGGCGTCGTGCTCGAAGGGCGCTCGACGGTCGACGAGTCGATGATCACCGGCGAGAGCGTTCCGGTGGAAAAGGGACCCGGTGACGAGGTCATCGGCGCAACGATCAACCACAACGGGAGCTTCCGCTATCAAGCGACGCGCGTGGGGCAGGACAGCGTTCTCGCCCAGATTGTCAGGCTTGTGCAGGAGGCGCAGCTATCGAAGGCGCCGATACAGCGCCTCGCCGACGTTGTCGCCGGCTACTTCGTTCCGGCAGTCATCGGGATTGCGGCGATCACCTTCGTGATCTGGCTCGTCTTCGGGCCCACGCCGGCGTTCACCTTCGCGATGCTGAACGCCGTCGCCGTGCTGATTATCGCTTGTCCCTGCGCGCTGGGCCTGGCCACGCCGACCGCCATCATGGTCGGCACCGGCAAGGGCGCGGAGAACGGCATTCTCATCCGCGGCGGCGAATCGCTGGAAACAGCGCATCGCATCGACGCCGTTGTCTTCGACAAGACGGGCACGCTCACCACCGGCGCCCCTTCTCTGACGGACGTCCTTCCGGCAGACGGCTGGGACGAGCGCGAGCTGTTGCGTCTGGCGGCGAGCGTCGAGCGCGGCTCCGAGCATCCGCTGGGCGAGGCGGTGGTCGACGGCAGCCGCGAGCGAGGGCTGGAGCCAGCCGAGGCGGCCGATTTCGTCGCGCTGCCCGGCATGGGCGTCGAGGCGAGGGTGGAGGGCCGGACGGTCCTGGCCGGCAACGAGAAGCTGATGCATGACAGTGGTGTGCAAGCTGATGGAGTCGCCCTTGAAGGCGAACGCCTTTCGGGCGAGGGCAAGACGCCGATGTTCGTGGCCGTCGATGGCCGCCTCGCCGGGGTCGTCGCCGTCGCCGATACCGTCAAGGCCGGCGCGGCCCAGGCAGTGGCGAATCTGAAGGCGATGGGGATCGAAGTCGTCCTGCTCACGGGCGATAATCGGCGGACGGCGGAAGCGGTGGCCCGCCACGTCGGCATCGAGCGGGTGATGGCGGAGGTGCTGCCGCAGGACAAGGTGGAGCAGGTGCGTCTGCTGCAGGCGGAGGGGAAGACGGTGGCGATGGTCGGCGACGGCATCAACGACGCGCCGGCGCTGGCGCAGGCCGACGTCGGCATCGCGATCGGCACCGGCACGGACGTCGCGATGGAGGCGTCGGACATCACGCTCATCCGCGGCGACCTCGACGGCGTGGCGACGGCGATCAGCTTGAGCCGCCGGACGATGGGAACGATCCGGCAGAACTTGTTCTGGGCATTTGCCTACAACGTCGTGCTCATCCCGATTGCGGCGGGCGTTCTCTACCCGCTGTTCTCGCAGACCGGCGTGCCGGCGGCGCTGGGACCGTTCTTCGGCTCGCGGGGCTTCCTCAATCCGATGCTGGCGGCGGCCGCCATGGCCTTCAGCTCCGTGTCCGTCATGACCAACTCGTTGCGGCTGCGGGGCTTTCGACCCGACGAGGCGAAGGGTTAGACTGAGAGCAAGCCCGCACAGCGCGGGCATCTTGGCCGCGAGGGGGCCGATGGCATCGATTCGGTTGGCGGGAGCGATTGCGGCGGGTAAGCTGGCCGGTGTAGCCAGTCGCGCTTTCGGGCGCGGCGGCGGCACGGCCTTGCCAGGCGTGATCGCCGAAAAGATCGAACCCCGCCTCGTCGAGCGGCTGGCGGCGCAGCTCGGCCGGGGCGCCGTCATGGTCACGGGAACGAACGGCAAGACGACGACCGCCCATATGCTGAGCAGCGTCGCCACGAACGCGGGCTGGGCGCCGCTCCACAACCGCAGCGGCTCCAATCTGATGCGCGGCGTCGCCACGGCGCTGCTCTGGCAGGCAGGCGTGCTCGGCGGGCTGTCGGGGGCGGAGCGACGCCTGGGCGTCTTGGAGGTGGACGAGGCGACGCTCCCCGAGGCGGTGGCGGCGGTGAAACCGCGCGTCCTCATCTTCACGAATCTCTTTCGTGACCAGCTCGACCGCTACGGTGAGGTCGATTCGATAGCTGCCCGCTGGCGAGAGTCTCTCCAGGCGACGCCAGAGTCCACAACTGTCGTGCTGAATGCCGATGACCCCTCGGTGGCGGCGCTGGAAGCTTGCGTGCGCGGTCGCGTCGTCTTCTACGGTATCGACGACGGGGCGCCGGCTCTCGACGCGCCGGAGCACGCCGCGGACTCGCGCTGGTGCCCTGACTGCGGCCGCGAATACGAGTACGACCTCCTTTTCTACGGGCACGTTGGTCACTGGCGCTGTCCCGGCTGCGACCGCAAGCGTCGCGAGCCGGACGTGACAGCGAAAACGGTCCGCCTGGAAGCCGACGGCACGCGCATGATCGTGGCGACGCCACAGGGCGAAGTCCACCTATCGCTGGCGCTGAGCGGGCTCTATAACGCCTACAACGCGCTAGCGGCCCTGGCCGGCGGGCTGGTGCTGGGAATCGAGCCGGAGGCGGTGCGCGAAGGGATCGAGTCGGTCAGCGCTGCTTTTGGGCGGCAGGAGCAGTTCGAGATCGACGGCAGGCAGGTGCAGGTCTTCCTCAGCAAGAATCCGGCCGGCCTGAACCAGGTGCTGCGAACGCTGGCGTCGATTCCGGGCGATAAGCGGCTGCTCTTGCTGCTCAACGACGACATAGCGGACGGACGTGACGTCTCCTGGATTTGGGACGCCGATTTCGAGCTGCTGGCGGGCAGGACGGCGTCGGTTGTGGCGTCGGGCCGCCGCGCGGAGGACATGGCGCTGCGGCTCAAGTACGCCGGCTTTCCCGCTGACGTGCCAGCCATTTCGGACGCCGGCGCGGCGCTGGCGCTGTCGTTTGAGAACACGCCCGCGGGCGAGAAGCTGTACGTCCTGCCGACGTACACGGCGATGCTCGAGATACGGGAGGCGCTTGCGAAGCTTGGTGGCGTGGCGCCGTTCTGGGAGGAGCAGTCGTGAAGCAATCGCTGCGAATGACGCACCTCTACCCGAAGCTCATGAACCTTTACGGCGACCGGGGCAACGTCATCTGTCTGCGCTGTCGCTGCGAGGCGCGCGGTATCGACCTGATTGTCGACGAGCTGGACCTAGGGGACGCGTTCGACCCGGCGGGATGCGACCTCGTCCTCATGGGCGGCGGGCAGGATTGCGAGCAGCGGCGCGTCGTCGGCGATCTGCTGGACGTGAAGGGCGAAGCGATTCGGGAGGCGGTAGAGGACGGCGTCGTGGCGCTGGCGGTTTGTGGGGGCTACCAGCTTTTCGCCCGCTACTATCGTCCCGCCGTGGGCGAGGATCTGCCCGGTCTGGGCATCTTCGACGCTCACACTGAGCATCCCGGCGAGGATGTTGCGCGCTGCATAGGAAACGTCGTCGCCGAGTGGGACGGGGGTACGCTCGTCGGCTTCGAGAACCACGGCGGCCGCACATTCCTCGGCCCGAGCGCGAGTCCACTGGCCACCGTTCGCTTCGGCTTCGGCAATAACGGCCGCGACAAGACGGAAGGCGCGCTTTACCGGAACGCCTTCGGCACCTATTTGCACGGCTCGCTTCTGCCGAAGAACCCCCGCTTTGCGGACCACCTCTTGCGCCTCGCGCTGCGCCGTCGCTACGGGCCGGAGGCGGAGCTGGCGCCGCTGGACGACCGCCTGGAGGATGCGGCCCATGCGGCGGCCATTCGCGTGGCCTCTCGCTAAGTCACCCCGCGCTTCGGTTGCCAGACCCGTCGAACGGCGGGTATCCTTGTAATCGGTCCAACCAACCCGCCACGAGGAGGAGCCTTTTGCGCGCGACGATGGCACTGGCAGCGGTTGCCGCACTGTTTGGTCTGGCGCTGGCGGCCTGCGGAGGGGACAACTCGACCGAGCCGACGCCCACTCAGGTTCTCAAGATCGTGACGCCTGCCGCCTCGCCGACGGCTGGGGAGGCAGACCTGACCGGATTCGCTTTTCCGATTGCCGGGGCCTGTCTTCCCAGCGGCGACCAGCTCATGCCGGGCGCGCCCCGCGACTACCGCCAGGGCGTACATGAAGGCGTGGATCTTTACGATTCGGACAACTGCACGTCGATAGGCGTTGGCACGCCGGTTCTGGCGGCGAAGGCGGGGACGGTAGTGAGGGCGGACTGGGACTACACGCCGCTCACCCAGGACGTGCTGGATCAGCTTCAGAATGAAACGCCGGTCGACGGACAGACCGATGAGAAGGCCCTGGACATCTACCGTGGCCGGCAGGTGTGGATCGATCACGGCAACGGCGTCGTGACGCGGTATGCTCATTTGAGCCGCATCGCCGATGGCATCGACGTGGGGGCTTCCGTAAGCCAGGGCCAACTGATAGCATATGTTGGGAACACCGGTACGCCGGAGTCCGTCACCGATCCGAATGCCGAGATGCACCTGCATTTCGAAATTCGCGTCGGCGACATCTATCTTGGTAAGGGGCTTTCCCCGGCTGAGGTAAGGTCGTTGTACGAAAAGGCTTTCGGCGTCAAGTAATCTGGCATGGCAGAGGGGCTGCTAATGAGTGACCTGCTATTAACCATCAAGATGGGTATCAACCCGGAGATCGGCCATTTGGGTGGTCTTCTCCTGACCTGGCATGGCATCTTCATAGCGCTCGGCATTGGCCTGGGCGTATGGGTAGGCGTCTGGTTCGCGCGGCGGGCTGGCTTTACGGAAGATGACGCTTACACCATAGCGCTGATCGGCGTGCCGGCGGGAATCATCGGCGCGCGCGTCCTTTTCGTGCTGGAGAATCGCAGCGATTTCGCGAACGCGCCGCTGGACGTTTTTCGTATAAATCAGGGCGGCATATCGCTGTACGGGGCGCTCATCGGCTCTGTTGTCGTCTGTCTGGCTTACGGCCTGTGGAAGAAGCTGCCCTTGCTTCGAGGGATGGATGCTGCCGCTTTCGGGATGATCCTGGGGCAGGCGATTGGCCGGATCGGCTGCGTTGTCGCCGGCGATATCATCGCGCAGTCGAGCTCGTTGCCGTTCTCGGTCGAGTATACGAACATCAACAGCCCCGCGTTCGCTCTTCGGCCGATGCAGTTCGTCACCGCTTACGAGGTCCTAGGCGATTTACTCATCCTAGGGCTGCTTCTTGCGCTCTGGAAGTTCCGCGTTTTCAAGCGCGACGGCTTCCTGTTCTTCACTTACGCGGCCGCTTACTCCGTCCTGCGGTTTGGCATTAGCTTCATGCGGCTCGACAAGGAGATATACCTTGGCCTGCGCATGGCCCAATGGCTGGCGTTGGGCGTGATCGGAGTCTCGATAATCGCTTTCGCGCTTCTGCTGCTGCGCGGCCTGCGGGCTGGACGAGGGGCTGTCTCCGCAGAGTCCGCTCTTCCGGCAAGCGAAGCGACGCCTTAGAGACGGAAGCGGAAAGCGCAACGACGCCGAGGAGCAGCGGTCGCTAGACGGGGGTTCTCTTGCCCGGAGAAGCGAAGGCCCTGCTGGCTGCAGCTCTCTGGGCAATGTCCGGCATCGTCTTTGCCGCCCAGCTCCGCCGGGTAAGTCCTCTAGCGCTTAACGTTATTCGCTGCGTTGTCGCAACGGTCTTCGTTTGCCTTCTAATCCCGTTCACCGGAGCGGCTGGCGAGATTGGTAGCGCCTCCGGAGCGACAATCGTCGCCATGGTCGGCACGGGGATCCTCTCGACGAGCTTCGGCGACAGTCTGTTCTTCCTGGCGTTGCGTACGCTGGGCGCCTCGCTCGCCGTGCCGTTGTCGAGCGCCGTCTATCCGTTGCTGACGCTGCTCATCGCGGCCGTCGCGCTGGGGGAGAAGATCACTCTGGCGGTCGCGCTCGGGAGCCTGCTCGTCGTCCTGGGTATCATCCTATTGCTCGGGCGGGCGCAAGCGGCCGTCGTTGCGACGGACGAGCAGCGGCAGCCTTCAGCGTTGGGCCGGTCCGCCGCCGTTCTATCATTGCTGGCCGCCGCCGTCTTCTATACTGCCTCGACGATCTGGCTGCGGGTGGGAACGGGCAACCTAGGGCCCACGTCGGCGAGCGTCTTGCGAACGGGCGCCGCCGGTGTGTTCCTGCTGTCGGTGTTTCGTCCTTTGGAGCGCCCGGCTCGATTCGATGCTCGGAGCGCGGCCTGGGTGGCGCTGGCCGGCATCGTTGGCCTGGGGCTGGGCAGCCTCTTCTACATAGCGGCGGTGGAAGAAGCTGGTGCCGGCAAGACGGCCGTCCTCACGTCCACGATGCCGTTGTTCAACCTGCCGCTGGCTGTCCTGTTTCTGAAGGAGCGCGTCACGCCGAGGATCGTTCTTGGAACCGTCGCCTGCGTTGCGGGCATATCGCTTATCATATGAGCTACTAATCGAAGCTGGAGTGAAATGAGGCGACCGCGGGTGGGGCTGGCGCTGGGCGCAGGCGGCACGAAGGGCACTGCGCACGTAGGCGTGCTCAAGGTGCTGAGCGAAGCCGGCATACCCATCGATGTCATCGCTGGCGCAAGCATCGGGGCGGCTTACGGCGGCGCTTATGCGGCCGGCGCATCGCCAAAGTCGATGGCGAAAAGCGTGCTCGCGGCTTCGCCCGCGGATGTCTTTGCCTTCTTTCGCCATCATCTGAGGCTGACGCCTACGAACCTTATTGGCCGTGCCTTCTTCGAGCGCTTCCACGGTCTTTCCTTCGCCGACCTTCCCATTGCCTTTGCGGCCGTCACCTCCGACCTGTTCCAGAGGCGGCCGGTGATCGTTCGCAGCGGGAGTTTGCTGGAGGCGATTGAGGCGAGCATCGCGGTGCCGCTGATGGCAAGGCCGGTGGCGTTTCGCGGACGGTACGTGGTCGACGGCGGCTTCTGGGAGCAGGCGCCGGTCGGGGTGGTCAACCGGATGGGCGCGGAGAGGACCATCCAGGTGGTGCTAGGTGAATCGATTGCTGTGCCGCGCCGCTTCTGGCCCTTTGCGCGACGCTTCGTGCGGGCGCTTGACGGTCCGGTCCGTCGCTCGGGGCCCAGCCTTGCGGCTGAAGCGCTCTTCCTGCTCTACACCGTGACTTACGTGCCGCCGCCGTCGCGAGCGGACGTGACTATCCGTCCGGACGTGATCAACATCAGCGCGAACTCTCCGTTTCACTTAGCCGTCGCGATGAAGCGCGGGGAGGAGGCGGCGCGCGCGGCCTTGCCGTTGATCGAAGACCTTCTAACGTGACTGGGGAGGTCTGGCGGAAGTCCTAGGCGGCCTTCTTTTGCAGCTTGTGCCTGGGGAGAAGTGTCTTGAGGAAGGCTTGCACGACCTGTGGATCGAACTGGGTGCCGGCGCCGTCGCGTAGCTCCTTGATCGCCTCAGCTTCGGATAGCGCCTTGCGGTAGGGACGGTCCAGCGTCATTGCTGAGTAGGCGTCGACGACGGCCAGCATGCGGCCAAGGAGTGGGATCTCCTCGCCTTTTAGCCCGCGCGGGTAGCCTTTGCCGTCGAAGCGTTCGTGGTGAGTGGCCACAGGCTCGATGGCGTCGGAGATCTGGGCAATTCCCTTCACGATCATCTCGCCGAAGCGGACGTGCTGCTGCATGATCTGCCACTCGGAGCTATCGAGCGGGCCGGGCTTGAGGAGCGTCTGATCGGGAATCGCGATCTTGCCGACGTTATGCAGCAAAGCTGCTTTGCGCAGCGACTCTGTCTCTTCGGCGCTCAGGTGGAGGCGCTCTGCCAGCTTGTCGACGTAGCGGACGTTGTCTTCGCAGTGCCGCCGGGTATAGGGGTCTTTGTGCGCAATCGCGTTGAGCAGACCCTGCAGCAGGCCGAAGCCCAGACTCTGCGAAGGCGTGGCGCCGAATTCCGAGGCCGAGGCGGCGCGGCTGCCGCCCATGCGCTTGGCATCGTACAGCGCGCCGTCTGCAAGCATGACGAGCTCGTCGATTCGGGTGCCGTCCTGAGGATAGCAGGCTATTCCTATGCTCATGCCGATTGTCACCGCTGACTCCTTGCCGTTGTTGTCTACGATGAAGGGCGTTTCCGCAAGGTTGGCGGTTATGCGGTGCGCCACCTCTTGCGCCGCCTCGCGGGAGGTATCCGGCAGGATGACCAGGAACTCATCGCCGCCATAGCGTCCGACGATGTCCGTCCCGCGGACCGTGTCGCGCAACCGTCGGCTGATGAAGCGGAGCGCTTCATCGCCGTGGAGGTGGCCGTACGTGTCGTTAACGTCTTTGAACTTGTCGACGTCCATCATCATGACAGCGAAGATGGATTTGCTGCGCTCGGCGCGCGCGAACTCCTCTTCCAGCCGTTTGTGGACGTGGCGGTGGTCGAAGAGGCCGGTCAGGTGGTCGGTTATGGCCTGCTCCTGCAGCTGCTCGTGCAGACGCGCGTTCTCGATAACGACGGCGGCCTGGCGGGCGATGGCCGAGAGCGTTTCGATCTCCTCCTTGGGGAACTGGACCATCTGGCGGAAAGCGTCGACGCTCATGAGGCCGATGGTCCTGTCCTTGACGCGAAGGGGATAATGGACGAGCGACTTCATCTGGAAAGCGTCGGTCCACCACTTCGGTATGAGCGAGGAGGTTACGGTATCTTCGATGATTACCGGCTCCTCCATCTCGGACAGTTTGGCGTAGAAGTTTCTGAGGTCTTCGGATTCCGCTTCGGCGCCGGCCAGAGCTTGAGCATTGCGGAAGCGCTGCCACAGCTCCGGGTCCTCGACGCCCAGCGACATTTTCGGTGCCAAGCGTCCGTTTTCGTCCATCACAAATATGCTGCACCGGTCCGCAACGCTGATGTCCACGGCCGTCTGACAAATCTTGACCAGCACCTTGTTTAGGCCCAGGTTCGAGGCGGCGGTTGTCAGCACGTCGACCAGTGCCTCGGAGCGGCGGCGCTGCGCCTGCTCTCTCTCGTAGACGCGGGCGTTCTCGATTACGACGGCGGCCTGGTTGGCGATAGCGGCCAGCGTATCGATTTCGCCTTTGGCGAAGTGCACACGCTGGCGGAAGGCATCAACGCTCAAAACACCTATGGTCTGGTCCTTGACCCTCAACGGGTACCAGGCGATGGACTTGATGTTGAAAGTTTCGAGCCACCATTTCTCGAGAACCGGGGACTGCTTCGCGTCATCCCAGACGATCGGGTCTTCCATCGTTGTGACCGACTGGAACAGCTTCATCGACTCCGGCGCATCTTCGAATCCGGGACGCGGGTTACGGAACCGCTTCCACAGCTCGGGGTCTTCGAGGCCCAGCGACATTACGGGCTCCAGGTGCGATTTGTCTTCGGCCATCAAGAAGATGCTGACTCGGTCGCCGACGCTGATGTTGACAACCGCCTGACATAGCTTCGCCAGCACGGGCTTGAGGCTGAGCGACGAGGCCGCAGCCGTCAGAACGCCCACGAGGCTCTCGGCGCGCTGCTGTTGTTGCTGCTGCTGCTCGTACAGCCGCGCGTTCTCGATGATGACCGCCGCCTGCTTGGCAACCTCTGTCAGCGTATCAATCTCGTCCTGTGAGAACTTCTGCTTCTCCCTGGCTGCCGCCACGCAGAGGAAACCGATCATCTTGCCCTTTTCTCCGAGGGGATAGTACGCGATGGACTTCAGATGAAAGCTCTTCATCCACCATGAATCGGCGTGGCGTGAGGTTGCTATGTCCTCAACGATGTAGGGTTTCCGCCGCCTGGCCAGCATGCGATCGAACAGCGACAGCCCGGGGCTCGATTGAACCTCCGGGGGGGGATTGCGAAACTTCTCGAGCTCTTTCCGGCCCTCCTTGCCGATTGCAGTGATGGGCATGAAGTTCTTGCGGTCGTCGCGCTGGAGGAAGACGGAGACGGTGTCACCGACGGTCAGTTCGACCGCCGTTTCACACACCTTGGCGCATACGTCTCGGAGGCTGAGCGTCGACGAGGCCGCCGCCAGCATCTTCGCCAGGGTGTCGCTGCGGTTGCGCTGCTTTTGTTCCCGCTCATAGAGACGCGTATTCTCGATGAGGACGGCGGCCTGTTTGGCAACGGCCGTCAGCGCCTCTATTTCCTCCTGCGGGAACTGCCGTTCCTTGCCCATAGCAGCGACAGACATGAAACCGATTGTCTTGTCTTTCACGGCGAGCGGATAGTGGACGAGCGATTTCAGGTCGAAGTTGTCCACCCACCATTTCATCGTGTATGGCGAGTTGCAGGCGTCATATACGACGACTGGCGTTTGCCTCTTTGCCAGGGCACGGCCAACGCCGCGCATTTCGGGGCTTGCCATCACATCTCGGGGCGGGTCCCGAAATGCTTTCGTCTTCGCGGAATCCCCGTTTCCGAGCGATGCCATTGGCAGTGGGTTCTTCTTCTCGTCGAGCAGGAAGATGGAGACGTTATCCCCGACCGTCAGTTCGAGAGCTGTCTCGCAAACCTTGACGCATGATTGTCGGAGGCTGAGGGTAGAGGAGGCGGCGGCCAACATTCGCATCAGCATCTCGCTGCGTTCCCGCTGCCGCTGCTCACGCTCGTAAAGGCGGGCGTTTTCAATGAGCACTGCCGCCTGCTTGGATACAGATGCGAAGGTATCAATCTCTTCCTGGGAGAACTTGCACTTCTCCTTCACGGCTGCCACCGAGAGGAGGCCGGTCATCTTGCCTTTCACTCGCAGCGGGTAATAGGCAAGTGATTTCAGGTTGAACGTCTTGGCCCACCAGGTGTTCATGTAGGGCGGCGACGCTTCGACGTCCTCAATGATGAAGCCTTTACGCCGTTTGGACATCATGCGGAGGAACGACGAGAGTGCCGGGATAGATCGGCTTTCCGGCGGCGGATGGCGGAAGGCTACGAGCTCTTCCCGCGTGCCCTTACCGTAGGCGGTGACGGGTATGAACCTGTGTTCGCTCTCGCTCTCAAGGAAGATAGAGACCGTATCGGCTGCGGTGAGCTTGGCTGCCGCTTCGCAGACCTTATCGCAGACGTTACGCAGGCCAAGCGTCGCGGATGCGGTCGTTAACATTCTGGCCAACGTTTCGCTGCGTCGTCGCTGGCGCTGCTCCCGCTCGTAGAGGCGGGTGTTTTCGATCAGGACGGCGACCTGCTTGGCGATTGCCGTAAGGGTGGCGACTTCCTCGGGCGGGAACGACACGTGCCTGTCGTAGCTGTAGACGGACATCAAGCCGATAGGCTTGCGGCCGCAGACCAGCGGGTAGTTTGCCGAGGATTTGATGTTGAAGCGCTTGCGCCAGCTTTCGGGCGCGAGCCCACGGCCCGTGACACGCTCTTCTACTATGGGCCGAGACCTCCCGCCCTTGGTGGCGGCGAGGAACCGGGCGGGGGGCAGATCGGCGAGCGGCATGACTTCGCCTGAAAGCCAGACTGGCGGGCGGTTGCCGCCGAGGGCCAGCACGTTTTCCACCATTTCTCGGTTTTCGCTGAGGATGACGATGGCGCAGCGCTGGCCCGCGCTTAGCTTCAGGACCGCCCCGGCCAGTTTCGTCAGGAGCGTCTTCAAGGAGATGCCGGGGCGTGGTGCCGCGACGATGTTGACCATCGCGTCGGAGCGCTCACGCGCGCCGTGCTCGCTTTCCAGAAGAGCTTCTGTCTCAATTCCCAGCGCCGCGTATCTGGCGAAGAGGTCCGCCAGTCGCAAGTCGTGCTGAGTCAGCCTGCGCTCGGTTCGGTAGCCGACGGCAAAGCAGCCTACGATGGTCTGGCCTCTCTTCAATGGCACGAGGAGCAGCCTCTTGAGGCGTACCGATGGTGCCAGCTCCTTGAGGTAGGCTTGGTCTTTAACGATGTGCGGACGGCCTTCGGTGGAAACGGAGCCGCAGGGGCCTTCGCCGGCACGGGCCCGCCAGCGCGCGACGCAGTCCTTCGGCAGGCCGACGTGGCTTCGTATTGTCAGAATGCCTTCTTCATCGGCGAGCGACACTGCGGCGATGTCGCCTTTAAGGATCTCGCAGGCGAGTCGGGCCGCTGCATTGAGTGTCTTTTGGGGGTCTATAGCGTGGCGAGAGCGGCGGGCACGCCCTGGTAGTCGCGGCCCATCAGACCGCGTCAACGCAAGCTGCCTCGTCGCCGCCTTCGTCGAAGTGGACATATCTACCGCAATTATCGGTAGGCTGGCGGGCGCGGGTGAGGTATTTGAGCGCCGGAAAATGAAAAAAACGGCTAGTTGACGAGACGTAGCTTTTCTTCGGTGGCGACGCCGCCTTCCAGGCGGTACGCCTTCAGCGAGGGAGGGTCGCTGGATAGGGAGACGATTAGGTGAACGACGTCGCGCGGGAGAACAACGCTTTCGCCGGCCTGCGTTGTCTGCGCGAGCGCCAGGTCGAGGCGTGAAGGGCGGGCCTCGCCGCTGGGGTGCGAGTGATATATCGCCAGTAATTGCTGGCCGGCGGCCTGAACCTCGGCGTAGATGCGGTTCAGATCGCGCCTGTCGATGTCGAAGCGGTAGGGGCTGCGTTCGGCGTTGGCGGTACGATGGAGCCGGAGGATACGGCCGTTGCTTCCCGAGAGGATGCCGCAGCACTCGTTCGGTGCTTCCTCGCGGGCGTGGGCGATGATCTCTTCGGCGAAGCGCTGGGGCAGCTGGAGCATGGGTGGATTCTAGCTGATGGTCTCGTGCCTGCTCCAGACGGGGGTGGACAGGTACTTCCAGCCGCCGTCGCCGACGAGGAGGACGAAGTTGCCGCGCTCGACGCGGTCGGCCAGCGAGCGCGCCGCCTGGAGGACGGCCCCGGCAGAGACGCCGGCGAAGATGCCTTCGCGGTCCGCCAGCTCGCGCGTTGCGGTGAAAGCGTCCTCGGCGCTGATGACGGCATACTCATCCACTACCGTCTCGTCGAAGACGCGCGCGACAAACCCTTCGCGCGTGTGCAAGCCTTCGATCAGTTCGCCGGGCTTTGGCTCGACGCAGACGACTCTGACCTGCGGACGGCGTTCCTTGAGGTAGCGGCCGACGCCGGCGAGTGTGCCGCCTGTCCCGGTGCCCGCGATAAAGGCGTCTACGTGCGGCAGGTCGCGGAGGATCTCCGGGCCGGTCGTCTCGTAGTGCGCCAGGGGATTGTCGGCGTTGTCAAACTGGCAGGTGAGGAAGCAACTGCTGTCATCGCTTGCCATGCGATTCGCCAGCTCAATGGCGCCGTCCGTGTACTTTGCGCCTTCCGTGTGGATGACTTCCGCTCCGAAGGCGCGCATGACGAGTGTGCGCTCGATGCTGACGTTATCCGGCATGACGATCTTGGCGGGATAGCCTTTGATGCGGGCGATCATGGCGAGCGCGACGCCGGTGTTGCCGCTCGTCGCTTCGAGGATGGTCATGCCCGGTCGCAGGTCTCCTCGCTTCTCCGCGCGCTCGACCATGTACAGGGCGATGCGATCCTTGAGGCTGCCGCCGGGGTTCTGGCCTTCGAGCTTGGCGAACAAGCGGATGCCGGGCCGCGGGCTCAGGGAGGGCAGCTCCAGCAGGGGCGTGTTGCCGATGAGGTCAATCAGACGGTTGTAAAGCATTCGATCGCTTATTGATGACGGCTATCTATTGGCTGGTCTCTCTGTATAAAGAACGGGCGCAAAAGCCCCAACATAACGGGGGCTTGGCTCAATCTTACCAGCAATTGCTTCCGTTGTCGCGAGGGAGGGTTTCGACAGGATTGCGCGGAACGGCCGATTATGTAGTCGGAGGCAAGAGATGGTGAGCAGCAAACGGCACACGCAGGATACGACCCTCGCATCGATGCTTGACGGCGACGAGGCTGAATGGCTGCGGCCGCTGCTGGCGGACGTGCGGGAGAGGATGGGGTCGCAACCCGACTCACTGGCGGTCGCGCGAATGCGGGAGGCAGTGCTAAGCGCGATCGAGCGCGCAGTCGTTCCGCTTGTGGCCTAGCGGCTCATCACCTCTGGCCGGCCGATACCCTCGACTCTCCAGATTCTCCAAACGTTTGTCTATCCTTGTCGACGCTCCTGACGGCTGCTAGAATCGCCGCATGGCAGCGATCCCGGCTCCCGCGCCTCTGACGATCGGCGGCCGCGAATTCGTCTGGGGCAGTCACACCTTTCTCGTGGGCATTGTGAACGTGACGCCGGATTCCTTCTCCGGCGATGGCACCGGCCTGGACGTTGACGCGGCGGTCGCGACCGCGCTTCGACTTGAGAGCGAGGGGGCAGACATCATCGACGTCGGCGGCGAATCGACGCGGCCGGAGGCGGAAGCGGTGGACGAGGAGGAGGAGAAGCGGCGCGTCCTGCCCGTTATCGAGAAGCTGGCCGGCAGGATAAGCGCGCCGATCAGCATCGACACGTCGAAGGCGGCTGTGGCAGAAGCGGCGCTGCGAGCGGGGGCCGCGATGGTGAACGACGTTCAGGGCTTCCGCCGCGATCCGGACGTGGCGGCGGTCGTGTTGCGGTTTGGGGTGCCCGCCGTCGTCATGCACAATCAGCGCGGCCGCCCTTATTGCGAGGTGGTGGCCGACATTCGGGCCGGGCTCGAGACGAGCATTGCGCTTGCCGAAGCGGCGGGCGTGCCTCGCGAACGGCTGATCCTCGATCCTGGCTTCGGTTTCGGCTGGAGTACGGCCCACAATATCGAGATACTGCGCCGGCTGGGAGAGCTGCGGTCGCTGGGGAGACCGCTCCTGGTCGGCACGTCGCGCAAGTCGTCGATAGGCGCGGTGCTGGACCTTTCGGTCGACGAGCGTCTCCTGGGGACGGCGGCAAGCGTCGCTATCGCCATCGCCAACGGCGCCGACATCGTTCGCGTGCACGACGTGAAGGAGATGAGGCAGGTCGCGCGCTTTGCTGATGCGGTAGTGCGCGGCTGGTCTTTGCCGGAAGCGTCCGCATGAACAGCGAGAGCATCTATCTGGGCCTCGGTGCCAACCTGGGGGACCGGCGCCGGAACCTCAGCCTGGCGCTGCGCCGTCTCCCCCCTGGCGCCTCCGTGGCGGAAGTCTCGTCGCTCTACGAGACGGCGCCCGTCGGCAACGTCGATCAGCCGGCGTTCTACAACGCGGTCTGCCGAGTAGCGACGAGCCTGACGCCGGAAGCGCTTCTGGCGTGTTTAAAGAGCATCGAGTTTGCGCTCGGCAGACGGCCGGCGCCGCGCTGGTCGGCACGACCGATCGACCTCGACTTGCTGCTTTACGGCCGGCGGGTGATTGACGAGAAGGGTCTGACAATCCCGCACCCGCGTCTTGCCGAGCGGGCGTTCGTGCTCGTGCCGCTGGCGGAGATTGCGCCGGACCTGCGGCATCCTTTGCTCGGTCGGAGCGTGGCGGAGATCGTTGCGTCCCTATCGAAGAGCGAGCTGGCGGGAGTGCGACGGATAGCGCCGCCCGGCTGGGAGAAAGGGCTGGAAAGCGAAGAGCCGCCGGAAGAGGGCGGCTCTGGTCGATGAAGGCGTCAGGCTCTAGATATCGCTGAACTCTTCAAGCTCGGCGTTGTCCGGCATCTCCGGTTCCGTCGTCAGCATCGTCCAGCCGACCCAGACGGCGAGGAGGTTGACGGCGCCGATTGAGAACATCAGCGGGATGGCGAGCGCCAGGTAGCTGCGTCGGACCACGCCGACGACGAAGACGATCATCTCCACGATGGCTCCGAGGATGATAATCAGGCCGAACATCTGAGACTTGTCCATGTCGAACTTACCTCCAGCGGTCCTACGCGGCCGGGCTAGCTCTCGCTCTTGCGCAGCTCCGGTGGTAGCAGGTTGGGGATGCTCTCGCTTATAGGATAGCGCTCATCACAACGGGCGCAGTAGAGGCTACCTTCGACGATCTCGTCGCCTTCTTCCTTGTCGACGGCAAGCTCCAGCGTTCCCTTGCACATCGGGCAGGCGAGGATGTCCATGAGGTCCTTTTTCACGATAGACGCTCCTGGGTGGACGGGTCGGAGAACAAAGAAATTGTACGGTACGCCCTGTCTGCTGTCAATTCTCGTGCGCTTCGGCCGCCCGCCGAAGACGTTGCTCTTGAGTCGGCTCGCCTTT
This sequence comes from uncultured Chloroflexia bacterium, assembly GCA_963719465.1. GTDB lineage: Bacteria > Chloroflexota > Dehalococcoidia > DSTF01 > JALHUB01 > JALHUB01. Next base: position 1,114,004 of record OY970386.1, on the reverse strand, counting down.
GCGCCGACTATCCTGCAAACGCCATCGCTATGGACGCCTTCAGGAACGAGTTCCTATAATTGATCAGGAAGCAACCGAGAGAGGCGAATCAGGGCCAGGCTTAGATGACGAAGCAGGCAGCAGAGCAGATCTTCCTGTCGCTCGTTCTCCCCGCCTACAACGAGGAAAGACGGCTGGGCGCCTCGCTGCGAAAGCTGGCAGACTACCTGGGACGGCAGACGTATGAATGCGAGATACTCGTAGTGGACGACGGCAGCCGCGACGCCACCGCCGATGTCGTCGAGAAGGCTGCGGCGTCGATGCCCGAGAACGTCAGGCTGCGTCTGCTGTCGCATCATCAGAACCTCGGCAAGGGCGCCGCCGTCAAGACGGGCTGCCTGGCCGCGGCGGGACGCTACGTGGTGTTCATGGACGTCGACCTGGCGACGTCGCTGGAGGACTGCGCGGGCGTAATCGAAGCGCTGACGGAAAGGGCGGACGTTGCCGTTGGCACGCGTCTGCAGCCCGGCGGCTACGACATGCGTCGCTCGCAGCCGACGGGGAGGAGGCTGATGGGCAACCTCTTCACGTTCTTGCGCAAGCGCTTGCTCCTTCCCGACATAGAGGATACCCAGTGCCCGCTGAAAGGCTTTCGGCGGGAGGCGGCGCGACAACTGTTTGGGCTCCAGCGCCTCAGCGGTTGGTCTTTCGACGTGGAGATTCTGTACCTGGCGCGCCGGCTGGGAATGAGAGTCGAACAGATACCGGTCCGCTGGCAGCACGTCGGCGGCTCGACGCTGCGGATGAGCCCGACCATGGCGCTGCGCGTCTGCTGGGACCTGCTGCGAATCCGTTTCCTCTACGCGCGGACCGTGAGCCAGGAGGCCGGAGGCTAAGATGCGCGGCGCGGTAATGTACGCGGAGCACGTGCTGAGGATACCGCCCGCGGCGAAGCGGCTTCAGCTGGCGATCGTCCTCTCCGCCGCCATCCTCATCGCCGAGGTCGTCACTGGCATTCTGGCGAACAGCCTCGCGTTGCTTTCAGACGCTGGCCACGTGCTGATGGATCTGTTCGCGCTGACGCTGAGTTGGGTCGCCATCCGACAGGCGGCGCGGGCGTCCACCGGAAGAATGACCTACGGCTATCACCGGATAGGCATTATGGTAGCCGTCGTCAACGCGGTGACTGTCGCGGTGGTGGCGATACTCATCTTCATCGAGGCGGCGCGGCGGCTCGGGCAGTCGCCGGAGATCCACGGCTCATTGCTTCTGACGATGGCGATCGTCGGCGGGCTGGCGAACCTGGGCGTAGCTGCTCTGCTGCGAAGCGAAGCATCTGGGAGCCTGAACGTAAGGAGCGCCTTCCTGCACGCGGTCGGCGACGTGCTGGGCTCCGTCGGCGTGCTGGTCGCCGCGATAGCCGTGCTTGCCGCCGGCCTCGTCTGGGTAGACGCGGTTGTCAGCGTCTTTATCGCTCTCATCATCCTCGTCGGCGCGCTGCGCATTCTGCGGGAGGCGATCGGCGTCTTCCTCGAGGCCTCGCCGCCGCACATCGACATCGATGAGTTGGTGATGGAGATGAAGGCGTTGCCGGGCGTCAAAGGCATTCATGACCTGCACGTCTGGTCGATAACGCCGACGATCCACGCTTTGAGCTGCCACCTCCTGGTCGAGGACCGGAGCATCAGTCAGGGATGCCAGATGCTGGAAGGTATAAACGAGCTTCTCTCCACCCGCTTCTCCATAGCCCACAGCACCGTGCAAATGGAGACGGAGGCGTGCGACCCCACTGCCCTCCACTGCTATCTGGCGCCGGAGGGGCTGCTCGGCGGCAACCAGGAGCGCTAGCCTGAATTGACGGGCGACCGTCCGACGCCTTATGCTTTGCTTGTCCCCGGAACGCACGGAAGGCGTAGAGGATGCCCCAAGCCCGTTTTCACGTCGGGAATCTCGAACTGCTTGTCCTGTCCGACGGCACCTATTTCCTCGACGCCGGCGCGGTCTTCGGCGTCGTTCCCCGCGAGCGCTGGGAGTCGTACGCCGGGCCGATTGACAGCCACCACCGGCTCGGTGTCGGGACGAACTGTCTGGCTTTTCGCTCGTCCAGCAAGTCGATCCTGATCGAGACCGGGGTCGGCGACAAGTCGATGCGGGCGGACGCGACGCCCCTGGCGGAGGGGAATCTCCTCGACGAGTTGAAGGCGGGATTCGGCGCGCCTGAGGACGTGGATATCGTCATCAACTCGCATCTTCACGGCGACCACTGCGGCTGGAACACGCGCTACGTCGACGGCAGACTGGTGCCCACGTTTTCCAACGCCGACTACCTCGTCCAGCGGGCGGAGTGGGAGGCGGCGAGGCACCCGAACGAGCGAACGCACACGACGTACCTGGCCGAGAACCTGGAGCCGGTGGCGGCAAGCGGCCGCCTGCGTTTGCTCGATGGGGAGACACGGGTAACGGACGACGTGACGGTTATCCCAACGCCGGGTCACAGCCCGGGCCATGCCAGCGTCGTCATCACTTCCGGCGGTGAGATGGCGATCTACGTCGGCGACATCGTGCAGCAGGCCGTCCAGCTCGAGCGCACCGCCTGGGTATCCGCCTTCGACGTGCTGCCGCTGATGTCGATGGAATCGAAAAAGCGGCTGGTTGAGCAGGCGATCCGAGACAATGCGCTGCTCATCTGCGTCCACTTGTCTTTTCCCGGTGTCGGGCGGATGACGCGGACCGCCGACGGCTATAAGAAGTGGCAGGCGGTATCGCCGGCCTGACATCAGCGATCGGAAGGAGCCGATGGTCCAGCAAATCGCCCTCAGAAGAAGCCCGTTGAACGACCTACACCGACGTATGGGCGCAAAGATGGTGCCCTTTGCCGGCTGGTCGCTGCCGCTGCAGTTCGCCGGCATCATTGAAGAGCACAATGCCGTCCGAAGTGCCGTCGGCATCTTCGACATCTCGCACATGGGGCGCTTCTTCGTGAACGGGGCCGACGCGTCTCGTCTCGTCCGACGCGCCGTCACCTACAACGTCTGCCGACTGCAGCCAAGGCAGGCGCACTACGCGCTGATGTGCGCGGAAGACGGTGGGATTATCGACGACGTCTTCGTCTACTGCCTGGGGCCGGAGCGGCTTCTCGTGGTCGGCAACGCGGGCAACGCCGAGACGGACCGCCAGCGGGTCGCCTCGCTGCTGGCGCCGGGGATGCTGGCCACGGTTGAGGACGTTCAAGCCCAGACAGCCATGATCGCTGTGCAGGGGCCCGGCTCGGAGGAGCTGCTGGCCTCGCTCATCACGGGCGCGGTCGTGCGCAACCTGCCGCACCACGGCTGCATGGAGTTCGAGCTGCTGGGGGCGCCGGCCGTGATTGCTCAGAGCGGCTACACGGGGGAGAACGGCTACGAAATCATCGTCGAAGCCGGGAGAGCGCACGCTTTCTGGCAGGGGCTGCTGGCGGCGGGAGCCAAGCCGTGCGGCCTCGGCGCCCGCGACACGCTTCGGCTGGAAGCGGCGCTTATGCTCTATGGCAACGACATCGACCGGACGACGAATCCGTACGAGGCGGGCCTGGGCTGGCTCGTCGAACTGGAGGACGAGTCGTTCGTCGGTCGGGAAGCGCTGCGAGGGCTGAAGGAGCGTCCGATTACGAGACAGCTCGTCTGTCTGAAGGCGACGGAGAAGGGCGTCATGCGGCCCGGCTTTCCCGTCTTGCATGAGGGGCAGACCGTTGGTAGAGTGACCAGCGGTGGTTTTTCCCCGACCCTGAACGCCAGCATCGGAATGGCCTACGTTCCGCCGCGGCTCGCGGCAGCAGGAACTTCGCTGGCGGTGGACGTGCGCGGACGGCCGCTTTCCGCGGTCGTAGTCAGAAGACCTTTCTACAGGCGTCCCAAACCGTAGAGAAGCGATTCGAAGGAGCTGACGGTGGCAGCGAGCCCGAAGGACCGGCGTTACACACCCGAGCACGAGTGGGTCCAACTCAAAGATGGCGAAGCTTTCGTGGGCATCACCGATTTCGCGCAGGATCAGCTTGGCGACCTCGTCTATTTCGACCTGCCGGAGCCGGGCAAGCAGTTGCGACAGAATCAGAAGCTCGGCGAAGTGGAGTCGGTGAAAGCGGTGTCGGAGATATACGCGCCGATCAGCGGCGAGGTCCTGGAGGTCAACCCGAAGGTGAACGAGACGCCGGAGGTCGTGAACAACGACCCGTACGGCGAGGGCTGGCTGCTGAAGATCGGGCCAGCCGATTTGAACGAGATGGACAGGCTTCTGCCGGCCGATGATTACGATGCGCTCGTGACTCTGACCGAGGCCAGCGCGGACGACCAGGACTGACTTGCCTAGCCCCTACATCCCGAACACGGACGAAGACCGCCGGCTGATGCTGGAACGCATCGGCGTTGCTTCCGTCGCGGGGCTGTTCGACGACATTCCCGCGCAATGCCGCGATCCCGGGCTTACTCTGCCGCCGCCTCTCAGCGAGCTAGAGCTCCAGCGGGAGCTATCGGCGATGGCCGCCCGCAACCGTCCGGCCGGCGAGATGCCCTGCTTCCTCGGCGCTGGCGCCTATCGCCATTTCACCCCTGCCGTCGTCGATCACGTCATCCGGCGTGGCGAGTTCGCTACTGCCTACACACCCTACCAGCCGGAGATAAGCCAGGGGACGCTGCAGGCCATTTTCGAGTTCCAGTCGCTGGTCTGCGAGCTCACGGGCATGGACGTAGCAAACGCGGGCATGTACGACGGCGCCAGCGCTCTCGCCGAGGCCTGCCTCATGGCCGTCCGGCTCAACGGCCGCCGCCGAATCGCGCTGCTTTCGACGCTCAACCCGGCGTACGAGCGGGTCGTTCGAACGTACGCCGGGGGGCACGAGCTGGCTGTCGACATCATCGAGTCGGCGGAGGTTGGGCTGACCGACGAGCACGCCTGCTTCGTCGTGCAGCAGCCGAACTTCTTCGGCTATTTCGAGAACGCGGAGTCGCTGGCCGGGCGCGCGCGGGAAGCTGGCGCGCTCTTCATCGCTGTTCCCGATCCCGTGTCGCTGGGCATATTCCGCCCGCCGGGAGAGTATGGCGCGGACATCATCGTGGCCGAGGGGCAGGCGCTGGGCGTGCCGCTGAGCTTCGGCGGGCCGTACGTTGGCCTCTTCGCCTGTCGCAGCGAGTTCATTCGTCAGATGCCGGGGCGGCTCGTCGGGCGGACGCAAGACGTGGAGGGTCGCACCGGCTACGTCCTGACGCTGCAGACGCGGGAGCAGCACATCCGGCGAGAGCGGGCGACCTCCAACGTCTGCACGAACGAGCAGCTCGTAGCGCTGGCGGTCACCGTCTACTTGTGCGCGATCGGCAAGAGCGGGCTGCGACGCGTCGCCGAGCTCTGCTATCACAAGGCGCACTACGCGGCGGAACGCATCGTCTCTCTGCCTGGCTATTCGCTGCCGCTGATGGGGACGTTCTTCCAGGAGTTCGTCGTCCGTTGCCCGCGGCCACCCCGAGAAGTAAACGCGGCGCTGCTGGAGCGCGGGATAATCGGCGGGCTCGACGTGTCGGAGCGCGTGGAGAACGGTCTGCTGCTCTGCGTGACGGAGATGAACAGCCGCGAGGAGATCGACCGGCTGGTGACGGCGCTGGCGGAGATCGGGACGTGAGCGACGGAGAACGGCGCAACATGGGCGACAGGCTCAGCTTCGATCGGGGGCGCCCCGGCCGGATGGCTGTCGCGCTGCCGGAGTGCGACGTACCGGTCGCCGAGATGCCTTCGCCGGCGCTTCTGCGCGACGACCTGGCGCTGCCCGAGATGTCGCAGCCGGAGCTCGTGCGCTACTTCACCAACCTGGCCTGCCTCAACTACGGCGTCGACAACGGCTTCTATCCGCTTGGAAGCTGCACGATGAAGTACAACCCGAAGGTGCACGAAGAGATCGCGCGCTTGCCGGGCTTCGCGCAGCTCCACCCGCTCCAGCCGGTCGAGACGGCGCAGGGCGCGCTGGCGCTGATGTACGAGCTGCAGCAGATGCTGGCCGAGATAACAGGGATGAGCGCGGTGACGCTCACGCCGGCAGCCGGCGCCCACGGCGAGCTGACGAGCATCCTCACTGTCAAAGCGTACATGGATTCGCGGAACGAGGCGCGACACAAGGTGCTCGTGCCCGATTCAGCGCACGGCACTAACCTGGCGACGATCTCGGCGGCGGGCTACGATTGCGTCTCCATCGCCTCCGACGGCGACGGGAACAGCGACGTCGAAGCGCTGGCGGCTGCGCTCGATGACGACGTTGCTGCCTTCATGCTGACGCTGCCAAATACGCTGGGGCTCTTCGACTGCAACATCATGCGCATCTCGGAGCTGGTGCACGGGGTCGGCGCCCAGCTCTACTGTGACGGCGCCAACCTCAACGCGCTCCTCGGGCAGGTGAAGGTGGGCGACCTGGGCTTCGACGTTATGCAGATGAACCTGCACAAGACGTTCAGCACGCCTCACGGCGGCGGCGGCCCGGGATCAGGCCCCGTCGCGGTAAAGGCCCACCTGGCGCCGTTCCTGCCCTCGCCACGGGTCGTGCGGGACGGGGACGGCCGCTACGACTTCGAGGAGCCGGAGCGGAGCATCGGCAAGGTTGGGCTGTTTCACGGCAACTTCGGCGTCATGGTTCGCGCCTACGCGTACATTCGCAGCCTGGGCGCCGCCGGCCTGCGCGAGGTGAGCGAGAACGCCGTCATCAACGCCAACTACCTGTCGGCCTGTTTGCGGCAGGCCTACCCGCTGCCGTACGACCGCCGCTGCCTCCACGAGGCCGTCTTCGCCGGAATACTGCGTCGGGCGAAGGGCGTGCACACGCTGGACATAGCCAAGCGACTGGTCGACTACGGCTTCCACCCGCCCACGGTCTACTTCCCGCTCATCGTCGACGAGGCGCTGATGATCGAGCCGACGGAGACGGAAAGCAGGGAGACGCTGGACGCCTTCTGCGAGGCGATGCTGGCGATAGCCCGCGAGGCGGAGGAGGAGCCGGAGCTCCTTACGACCGCGCCCCACAACGCTCCTCTGCGCCGGCTCGACGAGGCGTCGGCGGCGCGGCACCCGGTCCTCCGCTGGCAGCGAAAGACGAGCTAGCCTTTTTCTCCATCCATTCGTCGATCCGTAAGGAAAGCGCAGGCTAAGCGAAAGCCTGGCGTCAAGCAGGGCGTTCTCCTCCGGCGCTAATCTTCAGGCAATGACCGACCCCGCCCGAGGAGGACCACGATGACACTGAACACTGTGCAAAGAGGCCGGCTCTGGCGACGGGCGCGCTGCCTGCTCGTCGCGCTCGTGCTGGCGGCGCTGCTCCCATCGGCGGCCGTTCACGCGCAAACGCCGCCGCCGCCGATAGGGCCCGTCTCGATCGACGTGACCTGCTCACCGGATATGTTTCGGCCGGACACGTGGATCGTGCTCACGTGCACGACGCGCGTCACGAATATGGGCGAAAACGGTATCCCAAGCGGCACATTAAGCGTTATGTCTGACAGCGGGCCGGTGCCGGAGTATTACTGGGTCTCGAACGTTCACGACGGCAAGTACGTGCCGGTTGGCGCCTTTGACCTGAGCTTCAACGTAGATCCGCTACAACCCGGGGAGACGTACGAATTCACCTTGACGGGGCTGGACCGGATGAGCGAGGGGACCTGGAACGGGACCGACAGCTTCCAGGTTGGAGGGCAGGAGATGAAGAGCATCCCGTTGAAACTCGTCGCCTACGACAACGCTACGGTGCCATTGGATCACCTTGACGTGACCATGACGCCCACAAACGACGACGGGGTGTCGCCGGTTTCGGAAGCGATGTACGAGACGGTAATCGAGAACCGCGGTCAGGCCTCTGTCAGTGACCTTACGATCACCGAACGGATTGACGACGTTAGCCTTGCCAGCGCGGGACCGGCAGCCAGCCATCCATTGGAGGGTGTCAATACCTGGAACCTTGCCTCTTTCGGCAAAGAATCGCTGGCACCCGGGGAGTCAGTCGTATTGCACACGTCGTACAAGCCGCTGGACCCGTCGGCGTGCGGTAGCGTCGACGCGAGCCTCGTGGTCGAAGCCAACGTCGGCGGAACGGTTGAGCGCTATGGGTTGCGTCCTGACTCGCCTGCGCTGGGGAACTGCGACTCGCCGGAGACTGGAGGAGGGGGTGGGCCAATCTCCCTGGGACAGGGGGGCGAAGGTCCGGCTGAGAGGACATTCGACTTCATTTGGGCGGCGGCCTTGCTGGCGACGGCGGGAGTCGGGCTGGTCGGGCTAGCACTTGTAGCGAGAAGGAGGCTTCGGTCATGAAGACCGGACGAATCGTAAAGTCGTTGCTTGTTGGCGCGGCGGTCGCTTCGATGCTCCTGGCGTTCGCTGGCGGGCCATCGGCGTCAGCGCAGGGCGGGCAGATGCCCCCGCTCAAGGTCGACGAAACGTGCAGCCCCCACATCTTCCGTCCCAACGAGTGGGTATTACACGAGTGCTTGATTCATGTAACGAACGTGGGTGATACGCCTCTCTCCAACTTCGAGACCGTCTGGTCCTTCTCGTCCGGCGTCGATCCTGACTGGTACTTCGTTCTCTACGAGGTGGATGGCATACCGAGGCCAATCGACCCGACTGCGCTGAGGTTCGGTATTGCCGGCACGTTGCAGCCGGGACAAAGCTCGGACACACGGCTCGACGTCCTACTGAGAATGCCAACTGAGGGCGTCTACGACGGTGGGTGGAACATTGAGGCGGATGGACAGGTCGTCGCCGCTGCGCCGCCGGTCCATTACGAAGCGCGGGCGGACGCGGCGGATCCACCGACAGGGGTGGCGATCAGCCAGGCCGGAGAGCAAAAGGGCGCGAGCGCCGTCTTCCACACGACGATCACGAACAACAGCCCGTCGGCGATCACCCAGCTAACGGTCAGCGAGCACTACGGCTCGTACCTGACGCCGGCGGAGACGCAATTCGAGCCGAGCCAGCCGACGCCGAACGCCGGCTTGCTCCAGTGGGACCTGGCCGCGTTGGGCGTGCAATCGCTGGCGTCGGGGGAGAGCCTTACGTTCAGCACGACGTACACGAGCGACGATCCATCCGTTCTCGCTCGCCTGGGCACGATGGTGGAGGCAACGGTGGATGGGGAAGACCAACTCTTCGGCTCCAGCGATGAGGCGTCGCTTCAGCCGCCGGACCTGAAGATCGACGAGACGTGCAGCCCCAACGTCTTTCGGCCCAACGAGTGGACGCTGCACGAATGCCTGATCGACCTCACGAACACCGGTGATACCCCGCTGTCGAACCTTTCGGGCGACTATGTAAGCGGATCCGGCGTCATTCCGGACCACTATTTCATCCTATACGAGGTCGATGGGCAGCCGAGGCCCATCGATCCGACGGGGCTCAGCTTCGGCAACAGCGATACGCTTCAGCCCGGGCAGACGTTCGATGTCCGGCTGGACGTGCTGTTAAGAATGCCGAGCGTCGGCGTCTACGACGGCGAGTGGCCGGTTGAGGTGGATGGAGTGATTGTCCCCGGAACGCCGCCCAACCACTATGAGGCCAGGGCTGACGCGGCGGACCCGCTGACGGGTCTCAAGGTCGAGCAGGTCAATCACGAGCTGGACGCATCGTCCGTCCTTTTCGACACCACGATCACCAATAACAGCTCCAGCGCCATCACCCAACTTGCGATAACGGAGCATTACGGGCCCGACCAGGAGCTGAAAGAGACACAGTTCACACCTAGCGAGTCGGACCCGGACGAAGGCCTGCTGGAGTGGGACCTGGCGTCGCTTGGGGTGCAGTCGCTGGCGCCGGGGGAAAGCCTGAAGTTCAGTACGACGTACTCAACGTCGGGAGGCGCCGTCGAATCAGGCGTGATGGTTGAGGCGACGGTTGACGGGAAGCAGCAACTCTACGGGGTGAGCTCGCAGAATAGCTGCGACGGCTGCGGTATCGGCGCTGTAGGCGACGTGCCGTCCGTCGGCCCGGCCGCGGCGCTTCCGCCAAACACAGGCGAGGGGCCATCGGACGCCCGCATTCCGACGCTCTGGGAGATTCTCGCTGGAGCCGGGCTGGCCCTCAGCGGCGTTGCGCTCGTCGCCCGCAGGAGGGTCCGTCGCTGACTGCCTGCGCCCTCGCCCTTTCGCCTCGCAGCGACGATATGTTAAGGTAGAAGGCACAAATGCCGAACAGCGAGAAGTCGCAAGTTGCCAGAAAGGCCTTCCTAAGCCCCCGAGCTCCTCGGGGGCGGGCGATCAGCGCTGCCTCCGCGCCAATCGCCTGACGAATCGCTGCTAATCCCCAGAAGGAGGCACATCCTCAGATGAAAGTCGAACTCTACGACACGACGCTCCGCGACGGCACTCAGATGGAGGGGATCTCCCTCTCCGTCGAAGACAAGCTGAAAGTGGCCTGCAAGCTCGACGAGCTCGGCGTGCACTACATCGAGGGCGGCTGGCCCGGCTCCAATCCCAAGGATGCCGAGTTCTTCGTCGCCGCGAAATCGCTGGTCCTCCAGAACGCCAGGATCGTCGCCTTCGGCAGCACGCGGCGGCCCGGCACGAAGGCGGAGGACGACCCCAACCTGAAGGCGCTCATCGAGGCGGAAACGCCGGCGGTCACGCTTGTCGGCAAGGCGAACGAGATGCACGTGCGCCGGATCCTGGAGACGTCGCTGGAAGAGAACCTGGCGATGATCGCCGACTCCATCGCTTACCTGAAGGGCCGCGGCCTGATCGTGTTCTTCGACGCGGAGCACTTCTTCGATGGCTTCCGCGATAATGCAGAGTACGCGCTGGAATGCCTGCGCGCCGCCGCAAAGGCAGGCGCCGATTGTCTGGTGCTCTGCGATACGAATGGGGGCACTATCCTATCTAAGGTCGTCGACGCTGTCGCGGCGGCGCGCGCGCTGAAAGCGCCTCTGGGCATCCACGCCCATAACGACGCCGAGCTCGCCGTCGCCAACACCATCGCCGCCGTCGAAGCGGGCGCAACCCACGTCCAGGGCACGATCAACGGCTACGGCGAGCGCTGCGGCAACGCGAACCTCGTCAGCGTCATCGCCAACCTCAAGCTGAAGATGGGAATCGATTGTGTGAGCGACGAGCAACTGGCCCATCTAACGGAGGCCTCGCATTACGTCGCCGAGGTGGCGAACATGGCGTCGGAGCCGCAGGCGCCGTACGTGGGCCAGAGCGCCTTCGCGCACAAGGCGGGCATCCACGTGGCGGCGATGGTCAAGCACCAGTCGAGCTACCAGCACATCGACCCGGCGCGCGTGGGCAACGAGAAGCGCGTGCTCGTCTCTGAGCTTGCCGGCTACCGAAACGTGATGGCGAAGCTCAGCGAGCAAGGGTTCCACTTCTCGCTGAGCAGCGACGACGCCAAGCGCCTTCTCCAGCAGGTCAAGGTGATGGAGTCGCAGGGCTACCAGTACGAGGGCGCGGAGGCTTCCTTCGAGCTGCTCGCCCGTCGCAGCTTGCCCGGCTACCAGGCGCCGTTCGAGCTGCGCGACTTCCTGGTCGTGGTTCGACGCCACAGCGACCCGGAGCGCGGCGAGGCCGGTGAGATGCTGGCGGAAGCGGCGGTCAAGGTGCGGGTGGGCGACGAGACGATGCACACGGTCGCGGAGGGCGATGGCCCCGTGAACGCGCTTGACCTGGCGGTACGCAAGGCACTGACGGAGTTCCACCCGCTGCTTCAGACGGTCAAGCTGGTCGACTACAAGGTGCGCATCGTCGACAGCCCGTCGGGCACGGCGGCGATTGTCCGCGTCCTGCTGGAATCGACCGACGGCGAGAACACCTGGACGACCGTCGGCTGCTCTCCAAACATCATCGAGGCGAGCTGGCTGGCTCTGGCCGATAGCCTGGAATGGTGGCTGACGCGCCGTCCGCGCTGACGGCTAAACCGTTTTCGAGGCCGAGATGAACGTTCTCATGCTCTCCGCCCTCGACGTGTGGTCGCTGGCGGACGGCCGCGGCGCGCCGAGCCTCTATCGCACGCTCAAGGCATACGGCGAACGCGGCCACCACGTTCACTACGTTGGCCCCAGCACGGGGGCGAATAGCTTCGGCACGACGGACGGAGGCGCGTCCTCGCCTTCTCAGATTCCGAACGTCACATTCAGCCGATTTCGCGTGCCCGGCCTGCCGCGTCGACTGCCCTGGCCGTCGCCGGTGCTCAAGGTCGACCAGAAAATGCGCTTCGCGGCCGCCTTCCCGTTCGTCGCTGCCCGCCGCGCCGAGGAGGCGCTGCGAGCGCAGCCGTTCGACCTGATCTACGGCTACGAGGTGCACGGGGTCTTGGCTGCGAGGCTGCTGCGGCGTCGCTGGAAGCTGCCGACTGTCGCGCGATTCCAGGGAACGGTGATGTACCCGGCGCTGAGCGACGCGTTCCTCCGCTACCGACGCTATGAAGAAGTGCTTGCCCTTCGCGCGCCCGCTGACCTGTACATCATGACCAATGACGGCACCCGCGGCGACGAGGTGCTTGTGCGCCTCAACCCTGCCTCGCGGGGCCGCGTGCGCTTCTGGCGAAACGGCCTGGATATGGACGACCTGAAGCCGGCGACGCCCAAACAGGCGGCTGCTGCCCGCGAGGCGCTCGGAATCGCGGCGGACCGGTTCGTCTTGATGACCGCGTGCGTGCTGCTGCCGTGGAAGCACGTCGACCGGGCCGTGCGCGCTCTTCCGGCCGTTCGTCGGAGTCTGCCGGAAGCGCTGCTGCTCATCCTCGGCGATGGGGAAGAACGGGCGCACCTCGAGGCGCTGGCGCGGGAGTTGGGCGTCGCGGACGCGGTTCGTTTCGAAGGGGCGGTAGCGCAGGCGGAGGTGTGCCGCTATCTGTCCGCTGCCGACGTCTTTCTGTCGCTGAATGACCTGTCGAACGTCGGGAACCCGCTGCTGGAGGCGATGGCCTGCGGCAAGCCGATAGTCACAATCGACAACGGCACGACCTCGGAGCTGATTCGGGACGGCGAGACGGGCCTGCTGCTGCCGTCGGGCGAGCCGAAGGGCGTTTCCGACGCGGTCCTGCTGCTGGCCCGCGACAAGGCCTTGCGTGATCGGCTGGCGAAGGGCGCGCGCGGCTACGCGACAGCAAACTTCTGGACCTGGGAGCAGCGCCTGGCGGCGGAGCTGGATGAGGTGGAGAAGCTCGTCGCCGGGCGAGTGGATGCGGCTGCCGACCGCAGGTGACTTGGCCGTCGAAGGCTCGTACACTAGGGGAATGACACGGCATGGCGCGCCAGCGCTCCTGAAGTCCCTGCGCGACATCAACTTCGTGTTCGTCACCTACGTCGCCGGCTACCTGCTGGCGTTCCCGCTGCAGGTGCTGGTGGCGCGGGGTCTGGGCACGCAGGGCCGCGGCACGTACGAGATCGTCCTTCTCAGCGTGTCGATAACGCAGGCGGCGCTGAGCCTGGGCGTCGGTTTCGCTAGCCTCTATTACCTCAGCCGTCGCGACTACCCCCTGCGCGATCTCCTGTCCAACAGCCACTGGATCGTCTTCCTCTCGCTGCTGCTGAGCGGTCTGTTCGTGCTCCTGGCCTGGGCGACATTCGGCTCCAAGCTCCTGGCGGAGGGCGTGCCGTACTGGGTCTTCATCTTCGCCGTGCCGCTCTTCCTCGACTTCAACGTGCTGGTCGCCTTCCTGCAGGCCGAGAACCGCTTCCTGGCAATGAACTCCGTGATCCTGCTTCAGCCGGTCATCATGGTCACGCTGCTGATTGCCGGCGCCGTTGCCGGCGGCCTGACGACGACGAACGTCTTCGTCTTCTGGGCGCTGTCGCCGCTGCTGCCTGTCCTCCTGGGGCTGACGCTGCTGGGAGTGCGCAACCTTCACTTGCCGACCGTCCTCTGGCCGCGCTGGTCGCTGCTGAAAGAGCAGGTGAAGTTCGGCATCCAGGGCCAGCCGGGGAACATCCTGCAGCTCCTGAACTATCGCCTGGACAAGTACATCGCCCTCATCTTCGTGGGCCGCGACGGCGTGGGCATATACGCCATAGCAGTCGGCGTCACCGAGAGCATCTGGTTCATCGCCAACGCCGTCGCTGTCGTCCTCGTGCCGCGCCTGACGCGCGCTCACCACGACGAGGCCGCCGAGCTGACGCCGCTGTTCTGCAGGCACACTGTATTCCTGAGTCTCCTGTGCGCCGCCGCTTGCGGAGTGCTTTCGCCGCCGCTGCTGCCGCTCATATTCGGGAAGGCGTATTCGCCGGCGGTTGTGGCCGTCTGGTGGCTGCTGCCCGGCACGGTCGCGCTGGCGGCGACGAAGGTCCTTGCCGGCTACATCTTCAGCCGGGGGAAGCCGATCATCAACAGCTACATCACCGTCACGAGCTTCGCCGTGACCATCGCGGCGGACCTGGTTTTGATTCCGCTCTACGGCGTGCCCGGCGCAGCCGCCGCTTCGTCGCTCGCTTACGGGACGTTGCTGGTCCTGAGCCTGGTGGCCTATCAGCGCCTCTCCGGCCGGCCGGCCTGGCGCACGCTGGCGATTACCGTCGACGACCTCGGCCTCTACCTGCTCGCCGCACGCTTCGTCCTGACGCGAAGGCCTCTCCCGCAATCCGTAGCGGGCGATGCGGAGGGCGACGCGTGAGCGATACCGCCGGGCCGCTACGGATTCTGCGTTCTCGGCGATTTCGAAAGCATCCACACACGTCGCTGGCTGAAGCCGTTCGTCGAGCGCGGACACGAGGTGCATGCCATCTCCTACTACACGCCCAAGGAGGCGCTGGAGGGCGTCACCGTCCACGTTCTCGATGAGCGCGAAGAGCGAGCCGAGAAGATCGGCGAGTCGGGGCGAAACGTTGCGTCGCGGTTCCCGCCGAGCCTGCTCCGACTCGTCAACGCCGTGCGCTATCGGCGGCGCGGCCTGCATCTCCTGCTTCGCCAACTGGCGCCCGACGTATTGCACGCGCACTATCTCCCCGAATACGGCTTCTTTGCCGCGACCAGCGGTTTTCATCCCCTAGTCGTCAGCGCCTGGGGCTCCGACGTGCTCATCGATGCAAGGGCTTCGCCGCTGGCAGAGCGGGTCACGCGCTACACGCTGGGGCGCGCCGACCTGGTGACGTCGAACAACGAGTTCATGAGCGGCAGGCTGCGCGCGTTGGGCCTGCCGGCGGAGAAGCTGGCGACGATAGTCTTCGGCACCGACGCCTTCTTCCTCGAAGGGCCGGAAAGCGTGAACCTGCGTCCTGCTGCAGACCATGCCCCGACGATCATCAGCACGCGGTCGCTGGACTCGCCGCTCTACAACGTCGACCTCATCCTGCGGGCGATGGCGCTGCTGCGGGCGCGCATTCCGAACGCCCGACTTCTCGTCGCCGGCGTTGGGCGGCTGCGGCCGCGACTGGAGACGCTGGCGCAGGAGCTCGGCCTGGGCGAATCAGTGCGCTTTCTCGGCTGGCTGGACCCGACGGCGCTACGCGACGCCTTCGCCTCCTCGGATGTATACGGCTCCGTTCCGCGCTCCGACGGCACGTCCGTCGCGACGCTTTCGGCGATGGCGGCGGGCTGCTTCCCGGTCGTCTCGGACCTGGCGACTCAGCATGAGTGGATCGAGGACGGCGTGAATGGCTTCCTCACGCCGCTCCGAAACGCTGAGGTCGTGGCGGGGCGGCTCGGCGAGGCGCTGGAGAACCCCGACCTGCGCCGCGACGCCGCAATTCGAAACCGACAGATCGTCGAGGAACGCGGGATATGGGAGAAGAACGCCCCGGCGATGGAGGAATGGTACCGGCGGCTGGCGCAGCGAAAGGAAACGCAGGCCGATGCGTCTGACCTACCTGGCTGACGCGCCGTATATCCACACGCAACGCTGGGTGCGCCACTTCGTCACCCGCGGTGATGACGTGGAGGTCATCACCTTCCGCCCGGCGGCAATCGAAGGGGCGCGCGTCCACTACGTCGGCGGCTGGGAGCGCGCTGGCAAGCTGCGCTACCTCGTCCACGCGCTGCGCGTCCGACGGCTCGTGCGGTCGCTGCGGCCGGACCTGGTGCACGCGCTTCACCTGACGAGCTACGGCTTCCTGGGCGCGTTCGCCGGCGTCCACCCGCTCGTGACGTTCAGTCTGGGGCACCGATGTCCTGGAAGCGCCGCGGCTGACGCCGTTCCACTGGCTGATCACACGCTACGCCCTTGCCCGCGCCGACCGGGTGACCGCCACGGGAATGCGCCTGGCGGAGGCAACGCTTCCCTACGTGCCGGAGGGCAAGGACGTGGATGTCATTCCCTACGGCGTCGACCTGGAGCGCTTCTCGCCGAGGAAGCACGAAGGCGACGGCCCGCCGGTCATCGGCAGCGTAGGCAGGCTGTCGCCGGAAAAGGGCTTGAAGTACCTGTTGCAGGCGATGGCGGTTGTCGTGCGGGAGGAGCCGCAAGCGCGTCTGCTGCTTGCCGGCGACGGCCCGGAGCGGCGGGCGCTCCAAAGGCTGGCGTCGGAGCTGGGGCTGGCTGACCGCATAGAGTTCGCGGGCGAGGTGGCGCACGAGCAGGTGCCGGCGATACTTGCGCGCATGGACGTCTTCGCCATGCCGTCGACGTGGGAGGGGTTCGGCGTGGCGGCGCTGGAGGCGGAGGCGATGGAGCTGCCGGTGGTGGCGTCGAACGTTCACGGCATACCGGACGTTGTCGAGGATGGCGTGAGCGGTACCCTCGTACCCCCGAAGGACGTTGGAGCGCTGTCCGGCGCTCTCTTGCGGCTGCTGCGCGACGGCGAGGAGAGGCGGCGTATGGGCCTCGCCGCGCGCGAGCTCGTCGCCTCCCGCTATTCCTGGACCGATTGCACGCGCCGCATGGAAGCGCTGTACGATGAGCTTGTGGGGCCGGCGGCGTAGGCGGCGGATCGAGCCATCGCGACAGCTCCAGGGCGTTCGCTTCGCTTGATTTCGCTCGGCGGCGCATGCTAATCTTCAGACGCCCTCGAAGGACAGAGCCACGAACGCGCTAACGAGGTGCGCCCCCAAACGATGACGAACGGCAACAAGCCCATCGTCTCGGTACTTGTCCCGATGCGCAACGAAGAGCGCTATATAGAAGCCTGCCTGCGCAGCCTGGCCGAGCAGGACTATCCGCGCGACCGCTTCGAGGTGCTGGTCATCGACGGCGAGTCGACGGACCGGTCGCTGGAGCTGGCGCGGCGGTTCGGAGAGGCGACGGATATCAATATCCACATTCTCGACAACCCGGCGCGAAAGACAGCGCCCGGCCTCAACCGGGGACTGGTCGCGGCGAGTGGTGAGGTGATCATCCGCGTCGATGCGCACGCCGAGGTTTACCCGGACTTCATCAGCGAAAGCGTCGCCGCGCTGGAACAGACAGATGCCGACGCGGTGGGCGGGCCGATCGAGAGCGTGGCGGAGGGACTTATGGGCGAAGCGATAGCGCTGGCGATGTCGTCGCCGTTCGGCATTGGAAACGCCCGATTCCGCTACAGCCAGGAGACCTGCTACACGGACACCGTGGCCTTTGCGGCTTATCGTCGCGATGTTTTCGAACGCATCGGCGTCTTTGCGGAAGACATCGAGTACGGTGAGGATGACGAGTTCAACTACCGCCTTGGGGAGAGGGGCGGGCGCATCCTCCTGACGCCGCGAATCCGCTCCGTCTACCACACGCGCTCCGACCTGCCTTCGCTGTTCCGGCAGTATCGCGCCTATGGTCGCGCCAAGTTCGAGGTGCTGCGGCGTCATCCGGGTCAGGCGCGGATACGCCAGCTGGTTCCGGCGTCGTTCGTTGGGACGGTTGCCGGTCTATCCGTGACCTCGCGGCTCATTCGACCGCTGCGGAAGGCCCTGCCGCTGCTGCTGGGCCTGTACGCGGCTGCGACGATCTTCGTCTCCGTTGGAATCGCGGCTCGAAACGGCTGGCGCTATGCGCCGCTGCTGCCGCTGGCATTCGTTTGTCTGCACGTATCGTACGGCATCGGCTTCCTGGAGAGCCTGCTGGCCGCGAGACTATCCCCGACCCCCGTGGAGGCGCCAGAGGAGGAGATGAGATGACGCAATCGCAATCCGGCGAGGCGGCGACGCGGCAGGAGCTCCCGCCGCTGCCTTTCTGCCGGCCGGACATCACCGAAGACGAGATCAGCGAGGTAGTCGACACTATCCGCTCCGGCTGGCTGACTACCGGGCCGAAAACGCGGCTGTTCGAGGAGAGATTCGGCGAATACGTCGGCAGCCGCTACGCCGTCGCGGTCAGCTCCTGCACGGCGGGCCTGCACCTCATGCTCATGGCCGCCGGCATCGGCGAGGGTGACGAGGTGATCACGACGCCGCTCACGTTCTGCGCCACCGTCAACACGATCATCCTCCAGCGCGCTACCCCCGTACTCGCCGACATCTGCCTCGACGACTACAACGTCGATCCCGCGCAGGTGGAGGCAAAGGTCACGCCGCGAACGAAGGCGATTGTCGCCGTTCACTACGGCGGCCAGCCCTGCCGAATGGACGAGCTGGCGGAGATCGCCCGTCGCCACAAGCTGCTGCTATTCGAGGACGCCGCCCACGCGGCCGGCGCTTCCTATCGCGGCAAGATGATCGGCTCCATTGGCGACGCGACCGCCTTCAGCTTCTACGTCATCAAGAACATGACCACCGGCGAAGGCGGCATGGTCACGACTAACAACCCGGATATAGAGGACAAGGTGCGGCTGCTGCGGCTGCACGGCATGAGCCACGACGCCTGGAAGCGCTACGACGCCAAGGGCTCCTGGTACTACGAGGTCTTGGCGTGCGGGCTCAACTACAAGATGACGGACGTTCAGGCCTCGCTGGGGCTTCACCAGCTCCAGCGCCTCGACGGCTTCATTGAGCGGCGGACGCAGATCGTCGGGGAGTACAACCGACGGCTGGGGCGCTTGCCTGAGCTCGTCCTCCCCAAGGCGCGTCCGGAGGTCGGGCACGCCTGGCATCTCTACCCCGTCTGGCTGCAGAGCGAGGGGCTGCGCATCGGCCGCGACGAGCTGATCGAGGAGCTGAAGGCGCGGGGGATCGGAACGTCGGTGCACTTCATCCCGATTCACCATCATCCCTACTATCAGCAGACGCTCGGCCTCAAGCAGGGCGATTTCCCGAACACGGACCGCCTTTTCGCCGGCCTGCTGTCACTGCCGCTCTTCCCGCTGATGACGGACGCAAACGTCGCCCGCGTGAGCGACGCTGTAGAGGAGATCGTTGTCAACAACCGACGCTGAGACGCCATTCAACGACGATGAGCTCTTCGACCGGATCGCGGCGGTCCTGGGCATCGCCGCGCTCAGCCCGCTGATAGCCCTCATCGCCCTGCTCATCAAGCTGGACTCGCCCGGGCCGGTGCTTTTCAAGCAGAAGCGGGTGGGGCTGAAGGAGACGCAGTTCACGACGTACAAGTTCCGCACGATGCGCAACAACGCCCACAAAGAATGGCACCCTCCGCAACGCGTGAACGACTTCGGCAGTTTCGTCTTTCACTCCATCTGGCCCGACACGCGGATCACGCGATTGGGGCAGATCCTGCGGACCAGCAGCCTGGACGAGCTGCCGCAGCTCTTCAACGTCGTGCGCGGGGACATGCGACTGGTCGGTCCGCGACCGGACGAGCCGTACCTGGTCGAGCAGTACCGGGCGGAGTTCCACCGCCGGCACAACGTGAAGCCGGGCATTACCGGCCTGGCCCAGGTGAACGGCCGCTCAGATTTGACCTACTCTCAAATGATGGCGTACGATCTCAAGTACGTAGACCATCACTCCTTCCGTCGGGACCTTTCGATCCTCGCCCGGACGCTGGCGGTGGTCGCGCGCAAGGAAGGAGCCCGATAGCCTAGCCCGTGACGCACCCCCTGGGGAGTGAGGAGGGGACGGCTAGATGAAACTGCTTCCCTCGGACCAGTTGCGGCTGTTCGTTCGTGCTCTGCCCGCGCTGGCCGTCGATTTTTTCATCGTAATGGGGAGCTACGCCGCCGGGCTGCTCCTCCGCTTCGACGCTCACGTCCCCCGCGAGTCCTGGCATTGGCTCTTCTGGGCCGTGCCGATTGTTGCCGCCGCCTACCTTCTCTCGAACCTCGTCTTCGGCGTCTACCGGACGGTCTGGCGCTACGGCGGCATGGTGGATGCGATCTACCTCGCGGTCTCTGTGAGCCTGGTCACGCTGGCGGTATTCGGCGTCAACGCAATGCTGCATCACCGGCCGCTGCCGCTGAGCGTCAATCTCATCAGTGGCGCCATCATTCTTCTGGCGATGGGGCTGGTGAAGCTGGCGCCGCGCCTCATCTCCGGCGACGACACGCCGTTGCGCGGTTGGGGCAACAGGCGGGCGCAGGGAGTGCTTATCGCCGGCGCTGGCAGCACCGGCCAGCTTCTCGCCGGCGAGCTGCTGCGCAATCGGCACTGGCAGTACCGGCCGGTAGGCTTTGTCGACGACGACCCGCGCAAGCTGCACACGCGCATCCACTCCGTGCCCGTGCTGGGCAACCGCTACGATATTCCCTCGCTTGTCGAAAAGCACAACGTCGATCTGGTCGCCCTGGCCATGCCTTCGGCGAGCGGCGCCAGCATCCACGAGCTCCTGTCGCTCTGCGAATCGACGCACGTGCCGGTGCGCATGGTGCCGGGTCTCGACGCTATCGTCAGCGGCAAGGCGAAGCCGGGCGAGCTGCGCGAGGTAACGATAGAGGACCTGATCGAGCGCGACCCCGTCGACATCGACAAGAAGGGCTGTCGCGAGTTGATTTCCGGGCGGTCGGTGCTGATCACGGGTGCGGCCGGCTCTATCGGCTCCGAGCTGGCGCGCCAGCTGCTGAGCTTCGGTCCGGCGAGCCTCCACCTGTTCGATGCCAATGAGGGCGGCCTGCACGAGCTCCGCGTCGAGCTCAGCCAGCGCTCGGAAGACTGCCAGATCCGGCCCTGGATGGGCAGCATCGGCGACCACGATAAGGTCTTTCAGGTCTTCGAGGCGGCGCGACCGCACGTCGTCTTCCATTCGGCCGCCTACAAGCACGTCCCGCTGCTCGAAGAGAACCCCGACCAGGGATTCTTCGTCAACGTC
Source organism: uncultured Chloroflexia bacterium (assembly GCA_963719465.1). Taxonomy (GTDB): domain Bacteria; phylum Chloroflexota; class Dehalococcoidia; order DSTF01; family JALHUB01; genus JALHUB01. Next base: position 1,093,001 of record OY970386.1, on the reverse strand, counting down.
CTTGGAACGCTGAACATCCTGCAGGCGGCGAACGAGTTCGGCACGAAGAAGGTCGTCTACCTCTCCAGCCACGCGGCGATGAACCCCTCCAGCGTGATGGGCGCGACCAAACGAATCGGCGAGCTAATGGTGCGCTCGTTGGGCCAGCCCCGCACGACGTTCGCGGCGGTGCGGCTGGCCAACGTCATCGACAGCCGCGGCGGCGTTGTGAGCACCTTCTGGCGACAGATCCAGAAGGGCGGGCCGGTCTCCGTCACCCATCCGGACGTGGCGCGTTATTTCCTGACCGTTCACGAAGTCGCAAGCCTGATCATTCAGGTGGCCCTGCTCGCTGAGCCGGGTGGCATATATGTGCTGGACGTTGGCGAGGAGATCAAGATCGCCGACCTAGCCGAGCGGATGATCCGCTCCAAGGGCATGGAGCCGGGCCGCGAGGTCGAGATCGTCTTCACGGGCCTGCGTCCCGGTGAGAAGCTGCGCGACGACCTGCTCGGCGAGGGCGAGGAGCTGGCGCCGACCGCCCATCCGAGGGTGTTCAGTGCCAGCGGTCCGTCGCCCTGCTCGCCCGACGAGCTGCTGCGACGCGTCGGCGAGATGGAGGTGAGGCTGCACCGAACGCCCGAGGCGATAGCGGCGAAGCTGCACGAGCTTGCCCGTTTGGACCTCCCCGAAAGCCGGCGGGAATCGACGGCACGAACGCCTCCTAGCAGCCCCAACTAGGCGCCGCCGTGAAGATCGTCTCCATCGTCGGGGCGCGACCCCAGTTCATCAAGGCCGCCGTCCTCTCGCGCGTACTGCGCCGCTCGCACGAAGAGGTGCTCGTACACACCGGCCAGCACTACGACCCGCTGCTCTCCGACATCTTCTTCTCCGAGCTCGATCTGCCGCCGCCGGAGCGCCATCTGGGCATCGGCTCCGACACTCACGCCCGTCAAATCGGCCGGATGCTCGAGGCGATCGAAGAGGTCCTTCTTGTCGAGCGGCCGGACCGCGTTCTCGTTTACGGCGACACGAACTCGACGCTGGCCGGGGCGCTGGCGGCCGCCAAGCTGGGTCTGCCCCTTGCGCATGTGGAGGCCGGTCTCCGCAGCTACGACCGCTCGATGCCCGAGGAGCTGAACCGCACCCTCACCGATCACTGCGCCGACCTCCTGTTCTGCCCCAGCTCCATCGCCTTCGACAACCTGGCGCAGGAGGGGATCAGCGCCGGCGTCCACCTCGTCGGCGACGTGATGTACGACTCGGTGCTGCAGCAGGCGGAATCGCTGGACAGCCGTTCGCTCGCGCGGTGGGGGCTTTCCGCCGGCGAGTACGCGCTGGCGACCGTCCATCGCGCCGCAAACACCGACGACACGGAACGCCTCCGCTCGATTCTGGAAGCGCTGGGCCGACTGGGAGAGCCGGTGATATTCCCGGTCCATCCGCGCACTCGTAAGGCGATGCTGGCAGCAGGCCTGGAAGCTGCGGCGAACGTTCGCCTGGCCGAGCCGCTGGGCTATCGTGAGATGCTGGCGCTGGAGAAGAACGCCCGCTGCATCCTCACCGATTCCGGTGGGGTGCAGAAAGAGGCCTTTTTCTTCGCCGTGCCCTGCGTTACTCTGAGGAACGAGACTGAATGGCCGGAAACGATTGATTGCGGCTGGAACGCGCTCGCGGGCTGCGACGCGGAGCTCATTGTGGAGGCGGCCGCTCGTCCGCGACCGTCGGGGGCGCCGCCGCAGGTCTACGGCGATGGACACGCCGCCGAGCGAATCGTTGAAATCCTGGACAGCCAATGATTCACCCCACTGCTGATGTGTCAGCGGATGCCAAGATCGGCGCCGGAACGCGCGTCTGGCACTACGCGCAAATACGTGAAGGCGCGGTCGTCGGCGAGGAGTGCATCATCGGCAAGGGCGTCTACATCGACAGGGACGTTGTTGTCGGGAACCGGGTGAAGATCCAGAACCAGGCCTGCCTGTATCGCGGCCTGCGCGTCGACGACGGCGTCTTCATCGGTCCGCACGTCGTCTTCGCCAATGACCGCTACCCGAGAGCCATCAGCAAGGAAGGGCGCCTTCTCGGCGGCGACGACTGGCGGCCCGAGTCCACGCATGTCGGCCATGGCGCATCGATTGGGGCCGGAAGCGTCGTCCTGCCCGGCGTCAGCATCGGCCGCTGGGCGATGGTTGCCGCCGGCTCGCTCGTCAGCCGCGACGTGCCTGACCAGGCGCTGGTGATGGGCCGCCCGGCGCGGCAGCGCGGCTACGTCTGCGAGTGCGGCCATCGCCTGGAGCACGGGGAAGAGAGCGTCTGGCGCTGCCTGACCTGCGGCGCGACGTACAGCCTGCCGCTGTACAGGACGGAAACGCCGTGATCCCCATTGCCCGGCCGCTCATCGACGAGGAGGAGAAGGCGGCGGTGCTCGCAGCCCTCGATTCCGGGCGTCTGGCGCAGGGGCCGCGCGTCCGCGAGCTCGAAGAGCGGTTCGCCGCCATGGTCGGGACGCGGGAGGCGGTGGCGGTGTGCTCCGGCACTGCTGCTCTGATGGTCGCTCTGGCTGCGAACGGCATCGGAACCGGCGATGAGGTCATTACCACGCCCTTCACCTTCGCGGCGACAGCCAACGCGGTCCTGTTCACCGGCGCTCGACCCGTCTTCGTCGACGCGCGCGAGGACGACTTCAACATCGATCCGTCGCTCATCGAAGCGGCGATTACCCCGCGGACGCGCGCGATACTGCCGGTACATCTCTACGGCCAGCCCTGCGACATGCCGGCGATAGAGGCGATCGCCCGCAAGCACGCGCTCCTCATCGTCGAGGACGCCTGCCAGGCGCACGGCGCGAGCGTCGGCGGCAGGATGGCCGGCAGTTTCGGCACGGGCTGCTTCTCGTTCTACGCGACGAAGAATATGACGACTGGCGAAGGCGGCATGATAACGACGGACGACGCCGCCCTTGCCGAAAAAGCGCGCCGCTTCCGCAACCACGGCGAGTCGTCGCGCTACGTCTCCGAAAGCCTGGGCTACAACTTCCGAATGAGCAACGTCCTTGCCGCCATTGGCCTCGTGCAGCTCGAAAAGCTGGCGGCGCGAAACGAGCAGCGACGCGCCAACGCCGCGTTTCTTTCGGAGCGTCTGCGGGGCGTGATCCCGCCGCGCGAAATGCCCGGCCGGCGGCACGTGTTTCACCATTACACCGTGCGCGTCCCTTCGACCGACCGCACGGCTTCCGTGCGCGACGCGCTGGCGAGGCGGCTTGCGGAAGCGGGCATCGAAACGGGCGTCTACTATCCGGTGCCCGTTCATCGCCAGCCGCTTTACGCCGGACTGGGCTACGGTGACAAGCTTCCCGTCGCCGAGCGGCTCAGCAAGGAAGTGCTCTCGCTGCCGGTGCATCCCGGGCTAAGCCGGAGCGATCTGGAAGCTATTGTCGCCGCGGTCAACGGCGTGGCGGTGAAGGCAGGAGGCGGTCGATAGTGACGGGGAGCGAAGGCCGAAAGCTGCGGGCCGCTGTCATTGGCCTGGGGTCGATGGGGGCGAACCACGCGCGCGTTTACGGCGACATTGAGGGCGTGGAGCTCGCCGCCGTGGCCGACCGGTCGCCGGACCGGCTGCTGCCATTCGCAGCCGCCGCGTCTTACGACAACTACAGCCGGATGCTGCGCGACGAACAACTCGACCTCGTCTCCATCTGCGTTCCGACGCTCCTGCATCGCGAAGTCGCGCTTGCCGCCATCGAACGCGGTGTCGCAATGCTCGTCGAGAAGCCGATAGCGGCGACGCTGGAAGAAGGGCGCGAGATGGCGAGAGCCGCGCGGGAAGCGGGCGCACCCCTTATGGTTGGCCATATCGAGCGATTCAATCCGGCGGTGCGAGAGGTGAAGCGCCTGTTGAGCGAGGGCTGGCTGGGGCGCGTGCTCCAGGTGAGCGCGACGCGCACCGGGCCCTTCCCCGCGCGCGTGCGGGACGTCGGCGTCGTCCATGACCTGGCGCCCCATGATATCGACGTCATGTCGTTCCTGCTGGCGTCGCCGGTGCTGCAAGTCTATGCGGAGACCATCTCAGGCGTCGCGACGGAGCACGAAGACCTGCTTGCCGGCGTCCTGCGCTTTCAGAACGAGGTTGTCGGCGTTCTCGACGTCAACTGGCTGACGCCGCTGAAAGCGCGACGGCTCGCCGTCTTGGGCGAGAAGGGGCTTCTCGAGGCGGACTATCTTGCCCAGGAGGTGCGCTTCTATCCGAAGGGCGAGGCCCCAGCGCCCGACGTGATACACGTCGAGAGAGCGGAGCCGCTGCGCCTGGAGCTGGAAGCGTTCGTCGAGGCGGTGCGCGAAGGGCGCCAGCCGCCGGTCACGGCCGAGGACGGCCTGTCGGCGCTGGAGATCGCCTCCGCGCTCGTTGAATCGGCGCAGCGCGGCGAAGCCCTGCCGCTGGAACCGCGGAGAGCGGGCTGATGGACGACTTTGCCGTTTGCGTCATTGGCCTGGGGCGCATCGGCCTGCCGCTTGCCGTGCAATGCGCGTCGAAGGGGATGAAGGTCGTCGGCTGCGACGTTAAAGGCGACCTGGTCGAGATGATCAACGCCGGAACGTGCCCCTATCCCGATGAAGGCGGACTGGCGGAAGCGATGGCCTCCGCCCATGCGGCGGGTCTGCTGAGCGCGACGACGGACACGGCAGCAGCGGTGCGAGAGGGCAATGTCGTCGTCATCGTCGTTCCGGTGGGGCTGACGGCGGAGAAGCGGGCCGACTTTCGGGCGCTCGACGCCGCCGCCCGCGAAGTGGCGGAGGGCCTTCAGCGGCAAACGCTTGTCGTCCTGGAGACGACGGTGCCGCTGAGCACGACGCGGGAACGCCTGGGCAAGGCGCTGGCGTCGTCGGGGCTGCGGGCCGGCGAAGACTTCCATCTTGCCTTCAGTCCGGAGCGCGTCTTCGTCGGCCGCGTGCTCAAAGACATGCGACGCTATCCCAAGATCGTCGGCGGCGTCAGCGATGAGAGCGGGCGCGTGGCGGCCGCCTTCTATGAAAAAGCGCTCGACGCACCGGTGACGATGCTGGCGAGCTGCGAGGCCGCCGAGCTCGTAAAGCTGGCGGAGACCACCTATCGCGACGTCAACATCGCCCTCGCCAACGAGTTCGCCCGCGTCGCCGACGCCCACGGTGTCGACGTTACCGAAGTGATCGCTGCCGCCAACTCGCAGCCGTACTCGCACATCCATCGTCCGGGCGTCGGCGTCGGCGGCCACTGCATACCCGTCTACCCGCGCTTCCTGCTCGAAAACGACCGGGCGCGGCTTCCCGAAGAGGCGCGCGAGATCAACGATGGGATGGCAGTGTACGCCGTCGAGAAACTCGCGCAGGCGCTGGGCAGCCTTCGAGAGAAGACGGTCCTGATCCTGGGGCTTTCCTATCGGGAGAACGTCAAGGAGACGGCGTTCTCCAGCGCTTTCCTGCTCGCGGAAGCGCTTTCGGCGCTGGGCGCTCGCGTCATCGTCCACGATCCGCTCTTCACCACCGACGAGGTGCGCGCGCTCGGGCTTGAGCCGGCCGAGCCGTTCCCGCCGTCGCACGTGGACGCCGTCGTCCTCCAGGCGGCCCATGACGAGTTCGCCGGCCTGGATTTCGGCGCTATTGGCGGTTGTCGCGTCGTCCTGGACGGGCGCAACGCCCTGTCGCGAGACGGAGTCGAAGCGCTGGGGATCCGCTACATAGGCATCGGCCGGTAGGCTGGCGACGGATGGCTGAAGATCAGCAGGCCGCAAAGCGAAGGCGCGCCGAGCAGTTCCAGCGCGGTCAGGCGTACCTCCGCCGGGCCGACCCCGTCATCGCCCGCCTCATCGATGAGCGGCCCGGCTTCGACCCGCGCGCCTGGCTGGCCTCCCTACCGCCGATGGACCTCTACGGCGCGGCACTGTTTCAAGTCGTTGGTCAGCAGCTCAGCGTTGCCGTCACCCGCCGGACCATCGCGCGAATTCAAGCGCTGTTCGAAGGACATTTGCCGTCGCCGGAAGAGCTGCTGCGCGTCGATCCGGAAGCGCTTCGGGCGGCCGGGTTGTCCTGGCGAAAGATAGGGACGCTGCGAGACCTGGCAGAGCGCTTGACAGATGGTCGAATCGACGCGGCGCGGCTGGCCCAGGCGCCGGACGACGAGGTGATGGCGGAGCTGACCGCGGTGCCGGGGATAGGCCCGTGGACGGTGCAGGGAGCGCTGATAATCGCGCTGGAACGAGAGGACGTCGTTCTGCCCGGCGACATGGCGCTGCGAAAGGCGATTCGCGCGGCCTACGGGCTGGACAACCTTCCGTCGCCGGAGGAGGTACTGGCGATGGCGGAGAGATGGCGTCCGTACCGGAGTCTGGCGACAATGTATCTCTTCGCGGAGCGTCGTGAGTCCTATACGCCGCCGACAGGGGATTGAAGAAGATACAGCGCGCCTTCCGGCGAAGGGCGCGAGATAACCGGCTTCACCGAAGCTAACTGATTGTACCCCAGACTAGGCGGCCGGAGAATCTACCGGTAGCGCGGAGTGTGCAACGCGCCGCTAGTAATGGGTTCGTCCACGTAAAGATCCCCGTTGCGGATCTTGATGTTGAAGCCGCAATCGGGGTTCGTGCAGGCCCATGCCTTGTAGTGAATAGGTGCGCCCTGACTGCCGAAGTCAGAAAGTGGCACCAGGTCTCCTGCCTTGCACTTCTGACACTTGGGAAATACCGGGATATCCACGAACCACCTCCCCAGCCAGCATCGCTCCCGCCACTCACCTCTTGTGCTCTGGCAGGAGCGATAGGCGGGCCTTCGCGTCCCCGCCGCCGCGGCAGGTTTTACGATGGCCGGAGTATAGCAGAGCAGATCGCAATATGGCAACAGTTTTGCCGCCCGGCGTCATTTAGGTGAGCTACTTTGTTGCCCAGCTTCGCGGAAAGCAGCAATGAAGGCGCTTCGGATGCTATCGTTGGCTGTTAGCACTCTCTTAACAACTGTGACGTGACAGTTTATCGCTTTTGGCCCGATAATCTAGCGTGTGGCGGCGGGCCGCAGTCGGTCGCGCGTGGCGCCCTCTCTGTTTAACGCTGTGAATAGTGTACAATTGTTGCGATAGGTCTGAACCATGCCATCACGCGTCCTGGTTGTTGACGACGAACGCAATATCGTCCAGCTCGTTCGCCTCTACTTGAGCAAGGAGGGGTTCGACGTTGACAGCGCCTTCGACGGCAAGCAGGCACTGGACAAGGTCCACAGCCACCGTCCCGACCTGATCGTCCTGGACATCATGATGCCGGAGATGGACGGCCTCAGCGTTTGCCGCGAGCTGCGCAAGACCAGCAACGTTCCCATTATCATCCTCACCGCCCGCACCGACGACGTGGACAAGGTCGTTGGGCTGGAGCTGGGCGCCGACGACTACGTGACCAAGCCCTTCAATCCGCGCGAGCTCGTCGCCCGCGTCAAGGCCGTGCTCCGTCGCAGTCAGGGCGCCGGCGAGCCCGCCACTGTCCTCGAGGCCGGTGACCTGCGCCTCGACGTTCCCCGACGCGAGGCAACGCTCAAGGGCGAGCCGCTCAGCCTTCGCGCCAAAGAGTTCGACCTCCTTGCCACTTTTCTGCAAAACGAAGGTCTCGTGATGGACCGCGAGAGGCTCATCCAGCGCGTTTGGGGGCACGATTTCTACGGCGATAGCCGGACGATAGACGTGCACGTTGCCTGGCTCAGAGAGAAGCTGGCCGGCTCCAGCGTTCAGATCCTCACGGTCTGGGGCATTGGCTACAAGCTCGTGGTGACATCGAATGTTCCAGAGCCTCAGAAGTAAACTCGTCCTGGCGTTCGCCGCCGTCATATTCCTCTGCATCCTGTCCGCGGGCAGCGCGTTCGTGCTCTTCCTTCGCAATCATGAGACCGAGCAGGCACGGGAGAGAGTTGGACGCCTGGCCCAGCCGATTGCGCTCCGCGTGACGTACCTTGAGTGGTACGGCCTGTCGCCCGAGCAGATGCGGCCCTATCTGGAGGACTACGCCAGCAGCGCAGACGTCCGCCTCTTGCTCGTCGATAAGGTGACGTTGCAGGTGCTCGTCGACACCGAGGAGCGGCTGGAAGGCCAGACGCTGCAGTCGCTGAATTCATCCGCCGGCACCGAGAAGGTGGGACCGATACCTGTTCGGCAGGTGAGCTACAACGCCGGCGGCGAGCATCTTCTGCTTTACACGCCCGTCGATAAGCTGACCACGCAGCCCAGCGCTGAGCTGCTCAGCCGCTATCGGACGGTCGTAGCCGTACCCGCCGCGACCATCAACTCCGCCTGGCGGGACGTTTTCCCCGGAGTGGGCATTGCCGGAATAGTGGCGCTCGTCATTTCCGTCGCCATCGCCCTCGTATTGTCGCGTTCCATCTCCGGTCCGCTGGGCGAGATTACGCGCGCCTCGGAAGAGATGGCCCGCGGCAAGTTTGACCAGCAGATCGCCGTGCGGGGCCGCGACGAGGTCGCCCGGCTGGCCACTGCCTTCAACGCGATGGCGCAGGAGGTCAACCGGTCGCAGGCGACTCTGCGCCAGTTCCTCGCCGATGCCTCGCACGAGCTCCGTACGCCGCTGACGTTGATCCAGGGCTTCAGCCAGGCGATGGCGGAGGGCGCGATTGACGAGCCGGCGGAGATGACGGATTCGGCGCGGATCATCAACGAGGAGACGCAGCGCATGCGCGCCCTCGTCGACGACCTGCTTTACCTGTCGCAGATCGAAGCCGGCCAGGTCAAAATGCAGCCCGAGCCGCTGAATCTCGATCATCTTCTCCGCGACTGCGTCGAGCGCTTTCAGCGCCGGGCGCAGGAGAAGGACCTTCAGCTCAAGACCGACCTGCCGGCCATGCCGACGGTGCAGGGGGACGCCCGCCGGTTGGAGCGTGTCTTCTCTAACCTGCTGGACAATGCCATCCGCCACACGCCCAGAGAAGGCACCATCACCGTCGCCGCGCAGGCGAGCAACGGAAGCGTTCGCGTCGGCATCCACAACACCGGCTCGTACATACCGCCGGAGCACCTTCCGCACGTCTGCGAGCGGTTCTACCAGGTGAAGAAGTCGACGAACGACGAGGGGCACACCGGCCTCGGCCTGGCGATAGCCTCGGAGGTCGTCCATGAGCACGGCGGCAAGCTGGTGGCGGAGAGCTCGCAGCAGGCAGGAACCGAGTTCAGCGTGACGTTGCCGTTGGTGAAGCCTCCCGCACCGTCGGCACCTCCGGCTTAGCTGTTGCCGGGCGGGACTTGACCGGTTCCGGTTTGGCTGGCATTCTGAGGACGGATTCCGCCTCTCCCCTTTCATCCTGCTCGGACGGAATTCTGGAGGAAGGCTATCATGGTCGTTTCTAGCTACTGGCCCAGTCAAGCGCCCTACGAAGAAATCCCCATGTATGAGCTGCTAAGAAGAGCAGCCGTCCAGTACCCGGACAGGACGGCTGTGATTGCGGAGGATGGCTCTTCGCGCACATACGCACGGATCTGGAGCGACGCTCGCAAGGTGGCGCGTCTTCTCCAGGACAAGGGCGTGGTCAAAGCGGACTTTGTCGGTATCTTCTCGCCCAACCACATCGATTACCCGGCAGTGTTCTTCGGCATACAGCTCGCCGGCGCAACCGCGACCACGCTGAACCCACTGTACACTGCCCACGAGATCGAGCACCAGCTTGGCGACTCGAACGCGGTCATGCTGTTCGCCTTCTCATTCATGCGGCCGGCTGCGGAGGAGGCGAAGAAGAATCTGCCGCACCTGCGCGAAATCTTTAACATCGATCAGCTGCCTCAAGTGCTGGAAGGCGTGTCGGAGGATTACCGTCCGGTAAGCATCAACCCGAAAGAAGACGTGGCCGCCCTCCCCTACTCCAGCGGCACGACCGGCTTGCCGAAGGGCGTTATGCTCACGCATTACAACTTGACCAGCAACGTTAAGCAGGGGCTGGGGACAAGAGACGTGAGCGACATGATCGACCTGTGGACGCTGCCCCTCTTTCACAGCTACGGCATGACGGTGCTGATGGGCAGCTGCATGGCCCGCGCCGGAACGGCCGTCGTGATGATGCGTTTCGATGTCGAACTGCTGATGAAGCTCATCCAGCGCGACCGCATAACGGATATCTACGTGGCGCCGCCGGCCATCCTGGCGATGGTGAATCTGCCCGACCCTTCGCGCTACGACACGTCGTCGCTTCGCTACCTTGGTTCAGGCGCGGCGCCGCTGGCCAAGGAGCTCGGCGAACAGGCGGCGAAGATTTACAAGGTCAAAGTCGGCCAGGGCTACGGGATGACGGAGACGAGCCCAACGGTCAACGCTCAGCCGCTCGAAAGGATAAAGCTGGAGACCGTCGGTCCGCCTGTGCCCGACACGCTGGAGAAGATCGTCAGCCTGGATACCGGCGAAGAGCTCCCCATCGGCGAGGTGGGCGAGCTGATGGTGAAAGGCCCGCAGGTGATGAAGGGCTACTGGAACAACCCGAAGGAGACGGCGGACTGTCTGACTCCAGACGGCTGGCTGCACACGGGGGACATCGCGCGTTTCGACGAAGACAGCTACCTGTACCTGATCGAGCGGAAGAAAGAGATGATCAAGTACAAGGGGTATCAGGTAGCGCCGGCGGAGCTGGAGGCGTTGTTGTACGAGCATCCTGCGGTAGCGGACGCGGCGGTGATACCGAAGCCGGACGTAGAGGGTGGGGAGATACCGAAGGCGTTCGTGGTGCTGAAGGCGGATAGCCCGGCGAGCGCGCAGGAGCTGATGGCGTTTATTGCGGGGAAGGTAGCGCCGTACAAGAAGATCCGGGAAGTCGAGTTCACGGAGACTATCCCGAAGACGCTGTCGGGCAAAGTGCTGCGCCGCGACCTCATCCAGCGGGAGAGAGAGAAGGCGGCCAAGTAGAGGCGACCGGCGTCCGACGTGTCGAGGCAGGTGGCAGAATGATTGTCTCCAGCTATTGGCCCAGCCAGGCGCCCTACCCCGAACAGCCGCTGCCGGACATTCTTCGCAAGTCGGCGCAGACCTTCGGCGAAAAGACCGCCCTCATCAGCGCCGACGGTTCGACGCGCGGCTACGCCCGCGTTTGGAGCGACGCCCGCAAGGTCGCCCGCCTCTTGCAGGACGGCGGCCTTCAGAAGGGCGATAAAGTCGGCATCTTTTCGCCCAACCACATCGAGTATCCGGCCGTCTTCTACGGCTCGCTGCTTGCCGGGGCAACCGTCACGACCCTCAACCCCCTCTACACGGCGCACGAGATCGCGACCCAGCTCGGCAACGCCCAGGCCGTCTTCCTCTTCGCCTTCACGCCGATGGCCGGCGCCGTCGAGGAGGCGCGGAAGGACCTGCCGCTGCTGCGCAAGGTCTTTCCCATCGACGACCTGCCCGCGGTCCTGGAAGGCGTCTCGGAGGACTACCGGCCCGTCGCGATAAACCCGCGCGAGGACGCCGCCGCTCTTCCCTATTCCAGTGGCACCACCGGCCTGCCGAAAGGCGTGATGCTCACGCACTTCAACATCTTCGCCAACGTCACCCAGGGCCTGACGACCCGCTTCTTCAGCTCCGACATGGTCGCCCTCTGGACGCTGCCGCTCTTCCACATCTACGGCATGACGGTCCTGATGAGCGCGGCCATCGCCAGAGGCGGCACCGGCGTCGTCATGGCGCGCTTCGATGTCCAACTGATGATGCAGCTCATCGAGCGACACCGCATCACCGATCTCTACCTGGCGCCGCCGGCCATCCTGGCGATGGTGAACGCGCAGCCGGAGCGCTACGACCTGTCGTCGCTCCAGATCATCAGCTCGGGCGCCGCGCCGCTGCCGCTGGAGATCGGCGAGCGGGCAAAGGCGCTCTTCAAGTGCATCGTCTCGCAGGGCTACGGCATGACGGAGACGAGCCCGACGGTCAACACCAACCCCTTCGAAGCCATCAAGCTCGAATCGGTCGGGCCGCCTGTCCCCGACACGCTGGAGAAGATCGTCAGCCTGGATACCGGCGAAGAGCTCCCCATCGGCGAGGTGGGCGAGCTGATGGTGAAGGGCCCGCAGGTGATGAAGGGCTACTGGAACAACCCGAAGGAGACGGCGGACTGTCTGACCTCGGACGGCTGGCTGCACACGGGTGACATCGCTCGCTTCGACGAAGACGGCTACCTGTACCTGATCGAGCGGAAGAAAGAGATGATCAAGTACAAGGGGTATCAGGTAGCGCCGGCGGAGCTGGAGGCGTTGTTGTACGAGCATCCTGCGGTAGCGGACGCGGCGGTGATACCAAAGCCGGATGTAGAGGGTGGGGAGATACCGAAGGCGTTCGTGGTGTTGAAGGCGGGGAACGAGGCGAGTCCGCAGGAGCTGATGGCGTTTATCGCCGGGAAGGTAGCGCCGTACAAGAAGATCCGGGAAGTGGAGTTCATGGAGACTATCCCGAAGACGCTGTCCGGCAAGATACTGCGGCGCGATTTGATCCAGATGGAGCGAGAGCGCCTCAAGAAATAGCAGCGCGCGCTTTCGATCCCACGTCGAATCTTGGGCAACCGGCAGGACGAGGAGGGCTGAAGCCCTCCTCTACGTTTGTCTTCCACGTCCCAGGTTTCCGCATTGGAGGACCCGGAGGGTCGCGTAGGGGCGCACGGCCGTGCGCCCCTACTGGTGGACCCCGTCGCGATTCGGAGAGAATAACGTAGGGGCGCATCGCGATGCGCCCCTACAGGTTAATACCCACCTATGCCCGCCTGAAAGCAGGCCTATTTAGATTCCCTTGTTGTTAACGCCAGGCCGTCCTAGCGCGTTCGCTTCACGAACACGACGCCGGATGTCAGCAGCAGGGCGCCTCCCAGCAAGCCGAGAGGCAGCGCCCACGGTGACGTTCCGCCGCCGGAAGGCCCGGTGCCGGTGCTCGGGACCGATACGGACGGAGCAACGGCAGGCGGGACGTATACCGGCGCTGGCGTCACTGGCCGTGCGGTTGGAATCGCGACCGTCGGGACGGCCGATGTCGGGACCGTCGTCGGCGTTGCGGTCTCGGACGCCACTGTTACCGTCCGGCTGACGCAGATGTCGACTGAGTCACCCTCTTCCTCAGTGATGCACGCCTTGTTCTTGATGTCATCGCCGGCGCTGGCATCCGAGGTCACTTTGAGCGACAGGTCCAGAATGAGCTGGTCCCCGTTCCCCATATTGCCGTCGGAGACGTTGTCGGTCCACCTGACGGTGCCGTTGTTGTCGCAGCCGCTGTTGATGTCCACGTCATCGGTGGGAACGTCGGAGCCCGAATCAACGCTGGCGTCCTGGCAGTCCATGTTGTCAGGTATCGCGTCGTCGACCTCAATGTCGTGGTTGCAGCTGCCGCTGTTGTCCGTCACCGTGATCGTGTAGTTGACGATGCCGTTGATGGCCGGCGACGTGTCATCGGCGTGCTTGGTGATGCTCAGGTCACATGGCACCGTCGGCGTGGCCGTTGGGGTTACCGGCGTCGCGGTGCTTGTCGCCGTCGGCGGCGTGGGTGTCGTCGTGTCAGCGAATGCCACTCCCGTGCCCGGCCCCTTTGCCGACAGCATGACCGCCACCATTACCAGGGCCAGTCCCGCGCCCGCGGCCACTCCCCACATCCAGGATCCCTTCCATCTCTCCATATTGATCTCCTTCTCAACTAGTCCGTCCAAGGCAGACGGATACGCGCGGTCCCCGCCAAATACCTAACTATTTTGAACGACGAACGGAATCTATGTCAAGGGGGGCGGTCTATCGGGGGCGAATTGTCGATGATATTTTACAATTCGCTGTCTGCGAGGCAAAAACGCCGTTCGCAACGGCCGGACGGGAAAGTCCGGCCTACAAGAGCTCGACGCTGCCTTCCCGCGCGTAGCCGAGGCTTTCCACTCTCGGCGGCCAGAACGTCTCCGCGGCGGGGTGGCTTTTGCAGCTCTGAGGGATGAATCCCTCAGCCTGCCGTGAAGAACGGTTTTGGCGAAGGCTGAGGGTTTTAACCTTCAGAACCGTTCCCCCACCCCTCGGAGTGTTTCTCCCCTTCGAATCAGGCGATCGAAATGCCCGGCGCCGGGAAACGTAATCTGTTCTGAGGGATGAATCCCTCAGCCTGCCGTGAAGAACGGTTTTGGCGAAGGCTGAGGGTTTTAACCTTCAGAACCGTTCCCCCTCGGAGTGTTTCTCCCCTTTGAATCAGGCGATCGAAATGCCCGGCGCCGGGAAACGTAATCTGTTCTGAGGGATGAATCCCTCAGCCATTTGCTGAGACGGCTCGCTCCAGCAGCATCCACCGAGCGCTTACGGACGCTCTGCCCCTCCCCGCGCTCTTCGCACGATTGCTACGACACAGGTATGCCGGGCGCCGGGGAACGTAATCTGTTCTGAGGGATGAATCCCTCAGCCTGCCGTGAAGAACGGTTTTGGCGAAGGCTGAGGGTTTTAACCCTCAGAACCGTTCCCCTCGGAGTGTTCCTCTCCTTCGAATCAGGCGACCGAAATGCCCGGCGCCGGGAAACGTAATCTGTTCTGAGGGATGAATCCCTCAGCCATTTGCTGAGACGGCTCGCTCCAGCAGCATCCACCGAGCGCTTACGGACGCTCTGCCCCTCCCCGCGCTCTTCGCACGATTGCTACGACACAGGTATGCCGGGCGCCGGGAAACGTAATCTGTTCTGAGGGATGAATCCCTCAGCCTGCAGGGAAGAACGGTTTTGGCGAAGGCTGAGGGTTTTAATCCTCAGAACCGTTCCCCTCGGAGTGTTCCTCTCCTTCGAATCAGGCGACCGAAATGCCCGGCGCCGGGAAACGTAATCTGTTCTGAGGGATGAATCCCTCAGCCATTTGCTGAGACGGCTCGCTCCAGCAGCATCCACCGAGCGCTTACGGACGCTCTGCCCCTCCCCGCGCTCTTCGCACGATTGCTACGACACAGGTATGCCGGGCGCCGGGAAACGTAATCTGTTCTGAGGGATGAATCCCTCAGCCTGCCGTGAAGAACGGTTTTGGCGAAGGCTGAGGGTTTTAACCCTCAGAACCGTTCCCCTCGGAGTGTTCCTCTCCTTCGAATCAGGCGACCGAAATGCCGGGCGCCGGGAAGGCGGCGCAGAAGTCGCGGACTTCGTTGCGGATGCGCTCCAGCGTCTGCTCATCATCCACGTTCGCGACCACTTCGTCCAGCCAGGTGACGATGCGGCGCATCTCCGGCTCCTTCATGCCGCGCGAGGTGACGGCCGGACTGCCGATGCGGATGCCGCTGGGGCTGAACGGCTTGCGCGGGTCGAACGGCACGGTGTTGGCGTTGACGACGATTCCCGCCTGGTCCAGCGCCTTCGACGCCTTCTTGCCGGTCACGCCCTTGTTCGTGAGGTCGATGAGGATGAGGTGGTTGTCCGTGCCGCCGGAGACGAGCTGGAAGCCGCGCTCCAGCAGCTCGCCGGCCATGGCCTTGGCGTTGCGCACCACCTGCGCGCCGTACTCCTTGAACTCCGGCGTCGCCGCCTCTTTCAGCGCCACGGCGATGGCGGCGGTCGTGTGGTCGTGGGGGCCGCCCTGCAGCGCCGGGAAGACCGCCCGGTCGATGTCGTGGGCGAACTGTTCGCGGCACATGATCATGGCGCCGCGCGGGCCGCGCAGGGTCTTGTGCGTGGTCGTGGTGATGACGTCGGCGTAGGGCGCCGGGTCCGGGTGGACGCCGGCGGCGATGAGCCCGGCGACGTGGGCGATGTCGGCCAGGAAGTAGGCGTCGACCTCCTTCGCGATCTCGGCGAAGGCCTTGAAGTCCCACAGCCGCGGGTAGGCGGTGGCGCCGCAGACGATCACCTTGGGCCGCGCCTCCTTCGCCAGCGCGCGCACGGCGTCGTAGTCGACCAGGTTCGTCTCGCGGTCGACGGTGTACTGGACGGAGTGATAGAAGCGGGCGGAGAAGTTGACCTCCCAGCCGTGGGTCAGGTGGCCGCCGTGCGGCAGGCTGAGGCCCATGATCGTCTCGCCGGGCTGGAGGAGCGCGTAGTAGGCGGCCATGTTCGCCGGCGAGCCGGAGTAAGGCTGGACGTTGGCATGGTCGACGCCGAACAGGCTCTTCGCCCGCCCTATCGCCAGCTCCTCGAGCTCATCGACGTAGCGCTGGCCCTCGTAGTAGCGCTTGCCGGGGTAGCCCTCGGAGTACTTGTTCGTCATGACGGAGCCCAGCGCTTCCATTACCGCCGCCGACGCATAGTTCTCCGACGGGATGAGGCGCAGCGTCTCCGCCTCGTAGCGCGCCTCCGCCTCGACGAGCGCGTAGACCTCCGGATCGACCTGCTGCAGCTCCTTCAAGTCTGCCTCCTTCGCGATAGCCAGGATCATTGCGGCGGAATGTCGCTCCGCTGGCCCCCGCCGCGTCGGCCGCGCCCGCCCCGACGGCGTCGGCGGCGTCGCGGCTGCTCTTCGCTACTCTCGCCGGTCGCCCCTTCCGTCGCCGGTGACGGAGGCGCCTGCTCCACCGCTCGCAGCTCTTCCTTCACGAGCTCGGCCGGCCGGACGACGGTGCCGTACTGACCGCGGAGATCGTCTATCGGCATCTCGACGACGGTCAGCGTGTCGGCGACGCGCAGGGAAACGGTCTGCTTGAGAACGTGCACGGCGATGAGCTTCGCCTCGCCGACGGGCGTCGAGAGCATCTGCCCCACCCTGGGGAGCTTGCCGCGCAGCTCGCGGTACTGGTCGTGCTCGTAAGCCAGGCAGCAGAGCAGCCGGCCGCAGACGCCGGATATCTTCGAGGGGTTGAGCGGGACGTCCTGCTCCTTCGCCATTCGAATCGAAATCGACGGGAAGGCGCCGAGCCAGGACCGGCAGCAGAGCGTGTAGCCGCACTGGCCGATGTCGCCGACCAGCTTGGCGCGGTCGCGCTCGCCCACCTGGAGGAGCTGGACGCGCTTCTGCAGCGTCGACGAGAGGTCGCGCACCAGGGCGCGGAAGTCGACGCGCTGCTGGGCGCTGAAGTAGAGCGTCAGGCGGGAGCCCTCGAGGTTGGAGTCGCCGCCGACCAGTTGCATGTCCAGGTGGTGCTCTTCGACCTTCTTGCGGGCGGTGGTCAGGTTATCGTGAACGGCGCTCCTGAGTGACTCCGCCGTCGCGATGTCTTCCTCGCTGGCGATGCGAACGATGGGGTCGAGGCGTTCCGTGATCTCCTCGGCGACCACCTGCTCGGGCGCGATGACGACGCGGCCCAGCGACGAGCCGTGCGCCGTCTGCACGACGACCTGCTGGCCCGCCCTCACCTCGATGCTCTTGGCGTCGAAGTAGAATACTCTTCCGGCGCCGTCAAATCTGACGCCGGCGATGCGACGAGGCGTCGCTTCTTCTTCGGTCATATCGGCAAGCTCTCCGGATCGCCTCAGTCTGAGCCGGCGGCCCCGGCGAGCTGTCTCTCCTTTCTCGGCGCGGGAATCTGCAGCATGAGCACCTCCAGCGCCAGTTGCGGGTTGACGTTGTCGGCCAGGTTTTCGGCCGTCCGGTTCAGCGCCCGCAGAAACGACAAAATGTCTCCTGCTCTATATTTTCCGGCCATCAGGGTCAGTCTGTCCAGAAGGCCGGCGTTCGTCACAATTGCCGGCTGCTCCGAGGCCGTCAGAAGCACGTCCCGCCACCACTCGCGCCAGAGCTCCAGCACGCCGTAGACGCTGTTGCGGTCGCGGTAGAAGCGGCGCGACATCTCGGCCGCCCAGGCGAAGCGCTCGTCGCGGCCGGCGGCGCTGAGGCGGTATATGTCCTCCAGGATCGACTCGCGGGCCGGCAGGACGGTCTCATCCTCCCAGGCCGTCACCGCCCAGCCGAGGCGTCCGGCGCTCAGCCTGGCGATGAGGGCGGCGTCCTCGGCCGGCACTTCCCACGTCTCGCGCAGCGCCGCGGCTATGGCCTCGGTCGGCATCGCGCTGAAAGGCACCAGGCGGCAGCGGGAGCGGACCGTCGCCAGAAGCGCCTCCTCGCGGCTCGTCACCAGGATGAGCACGAGCGACGCGGGCGGCTCCTCCAGCGTCTTCAGCAGCGCGTTTGAGGACTCGGCGTTGAGGGCGTCCGCCGGGTCGATTATGACGACGCGGTACCGCCCCTCGAACGGCGCCCGACTGGCTATCCGTTTCAGCCGCCTTATCTGGCAGATGCGTATCTCCTTCGAGCCGTCGGCCGCGTGGTCCCTGTGCTCCGGCCCCGGCTCCTCGCAGAGCCCGCCGATGCTGATGACCTCGACGTCCGGGTGGTCGCCCTCCTCGATCAAATGGCACTGGCGGCAGCGGTGGCAGGGAGGGTCTTCGCCGCGACAATTCAACGCCTGGGCGAGCTCGAGCGCCGCCGTCGCCTTGCCGACCTGCGGTGGGCCGGCGAACAGGTAGGCGTGCGAGACGCGGCCTTCCGCCAGCGCGCGGCTGAGCACCGCCTTTGCCCGCTCCTGCCCGATCAGGTTCCACACGGCGCTAGCCCGCCGTCCCCTCGTCGGTCTCGCAGCGCAACAGGTCGTCGTAAGTCTCGCGACGGCGCACCAGCCTGGCCAGACCGTCCTTCACGAACACGACGGCCGGTTTGAACGAGGCGTTGTAGTTGCTGGCCAGCGGCAGGCAGTAGGCGCCCGAGACCGGGACGGCGAGGATGTCGTCCGGCTGCGCCCGCGGCAGCTCGATGTCGCGGACCAGCACGTCGCCGGACTCGCAGAACTTGCCGGCGATAGTCACGCGCTCCAGCGGCCCTTTGTCGCCGGGACGGTTCGCCAGTAGCGCCTCATAGGCGGCGCCGTAGAGGGCGGGTCGGATGTTGTCGGCCATGCCGCCGTCGACGAGGACGTACGTGCGCACGCCGGCGATCTCTTTTCGCCCGCCCGCCGTGTAGAGCGCGACGCCGGCGCGGGCAACAAGCGAGCGCCCGGGCTCTATGACGAGGCGCGGGAGCGGCAGGTCGAACTTCCGGCACGACTCCTTGAGCGTCGCGACGAGCGCCTGGGCGTAATCGCGTCGGGACGGCGCTGGCAGGCCGCGCTGGTACTGCACCGCGAAGCCGCCGCCGGCGTTCGATCTGCTCGAACCGCGCGTGTCCCTTCAGGCCCGCCGCGAACTCGATGAGCGCGGCAAGCGACCGCTGGAACGGTTCGATCTCGAAGAATCTGCGACCCGATGTGCGCGTGCAGGCCGACCAGGTCGAGCGCACTAGACCTCAGCACGACCTCGACAGCCTTCTCCGCGTCACCGCTGGCGAGCGGCAGGCCGAACTTCGAGTCGAGCGCACCGGTCGAGATGTAGCGGTGCGTGTGCGGGTCGACGTTCGGCGATATCCGCAGCAAGACCTTCTGCCGTTTGCCGGCCGCGACGGCCAGCTCGTCCAGCAGCGCTATCTCGCGGAAGTTGTCGATGACCACGTGGGCGACGCCCGCGTCCAGCGCCTCTCCCAACTCCCGCCGCGACTTGTTGTTGCCATGCAGGTAGATGCGCGCCGCCGGAAAACCGGCCGCCAGCGCGATCACCAGCTCGCCGCCGGACGCGACGTCCAGCGACAGCCCCTCTTCGGCGAACAGCGAAGCGATGGCCCGCCCGAGATAGGCCTTGGCGGCATAGACGATCGTCGTTTCCGGCGGCGAGGGCTGAAAGGCCGCAAGCCATTCGCGGGCGCCTTCCCGCAGCTCGGTCTCGTCGAAGACGTAGAGGGGCGTGCCGAAGTCCCGCGCCAGGTCGACTGTGTCGCAGCCGCCGAGGCTCAAATGGTCTTGAGACGTTCAGCGCGGCAGTGCGCGGCAGCACGGGCGCGAAGGCGGGATCGAAAGACATGGCTTGGCCCCGAGGGATTCGTTCTTCACGAATGATTATACGTTGCTGAAGAAGGAGGGTCTAGGCGTGTAGGGTTTCAGGAGATGTGGTAGAATCCGGGCCTGAGGTAGACGCTCCTGAGCGTACACGAGCGGCGCGCTGTAGCCAAGAGCACTGTGCAGCCGTTTCTTGTTGTAGAAGCGCACATACGCCTGCAACCCCTTCTCCCACTCCAAGACCGTTCCCGCCAGAACGCCATCCCAGAACTCCTCTCGCATCGTCCTCTGCACTCTCTCCACCTTGCCATTGAGATGAGGCGTCCTGGGTCTGATCCGGACGTGGCGAATGCCTCTTCGCCTCAGAAGGGCAGTGAGGTCGCCTGAGAATTCAGGGCCGTTATCAGTCTGGAGGCAGCGAATTGCGAACGGGATGGTCTCCAGGAGGCACGGCAGGGCTTTGCAGACAGCGGCGCAGGTGCGCCTGGAAAGAACCGTTGCGGCAAGAACGCGGCTGCAATCGTCGACCAGGGTCAGTTGGTAGCGACCCTCCGGCAGATAGAGCAGGTCCATCTGAGCCCGATCACCGGGGGAAGCTTTGGCGTAGTGCAGCCAGAGACGCTTAGGTTTACGGGGACAGGCAAGGAGGGCGCCGGCGCGACGGAGAACTCTGTAGACACTGGAAACGCTGCAGGTAATCAGCCCGGCCTTTGTCAGATACGCGTGGAGCCTCTTTACTCCGAAGCCGAATTTACGATGGGCGCCGCGGATGATGTCTAGAACATGCCCTGAAAGGGCCGTAGGCGAGCGGTGAGGCCTGCGGGAGCGGTCTGATAGCGCTCTCCTGTCGTGGCGTCGCCAGGCCGCCCACCAGCGAGAGAAGGTCGAATGGGGCACCTCTCCCGCCTGGCAAAAGATGCGGGCGCTGAGCCTGGGATACTGCCGACGCGCCTCCTCGAACGCAGCGATGTAGGCGGCTCTTGTCTGGATGGGCCAGGGTGTGCGAGCTTTGTGCATGTCGGGCCTCCTGTAGGTTATTGGGCTTCGTTTTCCGTTAGCCTACAGCCCAGGCCCGACGTTATTCACCTCCCTTCTGTCTCACATCTCCTGAAACCCTACAAGGAGGGTCTAGGCGAACTACGAGCCCGGCTGCGAAGCGAAGAGTTGGCCGCGTTTCTCGCGCAGGCTCGCCTTGCCCTCGTCGCGAAGCTTGCAGAGGTGGGCTGTCACCTGCCCCTCGGCCATCCGGACGAGTTGCGGCGCCAGCTCCGGATAGAGCCGCCGGACCAGCGCATCGACGCTCATCTCGCCCTCCCGCAGCAGCGAAAGCAATTGCTCTTCGCGTTCGTGACGGTGGTCGATCAGCTCCTGAATCTTGCGCTGCGGCTCGCGCACCGGCGGCCCATGGCCGGGCAGGATGAGCCGGGCGTCGAGCGCCTTCATCCGTTCGAGCGAGCGTATGTAGACCGCCATATCGCCGGCGGGAGGAGGCGGGATAGCGGTCGTCCCAAGGCCGAGCACGTTGTCGCCGCTGAAAAGAACGCTCTCCTCTTCGAGGAAGAACGATAAGTGGCCGATGCTGTGCCCCGGCGTGAAAATTGCGCGCAGCCGCAAACGCCCGACCGGAAGCGCCTCGTCGGCGATAAGCGGCGGGCCGAAACGCCTGGAGTGCTGGCGCCGGACCTCTTCCGGCAGCAGGCGCTGCTCTTCACCATGCATGCGAACAGGTGCGTGAAGAGCCTCAGCCAGGAGGAAGGCGCCGCCGGCGTGGTCGCGGTGATGATGCGTCAGCACGATTTGCTCGACGCGCGCAACGCCGAGGTCTTTTACGTAGGTGAGACGCTCCTTCGCCGCCGCCTCATCCGCCAGGCCGCCGTCGATTATCAGGGCGCTCTTCCCGTCCACGACGAGATAGACGTTCGGCTCGTAGGGGCCGGCGTAAGGCGCGGACGGCGCCCGCAGCAGGTGAACGCTGGGAGTGAGTTGCACTTCTGCCTCGTTTTCTGAAAGTGAGACTATTGTATTACAGATTGAAGCCGCCGTTTTGGCCCGCCTGGGGAACACAACGCTAGGGGGGAGAATAGAAGAGCGGCGGTCTAGGCCACGCTCATGGCCTGGGACCGCGAGCAGACGATATTCCCGCCGCTGGCCTTTGCTTCGTAGAGGGCCGCGTCCGCCGTCGCGATCAAGTCCTGCGCCTCCTGGAGCCGCTGGCAGTCTGCCTCTGCGACGCCCAGGCTGATGTTCAAGCCGAGCGTCTCGCCGCGCGGAAGATGAAATGGCTGGCAGGCGACTCGACTGCGGAATCGCTCGCCGAAGCGAAGCGCCGCGCCAAGGTCAGCCTCCGGCAGGACGAAGAGAAACTCGTCGCCGCCGTAGCGGCCCACCACGTCGCCCTTGCGACAGCTCTGGCGGGCAAGGCGGGCAAGTTGCAGCAAGACCTCGTCGCCGGCGTCGTGGCCGTACTCGTCGTTAACCTTCTTCAGCTTGTCGACGTTAAGCAGGCCGACGCTGAGCGATCTGCCGTGACGAAGGGCGCGCGCCCGCTCCGCCTCGATCACCTCTTCCACGTAGCGTCGGTTGGGGATGCCGGTAAGCGCGTCGGTTCGGGCCAAGCGGTGCTGGATCTCCGTGCTTTCCTGGAGGCGCCGAGAGAGTTTTTCTAGTTGCTCTTTGGATTCCACCAGCGCCGAGTAGATCTTCCTTGCTTTCAAGCCTACCGCGAGCTGCCTGGCTATCGCCTTGAGTGCTTCCACCTCCTTCGGTGGGAACACGCGCGGCCGGAAGCTGGCGAAGGCTATCAGACCGAGCAACTCGTCGCCGAAGAGGATGGGCACGCGGGCGGCGGAGACCAGCATCACCCACTGAAACAGGCGTCGTTCTTCTTCGGCGACAATCGGGCAGTTCTGCAGGTCGGGCATGAGGACGGGCTCTAGTGTTCGCAAGACTTCGTTCAGCGGTCCGTCCACGATCTTTTCGCTGGAGCGAAGGTCCGCCCTGGTGCCCTGCCAGCGGACGGAGTTGAGTGCTTGCATCACGATTCGCCGCGAGACATCGTCCCAGATCTCGATCCGCACGATCTCGTAGCCTGTTGTGTCGGAGATAGCGCCGGCAAGGTGCTCCAGCAGTGACTGCGTGTCTTCTCCGCTGGTAAGCACTTCGGCGGCGTTCGCCAGGGCCGACATCTGCTGGCGCTGGCGCTCAGACCAGCGGGCGTTCAGCATTCGCTCGAGGAACATGATGAGGGAAGGCCGGGCCGCCTCGATGAAGCTCAGCAGGCCGGCGTTCAGGCCCTCGTTCCAGGGTCCGCGCACGATGACCATCTCGGCCGGGCTTTCGCGAGTAGGGATGCGAACGCCCAGGTAGTCGCGCTTTTTCCCGGCGGTCGCTGCTACCAGGTCTTCGACACGACCGGCATGAATGTTGAAGGCGACAGGATGTTTCTGCTGCTGCGTTCGCTGCTGCACTAGCCACAGCCCCTTCTCGCCCGTTCCGATCTCGTCTCCCGAGAGGGAATCGCCGCAGCGCAGCCAGTCTAGGCCTTCGGCGTAGACGAAGCAAACTTGTTCCGCCCCGAGCGCTTCCCTGAGCATGTCGGCCACGCAGGTGAGTCCTAGCCTGTTGGCCGGGCCCCTAGCAGCGAGATCGGCGAGTTGCAGGAGCGTGTCGAGGCCGGTGTTTACAGGCTCTCTCGCTGATGTCGAGGCGATCGGCTTGTTGCGGGCGTTGGATGGCGGGTCGTCTGACATTCTTGGCGGCGACTTTGCTCCTTCCTGTCAGGCAGCGGCCCTCTTTCGCCTGGACACAGAGCAGGTCTTGTTCCCGCCCCTGGCCTTGGCCTGGTAGAGGGCTTCGTCTGCCTGCTTTATCAAGGCGAACGGCTTCTGCGTCTTTTCTGGGTCGAACTGGGCGACGCCGATGCTGATCCTCATCCTCATCCTTGCGTTCCCGTCCTCGGCGAAATCGAACACTCTTGCGGCGACGCTCGTCCGGAAACGGTTCGCGAATCTGTGGGCCGCCGCGAGGTCCGCTCCCGGCAGGACGAAGATGAACTCGTCGCCGCCGTAGCGCCCCACGACGTTGCCGCGCCGGCATGTCCGCCGCGCAAGGTCGGCAAGCTGCACGAGAGCCGCGTCGCCCGCCTTGTGACCGAAGTTGTCGTTGATCGCCTTGAACTTATCGAGGTCGGCTAGGGCGATGCAGAGGGCGGTCTTGTGGCGCACCGCGCGCGAGCACTCGCCCCTGATCACCTCGTCTATGTAGCGTCGGTTGGGAATTCCGGTCAGCGCGTCAGTCCGCGCGAGGCGGTGCTGCACCTCCATGCTCGATTGCAGCTCTTCAGCGTACTCCCGCAGTTGTTTCTCCGACTGGGCCAGCGAGCGGTACATATGCAATGCTTTGAGGGCGGCGCCGAGTTGGCTGGCGAAGCCGTTCAGGACCTCGACTTCTGATTCTGAGTAGTTATGTGGCCGTTGAGTGGCTGTCCTAAGAACGCCGAGAAACTCGTCGCGAAAAGTGATTGGAACCTGGGCGGCGGAGAAGATGTGAGCCCGTTCGAAGAACTGCCTGCCAAATTCCGGTATACGTTCGTCGTGTTGCAGGTCCGGGAGGAGCAGCGGCTGGCGGGCCACGATTGCCGCGTCGAGAATCGCTTGCGGGTAATGAGTCGGCAATTCCCGCTGCCTCCACTCGTCGCCGAGGGACGTGTCAATCTGCGGCCCGATATTCAAGACGCTGAGTACAAATGACTGGGATTCTTGGTCGTAGACGTTGATCGTCACCAGATCGTTCTCTGTGGATTTGGAGATCGCGTCCGCGAGGTGTTTGAGGACCGGCGATATGTGCTCGGCCTGAATCAGCAATTGCGCCGCATCGGCGACGGCGGACATCTGCTCGCGCTGGCGGTCGGCCTTGGCCACGCTGAGCATCTGGCCCAGTGCAAGCGAGATGGCAGGCGTGGCCGCTTCGATGAAAGCAAACGTATCCGGGCTGGCGGGATGGTCGGCGCGCGTCTTGATGACAAGCATTTCGCTGCCGCTGCCGTTGAGCTGTAGGCCAAGGAAGCGTCTGCCGCCGGCTTTTTGCGCGTCGACGATGTCGCTGACTCGCTCACCCACTATGTCGAAGGCGACCGGCCCATCCACGATCTCGCACTGGTGCTGGACAAGCCAGAGGCCCATCTGGTTCGTGCCCAATCCATATGGAGAGCTGGAATCCGAGCAGAGGATGGGCTCTCTGTCTTCGGGATGAACGAAGAAGACGCGCTCCGCGCCCACGGCTTCGCGAACGAGGTCGGCGATGCGCAGCAGCGTTCGCTCGCCGGCACGACCGTCGATAGCGGCGTTCGCAAGTTTGTATAGAGAAGTAACCTTCCCCGTCACAACGCGAATCCCACAGAGATTGAACTATCAGTTCCTCTACCGTTAGGTTCGGCAAAGGATGAGCCATTCAGCAGATGCTGCAGATACGGAAGTGCCAAACATGCTGGCTCGCGTTGAAAAGACGTTCGTCGCCCTATAGAATGGGCTCAAGAGAGGTCGAGAGATGCCGGAAGAGGTCTATCAACGGGCCACACTGGACAATGGGCTCCGCGTGGTAACGGCGCCCATGCCCTTTACCAGGTCGGTCAGCATCAGCATCTATCTCGGAGCCGGCTCACGCTACGAGGATGCTTCCGAAGCGGGGATTTCTCACATGGCTGAGCATCTCGTCTTCAAGGGTACCGAGCGCCGCCCAACGTCGCGTGAGATCTCTCAGATCGTTGACAGCGTCGGTGGCGTGATGAACGCCGTGACGGACCGAGAACTGACAGTCTACTACGGCAAGGTCGCCCGGTCCCATTTCGACATGCTGGGCGATATTCTGAGCGACCTGGTTCGTCACCCCCTTCTTGCTGCAGACGAGATGGAGAAAGAGCGGGGGGTAATTCTCGAGGAACTAGCCGCCGTGGCCGATTCGCCGCCACAGCTCGTCGATCAACTCCTCGACCAGGTGATGTGGCCGGATCAGCCGCTGGGCCGCGACGTAGGCGGCAGCAATGAGACGGTCTCGTCGATGACGCGCGAGATGGTGCTCTCTTACCTTGGCCGGCAGTACGTCGCCGAGAACGCGGTCGTCGCGGTCGCGGGCAACATCACGCACGAAGAGGCGCTGGAGCTCGTCGGCCGGGAGCTCGGCGACTGGCAGCGGGGACTGCCCGGGGGCTGGCAGCCGGCCTGGGGCATCGACGAAGGCCCGCGGCTTGAGGTCCTGCACAAGAAGACGGAGCAGGCCCATATCTCGCTGGCCGTCGAAGGTGTTCCCATGGAGCATCCCGATTGGCCGGCGCTGGACCTTCTCAGCGTCATACTCGGCGAAGGAATGAGTAGCCGGCTCTTCCTGGAGCTGCGCGAGAGGCTCGGCCTCTGCTACGACGTCCACAGCTACGCCAGTCACTACCAGGACACCGGGTCGCTTGGCGTTTACGCGGCGGTCGATCCGAAGAATGCCTTCAAGGCGCTGGCCGCGCTCATGCGCGAGCTGGCGCGGATCCGCGATGACGTGGAAGAAGAGGAAGTGGCTCGAGCCAAGGAGCTTTCCCGTGGTCGGGTCATCTTGGGGGGGAGGATACCCGCAGCGTCTCCGGCTGGACGGGCGCGCAGGAGCTGCTGACCGGGAAAGTGCTGACGGTGAACGAAGTGCTGGCGCGAGTGAGCGCGGTGGCGAGGGAGGACGTGCTGCGGGTGGCGAATCGGGTCTTGCGGCGAGAAGCGCTCAACCTGGCGGTCGTGGGACCTTTCCGTAGCGACGGCCGCTTTCTGCCGCTGCTCGACCTCTAGCAACGCGTGCGACCGGTCGTGGTCGACGTGCCAGGCCGAATGGCTATTTCAGATGCGTTCTGCGGGTAAGATTGGGGCCGCTCGGGTTGCCGAGCGGCCCTACCAGTTTCCCAGCGTTTGTCTATTAGTATTCCGGCGGCGGCATCGACGGCATGGCGGCCGGTGGTTCCGGAATGTCCGTGATCAGCGACTCCGTCGTAAGCACCATCGCGCCGATTGATGCCGCGTTCTCCAGCGCCGAGCGCACCACCTTCACCGGGTCGACGATACCGCGTTTGTACATGTTGACATACTCGTTGCTCAGCGCGTCCCAGCCGCTATCGGGGTCCTTAGCGCGACGCACCACGTCGACCACCACCGATCCCTCGCAGCCGGCGTTCTCGGCTATGAGCGTCATCGGCGCCTCGACCGCGCGGATGAGGATACCGGCGCCCGTGCGCTCGTCCCCCTTGAGGCTGGCCTGGAGCTCCTCCAGCGGCTTCTGGCAGCGGAGCAGCGCCACGCCGCCGCCGGGAACGATTCCCTCTTCTACCGCGGCCCGCGTCGCCGAGAGCGCGTCCTCCACGCGCAGCTTCTTCTCCTTCAGCTCGATCTCAGTCGCCGCGCCGACCTTGATCACCGCGACGCCGCCGGCCAGCTTCGCCAGCCGCTCCTGCAGCTTCTCGCGGTCGAACTCGGACGTCGTCTCCTCTATCTGCGCCTTGATCTGCTTGATGCGGGCCTGGATCGCCTCGTCGCTGCCGTGGCCTTCGATTATCGTCGTCTCCTCTTTCGTCGAGAGGACGCGTCGGGCGCGGCCGAGGTCGGACACCTGCGCGTTCTCCAGCTTGCGGCCCATCTCCTCCGTGACGTAGGTGCCGCCGGTGAGGATAGCGATGTCTTCCAGGATCGCCTTGCGACGCTCGCCGAAAGCAGGGGCCTTGACCACCAGCGGGTTGATCGTGCCGCGGAGCTTGTTCACCACCAGCGTCGCCAGCGCCTCACCGTCGCAGTCCTCGCAGATGACGGCCAGGTTCTTCGTCACCTGCAGCGTCTTCTCGAGGACGGGCAGGATGTCGGCGATGGCGGATATCTTCTTGTCCGTCACCAGGATGTAGGGGTCGTCGAGCGCCGCCTCCATCCGGTCGGGGTTGGTGACGAAGTAGGGCGAAACGTAGCCGCGGTCGAGCTGCATGCCGTCGACGAACTCCGTCTCCATGCTCAGGCCCTTCGATTCCTCGACCGTGATCACGCCGTCCTTGCCGACCTTCTCCATCACGTCGGCGATCAGGTTGCCGACCTCCTGGTCGATGGCGGCAATCGACGCCACCTGGGCGATCTGCTCCTTGCCCGCCACCGGCTTGGCCGACTCCCGCAGGGCGGCAATCGCCCGCTGGACGCCCTTCTCCAGGCCGCGCTTCAGCTCCATCGGGTTGGCGCCGGCCGCGACGTTCTTCAGCCCCTCGCGGACGATTGCCTGGGCGAGGACCGTGGCTGTTGTCGTTCCGTCGCCGGCGACGTCGTTCGTCTTGCTGGCGACCTCGCGGGCGAGCTGGGCGCCCATGTTCTCTTGCGCGTCCGGCAGCTCGATCTCCTTGGCGATCGTGACGCCGTCGTTGGCGATGACCGGCGGCCCGAACTTTTTCGCCAGGACGACCGTGCGGCCGCGCGGACCGAGCGTCACCTTCAGGGCGTCGGCCAGGGCGTCGACGCCGGCCTTCAAGGCCTGGCGCGCCTCCTCATCGAATACCAGTTGTTTTGCCATTAAGACCTCCCTAGCCCGACCATCCCTGCCGACTTGCGACGGCGATGGCGGGGAACCTGCGCTACTTGCCGGATTTACCCGCCTGCACTTTGCAGAGAACGTCTTTCTCCGAGAGGACGATGTACTCCTCGAGGTCGATCTTCACTTCCTGGCCGCTGTACTTGGCGTAGAGGACGCGGTCGCCGGCCTTCAGGTCCATCGGGATGCGCTTGCCGTCCTCGTCGAGGCGTCCGGGGCCGACGGCGATGACCTCGCCCTGCTGGGGCTTTTCCTTCGCCGTGTCGGGGATGACGATGCCGCTTGCCAGCACCTCTTCCTGGACGACGGCCTTGATGACCAGTCGGTCCGCCAGGGGAATGAGTTTCGTTGCCATGAGTTCTCCTTCTCTTCAGACTGCTGAGCTTTGGGCCACAAAGAGGCGGCCAGACGGATGATGGAAGCGGCCGCTCTAGTGGTTAGCACTCTCTGAACGAGAGTGCTAAAGCAATATTAGCTCAGACCGCCAGGCGATGCAACAACATCGCGACCTCCCCTTGCTTCGGTCGTCGCCCCGGTTGCTGTCGTTGTTGTTGTTGTTGACGACGTACACGTTAGCGTGTAAGATTACGCCTATGGCAAAGGGCAGGCGCAAGGTCGCCTGGGACGCCGGGCGCGTCCACGAGCTGCGAGAGCACCTGGGGCTGACCCAGGCGGGGATGGCGGAAGAGCTGGGCACGCGCCAGCAGACGATAAGCGAGTGGGAGACGGGCCAGTACCGGCCAAGGGGAGCGTCGGCGCGGCTGCTGACGCTCATCGCGGAGCGGGCCGGCTTCGCCTACGAGGCGAAGAGCACCACGACGGACGAAGGGGAGCGCGAAGGCTAGGATGCCGCTACTTCTGGGGGAGAGAAGGGCGCCGTACGGGGCGAAGGCGGGCGATTTGCCGGCGGGAGAGGCATCGGAAGAGGCGGGACG
The DNA here is from genome assembly GCA_963719465.1 of uncultured Chloroflexia bacterium. Lineage (GTDB taxonomy): Bacteria > Chloroflexota > Dehalococcoidia > DSTF01 > JALHUB01 > JALHUB01. The sequence continues at coordinate 1,063,763 of OY970386.1, read as the reverse complement.
GGCACCGGAAGAAGCGCCTCCCCGCGAAGGCAGCGGAGAGGGAGGCCTGCTCCTCGCCTTCCCGGCCAGCGAGCCGCGGCTCCACGAAGAGGAGCTGGTGCGCCTCTGGGAGGGACAGCGGTTTCCCCGCGAAGCGCTCCGCCTGCGGGACGGATTGGCGCTCCAGGTCGTCTACCGCGGCCGCCGCAACCTGTCGGCCGGCCCGGACTTCCTCAGCGCCCTCATTGCCGACGAACGCGGCCACCTGCTGAAGGGTGACGTTGAGCTCCACGTCCGCTCCAGCGCCTTCGTCGCCCACGGCCATCACCTTGATGCACGCTACGATAACCTCATCCTCCACGTCGTCTTTCACGATGACGCGGGAACTTCGACCGTCCTCCGTTGCGGGCGGCGGGTCGCCGTCGTCGCCCTGGCGCCCTGGGTCGCCCGCCGCGCCGAGGAGCTGCGCCTCTGGCTGGCCCAACCGTCCGTCTGGTCGGAGCCCTGCCGCAGCGCCGTCGCGCGAAACGGCTGGCCGGAAATCGAAACGCTTCTGATGCGGCTGGGGCAGATGCGCTTCCGGCAGAAGCAGGCCCGCTTTGCCGCGCTGCTGAGGCGGCAGGGCGCGAATCAGACCCTGTATGAAGGGCTGCTCCGGGCGCTCGGCTACAGTCGCAACGAGGAGGCCTTCTTCCGCCTGGCGCAGGCGCTACCGTATGAGGAGTTGCGGCGGGCGCTGGAGCGAGAGGGCCAGGCTGGGGCGGAGGCGCTTCTTCTAGGGAGCGCCCGGCTTCTGCCCAGCCAGCGAGCCGCGAGGCCGGCTGCTTCGCCCTACGTCTTTCGCCTGGAGGAGCTCTGGTCGAAGCTGGGACAGGGAGTGCCGAAAGTACAACTGGAGCAGCTCAGCGGCTTGCGCCCCAACAACCAGCCAGCGCGACGCCTGGCCGGCCTCGTCCGGCTGCTCTCGTGCTGGCCGAGCCCGGTCGCGTCGCTTTCGATGCTGCGGGAGGCCGAAGCGCCTTCCCTTTCGAAGCTGATCGCTGCCTGGCAGGTGCCGGCGGACAACTTCTGGCGTGACCACTATGACCTGTCGCGGGGAACCGCCACGCCTGCTGGAGCGCTCATCGGCCGCGGGCGGGCGCTGGAGGTCCTCGCCAACGTCGTGCTGCCGTTTGCCGCCGCCTGGGGCGCCGCGCACTCCCTCGGCGATCTGTCAGATCGCGCCGCCTCAAGCTTTCTTCTGCTGCCCTCGGCCGGCTCTTACGGCGGCATGCGCTTCCTGGAAGCCAACTTTCGACCGCCCTCCGGATCGGGGCGCGCCCGGAGCAGTGCCTCTCTTCAGCAGGGGCGGCTGTACCTCTACCGTCACTACTGCGCCGCCGGTGAGTGCACGATTTGCCCACTCTCCGGCCTTCGGTCTGTCTGATTCGGGGCCAGCCCGGCTTACGATAGCGCTAGGCCCAGGCTGCTGAAACGTCCTGGTCGAGGCCGGCGCGCTCGCCGCGCTGAAAGCGAAAGTAGCCGCAGGCGGCGACCATTGCGGCGTTGTCGGTGCAGAGGACCGGCGGCGGCAGGCGCACGGGGACGGGCGCGCGACGCACGAGGGCCTGGCGCAACGCTTCGTTCGCCGCCACGCCGCCGGAAACGACGATCTCCTTCACTCGCTCGTCCCGCGCCGCCCGCACCGTCTTCGCCACCAGAACGTCGACCACGGCGTCCTGAAAGGCGGCGGCAAGCTCCGCTTGAGGTATGCTTTCCTCGCCCTGCTCGCGGACGAGCCGGAGTACGGCCGTCTTCAGCCCGCTGAAGCTGAAATCGTACTTGCTGGAGGCAAGCCCCCGCGGCAGACGCCAGCGACCGCGCGCCTCCGCCGGCACGTCCTGCGCCGCCTTCTCGACGGCGGGGCCGCCGGGGTAGCCGAGGCCGAGCAGCCGCGCCACCTTGTCGAACGCCTCGCCGGCGGCGTCGTCGCGCGTGTGGCCGAGGGGCCGGTAGCGGCCGTGATCGCTCATGATCAGCAGGTCGGTGTGGCCGCCGGAGACGATGAGCGCCAGGAGCGGGAAGCGCGGCGGCTGTCGGGTCGATTCGTCGACCTCGAGCCAGTTGGCGTAGATGTGCGCCTCCAGGTGGCTCACGCCGACCAGCGGCAGGTTTCGGGCAAAGGCGATCGCCTTGGCGGTGTTCAGCCCGACGAGCAGCGAGCCCGACAGGCCGGGCCCGACGGTAACCGCGATCGCCGCCAGGTCGGACCAATCGCAGGCTGCCGCCGACATCGCTTCCTCGACCACCGGCAGCAGGCTTTCCAGATGCTTTCGCGACGCCATTTCCGGCACGACGCCGCCGTAGCGGGCGTGCAGGCTCGCCTGGGAGGCGATGACGCTGCTGACAATCCGTCGCCCGTCTTCGACGACCGCCGCCGCCGATTCGTCACAGGAGGTCTCGATGCCGAGGATCTTCATCGGCCGCGGTTCAGGGGTTGGCGTCGGCCGGGCCGGTAGTGGCGGGAAGGCCGGCGACGTAGAGGGAGTCGCCGTTCAGAATGTAGATCCGCGCCGTCACCTCGTCGACCGCCGCCGCCTGCGGGTCGGTGAGCTGGCCGCTGACAAACTGGGCCTCGAAGCGGCCGTCGCCGCTGAAAAGAACGATGCGCTTGTTGCCGCGGTCGACTACCAGCAGGCTGCCGTTCGAAAGGGGCAGCAGCGAGGCCGCGGAGGTGAGCGGCTGGTCGAGCCCGGCCATGTCGAAGGCGACCTCCTGCCCGGCGGAGAAGCGATGAATCTGTCCCTGCTCATCGAGGACGTAGATGTCGCCGTTCACCGCGAGGCCGACCGCCTTCGAGAAGTCGGACCCTTCAATCGTCGCCTTGGGGTCCTGCGCGGTGCCGTCTTCGCCCGCCGGGTAGTGCCAGACCTGTCCAGCCTGCTTGTCGAGGACGTAGAGGCCATCGGCAGCGGTAGCGAGGCTGTCCAGGGAGCGCCACTCGCCGTCTCCGCCCAGCGATAGCGGCTTCGGCTCGGCGTTAGGGCTGAGCGAGAAGAGGTGGTTGTCGGAATCGAGCACCAGCAGCTCGCCGCCGTTGGGATCGGGCAGCCAGGCGATCTGCGAGGGGTTCGCGGCCTTTATCATGCCGACGAGGTCGCCCTCGTTGAGCACCTCCTTGGCCTGTCCATCCTGGCTGTTCAGGTCGACTGACACGACGCGATTCTTCTTGACGTCCAGAAGGTAGGCTTGCCCGCCGCCAACCACGAGCTGCTGCAGGGCCAGGTCGCCCGTCAGCTGCGTCTTCAGGTCGGCGACGAGCTTCAGATCACTCAGTTCTTGCACGCCGTTCAGCCGGGCCATGGCGCCCGCCACTTCGCTCTTCAGGCTGAGCAGCCCGACATCGTCGGAGCGGATGTTAGCGGCGTCTGCCAGGTTGCCGGTGGCCTCGGTGAGCAGGCGGCGCTGCTCTGAAGGGTCGGACGAGGAGACGGAGGCGTTGTAGTCGTTTCGGGCGGACGAGACCAGCGTGTCGAACTTCTGGTTGCGCGTCCCCTGCATGGAGCTGGGCATTATCCACCAGGCGAGCAGGCCGATGACGAAAAGGAGCAGGAAAGCCGGCAGGAGCCAGACGGGGAAGCGCTTGCTCAGGCGGCTCGCTGGCTGGGGCGCGTTGCGCCGCATGCTGGGCTGAGAGCCCCGCAGGCGGACGGTCTGCCTGCCCGGAAGCGGCGCCGCAACCGCGACGGGCCCCGCTTCGAGCGGCGAGAGCAAACGAAAGTCGGCCTGGTCGTCCTCCTCGTACGGCTCCGGCTCGCGGCGTAGCGGCGACGAAGCAACGGGGTCCGGCAGCGACGGATCGACGGCGGGAGGCGCCTCTTCCGAGGACGGCGCATGACCGTTTCCGGCTGCTTCAGTGTCCTCGCCCTCAAAACAGGTCAGGAGGAACGCGGAGAAGTTGGGCTGGTCGCGCGTGAGCAGATAGAGCTCGGAGAGAGTGTCGTCGGCGGGCAGCGAAAGCAGCGTTCGCAGGTGCTCTTCGTCGACGACCTCCGTCAGGCTGGGCGAGGCGAGGAGGAGCAGGTCGCCCGGCGAGAGATCCCAGCGGCGCAGTTGCGGCCGCAGCTCGTCGCCAAGGCCGAGAGCGGGAGCGGCGAGCGGGTCGTCGGCGACGAGGCGGGCGAGGATCTTGTCGCGCTGGAAGTAGGCCAGGCTGGGTCCTGCCTGGGCCAGATAGGCGACCGTCCCGCGAACGGCCAGGCAGCTGAGGCCGGCGCCCACCTGGTGCTCGCGCAGGCCGCGACGGTTCCAGTCGCGCAGGTTCTCGTGGGCGGCGGCGATGGCCTTCGTGAGGGCTCCCGTAACGGAGAGAGACTGGCGTTCGAAGAGATGACCGACGACGGCGACGAGCTGGCCGGAGAATTCCTCGCTGCCGAGCGAGGCCGGCTGGGCCAAGACGTAGAGTTCGATGGGCTCTTCGCCGGGGGGATTGAGGCTGAACTTCCCTTGCCAGGGTCCGGCTTGCTGCGCCTGGCCCCGCACGATGCCGAACTGCCCCACCCAGGTACGTACAGCCATCGGTTGCAGATTATACCATCGATGGCCGCGGTACAAGGCCACCGCGACCTTCTTCGCGGGCCCGTTCGGGCCTTTCGCTGGGTGGAACAGGGAACGCGTCCCGAGCTTTCGTCGAACGGCCGCCGAATCATTGCGTGGCCGTCGCCTACCATGCTATTATGCCCGTTGCTGTGTCTTTCGGTCGCCGCGGGTCTCGGCGCCTTTGCTTCACTGACGTTGTCGAGGGCGCTGCGTTGCCGCTGGACCGTTCGCCGTCGCCAAAGGCCCCGCTGCGATGGTGGGGCAGCAAGGAAAGGGGGGATTGATGCACGTTACAGTTGATGGGTACGGCGGTGACCCCCAGAAGCTCGCCGACGAGAACCTGGTGCGCGCGTTCTTGGACGCCTGTCCCGCCGGGATCGGGATGACCAAGATCGCGCCTCCTTACGTTTGTCGCTACGTCGGCGAGAAGCCAGAAGACTGGGGCATATCGGGCTTCGTCCTCATCGCCGAGAGCCACATCTCGGCCCACACTTTCCCCGGCCACGGTTACATCTGGGTGGACGTCTTCTCCTGCAAGAGCTTCGACGCCGAGCAGGCCGTAGAGGACATCCGGCAACGCTTCCAGCTCAACGAGCTACGCGTTCACACCCTTCCCCGTGGCCTTGAGTTCCCGCACAGCGTGCCGGAAGCGGTGCCGCTTGCCGGCTCAGAACGGCACTGGGTCGCCGACTCCCTGCAGAGCCCGCCGGAAGGCAGGCTGAGCACGGAGGCGAACGCGGCCCACCCCTTGTTACCCTCCTGACCGACGCTTATCCTCTCGGAGTCTCGCTTATGGACGACCACGATTTCCTTCATACCCTCGTCCGCCCGTTCCCCGTCGGCTGCCCCGTAACCGCCGCGCAGCTCGTGGAGGCGATGGGCGGCACGGCTTTTCAGGCGCGCAACCTTGCGGAGGCGGCGAGCGTCTGGTCACGCATGCTCGAAGACGACGTTGTGATCATGTTCGGGCTGGCCGGCGCGTTGGTGCCAGGAGGGATGCGCAAGGTCATCGCCTATCTTATCGAGAATCGTCTGATTGACGTTCTCGTCAGCACCGGCGCGAATCTGTTTCACGACGTATACGAAACGCTGGGCAAGCCGCACTACCAGAGCAGCCCCAACGCCGACGACCTGGAATTGGGCCGGCGCCGGATCAACCGCTTCTACGACGTGCTTGCGCCGGAGGCCGACTTCCGCGAAGGGGAGAAGTTCATCACTCAATTCGCGTCCACGCTGGAGAGAGACCACGCTTACACGACGCGGGAGTTCTTCGGGCGTCTGGGCAGCGCCCTTCTGCCGGTTGCCAAGGAAGAGGGCATAGTCACCGCCGCGGTCAAACATGGCGTGCCTATCTACTGTCCGGCGCTCGGCGACAGCGCCCACGGGCTGGCGATCGCCGCCGGAAGGGGCGCGGACGAGGCATCGGGAGAGCCAGGCCGGCCGCCGCTTTTCTTCGACATCATCGGCGACGTGATGGAGACATCGCACATCGTCGCCGAGTCGCCGGCGACGGGGGTGATCTACGTTGCCGGGGGAACGCCGAAGAACTTCATCCAGCAGACGCAAATAGGCGCTCTCCATATTTACCAGCGCGAGATAGGCGGTCACAAGTACGCCATTCAGATAACCATGGACCAGCCACAATGGGGCGGTCTGTCCGGCTGCACCTTCGAAGAAGCGCAGTCGTGGCGGAAGATCGCAGCGGACGCGAGGATGGTGACGGTCAACGTGGAAGCGACGCTCGCGCTGCCGCTCATCGTCAGCGCCGTCGTCGAGAGCAGCGCCGAGGTCATCGCCAGGCGGCGGCCACCTACCGTGGCCTTCGAGGGCGCTGCGCCCGCCCGACCCCAGGGATAACGCGCGATGTCGAAGGAGCCGTTCTATCCGCCGTTCGGCTTCCTGGCGCCGGAGCCTCGATTCATCGCCTTCGAGACCGCCCGAGTGGTCGTCCTTCCCGTCCCGTACGACGCCACTACGACAGCCCGCGCCGGCGCGCGCAACGGCCCCGCCGCCATCATCCACGCCTCGCAGGACCTGGAGCCGTATGACCTGGCGCTCGGCTTTGATACCACTCATTACGGCGTTCACACCCTGCCGGAGCTCGCCCCGCACAGCGGCAGTCCGGAGGCGATGGCCGCGCGCGTCGAAAGCGCCGTATCCGAGCTGCTGGACAACGGCAAGTTCGTCGTGACGCTGGGCGGCGAGCATACGGTCGCCGTAGGCGCGGTTCGCGCTCACGCCCGTCGCTGGCCGGACCTGTCGGTGCTGGCAATCGACGCCCACGCCGACCTGCGCGACGAGTACCTCGATTCGCCGTATAACCATGCCTGCGTCCTGCGCCGCGTAATCGAGACGTGCCCCGCCGTGATGGTGGGAATGCGCAGCGTCAGCGCCGACCAGGTGGAGCTGATCCGGGAGCGAGGACTGACGTTCCTTACGCCCGCGGCCTATCGCCGTCTCGATGGCCCGGCGGAGCTTGTGAAGCACCTGTCGGCGAACGTGTACGTCGACATCGACCTGGACGGTTTCGATCCGTCGCAGATGGCGGCGGTAGGCACGCCGGAGCCGGGCGGGCTGTTCTGGGACGAAGTGATAGCGCTTCTGACGGCGCTGGCGGCGACGCGGCGAATCGTGGGCTGCGACCTGACGGAGCTTTCGCCTGACCTCGGCCCGCCGGCCTGCGCGACGCTGGCGGCCCGACTGGCGCAGCGAATCATCGGTCTGGCGCTGGGGTCGCCGACAGCCTGAATTGGACTATCGGCCCTTCGCCCGTTCCCTCAGCTCCCGCAACTGCTCCAGGTGGCCTTCGGTGTGCTCGATCATTAGCTGCATGCCGGTGCGGATCGTGCGCGGTCCATGCTCGGGATGAAGACCGGCGCGCTCCCAGCCGTTCGCGGGCAGCGAGGACAGTTGCGCGGCGATCTCCTGTCGGTTGCGCCTGAACCGGGCGAGAATCGCGTCCATATCGGCTGCCTGATAGGCGTGCTCGCGGACGAGCTTCTCCTGTTCGTACGTCGGCAGTGTGGGGTTGTCCTCGTTCAGCATCAGGGCGATGCGACGGCGCCACATCTGCGAGTCGTCGCAGAGATGGCCGCAGACCTCCTTTATCGACCATTCGCTCTCGCCCGGCCGCCAGCCAAGGTCGTGCTCGGACAAACCAGCAACGACGTTGTCGACCCGGTCGGGCAGCGTCCGCACCTTCTCGACCATGTCTTGCTCTTCAGGCGTCATGTCTTCCCTCCGTCATCCCTGGAGCGCGCCGAGGCGTTCGAGCAGGCCGTCGAGCTCCTCGTCGCTGTAGAAGTGGATCGTGATGCGCCCGCCGCGGCGCCCCTTCGAAAGGTTGACGCGCGTGCCAAGCGAGGCCCGCAGCCGTTCCTCCAGCGCTTCGAGCTCGACATCGCGCGGTCTTTGGCGACGCGTTGCTTTTTCGGCGGCCGGCCAGGTGCGGGCCAGCTCTTCTGTCTGGCGCACCGAAAGCCCCTTCCGGACGACCAGCTCCCAGGCCTGTCGCCGGCAGTCCTCGGGTAGGCCGAGCAGGGCGCGGGCATGGCCCTCGCTTATCTCGTCGCGGGCGAGGCTGGCGCGCAGCTCTTCGCTCAGGTTCAGCAGTCGTAGGGCGTTCGCCACCGCCGAGCGGCTGCGGCCCACGCGTTCCGACACCTCGCTCTGGTTCAGCTCGAACTCCTCCAGCAGCCGCTGGTAGGCCTCCGCTTCCTCCAGCGCGTTCAGGTCCTCGCGCATCAGATTCTCGACGAGCGCCAGCTCCAACCCCTGCCGCGGCGTCGTCTCCCTGATGACGACCGGGACCTGCGTCAGCCCGGCCATGCGAGCTGCTTCCAGGCGGCGCCCACCGGCGATAACCTGGTAGGTCGGGGCGCCCACGTCGCTGTCCAGTCGAGTCACCAGGAGCGGCTGCAGGAGGCCGTGTTGGCGGATGCTCTCCGCCAGCTCCTGGAGCGTGGACTCGTTCATGTCGCGTCGGGGCTGGAAAGGGTTAGAGACGATAAGATCAATGTCTACGGACTCGGGCGATGGCGACGCCAGGTCGGGGATGAGCGCTCCGAGTCCTCTCCCAAGTCCGTGCTTCGTTCTAGGCATCGGCTCTCTCCTTAGACTTGTCTGGCGCCACGGATGAAAGCAACTCATCGGCAAACGCCGCGTACGCCTTCGCCGCCCGCGACGCTTTGTCGTACGCGAGCAGTGGCAGGCCGTAGCTGGGGGCTTCGCTGACGCGCACGCCGCGGGGAATGACGGCGCGGAAGGTGTTCGGGAAGTGGCTTCGCACCTCCTCTGCCACCTGCTGCGATAGCTTCGTGCGGCCGTCGTACATCGTCAGCAGCAGCCCCTGCAGGCGCAGCTTTGGATTCAGGTTGCGACGCACCAGGTCCAGCGTTTGCAGGAGGCGTCCCAGCCCTTGCAGCGCCAGGAACTCGCACTGGACGGGCACGATGACGCGGTCGGCGGCGGCCAGCGCGTTTACCGTCAGCAGGCCGAGGGACGGCGGGCAGTCGACGAGGATGAAGTCGTACGAAGTAACGACTCCTGTAAGGGCAGTCCGCAGGCGAAACTCGCGCTCAGCCAGCGGCACGAGTTCGACCTCCGCGCCCGCGAGGTCCGGCGTCGAGGGCAGCAGCCAGAGGTTTTCCTGGCAGGTCGTCACGGCCGTCTCAGCGATTTCGGCGCCGTTTATCAGCAGGTCGTAAACAGTCGAGCGCGGGTGGCTTCGGTCGAGGCCGAGGCCGGCGGTGGCGTTTGCCTGCGGGTCGGCGTCGACCAGAAGGACGCGCTCGCCGCGACAGGCGAGGCAGGCGCCCAGGTTGACCGCCGTCGTCGTCTTGCCGACGCCGCCCTTCTGATTGGCGATTGCGATAATCAAGCCAGAACGATCTCCTGGTGCTCGGCCAGCACCCGCCCCACTTGCCGTCGCTCCGGCGCTTTCGACGTGCCGGCGCCTTCGACGCTCAGGCCGGCGGCCGCGTCGGCGAAGCGGGCCGCAGCGGCGATGTTTCGCGTCTCAGCATACGCGATCATGAACGCCGCCGCGAAGATGTCGCCGGCGCCGGTCGGGTCGACCTCCACGTGCGGGAAAGCGGAGATTCGACGCTCCTTCCCTTCGCTCCAGACCGTCGCGCCGCCGCTGCCGCAGGTGAGGACGACGATCTCAGCCTCCCGCTGCCAGCCCGCGAGCGCTTCTTCGTCGTCAAGCATGTCCTCTTCCGAGACGAAGGCGATATCGACTCCCCGGAGCGACACGCCCTCGGGCCAGCGCCGTCGCCGGACAAGCCCATCGGGCGTCACTTCTCGCAGCCAGCCCTGCAGACAGCAGCCGACCAGGCTTTCGCCGAACAGCTCCGCCGTCTTCGGCCGTACTTCGTCGAGCAGCGGCCCCAGCAAGACGATTCTAGCGCCGCGGAGCTCTTGAGGCACGTCCTGCGGCGTGATCGCCGGTGCCCGCGACCAGACATGCTGAATCCGCTGCTGTCCGTCATAGCGGTTCTCGAAGGTAGTTGTCGTCTCGGCGGGAATGCGGTGGACGAGAACGCCCGGGAGCAGGTGGGCGAAGTCGATATCGCCTTCGGCGCGCGTGACGATGGCGGCGCTGAGACCGAGGCGCTGCGCCTGCGTCGCCGCGTAGGCAGCAGTGCCGCCGAGACGCCAGCCGCCCGCGTCGAGATCCTTCGCCACGTGGCCGATAACGAGGAAGTCAGGCGCGCCCATGGTTATGCCCGGGTCTGGAGGCTGTCGGGATTAGTGGCTGGGGCGGATGACGACTTTGCGGTTCTCGCCCTCGCCGATGCTCTCCGTTATCACCGTCTCGTCCTGGGCCAGCGCCAGGTGGACGATGCGACGCTCGTTCGGCGGCATCGGCTCCAGCGTGACCATCTGGTGGGTCGCGCGAACGCGCTCCGCCATATGCTCGGCCAGACTCCTGAGCGATTGCTCGCGCCGCCGCCGGTAGCCGGCGACGTCGACGCCGAAGGACGCTCTGGCCTTCAGCTTGCGACCGACGATGAGATTGACGAGATACTGGAGGGAGCTCAGCGTATCGCCGCGGCGACCGATCAGGATGCCCAGGTCGTCGCCGCTGATGTCCAAGACCGTCTTGACGATGGCGGCGCCGTCGCCCAGCGTCTCTGGCTGGCGCACGCGCACGCTGGCATCGATGTTCATGAGGTCGAGGAGCTTCTTCAGGACCTCGACGGCGAACGCGATGTCGTCTTCGGTCTCCTCTAGTCGCGGCCGTTCGTCGACGGTTGACGCCTGCGACTTTGCCCGCACTATCACCCGCGCGTCTTCGCCGCCGATGCCGAGAATGCCGGCGCGTCCTTCCCTGACTATCTCGACTTCGACTTGTGTGCGCTCCAGGCCGATCTCGGCTAGGGCCTTTTCGATTGCCTCTTCGACTGTCTTACCGCTTGCGTCTACGCTTTCCACGGCGGGACCTCTTCCTGTAACGGCGGTCATCCCCAATCGCCTCCGCCACCTCGTCCTCCTCCGTTTCTTCTGTCTCTTCTTCCGCGGCCCCCTTCGGCGCTGGCGCCGCTGACCTTGGGGCAGCAGTCTTTGCCGGGGCCGGATTGAGCGAAAACAGGCTCTTCCATGTCAGGCCGCCGGAGCCCACGAACATGTATTGCAGGGCGATGCTGACAACGCTTGACACGACCCAGTAAAGGGCAAGGCCGCTGGGGAACGAAATTGCGAAGTAGGTGAACATCAGCGGCATCATCCAGAGCATCGTGTTGTTCATCGATGCTGACTTTTCGTCCATAGCCGGCGGCGTGGTCATCTTCTGCTGCACGAACATGCTCGCGCCGACGGTCAGCGCCAGGAAGAAGTTGGGCGCGCCCAGGCTCAGCCCCAGGAAGTGGTCGCTCAGGGGCACCGCCCTCTGAATGAACGACCAGGGGTAGAGGTGATGGGAAAGGCTTATCGTGCTCTCCGGCACGTCGCCGACGGTCAGGCGGATCACTTGGTAGAGCGCGATCCAAATCGGGATCTGGGCGACCATCGGCAGCAGGCAACCAAGCGGGTTTACGCCGGCTTCGCGGTAGATCTTCATCGTCTCTTCGGAGCGACGCTTTGGGTCCTTGTGCTTCTTCTGGATCTCCGCCAGCCGTCCTTGCATGGCGGAGAGCGCCCGGGACGAGCGAAGTTGCCGGAGCGTCAGAGGGAAGGTCGCGCCACGCATGATGATGGTCATCACGATGATCGATAGACCGAAGCTGCCGAAGAAGACGTTGTTCAGCAGCACGAGGGCGTTCGCCAACGGGTTGACGAGCACCGTATTCCAAATAAGACCTACGATATCCACTGGTTAGACCTGCTCTTTAGCTTGAAGTCGGCACGTCCGTTATCGTCCCGTTGGTTGGGTCCACTTGCTGGACGTTGCCGTTCTTTGCGCTGTAGTACACCTTGCCGCTGTTGACCGTGAGGTCGGAGAGGACGCCCGCGCTCGCCTGCGCCGTCCACTGCTCGGTTCCGTCCGTGGCGTTCAGCCCGTAGACCGAGCCGTTGTCGGTGGCGACGACGAGCGTTGAGCCGACCAGCGCTGGCCCGCCCCGAACGACGCCGCTGGCCTGGAACGGCTTGTCCCAGCGCAGGTTACCGGTAGACGCATCGAGGCCGTACACTTTGCCGCCCAGGGAGCCGAAGTAGACCGCTCCATTGCCCACGACCGCCCGGTTCCAGATCCAGTCGTCGGCCTTGAAAGACCACTTCTCTTCGCCGGTCGAGGCGTCGACCGCGTAGAACTTGTCGTCGAAGGAGCCCACGTAGACCACGCCGCTCTCCACCACCGGCATGGAGGCGATGGCGCCGTTTGTCTGAAACGGCTTGGGCCAGACCAAAGTGCCGGCGGCGGCGTCAATAGCGTACAGCTTCTTGTCCATCGAGCTGACGAAGACGGTGTTGCCGCTGAGCGTCGGGGTCGACCAGATCTTGGCGCCGGTGCAGAAGGGGCTGAACGCCTGGTCGCCGTTCCCGACGTTGAAGGCGTGAAGACATTGGTCGCCGGAGCCGACGTAAACCGTGGCACCGCTCACGACCGGTCCGCCGACGATGTGGCCTCCGGTCGATTCCGTCCATTTCTGGCTGCCGTCGGGCAGATTCAACGCGTAGAGATTGCCGTCATAGCCGCCGAGGAACACCAACTGCTGCCATATCGCGGGCGTGCCGTAGATCGCCTTTAGCGATATGGTCGATTTGCTCGGCGGGAAAGTCCACACCCGCGAGCCGTTGTCCAGGTCGACATTCGCCAGCGTCTGATGGTTGGGCTCGGCCAGGAGCGTGCTGCCGCTGATGAGCGGGCTCGCCCACCCCTGTGGGTTGGTTATGCGCGAGCATGCGACTAGAACTAGGGCAAGGGGCAAGAAGAGGAGGGCCGCGCCTAGGGCCCTCGTACCGCGCGATGTCTGAATCTCACTCCTCCGGTACGTCCCGCCAAGCAGGACGTTGTTTCACGTGAAACAGTGCCTATTGCGGCACCGGGTCGTAGCCGCCCTTGTGAAACGGGTGACAGCGACCCAGGCGACGGACCGTCAGCCAGCCGCCCTTCAGCAGCCCATGACGGGCTATCGCCTCGTAGCCGTACTCCGAGCACGTCGGCAGGAAGCGACAGGACGGCGGCCGGTGGGGCGAAAGCCGCCGCTGGTAGAATCGAATGGCTGCAAGCGCCAGCTTCGTCATTCGTTCGTCTGTTCCTCTTGCACTTCCGTCTGCCTCAGCAGCACTCCCGCCCGCTCCAGCAGCGACGCCAGCGCCAGCCGAAGCTCCCAGTACGCCGCCGCCGCCGCCGAGCGCCGCGCTATCACTACGACATCCCATCCGCTTGCCACCGACAGCGAGCGCATTGCTTCCCGCAGGCGGCGTCGCACCCTGTTTCGTACTACCGCCTTGCCGACGGCGCGCGCAGTTACGAAGCCATAGCGATTGTGGGGCAGACCGTTGGCCCGCGGCCGAATCGCCAGCAGCCTGTTGGAGAAGGACTGGCCCTCTCGATAGGCGGTGGCGAAATCGCTGCTCCTCCTGAGACGCTGTTCCCTTCGCATCTGGCCCCGGCCAAAGCCCGGGCCGCGCTCTAGACTGTCAGCCGGTAGCGGCCCTTCAACCGGCGTGCGCGCAGTACGAGGCGTCCGCCGCGGGTGCTCATGCGGGCAAGAAATCCGTGGACTCGTTTCCGCGGAATACGTTTCGGCTGGTAGGTGCGTTTAGGCACGTCACTTCCTTCCGGTTGTGCTTCCGAAACAATGATAGATTAGCGGCTTTGGGGTGTCAATCTTCGCGCGGCGGCGGCGAAGGCCGTCACTACTGCGGCAAAGAAGGCCGCGAGGCGCCTTCGTAGAGGTAGCGATACATCGCCAGGTTTTGCATCACCAGGCGCACGTACAGGTTCGCCTGGTCGATGTCTACGTCCTCAAGGAAGAGGTCGACGTCGCCGCCGGATGCGTCGGCCCACTGCTGCGCCGCGCCCGGGCCGGCGTTGTAGGCGGCGAGCGCGAAGTAGAGGTTGCCCTTGAAGTCGGCGAGCTGCTGCTGCAGGTAATGAGCGCCGAATTCGATGCTCACGACCGGCCGCAGGAGGTCGCCGCCGCTGAAATCGCTCACGCCGAGGTCGGTCGCTATCGCCTGCCCGGTCGCTGGCATGACCTGCGTGAGGCCGGTTGCCCCCGCGCCCGAGCCGGCAAGCGGGTCGAAGAAGCTTTCCTGGCGCACCAGCGCGAGCATCACGTCGGGCGAGACGCCGTCCGCCTGCTGCGCGTCCTGGAGCAGCGCCATGTAGTCGCGCGGATAGGCCAGGCGCAGCAAAGCCTTGGGCGCGACGAGTCGCTGCTCCGGAGAAAGCGATTCCAGGACAAGCTGCGCGCTTCGTGACGACATCTCCGTATTGCCTGTTCGGTCGTAGGCCTGCGCCAGGGCCCACAGCGCCATCGTATCGCCGGAGTTTGCCCACATCATGTCGCGCAGCTCCGCCGCCGCCGAGCGCGGGAACGCGACGATGCTTAGCTCCTGCGCCTCCGCCCAGCGCGGGTCAAGCCAGACCCTCCACAGCGGCACTGGCGCCTTTCCGCTTATCGACGCCAGCCAGGCGGTTGCGTCGGTGGACGCTTCCTTGACTGCGGCCAGCGGTTTAGCCTTCTTGTTGGCGGCGAGCAGTTGCGCGGCCCTCAGACCGTAGTAGTCGAGCGGGTAGTTCTGGACGAGGGAGGCGAGATCCGATTGGGCCGTGCTAGTGTCGCCGGCGGCCTCTTCCGCCTTCGCCGCCCAGTAGAGCGCGTGCGACGCCGTGTCCGCGTCGGAGGCGGCCGCGCCGAACGTATTCCAGGCGGAGGCGGCGTCCGCGTAGCGCTTCTGCTCGTACAGCACGAAGCCGTGACGAAACGAAGCGTCGTCGGACCAGCTGGACGGCGGGCTTATCGCCAGAATGCGCGAGTACATCTGGTCCGCCTCGTCCCAGCGCGACTGCTTCTCGAGGATAAGGCCGCTCCACCACATCGCGTCGTCCGCCAGGTCACCTGACGGATCGAGCCAGATCGAATTCGCGTACTCGTTGAGCGCGGCGTTCTCGTCGCCGAGGCGCTCGTCGAGAGCGGCGATATAGTAGTGAGCGGCGGCGGCGCGCGGGCTGGTCGAATCGGTGGCAAGATAGCTCTGGAACAGCTTCATCGCCGCGTCGTTCTCAAACTGGCGGTAGTCGACCAGCGCCTCGGAATAGGGATCGATGGCAATACCGGCCTGAGACAGCGCCGTGAGAGCGTCGGATGCCGCGGCGGCGCTCGGGTACTGCGTCACGACCTGCTCCAGGTCCGCCTGCCAGCCGCTCTCGCCGAGCTGCTCCGTCAGCTCGCCGGTCTTTTCCAGCGCCAGCGCCTTGTCAGACGAATCGCTTTCGTTGCCCAGCCGGGCGTACCAGTTGAGCGCCGCGCCGGTCGCTCCCGCTGCTTCGAGCTCCTGCGCCATGGCGAGCAGGATGCCCGGGCGAAGGCTGTCGGGCAGAACCTTCAGCGCGGCCTCTTCCTCGCGTTGCGCCTCGTCGAAGCGGCCGAGCTTGACGAGGAGGTCCGCCATCTCCGACTGGGCGTTGGCGGAAGCAAGGCCGCCCTGATCGACGTAGGCGGTGTAGGCGGCGAGCGCGTCCGCCGTCTGCCCTAGGCCGACAAGCGCCTCCGCCAGTAGGAACTCCGCCTCGCCGCTCTGGCCGCCGGTGCTCTGGTAGGCGAGGACCTGTTGCTGCGCCGCCTGGTAGTCGTTCTCGGCGAGGTAGCGGCGGGCCAGCCCGAGCCGCGCCGTCTGCCGGTCGGCGTCGGTCCCGTTGGCGAGCACGTCCTCATAGGCCGCTATCGCCTCGTCGTACTGGCCGTTGCGTTCGTAGCTCTGGGCGAGGGCCAGGTTACCGGCGACCGGCGTGGTCGTGGCGGAAGGAGCGTCGCTCGCGGGAGTGGCCCGACCGCCTCCGCTCGTTCCGCAGGCGGCGGCAAAAAGGGCGGCCGCGACGAACAGCAGCATCGACCGGCGAAGGCGCTGAACGCGGGGTCGATTCTCTGGTATGATGAGGTTAAGCATCGAGCGGGGCCCTTGATTGAGTGCTGCCTGATGCGGGTTTCGTTGACGGCCGTCAAGCTCAATGGTACTATTCGCGGACGGTGTCGTCAAAGCCACGACGGTTCGCGGGAAGAGATACGACTAACCCGTGTAAGCATAGAGCGCTACCATCGGAAAGACCATCCAGATAGGGAGGTTGAGCCATCGCAGGGGAATCCGCCTGGCAGGGACGGCCGGTCTGGGCCGAGATAGACCTCGACGCGCTGGAGCACAACGTCCGTCAGCTCAAGCGACAGGCGGGCAGCGCGCTGCTGATGGCGGTCGTGAAGGCGAACGCCTACGGCCACGGCGCCGTTCCCGTGGCGAGGGCGGTCCTGGCCGCCGGAGCCGACCGGCTGGGTGTCGTCTGCGTCGACGAGGGCGAGGAGCTGCGCCGGGCCGGCATCGACGCGCCCATTCTGGTGATGGGCTACACTCCGACGGGGCAGGCGGGAAGGATCGTCGGTCTGTCCCTCACTCCCACCGTCAGCGACCGCCGGTTCGCGGAGGTGCTCTCCGAGGCCGCGGCTTCCGCCGGCGTAACGGTGCCGGTGCACCTGAAGCTGGAAACGGGGCTCAATCGCTACGGCCTGCCGCTGGAGCAGCTTCTGCCGCTGGCGGAGTCGATGCGCCGGCTTGCCGGCCTCAACGTCGAGGGGCTGTGGACTCATTTCGCGACCGGCGATGAGGCCGACAAGAGCTACGTGAAGCGTCAGTTCAACGCCTTTGAGGAAGTGGCCGAGCGGCTCCCGTGGATACGTCTGCTCCACGTCGCCAATACGGCCACGGTGCTCGACATGCCGGAGCTCTCCCTCGGGATGGTCCGCGTGGGCATCGGCGTCTACGGCTGCTATCCGTCGTCGGAGGTGGACCACGCCGTCGGCCTGCGACCGGTGCTGTCGCTGAAGAGCCGCGTCGCCAGGTTGCGACGGTTGGAAGTGAACGACGCTGTGGGCTACGGCTGCACCTGGCGAGCGGAGAGGCCGTCTGTCGTTGCTCTCGTCATGGCGGGCTACGGCGACGGCCTTCGACGCGGTCTTTCGAATAAGGGCGCCATCCTGGTGCGAGGGCGCCGGGCGCCGATCGTCGGGCGTGTCGCCATGGACATGTGCGTGGTGGATGTGACAGACATCCCCTACGTCGAAATCGACGACGAAGTGGTGCTGATAGGCCGCCAGCGCGGAGCAGAGATCAGCGCCGACGAGGTGGCGCGGCTGTGCGATACCATAAGCTACGAGTATCCTCACCGGCGTGACGGCGCGCGTGCCGCGGCTCTATCTACGCGAGGGGCGCATTGTCGCTACGCAGACCCTGGTGGAGGCAACTTCGGCGGAAGCGCCAGTCGCCGCCGCCGAGGAAGCTTGACATGAGGGTCGTATCGGGGGAACCTGAAGCCGCGATGTGGAGCTTTGATGCGATGAACGGGAAGGGACCGGCGCTGGCCCTACTTCTGCCGTTTGCCATCAGCGCCGGCCAGATGGAATTGTGGGCGCTGGCGGCTGCCATCGGGGCCGCGTTCCTGGCTTCGCTCGCCTACCTACTACGCTGCCACCTCGGCCTCGTCAAACCGCCGCCGCCCGAAGAAGACAGGCCTCACTAGAGCACCCGTCCGGGAAACGCCTTCGACTACTCGTCCTCCTCTTCCTCCTCGCCTTCTTCCTCGGCGGCCATCTCCGCCGCTCGCGGCAGGAGCACCTCCAGCGTCGTTTCGCGGTGGCGTCGCGGCCCGGGCAGCGATTCGATAGTCCTGATCAACGCCGGCAACGCGTCGAGCGTGTTCTTCTCGCTGCCGTCGAGCAGCAGGATCGAGGCGCCGGCGTCGCGAAGGCATTCCAGGTCCGCGCTTTCGACCGGTGGCTCGACCGGCAGCATTAACGGCTTTCGCGCCAGAGCGGCAACGCGGCGCAGGCCGAGCTGCTTCTTCAGCGTGAGCGGCCCCTTCCAATCAGGCAGCAGGACCGCATCGAGGGCGACGGACTCAAGGATGCGCAGATACGTGTCGTCGTCCTCGCCGTCCTTGAGCGCGAGCACGTAGCCGATCTTCTCCTCCAGGAGAGCGGCCGCCGGCGTGGATTCGCCTTCGAAGATGATGAAGTCCGCTGACGCCGCGATCAGCGCCTTCGTGTCCGCCGCGTCGATGGTCTTCGGCCAGACGCCCAGGGGCGTTTCCCCCGCGGCTTCTGCCGCCGCTTCAAAATCTTCCGGCCTCGCGTCTTTCAGAATGAGAACGCCGGCGTCAGCGGCAACCGCCTGGGCGACCTTGTCTGCGTCGTCAAGGAGCACTGCCGTCAGCAGTTGAGGCGTCTTCGCCGGCCTGACCGCGCGGAAGCCGATAGGC
Source organism: uncultured Chloroflexia bacterium (assembly GCA_963719465.1). Classification (GTDB taxonomy): domain Bacteria; phylum Chloroflexota; class Dehalococcoidia; order DSTF01; family JALHUB01; genus JALHUB01. The sequence continues at coordinate 1,045,288 of OY970386.1, read as the reverse complement.
GCGGCCTCCTGGCGGATGGTCTTTCGTATCCTGTCGCCGAGTTTACTCATGGCAGTCCCTTCCAGGCTGAGAGTGCTGAACGGGATGATATCTGCGCGCGCGAGTCTCTGTCAATGCAACTATAGCGCATTAGAGAACGGCTGCGTACGGGTCGAAGGCAAAGCAACGGCCGCCCCGCCGGGAGCGAGCAGAGCGGCCGCTGGATTGACCTTCGAAAAGCTATGCTCGCAGCTTGCGGCATGCCTCGACGAGCGCCGGCAGCACCTTCTTGTAGTCGTCAACGATGCCAAAGCGCGACGACTTGAATATCATTGCCTCCGGGTCTTTGTTGATGGCGACGATGTTCTTGGCGCCGGAGCAGCCCGCCATGTGCTGGCTGGCGCCGGATAGGCCAACCGCGAAGTAGAGCGTCGGCCCGACGATCTTGCCGGTCAGGCCGATCTGCTCGGATACGGGCCGCCAGCCATTGTCGCAGGCGGCGCGCGTGGCGCCGACGGCGCCGCCGAGCGCCTTTGCCAGCTCTTCCAGCATGCCGAAGCCTTCGGCGCTGCCGATGCCCCGTCCGCCGCACACAATCACGCCCGCGTCCTCCAGGCGGATGCCTTCCTCGGCGGCCTCCTGGTGACCGGTGATCTTGTCGCGGATGGCCGACGCGTCGATCCCGGCGTCGACCTTCGTCACCTGCCCCTGACGCGAGTCGTCGCGCGCCAGCGGCTCCTGCGCCTTCGAGCGGATCGAAATGACGGCGGGCGACGTCTTGAACGAAAGGTTTACCCGCGCATTGCCGCCGTAACAGGGCCTCTCAGCGATGATCTTGCCGTCCTGCGCCGAAGCGTTCAGGCAGTCCATAGCGGCCGTGCTCCCCAATCGGAAAGCCAGGCGCGGGCCCAGGTCGCGTCCCAGGTCGCTCTGGCCCATGAGTATCGCGCTCGGGCTCGCTGCGGTGTTCACCTTCTCCATCGCCGCGACGAAGCCGTCACAGCTGTACTTTGCCAGCGCCGGCTCGTCGACGACGAACACCTGGTCGGCGCCCTGAGCGATGAGGTCCTTCGCCAGCCCTTCGACGCCGGAGCCGATGAGCGCGGCCTGCACCGGTTCGCCCCTCTGGTCGGCGAGACGACGGGCTGCGCCCAGGACTTCGAACGTGATCGGAGCGACTGCGCCGCCGCTTACCTCGGCTGCAACCAAGATTCCGTTAGCCATATCAACCCTCCTTATCTCTGGTAGGCAGAGCCTAGATTATCTTCTGATCGCGCAGCCGCTGCGCAAGCTTCTGCGCCGCTTCGTCCGGCGTCTCGCCCTCGACGACCTCGCACTCGATCTCGCTGACCGGCTGGTAGAGCCGCTCCAGATGAGTGCGGGTGCCGTCGGGAGCGAAGCCGATGTCGCCGGCGCCCCATACGGTGACCTGCTTGCGGGCAGCCATCATGATCTGCTGCAGCTTGGGGTAGCGCGGCTCGCCCAGCTCGTTGCTGACGGTGACGAGCGCGGGCAGGGGCGCTTCCACTGTGTCATAGCCCTCCATCAGCACGCGCTCGACGACGACCTTGCTGTCCTGGATGTTGACGGACTTGGCGAGGCTGACGCTCGGCACGCCAAGCATCTCGGCGATGCCGTAGCCGACGACACCGGCGTCCCAGTCGGTCGCCTGGCGGCCGCAGAGGATCAGGTTGAAGTCGCCGATCTTCTGAATCGCCTTGGAGAGGGCAAGCGCCGTCGTGTAGCTGTCGCCGTTATCGAAGGCGCTGTCCGTCAGTAGGACGCCCTCGTCGGCGCCCATCGCCAGGCTGTGCTTGATCACATCGCGTGCGCCTTCCGGACCGAGGCTGACGATCGTGACTTTGGTGTCCGCGGCGGCATCCTTGATTCGCAGGGCCGCTTCGACTGCCAGCGCGTCGAACTGGCTGATTACAGGCGCCACGCCCGCCGCCGGAACGACCTTCTTCGCCGCCTCATCGACTTTGAACGACGAGGCCGGGGCTTCCGGGTCAGGCACCTGTTTGACGCAGGCTATGATGTGCAAGGGCATCTTCTACTTCCTCCTTCGTCCGCGACTCTGTTCTCTTATGCTGGTCCCGGCTTTGCCGTGAACAGTCGTGATTTAGGGGCTGGCGCCCACCTCTTCGCTCTGAGCGGCAGCAGGAGGCGGCCCCGCTTCGCGCCCAACGGCGGCTTCCAGCAGCTCCGCGACGTCCTGCGCCCGCATCCGCTTCTCCTCGTCGGGCTCCAGCGCCGGGATCCCGTCCTCGAACATCTGGATGCAGAACGGGCAGGCCGTCGCGACGATCTTGGCGCCGGTGCCCATCGCTTCCTCGGTGCGGGCGTGGTCGATGTGCTGCCCCCTGCTCTCCTCCACCCACATATGGCCGCCGCCGGCGCCGCAGCAGAACGTCGTCTGCCGCGATCGCTCCATCTCCACCACGTGCGCCTGCGGGATGCTCTTCAAGATGTCCCGTGGCGCCCCGTCGATCTCGTTGTGGCGCGCCAGATAGCAGGAGTCGTGGTAGACGATTGTCTCGGCGATGCCCTGCTTCGGCTGGAGCTTGCCTTCCTTCAGAAGCTGGTCGAGCAGCTCCGTGTGGTGCATCACCTCGAACTTGCCGTCGAACTGGGGGTACTCGTTGCGCATCGTGTTATAGCCGTGCGGGCAGGCGGTGACGATCTTCTTCACGCCTTTCGCCTTCATGATCTCGATCGCCTGCTGTGCCTGCATCTGGAAGAGGTACTCATTGCCCAGACGGCGCGCGGGATCGCCGCAGCACGTCTCTTCCTCGCCGAGGACGCCGAAGCTAACGCCGGCCTGCAGCAGCAGCCTGGCCAGCGACTGCGTGATCGGGATGTTGCGCTCGGAGAGGGAGCCGGTGCAGCCGACCCACAGCAAATACTCCTGCGAGCCGTCGAACAGCGGGACGTTGATTCCCTGCATCCAGTCCGAGCGGGAGAACTGCGTGCCGCGCCAGGGGTGGCCGCGCTGCTCGATCTGCATCAGCGTAGCCTGCGCCGTCTCCGGCATGCGCGCCTCATCCATGACGAGGTAGCGACGCACGTCGATGATCTCCGGCACGTGCTCGATGCAGACGGGGCACCAGTACATGCAGGAGCCGCAAGTCACGCAGTCCCAGATCGATTCGAATCCCATGGTGTCGACCAGGTTAAGCGGCTCGCCCGCCGTGGCCGGCTTGCCCTTCAGCAGCGAGCCGAGCGTCGGCGTTTTCGAAAGGAGGGCCATACGGCCGTGATGTTCGATCTCTTTGGGAGAGAGCTCCTTATCCGTCAGATAGGCGGGGCAGTTGGACTGGCAGCGGCCGCATTCGGTGCAGGTCATGAAGTCGAGCAGCGACTTCCAGTTGAAGTCTGTAACCTTGCCCACGCCGAAAGTCTGGCCTTCCTCGGCGTTCTCCATCATCGCCTCGATGTTGATGGGCTGGAGCACGCCGGTGCGCTCGCGGCTGTGGAAGAAGACGTTGAAGGCTACCGTCAGCACGTGCGAGTGCTTGGAGTACGGGAGGTAGCAGAGGAATCCGAACAGAATGACGAGGTGCATGTACCAGAAAGTCGCGTGCAGGTCACCGATGGCATTGTGGGAGAGGCCCATGCCGGTCCAGATGCCCGAAACGCCGTAAGCCACGAACGACCAAGCTTCCTTCTTCGCCTCCAGGTCAAGCTCGAAGCTGTTGGCGAGAATGTCGGTGACCATCAAGAAAAAGATGAGGCCGATGATCCGCCAGGCGTCCACGTTCAACGTGAGGCGCTGCGGCTTGACGAAGAATCGCTCGTAAGCGCCCATCACCAGGCCGACCATGACCAGCACGTTGAACGCGTCCATCACCGGCCGCCAATAGTTGAACACGTCGCCGGGCAGGTGCTGGAGGCTGAGCGGGTCGGCGACACCGCTCAGCAACAAGTTCAGGCTGCGAATGAGCAGGACCAGGAAGCCCCAGAAGATAAGCGGATGCAGAATGCCGGAGTACCAGTACTTCCGGCGCCAAAACCGCCACTGCCCTACCATTATGAAGAGGAAATCGCCGATGCGCTGCGGCAGGTGGTCGAATTGAGGGACGCCCTTCGCCTGAACGAACGGGATGAGCCGCGCGGCAATCGTCAGCAGAAAGAAGGCACTGAAGCCAACGATTATGAGGTAGAAGAATATGATGCCCGGTAATTCGTTTGAAGGTGCCACTTTCTGCCTCCTCTAAGCCGCAGCACCGAGACGCAGCATCACCATGAGCAATGGTGTGTGCTAATCTTCACAGCCGAATTCATCATAACCCCAGCCTCAGATTGGAGGCAACGCCCCTGCTGCCACCAGGCCGAGCGCGATCTCGGGGGCGAGCGAAATCGTAGCAAGCATCAAATATCAAGTCAATACGAACCACTTTTCGTGCAATAGGCTTGTGCTATGTTGGCGAGGAAGAGGCTGAGATGGACCTCGGCCCGGCCCGCAAGACGGCGATTGTGACCTCGACGGCGGTCAGTTCCGCTCCAACGTCCTAGAGGCCGGCCTGCGGCTTCTCCGCGATGACCCAGATGTGGTTTGTGAAGAGCCGGTTCAGCGGTGGCAGGAAGCTGAACGGACGCAGATAGCGCACGCTGTCCAGTAGCATCAGCTCGATGGTCATCTGGCGCGAGATGTAGGGGAGCTGATGCGGGATCTCCCAGCGCTCGGTCTTGCGGACGCGGAAGCCGGCGTCGCTGATCGCCTGCTTCAATCCCGACTCAGTCTGCTCGTTGACGTGGACGCGCAACTCATCGTCGGTGCGCGGATATTGCCTTCCGACCGGCAGGCTGGGCCCGATTACGTAGCTCCCGTAGTGGGCGAGGTCTGCCAACCGGCGTACGATCAGATGAATACGCCGGACGTATAGAGGGAAAGTGACGTTGTAGAAGAGGCGGTTGGGGCTGGTGTGAACGATGAGCCGTCCTCCGGGCTTCAGCACGCGGCAGGTCTCCCGCAGCGCCTCCGCCAGCTCCGGCGGGTAGAGGTGCTCGACGATGTCGCTCATCAGGGCAACGTCGAAGGAGTCGGCGTCGAATTCCAACACGCGGGCGTTCATGAGCCGCACCGAGGCCCGCCGCCGCACGTCTTCCGGCGCCAGCGCCAGCGACTCGGCCGCTATGCGCACCGCTTCCTCGGCGTAGTCGATGCCGACGGCGTCCGCGCCCTGAATGGCGGCATGGAGCACGATCTCGCCACGGCCGCAGCCGACGTTGAGGACGCGTTCGCCCGGCTTTATCTTCGCGAATCGTAGCGCCTTTTGGAAGCGGCTGCTCAGCCTGCGCCCGCCGGACGTGCGGAACTCCTTATAACCTTCGCACGAGGCAAAGAAATAGCGACTGTCGTAGGCGTCGGGGGCGACGCTGCCCCCTGGCGGAGGTTCCTCGCTTGCCCGCTCGTCCATCAGGCGTGGCCGTCTTCGAGGAACGTCTGAATCGTCGACGCCAGCTCGTCGCGATGCATATTGTAGTAGAAGGCGTCCGGCGCCACGACGAGCTGAGAGTTGGGGATGGCGTTGTGGAGCCGCTCGGCGGAGGCGACTGGGTGGAGCTCATCGTCGGGGTGGGCGATGAGAAACGTTTCCGCCTGTATGCGCGAGAAGTCCTCGTCCGCCAGCGCCGGGCCGTAAGCGATGCCGCGGATCGCCGGGACGACGGCCTGCTGGTTGAGCGATAGCAGCCAGTGCCGCAAGAACGTGAACATCATAGGCGCTGTTTTCTTGAGGTCGGCCCAGGGCGAGAGCTTGAGCACCGTCTCGACGGCTGTCTTCAGCCCCAGCCCCTCGATGAGAAGCGCCAGCCCGCCGAAAAGCGCGGCGCCCGGAGCCGACTGCTGCTGCCCGACCGGCGGCGGCGATTGCAGGACGATCCGGTCCACCATCTCCGGGTGTCGCAGCGCGAAGACCAGGGCCGTGCCGCCGCCCATCGAGCTGCCGCCGAGATGCGCGCGCTTGATGCCGAGGTGGTCGCAGAGGCCGCGCAGGTCCTCCGCCAGCGACTTCCACTGGTAATCGACGGTGTCGGTTGTGAAGCCGGACTCGCCGTGGCCGCGCGCGTCGTAGGTCACGACGCTGAAGTGCTGAAAGAGCGCTATCGGCACCTCGCCGAGGATGTCGGCCATGAGCATGCTGCTGAGCAGGCCATGAGCGATTACCAGAGGCGGCCCATCGCCGCGCACCTGGTAATGCATTTGAAAGCCGTTCACATCTGCGAAGGGCATCGGCCGGCCTCTAGAGGTGAGCGAGCAGGCCGCCGTCGACGAAGAGCGTCCGTCCCGTCAGATAGCCGGCTGAATCGGAGGCAACCCAGACGGTGATCGGCCCCAGCTCATCCGGCTTGCCGGCGCGCCGCATCGGAATGTAGCGGAGGAGGCGGTTCTCCCTCGGGTCGGGATCGCCCAACCCGGGCGAGCCCTCCAGCCAGCCGGGAGCGATGACGTTGACGGTCACGCCGTTGGCCGCCCACTCTTCGGCCAGCGCCCGACTGAGGTTGTAGACGCCGCCCTTCACGGCGCAGTACGCCGAGCAGTTGGGCAGGCCGCGCTCGCCGAGGCCGGAGGCGACGTTGATGATCCGTCCGTACCCCTGGTTGGCCATTCGCGGGCCCGCGGCGCGGCAGGCGAAGAAGACGCTGCTAAGATTGGCCGCAAATACTTTCTCCCACTCGGCGTCGGAAGTCTCGGCCGTGGGCTTCGCGAGGAAGAGATCGGGGCAGTTCACGAGGATGTCCAGACGCCCCATGCGCTGGAACGCTTCGTCGACCGCTTCGTTCACCTGCGATGCGGATGTCGCATCCATCGACCGCGCGGTCGCCCCGCCGAGGAGTCGGGCGGTCTCTTCTGCGGCGTCGCTGTCGGCCGCGTCCTTTCGCGTCGACGTGACGGCGACTTCCGCGCCCGTCTCTTTCAGCGCCAGGGCGATGGCGCGTCCGACGGCAGACCCCGCGCCTATGACCAGCGCTTTCTTTCCGCTCAGATCGAATCCTTCAACCGGCATGTTTCTCCTCCAAGCGTGCTGGGCGCAATCATAGCATAAGGCAGATTTGGCGGCCAACCGCCCGGGCGCAACCGCCATCGCCTATTGATACGAAGAGAGATCGGTTACGGGCAGGAGACCCGTGCGGCGCTGAAGAGAAGAGACAAGGCGAAAGGTGTCGACAACCAGGTTCTGGGCTTCCTCGTGATGCAAACTTCGACCGCCTTTCCCCTTGGACCCGCGCTCGTAGATAGTGTTGGTTAACTCGCACGCTTCCTCAAGCTCACGTTTGGCATCGTCGTTGGCAGCGCGCCGATGGCAAACGTCAATGAACGCCAGGAGGCAATTCTTCTCCTTGTCGCCCCTTGTGTCGATGGACCTTCCAGCTAGCTGAGAATCGTACGTTTCTCCCTTCACTTTCCACATTGTCCGGCCGAGAGCCAGCACAACATTTCGACAGACAAGTGCCGCAGCGGACCATAGGGCTGGATTGGGATTCCTTAGTAGCTCTAGCGCACCGGCCAAATGATCGCCTACGCCGGACTCCAGAGCATCCAAGCTCTCGACCACAATGCGGTAGTCGGGACCGAGAAGTGCCTGATTCTCCTGCTCCGTTATCGCCCACCTGCAGAATCTTGGCGATGTAGTCGTAGAGGTAGGCGCGGACGTTGCTCAATACCCGAGCGCGCTCTTCATTGAGAACCTTGACTTGGAGGAATTGATCCAACGCGCGCCTCGTGACTGACTCCTCCTGCAGTTTCCCCTTCGCTTCATTCCATGACGCTAACCCGCGCTCGATTTCCGCCACAGATGAATACATGACCTGGTCGCGTTCCGGTGCCGTCTTCTTCCCCTCGTCCCAGTGCTCAAGTGTCCCCTCAGCCGTCACCGTCGTTGGATCGCTCGCGGAATGGAGCCTGGAAAAGAGGTACGCACCCGCCTTCTGGTCTGCGTCGGTGAGCGGCATCTTCATGAGGGGAGCGCCCATCAAACCATATATCTCAAATTCCAGCCAGGAAGCGTGGATGCGATTCCCATACTCGTCTACTACTGACTTGGCTTGAGACAGAACGGAACTGAGTTCTTCTCCGCGATCAAGTCGGGACAAAACGCTTTGGGCGCCGTCTATGAGGTGCCCAAGCTTCGACACAATTGCCTGCGGGACATTGGCTCCGTCCGATGGCATCCGTCTACACCTCGCGGTACTCGCCCTCGACGGTCCCTTCCTCCGGCGGCGCCTGGCCCTCGCCCTCGGCGCCCGGCGGAGGCTGCTGGCCGCCGTCCTGCCCGTAAGCCGCGGCGCCAATCTTCTGCATCGACTCCGACAGCTCGTTCATGGCGCTGCGTATCTGCTCGACTGTGCCGGAAGGCAGGACCTGGCGCAGGGCCGCGATCTTTGCTTCGACCTCGCTCTTTATCTCCGCCGGGATGCGCTCTCCCTGGTCGCGCAGGACCTTCTCGGCGTTGTAGGCCATGCTATCCGCCGTGTTCCGCGTCTCGATCTCGTCGCGGCGGCGGCGGTCCTCTTCCGCGTGCGACTCCGCCTCGCGCTGTAGCTTTTCGACCTCCTCTTTGCTCAGGCCGGAGCCGGCGGTGATCGTTATCTTCTGCTCGCGGCCGGTCGCCTTATCGCGGGCTGAGACGTTGAGAATGCCGTTGGCGTCGATGTCGAACGTCACCTCGATCTGCGGGACGCCGCGCGGCGCCGGCAGGATGCCATCGAGAATGAATCGCCCCAGCGACTTGTTGTCCGACGCCAGCGTCCGCTCGCCCTGGAGAACGTGAATCTCGACGCTGGGCTGGTTGTCGGCCGCGGTGCTGAACGTCTGGCTTTTGCTGGTCGGTATCGTCGTGTTGCGCTGGATGAGGGGCGTCGCCACGCCGCCGAGCGTCTCGATGCCGAGCGTGAGCGGCGTCACGTCGAGCAGCAGGACGTCGTGCACCTCGCCCTTGAGGACGCCGGCCTGGATCGCCGCGCCGACGGCTACGACCTCGTCCGGGTTGACGCCCTTGTGCGCCTCCTTGCCGAAGAGCTGTCGCACCGTCTCCTGCACCATCGGCATGCGCGTCTGCCCGCCGACCAGGACCACCTCGTCGACCTGCGACGCTGTGATGCCGGCGTCGGAGAGGGCCTGCTTGCACGGGCCCAGCGTGCTCTCGACCAGCTCGCCGACGAGCTGCTCCAGCTTCGAGCGGCTGAGCATGATGTTCATGTGCTTGGGGCCGGAAGCGTCGGCGGTGATGAACGGCAGGTTGATGTCGGTCTGGAGGACGGAGGAAAGCTCCACCTTCGCCTTCTCCGCGGCCTCCTTGAGGCGCTGCAACGCCATCCGGTCCTGCTTCAGGTCGATCCCCTGGTCGCGGCGGAACTCGTCGCAGAGCCAGTCGATGATGCGCTGGTCGAAGTCGTCGCCGCCGAGGTGCGTGTTGCCGCTGGTCGACTTGACCTGGAACGTCCCTTCGCCGATCTCGAGGATCGAGATGTCGAAGGTGCCGCCGCCGAGGTCGTAGACGGCGATAGTCTCCTCCGCCTTCTTGTCGAGGCCGTAGGCCAGCGACGCGGCGGTCGGCTCGTTGATGATGCGCAGCACCTCCATGCCTGCGATCTTGCCAGGCGTCCTTCGTCGCCTGGCGCTGGCTGTCGTTGAAGTAGGCCGGGACGGTGATAACCGCCTCGGTCACGGTCTCGCCGAGGTAGGCTTCCGCGTCGGTCTTCAGCTTCTGGAGGATCATGGCGGATACCTCCGCCGGCGAGTAGTCGCGGCCGCCCAGCATGACGTGGGCGTCGTTGTTGGGGCCCTGCGCGATCTTGTAGGCGAGCAGCTTCTTGTCGCGTTCCACCTCCGGGTCGTCGAACTTGCGCCCCATGAGGCGTTTGATAGAGTAGATCGTATTGTCGGGGTTCGTGATGGCCTGACGCTTGGCCACCGTGCCGACGAGCCGCTCTCCCGACTTGCTGACGGCGACGACCGACGGCGTGGTGCGCCCGCCTTCGCTGTTGGGAATGACGGTGGGCTCGCCCGCCTCGATGACGGCAACGCAGCTATTAGTGGTTCCCAGGTCGATTCCAATTACCTTCGCCATGATGATGTCCTCCGGTTGGAGATGTGTCTTGGGTCAGCGGCTCCGTCTCACTTCAGTGCCGCAGCTTCAGGAAAGGCTGAGGGTTTCAACCCTCAGAACTGCTCATATTGTTCCCAGGTCGATTCCGATTACCTTCGCCATGGTGGCTCCCTCCGGTCTGGAGATGATGCATCTAATCTAATGATAGCGCTCTCATGCCAAGAAGCGCTGGGCGCTGTCGCCCCATGAATCGCTTGATCTTCCCACCCGGCCCGCCCAGGAAGGATCTTCTGGGGGACACCCCAGGCCCCCCGCCCGAGGGCGGACTCTCTGGACTCCCCCCGAGGCGTCTATCGCGTGCCTCAGCCCGCCTGGCCTTCGGGCGGCTGCTCCGATGGCTTGCCGCGGCCGACGACGACCATCGCCGGACGCAGCACGCGGTCGCCGAGCATGTACCCCTTCTGCACCTCGGCGACCACCTTCCCGTCCTCGCCTTCGCCGAACATTGTCGCCTCGTGGTAGCGCGGGTCGAAGTCCTGGCCTTCCGTCTGGATCTCCTTGACGCCGCTTGCCTCCAGCACGGCGCGGAACTTGCGATAGATCAGGCCGATGCCGTCAACCCACGTCAGGCCGGCGAGATGCGCGTCGACGCTCTGGAGAGCGCGCTCCAGGTCGTCGACGATAGGCAGCAGGTTGATGATGAGCGACGCGTTGGCGAACAGCGCCAGCTCCTGACGCTCCTGCTCCGTGCGACGTTTATAGTTCTGGAAGTCGGCCGCTGTCCGTTGCCAGCTCGCCAGGTAGCCTTCCGCCTTCTTCCGCTCCTCTTCGAGCTGTGCCTCCGGACCTATCGCCTCATGTGCCTTCTTCCTCGCCTCGTCAACCTGATGCCTCAGGTTCTCCGTGGCGTCGTGGTGCTTGCCGCCGGTGGAGCTGCGCTTGTCGACGTGAGACGGATGCTGGTTGTTTTTCTCTTGCTCGGACATCCTTGCCCCCGCGCCTGTTTGGCCGGCGCTCAGCCCTGGGCGACGAGAATCGCCCATCAGGAGTGAGAGGTAACGTACCGTAGGAATGACGCGCGAATAAGCCATCCGCGTCGGCCCCAGGACCGCCAGCACGCCGACGGCCGTGCCCGGCACTCCATAGCGCGTCAGTACGACGCTGCAGCGCCGCATAACGTCCTCGCGGTTCTCCTCGCCGATGACGACGGTCACGTCCTCGCCGGAGAGGTTGTCGAGCGGCATCGCCCGCATCAGGTTGCCCTCTTCGAGCACGCAGACGAGGTCGATGACGTCCTCCGTCTGCGAGAACTCCGGCTGGCTGAGGACGTTTCGCAGCCCTTCCAGGTAAGCCCGGTCGTACAGCGCGTCGTCCTCTTCGTCGATCCCGGGCGAACGGGGCGCCGTCGCGACCGCGGCGTTGCGCACGCTCTCCGCCAGCACCGTGGCCGCGATTCGCGCCCGCTCCGCCAGCAGCGCAGCGCGACCGGAAGCCGCCCTGGCCGCCATCCGCAACCGCCTCTGGATCGACTGCTTCTCATACCAGGGCAGGTCCTCTTCCTCCATCAGACTTTCGACGTAGAAGCGATACCCCATGTCGGAAGGGATGCGGCCGGCGGAGGTGTGCGGATGCGTTATGTAGCCTTCCTCCTCCAAGCGCGCCATTTCGTTACGCACCGTTGCCGGAGAGATGGGCAGGCCGTACTTGCGGACGATGGTCTCAGAACCTACCGGCAGCGCTGTGTGTACGTATTCACTTACGATATGACCCAAAATGCGGGCCCGTCTTTCCACCAACACTGCCGGGCTGCTTTCAATACTTTCGCCAGATTAAGGGGCAATCGCGGTCAACCGAGGCTCCCTCCTCCCCCAACAGCCTCCCGCCACGAGTTTAGTTAACCATCGGCTCCCTTGACCTGTCAAGTGCCGCTGAAGCGCTCTCCTGCTGACCGGCCGTCTCCGCCATGCTATACTGCCGTCGATGGAACTCATCTGGCTGGGAAGCTTCTGCTTCCGCATACGCAGTCGCGAAGCGACGATTCTGACGGACCCGACCCCGAAGAGCAGCGGCTACGCCATCGGCAAGGTCACCGCGGACATCGTAACCGTCAGCTCCGACCATCCGGGAAGCACGAACCTGGCGGCCGTCAGCGGCACGCCCCTCGTCATCTGGGGTCCCGGCGAGTACGAGAGCGCCCAGGTGCTGGTCACCGGCGTCGCCACGGAACACGCTCGCGACGGTGAGAAGGGCCCGACGAACACGTCCTACGTCATTGAGACGGAGAACCTGCGCGTCTGCCACCTGGGGCGCATCCGCCACGTGCCGACGTCGGACGAAGTAGAGGAGATGAGCAACATCGACCTGTTGCTGGTGCCGGTCGGCGGAAACGGCGCGCTCGATGCGACGCAGGCGGAAGAGACGATCGCTCTGCTCGAGCCGAAGATCATCGTGCCGATGCACTATGCCACGTCCGCTTCGACCGAGAAGCTCGAGGCTTTGGATCGCTTCCTCCATGAGCGAGGTGCCACCGCCGGCGAGCCGCAGCCGCGACTCACCGTGAACCGCTCGTCGCTGCCGCATGAGCCGGAGGTAGTCGTCCTCGACTTCAAGCGCTGAGACGTTCTTCCGCGGCAAGGCAAAAAGAAAGGCGGCTAGACGGCCGCCGTGCTCTCTGTAAGCCCCGACGCTAAGGCAAGTAGTCGAGCGGGTTTACTACCGCCCCGTTGTAGTGAACTTCGAAGTGCAGGTGATAGCCGGTTGAACGGCCGGTAATGCCCACGTATCCCAGGACGTCTCCCTGATTCACATACTGGCCTTGCGTCACGGCAATCGACGCCATGTGGGCGTAGAGGGTCTCGAAGCCGTTCTGGTGGTTGACGACGACGTACAGCCCGTAGGAGCAGCAGGGGTCGCCACCGGCGAAGGTCACGATGCCCGCGGCCGCCGCGTGGATTGGCGCTCCCGGACTGTTGTACTGGTCGATATCGATGCCCAGCGGGTGCGACGGCCCAAAGTAGCTGGAGATCGGGCCGTTGACCGGCCAGATGAAGCCTGATGACGATGGCGCGGACGGTTCTGACGGCGACGCGGGAGCTGAGCCGCCGCCGTTGCCGCTGCTGGCCGGTTCAGGCGTGGGCGCCGGTGCCGGCGGCGGTGGCGCCGGCATCGTGCCGTTCGGTATGAAGATGACCTGATGCTCGGAGATATCGTCGGCGCTCAGCAAATGGTTGCCCGCGAATCCGGTAATGGACGCAACGTTGACGCCGTAGCGACTGGCGACATCGCTCAAAGTGTCGCCGAGCTTGACATCGTAGATGATGCCGTCGCTCGAGGGGATGCGCAGGAACTGGCCCACCGCCAGCGTGTCCGCATCCTCGAGGTCGGTGTTGTTCCATAGAATCGAGTCCGACGAGATCCCGTAGCGGCTGGCCAGGGCGTCGACGGTGTCGCCGTCCTGGACCGCATAGATGACGTAGATCGGCACCGGCGTGGGCGCTGGAGTTGGCAGGATGCTGGCGGCCATCATCGTCGTGTCGTCAGCGGGAAGGGCCGTTCCGCGCACCAGCGGCGCCGGCGTTTCCGTCGACTGCGCCGTGACGAGCGTCAAAGGAAGGACGGATGCCTGCAGAACGGCGTCCTCTGACACCGGAGTGGACGCGGTTGTCTGAGAGACCGGCGCCCTCTCCAGGGCCATGGGGACGTTGGGAGTGGGGAGTTGGAAATGTTGAGAGAGAGAAACAGATAGAAGAACGATCGCTGCCAGGCCCAGAATGAAGGAGTGAACGTAAGGCCTGTATTTCCTGCGAAACGCGGCAGCGGTGGGGAGCTGTCGTCCCAGACTGATTGGTCGCGGCCCGAGCCTGTCTTTCGGCTCAGGATTCCGCGGGCTGAGCGTGCCTCTGATGCTCCTCGCCTCCTACTTGTCAGCCCAACTCAGAGAGCCTGCCTCCTCCACCCGGCATACGCAACATCCCCGACACCCTACCAGACGCCTTTAACTCATGTCAAGGGCAAAAAGGCTCAAATTTCACCCCGTTTCGGTCTCTCCGAACGTAACGGCGGTTGTTGAGTGCGACGGGTGGATTTAGATTTCTTGCTTCAGAGTCGCCAGGAACTCGTCATTACTGCGGGTCCGCGCCAGCCGCTCCAGCAGCCGTTCCGTCGCCTCGGTGGGATTGGGCGCGTTCTGGCTGATCATCAACGTCATTCGGCGCACGAGCCAGACCTGACGTAGCGTCTCCTCGTCCAGCAGCAGCTCTTCGCGACGGGTGCCGCTGCGGTGGATATCGATTGCCGGCCACATGCGTCGTTCGGCCAGGCGGCGGTCGAGGTGGATCTCCATGTTACCCGTGCCCTTGAACTCCTCGTAGATCACCTCGTCCATGCGGCTGCCGGTGTCGACCAGACAGGTGCCAATGATCGTGAGGCTGCCGCTCTCCTCGGTGTTGCGGGCGGCGCCGAAGAAGCGCTTCGGCGGGTGGAGAGCGATCGGGTCGATGCCGCCGGAAAGCGTGCGACCGCTCGTCGGCATCGCCAGGTTGTAGGCGCGGGTGAGACGCGTGATGCTGTCCAGCAGGACGACAACGTCCGTGCCGCACTCGACCAGCCTCTTCGCGCGCTCCAGCCCCATGTCGGCGACGCGCGTGTGGTCCTCCACCGGCTCGTCGAAGGTGGACGCGATGACTTCGCCGTTGACGGAGCGTCGCATGTCCGTCACTTCCTCCGGCCGCTCGCCGATGAGCAGAACCATGAGGTGCACGTCGTTGTAGTTGGCCGTTATGCCGTTGGCTATCGCCTTCAGCAGGAACGTCTTGCCCGCTTTCGGCGGCGAGACAATAAGGCCGCGCTGGCCGCGACCGATGGGCGAGATAAGGTTGATGACGCGCGCGGAAAGCTTGTCCGGCGTCGTCTCCAGGTTGAAGAGGCGGTTGGGGAAGATGGCTGTCAAGCTCTCGAAGTAAGGACGGCCCTTCGCGACCTCCGGGTCGAGGCCGTTCACCGCCTCCACGCGAAGCAGCCCGTAGTAGCGCTCGCTGTCCTTCGGGGGACGGACCTGGCCGGTCACATAGTCGCCCGTGCGCAGCGCGAAGCGTCGGATCTGCGACTGCGACACGTAAACGTCGTTCAGCGAGGGCAGGAGGCTTTCGCCGCGGAGGAAGCCGTAGCCGTCGTCGACGATCTCCAGCACGCCGCCGCTGAATATGTTGCCCTCCCGCTCCGTCTGGGCCTGGAGCAGGCGGAAGATAAGGTCCTGCTTCTTGAGTGCGCTGTAGCCGGAGATTCCAAGCTCCTTGGCGATCTCCATCAGGTCCTCGCGCGTCCTGGTCTCTAGCTCAGCAATGTTAAGTTCGCCGCCTGGCTTCATCGTTCAAACCTCGGATTTATGTTGGGGCCTCAAGAGAAAACACAGAGGGAAAAGTGCAGTAGTACTCGCGGCCGAATGTATGATACAGCATCTACTTCTTGTTTTCAAGCAAATACTGCAAATGCCCGCCGAACGCGCGAATGCCGGCGTCAAACCACCTCCATCAAACGCTTCCGACGCTCGCCCCCCGACCTCCATCTCAGCGGACGAATGGAACCGCGGGGGTAGCCTCCAGCGCCCGCTCCCTCACCGCGCCGATGAAGTCGCGGAAGAGCGGGTGCGGCCGGTCAGGCCGAGAGCGGAACTCCGGATGGAACTGGGTACCGAGCATGAACGGGTGGCCGACGGCCTCGCATATCTCCGCCAGCGTGCCGTCCGGCGATATGCCGCTCACGATGAGCCCCGCCTGCTCCAGCGGCTCCCGAAACGCCATGTTGAACTCGTAGCGATGGCGGTGTCGCTCGCTGACCTCGTCGACGCCGTAAGCCTCCCGCGCCTTCGTGTTTGCGACCAACCGGCACGGGTAGGAGCCGAGCCGCATCGTGCCGCCCATGTCCTGCACGCCTGTCTGCTCTTCGAGAAGGCTGATCACGGGGTACGGCGTCTTCGGATCGAACTCCGTCGAATTTGGCGTGCCGTCGTCGAACGCTTTGCGCGCCGCTTCGACGACCATCACCTGCATGCCCAGGCAGAGGCCTAGATAGGGCAACTCTTGCTCCCGGGCGTAGCTTGCCGCTTTGATCTTCCCTTCGATGCCGCGTTCCCCGAAGCCGCCCGGCACGACGATGCCCTGGACGCGCCGCAGCACCGTCTCGCCGCCGGGCGCCTCGAGCGTCTGTGAGTGTACCCATTCGATGTCTACGCCGACGTCGTGATGTATGCCGGCGTGGATGAGCGACTCCTTGACCGAGAGATAAGCGTCGGGAAGCTCCACGTACTTGCCGACGATGGCCACCCTCGCTCGATTCGCCGGATGCAGCAGCCGGTCGACGAGGCCGCGCCATTCGCTCAGGTCGCGGCTCTTGGCGGGAAGGGAGAGCCTTTCGATGATGAGATCGCCCAGTTCGGCCTCTTCGAGGACGATCGGCACCTGGTAGATGCTGGACATCGTTTGCAAAGGTATGACGGCCCGCTTCTCGACGTTGCAGAAGAGGGCGATCTTGTCCTTGAGATCCTGGGAGACCGGGAAGTCGCTGCGGCAGACGATGACGTTGGGCTGGATGCCGGCGCTGCGCAGCTCGCGAACGCTGTGCTGAGTCGGCTTCGTCTTTATCTCGCCGGTGGCGCTGATGTACGGCAGGAGTGTGACGTGGATGGCGAGAATGTGGTCGCGCGGCTCCTCGTTGCGCATCTGGCGGATCGCTTCCAGGAACGGCTGTCCCTCGATGTCGCCGACCGTGCCGCCGACCTCGACGATGACCACGTCAGCGTTGCTGCGGCGCGCCACCTCGCGGATGCGGCTCTTGATCTCGCCAGTGATGTGAGGGATCGCCTGGATCGTCCCGCCGAGGAAGTCGCCATGACGTTCCTTCTGGATCACGGCCTGGTAGATCTGACCGGTCGTCACCGAGCTCAGGCCCGTCAGGTTCTCATCGATGAAGCGCTCGTAGTGGCCCAGGTCAAGGTCCGTCTCCGCGCCGTCATTCGTCACGAACACCTCGCCGTGCTGATAGGGCGACATGGTGCCTGGGTCGACGTTGAGGTAGGGGTCCAGCTTCTGGATGGAGACGGAGATACCTCGGCTCTTGAGGATGCGACCAATGGCCGCCGTGGTGATTCCCTTGCCGACGGAGCTGACCACGCCGCCGGTCACGAAGATATACTTCGACATTTATAGATAAGCGGCCCTCGCTCCGCCAGCGCGGACGGGAGGCGCCGCCCACCAGTTATTCTAGAGAGCACTTATCAGAGTGTCAAGAGATTCCGCCGGCGATGAGCGCGGGTGGCTCCTCGCGGGAGGGCGGGCGGGTGAGCAGCGATGCGGGCACCGGAAGGATCTCCGCCGAACGTTCGCCGAACGCCGCCATCTGCGTCTCCAACCAATCGTTGATGTCGTGGCGCGCGATGGTCTGTCGCAGCAGCCGCGCCCGCTGCCGGCGCTCCGAAGCGTCCATCGACAGCGCCTGTTTGAGCGCTTCGGTGGTCCCTTCGATGTCCCCGGCCTCGACGGTCAGCGCTGCGCCGCCGAGTTCGCGCGCCGCACCCACCGCCGTCGAAAGCACCAGGACGCCGTCGCGCCCGTTCAAGACGGGCCCTTCCTTGGCCACAAGGTTCATGCCGTCGGCTATGGAGTTGGCGATGAGCACGTCGTATAGGCTCAAGCCGGCAAGCGCCTGGGTTCGGTTCTGTTCGTAGAAGACCGTTAGCGGCTGCCAACGCCCGTCGCCGTGTCGCGAGTTTATCTCGTCAACGAGCGTAAAGACCTTGTCCCGATACGTCTGGTACTCGGGGATCGCTACCCGCGACGGCACCAGGAAGGCGAGCATCCGGACCTTGCCCGACCATTCGGGATGGCGCTGAAGGAGGAGGTCAAACGCCTTCAGCGCGCCGGCGACATTCTTTGCCGGGTCCAGACGGTCGACGCAAACGATTGTCCTTATGTCATCTTCGCCAACCAGCGCCTGCCGGTAGGCCTGCACTTTCGGCGAGATGAGCTTCCGCCTCAGGTCGAACACGTCCACCGATATCGGATTGGCAAAGATACCAGTCGACCGTTCCCGGTGGCTGATCGCAGTCTCTGCCAGATCGACTGTCGTGTCAGGAAGATATGCGAGGCAGGTCAGCGCGAAGTTGCGCTTCGATTCCTCCGTCTGGAAAGCGACGCTGTCGTTGGCCAGCATGCCCTCGCAGATGCGGGCGATGACGTATTCCGGCAGCACGCGCCAGGCCTCCGGCCCCGGCCAGGGGATGTGGCAGAAGTGCTGGAGCTGAGCTTCCGGGTGACGCTCGCGGATGAGTAGTGGTGCCAGGTAGAGATGGTAGTCGTGGAGCATGACTCGGGCGGGCCCGCGCGCGTCATCGATCTCGTCGCAGACCGCGGCGGCGAAGGCCGCGTTTACCGGCACGTAGCCTTCCTCCCAGGACCGCACGATCTCTTGCCTCAAGTTCGGCCGTCCGTCGAGCAGATGCCATAGCGAGTGCTGCAGGAACCAGAGAATCGGATTGCTGAAGGTGCGATAGAAGAGATCGTATGAGTGCGAATCCGTCGACGCGAAACAGAGGCGATGCCCGTCGCCAAAAGAAAAGCGGCGGAAGTCGCGCATTGCCAGCTCGCGGTCAACATCGCCAACAGCGCCGACGACCCACGTCAACTCCTGCCGCCCGAAAATGCTGGAGAGCGCGACGGCGACGCCCCCGCTCGTGGGCCTCCGTGCCAGGACACCGCCGGCGTCTCGATAGTGCTCGAAGGGGCCGCGGTTGCTGACGACGATGAGTGGACTTGAACTGCGCCGGATGACGGATAAGGGCGGAAAGTCGGAGAGATCGCGAGGTGCCATGTCGGCCTCCTTTTGCATGTCGCGGGGTATCGCTCCCACCTTAGCGATATAGATACACGCAACCGACCGGGCCGGGCCTGTCCGCCATTCAGGCAGGACACGAGGGTGCAAAAAAGCCGGAGGAGTTGGCTCCGGCCGCCTTGTTTGGAACCAGCCCTCTTTCAGTGGCCTACGAGGTTAGCTGTCGGGTTAGGGCTGAAAGAGACTGCCCTCTCGCTCCAAGCGAGTACACCCCATGCTGCCTTCGGTTCCCCCGTCTCGTCGCCGCCCACCGCGACTGACGAGCTAGGCCTGATGGCAATTTAGCACCAGAACGGGGGATTGTCAAGGCAGCAGCTTCACTAGGCGTTCTCTTGAAGGGGCTAGGACAGCTCCGTCAGCGCCTGCTGGAAGGCCGCGATTGTGGCGTCGATCTGCTCATCCCCGTGGGCTGAGGACACAAATGCTGCTTCGAACTGCGACGGCGGCAGGTAGACGCCGCGCTCCAGCATGGCGTGGAAGAAGCTTGCGTAGCGTTCGGTGTCGGCGCGGCGGGCGCTCCCATAATCGCTGACCGGGCTGTCGACGAAGAAGGGCGTGAACATCGAGCCGACGCGATTTAGCTGAAGCGGTACGCCAGCGCGCTTGGCTGCCACAGCAATTCCCTCCGCCAGCTTCCACGAAAGCGTCTCCAACCGCTCATAGAAGCCCGGCGACTGCAGCTCCCGCAGCGTCGCCAGTCCCGCCGCCATCGCCAGCGGGTTGCCGGAGAGCGTCCCCGCCTGGTAGACGGGGCCTTCCGGCGCCAGCATCGCCATCACGTCGCGCCGGCCGCCGTAGGCTCCGACCGGCAGTCCACCGCCGATGATCTTCCCAAGGCACGTCAAGTCCGGCACGATCCCGTAGAGCGACTGAGCGCCGCCGAATGCGACGCGGAAGCCCGTAATCACCTCGTCGAAGATGAGCAGCGCGCCCTCACACCGCGTGATCTCGCGCAGCGACGCCAGAAAGCCTGGCTGGGGAGGCACGACGCCCATGTTGCCGGCGACCGGCTCGACGATGACCGCCGCTATCTCGCCGGCGTATCGTTCGAACAGGCGCTCGACGCTCTCGACGTTGTTGTAGCGGGCGATGAGGGTTTCCTGGGCGTATGAAGCCGGCACACCCGGGCTGTCGGGAAGGGCCAGCGTCGCCACGCCCGAGCCGGCGCGCACGAGCAGACCGTCGGCGTGCCCGTGATAGGCGCCCTCGAACTTGACGATCTTGTCGCGTCTGCTGAAGGCGCGGGCCAGGCGCAGCGCCGACATCGTGGCCTCGGTACCGGAGTTCACGAAGCGGACCGTCTCAATCGACGGCACGGCTTCGACGATGAGCTGCGCCAGGTCGGCCTCCGGCTCCGTCGGCGCGCCGTAGCTGCTGCCGCGCTCCGCCGCCTTCCGGACCGCTGCGACGACGGCGGCGTGCGCGTGCCCGAGGATGAGCGCGCCCCAGGAACAGACGTAGTCGACGTAGCGATTGCCATCCACGTCGAACAGGTACGGCCCTTCGCCGCGGGCGACAACGATGGGCTCGCCGCCGACGGCTCGGAAGGCGCGGACGGGGCTGTCGACGCCGCCGGCCAGGTAGCGCAGCGAGCGCTGGAAGACTTCGTGCGAACGGTCATGGGACAGCGGCATCATTCCATCGACCCGGGTCGAAACGGACCGGCGCCGAAACTGCAAAGTCCCGGCTACGATAAGATTCCGAGAAGCTCGCGCAGCGAGGCGACTTCGTGGTCTGGCTGCGGCACGCCTTCCCTGAGCGGCGAACCGTCGCGGTTGACCCAGGCTACGGGCAGGCCCGCGTTCTTGGCGCCCAGCACGTCCGCCGACTGGCTGTCGCCAACGTATAGCACCTCGTGTCGCTGGAAGCCGCTCGCTTCGACGAACGAGTGGAATATCTCCTGCCGCGGCTTGTAGACGCCCGCGCTCTCGGACGTGACGATGAGCTGGAACTCGACGTGCAGGCCGTTCTTCTCGAGACAGGCGTTCAGAAAGTCGTCGTCGGCGTTGGAGAGGATGCCCAGGTGGTAGCGCGACTTCAGCGCCGACAGCACCTCGGCCGTTTCCGCGAACGCCGGCGCGTCTGCCAGTCCGTTGCGGACGTGCGCGTAGGCAGCGACGCCGTCCCCGCGAACGCCGAGCTCGCGGAAGCAGGCCTCGAAATGCTCCGGCCAGGCTTCACTATAAGGTCGGAAGCTAGCCATCGTGCGGGTCCAGGAGGTGGGCTCGTTGCGCGGACTTTCATAGTCGCTGACCACGGACGACATGCGCCGCCAGATGTCCATCCACTTCTCCCAGAGCGTCCGGCCGTCGCAGGCGATGCCCTGCTGAACGCAGATCTCGTGGTAGGCGCGGATGAACGCCTGGTCGGTGAAGTCGATCAGCGTGCCGTAGCAGTCGAAGGCGATGGCGCGAATGCCGTCACGCCGAGAAAGGGAGAGTGAAGAGAGGGGATCCCTCTCTTCCGGGGGTTCGGGGGTGTCCCCCGAATCCCAACGCATCTCGGGTGGGCGGGTGGGAAGATCAGACATAGCTTTTTCAGGTTTGGCACCGGACGCACCGCAGGCGCTCAAGCGGTCAGCCAGCGGGCGGCGTCCTTGGCGTGATACGTGATAATGACGTCCGCGCCGGCCCGCTTGATCGCCGTCAGCACCTCGAGAACGACGCGCTTCTCGTCGAGCCAGCCGTTCGCCGACGCCGCTTTAATCATAGCGTACTCGCCGCTGACGTTATAGGCGGCAAGCGGCAGGTCGAAGCGCCGGCGGGCGCGGGCGAGCACGTCCAGGTAGGCGAGCGCCGGCTTCACCATCACAATGTCAGCGCCCTCGGCGATATCGCCCTCGATCTCGCGCAACGCCTCGCGGACGTTCGCCGGGTCCATCTGATAGCCGCAGCGGTCGCCGAACTGCGGCGCCGACTCCGCCGCCTCGCGGAACGGCCCGTAGAAGGCGGAGGCGTACTTGGCGGCGTAGGCCATGATCGGCGTCTGCGAGAAGCCGCTCTCGTCGAGCGCCCCGCGGATGGCCGACACCTGGCCGTCCATCATCGCCGACGGGGCGACCATGTCGGCGCCGGCCTGGGCGTGCGAGAGCGCCGTCTTGGCGAGCAGCGGCAGCGTGGCGTCGTTATCGACGTCGCCGTTCTTGACGATGCCGCAGTGGCCGTGGCTTGTGTACTCGCAGAGGCAGACGTCCGTGATGACGAGGAGTTCCGGGTCGGCCTGCTTGAGGGCGCGGACCGCCTGCTGGACGATGCCGTCCGGCGCGTATGCCTCCGACGCCTGCTCGTCCTTCGACGCCGGTATGCCGAAGAGGAGGACGGCGGGAATGCCGAGCTCGCGCAGCTCGCGCGCCTCGGCGGCAAGCTGGTCGACGGAGAGCTGCGACTGGCCCGGCATCGATGGGATGGCGTTACGAACGCCGCTGCCGTGCACGACGAACAGCAGGTAGACGAAGTCCTCCGGGGAAAGCCTCGTCTCCCGCACGAGCCGCCGCATTGAGTTGCTGTCCCGCAGCCGCCGAAATCGACGAACGTCACCGTTCATAGGTTACCTTTTCATGCAAGCATCATGGGGAGATCACGCAATTCCCGCTTCAACGGGTCTAGACCGAGGCCAAGCGCTTCGAGAGTGAACGCGCCAAGCAGCGTCGCATCGCCCTCCTCGCCGAAGATAACGTCGGCACCACCGATCTTGTCTTGGTATCGGAAAAGGGCTACGCCTTTCCGGCGCGAGATCTTTGTCCCGTCAGCCAACCGGAAGTCCTGCTGCGCTATCGGTTTTATGCCGAGCCGCTGTAGCACAACTGCCGGCACGACGGAGTAGATGGCACCGGAATCGATGAGAAACTCTAACCTCTCGGTCTGTTCAGGATCGGCGACGTTGGCGATTTCGAGCTCGATGGTTGTCAACCCCATTTCATGGCCCCCTTCGTTTCGGCATATGCAAATTCCAGCGCCGCTAGCAACCCCTCGACCGTGTGCTCAGGCGCTCCGACGTCTATGCGCGGGCCCGCGCCACGCGCCGCGGCTGCCATCACCGGTCCCTCGCTTTCGTGCCACTGGCAATGTACACCAGCCCGCCCGCATAGTCACGTCGCGAAACGTCTTCCAGAAGTGCGGGTAGCTCCTCCCACGCTCTCCGGTCGAGGTGGACGATGCCGACGCCAGAAGGCGCCACCAGCGGAGTCAGCAACCGGCCCCAGAGGGTCGAGCCGCGCTTCGGCTCCAGCAATACGAGCCGTCCGCCGGGCTTGAGGACGCGGACCGCCTCCGCTATCGCCGTGCGGTAGTCGGGAATAATCGCCATGGCGTAGGAGCAGAGCACGGCGTCGCAGGAGTCGGCGGCGAGTGGCAGGTCGGTGGCGTCGCCTTCGACGAGGGTGGCGTTTTCCCAATGACTGCGATCTGCCCTTCGTCTCGCGCGCTTCAGCATAGGGCGGGTAATGTCCAAGCCAACGATCCTGCCCTTAGGGCCAATCCGCGCCAGGATCTGGCTGAAGTTGAGGCCGGTGCCGCAGGCCAGGTCCAGCACCTTGTCCCCCGCGTTGGGCCGGAGGGCCTCGAGGGCGGGCTTCCGCCAGCGCAGGAACGTGCCGACGCGAAGGTCGTATATGCCGGCAACCAGGGAGTACAGGCGGCGAACGCGGCGCTGCCTCTTCGCCGTTTCGTCGTCAGTTGCGACAGGTTGTCTCTTGGAACCAGGCGTCATCTTTCGAAGTGGTCTGACAGCGCGGCCAGCAAGCCTTCAATAGTATGATCCGGCGCTTCGACGCCGACGCGCAGGCCCGCTCGACGCGCTGCGGTCGCCGTCACCGGCCCGATGCAGGCGATCAGCGGCTTCTCCAGCGGCGCCTTGTCGCCGTCGAGCATCTTAAGCAGGTTGCGCACCGCCGAAGAGCTGGCAAACGTCACGATGTCGACTTCACCGGCGCGCAGCCGCGCCATCGCCTCGGCGTCGACCTGCTTCGGCACGGCGGCGCTGTACAGCGGCAGCTCGTCGACCATTGCGCCCAAGCGCTCCAGCCCGGTGACCAGCGCTCGACGGGCGCCGCGGGCCCGGGGCCAGAGGACGCGCTGCCCCATTATACCGCGCTCCGTCAGCGCTTCGACGATGCCTTCCGCAAGGAAGCGCTCCGGCACCACGTCGGCGTGGACGCCGCGCTCGGCAAGCGCAGTCGCCGTCGCCGGGCCGATGGCGCAGACGGAGGCTCGACCCAGCACGCGGGCGTCCTTCTTGCGGCGCCGCAGCTCGTCGAAGAAGATGTCGACGCCGTTGGCGCTACTGAAGACGAGCCAGTCGTACTCGCCCGCTTCCAGGCGTTGCAGCGAGCTGCGCAGGGCCTTCTGGTCGATGCGCCGTACGATTTCGATCGTCGGCAATTCTATTGGCTCCGCGCCCGCCTCGGCCAGGGCGTGCGAGAGGACGCCGGCCTGTTCAGCGGCGCGGGTCACCAGAACGTGCTTGCCGAAGAGGGGACGGTTGTCGAACCAGCGCAGCTTGTCGCGCAGGCCGACGACCGGCCCGACGACCGTGACGAGCGGTGGCTCCAGCCCGGCCTCGGCGACGCGCTTCGCCAAATCAGAAATGGTTACCGCGATTACTGCCTGATCTGGCGTGGTTCCCCATCGTACAACGGCGGCGGGGTCATCGGGCGCTCGGCCGCATTCGGAGATAAGCTTCATGATCTCGCCGATATTCGAGCCGCCCATCAAGATGACCAGCGTATCGGCGCTATTTGCTACGCGCCTCCAGTCGACCGCGCTTTCGGGCTTATCGGGGTCCTCGTGGCCGGTCACCACCGTGAACGACGACGACAGCCCGCGATGCGTCACCGGAATGCCCGCGTAGGCGAGCGCCGCGATGGCCGACGACACGCCGGGGACCACCTCGAAGGGGATGCCGGCGTCCGCGAGCGCTTCCGCCTCCTCGCCGCCCCGTCCGAAGACGAACGGATCGCCTCCCTTGAGCCGGACCACCCGTTTGCCCTCGCGCGCCCTGGCGACGAGCAGATCGTCTATCTCCTGCTGGCTGAAGCCTGAGCCGCCCTTCCTCGTCGGGTCCTTGCCGACGAAGATGCGCTCCGCCTTCGCCGGCGCCAGCTCGACGAGGCTGCGGACGACCAGCCGGTCATAGACGACCACCTCCGCGCGGGCCAGGACGTTGACGCCCTTGACCGTGATCAGCCCGGGGTCGCCGGGTCCCGCGCCGACGAGCCAGACCTTGCCGCTCGCGTTCTTCATCTGATCCCTTCGAGCGTTCTTGAAGCGCCTTCAGAGAGCAGCCTTTCGGCCAGGCGTTCTCCCAGAGCTTCCGCTTCCGCCGCGGGGCCGTCAATCTGGCCGCGGTAGGCGCGCGTGCCGTCCGGCTCCACGACCAGCCCTCGAAGGCGCAGTCCGCCGGTTTCGACCGTCGCGTACGCCGCGACCGGCACGCGACAGCCGCCGCCGAGCCGTCGCAGAAACGCCCGCTCCGCTGTCGTCGCCCGATGCGTATCGTCATCATCGACGGCGGACGCGACCTCGCGCGCCTCGGTATCGTCAGCCCGCGTCTCGACCGCCAGCGCTCCCTGGCCGGGCGCCGGCAGCATCGCCTCCAGCGGTAGCAGCTCGGCCGCGGCGTCGAGGCGACCCAGCCTTGCCAGCGCCGCCGCCGCCACGATCACGGCGTCTATCTCATCGCCGCCCACCTTGGCGAGGCGCGTATCGACGTTGCCGCGGATCGGCACCGCTTCGATACCGGGTCGCAAGAGGCGCATCTGCGCGGCCCGCCGGACGCTGCCCGTGCCGATGCGCGCTCCCGCCGGAAGCCGGGCCAGCGTTTGGCCGCCGGCCGAGACCAGCGCGTCGCGCACGTCTTCGCGGGCCGTCACGGCCGCCAGCGCGAGCTGTGGGTGAAGCTGCGTCGGCAGGTCTTTGAGGCTGTGGACCGCCATGTCAATCTCATCACGAAGGAGCGCCTCTTCGAGTTCTTTCGTGAACACGCCCTCGCCGGCGATCTCGGCGAGCGGCTGCGGACGCCGGTCGCCGGTGGTTGTGACGGTGCGAATCTCGAAGTTGCGGTCCGGATGGCGTTGCCGGAGCGCCTCGATCACGATTTCCGTTTGGCGGCGGGCCAGCCGGCTGCCTCGCGTCCCTACGATCAGCGTCCTGCCCGTCATCGTGTCAGGAGTCCGGCCTGTCCCGCCGGCCCGGCGCTTCGTCGGTTCCGAAAAGCTGGCGCGCCGATTCAAGGACGGCCGTGCCGCCGGCTTTCGCCTTCAAGCGGGAAATGGGGCGATGGAGCAGCTTCTTCACGATCGCCTCCGAGAGGCTGTCGATGCGCTGCTTCTCTTCGTCCGAGAGGTCGGGCAGGCGCGCCAGCGTCTTTGCCAGTTCGTCCTGGCGAATTCGCTCCGCGTAGCGGCGGATCGCTCTTATCGTCGGCACCACCGCCAGCGAGCGCGACCAATCGAGGAAGCGCTGCGCCTCCTCTTCGACGATCGCTTCCACCGCAGGCGACTCCTTCTGCCGCGCCCGGCGATTCGCTTCGGCTACCGACTGCAGGTCGTCGATGTCGTACAGGTACACACCGCCGAAATCGCGCACTGCCGGCTCCACGTCCCGCGGCACCGCGATGTCGATGAGCAGCAGCGGCGAGCCGTTCCGCTGCGGCATGACCTGTTCCAGCAGATTGCAGTCGATAATGAACGAAGGCGAACCGGAAGAGGTGATGACGATGTCCGACGTCGCCAGCGCCTCGCTCAGGCGGTCGAGCGGCAGCGCCTCGCCGGAAAGCTCCGTCGCCAGTTGCTCGGCGCGCTCGAAGCGGCGGCTCACCACCAGCGTTCGCCCGACGCCGCAGTCCTGGAGAGCGTGCGCGGTCAGCTTCCCCGCCTCGCCGGCGCTGATCACAAGGGCGCACCGCTCCGAAAGGTTGCCCAGCGTCTTGCGCGCCAGAGCGACGGCTGCGGCGCTCACCGACAGGCCGTGGCGGCCGATCTCCGTCTCGCTGCGGGCGCGGCGGCCGACGCGAATGGCCGAGTGGAAGAGCCGCGCCAGGTAGGGCGTCGTCGAGTTAGCGTCGGTGGCAGCGGTAAACGCCGAGCGCACCTGTCCCAGTATCTCCGCCTCGCCCAGCACCTGCGATTCGATGCCGGCCGTCACGCGAAACAGGTGGCGGACCGCGTCGGCATCCTGATAGAAATGGAAGCGGTCGTCGAACAGCCCCTCGGCGAGCCCCTTCGCGTCCGCCAAGAACGAAAGCATTTGCTCCGGCATGTCGCGGCCAGCAGGAGCGTCGATGTAGAGTTCGGTGCGATTGCAGGTCGAAAGGATGACGCCGCTGCCCAGCTCGCTTCGTAGACGGGCGAGCGCGCGCTCCACTTCCTCGGCGCAGAACGCGAAACGCTCCCGCACCGCGACAGGCGCGGTCTTCTGGTCGATCGTTCCTAAATACAGCAAGGCGGACGGGCCCCCGATTCTCGATTCAAGCTTTCATTTGCGCGCCGGCGCCCAGCGAAGCCAGCAGCTTCGCCCGCGCCTCGTCGAAGCGTCCAGCCGCGATGAGCTCCAGCAGGCGCTTGTCGATGGCGCGCTGCCAGGCGTCGGCCGCAACCGATACGCCCCGCTCCCGCAGCTCGACCCGCACGTCGGCCAGAAGCTGCGCCAGCCGCTCGAAGTCCTCCGTGACGAACGTCTCAAGATGCTCGCGAAGCCAGCGGGCCAGCGCCGGGCTGAGACCGCCAGTCGATATGGCGAGAACGACGTTGCCGCGGCGAATCACCGACGGCACGATGAAATCGCAGAGCGCCGGCTGGTCGACGACGTTCACGAGAACGTCGCTCCGCCGCGCATCCATCGCCACGCGCTCGTTTGTCGCCTCGTCGTCCGTCGCCGCGATGACCACGGTGTATCCCTTCAGGTCGCCGCTCTGGTACTGCCTGGCGACGTGCTGGATGCGCCTTTCCGCTTTCAGCCTGTCGATCTCCGGATCGAGCGACACGCTGACAACGGCCACGGAAGCGCCGGCGGCCAGCAGTCCTTCGACCTTTCGCGCCGCCACCTGTCCGCCGCCGACAACCAGGCAGCGGCGCCCCTTCATGTCCAGGAAAAGTGGGTAGTAGGCCATCGCGCTATTGTCCAGCCTGCGCGGTCGCCTCTTCGGGCGCCATGTTGAGCTCGGCGTCGGTCATATAGCACGCCGGGTCTTCCATCCAGAAGTCGCCGAAGTAGGACTCCGCGCGGGCGCGCAGGTTGCCGTTGCAGATGTCGAAATAGCCGCAGCGGGCGCAACGCCCCTTCACGTGCCCGCGACGGTGTCTGAGCGCGGCGAGAACGGGGTCGCTCTCGTCCGTCCAGATCTGGCTGAAAGGACGCTCCCTCACGTTGCCGAAGCTGTGACTGCCGCTGAACTGGTCGGCGTGAACGTTTCCCAGCGGGTCGATGTTGCCCACGGCGATCCCCGACTGGTTGCCTCCCTGCCAGCGCAGCATCTGCAGCACCTCGTCGGCGCGCTGGGGCTCCATCTCACGCACCGTCTGATAGAGGTAGACGGCGTCGGTGTGGTTGTCCACCGTCAGGACGTCCTTCGTGTTGCCGCGGCGGGCGAAGTCCAGCGTTCGCGCGAAGATAAGGTCGACGGCGGCGCGGGTCTCCGCGTGCGACAGGTCGAACTTGATGATGCGGTCGCCGCGGCCGGCGTAAGCGAGGTGATAGAAGCAGAGGCGGGGAATATCCTCGCTGTCGACGATGTCGAAGATCTCCTTCAAGTGGGCGAAGCTGAACTGCGTCAAAGTCACGCGCAGGCCCACTCGGAGGCCGGCCTGCTTGCAGTTGCGGATGCCCTGCATCGCTTCCTGGAAAGCGCCCACCATGCCGCGAAAACGGTCATGGACGGGCGCCGGTCCGTCGATGCTGACGCCGACGTAGGATAGGCCGAGGCGTTTCATTTGCTGCGCGATGTCGCGGCTGATCTGCGTGCCGTTGGTCGAAAGGACGCTGCGGATTCCATGCCTCTGCGCCCGCTCGATGAGCTCCGGCAGGTCGGGTCGCAGCAGCGGCTCGCCGCCGCTGAAGAGGATGACCGGCACGCCGAACGCCGCGAGGTCGTCGACTACGGCCTTCGCCTCCTCCGTCGTCAGCTCGCCCTCATAGGCGCGGTCGAAGGAGTCGGTGTAGCAGTGGGCGCAATGCAGGTTGCAGCGCCGCGTCACGTTCCAGGCGATGACCGGCTTCTTGTCCTCTGAGTAGTGCAGCAGGTGCGGCGGCAGCTCGCCGGAAAGCCGCCCGAAGCGCAAAGCGTCGCCGGGCGTGACGGTGCCGCACAAGAGCCTTGTGACCCCCAACATCCAGATATCCTCTCAAGAGTAGCTCTGAACTTGAATTCGCTATCATTATTATGACATGGCCGCAGACAGGAAGTATACTGATTGGCTAAGAGGCCGGCGGGAGGCCTGCCGTTGAAAGCCGCGTCGTCGGCCGCTATGCTAGCGCTTGACAGGGACGACAAGGCAGCCAAGCGGAAGGAGCGCATCATGGCTGAGCAGCAAATAGGCGTCATCAACGAATTCTTCGCGCGGATCAACGTCGCCGGGATCGAGCTCAGCGAAACGCTGCGCGCGGGCGACACGATTCACATCAAGGGGCACACAACAGACCTGGAGCAGACGGTGGACTCGATGCAGATCGACGGCGTGGGGGTCGAAGAGGCGAAAGCCGGCCAGGCCGTTGGAATCAAGGTGAAGGACCGTGTGCGCCACGGCGACCACGTCTACAGGGTGACCTAGGCCGGAGCGGAGCTATTCCTCTTCTTCGCCCTCGGTCCCGTCCAGGCGGACGGCGTTCTCGATCTCCTCGGGCGTCAGCCCTTCCAGGATCTCGTCCGGCGATTCACCGCGACGCTGCCGGCGAGCGATGGCCATGCCGGCCAGCAAGACGGCGCCGGTGGAGATGATGGCCGCCGGCCCGGCCACGCGGATGTAGCGCTTTCGTAGCTCCGGGAACTTGTCGAGCGCCTTGTGCGCCAGCCCCAGCGCGTCGTTGGTCAGACCGTCCGGCTGCTCGCCGATGACCGGCTGCTCCCAGATGTCGTTGTCGGGTGTCAGCTCCCTCACCTGGTCTATCTCAGTCACTTTCCCTGCTCCTTCTCCCCCACTGCGTCGATCTTCTTCAGCAGGTTTGCCATGCGTACGGCTGTCAGAACGGCGTCATAGCCCTTGTTGCCGTGCGCGCCACCAGCCCTTTCAACCGCCTGCTGAAGCGTTTCGGCGGTGATCACGCCGAAGGCCACCGGCACGCCCGTGTCCAGCGCCACCCGCTCGATGCCTTCCGCCGCCTGTCCCGCCACGTAATCGAAATGGGACGTCTCACCGCGGAGGACGCATCCCAGACAGACGATTGCCTGGTATCGACCCGTCTCGGCCAGGCGCTTCGCGGCCAGCGGCAGTTCAAACGAACCCGGCACCCAGGCGACGTTGACCCGCTTGTCGTCGACTTCGCACGTCGCCAGCGCCTCTCTGGCGCCGGCAAGCAGCTTCTCGGTCAGGGCCTGGTTGAACCGGGAGACGACGATGGCCAGGGATAGGCCGCTTCCTCCCGGCTCTCCCTCCAGGACTCGCGACAATCGTCACCGCCTAGTACTGGCCGTCACCTTCGATTATACCCTGTGCGTCGAGGAGGTGACCGAGTTTGGTGCGCTTTGTTTCCAAATAGCGCATGTTGAACGTGTTGGGCTCGACGATGATAGGCACGCGCTCCACGACTTTCAGGCCGTAGCCCTCCAGCCCGGCGCGCTTGGCCGGGTTATTGGTAAGAAGCCGCATCTCGTGGACGCCCAGGTCGACGAGGACCTGCATGCCGATGCCGTAGTCGCGACGGTCGGCCGGAAAACCGAGCGCATGATTCGCCTCGACGGTGTCCAGCCCTTCGTCCTGCAGCGCGTAGGCCCGCAGCTTGTTGTGCAGCCCAATGCCGCGGCCCTCCTGTCGCATGTAGAGCAGCACGCCGCGTCCCTCTTCGCCGATGCGCTTCATCGCCAGGGCAACCTGCTCGCCGCAGTCGCAGCGCAGGCTGCCGAACACGTCGCCGGTCACGCACTGGCTGTGGACGCGCACCAGCACCGGCTCCGGCGTCGTGACGTCGCCGAGGACCAGCGCCAGGTGCTCGTCGGGGTCGATGATGCTCTTGTAGGCGATGGCGCGGAAGTGGCCGTAAGCCGTCGGGAGCAACGTCTCGGTCACCCGCTCGATGAGCCGGTCCTTGCGCAGCCGGTAGGTTATGAGGTCGTTGACGCTGATGATCTTGAGCCCGTGACGGGAAGCGAAACGCTTCAGGTCAGGGAGCCGGGCCATCGTGCCGTCGGCGCGCATGATCTCGCAGCAGACGCCCGCCGTGCCCAGTCCCGCCAGGCGGCACAGGTCGACCGTCGCCTCTGTCTGGCCCGCGCGGACGAGAACGCCGCCCTCGCGCGCCCGCAGTGGGAACGTGTGACCGGGCATGGCGAGGTCTTCAGGTGAGGAATTCGGGTCCACGAGCACCTGCACGGTGCGCGCGCGGTCGGCTGCCGAGATGCCGGTCGTGACTCCTCGCTTTGCTTCGACCGATACGGTGAAGCCGGTGCCGAAGTGGGAATCGTTCTTGCCGACCATCAGCGGGATGCGCAGTTCATCCAGCCGCTCCGCGCTCATGGCGACGCAAATGAGGCCGCGGGCATAGCGGGCCATGAAGTTGATCGCGTCGGCGTCGACGAACTGGGCCGGCAGCGTCAGGTCACCCTCGTTCTCGCGGTCCTGATCGTCGACGATGATGACGAACCGCCCGTGCTGGTACTCTTCAATCGCTTCCTCGACTGAGGGAAGATCGTTATGGGCTTTTCGGGCCACTTCTGCCTCCGCTATGGTTGACCCCGCTCCGCCAGCAGCTGCTCGACGTAGCGGGCGATAATGTCCGTCTCCAAGTTTACCGCATCGCCGACTTTTCGGCGAGTGAGGTTCGTGTTCGCCTGCGTGTAGGCCACCAGCGAGACGACGAAAGACGCGTCGTCGCGCTCCACCACCGTCAGGCTGACGCCGTCGACCGCAATCGGGCCTTTGACGACGACGTAGCGCATCAGCTCCGGCGGCGCGGCGTAGCGGGCCAGGATAGCGTCCGCTTCCGGCGTCAGCGACAGCAGTTGCCCGGTGCCTTCGACGACGCCGCGCACCAGGTGCCCGCTGAGCCGGCTGGCCAGCGTTAGAGAGCGCTCCAGGTTCACGGCGTCGCCCTTCGAAAGCGCGCCGAGGTTGCTGCGACGATAGGTTTCCGGCATGACGTGGAAGGTGAAGCACTCCTCGTCCATGTGGGCGACGGTCAGGTCGATGCCGTTGATGGCGATGCTGTCGCCCAGGTTCGTGCCCCAGAGGGTGCGCTTCGCCTCGATGATGAGCGTTCCGCCGCCGCCCTTTCTGACGACGCCTACCTCTTCAATGATGCCTGTGAACATAGCTAGCCTCTCTCTACGTCGCTGCGCTTGCCCCGCCCCCGCTGCCGCCTTCGCCATGCGACGTCTATCTTCCCACCCGCCCGCCCACAAGGGCCTTCCCGGAATTTGGGGTGGGACACCCCTCGAACCCCGCCAGAAGGGAGCGTCCCCTCGAGGACTTCCCTACTTCGTCGATGGGTAGCCGACGACGAGCACATCCTCCCCGAGGCGCTCCACGCTCACGTTGCGCAGCCGCAGCGCGTCCGCCATGCGTTCGACGCCCCGTCCTGCGACCGCCGCCGGCGCCTCGTCGCCGCCGATGACCAGCGGCGCGACCACCGCCTGCACCTTGTCGACCAGTCCGCCGTCGAAGAAAGCGCCCAGCAGCTCGCCGCCGCCTTCGACCAGCAGGCTCAGCACCTGCCGCTCGCCGAGGGCGCGCAGAAGCTCCGCCAGGTCGACGCGCCCGTCGCGGTCCGGCAGCAGCAGAACCTCGGTGCCCGCCTCCGCCATCTGTCGCCGCCAGGCTGCCCGCGAAGCCGAAGTTGTGGCCACCAGCGCTCTTCCCGGGCCGTCGAGGACGCGGGCCGTCACCGGCGTGCGACCGCGGCTATCGGCGACGATGCGAAGCGGCTGGCGTTCGGCAACAATGTCGCCCGGTCGCGCCGTCAGCTGCGGGTCGTCAACGAGCACCGTTCGGACGCCGACCATGATCGCGTCTATCTTCGTCCGCAGCTCGTGGCTCCATTCGCGAGTCTCCGGCCCGCTTACCCAGCGCGAATCGCCGCTCGTCGCCGCGATCTTGCCGTCCAGGCTCATCGCCCACTTTGCGATGACAAAGGGAAGGCCGGTCAGGCGCTGCTTGACGTACGCTTCGTTGATGCGCCGCGCCTCCTGCTCGCCCTCGCCGGCGACTACTTCGATGCCCGCCTCGCGCAGCTCGCGCGCTCCGGCACCCCGGCCGTTGGGGTCAGGGTCGTCGAACGAATAGTGGACCTCGCGGACGCCGGCCTCGATGATCGCTTTCGTACACGGCGGCGTGCGACCGTAGTGAGCGCAGGGCTCCAGCGTCACATACAGCGTCGCGTCGCGAGCATCCGGCCCCGCCTGCTTGATTGCGACAACCTCCGCGTGCGGGCCTCCCGGCGGCTGCGTGCGGCCCTTGCCGACGATGCAGCCGTCCTTCACCAGAACCGCGCCGACGGCCGGGTTCGGGCTCGTCGTGCCGAGCGCCTGCCGGGCGAGCTCCAGCGCGCGCGCCATGTAGTCGGTGGCATCCGATTTCTGTTTCATGCCGCGTGCGCGCATTCTACTCGGATCGGTCTTTGAAGTCTTCGTAGATGCGACTCGGCGTCGGCTGCTGCTGGCCCTGGTACTTGCTGCCCAGGCCCGGCGACCCGTACGGCCGCTCCACCGGCGTCGACATTCGCAGGAACGATATCTGGCAGACCTTCATGCCGGCGTAGAGGGCGATTGGCAGCGGCGACGCGTTCGATAGCTCCAGCGTCAGCTTCCCGCTGAAGCCGGGGTCGACGTATCCGGCGGTTGCGTGCACCAGCAGGCCGAGGCGGCCAAGCGAGCTGCGGCCGTCCAGCCGCGCGACCAGGTCGTCCGGCAGCGTGATCGTCTCCAGCGTGTCCGCCAGGACGAGCTGGCCCGGCGCGATCACGAACGGCTTCCCTTCGGCGACCTCGATTAGCTCGGTGCAGTCGTCGCACGGCTCCCGGACGTTGATCTGGGAGCGGGCGCCCTTCTTGAAGACGCGAAACAGGCGGTCGAGGCGGAGGTCGACGCTGGACGGCTGGATGGCGTTATCGCTCAGCGGCTCGATGCGCAGCCGGCCGCTTGCCAGCTCCCCGCGAATAGACCTGTCGCTAAGGACCACCGGTTCCCTCCGGCTTACCGCGGATATGCGGGCGCCTGCTTGTTCTTTTCTATCTGCGCCGCGTGGTCGCGGGCGTGCACGTATCCGAACGCCGCCCACTCCTTGCACGTCAGCTCCCCGAAGAACGGATGCTGCGCCGTCGCTCCCGACTCGCCGTCGGGCATCGCCGCCATCGCGGCTCGCAGCTCGTCGAACGACGCGCCGACGCGCCTGCGTAGCTCGGCCAGCGTCTCTGATGCCTCCGTTACCTCGGGCTCGATGCCGCTCGGCGTTGCCCTTTCGCCGGCCGCCAGCGCCGCGATGGCCCGCGCCGTGCCACGCGTCGACCTCTCGATGTGCTGCAGCACCTCGGCAATGCACCACTCGCCGGGTTCAGGACAGAAGCGCGCCTGCGCCTCGCTTACGCCCGCCAGCGAGCGCTCGATGACCCCCTGCGCCCGGTCCACGAGCGGCAGCAGGTCAGCGGCCTTTTTCGACGCCTGGTGCTTGAGATAGCCTATGACCTGCCGCGCGCTTTCATCGGATATGTTGCCCCTCTGCGCTTCCATTCTGCCCTCGTTTCAATTCGGCCAGCGAATCTTCATTATTCTATCACGCAAGCGGCGGGAATCTCAGACCGCCTTCACTCCGCCGTCGCGACCGCTTGCTAGAGGCTTCGGATGTAGGCATCTGCCAAAGGGAGCCGCGATGCCTAAGGCAGCCGAGAGAGCCATCGGCTGCCGGTGGCTCTCTTCGCGTTTATCGCTCAGAGCCGCGCCTTTGAGCGGTTAACCTTTCCTTTGCTAAGACGTTGTAAAAATGCGCTGAAAGAGGCGTCTGCGTTTCTGTTTTCTCTTGACAAAGCCGATAAGCGACGGCTAGTCTATAGCTCCACCCGGCTTGAAGGAAAGGGATAGAGGTGGTATGGGAGACTTCGAACCTTCAGGCAAGACCAACGGCCTCTCTCTGCTCGAGTACCACATCACCCGACGCCGGCTGCTCGCTCTCTCCGCGATGGCCGGCGCCGCCGCGGTAACCGTCAGTTGCCTTCCACCGGTCGAACCCGTGAGCGACAAGAAGGTCATTCCTGCCACTCACTTGGCCTGGGTCTGGCAGTTCAGCACCGACGGCACGCCCCAGAAGCTCGCCTCCGTCTTGTCGCAAAACAACCTCGGGATCATCCTCAAGACGCACAACGGCACGGAGTGGATGGGGGACTGGGATAAGTCCTCGCAGGCCGTCACCGGCCCGGCGCAGGTGCAGAAGCTGGCCAACTACTTCGAGAACAACAACGTTCCCTTCCACGCCTACTGCGTGCTCAACGGCGTCGACCCCACGACCGAGGCGAAGATGTGCGCGCAGGTCATCGGCGCCGGCGCCCGAAGCATAGTGATCGACCTCGAGCCCTGGGCCGGCTACTGGGCCGGAACGCCGCAAACCGCCGCAACCTTCGCCAGCGAGTTCCGTCGCCAGCAGCCGAATGCCGTGGTCAGCCTCTGCGTCGAGCCGCGGCCCTGGGTTATGCCCCGCATCCCGATGGCCCAGTTCGTTTCTATCGCGCAGATCATCGCGCCGATGATCTACTGGGAGACGTTCAACACTTCGGACAATGTCGACGACTTCAAGGGCGCCGGCTACGATCCGGGGTCGCCCGGCATCTGCCCCGAATTCCTCCTCGATGTCTCCGCCAGCATGTTCGGCGGCTACGGCCTTCCCATCCAGCCGGTCGGCCAGGGCGACTCAACGCTCGACGCCTGGGTGAACTTCCTGACTCACGCCTATGCGATTGGAATGGGCTGCGTTTCCGCCTGGCGGTTCGGCGTTACGAACACCGACGTCTCGGCCGCTGCTGAAGGCAAATCCGCCCGGTTCACAGGTGGCGAGGCCAACGCCCACGCCATCACCGACAGTCGCGCCGAAGTTCCACAACGGCTCGCGGGCGAAAGTCGCGAACACCGAGTCCTGCCTCAACGTCAGAGACGCGCCGTCCGACTACGCCAACATCGTCGGCTGCTTGACAGACGGAACGAGGGTGACAATCAAGGACGGCCCCGTCGATGCCGGCGGCTTCCGCTGGTGGCTGGTTCAGACAAACACCGTCAAGGGCTGGGCCGCCGAGGCAAGCGCGATCGGCGTCATCTGGCTTGAATAGGCGGTCCGGCGGGCTACAGGCGCGGTCTCGACACGAATTCGTTGCTCGAAAGGTAGAACCGCAGCTTTCGCTCCTTCCAGCCGCCGGCGTAAGCGACGCCCACTCTTCGCGTCGCCGCGATCTCCGACGGCTTCACCCTCTCGCCCCAATCCTCTATCCAAACGAGGTCGCCGCAGAGGTCGACGCCGTTCAGGCTGCCGTCGGCGCCCAGCGCGCGTGTCAGCCGCGCCGGCCCGGAGGCGACCAGCCGGCCGTCCTTGCCGCCGCGGTTCGCTTTCATCTCGTCTACGCCTTCCAGCGGCTCCAGCGCCCGCAGCAGGACCGCGCCGGCGCTGCCCTCCGTCTCGGTCACCACGTTCATCATCCAGAACAAGCCGTAGATGAAGTACATGTAGAGGTGGCCCCCCGCGCCGAACATCACCTCCGTGCGCTTCGTCCGGCCGCGGAAGGCGTGAGACGCCATGTCCCGCACGCCCAGGTACGCCTCCGTCTCGACGATTCTGCCGGCGAGGCGCCTCCCTTCGCGCTGGTAGACAAGGCGCTTGCCGAGGAGCTGCCTGGCGACCGTGCGAGCGCCTCGTTCGTAGAAGGAGCGTTGCAGTTTCTTTGGGTATGGCCCTACGAAATTCATGCTTTTCACTGATATCGCATCTACTGGCAAAGTGGAGTATAGTCTTCACCATGAGTAGTGGGCTAACGATGACCACGCACAACGCACCTCCGGATCGAGAAGAGTGGGCGGGTCTCTATGTCGCCTTCGCCATCCTGCGAAAGGACACGGAGCGGGCGCTTTCGGCCTGGAATTTGACGGTGCCGCAGGCGGGCGTAATCGCCGTTCTGGCAGAGTCATCAAGTCCTCTGCCGGTAACGAGGATCGCCAGGCTGCTCCTCCAGGAGAGCCCTAGCATCACCAGCCTCGTCGACAGGATGTGCGCGAACGGCCTCGTGAGGCGCCTCAAGGACCCGAACGACCGACGCTTGGTGCTGATTCAGCTTACACCGAAGGGCCACCGCATCCACGACGAAGTCCGCTCGCAGGCGATGGCGGTGAGCGACGAGATGTTCGGCGCCCTGACGGATGAGGAGCGCGCCACATTGCGGCGGCTGCTGCACAAGTTCGGCAGCGCCAACATCGGGCGCCTCCGCTGACGCACGAAGCCGCCCGCGAATCTTCGGATCTTGCTCCGCCGCCCTTCTTAGGCCAGCCAGCGCCTCCTTGCATACAAGCCCGCTCCGACGAGGAGCGCCGCGCCGGCGATCGCGCCACCAATGAGGGCGTATGGCGCGGATGAACCCGAACTACCTGATGGCACGTCAGGCGCCTCGGCGACGCCACCCACCCAGCTGGCCGGACGCGGCGTCGGTGTAATCGTAGGCGTTGAGCTCGGCGTTCTCGTGGGCGTAGCGGTGGCGGTTGGCGTGTTCGTCGGCGTGTTGGTGGGCGTCGGCGTATCCGTCGGCAGCGGCGCCACGTAGATCATGTCATATACCTGCCACTGCTGGGCCGCGCCCGTGTCTTCGTTGTAGCACTGGATCTGGAACCCCTTTGGGAGGGGGCCGGTGCTTATGACGTCGCAGAGGTTGTACGGGTCAGTTCCATTGAAGGCAGATGAGTTGTTATGGTCGGGCTTGCTCTGCCAGGGTCCCGCATTGGCGGCGTCGCTGTGAACGTTGCTGGGCACCGGGTTGGGTAGTGGCGCGGCGGCATTCGTGGTGTGGGTCCAGGGATCGGAGATGGTGACGGTTCCGAGCCCAGAAGCCCCCGCCCCCGGGGTGGCGTCGTAGGCCACGCCGGCGACGACGTGCGCGGTCTCGACGAAGTAGTAGCCGGGCGCGGGCTCCATCCAGAGCAGCACAACCTGGTTGCCGTTGTTGCTCAGTTGGGTCTCATAGTCCGAGAAGGTAGGCCTTGGCCCCACCTGGTCCACGCCCGGCACTCCGCCGGGTGCCACCGCTCCCGGGCCACAGGGGTCGAGCGTGTTCATGGTGGGGACCGACCTGTTGACGATCCACCCAGAGCCGACGGCGCAGCGGGTCGGATTGATAATGTCGTGGACCTTGAGGTTATTGCCGTAGCTGCTCACATAGTCCCTGAGGCCGATAAGGTAGTCCCACTCCTCAACTCCCTCGCCATAGCAGTAGTTCTGCTCACCTGGAGCGGGCAGAGCATCCTTGACGCCGTTCTGGTTGTTGTCGTGAAACGTCTTTGCGGCAATCTTCTCCAGGACCGTCGGGTACCCGGTGACGGGGGGAGGGAGGTCGCCGGCGTCTCGCGCATCATACCAGCTGTGGCCTACACCGCAGACGCTTGCCGGGTTCGTGCTGTTGGCGTCGATGGCCTGCCACGGGTATGACGGGTTAGGCACGCCTCCCATCAGCCCCGTTTGCCCCTGGTTGGCCGCGAGCCACCAGAAGACGTTGGCCGCTGAGCCCGCCCAGCACCAGGCGTCCGAGTGCTGGCCGAGGTCGGGCATGCCGTTCTCCCAGAACGATGCCGGCGGGCCGCCTGCGTGCGCGGTGTCACGCGCAGAGCCCAAGGGGGCAAGCGCGAGGACACAGACTGCCGCCGCCAGAGTTGCCCCGCCGATTAGAATTAGGGTTCGCCGTTTCATCCTTGACCTCTTGCTTTCCGCCCGACATTGTCTTCCCAACGCAGGTACGTCCATCGAACGTTTGGAAGAGTCTGTCGGGCCAATAATCGCCGCCGTCGATATCGTTCCGCGCCCCCGCGGACGCGTCGCCACGTCACACCCCGTTCTGCCCTGTCATCGCCACCTCCTTCCGATCAGGAAGAATCTTGCGCTTGAAACCTGGGCAGGTGAGCCTCTAGAATACAAAGTGCTAGGGTCTGCGCCCGCATTCCTTAGCTCGGCCCCGCTGGCCACCACCATCGGGGCCTTTATATCGCTCTAGCGAAGGGTTAGCCTCGACAAACAAAGACCGGCCGGGAAGTTACCGGTCGGCCTTCGCGAGAGGCTTGCGCCCGAGAATCACTCCGTAGTAAGCGGCACGCCGACATCCTGTCTGCCGTGTCGCCGGGCGCCTTGACCTGCCCGCTGGCCGCCCTGCAAAGAGGGGGCTCCCAGCCAGACACCCTCAGAGACCCGCATTATACACCGCCTGTCAAGAGGTCGCCAGCGTGTCTACTTCGAGTCGATGGGAGCCTCGTCGAATGCGCGGGATTGACGTGAGCGGCAGGCGTCAGGGAGTGTCCGAGACTGTCGGCTGGGGGCCCGACGGCTTCGGGAAAAGCACTCCGTCAGCGGCGGCCGCTATCTGAGGCGCCAGCCAGTTCGCGACGATGTAGGAGGCTTCAGGAGTGAAGTGGACGCCATCGTAGCGCATTCTCACGCCGTTCATGTAGAGGTCTTCGAACTTCCCGTTTGGACAGATGAAGCTCGCCAGGTCGATCAGTGACACGCGCGTCGGATTCGCCTCCGCGAACTGGCGGTACAGGGCGTTCAACTGGTCGTCGCGCCAGCGGGCGTCGGCTTCAGCCCGGGCGCCGCCGTCCGAAAGCATCAACCAGAGGTTAGGACGGGGGTAGGGCCAGGTCAGTATGATTAGCTTGGCGTTCGGCGGGACCACCTTGTCGAGTACGTC
Source organism: uncultured Chloroflexia bacterium (assembly GCA_963719465.1). Lineage (GTDB taxonomy): Bacteria > Chloroflexota > Dehalococcoidia > DSTF01 > JALHUB01 > JALHUB01. The sequence goes on along the minus strand of OY970386.1, from coordinate 1,005,321 downwards.
CTGAATGTGGTCGACGACGTAATTCTTCCATTCCGGCGTCCCGGTCCGCAGCGTCACCCCGTTGACGATGTGGTCCGGGTAGTCCCAGCCGCCGAATATCATCAGCACCATGTCCGGCTGGTAGTGCAGCGCATCCCAGGCCCAACTGTTTCGCCACTGCTGGCACTGCTGCTCATGGTCGATCGACAGTTGGCCCGTCATGTCGATCATCATGTCCGCCGGCAGGAAACCGCAGAAAAGCCCGCCGCGGTTGAGAATCGAGAAGTTCCACTGCCGGCCGACGTCCGTCAGACCCGGGTCGAGCGCCATGCCCAGCGAATCGCCGATGACCATGATGCGCTGGGGCTTGCTGCTGGCGGGATCGATAGGCGTGGCCGTTGCGTCCGGCGTCGGCGTTTCCGTATGAGTCGCCTCGGCGGCTGCAACCTCGCGCTTTGCCGCCGCGTGATTGCAGGAAAGCGCGGCCAGCGCCAGGCCGACCGCGAACGCCGCGAAGAGCGCGATCGCCGCTCCTTTCCTCGCTTCGAATCGATCCTCAGGCCGATTCAAGCGGGACAGCGCTGGGCGGCGATGGCGCATCAAACTGCCTCCTCCTGAGGCACGGGAGAACCGAATCTGGCGAAGACCGATGGCTCGATTATAGTTGAACCTGGGAACCTGTCAACTTGACGCGGGCCGTTTGACGACTTTGTTACAATAGAGTTGAGAGGATGGTGAGGGGTATGGCAATGCCAGCACAAGCGCCCGACGAACCCGAAGCGCAGTCGGGCGTACTTCAAACAGCGACGTTCGCCGGCGGCTGCTTCTGGTGCACCGAGGCGATCTTCAAGCGAGTCAGGGGCGTCCATTCGGTCACATCCGGCTACACCGGCGGCCAGGTGAACAACCCATCTTACGAGCAGGTCTCGGGCGGTCGCACCGGCCATGCCGAGGCGGTGCAGGTCACGTTCGACCCGCGCGTCGTATCGTACGACAGCCTCCTCGACGTCTTCTGGTCGACCCACGACCCGACGACGCTCGACAGGCAGGGCGCGGATGTCGGCCACCAGTACCGCTCGGCGATCTTCTACCACAACGAAGAGCAGCGCCGCGCGGCGGAAGCCTCCCGTGAGCGATGGCAGGCGTCGGGCAAGTACCGCGACAAGATCGTCACGACCGTCGAGGCGTTCGACCGCTTCTACCCGGCCGAGGGCTATCACCACGACTACTACGACTCCAATCCGCACGCGTCCTACTGCTCGATAGTGATTGAACCCAAGATCCGAAAGCTCCTGCGCGACTTTCGTGACGAGGTGAAGGAGGAGTACCGATGAAGGGAAGCAAGATGAAAGTAACCGACGAGATGAAGCAGAAGCTGACGCGAGAGCAGTACAACGTCTGCTTCTTGAAGGGCACCGAGCCGCCGTTTTCCGGCAAGTACACGGACAACCACGAGGCCGGCAGCTATCGCTGCGCCGTCTGCGGCACCGAGCTGTTCACGTCCGAGTCGAAGTTCGACTCCGGCACCGGCTGGCCGTCGTTCGACCGCGCCGAGGGCAACGACCGCATCGAATACACGGACGACTACTCGATGGGGATGCACCGCGTCGAAGTGACGTGCGCCAACTGCGGCTGCCACCTCGGCCACATGTTCGACGACGGCCCGACCGACACTGGCAAGCGCTACTGCATCAACTCGCTGTCGCTCGAGTTCGTCCCGAAGGAGAAGGCGGCGAAGTAAGGACTACAACGCGGAGGGCGATACGGTCTCTGCCGCCTCCTCGGAAAGGCGGAGGAGGCCCGCCGCCAACTCTTCCATGCTGTACGGCCCCTGCCGGCGATGGCGCAGCAACGCTTCGATGTTCACCGAGTAGCGGTTGCGCCGGCCCACCTTCTCCCGCGAGATCATCCCGTCCTCCTCCAGCGCCCGCAGGATCGAGAAGGCAGCCCTGTCGGTGATGCCGACGGCCAGCGCAATGTCTCGCTGCGTCGAGTGCGGGTGGTCGATGACGTGGATCAGGACGAGGGCGTGATTGGTAAGAAAATCCCAATGAGCCATATTTTTTTCCTCCAAAGGGCTTGACAAGGCCGACAGGGGAAGTAGAATACACGTAACAAGTAACTGGTCATAAAGTTCTGGGTACGCCTGTCTGGAATGCAATAACCGGTCTTAGCTGTCGAGAATAATTGTTCATCGACGGCCCTCCAAAGTCAAGATGTTGGGGCGACGAAATGACGAAAAAAGTCGTCGAAGGCCGGAAAAAGAGAACGCCGCGGAGGGGAGATCTCTAAGGCCGTCCTTTCAGGGAAGATTGGGAGCCCGTCGTCGCGGAGGGGGACTGGGCCACTAGTTGGGCTGGGCGACGCGGGCGCCAGTGGTGGCCGGGCCTGCGGAGAGCGGCGATGGGCGATTGGAGTACGGGGTCCGAGGGGAACCCCGCCGGGCGGCTGGCCAGGATCGTGCCATTCCGCCTCCGTCGGCCCGGTCACTTGGAAACCCAGCAAGGGCAAGTCGTTACAACCCCTGACCACCCAGAGGACGTCCCTGCCGTAGCTTCACTCCTGCCTCACGTCCCGACCTTTCTTAACCGGCGCTTCGCATCTCACCCGAATCTAGTCGTGCTATAATTGATTAGGGAGTTGCGCAGAAAGGTCAGGCAGGCAATGAAACTGGATTCCGCAAGGGCAAGCCTCGCGTTGGCGGTGCTGCCCTTGATGGCGATCGTCTTTCGCCATGGCGGTCGTTTTGGAGATGGATGGCGATTCGTAGGCTTTCTGATGTTTATCATATTCTGGGTGGCCGTCGTCGCCCTCGCGGTCTGGGCATTCACGAGGCTGGCCGGGACGCGCAAGTCTGAAAAGAGCGCGCTGGACATCGCCAAGGAACGCCTGGCCAGGGGCGAGATAACCTCAGACGAGTTCGAGCGCATCAAGCACCAGGTCGTATAGCCAGGCGCATAGCAACCGCTGCCCGCATAAGAAAAGGCCCGGCGTTCTGTCGGGCCTCTTCGATCGATGCGATCATCCGTGTCAGGGCGCGGGAGTCGCGGTGGCGGGCTCTGGCGTCTTGGTCTTTCCCCAGGTTCGCGTGGGATGCGCCTTCGGTGTGCCGGTCGCAATCGGAGCGCCGGGGCAGTTGGGAGGCGGCGCAAGGTCCGGGCAGGCGCCCCACATGCCGGCCTGCTGCCGGTATGCCTGGCACTGCAGGAAGTTGAGAAGCCAGCGCAGCGCCGCAGGCGAACCGGTCGTTGCCGTCCGCGCGTAGCCGTTGCGGATCATCTCAGCGTTGACAAAAGTGTCGCAGCCCATACCCGCTGGGTCCTGGCTCACTCCAACGTAGGCCAGGATATTGCCGCTGGAGTCGCGGCAGCCGACGTCGCGGGCGAGGCACACGCGCTTCCCCTCGATCAGGTTTGTCAGGTAGTCTTTCGCCTCCTGCGCGTAGCACTCGTCGCCCGTGGGAGCGTCGACGTTAATGAGGCGTACGTGGTACTGCTGGCCGTCGGTCACCGGACAGTCGCCACCCCAGCCGAAGGCGTCGTTCGCCGTCGCATCGAAGGTGTCGCCGTCGGTCACCTGCGTCGCTGTGGCCATGATGCAGCGGGCCCCTGTGCCGAAAGCAACGAGGAGCAGCAGGCCGGCGAAAAGGGGAAAAACGATGAACTTCCGTCGCACGTTACACCTCCTTATATGGAACAAATGTCGTGGATTTGCGGCCGTCGCCAGCGCGACTCACCGCATCTTACCTAGAGAGTCGGCACGCGGGCAAAGGCCTTGAGCCGTTGGGCCCGTGCAATTTGTTACAGATCGTCCGCAGACGCGTGGGGTTGTTACGGTATCAGGAGCACGCGGCCAAAGGCCTTGCGGCTTTCGATGTAGGCGTGCGCGGCCGCCGCTTCCGACAGCGGAAACGTGCGATCGATCACGACCCGCAAGCTCCCTGCCGCCACGTCTTCCAGGTGTCGCGAGACGAGGTTCCTGGCGTGCTCCGTATTCACCGCCATCTCGACGCTGAAAGCCATGCCCGTCAACGAGCGATTGCCCTCCATGAGGAACGCCACGTCCGGCTTTCTGGGGGCGCGGGCCGTCTGACCGATGCTGATCACCCGCCCTCTGTACGCAAGACTCCTGACGCTATCTTCCAGCGTCTTGCCGCCGACGGAATCGATAGCCAGGTTCACGCCCTTGCCGCCGGTCAGCCTTCGACAGGCTTCCACCAGGTCGTCGCGCGCGTAGTTGATGCCGTGGTCCAGCCCGAACTCACGCAGCCGTTCCAGCTTCTCGTCAGTCGAAGCCGTCGCCAGGACCGTCGCGCCCGCCCTTTTCGCGAGCTGAATCGCCGCGAGGCCCACGCCACCGCCGCCCGCCTGGATCAGCACCGTTTCGCCGGCTTGCAGATGCCCGAACTCGAAGAGGCAGTCGTCGGCCGTTCCGAAGGGGATCGGCACGCAGGCCGCCACTTCCAGCTCCAGGCCCTCTGGAACTGGCCAGGTAGCGCGGGCCGACGCTGAGAAGATCTCCGCGTGCGAGCCGTAGGGGCCGGTGGCCACGACCCGCTGGCCGACGAAACGGTCTCTGACGTTGGCGCCGACCTCTCGGATCGTGCCGCCGCACTGATAGCCCACGATGTGCGGCCGCGAAGCCATCACGCCCATTGCCCGGTTGAGGATGTCGCCGCCCTCTATGCTCACGGCCTTCACGTCGATGAGGACGCCGCTCGGATGGCACTGCGGGTTCGGCACGTCCTCGTATCGGAAGACGCTGGGCGGGCCGGTTTCGTAGTAGACTGCTGCCTTCATGCTTCGTCTCCTCCCTGTGGCTGAAGCGCCTTCGAGAGCGCGCCAGAGCCGATTATCGCGCCGCTGCGACGAGCAGGCAATTTCGCGGGCCCGCCTTGACGCAACCGAGGGCGGCCAATATGGTCTTCTCATCGACTGATTCGTCGAAGGCAGTCGAACTTCGTTCCGGAGTGAGAGACCATCGCAAGAAAGCTCGAGCGTCTGGTCCCGGATGAGACGCCGTTCTACATGCGCCACCTGTATCGCCTGCATGAGGCGCGATACCGGTTCGCGGCCGGCAGCGTCGTGTCCAGGCGCGTGCTCGATGTCGCCTGCGGGTCAGGCTATGGGTCCGCGCTCCTCGCCGACGCCGGCGCGAAATACGTCTGTGGGATTAACGTCTCGCCCGCGGCCATCGAATATGCGCGGTCGCGCTACCGCCGCCCGAACGTTGAGTACGTCGTCGGCGACGCGTCGGCGCTCGCCCTGTCCGACGCCTCTATGGACGTTGTCGTGTCGTTCGAGACGATCGAGCACCTGCCCGTCGCGCGCATCAAGCCCCTTCTTTCCGAACTGAAGCGCGTGCTCAAGCCCGGCGGCATCGCTTTCATCTCGACGCCCAACGGGGATGCTTCTTACAGGCTGGGCGCCTATCACACCGTCGAGTTCAGCCCGGTCGAATTCCAGTCCCTGCTCGCGGGCCGCTTCACGTGGGTGAGCATCTTCGGGCAGCGAACGGTTCCGCGCTGGTACCTCAACCTCGCCGCGAAGGCCGGGAGAATGCCGTTTGTGTGGAATCTCGACGCGCTCGTGCGGGCGGCCTTCTTTGCATCGTCAAAGATAGAAGATGTGCCGACCGGCGGGCCTGTGCCGATGTTCTTCGTGGCGCGCTGCCAGCCTTAGCGCAACACCCTCGGAGCGCCTAGGCGAGCAGCCTCGGAACGTTGCGCAGGATTGTCTCCGCGTCTTTCACGATCTGCTGCACCATGTCGTCGACCTTGGGCATGTCCTGGATGCGCTGCGCCACTTCGCCGGCGGCCATCATCGCCTTCTCCCTGTCGCCATCGAAGACAGCCTTTATCGACTCGATCTCATAGTCGAGCAGCGACATGTCCATCGTGCTGTAGTCGTCCGGCGTCCCGAGGAAGACGCCCGGCGACTTCTTCAGCGTGTTGGCGGCGTGCTCGACGCTGCGCGGCGTCTTCAGCCATCGCGCCGGCCCAACGACGCCGCGCGCAACAAGCGTCGCCCTGTCGCCGGAGTCCACGACCGCCTGCTTCCACATCAGGTGGAAGTCGCTCTCCTGCGTCGCCAGGAAGCGCGTCCCCATCTGCGCGCCGTCCGCGCCCATCACCAGCGCCGCCGCCAGCGTCCTGCCGTCGGAGTAGCCGCCAGCGCCGCAGACCAGCGTATTCTCGTCGGAAACCGTTTCGACGACCGCCGGAAGCAGGATCATCGAGTGCACCGGCTCCCATGACGTGTGGAACCCGCCTTCGTGGCCGGACGCGACGATGACGTCCACGCCCGCCTTCTTGCACCGCAGCGCCCCCTTGACCGACGGCACGACGTGCATCCAGGTGAAGCCCGCGTCCTTGATCTTGTCGTGCCAGCCCACCGGGTCGCCCGCCGACGTGAAGATGACCTTGAAGTGCTTCTTCAGGTCGGGGTTCTCCTCGCGCACCCGTATAGCCGTGTCCACGATGACCTTCGAGCGGTCGAGGACCTCCGCCGAGACCATCACGTTGATGCCGAAGATGCCGCCCTTGTCCTTGACCAGGCCGTAGGTCCGCTTCAGCACCTTCTCGATAACGGTGGACATGTCATCGTCGTAATTCGCGCCGGCGGTGCTGACGAAGCCTTTGTAGACCCAGGGCTGCGTGTCCTTGTTGAAGACGCCGCTGGTCGAAAGCAGCCCGAGCACCCCGGCGTTTGCCGCCGCCACGCAAAGGTTATTGTTGCTGAAGGGCCCCATGCCCGCCTGGATTATGGGGTACTTGATGCCGATGAGGTCGCAGAGCCTGGACTTAATCATTGGAGTTCCTTTGCTTGTGCTATGACTGTCGTCGCCGAAAGAGTCCATTTTACAGAAGTATAGTAACGTCGAAGGGCCTTTGCAGGGAAGAAACCGCGCGTCAGGAGCTCAGCGGATGCCCTCGCCACGCTGAGATGTCGGCGCAGGCGGCCAACGAGTGGCGATTGACGGTCGGTCAGGCCGCGCCTAGAATGCCTGCCAAAGGAGGTGGATATGTTCAACGGAAGGAGCCGTTCCCCCCATCGGCTAATCATTGCCCTTGTTCTTGGCGCCGTACTGCCTTTGCTTCTGTCCGGCTGCGTGTCATGGCGCACCGCTACGATCGCGTTTACGAGCAACCGAGACGGCAATCAAGAGATCTATGTGATGAACGCTGACGCCGCTGGCCCGAAGACCCGTCTCACCAACAACGCCGCGGCTGATATCTACCCTGCCTGGTCGCCGGACGGCAAGCAGATCGCCTTCACGAGCGACCGGGACGGCAACGGCGAAATCTACGTGATGAATGCCGACGGCAGCGGTCAGACTCGGCTCACCAACAACGGCGCAACCGATCAGATGCCCGCCTGGTCACCCGACGGCTCCAAGATCGCCTTCACGAGCGACCGGGACGGCAATGACGAGATCTACGTGATGAATGCCGACGGCACCGGCCAGACTCGGCTCACCAACAACCCAGCGAGCGATCGGCACCCCACCTGGTCGCCCGACGGCTCCAAGATCGCCTTCATGAGCGACCGGAACGGCAACCAGGAGATCTACGTGATGAACGCGAATGGCAATCACCAGATTGACCTGACCGACAGTGCCGCTGATGACTTGATGCCCACCTGGTCGCCCGACGGCTCCAAGATCGCCTTCATGAGCGACCGGGACGGCAACGCGGAGATCTACGTGATGAACCCCGACGGCAGCGGCCAGACGAACTTGACCAATGACCCGGGGAACGACATGTTTCCCTCCTGGTCGCCCGACGGCGTCAAGATCGCCTTCACAAGCGACCGGGACGGCAATGATGAGATCTACATCATGAACGCCGACGGCAGCGATCAGACGCGGCTGACGCACAATAGCGTGGTCGACACTGACCCTGCCTGGTAGCTGCCGGTCGGTCAGGCCGATCCTACGGTGCTAGCCAAAGGAGATGGATATGTTCAACGGAAGGAGCCGTCCCCGCTATAGGTTGGTTATTCCTGTTCTTATTGGTGCTGTCCTGCCTTTCCTTCTGTCCGGCTGCGTGTCGTGGCACACCGCCAAGATCGCCTTCGTGAGCAACCGGGACGGCAACTTAGAGATCTATGTGATGAATGCTGACGCCGCCGGCCCGAAGACCCGCCTCACGGACAACACCGCGGATGATACTTCCCCTGCCTGGTCGCCGGACATGAAGCAGATCGCCTTCGAGAGCAACCGCGACGGCGCCTTCAGTATCTACGTCATGAGCGCCGACGGCAGCAACGTGACGCGGCTCACCGACAGCGGCGCGAACGATATCTTGCCAACCTGGTCGCCTGACGGCTCGAAGATCGCCTTCACGAGCGACCGAAACGGCAACGACGAGATCTACGTGATGAACGCTGACGGCGCCGGTCAGACTCGGCTCACAAACAACGCAGCGAACGATCAGGTCCCGGCCTGGTCGCCGGACGGCTCCAAGATAGCCTTCACGAGCGACCGGGACGGCAACGACGAGATATATGTGATGAAGGCGAACGGCAATGGCCAGAAGAATCTGACCCACAGTGCGGGTGTTGATGCCCTGCCCGCCTGGTCACCCGATGGCTCGAAGATCGCCTTCATGAGCAACCGGGACGGCAACGAGGAGATCTACGTGATGAACCCCGACGGCAGCGGCCAGACGAACTTGACCAACGACCTGGGGAACAACGTCTTTCCCACGTGGTCGCCCGACGGCGCCAAGATCGCCTTTGCGAGCGACCGGGACGGCAACGACGAGATCTACATAATGAACGCCGATGGCAGCGATCAGACGAGGCTGACACACAATAGCGTGGTCGACACTGGCCCTGCCTGGTAGCTGCCGGCCGGCGTGAAGGCGAAGCGGGCCCGCGTGGCATCTAACGACCAGATTGAAGGGCGTCGTCGAGTGTGCGGCAGGGATGCGAGCTACCCCAGCCGACGCCTCCTGGCGTACCAGCCAGCAATTGCTAGCAGGAATGCAGCACCCGTGGCCAGTCCTGCAAAGGTAAAGGCGTTGGGTGTCAGCGGGCCGCTGTCGCTGCTCGGATCTGCCTGCGTCGGCCTGATTCGCAGCGCGGACCCGCCGCCATCTGCCTAGAAGTGACGGGGGCGCTAAAGTGTGCTATACTCTGTGCATCGGTAATTGTCCCTGTCCTCGAACTGCAACGCAATCCCCAACCATTTGTTTTGCACTCGGCGACTGAGGAATGGCAGACCCCAAGGAGGTCGTTGAGTGTCTTACACAGACAAAACCCTGACCTGCGTCGATTGCGGCGCCGAATTCACGTTCTCGGCTGAGGACCAGGAGTATCATGCGAGTCGTGGCTTTTCCAATGAGCCCAAGCGCTGTGCCTCCTGCCGAGCGGCCCGGAAGTCGGAGCGGGGCGATAGCCGCGAAGGCTACAGAGCATCTGCTCGCCAGATGTACTCCGCCGTATGCGCTCAGTGCGGAAAGACCGCCGAGGTCCCGTTCGAGCCGCGCGGAGACCGGCCCGTCTACTGCCGCGATTGCTTCGCGTCACGCGCGCCGAGCCGCGGTCGCTACTAGAGGCTGAACCTTCGACCCAGCGCTGCGTGCGGTCGATTCCGGGACGCAGCAAAAGCACGGCCCGTGGCTGATTCGGCTGCGGGGAAGACAGTTGACCTTCTTGTACGTTGGCAACCTATCTGCTGATGCTACCGCCAGCGATTTGCAGGCCCTCTTCTCCCCCTTCGGCGAGATACACTCGCTGCGGGTCGCGCGGGACCGTGCGGGCCATGCCCGCGGCTTTGCCGTCGTCGAGCTTGATGACGCCGCCGCCGCTCTCGCTATCGACGCGTTGAAGGGCGTCGAGCTCAAAGGACGCACCATGGACGTAGTGGTGGATCAGCCACCGTCCGGAGGGCGGCAACGCGGCGGTCGCGGTACGCGCGGTTCTCGCCGCAGAGTCAAGGGCCATTAGTCGACACACCATCCGCGCGCCGGCGCAGGAGGTACGTACGAGGCTAGGACATAGACGGCCGGGCACATCCATCTCGTTCCTTGACGGACCGACCGGCGAGTTGATCCTGAATATCGCGGCAGACTCGGAAGGCCGCCCGCACGTCCGGTTTTGCCTTTACGACTCCAGCGGGCGCCTCGTGGCTGAATCAGGCGAAACCTCCACATTCCCGGAAGGCATCAGGATTAGCTCCGAAGAAGGAGAGCTTCTCCTCGACTTGCCAGCCGGGATTGGTGAGAACATCCGTTATCGGCTCTACAACCACGTGGGCGAGTTGCTCACCAGTTCCGACGGCGTCTCTACCCGCATCGGCCCCTGCCTGCGCATGGAGTCCTGGCCGCGCACTGGGGTCCATCAGGGCTCGCATCAGCCGCGGCCCGCCTGATCCCCTAGAGCCCCTGAAGCAAGAAACTTGCGACGAAGGCCAGGATGAGGACGCCGGTCGAGCGCTCCTCCCGAATTTCAGATTCAGAAAAGCCGTCTGGAGGGCCGTGAGGGATTCGAACCCTCGACTCCCGGATTAAAAGTCCGGAGCTCTGCCGCTGAGCTAACGGCCCCAAGAAGCAATATAGGGGAGCCTCTGAAGACCTGTCAAACCGGTTCGAATCCGACGAGGCGAAGAGAAAACCTGGGTGGCTACGTTTCGGTGATCGGCACGCCATCGCGGCAAAGCGGACAGTCCGCCGCATCGTACGACGGCACGACGAGCTCCAGACACGCGAAAAACGGCAGTCCGAAGTCGGCCTTCCCGCCCGTTCGGTCCACCAGCACCGCGACGCCGATGGGCTCGCCGCCAGCCTGCCGAACCGCGTCGATAACCTGCCGTATGCTGCCGCCCGTCGTCAGCACGTCGTCGACCACCAGCACCCGCTCGCCGGCATTCACGCGAAAACCGCGCAAGAAGCGCCGTTCACTGCCGACAGTCTCCGCGAAGATGCCGCGCACGCCCAACTGCCGCGCAACCTCGAAGCTGAGAATCACACCTCCCGTCGTCGGCCCTGCCACCAGTTCGACATCGCTGCCTCGAAAGTGGTCTGCAATCAGGCCGCACAGACGCACGGTGTAGGCGGGATACTGAAGGACCTGGAACTTCTCGAAATAGGTGTCGGAGTGTCGACCGGAGGTGAGCTTGAAATGCCCGTCGAGCACGGCGCCGGCCCGGCGCAGCATCTCCAGGAGCTCATCGTTCAAGGTGAGGCCCCTTGCGTTCCCGTCCCCATCGGCTGGATATTGGGATCGGAGACCAGCCCGAATGACTTGAACGGCCAGTAAGAGACCCACGCCCGCCCGATAATGTTGCCCTCCGGCACGAATCCCCAGCTGCGCGAATCATAGCTGTTGTTGCGATTGTCCCCCATGACGAAGTACTGGCCGTCCGGCACCAGCTCGGGCCCGAAATCGTGCTCGTCTTTATCCGGTATGTATTTTTCGTCAAGAGGCCTTCCATTGATGTAGACAAGCCCGTCGCGGATCTCCACCTGTTCCCCGGGCACGGCGATGACGCGTTTGATGAAGTCGCGGTCCGGCTGATCCGGAAAGCGGAAGACGATAACGTCGCCGCGCCGCGGCGCACCGAACAGATAATGCGGGCTGTCATCGAAATGAACGAGCGGAAGGAAATCAAGGAAGCCCAAGTCCACCTTCAGGTAGGCCGCCTTGTTCACCAGAATGAGCTGACCGTCGTGAAGGGTGCCCTCCATGCTCGACCCTTCGACGCGGAAGTTCTGCACGACCAGCCGCAGGCCGATGAAAAGGAGCAGCGCGAAGATGGCGATCTCGACGAAATCGCGGACAAGTCTGCCAACGCCGGAGAATCGAGACCTCCTTCCAATCGGTGGATGGGGCCCCTCCACAGTCCAGGGGCCGTAATCAATCGGCAGGCCCGTCTCCGTCGACCAGATGAAGTCGTTTGAGGAAGCCTCGGAAGAACGTCGAGAAGACTTCCCTTTCTTCTTGTCGTCGGCCTTCTCGGGCTCCTCGACGAGGTTATCGCGAGGTTCTCCTAGCATTGCCTTGCCACGATTATAGCATGCCTCCACATCCTAAACTCTCCGGCGGCCGAATTGTTACCATAAGACGCCGGACCGGAGTCGGCGGCCATCCTATTAGAACCTGTGAAGGCGGCAGAGTCTACCCTCATTCTGTTAAACTTGTTGAAACGATCCGAATCTGCGGAGGTGCATCCTGACCCGCCAGGGCCCTCTCACCGACCTCGCTGAAGGCGTGCTCCTGCGACGCTGCCGCGAAGGCGATCCCGCCGCCTTCAACGTCCTCGTGGAGGCGTACCAGGATACCGTCTTCAGCGTCTGCCTTCGAATGCTCGGCTCGGCGCACTCCGCAGAAGACGTGACGCAGGAGACGTTCCTAGGCGCCTTCAGAAACGTTGAACACTGCCGCAGCGACGCGTTCCGCCCCTGGTTGCTGCGCATCGCCGTCAACGCCTGCACCGATGAGCTGCGCCGCCGCTCGCGCCACCCGCAGCTCTCCCTCGACGATGCGTCCGATGACGATTCGCCCCTCGACCTGCCCGACCCGTCCGAATCGCCGGAAGAGGCGGCGGAACGCGGCGAGCTCGCCCGTCACATCCAGTGGGGCCTGCTGTCGCTCCCCCTCGACCAGCGGGCGGTCGTCGTCCTCCGCGACGTGCAGGGCTTCAGCTACGAAGAGATAGCGGAGACCCTCCGTCTTTCGCCCGGAACCGTGAAGTCGCGTCTCAGCCGCGGCCGCGCCCGTCTCCGCGAACGCCTTCTCCAGAAGCGGGAACTTTTGCCCAGCCAGTTTCGTCTTACTGATTGAAGCCGCTTTCCGGCGACTTCCTGAAGAGGAGAAGACCGTGAGGCTCTTTGCATTTGGCCGCCATCCGGTAGATGAAAGCGATCTGTCCGCCTACCTCGACGGAGCCCTTCCCGAGTCGAAGCGCCCGCGCGTTGAAGCGCACCTTCGATCCTGCGCCGGCTGCGCCCAGCGGCTCGATGAGCTGCGGCAGCTCGTGGCGACGCTGAACGCTCTGCCGGAAGCAAAAGCGCCGCGGTCGTTCGCGCTGTCGCCGGAGCTGCTAGGAGAAGCGCGTCGCCGGCGAGAATCGGAGGTCGCCAGGCAGGCAAAGGCCGCGAAGTGGGCATACCTCGGCCTTAGCGGCGCGACGGTTGTTGCCGCGCTGGTGCTCGTCGTGGCCCTCGGCGCCGATCTTGTGGTCTCGGGCGGCGGCGGGCAGGGAGGTGGACCGGCGTCCGTCCCCGCCGCTTCCTCACAGAAGTCGATGGCCGCGGCCCCCAAAGAAGGGCCTCTGGAGGAGAACGGCAGTCTCCAGGCCGAAGGCACTCCCCAATACGAGCCGAAGGCGGTGCCTGGTGTGGCGGGAGTAGTCCCCCCCGTGACTCCGCTGGCCACACAGGCCGACAACCTGGGCGAGACTGCCGTCCCTCCCGCCACACCAGGCACCGCGACGAGCCCGGGGGCCGAGTCCTCGGGGCTCCTGCCGCCGCCCGTCGTCACGTCGGAGCCTCCAGGCACGCCGTCTGGTTTGCTCCCGCCCGGAGGGACGCCGGCAATGCCTCTCATAGAGGGGACGCCGCCGGCAGCGGGCACGCCGTTCGCTCCGCCCCCGCCCGTCGGGGAGCCGGGGATGCCTCCCGCGGAGGGGACGCCGCCGGAGGTGGGCACGCCGGCTCTGCCACTCGGCGCGGCCGCCGCAGGCACGCCGTCCGAAGGGATGCCGACGCCGGCGCAAGAAGCGTTCGCGGGTAATGGGCCGGCTTCCTCCAGCGGCGGCGGGTCCGCGGGCGTCCCGCCGACGACGGCTGGAACCCAGCTGACGAACGAGGGGTCGTCGCACCTGTGGCTGTGGCTCCTCGAGGGCATCGGCGGCGGCCTGTTCGTCGGCCTTGGCATTTCCGCGTTTTGGATGCGACGTTGTTGGATACGGACAAACCGGCACTCATAAGTATCTCAGAAGGAGAACAGCCATGAACAAGAACAGCAAGTACATCGGAATCGTCGGCCTGCTCGGGCTCGGCTTGCTCGCGGCCCTGGGCAGCGCCTGCGGCACGGAAAAGGTGAGCCTCGCCGCCACCGACAGCGGCTCGACCCCTCAGGGGATCACCGTCAGCGGCGAAGGGAAGGCCAGCGGCGTTCCCGACACCGCCGTGTTGAGCCTCGGCGTCAGCACGGTGAAGGCGACGGTCAAGGACGCGCGCGACGATGCGGCCAGCACCATGCAAAACGTCGTCAACGCCATCAAGAACGACGGCGTCGATGAGAAGGACGTCCAGACGACCCAGTACGACATCTCCCCGGAGTACAGCTACCCGCAGAGCGGAACGCCGAAGCTGATCGGCTATCGGGTGACCAACACAGTGACCGTCAAGGTGCGCGACGTTCGACAACACGAGCAAGGTGCTCGACGACGTGACGGCGGCCGGCGGCGACATCGTCCAGGTACAGGGCATAACCTTCACCATCGACAACCCGGAGACGCTGCAAGACCAGGCGCGCGGCGAGGCGGTGACCGACGCGAAGGCCCGCGCCCAGCGCATCGCCGATACGGCGGGCGTTAAGCTCGGCGCGCCGATATCCATCTCAGAGGGTACGAACGTTCAGCCCGTGCCGGCCATGGCACCCCTCGGCGCCGCTACCGGTGCCGGGCCGTCGACGCCCATCGAGACGGGCCAGCTCGACGTCGATATCACCGTGCAGGTCGTCTTCGCCATCGAATAAGCGTCGCTGATCGTTCCGCGACGGTGCTTCAGGGAAAGGAGCGTTAACAATGGCTCGACTCATCGTCTCGAAGCGCTTGGCGGCGGCGGTGGTGGTCGTGGGCTTGTCGGTTCTGCTAATTGCCTGCGGAGGAGGCAACGGAAGTACCAACGATGCCAGCGACCTCAGCCAATCCAACCCGAAGGTCGCGGCTGGTACGCTGCAAGGCCTGGCGCCGATGGTGCCTGACGCGTCCAATCAGCAGTCCGCGGAAACGAGCGGGCAGTCCGCCGGCACTGACCTGGTGCCGGCCGCATCGTCGTCGGCCGACCGCAAGGTCATCCAGAACGCTTCGCTGGAGCTGAAGGTGGAGGACGTGCCGCGCGCCTATCAGGACGCGGCGCAAGTCGCGCTGGATGAGGGCGGCCTCGTGCTCGACTCGTCGCTATCGCCGTCCCAGGACAAGCCGGACGCCACCCTCACGCTTCGTGTTCCTGCCGCGACCTACGAGGACGCGCTGAAGAAGCTCGCCGCCCTGGCCATCCACGTCGATAGCCAGACCTCGAACGCGCAGGACGTTACCGACCAGTACACCGACCTGCAGGCCAGGCTCCGCAGCGCCCAGGCGGTGGAAGACCGCTACCTCGACCTACTGAACAAGGCCAACACCATCGACGACATCCTGAAGGTGCAGGACCGGCTGGCCCCCGTGCGAACGGAGATCGAGCAGCTCCAGGGTCAGATCAACGTCATGGACAACCTTTCGGCGAATGCGACGATAAAGGTCCACCTCTACAGCGAGACGCCGCCCGCGCCGTCGAAAGGCGGCCCCGACCCATTGAGCGCCGCCGCTGCCGGCTGGAGCTCGTCGCTTGTGTTCCTGAAGGCGATTGCGACGGGTCTGCTGGTGACGAGCGCCTTCCTGTGGTGGCTGGCGCCCATGCTTGTCGTTGCGGTTGGGATAGCGTTCGTGGTGACGCGGTCTCGACGCCACGAGACATAGCGCCGTTGCTAGCCGGGCGCGGCTGGCGCCTTGCCCGCCGGCGGTTCGGGTTGCCGAACCGCCGGTCGCCATCCAAAGGGGCGCTTCTTCGGGGCAGTTACAGCTGGAACGTCGCTGCCGATGCCTGCGTCCAGGGTGAGGGCGGCGTCGGGTCCACAATCACGTTCAGGCAGGCTGGGCGTCCGGCCGCGAAAGCCCGTTCCAGTGCCTCGCCGACCTTCGTCGGGTCGTCCAGCAGCTCTCCGTAGACGCCGAAGCCTTCCGCCGCCTTCTCGTAGTGCACCAGCCCTAGCTCCGTCGCCACGACTTTCGTGCCGCGCAACTCCTGCTCGTGCTTCGACATTCCCCACGCCTGGTCGTTGTTGATGACGACGACGATCGGCAGCTTGTGCCGCACCGCCGAGTCGAACTCCGCGAAGTTGAGGCCGACGGAGCCGTCGCCCGTCACCACCAGCACGCGCTTCTCCGGATGCGCTATCTTCGCCGCCATGCCGAAGGGAATGCCGATGCCCAGGCAGCCCAGGTAGCCGTAAGAGATGAAGCGCTGCGGCTTATTCATCGTCGCCGCCATCTGCATCCAGACGAACGTCTCGCCGCCGTCGACGACGAGGATGTCGTCATCGCCCAGGAAGCGGTCTATCTCCTGCATCAGCCGCAGCGGGTGCATCGGCTTCGCGTCCGGCTCCAGAACGTCCCTGTACAGGAAGCGCCAGGCCCCCTGCGCGCCCTTCAGCGCCGACGCCCAGGCGCTTCGATCGGGGAACTGCCGTCCTTCCGCTGCCTTTACCAGCGACCGCAGCGCCTCCGCGCAATCGGCCACGATGCCGAGCTCGATGTCGCGGCAGCGCCCTATCTCCGCGCCTTCGATGTCTATCTGGATGAGCCTGGCGTCCGCCGGTAGCCACGTGCCGCCGGCGAAGAACAGCCCGATGCGGGCGCCCAGCAGGATGACCAGGTCAGGAGCGTTTTCCGGCTGAAGGCCAAGCACCGCCAGCGTCCCCAGGCTTCCCGCGCCCAGCGGATGCCCTTCCTCCGGCACTGCCCCGCGCGACGGCCCGTGCCCCAGAACCGGCGTCGATGTCATTTCGGCGAATCGCCGCAGCGTTTCGGCGCCCTCAGCGATCCAGCCGCCGCGGCCGGCGACGATCAGGGGTCTCTTCGACTCCGCCAGCAGCGAAAGGACGTTTTCCACCGCTTCCGGCGAGGGCGCCGGCGGAGAAGCCTTCGCCACATCCGGCACGCACACCGCCTCCTCGTCCACCTTGCCGAACATCACGTCTATCGGTACTTCGAGGAGCACCGGCCCCGGCCTGCCCGACGTTGCCTCACGAAACGCCATCGCCGTGTACTCGGCGATGCGCGCCGGGTCGAGGATCGTACGCGACCACTTCGTGATGGGCTGCAGCAGCCTGCGGCCGTCGAACTCCTGGAGGCTGAGCCGATCTTCGTCCTGCAGGGCGTGCCTGCCGGCGATGACGACCATCGGCACGGCGTCGACGAAGGCGTTGGCGACCGGCGTGACGACGTTGGCGATGCCCGGCCCGGCCGTGACCGCGACGACGCCCGGCTGGCCGGTCAGCCGCGCCCAGCCTTCCGCCATGTGTCCGGCCGCCGCCTCGTGGCGCGTGTCGTAGACGCTGATGCCGAACTTCGGCAGCGCCTGAATCACGGGGTCGATGTGACCGCCGTGCAGCGCGAAGACCTGCCTGATCCCTTCCTTCGCGAGCATTCGTGCGAGCACTTCGCCGCCGTTGATCTGACCCATCTTCCTTATTCCTTTCGCCATGGAGCTTGCTTCTGTCCGATTCGCCGATCATAGCACCGGCGGAGGCAAGCCAAAAGTCACATCCATCACGACAACCTTGACTGCAAAGCCCCCGACCTGCTAGACCTATTGTATTGGATTACGATTGCCGGAATTCCGACGGCGGTCTTCTCCAGGAGGTGGGTAATGCAAGGGGTGGATCTGGATGAAGGGCGTCCCCGCTGGTTTCGACGGATAGCTGCGCTTGTCGTTGTGCTAGCCATCGGCGGCGTAGCTGCGTTCTTCATTAGCAAAGCCATGGCCGGAGGCGGCCAGCAGGCGCAGCCCTACACACCGTATACGGTTGGCACCATGACCCTGCACGCCATGGTTCAGACTGCCGGCGTCTCTGAGGCCCAGGACGAGGCCGATCTGAGCTTCACGACCCCGGGTCAGGTGGAGACGATATACGTCAACATTGGCGACCACGTGACAGCCGGTCAGCCGCTGATTGGCCTGAAATCGGACGAGGTCCAGAATGCCGCCGCGACCGCCCAGTCCGCCTTGACGCTGGCGCAGCTTGAGTTGCAGAAGCTGCAGGAGGGCGCGACCGATACTGATCTCGGAAAGGCGGCGGAGGCCGTCGTCACGGCGAACACCGAGATGGAAACCGCCCAGAACGCTCTCAAGGACGCCACCGATCCGCCCACCGACACCGAGCTCACCGCCGCCCACCAGGCCGTCGATACTGCAGAAGCTACCCTCTCCGCTGCCCAGGACAAGCTCGACACGCTCAAGAAGGGCGCCAGCGACGCCAACGTCGCCGCCGCTCAGGCCGCCCTGGACGCCGCGAAGGCAAAGGTTACCGAGGCACAAAACGCCCTCGACATCGCCACGGCTCAGAAGGCGGACGCCCAGAGCGCTTTCGAGGCGGCGGGAATGGGCTACTGCCTGAACGGCGGCGCCCTCGCCGACATCTGCGACAGCCTCCACTCGAACAACTATCAAGACGTGCTGACGAGCGATCAGGTCCATGAGCTCTTGACCGCCACCCCGGCCGTTCTGATTGACTACACCTCAGCGCTGGCAACCGCCAACGACACCTACCGCAGCGCCATCGCCGGCGTCAGCACGGCGAATGACGCCGTGACCGCTGCAACTTCAGGCCGCGACGCCGCGCAGAAGGCGCTGGAGAGCGCGAACGAAGGCGCCAGCTCGAACGACATCGATGCTGCTGAGCAAGCGGTGACCGCCGCTCAGTCCGGAGTGGACGCCGCCAACGCCGCGCTGCAGAGGCTGATCGACGGCCCCACGGACACCCAGAAGGCAGACCTCCAGGCCGCCGTCGACAAGGCCCAGGCCGACGTCCTGGCCGCCCAGATAGCGCAGAATGAGGTGACCGCCGGCGCCACCGCTACCGAGCTGGCGATGCAGCAGGAGCAGGTGCATCAGGCGGAGCTGGCGGTCCAGAGGGCCAACCTCGCCGTGAAAGACATGACGCTCACCTCTCCCTTCGACGGAGTGGTGTCGGCGCTTCCGGTGAAGATAGGCCAGGTCGTGAACGCTACAATTCCGGCCGTGACCGTCCTTACCCCCGGCGCCATGGTCTTTGAGTTGAACGTGGGCGAGACGGATCTGGCATCGGTCAGGCTTGGCGAGCAGGGCACCGTGAGATTTGACGGTCTCCCGGCCTACTCTTTCCCGATTCAAGTGGCCGCGGTCAGCCTGTCACCCACCACAAGCCAGGGCGTAATCATTTACAGGGTCAAGTGCACGATCAGCCCCGACCCGGGCGACGCGACAAGCACTCAGCAGATCGCGCCCGGCATGAATGGCTCCGCCAGCATTGTCACCGATACCAGGCCGAATGTCGTTGCCATCCCCAGCGCCCTCGTCAGAAGTCGCGGCGTCCAAGACGTTGTTGAGGTAGAGGTCACTAAGGGCAAAACGCAGATGGTGCCGGTGACCACCGGCCTCAGCGACGGCGATAACATCGAGATCACAAGCGGGGTCAAAGTCGGCGACATCCTGGCCGTGCACGCGGCCGCAACTCCCACGCCGGCGACCGCAGACCAACAGCTTCCCGGCCATTTCCAATAGCCCGGGCACGACCGTGATCACGCTGGAAAACATCGACAAGATCTACCGCACGGGCGACATCCCGATCTACGCCCTCCGCTCTCTCAGCCTGCAGATCGAAGACGGCGAGTTCATAGCCATAATCGGGCCCTCCGGCTCAGGCAAGTCGACCCTCATGAACATCGTCGGCTGCCTGGACGTTCCCGACAAACGGTAGGTACAGCCTCGACGGCGTGACAGTCGGCAGCCTCAGCGACGGTGCCCTCGCTCGCATCCGCAACCGCCGTATCGGCTTCGTGTTCCAGAGCTTCAACCTTCTGCCCCGACTGACCGCTTTGGAGCAGGTAGAGGTGCCGCTTGTCTATCGCGGAGCCCACAACCGGGGAAAGGTCGCCCGACAGGCGCTCGTCGAGGTGGGGCTCGCGACGCGCGTGCATCACCGTCCGACACAGCTTTCCGGCGGCGAGCAGCAACGGGTGGCTATCGCGCGTGCCATCGTCAGCCGCCCGACGCTTCTTCTCGCCGATGAGCCTACCGGCGCCCTCGATACGAACACCAGCCATGAGATCATGGGACTTTTCGAGGCGCTGAACCGCGACCTGGGCATAACCGTCGCTTTCGTGACCCATGACCTCGAAGTCGCCTATCACACTCGCCGTATAGTGAAGCTGCGCGACGGCCAGGTCGTAAGCGATGAGCCTAACACGCCCGTTGCTTTCCAGGACAGATCGGCAATGAACGTGCCGGCGCCTGCCACCGCCGAGCAGCCAGCCAAATGAGGCCGCGATGAACCTTTTCGACACCATCCCCATCGCCCTCCGCGCCCTCGCCGCCAACAAAATGCGCTCGATGCTGACCATGCTGGGCATCATCATCGGCGTCGGCGCCGTCATCTCCCTCATGGCCGCCGGCCAGGGCGCCTCGAAAGGTATCACCAGCCGCATTCAGGGGTTGGGCAGCAATCTCCTGTTCATTCGCCCGGGCACCAAGGACGACAACCCGACGAACAATCCCCTTGGCGACACCGTCCTCACACTCGTCGACACGGACGTTGCTGCCATAAACAATCCCGACCGGTTCCCATATGTGGAGAGCGCCGTCGGACAGGTCTTTTTCACCGCTCCCGTCGTAGCTAACGGGAAGAGCGTATCCGTCAACATAAGCGGCGTGACGCCTGGCTACCAGGTGACCCGTAACCACTACGTCGCGACTGGCAGATTTATCAACGACGATGACATCACGCGAAAAGGACTGGTTGCCGACCTGGGGCCTAATCTTGCCGCGCGCCTCTTCGGCGACGGCGTTGATCCCACCGGGCGGACGGTTCGTGTGACAGTGGGCGCTTTTGGCGTCTACTTCAGCTTCAACTTTCAAGTCATCGGAGTGATGGAACCAAAGGGCGCCAACGCCACCGAAGACGAAGACGACATGATGATCATTCCTCTACCGACGATGCAGGACCGCATCTCTTACATTCGAAACCCTAAAGGAGTGGCCAACGTTCACCAGATAACGGTCAAACTCACCGGCGCCAGCAAGTTCGCTCAGGCAAAAGAGGAGATATCGGCGCTCCTCCGCGACCGCCATGGCGTCGACAAGAACGATTTCACCATCGAGTCGCAGTCCGACCTGGTGGACACCGCCAGCCAGGTCTCGCAGACGCTGACGGTGCTGCTCGCCAGCATCGCTGGCATCTCCTTGATCGTCGGTGGGATCGGCATCATGAACATCATGCTCGTTTCCGTGACCGAGCGAACGCGGGAGATCGGCATTCGCAAGGCGCTAGGGGCCCGCAGAGTGGACATCCTCTGGCAGTTCATCGTCGAGGCGCTGACCGTGACGATGCTCGGTGGCCTGATCGGCGTCGGCACCGGCGTCCTGCTGGCCAAAGTGGCCAACGGACAACACCTGTTCGGCCGCGACCTCTATACCGCCATCACGCCGTTCTCCATCATCGTCGCGTTCAGCGTATCGGCTGGCATAGGCTTGTTCTTCGGCATCTACCCCGCGTACCGGGCCTCTCGCCTCAATCCCATCGAGGCGCTCCGCCACGAATAGCGTCTACGCCGGCCGCGTCCGTCCAATGAAGAAGTAGCCCACCTCTCCCGCCAGGCTCTCCTCGAATCCCAGCCAGAAATGGTCGGCTCCTCGAATGGTCAGCGCGCGGCTTCCTTCGGGCAGATCGAGCCCCAACCGCGCCTGGTCGCGGGGCGGCGCAATGCTGTCTCGCTCGCCGAAGACTAACAACGTGGGACAGGTCAGCCTGAAAGATAAGCCTTCGCCAAGCGGCGGGGAGACCGCAGCCAGGGCCCGCAGGCCCAATTCGCCGAGCGAGAGCGCGACGACGGCGCCGAAGGAGTAGCCGGCAAGGCAAAACCGGCCGGCATCGACTCCCGGGCAAGAGGCAAGAAAGGCCAGCGCCGCGCGGGCATCCTCGCGCTCCTCGATCCCGCTCCCGCGCAGGCCGCCCCTACCGCCCACGCTGCGGAAATTGAACCGCAACGCGGCGAACCCCTCGTCCGCCAGCGTCCGGCAAAGCGCAACGACGACGTTGTTGTGCATGTCGCCGCCGTACAGTGGATGCGGCTGAAGGACGACCGCCGCCGAAAAGGGAGCTTCGCCCCTGACGGGATGATGAAGGACGCCTTCGAGTTCGGACTCGCCTGAAGGGAAGACAACAGCTTCGCTCGTCGGTCGGCGGGAAGCTGAGTCGGACAGCATCTACCGCCTGCTACTTCAGGCGGCGGATGTTCGCGTCCCTGAACGTGCGCAGAGCGTCGGTCAAGCCTGCCCGCTGGTTTTTGGACAGAGGCGCGAACAACTCCTCAGTGGCCGTTCGCAGTTGCGGCCGCACCTCGTTGAGCAGCGCCCGGCCCTTTCGGGTCAGCTTGATGAGCGCCTTGCGCCGGTCCTTCGGATCGGGAAGCCTGTCGACAAGGCCGCGCTCCACCATCCGGTCAACCAGCGTGCTCGTGCTCGGACTTTCCTGGATGAGCAGGCGGGCCAGCCGGCTTACCATGATGGAAGACTTCATGCCGTCAAGGATGCCAAGGGTGAGCGCCTGCGTCACGGTGAGGTTCCACCGTGCAAGCGCGCGCTCTGTATGCTTGCGCATGATGACATAAGCCGCCGATAACAACAGGGGTTCTTCAGCGCCGTTCTGGGGGGAAGGTTCAGTATTCATCTCGGTTCCTTATTTTGAATTCTGATGTTGTCATTATATGGTGCATTTTGGCAATAAAGCAACAACGTTTAGTAGTCTACAGTCGAGAGCTCTACTTGACAGCCGGAAGCATTGGAGGTAGGAATGAAAGTAAGCTGTATGAGAAGAGGTCGACCGAGGACGTTCAGGATTAAGAATCAGCATTACGGCAGAATTGGCGGCGGGCTGCCGCGGTTTGGCTAAAGTCCCACTAAAGAATTGTCCTGTCGAGCGTATCACCAAGAACGGAGGTTGACAAGTGGCAACAAGGACGCGGGCTGTAAAAGTAAAGCCTCAGGACAAAGAAAAGGTGCTGGGCAACTGGTACTCGCTCTATGAGGCTTACAACGCGGTGTTCAAAGTGCAGGAGCTGTCAATCATTCCCCACGGCATATCGCTGCCTCAACTGCAACTGCTCGCCCTCCTCGCCTACGAGCGGCGACCGCTGGCTATCAGTGAGCTCGCCTCCTGGATGGTGAAAGAGCCGAACAGCCTGACCGGATTGGTAGATCGCACCGAGGCCAAGGGCTGGGTGAACACCCACGGCGACCCGAAGGACCGCCGCAAGAGGCTCGTCGAATTCACGGACAAGGGCCGCAAGAAGTTCCAGGAAGCCTTCGGCGTCGCCAACGCCGCAAGCGAGAAGCTTTTCGCCAAGCTCGGCGCCCGCGAGCTGGACCAGTTGAAAGGCGCCTGCCAGAAACTGCGCGACGCCGCTATGGGCGAGATGGTCCGGAAACCAACGTTCCGGCTGCGCTAGCGCTTATCAGCCTCCGCCGCCTTCTTCGGCTCGCGGCTCGGCGCGCGTCTTATTTGTGCCAGAAGCGTTCGCTTTCCTTCTGCCTGGCGTAGAACCGGAATGTGAACGCCCACGTCGCCAGCCCCAGGATCACCGTGCCGCTGAGGAAGAACCAGCGCCAAACCTGAGACGGCATGTTCCCCGTGCCTGCGTGAGGCAGCGTGCCGGTGGGCGTTGCCCCGGCGGCGGCCGCCGCGCCTCCCGGCGTCAGCGTCGCGTCCGGTGCTGACTTGGGCGGTTTCGGCGTCTGAGTTGATCGAGGCGTAGCCGTATTTTTTGGCGTTGCCGTTGCCTTCGGCGTGCGAGTCTCCGTCGGCGTATTCGTGACCCCCGAAGTGGCGGTCGCGGCCGGCGTATGCGTTGCCGTGGCGGGCGCCGTCGTCGCCGTTGGCTGCGGCGTGTCCGTATCAACCGGTGTCTCCGTCGGCGCGTCCTCCACGGTCAGCGTTCCATCTAATGTGGTTACCGGTATCGGCACGCCCGGTGTCGGCCCCCACAAGTCAGCGGACGTAAAAGTCAGGCCGGTCGTCCCCGTGCCGATCGCGTGAAAGCGGATTCGCGCCAGCGTGCCGCCACCGCTCACTGAAGTTGCCCCGTCCACGAGCGTGAAATCGTAGCTGATTGTGCCCGCGCCATTGTCCGCCAGGTTCGTCTGGACGGTTCCCGGCTGGTTCCAGGGACCCGGAAAGTTGCCCGGAAATACCTGCGTCCCCTGGTGGTCGCCGTCGGCGTCGACGACCTCGAGTATCGACGGGTCGAAGCTGAGGTGGAACGAAGCGCTGTAAAGGTTGCTGACGTTGGAAATGACGATGTTGACGTCCACGATGTCATCCACCTGGACCTGCGCGCCGTCGGGGTCGACGGTCATCGTCGCGTCCTGGGCGCTGGTCGGGGAGCTGAACGGCGACGACCAGCTAACGGCGGTCATCGCCGCCAACACGGCGACGACGCCGGCCGTAATCATCGCCCGGTGTCCACGGAGGTACACTGCATCAGCCTCCGGATAGATGCATCTACCTCCTTATCGACCACGCGCGTGGGTGGGCGCAGGCGCAGGCGGAGTTGCCGGCAGGGATAGGGGGTACGGCGACGCGGGTTGGGGGTAAACGCTGATCGGGCATAGAGAATGAGGGCGGAGAATCCTCCGCCCTCATCTGCGCTTGTTGTTGGTTTTCGAACGGTGCGGCTAGGCTATGCCGACCCTTTCAGATCTTCGTAAGCGGCCTGCACCTCGGCGATCGACGCGCCGTCTTCCAAAGTAGTAGCGTCGCCGATCGGCACTTCCATAGCGACGGCCTTGAGCAGTCGACGCATGATCTTGCCGCTGCGGGTCTTCGGCAGCTTCTTGACCAGGACGACCTTCTCAGGCGTGGCGATGGGGCCCATCGTGTCGCGGATGTGCTTCTTGATCGCCGCTTCCATGTCAGGCGATGCGTTGTAGCCTTCGCGGAGGATGGCGAAGATGGTTATCGACTCGCCCTTGACCTCGTCCGGCTTGGCGATAGCCGCGGCCTCAGCGACGGCCGGGTAGGAAATGGTAGCGTTTTCCAACTCCAGCGTGCCCAGACGGTGTCCGGCAACCTTGATGACCTCGTCGGCGCGACCGAGCAGCCAGAAGTAGCCGTCCTCGTCCCGGATGGCGTAGTCGCCGGTCAGGTATTTGCCGGGAAAGCGGTTCCAGTAGGCTTCTTTGAAGCGATCGTCATCCTTGTATAGGGTCATCAGCATGCCGGGCCACGGCTTCTCAAGGATGAGCAGACCGCGCTCGCCCGCTGGCACGGGCTCGCCCTGGTCGTTGACGACTTTCGGCGCGACTCCGGGCAGCGGGAAGCTGGCGGAGCCGGGCTTCAGCGGCGGAATCTCGATGGCCGGCGCCTGCGAGATCAGGATGCCGCCGGTCTCAGTCTGCCACCATGTGTCGACGATCGGGCAGCGGCCCTTGCCGATGTGGTCGTAGTACCAGAGCCACGTGTCCGGGTTGATCGGCTCGCCGACGGAGCCCAGGAGCTTCAGGCTGCTGAGGTCGCACTTATTGAGCCACTCCTCGCCGGCCTGTCTGAACATGCGGATGGCGGTGGGAGAGGTGTAAAGAACGTTCACGCCGTACTTCTCGATGATCTCCCACCAGCGGCCGAGGTCCGGGAAGTTCGGCGCGCCCTCGTACATGACGCTCGTGGCGCCGGCGCAGAGGGGCGCGAAGACGATGTAAGTGTGGCCGGTCACCCAGCCGATGTCGGCCGTGCACCAGTAGACATCGTTCTCACCCACGTTGAACACCCACTTGAACGTGGAGTTGCCGTAGACCATATAGCCGCCGGTGCCGTGTACAACGCCCTTCGGCTTGCCGGTCGTGCCGGAAGTGTAGAGGACGTACAGCGGGTGGCTGGACTCAAGCGACTCCGGCTTCACATAGGAATCGGCTTCCTTCATGAGGTCGTGCCACCAGAGGTCGCGCCCCTGGGTCATCTCGACATCCTGGCCGGTGCGCCTGACGACGATCTGCTTCTTAACCGTCGGAGCCAGGCCCATCGCCTCGTCGGCGACCTTCTTCAGTGGGAAGGGTGACCCTCTTCGCCAGCCGCCGTCGGCCGTTACGAGGATCTTGGCGTCGAGGTCGTTCAGCCTGTCGGCCACGGCCTGGGCGGTGAATCCGGAGAAGACGGCAGTGAAGGTGATGCCCAGCCGGGCGCAGGCGAGCTGGATTATGGGCAGCTCAGGGATCATCGGCAGGTAGATGCCGATCTTGTCGCCCTTCTTGAGGCCCAGCTTCTTGAGCATCGAGGCGGCCTTGTTGACCTCGACATATAGCTGGGCATAGGTGATGGCGCGCGTGTCGCCGGGCTCGCCCTCGAAGTAGTAGGCGACCTTGTTGCGCCTATCGCTCTTGGCGTGCCGGTCGACGCAGAGGTAGGACGCGTTGAGCTCCCCGCCGACAAACCACTTTGAAAACGGCGCGTTCCACTCCAGCACCTTGTCCCAGGTCCTGAACCAGTCCAGCTTGCGGGCCTCGTCGCCCCAGAAGCCGTCGGTGTCCTCAATCGACCTGTTGTAGACCTCAAGGTAGCGGTTCTTTGGCCAGTACGTCTTGTCATTAGAACTGGTCATGCGGCATCTCTCCTTTGGCTCTTATTGCAGAATCGAGTCTCTCAGCCGGGATCGCCCCGGCGCCTCCCCCCAGGCCTGCTGCTTCCTGCCGCAGACCATTGAAGTCGAGGGCGCTTGTGCAAACTGGCGCAAATCGAGGTTATCCCTAGGTCTCATTTTAAGTCAACATGACTCCCCCTTGTCCCCGGTCTGCTGCTTTGTCGAATCTATGATGTCCTTCCTGCTCGACGGCCTTCGCGGGCTCCGGTCGACGCAGCCGTTCCCGCCGTGCTACATTCCGATGGTTGCTTTCGCCAGGAGGGCGCGCGTGGTCGAAGCGGTTCTCTGGGACATGGACGGCGTCCTCGTCGACACGGCGCCGTTCCATTTTCAAGCCTGGCGCGCGCTCTTCGCCTCCCAGGGCAAAGACCTCAGCCAAGAGGAGTTCCGCCGTACCTTCGGCCTCCGCAACGACGACATCCTGCGCATGGTACTCGGCGAAATGCCGCCGGAGCGGGCCCGGGTGCTCGCCAACCGCAAGGAAGAGCTGTTTCGAGCGGCGATTGAAGACAAGATCGCGCCTCTGCCCGGCGCCGTCGATCTGGTGCGTCGGCTGCGCGCTGCTGGCATCAGGCAGGCGGTCGTCTCATCCGCGCCCGGGCTGAACGTCGAGACGGTCCTGAAAGCGATCGCCCTCGCCGACGCCTTCGACGCGCTCATCTGCGAGGAGGACGTCCAGCGCGGCAAGCCAGACCCTCAGGGCTACCTTCTTGCTGCGGAACGGCTCGCGGCGCCGGCCACCGGCTGCGTTGTCATTGAGGATGCGCCCGGCGGCGTCGAGGCGGCGAAGCGGGCCGGCATGCGTTGTATTGCCCTCGCTGCCGGACGGCGGCGGGAAGAGCTTGCCGCGGCCGACCTCGTCGTGGAAAGCCTGGCCGACGAGGCTGTATACTCTTTCCTGCAGATCTCACGTTAGGGAGGTAGATTTGCCCGTTCCTTCTCTCGACCGTCCCACCATCTACGATGGTTCCAAAGGCACGTACCTCGCGCCGGCGCTCACGAAGGTCGGCAAGGAGGCGTCGGACATCTCCGAGTGGCTGAACTTGCTCGCGCCGGAGACCGTCGCCGCCTGCCATCGCGCCTACGTCGAAGCCGGCGCGGAGGTCGTCGAGACGAACAGCTTCAACGGCACTCGCTTTCGCCTGCTGAAGTACGGACTCGGCGACCGTGTCCGGGAGGTCAACTTCGCCGCCGCCAACATCGCCAGAGAAGCGGCCGGCGCGAACGTTGCTGTCGCGGGCACGATCGGCCCCAGCGGCAAGCTCCTCGTCATCGGCGAAGTGACGGCGGAAGAGCTGCGCGACGCCTTCGCGAAGCAGGCGGCGGCGCTGGCGGAAGGCGGCGTCGATTTCTTCCACGTGGAGACCATGGCCGACCTGGGCGAGGCGGTCGCGGCGGTCGAAGGCGCCCGCAGCGTGTCGGATCTGCCAGTGGCGCTGACCATGTCCTTCGACACGGGCAAGCCGGAAGCGGGCCTGCGGACGATGATGGGCGTGACGGCGGCGCAACTCGTTGAGAAGGCGCGCGAGCTGAAGCTCTTCGCGGTGGGCGCCAACTGCGGCCGCGGCCTGGAGGGCTATCAGACGCTATTTCAGCAGTTTGTCGAAGCAGCGCCCCAAATGCCGCTGATCGCGAAGCTGAACGCCGGCATCCCCGTCACCGTCGGCGGCGAAACGGTCTACGACGGCACGCCGGAGCGGATGGCGGATTATGCGCAGTGGGCCGCGGGAATTGGTGTCAAGCTCATCGGCGTCTGCTGCGGCGGCACGCCTGAGCACATCGAGGCGATTGCCCGCGCCCTCCGCCGCTAGGATGTGGAGCTAGGAACTGCGGAACCGCACCCGCATCCGCATCGCCTCCGGACGCGACTCCTCGAGCTGTAGTTGCTGCCCCGTTGCCTGCGACAGCGTTTCCAGCAGGTGTTCAGCCGTGATCGGCTCCCGCAGCATGAGGACGATCCGCGCCTCGCCGTCGAAGTAACGCTCAACGGACGCCCCTTCGATGGCCGGTATGCGGCTGAGCGCCCGCTGCACCTCCATCAGCCCCTGGAAGCCCGGCACCGACGATATCACCAGGACTAGGCCCTGGTCGCCCGGCATGAACGCTGGCTCGCTCTCCTCCGGCGCCTTCTCCTCCTCCTCCTCGACCTGGATAGGCGAAGGCGACCGAGACGCCAGCACGTAGTGGGAAAGGTCATCGATGCGCCGTTGCAGCCGGTCGAAGGCGGCTGAAAGCGCCGCGACCTGCTCTGCCAGCATGCGCCGGTCCTGGTCGATCCGGTCGAGCGCCCGGTCTGATTGGTCCCGAGCCGCTCGCACCACGGATTGCAGTTCGTCGATCACGATCCGGCGTTCGTCCGCCATCCGGTCAAGCGCGTGGTCGAAGTGGTCGGCGAGGATGCGCAACATTTCGTGAGTCCCTTCCAGCGCGTCGGGAACCGGTGGAGGCGGCGGGGGCGGTGGCTCGGCCGCAGGCGCTTCTGGCGGCGCTTCGACGGCTGGCTCCGGTTCCGGTTTGACCGCGCCCTCGCCTGCGCGCGGCTCTTCTTGCGTGGCCTGTATCGCCGCTTCCGCCTCCGATAGCGCCATTGCCAGATTATCCAAGGCGCGACGCGTCGCTTCGGTGGTCTCCGCAGTCGCTGCCGGCCTCTCCTTCGACTCCTCGCCGCCGGCTGTCCCCTCCACTTGAGAGGTCTCTTCCGGCCCCTCTTGTGGCTTCACGTTCTCAGGCATCGACTCTTCCACTTCTTGCTTCCCAACGGTCTCGGGCTGGGGCGGCTTCTTCGCAGACGGGCGCTTGGCAGGCTTTGACGGCGCGCCGAGCATGGCCGCCATCAGGCGCACCAGAGCGTTGGGCAACGACGTCCCCCGCCGGTGAAGCTTCGCTTGGGAGTCCCCGGGGACGCGTTCGCTGCGTCCGCCATCGGCCCCCGAAGGGTTCTTCGGCTTCATCTCTCAATCACCGTGGCCGTGGCCGCGGATAACCGGCCCACAAATCGTTTATCGGCTGGCGAAGTGAAGGCCGAAGGCGGGGGAGCCCTATCAGGCCATATTATACAGCAGATTCAGGGGCGCGCACCCGACGATATTGCGATACTCGAAGGGCGATCTATGTCAGGCCGCCATCTCCTTCGGCGGCCGGCCGACCGCCATCCCGCGCAGGAAGTCGACGAGCGCGCGGTTGACCTCATCGGCGTGGGTCCAGAGCAGGCCGTGGGGCGCCCCTTCCAGGACTAACAGGCGGCTTCCGCGGACCATCTCGTGTGTACGGTATCCCGCCGACTCGATAGGCACAATGCGGTCGGCATCCCCGTGAATGACCAGTGTCGGCACGTCGATGCGCCTCAGGTCCTCGCGGAAATCAGTGTACCACGTCGGCACGCATTGGATGGTGCCGCTTGGAGAGGCGCCAGCGGCTACGTTCCAGCTATCGCGCAGAACCTCTTCGCTGATGCGCTTTCCCATCAACTCGTCGACATTGTAGAAGTTCGCAAAGAACTCGGACAGAAATGCCAGCCGGTCCTTTCCGATTGCCTGAACGATCCCGTCGAATACGCTGCGGTCGAGGCCGCTTGGGTTATCGGGCGTCTTCAGCAGGAACGGTGGCACCCCGGACACGATGACGGCCCTGCTCACGCGCTCCGAGCCGTAGGTGCCCAGATAGCGCGCCACCTCGCCGCCGCCCATCGACATGCCGACCAGCGTGGCATCGCGCAGGTCGAGCTTCGTCATAAGCATGTGCAGGTCTTTCGCGAAGGTGTCGTAGTCGTAGCCGAAGACCGGCTGACTGGACCAGCCGAAGCCGCGCCGGTCGTAGGTGATGACCCGGTAGCCCGCGTGGAGCAGAGGTGGAATCTGCTTCTCCCAGGAGCGGCCGCTCAGCGGGAAGCCGTGGATGAGCACGACCGGCTTTCCCAGGCCGTGGTCCTCGTAGTGGATGTCAATCGACGCCGAGTTCTCCTCACCGACGGTGACGTATGGCATCTCATTCCTCCTTTGAGCGCGCCTCGACTCGTCGCCGCCCGTGCGGGACGCAGCCTTCTCCGACAGGACGCTATACCGTCATCGTCGCGCGCGGCCCCACGCATTTCATTGACTGAGAGGCAAGGTGGCGAACTGCGGGAGGCGTCGTTTGGAGTTCGACGCTGGCCGGTGAGAGGCAGCGGGCTACATTTGATCCTCGGCGGGCCCCCCGCCAGGCTCCTGCCTGCGTGTTTGGTCGCTATCCCTAGTGAAGAGCGACTGGAGGGGCACGCGAAGCGGGAAGGGTCTGCGTCGTGGTTCGCGAATGATGCGGCCACAAATTGCTTCGACGTGGGTAACGGCTTCATCGAGACGGCGGTTGATGGCATCGTGGCTGGATATTTCCCAGAACACCGCCTCCTCCCGTCGCATCTGCTCCAAGTGGCCTTCAAATTCCTCGGGGCTACTCCACGCGCGGTGCCCTTGGTCTCGCCAGCAGTATGGGAGCATCCGTGCGGAGACGAAGATGTTATGGACGATTCCGTTCAGTTCATCAAATGGCCCCGCGGCATCGTTCCCGAACTGGGCCATAAACCGATATCTCAGCGATCGGAGCCGGTTGAACAGCTCCCGATGCCTTTCGTATCGTTCGAACGCCACGTACGCCCGGTCGAGTATTTGCTTCTCTTCTGGCGTTTCGCCCTCGCCAGCCTGTCTGGTGGATCCCTCGCCACCGCCGCCGAACGGACTACGGATAACCCTTACGAACGTCCTTGGCTTCGTAGAAGCTGACGAGGACCTCTTCGGCTAGGTCGATCCGCTTCTTGCCAAGAAACTCTCTTCTCCAAGCGCTGATGCCGTAGACTGCGGTCCACGCTGCTACAATCAGCGACACCGCTTGAAACCCCTGAAGGATGGAGGTGAAGTCCATGGTTCGGAGCGCGAAGCTCAGGTGGTCACCACTGCACGAACATCGGCATGACCACGTGGACGTAGTTCTCCATGCCGACCGGCCGCAGCACGCCCGGGCTTGAAGGGTTCGTCGTCTCCAGCGCTACCTGCCCGTCCTCCAGCACCGCCAGCACGTCCTGCAGGTACTTGCCGTTGAACGCTATCTTCGCCTCTTCGCCCTCGACCACCGCGTCGATCTCGCCCAGGTTGTCGCCGATCTCCTCGGCGCGGGCGGAGATCGCCATCTTGCCGGGCGTCAGCTCTTCGCCGGGCGTCATCACCAGCCGCACGATGCCACTGCCGTCGCGCGCGAAGATGGAGGCGATGCGCGTCTCCCGCAGGAAGTCGGCCACGCCCACGGTCGCCCGTGTGGTATGGCTGGCCGGTATGAGCTGGCTGTAGTTGGGGAAGGTGCCCTGAATTAGCTGCGCCACCATCTCGACGTTCTTGAGGCGGAAGAGCACCTGCGTCCGGTTCGCGTTCAGCGTCATCTGCACGGGCTCTTCCTCGTCGGCGAGGAGACGGTTGACCTCGGCGAGGGCGCGCGCCGGCACAATGACCTCGGTCCGGTCGGCGACGGGCTCGGCCAGCGGCAGGCGATGCACCGAGAGGCGGAAGCCGTCGGCGGCGGCCAGCGTCAGCTCCGGGCCCTCCATCAGCGTGTGGATGCCGGTCAGAACCGGTCGCGAATCATCCGTCGCGGCGGCGAAGACGACCTGCGTTATCGCTGTGCGCAGCGCCTTCGGGTCAAGCGACAGCCCTTCGCCGCCTTCGACGCGCGGGATCGGCGGAAAATCGTCGGCGTCCATGCCGCCGATAGTCGCCTCGTTCCGCGCGCAGACCAGGCGCAACTGGCGGGAGCGCGCCGGCAGCGTCATGTCGATGCGTTCCGGCGGCAGCGAGTTCACGAAGTCCGTCAGCAAGCGGGCCGGGATCGTTATCGCGCCTTCCTCCTCGATCTGCGCCCCGATCCAGCAGGTGAGGGCGATCTCCAGGTTCGTGGCCGAGAGCTTGAGGCGGCCGCCGTCGCTGGCGATGAGGACGTGACCGGTGATCGGCAGCGTGCTGCGCGTCGCCACCGCGCGGCCGACGATTCCGAGTCCGTGGGCGAGGTTCTCCTGGAGGCAAGAAAGCTTCATAGTGATCACCTACTTCAACATTTCGATTCGCTGGTTGTCGGAAGTATAGCGCAGCGGCGGTGGCTCGGCAAGGGGAAAGGCGGCGTCGAGCGGCGAGATCAGCGTGGTGCGAGAGGTCGAGAGGCGGGCGTGTGATGCCGTGTCGCTTCGACGGAAGTGCTTCGAGTGGAGCGATTGGGATTAACGGAGGCGGTTGCGCCGGCCCCGGCCGCTCGAGGAGAATCGACGTCGAGCGCTGATGGAGGGGCGGCCTTTGCCGGCCGGGCGGTTCGGGTTGCCGAACCGCCCGCATCGAACGAAACTCACCCCGAAGCCCGTCTGGACGTTGCTGCGATCCCGCGTCTCAGTCCTCCCACACCGATGGCACCGCGGCCGCGCCGCCGAGGATCACCGGTCCCCGCAGCGAATCGTTCCTCGGTATCGACTGCTTTCGCAACGACGGTATGGCTCCGCCTGAGGGAGGCCGGGCCTTTGACGAGCGAGGCGGGCGCTGCGAATCACGTGCCACTGGTCGTCGCTCCCTTGTCATCGCCCGGGCGTAGATAGCTCTGATAGAAATCGTGCACGTAGCTCGCGCCCCGGCCCATCACAATGCCGCTTAGCACGATGCCGAGTGCCGCCGGTCGTGGCGTCAACCCCAGCACCTCGCGCGTCATGTCGACGTTGTACGTCCAGGCCAGCAGCACGCCGACCGCTACCGCGACGTAGCGAGTCAGGCTCGCCGGCAGCTTGACCGCCGAAAGCGGCGCCGCGAACAGGTACTCCGTCAGGCTCTCGGAAAGAAACGCCAGCGCCGTAATCGCCACAATTGGCTCGATCATTCTTTTCCCCCTAACTATAGACTGCCACCAGTACCGCATCCCTTGGATTTCCGTCGTCGAAGAATATCACCGCGCAACTCCGGCCCGCCTGCATCTCCGACGCCGCCACGTTCCGCGCCACCGGAATGCCCGCCAGCCACACCGACAGGCTTTCCGTCAGCCGCACCGTCGCCGTGTAGCTGACCGGATCGAAAGCCTTGACCTCGCCCTTGCGCACGACCATCGATGAGTCCTCCTAGACCGCGCCCAGGCGCAATCGCATCTCGCACACGGGCTTCGTACCGCCGCGGACGTAGCGAAGGCCCAGCCCGCTCACCCGACGAGCCACCGCATTCAGACCGGCGCGCGCATCCGTCACCGTCACCACGTCGTAGAGCTCCTGGCCGCAGTTTGGCGGCACCACGATCTCGTCCGAGAGCGAGGCCATCGTCGCCTGCCGCAGCAACGCCTCCGCTCGCGCCTCCGCATCCGGGACCGTCGTCAGGTTCACGTCCTGCACCTGTAGCAGACGGTCGTACAACGCGTCCACGCTCGGCCAGTCGAACTCGTCGACAACGACCCCCTGACCAAATACCTGCACCCGGTTCACGGCCCGATCGGGCAGGCCATAGCGGCCGCTTAGGATCGAATGGTCGCTACCGTAGGAGTAAGTCGACGCGTCCCCCGGCAGCGGATTGAGGATCAGCGCCGTCTCGCCCGTCATGCAGACGACGTCCGGCACCATTCGCAGCAGCCGCTGCACCGCCGTCAGCCCGTCTTCGCTCGGCTGTATCGCGAACGAAGGCTTGAGCAACGTCAGCGCCGGGCTCGCGCTCAAGCAGCCCGACTCAAGGCCCGCTCGCGCGAACACGAAGCTTAGGAGCTGAAAGACGTTCGCGTCGCCGGCGTTCCACGCGTATTGCCGGCGTGCCCGCCAATGACGCAGAAGCCACCAGCCGTCCCGAGCCAACAGCGTGAAAGTCGAGCTTCCGCTGCCCCATTCGTACTCCCAGCCTTCCAGCCAGTAGCGCTGCCCAACCGACACCTCGATTCCCGCGCTTGTCGTGAAGCCTGGGCTGACGTCAACCTGCGCCGAAAGGCCAATCAGGTCATTCCCGCCCGACGTGAGGTCCGAATAGCGGCCGTCGTCATTCCGGAGGACGATGCGAACGCGTCCGTCAAACGGCCCGACGTCCGAGACGATTTCCAGAACGTCGTCGCTCACGTCCAGCATCGATCCGTCCAGCGCCGCCTGCCAGACGCCCGCCGCCGACGATAGCCAGACGCAGCCCCCGCCGCACGTGATCGCCATCCCGTATTCCCCGGCCGTCTCGAACGGCACCGACTCGCGCCACGAGTTCGCGCTGAAATCACCAAACACCGAGGTGTGGCTCCACGTCGGCCTGGCGTACGCTTGGCTCCCCGTGTACTTCTCGACGAAGAAGAGACGCAGCAGGTCTGCTCGCGTAAGCGACGGGGCACTGAATGTCACATTGGAACCGGCGTCCGCCCGCGCCACCTCCGTCAGCGGCGACCACGTGTCCAGCGATTGCCCGAAGCCATCGCCGTAGACCGCCGTCCAGACCTTCACTGAGCCGCTCGAATCCGTGCCCGTGACGATCACGTCGAAATCGAAATCGTAATAGCAGGCCAGGCCGCTTACGCTGGCGACGCTGTTGCTCCAGGCGGCCGCCGTGCCCCACGAGCCGCCGCTGCGCCTGATCCGGTAGACGACGCCCGCGACCGCGAAGATGACGACGGCCGTGCCGTCCGGCTTCAGCTCCGCCGCCAGCGCACTCACCGTCCCGGACGCTGTCAGAAGCGTCGTCGGGCTGGCAAACGATTGCCCGTAATCGCTGCTCGCCGCCAGTTTCAGCGTCGTGCCGTTCGTGTCGACGAAGAAGAGCAGCGCCTGGGAGCCGTTGCTCGCCAGCGCGATCGGCGCATTCGGCGAAACGCTCGCAAGGGATGACCACGTCGCGAAGTTGGAGCCCGGTCCCGGCGATGCGACGCGCTGGACCAGCACGTGAGCTGTAGAGGGGTCCACGCGGGCGCGAAGGAGACTGCCGTCGCCGGGCATAGTGACGGCGTGGAAGCAATCGGCCTCCGTGCCGCTGTACAGCCGCTCCCAGCTCAACCGCGCCACGCCGCCTACCTGCGCGCGCAATCGCACTTGAACGTACGGCACGGCGCTCTGGCTCTTCTGAGCCGCCAGCAGGAGGCTGTTGAGATTTCGCATGTCGATCGTCTAGTACTGAAGATTGTCGGACCGGTCGGCAGCGGGCTCGGCCGGTGTGTAGAGTCGTCGAGCGCGCACCGCGCTTCGACGCCCCTGGCGGGCAAGCGCGGCCGTGAAAGAGGCCAGACGCTGCTCGCCCCAGACCAGGTAGTCGCGCCAGGTATCCGGCCCGCCCGCGTTCACCCGGTTTGTCGCGAAGCTCGCCCACTCCAGCGCTGCGTAGCCCTCCGCGCCCGTCGCCACTACGTCTTCGAGCGACGCCGGCAGCGTCGAGCCGTTCTCATCGAGATTGTGAAGCTTGCCGTAATAGACGTTGACGTCCAGCGTCGAGACCGGCGGCGAGTCGACGAGCAGCGTCAGCGTGTCGCCCCAGATGCTGAAAGGAACGTAGGCCGGCGGGTACAGCCCCGTCGGGTACTCCACCGCCTCCACGACCAGCCGGTCCGCCAGCGAACTGAGCGACAGGTCGCGGCTCCCCGCCGTCGTGTTCACGGTCGCCTTCGCCTCCAGCGGCGACGCCAGGCTCGCCTCCCGCACCGCGCGGTCGATGTGCCGGTTGAGCTCGTCGTCCGACCAGCGATAGCTGCCGGAGTCCTCGTCGTTCAGATCGCGGCGCATCAGGCTTCTCATTGCTGAAAGGTTCATCGCTTCTCGTTCCCCTCGCTCGTTGCCACGTCTCCCGGCTTCGCGACCACCAGCGCCGCAAGCGCCCGCACCGCCGTTTCCAGCTCGGGCAGCCCCATGGCGCCCTGTTTCGTCGCCGCAAGCTGCGCCAGCGCCGCCTCTTCTTTCGACGCGCCCCACTGCGGGTCCGGCGAATGGCGCTCAACGGCGTCTATCACCGATTTCTGCAGCTCCGGCGTCAGCGCCTTTTCATCGCAGTGCAGCGTCAGCGTCGTCTCGCCCTCCGGCGACGGCCCGCAGGCGCTTAGACCCGCGATGTCCGACATCCCGGGCAGCGCCTGTATCTCCGCCGTCAACTGGTCGAGGCGAATGTCCTTGCTCTTCAGGGTGATCTCCACCGCCGTCTCCTTGTCGACTGCGTTAGCTCGGCGTCGCGTAGACGTTCAGCAGCAGGCTCGTCGCCGTCGCCGAAACGACCTTCAGGAACACCGTCGCGCCCCGCACTTCCGCCTCGAGGGCCGGCTGCGGGTTCTGCGCCAGGTCCTGCTGGCTGAAATCATGGTCCGCGCCGCGAAAGTACTTCCCCGCGGTCGCGTTCCAGTTCAAGATCTGCACTTTGAGCTCCGTCAGCCCGCTGCTGCCGCTCGTGTCGATATCAAAGCGAACGCGGCGGTAGCCCGTGCAGTTCACGCCGGCCGCCGCCGACGTTGGGTCGCTGCTGTCCACCGCCGTCAACGCCTGCCGATGCAGCAGCGTCGGCGCTTCTTCGTAGACGGGGCCTTTGGGCACCCCTCGCGTGTCTATGCGAACGTCCGCCATCGGTCTGTCACCTTTCTTCGTTGCCCTCTTCGAAAGCGAAGGCAGAATAGAATATATGTGCTAGGTAGTCAACACGAGAATGTCACTCTGCGCCGGTCCCGCCTGCCCCTTACCAGAGCTGCGAGGACCGCTCGCGCGCCACAAGAGAAAGCGGAGGGAATCGACCCTCCGCTTTCCTGCCGGGAAGCCCTTGGCCGGCTACTGTCGCACGCCGATCAGCTTCGAGAGCTTCAACGTGTTGAACAGCGCCAGCGAAACGTACCACTTCACCCGCGTCCGCGTCGCGTCCTTCGTCTCCAGGCTGCCGACGCGCTCGACCTGCAGCCCACCCGGCGACGTCAGCCCCGCGACCGCGCCTTCGCCCAGTCGCAGCGCGTACACCGTCGAGCAGTCGCTGCTGGTGCCCACCGTCTTCGCGTCGGAGATGTAGTCGGACAGGCCGACGGGGATTCCGTCGTAGTACTGGATCATCTGCCCGAACGCGTTCTGGTCGGCCTCCAGGAAGCACCCCGACGTCCGCGCCAGGTTGTTCAGCGTCCGTCGCGTCCGCTTACTCATTATCAGGAGATCCGGCTTGCCGCCCTTGATGAGGTCGACCATCTCGTCCAGCTTCGCCAGCGTGAGGGTCCCGCCGTTCGCGCCCATCGTCGAGATCTGGCCGGCGTCGCAGACCTTGTCGATGCCGTCGAATGAGTTCGTATCGACGCTTGAGTCGCCGTTGATGAAAGTGTCCTCGAACTTCTGCTGCACCGCCTTTGCCTTGAGGTGGACGACCGCCGCCTCCAGATCCTGCAGGTTGCTGCGCGTCGCCAGCAGGAAGTTGTCGACGTCCGCGTCGCCGCCGACGATCTTGAGCACCGCCGTTATCTGCGTGAACGTCGGCGTGCTCTCCACCCACGTGTCGCCGATGTTGTAGAAGGCCGCGCTCGCCGCCGTGTTCTCGCGGTTGTACGTCAGCCCGTTTCCGACGATCTCGATGAACGGCAGCGATTGCAGTATCGGGCTGTCCTTGATGATCGTCTCTATGACGCCCGTCAGCAGGACGTTGTTCGACAGTTTCGATGCTTCAACCAGAGTTAGCGCCACTCTCCTTGTCCTCCTCTACTTGAATGGGGAAGATTATTCCTCCCTGACGAAATTCTTGCCCGCCGCTTCAGCCTCGCCTACGGTCGCTTCTGGCTCAGGCCGAGACGTATCTTCTCGACCGGGCTCAGCCCCGAATAGTCCGGCGCCCCGCGGGCCGGCGAGCCCGTCGGCACCCGCCCCACCTGCGCCCGCGTCTCCAGCCGCTCGCGCACCTGCCGCACCGTCTCTCGCGCCCGCTCCATCGCCTCCTCCACCTCCTCAATCGAGTCGCCCGAAACCAACTCTTCCGGCAACTCAGGGGCAGCCGCCAGGAGCGCCTCGCGGTACTTCCCGGCGGCTGCCTGGAGGCGGGCTTGAAGTGAATCGTTTTCGTCCTGCTTCGCCGTCATCTCTTGCTGAAATGCCGTCAAGCGGTCGTTCGACTCCTCGATCTCATTGCGCGCCGACGACAGCTCGCCCTGAACGGCCTGCGTCTGCTCGCGCAGTTGCCGGTTCAGCTCCTCCAGGTGCGCCGCCCGCGCCTGGCTGTCCGCCGCGGTTACCTGCAGCCGTTCATTCTCCGACCGCGCTTCGACAAGTTGCTCCCGCAGCTCAGCGATCTCGTCCTCGTCCATCCGGCACCTCCGCCTTCTTTTCGATTGCGACGCCGCTGAGAATAGAATATGTGTTCTGCCTCGTCAACGTCCTCATGTCACAGTCGAAAGGAAAGCGCCGATGCGCTATCATTGTTCAACGATGCCCACCCAGGACGACGCCCTGTCGGCCATCGACTCCCAGCCGACAGGTTCAGCCCAAAAGACCAGGTTCCCCGCGGACTTGCTGGCGCCGGCGGCCATCCTTGCCGTCGCCCTGGCGGCCCGCAGCGCCTGGGTCGCCTTCGCGCCGTCCAACCCCATGGATGGCCGGGTCTTCAACGACACCGTCTTCTACTACACCTCCGCGACCCAGCTGTTTAAGGACGGCTACCTGCAGCCGTTATCCCTGGTGAAGGCCGCGACCGCCTCCTGGCCGCCGGGCTACACCTTCTTCCTCGCCGCCCTCTTCAAGGTCTTTCACCCGCACGTGTCGATAGCCTGGGGTGCGAACATCGCCCTCGGTTCCTTCACCTGCGTTGCGCTCTACTACCTGGCGCGTCTCCTCGTCGACTTCCGGACCGCGCTCGTTGCCGGGCTGGCGCTGGCGCTCTTCCCCGGCCACGTCTTCTTCTCATCGATGGTGCTCTCCGAGGTCACCTTCACGTTCCTCGTCGTCGCCGCCCTCCTGCTCGTCGCCCTCGCGGCTCGGTCCCACGGGAGGCGCGCTGTCTGGCTCCTTCTTATGCTGGGCGTCATCGTGGGCGCCGCCGCCCTCGTGCGAGGACAGGGCCTCTACCTTCTGGCCCTGGCCGCCCTCTACTGGTGGCTCGAAGCCGGCGGCTGGCGACGGGCCGCCCGCTGGACGGCCCTCAGCGCCGTCGCTGCGCTCGCCGTCCTGACGCCCTGGACGATACGCAATTACGTTGAAATGCATCACTTCGTCCTCATCAGCACGAACATCGGCGGCAACCTCTACGTCGGCAACTTCGACGGCGCCACCGGCCACATGGTCTTCGGCGCCGGCGACTGGGCGCGGACCCGCTACCAGGACCTCGCGCCCGAAGACCGGGAGGTCGCCGTCAACAACGCGCTCCTCCGCGAAGGGCTGAAGTTCATGTTCAGCCACCCTATTCGCGAAATGCAGCTCACCGGCTCGAAGATACGCGGACTGTTCGAGGACGACGAAGAAGCGTTGCGCGGCATCCCCAACCATCAGGCCGGCGAAACCATCCCTCACGCCGACCGCATCGCCGACGTGGCCAACGTCTACTACTTCGCCGCCATCGCCCTTTCCGGCATCGGCCTCTTCCTCTGGCGACGCCGCTGGCGGGCGCTGCTGCTGCCTATCCTCGCCGTCGCCGTCTTCACCCTGGGCGAGCTGCCCTTCTTCACCGACCCGCGCTTCCACTATCCGATGCTTCCCGCCTTCGCCTTCCTGGCCGCCGCCGGCGTCGTCGCCCTCTTCGACGCCGCGAGGCGCATCCTCGCCGGTCGACGCGCCGCCGTCTGACGTCGCCGCCCGATACCCTTCGCCGCGCGGGACGGCCGGTCGCCGCCGTTCGTGTGCGCCATCACGATTCCCGCACAGGCCGCCGCCGGTTTCTCATGAGCCGTGCACACATAATGTGTAAAGTGAACAATGGTGGCGGAGAGGAGATGGAGGAAATGTTGAGAAGAAGGCAAAACACGGCAATGCAGGAGAGGACCTCCTCAAATCGAAGGCCCGCGGAAGAAGGGCCTATGGATGACGAGGCAGCGCAGGGAACGAACGTTCGCGCGATTCCTCGTCGCGAGGGCCAGCCCGTCCGGCGGGCCATGCCGACCGAAGAGACGGTGATGGAGCCATTGTCGATCAGCCAGCTGGTGGTTAATGCGTTCACCTGGCTGGTCGCCAGCGTTCTGGTCCTGGCGGAAGGCATACTGGGGCTGAGATTGGCCTTCAAGCTGCTCAGCGCCGAGAACACGAACTGGGTAGTCAAGTTCTTCTACCACATCAGCGGCGGGCTGATCAGGCCGTTCAACGACGTAATTCCTGTGCACACGATTGTGGGCGGCGGAATCTTCGAGCCGGCGGTTGTGATTGCCATGGTGCTCTTCGCGATCGGCGCGGTCCTGGCGATTTGGGTAGTGCGGTCTCTGGCGACGCTGGGTTCATGGGGTAGCGGACGGCTCTGGCGGTAATTACGCCGCCAGGGGCCGCGACTGAAAGCGGATAGGAGAAGAAGATACCGGCTGCAGAACAAGAACGACGTTGATCTTCTTCCATGAGCAGCGGTTGATAAAGCCGCTGCTCAGCTTTATGCGCGGCTGAGCCGCTTGATTGTATTTGTTTTGAAAAAGGCCGCGCTTTGCGAATCTGCTAGTGTGCGGTTTGTGTAATTGACCGTCCGAAAGGCCCGCCACCCGACCGAGACGGGCGGGCCAGCGAAAGGAAGAGCTTATGCCCCTGCCCCTTGTTGCAGAGAGGGTATCCAAGGTCTAGACCCTCGGATATAATGGGCACGCCTAATCATGACTGAAGCTTACGTCACCGCAAAGGTAATTACGTGGGCGCGGGAACGCGCCAAAATGACCGTGGAGCAGGTTGCAAGTGGGCTCGGCGTGAAGGCCGACAAGGTTGTGGCATGGGAAGGCGGCGATGCCAGACCTACCTTCCGTCAGGCCGAAGAGATGGCTCAGCGCCTCCGCGTTCCCTTTGGCTACCTATTCCTTTCCTCCCCGCCGAATGAGGAGATACCGCTCCCCGATCTCCGCACCATAGCCAACCGCCCAATAAGCGACCCCAGCCCCGAGTTGATAGAGGTCACCCAAGACGCGCTTAGAAAACAGGACTGGTATCGTCAGTATCGGATGGCTGACGGGGCCGAGCCCGTGCATTTTGTTGGCCGTTACTCTGTCGAGGGCGGAGTAGATCAGGTCGCTGAAAGCATGCGCGTAACGTTGGCTGTCAACGATGACCTGCGCCACGCGGCCCGTAACTGGGAAGACTTTCTTACGCTGTTGGCCCGAAACGCGGAGGGTGCGGGCGTTCTCGTGCTCCGAAGCGGTGTCGTGGGCAACAATACCCGCCGCCCCCTGGACGTCCAGGAATTCCGCGGATTCGCGTTGAGCGACTCCTTTGCGCCGATCGTCTTCATCAACGCCCAGGATAGCAAATCGGCTCAGATATTCACGCTAGCCCACGAACTCGCCCACATCTGGATCGGGCGAAGCGGAGTTTCCAACCCTGATTACAAGATTCGTGCAGGGCAACAATCCAGCCCCATTGACCGGTTCTGTGATCGAGTTGCGGCAGAGGTGCTGGTGCCCATCCAGGGATTCATGGATCGTTGGTCTTCGGAGGAAGACATTGACACCAACCTTGATCGTCTTGCTCGCCAATATCGAGTGAGCGCGTTGGTGATCCTACGTCGCGCCCTTGAGAGCGGCATAATTGA
This sequence comes from uncultured Chloroflexia bacterium, assembly GCA_963719465.1. GTDB lineage: Bacteria > Chloroflexota > Dehalococcoidia > DSTF01 > JALHUB01 > JALHUB01. The sequence goes on along the minus strand of OY970386.1, from coordinate 963,052 downwards.
CCAAGGCGATTACGGACAGCACTATGATCCGCTAGCGATTCGGAAGGGTGGCGGGGAGGGCGGAAACTACTATCTCAATATACCAGTCCGAAACAGCAAGACTTTCACCCTTTCTCTACTTGCTGCCGCGATCAGTGATCGCGTGTCCTACAGAGACGCTGCAACCCTCCTGAACGTCAGTATGGCCAGCGTTCCAGCCCTGTATGACAGGCTAATCGGAATTGGGGTTGGCGGTGCCTAGTTATTGGCTAGACGCCAACGTACTGATTCGGGCCAAGAATGAATACTACCCCTTCGATTTTGCCGAGCGCTTCTGGCAGTTTCTAGAACAAAAGGGTGCGGAGGACATCGTCGCAAGCTGTCGGGCCGTTTACGATGAACTTCAGAAGAAAGAAGATGAGTTGAAGGCCTGGGCCGCCCAACAGCATGCCAACGGGTTCTTCTGGGAGCCAGACGAGCAGGTGCAGGAAAAATATGGTCGAATCGGTGACTACGTTGCGGCCAACTTTCGGGCCGAGTTTAGCGCTCCCTTCCTGGGTGGTGCCGACGCCTGGCTCATCGCCCAAGCCGTCGCGCACGGCGGAGTTGTAGTCACTCTCGAGAAACCCGCTCCGACCAGCAACAAGCCGAAGATTCCAGATGTAGCCAGTCAATTCGGCGTGCAGACGGCGGATCCCTTCGCGGTCCTACGGGCGCTAGGTTTTCGCTTCTGAAGCATGATTCGTCAACTCGTCGTGAGATTCGCGCCTTTCTGGTCGACCTGTCCCTCCGTAAACATTCCCCGTTCCTCCCCGCACAGGCGCAGCTCCTCCTCCGGGTCCTCCGCGCCCACCTCCGCCCCCGCCCGCGTCTGAGCCCCACACCTTCACCCAACGTTCACGCCGCGACGACAAAACTCACACCGTTCGCACCCGGCCGGCGCTACGCTGAAGGGTGGCCGGACAGGGACTGAGTTTGTGAGCCACAGAAAGAGGAACTCAAGATGGTTACTACCGTACGGTACGAGCACAAAGACCTGAAGTCACCCGACGAGACGAGGACCTTCGACAACGGAAGGGTGGAGCTGGTCAACATCGCTGGCGGCACCGTCGGGCGTCTCACGTTGCAACCGGGCTGGCGGTGGTCCAAGGACGTGAAGCCCATCGCCGGGACCGAATGGTGCGAGGCGCCCCACTTCCAGTACCACGTTTCCGGACGCCTGCACGTCCTCATGATGGATGGCTCCGAGTTCGAGGCTGGCCCGGGTGAAGTGTCGTTCCTTCCACCGGGACACGATGGCTGGGTCGTCGGAGATGAGCCTGTCGTCCTGATCGACTGGTCAGGCGCGAGCAAGTACGCGAAATAGCGTCGCACCGAGTAGAGCTGTCCGGCACCGAACTCAGGCGCCTGCTAATGCTGAACCTGCAGCGGGACGCGGTTGAGTAGCCTCTTCCTGCACCAGCCGCAGCTCCTCCTCCGGATCCTCCACGCCCACCTCGTTCGCCGCGCGACGCCGCGAGTGGATGCCCGCCTGCACCAGCTTCACTTCGTCGTCGACCAGCCGGCTCCGGTCCTCCGGCAGCACCGACCCCCAGATCACCCGCGCTCGATACGGCGCGTAGGACACGCTCGTGAACTGCTCCAGCAGTCGCAGTATCATCTCGCAGCGCTTCGTATAGGCGTTGCTCCGGATCAGCCGCTTGCGCTGCACCTTCTTCAGCAGCGGGTCCATCTCCACGTTCAGCGCCACGCCCGATAGCCCCTGCGTGTTCTCGCCGAACGCCGTCCGCGGCGACTCCCCCAGGTCGTGCAGCGTCCGGTACACCAGCTCCACGTAGTCCGCGTGCAGCTTCACGCCGCCGCCCTGCAGCAGGTCCAGCAGGTACGCCCGCGCCCGCTCCGGCAGCTCCCACACCGCGCCCGGCTGCACCGCGATGTCCTGCGACTCGCCCACGTTCTCCAGCACCGCTATCGGGTTGCCCGAAAGCTCCAGGATCATCGATAGCTGCGAAAGCGCCCGGTTCAGCTCCCGCACCGACTCCCGTATCGGCGGCACGTCCGACACGCCCCAGAATTGCTTCGGCTCCCGCAGGTTCGGGAAGACGACGAAGGGGATGAAACCGTACGGGTTCGCCTTCTGCTCGATGAGGACGTTGTCCACCCACAGCTCGAACTCCTGCTCCGTCCACACCTCGACGACCTCCGAGCCGTTGGCCCTGGCCTTGGCCGGCGTGACGCCATACAGCATTTCGACCTCTTCCGGCAGCAGCATGTAGCGGCTCGCGACCCGCCACACCCGCGACGTGTCGTCGCCCAGCCACCAGCAGAAGGTCCCCTGCACGTCCGGCGTCGACACGCGCACCCGCCGCTCCGCCGTGTCCCACGTCACCTTGAACACGCCGTCGCCCAGGACCGACGCGTCGAGCTCCGTCTCCAGGTCCACCTGCGCGAGCTGGTTCGCCTCGTACACGTCCCGCAGCGCCTTCTCCGAGCGCCGCGCCGTCGCCTGCGCCTCCGCCGACTCGTCGACGGCGTCCACCGCGAAGTTCAGCCCCGACATCATGTACGACGCCGTCTTCTCGATCAGCGCCTTCGCGTAGTTGAACACCAGCCGCCGCTCGCGCCGGTTGCGACGGTAGTCGTCGGGCCACTGCTCGCCCTGGTAGAACGCCAGGTTGTCGCCGTAGGCGCGCAGCCGCGCCTGGTCCATCCGCGCAAGCTGCTGGGGAATCGTAAGGCCTGTCATCTCATGCTCCTTCCCAAAACCGCGTAGCCGAGGCTTTCCAGTCTCGGCGTCGTCGACTCGCTGTCATCCGCAACGCCTAAGTATCCGAAACACCGTCCGTCGCGACACGTCGAACCGCCGCGCCAGCACCTCGATGGGCAGCCGCTCGCGACGCCGCAGCCGCACGATCTCCTCGTCCCGCGGCGCCGTCCGCAGCCGACGCGTCGTGCTGCTCGGCAGGTCGTAGCGACAGAGCGGCAGGCGGCAGTTCAGGCACGACGGCGACAGGTCGCAGCCCTCGTCGCGATAACGCACGTTCTCCGGCAAAGCGTCGTCCATGACCGATAGCGCCTCGTTTCGAATCTCTCCCGCCTCGCCGACCGCCGTCATCGCCTGTCCTCTCGCAGCCGCCCGATCGCCGTCCGCGGTCTGCTGTCCGCCGCCGCCTCGACGACGAGCGCCGCGCTCACCAGGTAGTCGTCATGCCCGTCCGCCGGGTCGACGGAGAAGTTCAGCGTCTGATTCGCCCGATACGCCACGCGCGCCGCCTCCGCCTGCCGCCAGAACTCCGCGTACTCGTCCGAGCCGTCGCCCGCGTACATGCGAAGGCGTCCGCCATTCACCGCCGCCAGCAGCGCGTAGCCCAGCCGCGACTTGCTCTCCGCCGTGAAGCGGAACGGCTTGACGGATGTCTCGCCCAGCGACGCCGCCAGCAGCCGCGCCAGCGTCTCGCCCAGGCCCGTGGCGTCCACCGCGACCCGCCGGACGTGCCACACCCGTCCCAGCACGTCGACCAGACGCGCGAGCAGCGAATCGTGCGGCTCGTCCGTCCAGGCGTACTGGTCGACGATCTCGACCGCCGGCTCCCGCACGAGCGCGACGCGCGACGGATGCGAGACGCGCGCTATCGTAAGGACCGTGGCGTCGCGCCGTGGCGACGACGGTGCCAGCGCGTCGAGCGATGCGCCCGCGACGTCCAGCCCGGCGACGTACGTCTCCCCGGCCACCGGCGTCGATTGGCGGGCGTGCGCGCCCTGGAGCTGCGCCCGCTGCTGCCCGTCGAAGAGGCGCCCGCCGCCGTGCAGCGGCTGCAGGCAGTACTGCGTCAGGAAAAGAGGGTGGTTCTCGCCCAGGCGCTGCCGCTCCGCTTCGACGAAGCGGCCGTAAGCGGCGTTGTGCTGCGCCACGCGCTGCCAGTCGTACTCGAAGTGGCGGCGGATGCCGTCGCGGCGCTCCGCTTCCAGGTTCGCCTGCTTGGTGCGCTCCAGCAGCGTCCGGTCGTCCCAGGCCGTGCCGTAGAGGACGGTCGTGGCGCCGCTGGACGACGCCATCGGCCGGAACTCCTTGTCGAACTTCTCGGCGTCGATGTCCTGCGCCTCGTCGACCTCCAGCAGCAGTTGCGCCGTGTGCCCGACGACGTTGCTCTCCGGCTCCGCCGACAGAAACACCTGCCGCGCCCGCCCGACGCTTATCGCCCGCCCCTGCTGCCGTGTCGATATCGCCGCCAGGCCGAACTCGCCCAAGCGGGTCCAGAGGCGTCGCATGCTTATGCGGCACTGCGGCTCGAACGTCGGCGCGCACTTCACCGACTCCACGTCGCGCAGCATGTTCGCGACCAGCAGGAACGCCTCCAGCTGCGCCGAGAGCTCGTTCTTGCCGGCCTGCCGCGCCATCTCGACCGTTATCGTCAGGCCGCGGCGATTGAAGACGCTGTCCAGCACCGCGCGCGCCACCTCGACTTGGTAGGGCCGCAGCCGGTGGCTTTCCAGCGGCCGTGCTTCGGCGATTGCGACCATCAGCGCACCAGCCCCAGCACGACCTGCGTGACGACGACACCGATGATCAGGAAGATCAGGCCGTTCACGCGCCCCTTTACCTCGTCGAGCTGCTTTTCCAGGTTGCGCAGCCGCTCCTCGACGACGGCGTGGAAGGCGGCGCTGCGAGACGCGCTCCGGCGGACCGTCCGTCTCTGCGGCCTCGCTTCGTCGCTAACCTGCGCTTCCATCCGCGTCACTTTCTTCCTCCGGGCTCATCAGCCGGCCGAGCTCCTCCAGCGTTCCCCGGATGTTCTCCGAAAGCTCGGCCTTCGCGTTCTTCGACAGCCGGTGACGGGCGGACACCGCCTTCACCAGCATGTCGACTCCCTTCAGCATCAGCGGCATATTCTCCGGGTGCTCGTCCAGAGCCATCCGCAGCCGGAGCCGCAGCACCGCGATCTCCTGGTCGAGCCCCTCCACCTCGGCCGCTACCGCCAGCGCGAGCTGATCGCCCTCGGCCAGGATCGGGTCGTAGAACCTGCTGGCCTCTCCCCGGCGAGGACGCTTGCGACGGCACCGCTTCTCCTTAGCGGCTGTCACGCGGCGTCCCTTCCAGCACCTCGAGCAGCCCGGTGAGCGCGTCCGGTGGCAGCTTCGCCGTCACCTCCGCCAGGCCCAGCAGCAGGTACAGCGCCACCACGTTCCACTCCCGCCTCTCAACCGCAATCGCCAATCTGGACATTCCAACACTCCATGTAGCCGAGGCTTTCCAGCCTCGGCGTCATTGCTTCCGTCGCCAGGCGCGCTCTCGCAGGATCAGCGCCGTGATGAACGCCGTGCCCGCCAGCAGCGCCAGTCGCGCCGACAGCCAGGCCGGCGGCCAGAAGAAGCCTTCCAGCGACCCCTGCCAGCGGTACGTCCAGTACAGCGCCAGCGAGAACGCGCTCTCCACCGCGACGGCGCCGTTCAGCACCGCCAGCGCCGCGCTGCCGACTCGGTGCGACGCCCGCGCCTCCCGCGCCGCCCACCGCTTCGAGAAGTAGGCCGCGTTGAAGCCGGCGCAGAAAATGGTGGCAAGCTGCTGCAGCAGGACGAGCGCGTCCGCCATGAAAGTCCGTCCGTGAAGGTGGAGTAGCTAGGAGACCCTCATTGGTCTGTTGTTGGTCCCTCGGAGGTTCTCAGCAGGAGGGATGGAACGCATAATAGAACAGCCGTGCTAATCCGTCAATCAGGGAATGTCACTACTTTTGGGCGACAAGCCAGAGGCTGGCAAGCGCCTGCATGACCCTCTCGGAGGAGCCGCTCGCGCAAGAAGGAGGGGGACGCCGTCTAATGCGCCAGCACCAGCCAAAGTCTCGGCCCTCCGACTTCCCGGTTGATTTCAGCAACTGCTGAGCCTCCAAAACTCGCGCAGCCTGCCGACAATCTCATAGAGCACATGGAGGTGGACAACATGCGTAAATTGCTCGCGCTGGCAACAATCGTCGCTCTTGGCGTCTGGGCCTGGAAGCGACTCGCAGAGGCCGAAAGCGAAAACCCCTGCTGGGAAGGCATTCCCGAATCCGCGGAGGAGGACCTTCAGCCCCAACCGTGCGACAACCCCGTCGAGGAAGCCCCGCCGTCCTTTGTGGACGCCGCCGTCAAGCCGGAGCCTCCCGCCGTCAACGTCGAGGAAGCCCCGCCGCCTGCGGACGCTGTGGTTAATCCCGAGTCTCTCGCCGTCAACAACCTCGACAAAGTCCCGCCCTGGGTCCCCGACGCCGAAGCCCACCCTCAATCCCCGGCGCCGGACGTCTTCGACATCGCTCCGCCGCCGGTAGCCGAGATTCATCCCATTTCTCCGGCCATACGCAATCTCCTTGACTCGTCGCCGCCTCCGGAGCTCGACATCCGCCCGCGCTCCCTTGCCGACGGCAACATCGACGAGGACGCGCTGCCAGAAGTCGACCCCGAATCTCTGTTCGGAGAAGACGTTGCCGACGAGGTCGCAGCCTGGGAAGAGGCCGATCTCCTCCTCGCCCAGCCGTCGCCGGAAGACGCGGAGACCGCCGACGTCACGGGTCCGCTTGACCTCGACCAACTGGCAACAAGCGAAGGCGACCTGCCGCCGCCCGCGGGGCCGGACGCAGACGAGGAACTCCGACGCATCCGGGCCGAACTGGACGACCGCCTCAACGATTTGACCCGTCGCCACAAGCGAGACGACGAAGCCGCGGCCTGAGCAGCTTCCCAGGATTGACTGGCCGCCCGCCAAAGCTATAATCCCTAATTGGTAGGATTCCGACGCCCGACCGTGCCGGCAAGGAGGCATCGCGGTGCGGCTTCGAGCTTTGGTCCAGTCTGCTGCAATCGGGGCCTCTCATTAGCTCAGAACGTTGCCCGCCCGCGGTTCAGGTCTGTCCACAGCGGCATCGAAGCGCTATCATTGGCGCGCTGGTGGTTCCCGCAAACGCGTGACCAATGGCCGTGCCTGCTGGAGGCGCATGACCCGTAGTCGACGGCTCTTCCGCTTCGTAGCCGCATTCGAGCTCGTCGCCCTGTTTGCGACGGCCATCGCGTTCGGCGCCTCTCGCACGTCGGAAACGTCTACGGCGCGGGCGCAGACCGGCATCAGCGTCGCCATCGACGCCGACCCCAGCAACGGCACCGGCCCCTGCCATCCCGTCGACTCGACCGCCAGCCTGGCCGGCGGCAGCCACGAAGTGGCCGTCTGCCTGGCCTATGCGCCGAAGCCCATCGCCTCTTTCACTTTCGACCTCAAGTACGACGACACGCTCAACCAGGCGCCAAGCGTCGATTGCCAAGACAACTGCCTGGACGCCAATCCCGACGCAAACGCCGGCTCCACGCTTGGTAGCGGCACCCCCACGATTCCCGACTTGGGCGTCGGCTGGGATTGCAGCGGCGGCGCCTCCGGGCCGCCGCAGGGCGATGTCGACCCCGCCACCGGCCCCGGCCACGGCGACGCCTTTATCAGTTGCGTCAGCCCCATGGGTCCGTACAGCTCGCCGGTAGACGCCGCTTACTGGCCGCTCGCCGTCGTCAGCTTCAACCTGCTCGCCTCCGGGACCGATACGCTGACGCTGCAGAACCTCGACCTCTGGGGCGCCGACTCGGACCGGAACTACGTCGAGCTCGGCAGTTGCGACTATGACGACGAGCCCGACATCCCCTGCTACGGCGCGACGATTGTCAAGACGCTGGGCTCGCCCACAAACACGGCGACCGCGACGCAGACGCCGAACTCAACCCCAACTCAAACGCGTACGCCACGACCGGCCGTTGGCGGCTTCGCCGAGCCGCCGGACGTTGCCGCGTCGTCGGCTGGAGTAATGCCGTCGCATGCCGGGGTCGTCGCCGTCGCACTCGCGGGACTGCTTGTCCTCCTGACGGGCGCCAGATATGTAGGAACGCGCCGGCGCGGCTAGGCGAACCATCGTCTTGCCTAGTACTCCCGCACGCCGGGCGCCTCCGCCGCGTCCTCTCGATTCCCCTGGTCAAGCCTCGCACGCAGCAGCACCTCTACACGCAAGAGGCATATGCAGATTCAGAGTAGAAGCAGGGTCGATGGAGCAATTGTTACATAATCGTAACAAATCTCGGCGAAGTGCTCATTGCAATCAGCTGTAGGGTTTCAGGAGATGTGGTAGATCCGGGCCTGAGGTAGACGCTCCTGAGCGTACACGAGCGGCGCGCTGTAGCCAAGAGCACTGTGCAGCCGTTTCTTGTTGTAGAAGCGCACATACGCCTGCAACCCCTTCTCCCACTCCAAGACCGTTCCCGCCAGAACGCCATCCCAGAACTCCTCTCGCATCGTCCTCTGCACTCTCTCCACCTTGCCATTGAGATGAGGCGTCCTGGGTCTGATCCGGACGTGGCGAATGCCTCTTCGCCTCAGAAGGGCAGTGAGGTCGCCTGAGAATTCAGGGCCGTTATCAGTCTGGAGGCAGCGAATTGCGAACGGGATGGTCTCCAGGAGGCACGGCAGGGCTTTGCAGACAGCGGCGCAGGTGCGCCTGGAAAGAACCGTTGCGGCAAGAACGCGGCTGCAATCGTCGACCAGGGTCAGTTGGTAGCGACCCTCCGGCAGATAGAGCAGGTCCATCTGAGCCCGATCACCGGGGGAAGCTTTGGCGTAGTGCAGCCAGAGACGCTTAGGTTTACGGGGACAGGCAAGGAGGGCGCCGGCGCGACGGAGAACTCTGTAGACACTGGAAACGCTGCAGGTAATCAGCCCGGCCTTTGTCAGATACGCGTGGAGCCTCTTTACTCCGAAGCCGAATTTACGATGGGCGCCGCGGATGATGTCTAGAACATGCCCTGAAAGGGCCGTAGGCGAGCGGTGAGGCCTGCGGGAGCGGTCTGATAGCGCTCTCCTGTCGTGGCGTCGCCAGGCCGCCCACCAGCGAGAGAAGGTCGAATGGGGCACCTCTCCCGCCTGGCAAAAGATGCGGGCGCTGAGCCTGGGATACTGCCGACGCGCCTCCTCGAACGCAGCGATGTAGGCGGCTCTTGTCTGGATGGGCCAGGGTGTGCGAGCTTTGTGCATGTCGGGCCTCCTGTAGGTTATTGGGCTTCGTTTTCCGTTAGCCTACAGCCCAGGCCCGACGTTATTCACCTCCCTTCTGTCTCACATCTCCTGAAACCCTACACTCATTGCAATCAGCACGAGAGGCCGCTATACTTAGGCGGCGCGACGTAGTTGGGGTGCAAGGATGGTCTCACGGCGTGAGCGTAGCCTGAAAGCTCTCGTCTTCGCGGGAATGGCAAGGCTGCCGCGAGGCGCCAATCAGAATGAGTCCCTTGTGGTCGAAGTGGAGGTGGACCGCTCGACACTGGCAGTCCTCTCCGTCGAGGTCAACCCGCTGTTCGAAGCCTTGCTAAGGCTGCTGAGGGACGCCCTCGTGAACGAGCCGCTGAACCTGGTCGCAGAGCTGGGCCGGGCGGCGCTTGAGGAGTCCTACTTCTCACCGTACTGCCCGGCGGCAAGGGCGGCGCTCGTCGAGGTTTCGGACGAAATCGCCAGGTACCGGAAGAGACGCGCGTACTCGCCAGTCAGCCCCCGGTTCGAGGGCGGCGACTAGAGTCCCACGATAAACAGGACCCCTTACGACCGAGCGTACTGCTCCCGCGCTGCCAGCACGTCCGGATCCACCGTCCAGCCCTGTTGATTCGCCTGCTCCACCAGCAGCGACAGCCCCCGCGCCATCGCCGCGTCCAGGTCGCGCTCCGCCAGGTCCCGCACCTCGCGCCACTCCGGGTGGTGCCTCAGTTCGTCCGGCTCCGTCTTGTCCGCCAGAAACACTACCTTCTCGACGTCCGACATCCCGGCGCGGCCTGTCGAGTGATAGCGCACCGCGTCCAGCACCGCCGCGTCGTCGACGCCGAAGCGCTCGGCGAGCAGTCGCGCAGCGAGCGGGCCGTGCAGCAGCAGCGGCTCCGCCCGCTCCGCCTCGTTCGGCTCGATGCCCGCTTCCCGCGCCTGCTTGAGGAACTCCTGGCGTGGGGCCAGCCTCAGCAGGTCGTGCCCGAGCACCGCCAGCCGCACGCTCGCCTCGTCGACGCCGTGGCGCCGCGCCAGGCCCTCCGCCTCCGCCACCACCCGCTCGACGTGCTGTCGCAGCCCGTCCGGCAGGCGCTCGACCTCGCGCCGGAGCGCCGCCTCCGCGTCCCGTCGATCAGCCTTCGGCATGCAGGACGCGCCCGCCCAGGACGTGCATGTGCAGGTGCATGATCACCTGCCCGCCCTCCAGCCCGACGTTCATCGCCACCCGATAGCCGCTCTCCGCCACGCCCTTCTGGGCGGCAAGCTCCTTCGCGACCTGGATCATATGGAAGAGCAGCGGCATGTGCGCTTCCGTCACGTCGACCAGCGAGCGGATGTGCTCCTTGGGGATGACCATGAAGTGCACCGGCGCCCGCGGGTTGATATCGTCGATGGCGAACAGCAGGTCGTCCTCGTACAGGTTGTCCACCTTGATCTCACCTGACGCCATCCGACAAAACAGGCAATCGTCCATGGCTCCATCCTTTCCCGACGGCTTCCCACCCAATATAACCGATGTTGTGGATCGGGAAGAAATGACGTGGCCGAGGCTCTGCACTCTCGGTAAGGCGAAGGCCGGCGCCTCGCGACGCCGGCCTCGCTTCGTTTCGACGGTGTTGGGATGCTTACTGCGTCAGATTATCGACGCAGGCCGAAATGGCATCCGTCAGCTTCTGATCGATTCCCGGCGGAAGCGCCTGATTCCCCGACAGGCCCGCCTTGCCGATCTGCCGAAGCTCGTCCGAAGTCATGTTCTTCATGACCTCATCGACGGCGCAGTCGCAGTACGCCTCCGCCTGGTCTGCGGACGTGCCCTCCCCCTGTGCCTGGTCCAGGCACGACTTGACCGCGACCTCCCGGAATACCTCGTCGTCCGGCTCGCTCTTCGGCGGGTTCGCCTGCCATGTCGGAAGCGTCGCCACCGCCGAGGGGACGCTGGTGGCATCCGCGCTCGTCGACGGCGTCACGGCGGTCGCCCAGGATGATGGGTCGGGCAGCTTCGCCCCGCACGCGCCCGCGAACAGCCCGACAGCACAGACGCCGGGCATGACGGCCAGTAGAGCCTTTGTTCTCAAGACATTCCCTCCGCTCTGCTGGAATCATCGGCATCCCTCCATTATCCGCTATCGACCGTTTGGCATACCCGGTGTGTCGTTCCGAAGACGCGAAAAGGCCGGCGCCCAAAGCTGCCGGCCTTTGTCGGTTGAAGCCGTTATCTTGTTAGCGGTAAGCCAGCCCCGCCATCGCGTACAGTCGCCGCACGCGCTCTTCGATCGGCGGGTGAGTCGCGAAGAGGTTCGTCATCCCTTGGCCGCGGAACGGATTGACGATGTACAAGTGTGCCGTCGCCTGCGACACGCCCGTCTCCGCCATCGGCCGCATCTGCACGCCCTGGTTCAGCTTCAGGAGAGCGCTCGCCAGCGCCTCCGGATCGTGCACCATCCGCGCGCCCGTCGCGTCCGCCTGGAACTCGCGCGACCGCGAGATCGCCATTCGGATGATCGTCGCCGCAATCGGCGCCAGGATGACCGTCGCCAGCAGCGCTATGATGCCGAGCGGGTTGTCGCGACCGCCTCGCCGTCCGCCGCCGAAGATCAGGCTCCACTGCAGCATCCAGGCGATCATAGTGATCGCGCCAGCGACCGTCGCCACGACCGTCGAGATGAGAATGTCGTGGTCGCGGATGTGCCCCAGCTCGTGCCCGAGGACGCCGCGCAGCTCCCGTTCGTCGAGGATGCGCGCGATGCCGGTTGTCACGGCCACCGCCGCGTGGTCGGCGTTGCGGCCCGTCGCGAAGGCGTTCGGCGTGTCGGTGTTGATGATGTACACGCGCGGCTTGGGAATCATCGCCAGGTGCGCCACCTCGTCGACGATGGCGTGCAGACGCGGCTCCTGCTCCGCCGTCACCTCCTTCGCGCCGGACGCCTTCAGCGCCAGCTTGTCGGAGAACCAGTACGACGAGAAGTTGAGCACCGCCGCCAGCACCAGGAAGATGATCATGCCGGAGTAGCCGCCGATTGCCCAGCCGACGGCGACGAGAATCGACGTCAGCAGGGCGAACAAGAAGAACGTCTTCAGATTATTCATCTCTTTCCTCCCCCCGACTGTCGGACAATCCGAAGCCCGCCGAATCGGGGTCATATCCGCATCTATTATACATTAGTGCGTGGGAATGGTCTCGAACCTGTGGGGTGCCCCATCTCAACCTATAGAAATGAGGGCCGCCCCGCTGGACGGCCCCCATTTCGTTTGCTGTCTTGACGCCCTACATGCCCAGCGACTGCGCCACCATCTCCCGGTGGAAATCGGTGTCGCCCCACATAAGGTCCGCCATCTTCTGACGACGGAAGTAGAGCTGGATCTTGTAGTCCTTTGTAAAGCCGATGCCGCCGTGGATCTGCTGGCCGTTCGCCACCACCCGGCGCGTTGCGTCATTCGCCCACGCCTTCGCCATGTGCACCGCCTGCTCCGCGTCCGGCTCGCCTTCGGCCACCGCCCAGGCAGCGCGGTAAACCAGGAAGCGCGCGCTGTCGGCGTCGGTCACCATGTCGGCGCACTTATGCTGGATCGCCTGGAAGCTGCCGATCGGCCGCCCGAACTGCACGCGCTCCTTGGCGTAGTTAACGGTGATCTCGAAGTCCGCCTGTGCCAGCCCGATGAGGTAGGCCGACTCCAGCGCCGCCGCCTTCAGCAACAGCTGCTTGGCGATCGGCCAGCCCTTGTCGACCTCGCCGATGACGTTCGCCTTCGGCACGCTGACGTTCTCGAACTTCACCTCGCACTGCTTGTCGCTGCCGATCGTCTTGAGCTGCGTGATGCTGATGCCCGCGCTCTTCGCGTCGACGACGACCAGCGTGATTCCGTCCTCAGCCTTCGCGCCCTTGCTCGTCCGGACCGCGACCGTCATGAAGTTCGCGACGTTGGCGTCCCGGACGAAGAGCTTCGTGCCGTTCAGCACCAGCTTGTCGCCCTCGACCTTCGCCTCCATCTGCACGCCCTCGGCGTCGAAGCGCGCCGACGGCTCCGTCATGGCCAGCGTCCACATCTCCTCGCCGGAAGCGATCTTCGGCAGGTGCGTGCTCTTCTGTACGTCCGTCCCCCAGCCGAGCAGCGGGATCGCGCCGCCCACCTGCGTCGAGAGGAACGGCCCCGGCACCAGCGCCCGGCCGAACTCCTCCGTCAGCACCGCCAGGTCCATAAACCCCATGCCGCTGCCGCCCTGCTCCGGCGGGATGATGAGCCCGCACCAGCCCTGGTCGGCCATGCCCTTCCACAGCGCCGGTGAGTAGCCCTTCTCGTCCTCCTCCATCTCCCGGACGAGCGCTTCCGTGCACTCCTTCTCCAGGAAGTCGCGCGCAAAGTTCTTGAGCAGCTCTTGCTCTTCGCTAAGACCCAGGTCCATTCTTGGCTCCTTTCCTACTGCGACTCTCTTCGAGCCGTTCTGTCTCGATTTGGTCTATCTTCGCGGTCGCGACGCCATCGGCGGCGACCGTTAGTTCCGCTGTGAGTTGCCGTCACCGGCCTTCGACGCGGGCCCGCCGAACCGGAAGGAGATGACGCAGCTTCCGTTGCAGGTCGCGCATTCGCCGGAGCCCTTCACCTCGGCCGGCACGCCCATCGCCTCCACCCAGCCTTCAAAGCGGGTAGGCGCGGCGCATTGGTAATACTTGACGCCCCCGCCCCGATTGACGTTCGCCCACACGAAGCAGTGCAGGATGCGCCCAACGACGGTGCCGTCGGCCATAGCCTCTATCTCCGCCTCGTGTTCCTCCGGCCAGTAGAGATCGCTTCCCATCCGCAAGAACTGCACAGCGTCGTCTACGCTGGCGATCCGGCTTCCGGTGCGGTCCATCAGCTCCTTGGCCTCTTTCCTTCCCATCGATTTGACCACGATCATGTTCATCTTGTTGGCTATGCCGAATCCGTACTCCCCGGCTGTCTTCAAGAACCACTGCCCGTCGTGGGCCACCCACAAATCGCGCAGTAGCGCCTCCTTTTCTGTGGGCGAGAGCTTTGCTCCCATGGGAGACATCCGTCATTCCTCCTTCGCGCTCAGTCCCTCGGCAGCCCGAGGCCCCTCTGCGCGATGATGTTCCGTTGTATCTCCGACGTCCCGGCTTCGATCGTGTAGCCGACGGACCGCAGGTACTGGTGCGCCCAGGCGCCGAAGTGCGGCGCCTTTGGCTCGCCCGGCATCAGCTGCGCGTACATCCCCAGGACGCTCGTCTTCGTGCGGGCGATGCGCTGGTGCAGCTCCGCCGCGAACACCTTCAAGAGCGACGCCTCGTAGTTCGGGATCAGGCCGCGATTCTGCATGCTGGCGATGCGGTAGGACAGCATCCGTCCCGCCTCTGCCTCGATCAGCCGGTCCGCCAGCTCCAGCCGCAACAGCGGCCGGGCGTCGAGGACGGAGATGGGAGTGTGGCGATACTCGATCGCGTACTCGATCATCTCCTCCACCTCCTGCCGCATTCCCACGGCCGAGCCGACGCTGGAGCGCTCGAAGTCGAGCGTCGTCATGCCGACGTACCAGCCGCGGTTCTCCTCTCCGATCACGTTCTCTTTCGGCACTCGCACGTTGTCCAGGAAGATCTCGTTGAACTCGTGCGTGTTCGCCATGTTCGTCAGACCGCGCACCTCGATCCCAGGCGACTTCATGTCGAGGACGAAGTAGGTGATGCCCCTGTGCTTCGGCGCTTCCGGGTCGGTGCGGGCCAGACAGATCATCCACCTCGCCACGTGGGCGAGCGTGCTCCAGATCTTCTGGCCGTTCAGCACGTAGTCGTCGCCGTCCCTCACCGCCCGCGTCCGCAGCGACGCCAGGTCGGAGCCGGCTTCCGGCTCGGAGTAGCCCTGACACCATATGTCGGTGCCCGCCAGCACGCCCGGCAGCCAGCGCCTCTTCTGCTCTTCGTTGCCGTGGACGATGATCGTCGGTCCGGCGAGCCCCAGCCCGATGATCAGGTGCATCGGCCGTGGCGCGCGGTGAATCGCCATCTCCTCGTTGAAGATGAACTGCTCTAGCTGGCTCATCCCGGCGCCGCCGTACTCCTTCGGCCAGGCGGGCGCTATCCAGCCCCGCTCGGAGAGCTTCCTGAACCAGTTCTGCCCCTGTTCCGCCAGCGTCTGGAATGAGGCCCCGGGCACAACCCGCGGCGACTCCTTATCGATGAAGTCGACGACCTCTTTCCGAAACGCCGCTTCTTCAGGAGAGTCCCTCAGGTCCATGAAACGTCCCCTCGTTAGTCCAGCCGCCGGAAGTCGGGCTCGCGACGCTCCAGGAACGCCCGTATGCCCTCGCGGTGCTCCGCCGTCGACATGCACTCGCCGAAAGCGGCGGTCTCATATTGCAGGGCCTCATCGTAGGTTCTGTCGAGGTTGCGGTAGATCGTCTCTTTCGCCTTCCGCAGCGCAATCGGCGGCCGCTTGGCGATTACCGCGGCGATGCCCATCGCCTCTTCCAGCAGGCGGTCGTCCGGCACGACGCGGCTGACGAATCCCATCTCCAGCGCCTGCCGCGCGTCGAACGTCATCGGCATGTACACCAGCTCGCACGCCTTCGCCAGCCCAAGCATGCGCGGCAGGACGTACGTGGAGCCGAACTCCGGCGTCAGCCCGACGTTCAGAAACTGCGTGTTCAGCCGCGCGCTCTCCGCCGCGATGCGCATGTCGCAGTTCATCGGCAGCGTCACGCCGATCCCCATCGCGTAGCCGTGGATGGCAGCGATGCTCGGCTTGCCGTAGTGAAGCAGCTTGCCCAGCGATGGGAAGTCGCTTCTTGCTCTCGGCACCTCGACGCCGGCGTCTTGGGCGTCGGCGCGCTCCTTGAACTCGCGGATGTCGGCGCCCGCGCAGAACGAGCTGCCCGCACCCCTGAACAGCACGACGCCGATGCTCGGGTCATCGTTCGCGTCGGCCAGCGCCTCCGCAACCTCAGCCGCCATCTGCAACGACCAGGCGTTCAGCTTCTCCGGCCGGTTCAGCGTGATGACGGCGATTCCGTCTCGCTTTTCGTACAGAATTGCGTCGTAAGGCACGACAATCCCTCTCTATTCGCGGGGAAGCCCCAGGCCGCGCTGCGCCATGAGGTTGCGCTGGATCTCGTTGCTGCCGGCGTAGATCGTCTCGCCGACGGTCCACAGGTACAGGTACTTGATCCGGCCCAGGATCTGCGCGTACTTCGAATCCTTATCGAGGCCGCCGTAAAGCCCCATTACGTCCATGCCCGTCCGCGCCAGGCGCTGGTGTAGCTCCGTCCCGAATGTCTTTGCCATCGACGCCTGGTAGGCGGGAATCAGCCCCTTCGTCTGCATGTAGGCGACGTTGTAGTTGATCAGCGTCGCCACCTGGATCTCGATCGCCATCTCAGCCAGCTTGTGGCGGACGATCGGGTCCTCCGCGATGGCCTTGCCGTTTCGCTTCGTCTCCTTCGCCCACTTGATCAGCTCCTCCAGCGTCTTCGCCGACTCGGCGGCGAAGCTGATCGACGACCGCTCGAAGTCCAGCGTCGTCATCGCCACGTACCAGCCGCGGTTCTCCTCGCCGATCATCTGGTCCTTCGGGACGCGGACGTTGTCGAAGTACGTGTCCGTGAAGCCGGAGAAGCCGGCCATGTTGACGATGGGCATGATCGAGATGCCCGGCGACTTCATGTCGCAGACAAAGTAGGAGATGCCGCGGTGCTTCGGCGAGTTGGGGTCGGTCCGCGCCATCACGTGGATCCAGTCGCCGACCGTGCCGGCCAACGTCCACGTCTTCTGCCCGTTCAGAATGTAGTCGTCGCCGTCCTTCACCGCGCGAAGCTGCAGGCTCGCCAGGTCGGAGCCCGCGTTCGGCTCGCTGAAGCCCTGCGCCCAGATCACCTCGCACTTGGCGATCGGCGGCAGGAAGCGCTTCTTCTGCTCTTCGGTCCCGTGGATCATGATGCACGGGCCGATCATGTGCACGCCCTGCCCATCAAGGATGTGGGCGCCGACGAATGACATCTCCTCGCGCAGGATGATCTGCTTCATGTGCGTGGAGCCGCCGCCGCCGTACTCCTTCGGCCAGTGCATCGTGCGCCAGCCTCTATCGGCCATCTTCTTCTCGAAGGCGCGTGCTTCCTCGAACGACTCCGGGTCGTCGATGTCGACATAGCCGAGCGTCCATTCCTTGCGCATGAACGACCGCACTTCCTGTCGAAACGCCTCTTCTTCTTCCGTGAACTTGAAGTCCATACTTTAATCCCCCTGTTCACTAAGACAAATTGATTGTCTGGACTGACTCAAATCGGAGATATCTCCTCCTTTCCGGGTGGCCATGCCCTCCCTTCGTGTTGATTGCCCTCGCTATCACGTCACCCCTTCGATTGACGAAGGGACGATCGGCAGATTGTCGTAGGGCAGCGTTGCCGTCATCTGCGGAAGCCCGCCCGCCGGCTGGTCCGCCCGGATCGAATCGATCAGCATGCGCACCAGCGTCTCGACCCGCTGCCGCGTCAGGTCGCTGTCGAAGCCGAGCAGGTGGCGCGCGTCCAGCATCAGCCCCATGCCCAGAAAGTGCCAGGCGAAGCCGCTCGAATCGACATCCCGGCGCACCAGGCCGCGCTTCTTGCCGTCCTCCACCAGCTCCGTGAACACGTCGACGAACGACGCGTAGTTCTCCCGCAGCGCCTGGCGGATCTCGGGGTCGTCCGCTTCGACGAGCGCCTGGAACTGCAGCTTCATGACGGCGGAGTGGCTCTTCAGGCTGTCGTAGTAGCCGACGCCGATGCTCCAGAGCGTCTCCAGCGGGTCGTCCACCTCCGACGCGATGCGCTGCCAGCTATCGATTAGCTTGGGCGCGGCAGTCCGGAGCGTCGAGAGGAAGAGCGCCTTCTTGCTGGGGAAGTAGCGGTAGAGGGCCGGCTCCGAGATATCGGCTGCCCGCGCGAGGTCCGCCGTGCTCACCTTCCAGTAGTTGGAGGCAGCGAAAGCGGCCCGTGCGCTCTCGATGATGCGCTTCTTGCGTTCGCCGGCAGGTAGCCTTCGCGCTCGTGTGGTCATATGTTAGTGAACACTCACTACAGTCAGCCTGAGAGCGCGGAAAAACTACCACGTAACCCGTCAATCGTCAAGCGGGGCAGCCACGAATTTGAGCCGCGCGACCTTGGCCCCAAACGTCGCGTCGAAGATCCATTAAAAGTGCGAGATTGGGGACCAAAGCACGATGCTCGCGCTCTGGATTGCGCTCCTCGCTTTGCTCGTCGCGCCTCTAGGGCTGGCCGACCCGACCCCGTCCCTCCTATTCTCGCCCTTCTTCCTCCCGCGCCGCTTCGACCTCCTCCTCGAACGCCTTTGCCTCGGCCGACAGCTCGATGAACCTCCAGACCCAATCTATATTGTTGACTTACGAGTCTGCTGATTGTAGACTGCCACCGGTCAGATTCGACAAGCTGCTGCACGACAGGAAGACGTCGGCTGGTCGATCGGGAAGGGATGCTCGAATGAAAACCTACATTCCCCTCTGGATTCTGGCGATAGCGCTGCTCACTGCTGCTTTTCTGGAAAACAGCGGCAACGCGGTGGGGACTCCGGCGGTCCTCGATCAGTCGCTCACCGGTAATCCCGCCTGCAACAGCACGAACTTCCGTGCCACCGCCTCGTCGACTGGGGCAATCCGGCAGGAGTTCGTTCCGGAAGCGTCTGACCTGGTGGTCGTGGCTCTCTGCCTTAACGTCAGCCCCAATACGCTGATCAACCTCAACGTCCGCGGCGGGACAGTTGCATCGCCCGGCAGCATCCTGGCCACCACCAGCACGACTACCGGGCCATCCACCAACGGGACGCAGTGGATCAGCTTCAGCCTCCCGGCGCCTTTGACGACGACGCCCGGAACCAAGCTGGTGCTGGAGCTGCCGTCAAGCGAGACCGTCGCCTGGAGGGGTACTTGCGCCGAGCTGGTAGGGAACTGCGTATCCGTCGACAGCGACCTCTATCCGTCAGGCGTATCCAGCGTCGCGTACGTTGGAGATTTCGCTTTCCAGACTTACACCGGGTTGCCCTCCACGGCCACGCCCACTTCGACCGCTTCCCCGACTGCCAGTCCGACATCGACGCCCGTGCCCGTGCATCATCGAGCCACGGCTACGCCAACGCCCACCGTTACCAGAACGCCCGCCCCGCCGACAACCGCTCCCACGGCCGCCGTTCTACCGACGCTCAGGCCAAGCGGTGGGCCGGCAGGGGTCATAGTCGCGCCGCCAAACACGGGCGGAGGGCCTTAGAGGCGATCCGACTCGTTGCTACTTTTCGTTCTCGGATTCGAGACGCCGCTCCTCTTCCTCCCGCGCCGACTCCAGCTCCTCCTCGAACGCCTCCTCCGGCGAGCGCTCCGTCGCCTCCGGCCTCGGCATTCGCGCCTCGAACCGCGGCCCCAGCAGCGAGTAGAAGTTCACCCCCACGTAGTGCAGCGGCTTCGACTCCTCGTCCTCCAGCAGCCACGTCCCCTCGAACGCCTCCGACGCCGCCTGCGCCGCCAGCACCTGCCCGACGAACAGCTCGTGGTCGCCCACTCGCAGCGTGTCCTGCACCCCGCACTCCACCCAGCCCACGCATCCTTCGATGAGCGGCGCCTCAACCCGTAGCGCCTTGAACGTCGGCAGCTTCGTCAGCTCGAACTTGTCGACGTCCGCGCCGCTGACGCTGCCCAGGTACTGCACGTGGTGCAGCAGCCGGCGGCTCGGGATGTTCAGCGCGAACTGCTCGCTGTAGCGGATCATATCGTAGCTGTGGCGCGACGGGCTGATCGCCACGCCGACCAACGGTGGGTCGAAGCTAAGCGGTGTCACGAACGCCGCCGGCATCACGTTGCTCTTCCCGTGCCAGGCGCTGGTGACGAGGGTTATGGGGCCGCCCGACAGGAGGCGACGGGCATCTGTCTCCGCAACCGGCCGTCTCATGGCGTCCTCCCTTCGTCGCCGTCGGCGAGCCCTTCGACCGCCTGCCGGTCCGCCGCCGAATACGCGCACAGCGTGCTCTCAACGTCCGGGTACTCCGCCATCGCCCGCGCCATCGCCTGCGCCACCTCTCGCGCCGGCACACCGACGATCCCCGCGCCCAGCAGCGGAAAAGCGATGCTTTTCAGCCCCAGCTCCCGGCACAGCGCCAGCGCCGACCGCGTTCCCTCGTATATCTCACCCACGCTCGCCCGCCGGCCGTGCGCGTAATCGATCGTCGGAACGTGGATGACGTAGCGCGCCGGCAGACTTCCGGCCGTCGTCGCCACCGCCTTCCCCAGGTCGCACCAGCCCACGCGATCGCTCTCTTCCTGGATGACGCGTCCGCCCTCCCGCACGATCGCCGCCGCCACGCCGCCGCCGTGCTGGAGCTGCGTGTTCGCCGCGTTCACGATCGCGTCCGCCGCCACCTCCGTCACCGGACCGTAATAGATGCGCATCCTGCGCCTCCTTATGGAAAGTACACTCGCCATAGCCGCGAGCAAATGATAACATCTCTATCAAAGACTGAGCCTGGAGTCCGATTGATGGCCGCAAAGAATAAAGCCTTCCTGCTTCTCGGAACGATTCTCGGAGCCTGCGCCCTGCTCGCTGTTGCCTGCGGCGGCGGCTCCGGCGGTGGCTCCGGCGGCGGAAGCCCGACGCCCGAGGCGAGCAGTGTTCCCCTCACGACCTGCAAGCCGGCCAGCCCGCCGGTCTTCGCCCAGCCCACCAACGTCCCGCCGAACGAGCAGGCATACCAGTCAACCGACCTCGGTTACAGCATTCTCTATCCCATTGACTGGCGGTCCAAGCCGGGCCAGGCGAACTACCAGAACGTCTCCGGCGATACCTTCTTTTCCCCCGATCTTCTCGGAGACATTGAGCCCAACATCACGATAACCTGCGAGACCATCGCCGTCGGCGCCGACACCGACGCCTTTGCCAACGCCCGCCGCGCCATGCTCACGCAACTGCTCGGCACCGCCCCCGATTCCGCCGCAAGCGTAAAGGTCGATGGCAAGGACGCCTACTTCTGGCACTACAAGCTTGGCACCTCGGGCACCCCTCAGCCAACCGCCATGATTGATAAGATAGAAGTGCTCTTCGCCGATGACCGGGGAGGCTGGCTCATATCCCTTGTCGCGCCCGAAGGGCATCTCGGCGATTACAAGTCCGCTCTGGACAACGTCCTCGGCTCCTTCCACGAGCAGTAGCGCCGTCCGGAGAGAAGAGTCCAGCATCCGACAAGCGGTGGCGCGAGGGGACGCCAAAGGAAGGCTTCTGATGCGCGCGCTTCTTTATGGGGGAGCGGCGCGAGCATCGCGGGCGATTGTCTGGCTGGTGACTGCTGGGAGTGGGCCCGTGCCCGCGCCGCTCTAGTCACCTTCCGCTAGAGGATAGTAGTCGGACGGTCCACCATGCCGAAGAGCAGACCGGCCGTCAAAGGCTGGTTGGTAGCGCGGAAGGCGAACACGCAGAGAATAGGCCCTCCGTCCCATCGATGGGATCAGGGATATCCCTCGATCAGCGTCATCGTTCCACCTAAACAGAACAGCCGGACGTCGATGACGTGACCGCGCGAATCCTCGTCGGCAGCTGCTCCTGGGCGGACAAAAGCCTCATCGATTGCAACTGCTTCTACCCGCCGGAAGCGAAGACCCCCGAAGCCCGACTTCGCTACTACGCCTCCCGCTTCCCAATCGTCGAGGTCGACAGCGCCTACTACGGACTTCCCACCGAAGCCACCGCCGGCCTCTGGGTCGAACGCACGCCGCCGGAGTTCGTCTTCAACGTCAAGGCCTTCCGCCTTCTCACCAACCATCCCACCCCGCCGCAGGCCCTGACGAAGGATTTGCGCGACAGCCTGGGCCGCCTGGCCGACGAAAAGCGCAACCTTTACTACCGCGACTTCCCGCCGCCCGTGCGGAACGAAGTCTGGCGCCTCTTCGCCGACGCCCTCCTGCCCCTCGATAGCGCCGGCAAGCTCGGCGTCGTCCTCTTCCAGTTCCCGCCCTGGTTCCTGCCCGGCCGCCACAGCGCCGAGCACATCCTCGAGGCCAGGCGGCGCCTTCCCCAGTACCGCATCGCCGTCGAGTTTCGCAACGCTCGCTGGCTGTCCGAAACCAACCGGAAGCGCACCCTCGACCTCATGCGAAGCAATCAGATCGCCCTCGTCGCCGTCGACGAGCCGCAAGGCTTCGACTCCAGCCTCCCCCCCGTCGCCGAAGCCACCACCGACCTCGCCGTCGTCCGCTTCCACGGCCGCAACTCGGAGATGTGGGAGCGCAAAGGCGCCACCGTCTCCGACCGTTTCGACTACTTGTACTCAGAGGATGAGCTGCGGGAGTGGGTCTCCCCAATTCAGAGGCTGGCCGAAGCCGCGCGCGAAGTCCACGTCCTCATGAACAACTGCGTCAGCGACAAAGCCGTCGTGAACGCCTCGCAGATGCGGACGCTGTTGGAGGCCTGAGGTCAGAAAGAGGATTTGCGCGCCGGTCAGTTGCCGGAGTCAGCTGCGGGAGTTGTCGTCGCGTCGCTTGCCGACATCGTTGGCGCCGGCGTGCTCGTGCGCGTAGGCTTAGGCGTCGCCGTTGGCCGCGGCGCCATCTTGATGCTGTCGAGGAAGTGGAGGATGATGTCGACGTTCGCCGCGCTGAAAGCCGTAAGCTGGTCTTGCGTCGCCTGCCACACAACCGGCCCGTTCGCCTGGCGAATGACCAGCTCCTGGTACTTGTCGTTGATGTTCTGATCCCAGTAGGCGTCACCGTTCTCCGTGTTGATAGAGATTATCGTTGATAGGTCGGCGTTCGCCACACGCAGCAGGAACGGCGCTGTCGCCACCCCGTCCGAGCCAACGTCAAGCCCCAGCAGGCTCCAGCCGTCGCTCGACGGCACGTCCACCGACAGCCGGCCCACCACCACCAGGCTCCACGAAACGCCGGCGTCCTGCTCGTTCTGTATGGGCGCCTCCACCAGCTGTCCCGGTATCGGCGTGATCTCCGGTGCCTTTGGCTGCGGCGTAGCAGTCGGCGCCGCCGGCTGAGTCGGCTCTGCGGTCTCCATGGTCTCTGTGGGAGCCGCCGCCGGTGCCTCGGCGGTCGTGGTCAGGGTGGGCTCCGCCGTCGGCGACGCCGCCTGGCCCTCCGTTGCCTCCACGACTGTCGTCGCCGCCATCAGATACGCCTTCGCAGACATCACCTGCGCTTCTTGCAGCTCGTCGGTCGCATTCGGGTCCACCTGCGGCGCCACGTTCTGGAGGACCACCTGTTGCTGCTGCGCCAGCTCCGACACCTTCTCCGCGTCCTTTAGGTCAAGGTTGGCCGTCACAAGCGAGTTCGTCTGGGCGGCCAGGTCGTTCAGCGGGCCTTCGCCGATCTTGTCTCCCCTCTCCGCCAGCTTCTGCACCTCGTCCAACCGCTTCTGCGTGTACTCAATGTCCAGTTGCCGGCGCCCCCCCTGGTCGAAGGTCAGCGTGTAGCGAATGTCCTCCATCGTTCGCTTCACTGGATAGCGCCAGTCTCCCGGCAACGTGTTCGCCGACGTCGTGACCGCGAAGCCGCCGACGCTCAGGAAGCCGAGCACCAGAATTGCAGCCACACTCGCGGCAAGCCGGAAGACAGGCTGCCAGCGCGACGGGCGACGTGGCGCCAGGATTTCCTGCGCCGCCGTGAGGAAACGTCTTCGGGCGGCCATCACAAAGGACAGTCGTGGCTCGGCCGCCAGCTGCTCTCGAAGAACCGGTTCCGTCATCGCCAAGAAGCGCTCGCGGGCCTCGGCTGCGAACGCCGGCCGTGGCGGCACGTTGAGAGTCTCGCCGACAAACACCGCCGTCCTCAGAAGGGGCTCCAGCCGCTCCGCGTCTTCAGGGTAGAGCGAAAGGCACTCCGCCAGCGTTCTCTCGCCGCTGGCGAGCGCTTCCAAACATTCGCTCAACCGCTCTTCGAATCGATTGCTCAAATCTGTTCCTCAGCCGTTATTCGCTCCGCGTCTGGCCGCAGCATCCGCTGCAGTTTGAGCACCGCCTTATGCTGTAGCGTCTTCACGTTCCCCTGCCGCTTCCCCAGCACCTGCGCCGTCTCCGCTATCGAAAGCCCGCCGGCGAAGCGGAGCGCTATCACGTCCCGCTGCGCCTCCGGCAGCCTCTGGACGGCCAGCGCCACCTCGCCGATCATCATCTGCGTTTCAACTATCGCCGCCGGGTCGTGCCGGCTGTCCGTCATCCCCTCGTCCAGCGTCTCCTGACCCTTCCTGACGCCGTTCTTCCGGTAGTGGCTCACCAGATGGTTTCTCGCTATCCGAAAGAGCCAGGCCGAGAAGGGAACGCCCGTCTTCCTATAATCAGTGATTGCACCCAACATCCGCAGGAAGACGTCTTCCGTAAGGTCTTCCGCCTCGGTCACGTTCCCCACGCGCGAGAGCACATACCGATAAACCCGCGGCAGATACCAGTCGTATATGGCACCCAAAGCCTGCGGCTCACCCGTCTTGGCCCGTTCAATTACCCCCTCCTCTATTTCCGAAGGAAGGGGAGTTGCAGCGGCCCCCAGCTCCAAGCCTCGGACTCCTGTCACGTAAGAATCGTTGACTAATAACATAACATAGCCGTCCGAGCACGTCCATCTGAACTGCGGGGCCGAGCTCCCACGAAGATCAAAACGCTTCACGGTCTCAAAAGTTAACGGGGGATGTCATTTTGCCCCGCCGAGCTCGTTGCGTCTAGCAGGCGAGCTCCACGACGGCAAAGACCAAAGGTGAGTACTGATTGCTCGCCCGCAGGGTGCAGGTGCTGCCGTTCGCCCGCCACTGCGGCTTGAAGACGTGGCTTCCTGCCGACACCTGAGCCAACCAAATGATCTGGAGGTCCTGCAGGTAATAGGGCTGAACGTACTGGACACCGTAGCTGCCGCCCTGTCGCGTTCCATCGATCGTGAAATCGAAGCATTCGTACTGAATGCCGGAAGCGTAGCTCGAACCGAGCAGCAAAAGCAGCACCCAGTTCGCCCCTGTCGTCATGTTGATGACGAGGTTGCTCGGATCGACATCGATGAACGACGAGCTCGTTGTTTGATAGTCGCCAGCCGTCCTGATCACGCGCGCCACCTGCAAAGCGCCGCCGCTCCCGCCGTCGCCCTCGACCGCGCCACCCGCCTCGAGCAGCTCACCGAACATTCGTAACTTTGCCATCACTCTCTCCTGGCTCTCTCTCGTACGCAGCCGAAAGGATAGCACTTATGCGTCCTCCGTCAACCGAGAAATGGCACTTTGATCGCGCGAACAAAATGACGCACTTTACCCCCCACAAGCTTGACCGCTGGCCCTTCAGAGCTTATCCTGCATCTACCCTCACCGTTAATCGACATAACGCTGGAGGCAATCAATGAAAACTCGGATTTCACTTCGCTTGCTGGCCCTGGTGATCCCCCTCATAGGCATCGGGGTGGCCGTCGCGCTGCTGCTGCCGTCGCGTGTCTTCACGTCTCCGGCGAAGGCGCAAGGGGTTTCGCCCTATATCCAGCTGGACATGAATCCTACCAACGGCAGCGGCCCCTGCAACCCTGTCGACGACACCGTAACGGTTACCCAGGGGAACGACTACGACGTGGCCATCTGCCTTACCGACTCCGACTCTCCCCCCAACGCCTTCGAAGTGCATATTGATAACAATGATGGCATTGACCACTGCATTCCCGTGGACTGCGGGGACAGCTTCTGTCTCGACGGCAACCCGGACACGAACGCCGGCAGCACAACTTTCTCCTCGCCTGACCTGGGCGCTGGCTGGGATTGCAACGTCGCCGCCGTGTTGCCCGCCACCTGCAGCGATAACGCCAATGAGATATCGCTCACGTGCATCGATGCAAACAATCGCGGGACTCTCCCCTTCGGCGCGGGAGTGTCAGTCCCCGTGGGAATGATCCACTTCATGGCCGCGTCCCAAGGGACGGACCAGCTGAAGATCAGGCTATCGACGGCCGCTCGCTATGACGGGACAGATATGTTCACCTGCGACCAGGATAGCAACCCCTGCAAGGGTGGCACTGTGGTCGTTAGTGCTCCCGGCCCCGCGTCGCCGACCCCGCAGCCCACGGGCGCTCCCGGCGTGACCGTCTCACCGCCCGCGCCTGCCGACGCCACCGCGGCTGCCGCTGCCATCGCAGCGGCGGCAACTACCACGTCCGCCGCCGCCGCAACAGCCATAGCGCAAGGGACGCCCGCAGCCTCGATCAACGCCACGTCCACCGCTGCGTCCGCCGCCACGAAGGCCGCTGCGACGAGCGTCGCCACCAGCAAGGCGACGGCTCAGGCGACGGCTCAGGCGACGGCTACCGTAAAGCCTTCCGGCACATCCCAGAACGCTAGCGGCGGCTCATCCGGCACGAACGTTGGCCTGATAGTCGGCATTATCGTCGTCGTCCTCATCGTCGTCGGGGGTGGCGGCTGGTTCGGCTACCGGAGATGGCGCGCCCGCAAGGCGTAGCGAAACGACGCAAATGACGAAAAGGGCCCTCGCCGTGAGACGAGGGCCCTTTCTTGAATCCCTGACATGCAAAAGCGGCGCCCGATACATCGAGCGCCGCATTGAAGTTCGAAACGTGAACCGCTAGGACCGGCGACGCTTCGCGACGAACACCCCGCCGCCTCCGACCAACCCTACTACCACCACCGCCCCGAAGGCCAAGAAAACGATTGGCCAGGCGAAGCCACCGCTCTTACCGGCAATGTCCATCGACGCGCTCTCAGCGGTCGTTGGGATATCTACCGGCATTCCAGTCGAGTCTACCTCGGCTGCCACCAGTATCGCATCCGATAGCTGAAGCGGCGAGGTTCCACCGCCCTTTGGCGAAAACGTCACCGTCGCCAGGACGCCCGACCCGTCCGGTCCGGCTTTGCCGCCCATAGAAACCGGCGGTCCCAGCGTCACGCAGTTGAACTGCAGCATCTCCTGCTTTCCGTTGTCGGTCACCTTCGGGTCAAGGCAGTTGACCTGTCGTCCGCTGCTGCCGAGCATCGGCCCGCCGTCGACCGTCTTGTACTTCAGGATTGACGAATCGTACTGAAGGCTGAACTGAAACGCCGCGAGGTTGTGCACGCCTGACGCGAGAACATTGACCTCGATATCGGGACCCCCCGCTTTGATCGGCTGCTCGGAGGAAGGCGGTTGGACCGTCATCGTGGCGGTGGATCCCTGGGCTCCCGCCGTTCCCGCGAAACCGGCAAGCGTTAGCGCCAGCCCCAGCAGTCCTATAGTCGCATACCGGTAAACGCGTTGACTTCTCATGCTCCAGGTTACCTCTTTCGCTATGAACCCCGCCTCAGCGAAGTCCATCTGCAGAATAGCACCAACGTTTCATATGTGATATCGGTTGCAGCCCTCCGCCTCTCTATGTTCACCCTAGCGTCGAGAGCCTCGGGAGCCTCGTGGTAATGATCTTACCGCTTCCGACAGGCCTCTGGCGAGACCGCTCGCGGCCCACTTCACGCGCGTTATCGCCATCCAGCCCACCAGCGCCAGCAGCGCTGCGAGGATTAGCGCGACGGTCCCGTTGGAGTTGTCGTCGAAAGGCCTGCCAGCGCCCGATCCCGGCAACGCCGTGGGGCTGCGCGTAATCTCTGCGGGCGAAACGCCCGTCTTGGGCGTCGGCGTACGCTCTATCGGCGAGATCTCTTCCTGCGGAGTGGAAGTGGCCGTCCCCGGCACCGGCGTGGATGTAGCGGTGGCAGGCGTGCTCGTCTTCGTCGGCGTGGATGTCTTACGCTTGGGCGTCGAAGTGGCCGTAGGTGTCGTAGGCGTGCGCGAAGGCGTAGCCGGAGCGGTCGCTGTGAAAGTGGGCGATGGCGTGACCGGCGTGGAAGTTGGCGTCTGGGTTGGCGTCGGCGTCTCGGTTGGCGTGGGCGTATTCGACGCTGTCGCCGTGGCCGTGAACGTCGGCGTTGGCGTTTTGGGAGGCTCGCGACTCTTGCAGGTCCAGGAATCCCGGCCGAACACGAACTGCAAGTCCTTGATGTCGATGTCGTAGTCGCCGGTCCAGGGCTCGAGGTCAAACCACAAATCATAGGGCCACAGACCGAGAGTCGTCCCGTAGCGAACGGCCTCCGACTGCTCGTCGACCACATTCACCCGGCAATCCTTGTTCACGTCGCCTTCCAGCGCACGGACCATGATCGTCGACCCATCCGTCTCGCCGATAACGGTCTGATTGCCCGACGTATCGGTCAGGCTGGCCCCGCTCTGTGTAATGACGGTCTGAACGCCGTTGTTCAGCGTTGGCCGGATGATGATGTTCGGCGTAATCGTCAAATAGGCCAGAACGCCCCAGCCGCTCGGTCCCGGCTCGCTCCCCGACGATGTGCAGATCATCTCCAGATAGCTCTGCGTCACATTCTGCTTGCATTGAGTCTGCCGGCCGGTGCTGCCGAGGAAAGGACCTTCGGTCGCGCTCAGATTGACGATGTTCCTATCGAAATAGACCCTGAAGTCAAATCCGCCCACCTGAAAGCCGGACGGCGGGTTCGTGAGCACATCCGCGACTGTCACACTTCCTTCGCCGTTCCCCGAGCAATCCGGCCCCGACCCGCTGCAAATCCACAGGTCCGCCGCCGGAGGGTCTATCGAGAGCACGATGGGGTTTCCCGCGCTGGCCACCGACGGCCTCAGATGATGCGTCGTGCAGGCAATCCACGCGCCGCCCGCCACAATCAGCGCGACGGCAAGCCACATCGCGAAGCGCTTCCGCCTCCCTCCGCGTGGCCCTGCGCCCGTGGGCGCGGAGCCGCCTCCCGGCCGTCGAAGCAGTCTCGCGACTGGCGTCAACGTGCACCTCTCATGAGTGACTTCATACGCTTCAGGCCCGTCCGTGCGCGACGGAGCAGGCCCCGTCGTCGCTTCCTGCCTGACGCCCTGCTCCCGAGCATAGGCGCCAGAAGGCCGACGCCCGCCATCATTGCGAGGCTGGCGTATCGAGGTGATGTGTCCGAAGGTGAGGCTATGCCCTCCAGAGGCGACACGAATACGCTTCCGCCGACGATGCCGATGCTGATCGTCCCGCCGGAAGAATCGAAAAGCTTCGATGAGGTGAGGTCCAGCGAACTTATGCCGGCTCCTGCGGCCTGGAAGATAGCCTCAGCCAGCAGTCCGCTGCCGCTGGCCCCCGCTTCGCCGCCGCTGCTCGTGCAGCCGAAAGTTACCGCTCCGGCACTCACCACCGGCGTTGAGCAGGTCTCGGACCGTCCCGTGCTGCCGAGGAAGGTCCCATCGCTGACTCCCACGGGCGTCAAGACACTGGGGTCGAATAGTAGCGTGAACTGGTAAGCTCCCACATCCAGGACTTCGTTCACCTTGACGTTAACCGTCAGGTAATCGCCCTCTACCGCCGATTGAGAAGCCGGATCGATGAACACCACCCCTGGCCCGAGAGGGGGTTGGGTGGGTGTCGGTGTCTCCGTCGGAGTGTCTGTCAGCGTCGGTATCACGGTTGGAGTGTCGGTCGTTGCCGGCGTCTCGGTCGGCGTATCGGTAGGCGTCTCCGTCCGAGGCGACACGAATACGCTCCCGCCGACGACGCCAATGCTGATCGTCCCGCCGGAAGAATCGAAAAGCTCCGATGAGGTGAGGTCTACTGAACTTATGCCAGCTCCCGCGGCCTGGAAGATAGCCTCAGCCAGCAGTCCGCTGCCGCTGGCCCCCGCTTCGCCGCCGCTGCTCGTGCAGCCGAAAGTTACCGCTCCGGCACTCACCACCGGCGTTGAGCAGGTCTCGGACCGTCCCGTGCTGCCGAGGAAGGTCCCATCGCTGACTCCCACGGGCGTCAAGACACTGGGGTCGAATAGTAGCGTGAACTGGTAAGCTCCCACATCCAGGACTTCGTTCACCTTGACGTCAACCGTCAGGTAATCGCCCTCTACCGCCGATTGAGAAGCCGGATCGATGAACACCACCCCTGGTCCGAGAGGGGGTTGGGTGGGTGTCGGTGTTTCGGTCGGTGTGTCGGTAGGCGTCTCGGTCGGCGTATCGGTGGCCGTCGGCGTGTCCGTCGGCGTCTCGGTCGGCGTATCGGTAGCCGTCGGCGTATCTGTTGGCGTGTCAGTCGGCGTGTTGGTGGCCGTCGGCGTGTCTGTTGGCGTCTCGGTCGGCGTATCGGTGGCCGTCGGCGTGTCTGTCGGTGTCTCGGTGGGCGTATACGTAGCCGTCGGCGTGTCTGTTGGCGTCTCAGTAGGCGTGTTGGTGGCCGTCGGCGTGTCTGTTGGCGTCTCAGTCGGCGTGTTGGTGGCCGTCGGCGTATCTGTTGGCGTCTCGGTTGGTGTCTCAGTCGGCGTATCCGTAGCCGTCGGCGTGTCCGTGACCGTTGGTGTCTCAGTCGGCGTATCCGTGGGAGTCGCCGTGTCTGTGGGCGTATCCGTGGGAGTTGCCGTGTTCGTCGGCGTCGATGTTACAGTCGGCGTGGGCGTGTCCGGCGGCTCGACGACGGCCAGTCCGTCTCCTATCTGCGCGCTGACGCTCTCGCCCAGAGAATCGGCCAGCGTAAACATCGCAAAGTGGAACGGCGTCGTGCCCGGACCGATAGCATGGAACACGACCTCTGCCAGCAGGCCGGTCCCGCTGGCGCCGGGCGCGCTCCCGCTGCTCACACAGCCGAATCGAACCGTCGAGTCGCCAATCGTCGGCGACGGGCAGAATTCCGAGCGTCCGGTGCTGCCCAGGAATGAACCGTCGCTGATGCCCGCCAGCGCAACGACGTTTGGATTGAACGCCACGGTGAATTCATAGGCCGCCACGTTCGAGACGTTCTGGATCATCACATCGATAACGATGTAATCGCCCAGCTTCACCGACTGGGAAGCCGGGTCGACAACGACCGCCGGCACGTTGGGAGCAATTGTCGGCGTAGGTGTCCCGGTCGGCGTCGGCCCGAACGTGGGAGTATCCGTCGGCGTCCAGCTCGGTCCCGGCGTGGGCGTCTCCGTCGGCGTTGGTCCCGGCCCGATCGTCGTTGAGCTCGTTGGTCCGGTGATGTTAAGGGGAATGACCCCGGCCATTGGATTGGTCAGGATCAGCTCGTCTAGAGTGACCTCCGTATTGCCGGTCTTCAGCGGAACAAAGCCGAAAGTGGCCAGCACCCCTCCGCCGCTGGCCCCCGCCGGCTCTGGACCCATCGTGATACACACCAGACGAACGCTGGAGACGTTTATTTGCAGGTCAATGCAGTTCACATCGCGGCCGGTACTGCCGAGGAACGGCCCATCGTCCACGTCGTAAACGGTGTTCCCGTAGAGGTTTACGTGACTGGCGGGTTGGAGGAAGGCCGGATCGAAACCGAGAGTGACCTCATACGCCCCGAGGCTCGCGACTCCGTCAACCGTCACGTCAACGTCGAATGGCACCCCGACCTTCGACGGCTGCGATTCCGGCGACAGCGCCACCGTCGCTGCTTCGCCTGGCGGTATGTTCGTCGCCGTCGGCGCGAAGGTGGGAGTCGGACCGGTCGTCCATGTCGGTCTGGGCGTGCGCGTTATCGTCGGCGTCGCGCTCGGTCCGGCCGTCGCAGCGGGAACGGTTGGCGTCGATGTCGGAGTATCTGTTGGCGTGGGCGACGGGCCCGGCGTTGGTGTCGGCGCCGGCTCTACCACGACCGTTCCACTCAAAAGCGCGTTCAGCGAAATGGCGTTCCCTTGGATGTCGGTAAGGGTGAAATCGCTCAAGTCCATTATGCCGATGCCCTCGCGAACCGCTGTGAAAGTGACGGTGGCAAGGACGCCGTTGCCGCTGGCTGCCGCTGGAGAAGTCCCCAACGTCGTGCACACCAACCGGACCGTGCTATCCGCGGCTGGAGTCGGCACACTGCAACTAACGCTGCGGCCGGTGCTGCCGAGGAACGGACCCACCTGAATGCTCACCGGCGAAGCGATGACCGGATCGTACTGAAGGCCGGCCTGGAAAGCGCCCAAATTGGTCACGTTGTTTACAACGATATCGACGCTGAAATCACTGCCCCGCGAAGCCGTCTGGCCCGCCGGTCGCAAGCAGGCGACAACCCCCCCTGTCGTCCCTTCGCACACCGGGCCCGGCGTCGGCGACGGCGACGGCGTGGGCGTGCTCGTGCGCGTAGCCGTAGGGTTGGGCGTCACCCCACCGATGAGGACGACGCCGCCGACAGCCCCGGCGGGAATGTCATTGCTCAAGGGATCGCTGAGATTCACCGTGGTGAAGTCCAGAGAGCTTTGCCCCGCCGCCAGGGCGTTGAATGTCAGCGTCGCCAGCTCGCCGGAACCGCTCGGGCCGTCCCCGCCACCCAGCGTGCCGCAACCGTAGCGAACGGTCCCGGCCACCGGATCGACCACCGGGTTGAGAAGATAGAGAGATCGGCCGGTGCTGCCCAGGAAAGGCCCGTTCGAGGCCGATTGGAACGATACGAGCGCCGGATCATACTGAATGACGAACTCATACGCGCCGAGATTCGAAACGTCGTCCACCATCACGTTGATGCTGAACGAGTTCCCCGCATCCACGCTTTGAGAAGGCGGATCCACGCTGACCACCGCCTGCTGCGCGGAGGCGGAGGTGAAGTGATGAACGACGAACAGGGCGCATGCCAGCAACGCCGCGCAGAGAAGGACGCTCCCTTGCCACGTCTTCATACCAGTATTAATGGAAGACCCCCGCTTACGTTACTTCCATCCGACAAAGGCACTTCAGCAATGCCCAGTCAATTGGGAAGACACACCCTCCTCCTAGCCAGATTGGCTCCTCCACCTCCCGAGACTAGAAAGGGGGACTACGCCACCGCGACACAGCTTACCATAATCGATGCGCCAAGTTACATAACAACCATGGCTCAATGCAAACTCCGATTTCAAGATAGGACAATATCCTAGCGTCGCCCCGCTCCCTTTGTGTTATGAAGCAGCAGCCGGGGCGTTAAATCTTTCGAGAAAATGAAGCGAAAATCCTTCGGACCCGGCGCCCGCAACTGGAGGTGATCCATCAGCCCCTCACAGCTGTTCCCGCTCACGTAGTTTATTTCCGGCAGTTTCGCTCGGGGGTACTTGACAAAACCTTCCCAGAGTGCTACAACAACGGCGACTGGTGGCCTTTCCCCGCTCATAGACTTAACTGAATAGCTGGCAGATTTGCCAGAGAACCAGCAAGGAGCGCCATGCGTCCCTGTATCGGTTCATCATCGGTCTGCGGATGGTGCCGCGAAGGTTTCCCCTCGTCACCAGTCCCCTTCGCTTGCCCGCAGACTCGCCACCAGTGAGTTCAGGTATCGATTTAGCGAATGGCCCGGAATTGCGAGGGCAAAGAAAGGAGGGACTGCATAGAAGGGGGCAGGAAAATACTGGCCGTGACCCTACGGATGGGCCAGGCCGGCATTCCGATTGTTTTTCTCTAGGTAGGAGGAACTTGATGACTAAGAGAGCCTTACTAATGGGGGCTGTTGGAGTGGTAGCCATGATGGTCATCGGCCTCAGCGTCGTTGGCCGCAGCGCTATCCCCAGCCACGCCCTCATCGGCACACCAGTTCAACCTTTCGCGCCGACGTGGGAGAATAGCGGTGAAAGCACCGCGGCGCTCAGCGACACCAATGGGGGTAGAACCCCTATCGTCACCCTCGTCAATGGCTTGATCCCGTACGGTACCCGAATCGCCATCCCCTACATCTTCTCTGACCCGGCGTGGGCGAACGTCTTCGACATGGATAACGCCCCCACGCTGCCCGCGTGGCTCCAGAGAAGCCCGGCGGTGCCTGGCATGGTCGGTACCGTAAACGCCACACTTGACGTTCAGTGCAACAGCAACGGCGACCCCGCTAACTACGACCTTATGGTCCAGAGCGTCAGCCCGGCGCTGGACTGGCCGTGGTACAAGACCTCTCCGGCCGTAGCGGGCTCGAACGACGCTTTCCTCTACAAGCTGGTGCCGCCGTTCCCGTGGATAGCTCGCAACACGCAGCACGCGGACCACTTCTACCTGGGTGGCTCGCTCTCCGTTGGCGCCGCTGTCACTCTGAACACAGTCTTCAACACCGTTCCCTGGTCGCCCAACGGCGGCGCTAACACCGCCACGACCAAGAACGGCGGCGACGCGCGTGTTTGGCAGGCTAGTACCGACGCCCTCTGCATTGACACGCCGCAGAATAGCATCTCCTACACGCTGGCCAACTACTCGCCGCCCATACTCGGCGACACCGGCAGTCCCAGCATGAACACCTCCGACGCTGCCGTCTACGGCCCGTCGGGAAACTACATCACGACCGTCTCGGCCGGCGGCACAGGCTCGGTCGCGATGAAGAGCGTCTACGAGAACCGGGGCCCGGCGACCGGCAGCTACCTCGCCCACTGGGAGATTGAAAACTCGAACCCCGGCCTCGTTACCGCCCAAATCGGCAGCGCGATGTACAAGAATGTCACCGTGAACAGCCTGGCGGCCACCGGCCTCGCCGCAGCCGAAGTCAGCGACCCCGAGACGCTGTCACTTAGCTGCGCTACCGGCAGCCCCAGCAACCCGACCGGCGAAGCGTTGGTCACGGTGAAGGACGTCCTTTGGCCCGCTTCCGGGACAACAGAGACCTACCCCGCGGACAACGCTAACCTCCAGGTATTCAAGGTCATCTGCGGAAGCGACAACTCGACCCTCGTCGACCTGACCGCAACCCAGATCTTCCCGACGCATTCCAGCGTCTCCCACCCCGAGCAGCTCGCGCTTGCTGGTGGCGCGTCGGCGGTCGAAACCATGCGGTTCGTAACCAACAACAACGCCACCACCGCCCAGAATGCCACCGAGTGGCTGGACGCTGAAATCGCACCAGGCGCTCCTCTGACGGTGGCGTGGTCTGACGACGCCACCCAGAACGGCAACGGCGTGGAGGCGTCAGCCTGTGCGGCTGGCGAGTCGGGAGGCATCTGCGAGAAGGTCAGTGTCTCCGAGCGCGCCGGCACCGACAACAGCACTCTGGGCGGCTCCTACAACACCAACCAGAGCGACCTGATCGACAACCTGACCATCGGGTGCAACGGTGGCGCAAACGGCCGCTACTCCGTCGTCGTTAAGGGCATCATCGCCCCGACCGACAACGGAGAGGCGAAGCCTCAGGACAACGCCAACCGCGTAGTCATCCCGGTCGTCTGTGGAACCATCGATGCCGGTGTTGGCGGCACGCCCGACGGCATCGACGACGGTCAGGGGCTCTACGCCCGCTGGAACGTCGTTTTCAGCAACCCCGACTCCCGGGAGGACACGCCGCTTACCACTCCGACCCCTCCCGCGGTGATCGGCTACGATGGTGCGCCCAGCTTCGGTACTGGGCCCACCTACGACTCCAAGCTGGAGGAGCCGATCGGCGACTTCGTGGAGCACTTCCTCCAGTTCGGCTGCTACTTCGAGACCGTCAACGGTTGCAGGCTCAGCGCTGGCAGTACCTCAGAAGACTGCGACGGCGCCGCCGGCACAGCTGCTGACAACTTCATCCAGCCGTTGGAAACCCTGAAGGACTACCGCTACAAGGCCAGCATGGACACGGACATGGACTGCCTCGCCGACCCGGGTAGCGATGCGGCTCAGCCCGGCCGCCCCGTTGACCTGCCCATGAACTACGGCACGTCTGACAAGTGCCCGCAGGTACCGTGGGCATTGGCTGGCGGCCCGTTCTCCGGCGACTGGAACCCGGCGACAAACCCTCAGGGCACAGTGTACCTGAGGAACGCCGACCACGACTGCGACGGAATCCCCGACGGCATCGAAGTCGCTTGGGGCTCTGACCCGCTGGTGGCCGACACCGACGCTGACGGCGCTCCGGACTACGTTGAGATGTTTGACTTCACCAACCCCCTCAACCCGGACTCCGACGCCGATGGCTTCCTCGACAAGCCGGCCAACGTCTTCGGCGACAACACGAGCAAGACCATGGACAACTGCCCGACCATCCCGAACGCTGACGGCCCGGGCGGCAACAGCCAGCTGAACACCGATGGCAAGCACCGCGTGGTTTCGTACGGGACCGGCGTCGCTAGCAACCCGAACAAAGACAAGATTGGCGACGCCTGTGACCCCGACAACGACAACGACGGGCTTCCCGACGCTGTTGAAGGCGTCATGGGCACCAACCCGCTCAACGCGGACACCGACGGCGACCACTGCGTGGACGGCGCCGAGGTCCTGCTCGGCTCCAACCCGCTGTCGGCAACATCCAAGTGCCCCGGCAGCCTGTCCCTTGACCAGGAGAAGTTCTTCCGCGCTTGCCGCTGGAACCTTCCGCTGACCGACCTCGCTGCCGGTCAGAAGTTCGCTGCCTGGAACGTCAAGTACGGCGGAAACACGACCGGTAGCCGCGCCGAATTGGATGCTGACGACGACGGTATTGACTGCGTAAACGCGTCTGGCGGAGTCGGCGACATCGACAACGACAACGGGCCACCGATTCTGATCGGCGGCACGCCTACGTTGCTGTCCGAGATACCCGACGTCATAGAAGTCGAAGGCTTCATGACCAACCCGGCGGACAAAGATACTGACGGCGACGGCTGCCAAGACTGGGTCCAGATCAACGACGTCAATGGCGACGGCCAGGTTGGCGCGACCGACCTGTACCTCGTCGCGACCAACATCGGCAAGACCACTCCAGCGAACTCCTTCGAGGTCTTGGACGTCAACAAGGACGGCTCAGTCGGGGCCGGTGACCTGCATCAGGTTGCCGTCAACAGCTGTGCCTACAAGAACTACACCGGTGGTTGTGCCGCACCCGCCTGCACTCACTCGGTGTATTAGCCCCGGGGGAAACGTCTCCCGGAATCGGAAGCAAGAAACAGAATAGAGGCAACAAGTACCGTCCGGGCCGAGCCTGAAAGACGGCCCGGACGGTACAAGAGAACTGGCATCAACCTCAGAAAAGTCTGACGCGGAACGCGCAGAACGAAAGGAGGGGCGAAACGGGATATAGGTCAGTAAATGGACCCCGCCCAGCTAGCATATGGTAGGAGGAAAACCTTAAAATGAAGCGTTCGTTAATAGTGATAACCGCCCTGGCGGTCGTGGGCCTGGTCCTCGGTGGATACTCGCTCCTCGGCCACAGCGGCACAGCCAAAGCTGCCGGGCCCATCACGATCACGATGGCGTCCATCCCCGGCGCTGGGAACAGCGGCGTCAGTGGCTCCGTGACGATCATGGATTTGGGCGGCGCCGGCAGCCCCGTCATCGGCCAGGAAAACGTGAACGGCCTGCTGCCGTTTGAGGCCAATTTCCCGACCGTGTTCTACTTCACGAACTCGGACTGTTTGCAGAACCCTGACGGCTCCGGACTGGCCGGTATCGGCATCTACGACGCGGGATACCCGGACCAGAACGCGTTCCTGATCGAGGGTGAGGGTTTGGCGGGCGTGACCGGCTCCGGCGGCAACCTCCAGCTTGGTGACCCTGGCTGGCGGTCACCCCATTGCCGTAATCGACACCGTCACGAGGGGCGCCTACACCGGTGGAGTGGCCGGCATCAAGAGCGTTGGCGTCTCCACGCTGCCCGGCTACCCGGACTACGTGAACGCAGGCGCGAATGGACAGGGCAACTACAACACCCTGGCGCGAGTCCAGCACCTGGCCTGTGGCGACGTGACCGGCTCCAGTTTCGTCCTGGGGCGGCGCCCTCGACAGCACGTGGCGGATTCCGACCGCGCCCTGTGACCTGAACCAGGACTACGTCTGCAACGCCGGTGACGTCCACCTGGAACTCGACATGGACGTTAGCGACGGCAACCCCTGCAACCCGGTCGACGCCTCAGCCACCCACATGGTGGGTGACACCTACAAAGTGGCTGTCTGTCTTACCAGCGCTGGCGTGAGCGATAATGGCAAGAACGGTCCGCCGGCGTCGTTCCAGTTCGACCTGGACTACGACAAGACGCTGAACCAGTGCATTGACCCGGCGGTTCTATGCACTGACGACGCCTCTACCGACGCGCACTGCTTGGATGGTGACCCGGACGTCAACGCCGGTACAACGACTTTCGGCGGGACGAGCCTGGGCGCGGGCTGGGACTGCACCGCATCGCAGACCACCCGACCCTACTGTGACACCGGGAACGGCACCGGAAACGAAGCTATCGCTCAGGCGGTCTGCTACACTACCAAGACTCCGACCCTGGCGACTGGCGACACCGTTTCCTCGGCTATAGCGGAAGTCACCTTCAAGGCTCTCAAAGTGGGCACCGACACCCTGGCCCTGAACAACGTAACCGAGGGCGACGCGGCCGGGCTCGAGCCGATTATCTGCCCGCCGTCCAACCAGGGCGACTGGGTACGCTGCCTCAACGGCACCGACATCAAGGCAGTGCCAACGGCAACGTTCACGCCCACCAGCACGGCTACGCCGACGGTAACTAACACGCCAGTACCGGCGACCGCAACCTTCACGCCCACGGCAACCTTCACGTCTACGCCAGTTCCGGCCGGCGTCAGGATGCAGAAGCTGATCAGCCCTGCTGACACGACCAACAACGGCGTTCTGTGGGTAACCAAGGCTGGCTGCTGGAAGATAGATCCCGCCACCGGCAAGCCTGCCACCGACCCGATCACGAACCAGCCGATAATCGACCCGACCATAGCGGCTGCGAACAACGGCAAGGGTTGCCTGGTGATCGATGAGAAGATCTTCGGCATCCACGACCTCTGCAACCCGAACAACGTGAACGCGCAAGGGACCCCCGAAGCGCCGGGCTGCAGCACTCCGGAAGGTCTGGGCGCCTGGGAGCACCTGCTCACCTTCGACCACAACTTCGTGTACGTGCAGACGTCTCCGGAACGTCGGGCCCCACGACTGGCTCACCAGCGGTGGCCGCCTCGTCAACTCCAACGCTGCCGGTGGCTGCTTCGTCACCATCCAGAACGAGAACTCGATTCTCGAGGGCTGCGTGACCAAGGACGACCCGAACAACCCGGGCCGACTTGGACCTGAGGGCGACGGCGTGGTCGAGCAGATCTACATCGGGCTGAACATGACCAACATCATGACCACGGCCAACTTCCGCCCGACCAAGGACAACGGCATCCAGACGGTGATTGACGACCACAACTGCGAAGTCACGGACACCCAGGGCGAGCAGATTCCGGGCACTCTCCCCGGCCAGCTCACCACAGTCTGTGCCCCGGCCTACGTGACCATCCGCATGTTGGAGGGCGACCTGAACCTCGACTGCAAGGTCGACGTGCAGGACGACCAGGCAATCGCCTTCCTGTACGGTGCCACCCAGGGCATGGCGATGTACCAGTCGTGGTACGACCTGGAGCCCAAGTGGACCGATGGCGACATCGACATCAAGGACCTCCAGTTCGTCTTCGGCCGCAACTACAGCAGTTGCGACAACCCATCGCCCAACGACCAGGCTATCCCTATTCCGCCGATAGACCCGTAGGCGACAGGGATAAACTGAACGTTCAGGCTTAGGCCAGAACAATGAATTGGCGGGGGAGCGCCGATCCGAAAGGAAACGGCTCCCCCGCCAAACTAACCGGAGGGTCAAACGACTGAATTAAAGAAAGACTGAGCGACATTTAACACATTATGGCTTGTTAGGCCTGGTCATCTGTTCTAGACTAACGCCGCTGCTGGCAAAAACACTGCGAAGGGACCCGGGAAGGACCATACCAGGAGGCAGAATCTAACATGAACCATCGGCTAATCCCGTCTCTGGCCGCAAGTTGCTCCCTCGTGGGGCTACTGCTCCTCATTGCTTCCGCTCCCTTCTCACTCCCGGCCCGCGCCGCCGATCCCCCCTCATGCGGCTCGATCC
This sequence comes from uncultured Chloroflexia bacterium, assembly GCA_963719465.1. Lineage (GTDB taxonomy): Bacteria > Chloroflexota > Dehalococcoidia > DSTF01 > JALHUB01 > JALHUB01. The sequence goes on along the minus strand of OY970386.1, from coordinate 923,318 downwards.
CGCCGCCCAGACCGTCGACGTCGGCAACGGCCCATTCAACGTCTCCGTCCTGGTCGACAACGTCTCCAACCTTGGCGCCTACCAATTCACCGTGCAGTTCGACCCGACAGTCTTGCGCTTCGTCAGCGTCACAGACGCCGGCTTCCTCGGAAGCACCCAAAGGCCGCTTGATTGTACGACGCCCACCCTCCTTTACCCAGCCGAAGACGAGCCGCCGAACATGATCCGCTACGCATGCGGCACTATTGGTGGTGGCTCGGACCCGACGCGCGGCCCCGACGGCTCCGGCACTGTCGCCGTCCTCACCTTTGCCCCCGTGTCTTCCGGATACAGTGACCTCATCCTGAACACTGCCAGCGTGACCGACATCCGCGGCGCTAGCCTGAACGGCGAAGGCCAGGATGCGGTGACTCAAAACGGCTCCGTCACCGTAACCGGCGACGGGCCCACCGCCACCCCGGACCCGAACGAGCCTACGGCCGTTCCCACTGCGCAATACGTCCGGCACATCTATGTCACCGCCACACCCGGCGGAAGCAACCTTCTTACTCCCGAGCCGGGCCAGACTCCCTTGACCCGCGTCATTCCCGGCGGGTCGGTCGGCAACCCGCCCCCAGGCGCGCTGCAAATAGCCTCTGATCCCGCCGCCGTCTCTCATTCCTCCGGCGCCTCTGCCTCGAGTAGCAACAACGGCTCGCCGCACGCCGGCACCGGACCCGAAAAACAGAAATCATCCTGGCCCGCGCTCGCCGGCGGCTTGCTCATCGCCCTGGGCGCTGGCCTGTTGTTCCTTTCCTTCTACTTGAAGCGCATTCCGGTTCGAAGCGACGACGACTCGAAGAGATGAACGCGAGACGGTTTGTTATCTGGGCAGTTCCTGATTCGTTTTTCTTTGATGCGAACCACGGTCGGGGAATCTAGACACGCGCGGCGTAGCCCGCATGAGGAGGCGTGACTAAGATGAACAAAGGCAGGCTCGTTCGATTCACTCTCTGCGCACTAATGGTGACCGTGATAGGAACACTCACACAAGGAACGCCTCGGACCTTCGCCGACAGCGTGTCTATCTCCCCCGCTACCCCCATCTACTGGGATGTGCCCGGCATGTACTCCAACAGCTATGCCAAGCTCACAAGCACCATCGCCGCCAATGCCACATCCATCGCCATCACCGACGCGGGCTGCCTACGTGCCACCTGGTACGTCGAGGTCGATTCCGAGGTGATGCTGATCAACTCGTTGACCCCTGGAACCAACGGGAACCCGGATACAATGCAGGTTAGCCGCGGGCAAAACGGCACCACAGCGACGACCCACTCCGCCAACGCCGTGATATTGAGCAAAGCGATTAGCGTCGACATCATGGCGCAAAACGTCTCGGCCGCGCCTTATGGCCTCGGCGCTTTCGAAGTGCAGATAACGCTGCCGGCCGGAGTCCAATTCATCGAGTTCACATCCGACTCGCAGTGGCTCGGCAGCACCGGTAGAGTCCCCAACTGTCTCTCTGCCTATCAGCAATCCACAGGGGTCTGGAACGTTCAATGCGCCAGCCTTGACAACCCCCACCCCGGCGACCCCCTGTGGTATCCGCCTGGACCCAATGGCTCCGGAAGAATCGCACGCCTCACCATCCTCCCGCCGGCGGTCAACTCCACCCTGGCGATCCCGCTTACCGGGAGCTACCTGCTCGACGTCAGAGGAGGCGACAACAACCTTAACGCTGCCCTGCAGTCTGTCGTAATCAACGCCGTTCCCTGTCCTGACGCCAACCTCGACGGTCGCGTGAACGTGACCGACCTCCTATACGTGGCTCTCACCATGAACGACACAGGCCAGGACAGCGGCGCCACCATACTCAACGACATTAATGGCACCGACACCCAGACCACGGTCGCCATCAGCGACCAGAGCAAACTCTCAAGCGTGGCGCCCAACAATGTGATAGCGATCGACGACGAATCCATGAGGGTGACAGGACTCACAGATGGTTCTCCAGACACGATGACCGTTACACGAGGTGTTAACTACCCTCTGACCGCGGCTCATAAAGCGGGCGCGCATATCTACCTTGCGAAGACCGACGGCAACCACGATGGCAAGTACGGCTACACACCAACGCGCGACGTCTTGAGGGATGGTGCCATCAATGTCGGCGACTTGTACCGCGTCGCTATAGTCATGCAGGCCATAGGGGCGCAAGTGTGCCCTGCCCCCTGATCGCTGGAAGCTGGCGGAATCGCCGCGCCCTTTTTCTGCCTAACCCCAGCGCGTCTTGGTTAACTTCAGCGGCTGTTGCGCGTTATATACCGGTAGAGTATTGTCGGCTCAAATGAGTGGCGGGGCCCTGAACAGCGCAGGGAGGCTTCTTAGTGTGTTTTAACGCTATTGTTTAGGAGGTAGTGGAATGAAACGCAGGTTCTGGGCAGTGCTGGTCTTGCTGGGGGTTGCCGTCGCTCTTGTCGTCGCCTTCGCTCCCTTCGGCGGCAGCGGCTCGTCGACCGTGAAGGTCGTCGCCGCCGGATACGTCGCTGGCAATGGCGTCGTCGTGGGTGATGTGGGTACTTCCCCCTGTGCCACTCCCGGCGTTGACATCAACAACGACGGCGTTTGCGGCGCCGGTGACGTCCACCTGGAACTCGACATGGACGTGACCAACGGCACCGGCCCCTGCAACCCCGTTGACCCGTCGGCGACCTATACAGTCGGCACAACCTACAAGGTTGCCGTCTGTCTTACCAGCGCCGGCGTCAGCGAGTAGTGGCAAGAACGGTCCGCCGGCGTCGTTCCAGTTCGAACTGGACTACGACAAGACGCTGAACCAGTGCATTGACCCGCCCGTTCTATGCACTGACGACGCCTCTACCGACGCGCACTGCAGGATGGCGACCCGGACATCAACGCCGGTTTGACGACTTTCGGCGGCACGAACCTGGGCCCGGGTTGGGACTGCACCGCATCGCAGACCACCCGACCGCTGTGTGACACCGGGAACGGCACCGGAAACGAAGCTATCGCTCAGGCGATCTGCTTCAGTACCCAGGCTCCCACCCTGGCGACTGGCGACAACGTTTCCTCGCCCATAGCGGAAATCACCTTCAAGGCCCTGGGAACCGGCCAGGACACCTTCACCCTTAACAACGTGACCGAGGGCGACGTGGCCGGGCTCGAGCCGATCCTCTGCCCTCCTCTCAACCAGGGCGACACCGTCCGGTGCTTCAACGGCGTCTACGACCCGCCCACGCCAACTGAGACACCGACAAGCACGCCCACCGACACGCCGACCATAACGCCGACGCCTCTCCCGACGGACACCCCGACCATAACGCCGACGCCTCTCCCGACGGACACGCCGACCATAACGCCGACGCCACTACCGGCCACGTCTACCTTCACGCCGACGTCTACCTTCACGCCGACGTCCACGTCGACCTTTACGCCGACTCCAACTATCTACGCCTACATCGACAAGAACTTGACCAACGGCACCGGCCCCTGCGACCAGAACGCCATCGACCGGCAGACCACAGAGACCGTTGGCGATACTCACACCCTGGCCGTCTGCCTCGGCAACGTTCCTGCTGAAGTCGACGCCTTCGAGCTGAACTTGACCTACAATGGGGGGCTCGACCAGTGCGTGAGCACAACATGCTCGGATAGCGACCAGGGTTGCCTCGACTCCAACCCGCACGCCAATGCCGGAGAAACACCGGTCGACGTTAACAACAACCTCGGCTCCGACTGGAATTGCGATATCGAAGATCCTCCCACATGCGGTACGGGCGTCACCGGCGCCACCGACACCACCGGCACCACCGGCACCGCCACGATTGCCTGTACAAGAGACGGGACCGACGACGTCAAGACGGAGCTCGTGGACGGTACTTTCATTGACCACATCGCCCTCGCGGCCGTCACCCTCAAGGTGCTGGCCGCCGGCACCGACACCGTCACCATTCAGTCACTGTTGGTGCGGGGGCCGGACGAGGTTGTTATCGGCGCTTGCGGCGTCACTCCTCCTGGAGGCGAGTTGAATGTGGCCCCCTCCTGGAACCCCTATTTGATGACCTGCCTCGGCGCGACCGACATCAAGCAAAACCAGGAGCACCACCGCAACTCGACGCAGACGCCGACGGAGACCGCGACGACTCCTCCAACGCTCGCGCCGCCGTCCACGCCCGTGCCGCTTGCGACGGCTACCCCTTCCGGTGGCGCGGGGCCATCGCTTCTTCCGCCCGGCACCGGCAGCGGACCTAACGGCAGTGGATTCCCCTGGCTGCTCGCCCTCTTCTCCGGGGCAGGCGCCTGCGTCCTTGTTGGCGGCGTCTACCGCGGCCTCAGGCGAAGGCGCGTCCTGCGCTAATCCTGAAGACTGAACGAGCCCAAGAGGGCGACGAGAAATCGTCGCCCTCTTTCCATGTCCCATTTCACGGTTCCGGGCAGGAAACTGAAAAAAATCTCGCTTCAGCGTTGACTTTGCCGCCGTTCATGCGTTATACGTAAGAGGCTGGTTGCAGTTCAGACGTTGCATCGGCCCGACGTTTGCGGTTCCTTGTATATCCTTAGGACCTGGCGGAAGACCATGTGCAATCATATTCCGCTGCTGCGCGGCTCCAGTCAGCTAGAATTCTGCAGGAAGTGAGGGAACCGATGAAAGGTTGGCATTGGACGGCTTTGGCATTGTTGGGCGGCATTCTTGTCGCCGCAATAATCGTCGTTCCCCGATTCAGCGGCGGAACACAACGTGCCTTTGCGGGACAGGCGGATCCGACCCCCGTTCTCGTGCTCGACATGAACCCCACGAACGGCAGCGGCCCCTGCAACCCCATCGACGCGTCAAGAAACGATACGCCCGGTGGCGGCGACTACTGGGTAGCGGTTTGTCTGGAGAATGCGCCTGCCGCACCCGCTAGCCTTGAAATCTCGCTCCAGTATGACGACACGCTCAACCAGTGCGTGCCAATAGGGGTGGATTGTCTGGACTCCGATACAGACCCGCACTGCCGTGACGCAAACCCTGATGCCAATGCCGGCACCACCACCTTCGGGGGCGTGAGCCTCGGCAGCGGCTGGGACTGCACCAGCGCCGGCAATCTCGGGCCGAGTTGCGGCCTCGACGCCGGTGGAGCAGGCATCGGCCGCGCTCACCTGAGTTGTATTTCCACTCAATCTCCAGCGCTACCTGTCAACCAGCCTGAGCCCATCGCAGAGATCGAATTCGCAGCGATTAATGGCGGCACGGATACGCTCTCATTCGTAGGTACGAATACCGTTGCCGACCAGGGCGGCACGGAGTACATCGACTGCGCCAATACCCCAGGCCAGTGCATAGGTGGCACCGATGTTAAGGGGGGCAACACCCCCACCCCGGTGAACACCTCAACTCCGGTTCCGACCGTGGGCCCGACCTCGACGCCCGTTTGCGGTTTTGAGGGTCTTCCCACCTGCACACCGACGCCAAGGGCCCATACACCAACACCAACCATTACCCCCAGCGCCACGGCTGCTGCGCCCAGTGGCGGCGGTGGAGGTGGTGGAGGCGGAGGCGCGCCGCCGCCACCGGCGCCTTCCGGCGGCGGAGCGGGCGCGGGCGTCACGCCGCCCAATACCGGCGACGCCTCGACAGGTACGACATGGAGCATAGCCCTTGCCTGGATCATTCTCGGCGCGGCTGCAATCTCCCTGGCCGGCGGAGCGGTCTATCTTCGCCGTGCGCGGACGCGACGCTAGGACAATGACCGGACATGCATTCGCTAGATAGCCGAAACAGCCCGCCGAACGGCCCAGAGCCGCGGGGGGCATCGGGACAAGAAGAAAGGGGAAGCGAGCTATGAAGTTCAGGAAGATCGGCTTGCTGCTGGCGCTTCCGATAGCGGCCCTGGTGCTCTTCGGAGTCAACTTCCGGCCGCCCGCGGCGCACGCCACTGTTACGGACGTCATAACCATAACGCAGACCAACTGCATCCTCCTTACCGGCAACGTCGACTGGAACGACAGCAAAACAATCGACGACGGGGATGGGGCCGCAGGTGTGACTACCTGCCAGACTTTGGACCAACAGCCCAGCTTCGACACGCTGGTTAGGGTTCTCAACGGCGATCCAACCAACCCGCAGCCATCCGACTTTACCAAGATCGACATGGACGCCGGCCAGGTGCACGATAAGGATGGCATCGTCTTCGTCGTTGCCTTCGTAAGCAATGACGATACCGTCGGCTTCTACGCTGACAACGGCATCTTCACCACCGCCGGCAATAACAAATCCAGCATCACCTGCGGCAAAGCCGGCGACCCGGGCGTTGACTTCAGTGACAACGACTGTGACAAGACGCCGAATGTTGGGGACGGCGTGGTAGTCGCCCGCTGGATTCCTAACGGAGCCCCCCGCGGCGACGGCCAGTTCCGCGTGCGCCAGGGCGGCAGCGAGGTATCGGCTGACTACAAGATAGTCGGGGAGCCTGACCATGTCTCCCTAAAGGCCTTCGACACCGCCATCCAGACAGGCGCTCCTACTTGCGAGCTGTTCAGCGACACGCCCACCTTCCTCGAGTCTGTCACGGAGCCTGAGACTACGCCGCTCGACGCTACCGTCTACGATAGCGACGATACGCCGATTACCGGCGCTGTGATACTCTGGTCCGTGGACGACACCGACAAGGCCGATTTTGTCAAACCGCCGCCGCTTCGGGTCGGCCTTACCCCGAGCCTTGACCTGGCGGCTCTCGGCCTGGGCGCGCCGGAAGTGCTCTGCGGCGGCAGCAAAACGGGGAACGTCAAGATAACGGCCACCATAACTACTGGCGCAGACGTTCTCCCCTCGCATCTTGGAGCCGACCTCGATGCGCCTACCGGACGCAGCGCCTCGATAACCCTGCCCGTCCAGAGCGAACCGGTCGCGATGTCGCTGGCGGCAGTCCCGCCCAGCCTCGTCTGCGACGGCACCGCCAGCTCAACCATAACCGCCAACCTGACCGATGACAACAGCAAGGCGGTCGTCAACGGCAACCTCGTCCACTTCAGCGTCAAGGCGCTCGGCAGCGCTAACCCGATAGACGCCAGGACGACGAGCGGCGCCTCCACCACCGTTCTCACACCGCTCTCCGGCGCAATCAACGGCGTCCTCGTGCAGGCTACATGGATGCGCCACGTCGTCAAGGGCCCGACGCCTACGCCCGTGTTCACTCCGCTGCCGCCCACGGACACGCCCGCGCCGGCCGGTACGCCTGTTGCTACCCCATACCCTGTCTCGACGCCCGCGCCAATCATCACGCCGGAGCCGGTTCCCCTTAAGTTCGTGGCGTCAGGGCTCACACAGTCGTTCCTGGTGAATTGTGAGCAAAATCCCGCCACCATCGGCGAGCTGCCGGGAGCCGCCCCCGCAGGCGCTCCCAGCGCTGTCATCGCGCCGCCAAAGACCGGCACCGGCGATGGGAGACCGGCATCGTGGCCCGTGGCGTTGCCGCTGGGCGCCATCGCCATCCTGCTAATCGGCTCCGGCCTCGCCCTCCGCAGGCGGAAGACCTAGGCAGAGAAACAAGACAAAACCTGACCGAACGCGATCCCCCTCCCCATACGGGAGGGGGATCGCCGTAAGCCAAAAGCAATCAAGCCAATCTTCGTAACAACCATTAACCTTTTCGTTCCTGGAACGTTATAACCATCAGCACAAGCCTGGGAGGCAGCGCCAGAGAGTAATCGCGCCTGCCTCGAAGATGCCGCAGCCCGCCGGAACGCGAACGGGACGTCGCGGTGGGCAGGGAACGCGGACTGGGCCAAGGAAAGGAGGTATCGCAACGACGAAGGTTCCGCGAAGCTAGCGTGTCGTCTTCGGCGTCGTCGAATAAGTCTCGGCCGAGGGCGACGCAGGAAGCGAATGCCAGACAGATCGGAACAAGGACCTGGAAAGAGAAGAAGACACCGAAGTACAAATGCACCGGAACAAGGAGGATTCCTGAATGAAGAAGTTTGCAATACTAGCAGGTCTGATGAGCCTGGCCCTCGTCATCGGCGTCGCCGGCGCATCATTCCACCAGAGCAAGGCGCAAGCCAAACCAACGGACATAATCGCCTTCAACCCCGACGTATGTGCCACCCTTCTTGGCCAGCACGGCTTCAGCATAGCCCCCTGCTACGCTCTCGAGAGCCCGACCATGCTGAAACAGCTGGCTAGTGACCTGGGCGGCAACGTTAACGATGTTGACACCTACTCCGACTTGGTCAACGCCAGCGCAGCCCAGCTGGGCGAGGACGCTACCGACGCCACTTGTATCACCCCGGGAGGATCAACGTGCACAAATATTGCGACGCCGCCTGCCGTCTTCGACGTCGCATTCAACAGCCAGTCCATGTGGGTCCTCACGATGGTCTCCAACGACGACCTTCTGACAGAGGACGCGGACCAGGGTGACTGGCTCTCCACCTCACCGGCCGTCGATGCAACATCAACGCTGGCCTCCACTCAGAACAAGTGCCCGTTCGCCGACGAAGACTGCAACGCAGACGGCACCAAGGGCGACGGCGTGGTCGTTGACCTCCTCTACTCGGGGAGCAACACGGGAGGCAACACCCTGGACCGGGGCGACGCGCAGGCAGTCACCACCCAGTCCGGCGTCGACGCCACACTGGACTACACCGTCGTGGGAGCGCAAGACAGCGTGACCCTCCAGGCCGTTCCCAAGACGACCATCGAGAGCGAGAACACGGACTTCAACACGCCGGTCAACAACTGCGAGCTGCCCACCTACACCGACACCGCCGGCTTCAACAGCGAAGTTGGCCTGCCGGAACGTCACCGGCCTGCTCGCCACCGTCGCTGACGATGACGGGACAGACCTGACAGGCCTCTGGGTAGGTTGGTTCTCCACCAAGGACGACAAGGTTGCCCTGTCAACCAACCTTGGTGAACAGGACGTTACCCCTGTGAAGGCTGACTTCGAGCTCATGCATTCGGTCAGCCTTGCCAGCGGCAAGGTGACCGCCGCCTTCAACCTGGGCTGCGGCCAGGACGCAGGCACGTCTACCGTTCGCGCGGGCGTGGTCGCCACCCCGCTCACCGATATCACCTCTGACAACGTGACCAACGTCCTCAGCCCGGATGACAGGGTTGACCTCACCGTCATCGGCGGCCCGAACACCATCACGGTGGCCACACCGCCGCAGATCACCTGCGACGGCGTCACGGGCGCTGAAGTCGATGCCACAGTGCTGAACTCCGACGGCAAGCCCGTCCCGGTCGGCAACCAGGTGCGATTCGACGTGGTCGCGCTGGGCGCCGCCAAGCCGATCGTCGCCACAACCGACGCCAACGGCGTCGCCAAGACGACGGTCACGCCTCTGTCCGGCGTCACGGCTGGAGTGACGGTTATCGCAACCGTCCTCGACCAGACGCTGACGATGAACGATGACCTCAAGGTCACGCGAGTCGATACGTCGACCACCGACATCGAGACCAACACCCTCGTTTCCTGCGCTCCGGCGCCTCCGACTGCCGCCCCGCCAGGCGCTGTCGCCCCCAGCGGAGCGGGCGTCACCCCACCGAAGACCGGTGACGGCGGCTACCTCCCGTAGGTCGTAACCGCGAGCTTAGTGAACAAAAACCCTGGGGGCCCTGAGCAATCGGGGCCCCCAGCGACTCTCAAGCAAGAATGAGTTCAAAGGTGAATGAAGTTGGCACAATTGAGCGACGCAGCATAGCCGTGCGCGCCGCTGAGCACGCGCCGCCGTGCTTGACCATCGCGCTGCCAGCGCTAAAATTGAATCAGCCCTTCGCCGTTCCCATAGTGGACGGCGAGCGCCAAGCCGGATCGTTGGGCCTACCTGTTCATCCGCCTCTGAAGGAAGGGTAGACAGGGTGGCGGAGGATAGAGCTCTCATCCAAGAGGTATGCAGATGAACCGAATTGCCTTACCGCGTCGCCTTCTCCTGTTCGGCGTGCCCGTCGTCGTCCTCCTCGTCATCGCCATCGTCGCAATCGGCGTGGCCCGAAGCGGCGGCGGCAGTAGCGCCAAGACAGGCGGCAGTCCCACCGCGAGCTCCGCCGGCCTTCTCGACGAAGGCATCAACCAGGCGCAACAGCTCGACCCCAGCCTGCTGACTGCCCGCCAGAACAGCAGCGGCGTATCCGGCACCAACCCGAGTGCGCCGGTTCCGGGCGCTAGCAGTGGCGGCGACCACCTCATAATCCCGTCCATCAACGTCGACGCCGTCCTCTCCGAGCGCGTCGTCACACCCGCCGCCAACGGCTCGACCGACATGCCCAACCCCGACGGACCTAACGACGTCGTCTGGTACGACTTCTCCGCCTTCCCCGGCCTCGGCGGTAGGCCCGGCGTCGGTGGCAACACCGTTCTCTCCGGCCACGTCGACTACCATGACTACGGCCCGGCCATCTTCTGGAACCTTGGAAAGCTTGCCGAAGGCGACGAGATCATCATTCAACTCAATGACGGCAGCTCTTATCATTACACCGTCCAGTGGAACCGCGTCGTCGACCCCGCCTCGACCTCCTGGAACCAGATCGTCGCCTCAACCCCGCAGGAATCGCTCACCATGATCACATGCGCCGGCACCTTCGACTCTACGAGCCGTTCCTACGACGAGCGTCGTGTCGTCTGGGCCGTGCGCATAAGCTAGAGGTGCAACATGTGTGGAGGTGGAGGTCCCAGAATCCCCCGTCGCCTGCCCCGCTGGAGCCCCCTGCTGGCTTCGGCCCTGGCCCTCGCCGCGGCCGGCGCATTCGTCCTGCTCGTCGCCCTCGCCCACGTTGACGATCCCGCCACCGGCAACGAAAGCATCTCCAACATCGCCTTCTCCTCCCCCGTGCCTTCGCCCACCTCGACCGCCACACCCGATCCCGTCGACCGGCTCGTCATCCCCGCCATCGGCATTGACGCGCCCGTCGTCTCTCGCGCCGTGGACGCCGACGGCCGCATGCCGTCGCCGGATGGCCCCGAGCAAGTCGTCTACTACAACTTCTCCGCCCTTCCCGGCTTCGGGGGCAGCCCCGGCGACGGCGGCAACACCGTCTTGGCGGGGCACGTCGATTACCATGACTATGGCCCGGCCGTGTTCGCCAATCTCGACGACCTCAAGCAGGGTGACCAGATTACCCTTCGTCTCGAGGACGGCAGCCAGTATACCTATTCCACTCAGTCCAACCGCGTCGTCGATCCGTCCTCCACGGCCTTCAACGAGATCGTTGCTTCCACGCCGCAGGAGTCGCTAACCCTGATAACCTGCGCTGGTAGCTTTAATTCCACCACAAGCCAGTATAATGATAGGCGGATAGTATGGGCCGTTCGCATAGGCTGATAATCGCGCTCAAGCAGCGCCGCGACCAGTTCGTCGGACTCTACCGACGCTACCCACGCGGCGCTTTCCTCGTGAGCGGCGTCGCCGCTGTCTACGTGGCTGTCCTCATCGCTCTTGTCGCCGTCGCTTCCCCCGGCTCCTCCTCCGGCAGCGACGTCCTTGCGGACAACAGCACCGCCACTCCCGACTCAACGCTCACGCCCACCGCCACGGCGACGATCGACCCGGCCGCCATCGCCGAGTGGGCCGCCGCCCTAGCCACGCCCACGCCCGGCCCTGCCGGCGGAAGCTCGTCCTCCCAGGGACCGGCCGCCAGCAGCGGCATGCGCATGAAGATCCCCTCCATCGGCGTCGACGCCCCCGTCAACATCCGCGTTATGGGTACCGACGGCGTCATGGGCGTCCCCAACGGCAAAGACGACGTTGTCTGGTATGACTTCACCGCCTGGCCCGGCATGGGCGGCTCCCCTGGCTCTGGCGGCAACGCCGTCTTCGCCGGCCACGTCGACTACCATCCGAACTACGAGGCCGTCTTCTGGAACCTCCACCTCGTCGGCCCCGGCGACATCATCGAGGTCGACCTGGCGGACGGCACGCCGATCCTCTATTCCGTCCAATGGAGCAAGCAGATCGGCGACGACGACGATTTCAGCACCTACGTCGCCAAGACCGGCCAGGACATCATAACCATCGTCACCTGCCAGGGAACGTTCAACCCCGCCACCCACAACTACGACCACCGCCTCGTGGTCCGCGGCCTGCGCGTCAACTGAGCGACCCTCTCTAGTGCGAACGACAAAGCTCCGATAGAATGATAGAAACCGACTAGCAGGAAATGCCAACGCCTTTGAAGTTCCGACCGGCCACCCACTCCACTTCAGACCGCCTCAGCCGCCTTTCCATAATCGTGATGGCGCTGGGCATAGCGGCGCTCCTCGCCTCCGGCATACTCTTCGGGCTGTCGGCCAGCGGCGTAATCGGCAACACCGAGCGCAGCGGCCCCGGCACGGTTCCTGGCTTCACAGTTCCGCGGCAGCTATGGACTCCGTCGCCGGCTGTTGCCACGCCAGACGACGCGCCGCCCGTCCGGCTCGTGATCCCGAATGCCAAGGTCGACGCCCCCCTCGTCGCCCTCGGCCTCGACGAAAACGGGGTCATGCAATCCCCCGGCAACGCTTACGACGTCGCCTGGTACGACTTCAGTGCCCGGCCCGGCACCGGCGGCAACGCCGTCTTCGCCGGCCACGTCGACTACCATAACGTCGGCGCCGCCGTCTTCTGGTATCTGAACAAACTCAATCCCGGCGACATGATCGAAGTCCACCTTGCCGACGGCGCCGTCTATAACTATGCGGTCTCCTCCCTTGAGTGCATCCCCGTCGATGGCGCGCCCATCAACCAGATCGTCGGACCCACTCCCAATGAGCAAGTCACCCTCATCACCTGCTGCGGCACCTTCAACAGCGCCACCCGCCAGTACGACAAGCGCCTCATCGTCGTCGGCGACCGCGTCCCCGATACCACGCCCACGCCCGCACCTGTCCAAACGCTTCCGCCTCTTTCCTGAGCAGCGACCTGCTGCTGTGCTATAATCTACGTTGCCATTGGCACCCGGCGGAGAGGTGTCCGAGTGGTTTATGGTGCCGCTCTCGAAAAGCGGTGTCCTGGCAACGGGACCGGGGGTTCGAATCCCTCCCTCTCCGCCAGACTCTCGCGGCAAAATTGCATCACGTAGCGCGGGCATCTTGCCCGCGCCTCCAACATCGTAGCCGGGAGTTTCCAGTCTAGGCGCGTCAGCGCAGAGAACAACCGAATAACGTAGCCGAGACCTTCCAGTCTCGGCTCCTTCAGGCGGAGAGGTGCTGGAGTGGCCGATCAGGCACGCCCGGAGAGCGTGTGACCTTTCGGGGTCCGTGGGTTCGAATCCCACCCTCTCCGCCAACTGGAGAGCAGGGAGCACCATATGTAGGGGAGGTCTTTAGACCTCCCGCGGGTCGGGAGGACCCCATGGCCGACGCCCGCGACACCAGGTACTGGCTCATCGTCGTTTCCAGAGACCACGTGGAAATCGGCAAGCGGCTGGGCATCGTTCAGGCGAACCACGGCAAGGCCGCCCCCATGAAGCGCCTGCGGCCCGGCGACATGGTCGTCTTCTACTCCCCCAAGCTTCGTTTTGAGGGGAAGGAACCGCTGAAGAGGTTCACCGCCATCGCCCGCGTGAAAGAAGGCGATGTCTATCAGGGAGACATGGGTGCTGGCTTCGTATCGTTCCGACGCGACGCCGACTACTTGCCTTGCGACGAAGTCGACGCCCTGCCCCTCATTCCGGAGCTGACCTTCATCCGCAACAAGAGCGCCTGGGGCTACGTCTTCCGATTCGGCTTCCTCGAGATTCCGAAAGAGGACTTCGAAACCATCTCGAGAAGGATGACGCCCAGGAAGTGAGGACTGGCATGCGCATCGCCGGCAGGAAGAGATACGCTGTGATCGCCGGCGACCTTCTCTTCGTCCTCTGGCTCCTCTACAACGGTATCGACGAAGAATTCAGCGCCACGCCCGTCGAGATCGCCTCATGCGTCTGCCTGATGGCTCTCCTCCTTCTGAGCGCCGTCCTCATCTACGCCTATCGCCCCGACTGGCCGCCGCTCCACGCCGGGCTGCGCCGCCGCTGGCGCTCGGATTCACGACGTCGCAGAATAGAAGTATGGACAAGTTCGCCGGCGGCTTCATAATCGCCTGCTACGTCGCCTTCTACGCCTACCTCCTGGTCGCCGCCTTTCGCCAGAAGCGGACGCTGGAGAGAGTTCGCTATCCTCGTTTTCCGATCCTTCTTCTCGTCTTGATTCTTATGCTGGTCATAGGGCGTGTCTTCCCCGGCACCGCTCTGGGACACTTCTTCAGCCACAGGCCGGCCTGGAGGGCTGTGCTAGCCGACGCCATCGTCCTCGCCGGCCTCGTTGTCGCCTTCTGGGCGCGGACGGTGCTTGGCGGCAACTGGAGTTCGCGTACCGTCTTCAAGGAGGGCCACGAGCTCATCAGGCGCGGGCCGTATCGCTACGTGCGTCACCCGCTCTACACCGGCATGCTGCTGATGCTCGTGGGCGTGGTCGTATGGATCGCCAACGTGTGGGTGCTCATCATCTTCGCCGTCTGCGTACTCGGCGTCCTGACCCGCGCCCGGCAGGAGGAGGCGCTTCTCTCGCGCCACTTCCCGATAGCCTATCCCGAGTACAAGCGCCGAACGAAGCGGCTCATCCCGTTGGTGTTCTAGGGAGCAGCGCCCGCGGCCTCCGACGAAGCCGGACGCCGGATCAGAAGAACATTAGAGGGGAGAAAAAGGGCCACTAGCGCGCCCGGTGATGCCCTCGACGCGCCATCATGAAATGCTTCCGACGCGCCTGCTCCTGCCCTTCCGCCATCCCCTCCTTGCCCTCCGTCCACGCGTCGCTCAGCCGCTCCCGCAGCGTCCGCCAGGCGCCCTGCGCGCCCGCCACGATGCCGCCCGCCATCGACGACATCCGTTCCTTCGCCACCTGCGCCCTCAGCAAGCCTTCTTCCTCCATCTGGGCGCGTCGTCGCTCTCCCCCCTCGCCCGACACCGCTTTCGACGCGCCGGTCTCCCCCTTCAGCGGCGCCAGCAGCAACGCCAGCGTGCCGCCGACCAGCCCGCCCATGAGAATGCCCGCGCCGAATCCGCCCCTCCTTCGCTTCTCAGGCCCGCACTCGCATTCCTCATCCGCCTCGACGCTCGGCTCCTCGGCTTCTTCGCCCTGCCGCGCCTCGACGCCCTCAGTTGTCTCGTCCATGATCAACCTCCTTCGCCCGGCGCCCTACTTGCCCTTCTTCCGGCCCAGCCCCGCCAGCGCCATCACGCCGCGACGGACCCCCGTCACGATCCCCCAGATTCGGACGATAGGACTGACCGTCGTGTCGGCGACGAAAGCCGTCGTCCCGCGAATGTCATCGACCACCGCCTTTGCCGAGTCCAGCGTCGGCGACACCTGCGTCTTCAGAACGCTTCTGACGGCGGCGATGAGTCCGCGCGTCGCGAAGCCGACGACGATCACGACGATGAGCGTCACGATCAGCACCAGCGCCATAAGGCAACCGGCGATGATAATGACAAGATCTCGGAACGTCCTGGAGATTCATGTGCCACGCCTCCTTGGTGTGTCGAAACCTGCCGTCATGGCGGGTTAGCCCCGGCGGCCGCTCAGTCTGAAGGCAGCGCCTTCGCTATGATGCCGCCGCCGATAACTTGCTCTCCGTCATAGAATACCGCAGCCTGCCCCGGCGTGATCGCCCTCTGCGGCTCCCGAAATCGCACCGAACCCGCGTCTCCGTGCATCGAAAGCGTCGCCGCCACCGCCGGCGCCCGATACCGCACCTGCGCCAGCACGTCGATGTCTCCCTCCGGCCGCCTGCCGACCCAGCGCAGGTCTTCCGCCACCAGCCCCTCGCATAGCAAATCGTCCTCGCCGCCGATAGTGACCGCGTTCTCCTCGCGGTCGATCGCGACGACGTACCGCCGCTCGCCGAGCGCTACCCCCAGGCCGTGCCGCTGCCCGACCGTGTAGCCGCCGACGCCCTCGTGCCTGCCGACGACCCGCCCCGTCGTGTCGCGTATCTCCCCCGGCTCCTGCCGCACGCGCCCGCCGATGAACGCCCGATAGTCGTCGCCGATGAAGCATATCTCGAAGCTGTCGCGCTTCGCCGCCACCGGCAGCCCCAGCTCCGCTGCCAGCCGCCGCACTTCCGACTTCCTGTGCTCACCGACCGGAAAGAGCAGCCGCGCCAGCTCCGCCTGCCCTACCGTAAACAACGCGTAGGACTGGTCCTTCGTTGCGTCCACCGCCCTGAGCAACCGGAACTCGCCGCCGTCGCTGCGAATGCGCGCGTAATGGCCCGTCGCCAGGAAGTCGGCGCCCATCGCCGTCGCGCGCTCCAGCAGCAGCTTGAACTTCATCCGGTCATTGCAGGCCAGGCACGGGTTGGGCGTCCGTCCCCGCTCGTAGTCGCGACAGAAGTAGTCGACGACCTCCTTCGCGAACTCCCGCTCGAAGTTGATCACCTGGTGCGGCATGCCCAGCGTCGCGCACACCGCTCGCGCGTCCTCTGCGCCGAGAACGCAGCAGCCGCTGTTCAGAGACGCAGCTCCCGAATCCTCCGTCCACAACCGCATCGTCACGCCGCACACGTCGTGCCCCTCGCGCAGCAGCAACGCCGCCGCTACCGACGAATCAACGCCGCCGCTCATCGCTACAATAACGCGCTTACGGTCCATCAAAGCCACCCGATAAAGAAAACGCCTGCGACGGCGCTGAAGCCCATGCTATAATTGTCGGCGGAGGTGAAAACCTGGAAGCAAACGAGCTGGCTCAGCGAGTCGTTGAGCTCCTGTCGGACAAACAGGCAAATGACATTATACTACTCGACATTGGCCAGGTTGCGAATTTCGCCGACTATTTCGTGATCGCCTCCGCCACGAACCCCCGCCAGATGCAAGCCCTCCTCGACACACTTGATGGCGACCTCAGCGCCCGCGGCGTCGACGGCATCCGACGCGAGGGTGAAGCGGAGTCCGGCTGGGTGCTGCTCGACCTCGGCGACGTTGTCGTCCACCTGTTCGACGCCGAAATGCGCTCCTATTACAACCTCGAAGGCCTCTGGAGCCGCGGCGTCTCCATCGTCCGCTTCCAGTAAGCGTCGCCCCTCATTCTGTGAACGTAGGCGAAACTCTCCAGTCTCGGCTCGGAGCTATTGCGGCGGCGCCTGCACCGTCGCGCTGCCGACATTGGTCACGTCCCAATCGGCCTCAGCCGTAGAGGTCGACTCGCCGTTCTGGAACTGCGCGGTGATCTTGGCCTTAGCTGGCCAGTTGCCGTTGTCGGCGCGCCAGATGTCGATTGTGCCCGACGAGGTGACCGTCACCCCAAGGAACGTCGACAGCGTGCTCTGCGCGTCTGAGCTCAGGCTGCTGACCTGGAAGTGATGCGACGCTACGCCGTTTACGTTCTCCTCGCCCAGATCGTTCGCCCCGCCGACCAGTTGGTCGACCGGCAGCAACTGCCAGATGTCCTTCGGGTGCGCCCCCGCCAGAACACTCCCCGCCGTGCCCACGTCCGTCATGGCCCACTGGTCGTCGGTCGAGCTGTCGTTCATCCAGGCCTGACTGCCGATTATGATGACCGATTCGATAGGCGTGGTCGAGCCGCTGACAATGAAATTCGCCTCAATCCGGTCCGATCCCTGGATCGCGCCCTGGATCTCCACCTGGAGCTCTCCGTCGGCAAGCACCTTGAAGTCGTAGTCGTAGCTGCTCAAGCTTGCGAACGGGTCGGGAACGGACGCTTCTGCCGTCTCCTGCGCCTCTGGCGAAACGGTTCCCGTCGCGCCGGGCGTTGCCGTCGCGCCGCCCCCGCCTCCGCCACAGGACGCGAACGTCACGGCCAGAAAGCAAATCAATACCGGCAACAAGCGCATCTCAGACCTCCTGTCTACCGCGCCTGGTCACTTTCATCTTCTTCTACCAAACTAGGGCGTGCGCTGCAGCTTGTCAAACGTTACTCGCAACATAAGCCGACGCAGGTCGCGTGTGTGGCGGGGCCCGAATCTATTGCGGCGGCGCCTGCACCGTCGCGTTGTCGACATTGGTGACGTCCCAATCGACCTCAGCCGTGGACGTTGACTCGCCGTTCTGGAACTGCCCCGTGATCTTTGCCTTCACCGGCCAGTTCCCGTTGTCCGCGCGCCAGATGTCGATCGTGCCCGACGAGGTGACCGTCACCCCAAGGAACGTCGACAGCGTGCTCTGCGCGTCTGAGCTCAGGCTGCTGACCTGGAAATGATGCGACGCTACGCCGTTTACGTTCTCCTCACCCAGATCGCTCGCCCCGCTGAGCAACTTGTCGACCGGCAAAAGGTTCCAGAACGTCCTTCGGAGGCGCCCCCGCCAGAACGTTCTCCGCCGTCCCGAGGTCGGTCATAGCCCACTGATTGTCGGTGGAGCTGTCGTTTACCCAGGCCTGGCTGCCAATGATGATCACCGATTCGATCGGCGTGGTCGAGCCGCTGACAATGAAGTTCGCCTCAATCCGGTCCGATCCCTGGATCGCGCCCTGGATCTCCACCTGGAGCTGTCCGTCGGCAAGCACTTTGATGTCGTAGTCATAGCTGCTCAAGCTTGCGAACGGGTCGGGAATAGACGCTTCCGCCGTCTCGTGCGCCTCTGGCGAAACGGTGCCGGTCGCGCCGGGTGTTGCCGTCGCGCCGCCCCCGCCTCCGCCACAGGACGCGAACGTCACGGCCAGAAAGCAAATCAATACCGGCAGCAAGCGCATCTCGGACCCCCTGTCTACCGCGCCTGAACTCGCTTTTGTCTTCTTCTACCAAACTAGGGCGCGCGCTGCTAGCTTGTCAACGCGATCCCGAGAACACAAGGCGGCGTGAACCGTGGGTCCCGTCCGCGCCGCTAGAAGCTACCGCTCGACGATCCACCCCTCGACGCTGCGCTGCCATTCTACTACGTCCTTCTCCTCGAAGAACAACGCCGCTTCCCGCACCGCCGAATCGGGCGAATCCGACCCATGAACGACGTTCCGCCCCATGTCGATTCCCAGGTCGCCGCGAATGCTCCCCGGCGCCGATTTCGCCGGGTCTGTCGCGCCAATCGTCTGCCGCGCCAGCTCGACGGCGTTCTCCGCCTCGAACAGCGCCGCGATTATCGGCCCCGACGTGATGAAGCTGACCAGCGGTTTGTAGAACGCCTTGCCGATGTGCTCGGCGTAGTGCTTGGCCGCCAGCGTGCGGTCCATCTGCAGCATTCGCAGCGCCACCAGCTTCAAGCCCCGTCGCTCGAAGCGGCTCAGCACCTCGCCGGCCAGCCCCCGCTGCATCGCATCGGGTTTGACGAGTATCAGCGTTCGTTCAGCCATGTTCTCGCTCCTAGCTCGAATTGTCCATGCCCTGATCCTACGAAACCCGCTTCTGCGGGCCGATTGCCGGCTCCCGCAGGTACAGCGGCGCCAGCGTCCGCGCATCGTCGACGCGACCCGCCGCCAGCCGCCGCCAGCCGAGCTCCGCCAGGAAGCCCGCTCGACGCCGCACCGGCGTCACGCGCGCCGACGCGCCGGCCGCCGCCAGCATCCCGCCAATCTCGTCCTCCTCCTCGCCGCAGAAAAGCCAGTCGTCTCGCGCCACACGCAACAGCTCCTCCGGCGACGAGAGCCGCGCTGGCAGAAGCTCGCGCCACCGTTCCCGCGGCCCTTCGTACACCGCCCACGCCACCTCGCCGCGACCCGCCCGATGCGCCGCGCACACCGGCCGGCCGCAGTCCGCGTGCTGGTACGCCTCCGACTCCAACCGTCCCACGCCGACGATCGGCAGTCCGAGCGCAAACGCCAGCCCCTTCGCGCTGCTCATCCCGACCCGCAGGCCCGCGTAGCCGCCCGGCCCGCTGCACACGAAGATCGCCTTCAGATCGCCGGTTTCCACGCCCAATCGCGCCATAAGGTCCCGCACTGCGGGCAGCAGCTGCACGGAATGCTGTCGCTCCGACCGCCAGGTCATCTCGCCACGCAGCCGTCCCTCGCCGCTGACCGCGATGCTCGCCCAATCGCTCGCTGTGTCGATAGAAAGCTCCACCTCAGCCGCGCCTCCGACGCTTTGCCAGCGCCGTCGCCAGCTCCTCCGCCAGCTCCACGTAGCGGGCTCCGCTCGGCTCCAGCGTCAGCTCCCGCGAGCGCGCGTCCAGCCAGCGCAGCCGCACCAGCAGCCGCTCGGTCGGCATCTCCGACCAGGCGCGGTCCGGCCACTCGACGACCAACACTCCTTCAACGGCGTTCTCCTCCAGCGCCAGCTCCGCCACCTCTTCCGACGCCTCCAGACGATACAGGTCGGCCAGATACAGCCGCAGCCGCCCGTCATACTCGTTCAGCAGGACGAAAGCCGAGCTCTTCACCGCCTGCCCGACGCCCAGGCCCTCGCCGATGCCCTGCGCCAGGCACGTCTTGCCGGCGCCGAGCTCCCCCTGGAGCAAAACAACGTCGCCGGGCCGCAACAGGCGCGCCAGCCGCCTGCCGATGCCGCGTGTCGCCGAGGGGCTGTCGCTTCGAAACGTGAGTGACGCCATCTCAAGCTGGCCCGCCGGCGAAGTGGTCCCAGCCGCCGCTCGCGAAGCTCACCTCCTGCCCGCCTTCGTCGACGAAACGCACCCGGTGCTCCTCGTCCTCCACGAGCGACCCGATAACGGTAATCGGCGTGGCGAATCGGCTCCGCACCCGGTCGACGATCGCCGCCGGGCCGGTGAAGAGAAGCTCGTAGTCCTCGCCGCCGCTCACCGCCATCGACAGCGCTTCGCCCGGGAAAGTGCGCGCCAGGTGCTCGCTGATCGGAATGTCCTTCAGCCGGACCACCGCTCCGACCGCCGACGCCTCGCAGACGTGCCGCAGGTCCTGCGCCAGCCCGTCGCTCACGTCAATCGCGCAGCGCACGCCCGCCCTGAGCAGCGCCTGCCCCATCTCCACGTTGGGCCGCGGCCGGAGCTGCGCTCGCCGCAGGTACGCTGCCGCTTCCGGGGAGCAGGGAATCTTCTCGAGAATGAGTCGCAGTCCGCCTGCCGCGTTCCCCAGCGAGCCCGACACCGCCACAAGGTCGCCGGCCTTCGCCGCGTCCCGACGCAGAGCCTCTGGCTCGCCGCGCTGGCCCTCGCTGGCCCGGCCCGTCAGCGCCACGCTTATCATCGTCTCCGAAGCCCGCACCACGTCGCCCCCCGCGATCACCACGCCGTACTCACCTCCCGCCGCGATCATCCCTTTGTAAAGCGCTGTCACGTCCTCCACGAGAAAGTCCTCCGGCAGCGCCAGCGTCACCAGCGCGTACTCCGGCGTCCCGCCCATCGCCGCGATGTCGCTGATATTGGCCGCCATCGCTTTCCAGCCAAGGTCATCCCAGCCGGAGACCTCGCGCGGAAAGTGAACCCCCGCCACGAGCGTGTCCGTCGTCGCCAGGTAGGCGGAAGCCGTGCTCTGCCAGAGCGCCGCGTCGTCACCGATGCCGATCAGCAGCCTGGAGCGCGTGCCGAGCGCCTTCGACGCCTTCTGCTGCGCGCCGACCTCTTCCCTGATCCGCTCGATGAGGCCGAACTCTCCCAATTCGGATACTTTCACGCCCTCGATTATACCGTTCGCCTTCTCTCCCCCTCAACCTGCGCGGCCGATCGTGCCGGATCGAGCTTCGAGGCGGCTGGCCACAAACCGGCGCCGCCTGCACGCGATGGAGCGGGACGTTTCTTCGCGGTGGTTAGGCTTCGTCTATTGAGGAAGAAGGCCGCCCGAACCGGTGCTGGGCAGCGAGACCGTCGGCGCGGCCGTTAACTGAACGCGATGCGTCCCCGGCGTCCACGGCTGCGTTGGCGAATACATGACGCCGTCGACCACGAAGCGCACGGTCGCCCCATCCCTGCCGCAGCCCGCTCGGAGGCTTTCGGGCGGAACGACGAGCCTCCCCTGCAAGTTGGGGACCATTCCGCCTCCAGATGCGGTCGCTTCGCCGCAAAGTGTGTCGCCGATGTACGCCTGGAGGGTCTTGTTCCCTGGCTCGGGCGGCAATTGGACATCGTAGACGGCGAACGGTGGTCCTATGACGATGTCCACCACCTGCTGGATGTTCTGCATCGTGCGCACGTGCCAGTAGCCGACAGTCGGTGTGCTCTCGCCGCCGAGCGTGAAGCGCACCTCAGCGCCTTCCGTTCCGCAGCCTGCCCTCGTGCTTGCCGAGCGGACGATGACTTCGTAGCGAGAAGTTGAACCGATACTGTAGACGTAGCCCTCGCCACAATCCGTATCGCCGATCCAGGCTGTGACCGGTGTTCCCGCCTTGACGGGAGCCGCGTTCTTCCACACTTCGCCGATGAAGTACGATGGGTTCGGGTCGACCAGATACAAACCAGAGTCCTCGCAACGAAAGACCTGCTGACTGACCTGTGCGACGCAGCCGTACTCGCCGCACGAATCGGGCACCGGCGCCGTAATGCGATAGCCGTTCGCGTTGTCCCCTTCGACAGGGTGCGCGGGACAGGTTTGGAGGCTGAGCGGCGGCTTGACCGGGTTTCCCGGTATCGGTGTCTCGCTCTCTATCATGCGGTAGTCGCCCTCCAGGTCGGTCGCGAATTCCAGGCTGGTGTCCGATTCATACTGTCGCATGGTCGTGACGAACGGCCCCTCGTCCGCGTCGCACTGGCCGTTCCCGTTCGAGTCTCCGAACACGCTACCGTAGTAGCCCCGTGGATCGTCGAACAGCTGCACGATGATGTCCTCGGCCGTGACCTTGCCGCCCGCTTCCAGTTCGATGACGCTTGCGCCCCACCCGTAGCAGACGCCCGTTCGCGCCGAAGGCTGAAGCAGCTCCCAGCCTTGCCCGTACGGCTGGTCGTTCGCGATTTCAACGATGTATGGTCCGGCGTCGAGGTTGGAGAAGTGATATCTTCCCTTCGCGTCCGTCGTCGCCGTCGCCACCAGCTTGCATTCGTTCGTCCCCAGCAGCACCCGCCAGCCGGCAAGCGCTGAACGACCGGAGGCCGGCTCCGAGCTCAGGACCGACCCGTCGATTTCGCCGCGTCCCGCTGCCGCCGATTCTCTGGGCTTCGACTGTCCGTCGACCAGGACAATCGCAAGGATCGCTGCGGCCGCGATAAGAAGACGTAGTCTCACGTCGCTCCCTCCATCTCCTATGATGCTAATAACAACGCGTCATTAGGCAGAGAGTTAACGCAGCCGGGCGAAATCGCTATACTTGCGCTGGCACTCTTGGAAGCACGCAGCGCGCGAAACGCCCCGCCCGTCCGATTCTGCTATCATAAAGGCGTACGCCGGCCATTCGACGTTCCCGACCGACTGACCATGCGCATCGTCATCGCCGCCGACATCCACGCCAACCTGGCCGCCTTCCAGGCCGTCCTGCACCACGCCGAGGAAGACGGCTCCATCGACCGCCTCTGGTGTCCGGGCGACATCGTCGGCTACGGCCCCGACCCAAACGCCTGCGTCGACCTCGTACGCGAGTACTCGCATCTTGCCATAGCCGGCAACCACGACTTCGCCGCCGTCGGCCGGATACCAACGGTCGACTTCAATCAAGCCGCCGCCCGCGCCGTCGACTGGACGGCGAAGCAGCTGACCTACGACCAGCGCCACTACCTGGAGATGCTGCCTGAAGTCGCCTACGAGGGCGATTTCACCCTCGTGCACGGCAGCCTGCGCGCCCCGTTGTGGGAGTACCTGCTATCGCTGCCGGCGATGGAGGCGCAGTTCCGGCTCATGGAGACCAAGTACAGCCTCGTCGGCCACTCCCACCTGCCGTTTCTAGCTGAAGAAGGCAACGACGGCAAGGTCTGGATGTCCGCCTGGCAGGACGGCGATTGCGTCGATCTGCCGGAGAGCCGCATGATCATCAATCCCGGCGCCGTCGGCCAGCCCCGCGACGGCGACCCGCGCGCCGCCTACGCCCTCTACGACTCCGACGCCCGCGCCATCACCCTCCACCGCGTCGAGTACGACATCGGCGCCACCCAGGAAGAGATCCACGCCGCCGGCTTGCCGGCCTCCCTCGCCGACCGCCTCTCCTACGGCCAGTAGGCTTTTCTCGCTGGCCAAATCGCCCTGTTTGCCGCCGTTGCGAAGCCTGTTTCGCCAGCACTCCATGAGGTACGGCGGGGCTTTTCCTTGTCCCCTGGGCGCAATGTTGTTATAGTAATGGTTAAAGAAATATAATTGCACCTATAGTCGGATGGGTGAAGACGATGAGAGCAGAGGATTTCGCTAGTAGCTCCACAGGCGACGTTCGTCGCCAGCCAACGGGCTATTCGGCATTCATCCCAAGACCATTGCCTCGTTCTCTAAGCCTGGCGGAGGAAACTGTCAATAGCCTGTCGGAAGCCGACCGAGCTCTCGGTACCCTGAACGGCATGGGCGAGACGTTGCCGAATCCCCGCCTGCTGATTGTTCCTTTCACGCGACGTGAAGCCGTCCTTTCCTCAAAGATCGAGGGAACGCAGGCCTCCCTTTCCGAGCTCTTCCAATTCGAGGCAGGGAAGGAAACGGTGGGTTCCCCTGACGTCCGTGAAGTATCCAACTACGTCAGAGCCATGGAATACGGTTTGCGACGTCTCAAGGAGTTGCCCCTGAGCACCCGACTGGTTCGTGAAGTGCACGAGCAATTGCTCCGAGGTGTACGAGGCGAGCATCATACGCCCGGCGAATTCCGAACGAGTCAGAACTGGATCGGGGCGCCCGGGTGCAAGCTAAACGAAGCTACGTTTGTCCCGCCTCCGCCAAGTGACATGGCAACGTTGCTCACCGATTGGGAGCAGTTTCTCAATTCTCCTTCCCGCCTTCCGCCGCTAGTCGAATGTGCCCTGATGCACTATCAGTTCGAAGTCATCCATCCGTTCTTGGACGGAAACGGTCGCGTCGGCAGATTGTTGGTGACGCTATTCCTCGTTGCCCGCGAGCACCTTTGCCAGCCATTGTTATACCTCAGCGCGTTCTTCGAATCCCATCGAAACGAGTATTACGAAGGTCTTCTGACAGTCAGCCAGCGCGGAGACTGGGGGACGTGGCTGCGCTTCTTCTTGCGCGGTGTCGCCGAGCAATCGTTGGATGCCATAAGACGCTCACGCAGCATACTGGGGCTTCAAGATGAATATCGGCGCCAGCTTTATGACGCCAGGGCTTCCCGATCCACGATCAGGCTCGTCGACATTCTGTTCCAATCGCCCGTATTGACGGTGCCCCTCGCGATGTCGGCGCTGGGGATTACATATCCATCTGCAGCCAAAGCGTTAGTTAATCTCGCCGAGGCAGGAATCGTGGAAGAGATCAGCGCCGGGAAACGCGGGCGAACGTTCTATGCGCGAGAGTTGGTTCAGAGAATTGAGGAAGGCCTCGGGTCTGATTAAAGAAAAGGCCGGAATCTTTAATAGAATACGTCTTTACTATCGTCGACGTTAACAGCCAGAGGGAATTGGCATCTTAGCCATTTGGTGGAATGCCGAGGGGTTCGCCTGACGATGCTTGTTAAAGAAATGGGCAGAAACTTCACTAACCTTGACGGCAGTTATAGCGGACAATAACAGATCAATTACCCGAACAATTTGCCTAGCCGTCTAGGCCGGCGCCTTCGTCCCCACCAGGCCGCTCAGCCGCTCCTGCACCGACAGCGCCTCCTCCACCATCCGGTCGATGAGCTCCTTGCACGTCGGCACGTCGTGCACCAGCCCCACGCTCTGGCCCATGCTCACCAGCCCGTCCTCCATGTTCCCCGTGTCCACCACAGCCGGCCCTTGATTCGAGATGAGCGGCAACATCTCCTCCAGCGTCGCGCCCTTCTTCTCCAGCTCCACCACCTTCTCGACCACTGAGTTCTTCGCCAGCCGCGACGGGTTCATTATCGACTTCATGCAGTAGACCGTCTCCGTCTCCGCCGCATGCACCATCCACTCCTTGAACGCCGCCTGCCCGCGACACTCCCTCGTCGCCATGAAGCGCGTCCCCATCAGCACCGCGTCCGCGCCCAGCGCCAGCGCCGCCATCAGCCCGCGACCGTCCGCGAAACCGCCGCCGGCCACCAGCGGCAGCTTCACCGCGTCCGCCGCCGCTGGCACCAGCACCAGCGACGTCACCTCGTCCATGCCCGGGTGCCCGCCCGCCTCGTGCCCGACAACGCAGATCGCGTCCACGCCCAGGCGCTCCGCCGTCTGCGCGTAGCGCACCCCCGGCACCTTGTGCATGACCTTCACGCCGCCCGCATGCAGCGGTGCCACAATCGCCTGCGGACTGCGCCCCAACGTCTCCGACGACCCGGATCTTCTCGTCGATAGCGATGCGCACCCACTCCTCGACTGGCTGCGGCCGCGCCGACGCGAATAGGTTGATGTTCAGGCCGATAGGCTTGTCGGTGAGGTCCTTCGCCTTGCGGACGTCTTCCCTGAGCTCCTCGATGGTCGGGTACGTGGCCGCCGTCAGAAAGCCGAGCCCGCCGGCGTTCGCCACCGCCGCGATAAGCTCCGCCCGGCCCACCCAGAACATGCCGCCGCAGAGGATCGGGTACTTGATGCCAAACAGCTTGGTTATGCGCGTCTCGAGCATCGGTCTGCCTCCCTGAATCCGTGGGGTTTCGCTCCTCGAATACGCCCCTAGACTAAGGACTGAGCCAGAAAAGAGCAATCAGGCGCGGAGAGGTTCGGACGCCGGTCAGGCCTCCACCTTCAAGGCGGGGAAATAGGTCTGGTAGAAACCCCGATCGCGCGAAAGAAGCCTGTCCGCCTGCGTCAGCGCGTGCGCCCCGATGACGAAATCCGCCACGACGTGCTGGCGCGGTTGGACCTTGGCGCCGCATTTCTCGCAGTAGACTGTCTGAGCCGTCCCGCAATTCGGACAGACAAGACCGACAGGACGCCGCCGCAGGTACCGTTTCCAGGCCTCGCCCGCGGCATGAAGCGCATCGCTGCCCGGCGAATCGAGGCGGATCCCCGTGTCCTGCAGGAACCCGTCCAATCCGTCCTTACCTTCGAAGAACGCGGCCAGCTCAGCATATACCGGACCGCTGATAACCAGAGCCCCCGCGCGAACCGCGTCGCCCAGCCCCCGCTCAGACTCGTCCCCGTGCGGCGCGTTCGGAATAAGCACGTCGAGAAGGACGTTCGTGTCGATGGCCGTGATCATCGGCCGCGCATCCCCTCAACGAGATCGTCGGGACTCCGTCCCGCTAATCGCTTCAGCCGGCCGCGATACTTCCGAAACGGGGAGGCCACGACGCGCTTCTGCACGCGAAAGCTGCCGCGGTCGTCGACGAACTCGATCTCGTCCCCCGCCCTCAGTCCCAGCCGATCACGAACATCCTTGGGAATCGTCACTTGTCCTTTGCTCGTGACCCTGGTTCTGGCCCCCATTTCGGTCCTTTCTTCTCGGTAAGAATTACAAGTCTTACTTCATTGTAAGAAAGAACAGTCCAACATGCAATGCTTGGGTACCGCTAGCCGCCGAAAGCGTATCGAGCAATTGGTGGACGGCGCTACCGCACCACCGACAGCCTGCTCTTCGCCTCCACCTGCTCGCCACGAAGAGCGGTGTTCAGCACGTCGTCGACGTGGTCCGCCAGCACGAACTCGATCTCCTGCCGCACCTCGGGGTCGATCTCATCGAGGTCCGACTCGTTGTCCCTAGGCAGGACGATCTTCTTGATCCCCGCTCGATGCGCCGCCAGCACCTTGTCCCGTATCCCGCCGACCGGCAGCACCTTCCCCCGCAGCGTTATCTCCCCCGTCATCGCCACGTCCTTCCGCACCGGCCGCCGCGTCAGCGCCGACACCAGCGCCGTCGCAATCGTCACCCCCGCCGAAGGGCCGTCCTTCGGCACCGCGCCCGCCGGGACGTGGATGTGCATGTCGCAGTTGTCGAATGCCCCCGGCTCGATGCCCAGCTCCTGCGCCCGACTCCGCGCGTACGTCACCGCCGCCTGCGCCGACTCCTGCATCACGTCGCCGAGCTTGCCGGTCAGCGTCAGCCGCCCCTTGCCCGGCACGCACGTCGCCTCGACGTAGAGGATATCGCCGCCGAAGGCAGTCGCCGCCATCGCCGTCGCCACGCCGACCTCGTCTTCCTCCTGCGCCAGCTCCCAGCGGAACCGACGCGCCCCCAGGAACTTCGCCAGCGTCTCCGGCGTCACCGTGATCGCCTCCGTCGAGCCGCGCACCACCTCCCGCGCCGCTCTCCGGCAGATCGTCCCGATCTCCCGCTCCAGATTGCGGACGCCCGCCTCGTGCGTATAGCTGCGGACGATCTCCAGCAGCGCCTCGTCCGTTATCGTCAGAATGCCCGGCTGCAGCCCGTTCTGCTCCATCTGACGCGGCGCCAGGTAGCGTTTGGCTATCTCACGCTTCTCGTGCTCCGTGTAGCCCGGCAGCTCGATGATCTCCATCCTGTCCAGCAGCGGCGGCGGAATCGTGTCCATGATGTTCGCCGTCGTGATGAACATGACGCGCGACAGGTCGAACGCCACGTCCAGATAGTTGTCGACGAAGCTGTTGTTCTGCTCCGGGTCCAGCACCTCCAGCAGCGCCGACGCCGGGTCGCCGCGGAAATCGACGCCCAGCTTATCGACCTCGTCCAGCATGAACAGCGGATTGTTCGAGCCGACGCGCCGTATCTCCTGGATGATCCGTCCCGGTAGCGCCCCGACGTACGTCCGCCGGTGCCCGCGTATCTCCGCCTCGTCCCGCATCCCGCCCAGCGACATCCGCACGAAGCGACGCCCCAGCGCCCGCGCAATCGACTGCCCCAGCGACGTTTTGCCGGTGCCCGGCGGCCCCACGAAGCACAGGATCGGCCCCCGACTGTCCGGCTTCAGCTTCCGGACCGTCAGGAAGTCCAGGATCCGCCGCTTCACCTTGTCCAGCCCGTAGTGGTCCTCGTTCAGAATCTCTTCCGCGCGCGCAATGTCCAGGTTGTCCTCCGTGCTCATGTCCCACGGCAGGCTCACCAGCCACTCCAGATAGTTTCGCGACACCTGGTACTCCGCCGCCGCCTGTGGCATCGACCGCATGCGGTCCAGCTCTCGCTCCGCCTCCTTACGCGCCTCCTCCGGCATGTGCGCCTCTTCCATCCGCTTCGCCAGATCGTCGATCTCCGGCGTCAGCTCCGACTCGCCCAGCTCGTTCTGGATCGCCTTCAGTTGCTCGCGCAGGATGAACTGGCGCTGCCCCTTCTCCATCTCCCCGCGCACCTTTGCCTGGATGTCCTGCTCTATCTGGAGCACCTCCAGCTCGCGCGTAAGGTACACGTTGATCAGGCGCAGCCGTTCCTCGATGTTCGCCGCCTCGAGCACCGCCTGCCTCTCGTCCGGCTTCAGGTTCAGATGCGCCGCGATGAAATCCGCCAGCAGCCCGCCGGGCGCGATCGTCTCCGCCGCCGCCGCCAGCTCGTCCGGCAGCGCATCCGTCAGGCCTACCGCCTTCTGGAACTGCGACAGCGCGCTCCGGTACAGCGCCTCCATCTCGATGCCCGAGTGGTCCTGCTCCGTCACGATCTCCGCCCGCACCCGCAGCGACGGCTTCTCCTGCTCCGTGGAAACCAGCCGCACGCGCGTCAGGCCCTGGATTATCGCCTGGATCGCCCCCGTCGGCGCCCGCGCCATTCGCAGTATGTTCGCCACCGTTCCCACATCATAGAGCGGACCGTTCGGTTGGCCCTCCGTCCCCGTCTTCTGCGCGAAAAGCGCCACCATCTTGCTCGGACTGGCCGCCGCCTCCGTCACCGCCTGAACGACGGGCTCGTCGCTCGATGACAGCGGCACCATCAGGCCCGGGAACAGCACCACGCCGCCGCTGGCCAGCGCCGGCAGCACGTCCGGCATCTTGATGGCCTCTTCCGGCCGCTCCTGGGTCTCGTTTCCTGACTGTTGGGCGTTGTCGTCCATGGCAATTCCCCCGGAGCTACTGACTACTCGCCTTGCGGACAGCCACTCGCACGTGATGAGGCGGCTGTTCCGGCACCTTAGGCAGGACGATGCGCAGGAATCCGTCGCCGTACGTCACCTTCGCCTGCGAGGCGTCGACCCGCGCCGGCAGCACCAGCGACCGCCCGAAAAGGCCGTAGCATATCTCCATCTGCGTATGTCGCCGCGCCGGATGCGCCTCCCGGTCCACCTTCTCGCCGTGGAACCTCAGTCGGTCCCCCTCGATCTCGACCTCGACCTCCTGCTCGTCGATGCCGGCGATCTCAGCCACTATCACCACCTCGTCCGCCGTCTCGTAGACGTCCGTAGGCGGCGCCAGCGTCGGACTGCAGAAGCGCGACCTTCCGGACGCCCCTTCCGACAGCCGTCGCCACATCTGCTCCATCTGCTCGTGCAATCGCTCGAATTCGGCGAACGCCCTGCTGCGGATCATTGTCGTTCCTCCTTCGGTCGCCTCCCCGCGACGAAGAATCCCCCTAAACTCAGAATAGTCTCGCCGGAGGCGGAATTCAAGCTGCCCGATTCGCCCCGATTTTACCAGCCGGACGCTCCTCGGCGTAGTGCTGCCGTTTTTGCCGCCCGCGCTATTGACAACGCGATAACGATAGTATAGCCTACAACCCGGTGGCCAGCCCTCTTCGAGTTAGCGTCGCGACGAGGCTATGATCCCGCACCAGCGATAACTCCCGTTACCGAACGAGTCTCCGGAGGTGGAAGCATGAACGCTCGAACCCTGGTGAGATATCTGATCATCACGCTGTCGCTGATCTTCGTATTTGCTATTGGCTACGTCGGGACCGGCAGTCCGCCCGCCTCCGGTGCCCCGCCGCCGACGCCCGCGCCGTTGGTCACGCGCATACCGGTCGCGTCGTCTCTACCGACGGTCTCCAACTTCTCGCCGGCCGTCCCGTTGCACCCCCAGGACCCCAAGCTCGCGTCTCCCCTAGCCGAATTGCGCGACGCCGCAGCCGCTGCCGTGCAACAGGGCCAGCCCAAAGGCATCCACCTGCCGGACCAGCTCCCCGACGACCTGAAGCCGCTTGTCCAGGGCAAAGCGATGCGCATTAACGCCGCCGGCGACGTGCAGGTCTACGTGAAAGTCGCCGCCGCCGACGCTGCGCTCCTCAACGCCCTGCAGGCGGCCGGACTGACCGTGGAGCGGGTATCCAACGACCTCACCCTCGTGCAGGGCTGGGTGTCTCCGAACGCGCTCAGCACGCTGGCCGCCTCGACCACCGTCGAGTCGGTGCGCCTCCCCGACTACGCCTTCTTCCAGACCGGCTCCGTGACGACGGAAGGCGATGCAATCATCCGCGCCAACCTTGCCCGCTCCACCTTCGGCGTTAGCGGCGCCGGGGTCAAAGTCGGCGTCATCTCCGACGGCGTCCTCGGGCTCGCCGCCTCCCAGGCAACCGGCGACCTCGGCTCCGTCGACACCTCCACCTGCAACGTCCTGGGTGGCAACCCGACCACCTTGGGAAAAGGCGAGGGGACCGCCATGCTTGAGATTGTCCACGATATCGCCCCCGGCGCCCAGCTATACTTCGCCGCCTCCGCGACATCCCTCGACTTCCCTAACGCCGTGACCTGCCTTGCCGCTCACACCGACGTGGTTGTTGATGACGTCAGCTTCTTCAACGCCGGCCCTTACGACGGCACCAGCGCCGTCTCGAGCAATACGTCAACCCAGCTCAACCTGGCGGGCAACCCTATCCGGTTCTATACAACGGCCGTGGGAAACGACGCTTGGGCGCACTACCAGGAGCAATTCACAGATTATGGCGGTACCTACTCCGGGTGGAACAAGTTCCAGGCCACGGCCAACACCACCGACGCCCTGGGCAGGGGACCTTTCCCCGTGGACGAGTTCGAACTCCAGACGGACGGTGATGCATACGTGTTCCTCCAGTGGAACGACTCCTGGGGGCACTCGGGCAATGACTACGACCTGTACCTCTATGACGACCAGAACGGGACACTATTGCAGTCCAGCACGAACGTTCAGAACGGCAGCGGCAACCCCGTGGAAAGTCTGTACTGGCACAACACGACGGGGGCCGTGCATGACTATGCCATCGCGGTCCAGAAGCACTCGGGGGCCGCGTTGCGCACCCTTGACCTGTTCCTCGTCCCCCTCAGCGGAGCGACTCTCTTCCCAAATGATGCCCTTCTCAATTTCAACACGCTATCGAGCAGCGTTCCCAACCAGTCCGACGCCGGCAACGGTGTCGTCTCCGTCGGTGCCATCGACCAGGCGAATCCGGGGCACGACACGATCGAGCCATATAGCGGCCGCGGCACAACGAACGACGGCCGCATCAAACCAGACATCACCGGCATCGACAACGTCTGCGTGTCGGGCGCCGGCGGCTTCGGTTACGGAAGCTGCCAGGTGACCGGAAAGCAGTTCGGCGGCACTTCCGCTGCCGCCCCGCACGTTGCCGCCGTCGCCGCGCTTCTCCTCCAGTGCCGTCCGGACCTGAAATCGGGTGGCTCCGTCCCGGCCTCGACGGCCCGCACAGACTTGCGCAACTACATACTCAGCAGCGCCGTCGCGCTGGGGTCGCCTATCCCCAACAACACCTTCGGCTACGGGCTCATCGACGCCTATAACGCCGCTGTCGCTGCCGGCTGCACCAGCGTATCGACGCCCACCCCAACGCCCACGACCGGCCCTACCCCCACGCGCACGCCCTTCCCTGCCGTCGGTGGCTTGGCCGACGCGCCGGACGCGTCGCTCCAGCAGACAGCCGGCTCTCCGTCGACGGCGCCGTTCGCTCTTGGGGGAATTGCTGCGGTCGCTGTGCTGCTGCTAACGTCTGGCGCTTTCTACGCCAGGAGGCGCTGGCGGGCGAAATAGAAGCTAAGCCGAATCACCGCCAGCGGCCGCCGAAGGGGTCGGGTCCCGCCAAGCCTCACATTCCGGAGTCGTCCTCCGGCTCCTCGTCTGTCGCCTGCCAGTCGCCCGGCTTCGCCTCCCAGACCGACTTGTAGTTCTCGCCGACCAGCGCCCGCTGGATCTCCCCCTTCTCCTGCGCCAGCAGCTCCTCGTAGCACGACTGGCATTCCTTCACCATGTCTGGAAACCCCAGGTTCACGAATCGCTCA
The DNA here is from genome assembly GCA_963719465.1 of uncultured Chloroflexia bacterium. Lineage (GTDB taxonomy): Bacteria > Chloroflexota > Dehalococcoidia > DSTF01 > JALHUB01 > JALHUB01. Next base: position 890,393 of record OY970386.1, on the reverse strand, counting down.
ACCAGGTGCTGCCACATTCCCAGGCTTACCAGGCTCTCCACGTACTTCGGCCAGGGGATGAGCGTCAGGCTGTCCGGCTTTGGGAAGCGCGGCCGCAGCCGCCTCAGCGATCGGAAGCGCTCCTCCGGCGTCGCCACCATCTCGACGATCTTCACCATCGGCGCGTCGACGGCGTTGGAGCGCCCATCGACGATGAGCGTCTTGCGGAGCAGCGGAAAGTACAGCGCCACCACCTCCGCCGTATCCAGCGAGTTCGCCATCTCCGCCAGGTCTATCTGAAAATCGAAGTCCACGCCATACCCCGCTTGCCCGCCTACCACTTACCGCGTAGGTCGGGCGGCCTGCCCGTCGGGGTCTCGCCCGACCGGCTTCTGCCCGCCTGCGACGCCTCTAGATTGACAATGTAGGGGAGGACTTTAGTCCTCCCGTGCGCCCGCTTCCTACGCCTTGTCCGAATCCACAATCCGCACGAACCGGTGCTTTCCAACTCGGATCACGGAACCATCCCCGACGAGGGCGTAGAATCCCTGCTCAGGCTTGCCATCGACATCTACCGCCCCCTGCTCCACAAGGCTGCGCGCTTCGCTCGTGCTGCGAGCGAAATCTGCGGCCGCAATGAGGTGTGCCAGGTGGATGCGGACCTTGTCGACGGGGATTGCCCCCTCGGCGCGAGTGCTCGACTCCACATGGACGAGGACGGTCGTGCCATCGGGATGAACCAAACGTACATCCGGGGCCGCTCTCGAAGCACTCTTTCCCGCCGAAATATGGATGACTGACTCGTACTCGCCGAACGGTATCCTAAACTCGACGAGCTTCTCGGGCTCCTCTCCCCTCTGGAACGTTCGCTCGAACGCCCCCTCCGCCTCTTGCGCCGACTCCGCGCCATGCAGGTCCGTCACGATCTCCCGCGCCAGCCGCTTCTTCACCTCCATCGGGTTCACCGATCGCTCTTCCAGCTTCCGCCGCATCTCCTCGATCTCCTCCTGAGGTGTGTCCGTCACCAGCGTAAAGTAGTCCAGCATCACGCCGTCCGGCAGCGACATCACCTTCCCGTACATCTCCTCCGGCGGGTCGTTCAGCGCAATGTAGTTCCCCTGCGTCTTCGACATCCGCAGCTGCCCGTCCGTCCCGACCAGTATCGGCATGCAGATAGCAATCTGCGGCGGCTGCCCGTACGCCCGTTGCAGCGTCCGGCCCGCCATCAGGTTGAAGAGCTGCTCCGTCGCGCCTATCTGCGCGTCCGTCTGAAGCGACACCGCGTCATAAGCCTGCATGAACGCGTAGAAGAACTCGTGCACGTAGATCGGCTCGCCGCGCTCCCGCCGCTTCGAGAAGTTGTCCCGCTGCATGAACTGCCCGACCGTAAAATGCGACGCGATCTTGATCAGTTCCTCGAACGTCAGCTTGCTCAGCCACTCCGCGTTGTTGCGGATGATCGTGTGTTCCCGGTCGAGCACCTTGAACGCCTGCTCCGTGTACGTCTGCGCGTTCGCCTCGATCTCCGCCAGCGTCAGCATCGGCCGCGTCGACTCCTTGTCGCTCGGGTCGCCCACCAGCGCCGTGAACCCGCCGATGAGCAGGATCGCCTCGTGGCCCAGCCGCTGAAACTGGCGCAGCTTCCGCATCGGCACCGTATGCCCGAGCGTCAGGTCCGGCGCCGTCGGGTCGATGCCAAGGTACACCCGCAGCGGCCGCCCCTCGGAGAGCCGCTCCCGCAACTCGCTCTCCATCGCGCGCGCCACGCCCTCGTCGCCGTAGACGACGCCGCGCATTAGAAGCTGTACCTGCTCTTCAATCGAAGGCATAGCCAACACACTCGTTAGGCGGGGGTTTCATCGCTGGCCTCGGGCGCGCTGTCGAAATAATGCCGCGCCGCCTCAACGTCCTTGCCGATCTGCTCGATCAGCGCCTCCGCGCTCGCGAAACGCTCCTCGCCGCGCAGCCGCTTCAGCACGTCGATCCGTAGCTCTCGTCCGTAGAGGTCCCCGCCGAAGTCCATTATATGCACCTCGACCGTACGTTCACCATCCTCGAACGTCGGCCGCTTTCCGATCGCCGTCACCGACCGGTAGCTTTCGCCTTCAAGCCACGCCCGCGTCACGTACACGCCGAACGGCGGCAGCGCCAGCCCCGACCCGACCGCGATGTTCGCCGTCGGAAAGCCGATCACCCGCCCCCGCTCGACGCCGCTCACAACCGGCCCGCCCAGCGAGAACGGCCGTCCCAGCAGTCGGTTCACGTGCCCGATGTCGCCCGCGTCCAGCGCCGCCCGGATCGCCGACGAGCTGATGACCAGCCCGTCTTCCACCAGCGGCCCGACCGACTCCACCTCGAAGCCGGCCTCCGCGCCCATCCGCTTCAGCGCCTCGCCGCCGCCCTCGCGACCGCGTCCCAGCGCGAAATCCGGCCCCGCCAGCAGAAAGCGCATTCGCAGCCGCTCCCGCAGCGCCTTGAGGAAATCCGTCGCCGAAAGATGCGCCACCGCCGCCGTGAACGTCAGCGACAGCACGAAATCGACGCCGCTGGCCCGCAGCAGCCGCATCCTCTCCTCCAGGCTCGTGAGATAAAAGATTCCCGCATCCGGGTTCAGCACCAGCGCCGGATGCGGATGCAGCGTGATCACGCTCGTCGCCAGGCCGCGCGCCCGCGCCCGTTCTTGCAGCGTCCGCAGCAGCAGCAGGTGCCCGCGGTGCACCCCGTCGAACACGCCCACCGTCAGCGCCGTCTCCCTGGTCAGCCCTTCGACCCGAAGCTCCGCCAGCGGCTCGATGCCCGTCATCGCTTCGTCGCCCGCGTGCGCGGCGTCGGCTTCGGACGCGCCTTAGCTCCTGCCGACGACGACGCCCGTCCGCGCTTCGGCTTCCCGGCCGCCTTTACTGCTTTCGCCGCCGACGCCTGCTTCGGCTTCTCGGCCGCCTTTACTGCTTTCGCCGACGCCTGCTTCGGCTTCTCGGCCGCCTTTACTGCTTTCGCCGACGCCTGCTTCGGCTTCTCGACCGTCTTCGCCGGCGCTTCGACGACGCTTGCCGCTCGTCTGCGCCACGCCTTCACCGGCAGCGCCTGAATCGCCGCCCGCAGGTTCGCCTCCGGCGCCTGCGGCGGTATCGAGCAGCCGCCGGACAGGAGAAAGCGCTTGCCGCCCGTCTCCGCCAGCGCCTGAGCGACCTCGTCGGCCACCGCTTCCGGCGCTCCTTCCGCCACCGTCCTCACCGCGACGCCCCCCATCACCGCTCGTTTCGTCTTCGCCAGCATCGCCGCCAGACTCGGGTTGCCGCTGTCGCGATTCGCCCAGTTGAACGCCTGCACAGGGTAGTCGAGCATCGATTCCAGCATGTTGTGCTTTCGGCACACGTGCAGGATGTTGAACTCCGCCCCCGCCACCGCTTTCAGCACCCGCAGGTCATATGGCCGTCCGAACTCAGCGTACTGCTCCGCCGTCGCCGCGTCGTACGTCGCCCACTCGACAGTCGCGAAGAAGATGCCGTCCGCCCCCGCTTCCAGGCAGGCCGCCGCGTACGCCGCCAGCGACTCCGTCACTGCCGCCAGCGCGCCGTGCAGCGCCTTCGCGTGCTCCCGCATGTAGCGCCGCACCGCGCCCAGGTCGCCGTTCGCCAGCCGGCCGACAACCGACAGCGGCGAAAAGACCGTCTGCACGAACGGCGCCTCGCCCGCCAGCCCCTTGCCGATCAGCCGCAGCGCCTTCAACTGCTCGCCGAACGGGCCCGAGCGGACGCCCACCGGCGCCAGTCGGCTCAGGTCCCGCGCCGCCTTGAGCACGTACGAAGCGTTCACCGGACCGTGGAGCGCGTCTCCAGACCGGCGGTACGCGTTTCCCCACGCCTCGGAGTAGTACGTCGCGCGCGGGTTCACCTTCACGAAATCCCAGCCGTAGCGTCGAAATCGCTCCAGCGTCGCTTCCGCCAGCCCGCCCGCGGTCCACTCGCGAACGTAATCGTGGCCCCAGAACGAAACCGGCGGCCGGTCGACCGCGTTTCCTTTCAGCGCGGCCTTCACCCGCTCCCGCCTGGTCATCTCCGCCATCTTGCTCTCCGAAAAGTCGCGCCCTTCAGCGGCAAAAGAAGGAGGGGAATTCCCCTCCCTGAGCCGGCGCCTTCTGCAGGCAGATACTAGCATCAGCTTCAGAGGCGATCAAGGCAGCAGCTTCACCCCTTGACGGCCAGGCAATGACAGGCGCGGAGCGCGCCGCTAGCGTTGAGTTTGACGCGACACGCCGCCCCCATCTGCTAAGACGACTACTCCCTTTTTCGCTCATCTTCATAAAGTCTTCACGGATTCATGCTCCAACATCACGCCTGGGGCACTCTGGCTACCTATCATGAATGTTAGGTTGCAAGGACGACAGAAGCGGGATGAAAATGTCTAGAGTGGGGAAGCGTCGAAAGGTGCTCCTGATTGAAGACGATACGGCCGTCAACAGGATGCTCAATCTATCGCTTCGCTGTGGCGGCTTCGAAACGACCCAGGCGGAGTCCGGCGGTGAGGCGCTGAAGAAGCTTGACAGCGACGCCTTCGACGCCGTCATCCTGGACCTGTGCCTCCCCGACGGCCTCGGCGGCGACGTTCTCGCCCGCCTGCAGGGTACGGCGCCCAGTCCCGTGTGGGTCGCCATGTCCGCCCTCGACGAATGCGAGGCCGACAGACTCTTCGGCCCGCTGCGGGGCCCCTTCATGGCCAAGCCCTTCGACCCCTGGACCCTCATCAACCTGCTCGACCAGCTTCTTTCAGACGATATCGGCGACCGAAGGGCTGCTCGCAACCGCCGCGCAGCCTCCTGAGAGCCGCCTTCCCGTCTCCTGATGCCGCTTTCACGTTTTCTTCATAGCGCAGAGCAAGCACTTCACACCTCCAACACGCCCACCGTCTAGACTCAAAACGTGAGGTTCCAACATCGCAGCAACCGAAGCGCGGAGGTGGGGACGTGCTCAATGCCCGGATAGACGAAGGCGGAGAGATCGCCAGGAACAGCCGCTATTTGCATGCCGGTGTCCTGCCTGACCGCTTGCCGCTGACCATCCTGCTCGGCAAGTACACCGAGCGCGTCCGGCGGTCCAAGGGCAAGACCCAGGCGCAGATCGCCCGCGACTCCTGGCTCGGCGATAGCTACGTCTCGCGCCTTCTTTCCGGCGAACGGCTGAACCCCAGTCGCGACGCCCTCGTCCTCCTCGGCTGCTGGGGTCTCGAGCTCAGCGTCGACGAGATGGACGAGCTGCTTATCGCGGCCGAGTACAAGCCGCTGGTCCTGCCGGCGACCATCCGCTGAGGCTGAGGAACCGGAACAAAAAGGGAATGAGGCGAGCGGGCTGACTCGGGGCGACAGGGAGGTCGCCGCGCGGCGTCGAAAGGAATCGGTGGCCGCCGGCAGGGTCAGAGGTTCGTCTTTGGAAACGGTGGGGAGGTCGAGAGGTGGTTTTCTCTCGGCCTTCTCGTATCCGCCCCGAAATGCGCGAGGCGCAGATCGGGACGGCAAGAAAGGGGGCCGCCATGCCCCGATCGATTTGGAGCGGTGTGATCAGCTTCGGGATGGTAAGCATCCCCGTCAACCTGTACACCGCCACGCAAGAGAAAGACATCGCCTTCCACCTGCTGCACAAAAGCTGCGGCAACCGCCTCAAGCAGCAGCGCTGGTGCCCGTTTCACGAAGAAGCGGTCGACTGGGACGACGTTGTCCGCGGCTACGAATACGCCCGCGACCAGTACGTCGTCCTCACAGACGAGGACTTCGAGAAGATGCCTTTGCCCAGCAAGCGCACCATCGGCCTCTCCGCCTTCGTCCGCAGCCAGGAGATCGACCCCATCTACTACGATAGGAGCTACTACCTGGAGCCGCGCGAAGGCGGCGCCAAGCCGTTCGCTCTGCTCATGCGCGTCCTTCAGGAGAAGTCACTCGTCGGCATCGCCAAGATCGCCATCCGCAACAAGGAGCAGCTCTGCGCCCTCCGACCGCAGGACGGCGCCCTCGTCCTCGAAACGCTCTACTTCCCCGACGAAATCAGCGTCGAGAAGGGCGTCGAAGCCGACGTTAACGTCTCCCAGCGCGAGATCGACCTGGCGATGACCCTCGTCGACGCCCTCTCACAGCGCTTCAACCCCGAGGAGTACCACGACGACTACCGCCGAGCGCTCATGGAGCTCATCGAGGCCAAGCGCAAGGGCCAGGAGGTCGTCGCGCCGCCGGCGCCTCCCGGCAAGGTCATCGACCTCATGGCCGCCCTCCGCGAGAGCGTCGAGGCGGCGAAGAGGCAACGCAGCGAACAGTCGCGCCGCCCCCGCGAAGAGCGCCGCGAACGGCGCAAGGCGGGCTAGCGATGCCGCAGCGAAAGCCTGCCCCCGGCCTCGACGAATACGCCCGCAAGCGCGACCTCAAGCGCTCCGCGGAGCCGCCGCCTGAGCGCAAGCCCGCCGGCGAAGGCCCCCTGCGCTTCGTCGTCCACAAGCACGCCGCCAGCCGCCTCCATTACGACCTTCGTCTCGAGGCGGAAGGCGTGCTCAAGTCCTGGGCGGTGCCGAAGGGCCCCTCGCTCGACCCCAAGGAGAAGCGCCTCGCCGTCATGGTCGAAGACCACCCCGCCGACTACGCCGACTTCGAGGGCGTCATCCCCGAAGGCGAGTACGGCGCCGGCGAGGTCATCGTCTGGGACCGCGGCTCCTACGCCCCCGAAGAGGACGGCCACCGCGCCTTCGACCGCCGGCAGGCTGAGCGCCTCGTCGAGCGCGGCCTCGCCGACGGCAAACTGAGCGTCTATCTCAACGGCGAGAAGCTCAAAGGCTCCTTCGCCCTCGTCAAGTCGCGTCGCGGCCCGAAGGACTGGCTCCTCATCAAGCACCACAACGGCGCCGCCTCCGACCGCGACATCCTCAGCGAAGGGCGCTCCGTCGTCTCCGGCCTGACAATCGAGGACCTGAAGGCCGGCGGCCGCCCGCAGAAGCCGTCGGGTCGGCGGCCGGACGCCCCGGGAAGCCCGTCGTCGCTCCCCGGCGCCCGCAAGGCCGCCTTCCCGCGCGCTCTCACGCCCATGCTCGCCACCCTGGCGAAAGAGCCCTTCTCCCATCCCGACTGGCTCTTCGAGCCCAAGCTTGACGGCCTGCGCGCCCTCGCCTTCCTCCGCGACGGCAACGTCCGCCTCGTCTCCCGCCGCGGCCTCGACGATACGAAAGGCTATCCTTCCCTCGCCGCCGAGCTCGCCGAGCAGCCCTCCCGCGAGCTTGTCATCGACGGCGAGATCATCGCCCCCGACGAGCAGGGCCGCCCGTCGTTCCAGCGCCTCCAGCAACGCATGAACCTCCAGAACGAGCATGACATCCGCCTGGCGGAGGCCCAACTGCCCGTCCTCTACTACGTCTTCGATATCCTTTACCTCGACGGCTACGACCTGACCGGCGCCCCCTTCGAGGCCCGCCGCCGCCTGCTCGAGCGCGCCCTCGCCTCCAGCGATCGCGTCCGCCTCATCGAGCAGTTCGAGCAGGACGGCGAGACCGCCTACCGCGTCGCCGTCGACCATGGCCTCGAAGGCGTCATGGCCAAGAAGCGCGACAGCGTCTACGCCCCCGGCCAGCGCTCTCGTGCCTGGCTCAAGGTCAAAGGAACCCTCAGCGACGAGTTCGTCGTCGGCGGCTACACCCGCGGCGCCGGCGTCCGCGCCCGCACCTTCGGCTCCCTCGTCCTCGGCCAGTACGACGAGCGGCACAAGCTGCGCTACGTCGGCAACGTTGGCAGCGGCTTCGACGACCGCCTCCTCGACGACATCCTCGCCCGCCTGGAGAAGCTGCGCGCCGCCCGCTCGCCCTTCGCCGGCCCCGTCGACCGCCCCGGCGACACGACCTGGGTGAAGCCCCAGCTCGTCGCCGAGGTCAAGTTCGCCCAGTGGACCGGCGACGGCAAGCTCCGCGCCCCTGTCTTCCTCCGCCTGCGCGACGACAAGCCGAAGGGGCAGGTCGCGCGCGTCGAGGTGGTGGAGACGCCCTCAGGGGCCACCAGGCCCGACCCGTCGCCCGCCGCTTCAGTCAGCAAGCGCGACGTTGACGCCGTCGTCGACCAGATATCCTCGGCAAAGCGCGACTTCACCCTCAAATTGCAGGGCCATGACATCCCCCTCAATAACCTCGACAAGCCTTTCTGGCCGCCGCTCGGCAAACAGCGCGCTCTGACCAAGCGCGACCTTCTCGTCTATCTCGCCAGGGTCTCGCCGTTCCTCCTGCCGCATCTGAGGGACCGCCCGCTAACCCTCAAGCGCTACCCAAACGGCATCGACGGCGAAAGCTTCTTTCAAAAGCACTATGACAACGGCGCGCCGCCCTTCGTCGAAAAGGTCCTCCTCTTCTCCGAGCAGGAAGGCGACCAGCAGTACTTGCTGTGCAACAACCTGCCGACCCTCCTCTGGCTCGGCCAGATCGCCGACATCGAGCTGCACACCTGGTACTCCCGCACCAGCCCGGAGCCCGACGCCACGGGCCTGACGACCGCCTTCAGCGGCTCGCTGGACAACATCCTCGGCTCCGCGCTCAACTACCCCGACTTCATCGTCTTCGACCTCGACCCCTATCTCTACTCCGGCGAAGAAAAAGAGGGCGACGAGCCCGCGCTCAACCGCAAGGCCTTCGCCAGGACCCGCGAGGTCGCCGTCTGGCTGCACGAAGTCCTCGACTCGCTTTCGCTGCCCGCCTTCGTCAAGACCTCCGGTCGCACCGGCCTTCACGTTTACGTGCCGATCGTCCGGCGCTTCACTTTCGATGAAGTCCGCGCCGCCGCCGGCAGCATCGGCCGTTACCTGATGCAGCAGCACCCCGACGACATCACCATGGACTGGGCCGTCAGCAAGCGCAAAGGCAAAGTCTTCTTCGATCACAACCAGAACTCCCGCGGCAAGACGCTCGCCTCCGCCTATTCCCCGCGGCCCTCGCCGGAGGCGAGCGTCTCCATACCGCTCCTGTGGGAAGAGCTCCCGCATATCTATCCAACCGACTTCACGATCCTCAACGTCGCGGACCGCCTGGCCCAGAACCGCGACCCGTGGCAGGGGATTCTATCGGCAAAGCACGATCTCAGCGCCCTGCTGTCGAAAGGGCCGGAGGCCGCCGCGCGCTGAATCGATTTCAAGAACGTCGTCTTCGAAGGAGGATACAAATGGCCGAATTCCTCAACCCGTTCCAGGGCAGCCTTCCCGGTCGCTCGCTGAACCTGGGAGAGCTCATCCGCGCCATAAGGCAGGACGTCGCCGCCGAAGAGGAGGCAACCCACCTCTACACGGCGCAGGCCGAGGCCACCGACAACGAGCTCGCCAGACGCGTGCTCCTGGACATCGCCGACGAAGAGCGCGTCCACGTCGGCGAGTTCTCGCGCCTGCTCAGCATCCTGACCGAAGGCGAAGAGGACCGCTTCCTCGCCCAGGGCGCCCGCGAGGTCGACGAAATGGCCGGCGAAGGCCAGCCTCCCGCCGGCGAAAAGTCCACCGGCGGCATGACCGTCGGCTCTCTCAAGGGCTGAAGGCTTGCACAAATGCGATATCTCACTCTCAAGGAGGAGCGATGATGGAAGAAAAATACCTTGCCAGGGAAGAAGCACCAATCTCCGCCGAGACCTGGAAAGCCCTCGACGCCGCCCTCGTGGAGACGGCGCGCGGCATCCTCGTCGGCCGCCGTATCCTGCCCATTGAAGGCCCCTACGGCTTCGGCCTGAAGTCCGTCCCGCTGGAGGACATCCAGCTCCAGGAAGACGTCTACGCCAGCGCCTCGGTACCGCTGGCCGCCATCGAAGTCGGATTTACGCTCGGCAAGCGCGATCTCCTCTCCTTCGAACGCGACGAGCTCCCGCTCAACCTGAACGCCCTCGTCGACGCCGCCATCCGCGCCTCGACGCTCGAGGACCACCTGGTCCTCAACGGCGGCCCGCGCCTGCCCGGCCTCCTGACTTACGAGGGCATAACCACCCAGGCGCTGTCCTCCTGGGACGAGCTCGGCACTGCCGCCGGCGACATCATCAAGGCCGTCATCGACCTCGATAACGCCGGCTACCACGGCCCCTACGCCGTCGCCCTCTCGCCGCCCCGCTACGACGCGCTGTACCGCCGCCATCCCATCGGCGCCTTCAGCGAATTGGAGCAGATCCAGACCATAGCGACGGAAGGCGTGTTCAAGGCGCCGGTCCTGGAGAAGGGCGGCCTCATCTTGAATACCGGCCGCGTCTACGCGTCCATCGTCCTCGGGCAGGACATGGCGATATCGTTCGTCGGCCCGACGAAGGAGAACCTCGAGTTCGCCATCGTCGAAAGCCTTGCCTTGCTCGTCCAACGTCCCGCCGCCGTCTGCGCCCTGACCGAATGAAGGCAGCAGCAGTGAGGTGCGGGAGTGTGGAGGGGTAGCTGCGGGTTTTAACCCGCAGAACCGCAAGCGAAGTCCAACGTCCCGCCGCCGTCTGCGCCCTGACCGAATGAAGGCAGCAGCAGTGAGGTGCGGGAGTGTGGAGGGGTAGCTGCGGGTTTTAACCCGCAGAACCGCAAGCGAAGTGCAACGTCCCGCCGCCATCTGCGCCCTGACGGAGTAGCGGCTTAGCGGGCCGCGCTCCCATAGACGCGTAGGGCGGGCATCCCTACGGGCCGTCCGGCCTGCCCGCCCCGGCATCACCCTGCTCGACCGGAAATCCTCTTTCGCAACGCCGACGTGCCCTTACGGACCGACGTGCCCCCAACCCCGACTACCGCGCTGCTGTGGCTGCGGCGTCGGCGGGTCCGCCGCGGCCGGTGACGGAGGCGCCGCCGTCGGAGCTGGCGCCGGCGTGTCAGCGATGGGTGCCGGCGTCGCCGGAATCTGCGCCGGCGTGCTCTCCTGCGCCTGCGGCCCGCTCGTCGGGTAGCTCCCGCCGAAACGGTTCAGATACTCCATCGCCAGGTAGCGCTTCCAGCCCGTGATCTCGCTTGGAATGCACGTCGCGCACGTGTCCTCCGACACCAGCGGATTCAGCTGCTCGCCGCCCCAGTGATCACTCGATTCCCGGTCAAGCGCGTCCTGCGCAAACAGGCCCGTCACCGTCGGACAGTGCATGTCCGGCGTCGCCCGCAGGCCGCTCGGCACGCACACCGTCGCCTCCACCAGCCCGCCCGGGTCGACGAAGTTGTGCGGCGTCTTTCCCGCCAGCGCCGCCACCATCACCTCGTGCCAGAGCGGCGCCGCGATCGTCGTGCTGTACATATTCTGCATGCGGCTGTTGTCGCTGTTACCGATCCAGACTCCGACCGTGATGTCCGGCGTGTACCCCACCGACCACGTGTCGTCCGTCGGCAGCGTCTGCTCCGCCGTCACCGGGTCCACGTCGAACGGCTCGCTCGTCCCCGACTTGACCGCTGCCTGAATGCCCGGAATGTTCAGCACGCTTCCGCTTCCGAAGATCATCTTCCGGTTGTCGTCGTTCGACAGGATGCTCGATATCATGTACGCGTATTCCGGCCGGATAACCTGCACCGTCTGCGGCGTCGTGTTGTCCAGCAGCACCTTCCCCGTCCGGTCCTTCACCTGCAGCACGCAGATCGGGTCCAGCGTGCGGTTGCCCGACGGCAGCTGCAGCGTTGTCGGCGCGCCCGCCATCGTCCCGCCGTTGGCGAAGACGCTGTACGCGTAAGTGAGGTCGAGCAAAGTGACGTCCGTCCCGCCCAGAGTCACCGCCGGACCCAGCGGCCGATCGAGCGTCGTGATCCCCATCGCCTTCGCCGTCTTCACCATATTGTCCACGCCGACCCACAGGATCGTCTTGAAAGCATCGATGTTCAGCGAGTTCCCCAGCGCCACCTTCGCCGGGATCACCCCGTAAGTCGTGCCCGTGCCCGGGTTCCGCGGCGTAAACGTCGAAGTGCCGTCATCGTACGTGATTGGCGAATCGATGACGGGCCAGTCCGGCCCCCAGCCGTTCATGAACGCCGTCACGTACGTGAAAGGCTTCAACGCCGACCCGGGCGAGTTCAGCGCCAGCGCGTTGTTCACCTGCCCATCGATGTCGTTGCGGTTGAAATCGCGGCTCCCCACCATCGCCAGGATCTGCCCCGTCGACGGTTCGATAACCACCACCGACCCGTTGTGCGCGTTCGTTGCCGCCTCATTCTCGCTCAGATTCTTCTCCAGGAGCTGCTGCGCCTCGTCGTTCAGCCCCAGGTCCAGCGTCGTGTCCACCTCCAGCCCGCCGTGCAGCAGCGCGTCCTCGCCCAGCGTCGCCCGAATATAGTCCGCGACGTAGAACACGAAGTGCGGCGCCAGAAGCGGCTGCGTCGACGGCTGCAGCTCGACATCCACCAGCTTCGTCAGGTCCGCCTCCATCTGCGTTATGGCCCCGTGCTTCGCCATCAAGTCCAGCACCTCGCCCTGCCGCTGCTTCGCCGCCTGCGGATTCGCGATTGGATCGTACCGCGTCGGCGATTGCGGCAGGCCGGCCAGTAACGCCGCCTGCGCCAGGTTCAGGTCCTCTGCCGGCTCGCTGAAGTACCGCTCCGACGCCTCCTCCACTCCCACGTAGTCGTTGCCGTACGGCACCTCGTTCAGATACCACTCCAGTATCTGGTTCTTGCTGTAGTGGCTCGTCAGATTGACCGCAATGGTCGTCTCCTTGATCTTCCGGCTGATCGACCGCTCGCTGCGTTGCTGCTGCGTGAAATACAATATCTTGGCCAGCTGCTGTGTTATCGAACTGCCGCCCGTTCCCTGCATCAACGGTCCGCCCGGCTTCAGGTTCTCGTATGCCGCCCGCGCCAGCCCCCGCAGGCTCACCCCCGGGTTCGAGTAAAAGTCCGGGTCCTCCGTCGCTATCGTCGCCGAAATCAACCACGGCGAAATATCCTGAAGCTTCACCCACTCCTGATAGCCCGTCGTATCGTCCAGGAATTGGTACAGCACGTTGCCGTTCCGGTCCAGAATGCGCGCGCCGCCGCCGCTCGCCGCGATTCGCTGCTCCGGTGAGCCCATAGTGCTCGCCACCCCGTCGTAATAATGAAGCGCCACCGCGAGCATCCCCGCGACCATCGGCATGAACGCCATCGGCAGCACCGCCAGCAAGACCAGCAGGCGCGGCGGTTTATAAGACTTCCTGGGGACGCGACTCCGCAGGCGGCGACACTTGTAGACGCGGATCACGGGCCTTCCTTTGCCGGTCGAAAAGCAGGGAGGACTAAGAAGAACGATAGGAGCAGCCGGTGCAGACGGCATGAAGATGCGAACTGCTGCCGTGAGAGAATCGTGAAGAGTCGACACCTTATGTTTGACCACCCCCATTTCTTCACGAAATCTTCACAAAACCCTCACGACCCGTCACAGTCTGACCATAGCGCGCGCCTACAATGACGGCTGAATCTCACGAGCGTTTGGTCACGGATGGGATTGCAGAGAGAAGACAGCAGCGGAAGCAATAGTTCTCAGCGCGGCAAGGTGCTGGTCGTCGAAGACGATCCGGCGGTAAGCCGGATACTGCGTGTGTGCCTGCGGAGCGCCGGCTTCGATGCCAGCCAGGCGGAGACAGGAGGCGATGCTCTCCGACAGTTAGAGGCGATGCCCTTCGATGCCGTCCTCCTCGACCTCGGCTTGCCCGACGGCCGCGGCGGCGACGTCCTCAACAAGCTGCGGAGCGATTCAACGGACAACTGCCCCGTTTGGCTCGTGATTTCAGCGCTGGATGAAGACGAGGCCGTCAGACGCTACGGCCCGATCCGCGGTACCTACATCCCCAAGCCGTTCGACCCTTGGGAAGTGATTCGCATGCTTCGGGGGCGGCTCGCCACTTGTGACGGCGCTTCCGAGGAGTCATCTGATAGCTGACATATTCGTGACACGCGCCTGTCGCCGGAATCCCCGACGGTCGTGGCGTCCATCGGCTAAGGCCGGTCCTTGCTCGGTTCGGGGTTGACAACGCGCACAGGAATGCTATGGTAGGTTGTCAAGGTCTTTGCAGCCCTGAACGTGAAGGAATGACCAAAAGCACGCACATGACCCGCGAAAAACAAACGACAGCGCCTTCCAAAGAGCCGCCCGCGCCCGTAACCCCTGTCTACGACGCCGAAATGACCGGTCGCCTCTTCCAGTCCCTCTTCACCGGCTCGCCCGTCGCCATCGAGATCTACGACGCCGTCGGCCGCCTCATCGACGCCAACCAGGCCTTCCTCGAAACCGCCGGCGTCAACAGCGTCGACGACCTCCGAGGCCTCAGCATCGCCGACCACCCAGGCCTTTCCGACAAGGCGAAAGCCGCCCTCCGTCGCGGCGACACCGTCCGCGGCGAAATCGAGTTCGACTTCGAGAAGATCAAAGCGGCTAACCTCTACCCCACCTCGCGCTCAGGGTCCATCTACCTGAACGTGGTCGTCACACCCCTCGGTTCCAAGAACGACGGCGGTGTAAAGGGCTACGTGGTCCAGATCGACGAGACTACTGAACGCCGTCGCGCCCAGCAATCCGCCGAGCAGGCCCTCCGCGAAAGCGAGGAGCGCTACGGCCTCCTCGCCGAATACGCAACCGACGGCATCTACCGCTTTCGCCTCGACCCGCCCGGCTACGAGTACGTCAGTCCCGCCATGACCGATCTATTTGGCTACGAGCGCGAAGAGTGGCTCGCCGACCCCGACCTCGACCACAAAATCGTCCACCCCGATGACCAGCCGCTAATAGACAAGATGCACACCGAGCCTACAACGTTCACCGGCCCGATCATCCTCCGCTGCCAGCACAAGGACGGCCGCTCCCTCTGGATCGAGCACCACAACGCTCCCATCCTGGTGGACGACAAGCCCGTCGCCATCCAGGGCATCGTCCGGGACGTGACCGAGCGCGTTCGCGCCATGGAGGACATGGAGCGCCTCCGCAACGAGTTCCTTGCCATGGTCACCCACGAGCTGAAGACGCCGCTTGCCGCTATCAAGGGCTCCGCCGCCACCGCCCTCCACAGCCCCCGCCCGCTCGACCTGGAGGAAGGCCGCGAACTCTTCCAGATCATCGACGAGCAGTCCGACCGCCTGCGTGACCTCGCCGACAACCTCCTCGACATGAGCCGCATCGAGGCCGGCTCCCTCTCCGTCAAGCCCGAGCCCATCAACCTCGCCGACGCCATCGACGAGGCGAAAGCAACGCTCGCTCGCGCCGGCCGCCCCCACCCTGTCAACGTCGAAATGCCAGAAGACTTGCCCCCCGTCAACGCCGACAAGCGCCGACTCGTTCAGGTCCTGAGCAATTTGCTCAACAACGCCGCCAAGTTCGCCTCGCCGGACTTGCCCATAACAATCGCCGTCGAGCACGATCCCGTTCACGCCACCGTTCGCGTCCGGGACCGCGGCCAGGGAATCGTCCCCGCGAAACTGCCGTTTCTCTTCCAGAAATTCTCCCAGGTCCACGATGGCCCCGCCTTCCGTGTCGGCACCGGCCTCGGCCTCGCCATCAGCAAGGGCATCGTCGAAGCCCACGGCGGCCGGATTGGGCCGAAAGCGAAGGCGAAGGCAAGGGTTCCGTCTTCTCCTTCACCCTGCCCCTTGCCGCTGAGAGCCCGGCTCGCCCGGCGGCGACGCCCGTTTCCGCGCCCGCCGGCGTCCGTCGAGGCGAAAGACCCCGCGTCCTCGCCGTCGACGACGAGCTGCCGATCCTGCGCTACCTCCAGCATTCCCTCGACCAGGCCGGCTACCAGTGCCTCGTCACCAGCGATCCCGCCCAGGTCACCAAGTTCGTCGAGATGGAACAGCCCGACCTCATCCTCCTTGACCTCCGCCTCCCCGGCGTCAGCGGCTTCGACCTGCTTGCCCGCATCCGCGAGTTCTCCGCCGCTCCCGTCATCTTCCTCACCGCCAGCGACAGCAGCGAGGACACCGTCCGCGCCCTCAAAATGGGCGCCGACGACTACGTCACCAAGCCGTTTGCCCCCTCCGAGCTTCTCGCCCGAATCGGGGCCGCCTTGCGCCGTCGCTCCCTGCCCGGTCTCACCGAATCGCGGCCGCCTTTCAGCGTAAAAGACCTGACGATTAACTTCGCCGAACGGCGCGTCAGCCTGAACGGCCAGGATATATCCCTTTCCGCAACCGAGTACAAGCTGCTCTACGAGCTCGCTACCCATGCCGGCCTCGTCCTCACCTTCGACCAGATCCTTCAGCGCGTCTGGGGCGCCGAATACGCCGGCGAGACCGAGCTCGTCCGCTCCTTCATACGCAACCTCCGCCATAAGCTCAACGACGACGCAAAGAACCCGCGCTACATCCTCACGGAACGGCAGATCGGCTACAGGATGGTCAAAGAATAGAAGGAACTGCTCCCTCAGATACTGCGGCGTAACTCCGGCTTGCTTTCTCCCTACAACCACAGATAGCGACTGACAACGACGTAACGGATCGCTGTCCTCAGATTGTGGATATCATCTTAAACGCATATGTCATTTGTATCAGCAAGAGGCGCTTCATTCACATTTCCTTCATGGAAACCGATGCCCCGTTCATACAACGTTCATGCCTCCGGCCTAAGATTGAGCCAGGTTTCAGTACCACCGGGACCGATCGGAAGAAGGACCGCCGGGTAAGGAAAGGAACGCCAGGGAAGACGGAAAGGAGTATGGATGATGATGTGGTTGAAAGCCTGCCCGCGCTGTCGCGGAGACCTGTTTCTAGACTCGGACTATTACGGACCGTCCGTATCCTGCATCCAGTGCGGTCACATTCTTCAGGAACCGCTGGCAGGCGTCATGGCGTCCCCCAGCAACTACAGCCCCGCCCCGCCGGTGCCGCTGCCGATGGCCTCGCTCAGGCTCTCGGCCTGCGAGCGACGAGTTAGGGTTGCTTGAGAAAGATGACGAAAATGGCCCGCGGAAAAGTCTGTCGCCTTGCTGACCGCAGAGCCGGTCGGACCATACCGAACGTAGCCGGCTTGGAGAAGGATGCTCTCCTGCTCGTCTCTATCCTGCTGGTCAAAGACGGCCGCAATCACAGCGGGCCGGCCGACTTCGTCAGCGACGTCGCCTTGACCTTCCAGACCCTCGAAGATCGGGCCAGGCAAGACGACTATTTTGAATCATCCCCCGCGACGGCTGCGCTAACCGTCTCGGGTTCACGATCATGCCGCGTGCTCGGATTCCCGTCAGCCGACCGGCCGGTGGCAGGCTAGTGCGACGGGATCTCAGAACAATCGGGCGCCGGCCGTCATCGGGCGCTGGCTGCTCGTCTAATCGCCAGGCGCAACGAAAGGAAACTCAGGTGCCTACCTATACCCGACCGGCTCTGTATACCAGGCCCAGCATCCTGGCGCCGCAGCAGCCGCTCCTGATCGTAAGCAATCGCGCCCCCGTCGAGTACTATCATGACGATGCTGGCCGCCTTCGCCGCCGCCCGGCCAGAGGCGGCGTCGCCAGCGCCCTCACTTCCGTCGCCAACTCGACGCCCGTAAGCTGGATCGCCAGCGCCGCCAGCGAAGCCGACCGCGACGTCGCCCTTGCCGGCGGCCTCGTCGACTTCGGCCAAGGCGCCAGTCTTCGCCTGGTTGCGCCCCCTCGCGAAGCCTATGACCTTTTCTACAGCACCTTTTGCAACCCGATGCTCTGGTTCCTTCAGCACTCCCTCTGGAACCGGCTGCGTCGCCCCGACCCACGCGCCGAAGCGCTTCACGCCTGGGAGCACGGCTACCTGCCCGTCAATCAGGCCATCGCCGAAGTGGCCGCCGGCGAGTTCCGCAGCGGTCGCAACTGCGGCTCCGTCATGCTGCATGACTATCACCTCTACGCCGCGCCCCTCTTCATCCGAAACCTGTGTCCCGGCGCCGCCCTTCAGCACTTCATCCATATTCCCTGGCCCGGCCTCGAAGCCTGGCAGGACCTCCCGCGCCAGATCGTCGACTCCATCTGCGAAGGCCTCCTCGCCAACGACAGCGTCGTCTTCCAGACCGAAAAGTGGGCGCAGGACTTCCTCCTCACCTGCTGGGCCTTCTTCCCGGCCGCCCGTGTCGACTTCACAGAGGGCATCGTCACCTACCGCGGCCGCCGGACGCGCGTCTCCGTCAACCCCATCTCCGTCGACGTCTTCGACCTCCGCTCGCAGCTCTCGTCGCCGGAGGCCAGGCCCTACTTCGCCAGCCTCACCGCCGAAACCGCCGTGAAGACCATCGTTCGCGTCGACCGCCTCGACCCCAGCAAGAACGTCGACGCCGGCTTCCGCGCCTTCGACCGCCTCCTCCAGTCGCACCCGGAGTGGCTTGGCCGCGTCCGCATGCTCTCCTTCCTCGTCCCGTCGCGCGAGTCCATCCCAGAGTATCGCTCCTATGCCGAGCAGGTCATTGCCCTCGCCGACGAAATAAACGCTCGCCACGGCACGAAGAGCTGGGCGCCTATCAAGTTGTTTTACGAGCACAACCGCCTCCAGGCGCTCGTCGCCCTCAGCCTGTACGACGTGCTCATGGTCAACCCGCTAATCGACGGCATGAACCTCGTTTCCAAGGAGGGCCCCGTCCTCAACCGCCGCGACGGCGCCCTCGTCCTTTCGGAGGCCGCCGGCTCGTTTGAAGAGTTGCGCGGCGGCGCAATCGGCGTCGACCCGGAGGACATCGAAGCCACCGCGGACGCCCTGCACACCGCCCTCACCCTGCCGGAAGGCGAACGCCGCGAGCGCGCCGCCCTCCTGCGACGCGCCGTTCTCAAGCACGATATCGGACGCTGGCTCCAGGTCCAGCTCGAAGACCTGGCGTCTATCAATGACACCAAACCGGCACCTGCTGCGGCGTGAGTGAGCATGGATGCTCATTCCGCCGCATCATTAACACAAGGAGGAACAAGATGAAGCCAAGCTGGAACTCCCAAGCGAGATGCCCGCGCTGCCACGGCAACCTCGGACTCGAATACGACCCGCCCGGCAGCTGGGACGTTGTCTGCCTGCAGTGCGGCTTCCGCCGAGTCGCCAACCAGCACCACGCCGTCGTTGACAACCGGCCCCTCTTCGAAACAGAATCAATGCGTGAGGAGAAGGCGGCCTGAGCGCCACTTCCCGATAACCTCGCCGGCAGGGGGAACAGCGAGTGCCTACCAAACGCGAGGAGCTCGACTGGCATGACGGCGCCTACCGCCGCTTCCGCTCGCTCGTCGAGCCCATCGCCGAGCCCCAGTTCGAAGAGCGCTGGCTGGACGGCCGTTGGGGCGTCCGCGAGATCGTCGCTCACCTCGCCGGCTGGCACCGCCAGTTCACCATCGCCCTCGAGCGCATGGGCCGCGGCGAGCGCCCTTCGCCGGAAGGCGTCGACTGGTCGGACGTGCAGGCCTGGAACGAACACTTTGCGCACGAGGCGCGGAACAAGACCAAGGCGCAGGTGATTCGCGAGCTCGACGAGGCCGTCGCCACCTTCCACGCCGCCGCCGAGGCGCTCCCAGAAGAGCGCTTCGGCCCGGGGAAGACCGCCAGCAGACTCCTGGCCGAAAACGGCCACTTCAACACCCACGCCGACCAGATCAGGGGCTGGCTAGCCCATCGGGCCGCCGCCTGAAGGAAATCACCCGACCGGAACGTCGGGCAACGGCAAGAAAGACAAAGGAGGGTTCCACAAGTGTACGAAGCGAAGGACTACTCTCGTCTCATCGGCATGGACGGCTTCAGCGAAACCCTGCTGAAGAACCACTTCACCCTCTACCAGGGCTACGTCACCAACACCAACAAGCTCCGCGATACCCTCGCCCAGATGGCGAAGGACGGCAAGCACGCCACCCCCGAGTTCGCCGAGCTCAAGCGCCGCCTCGGCTTCGAATGGGACGGCATGCGCCTGCACGAGTACTACTTCGAGAACCTCGGCGGCAAGGGCGACCTCGCCCAGTCGCAGAAGCTCTCCCAGGCCGTCGCGCCCGACTTCGGCGGCTTCGACGCCTGGCTCGCCGACTTCAAAGGAGTCGGCGCCATGCGCGGCATAGGTTGGGCCATCCTCTACCGCGACGGCGCTTCAGGCGCTCTCATCAACCAGTGGATCAACGAGCACCAGAACAACCACCTGGCCGGCTGCATTCCAATCCTGGTCATGGACGTCTTCGAGCACGCCTTCATGCTCGACTACGGCCTGAAGCGCGCCGACTACATCGAAGCCTTCCTGCGCAACGTGGACCGCGAGGCCGTGGAGAGCCGTCTGTAGCGCGCCCCGCCTGCTCTCGACGGTCTGAATCAAGAAACGGTGGAGGCGAAACGTGAACCGCACAATCGTCCACTTCGAGATCCCGGCAAACGACCCTCCAAAGCTCGCGTCGTTCTACAGCGGCCTCTTCGACTGGAAGATCGAGAAAGACCCGGGGATGGATTACTGGCTCATCCGCACCGGCGACGGCGAGGCCGGCCCGAACGGCGGCATGATGGCCAGGATGGAAGGCTGGCAGTGCCCGCTCAACTACATCGGCGTGGAATCCGTTGACGACTTCTCCAAGAAGGTGACCTCCCTGGGCGGGAAAGTCATGATGGACAAGCGCCCCGTGCCCAAGATGGGCTGGTTCGCAATCTGCGAGGACCCGGATGGCAACCCGTTCGCCCTCTGGCAGCCCGATACGAACGCTGCCTAGGCGCGTCTATCCGAGGAATACACGGTCAGAAGGGGATCGGCCTGATCGATGAGGCTGGGGTCTAACGGCAGGGACGCCAGCTAGACCCTGGTCGTCGCTCTCGCTATCTTCTTTCGAGCCCGACGCGTCGCCTTGGCCTTCGCCAGACGCCGCACCTCAGACTTCGAGATGAAGTGGCGCCGCTTCTTGATCTCCCTTAGCACCCCGTTTCGCTGCATCGTCTGCCGGAAACGGGATAACAAATGTTCCTGAGTTTCGCCTTCTCTGAGCTCTACGAACAAATGCGGTCCCTTCTTAGAATCGCGCTGGCCTGCTCGGAGAGCGGCGCGAGAAGCAATCGAAGCAGTAGACCGGACGGTCTCCTCGCGGCTCGAACGGGACCTCCGTAGCCTGGCCGCACTCAGCGCAGACCGCCGGGAACATCTGCCGTCGTCCACCGGCGCCCCCGCCGAAGCTGCCGCCGCCGCGCGATCCGCCTCGCTCGGCCTTCCGCGCCGAACGGCAAGTCGGGCAGCGCTTCGGCTCATTCGTAAAGCCGCGGCTCGCGTGGTACTCCTGGTCCTCTGCCGAGAACGTGAATGTCGCGCCGCAATCGACGCACGTTAAATCTCTGTCGGTGTAAGGCACTCGACGACCTCCTTAGTTACTTGCTTCCTTGTCATCGAGTGCGAGCGAATCGGGCGGACCCTTCGCGACGACTGAAGACGCGGAAATCTGACCAATCGGACGTAGTTTACCACACGACCTCGGATTTGACAATAAGATGAATCCAGCACGCCCCGCCCCCGACCTTTCCGCCGAAGCCCCCTACAGACACAAATCCCGTCGCTCGCAGTAGTCGCACGACGAACCCTCCGCCGGCGTCAGCACCTCCTCGCCCAGCGCCACCGCGAAGGCGATGCTCTTGAACGGGTGCAGTACCCCCGATTCCCGCGCCTCAACGCCTATCTCCCGCGCTCCCACCATCTCCGCGATCAGGCGCTGCCCCGAAAGCGGCCAGTGGCTCGTCCCTGGATTGAGCGGAATGCTCGCCTTTACCCCACGTGCCTTCGCCATCGCCTCAATCAGCGCATAGCCTGCCTCGCCCGTCTTCCCCAGCGCCGCCGACCCAACCGCATCGAGCGCGAACGCCGCCGGGTACTCACGCTGCGCCGTCAGCTCGTCGATCCGCGCCTCCAGCGCCGGACCGATCGTGTACACCATGAGCACCACTTCGCGGGCGTCCCCGAACAGCGCCGCAACGACCCTGCTCTCCAACGCCACGCCCTCGCCGATAAGCAAACGCGACGGCTCGCCCCCCGCTATCGGGAACGCCTCATACGCTATCGCCGGCTGCCACAGCCGCCTGCCCTCCGCCAGCGCCGCGTCGACCGCCCGCGACCACGCGTCGTCCGCGCCCATCGCACCCGGCCGACGACGCAGCAGGCCCAGCGCCACGTCGCGCTCAACCTCGATCTCCAGACCTGTGACAAGCGGCACGCTCGCCCGCCTCCTTCGCCATCCCAATCTAAGCCCGCCCCTCGCCCCCGTCAACGACCGAAAGACGGCGCGGCCGAGCCCCTATCAAGAATAACGTAGCCGAGGCTTTCCAGCCCCGGCGGCAAACTGGCAGCCATCCTAACGTAGCCGAGGCTTTCCAGCCTCGGCGCCACTCTCGGCGCTGGGGTTGACCGCCGTTCGACCAATCAGGTAGGCTGAATTGCCTGCCGCAACCCTCCGCGCCATCCTCCGACGCGACAGGCCGGGATAGAAATGGAGCTCGCCGACATCACCCGCAGCCTCATCGAAGGCGACGCCCCTGGTACCGCCGCCCTCACGCAGCAGGCCCTCGACGCCGGTCGGCCCGCGCACACCATCCTCAACGAAGGCCTCATCCCCGGCATGACCCAGGTCGGCGAACTCTTCGAGAAGAACGAGTACTTCGTCCCCGAGCTCCTGCTCGCCGCCCGCGCCATGTACGCCGCTCTCGACCTTCTGCGGCCTCAGCTCATCGCCGGCGACTACGAGCCCGCCGGCAAAGCGGTGATCGGTACCGTTCAGGGCGACCTGCATGACATCGGCAAGAAGCTCGTCGGCATCATGCTCGAAGGCAACGGCTTTGCCGTCGTCGACCTCGGTGCCGACGTCGCGCCGGAGAAGTTCATGGAAGCCGTCCGCGCGAGCGGGGCCAGGCTCGTCGGCCTATCCGCTCTGCTGACCACCACCCTTCCCTCGATGGAGAAGACCGTCCACGCCCTCAAAGAGCTCGACCCGTCGCTGAAGGTCATGGTCGGCGGCGCGCCCGTCACCCAGGCCTTCGCCGACAGCATCGGGGCCGACGGCTACGGCCGCGACGCCAGCGCCGCCGTCACCCTCGCGCGCCGCCTGCTTGCGGATGCCTGACGAATCAAGGCCGCTCGTTCGCGTCGCCGTAGAAGGCGTCGACCTCGACATCCAGGTCGCCGTCGGCACTTCCCTGCTCAACGCCCTGCGCTCCGCCGGCATCGCCATCGATTCCGAGTGCGGCGGCCGTGGCACCTGCGGCGAATGCAAGGTCCGCTTCCTCGAAGGCGCGCCCTCGCCGACGGTTGAAGACGCCGCCCTTCTCCCCGAAGCCGAGCTTACCGACGGCTGGCGTCTCGCCTGCCTGACCTTCCTTGCCGCCGACTGCCGCGTCGCCATCCCCCAGCGCGTCGCCCGTGCCCGTCGCGGTCGCATCCGCATCTTGACGGAGGCCAGGGCTCCCACCGCTCGCCGCGAAGAGCGAAGGCGGGAGGGCTTTGGCATCGCCGTCGACGTCGGCACCACAACCGTCGTCTGCTATCTGATGGACCTGTCGAAAGCGCTTCAGCTCGGCGTCGACTCCTTCGCCAACCCGCAGGCCGCCTTCGGCCCCGACGTTGTCTCCCGCATCGCCTACGCCCATCGCGGCCCCGCCGAGCTGCGGGAGCTCCAGCGACGTTCTCGTCTCTCATCTGGAGAGAAGCTTCGCCGCCCTCTGCCGCGCCGCCGGCATCACTCCCGACGCCGTCTCGCTCGTAACCGCCGCTGGCAACATGACCATGATGCACCTCCTTCGCGGCGTCGACCCCTGGCCGCTCGGCGTTGCCCCCTACGAGCCCGTCTTCAGACAGCTTCCGCCGTTCCCTGCCCGCGACATCGGCTTCAAGCGTTTCGCCGCCTGCGAGATTCAGATGCTGCCTGGTATCGGCGGCCACGTCGGCTCCGACATCGTCGCTGGCGTCCTCGGCCTCGACCTCGCTCGACGCCCCGGCCTCTCGCTCTTTATCGATCTCGGGACGAACGGCGAAGTCGTCCTCGCGTCGAGCCGGATCCTCGCGGCCGCCTCCTGTGCCGCCGGCCCCGCCTTCGAAGCCGTCCACATCTCCGCCGGCATGCCCGCCCTGCCCGGCGCCATCGAGCGTGTCGACGAAGAAGACGGCCGCCTCCAGCTCGAGACCATCGACGGTGCCGCGCCCGCCGGCCTCTGCGGCAGCGGCCTCATCGACGCCGTCGCCCTGCTGATTCGAAGCGGCCTCGTCCTGCCCTCCGGCCGCTTCGTCGCGCCCACGAAAGCGCCGGCGAATGCGCCCGCTGACCTGCGACGCCGTCTCCGCGACGACGCCGGCGATCGTCGCTTCCTCCTCGTCGAAGGCGACGGCGACATCGCGATCTCTCAGCAGGACATCCGCGAAGTGCAGCTCGCCAAGGCCGCCGTTCGCGCCACAATCGACCTGCTTCTGCGAGAGCAGCGAATCGAGGCCGAGGCAATCGACGCCGTCTTCGTCGCCGGCGGCTTTGGAAGCTCCCTCCGCGCCGAAAGCCTCCTGACCCTCGGCCTCGTGCCCGAAGGCGTGCGCGGCCGCATTCACGCCGTCGGCAACACCGCCGGCCTCGGTGCCAAGCTCGCGCTCGTCTACCCGGATCGAATGAGAGAGGCTGTACGCCTTGCTCGACGCACCCGCCACGTCGAGCTCGTCGGCCGCGAGGACTTTCGACAGGCCTTCGCCGAGAGCATGACCTTCCCGCCGCCCGCCTAGCCGAGCTCGATCTGAAAGCGGTCGCGGAATCGAATCAGCACGTCCAGCACCGGCCGTCCGACCGCGACGATGAGCACCACGTTCGCCAGCGCCCGCCACACGTCCCACCCCGCCGATGTCAGCACGTAGAATGACCAGTAGTGTCGCAGCGTCTCGCCCAGCCCCATCCCCGGCTGCCAGGAGATGCTCTCGCCCGAAGCCATGAACGGCCAGAACCACAGGTTCATCGCCGCGCCGAAGAGAAACCCCCAGCCGACTCCGAACGCGCAGAGCCCGCCCAGCTCCAGCCAGCGATGCCGCCGCAGCCTGCCGCGGAACGTCCCCAGCCAGCCCGCCGTCATGCCCACCCAGCCGGCGCAGAACACCTGAAACGGCAGCCACGGCCCGAAACCACCGATCGCGAACGTCGAAACGAACATCGCGCCCGCGCCAAGCAGGAACCCGAAGCGCGCCCCGAACACGTAGCCGCCGAGGATGACCGCGAAGAAGAACGCCGTCGCGCCCGCCGGCAGCGTCGGAATCCGCAGCACCGCCGCCAGCATCATCAACGTCGCCAGCGCCGACGCCGTCTTCGCGTTCATTCCTTGCCCGCCTAGCTCCAGCACGAAGAGCAGCAGCGCCAACGCCAGCACCAGCCCGAACAGCAGCGGCGCGTCCGTGGAATGCGGCTGCCCCATGCTCGACGACCTCGCGCCGCCCGACAGGAACAGCGGATAGAGGAACGCCACCAGCCCCACCGCGCTTATCGCCGCCAGCGTTGCGCCCGACAACAGGCCTGCCGGCACGACACCCCGGCGACTCGCACGCCGCGTGGCATTCGTCGAAATCGCCTCAACGCTAGCCACGGAATCGCCCCCGGAACAGCACCAGCGACGTCATCGCCAGCGCCGCGATCACCGCCGCCGCCAGCGCAATCTCCCACGTCGGCCGCCCGCTGCTGCCGCCCCCGCTCGACGACGCGACTGTCGGCAAAGGCGACTCAAGCGGCGATTCCGTGGGCGTCGGCGGAAGAACGGTCACCGGACCGATCTCGACCGTCGAAGCCGCCGCTGGCGCGGTTGCCGTCGCCACCGCCTGCGTCGCTGCCGCCTCGACTTGTGAAGCCGCAGTCGGAGCAGCCGTCGTCGCCGCAAGCAGCGGTGGACAGATGTCTTCGATGCGGCTCGCCGCCGGCTGCGCCCCCGTCCCGATGCCGCCGGCCCCCCATGCCCAGCCGTCGACGTTGCCGCCGTGCACCTTCCGCAGCGACGCCCCCGTCGCCGAGTACCGCCAGACGCCGTCCTCCAGGTTGTAGTACGCCCAGTACTCGCAGGCGCCGCCGTGACACCGACAGAAGCAGTCGCCCGGGTTCCCGCAGCCCACGCCGTCGATGCTGCACACCGCCGCGCCCGCGCTGCTGCCCATCGTCACCAGCGGCAGTCCCGCGCTGCTCAGCAGCTCCGCGCCGCTTATCTCCGGCTCGTCGAAGGCGACGCACACGCTCTCGCTTCGCCCGTCGCCGAAGCTTACGACCACGCCCGCCCGGTTCGGCCCGTCCGCGCTCGCTCGCGACGGCGCCGCAAGCGAAATCAGCACCAGGACGACGCAAGAGATGCTCTCCCCCAGCCTGCTCATTGCCGTTCCTCGCCGATCACGTCCTCAACCGTCAGATACCTTCCGCCGAACAGCCTGTTCACCTGCGTACTGAACGTCACCGACTCCGTCAGCACGTCCCGCACGCCCCCGCTCGCCACCACGCGACCCTCCGCCAGCAGCACCACCCGCTGCGCGCACTGCGCCACCAGCTCGAACGTCGTGGCTCGCCAGGAGCACGGCGCATCCCTCCCGGCAGCGACGCCGCAGGTTCGCGACCAGCAGCTCCTTCGTCTCGTAGTCCATCCCGCGCGTCGGCTCGTCCAACAAGATAGCGGATGGCTTGCCCGCCAGCATCGCCGCCAGCGCTGCTCTCTGCCGCTCTCCCGCGCTCAGGTCCCGCGGATGCGTCTGACGCAGCCCTTCCAGGCGCCACTCCGCCAGCGCCTCGTCCACGCTCCCCTGCCGGCCGGTCCCGCGCAACGTGTCCACCACCTCCGCTTCGACGCTGTCCCGGAACAGCACCGACGCC
Source organism: uncultured Chloroflexia bacterium (assembly GCA_963719465.1). Lineage (GTDB taxonomy): Bacteria > Chloroflexota > Dehalococcoidia > DSTF01 > JALHUB01 > JALHUB01. The sequence continues at coordinate 863,740 of OY970386.1, read as the reverse complement.
GGGTCCTGCGGCACGAAAGCCACCTCGCGGCACAGCTCCTCCGTGCTGCTCTTTGCGACGTCGCGCCCCAGCACATCGAGCTGCCCCTTCCGTGCCGGCATCAGCCCGACGAGCGATCGCAGCAGCGTCGTCTTGCCGGCGCCGTTCCGCCCCATCAGCGCTACGATCTCGCCCGCCGCCGCCTCAAGCGACACGTCCGTCAGCGCATCGCCGTCCCCGTACGACGCCCACAACCCGTCGACCCGCAGGCCACTCCCGTTCAGCGACACAACCGGCTCTGATAGCGCGCCGCCGGGTCGCGACTCTCTGACAAAGCGCTTCCCTTCTCGCACCGAAAGCGGCAGCGGCTGCCAGCCCAGCGCTTTGCCGAGTCGCGCCACCGGCGGCGCCAGCGGCAGCAGGCCCATCGCCTCCCGCGCCGGATACGATGCCACAGAGCCGTCGCCCGCGACGTACAGCACCCGGTCGACGTACTGCGCCACGCGTTCCAGCCTATGCTCCGCAATCACCACCGTTATCCCCAGGTCGCTGTTCAGCCGCTGCACCGTCGTCAGCACCTCCTCCGCCGCCTGCGGGTCCAGCTGCGACGTCGGCTCGTCCAGCACCAGCGTCCGAGGCTGCATCGTCAGCACCGCGCCTATCGCCACCCGCTGCAGCTCGCCGCCGGAGAGCGTCTCCAGCCGTCGCCGCCGCAGGTGCGCGATTCCCAGCACGTCCAGCGTCTCCTCCACCCGCTTCCGCATCGTCAGCCACGGCACGCCCAGGTTCTCCATCCCGAACGCCAGCTCGTCTTCGACCACGTCTGCCACGAACTGGCTCTCCGGGTCCTGGAACACCATCCCGACGTTCCCAGCCAGGTCGCGCGGCTGCCGCGACAGCGTGTCCAGCCCGTCGACGACGACCCGTCCGGCGAAGCGACCGCCGTGGAAGTGCGGCACAAGACCGTTCAAACAGCGCAGGAACGTCGACTTCCCGCCGCCCGACGGTCCCACCACCAGCACCGCCTCGCCGTCCGCAATCGACAGCGATACGTCGCGCAGCACCGGTCTCGACGCCTGCGGGTAGGCGAAAGAGAGACCGCTTATCTCAATCATCGCGTCCCTCCGCCGTCTGCCCGACGAAGAAGGCCGGCGCCAGCAGAAGCAGCAGCGTCGTCGCGACTAGCGGGCTGTACTGTGGCATCGACGCCGCCGGGTACGGGTAATAGTCGATGCCGCCGCCTCCGACCACGCGCATCGCCGCCAGCAGCAACAGCGATGCCGCGGCGCAACCCACCACCAGCAGCGACGTCGCCTCCAGCCGCTCCTGCGAGTAGCGGGTCGCCTCGAAGCCGCGGCCCCGCGCCTTCAGCGCCAGCAGAGCAAGCACCGCGCTCGCCGCCACAGTGGCGAATGCTGGCAGCGCCCAACTCCTGTCGTATGCATATGCCGAAGCCCCCGCCGCCAGCAGCCCGATGGATGCGATAGAGAAGAGGCGCGTCCCGTGTCCCATCTCAAACCGCCCGCCCCCAAACCCACGCGCGTCCAGCGATTCCGCCCGTTGGATCGACCGCTCCAGCGCGCCGGCCAGCACCGGCACGACGAAAGCGCCCACGTTTCGCACGCCCCGCAGTCGCCGCCCGCGCAGTCGCTGCGCTTGAGATACCGCCCGTCCCTGCGCGAACGACTGTGGCAGCAGCAGTACCGCCACCGTCACGACGACGCCCAGCTGCCGCAGCGCCCGCGGCGTCAATCGCAGCAGCCGGTAGTGGTCCACGCCGACGTTGAACGCCGTCGCGAACAGCAGCAGCGCCATCAGTCGCAGCGCCCGGCTCGACGCGTAGAGCAGCGACTCCAGCGTCGCGTTCCCGCCGAAGGTCACGCCGCCCAGCCAGCCTGGGAACGTCAGCCGCGGCAGCTCCACCAGCGTTGTCGACCCGCTGCTGCCCGTCAGCACGTTGAACGGCACGCTCAGCAGCGCGAAGAGAAGTCCTATCTTCAGGATGAAGCCGTACGCGCCCCGCTGCCGTCGCGCGGGCATCGACGCGTAGACCACGAGCCCGACGAGACAGGCTGTCGCCAGGTAGAGCGGATTCGACGTGAGAAAGACGCTTATCGACGCCGCGAGCAGCCACGCCGACCACGCCTCCGCCTGCAGCGACGCCGCCCTCGCCCTCGACTGCTTGCCCGTCCGGGCCCTCGCGACGCCCCGCGCCCTGCCCGATGCCGCCTCGCCTTGCGCCACCTACCGCCTCCGCGCGCGAATCGACGCGCCGAATCCCACGCACGCCGCGCCGATCAGCAGAAGTATCGCCTCTGACGACGTTTCGCTTCTCGGGCCTTCGCCCGCCGACGCCAGCCTGATCGGCGCATCTGAAGCGATTGTCGTTGGCGCCACCGTCGCCGGCAGGACCACCGAAATCGGCGTCGGCCCCGGCGACGGCGCAGCTGTGGCGGGAACGGGTGTCAACGTCGCTACCGGCGTCTTCGTCGCAACCGGCGTGTGTGTTGGACGCGCCGTCGCCGTCGCCTTCGGCGGCAATAGCAACGGCTGCAGCATCAGCGCCGGCACCGCCTGGTACGACGCGTAGGCGTTGTCCTGCCCGCCGTACGTGAACGCCCTCGACGACGTGTCCCGGAAGTTGAGTAGCGCCTGCATGGGGGCGATACCGCCCTTGTCCCACGGCCCGCCCGCGTCGACGTCCTCGCCCGCCGCCACCAGCGCCTGTAGCACGAACGCCGTCGAATCCGCGTCCGAATCGTCGGGCGACACGTACGGGAAGCCGCCGTCCGCGTTCTGCGACGCGTGGAAGTACGCCATCGCCGCCTGCACCGTCGCGTCCGACTTCGACACGCCCGACGCCACCAGCGCCTGAACCGCCATCGCCGTGCTGTTCGTATCGCAGCCGGAGCCGTCCTCGAACTCCCAGCAACCGCCTGCCCTCTGCTTCGACTTCAGCACGTCCACCGCTCCCGACGGCGCCGACAGCCCCAGGCTCTTCCGTGCCAGCAGATACAGCGCCTGTTCGATGACCTCCGACCCGTAGACGTGCGTCGACCCTTCGTAGAACGATTCCATCTTCGCGACGAAGTCCTCCCCGGCGAAGTCGTGTGGGTCTTGAGATGCCGCCTTCAGCACGATCACCAGCTTCGCCGCGGGGCCCGCCGACGCCGCATACGCGTCCGCCTGCGTCGCCACGTAGTCCAGCGGCGACTTGCCGTCTTTCTTCACCCCGCCCGCGTCGACGCCCGCCGCCGAGAACGCCAGCATCGCGTCCAGCGTCCCGCCCGCCGATGAGTCGCTCCCGTTGGCCGGAAAGCCGCCGTCCGCGTTCTGCAGCGTCCGAATATAATCCAGCGCCTGCTGCGCCGCGTCCCGCTGTGGCGACGCCGCCAGCGACGACGCCGTCCCCGCGAGCACGCAGCCAAGCGCCAGCAATAAAGCCACGATTCGACGAGACACAAGAACTCCTTTTCGCTACGTCCTGGATTGTGGAAGACACAAAAACGCCCGGCCTGGCGACCGGGACCGCGCTACGTCGGAGCACCCATGATATCCGTCCCCCTTTCAAGCGAAGGTACTCGGATCGAACAGGGGCGGGTATCCTGGCTCGTCGGTCAGCGCCGACTTACAGTTGCGCGACAGCGCCGGACTCTCACCGGCTTCCCCCGACATGCCTCGCCTCAGGCGAGACCCCCTGTCGGCCCCCTATGTGGTTGTCAACGCCAATGTACCGCCGCCGCTGCCGCCCGTCAACCGTCCTCGCGCCGTGGCATTCGACGCCGTCGCCCTGCCTCCCCCGAATCTGCGCCGGCCGCCGGTAGGGGATTCTTCGGGCGTAAGTTGGTGATTTCCTGATTCCTCCGCCGACCCCCGCTCCTGGATAATGCCCGCTTGTGAGTGCTTCGCCGGGATCGGGAGGCGCGAAGCAGCGTAGAGATACGGTTCTCCACGGAAAGGACGCCTCCGCCCAACCAGCACGGCCCGCTCCCTACGCCACCACGAGCGAGGTCCACCAGCCGGTCGCCACACCCAGAGCGGCGCCGGCCAGCCCCTCTTCCGCCGAATCCCACTTACGCCCGAAACGCCCTTCCCTGCTTCTTCTTGCAATCTACCTGCTTGCCGCCCTCGCCGCCGTCCTTTGCCTCGACGCACTGTCGACCGCCGCGAAGTCGCCCGCCTGCGGCACCTTCGACCTGGTGTCGGAAGCGGCGCCGGTCAGCCCGTCCGCCGAATCGCGCTTGCGTCCGAAACGTCGCTCCCTGCTTCGACGCGTCCTGCCCGTCTGGCATACGCCTGACTGTAGCCTGCCCGCCTGGCGCTTGCCCTCGTGGAGCGTGCCCGTAGGCGCTTGCCTGCTCGCCGTTCTTGCCGCCGTCTTCTCCTGTGGCGCCCTCTCGACCGCGACGACGCCCGTTCCTATCGACGGCCACGCGATAGTATCGAAAGCCGCGGCTTACGCCTCCCAGACGCGCACCGTCGCCATCGTCGAAGTCCTTGCCGCCGAGATCGCCCGCCCGACGCCGGTTCCGACGCCTGTTCCGACTGCCACCGCTGCGCCCACGCCCGCGCCCCCGCCGGCTCCCGCGCCCGCCCCCGTCGTCGTCGACCCGCCCGCTTCCTCCGACGGCGCCATCAGCGGCATCGCCACCTGGTACGGCGGCCCCGACGGCTACGGCCCCGACGACACCATGGCGGACGGCGACTCCTTCAACCCCGATGATCCGACCATCACTGCCGCCAACGACTGGCCGCTCGGCACCCTGCTTCTCGTCTGCCACGACGCCCGCTGCATCCGCGTCCGCATCTGCGACCGTGGCGGCTTCGGCAACGCCGTCGACCTCTCCCGCGCCGCCTTCGCCCAGCTTGCGCCTCTCTCCGCCGGCGTCATCGACGTCACCGTCCAGCCGCTCGCCAATTGACGCGCGGCGCTGCTGCCCCCTACACTGGAATCGAGATGCCTACCGAGGAAGAGAAGCGCGAGCCCCGCTATAGCGAGACCGTCCGCGAGTACAGCAACGGCGAAATAACGATTATCTGGAAGCCGGACCTCTGCATCCACGCCACCTGCTGCTTCGTTGACCTGCCGCAGGTCTTCGACCCCCTGAAGCGTCCCTGGGTCAACCCCTTCGGCGCGCCGACCGATGCCATCATCGCCCAGGTCGACCGCTGTCCCTCCGCCGCCCTCTCCTACCGCCGCAACAGCCCCGGCGAGTAGCCTAACCCCGCCGTCGCCTCATCGCATACCAGCCGCCGGCCGCGAACGCCAGGATCAGCCCTGCCGACGCCCCCGCGATGCCGTAGGGGAAGGATGAAGATCCTTCAGGCGCGCTCTCAGCCACATCCGGCGCCTCCGCTATGCCGCCGACTGACGGCGCAGCGCTGCAGGGATCAGTCCCGGCAGTGTACTCTTGGAGGCTCGTCACGCCGTCGTGGTCGGGGTCGGTTCCGGCATCGTTCACCAGCGGATTCAGACACGAATGAAGGTGCTCGTAGCCGTCTGGCATGCCATCGGCATCAGTGTCAGCTTCTAGTGGGTCAGTGCCGACGACATTCAGCTCGTCAGCGTCGGTTATCCCGTCCTCGTCGTCATCCGCATTGCATGGATCTCTAATCGCGTCGCCCGGAACCTGAACCTCAAATGACGCCACTTGCTGACGGCTGACAAGCCCTTCGGAAGTCATGCCACTGGCGGTGACTGTTACCCCGTACTCTCCGCACTGCTGTGTGGACGAGAACGTACCGGAGTAGGTGCCGTCTCCCGCCACCTCATCTCCGCCGCTTCCATCATCGTGCAGGATGACCGGCACTTGGTTCCCATCTGACGTGATAATCTGACCCGAGATTTCGCTGGGCTCGGTGGGCTCTTGGTTATCCAGAAGCGCGGCGGTGATCACCTCCGGCTGGCCTTCGGGGACAAGTGGTTCCGATACGTCTGCCCCTAGAGCGACCTGGCTGTCCAACGGGGATAGAGTGACGAGATATGGCTGCCCCTCATCTGGCACCGAGTTGCCCTGCACGCTAACTTGCCAGTCGCCCGCGACGGGAGCGGTCATCGCGAACCCCTTGAACAACACGTCAAACACACCGTCGTCTGTCACCGCACCTTCGTCGAGCAGATTCTGGGTCTCCCGGACTCACCAGCGTGCCGTCCGGACGTTCGAACCGTAACTCCCAAGTCTGTTTGCTGGTCAGCAGATGCGAGCCAGTAAACAGTGAACATCGCATCTCCCATGCCGGATGGAACGGTAATGATGTGGGTGTTGGAACCCGACAATGTAACGTAATCAGCGGCCGACGCCGCCACTGAGTCAGCGTTGGGGAACGTGGGGTTGTCATCCGTATCGAGGATCGGAGAGTCTGGAGGCCCCGGCGTGTAACCTTTGATAATTCCTCTCGGCCCGCGCGAGAGCCGCCCTCAACTGGCCGTCCTTCTCGTTGATCGCGTTCTGGAAGCCCTTCATCCGCTCGTTGAACTCTGTCCGCAACTCCGCGACTGTCGGCTCGGCTTCGGGCTTCGCTTCCGCCTGCTCAGGGGCCGCTTCGCCTTCGGTCGGGGTCTCCTCGGCCTCTGCCTCTTCTTCCGCCTCGGTGGAAGCCTCCGCGGCGGCCTTTTCCTCGGCGCGTATCGCCGCGAGACCGGCCATCAGCTTCTCGTGAGGGGTGTCCGTGGGCATCGGTGACGGGGTAGACTGACCGACCTGGGCTTCCGGCTGGCTGACCTGTGCCGCCTCGGCTTCGCCTGTGCCTGCCGTCTGTCCGCTTTCGTCTGGCATAAAGCCTCCTAATGAAAAAGCCCCCGAAGGGGCTGCCGACTGCACTTGACAGATTGTTTATCCTAGCGTAGGCTTTGCATCCCGCCAGGAGGTGTCATATGAAAAAGGTCCTATCGTTCATCTTCAATCCCGCTGATGCCTCGCATGAGCCCCGCGACGGCCTAATCTGGGTCGCGGAATCCATATGGCTCTTCATCTGCATGCCCGTCTGCCTCGTCGCAGCGATGGTCTTCTTCTACTTCCTGTTGCGTCTGGTCGGGCCCTAGTCACTGCGTCGCCTCCATGCTCCTGAGAAGCGCCTTCGCCGTCGGCGTCCGCAGGCTACTCAGATAGCCCCACTTCACGAGCTTGGCGTTCACGCCGGGGTTCCGTTGCAGCCACAGGTCCTTAGAGGTCGCCATCAAGTTGTCGAAGTCCCTGAGCGTCTGGTAGGCCGGCAGTTGCGACAGCGAAACCCCCATCCGAGCCGCCGCCTGCGTCAACTGCGCCTTGTAGTCGGTGTAATTCATCCCGCGCAGGAGCGGCCTCGTCGCCGTGTATTGGGTCCAGAGTTGGTCCGGCAGTTTCCAGTAGGGCTCCATCGCCTTCGTGTCGGCGCGGTACTGGGCCATGCGCGGCGTGTCCTTCGCACCCAAGTCCGCCTGTAGATTCGCCGCATCCGCGTCGCTGAGGTTCGCCATGAAGTCGTCGAGTGCCGTCCCGCCCGCCGTCGTCAACTTGCCCGTCACCGGGTCTTTGTTCCTCGCGAAGATGTTGCTGTAGTCAGACAGAACCTGAAGCCGCTGGCGCTGCGCTGGATCGGGAACAGACGAGATGCGACTCGGGTCATCTAGGTAGGCAACGAGCGCTTGAGCGGCTGGGGTGGCGCGCCGTCTGGTTCGTAGTAGCGCCACGACCACTTGTCGTGCACCTCCGCGTTGCTGATGTGAAGAGACAAGCCGGCCGTCTGATCGCTCGGAAATACAATTCCATCCCAAGCGAAACGGCTCTCCCAACCGCAGCAGGGGATTCTGGAAATCGCCGCCCAGTCGATATGGTGGTCATAGCCGGACATCGGATGGGCCTCACCTGCTGTGGCTTTCCCTGCAGCGGCGGGCGGTTGCGACGCGGGGACAGAATAGGGAACGAGAGTGTCTCCGCTAGTCTGCGAGGCAACGGGTTTAGCTTTCCCACTCATCGCAAGCGCGACGAATGCGAGAAGGAGGAGCGTCACCCAAATCCTGAAGTTCATCATCCAACCTCTCTTGGGCAGCAGCAGCAGCCTTGCCGAATACTGTGGATGTAGTCATAATAGTCCGATGATAGACAGTGTCAAGGGAGTTTTTCGTACAGGTTGCGATGAAGTCACTCATCTTGTGCACAGTCATTGGGGCCGGACTGCTTTGTACAGCCTGCTTCGGTCTGGGCGATGCTTCGCCAGAGAGCAATGACAATTCTCTACCCTGTGTGAACCAGGATGCTACCGTTGATCCGAACTGCCTTGATCAAGAATCATTCGGGTATTTTCTCAGGGACGTGGACAAGATGCAGAGCATGGGTCTTCCCACCTACTGGCTTGGACGCAAATTTCAGGCCGGGGGATTGACGCTTCAGGGGCCCTACGGACTGGAGAATGATGGGGAGCCGGAAGACGACAAGATCGAGATGCGCTACAATGCTTGGCTTGAGGAAACTCCATTCCAGGGTAGGACCGTGGGGTTCAGCCTTCTCATATATGGCCCCAGAACTTGGGACACTGTCAAGCAAAGATATCTCAATCCATCTTCTCCACCGCCGGGGAACCTGAAACCGAGCAAGAAGACGGTCACCGTGCAGGGGCACGATGCCCAGCTTTGGACCCTTCCCGCAGTAAACAGGCCCGTAAACGCCGTGGCCCTGGTCGTTCAGCTCGACCCGGTGACTATCGTGGTGGAAGCCCCTTCGCTGCTTTCCCCTGCTGATGGGACGGAAGGCAACATATTCGTCAAGAATCCCGACCTCCTCGTCCAAGTCATGCAGAACCTGCGCCCCTACCCGCAATAACCTTTCAAGCCTGCAGAACAAGTCTGCGTCACCAGCCGCTTCCAAATCCCCCGCCCCTCTGCTATCCTCGGTTCAACAACCCCCGAAAGGCTCCCGACACCGTGTTCTCGCCCATCGACGCCGCTTACCCCGAACCACCCGCCCGACGCCGGTTCCGACGCCTGTTCCGACTGCCACCGCTGCGCCCACGCCCGCGCCCCCGCCGGCTCCCGCGCCCGCCCCCGTCGTCGTCGACCCGCCCGCTTCCTCCGACGGCGCCATCAGCGGCATCGCCACCTGGTACGGCGGCCCCGACGGCTACGGCCCCGACGACACCATGGCGGACGGCGACTCCTTCAACCCCGATGATCCGACCATCACTGCCGCCAACGACTGGCCGCTCGGCACCCTGCTTCTCGTCTGCCACGACGCCCGCTGCATCCGCGTCCGCATCTGCGACCGTGGCGGCTTCGGCAACGCCGTCGACCTCTCCCGCGCCGCCTTCGCCCAGCTTGCGCCTCTCAGCAGCGGCATCATCGACGTCACCGTCCAGCCGCTCGCCAATTGACGCGCGGCGCTGCTGCCCCCTACACTGAAGTGGAGATGCCTACCGAGGAAGAGAAGCGCGAGCCCCGCTATAGCGAGATCATCCGCGAGTACAGCAACGGCGAAATAACGATTATCTGGAAGCCGGACCTCTGCATCCACGCCACCTGCTGCTTCGTTGACCTGCCGCAGGTCTTCGACCCCCTGAAGCGTCCCTGGGTCAACCCCTTCGGCGCGCCGACCGATGCCATCATCGCCCAGGTCGACCGCTGTCCCTCCGCCGCCCTCTCCTACCGCCTCAACGTCTCCACAGGCGACTAGCCTTTACTCCTGCCGACGCGCCTCCGCGCATACCAGCCGCCGGCCGCGAACGCCAGGATCAGCCCTGCCGACGCCCCCGCGATGCCGTAGGGGAAGGATGAAGATCCTTCAGGCGCGCTCTCAGCCACATCCGGCGCCTCCGCCACGCCGCCGACTGACGGCGCAGCGCTGCAGGGATCAGTCCCGGCAGTGTACTCTTGGAGGCTCGTCACGCCGTCGTGGTCGGGGTCGGTTCCGGCATCGTTCACCAGCGGATTCAGACACGAATGAAGGTGCTCGTAGCCGTCTGGCATGCCGTCGCCGTCTGTGTCCGGATTGAAGGGATCCGACCGATGGTCAGCTCAGTCGCATCAGGAAGACCATCACCATCTTCGTCCGGGTTGCATGGATCTCTACGGCATCGCCAATCACCTGTGATTGAAAGGTAACGAACTGTTGCCGCGTTACGGTTCCCTCCGAGCTGCTGCTCGCCGTGGCGTTCACCGTTACGGCATATCCGCCACATTGAGTTGTAGACGTGAAGGTGCCTGAGTAGACTTGATCCCCGGCTACCTGGTCTCCTCCGGTCCCGTCGTCCTGCAAAGTGACTGGCTCCTGGTCCCCGGAGGGCGTCGTTACCACCGCCGAAATAGAAGTTGGGGCTATCGCGCTGCTGCCATCGAACACCGCCCCCGTGATGACCTCCGCCTGATCTTGCAACACTCGTGGGGCAGAAGCGGAAGCGCCAAGGGCAACCTGGCTGTCCAAAGGCATCAGGGCCACAACAAACGCTTGTCCTTGATCGGGGACCGACACGCCGTTCACTGTAACCTGCCAATCACCCGCGACAGGCGCGTTCATGACATACCCGCTGAACAACACATAGAACGGGCCGTTGCTTGTTACTTGGGGTTGTTCGGCCAGGTCGGGATCGGTCGGGTTGACGAGCTGGCCACTGGGCCGACGGAGGGTGACTCCCAGATTAGCTTCCTGCGTATTGGAGTCTAGCCAATACACTACAAAAGATGCTTCTCCGAGACCGCTGGGGACGGTGAACGTATATGTCTTCGAGGCGTTAGGCGTCACGTAGTCGACTGCACTTCCGATCATCGGCCCAGCGCCGGCAAGCAGCCCCGTCGTCTGAGACTGCGGCGCTGCGGTGGCAGGCATATCCGGCAATATGGATTCCCCCTTGATGGTTTCTGCCACGTGGTCTGCGACATCCATATCATCGACGAGGGACGGGGAACCACATCCTGGGAAGGGAAGGTATTCGCTGTGGCTTACCTGGTACTGTAGGGGGTCGAAGATGTTGTTTGGTCCACCAACGCTACTTACAGCGACCAAGCAGTCGTTGTTCCGACTTTTGCTGACAACGTCCCCAACGGGACCATGATTAGTGCCAGCGTGCGCTGCATACAGTGGCAGATCCGGCCACTGGGGGAGAGTGAAGCCTTGGTTCAACTCCCGCAGAACCCAAGACATGGGGGCCATGTCAACCACAGCTTGGGAAGTGAGATCTACGCCAAAGTACTTGGCGGTCGCCCAATCAAATACGGGACAAGTTAGAAAACCGAAATGCTTGTAATCGCATATCCAATCGGCAAGATCGGCAGCCCATACGCCATTGTTGGGTGTGCCTAGCATGGTGATGCTGCCAATGGGCCCGTCGGTCGCCGGATTATACAAAAGTAAATTGCCATTCTCGTCGCGGCTCTCCCGGTAGTAACGAGCCACCAATCCGCCCATGCTGTGGGCAACTATGTCGATCTCTTCATCCGGAAGCAGCGCGAGTCTCTGCCGGAAATCCTCGATGTTCTGCTTGAGATGCTGCGCCCCCGCCTCGACCCCCTCTCGGGAATCGTAGTCGTAGCACTTGAGATTATCCGAAGGGATGGCGAGAATGGAAGCGAGATTCTGCTGCAAAGTACTGACGCTGCTGCAATCGCTCTCCCAGCCGTGCACCAGCAAGACCGCCGGTGTGGACATCAAGTTCATTTCACCCCAGGTCACGGGAATAGTGTCTCCGCTCGGATTCGTGTAATCATCGGTGTAGTCAACATCAAAATCCCATATGCCACGCATCGACCAGAGAGGGCCACCGGAAATGATCGGGGCCAGCATCCAGGCATTGGAAGGGGAGCAGGGGCACCCTCCAGGGAACGTTTCCAGCACCTGCCATCCGCTATACCAACCACAGTTCGTCACCAATGCGACATACGAGGTGTTATTCCCGGGTTCTCCAGGTTGCCGTATGTCCATGAAGCAGACATCTGAATAGAGGGTTCCGTCCGGCTCGTAATAGCGCCAAATCCACCGATTGTGGACCTGGGCGCCGTCTATCTGGATGGCAACGCCGGCCGCCAGGTCACTTCTGAACGCTATCTCGTCATCCGGAAACGTCACCGGCAAGTCGCAGCAAGGGGACCGGACAAACCCTCCCCAATCAATGTGACCAAGCCAGGGAGGGCCATACTGTTGCGCTGGTACGGAGAAGGGTTTTAAGTAACCCTCCTCTGCGGCTTGCGATGGAAGGGAGCCGGGCGTCTTGATGAACAAAGCCACCGCGAGGACCACGAAAGAAAGGGTGACACGCGACCCGAGGCTGATCGCTTTCATAGCGTCCTCCTTGACGTTAGGGAACGGCGGCTCTTGCCGAGTCTTTGGAACAGACGTATGATGCTCGGAACATACGGAGTGTCAAGAGGGAGGCTGCTATGACGTTACTGCGTAGACTCCTGGTCCTCTCAATTGTCTTGGCCGCCGGCCTTTTTGCTGCTTCGTGCCTGAGCCAGCAGGAACTGAACCGCCAATTCTATGGATACTTCCTCCGAGACGTGAAGACGATGCAGGACATGGAGCTGCCCGTGTACTGGCTAGGAAATGGGTTCACTGCGAATGGGCTGGCATTTCAGGGCCCGTACGGCAGTGGCGACGAGGTTGAGGGTGGGGGAGCTCAAGTAGGGTATTCGGCGTGGCTCGCGACTCCCTTCGCGGGCTCAAACCCGTCACTGGACATAACCGTTTATAGCCCCGCTGCTTGGGAACGGGTAAAGCAGGGAATCCTAAACCTCCCGCTGCCCGGAGTTCCGAGCCGCTACAAGGTCACCAAGCGCGAGGTGAATATTCAGGGTCAGCAGGCACAACTAATCACGCATCCCGCAGGAGATCTGCCCGCTCACCGCATAAACGTCGTCTTAACGTTCGACTCCGTTGTTGTTCGTGCTGAGGTTGACGACATCGTAACTTCCGACCGCGCCCTCGACGCGCAACTCAACGTCTTCATCAATAACCCGGACCTCCTCGTCCAAGTCATGCAGAACCTGCGCCCCTACCCGCAATAACCTTTCAAGCCTGCAGAACAAGTCTGCGTCACCAGCCGCTTCCAAATCCCCCGCCCCTCTGCTATCCTCGGTTCAACAACCCCCGAAAGGCTCCCGACACCGTGTTCTCGCCCATCGACGCCGCTTACCCCGAACCACCCGCCTTGCGCCGGCGACTCGCCGACCCGGCCGTCCGAAAATCAATCCACAAAAAGCGCCCTTAACAGATTCATTAGCTCGATCTTTTTTAAAAACAATTCAATCAACGCCGCCTTCCCATCCCGCCTCTCGCCGCCCTATACTGAACCTATCCGCTCCGGCGGCATCACCCCAGCGACAGGAGGCCGCACCCATGCTGACAAGGCTGTCATCCGCCACCAGAGAAGTCGTCATCGGCCTTCAGGCAACCGTCCTCATCGGCGAGCGCATAAACCCCACCGGTAAGAAGAAGCTCGCCGCTGCCCTCCTCGAAGGCGACATGGACCTCGTCCGCGCCTCCGCCATCGCCCAGGTCCAGGCCGGCGCCGACATCCTCGACGTCAACATCGGCGTCGCCGGCCTCGACCAGGTCAAGACGCTCCCCATCGCCCTCCAGACCGTCATGGACGCTGTCGACATCCCCCTCAGCATCGACAGCAACATCCCGGAGGCCTTGAGGGCTGCCCTCGCCGTCTACAAGGGCAAGCCCATCATCAACTCCATCACCGGCGAAGAGAAGGCCATGGCCGCCCTCATGCCCCTCGTCAAAGAGTACGGCACCGCCTTCATCGGCCTCTGCATGGACGACGAAGGCATCCCGACCTCCGCCGACAAGCGCGTCGCCATCGCCCACAAGATCGTCGACCGCGCCGTCCAGATGGGCATCCCCCAGGAAGACGTCATCATCGACTGCCTCGTCATGACCGTCGGCACCGACCACACTGCCGCCGCTCAGACCCTCGAAGCCGTCCGCCGCGTCCGCGCCGAGATCGGCCAGAACGTCACCGCCGGCGTCAGCAACGTCTCCTTCGGCCTGCCCGACCGCGACCTGATAAACTCGACCTTCCTCGCCCTGCTCATCGGCGCCGGCGTCAACTGCCCCATCATCGACGTCGCCAAAGCCCGCCCGCTCGTCCTTGCCGCCGACATGCTCCACGGCCTCGACGAGTATAGCGCCCGCTTCATCAAGGACTTCCGCCAGCGCCAGAAAACCCTCGAGGCCCAGCAGGCCGCTGAGCAGCCCGCGACGACGTAGGCCAGCTCGGAACGCTGGTGAGGGGTGGGGTGGCTCGATTCTTGCGGCGAAATGCCGGAGCAACCGCGCCAGCGTCCTTCACGAAAAGCTGAGGGATTCATCCCTCAGAACCGTCCTTCAGCAGGCCGCTGAGCAGCCCGCGACGACGTAGGCCGTCTCGGAACGCTGGTGAGGCGTGGGGCGGCTCGATTCTTGGGGCGAGATGCTAAAGAACTGCAGGGGCGTCCTTCACGAAAAGCTGAGGGATTCATCCCTCAGAACCGTCCTTCAGCAGGCCGCCCAGCAGCCCGCGAAAACCTAGTCTGGGAGAGTAGCGAGGAGTGGCGGGATCGGGGCTGCGACGATGGAGCGAGGCGTTGCTGTTGGCGCTGACGCCTTTCACGTAAAGCTGAGGGTTTCAACCCTCAGAACTGCCTTGTCAGGCCCGCGCGGTGAGATGAGCTAGCTCTTCTTGCCCTTCGACGACGGCTTCTTCGACGCCTTCGCCACCGTTGGGCTCTTCCCGTCGCCGCCCTTCGACGTCTCGGCCGCCTTCTTCTTCGCCTCGGCCGGCCCGGCCTTGTTGTGCGCCTGCCCGACCTCGAACACCGATATCGACGCCACCGCATCGCCCGGCCCGACGCCCATCAGATGCACGCCCTGCGTCCCGCGTCCCACCATCGATATCGAGTCGATCCGCGTCCGCAGGATGATGCCGGAGGAGGAGATGATCATCAGCTCCTGCATCTCGTCCACCGTTCGCGCCGCCACGACGAGGCCTGTCTTGTCCGTTATCTGATGCGTCACCACGCCGCCGCCGCCGCGATGGTGCCGCGGGTAGTCCTCGAAAGGCGTCCGTTTGCCGAAGCCGTTGGCCGTCACCGTCAGCAGCTGCGTGTTGTGCGTTACCACTTCCATCCCGACCACCTTCTCGTCCTTCCCGAGCTGTATCCCGCGCACGCCGCCGCTCGCCCGCGACGCCGCCCGCAGCTCCTTGACCGAGAATCGCACCGCCTTGCCCCGGTTGCTGATGAGAACCACGTCGTCGTCCTCCGCCACCTGCTTCGCCGTTACCAGCTCGTCGCCCGACTCCAGGTCCATGCAGATCAGCCCGGCGCGCCGCACCGACTCGAACTCGGAGAGCGCCGTCTTCTTCACCTCGCCCCGCCGGGTCGCCTGCACCAGGTAGTCCTTCTCGAAACTCCGCACGCCGACAAGAGCCGTCACCGTGTCACCCTGCGGCATGTCGATCAGGTTCACCAGCGCGTCGCCTTTTGCCTGGCGCTTGGCGTCCGGCAGCTCATACGCCCGCAGCTGGAAGACGCAGCCCCGGCCGGTGAAGAAAAGCATGCTGTCGTGCGTGTCCGCGACCAGCAGGCGCCGCACGGCGTCCGCCTCGCGTGTCGTCATGCCCGTGATGCCGCGACCGCCGCGTCGCTGCAGTCGGTACGTGTCCAGCGGGATGCGTTTGATGTAGCCACGATTGCTCAGCGTGACGACGGTCTCCTGGTGTGGCACCAGGTCTTCCGTCGTCAGCTCCACGAGCTCTTGGTCGATGATCCGCGTCCGGCGCGGGTCGCCGAAACGCTTCTTGATGTCCTGCGCCTCCTCCTTGATGAGGAAGTCGATCTTCCGCGGATTGCCCAGCAGGTCCTCCAGGTAGGCGATCTGCTGGATGACGCCGTTGTACTCCTCTTCGATCTTCTGTCGCTCCAGCCGCGCCAGACGACGAAGCTGCATGTCCAGCACCGCCTGCGCCTGCCGCTCGCTCATCTTGAACGGCGCCTTCATCAGCCGTTCCTTGGCGTTCTCCGCCGACTGCGCCTTGCGGATCGTCTGAATCACCTCGTCCACGTTCTGAAGCGCCTTCATCAGCCCCTGCAGGATGTGCTCACGCTCCCGAGCCCGGTCCAGGTCGAACTGCGAACGCCGCCGGATGACCTCTCGCCGGAAGGCGACGTAGTGCTCCAGTATTCGCTTCAGGCTCAGCGTCCGCGGCTGCCCGTCGACAAGGGCCAGCATGTTGATCGGGAATGACGATTGCATGCTGGTGAAGCGGTAGAGCTGGTTTAGCACCTCCTGCGCCTGCCCGGCCCGGCTCAGCTCGACCACGATGCGCATCCCGTGCCGGTCCGACTCGTCACGCAGGTCGCTTATGCCCTCGACACGCTTCGTGCGCGCCAGCTCTGCGATCCGCTCGATCAGCGCAGCCTTGTTCGTCATGTAAGGCAGCTCCGTCACCACGATATGCTGCCGTCCGCCGCGGGTTGATTCTTCGATGTGGGTGCAGGCCCGCATCATGACCCGCCCGCGGCCGTCACGATACGCCTCTCTAATAGAGTCCTCTCGCGCTTCCGTGCCGTCCCTGCGCACCTGCTCGTAGCGGAAGATGAAGCCGCCGGTTGGGAAGTCTGGCCCCTTGATGATCTCGGCCAGCTCATCCGTCGTCGCATCCGGCTTGTCTATCAGCTGGCAGATGGCGTCGCAGACCTCTCCGAGATTGTGCGGTGGGATATTCGTCGCCATGCCGACGGCGATACCGTAGGCGCCATTGGCGAGAATGTTCGGCAGACGGGAGGGCAGGACAACCGGCTCCTTGTTCTTGTCATCGAAGTTGGGGACGAAATCGACCGTGTCTTTGTCGATGTCGGCGAGCATCTCCTCGGCCACGGCAGCCAGTCGCGCCTCCGTGTAGCGCATCGCCGCCGCTGAGTCGCCGTCCATGCTGCCGAAGTTCCCCTGCCCATCGACAAGCGGGTACCGCAATGAGAAATCCTGCGCCATCCGCACGAGCGTTTCGTAGATGGCGGCGTCGCCGTGCGGGTGATACTTGCCCATGACATCGCCGACGGTCGTGGCGCACTTGCGATAGGCTGCGTTCGAACGCAGGTTCAGCTCCGACATCCCGTAGAGAATGCGGCGCTGAACGGGCTTCAGTCCGTCGCGTACGTCTGGCAGCGCCCGCGACACGATAACGCTCATCGCGTAGTCCAGGTAAGACGCGCGCATCTCGTCTTCAATCTTGATTGGGCGCACGTTGCCAATGCCGCTGTCGGTCGTCATTTTCCTTCCTTAACGTGGGTTTTCGGCAGCAGTATTATATCACAATCGAATCTAACGGTCTCTCGACAGCATCCGCCGCAGTGATGCTATACTCCTGCCGAGGGAGGCCTCATGACGGCAAAGATCATCGATGGAAGGGCCATCTCACAGGAGATTCGGGCCGAACTGCGGGAGCGCGTCGACGCCCTCAAACGACGCGGCGTCACGCCCGGGCTCGCCTTCGTGCTCGTTGGCGACAACCCCGCTTCTCTCGCCTACGTCGCTTCCAAGAATCAGGGCGCGGCCGAAGTCGGCATCAACTCGACGACGTTCCAGATTTCCGCCGACACTCCCCAGGACCAGGTGGTCGACCTCGTGCGAAGCCTCAACGCCGACCCGATATGGCACGGCATCCTCGTGCAGCTCCCGCTGCCGTCGCGCCTGAGCGAAAACGCCGTCATCAACGCCATCGCCGTCGACAAAGACGTTGACGGCAGTCATCCGGCCAACATCGGCCGCCTGCTGCGCGGCGAGCCCACCTTCAAGCCCGCGACCCCAGCCGGCGTGCAGCAACTTCTCCTTCGTTCCGGCTATGACCCGGCAGGCAAGCACGTCATGATCTGCGGACGGTCCAACATCGTTGGGAAGCCGCTGGCGGCCATCCTCATGCAGAAGGCGCCCGGTGCCAACGCTACCGTCACCGTCTGCCATACCCGCACGCCCAATCTGCCGGAGGTGACGCGGCGGGCGGACATCCTGATCGCCGCGATGGGCGCCGCCCGCGCCATTACCGCCGACATGGTGAGCCCGGGCGCGGTCGTTATCGACGTGGGCAACAACAGGATCGAAGACCCCTCGCGCAAGAGCGGCTACCGGCTCGTGGGGGACGTTGACTACGACGCTGTGGCCAAGAAGGCGGCGGCGATAACGCCTGTTCCCGGCGGCGTCGGCCCCATGACGGTGACCATGCTGCTTTACAACACCGTCCTTGCCGCCGAAGGGCATTTCGAATAGAACAGACTTCAGCCACTAGAAAGGGCGCCGCTGGAAAGCGACGCCCTTTGCTCTAACTTGTTATTGTCGGCTCTTACGGGGACGTGTAGGCGGCCGACTCGTCGGCGACAAGCTGGACAAGGTTGCCCAACGTGAAGGGGATGTCATAGAGGTGCATCCCCCACTCGGGAGGTAATGTCTCGGGTGCCGTCCACCTGGTATCGCCCGGGGCAGGGGCAGGGTTCACCTGCAGCCAGTGGGCGGTGCCATCACTCATGCATTCGGCTGTGTAGCGATTGGGGAACGTTACCCACGGCGTCGTCTCTACCGGTGTCGGAGTTGGCAGGTAGGAGCTAAGCAGCCCGGGAAAAGGCTGGGTTGCGAAGTAGGGAACCAGCGTGCCGCTTCCTCCTGAAATCGACGCCGGGTTGTTGCACAGCACCTCCATGTTCGGGTCCGTCGAGGGCGTGAGGCCGCCCTCCGCCCTCCCAAACGAGCTATCAAGCGGCGGCTCGTCGTAGAAGCTGGAGAAAGCCACCACGCAGCCTGTCTGACTGTTGGATCGGCAGGCGGGGATGTTCTGGAAGTCGCCGCCGGCATCCTGGCCGGTGTGGATCAGGACATTCGCTCCCGGGATTATTGCCGAGACAAGCTTGGCGCGCACCGTCTGGTTGGGGTCGATTTGCTCGGCCAGCAGCCGCCTCAACATGAACGACCCTTGTGAGTGGCCGATGATGACGACTCCGCGTCCGTGGTTGTAGTTGGCCATGTAGCTCTGCCACGCCGCAAGGACGTTGCTGTACGCCAGGTCGAAGACCGCCGGCGTAAGCATTCCGGCGGTGTTGATCGCGACGAGAGTGAACTGCCGGTAGACGGGGGCGTACATCTTGCACACGCTGGAGAAGCGCGAGAACTCAAAGGCGATCGCCTTCTCCTCTGGATCAACGTTCAGGTTGGCATTGGCGGACCACTGGCTGCTTACCGTCGGGTAGATGAAGAAGCAGTCGATCGGCGGGTCCGGCGTCGGCGCCGGTGTCGGCTCAACCGCGGTCGAGCCGTCCGCGTAGATCGCGGTGGTCGTTTGGTCGGTCCTGCAGGGATCGTCAGTCATGCTGGGAAGGCACAACCAGTTCTCGTTCCAGGGAACCGGAGTTGAAGTGGATGTTGGCGTGGGCGTCGCTGTCTTTGTCGGCGTGGCCGTGGGAGTCGCCGTCGGCGATAGTGTGGCTGTGGCGGTTGCTGTCGCCGTCGGCGGACGCGGAGTCGACGTGGAGGTCGAAGTACCTTGCGGTCCCGGCGTCGGCGGGGCCTGCGTTGACCCAATAGGGATAGCCTGGTCGTTGGGCGATGGGTTGGCGCAACTGCTGTAGTTGCGGCCGAAGACGAACTGGAGGTCCTTGATGTCGATGTCGCCATCGGTCCACTTGGGCTCCAGGTCGTACCACGACTGGTACATCGCCATGCCCTGGGTGGCACCGTACAGGAAGGCGATTGCCTGGTCGTCCTGCACGTCGACCTTGCAGTCGAGGTTCAGGTCGCCCTCCAACATGCGGATGGTCACGTAGGCCGGGGCACAGACTGTGGTGAGCTGGCCGGGGAGAGTGCCCGGAATCTGCTCGCCCTGGGTGTCCGTGACTTCGCAGTTGTGGTCGTCAATCACCGTCTGGATGCCGTTGTCCTTGGTCGGGCGGAAGTTGGCCGTGGTCATGATGTTGGTCATGTTCAGCCCGATGTAGATCTGCTCGACCACGCCGTCGCCCTCAGGTCCAAGTCGGCCCGGGTTGTTCGGGTCGTCCTTGGTCACGCAGCCCTCGAGAATCGAGTTCTCGTTCTGGATGGTGACGAAGCAGCCACCGGCAGCGTTGGAGTTGACGAGGCGGCCACCGCTGGTGAGCCAGTCGTGGGGCCCGACGTTCCGGAGACGTTTGCACGTACACGAAGTTGTGGTCGAAGGTGAGCAGGTGCTCCCAGGCGCCCAGACCTTCCGGAGTGCTGCAGCCCGGCGCTTCGGGGGTCCCTTGCGCGTTCACGTTGTTCGGGTTGCAGAGGTCGTGGATGCCGAAGATCTTCTCATCGATCACCAGGCAACCCTTGCCGTTGTTCGCAGCCGCTATGGTCGGGTCGATTATCGGCTGGTTCGTGATCGGGTCGGTGGCAGGCTTGCCGGTGGCGGGATCTATCTTCCAGCAGCCAGCCTTGGTTACCCACAGAACGCCGTTGTTGGTCGTGTCAGCAGGGCTGATCAGCTTCTGCATCCTGACGCCGGCCGGAACTGGCGTAGACGTGAAGGTTGCCGTGGGCGTGAAGGTTGCGGTCGCCGGTACTGGCGTGTTAGTTACCGTCGGCGTAGCCGTGCTGGTGGGCGTGAACGTTGCCGTTGGCACTGCCTTGATGTCGGTGCCGTTGAGGCAGCGTACCCAGTCGCCCTGGTTGGACGGCGGGCAGATAATCGGCTCGAGCCCGGCCGCGTCGCCCTCGGTTACGTTGTTCAGGGCCAGGGTGTCGGTGCCCACTTTGAGAGCCTTGAAGGTGACTTCCGCTATAGCCGAGGAAACGGTGTCGCCAGTCGCCAGGGTCGGAGTCTTGGTAGTGTAGCAGACCGCCTGAGCGATAGCTTCGTTTCCGGTGCCGTTCCCGGTGTCACAGTAGGGTCGGGTGGTCTGCGATGCGGTGCAGTCCCAGCCCGCGCCCAGGCTCGTCCCGCCGAAAGTCGTTGTACCGGCGTTGATGTCCGGGTCACCATCCAAGCAGTGCGCGTCGGTAGAGGCGTCGTCAGTGCATAGAACCGCCGGGTCAATGCACTGGTTCAGCGTCTTGTCGTAGTCCAGGTCGAACTGGAACGACGCCGGCGGACCGTTCTTGCCATTATCGCTCACGCCGGCGCTGGTAAGACAGACAGCCACTTTGTAGGTGTCACCCACCATGTGGGTGGCTGAGGCGTCGACCGGGTTGCAGGGGTTGCCGTCGCTAACGTCCATGTCGAGTTCCAGGTGGACGTCACCGGCGTTGCAGACGTAGTCCTGGTTCAGGTCACAGGGCGCGGTCGGAATCCGCCACGTGCTGTCGAGGGCGCCGCCCCAGGACGAAACTGAGCCGGTCACGTCGCCACAGGCCAGGTGCTGGACTCGCGCCAGGGTGTTGTAGTTGCCCTGTCCATTCGCGCCTGCGTTCACGTAGTCCAGGTAGCCGGGCAGCGTGGAGACGCCAACGCTCTTGATGCCGGCCACTCCACCGGTGTAGGCGCCCCTCGTGACGGTGTCGATTACGGCAATGGGGTGACCGCCAGCCAGGTCACCAAGCTGGAGGTTGCCGCCGGAGCCGGTCACGCCCGCCAAACCCTCACCCTCGATCAGGAACGCGTTCTGGTCCGGGTATCCCGCGTCGTAGATGCCGATACCGGCCAGTCCGGAGCCGTCAGGGTTCTGCAAACAGTCCGAGTTCGTGAAGTAGAACACGGTCGGGAAATTGGCCTCAAACGGCAGCAGGCCGTTCACGTTTTCCTGGCCGATGACGGGGCTGCCGGCGCCGCCCAAATCCATGATCGTCACGGAGCCACTGACGCCGCTGTTCGCAGCGCCGGGGATGGACGCCATCGTGATCGTGATGGGCCCGGCAGCTTTGGCTGTGCCGCTGTGGCCGAGGAGCGAGTATCCACCGAGGACCAGGCCCACGACCGCCAGGGCGGTTATCACTATTAACGAACGCTTCATTTCGCTCACCTCCGGCAACGTCTAACAGCCAAGTGTGCGGGGGCCCGAGCAATACGTTGGCAAATACAAGAATCCACGCCGGGACACACCTGCCCGGCCTGCCGATCTTCTCGCAACAAGGCGGGGAACTAGAACTGAACCACCAGTGCCGCGAGTATAGGCTCCGAGATCAGATTTGTCAAGTGTTTTTTGGGTTAATGGCTGAAA
Source organism: uncultured Chloroflexia bacterium (assembly GCA_963719465.1). Lineage (GTDB taxonomy): Bacteria > Chloroflexota > Dehalococcoidia > DSTF01 > JALHUB01 > JALHUB01. The sequence goes on along the minus strand of OY970386.1, from coordinate 841,650 downwards.
TCAAGGGGGCTTTCCGGCAACATAGAACCTGGACAACTCCAGGCCCTGCAAGTTCACACGATGGCCGCACTCTCGTCGCTTGCTACTCCTCAAATCCCTCCTCAACGTCGTCCTCGCCCTCGGTGGCGTCCTGGTAGTCTTGCAGCGTGATGTCGCCTTCGGTTGCGACGGCCTCGGATTCCCACTCCTCGCCTTCCTCCGGCTCCTCCGGCGCGACCTCTTCTTCCAGCTCTCGGCGCACGAGGCGGTCCTTAACGTACGGACGGACCGTCTCGCCGCCAACCGCCGGGAAGGATGGGCGCCCCTGCTGGCTGGGATGCTGATATATCTCTCGTATGATGACTCGCTGCTCGGACAGGCTGGCAACGGCAACCGTATAGCGATTGCCGCCGTCCATCAGACGCAATAGCCGGAGGCCAAGCTTCGGCTCCAGTTGCCCAACGTAGTCGCCATCCGGCGTCACTACCGCCAGCGTGTTGTCTTGCGGCTTCAACTCCAGTGCGTCGCCTGCCGTGAGCCGCCCCATCGCTTCGGAGGCCACCGCTCGAAGGTTCGCGATGCCCGTCTTGCCGGTCTCGGCGATGAACAGCGCGGGATCGATCTTGTGAGGGATGTCGCCCTGCGCCGCTGCCGCCTTCGCCCGCACATCGAGCCTATCGAGATTCTTGCGGGCTATGCTGTTCAGAGGCTCCAGTTCCAGCGCTCGCTCGTAGGCCATCCGGGCATCGTCGTATTCGCCCATCTCCATGAGCGCCTTGCCGAGACGGTTGTAAGCGTCGACATCCGAAGGAAACATGCTGATGAGCGAGCGGTTTAGCGCCGCCGCCTCTTTCCATCGACTCTCCAGCGCCAGCTGAATCGCCTGCTCGACGCGTTGCCGCCGAAGGCGAGTGGTTTCGCCGGTCTGGTAGTTCATAGCCATCGCTTCATCTCATCTACCTATTCTAGCTCGGCTGCGCGGCGCCGAACTTGAGGGTTTCTGCAAGAACCGTGAGAAAAAGGAGTCGTATTCGCCGCCTTTGCGCCACACAGCAATTCAAGAGCGAGAAATACCGGAATTCAGGCGATGTGTCAAGCGGGGGGCGCAGCATAGGTGATGGTAAGGAGACTGGTCGGGGTGGGCAGATTTGAACTGCCGACCTCACGGTCCCGAACCGTGCGCTCTAGCCTAACTGAGCTACACCCCGTTCTCGAGAAGCATCGTCACTTTGCCGCTTGGGCGGAAGGCCAGCGGCATCATCGATGATAGCAGACGCACTTCAAGGTGTCGAGGCGAGCCGATTCGGGGGGCGTCGTGCGGGCTGGAGGCTTTGATTGAGTTGTTTTTGAAAAAGATTGATCCGGCGAATCTGTTAAGGGCGCGTTTTGTGAATTGATTTTCGGAGGGGCGGTAGACCGGGTCGACGGCGGGCAGGCGGCGTCGGCGAAAGATGGGCGAAAGCATGGCATCGGGGGTCTTTCGGGAGCTGTCCCAGACGGGCACGTCCAGACGGGTAAACGGGCAGGCGGAGGTGAGGATAGCAGAGGAGTGGGGGAATTGGAAGCGGCTGGTGGCACCCCGAACGGTGAGAGACGGCGCAGGCGGCAGAGCAACTAGGATAGTAACGAACGGCGGGTCGCTGGCCCCTTGACAAACCTTCGATGCCGGCGTAATGTTGCGCCATCCCCGCCAGGGTGGTGGCACTCATATCCTCCGGAGGTGCATGATGCGCTCTGAAATCGTTCCCAGATTGGCGGTTGCGGGACTGGCCGGGGCAGTGGCGCTTGCGATAGTGGTGGGCGCTCTTGCCCTGCGGGGGCCGGCACCCGGCGCCCGCGCAGCCGCCGGCGACCCAACCGTCATCGCCACCATCGGAACAGCCCCGGGCGGACACAGTCCCGAGGGCGTGGCCGTCAACCCCAACACCGGCCTCATCTACGTGGCGAACTGGGGCAGCAGAAACGTCTCCGTCATCGACGGCGGCAGCAACACCGTGGTGGCCATCGTGGCGGTCGGGAGTAGCCCCAGGGCTGTAGCCGTCAACCCCGACACGGGCCGCATTTACGTGGCGAACTATGGCGGCAACAGCGTCTCCGTCATCGACGGCGCCAGCGACATGGTCGTTGCCACCGTACCGGTCGGGAGTTACCCCGACGGCGTGGCCGTCAACCCCAACACGGACCGCATCTACGTCACTAGCTTCAACGACAACAACGTCTCCGTCATCGACGGCGCCAGCAACGCGGTCGTCGCCACTGTAGCGGTCGGGAGCGGCCCCGGGGTCGTAACCGTTAACCCCAACACGAACCTCATCTACGTGCCGTGCTGGTACAGCCCCAACGGCCCCAACGTCTCCGTCATCGACGGCGCCAGCAACAAGGTCGTCGCCACCGTAGGGGTCGGGCATTGGCCCTGGGGCGTGGCCGTGAACCCCAAGACGAACCTCATCTACGTGACGAACTGGGGCGACGGCACCGTCTCCGTCATCGACGGCACAAGCAACACCGTCGTCGCCAGCGTAGAGGCGGGGTCTGCCTCCTGCGGCGCGGCTGTCAACCCCACCACGAACCTCATCTACGTGACGTACAACAACGTCTCCGTCATCGACGGCACAAGGAACACCGTCGTCGCCACCGTACCGGGCTGGGGCTGCGCCGTGGCCGTCAACCCCAGCACGAACCGCATTTACGTGACGGGCGGTGGCAACGTCTCCGTCATCGACGGCACCAACAACACGGTCGTCGACCACGTAGCGGTTGGGGGGGCGGTTCAGGGCATGGCTGTCAACCCCACCACGAACCTCATCTACGTGGCGAACGATGACGAGAACAGCGTCTGCGTCATCGACGGCGCCAGCAATACGGTCGTCGCCACCCCCGTAGCGGTTGGGAGTTACCCCGACGGCGTTGACGTCGACCCCAACACGAACCGAATCTACGTTGCGAACTACACCAGCAACAACGTCTCCGTGATCGACGGCGCCAGTAGCACGGTCGTGGCCGCTGTGGCGGTCGGGAGCTACAGTTACCCCTGGGGCGTGGCCGTCAACCCCAGCACGAATCGCATCTATGTGACGAATTACTACGGCAACAACGTCTCCGTCATCGGCGGCGACAGCAACGCGGTCGTCGCCACCGTGGCGGTCGGGGGTGGCCCCTTGGGCGTGGCCGTCAACCCCGACACGAACCGCATCTACGTGACGAACTCGGGGTATGACAGCGTATCGGTGATTGAAGACCCGTCCAACCCAACGCCCACCCCCACGGCTACGGGTACGAGTACTGCGACGGTTACACCGACCGACACTCCCACCCCGGGGCCGGCTGCCGTCGGCGGTATCGCGGAAGCGCCGGACGTTGCCGGCTTTGGGGCAGCCGCCTCAGGCATCGGTCCCCTAGGAATCAACGTGCCGGGGCTGGTCGCCCAGCTTACCGGCTTGGCCATAGTGGCGATGGTTCTGGCGACTGTTGCCGTCGGCGGGTGGTACGCGAAGAGGCGCCGGCAGAAGTAGGCGATTGCCGCCGGAGCTTTCCAGCGGCAATCGGCGTCAGCGCGACGAGCAGCGACCAGCCGTCCGGCGCGGTATCTACATGTGCTGTTCGTGAGCCTTCCGGATGTCCTCCGGGGTGAACCTCGTCAGCGGCGTGACCTTCGTCCGGTTGCGCCGGCTGGCGGGCACGAAGCCCAGCGCCTGCGACTCGCTTTCCGCCTTCACTATCGCCACGGCGCGGTGATCCCCGGCCAGACAGCCAAACTCGAGGGTGTCGAACACTTGCGGGTCTTGCTGGACTATCGTGTCTAGCTCGAGCAGGCACTCCTCAGGCGTATGGGTGGACTCTATCAGGTAATCAGACATTTCTCTAACTCCTTCGTTTCTTGATGACTCGCCGACCCTTCAGCATAGGTTCGCCAAGTGCGGTCGCCGTGAATCGCAGTCGAAGAACGTGAAGAAAGCGTGAAAAACGCTGCCGTAGATTCGACGGGCGGCCGCGGCGGCTGTAACGGCGGCTCGCGGCGGCCGTTTTCCTGTGTGAGGAGGCAGATTGTCTCCCAGAGAAGCTACTGTCTGTTGAGGCGTTGAACCGAGGGCGTGTCCCCCCCGCGGGGCGTGGCGATGGGCTTCGAGCCTGTCGCATGGTCACCGAGGCCCTCGGCGAGCCAGTGGTGAAACCGGCAACGGCAGATTCGAGAAGTCGGATCGGAGGTTGCCGGTTCTCATGTCTGAGATACGACCCAGCGCTGCGATTCAGCACTTGCGACGGCTCGTGCGGCGCCTTCCGCTGCGGCGGCGCTTCCTCGCTCCCTTTGCCCTCTTCCTCTTCCTGCCGCTGCTGACGGCGGCGGAGCCGGTTTGCCAGGTTCAGCAGGCGCGCGATGCCTACGGCGTCGAAATCGTTACCGACGGCCAGACGTGGGACGATCTGAGCCTCAACACCGTGCTTGAAGCGCTGGGGAAGCTGCCAACGCACGTCGTAAACGAGCTGGGGAGCCGCATCTACGGGCCGCTGTACATCCTGTCGAACAGCGACTCGCGCGACATGTCGGGGAGCAAAGTGTACTCGAGCGGCGCCAACTTCTACTCGAACGACGACGGCCGCAACGAGCTGGTCCTCTACCCCGACCAGGGGACGCTGACCGTCCTCCACGAGCTCGGTCACGCCTATCAGCTCCGGATGACGCCGCCGGGCCGCTACGCCTGGGTCTTCTTCCAGGAGGAGATGCGCGACTTCATGGCCGCCACCGGCTGGCGTCTCCTGAGCAGCGACGCCGACGTGGCGGCGGCCGTCGACCAGACGCAGCTCAAATTCGCCTACGACGGGCCGCAGGTGTGGCAGTACATGTCGAACAACGACCCGCTGGAGGACTACGCCAATTCTTTCGCGCTCTTCTTCTACGATCCGCAGAAGCTGCAGCAGCTCTCGCCGGAGCGCTACCAGTGGATGCTTGCCAACGTCGCGACGGACAAGCGCTGACCGCTAAGGCAACGTCTTTTCCAGCAAGCCCGGGTCGGCGTTGGGGCCGACGAGCGCGACTGCCACGTTGTCGCGCCGGAAGAGGCGCTTCGCTACCCGCTGAACGTCGTCGCTGGTGATCGCCTGCAGCTTCGCCACCGCGTCCTCGATCTGATCGATCTCGCCGGTGGAGACCAGGTTCTCGCCGGTCCACTGCGTCAGCGCCATCGTCGTCTCCAGGCCGAGGCGGAAGTTGCCGATCGTGAAGTCGCGGGCGCGGGTCAGCTCGTCCTCCGGCACCGGCTCGTCGACCAGAATGAAGACCTGCTCCAGGATGACCTTGCCGGCCTCCTCCGCCTTTTCCGGGCTGACGCCGGCGCTGACCGCCATGGAGCCCGTGTCGCGGTGGCGGCTGACGGACGAGCCGACGGAGTAGGCGAGACCGCGGCGCTCGCGCACCTCCTTGAACAGGCGGGAGCTCATGCCGCGGCCGAGCAGCGTGTTGAGGACCGTCAGGGCGTAGCGATCGGGGTCGGTGTGGGAGAGGGCGCGCAGGCCGTAGGCGAGATTCGACTGGTCGGTGTCGCGGGACTCGACCTGGACGCGCTCCGGCGGCAGCTCCGGCTTCGACGGCGCGATGGGCGGCAGGGCGCGGCTCTCGATTGTCGCCATCCGCTCCTGGATGAGCGCCAGCACCTGCGCGGGCGTCGTGTTGCCGGCGACGGCGACGACGATGTTCTCCGGCAGGTACCAGCGGCCCATGTGCTGCACGAAGTCGTCGCGCTGCATGCCTTCGACCGTCGCTTCGGTGCCGGCGATGGGCCAGCCGATGGGCTGGTCGCCGTAGCAGGCGCGGGAGAGGAGCTCGGACGTCCAGGCGGCGGGCTGGTCGTGGATGCGGCGTATCTCCTGCTGGACGACGGTGCGCTCGCGGTCGAGCTCGGCGCTGTCGAGCAGCGGGTTGCGCACCATGTCGGCGAGGACGTCGATGGCGAGGTCCAGGCGGTCGTAGGGGACGTGCGCCCAGTAGCCGGTCATCTCCTTGTCGGTGAAGGCGTTGAGGGCGCCGCCGGCGCCTTCGATGGCCTCGGAGATGGCCTGGGCGGTAGGCCGTTTGGCGCTGCCCTTGAAGAGCATGTGCTCCAGGTAGTGGCAGATGCCGTTGACGCGCCGGTCCTCCATGCGGGAGCCGACGCCGACGAAGATGCAGACGTTGGCCGACTGGGCGGTCGGCATGGGGGTGGTGACGACGCGGAGTCCGTTGTCCAGGGTGTCGATCTGCCAGGTGGTGGTCATGGGTCCCTCCGATGACGAGAGTGGTGTTCTCTCCCATCATAATGCAGGAGGGGGTTGCGGGTCATGCGGCGTTGACAGGGGTGAGATAATGAATCACAGCCAAACGTCCTGGAGGGACCGGCGGCGATTTATGCTGGCGCACACTTGTGTGGTCAGTGCGCCGGTGGAGAGATCTGACATCATTGAGGCCTGGGGAGACGTTGTGTGTTCATGACGCCTGATTGAAGTCTAAGTGGGACTTGCTAGCCCTAATTATCGATGCTATGCTCTCCACCGAGGAGGGAGCACATGACTCAGGGTGAACAGCCAGCTCAAACCCAGCAGCCCGAGCTTCACCAGGCTCAGCGGGTCTTTGAACAGCCGCCGGATGCCATCTCCCTTTATTCCGACATTGCGCAAGTCCTAAATACTGGCAACGAGATTGTACTCCAGTTCTACGAAACCATCCCCGGCCCGCCGGGGCCAACCGGGACGATGACTCTGGTCCGAACGCGCCTTCGGGCTACCATCACGGTGAGCATCTCCCACGCCGCTAACATCGGTGAGATTCTTAGGACTCGCACTCAGGGGGCTATTGAGGCTCGGCCGGAAGGCTCCAAATGAACGTCTCGTCAAGCACCAGCACACAAGACATCATCGAATCGCTAGTCACGAGCGGCCTACCGGTTAAAGATATCCTACGACAGTTGGAGTCGTTCGGCGTTGAATGGTACGTGACGGAGCAGGGCGATGTGATGGTGAAATACTGGCAGGTTGGCGCTGAGGGTCTGGTCCCCCCGGAGCATGTGGCGAATATACGCGCCTCTCAATCTGTACCTGCTGCGGCGGGAGTACTGGAATGGTTAAGCGCGAACCTCGATGATCTTCGCGCTCGATACAGTGGCCAGTGGGTTGCGATCGTCGATCACCAGGTTATTGCTTCGGCCCCCGATATTGTCACCCTGATCTGTGCAACGGCAGATCTGGAGGGCGTGACTCCCTTCATTACTCAGATTCCGGCAGACCCTGTCGTTTGGCACACAGCGTTCTCCAACCGAGACCACCCCTAAAGGTCTACACGAGAAGGGTTATATGCCCTCGAAGGACTTTGAACGCGCTATCAGTTTTTTTCAGGTCTCCGGTCAACCTATATGGCTCCCCCTCCTAACCATTAACCTGTTGGCGTCGGGTGGGAACAAGGTCTCACTCCTCTCTTGTTCGATACGGGTGCGTCGTATCTGACCCTGAGAGAAGATCTCTACCCCCTTCTCGGCCTCACGTCCTGGGATTCGGGCCAGCCAGTTTCGCTTGGTACGGCAGGAGGAAAAGCTCCCGTCGTGGGTTACAAGTATCAGGCAACAATCGAATTCCTGGGCGTGGTGGTGGATTGCCCTGTCATTCTCCAGCAGCTTCCATCCAACCCTCTCTACGTCGGCCTCTTCGGACGCGAGCAGATCTTCGAACGTTTTGGGTTTGGCTTCTGGGAGAGCAGCCGTGAGTTGCTGGTTACCACGGTCCCGTGACGGTAACCATCTACGTTGCGCTATTGGAATGCCAGCAGAGGGGGCAGTGGAGGGGATGAGCGAGGGCTGGTCGGGTACGGAGCCCCGATCCTGCCGGTCATTGGGTTGGTTGCGGCGGTAGGAGAGGGCGCCAGGAAGCCATGAAACTCATCGAGTCGATGATCCTCGCGCCCGAGCGCCGCTGAGGCGCAGGCCGCCGGACGGTGGCCCACGTCGTCGCGTTGACAAGGGGTTGCGCGGCCGGTATACTGGATCGCACATAAGACAAAGGCCGTGATGGGGAGTAGTAAGGCCAGCTTCCTGTCTCAGAGAGCCGGCGGAATGGTGAGAGCCGGCGACACGAAGAGCCTGAACTCGCCCCGGAGCCGCCGGACTGAGCGATTTCGCCAGGTCCGGCCGGAAAGCGACCGTTAACGCGCTGAAACCGGTCGCCTCAGGCGACAAGAAGGGTGGTACGGTCCCGTCCCATGGGATCCCTTTGGGACGGGTCTTTTCTTAGAGCCACTCAGAGTCGAGAATAGAAGCATGCATAGCTCTGCGACATTTCCTCTGCAAGGAGCGTCAGCGGTCTCGGTGACGACGCGGGCCGGCGTGGTCGGCTATCTCGTCGCGCGAGACCGCGCCGTATTGCTCCCCTTACGCGCTCTTCCGCTGGGCGAAGGCTCGCTTGCCCGCGGGATCCTGGGTCTCGGCGAGCCGGCGCTGCTCGCGCTATCGTAGGCAGCGCCCCTACCGCTCAGGCGGGAAACCCAGAATCTCCCAACTCGTTTCGAACCGCGTCACCTTGGACGCATTACGCTAAAGGGGTTTCGACTATGCAAAAGACAGGCGCAGAAATAATCATGGAGTGCCTCGTGCGCGAAGGCGTCGAGATGGTCTTCGGCATACCGGGCGGCTCCACGCTGCCGTTCTACGACACGTTTCAGAACTACCCGCAGGTCCAGCACATACTCGTCAAGCACGAGCAGTCGGCCGCCCACGCCGCCGACGCCTACGCGCGCGTGACGGGCAAAGTCGGCGTGTGCTGCGCGACGTCCGGGCCCGGCGCGACGAACCTGGTGACAGGCATCGCGAACGCCTGGATGGACTCGGTGCCGGTCGTGGCTATCACCGGGCAGGTCGTCACGTGGCTCATCGGCCGCGACGGCTTCCAGGAGGCGGACATCACCGGCATCAGCCTGCCGATAACGAAGGCTAACTGGTTGGTGCTGCGAGCCGAGGACATGGCGGAGACGATGCGCGAGGCGTTCCACATCGCGCGCAGCGGCCGTCCGGGGCCCGTGCTAATCGACGTGCCGCGCGACGTGTTCATTCAGGAGGCGGAGTTCGAGTACCCGGAGGAGGTCGATCTGCCGGGCTTTCGGCCGGTCCTCGAGGGCCATCCGTCGCAGATCAAGAAGGCGGCCCAGCTCATCGCCGAGGCGGAGCGGCCGCTGATCCTGGCGGGCCATGGCATCCGCATCTCCGGCGCCTACGACGAGCTGCTGGAACTGGCGGAGAAGGCGCAGATACCGGTCGTGACGACGCTGCTGGGCATAAGCGGCTTCCCGGGCTCGAACCCGCTCTGCATGGGCATGCCCGGGATGCATGGGATGTACTGGAACAACGTCGCGATCAACGAGGCGGACGTGCTCATCGCGCTCGGCATGCGGTTCGACGACCGCGTGACGGGCGTGCTCAAGGACTTTGCGCCGCACGCGCGCGTCATCCACGTCGACATCGACCCGGCGGAGATCGGGAAGAACGTCCATCCGGCGGTGCCCATCGTCGGCGACGTGAAGCGCGTCCTGGCGGCGCTCAACCCGCGCGTGAAGGCCAAGCGCCACGACGCGTGGCTGGCGCGGCTGCGACAGCTGCGCGAGGAGCACCCTTCAATCGACATCCCGGACAGCGACGAGCTCCAGCCGCAGTACGTCATCAAGAAGATATACGAGCTATCCGGCGGCAAGGGCTACACGGTCACCGACGTCGGGCAGCACCAGATGTGGTCGGCGCAGTACTACTGGAACGACACGCGGAACGGCTTCATCACGGCCGGCGGGCTGGGGCCGATGGGCTTCGCGGTGCCGGCGGCGATGGGCGTGCAGTTCGCGCATCCGAAGGAGCTGGTCTGGGCGATCTGCGGCGACGGCGGCTTCCAGATGACGATGCAGGAGCTTGCGGTCGTCGTGGAGCACGAGCTGCCGGTCAAGTTCGCGATCATGAACAACACATATCTGGGCATGGTGCGGCAGTGGCAGACGATGTTCTACGGGAACCGTCGCTTTGCCACGCGCGAGTTCAGCCCGGACTACGTGAAGCTGGCGGAGGCGTTCGGCATGGCCGGCCTTCGCGTCACCGACAAGAAGCAGGTCGAGGGGACGATACTGCGCGCGCTGGCGCACCCGGGGCCGGTCCTCATCGACTTCCAGGTCGACCCGGAAGAGTGCGTCTACCCGATGGTGCCGCCGGGAGCGGCGCTGTCGCAGACGCTGGAGCGTCCGAAACCGGCGCCGGCGAAGGCCGAGCGCAAGGAGGTGACGGCAAAACGATGAAAGACCAACGACACACGATAGTCGCGCTCGTCGAGAACAAGCCCGGCGTTCTGAATCGGATCGTCAGCAAGTGGCGGCAGCGCGGCTTCAACATCGAGAGCCTGACTGTCGGGCACAGCGAGATCGCGGGGCTGTCGCGCATGACGTTCGTGCTCGGCGGCGCGGCAAGCGAAGTCGAGCAAGTAACGAAGCAGCTCTTCAAGGTCGTCGATATCGTCAAGATCAGCGACCTGGCGGAGGACGAGATCGTGACGCGGGAGCTGGCGCTGATGAAGGTGAACGCGAACGACCAGAACCGCGGCGCGATCATCGAGATCGTCGACATCTTCCACGGCGAGATTATCGACGCCTCGCCGGACACGGTCGTTGTCGAGATCACCGGCACCGAGGATAAGGTGGACGCCGCTTTCGAGATGCTCAAGCCGTACGGTATCCGCGAGCTGGCGCGCACCGGACGGGTGGCCGTAACGCGGGGTCGCGCCGCGATCACCGTCGAGGGGGAAGGCGCGGGATTGCGTCGCTACCGGCCGGCCGGGCAGGGGAAGCCGCGTGTCGGCAGCCTCATGTGAGGAAGGAGAAGAAACGCGCTAGTGGAGAAGAACATGGGTGCAAGTGAACTGATAGACAGCCTGGTGGCGGAACTTACCGACTGGCGCGGCAAGACGTTCGCTGGCATTCGACGGATTATCCGTGAGGCTGACCCAGAGATAGTTGAGGAATGGAAATGGATGGGCACGCCGGTATGGTCTCACGGCGGAATAGTCTGTATCGCCAATGCTTTCAAAGACAAAGTGAAATTGACGTTCTATGAAGGCGCGAGTGTCGCCGACCCGGACAAGCTCTACAACAACGGGCTTGCGGGCAAAAAATGGCGGACCATCGATTATGTCAAAGACGAAAAGATTAAGGAGATCGAACTGAGGAATCTGGTGCGTTCCGCTGTGGATTACAATCTGGCGAAGGCGAAGGCGAAGGCAAAGGCAGGGGCGAAAAAGACGGCAAAGTGATGACCGCGAGCAGTACGCGCTCGACAGGCTGATGTGTTATCTGCTAAGGATGTAGCAAATGTTAGGGAGGACCTCGGTCCGCCCGCCGAGAACGCTGAACGTGATTTGGACAAACGACTGAAGAAAGGAACTTCAATGGCAACAATCTACTACGACAAGGACGCGGACCTCGGCCTTTTGCAGGGCAAGATGATCGGCATTATCGGCTACGGGAGCCAGGGGCACGCCCATGCCCAGAACCTGCGTGACAGCGGCTGCCAGGTGCTGGTCGCGGAGCTGCCGGGCAGCGAGATGTGGAAGCAGGCGGAAGCTGCAGGCATGACGGTCAAGACGGCCGCCGAGGTCGCTGCCGCCGCGGACGTTATCATGATGCTCGTGCCGGACCAGAACCAGGCGGCCGTCTACCGCGAAGCGATAGCGCCGAGCATGAAGGCGGGCAAGACGCTGATGTTCGCGCACGGCTTCAACATCCACTTCGGTCAGATCGTCGCGCCGAAGGACGTTGACGTTTCGATGATCGCGCCCAAAGGCCCGGGCCACCTGGTGCGCCGCCTCTACACGGAGGGCAGCGCCACACCGGCGCTCGTCGCCGTCGAGCAGAACGCCAGCGGCAAGGCGAAAGAGGTGGCGCTGGCGTACGGCAAGGGCATCGGTTGCACGCGCGCCGGCGTGCTGGAGACGACGTTCGAAGAGGAGACGGAGACGGACCTCTTCGGCGAGCAGTGCGTCCTCTGCGGCGGCGTGACGGAGCTGGTGAAGGCCGGCTTCGACACGCTGGTCGAGGCGGGCTACCAGCCGGAGATCGCCTACTTCGAGTGCATGCACGAGCTGAAGCTCATCGTCGATCTGATGTACGAGGGCGGCATGGGCTACATGCGCTACTCGATCAGCGACACGGCGGAGTACGGCGACTACACGCGCGGGCCGCGGGTCATCGACGACTGCGTGCGCGAGACGATGGAGGACATACTGACGGAGATACAGGATGGCAGCTTCGCCCGCGAATGGCTGCTGGAGAACCAGGTGGGCCGGCCGCACTACCGGGCGCTGAAGCGTCAGAACGCGGAACATCCCATCGAGGAGGTGGGCGCGGAGCTTCGTGGGATGATGAGCTGGCTCCAGAAGAAGAAATAGATTCGTCCTGTCCGCTCGGCGGCTGGGGGTCTGGGGCCGTGCCCCGGATTGCAGAAATCCGCTGCGGGCGGGCGGGTGGGAAAGATAGACGTTGGCTTCGCGGCAGAACGCGGAGCGGTTGTTGCGCGATGCGAGCGTTGAGAAAAGTGGGACTACGAGGACTTAGATGGTGAGACGGAGTCTGTATTTGCTCAACCTGCGATAGCCCTTCCTCTGAACGAGGGGAAGGGCCGAGCCGAGTTGTCGAGATCGCAGGAATATAAAGGAGGTTGAGCAGAATGGCAGACAAGGTAATCATTTTCGATACGACGCTGCGCGACGGCGAGCAGTCGCCCGGCGTGGCGCTGAACATCGCCGACAAGCTGGAGATAGCGCGCCAGCTCGAACGGCTGCGGGTAGACGTTATAGAAGCGGGGTTTCCGATTGCGTCGCCCGGCGACTTCGAGTGCGTGAGCACGATTGCGGGGGCGATAAAGCGTTCGGTCGTCGTCGGCCTGGCGCACGCGACGCCGTCGGCCGTCGACGCCGCCTGGGACGCGGTCAAGGGCGCCGCGCAGCCGCGCGTCCACGTATTCCTGTCCAGCTCGGACATCCACATGGCGCACCAGCTTCGCAAGAACCGCGACGAGGTGCTGGAGATGGCGCGAACCCAGGTGGCGCGGGCGAAGGGGTACGTCTCCGACGTGGAGTTCAGCCCCATGGACGCCAGCCGGTCGGACCCGGAGTACGTCTACCAGATGGTCGAGCAGGTTATCGAGGCGGGGGCGACGACGGTGAACATACCCGATACCGTCGGCTACAGCACGCCGGAGGAGTTTGCGGCATTCATCCGCAGCATCTTCGAGAGGGTGCCGAACATCGGCAAGGCGGTCGTGTCCGTGCACTGCCATGACGACCTGGGCATGGCGGTGGCCAACTCGCTGGCGGCGGTTCGGGCCGGAGCCCGGCAGATCGAATGCTGCGTCAACGGCATCGGCGAGCGGGCGGGCAACGCATCGCTCGAGGAGATCGTCATGGCGCTGAGGACGCGCCGCGACACCTACGGCGTAACGACGAACATCAACACCAAGGAGCTCTACCGCACGAGCCGTCTCGTCTCCGACCTGACCGGGATGGTGATTCAGCCAAACAAGGCCATCGTCGGCGGCAACGCCTTCCGGCACCAGTCGGGCATCCACCAGGACGGCGTCCTGAAGATGCGCGAGACGTACGAGATCATGGACGCGCGGGAGATCGGCCTTCCCTCCGGCGGCGCGGAACTCGTCCTGGGAAAGTTGTCGGGTCGGCACGCTTTCCGGGAGCGGCTGCGGGCGCTCGGCTACGAGGTCAGCGGCGAGGAACTGGCGCGCGCCTTCGCCGACTTCAAGCAGCTGGCTGACAAGAAGGCAGAGATCGACGACCGCGACATCGAGGCGCTGATGGGTGACGAGCTGCGGACGGTCGAGGAGACATACCACCTCGACCTGCTGCAGGTCTCCTGCGGCAACCAGCTCGTCGCGACGGCGACGGTGCGCATCAAGGCGCCGGGCGAGCGCGAGCTCGTCGGAACGTCGACGGGCACAGGACCGGTCGACGCCGCTTTCAAGGCAATCGACAGCGTCGTCGGCGTGCCGAACAAGCTGCTTGAGTTCTCGGTGAAGAGCATCACGGCCGGGATCGACGCGCTGGGCGAGGTGCTGGTGCGGGTCCAGGCGGACGGCAACACCTACGTCGGGCGCGGCGCGGACACGGACATCGTCGTGGCGGCGGCGAAGGCGCTGATGAACGCCCTAAACCGCATGCCACAGGTACAGGGCCAGGCGCAATTGGCGATGGAGCGAAAAACCAAGGTATCTGGCAAGAAACAAAGGAGAAGGCCCCTTGACAAAGGAACACGGAGGTAGTAAAGTAAGAGAGGCCGTTCTGGAATACCTGACCACGGCGGCTGAAGGGGTGCCGGAAGTGGCAGTGACAAAGATATCCAGCAAGAACCAGATCACCCTGCCCGTGGCGGCAGTTCGCCAGCTCGGACTGCGGCCCGGGGATAGGCTGACTGTGCGCCTCGAAGACAGCAAGATCGTCCTGAAGCCGCGCCCCAGGAACTGGGTGCAGCACTACCGCGGGCGGCTGCGGGGTGTCTACGGCGCAAACGTCGAAGAAATAGACGAATACGTCCGTAAAGAGAGGGATAGTTGGCAAGACCGCGAGGGGAAGCTCAATTCCTAGACGCTCTCAGAGGGTGCGGGAGGGTGAACCTCGACACCAACGCCCTCATCTACTACCTGGAGGACCGCCGCCCGTATGCGGACCTCATGGAAGCGGCGTTCGAGCTGATAGACAAGGGAGAGCTGCAAGCGGTCGTATCGTCAATCTGCCAGCTGGAGCTGCTGGTCAAGCCGATCAGGGAAAACGATCTCGACGCGGTTGATGAGATAATGGAGTTCCTGGAGCAGACGGCCAACCTGGCGGTGCTAGAAGTGTCCCGCCCGGTCGCCCTGCAGGCAGCAGTGGTCCGGGCGGAGGGGTTACCGGTGCCGGACGCGCTCATCGTCGCGACGGGCGCGGCGGCCGGCTGCGACGCAACGATCACGAACGACGGCGACTGGCAGCGCATCGTTGAAGCGTTGCGGCGACGGCCCGCGCTCATTCGGGACGGCACGCCGAGGGCGATGCCGCGGGTCATCTGCCTGAAGGACTACGTCGGGAGCTAGAGGACGGGGAAGAACATGGGAATGACGCTTGGTGAAAAGATAATCGCTGCCCACTGCGGCCGCGACGCGGTTTCGCCTGGTGAGCTGGTTAACGTGCGCGTCGACTTCGTCATGGCGAACGACGTGACGGCGCCGCTGGCGATCCAGGAGTTCCACAAGCTTGGTGTGGAGCGCGTCTTCGACCCGCAGCGGGTGGCCTTCATACCGTCTCACTTCATACCGAACAAGGACATCCAGAGCGCCGAGAACGCTAAGGTCATGCGCCGCTTTGCCCTCGACCAGGGCGCGGTCTACTACGAGCAGGGGCGCGCCGGCGTCGACCACGTCCTCCTGCCCGATCACGGTTGGGTGCTGCCCGGCGACGTTGTTGTTGGCGCCGATTCGCACACCTGCACTTACGGCGCGCTCGGCTGCTTCGCGACCGGGATGGGCAGCACGGATATCGCCTGCGCGATGGCGACCGGCGACATCTGGATGCGCGTCCCGCCGACGATCAAGTTCGTCTACTATGGCAAGCTGAGCCGCTGGGTAGGAGGAAAGGACGTTATCCTGTTCACCATCGGCGACATCGGCGTCGACGGCGCGCTCTACTGCGCGATGGAGTTCGGCGGCGAGGCGCTGGCGGAGCTGGGCATGGAAGGTCGCTTCACGATCTCCAACATGGCGATCGAAGCCGGCGGCAAGGCCGGTCTGATGACGCCTGACGACGTGACGCTGGACTACGTGCGGCCGCGGGCCAAGCGCGAATGGAAGCTGTACCAGCCTGACGCCGACGCCGTCTATCAGGCCGTTCACGAGTACGACGTGTCTGCGCTGGAGCCGATGGTGTCGCTGCCGTCGTCGCCGGCGAACGCGGTGCCGCTGAGCAAGGCGCCGCGCGTGGAGATTGACCAGGTGTTCATCGGCAGCTGCACGAACGGACGCCTGGCGGACCTGCGGCTGGCGGCGTCGGTAATGCGCGGTCGAAGGGTGCACGAGAACGTGCGGTGCATTGTCGTTCCCGCTTCGACGGATGTCTACCTCGACGCCCTGCGGGAAGGGCTGCTGGAGACGTTCGCGGAGGCGGGCTGCGCCGTCTCGACGACCACTTGCGGCCCCTGCCTGGGCGGCTATATGGGCATATTGGCGGAAGGCGAGCGCTGCGTGAGCACGAGCAATCGCAACTTCCCGGGCCGGATGGGGCACGTGCGGTCGGAAGTCTATCTGGCGAATCCGGCGGTTGCGGCGGCAAGCGCGGTCGCCGGACGGCTGGCCGGGCCGGACGAGGTGATCAAGTGATCTCGGCAGAAGACGTAGACGCGATCAGCAAGGAGCTGGCGGACGGCCTGCGACGTGTCTACGGATCGCGGCTGCGATCGCTAATCCTGTACGGTTCGTGGGCCCGCGGCGACGCCGGCCCGGAGTCGGATATCGACTATCTCGTCGTGCTGGACGGCTATGAAGGCTTCTCGAAGGAGCTCTGGCGGATTGTGGAGATATCGTCCGAACTAACGTTGAAGCACAATGTCTATGTTTCGGCGCAGCCCATCAGTTCAGAGCGTTACGGCAAGGGTGAAGAGCTGTTTCTTGAAGAGGTTTGGAGAGAAGGCAGGAAGGTCGCTTGAGGGCAGAGATTCCAATCCTGGTTCGACGTGCCGAGCAGAGCCTGGGGGCAGCAGCGCGGCTCTTGGAGGACTCGTATCTTGCCGCTTCTGTGTCGCAAGCCTATTATGCCATGTTCTACATGGCTTCGGCCGTCCTGCTGACTCGGGGCATGCGTTTTAAGCGGCACGCCACCGTCATCGCGAGCTTCAGTAATGAGTTTGTAAAGAATCACCTTCTGCCCGCGCAGCTACAGCAATACCTCGCCGCAGGCTTTGAGGAACGGCTGCGGGGCGATTATTCCCTATCGGATGAAGTGTCTCGCGAAGAGGCTGCCGAGCAACTCAGGCGGGCACGGGAATTCGTTGCCGCAGTCAGGGAGCTTCTGGAGAAGGAGTCGCAGGCATGACTCTACGCGGACACGTTCACAAGTACGGCGCCAACGTCGACACTGATGCGATAATACCCGCGCGCTATCTCAACTTGACCGACCCGCAGGAGCTGGCGAAGCACTGCATGGAGGACATCGATCCCGAGTTCGTGACGCGCGTCCAGCCCGGCGATATGATCGTCGCTACGACGAACTTCGGCTGCGGCTCATCGCGGGAGCACGCGCCCCTTTGCATCAAGGCGGTGGGCGTAAGCTGCGTCATCGCGAAGAGTTTCGCGCGGATCTTCTATCGCAACGCCATCAACATCGGGCTGCCGATCCTGGAGAGCGACGAGGCTGTCGACGGAACAAACGCCGGCGACGAGCTGGAGGTCGACCTGGAGTCGGGGGCGATCCGCAACCTGACGAAGGGCACGACGTTCCAGGCGAAGCCGTACCCGCCGTTCATGCTGGAGCTGATGCGCGCCGGCGGGCTGGTGCAGTACACGAAGGAGCGACTCGCCGGGAAAGCGAAGTGACGGTCGGATGGACGAGAGACAGCGGAATCGACCGAGCCTGGGGGCCTTTTTCACCAACTGGCGGGAATCGGACCTGCCGGTTCATCGGAAGCTGGCGCTGACGTTCCGCAACTACTGGATCAGGCTGCGGACGCGCCAGGGCTGCTGCGGCCACCTCGGCGAGCCCGGCTGCTGACAGGTGGCGCCGTCGCCCCGTGAGGGCGAAGGAGACGACTAGAGAGGAATGACGGAGTTGCATCGAATAGCTGTCATACCAGGCGATGGGACGGGCCCAGAAGTCGTGCGGGAAGGGCTGAAGGTGCTGGAGGCAGCAGCGCAGGCGACCGGCTTCAAGTACGAGACGACAACCTTCGACTTCGGCGGCGAGCGCTACATGCGCACGGGCGAGACGCTGCCCGATGGGGCCATCGATGAGCTGCGGCGTTTCGACACGATCTTCCTGGGAGCCATCGGCCACCCGGACGTCGCGCCCGGCATTCTGGAGAAGGGCATCCTCCTTCGCCTGCGCTTCGAGCTCGACCAGTACATCAACCTGCGGCCGGTCAAGCTTTATCCGAACGTCGACTGCCCGCTGAAGGGCAAGGGGCCGGAGGACATCGACTTCGTGGTCGTGCGCGAAAACACGGAGGGGCTGTACGGCGGCATGGGCGGCTTCCAGTACAAGGGGACGCCGCAGGAGGTGTCGACGCAGGTGCACCTGACGACGCGATTCGGGGCCGAGCGCGCGATCCGCTACGCCTTCGACCTGACGCGAAAGCGCAACAAGATGAAGCAGCTCCACCTCGTCGGCAAGAGGAACGTGCTGACGTTCGTCCACGACACCTGGTGGCGCGCGTTCAACGAGGTCGGCGAGGCGGACTACCCGGACATCCGGCGCGAGTACGCGCACGTTGACGCGACGTGCATGTGGTTCGTGAAGAACCCGGAGTGGTTCGATGTCATCGTCGTCGAGAACATGTTCGGCGACATCATCACTGACCTGGGGGCGATGATCCAGGGCGGCATGGGCATCGCGGCCGGCGGCAACATCAACCCGCAGGGCGTATCGATGTTCGAGCCGATCGGCGGCAGCGCGCCGAAGTACACCGGCCAGGACGTCATCTGCCCGCTGGCGGCCATCGGCGCTGTGCAGATGCTGGTCGCCGAGTTGGGCGAGGAGCAGGCGGCGGACCGCATCGAGCAGGCGGTGGTGAAGGCGCTGGGCAGCGGGCGAATCAAGTCGCTGAACGCGGGCCGGATGGGGATGAGCACGTCGGAGATGGGCGATTTCGTGGCGTCGTTGGTCTGAGATGCGCGACGGCGGTGGTCCGAGTGATGTAGGGGAGGTCTTTAGACCTCCCGCTTCTTGCGGATTCCGTCGACGTAAGCCCAACAGACTGCCACGTGAAGTATATCGAAGCGGCGGAGCCTTCTTCCTGACCGCCCGCGTGCAAGACGGGCGACGGGCCTTCTCATTCCCAGGAACTGTCGAAATCTGTCTTAGCTGTTTGGCAGACAGTGCCACGAGATCCGGCGTTGAAGTCCTGGAGTATTGCTTCATGCCCGACCACCTGCATCTGGTGGTTATGGCTGCCGAGGGCGTCGACGTGATGAGTTTCGTGCATCATTTCAAGCTGAGATCGGGATTCCTCTGTAATCAGTTGCTAGACAGCAGCGGTCCATTCTGGCAGAAGAGCTACTACGATCACGTGCTACGACGGGAAGAAGACCTGCTGGATGTGAGGACGTATGTGAGAGAGAATCCAGTTAGAGCTGGGCTGGTGGACGAGGCGGACGCTTATCCATATTCTGGTTCGTTTGCCGACGATGCGTCGGATGCGGCGGATGCACGGGAGGTCTAAAGACCTCCCCTACATTTGGGGGCGCACCTAGGGTGGGAGGCCTAAAGAGACGCGGGAGGTCTAAAGACCTCCCCTACATTCCCGTGGCACCTCCAAAGACCGTCGCGAATCTGCTATCATAGGTTGATCGGCGGGAAAGCCGATTCAACCGATGCTTATCTATGACTACTAAACTCGATTACTACAACGTCCTGGGGGTGCCGCGAAACGCAAGCCAGGACGATATAAAGCGCGCCTTCCGCCGCCTGGCGATGAAGTTCCATCCGGACCGCAACCCGGAGCCCGGCGCGGAGGAGCGCTTCAAAGAGATAAACGAGGCCTACGAGGTGCTCTCCGACCCGGAGCGTCGCGCTATTTACGATCGCTTCGGGCACGCCGGCGCCGAAAGCCCCTTCGCGCGCACGTTCGAGGGGTTCGACGTTGGCGGCTTCGGCGATATCTTCGACGCTTTCTTCGGCGGCGCCCGCTCCAGACGCCGCCAGCCGCAGCGAGGCTCCGACCTGCGCTATCGCCTTACCCTGACGTTCGAGGAGGCGGTCTTCGGCACGTCGAAAGAGGTCGAAATCAGCCGCGAGGAGGCTTGCTCGCGCTGCAACGGCCTGCGCGCCGAGCCGGGCAGCGAGCCGCGCAAGTGCCCGGTCTGCAACGGCAGCGGGGAGATCCGGCGGACGCAGCGCAGCATCTTCGGGCAGTTCATCAACGTCACGGCCTGCGACCGCTGCGGCGGCGAGGGACGGATCGTCGACAAGCCGTGCGAGCAGTGCCGGGGTACAGGTCAGGAGCGGCGCAGTCGCAAGCTGGAGGTGCGGATACCGGCCGGAGTCGACGAGGGCTCGCAGATACGGATCAGCGGCGAGGGCGAGATGGGCCTGTACGGCGGCGGGCGCGGGAACCTCTACGTCGTGCTGTCCGTGCAGGAGCACCCGCTGTTCAAGCGCGACGGCGACGACATTCTCCTGAACCTGGATGTGAGCTTCGCGCAGGCGACTCTGGGCGACGAAGAGACGATTCCCACGCTCGACGGCGACAAGCCGCTCAAGATCCCGCCGGCACGCAGTCGGGGCACGAGTTCGTCCTGAAGCGGCAGGGCGTGCCGCACGTGCGCGGCGGCGGTCGCGGCGACATGGTCGTTACGGCGAACGTCGTGACGCCGAAGCACTTGAGCGAAGAGCAGAAGCGGCTGCTGAAGGAGCTCGACGAGTCGCTGCGCGGGCACGACGGCGGGCACCGCGACGGCAAGGGCTTCATGGGCAAGGTAAAAGAGACCTTCGGCGGCTAGCGAAGGACACGACTTGGACTGGCTGGAGATCGCCGTTGCCGTCGCGCCGGAGGATGAAGAGGCCGTAAGCGACGTGATGCGCGCCAGCGCCGGCGGCGTCGCAATCGAAGCGAGCGACGGCGTGGCGACCGTCAAGGCTTATCTCCCGCGCGATTCCCGTCTCCCTGCTCGTCGCCGCGCCCTGCGTCGCGAGCTGTCGCGGCTTGCCCTCATGCGAGCGCCATCGGTCCGGAGCCGCACCGTTCACGAAGAGGACTGGGCGAACGCCTGGAAGAAGCACTTTCGAGCGCAGCGGGTCGGGCCGTTCGTGATCGTGCCGCGCTGGCGGCACCATCGACGGAAAGCCGGCGAGCTGGTGATTACGCTCGACCCGGGCATGGCGTTCGGAACGGGTCAGCACGCAACGACGCGGATGTGCCTACTGGCGCTGGCTGAGCGCCTGAAGTGGGGACAGCGGTTGCTGGACGTTGGCACCGGCTCGGGCATCCTCGCCATCGCCGGCGCGCTCTTGGGAGCCGAAGTCGTCGCTTTGGACAACGACCCGCTGGCAGTTGGGGTCGCGACGGAGAACGTCGTTGCCAACGGTGTCGAAGGCGCGACGGTGGCGGAGGGAAGCCTGGGTGAGGCCTGGCCGGCGGTAGTACCGCGTTCCCGTTTCGATTGCGTTGTCGCCAACATCAGCAGCACGACGGTCATCGATCTGGCGGGCGAGCTCGTCGCTGTCTTGAAGCACGGCGGCGTCGGGATCGCGGCGGGCATCGGCTGCGAGCGCGTCGAGGACTGCCGCGAGGCGTTGGAAAGGGCCGGAGGCCGCGCCGTCGAGGTTATGGCTGAGGGAGATTGGCGGACGGTCGTTTTCGAGGCGGCCGGTTGATCGATGTGGATAATTAGACAGTTCTGAGGGTTGAAACCCTCAGCCTTCGCGGAAGCGACGTTAGACGGGCAGCGGGCTACCAGGAAGGCTACACATAACGCCAAAATCACCTCAAGGAGGGGCGGGCCCAGTCTGGGGAACTGCCTCTCCGGGAGGGCGCCCGAGTTGAGGGCTTCGCCGAATTCTTCAGGTGGCGTATGAAGTCTCCCCGCGTGGCGGCAGGAATCTCGTGCCCCTCGGGGTTTCCTGTACTGCCGCGTCCTTCACGTTCTGAGGACAGCGCATGGCGATTTTGACCGACTACCTCGTCAAGCTCGATCGAGCGCAAGAGCACTGGGCGGAGACTGATGCGGCCATCAACGCCTTCTGCGACAACAACCCTAACCCAATTGAATTCGAGAGCTACGGTGTGGGGCAGGTAGGGCACCTAGTTGTCAAGCGAGGATTAGACGACCTCTGCCGCCTCGACTGAACGTTATCCTCGGTGAGTTCCTCTACAATACTAGATTGGCCCTTGACCATCTGATCACGGCGCTGACGGTGAGGCACTCCAGCAAGGAGTTGAAGCAGACGGCCTTCCCTATTTTTGATGACGAAGACGAGTTTCTTAAGAAGATACGTAACGGAAAACGTAAGGGAGACCCTGCTCCACATAGCGGCCTTTACAGAATGAGGGGAGTTCATCCTCACGCGCAGGCGGTGATCCAGGGGCTGCAACCATATCAGATGCGGAAGGAAGATCCTCTCCTTGACCCCCACAGCCATCCCCTGTGGATTCTCGATGAGCTTACGAACATCGACAAGCACAGGCGGCTCCATATCACCCAGTCGACCATCAGGGATGCGGTGTACGCACTTGATCCCGTCCTCCGGCCTTTGTCCTTGGAAATTGAACCAGGTCCTGTGGAAGACGGGACAGAAATCCTCCATACTACATTTGACAACGCCGCCGCAGCAGACTTTGCGAAAGCGAACATGAATGCAGTCTTTACCTTGCAAGTGGTCTTGAAGGAAGGACCATCAGCAACGAATCGCCCATTGGCTGATATCCTATTCGCCATTTTGGATCACGTCCGGAATCGCGTGATCGAGCCGATAAGAATAGAGTTCTTGCTCCCGGACCCGTGATACCTTGGGCTCGCATTGCGTTTCCGTGTTGGGCACCACTGCCGCTCAGAAGGGATTTGATGGACAGGTTTTACGTTGCTCCGGAGGCGGTGCAGGGCGAGCACGTTGAGCTCGGCGACGAGCTGTCGCACCGGCTGCGGCATGTGCTGCGGCTGCGCGCCGGCGACCGCGTGATCCTTTTCGACGGCAGCGGCTTCGAGTACGAGGTGGCGCTGGACGGCGCTCGGGGCGCGACCGTCGTCGAACGGCGCGTGGGGAGGCCGGAGCCGAAGACGCGGGTGATCCTCTACCAGGCGGTCATCAAGGGCGACCGGTTCGACTGGCTGCTGGAGAAGGGCACGGAGCTGGGCGTGGCGCGGTTCGTGCCGCTGCTGGCTGCCCGCCGCGTCGTGCGGCCCGGTTCCGGGCGCTCAGAGCGAAGGGAGCGTTGGCTCCGGATCGTCACCGAGGCGGCGGAGCAGTGCGGACGGTCGCGGCTGCCGGAACTCGATTCGCCGGCGCGGCTCGAGGAAGCGCTGGGGACGGCGGCGGGACTGCGGCTGTTTCTCTGGGAGCGCGAAGAAGCGGTGTCGCTGCGGCAGACGCTGCGGAAGGCAGCAGGCGAAGCAGGCCAGCTCGAACGTCGCGTCGCTGTTCGTCGGGCCGGAGGGAGGCTTCACGCAGGAAGAAGCGGACGCAGCGGTTGCGGCGGGAGCGCGTCGCGTCTCTCTGGGGCGGCGCATCCTGCGGTCGGAGACGGCGGGAATGGCAGCGGTGGCGGCGCTTATGTACGAGCTCGGCGAGCTGGGAGACTAGCCTAGGCCTCAGGGGCCTATCGTTTGCATCGTCCACAGCGATGGGTCGACCGGCACACCGCGAACGTCGATCTCGAAGTGGACGTGGGGGCCGGTGGCCATGCCGGTGCTTCCAACCCAGCCGATCACGTCGCCTTTGTTCACCATTTGCCCAACCTGCACGTTGAAGCGGGACATGTGGCTGTAGCCGCTGAAGACGCCGTCGCCGTGGTCGATGATCACGCAGTTGCCGTGCGTCGGGCCAAAGGCGACGTAGGCGACGCGGCCGCTGTTGCCGGCGACTATGGGCGTGCCTTCGTCGGCGGCGATGTCTATCCCCTGATGAAAGCTTGACACAGGGCCGCCGTTATAGCCGCGCCGAATGCCGAAGGGGTCGGTGATTACGGTCGGCGGCACGGGCCAGATGAACGGCCCCGACCAAAGCTTCTCGTTGGTGAACTCGGCAAAAGTTGCCGCGCGGGCATCGTCCTCCGCTTGAACAGCAGCCGGGTCGAGCGAGTTGTTGACGTCCGCAGGCAGGTCGACGTTCTCCGACGGGTAGTCGCCGTCGTCTACGGTCAGCTCGGTCGAGGCGGTCGAAATCACGTTGCCGCCGCCGTCGAGCAGCTGGACGGTGACCGAGTGGACGCCGACGTTCGTGTCTGCCGCCTCAGCGATGACGCCCCAGAAATCGGACCCGTGCGAGACGAGCGGGTAGCGGACGTTGTCGGCGAAGGCGACCGCGCCGGCGGCGCCGTTCCCGGCGACCTCGACCGTCGACATCTGCCCCTGGGCGATCTCCGGCGGCACCATGAGGACATCCGCGCTCTGGGCGGGAGGCGCGGAAGGCTCGGGGGTGGGCGTATCGGCGGGAGGAGCCTCAACGGCTGATTGCGTCGGCTCGCCCTCAAGCGGCGAGACAACGGTCGTCGGCTCGGGCGTCGAGGTGGCGGTGGGAGTCGACGTCGGACTGGGGGAAGGCGTGGCGGTTGCCGTAGCGGTCAGCGTAGGCGTCATTGACGGGGAGGGCGACGGCGACGGCGTCGGCGTCTTCGGGGAGCTGCCGGCGGTCAGGGAGCAGGCGGCGCCGGCGGCCGTGACGACGATGACCGCTATCACCAGGGACAAAAGGCCCGCCAGCCAGCTCAGACGCGGACGGGGAGCGAACGTCATAGAGCTATCTTACAGGACGGGCGGAAGCAGTGGAAGGCGAGCGTGTCCTGTGGTGGGCGATGGCCTGGGCGGCGAGCTGGATCCCCTCCCACTCGTTGGCGAAGGGCGGCGCGTGCGAGAGATTGAGCTGCAGCAGGTCGGAGATAGTCATCCTCGCGTGGAGGGCGGCGGCAACGACATCGATCCGCTTGGCGACGGTGCCGTGGCCGGCCATCTGTGCCCCCAGCAGGCGGCCGCTGCGCTCGTCGGCGATAAGCTTCACCGTGAGCGTCTCGGCGCGGGGATAGAACGGTGACCGCGACGGAAAGCGGATGACGGCGCTCACGGGGATGAAGCCGGCCGTCTGCGCCTGGTCGACGGAAAGGCCGGTGCGGGCGACCTCGAGGTCGAACACTTTGAAGGCGAGTGTCGTCATTATGCCGGGGAAGGTGGCGCGCCCGCCCATGGCGTTCTCGCCGGCGACGCGGCCCTGCTTGTTCGCGGTGGTGCCGAGCGGCAGGAAGATGGCCCTGCCGGTCAGGATGTTGCGGGATTCGACGCAATCGCCGGCGGCGTAAACGTCCGGCACGCTCGTGCGCATCATCTCGTCGGTCGCGATGCCGCCGAGCTCACCGAGCGCGACGCCGGCCTCCCGGGCGACGGCGGAGTCGGGCCGGGCGCCGGCGGCGAGGAGCACCATGTCGGCCTCGACGTCGCCGCCGTCGGTTGCGACGCGCTCGACGGTCGCGGAGGCGCCTTCGAAGCTGAGCGCCAGGCGGGGCTTGAGCAGCTCGACGCCGCGGGCGCCAAGCTCTTCTTCGATTAGCTCGCCGATTTCGGGCTCGCTCATCGGCAGGACGGTGTCGCTGGCCTCGATCATGGTCGTTGCCGCGCCGGCGGTGGTCAGGGCCTCCGCCATCTCCAGACCGATGTAGCCGGCGCCGATGATGGCGGCCCGCTTGACCTCTCGTCCGGCGATGAACTGCTTCACGGCGATGGCGCTATCCAGCGTCCGAAGGGTGAACACGCCGCCAAGCTCGAGGCCGCGGATGCCGGGCAGGATGGGCTGCGCGCCCGCGGCGATGACCAGCTTCTTGTAGGCAAGGGTGTCCCGTTGCCGCGTTGCGACGTCGACGCACTCGACGGTGTGCTCCTGGGCGTCGATGAACTTTGCCTCGCAGTTGGTGCGGACGTCGATCTGGCGCTCGGTGCGGAAGTAGTCGGGCTCGTAGACGACGAGGCTGTTTTCGTCCTCGACGACGTTGGAGATGAAGTAGGGCAGGCCGCAGAGCATGAAGGAGACGCGCGGGCCACGTTCGAGGACGACGATCTCGGCGTCGGGCTGGCGTCGGCGCGCCGCCGCTGCCGCGCTCATGCCGGCGGCTCCGCCACCGATTACGAGCAGTCGCTTTGCCTGTCGCTCCATCGTCAAAAGCCCTGGATTGCTTCCCCGACCCTAAGGGCATTATAGCAAGGAACGGTCGATAGGGTTGGGAGGCAGGGGTTGGGTGGCGCGACGTACGCGCTGTCCGGAGGACAAGAGACCGTCTGAAACTACGCGGACTGCTCCAGGCGCTCGCTGCCTTCGTACCGACTTAGGCTCGCCTCCGCGGCTTCGACGAGGCTTGCCGCCGAATCGCCGTCCTCGGGGAAGCCCGCGGCGCCCAGGAGGAGCGCTGGCTGTGGACCATCGACGGTCAACTGCATTTGTGATAAGCGGGAGGCGATGCGGAGCTGTACGTCGAAGGCCTTGCTTTTCGGCGTCTCCGTCATGAGTACCGCTATGCTCGTCGCGCCAAAGCCGGCCAAGACGTCGGGACCGCGCACCTGGTTTCGAATGACCGCGGCTGCCTTGCGGAGGAATACTTGCGCTTGATGACTTGCCGCGCTCCCAGCGATGTCGTCGAGGTTGTCGAACACGAACAGCAGAAGCGTGAGCGAATGCCGGTACCGCCGCGCCCGCTCCACCTCCTCTTCGAGACGCAGGAGCAGCCACTCGCGGTCGAACAGCCAGCGCGATGGGTCGATGCCGCCGAAGCGAAGGTGCTGATCGAGCGCCCGCAGCCGGACGAGCGCAAGGGCGATATGGTCCGCCAGGCGCGGGTAGAGCTCCAGACCTGTGCTCCCCTGGTCGAAGAAGAGGACGACGCCCAGCCGTTCCTCCTGCCACTGCAGCCGTGCCAGGATGACGCGACGAACCGGAAGCTCTGGCGCTTCCTCGCCCATCAGCTCCCGCAGGTCGTCGAGAACGAGGTCGTCGCCGGTTTCAAGCACGTGCGCCAGGTGTCCTCCCTCATCGAGAGGAAGTTTGGTTGCGACGACCTGGCCCGAAGCGCTTCGCTCGCTGAGGAAGGGCACCAGCATGCCGCTGTTGTCGTCGAGGAAAGCGCAGGTAGCTGATTGAGCATCGAGGGCAGTCGTGAGCGAGGAGATCGCTTCCGCCAGCGCTTGGCGGTCCTGGGCGGCGTGCAGAGAGAGAAGAGCTTCCGCTACCGCCCAGGAAGCGACGCCCTGGTCCGCCTCCGTTGACCCTGCGCTTTCGGGCGCAGAATCTGCCATTCCTAGTGATCCTAGGCATAAGCCTCTCCTTAGAGATTATCGGAAATAAGAAACGACGGGAGAGGCGTGCAACCTCGAAGCGATGGGCAACTTCGCTTGACCGCTCCGTGGGCCGCTCTTAGAATGGTTGTACTTGGTCGCGTCCCGCCGCCTGCGAGCGGCAGGCGCGTCTCTCAGGCGTGGCGATGATCACTATCGGCCTTACGGGTGGCATCGGCAGCGGCAAGTCGACCGTCGCGAGAATGCTCTTCGACAGAGGGGCTGCCTTTGTAAACGCCGACCTCGTCGGCCACCGATCATACCGGAGGGGCTCGCCGACGTACGACCGGCTCGTGGAAGCGTTCGGACCGGAGATCGTCGGTGCCAACGGCGAGGTCGACCGGCAGGCGCTGGGCAAGCGCGTGTTCGCGGAACCGGCGGACCGCCAGCGGCTGAATGACATCGTTTGGCCCGCCATGGCGGAGATCATGGCCCGTGACGTGGAGACGCTGCGCAGTAAGAGCGAGCGGGTGGCTGTGCTGGAGGCGGCGGTCTTGCTGGAGGCCGGCTGGCAGTGGCTGGTCGACGAGATATGGGTGGTGGTCGCCAGCGCAGAGGTGGCCACGCAGCGGTTGGAGGCGAAGGGCATTCCGCGGGAGCAGACGGAGGCGCGGATTCGGACCCAGCTTAGCAATGAAGAGCGATGCCGTCAGTCCAACGTCGTTATTGAGAACAACGGGACGCTGGCAGAGCTAGAGGGGCGGGTGCAGGCGTTGTGGGAGGCTCTCCAGGCTCGAATTGTCCAACGAAACAATTGATTCCCCACGTCGTTTTCCCCTAATGAGATCGTGATGCCGAAACGAGCTCGACTGGTCGAAGGCGATTTCCGGCAGTACGCCGTGGAAGAATACTACGCGCTGAAGGAGCCCTACTATCTGCCTGTCGGCGACGAGGTCGAGCTCTTTACGGCCGCATTCGACCAGCAGATACCGGTCCTCCTCAAGGGCCCTACCGGCTGCGGCAAGACGCGCTTTATCGAGTACATGGCTTGGAAGCTGGGACGGCCGCTCACGATAATCAAGGACGCCACGGATGGCGGCAGCGAGAAGACGCACGGCCTGCCGCTGGTCACCGTCGCCTGCCACGAAGACCTGACGGCAAGCGATCTCGTCGGGCGCTACCTGCTGGAGGGGGACTCGACACGCTGGATCGACGGACCGCTAACACGAGCGGTGAAGGCCGGCGCCATCTGCTACCTGGACGAGGTGGTGGAAGCGCGCAAGGACACGACGGTGTTGATTCATCCGCTGACGGACCACCGGCGCATCCTGCCGATCGAAAAGCGCGGCCAGATCCTAGAGGCGGCGGCCGGCTTTCTGCTCGTCATCTCGTACAATCCCGGCTACCAGAGCGCACTGAAAGACCTGAAGCACAGCACTCGCCAGCGCTTCGCGGCGATGGAGTTTGGCTATCCGAATCGTGAGCAGGAGGCGCAGATAATTGCGCGAGAGTCGGGCGTCGCGCTGGAGATCGCGGGGGAGCTGGCAAAGCTGGGCGAGAAGGTCCGCAACCTCAAAGAGCACGGCCTTGCCGAAGGCGTGAGCACGCGGTTGCTGATCTACGCCGGCAAGCTTATCGTCGAAGGCGTTTCGCCGCGGCAGGCCTGTCAGTCCGCGGTCGTCTGGTCCCTCACGGACGACCCGGAGCTTCAGCGCAGCATCGAAGAGGTCGTATCGTCCATTTTCGAGTGAGGAGCGAGAAGAGATGAAATCGTCTATACTCAAGATGTCGTTGGTTCTTGCCATGGCGCCGGCGCTGCTTCTGGTGGCTTCGAGCTGCGGCGGGGGCAGCAACAGCAACAACAGCTCCGGATCGTCGGCGAACGGAGTTCCAACGATGGTGGCGAAGGGAGGACAGATAACCATTAGCGGAGCCACCGCGACCGTTCCTTCAAACAAGCTGCCGCCGAGACAGGGCGACTTCGCGTCGCTCTGCACGAAGAGCGCGGAGAAGAGCTTCACAGGGGCGGAGACGGTGATCGACCCCAGCAAGCAGTACACCGCGACGCTGACGACGGCGAACGGCGCCATCACGATTGAGCTGGAGCCCAACCTCGCGCCGGTGACGGTCAACAGTTTCGTCTTCCTTGCTTGCAGGGGCTTCTACGATGGCCTCACGTTCCACCGCGTCATCGCGGGCTTTGTAGCGCAGGGAGGTGATCCGACGGGTCAGGGAGATGGCGGGCCCGGCTATAATCTGCCAGACGAGTTCACGTCTTCTTCGTTCGACACGGGCACGGTGGCGATGGCGAACGCCGGCCAGCACAATACCGGCGGCAGCCAGTTCTTCATCACCCTGGCGCCGCAGCCGCAGCTGAGCGGCGGATACACCGTGTTCGGGAAGGTGACCAACGGCCTCGACGTGCTGAACAAGATCACGCCGCGCGACCCCAGTACGGCAACCACGCCCGGCGACAAGATCGTGAGCATTACTGTCCAGGAGCACTAGCCTCGGTTGAAGTGAGGCGGCTCCCCATCTGACGCTTGCTAAATCCTGTTGGCAGCCGCTGTCGAAAGGCGTCAATCATCGCTTTGGCTTAGAATGGATTCGTGCCAAAGCAGAGTTCAGATCTCTCAGAATACGACCGACGCCTTGCCATCGTGGCGCCGGGCGTTTCGACGGAGCTGCGCCGGGCCGCGCCGGCCGTTCTCGCGCGCTTTGGACCGAGCGGCCTGCGAAGCTGGGCGGAAGAGGGCGTGGCGCTTGCCGGGCAGTCGCTGCGGTCGTGGGAGGCGGCGTCGGAGTACTTTCGCGCCAGCCCGCAGGTAGTCGAGCTCCTTCCTCTGGACGATGTGCTGCGCTGGTGCCACTTCGGGCGCGACATCGCCGATCAGTCGTCGATAGTCGCGGCGGCCTACTTTCGCGTCAGCCCCGAGTGCGTTGGCCTGCTGTCGCCGGATGAGTTGAAGCGGTGGGCGGCCGCCGGCCAGCGGCTTTACCAGGGCAACTGGAAGTCGATCTCCCTCGCCTCGCTGTTCTTCGTCGTCAGCCCGACGCTGCTGCCGCTCCTGGGCGCGGCGGAGCTCTGCCGGCTCGAGGTCCTGGCGGAACGGCTGGCGGAACGCTCCTACGAGCTTGCCAGCAACTGCCTGGAGACCGGCGCCGCCGTCTTCGGCCGCCTGGAGCCGGATGACCGTGGCCCGTTCCTCGACCTGGCGGAGGGAATCGCGGCGGCGAGCTGGGCGGAGGTGCGGTTCTACTTCGAGCAAGCCCCCGATTTACTGGCCGGCCTGGAGCCTTCCGAGCGGGGGCGCTTCTTGCGTCTCGCCAGCGGCATTTCTCGACGCGTCGGTTCGCGAGCCTATTCGCTCTTCGCGGAGGCGGCGGGCGCTCTGGCGCAGGTCGAGGCGGCCAGTCACGGGGATCTCGATTTCGCTCGCCGAGGAGCTCGCGATAGGCTCCCCCGCCGCGGCGATGGAGTTCCTGAAGAGCGCGCCGGAAGTGCTATCCCGAATGTCGCTGCGCGACCTGTCGCGCTGGCACGCAGCGGGCCGGCGCATCCTCAAGGAAAGCTCAGAGGGCGGGGAGGCGTTCTTCCGGCTGCAGTCGGGCAAGGGCGAGCAGGTGCTGGAGGAGCTTTCGCCGCGGGTGGAGCTTTCGCGCGTGTCGGAGGTCCTGCGCCTCTATTGCAAGGCGCTGACAGGGGCAAACGTTTCAATCCATCCGTCGAGCACGCTGACGGAGAAGGGCATCGGCTGGGTGGCGGCCGGACGGCCTTCGACGGAGGGCACGGCGGTGTACCTGCCGGACGTTGCCGAGGAGTTCGACGACAAGGCGCGCAACTTTGCCGTCTACAAGGTCTACGCGACGCATCAGTCCGGCCACCTGGAGTTCGGGAGCTTTCTCTTCGCCTTCGGGCGCCGCGGCCGCGTCTTCGCCTCGCGACGCCGTCGGCTGAAGAGGCAGGCCGCCAAGGCCGAGGGGCCGCTGACGGACATGGAGCGCTTCTTCGACCTTTTTGCCGACCGCCAGCTTATCTCCGACCTGTTTACGGTCGTCGAGGATGCCCGCGTCGATTTTTTGGTCAAGCGGGAGTACGGCGGAATCCGGCGCTCCTGGCGGCTGATCCAGGGCCGCGAGCTGGAGCGGCGTCCGCGTCTGCCCGGGCTGCCGCTAAGGGAGGCCTTCCTGGAGAACCTCATCCGCGCCAGCCTGGACGGTCTGCACGCCGTCGTGTGGCCGCAGGAGCTGCGAGGCACGCTGGTGGCCGCGCTACGACTGTTGCGCGCCGTCCAGCGGTCGCAGGCGACGGTGGAGGACGCTGCCGAAGCGGCGCTGCGCCTCTACGACCTGGCGACGTTGCTGCCCAACGTGTCGCCGGAAGACCTGGACGTCCTGGACTGGCAGCCGCTGGACGAAGAGCTGTTCGCCATGATGAACCTGAAGCCGCAGACCGGTGCCGCAACGCAGCAGGGCGGCGAGCTGCCGCGCGGGTCGGAGCAGGCCTACGAGAGCCCGCAGCCGGTCGATTTTCGCGGCGATTTCAAGCCGGAGCTCGTCCAGCTTCTCATGCGATTGCGTCTCCAGGAGGGGCTCGAGGCGCCGGAGGGGCTGGCGCCGCTAACGGCCGAACAGCTGCGCGAGCTCATGGAGAAGAGCGTCGAGATCGTGGTGGGCGGGATGGCCGAAGGCGACCTTTCCTCCGCCATGGGAATCTTCCTGACGAACCTGGAGAAGGAAGCGGGCGTGCCGATCCCGGACCAGGCGATTGAGCTGCAGGACGGGCAGCGCCTGCAGGAGGTGGAGGAGGAGCAGAAGGAGAGCGTCGCGGAGCCGCAGTCGTTCTGGTACGACGAGTGGGACTTCCGCGCCGCCGACTACAAGCCGCGCTGGTGTCGCGTCGTGCAGCGGCCGCTGGAGCAGGGCGACCGCGAGTTCTTCGAGGAGACGCTGCGTCGCTACAGCACGCTGGCTTCGCAGACGCGCAAGCAGTTCGAGCAGCTCCGGCCGGAGCTATTTCGCAAGATCAAGCGCCTGCACGACGGCGAGGACTTCGACCTGGACCTGGTCATCGAGTACCTGACGGAGAGGCGCGCCGGCTACAACTTCACGGACAAGGTCTACTGGCGGCGCAACAAGGTCGAGCGGCAGGTGGCGGTGGCTTTCCTGCTCGACATGAGCGCCTCGACGGACGAGGAGATCGAAAAGCGCAAGCAGAAGTACGCCGAAGACGACACACGTCCCGACTTTGGCCACGACGCGCGCCGCTACTACGAGTGGCTCAGCCAGCGGAAGGCGGAGGCGGCGCTGCGTCCGCCGAAGCGCATCATCGACCTGGAGAAGGAGAGCATGGTGCTGCTCATCGGCGCGCTGGAGGCGATTGGCGACGACTACGGCATCTACGGCTTCTCCGGCTACGGTCGAGACAACGTGGAGTTCTACGTGCTGAAGGACCTGGACGAGCCGCTATCGGATGAGGTGAAGGCGCGCATTGACAAGACGGAGCCGATCCGCTCGACGCGGATGGGGCCGGCGATCCGCCACGCGACGGCGAAGCTGGAGCAGCACGACGCCAAGGTGCGCATCCTGTTTCTCGTTTCCGACGGGCGGCCGCAGGACCACGGGTATGGTCGCGACCGCACGGAGCGCGAGTATGCGATCCACGACACGCACGAGGCGCTGATGGAGGCGAAGCGGAAGGGGATCGTGCCGTTCTGCCTGACGGTCGACCGTGAGGGCCACGAGTACCTGGGGCAGATGTGCGAAGACATCGGCTACGAGATACTGGGCGACATCGAGTCGCTGCCGGGCCGCCTGCCGACGCTTTACCGCCGTCTGACGGAGTAGCGGCGCCGCGCGTACCACCCGCCAGCCGCGACGACGACGACTCCTGCGGCGAGAACAGCGGCGATTTCTGTCCATGGCGGGCCGGCGGTTTGCGGCGTCGCGGCCATCACGTCCGGCGCTTCGGCGAGGCCGCCGACCCCCGGAACGGGCAAAACGGCGTGCACGTAGCTCTCGATGGCGCACTCGCCGTAGCCGACCTTAAAGTAGCCGTCGAGTTCGGGGCCCCAGGTGGCGCCCCAGCTGTTCTTCACGATCCAGTAGCCGCCGGCATCGTCGAAGCCGACGATAACCACCGCGTGGTTCGAATCCGAGTCGTCGCTGCACCTGTAGATATCGCCGTCGAAGTGGCCGCCGACTTCGCCACCGATGCCCATAACGGCTGAGAGCGGCCCGTTGGTGATGAGAACATTCTTGATGCTGTCCGCGTCCGGTGGGACGAGCGTTTCGGGGCCGGTCCCCACCATGCGCGACTGCCAATTGGAGCATCTGTCAGAGCAGGTCTTGTCGCTGCAGGCGTCGACGGCGTAGGTGCACATGGAAGCGTTGCAGGAGCCGTCTCCGTTGCAGGCGCAGCCGTCGGCGTCCCCGTCGACGTACGGAAGGCAGGCTTCGTCCGGAATACCTGACGCGGCGATTGAATCCAGGGCCACCGCGGGGTCTCCGCCGCAACAGCCGGTCTGGCCCCCGTAGCAGCCGGATACCAGGTACTCTTCCGACAGATCGATATAGAGGTTCGGGTCGCTCCGCCGTATTTTCGTTGTCGCCTCCGCCACGCCGACGGCCGAGAACGCCCAGCAGGCGCCGCAGATCCCCTGGTTCTTGACGGAGGTCATCCAGTCCTCCCCGTTCTCGTTCCTCCAATCGAATGAACCAGATGAAGCCGCCTGGGGAGCGGTCGAGGTAAGGGGAGCCGCGCCAGCGCCGCTTGGCGCCGGTCGTGGAGTTCCCACTGCGGCCTTCTGGCTCAAGCCCATCAGCCCGGTTACGGGTCCGACTTGCTGCTTGCCGCGGACGCAAACGCCGTATTCCCGGGTGAACGGGTCATTGCCGTCGGTCCTGGTTGTCATGTTCATGCCCTGCTTCGCGCAATACGAGTAGGCCTGGCCGCACGTGCCCTCGAGGAACTCCCATTCGTCGCACCTGCTTCCATCCGGCAGGGCGCAGACGCCTTGCTCTCCCCTGGCGCCGTTCACGACTTCGTAGTTGTACCCTAGATCGCGGCAATAGACGGCGGCGGGATTCGCCATGCCGGGCTGGTCGCCGCCGCAACTGGACGGACCGGCGGCCGCGACGGGGTAACGCGGACCGGCCAGAGCGAATGATGCCGTCGCCAGACTCAGCGCGAACGCGAAAGCCGCTCTCTTCATTCCTGCGTCGCTTTCAGAAGCGGGGGAACACTTGCGTTTTGATTATAAGCGTTCTGTCAAGTCGATGCGCTTATTCGATGCGAAGCAGCGCCCGGCGGACGAGGGATAGGGCGGTCGTGACGGCGCGACGCTTAATCATGGCGCGGCTCTGAGCGAACTGATAGCTGACGACCGGCGGCTTGGCGGAGCCGTCGTCGAGTGCGATATGGACGGTTCCGACCGGCTTGCCCTCCTGCTCGTCGGGGCCGGCGACGCCTGTGACGCCGACGCCGATGTCAGCCAAAAGGCGCTCGCGCGCGACCCGCGCCATTTCGCGGGCGCATTCGGCGCTGATCACGCCATGTTTCTCTACGACGTTGCGGCTGACGCCCCAGGCCAGCTTCGTCTCCGTCGCGTAGGTCACGAGGCCCCCCTTGAAGTAGTCGGAGCTGCCGGGGACGTTGGTAATCGTGCTTGCCAGCAGGCCGCCGGTGCACGACTCCATGGTTGCCAGCGTCAGGCGGCGCTCTCGCAGCAGCCGGCCAACGACGGCTTCGAGCGTGTCGTCGTCGGCGCCCCAGACGGCTTCAGGGCCCAGGCGCCGGCGCGCTTCCGCCTCGACCGGCGCGATGAGCGATTCGGCGGCGTGCGAGCCGGAGGCCTTGGCGGCGATTCTCACCTGGATGCCGTCGGCGCGGGAGTAGACGCTCACGCTGGGGTTGGCGGAGTGCTTCAGGTCACCCAGCAGCTCGTCGACGAGGCCTTCTGTCAGGTCCGACGTCTTCAGCGTCCGCGAGACGAGCACGACGCCGACGGACCGGCGCCGCAGCTCCGGCTCGACCTCTGCCTCCCACATGCGTCGCAGCTCGCCGGGCGGGCCGGGCAGGGCGATGATGACGCGGCTTTCGCGCTCCACCCACCAACCAGGGGCGGTGCCGTAGGCGTTACGAATGGCCCTTGCCGACGGGATGAGGGTGGCCTGCTTGACGTTGCGCTCCGGCATCGGGCGGCCGCGGCGGGCGAAGAAGGCGCGCAGCTCTTCTTCCAGCGACGGATCGACGCGCATCTCCTCGCCCAGCATGGCGGCGATGGCCTCGCGCGTGAGGTCGTCCTCGGTGGGGCCGAGGCCACCGCAGGTGATGATGAGGTCGCTGCGCTGCCAGGCGCGGTCAAGCGCCTCGCGGGCGCGGCCCAGGTTGTCGCCGACCTGCGTCACCCAGAGGAGGTCGATGCCAAGGGAGGGCAGACGAGAGGCAATGAACTGGGAGTCGGTGTCGACGATCTCGCCGAGCAGGATCTCGGTGCCGACGGCGATAATCTCCGCCTTCATGCCTCTCCTTTCGTCGGAACCACGAGTGACAGCCGGCCCGACGCGTCGCGACGGAGTCGCGGGACGACGTGGAAGCGGTCCGTCTGGGCGCAGAACTCGAGGTCGCGCTCCAGGCCGATGCCGGCAAGGGAGCGGCCGTGCTGCGCCTCGCGGAAGCAGGCGGGGGCGTCGCCGGAGTAGGACTGGTAGAGGCGGCGGGCGGCCAACGCGGGGTCGCTTAGCGACAGGTCGGAGCCGTGGCCTCGCGCCTCTTCGATGGCGATCTCGACGAGCGCGCCGGCGACGAAGGCGTCTTCCAGGCTGAAGGCGGCGCCGCTTTCCAGGCCGGCGCAGACGAGCGCGGCGTCGAGGTTGCGGGAGCGAGCATCCGCGAGTAGCGCCCGAACGGCGGCGGTGGCGTTCAGCAGCGCTCCGACGATGACGGCGGGGGACATAGCTAGCGTCAGGAGCGCTTTCGTGCCGTTGGTGGTCGCGAGGATGACTCGCCGGCCCCGCATGTCGAGCGAGGCGAACTCGGAGGGCGAGTTGCCGTAGTCGAAGCCGGACGGCGCCAGGCCGAAGCGCTCGCCGCAGAGGAGGTAGCGGCGTGGCTCGCTCGCGGCCAGGCGCCTTGCCGCCGCGATGCTGCCGGCAACGACGACCTCCTCAGCCCCCTGGGCGAAGAGCGTAACAATCGACGAGCTGGCCCGCAGGGCATCGATGAGCAGGCAGGCAGTCGAATCGGGCTTGCGCAGCGCTCGCGGCAGGAGGGCGACATCCAGTCTCACGCCTTCACGTTTACGGCAGCGGCGAGACGCTGTCAAGCGGCGGAGATGCGACGTTCTTTGGCGACGAGGGCCGCTCGGCAACCCCGAGCGGCCCCGCGCAGCAGGAATGCCTGCCGCCCGACCATCGGCGCCCCTAAGCCACGTCGACGCCGCGTCGTCGATCCCGGGCCATCTTCCTTGACTTGGCCCATTCGCGGCGATACCATCGACTTGACCCTCGTGGAGTCTCTCGCCGAGGTGGATGTTGCGCTTTTTCGAGAAGCTCGAGCAGGCTGCCAGCAAGAGCGGCAGCCTTCTTTGCGTCGGGCTCGACCCCGATCCCGCGCTCCTGCCCGTCGCCGACGTTGCGGCCTTCAATCGCGCCGTCATCGAGGCGACGGCCGGCTTCGTTTGCGCCTACAAGCCGAACCTGGCTTTCTACGAGGCGCTGGGTGAGGCAGGTTACCGCGTCCTGCGCGAAACGCTGGCAGCGGTCCCGAGCGAAATTCCCGTTATCGGCGACGGCAAGCGCGGCGACATCGGTAACACGGTGAAGGCGTACGCGCGCTCTCTCTTCGACGACCTCGGCTTCGACGCCGTCACGGTGAACCCCTATCTGGGCGGTGACAGCCTGGAGCCGTTCCTGGCGCGGGACGACAAAGGTGTCTTCATCCTCTGCCGGACGTTGAATCCTGGCGCGCGGGACCTGCAGGATCTGCCCATTGCAAGCGGCGCGGCTTCGAGGCCGCTGTTCGAGGTCGTCGCGGAGAAGGCGAGGACGTGGAACAGCCGCGGCAACGTCGGCCTGGTCGCCGGCGCTACTTTCCCCGACGAGCTTCGGCGCATACGCTCGATATGCACGGAGATGACGCTTCTTGTCCCGGGCGTCGGGGCGCAGGGCGGCGACGTTGCTGGCGGTGCTCGAAAACGGTCTGGACGCGAACGGCGGCGGCCTTGTCATCAACGCCTCTCGCCAGATTCTGTACGCCTCGCGCGGCTCCGACTTCGCAAGGGCGGCTGGAGAAGCGGCGCGCCGGCTCCGAGACGAGATCGCGGGCGAGCGGGAGCGCGTCCTGGAGCGAAGGAAGGGCTGAGATGCCGCTAGAGCTGCGCATGAACGACGTTCGTGCGGCTGCGCAAGGTGCATCCCTGCGGCGGCTACGACTGGCGTGTCGTGCGATTGGGCGCCGACATCGGGCTGCGCTGCTTGAAGTGCAATCGCCGCGTGCTTCTCGAACGGCGAGAGCTCGAGAAGCGGCTGAAGTCGTTCGTGTCGCGCGGCGAGCCGCTGGACCCGGCCATGGAACGACTGCTGTTCAGGGAGGAGGAGGAGGAGACTTAGCGCTTCTCCCGTCCCACATGACGGAGGCCCAGCCCCGGCGTTTCGACTGGTGGACGCTCCTCGGCGGCAGGACGCTTCTCGACGAGCACCGCTTTCGGGGACTGCTGGAGCAGCACGTTCTCGGCCAGATGGGCCAGTACGCGATCAACTACGCGCTGCTCATCCTGGTTGTCGGGAACAGCGGGTCGAGCATCCGCGCCGGGCTGTTCATTATCGCCTACACGCTGCCTGCCGCCGCGCTCGGGCCCATATCGGGCGTCATCGTCGACCGGCTGTCGCGGGGCTTCGTGCTGGCGGCGACGAACGCGGCGCGAATGCTCCTCTGCCTGGGCCTGGTGCTCTCCGGGCACAGCGTTGGATCGCTCTATCTGTTCGCGGTGGCGTTTTCGGCGCTGTCGCAGTTCAACACGCCGGGCTATCAGCGCCGCGCTGCCGCACGTTGTGGAGCCGAACCAGCTGACGACAGCTAATTCGCTCATCAATCTGGGCGGGCTGCTGGCGGAGGCGCTGGGAATCGTCGGCCTGGCGGCGCTGATGCTGAAGACCGTCGGCAGCTATCCGCTGTTCGCGGTGCTCGCCGGCCTGTTCGGAGCGGCGGCGTTCCTTGCGGCGTCGATTCGCGGCCTGACGGAGCGGGCGACCGGAAAGCAGTTGCAGCGGGCGGTCCGGTCGGGCGTGCGACTGCAATTTGCGCAGGCCTGGCAAACGCTGCGACGCGATCCGCAGTCGTACCTGGCGCTGATCGTCAGCGTCGTTGGCGCCACGACGTTGCTCATCGGCATTACGGTGCTTCCCCGCTATGCGAAGCAGGAGCTGGGCGTCGCGCCCGACAACATCGTCTTTATCTTCGCGCCCGGGGCCATCGGCATCTTCCTCGGGCTGCGACTGGTGAACGCCCTTTCGCGCGTTATAGGCAAGGGCTGGGCGCTGGCGCTGGGGTTCGCGTTTTTCGTCGTGTCGCTGCTGGTATTCGGCCTGGTCGTCAATGAAGCGGACACCCTGCGGAGCTGGAATCCGTTGGGGATTGCTCACCCGGGGCCGCTGAACAATACGGGCGCTCGGATAGCCGTAACGATGGTGGCGGCGATCCTGGCTGGATTCGGCAGCTCGCTGCTCAACGTCGCCAGTCGCGCGATCATCAATGAACGTATACCCTTGGAGATGCAGGGGCGCGTGTTTGCGGCGCAAAACGTGCTGATCAATGTCGCCTCGGTGGCGCCGCTACTGGTGGCAGGCGCGTTCGCCGAGGTGGTGGGCGTGCGGCCGGTCCTGATAGGGACGGCGGTCACCATAACGCTGCTGGTGGGCTGGGCAGTGATGCGCGCCCGCTCCGTTCCGGCCGCGCCGGAGGCCACGAATGCGTGAGAGCGAATCTGCGTCGCTTCAGCAGCGGGAGCGGGCTGTCCTCTCGAACCGGCGCTTCCGCAGCCTCTGGCTGGCGCAGCTTTTGTCGCAGACGGCGCAGAACGCCATCCTTTTCACGCTCCTCATCGTCGTTCTCACGAAGACGAACTCCACGACCGACACCAGCATTCTCGTGCTCTCGTACGTCGTGCCGTCGCTGCTGTTCGGCATGGTCGGCGGCGTGCTGGTCGACCGCTGGCGAAAGCGCGATATCCTCATCGCCACCAATGCGTTCCGCTCGCTGGCTGCGCTGGCTTTCCTGCTGAGCAAGGACTACGTTGAGGCGATATTCGCCGTCAACATCGCTTTTTCCGCCGTCGGCCAGTTCTTCGCGACGGCGGAGGTGGCCACAGTGCCGTCGCTGGTGCCGAAGAACCAGCTCATGGCCGCCAACAGCCTGGTCAGCCTGGCCTGGACGGGCGCCCAGTTCGTCGGAATGGTCTTTATCGCGCCGATCATCATCAAGACGTTCGGCGTGAACGTGCTGTTCTTCGCGGCTGCTGTGTCGTTCGTCGCCGCGTCGCTACTGGCGCGGCGGCTGCCGAAGGACGTCGGGGTGCACAAGGCGGGGGAGTCGGTCGAGCCCAGGCCGGCGCAGGCGGCGCCGCGTGAGCTTGCGAAAGCGCTGCGCCTGCTCCGCTCGGACCCGGCGTCGTGCCTGGCGATGGCGCAGCTAACGATGAGCAGCTCGCTTGTCCTCCTCTTCGCCGTGCTGGTGCCGCGCTTCATGCAGGAGGTGCTTGCCGTGCGCCCGGATGATGCCGTCTACGTTTTCGCGCCTACCGGCGTCGGTGCCATCCTGGGGCTGCGGATGCTGCCGCGCCTGGCGCAGAAGATCGGGAAGGACCGGATCGTCGCCTTCGGGCTGATCGGACTGGCCGTCTGCCTGGTGGGGATGGGGCTCGTACAGAACCTGGCGGATGTCCTGCAGAAGACGGAGGACCTCAACCCCTTCGGGCCCGAGCGCCTGGGCGGGCTTTCCCTGCTGGTAGCGCTGACGATGGTCTTCGCCGGGCCGCTGGGTCTGATGTACGCGATGGTGAACGCGCCGGCGCAGACCGTCTTACACGAGCGAGCGCCGCCGGAGATGCGGGGACGTGTTTTCGGGGCGCAGCTCGCCCTGGCCAGCCTTGCTGCGATAGTCCCACTGCTGCTCGTAGGTGCCGTGGCCGACGTATACGGTGTGAGTTTCGTCCTGTTCGCCATCGCCCTCGTCGTGGCAGCGCTCGCAGTGGTCAGCCTGCGGGAGATGGAGCGCGAGCGGAAGGCAGCCTTGGCGAGAGCGAGCGGGGCGACGGAAGCGGGTGGAGCGGTGTCAGCTTCAATTGACACCGAAGAGGGGGTCGGCTAGACTGGTTACGCGAGTCCGAGCCGGGAGCCGGAGGTGGTGGGATGATCGAGATGAGCATAGAGAGCATCCGCGTTAGTCTTATGAACTACCAGCGGGTGGTAATACTAAAAGAGAAGAACGCGGAACGCTACCTCCCCATCTGGATCGGGCCAGCGGAGGCGGATGCCATAGCCGTGCGGCTGCAGGACGTTCTCCGTGGCTCGGCCGCTCACCCACGACCTGCTGCGCTCCGTCATCGATGCCCTCGGCGCCGAGATAAACTGCATAATCGTAAACGACCTGGCGAACGACACCTTCTACGCGCGCATCGTCCTTTACGTGAACGGGCACTCCATGGAGATCGACTCGCGCCCCAGCGACGCGATCGCTCTTGCCGTGCGCGCGAACGTCCCCATCTTCGCCGATGAGTCGGTGCTGGAGAAGGCGGGCGTTTTGCTGGACAAGGACGGCGAGAAAGCCGTCGGCGAGAAGCTTCGCGAGGTGCAGCCGGAAGAGCTGGAGAAGATGTCGGCCTTCCGCGACTTCATCGAGAGCCTGGACCTGGACGACTTCGAGAAGCGGCGTCCCAAGGGCAAGTAAGCTTCGCCCCGTACCTGAGAGCCGCAAACATCGATTCTCCGCTTGACATAGCAGTGACGTGCTGCTATATTCGC
Source organism: uncultured Chloroflexia bacterium (assembly GCA_963719465.1). Taxonomy (GTDB): domain Bacteria; phylum Chloroflexota; class Dehalococcoidia; order DSTF01; family JALHUB01; genus JALHUB01. Next base: position 800,461 of record OY970386.1, on the reverse strand, counting down.
CGCACATCTGAATAGCGAACGGCTGAGAGCAGGACTAGTACGTCGCAGGCGAGGCCGCAGAGAGCCGGAAGCGGTGAGAGCCGGCGCCAGCGCAGCGACCAAATGGACCTGGGAGCCGCAAACCGAACCGGTCGCTTCGGCGACTCAAGTAGGCTTTGCCGGAAGGGCACCGTTAGCAGAGCCCAGGGTATCGTCCGCCTTAGGCGGGCCGTGCCTGACAGGAGATGTCTCGACGCCCGCGCGGTCCGTCGGGGCAAGTGAGGTGGCACCGCGAGAACGCTCTCGCCCTTACGGGCGGGGGCTTTTTTGTTTGGTGGAAATGCCAAGCAGCCCGTACGGGCTAGACCAAGAGAAAGGAGAAAGCATGGACACCAAATTCATTCTGCCGGAAAGGGAGATGCCGTCGCGCTGGTACAACGTCCAGGCGGACCTGCCGTCGCCGCTGCCGCCGGTGCTCCATCCGGCCACGAAGCAGCCCATCGGGCCGCAGGACCTGGCGCCGCTCTTTCCGATGGAGCTGATCAAGCAGGAAGTGAGCACGGAGCGCTACATCGACATCCCGGAGGAGGTCCAGGACATCCTGAAGCTGTGGCGTCCGACGCCTCTCTACCGGGCGCACCGGCTGGAGAAGGCGCTGGGCACGCCGGCGAAGATCTACTACAAGTACGAGGGCGTGAGCCCGGTCGGATCGCACAAGCCGAACACGGCCGTGGCGCAGGCCTACTACAACATGAAAGAGGGCGTGAAGCGGCTGACGACCGAGACGGGCGCCGGCCAGTGGGGAAGCGCCCTGGCGATGGGCTGCAACTTCTTCGGCATCGAGCTGAAGGTCTACATGGTCAAGGTCAGCTACTTCCAGAAGCCCTACCGGCGCTCGCTCATCGAGACGTTTGGCGCGAAGGTCGTGCCGAGCCCGAGTCCGGACACGCAGGCCGGCCGGACGGCGCTAGCAGCGGACCCGGACGCGAGCGGCAGCCTCGGCCTGGCGATCAGCGAGGCGGTGGAGGACTGCGTGGGCCGCGAGGACACGAAGTACTCGCTGGGCAGCGTGCTCAACCATGTCCTGATGCACCAGACGGTCATCGGCGAAGAGGCGCTGAAGCAGATGGAGATGGCCGGCGACTACCCGGACATGGTTATCGGCTGCGTCGGCGGCGGCTCCAACTTTGCCGGCATCGCCCTGCCCTTCGCCCGCGACATACTGACCGCCGGCAAGAAGACGCGACTCATCGCCGTCGAGCCGGAGGCCTGCCCCAGCCTGACGCGCGGCGCCAACGTCTACGACTACGGCGACACGGCGGGCATGGCGCCCATCGTCAAGATGTTCACGTTGGGGCACACGTTCGCGCCGCCTGCCATCCACGCCGGCGGACTTCGCTATCATGGCATGGCGCCGATCATCTCGGAGCTGCAGCGGCTGCGGCTGGTGGAATCGCGCGCCTATCATCAGAACACCGTCTTCGCGGCGGCCGTCCAGTTCGCCCGGTCGGAGGGAATCGTGCCGGCGCCGGAGCCCGCGCATGCCATTCGCGCCGTCATCGACGAGGCGCTGGCCTGCAAGCAGTCCGGCGAGTCGAAGGTCATCCTGCTGGCGCTGAGCGGCCACGGTCACTTCGACATGTCGGCCTACGACAAGTACTTCTCCGGCGAGCTGGAGGACTACGCCTACCCGGAGGAAAAGGTCCGAGAGGCGCTGGCGCACGTCCCGCAAGTCTGAGAGGATATGCTATCGTAAGCAACGCATGGCCAAGAAACGCATTCTGACCGGCATCCGGCCCACCGGCCCGCTTCACCTCGGGCACTACGCCGGCGCGCTCGAGAACTGGGTGCGGCTGCAGGACGAGTACGAATGCTTCTTCCTGATCGCCGACTACCAGGTCTCCGACTACGCCGACGACATCGACACCGTGCGACAGTCCGTCATCGAGATCGCGATGGACTGGCTGGCGGTCGGCCTGGACCCGCAACGCAGCCACTTCGTAATCGAGAGCCTGGTACCGGAGCACGCCGAGCTGACGGTCTGGCTTAGCTGGTACGTCGGGCTCGGCAGGCTGCAGCGCAATCCGACGCTCAAGGCGGAGATGGACGAGCTGGAGTCGCGGTCGAAGGAAGCGGTGCCGGTAGCCTTCTTCACCTATCCCATCATGCAGGTGGCGAACATCCTGATGCCGAAGGCGAACCTGGTGCCGACGGGCGAGGACCAGGCGCCGCACGTGGAGATGACGCGGGAGGTCGCGCGGCGGTTCAACCGGCTTTTCGGCGAGGTGTTTCCGGAGCCGGAGGGGCTCGTCGGACGGGTGCCACGGCTGGTCGGAATCGACGGTCAGGCGAAGATGAGCAAGTCGCTGAACAACGCCATCTACCTGAAGGACGACGCCGCGACCGTGACGCAGAAAGTGATGCGCATGTTCACCGACCCGACGCGCATCCACGCCGACGACCCCGGCCACGTCGAGGGCAATCCGGTCTTCATGTACCACGACGCCTTCAATCCCGATAAGCCAGAGGTGCAGGACCTCAAGGAGCGCTACGTCGTCGGCAAAGTAGGCAACGTCGAGGTGAAGCAGAAGCTGGCGCGGGCGCTGAACGCGCTGCTGGAGCCGATCCGGGAGCGCCGGGCCGGCTACGAAGCCAGGCCGGAGCTTGTTCGAGAGGCGCTCGCGGAGGGCAGCGGCTTTGGCAAGCGCGTCGCCGAGCAGACGATGTCGGAGGTGCGGGCGGCGCTGCGCCTGAACTACCTCGGCTAGTCGAATCGAACGGCAGAACCTACGACGGCGGTCGGGCGTATTCCGGCCGCCGTCGGTCTTCGCCCTTCCCGTCCCCAACGGGAGGTCTAAAGACCTCCCCTACGAGCTGTGGGACGATTAAGAAAAACACTGGGATATTGACACCAACATATATATATGTCATGATGTCATCGAGGCATTGGCAGAGAAGATAGCAGGAAGATAGCAGAAAGATAGCAGAAAGATAGCAGAAAGATAGCAGAGAAGCTGGCAGAACGATGAAGAAGCTGATGATCTACCTGGACGAGGATACTCATGAGGCGCTGCGCGTCCTCGCGTTCCGCCGGCGGACGACGATGGCCGCGCTGATCCGCCTGGCCCTCGACAAGACGTTTGAAGACGAACTGGACGGCGTCATCGCCGAACGCTCACTGGCGGAGTATGCCGCCAGTCCCGAAGCGGCCGTGACGCTGGAGGAATACATGCAGAGGCGCGGGATTGCCGTACCGGGTAGACCTGACAAAGCTGGCTCAGCGGAACTTAGACGGGTTGCCGAAGAAAGACGCCGCCCGTATCGCGCGGGCTCTCGCCGCCCTGAGGGATGATCCGCGGCCGCGCGGCGTTCTCAAGGTGAAGAACGTGTCGGTGGCCACGTGGCGGCTGCGCATCGGCCGATTTCGAGCGCTTTACACCGTATCCGATGCCGCCCGGCTCGTTCTCGTTCTTAACGTCCGGCGCCGTTCCGAAGACACGTACGACCTCTAGCGCCGCCGCCCTCGACCAGAAACGCCCTTCTCCCCCATACTGACGCATGATGACCGCAGAAGCCTTTCTCGACGGTGTCGTCGCCGCCAAGCGCGAAGAGCTGCCGTATCGACAGCAAAAGGAGCCGCTGGAATCGCTGAAGCGGCGGATCAAGCAACTCACCGAGCAGAAGGAAGGCCGCGCCGAGCAATGGAGCTTGATTCGTGCGATCCTGGAAGGGCCGCGGGGCCCGCTGAACGGCGGCAAGCGCGTCCAGGTGATCGGCGAGATCAAGAAGGCGGTGCCGGGCCGCGGCCGGCTGGTCAACGATCTGGAGCGACAGGGGCTTCCGCGCGCCTACACTCACAGCGGCGTCACCGGTGTCGCGGTGGTTACTGAGGCGAAGCACTACATGGGGCACATCGACCACCTGCTGCAGACGCGCAACATCCTCGACGGCTACTACCCCGGCGGGCGGCCCGCGATCCTCAGGCGCGACTTCCTGTTCGACCCGTACCAGATCTGGGAGTCGCGCGCTTTCGGCGCCGACGCCGTCGCCCTGCTGCCGGCGATCCTTTCGGACGGCGAGCTGCGGTCGCTCATGGCGCTGGCGGCGGAGCTCGACCTGGAATGCCTGTTGGAGGTGCGCGACGAGTTCGAAGTGCAGCGCGCGCTGGACGCCGGGACAACGATGATCGGCATCGAGAACACGGATTATGGGACGCAAGCGTCGGACCTGGCTACGACGGAGCGGCTGCGACCGCTCATCCCCGGAAGCGTCGTCGTCATAAGCGAGCACGGCATCGGCGAACGGGCGGAAGTCGAGCGGATGGCGGCCTGCGGCGTCCACGCTGTCCTTTGCGGCGAAGAGCTGATTCTGGCCCGAGACGTGAAGCGCAAGGCGCGCGAGCTGATGGTTTAACCGAGTGGGATGTTCTCCCCTTGATTGCTTCCCCTGGCACTATGCGTCGATAATTAGGTGTCGGCCTTGAGGTCGTCGTTTCTTGAAAGAAGACAGCTCGACGATGAACAGCTATCTGGAGCCTGAGCCGCCTCGCGAAGACTGGCGGCGAGAAGTGACCTGGGGACCGCGCGAGATAATTATCGGCCTTGTCCTGGGCGTTGTGGCGCTCCTGGTCATACCGACGATTGCGCTCGTTATCGCCGCGATCTTCGGAATCGACGTGACCGAGACGGAGCCGGCGGAGCAGGTCTCGCTGGTGGCCAGCCTGCCGTTCGAGGTGACGCTGCTCATCATCGCGCTGGGGCTGACGGTCGGCACCAAGGGCGCGAAGCTGCGCTCGCTGGGATTCCGGCGATTGCCGCTGAACCTCGTCTGGGTGACGCCGGCGGTTGTCGTCGGTGCCTTCGTCGCCGTCGAAGTGTACGCCGTCATCGCCGACGCGATAGGCGGCAGCAACTTCCTGCCGCAGAGCAATCTCAAGGAGGACGTCCTGAACCAGACCGCGTTCATCGTGCTGGCGGGCGTCCTCGCGCTCATCCTGGCGCCGTTCATGGAGGAGACCTTCTTCCGCGGCTTTGTCTTCGGCGGCCTCCGGAAGCGGTTCTCCTTTTTCACGGCGGCGCTGATCAGCGGCTTCCTTTTTTCGCTCGCCCACGGCCAGCCGACGACGCTTATCCCCTTCACCTTCGTCGGAATGCTGTTCGCCGCCGGCTACGCCTACACCGGCTCGATCTGGACGACGATCTCCGCCCACTTCCTCTTCAACCTCGTCAGCTTCATCGCCACGCTCGCGAATCGCTAGCTTTTCGAACGCGACTCGCCGGGGGCTGTGCAGCGACGGGTGTTTATGGTAATATCAGCACGCCGCAGCGTTTGCTGTTGTGGGATTTCGTTTGTCCGATAATCAGGCGAAGAGCGCAAGACCATACTACGAGGTGCTCACCGGCCATGGGAGGAACAAGGTCAAAGGCTACGACGAGCCGCGTCGAGGCGGAAACGCGTCGTAGCCGCCCGTATGCCTTCCTGGCCGGCCTGTTTGGCCCACTTCACGCAGGGCTTCTCTGAAACGGGAGCAGCCGGCGTGCTCGAGAGCTGGTAACTCCAGTGCTCTGCCGAGGTATCCGAGGCGCTATCACCGTAGATAGCAACACCGCACCCGGCATCCTGGCCGCCAGCCGAGAGCTTCTCGAAGATATGGTCGCAGCGAATGACGTTCGCGTTGAGGACGTCGCGGCAGCGCTCTTCACCACCACAAGCGACCTCAACGCCGAGTTCCCCGCCAGGGCCGCCCGCGAGATGGGCTGGAAGGATGCGCCGCTGATCTGCGCAAGCGAGATAGCGGTCCCGGGAAGCGTTCAACAGTGCCTTCGCATCCTCCTTCTCATCAACACGGAGAAGGGCGCCGACGAGATCGTTCACGTCTACCTCAAGGACGCCCGCGTTCTCCGACCCGATAGAGAATACGACCCGCAAGGATGAGGCAGGGAGCAGATAAGTGATGATGGTCGTGATGAAAAAAGAACATAGCAAGCAAGACCTTGAAGCGGTGCTCGACCACCTGCGAGAACGCGGGCTTTCCGCGCACATGAGCGTAGGGGTCGAGCGGACCGTTGTCGGCGTTATCGGGCATATCTACCCCGAGCTGGCGGACGAGCTTCACGCCATGCCGGGTGTCGACCAGACGGTGCCCATATCGAAGCCGTACAAGCTGGCGAGCCGCGAGCTGAAGCCGCAGGACACGATCGTCAAGGTAGGCAACGTCGAGATCGGCAACGGCGAGACCGTCGTCATCGCCGGGCAGTGCTCCGTCGATACGCCGGAGCAAATGCTGCAGACGGCGCAGGCGGTGAAAGCAGCCGGTGGGCACATCCTGCGCGGCGGCGCCTTCAAGCCGCGGAGCAGCCCGCACACCTTCCGTGGGCTGGTGGAAGAAGGGCTGCGCATACTGGCGGACGCCGGTCGTGAAGTCGGCCTGCCCACCGTCAGCGAGGTGATGGACCCGCGCGACGTCGAGACCGTGGCACAGCACGTTGACATGCTGCAGATCGGCACGCGGAACGCCCAGAACTACTACCTGCTGGACGAGGTGGGCGACTGCAACAAGCCGGTGCTGCTGAAGCGCGGCATGGCCTGCTCGGTCGAGGAGTGGTTGCTTTCCGCGGAGTACGTTCTGGCGCGCGGCAACACGCAGGTCGTCCTCTGCGAGCGCGGCATCCGCACGTTCGAGACCGCCACGCGCTTCACTCTGGATGTGGCGGCGATACCGCTCGCCAAGCGGCTGAGCCACCTCCCTGTCATCGCCGATCCGAGCCACGGGACGGGCCGCTGGTACCTGGTAGAGCCGATGTCGCTGGCAGCCGTCGCGGCGGGCGCGGACGGCCTCATGATTGAGATCCATCCGGACCCGGACCGAGCCCTCTCGGACGGGCCGCAAAGCCTGACCTTCGCTAACTTCGCACACCTCATGGATGGAGTCCGAGCGCTGAGCGACGCGGTGCGGCGACCGCTCGCTCGCGTGTAGCGGAGCAATGCGCGAGAATGAGGGCCTCGGCAGAGCCGTTCGAGGCCCTCATCGCTATGTATGAGCTCAAGCTGCCCTATTTCGAAGGCCCGCTCGATCTTCTTCTCCACCTGATCGAGAAGGATGAGCTCGACATAACGACAGTCTCCCTAGTCCAGGTGACCGACCAGTACCTGGCGCAGCTCCACTCCTGGGAGCAGATCAACCTGGACGCCCTCGCTGATTTCGTCTCCATCGGCGCGAAGCTCATCTACCTGAAGTCACGCGCGCTGCTGCCGCGTCCGCCGACGGAGGCTGAGCAGGCGGAGGAGGAAGCCGTAGGTCGCGAGCTGACGGAGATGCTGCGGGAGTACAAGCGCTTCAAGGACGTGGCGCTGGCGCTGCGTGAGATCGAAGACGAAGGGCTGCGCGCCTATCGACGCAACGCGCCCCCACCGGACGTGCCGCTTCCCGCCGGGCTCGACAAGGTGACGCTGGACAGGCTCATGGCGCTCTTCCGCGACGCCATGACGCGCCAGCCGCAGGAGCCGGTGACGGCGATCCCGCGCGACATCGTCTCGGTGAAGGAGAAGGTGCGGGAGATCGAGTCGGCGCTGCGGGAGTCGGGGCAGGTGAGCTTTCGGCGGCTGGTGCTGGCCTGCCGCTCGCGCGTCGAGGTCATCGTTTCCTTCCTGGCGGTTCTGGAGCTGATCAAGGAAGGCCGCGTCTGGGGCCAGCAGGAGGAGCTTTTCGGCGACATCTCGCTCGTCGCGATTGGGACGACTGCCTCGAGCGAGCAGTGAGGTCAGTTGGGAGAAAGGACTGTGGGAAAAAGGACATGGATAGTGAAGCTGGAGAAAGGCCTGGCCTGCAGATGGATTGCCGGCGGAAAGTGCGGCCCAATTCATGCCCCAGTCATTGGCAGCCGTCGCAAACGGCCTTTCCCCCGCGTCGGGCTGACGCTTCCATTGGCCGTGGCCGCGGCGGTCTGCCTGGCGGCGCTTGCTTCCGGCTGTGGTGGAAGCGGCGGCGGCTCGGCTACGCCGACGCCGACGGCGGTCCCCACCGGGGCGCCACCTCCCGCGGTCGGTACGCCTTCTCAGGACGATACTCCTGTCGCCGAGGCTTATCAGCTCGTCCCGATACTGTCGCAGGCCAATTTCGACCGTATGCTCGGCTTCGTGACGATTCCGCAAAACCCTAACGCGGCAGTCGTACTGACGCAGGGCGGCGTCATCTACCACGTGCCGCTCGATGGCAGCGCACCGCCGACGGTTTTTGGCGACCTGTCGAAATTGATCATCGCCAATCCGGGCAATGAGGAGGGCTTGCTCGGCCTCGCCTTCTCGCCGAACTTCCAATCGGACAAACGCGTCTTCGTCGATTACGTCGCGGGCAATCCAACGAGAGACGTGCTCGCGCGATTCAGCGCAACCAACGATGTGATGGACACTGGGAGCGAGCGCGTCATCCTGGAGGTGCCGGAGCCGTTCGATAACCACAAGGGCGGTCAGATCGCCTTCGGGCCGGACGGCTACCTGTACTGGGGCCTCGGCGACGGCGGCTCGGAGGGTGACCCGCAGGGAAACGGCCAGAAGCTGGACACGCTTCTTTCGTCCATTCTGCGCCTCGATGTGTCCGGCGACGGCTACACGGTCCCGCCCAACAACCCGTTCGTATCTGTGCCCGGCGCCCGACCGGAGAAGTACGCCTACGGCCTGCGTAATCCCTGGCGCTTCAGCTTCGACCCGTCGACCGGGATGCTGTGGGTCGGCGACGTCGGCCAGGACAAGTGGGAGGAGGTCGATGAGATCAACCCCGGTGGCAACTACGGCTGGAGCATCATGGAGGGTTTCGACTGCTACGGGACGCAGAACTGCGACAAGACGGGGCTGAAGCTCCCCAGGGCGGTCTACGGCCACGACGTTGGCTGCGCGATCATCGGCGGCTTCGTCTATTATGGTTCTGAGATGCCGGAGCTCGACGGCCGCTTCATCTACGGCGACTACTGCAGCGGACGGGTGTGGGCTCTGGATACGAGGTCGTATGGCGCGCCGATCTTGTTGACGAACTCCGGTCATCCGATCACCTCCTTTGGCGTACTGCCTGACGGCGAGCTCGTAGCGCTCAGCTTCGACAAGATGGTCTACCAGCTCGAAAGGGCGCCCTGACGGAGGGGAGCGGGATTATGGGGCAAGTCGACGGAGGCCGGGTAGCGCGGGTCGAGCGAATGGCAGAGCTGGTCGACTATCAGGAGGGCTCGGTTGTGAGCCGCCAGCTGGTCAAGGCAGGCGGCGGCAACGTGACGCTGTTCGCCTTCGACGAAGGCGAAGGGCTGACGGAGCATACGTCACCGTTCGACGCCCTGGTCTACGTTCTCGACGGCGACGCAGAGGTCGCGATCTCCGACAAGCTGTCGCAACTGCGCGCGGGCGACATGATCCTGATGCCTGGCCAACGAGCCCCACGCCTTGAAAGCGCCGTCTCGCTTCAAGATGCTGCTCATCATGATCAAGCCCTGAAGCTGTCGGAACGAGGCTCCTCTTCCGCTTGTCCGACGGATCGGGGAATCTTCGGATTCCAGGAACGCGTGTGTGGGCCTGCCTGCCGGCAGGCAGGCGGGTGGGTGGGAAGATCAGCGTAGCTTTTGCCGAAGCGGCAGCGCTGCTAGCAGCACCGTCAGCCTGATGCGCAGAACGTCGCGTTGACAACCTGATCCGCCGATGGTTCAATGAAGATAAGGCCCGCGATCGCAAGACCTCGACGTCGTTCCCAAGGCCGAGCGTCTTTCGCCGGCGCTGCGGGGAAGGAGCCTCATGGCGGAGTACGATGTAGCGATAATCGGGGGCGGGCCGGGTGGCTACGTCGCCGCAATCCGGGCCGGACAGCTCAACCTCAAGACCGCCCTTATCGAAAAGGACCGCATCGGCGGCGTCTGTCTCAACTGGGGTTGCATCCCTTCCAAGGCCCTGCTGACTAACGCCGATCTTATCCGCCTCGTCCGGCGCGGCCAGGAGTTCGGCATGGCTTGCGATAACCCGCGCTTCGACTTCGCCGCCGCCGTCGACCGCAGCCGCCAGGTCGTCGACCGCATGGTCAGCGGCGTCGAGTTCCTGCTCCAGAAGAACGGCGTCGACATCATCAGAGGCGCGGGAGCGCTGAAGAGCGCCGGCGAAGTCGCCGTGGAGCCGTCGGGCGCCGTCGTGCAGGCGAAGAACGTGATCATCGCCAGCGGCGGCTTCGCCCGCACGCTGCCCGGCATTGCAATCGAGGGCTCGACCGTCATGACCAGCCGCGAGGCGCTGGAGCTGCGGCAGGCGCCGGAGAGCATCGCTATCGTCGGCGCTGGCCCCGTCGGAGTCGAGTTCGCCTATCTGTACGCGGCGTACGGCTCCAAAGTCACCATCGTCGAGCTGCTGGACCGCCTGCTGCCGCTCGAGGACGAGGATGTCTCCCGCCAGCTCGAGCGGTCGTTCAAACAACAGGGCATTGAGTTCATGACGAGGGCGGAGGTGAAGGAACTGCGGGTCGAGAGCGGAAAAGCGTGGCTTTCCGTGAGCGCGGGCGGCGACGACCGAGAGGTCAACGCCGAGAAAGCGCTCATCGCGGTCGGGTTCGGCGGCAAGAGCGACGGCATGGGCATCGAAGCGCTGGGCGTGGCGACGGAGCGCGGCTTCGCGCAGGTTGACGATCGCATGAAGACGAACGTCCCCGGCGTCTACGCCATCGGTGACGTGACCGGCAAGCTCATGCTGGCGCACGTCGCGCAGGACCAGGGCGTCATCGCCGTCGAGGACATCGCCGGGCTCGAGCCCGCCAAGCCCGACTACGTGAAGACCCCGCGCTGCACCTACTGCCAGCCGCAGGTGGCGTCCTGCGGGCTGACGGAAGCGCAGGCGCGCGAACGCGGCTACCAGGTGAAGACGGGCCGCTTCCCGTTCCGCGCCAACGGCAAGGCGATGGCCGCTGCGGAGATGGACGGCTTCGTGAAGGTGGTGGCTGAGGCCGACTACGGCGAAGTGCTGGGCGTCCACATCATCGGCGCCGAGGCGACGGAGTTGATTGCCGAAGCGGCGCTGGCGCTGGCCATGGAGAGCACCCTCGATGACCTGACTCGCACGGTGCACGCGCATCCGACGCTCTCAGAGGCGGTGAAAGAGGCCGCGCTTGCGGCCGAGGGCAGGGCCATCCATTTCTGGACGGCGCCCTCGAGGGGGGAAACGGCATGACAACAGCCAAAACGCTGAAGAGAGAGCAGGCCGGCTCGCCGGAAGAGCTCGTCGGGCTGTTGCGGCAGATGATGCTCATCCGGCGCTTCGAGGAGAAGTCGGCGGAGATGTACGCCCGCGGCAACATCGCCGGCTTCCTTCACCTCTACATCGGCCAGGAGGCGACGGGCGTCGGCGCCATAGCCGCGGTCGCTTCCGACGACTACGTCGTCAGCCATTACCGCGACCACGGTCAGGCGCTCGCCCGCGGCCTCGATCCGAAGGCGCTCATGGCGGAGCTTTTCGGACGCGTGACCGGCGTCAGCAAGGGGCGCGGCGGCTCCATGCACCTGTTCGACGTTTCGCGCCACTTTATGGGCGGCTACGCCATCGTCGGCGGGCACCTGCCGGTCGCCTGCGGTCTCGCTTTCGCCAGCAAGCACCTGAAGACGAACCGCATCGTGATTTGCTTCTTCGGCGACGGGGCCGTGAACCAGGGCGAGTTCCACGAATCGCTAAACCTGGCGTCCGTCTGGTCGCTGCCCGTCGTCTTTCTTTGCGAGAACAACTTCTACGGGATGGGCACGCAGATTAACCGCGTCTCCGCCGAGAGCGAAGTCTATCGCCGGGCCTGCGCCTACAACATGGGCGCGGAGAGGGTCGATGGCATGGACGTCCTCGCGGTCCGCGACGTCGTTCGAAAGGCGGCGCAGCACGCGCGCGAGGGCAACGGGCCCTACTTCGTCGAGTCGGTGACGTATCGATTCCGCGGGCACTCCATGGCTGACCCGGAGTTCTACCGGACGAAGGAGGAGGTGGCGCAGTGGCGCGTCCGCGACCCCATCGTCCTCTTCGAGCAGCGGCTGCGGGAATGGGGTGTCATCGACGACGAGGCGATCAAGCGAATGCAGGAGGAGATCGAGGCGGAGGTGAACGAGGCCGTGCGGTTCGCCGAGCAAAGCCCGTCGCCCGACCTTTCGACGCTCTACGAGAACGTTTACAAGGAGCAGGCCAATGCCTGAGACGACTATTCGCGAAGCGCTTCGGCAGACGCTGCGGGAAGAGCTGCAGCAGGACGAACGCATGGTGCTGATGGGCGAGGACATCGGCGCCTACGGCGGCTCCTACGGCGTCACGCGCGGCCTGCTGCAGGAGTTCGGCGAGGAGCGGGTCTACGACACGCCGATCTCGGAATCGGTGGTCGTAGGCTGCGGCATCGGCGCCGCGATGGGCGGGCTACGTCCCGTCATCGAGCTGATGACCATCAACTTCAGCTTCCTCGCCTTCGACCAGATCATCAACAACGCCTCGAAGTTGCACTACATGTCCGGCGGGCAGATAAACGTGCCGCTGGTCATCCGCATGGCCAGCGGCGGCGGCAGCCAGCTCGGCGCGCAGCACTCGCACGACCTGGCCGGCTGGTACGCGCACGTGCCGGGTCTGAAGGTCGCGACGCCGTCGACTCCGTACGACGCGCGCGGCCTGCTGAAGACGGCCCTACGGGAGGAGAATCCGGTCATTTTCGTCGAGCACACGGCGATCTACGGGCTGCACGGCGAGGTGCCGGAGGAGGACTACGCGGTGCCGTTCGGGCAGGCGCAGGTTATCCGCGAAGGCGGCGACGTCACGCTTGTCGGCTACTCGGGGAGTGTGCATCAGGCGCTGCGGGCCGCGGAGATGCTGGCCAGCCAGGGAATGCAGGCGGAAGTCCTGAATCTGCGAACGCTGCGGCCGCTGGACGTTCGAGACGATCGTCAACTCGGTGAAGAAGACCGGCCGCGCTATCGTCGTAGAGGACGACTGGTGCTTCGGCGGCTTTGCCGGCGAGATTGTCGCCCGTATCCAGGAACTCGCCTTCGACTACCTCGATGCGCCGGTCGCCCGCGTTTGCGGCGCCGACGTGCCGATGCCCTACGCGCACGAGTTGGAACGGGCGGCGCTGCCCAGCGAGCAACAGATCGTCGACGCGGCGCTGGCGATGCGCTGAGAGGAGGAGGACGATGGCCTACGAAGTCGTTATGCCGCAGATGGGCGCCGACATGAAGGAAGGCACGCTCATTCGCTGGCTGAAGAAAGAGGGCGAAGAGGTACAGCGCGGCGAGCCGATTGCCGAGATCGAGACGGACAAGGCGAACATCGAGATCGAGGCGTTCGAGGGCGGCGTCTTTCGCAGGATGCTGGCCCAGCCGGGCGACGTGGTCGCGGTCGGCCAGGTGATTGGGGTGCTCGCCGCCGCCGATGAGGACATTTCCAAGTATGAGGCGCCGGCCGCCGGGCGCGAGCGCGAGCCCGCGATGACAGGGGCAGCCCGACCTGCCGCCGGCGCGCGGACTCAGGCGCAGGAGCCGCCGGGCCGCGGCGACGGTCGCGTTCATGCGTCGCCTGTGGCGCGTCGCATGGCGGAGGAGAAGGGCGTCGACCTGGCGCAGGTGCACGGCACCGGTCCGGAAGGTCGCATCACGAGAGAGGACGTTCGAGGCGTTTCTGCAGGGGCGTGCGGCGCCGCCTCCACCTCCTCCGCCAGGACCGTCGGAGGCGCGACCCGAGGCAAAGGGGACGCCACCCGCGCCGGTGAGCCGGATGCGGCAGGCGATAGCGCGTCGAATGGCGAAGAGCAAGCGCGAGGCTCCGCACTACTACGTCGCGGTCGATATCGAGATGACGGAGGCGCAGCGTTTCCGGTCCCAGCTCAACTCCGCGCTCGGCGAGGAGAAGCACGTCTCGGTGAACGACCTGCTCGTGAAGGCGTCGGCGCTGGCGCTTCAGCGCTATCCGACGTTCAACGCCTGGATGGTCGACGAGCAGATTCAGCCGCAAGCGGCGCAGAACGTTTGCATCGCGATCGCGCTGGATGACGGGCTGATCGCGCCGGCGATCCTCGACTGCGGCCGCAAGAGCCTGGTGGAGATCGGACAGGCGAGCCGCAGCCTGGCGGAGCGGGCGAAATCGGGCGCGCTCAAGCCGGACGAGTTCGCCGCCGGCACGTTCACGGTCAGCAATCTGGGGATGTACGGCATCGACGAGCTCATCGCGATCATTCAGCCGCCGCAAACGGCGATCCTGGGCGTCGGACGGGTGAAGCCGCAGCCGGTCGCGCGAGACGGCGATATCGAGGTTGTCGACGTGATGCGCGCGGCCCTTTCCGGCGACCACCGGGTGACGGACGGGGCGCTGGGAGCGCAGTTCCTCGGCGAGATCAAGCGATTGCTGGAGTCGCCCGTTAGCTTGCTGCTGTAGACGGCGGGAGGTCTGTCGATGGGGCTTCTGGAGTGACTGTTCTGAGGGTTGAAACCCTCAGCCTCTGCAAAGCTGCGTGGGACAAAAGGCTTCGGGATTTCATCCCGAAGAATTGAGACCCGATTGCTGGAATCGCCGGTCAGCCTGCTGCTGTAGACGGCGGGAGGTCTGTCGATGGGGCTTCTGGAGTGACTGTTCTGAGGGTTGAAACCCTCAGCCTCTGCAAAGCTGCGTGGGACAAAAGGCTTCGGGATTTCATCCCGAAGAATTGAGGCCCGATTGCTGGAGTCGCCCGTTAGCTTGCTGCTGTAGACGGCGGGAGGTCTGTCGATGGGGCTTCTGGAGTGACTGTTCTGAGGGTTGAAACCCTCAGCCTCTGCAAAGCTGCGTGGGACAAAAGGCTTCGGGATTTCATCCCGAAGAATTGAGGCCCGGTTGCTGGAAGCGCCGGTCAGCCTGACAGTGTAGGACGCCGGGAGGTCTGAAGACCTCCCCTACGGCATGTCTCCTAGGTTGACTTCATCCACAAGCTGAAACGACAATAATCCTGTCCGCGCTTCATCTGGAAGCATCCCGTCATCGCATAACGGAGGAGACGTGCCGAAGCTGCCCGCTAACGGCGTCCTGATCAACTACGAGCTCGCCGGCGAGGGCGATACCCTCGTCCTCATCCACGGCGCCGGCGACAGCCTTCGAATGTGGGACGGGCAGGTGCCTCGGTTCTCCCGCCGCTATCGCGTCCTCACTTACGACGTCCGCGGCTTCGGCGAGTCGCAGCTTGGCGATACCGAGATTGACGTGTCGCTCCTCGCCGCTGACCTGCGGGAGCTACTGCGCGCGCTGGGAATCGACCATGCCTTCGTCGTCGGTCACTCCATGGGTGGGCGCGTCGCACTGCAGTTCGCCATCGAGCAGCCGGAGATGGTGCGAGCGCTCGTTCTCTCGAACAGCGGCGTCGGATTGGGCGCGCGACCGCCTGGCGCCGACGAGCGACGGCGGGGGCTTATCGACGCGTTGGAGCGCGGTGACCTGGAGGCGGTAGCGGAGCGGATGACCGCCGCCTCGTTCTCGCCGGGCGTCAAGGAGCGCGACCCGGCGCTGTTCGAAGGCTACAAGCGCATCAAGCTGGCAAACGATCCGCACTCCTTCGCCCGCGTCTGGGGAGCCGTCATGCAGTCGCCTCCGGCGGATATAGACCGCCTCTCCTGTCCCGTGCTCATCATCGCCGGCGAGCGCGACCAGTTCATGTCGGTCGATATGGCCCGGGCGGCGCAGGTGGCCATCCCTGGCAGCCGGCTCGCGCTTCTCCCGACGGGCCATACGCCCGCGCTCGAGGCGCCGCAGGAATACAGCCGCATCGTTCTCGACTTCCTGGCCGATGTGGAAGGGAAGCGAGAGGGGAAGGAGAGCTAGCGCCACATGGCCTGGAATCCTGAGCTGGAAAAAGCGTTCACGCCCCGGTCCGTCGCCGTGCTCGGCGCTTCGCGGACGAGGCTGCGCGGCGGCGGCAACCAGTTCATCTGGTCGATCCAGTCCATGGGGTACGAAGGCAACATCTATCCGATAAACCCGTCGACCGACGAGATCATGGGGCTCAAGTGCTATCCTTCGCTCGCCTCGCTACCGGAGGTGCCCGACCTCGTCATCATGGCCGTCAACGCGTCGAGGGCCGAGGAGTCGCTGCAGGAGTGCATCGACTGCGGCATCCACAACATCCATATGTTCACCGCCGGCTTCGCGGAGACCGGCGAGGAGGAGGGCGTCGCGCTGGCCGAGAAGCTGCGCGAGATAGCGGCGCGCGGTAAGCTGAATATCGTCGGGCCGAACTGCATGGGCATCTACTCGCCGCGCGGCAAGATCTCGCCCTGGGGCAACCTGCCGGACGAGGTCGGCCCGATCGGCGTCCTCACCCAGAGCGGCGCGCTCGGAAGCGAGATCGTCCGCATGGCGCCGGACTACGGCCTGCGCATGAGCAAGGTCATCTCCTACGGCAACGGCTACGTCCTCGATTGCACCGACTACCTGGAGTACTTCGAGAACGACCCGGAGACGAAGTTCATCGGCATGTACCTGGAAGGCGTGCACGACGGGCCGAAGCTTCTCCGAATGGTCCAGCGCATCGCGCCGAAGAAGCCCGTCATTATCCTCAAGGGCGGGCTGACCGCGGCGGGCGCCCGAGCCGTTGCATCGCATACCGGCTCGCTTGCCGGCCAGGAAGCGGTCTGGGGCGCTTTCTTCGCGCAATCCGGCGCAATCCGCGTGGACTCAATCGAAGAGCTGGTCGATACGCTGCAGGCGTTCGTCCGCCTGCCGCCTTGCACCGGCCGCGGCACCGCGCTCATCGGCAGCGCCGGCGGGAACGGTGTCATCACGACCGACATCTGCGTGCGCGAGGGCCTGTTGGTGCCCGACATCTCGGACAGCATCCAGAAAGAACTGCGCGAGTTCGTCGGGGTGGCGGGAACGAGCGTGCGGAACCCGCTCGACGTGTCGATGCAGTTGCGCGGCGCCGAAGACTTCATGCGCGTCGTCGAGACCGTGGCGAGAGACCCGGTCGTCGACATCATCCTGATGACGGCGCAGGTCTTCCCGCGGAACCTGCCCTGGTGGGGCGGCGCCCGTGACCTGGCGCAGTACTACGTCAAGTTCTCGAAAAAGCCGCACCGCCAGCCGTTTGTCGTGGCGATTCGCAGCACCAACGAGCGGCTGACGACGGAAAAGGACCGGCTGCAGGTGAGCGCAAAGCTGCTGAAGGCGGGGATACCGGTCTTCAAGAGCATGGAGCGGGCCTGCCGGGCGCTCTACAAGTTCACCGGCTACTGGCGCTGGCTCGAAGAGCAGGATCGCGAGCCTTCCGCATAGACCTCAGGCGCCGGACGAGCCTGGTGGCCGCATCCAGTGGTGTGCGTACGCCTCCGCCTCGCCGCTCTCGATGACGTTCAGAATGAGGCTCGCAACGTGCTCCGGCGGGTCCGGCGGGCGCAGCCCTTCGCCGCCACCTTCCCATTGCGGCACGTGGCTGTCGACGATGGTGTTCTCCTCGAAGTCCGTCGCCGCCATGTACGGGTAGACCACGCTCACGACGATGCCGTCGTCCTTCAACTCCTCGCGCGCGGCCAGGGTAATGCCGTTGAGCGCCCGCTTCACGCCCGAATAGCCGCCCATGTACGGCAGGTTCATCAGCGACGTCCCGGAGCTGACGTTGACGATGGCGCCGCCGCCCTGTCGTCGCATGATGGGGATGACGCGCTGCATGGCGACCAGCGGCCCGATGACGTCCAGCTCGAACAGCCGTCGCAGCTCGTCAGTATCGGTGAACTCCGCAGGCGCGTCGTAGCCGCGGCCGGCGCAGTTGACGAGGATGTCGATGCGGCCGTAGTGTGCCTGGACTCGCCGAACCATATCGCTAACCTGGGGCTCGACGCTCATGTCGGCGGCGGCGACGAGGGAGTCGGGAAAGTCTTCGCAGGCCGCGGCGAGCTTGTCGACCGAGCGAGCGACGAGGGCAACCTTCGCGCCGCGCTCCGCCAGCAGCCGTGCCGTCGCCAGGCCGATGCCGCCCGACGCGCCGGTAACAATCGCGACCCTGTCCTTCACTTCCATCGATTCCATATTAGCAGGCAGGCGAACCGCAGATGAAGAGAGGAGGGCGAGGCTCGCCAGGCCGCCTTTCGTGACGCGCTCGGGACCTCAGGAGGAAAGTCGTCGAGACCAGCGCTGTGAGCGTGACGGCAGCGAACAGCGGAGAACGACGCATCATGCTCATCCTTTCCCCACTCCGTTCGAGGCTGGGCTTGATGACGGAGCCGGATCGCGGGCAATCCCTGTCAGCGGAATCCTAGTGGGGTATACGCCGGCGGTCAATTCGGCGAATCCCCTGGATGACGCCCCTGCGTTCGATGGCACCCCGGTGTCGGCGGCTGGAGGGGCCGAGAAGGAAACGCTGGCTCTCTAGACGTTTGGGGAGCCGCTGATGCGCTGGATCATAAGCTGAGCCAGGCGTTCGGTCTCGTCGGGAAGTCCCTGTCCTCCAATTTGGACGATGCTCACCGTGACGACAACCTGTCCACTCCTGGCAACGACACTCGTGAAGACGGCGGAGACTAGGCCGCTCACTCCGGAGAATGTCGCGGTGGCGGTGGCGCCCCATGATTCATCCCCAATCGTCGGGAAATCGAACGGTGTTACCGAGCCCATATTGGCGCTCTGGCACTGAGAGTTCGCCGCCCGAAGCTCGTCGCCGACCATCGCCTTGAAGCCGGCGGCGCCTCCCGCCTCGTTCACGAAGAGGTCCGCGCTGGAACTGATATCGAATGTGCCGTCAGCCGCCTGTCCGTCTTCGGTGGGTGACTCGAACTCGGTGTAGTATTCCGCAACCCAGTTGGTCGAGACGAGCTCTCGCGCTTGCCTCTGCGGATCACAGGCATCCTCGATAACCATGTCACGAGCCCGCGGGCCGGAGGTGGAAGGGTCCATCACGAAGTCGCTATAAGGAGCGGCGAGAATCCTTCGCAGTAATGACCATCCCGGGAAGGTCCGCCTGAGACACCGACGGCGGAGGGACGGTCGGCGGAACGGTGGCCGCGGCCGTCGGCTGGGGCGTCGGGCTGTCGCTGGCCGCGACGCTCTGCGATGCCTTGCCACTCTTGCCGCCACAGGCGCTCGCCAGCAGCACCATAGCGGCGGCGATGAAGCAAATTGTCTGACGCATGGTCTTCTCCTGTCTCGCTTGGCTTGGACCGTCGACAAGCTCCGGTCAGTCCTGCAAGAAATACGTTATCGCGTTATTATCGTCCAACGCTGATGGCGAATTCAGCCCTTCGCACTGCGTCGTCGAGAGAGCGCTTTCGCCGGCGCCGTTGACGACTGACGGGCTGCGGGATAGCATTCTTTTCACCGCAACCGTTCGCTCTCGGAGGTGAACCGATGGAAGTGATCAACCCGCTCGTCCGCAAGTTCTGCCGCTCCGCCGTCGAAGACCCGGAGCGCTTCTGGGCCGACGCCGCCGGTCGGCTCCCCTGGTTCCGCAAGTGGGACACGACCTTCGAGTGGACGCCGCCCACCTTCCGCTGGTTCGTCGGCGGCAAGACGAACCTTTGCTACAACTGCCTCGACTATCACGTCGAGCGCGGCCACGGCGGCGGCGCGGCGCTTATCGCCGAGGACGAGCGCGGCGGACGGCGCGTCTACACCTACGCGCAGCTTTTTCACGAGGTGAAACGCGTCGCGGCGGCCCTGCGCGGCATGGGGATCAAGCGCGGCGACCGAATCGCCATCTACATGCCGACCTGTCCGGAAGCGATCATGGTCATGCTGGCGGCCGTGCGAATCGGCGCCATTCACGTCGCGATCTTCGCTGGCTTCGGCGCCGCCGCTTTCGCCGACCGCGTCACCCGCACCGGCGCGAAGGCCATCTTCGCCTCCGACATCGTCTACCGGAAGGGTAAGGATGTCTCGCTGAAGGACATGGTCGACGCTTGCCTGGCCGAGGGCGCGGACCAGGTCGTCGAGCGCGTGGTGCTGCTGCGTCGGACCGGCGCCGACATCCCGATGAAGCCCGGCCGCGACATCACCTGGGACGATTTCCTGGCGCTCGGCGATGGCCAGGACGACGGCTACGAGGTCATGGAGTCGAACGAGCCGGCCTACATCCTGCCCACGTCCGGAACGACGGCCAAGCCCAAGCTGGCGGTCCACACGCACGGCGGCTATCAGGTGCATACCTGGAGCATGGCGAACTGGCTGTTCGGGCTGAAGGAGAACGACGTTCTGGTGGTCGACGTTCTGACATCGGCTGGATTGTGGGGCACGCGTACATTGTGCACGCGCCGCTGCTCTACGGCTGCGCGACCATCGCCTTCGAGGGCGCGCCGGACCACCCGGGGCCGGAGACGTTCTATCGCATCATCGAGGAGAACAAGGTGAGCGGCATGTTCACTTCGCCGACGCTGGTGCGCCTGCTGATGCGCTACGGCGCCGACGCCGCCCGCAACTTCGACCTGTCTTCGCTGAACCGCGTCTTCTGCGCCGGCGAGGTGCTGAACGCGCCAGCCTGGGAATGGCTGCAGAAGGAAGTCCTGCGCGACGAGGTGCCGGTCATCGACCACATGTGGGCGACGGAGACCGGCGGGCCAATCGTCGGCAACCCGTACGGCATCGGCCTGCTGCCGATAAAGCCCGGCTCCGGCGGCATTCCGCTGCCCGGCATCGAGGCGGCGATCATGACGGCGGAGGGCGAGCCCTGCGCGGCGAACGAGAAGGGGCTGTTCGTGATCAAGCGCCCGTTCCCCGGCCTGACGACGCAGCTCTGGGGCGAGCCTGAGCGCTACGGGCTGGACTACTGGGAACGCATCGCCAACGCCAGCGTCTATTCGACCGGCGACGCGGCGTCGATAGACGACGACGGCTATGTCTGGTTCAGCGGCCGCGCCGACGAGGTGATCAAGATAGCAGCCCACCGCATCGGCACGATCGAGGTTGAGACGGCGTTCCTGCACCACCCGGCCTGCGCGGAGGTCGGCGTGACGGGCCGCCCGGACGAGCTGCGCGGCGAGGTGATCTCGGCGTTCGTGGTGCTGAAGCAGGGGCAGCAGCCGTCGGAGGAGCTGCGGAAGGAGCTGCTGGCGACGGTGCGCCAGCAACTGGGAGCGCTCGTCGTCGTCGGCGACCTGAACTTCGTGGAGATGCTGCCGAAGACGCGCAGCGGCAAGATCATGCGCCGCGTGCTGAAGGCGGTGGTGTCCGGCCGCGACCCGGGCGACGTGTCGACGATCGAGGACGAGGGGTCGGTGGAGGAAGCGCGGGAGGCATGGCGGCAGATGAGCGCACAGGTGGCGGAGCAGCATACGTAGGCGACCCTTCCCCGTCGCGGCGAGAGCCTCAGTCCGCGTAGCTGCCGTTGCTCCGCAGATCGGCGGCGTCTGCGTCGCAGCGACCCTTGCCGCAATTGAGTCGCGCTTCGGGGTCAGGCGGCGCGCCGCCGGCCAATCGGCTGCGAAAAGAGCGAGATCGCCTCGCGGTTGAACGCTGGCAGGTCGCGCGGTCCGCGGCTGCTCACCCAGTTGCGATAGAGCACGAGTTCGCTGTCGACCCAGGTGCCGCCGGCGTTGCGAATGTCGTCCTGAAGCGATGGCCAGCTCGTCAGCGTTCGGCCGCGGACGAGACCGGCCGAGACGAGCAGCCAGGGCCCGTGGCAGATCACCGCGATCGGCTTGCCCGCGTCATCGATGCGTCGCACGAACTCCTGGGCCTTCGCGTTGAGTCGCAGCGCGTCGGCGTTGATGACACCTCCCGGCAGTAGGACGGCGTCGAAGTAGTCCGGGTTCGCCTCGGCGAGCGTCAGGTCGACGTTGAAGGCCTGCGCCTTCTCGTTGTGATTCATGGACTGCACTTTCCCTGACCTCGGCGCGATGATCAGGGTCTCCGCGCCTTCTTCTTCCAGCGCCCGCCGCGGCTCCATGAGCTCCACTCGCTCGAAATCGTCAGTAACCAGAATGGCTACTCGCAATCCATCCAGTCTTCTCCCCGTCATCTTTCATTCCTCCCTGGCTTCAGGAGACGGCGTCAGGCGGCAGCATCTCCACGCTTAAGGCTACCTCTCGAAAGTGAAGCGCGCGTGAAGCGGGCCGACGCCGCATTGATACGTCGTGAAGGGCCGGAGGGCGTCGAAAAGAGGTGCTGCTGGCCTTGTTTCATGCTTCCTTCATGCGAACAAGGCTCTCTTTCACGCGAAGTGCACCTAATCTCGGTAAACTGCCAGTAGTCTTCCTGGATTGGAAGAGTCCCAGGCTCGCCGGGACGGCGGGAATAACGGTAGAGGGTGGGTGCGATGAGGATACTGGTAACGGGCGAATCAGGCTGCGGCAAGACGAGCTTCTGTCGCAGGATGGCGGACTCGGCGCGACGAAGCGGCCTCAAGGTTGGCGGCGTGCTGGCTCCGGCGGTCCACCAGAAGGGCGATCGCA
This sequence comes from uncultured Chloroflexia bacterium, assembly GCA_963719465.1. Taxonomy (GTDB): domain Bacteria; phylum Chloroflexota; class Dehalococcoidia; order DSTF01; family JALHUB01; genus JALHUB01. Next base: position 778,118 of record OY970386.1, on the reverse strand, counting down.
TCGGCGCCGATGCGGTTGACCTGGCAACGGACGAAAGCGTGCCGATTGCGCGGAGGATTGGTCCGGCGCGGCGGGGCCGCCGGGCGCGGCGCACTGCAATCCTGCGTCCGGGGTTGGACCTGGCGCGGGCGGCGCTGGAGCGGGCGGTGCGTCAGCCCTTCGACCTCATCGTCATCGACGAGTTCGGGCCGCTGGAGCTGGCGGGCGGCGGCATCTGTCAGGAGGCGGTCGAGGCGTGGAACAGCGGTCGCGACGTGGTGCTGGTGGCGCGGTCGAAGATCGCGGACGAGGCGGTGGATGCGCTGGGCCGGCCGCCGGACGTGCGGATAGTGCCGGAAGCCGCTCCGATGGACTCGACGACCGAGATGGAGAGCCTGCCGTCGCCGGGGCCGGAGCTTGCCTACTGCTGTCGAAGGCCGGCGCTGCTGGAGGTGGCACGCGCTTGATCGGCTGAGGCCGCGAATGCACGGGCGGGCCTGCAGCCGGCGTTTCGGACTTGTGCGCTAGCCCCGATGACCGCCGCCTGGGCTGGCTGGGACGGCCTCTCAGTCTTCGGAATTCAGCCGGCTAAACACTCTTGACAAACGGTTTCCCCGATGATACTCTCCATTCGCCCCCTCAACGGGTGAGCGACGGCTGGTGGGCTGTTGCCACCCAGGATCATACTGTCGCCTGATTTCTGCGCTGCACCGTTTGTGTTTTGATTCCAACCTGAGCACCTGTCTGCTTGTGGGCTTGCAACGCCGCCTGTTCGGCCGGCATCTGCGCTACTCGTGTGATCGCAGTTAGCAGGGCAATAGCACTTCAAAGGCTGAAGGCGTTCGGATGACCCATCGAAGGAGAAGGGGAGAGCGAGAGCAACGGCCTCCTTATCGAAGCGCGCTTGGGCAAGGCGCGGGCACGGTTCTGGCGATTCCCCTCGCGGCGTTGCGGCCTCCGGAACGGTTTGGTGCGTGCGGAGGCGACGGGTTAGTCGGCGCCTAGAGGCCCGCCAGCGCTGGCGCGTTAAGGGGGAATACGCCATGACAACGGGCCAAGCGCCTGTTCCCGATGAGGGCCGAGCGTCAATAGAACGCCTGGTGGGGCTGATGGTCGGCGCCCACGTGTCCATCATGATTCTCGTCGGGCTCAGGCTCGGGCTGTACCGGGCGCTCAAGGATACCGGGCCCGCCACCAGCGATGAACTCGCGAGTCACACCGGACTCCACGAGCGGTGGCTGCGCGAGTGGCTGCGAGGACAGGCGGCGGCCGGCGTGGTCTACTATCGCGACGATTATCGGTTCGAGCTCTCGCCGGCGGCCACGCTTCTCCTCGCCGACGAGGACCACGCGCTGTTCCTGGGCCCCAGCTTCGATTCCTTGCCGCTCAGCATGGATGGAGCGCAGCGACTGCCGGAGGCCTTCCGCACCGGCCTCGGCCTGACCTGGGATGACGGTGGCCCCGAGATGGCGAATTTCTCAGAGCAGACACTGCGCAACTGGTACCGTCAACAGCTCGTGCCTACCGCGTTGCCGATGCTCGACGGGGTGGTGGACAAGCTGAGGGCAGGCGGTCGGGTCGCCGACGTGGGGTGCGGCACCGGCATAGCCCTCATCGAGCTCGCTAAAGCCTTCCCCCGGTCAGAATTCCACGGCTATGACACATCGGAGCACGCGCTGCGCCGCGCCGAGGCGAACCGGAAAGAAGCCAGACTGGAGGGTGTTGTCTTTCACAACGCGGCCCCGGAGCCCCTCCCGGCGGAGGGAAACTTCGACCTGGTCACTACATTCGACTGTCTCCATGACATGACGCGACCCGCAGAGGCGGCAGCCGCCATCCGCAGCGCCTTGGATCCCGACGGCACCTGGTTCATCCTCGATATCAGCAGCGCGCCCACCTTTGAGGAGAATCTGAGGAACCCACTGGCACCCGCGTTATACGCGATATCCGTTCTCGTCTGCATGTCCTCAGGGCTGTCTGAACCGGGCGGCGCCGGACTCGGAACTCTCGGCCTCCCCGAGCCGGCCATGCGCGAACTCGTGAGCGCGGCAGGGTTCACGCGCTTCCGGCGGTTGGACCTGCCTCACCCTCCGCACGCTTTCTACGAGGCACGACCATAGGCTGGCTGCGCCGACTGGACAAGCCCCCCGGCATGCATCCGTCCCTGCCCATACAATAAGGGCGCTGCGCAGCTTCGAGGACCTTATGCGACTTTACGAATTGTGCTAGCGCTCACCGCCGTGCCCTTCAACAGACACATCCGGTGGTGAGACCTTGACGATCGCTCGGCTAGCGGTGGCGGGGGTCGAGGGCGTCGCGGAGGCCGTCGCCGAGGAACGTGAAGCAGAGCATCAGCAGGGCGATGGCGCCCGCTGGGAAGACCAGGATCCAGACGTTCGCCATATGATTGTAGCCGTCGGTCACCAGGCTGCCCAGGCTGGGCATCGGCGCGGGCACGCCAAGTCCCAGGAAGCCCAGCGCCGCCTCGGCGAAGATGGCGAAGGGGATGCCGAAGGCGAAGGCGACGGTTACCGGCCCCAGCGTGTTCGGCAGCATGTGCCGGGTGACGATGCGCCAGTTGCTCGCTCCCAGCGTTCTCGCCGCTGTGACGTACTCCCGCTCCGCCAGCGATAGCATCTGCCCGCGCACCAGGCGGGCAATCGTTGTCCAGTTCACCAGCGCAATCGCCAGCATCACCTGCAGTCGCGGCTCGCCCAGTACCGGCATGTGGCGTCCCAGGAGGACCGAGCGCAACAGAATTATGAACAGCAGGTCGGGGAAGGCGTAGGTGACGTTGGTCAGGCGCATGAGGACGCTGTCGCCGAAGCGGCCGCCAAGCGCCGCCGCGACGCCTATTGCGACGCCGATCACGAGGACGATTAGCTGCGCGCCGACGCCGATCTCCAGCGAGATCGAGATGCCGGTAAGCAGGCGGCTCCAGTTGTCGCGGCCCAGGTAGTCGGTGCCGAAGAAGTGCGACCAGGACGGACCTTCCATGACGTGCTGGTGGAACTGGTCGGCGTAGTTGTAGCGGGCGATGGCCTCGGTGAAAGCGGTCGTCGCTGAGAGGAGCGCCAGCAGCAGGAGGATGACGGCGGCGGCCATCGCCATGCGATTGCGGCGCAACGCGCGAAACGCGTCGCTCCAGAGGCCGCGGGCCGGCGACGGCGAGTCGTCGCTCTCGAACATTCCGATTCCGTAGGCAACTTCTTGCATGCTCTTACCCGTAGCGAATGCGCGGGTCAACGGCCGCGTAGAGCAGGTCCACGATAAGGTTGGCGATGGCGATGACGGCGGCGTAGAAGAGCGTCGTTCCCATGATCATGCCGTAGTCGCGGCCCTCCACGGCGTCGACGAAGGCGCGGCCGACGCCGGGAATCGAGAAGACGCGCTCGATGATGAACGAGCCGGTGACCAGCATCGCCGCGCATGGCCCCATCACCGTCAGGACGGGGACCATCGCGTTCTTGAGGCCGTGACGCCAGACGACGGTCAGCCGTGAGAGCCCTTTCGCCTGCGCGGTGCGCATGTAGTCCTGGTTTAGCGTCTCGAGCATGCTGGCGCGCGTGACGCGGGCGATGAACGCGGCCGGTAGCACGCTAAGGGCAAGCACGGGCAGCACCAGCTTTCGCCAGTCCCAGGCCGAGGGGTCGAGCGTATGGCTGAACTGGAGCGGACCGCCCCAGCCGAGAATACCGAACCAGCCGAGCTTCACGCCGAAGATTACGACCAGGAACGACGCCAGGACGAAGCTCGGCAGGGCGGCGCCGGCGGTCGCGAAGAAGACGCCGACGTAGTCGAGGACGCCGTTGTGGTTCAGCGCCGACAGCACGCCGAGGCTGACGCCGACGACCGCCGCAACGATGAACGCCAGTACGCCGAGCTGCGCCGTGACGAAGAAGCCGTCGCGGATGAGCTGCGACACGTCGCGGTCGCCGCTGAACGATATCCCCAGGTCGAGGTGGAGCAGGTTCCAGAGATAGAGCAGGTACTGCTTCCAGAGCGGCTGGTCGAGGTGGTAGCGGCGGTTGATCGCTTCGGCGATGTTGGCGGGCAGGGCCTTGTCCTGGGTGAACGGGCCGCCGGGGACAAGGTGCATCAGGAGGAAGGTGATCGTGGCCACGGCCCAGAGGACCGGGATGATCTGGAGAATCCTCCTGACGATATAGCCGACCATCTTAAGCCGGCGTGGCTCCGTCCGGGCTCACGCCTCATCCTTGCTTACGGCATCCTACTGCGCCTTGATGAACCAGCACTCCGGGCACCAGTTGCCGGGCATGGCAGCGTCAATGGCGCCGTTGGGTCGGACGCCGCCGACTTTCGAATCGACCAGGTAGAGCACCGCGCCCTGCCAGAGCGGGATAACGCCGCAGAGGTTGGTCACGACCAGCGTCTCCGCCTGCGACAGGTCGGCGATCCTGGTCGCGTTATCGGTTTCCGTGCCGGCGGCCGCCAGCTTGGCGTCGATCTGCGGGTCGCTGCAGGCGTGCTGGTTATTGGTGCCGTCGGTGTTGAAGACGCCGATGAGCGAGTTCTCAGGATCGGGGTAATCGTTCTGCCAGCCGCCGAGGAACAGGTCGAAGCTCTGCGAGTTGTAGATTTGGCCGGCGGTGGCGCGGTCTACCGCCTGGATCTCCGTGTCGATGCCGAGGGCCTGTTTCCAGGCCTGCTGGAGGAACTCGGCCTCGGCCCTCATGGTCGGGTCGTCGCTCACCGTGATGGTCAGCTTGGGGAAGCCCTGGCCGTTGGGGTAGCCGGCGTCGGCGAGCGCCTGTTTCGCTGCGTCGGGGTCGTAGCCGATCACGCTCTGGAATGGGTCGTTGCCCTGGTAGCCGGGAAGGCCCTGCGCCAGCCAGTACGTCGCGGGCAGGTAGGCGCCGCTGTAGACGACGCTCACCAGCGAGTCGCGGTCGATGGCGCGGGAGAGCGCCAGGCGCACCTCCGGCTTGGCGAGCACGGGGTTAGTCATCAGCATCTCGACGGCGCGCATTCGGAGCGAGCCGATTTGCAGGAACTCCGGCTTCAGCGTCGAATCGCCCTGGATGGTGGAGACGTTGTTGGCGCTCACCTGCGTCATGTCCAGCTCGCCGGTTTGGAAGGCGCGGAAGGCCACCTCCTCGTCGTCGACGAACTTGATGGTAAGCGTTTGAAGCTGCGGCTTCGGGTCCAGCGCCCAGTTCGGGTTCGGCGCCAGCGTCGCGTGGTCTTTCGCGACCAGATCGCTGAGCTTGTAGGGCCCGTCGACGACGATGTTCGCCGGGTCGGTCCAGGCGTCGCCGTACTTCTGGATGATGTCCTGGCGAAGGGGAACGGTAGGCCACAGGGACATGATGGTCGTGAAGGTGGGCTTCGGTGCCGTCAGGGTAATCTGCAGGGTCTTGTCGTCTAGCGCTTTCACGCCTACTGAATCGGCGGTAGCGTTGCCGTTGAAGTAGTCGTCGCAGCCGACGATATCGAGCATTCCGGCGCCGAGCACGTATTCGTACGGTCCTGCCAGGTCGGAGCTGCACTCGCGCTTGAGGCTGTACTCGAAGTCGTGCGCGGTCAGGGGCTGGCCGTCCGACCACTGGAGGCCGTCCTTCAGGGTCACTGTGTAGACGTTGCCGTTCACCTGGGGCTCGCCGTCGGCAAGCGCCGGAACGGCAACCACGTTGTTGTTGGCGTCGAGCTGGAGCTCATAGAGGCCGCGGAAGAGCATGCGCTCTATGGCGACGTCACCCTCGGAGTCGGAGCGCTGCGGATCGAGGTACTCGGGCTCGCTGCTCTGGACGACGAGGACCTGCTGGTCCGGCGGCGCGGCCCTGTCCGAGGGCGTTACCGAGCTCGGACTCTTCGCCTCGCTCCCGCCGCAGGCGACGAGCGTGAGGGTGAGTATCACTCCGGCAATCAAACAAACGCGTGAAATGGTCCTCCGCATTGGACTGTTCTCCTTTCATACCGCCCCTTCCACTGCCGCCTTGGGTTCCGCACATTCCGATACAAACGAAGCCGTTCTCGCGTCGCGAAGGCGCGAGTTCCACCGCGGAGGCCCCAGTCCTATGAAGTATCGGCCCAATCGACGCATGGCTTGACTACGACGGCCCCTCCGAAAGCAAATTCTGCTAATTATGAGTTCGCGACGGCGGCGCTCTTCACGCGCTGTTTACGTTCCGGCCGCTCGCGTTCACGAATCCTTCACATCGAGGCGGTATTGTACGAGGGAAGACGATTCGGGGAAGGCGTCCCGGACCGAGGGGATAGAGCTTGCCGCCGTCGCCGCGACGGTCTCGCTGGGAGTCGATGGCCGTTCGCTCAGGTAAGACAGGGATGGTCGTGCCGAAGACGATGTGGGGAGCGGGAACGCATCGACTTCGCGGAGAAGCGGCAGCGCGGCTTACAAGGACTTGACAAAAAGCCGTAGTCAGGGCAAGGAAGCCCTGTCCATCCCCGTTTTCCATTCCTGCGTCGTCGGAGCCGATCTTCGGCCGCTGCTTCTGAAGATGAAGGGCCATCTGGACGTGCTGGTGCAGCCGGCGACACCCTGACGGCGTTAGTCAGTGGGGCTAGGTGAGAGCGCTGCTGATCAGCCCGCCGAGCAATATGCAAAGGACGGCGGCGGTGATCAGCGCGAAGAGGCGGTCGCCTTCGCGCAGGAAGAGCAGGAGGCTCATCGCGACGCGGGCGATCGGCGTGAGGATCAGGGCGAGCAGCCCCAGCCGGATGAGGGACTTAGCGTCGGCGCGGGCGACGCCGTGCAGGATCGAGCCGAGCTTCACTGCCATCTGCTGCTGGTCGACGAGGCTGCTCAGCGACTGGCCGCTGCCGCCGCCCTTCGCCAGGAAGAGCGCCAGCCCGGCGAAGGTTATCGCGGTCGCCAGCAGGACGCCGAAGAGAAGAACGCGGCTTATCCACACCTCCATCGGCTGTCCGCCGTAGCGCCTGGGAGTCGCCGACAGGTCATTCATCTACGCCACCCCCAAGCCGCGCAAGAGCATCTCGATGCCGACGGCCAGCAACACGGGGATGAATATCAGGCGCACCGCGATGTTGGGAAAACGCAGGAGCGCCTGCGCCCCGGCCGAGGCGCCGATGAGCACGCCCAGGGCCACGGGCGCCGCGACCGCCGGCACGACGTTGCCGCGCCAGAAGTAGACGCCGGCGCTGGCCGCCGCCGTGACGCCGATCATGAAATTGCTCGTCGCCGTCGAAACCTTCATCGGCAGACGCATGAAGGTGTCCATGGCCAGCACCTTGAGCGCGCCGGCGCCGATGCCGAGCAGCCCGGAGAAGACACCGGCAAAGTACATCATGGAGAAGCCGGCGGGCACGCCCCGCACCTGGTAGGCGATCTCTGAGCCGACCACCCGATCGGGATAGCTGGCGGCCAGCTTCAGGACTCCCGCCAGGCGGTCGTTGACGACGCCGACAGGCAGCTCCTCGCCCAGCCGTCGCGCCGTGGGCAGAACGGATACGAGCAGGACAGCGCCGAACATGACGAAGAGGGCACCGCTCGGAAGATACGTCGTCAAATAGGCGCCGCTGAGCCCGCCGAGCGTGGTTCCGAGTTCCAGGAGCATGCCGATTCGAATGTTCGTCAGGTGGTCGCGGACGTAGGCGGCGGCGGCGCCGCTGGAGGTGGCGATGATCGAGACGATGCTGGCGCCGACGGCGACGCGAATGTCGAGGCCGAAGCCGATGGTCAGCAGGGGCACGATGAGGGCGCCGCCGCCCAGGCCGGTCATCGAGCCGAGCAGCCCGGCCAGTATGCCGGCGCTGAAGATCACCCCTATCGATTGCTCAACGGACATTTCGCTCTTCCGGCCGGTTCGATTGGCTGGTCGGCGCTCCTAGTTGCTGCTGCGACGGCTTCGGTCCGCGTAATGCGGAGAATACGACGCCGACCAGGAGCACCGCTATCGCCGCGTAGATTGCAGCGTGGAGGCCGTCGATGAAGACGGGCGTCACTTTGCCCGAAAGGGCCGGGTTGAAAGCGGCTGCCTCCAGGTTGCTGGTGAGGCCGTGGCGCGTGAGCGCGGACGTTCTCCATCGCTCCCCAGATCCCGACGCCAACGGAACTGGCCGCGGTACGGATCGTCGCGATGAAGCCGGAGGCGATGCCGTACTGGTGCCGCGGGACGGAGGCGAATATGAAGTTGTTGTTCGGCGACTGAAAGAGCCCCAGCCCCAGGCCGATCAGGATCAACGTTCCGATAAGCGGAAGGTCGTTGTGGCTGGCGGTGGTGGTGCGAACGAGGAAGAAGAAGCCGGCGACAATGATCAGAAGGCCGGCGGTGGAAAGCCCGCGCGAGCCGTAGCGGTCGGAGAGGCGGCCGCTGACGGGCGCCACCAGCGCCATCGCCAGCGCGACAGCGGTGAGGAGCACGCCGGCGCCCTGTGGACTCATGCCGCGAACGATCTGGAGGTAGAACGGCATCAGGAAGACCGGTATTTGCTGGCTGGTGAAGCTGCAGAAGAGCGCGGTCGAGCCGGCTGAAAAGCCCCAGACACGGAACAGGCCTAGCTGAATCGTCGGGAAAGCCGAACGGAGCTCGACGGCGACGAAGGCGACGATGAGCACGCCGCTGGCCACGAACATCGAGACGATAACGGGCGAGCTCCAGCCCATCGACGAGCCCTGGTTAAGGGCGAAGACAAGGGAAAAGAGAGATGCGGCCCACAGGATCGAACCAGCCCAGTCGAAGGGCTCGCGGCGGCGCGTCGTGGTGGAGATGTGCTTCTCCTGGATGACGGCCAGGGCGAACGGGATAGCCAGCAGCCCGACCGGGATGGCGATGAAGAACACCCAGCGCCAGCCGAAGGCGCCGGTGATGAGGCCGCCGATGGTCGGTCCGGCGACAAGGCCGGCGGCGACGATTGTGCCGTTCAGCCCAAGCGCCGTGCCCCGCTGCTCCGGCGGAAAGACGGCGGCGGTGATGGCGACGCTGTTGGCCTGGATCATGGCGCCGCCGATGCCGGCGAAGGCGCGCGCAGCCGTCAGATCGCCGATGTTGCGAGAGAGGCCGGCGGCCAGGTTGCCGAGCACGAAGACGGCGAATCCGGCGATGTAGATGGTCTTGCGGCTCGTCAGGTCAGCCAGGCGGCCGAAGGCGAGTAGAAGCGAGGTTATCGTCAGCAGGTAGGCCAGGACGACCCACTGGATCGCGTCGAAGCTGGCGTTGACGCCGGCCATGATGCGCGGCAACGAGATGTTGACGATGCTGACGTCCAGCGTCGACATGAAGATGCCGATGGAGACGGCGGTGAAGGCCCACCACTTGTAATTGGGCCCTTCTGCGGCATGGCTCAGCCGGCCCATTTGCCGTTGGACGTAACGCAAAGATGTCTCCCTGTTTCAGGCGGTTTCTCCAAGGGTAGCCGAGGCTGGAGTCACCATCAAGGCGGTGGGAAAGAGCCGACGCACCGGCGCTGCTCTTTGCTATACTCAGCTCATGAGGCGGATGATCATCGTCCGTTACTGGGGAGAGACGGAGCCGCGCTGGGAGCTATTGGACGTCCCCTGGATCGTTCGGCTGGCCGTGCGCTGGGGCGTGACGATGCTGGCGCTGCTGGCGGCGGCCGCCCTCGTACGCGGCGTGGACATCGATGGCTGGCAGGCGCTGTTGCCGGCGGCGGCGATCTTCATGGTGGTGCGGGCGGTTTTGCGCCCGCTGCTGATCCTGCTGACCTGCCCGCTGGAGGTATTAACGCTGGGCCTCTTCACCATCGTGATCAACGCGCTGGTGTTCGCCTTCACGGCATGGATATCCGGAAAGCTGAGCATCGGCTTTCACGTCGATGGGTTCGTGGCGGCGCTTTTGGGCTCGCTTGTGGTCTCGGGTGTGTACTTCATCGCCGCCGCCGTCTTGCGACGGGAGCGACGTTGGGGTCGCTTCTTCGCCGCCTAGCGTCGCCAGGGCGCGCGGATGATGACGAGACCGGCCGCCAGGACCAGCAGCGTCGATGGAATGGCGGCGTGAATGATCGCCAGTATCGCCAGGCCGAGCAGGCAAACTGTAAGGGCGGCGATCTCCGAGCCTCGTTCCGGCCAGCGCGCGGCGGTGCTCTTGACGAACGCTCGCACCCAGGACACGAGCCCTTCCCAGGCGACAAGCCAGAGGTTCTGCTGGGCCTCGTGTTGGTATTCCCGTTGCTGCTGCTGCGGCTGCTCCTCGACGAGCTCCAGCGGGGCCAGCCGCTCCCGATTCGTCAGGATCGAATATGCTTCGTTGAGCTCCAGCAGCCGCTCGCGCGCGTTCGGCTTCTGCTCGGAGTCGTCGCGGCACTCGTGCGCCTGCTCCCAGTAAGCCTTCTCGACCTGACGCCGGCCGGCGGGTGGCTGGATGTTGAGGACTTTGTAGGCTTCAGCTTTCTTCATGGGTTTACGGGAGGTCTACAGACCTTCCGCCACAGACCTTTTCCTCACGGGTTCGACCGGGAGGTCTAAAGACCTCCCCTACATCAGGTTACGACGGCTTCCACTGAATAATCGGCCAAACGGACGACGTGTGCAGAGGGGCAGTGGCGTTTCCGAAGCGAAAGCTGATTCTTGTCTAGCGGCTGCTGCCGACATGCAGGAGGCGGATGAAGTTGGTGTGGCCAGGTGGCCCTTGCGGCGCCGTGCCTACGACGACCGCGATGCCGCCGTCTTCGACAACCCGCCGCACCCCGAGCTCGCGGGCGATGCAGTTGAACATCTCCTCGCCGCGATTGCGCCGCTTGATCACCAGCGGCACGACTCCGCGCCAGAGGGCCAGCCTGCGCGCTATCGGCTCGCGTTCGGTCAGAGCGAAGATGGGCGACGGCGGGCGCAGCTTGGAGAGGATCTGCGCCGTACGGCCGGAGCGCGTATGCGCCGCCAGTGCGCTTGCCTCGATGTCGCGAACGAGCGTGACGGCAGCGTCGCATACGGCGTGGGCGTGGGTGCGGCGATACCTTACGCCCGTGGAGACGACGGGCATTGCCAGGGTCTCCGCCTCACAGATGATGCGGTCCATCGCCTCCACCGACTGGACGGGGTACTTGCCGACCGCCGTCTCCCCGCTAAGCATCACCGCGTCCGTGCCGTCGAGAACGGCGTTCGCGACGTCCGAGGCCTCGGCGCGCGTGGGCGAAGGATTGCGAGTCATTGATTCGAGCATCTGCGTGGCGGTGATGACGGGCTTGCCGAAGTAGTTCGCCCGCTCGATGATGCGCTTCTGGGCGACCGGCACCACCTCCGCCGACACCTCGATCGCCAGGTCGCCGCGGGCGACCATCACACCGTCGAAAGCGCGGAGCACGGCGTCTAGCCGCTCCAGCGCCTGCGGCCGCTCGATCTTCGCGAGCAGGGGAACCCGCTGACCGCTATCGTTGATTATCCGGCGCGCTTCGCGGGCATCCTCCGGTCCGGAGACGAAGCTGAGCGCGACCATGTCCACACCCTTCGACAGCCCGAAGCGGAGGTCGTCGCGATCCTTGTCCGTCAGCCCGGCGATGGCGATGCGCGCCTGTGGCAGGTTTATGCCTTTGTGCTCGGCCAGTCTGCCGCCGTGAACGACCGTGCAGCGCACATCGTCGCCGGCTACGCGCTCGACGCGCAGCTCGAGGAGGCCGTCGTTGATGAGGACGCGGTCGCCGGCGGCCACGGCCTGCGGCAACTGCGCGAAGTTCGTCGAGACGCGCTCGGCTGTGCCGGCGACCGGCTGAGTCGTCAGGATTAGCGACGCGCCTTCGCGCAACATGACGGCGTGCCCATCGACGAGGGGGCCGGTCCGGATGCGCGGGCCCTGCAGGTCCTGCATGACGGCGACGACCCGCCCGGTCTCGCCGGCCAGTTGGCGGATGCTCGCGATGCGGGCGGCATGGGAGTCGCTATTGTCGTGGGAGAAGTTGAGGCGGGCGACGTCGGCGCCGGCTTCGATGAGGTGGCGCAGCGTCTCGCCGCGGTCGGTTGCCGGGCCCAGGGTGACGACGATCTTCGTCCTTCGGAATGCGGGCATCCTGCGCCTCTGCTCTGGATGATACTCCAAGCGTCGGCGTCGGCCCATGCCTGGCTCCCATGCGGCCTTGACTCTATACTGTCGAAAAGCGCCAGGAGCAGCTCATGTCACGCTACATCCTTTCGCTTGACCAGGGGACTTCCAGCTCCCGCGCGGTGCTGTTCGACGAAGCGGGGAAGCCGGTCGTCGAAGCCGCTCATCCCTTCCGTCAGATCTATCCGCAGAGCGGCTGGGTGGAGCACGACCCGGAGCAGATCTGGTCGTCGCAGCTTCTGGCCGCCCAGGATGCGCTTCGCAAGGCGTCTCAGGCGGGCATCGACGCGTCCGACGTGGCGGCGATTGGCATCACGAACCAGCGGGAGACGACGATCGTCTGGGAGCGCGCCACGGGCCGGCCGATCTACAACGCCATCGTCTGGCAGTGCCGCCGCACGGCCGGGCTGTGCGACGAGATGCGCGCCCAGGGCCTCGAACCTTTCGTCCGGGAGCGCACGGGGCTGGTCCTCGACGCCTACTTCTCGGGGACGAAGCTGCGCTGGCTGCTGGACAACGTCGATGGGGCGCGAAAGAAGGCGGAGCGCGGCGAGCTGGCCTTCGGCACGGTCGATAGCTGGCTTATCTATCGCCTTACCGGCGGCCGCGTCCACGTGACCGACGCCACGAACGCGTCTCGGACAATGCTCTATGACCTGCGTCGCGGCGCCTGGGATGACGACCTCCTGCGCCTGCTCGACATCTCTGCGGCCGTCCTGCCGGAGGTCCGGCCGTCCAGCGGCATCGTCGGCACGGCGAATAAGGCGCTGCTTGGCATCGAGGCGCCGGTGGCCGGGATTGCCGGCGATCAGCAGGCATCGCTTTTCGGCCAGGGCTGCTTCGATCCCGGCATGACGAAGAATACCTACGGCACGGGCTCGTTCGTTCTGACGCATACGGGCGACCACGTTACGCCCTCGGAGACTATGCTGGCCACTGTCGCTTCGCAGATCAGCGGCAAGCTCGCGTATGCGCTGGAGGGAAGCATCTTCGTTACCGGCGCGGCGGTGGCCTGGCTGCGGGACGGCCTCGGCATTATCGGGCGGTCAAGCGAGGTGGAATCGCTCGCTTCCAGCGTCGAGTCGAGCGACGGCGTCTACCTGGTGCCAGCATTCGTTGGGATGGGCGCGCCCTACTGGGACCAGTACGCCCGCGGGACCATCGTCGGCATGACGCGCGGAACGACTGCAGCCCATATCGCTCGGGCGACGCTGGACGCGATGGGTTTTCAATCCCGCGACGTGGTGGAGGCGATGGAGCGAGAGTCGGGCATCAGCATTCCGGAGCTGCGCGTCGACGGCGGCGCCGCGCGCAACAATCTGCTGATGCAGATTCAGGCGGATATTCTGGGACGTCCCGTCGTTCGGTCGGCGGTGCTGGAGACGACGGCGCTGGGCGCGGCGTTTCTGGCCGGGCTGGGCGTCGGCGTCTGGTCCGACTGCGACGAGCTGGCGCGGCTCTGGAGCGCCGACCGCGTGTTCGAGCCGCAGATGGACGCCTCGCGGCGGGAGGAGATGTACGCGGGCTGGAAGCGGGCGGTGGAGCGGGCCAGAGGCTGGGCCGTCTCCTGATAGTTCCTGAGACCTCTATGCATCAGCGCTCCCACATTGTATATTCTTCCCAGCATGGCTCGCCGACGACTCCTATTAGCGCTTCTTCTCTGCGGCGTGTTCCTTAAGGCGCCGGGCGCACTGGCACGCGCTGGCGCCCAGACGCCGGGAGCAACGGACGTTGTTGCAAAAGTCCTCGCCGCGATGACGCCGCGGCAAAAGGTCGACCAGCTCTTCATCAGCGGCTTCCAGGGCGACGAGGTGACGCCGGATGTGCAGCAGTTCATCAAGGATAACCAGATCGGCGGCGTCTATCTCAGCCAGGCGACGTGCAACATTTTCAACGGCACCAACTATGACCAGCAGGGCTGCGGCTTTCCCGCCGACCCTAACCCCGACACGCCGGCCCAGGTCGCCACGCTGACGAGCGACCTGCAGAAGGCCGCCTGCTCCTCTGAGACCGTCAGCGTCGATGGCGTCTCGTACTGCCTGCCGCTGTTCGTGAGCATCGATCACGAGGGCGACGACCGCCCGACGACGCGGCTGCTGAACCGCTTCACGCCGATCCCCAGCAACATGACCATCGGCGCCACGTTCGACCCGGCGCAGGCGGAGAAGGTCGGCTGCATCGTCGGGCAGGAGCTGTCGGCTGTCGGCGTCAACATGCTGTTCGGTCCCGACCTCGACGTGCTGGATTTGCCGCGCTCGGGCGGCGCCGGCGACCAGGGGATCCGCGTGTTCGGCGGCGATCCCAACTGGGTCGGCGAGATGGGCGAGGCTTACGTGAGCGGCATGCAGCAATGCAGCGGCGGCAAGCTGGCGGCGGTCGCCAAGCACTTCCCCGGGCACGGCGAAAGCACGCGCTCCGTCGAATCCGTCGACGTGCCGGTTGTGGTCGGGAAGACGCTGGACATGCTCGCCAAGGTCGACCTGCTTCCCTTCGCCGACGTATCGCAGGGCCAGCCCGGCGACAGGGGGACCGCCGACGGCATCATGATCTCGCACCTCAGCTACTCGGAGGTGGCGGGCTGCGACGCCGGGACGCCGGTGGGCTTCAGCCCCACCTGCATGCAGTCCTTCTTCGGGCTGCCGAACTTCGCGGCCTGGCGGCAGGCGGGTGGCGTGACCGTCGCGGACGACCTGGCGACCGGCGCGGTGGAAGCGTACGCGCAGGAGAAGTTCGGCACGTACCCGCAGCAGGAGCTGGCGCTGGAGGCGCTGATGGGCGGCAACGACGTGCTGCCGCTGATCCGCCCCTGGCAGTGGGAGGAGCTGGGCGCGACCGTCGACTACCTGGTCGCTCGCTACAACGCCGATCCCGCCGTGAAAGCGCGCATCGACGACGCTGCCCAGCGCGTCCTGACGCTGAAATACCGGCTCTACGGCGGCTTCGACACGGCAACGATAACGAAGACGCCGGACTACCAGGGCAAGGTCGGCCAGCCGGACAGTCTGGCGACGGTGACGTTGATAGCCGAGGACGCGCTGACGCTGATCCGGCCGACGACGGTGGAGGACCTTCAGGGGCAGATGCCCGTGCCGGGCGCCTCCGACCATATTCTGTTCGTCGAGTGCTGGGATGACGACGACTGCTCTGCCGGCAGCGATACGGCTTACCCACCGCCCTGGCCGCGCGGCAAGCTGGCAAGCCTGACCGAGTCGATGTTCCCGGACCGCGTGCCGGCGGCGAACTTGAACACGATCAGCTTCAGCCAGCTCGGCGCGGTGCTGCAGAACAAGGGGGATCCGGCCGTGAAGAAGGCGGTGGAGGACGCGGGCTGGATCGTCTTCGCGTTCCTGGAGCCGGACCCCAACTATCCCTCGTCGAGCGTGGTGAAGGACTTCCTGCGCAGCGGCCCGGCGATGTTCGACCTGCGCACCAAGAAAGTCGTCGTTTTCGCCTACAATTCGCCGTACCACCTCGACTCCGGCGAGCTGCGCAACGTGAATCTGTTCGTCGCGGCCTACAGCAAGATCGAGCCTTCTCTGAAGGCGACGTTGAAGGTCCTGTTCCAGGATCCGACGATTCTGCGCGACGGCGTGACCAGCGGCAAGCTGCCCGTCGACTACATCTACGAGGGCTACGTGGTGAACGATCTCAGCGACGCCGTCACCGCCGACCCCAATCAAACGCCGACGATCAGCGTCGACCCGTCGCCGCCGCTTGTCGGCGAGCCGTTCACGATAGCGCTTACGGCGCCGCTGCAGGCGAAGAACGGGCATCGCGTGCCCAACGGCACCGCGGTGGACTTTATGCTGACCCTTCCCGACGGCACCGTGCAGGACCTGGCGAGCGAAACGACAGACGGCGTCGCGAGCGCGAAGGGGACGATCGTTGAGGCGGGAAACGTGGCCTTGACGGTAAAGAGCGGCGACCTGACGTGGTCGGCGGAGCCGCTGACCGTCCAGAGCCTCACAGCCGCCGGCGGAACAGGCAGCGGAGACCTGCTGCTGCCCATCGTCCTCTCGACTTCGCTGGCTGCGGCTGCGGCCGTGGGCGTGGTCGCGTTCGTGTTCGTGCGTCGTCGTCGCGTTCGTGTGGCGGCGCCGGAAGCGGTGCCGGTGGCGGCAGGAGCGGAACGCCTGCCGATGCTACCAGCGGAGCCGCTCGAGGAGCAGGAGCTGTACGTCAACCGGGTGACGCAGCAGGTCTTCGTCAAGGGCAGGGAGATGATGCCGCCGCTCTCGCGCGAGCAGTACTCGCTGCTGGCCTGTCTGTTCGAGAATGCCGGCAAGCTCTGCCTGCGTGACGACATCATCAATCGCGCCTGGCCGGAGGCGCTGGGCGGCGTCTCGGACGAGGCGGTGGACGCCCTGGTGCACCGCGTCCGCGACCGGCTGCGGGCGGCCGGCGCTTCCAAGCTCTACATTGTGACAGTAAGAGGCCGGGGATTTCGCCTCGACTTGTGAACGAGCGACGGCCCACTCAGGCGTCGCCCGCTTGACCGCCCCACCGTCTCCTCGAAACCCCCGGCCACGAATCGCCGTTGCTGCGGCCATCCTAACCTTCGTCTGAGGGCGAAGCTTGACGCTTAGCCAGCGCTTTTCTTGCGCTTTCCCTACGCTGCCGTTCCCTCGAAGCTAAACCGGCTCTAGAATGGGGCGAAACGAGGCGTCGGCGATGAAAACTGCGACGATCTTCCACGATCCGGCCCGCCGCTATTGCTACCTCTCCCGCGTGCTGCGCTGGCGACAAGTGATGGGCGGCGCGCGCTTTGCCGTGGCGACGAACGATGGCGAAACGATGACGCTGGACATTCGCTTCGTCTCACCGCGCGGCATTCGCGTCCGCTGCCGGGCGAGCCGCTGACGGCGCGCTTCGCGTCAGCCGGTTGGAGGGACTGGAGGGCGTGAGCATTGCGCCGCGGGATGGGCTCATCGTGGTGCGCAGCGAGTCGCTGGAGCTGAGGGTGGTGCGACGGCCGTTCCATTACGGCGTCTTCGGCCTTGAGGGGCGAAAGCTGCTGGTGGAGCAGATCGGCGATGTGACTCCGACGCGGCTGGTCTCGCTACCGCTGGGCTATTCGCAAGATGCGGCGGGTGGCGTCGCCTTCCACGAAAGCTTCGAGGTGGAGTCGAACGAGCATCTTGAGCGCCTCGCGATCGAGACGAACCGGCCGGCCTACGCGAGCAGCCGCGGCTACAGCGTGGTCCTCGACCACGCTAGCGCTGATTTCGAGCTCGGGTCCGCTTCGCCGAGAACGGTCTCTTTCCGCGTCGCGGAGGGGTTTCTCGACTATGTCGTCGTGTTCGGCGGAAGCGACGAGGAGATAAGGTCGAGATACGCGCCGATTGCGGGTCGAACGACGAGCCGCCGTTGGTAGGCGCGGGCCGCTCGGCAACCCGAGCGGCCCCCGGATGGCATCACCACCAGTGCTAACAGGACGCGTTTCTTTTCGCTGTCAGTCCTTTTCACCTTGCCTCGGCGTCGCTCGCGGCTCATCAGGTCGGGCGGAATCGGCCGATGATCTACTGGATAACCACACCTGGAAACGTTCGGTCGATGAAGCAGCCGATGGAGCAGCAGACGATGTCGGGCGAAGAATCACCTGTGCCTCAGGCCTCGCATCTGGAGGAAGCCCCTGGCTGGCACCGTCCTTCGCTGCGACCCCTTCGCCAACACAGCAAAGTCGCACCCGTCGGCGACACGCCGCCGGAGCTGCGCGAGCTGGAGCGCTACCTGATGCTTGCGCTCGCGCTCGTCAGCGCCTCGCTTCTGACCGGACTGGCAGAGCGCGCCGATTCTCATTCTTATCTCACCGCGATGCGTTTTCCGCTCGCTTTCGCCGTGTGCGTTGTCTGCGCGACCGCCCTCCTACGGCTGCGAAGCGCCAGGAACGGCCTGGTCCGTACCGGCCTGCCGGCGACGCGTGACGTTGTGACCGGGCTGCCAGACGAGCAGTACTTCTGGCTGCGGCTTCGCGAGGAGTACTCGCGGTCTAGGCGCTACGGGGAAGCGTTCTCCGTCGCCATTCTCGACGTGAACAGCCTGCGGATGATCGACCACACTTACGGCGAGGCGGCGGGCGACGCGGCTCTCGCGCGCGTTGCCAACGTCATGGACTCGGCGAAACGCGCCTCGGACGTGGCGGTGCGAATGGCCGACGACGAGTTCGCGATCCTGCTCCTCGATTGCGACCGTGACGGCGCGGACGCCTTCGGCGAGCGCGTGCGGCAGTACCTCAACGGCTCTCCGGCAGCGCTTGTCCTCAACGGGCGGTCGCTGACGTTCCCCATCGGCGTCTCTATCGGCGTCGCGACCGTAATGGAGCACGAGCCGGGAGCGGAGGCGCTCGTCGGTCGGGCGCGCCACAACCTGACGCTGGCGAAAGAAGACCACGAGGTGTCGCGGTCCCGCTGGGCCATCTGACGCGCCCTTCGGCTTTGCCACTTGTCGGTGTTCTTCTGCTTCTCTTCGCTTGCGGGTGAACGGCCGCTGTTGATAGAATGCAGCGAGCCGTCCCGCAATCCCCTCTGCCGGCGACCGGGAGCGGCATTGCCGAGGGATGGGCTGAGAAGGACCTACGCGCCGGCCCCGATTCCTGGAGAGTGCAACGTGGGAAAGATCAACGTGGCCATCATCGGCGTGGGCAACTGCGCCTCCTCTCTCGTCCAGGGCGTGCACTTCTACCGTGACGCGCCCGCCGACAAGATGATCCCGGGGATCATGCACCCTGTCCTCGGCGGCTACCACATCGGCGACGTGAACTTCGTCGCCGCCTTCGACATTGACGTTAACAAGGTCGGGAAGGACCTGTCGGAGGCCATTTACACGACGCCGAACAACACCTTCAAGTTTGCCGACGTGCCCAACACGGGCGTGCGCGTTCACCGCGGCATGGTCCACGACGGGCTGGGCAAGTACCTGTCGCAGATCATCAAGAAGGCGCCGGGCCCGACCGACGACATCGTGGGCATTCTGCGGGAAACGGAGACGCACGTCGTCCTGAACTACCTGCCCGTCGGCAGCGAAGAGGCGACGAAGTGGTACGTGGAGCAGGTGCTTACCGCCGGCTGCGGGCTGATCAACTGCATCCCCGTCTTCATCGCGCGTGAGCCCTACTGGCAGAACCGCTTCAAGGAGCGCAACCTGCCCGTCATTGGCGACGACGTGAAGTCGCAGGTCGGCGCGACGATCACCCACCGCGTTCTGACGCGCCTCTTCCGCGACCGCGGCGTCCGCATCGACCGCATGTACCAGCTCAACTTCGGCGGTAACACGGACTTCCTCAACATGCTGGAGCGCGAGCGGCTGGAGTCGAAGAAGATCTCCAAGACCAACTCCGTGACGTCGCAGCTCGACTACGAGATGCCAGCGGACAACATCCACGTCGGTCCCAGCGACTACATACCCTGGCTGCTCGACCGCAAGTGGTGCCACATTCGCATGGAGGGGACGACGTTCGGGAACGTGCCGCTGAACCTGGAGCTGAAGCTGGAGGTGTGGGACAGCCCCAACTCCGCTGGCGTCGTCATCGACGCGATTCGCTGCTGCAAACTTGCGCTCGACCGTGGGATGTCCGGAGCGCTTGTGGGACCATCGTCCTACTTCATGAAGTCGCCGCCGAAGCAGTACACGGACGACCGCGCGCGGGCACTGGTGGAGGAGTTCATCTCCAAGAGCAAGGGATGATCGTTTATTGGCTGTTCCGCCTCATCATTCTGCTGGGGCGCCCTCTCCCGCCTGAAGTCGGATACTTCTTCGCTCGCATCATCGCTGATGTCTGTTACTTCTTCTTCTTTGGAAAGCGCCGCGCGCTCAAGGCGGCGATGGCGCGCGTGCTCGACACGGACGACGAGGCGGCGATAAGCCTGGCGGCGAGAAGCTCCTTCCGAAACTTCGGCAAGTACGTGATCGACTTCATCCACTTCCTCGACTCGACGCCGGAGGAGGTGCGGCGACGCATCGTCTTCGATGACGAGCTGGACAGGATTAGCGCTATCACGGCCGAGAAGAAGGGCGTAATCTTCATCACGCTGCACTACGGCAACTGGGACATGGGCGCGGCCGGCCTCGCCGCTTACGGCTTTCCGGTCAACGTCATCGCCGAGACGTTTCCTCATCCGGCGATGAACACGCTGGTGCAGAGTTCGCGCCGTCATCTGGGGATGAAGGTGACGCCGATGGAGAAGGTTGGGCCCAGCATCATCCGCGCGCTGCATCGCGGTGAGATACTGGCGTTGCTCATCGACCTGCCGGAGCCGGGCGGCACCGTCCGCGTCAACTTCTTCGGCGCGCCGACGGAGGTGCCGGTGGGGCCGGCTCGCCTCGCCCTCAAGACCGGCGCCCGTGCGATGCCGGCCGTCGTAACGCGCGTCAAGGGAGAGGAGAAGCTGATTCGCCCGATCATCGATTTCGACCTCCATTTCGAGAAGTCCGGCGACGAGGACGAAGATGTCCGCCGCCTGACGCAGGCGATCATGACCTCGCTGGAGCGGTTGATTCGCCTGGACCCCAACCAGTGGTTCATCTTCCACGACATGTGGGACCGCAATCCCAAGGCCGCGCATACCGAAGCGGCGATCGCTTCGAGGCCCTGAGCGACTAAGGCGGCATGTTCAAGTACTTTGCTCTGCTCCTTTCCTACAGGCTCCTCAGCTGGCTGCCGACGGGCGCCGCCTACTTCATCGCGGACGGCGTCGGCGCGTCGATGTACTACCTGCGCCCCGGGCTGCGAAAGAGCGTCCAGAGCAACATGCGCCACGTCATGGGGAGCGACGTCAGTGACGCTGATATCCGCGCGACCTCTCGACGGGTGATGCGCAACGCCGCCCGTTATTACGCCGACTTGGTGCGAAGCCCGCGGCAGGACATGAAGCGCTTTCTGGAGGAGCGCGTCAACGTCGTTTCGGGGATCGAGGAGGTGAAGCAGGCGATTGCGACGGGACGGGGCGTCGTCGTTGTGAGCGCGCACTACGCCAATCCGGAGATGGTGCTTCACTGCGCAACCGTCTTCGGAATTGAGATCTTCGCTTTGACGGAGCCGTTGCAGCCGCAGCGTCTCAACGACCTGGTGCACAAGCTTCGGGCGGCGCATGGGCTGGCGTTCAGGCCGCTCAGCCTGGTGTCGCTGCGCGAGGCGCTGCGCTGGCTGCGCGACGGCGGCGTCGTGCCGCTTCTCTGCGACCGCGATATCCAGAACACCGGGATGATGCTCCCGTTCTTCGGCGAGGAGACGCGGGTTCCCACCGGCGCGGCGGAGCTGGCGCTGCGCACCGGCGCGCTAATCATTCCGATGTTCTGCCGCCGGACTGACGGCGATCGATTCGACATCTTCTGTGAGCCGCCGTTCGAGCCGGCCTCGACGGGCAATCACGAAGAGGACGTTCGGACGAGCACGCTGAAGATCGTCGGGGCTATGGAGCGCTGCCTGCGGAAGGACCCCGGCCAGTGGATCGTCCTGGAGCCGCTGTGGGAGCGCGACGAGGAGCGCGAATCGACGGAAGACGCGGACGCGGCGCCGGGCCGGGCGCGGCGTTAGCCAGTTCGGGCGCGTCGGAGTATAATAGGCGACTGTTGTAATAGCGCCGTAGACTCGCGCGTGTCTGCCGTTCGAAAGGACTCGACGGCAGGCAGGCGCGACTTAACTTGAAAGAGGCAGCAGATGCCCCAGGGCATGGTTCGCGAGGAGATCGAGCGGCTGGTCGCCGACGCGGCGCGGCAGGCGCGGGAAGAAGGGAAGCTGCCGTCGGTTGCGCTGCCTGAGATCGAGATCGAGCGTCCGCAGCGCCCCGACCACGGCGACTACGCCTCCAGTATCGCGCTGCGCCTCGCCCGAGCCGCGGGCGCCAAACCACTCGACCTCGCGCAGGAGATCGCCCGCCAGATCAAGCCGCACGAGGCCATCGGCGACGTGAGCGTTGCGGCGCCGGGCTTCATCAACTTCCGACTCGACGAAAGCTGGCTGGCCCGCCAGGTCGAAAAGATACGCTCGGCGGGACGGAGTTTCGGCTCGCTGTCGTTGGGCGAAGGGCGTCGCGTGCAGGTGGAGTACGT
Source organism: uncultured Chloroflexia bacterium (assembly GCA_963719465.1). Classification (GTDB taxonomy): domain Bacteria; phylum Chloroflexota; class Dehalococcoidia; order DSTF01; family JALHUB01; genus JALHUB01. The sequence goes on along the minus strand of OY970386.1, from coordinate 756,102 downwards.
GAGCGCCAACCCGACCGGCCCGCTCCATGTCGGCAACGGGCGCTGGGCGGCGATGGGCAGCACGCTGGCGAACGTCCTCGCCGCCGTCGGCTACGAGGTGGAGCAGGAGTACTTCGTCAATGACATGCTGACGCAGGTGGAGGTGTTCGCGCGGACGCTCTACGCCCGCTACCAGCAGCTCTACGGCGTCGAGGCGGAGATACCGTCGGACGGCTATCCCGGCGAGTATGTGGTCGAGCTGGCGGAGGAGATTCGCGAGGAGCATGGCGACCGCTTCCTGGGGCCGCGGGAGTTCGGGCCGGACCCGCCGCCGGAGTTCCGGACGATTGGACTGAACAGGATGCTGGACTCTATCGCCGCCGACCTCGGCGCCATTCGCGTCAACTACGACACCTGGTTCCGGGAGTCGACGCTGTACGGTCCTGACAGTCGCTACGAGAAGGCGATGGACCTGCTGCGCGAGAAAGGCTACGTCACGCAGAAGGAGGGCGCGGTCTGGTTCACCAGCAGCGCTCTGGGCGAGGACAAGGACAACGTGCTTGTCCGCTCGACGGGCAATCCCACGTACTTCGCCTCCGACATCGCTTATCACTACGACAAGTTCCTGGTCCGTGGCTTCGATGAGGTGATCAACATCTGGGGCGCCGACCACCAGGGGCACGTTTCGCGGCTGAAGGCGGCGCTTTCGGCCATGGGCGTCGACCCGGCGCGGCTCGACGTGGTGATCGGGCAGCTCGTCACGCTCCGGCGCGGCGGCGAGGTCGTCCGCATCTCCAAGCGCGCGGGCGACATCATCACCTTGCGGGAGGTGCTGGAAGAGGTGGGCGCCGACGCCTGCCGCTTCTTCTTCCTGACCCGCTCCGCCGACGCGACCGTCGACTTCGACCTCGATCTGGCGAAGCGTCAGAGCGCCGAGAACCCGGTTTATTACGTCCAGTACGCCCACGCGCGCATCTGCGGCATCCTGAACCTGGGGCGCGAGCGCGGCATCGACTACGCGGACGGCGACGTGGCGCTGCTGACGCATCCGGCGGAGCTGACGCTTATTCGCAAGATGCTACGACTGCCGGAGCTACTGGAGCTGATGGCGCGGACGCGGGAGCCGCACCACCTGACGCATTACGCGCTTGAGCTGGCGACCGTCTTCCACGATTTCTACGAGAAGTGCCGCGTCGTGACCGACGACGTTCCGCTCACCAAGGCCCGCCTGAAGCTGGTCGAGGCCGCGGCGGTGGCGCTGGGCCACACGCTAGCACTGATGTCGATAGACGCGCCGGAGCACATGTAGCGGCGGCTTGAAAACGCAGAGGAAGATGGCAACAAAAGCCGCCATCTTCCTCGCTTGTTCCGAGATGTCGGACTACTGGACTTGCTGAGGGTTTCGCTCGGTCCGGCTACGCCTTCCCGATCTTGTACATCTTCGTGCCGCAGACCGGGCAGACGCCCTTGGTGGCGGGCTTGCCGTTCTTCATCGTCACCTTCTCGGGGTTCTTCATCTCCCGCGCGGTCCGGCACTTCAGGCAGTAGGCTTGCATTGGTTTCCCCCTTTCCTTAAGGCTTGCTCATCGGACGGCCGTCAGGTACGCCTCCAAGCGCCCTTCTTCCGATGTCGCCGCCCATTGGGCGACGGCGTTTCCGTACGTTGGATTGAATCATAATCATTTCGAGCGACATGTCAAGAGATTCAGCCGAGATTGAGGCGAGAAGGTCTTTTTTCGGCCCCTCACAAGCCCGAAAGCACCTTTTGCGGCTGCCAGACCGCGTTTTCGGCGTAGGTGAGGAGGCCGAGGAGGCGGCCGTCGAGGCTGTAGGCGCGGCAGGGCGTGCCCGGCGGCAGGGCGCTGACCCGCTCCTCGACAGCGGGACGGAGGCTCAGGGCGCGCCCGAATCGCAGCTCCCCCTTGTTGTGCTCGCCGATTATCGCCGCGCAGAGGTGAAGGAGAACGCTATCCAGCGGGAGAAGCAATTCTTGCCAGGAGCCGGCGCGGAAGACCTCCCTGAGCGCTTCGATGCCAATCGACGATCCGCGCTGGAACGGCCCCACCGACGTCCTCGACAGCGCCTCCAGGTGAGCGCCGCAGCCGAGTTGACGGCCCAGGTCATCGGCCAGGCTGCGGACGTAGAAGCCGTGTCCGCACTCGACTTCGAGAGTCAGGGACGGCGGCGTGAAGTCGACCAGTTCCAGCCGGTGGACTTCGACCGGGCGTGCCTCCCGCTCCACTTCCCGTTTCGCGCGGGCGAGCCTGTACAGCGGGACGCCGTGCCGCTTGATGGCGCTGAACATGGGCGGTGTCTGTTCAACGACGCCGCGGAACCCGGCAAGAGCATCTTCCACCATCTTACGGGTGACGGAGGATGGGTCGGCGGTGGCAACAACTTCGCCTTCCGCGTCGTACGTGTCGGTGGCGATGCCCAGGCGCACCGTGGCGCGGTAGCTCTTCGGCGCTTCGAGGAGGAACTCGAGGAAGCGCGTGGCCTGACCGAGCGCGAGGACGAGGACGCCCTGCGCTGCCGGGTCGAGCGTGCCGGCGTGGCCGACGCGTCGGACGTTGGTCTCGCGGCGGACGAAGGCGACCACGTCAAAGGATGTCCAGCCGGACGGCTTGTCGACGTTCAGGAAGCCGTCCACGGTCAAGAGGAAGGCTTCTCCCGCTCCGGCTCGTGCTCCGCGACCTCGTCCAGCAGGTCGAGAACGTGGGCGCCCTGCTCAATCGAGTCGTCGCGGCGGAAGCGGAGCTCGGGCGCGCGCCGCAGCGCCAGCCGGTGGCCTATCTCGCGCCGCAGGAACGGCGAGGCTGCTTCCAGACCGCGCATCGCCTCATTCCGGTCCTCCTCGCTGCCCATCACGCTGACGAAAACGCGCGCCTGGCTGAGGTCGGCGGAGGTCTCCACGCGGGTGATGGTGATGAAGCCGGTCAGTCGCGGGTCTTTGACCTGGCGGCGCAGCAGGTCGCTGATCTCTTCTCGAAAGGCATCATTGAGGCGGGCGATGCGTCTGCTGGTCATAGGGCGTTCTCCGAGGGAAAGACAGTGGCGCGAGCCTTAGACGGCCCTGCTGCCGCTAGTTGGCGCGTTCGCGGTGGTAGAACTCCAGCACGTCGCCTTCCTGGAAGGCGTCGAAGCCGGCGAGGGTAATGCCGCACTCGTATCCGGCCTGCACCTCACGGACGTCGTCCTTGAAGCGCTTCAGGCTGGAGATGGTGGTCTCAGCCACGACTTCGCTGCCCCGCGTGACCCTGACCAGGGAGGTCCGCGTTACCGTGCCGTCGCGGACGAAGCAGCCGGCTATGTTGCCCAGGCGGCTGACCTTGAAGACCTGTCGGACCTCGATGTGGCCGTCGATCACGTCCTTGAAGACCGGCTCGTGCATCCCCTTGAGCGCCTTCTCCACGTCCTCCACGACCTGGTAGATAATGCTGTAGTAGTTGATCTCGACGCCTTCGATTTCCGCCTGACGAAGAGCGCCGGGCTCGGGCCGCGTGTTGAAGCCGATAATGATCCCCTTCGACGCCAGCGCCAGCATGATGTCGGACTCGGTGATGCTACCGGAGCCGGAGTGGATGACCTTGACGTGCACCTCTTCGGTGCTCAGGCGCTCCAGCGAGTTGCGGATCGGCTCGATACTTCCCTGCACGTCCGTCTTCAGAATGATGTTCAGCTCTTTCACCTTGCCGGCGCTGATCTCGCCGTAAAGGGTATCGAGGCTGAGCGTGTGGCGCTCGCGGAAGGCGGCGGCCTCACGGCGTCGCTGCCGCTCCGTCACGATGCTCCGCGCCGTCTTCTCGTCGGGAACGACGACCAGCGGCTCGCCGGCGCCGGGAACGGCGCCCAGCCCGAGCACTTTGGCAGGAGACGATGGTCCCGCCGACTTGATCCGACGGGCGTGCTCGTTGAACATTGCCTTCACTCTGCCGAACGTCTCGCCGACGACCACCATGTCGCCCGGGTGAAGCGTGCCCTTCTGGACCAAAACGGTCGCCATGGGGCCGCGTGTCATGTCCATTCCCGCTTCGACGACGACGCCGCGCGCCAGCCGGTCCGGATTCGCCTTCAGGTCGGCGACCTCGGCGACGACGAGGATGTTAGCGAGGAGGTTATCGATGCCCTCCTTCGTCTTCGCCGAGGTGGGAACGCAGATGACGTCGCCGCCCCACTCTTCCAGCACTAGGCCGTGCTCGGCGAGCTGCTGCTTGACGCGGTCCTGGTTCGCCTGCGGAAGGTCAATCTTGTTCAGAGCGACGATGATCGGCACGCCCGCCGCCCTGGCGTGGTCGATCGCCTCGACGGTCTGGGGCATGACGCCGTCGTCAGCAGCCACGACGAGGACGGCGATGTCGGCGACGCGACCGCCGCGGGCGCGCATGGCTGTGAACGCCTCGTGGCCCGGGGTGTCGAGAAAAGTGATGCGCTGGTCGTTCACCTTCACCTGGTAGGCGCCGATGTGCTGCGTCATGCCGCCGGCCTCGCCCGCGGCGACGTCGCTCTCGCGGATGACGTCGAGCAGGCTCGTCTTGCCGTGGTCGACGTGGCCCATGAAGGTGATGACGGGCGCCCGAGGTTGGAGGTTGTCTTCCGGTTCTTCTTCCGTCGGCGCGGGGCCTTCCGTGGCCTCGGCAACGGCGGCGATGGATGCTGATACGGCGGGCTCGGGCTCGAATTCGAGGTCGTGGGCGACGATGGCCGCGGTGTCGTAGTCGATCACCTGGTTGATGCTGGCCATTACGCCGCTCTTGATGAGCTCCTTGATGACCTCAACGGGTGAGAGTGCCAGAAGGTCGGCCAGCTCTTTGACCGTCAGTGTCGTGGGTATCTTTACGTTGCGGCTGCCTTCCGGCGGGGCAACCGGGCGCGTCGCAGCGACCGTCCTGGGGGTTGCGGCGTCGCGTTTTTGCGGCCTTCGCGGCCGTGCGGGTCGCCTCTGTTGTCTTGGTCTAACGATGTTACTAGTCCTCTCCCAGCTCTTCGGCAAATGCCTTGAGCTTGTCTTTATCTGTTTCGCCCAGCTTGACGCGGAGCGCGCGGGCGAGCGCATCGCGCTTCAGCGCCTCCTGCCAGCACTGGCGCCGCCGGCAAAGGTAGGCGCCGCGTCCGGCGGCTCTGCCCTTCGCGTCGACCTCGACGCCGCCCTCAGGCGTCCGCACAATGCGAATCAAGCCACGCTTGGCGCCCGTCGTCCGGCAGGCGACGCAGGTGCGCAGGGGCACGTGCTTCGGCCTCGCCTGAAGGTTGGCGGTCATATGCGTATCGCTCCGGCGCGGCCTAGTAGTCGAGGTCTTCGTCCTCGTCCTCGACCAGCGGGCGGCGCGCCTTCTTTCCCTTCTTCACCTTGGCGGGAGCTTCCAGTTCGACCTCTTCCTTGGCGGCGCGGGCGCCCTTGCCTGCCTTGGCCTTCTTGCCCTTCGCCGGCGCTTCCACGGTGGCGGCCGGCAGAATCTCCTCAGCGAAGCGGATGCCGGGCTTTCGCCGCTCGGCGGCGGGCGCGACTGCCGCGACCGGCTCCGGCGCCCCGGCTGTAACTTCCACCGCCGCGACCTCTTCCTCCTCCTCGACGAAGGCGAGCGCAGCCTCTTCTTCCGGCGGCAGGACCACCTCTTCCGCCGCGACGGGCACGGCCGGAGCCTTAGCCTTGCGCTTGGCCGCCGGTTTCGGTGCCGGCTGCTCGACCACTGCCTCCGCTTCCGCTACGACGCCGGCGGCTCGCTCCTGCTGGGAAATCGTTTCGCTGCGGATGTCGATGCGCCAGCCGGTGAGCTTGGCGGCCAGGCGGGCGTTTTGCCCTTCCTTGCCGATGGCCAGGGAGAGCTGCCTGTCTGGGACGACGACGGAGGCGGTGTTCTCCCCGGCGTCGACGCTGACGCCGAGCACCTGCGCCGGGCTAAGGGCGTTGGCGACGAAGCGTCCGGCGTCGCTATCCCACTGGACGACGTTGATGCGCTCGCCCCCCAGCTCGTTGACGATGTTCTGGATACGGATCCCGCGCAGGCCCACGCAGGCGCCGACGGGGTCGATGCCTTCCTGCGACGAATAGACCGCGACCTTGCTGCGGTGCCCGGGCTCGCGGGCGATGGAGCGCAGCTCGACGGTGCCCTTGAATATCTCCGGCACCTCCAACTCGAAGAGGCGGCGGAGCAGGTTCTTATGGGTGCGCGAAAGCGTCACCTGCGGCCCCTTCGCCGACTTGATGACCTCCAGCAGGTACAGCTTCAGCCGCTGGCCGGGCCGGTAGTGCTCCGTCTTCACCTGTTCCGACGGCGGCAGGACGGCCTCCGCCTTGCCGAGGTCGATTATTACGTTCTTGCCCTCGAAGCGCTGGACCATGCCGGAGACGATGTCGCCTTCTTTGCCGGAGTACTCTTCGTAGACGACCTCGCGCTCGGCCTCGCGCAGTCGCTGGAGGACGACCTGCTTTGCTGTCTGCGCGGCGATGCGGCCGCCGTCGTGGGCGGCGGTCTCGATGTCTACGGTGTCGCCGAGGATGGCGTCCGGCTTGAAGCTGCGCGCCTCCTGCGTCGTCATCTCCGTGCGCGCGTCTGTCACTTCTTCGACGATCGTTTTTCGCATGTAGACCCGCACCACGCCGGTCTCGCGGTCGATGCGAACGACGACGTTGGCGGTCGCGAGATTGTCTTTCTTATAGGCGGAAGAAAGGGCAGCCTCCACCGCTTCGAGAACCATTTCTTTCGGCAGGTTCTTCTCCGCGGCGAGCTGCGTTATCGCCATAAGAAAATCGCTTTTCATTCTTCTCTACAACCCCTTAGCCGAACAAAGTCCGGCCAACAAAAAAGTGGGCTGAACCCACTCCCGAAGAGTTCCTTAACTCGCAGTCAAATATAGCACGTTGATCCTGCGTTTGCAAGTTCGGCGGCGCTTTCGACGCGGCGAAGCCCGGCGTCGCGCGGATGGCAACGACGCTGCCCTCAGCGGGCGCTGCCGCTTCGCGAAAAAAGCGTCCATCTTCCCACCCGCCCACCCTCATAGGTCAATCTCGAAGACGAGGAACACCCCTCATCCCCGGAAAAGGGGCGGCGTCCCACTGCACTCCCCGTACGCGGCCATCTCCGATAGAATGGGCGAAGTCGGCTCTACATCGAGGGAGGTTGCCCGTGTTCGGATTCGGCTGGCGGAAGGAAGAGCTGCGAGAGCGCTTCTATCCGCCGGAGTTCCGCGGCATGTACCAGCGCTTCGAGGAGGCACTGCGACGGGACATCCCCGCCGGCGCCGTCGTCCTCGATGCCGGCTGCGGCAGCGGGCGCGTCTTCCGCTATCAGCTCGCGAGCGGCTGTCGCGTCGTCGGCGTCGACATCGGCGACGAGCTGCGCGACAACCCGAACGTCGGCGACCGGGTGCGCGGCGACCTGGAGCGCCTCCCTTTCGCCGCCGCCTCGTTCGACGCCGTGCTGGCCAGCCACGTCATGGAGCACCTGGCGCGGCCGGAGCGGGCGCTGGCGGAGGTCGCGCGCGTGCTCAAGCCGGGCGGGCGCTTCCTGCTGCTGACGCCGAATCGCTTCCACTACGTGCCGCTTGCCGCGAGCCTGCTGCCGCAGCGGTTGCACGTGGCGATCAACCGGCGACGGGGCGTCGAAGAGGGCAACGTCTTCCCGACGCTGTACCGCGCGAACACCGCGGGCAAGCTGCGACGGCTGCTGGAGGGCGCGGGGCTGACGGTGGAGCGAATCGACCGCTTTGAGTCGGAGCCGGAGTACCTGGCGTTTCACCCGCTGGCGTATGCGCTGGGGGTGGGGTACGAGCGGCTGGTGAACCGAGTCGAGGCGCTGGCGCCGCTGCGGGTGGCGATAGTCGCCGTGGGAAAAAAGTAGACACTGCGCATCCGCGCGGCTATACTCGACGGCTGAAGTTCGTGACGCGTAATTACGACTGCCCGAAGGAGGAAGCGGGATGAGCGCAAGCACCGGCGTCTACTCTCAGCAAACCTGCGTGTCCTGTCAGCGGCCGTTCTCCGACAGCCTGTTCTGCCCCTACTGCGGCACGTTCATCTGGGACCGGGAAGGGACCGTCGTAGTGGCGAGCCGGCTGGAACGGCTCGGCTCGGCAATTGTCAACGCAATCCTTACGGTCCTGACCCTCTGGATTGGCTGGATAATCTGGTGGTTCATCGTCGCGCCGAGAGGGCAGAACCCGGGCAAGGCCGTCGTCGGCCTGCGGGTGATCAAGACCGACGGCCAGGCCTGCGGGACCGGCTACATGTTCTTGCGAGGGCTGGTCGGAATAATCCTCGGCGTTATTCCGTTATATCTCGACGACCTGTGGATCCTCTGGGACAAGAACAGCCAGACGCTGCACGACAAGGTCGCGTCCACGGTCGTCGTCAAGGCGCGCGGGTCGGAGAAGATAGTTGAGCAGGGGTCGCTGGGCCCGCTGCCTGCCGGCATCTCGTCGCCGCCGGCGTACGCGCCTCCGGTCTCGCTACCGGGCAGCGACCGACCGCCCGTGCCGCCTCCTGCCGGCTCATCGCAGGACATCGCGACCCAGATCGAGAAGCTTTCGGCGCTGCACGACTCCGGCGCCATCACCGACGAGGAGTTCGCGGCGAAGAAGGCGGAGCTGCTTTCGCGGATGTAGCGATCTTAGCCCACTACGACTTCGCTTTGCTAGCGATTGCGGCGACGGCTTCGGACAGCGGCACCAGCGTCGATTCCTTCTCCCGACGCCGCTTCAGCTCCACGCTCTGCTTCTCCAGCGTTCGCTGGCTGACCGTCACTCGCAGCGGCATCCCCAGCAGGTCGGCGTCGTTGAACTTCACGCCCGGCGACTCCTCGCGGTCGTCGTACAGGACTTCGACGCCGGCGGCCTGGAGGTCGGCGTACAGCTTCTCCGCCGCGTCGCGCACCGACGCATTGTCGACGTTGAGCGCCACGAGGTGCGCCTGGTAGGGCGCCACGCTCGCCGGCCAGATGATGCCTTTCTCGTCGTGGTTGGCCTCGATGACGGTCGCCAGCAGCCGCTCGACGCCGATGCCGTAGCAGCCCATGACGACGGGCCGCGCCTTGCCTTCGGCGTCGAGATACGTGGCGCCGAGCTTGTCGCTGTAGATGGTGCCGAGCTTGAAGACGTGGCCGAGCTCGATGGCGCGACGCATCTGTAGTGGCGTCCCGCACTCGGGACAGCCGTCGCCTTCGCGGGCGAGGGCGATGTCCGCGACGATCTCCGCCTGCCAATCGCGGCCGTAGTTCAGGTTGCGGACGTGGACGTCGGGGCTGTTGCCGCCGCCGACCAGGTTCGGCGCGTCGACCACGGAGTCGTCGGCGACGACGCGAATGCCCCGCAGACCCGAAGGCGACGCCGCTCCCGCCACAAGGCCCGCCGCTGTGACTTCGCGGTCGTCCATCAGCCGCAGCTCGCCGCCGCCGAGGGCGTTTCGCAGCTTGATCTCGTTCACCTCCAGGTCGCCGCGGATGGCGACGAAGACGGGCGCGCCGTCGCTGGCGTAAAAGACCGCCTTCAGCGTCTTCCAGGGCGGCACCCCGAGGAAAGCGACCAGGTCGTCGATGGTCTTCTGGCCGGGAGTGGCCACCTCTTCGACCGGCAGCGGCTGCTCGGCGTCGCCCTTCCGCTCTTTGCGGAAGGCCGCCTTCTCGGTGTTGGCGGCGTAGTGGCCGCTGGGGCAGATGAGCACCTGGTCTTCGCCGACGTCGGTCAGGTGCATGAACTCCTGGCTGTCGCGGCCGCCGATGGGCCCGGAGTCGGCGAGGACGGCGACGCTGGGGACGCCGCAGCGGTCGAAGCTGTTCTTGTAGGCGGTGAAGACGCGGTCGTAGCTGGCGTCCAGGCCGGCGGCGTCGGCGTCGAAGCTGTAGAGGTCCATCATCGTGAACTCGCGGGTGCGCATGAGGCCGCCGCGGGGGCGCGGCTCGTCGCGGAACTTCGTCTGCATCTGGTAGACGAGGACCGGCAGCTCGCGGTAGCTCTGGACGAGCCGCTTGAACAGATTGACGATGACCTCCTCGTGCGTCGGGCCCAGCGCCAGCTCCCGGTCGCGGCGGTCCTTGAGGACGAAGAGCGTGTCGCCGAAGGCCTTGCGCCGTCCGGACGCCTCCCACATCTCGACCGGTTGGAGGGCGGGCAGCCAGACCTCCTGGCCGCCGGCCGCGTCCATCTCCTCGCGTATGATCTGTCGCAGCTTGAGGAGGGCCCGCCAGCCGAGCGGCAGGTAGCTGTAGACGCCGGCCGTGAGCTGGGCGATGAGGCGGGCGCGGAGGAGGAGCTGATGGTTCGGCGTCTCGGCCTCAGCCGGGGCCTGACGCAGCGTCTTGCCGAAGAGATGAGTCAGACGCATGCGGTCTCCTGAGTCGAAGGATAGGTTCATCGCGAGGATAGAGGAGGCAGGCGGCGCGGTCAAGGACGCGCGATTGACCTCGCCGGCGTTCGAGCCCCGCCGCGCCTCCCCGCTGCCGCTTGTCGAAACATTTGCGCTTTTCTTCCCACCCGCCCGCCCGAGAGACGTCCCCTAGGGGCCAAGGGGACACCCCTTGGAACCCCGGCAGAGGGACACCCTCTGCACTCCCGCTTACGGATGAACGGGCACGGGAACGCACCTTCTGGAGGGAGGTGTGGAGAGGAAGCTGAGGGATTTATCCCTCAGATCGGAACCGCAGCACGCGCCCGGCGACATACGGTCCGGCGAGCGTAAGGAGCAGCCCGCCGGCCATCGCCGCGACGAGGCTGCCCAGCACCGCCGGCAGGTTGCGCGCGCCGAGCAGCGGCACCAGGATCGCGCCGCCGATGCCGCCGAGAATGGCGAGCGGCAGCAGCGCCAGCATATCGCGGCCGCGGCGTCGGACAGCGACGACGAGCCAGGGGATGAAGCCGAACAACGCCCAGACGAGAAACAGGACGATGAGGCCGATAACGTTGAAGTTCACGGCGTCTCTCCTGGAAAGACAAGCACCTCTGCGGGACAAATCCCGCAGCCTGCACCCAACATTGTACTGCTGAGGCTGAGGGTTTCAACCCTCAGATGCGTTTTCCGCTCCGACGAGGATCGGGCGCTACGGCATCTCCGCGAGGACGCGCTCGCCTTCTTCGATAATCGCCGGCAGGAAGTCGGCCTCTTTGACGGTCCGCACGACTTCGCCGCGACGGAAGATGACGCCCTTCCCCTTGCCGCCGGCGATACCGATGTCGGCCTGACGCGCTTCGCCGGGGCCGTTGACGACGCAGCCCATGACGGCGACGGTCAGCGGCTTGCCCAGTGCCCGGAAGTGCGCCTCGACGGCGTTCGCCAGCGGAATCAGGTCGATCTCGACGCGGCCGCAGGTCGGGCAGGCGATTATCGTCGGCCCGCGGCGCCGCAGGTTGAGGGCGTTGAGGATGTCCCAGCAGACCGGCATCTCCTCCGTCGGGTCGGCGGACAGGGAGACGCGGATCGTGTCGCCGATGCCCTCCGAGAGCAGAATGCCGATGCCGATGGCGCTGCGGACGGAGCCGGAGCGCGGCGTGCCTGACTCCGTGACGCCGAGGTGCAGCGCGTAGGGCACGCGCTTAGCCAACGAGCGATACGCCTCCAGCATCGTCGGCACGTCGAAGGCCTTGAGCGAGAGCTTGATGAGGTCGAAGTCCATCTCCTCCAGAATGCCGATCTCCCAGAGCGCCGCGTCGACCATGCGCCGCCAGGTCAGCGGCGGCGGCTCGCCCTCGGCCAGCGTCGGCAGCGGCGGCAGGCTGCCCGCGTTCACGCCGATGCGGATCGGCGTCTGCCTGGCTTTCGCCTCGCGTACCACCTCGCGCACCTTGTCGGCGTCGCGGATGTTGCCGGGGTTCAGGCGCAGGCCATGCACGCCGGCGGCCAGCGCGGCGAGCGCCAGACGGTGGTCGAAATGGATGTCGGCGATGACCGGCAGCGGGCTGTGGGCGACGATCTCCGGCAGGGCGTCGGCCGCCGGCCGATCCGGCACGGCAACTCGCACGATCTCGCAACCGAGCTCGGCCAGGGCCTGAATCTGACGCAGCGTCGCCCGAACGTCAGAGGTCTTCGTGTTCGCCATCGACTGGACGGCTATGGGCGCGTCGCCGCCGACGGTCACGGGGCCGATCTGCAAAGGTTTCGACTTTCGGCGAGGGGTCATCGGAAGATGCTTTGTCCGTGGATGATGCGGGCTATGTCGAAGTAGCTGATTACCACCACGAACGTCATGATCACCGCCAGACCGGCCAGGTGGACCAGCGCCTCTTTCTCCGGGGCGACGCGCCGGCCGCGTCGCAGCACTTCGACGAGGACGAATACGATGCGGCCGCCGTCCAGGAACGGGAACGGCAGGATGTTGACGACGGCCAGATTGATGCTGATGAGGCCCATGAACTCGATCAGCGACTTCCAGCCCGCTTCCTTGACGACCTCGCCCGTCGCCTGGACGATGCCGACCGGCCCCGTCACCTGGGGCGTGGTGGCGCCCTTGACCCAGGCGATAACCTGGTTGCGGGCCATCGTCAGCGAGTCGAACGTCTCCCGCCAGCCAAGGCCAAGCGCCGTCCACGGCGCATACGACTGCGACTCGGTGAACGGGTACTGCGGCGCGATGGTGATTCCCGTGGGCCCTTGACCGGACGGCGGCGACCAGCGCGCTTTGACGTTCACATCGACGAACTCAGTGCCGCGCTTCACAGTCATCTTCACCATCTCGCCGAGGTGCAGGTTGATGTCATAGATGGCGTCGGAGGTGTTCTGGGCGTTGCGGCCGTCGATGCTGTAGACGATGTCGCCGCTCTGCAAACCGGCTGCCTGCGCCGGCGAGTTCGCTTCGACTCCCGTTATCATGGCGCGTCCCACCGACACCTCATGCGGAATGATGAAGCTGGCGGTGAACAGCAGGATGGCGAACAGGAAGTTGGAGAGCGCGCCGGCCGAGAGCACGAAGAGTCGCAGGCGCTTTGGCCTCGAAGCTAGCGAGCCCGGCTCCGACGGGTCCTCTTCGCCGAACATACGCACGAAGCCGCCCAGCGGCAGCGCGTTCAGCGAGTACTCCGTCTCGTGGAACTTGAAGGCGGCGATACGCGGCGGAAAGCCTACGCCGAACTCCAGCACCTTCACCCGCGAAATCTTCGCAGCGATGAAGTGGCCCGACTCATGGACTAACACCAGTACGATGATTATGCCGAGGAACGGCAGCAGGGAGTGCAGGACGACGGTGTTCACGCTTGCTTTCCTAGGAGAGTTGTCGCATATTCACGCGCCCACGCGTCGGCCGCCAGGATCTCGTCCAGGCTCTCGTCCGAGCCGCCTTCATGCGCATTCAGCGTCTCGTCGATGATCTCTGGAATCCGCGTGAACCTGATCTTCCCGCTCAGGAAGCCTTCGACGGCGACCTCGTCGGCGGCGGAGAGCACGGTCGGATAGGTGCCGCCGCGGTGGCCGGCTTCCAGCGCCAGCGAAAGGCAGGGATAACGGTCCAGCTTCAGCTCCGAGAAGTGCAGCTCGCCAACCTGTCGCAGCTCCAGCGGCGATACCGACGGGAGATGCGGCCGGTCCGGGAAGCAGAGCGCCACCTGAATCGGGACGCGCATGTCGGGCGTGCCGAGCTGCGCTTTCAGCGAGCCGTCGCAGAACTCGACGACGGAGTGGACGATGCTTTCGCGGTGCAACACGATCTCTATCCTGTCCAGCGGCACGTCGAAGAGCCACTGCGCTTCGATCGCCTCCAGCCCCTTGTTCAGCAGCGTCGCCGAATCGATTGTCACCTTGCGGCCCATCTGCCACGTCGGGTGCGAAAGCGCCTGCTCCGGCGTCACCCGCTCGATCTCCTCGACGCTTTTGTCCCGCAGCGCCCCGCCGGACGCGGTGAGGATGAGCCGCCGGATGTTGGCGTTCTTCTCGCCGCGCATCACCTGCCAGATGGCGCTGTGCTCGCTGTCGACCGGGCGGATCTCGCCGTGGCCGCGACGCGCCGCTTCCTTAACCAGACGGCCCGCCATGACCAGCACTTCCTTGTTCGCCAGGGCGACTGTCTTGCCCGCCTCCAGCGCCTTGAGCGTCGGCGAAAGGCCCGCCTTGCCGGCGGTGGCGACGACGACGATGTCGACGTTGGGGTCGGCGGCGATCTCTTCCATCGGCCGGCATTCGTAGCCGTCAAAAGGTATAACGCTGCTGGTCGCCGATCCGTTTCCGTCGCAGCAGACCAGTCGGGGCGCGAACTCGTGCGCCTGCTCTTCGAGGAGGGTGACGTTGCGGCCGGCGCACAGCCCGACGACGCGAAATCGCTCGCGAAGACCGCGCACTACCTCAAGCGTCTGACGCCCAATAGAGCCGGTGGAACCGAGGACAACGATGCGGCTTACAGAATCACCCACTTCAAATAGTAGTATACCACCACGGTTACGAGGAGCACGCTATCGAAGCGGTCCATCAGGCCGCCGTGGCCGGGGATGAGGTGGCTGGCGTCCTTCACGCGCATGCCGCGTTTCAGCTTCGACTCCACGAGGTCGCCGAGCTGCGCCATGACCGGCAGCAGGAAGGCGAGCGGGATGATGTCCGACGCCTTCACGCGCAGCCCTAAGAAGTAGTTCAGCAGGAGCACCATCGCGATGCCGAAGGCGAAGCCGCCGACCGCGCCCTCCACCGTTTTGCCCGGGCTTATCGCCGGGGCGAGCGGCGTGCGTCCGAAGGCGCGGCCGACGAAGTAGGCGGAGGTATCGGTCGCGAAGGTGCCGAAGAGCGCCAGGAACACCCAGTCGCGCCCATCGCCGACGTTGCGGAGGAGAACCAGATGGCAGCCGAGCCAGCCCAGGTAGAGCACGCCGCCGACGGTCCAGAGCCACTCGGCGAAGGCGTCCCGGGTGGAATGAACGGTCATCGCCCAGAGGAGCGGCAGGACGACGGCGCCGGTCATCACCCAGACGAGCCAGTTGTAGCCGGCATAGGCGGCAATCGCCAGGCTGCCGGATAGCGCCGCGCCCAGCAGCACGAGGCCGTCGAAGCGGGCGCCGCGGGCGGCCTGGAACTCGACCGTCGCGGCCACGAGCAGAGCAGCGATAGCACCGGTGTACCAGCGAGCGCCGGCCCAGACGAAGAGGACGATGAGCGGGATGCCCACGGCCGCGCTGGCGACCCGCAGGCCGAGATTGCTTTCGTTTCCGGCGTCCTGCCTTTGTCTTCGCATGCGGCTCCCGTCAGCGGGCGTCCAGCCCGCCGAAGCGACGCTCGCGTTGCGCGTAGGCCCGCAGCGCCTCGTCGAGCTGCTCCGGCCCGAAGTCCGGCCAGTAGGTCGGCGTCGAGAAGTACTCGGCGTAGGCGGCCTGCCAGATGAGGAAGTTGGACAGGCGCATCTCGCCGGCGGTGCGAATGACGAGGTCGGGGTCCGGCATGCCGGCCGTGTACAGGTGGGAAGAGACGACCTCCTCGTCGACCTGCTGCGGCGGAACGCCCTCTTCGATGATGCGTCGCATCGCATCGACGATCTCGGCCCGGCCGCCGTAGTCGAAGGCGACGGCGACGGTCATGTCGGTGTTGTTCTTCGTCAGCTCCAGCGCTTCTTCGACCTGTCGCCGAACCGAGGGCGCCAGGTTCTCCAGGCGGCCCAGGTGTCGCAGGCGAACGCCGCGCTCGTTCAGCTCCTTTATCTCCCGCCTGATCACGCGGGCGATAAGCGACATGAGGGCACGGACCTCGGGTCGCGGCCGCGACCAGTTCTCGGTGGAGAAGGCGTAGAGCGTCAGGCAGGGGACGCCGCGTTCGCCCAGGTGCCGGATGATGCGGCGGATGTTCTCGGTTCCGGCGCGGTGTCCGGCCTGCCGCGAGAGGCCGCGCTCCTTCGCCCAGCGCCCGTTGCCGTCCATGATGATAGCGATGTGGGTGGGGAGCTGTTGCATCGATGCCTTATCGGAACCAGCCATGGCGTTCGTGCCGTAAGGGCGCACGGCCGTGCGCCCCCAACAATTCGTTTCCGGTCTCTTCGGCGTCCGGCGCTAGACCTCCAGCAGCTCCGCTTCCTTCTCTCGGCCCAGCTTGTCGATCTCTTCGACGTACTTGTCGGTCAGCTTCTGGAGGCGGTCTGCGGCGCGCTTCTCCTCGTCGTCCGATATCTCCTTGTCCTTGTCCAGTGACCGCAGTTCGTCGACGGAGTGGCGTCGCACGTTGCGCACGGCGACGCGGCCTTCCTCCACCTTGTTGTGGACGATCTTCACCAGCTCCTTGCGCCGCTGCTCCGTGAGCTGGGGGACGGCGAGTCGAATTGTGTGACCGTCGTTGGATGGGTTCAGCCCCAGGTCCGACTTCTGGATCGCCTTCTCGATCGCGCCCAGCGATTGCCGGTCCCACGGCTGAATCGTGATGAGGCGCGCTTCCGGCACCGCGATGGTCGCGAGCTGGTTCAGGGGCATGGCGCTGCCGTACACGTCGACTTTCAGCCCTTCGACGAGGCCCGGTCGGGCGCGGCCGCTGCGAACGCCGTCGAGCTCACGCTGGAGCACGGCGACCGCGCTCTTCATACGTCTTTCGGCGTCCTCTATCGTGTCGTCGATCATGCGGTAGCTCCTCCCAGAACTGGGTCGGCGTTAAGAAGCGACTTCGGTATCGGCGTAGACGGTCTCCGTGTCGCCGATGAGCGTGCCTATTGGCTCGCCGCGGACCGCGCGGACGATGCCGTCGGGCGCCTGCAGGTCGAAGACGACTATCGGCAGGTGGTGGACCATGCAGAGCGTCACCGCCGTGCTGTCCATCACCTCCAGGCGACGGTCAAGGGTGTCCTGGTAGCTGAGCGATTTGAAGCGGCGGACGCCCGGCGTGTTGCGCGGGTTGCCCTCGTAGACGCCGTTGACCTTGTTCTTCGCCATCAGCACCATGTCGGCGCCGATCTCGACGGCGCGCAAGGCGGCGGCGGTATCGGTTGTGAAGTAGGGATTGCCGGTGCCGCCGGCGAAGATGACGACGCCGCCTTCCTCCAGGTGATCGATGGCGCGGCGGCAGGCGAACGGCTCGACGACCTCCTGAACCGGCAAGGCGGAGTGGACGCATACGTCGACGCCCTGGCGTTCGAGGGCGCTCTGGAGGGCGAGGGAGTTGATGATCGTCGCCAGCATGCCGGCGTAGTCGGCGGTCACGCGCTCCAGGCCGCGTTCGCCGCCGATGGCGCTGCCGCGTATGATGTTGCCGGCGCCGATGACGACGCCTATCTGGGTATGGTCTTCTTGCGCGGCCTTGATTTGAGAGGCGATGCGGCTGAGGGTAGCGGCGTCGATTCCGTAGCGCTGTTCGTCGGCGAGCGCTTCCCCGCTGATCTTCAGGAGGACGCGTTTGCCGCTTTCGGCCATGGCCTGGCCCTAGCTACCCAGCTCGAATCTCGCGAAACGACGGACTCTGACGTTCTCGCCCGTCTTGGCGATTACGTCGTTGACGATGTCGAGAACGGTGCGCGATGGGTCGCGGATGTAGTCCTGGCAGAGGAGGCACAGCTCCTTCGGCTCGCCCCGAACGTCGGCCGGAAGGTCGTCCTCGGAGACGCTGACTGGGCCTGTCGCGGCGACCTGCATCGCCAGGTCACGGGCCAGCGCCTTGAAGTCGGGCGTGCGCGCGACGAAGTCCGTCTCGCAGTTCACCTCGACCATCGCGCCGATGCGGCCGCCGGCGTGGATGTAGCACTCCACTAGTCCCTGCTCCGTCGTTCGGTGCGACTTCTTCTCCGCCGCGCTCAGGCCGCGCTTTCGCAGTATCTCCGCGGCCCTGGTCTTATCGCCGCCGGCCTCCTGCAGCGCGCGCTTGCAGTCCATGACGCCGGCGCCGGTCATCTTTCTAAGCTCTTTGACTTCCTGTGCGGTAACCTCCACCTTATGCTGTCCCTTCCGTTTCGTTTGTCGAAGCGGGCGGCTCCTTCGCCGATGCAGTTTCAGTCGATTCGCCGGTCTCTTCCGCCTCTTCCTCCGCTGGCTCAGCCACCTCTTCGTCAGGCGAGACGCTGTAGGTCTGGCCGGCCAGCACCTCCGCCATCTCCGGCGTGTACTCTCGCAGCGACAGCCCTTCCAGGACGGCGTCGGCGATGCGGCTGGTGACGAGGCGGACGGCGCGAATGGCGTCGTCATTCGCCGGTATCGGGTAGTCGATCTCATCCGGGTTGCCGTTCGTGTCCACCATGGCGACGATTGGGATGCCCACGCGCTTGGCCTCGGCCACGGCGATGCGCTCGGCGGTCGTGTCGACGATGAAGATGGCGCCGGGAATGGCCGTCATCTCCTTGACGCCACCGAAGTGCCGGTTGAGTCGCTCTATTTCCTTGTCGAGCTTCATGACTTCCTTCTTAGGAAGGCGGTCGAACTCGCCGCGCGACTTGTTGTCTTCCAAGCGCACGAGGTGGTCGATTCGCGACTGGATGGTCGCGAAGTTAGTCAGCGTTCCGCCGAGCCAGCGATTGTTGACATAAGGCATCATGGCCCGCTTCGCCTCTGCTTCGACGGACTCCTGCGCCTGGCGCTTGGTGCCGCAGAACAGGATCGCCTGGCCGCTTCCCACCAGGTCGCGGACGAAGTCGGTGGCGCGGCTGAGATACTGGACCGTCTGCTGCAGGTCGATGATGTGGATGCCGTTGCGCTCCGTGAAGATGTAAGGGCGCATGCGTGGGTCCCAGCGCTGCGTCTGGTGGCCGAAGTGGACTCCGGCCTCGAGGAGCGATTTCATGCTGACTGGCGCGGCCAAAGCTGGAATAAGTCTCCTCCGTTAGGTGAAATGCCAACTGCAATAACCCGCCCGCTTTTACCCCTAGAGGCATGCGGGCGAGCGTCACTCACTATATCATATAGCTTCGCCGTGGGCAACGGTCGCTGCGGCGGTGGCATCCGGCGCTTGCCGTTTAACCGCAGGTCAAGTAAATTGGAATCAGAAGAGATTCACGGAGGACGCAGAGTTGCCTACTTACGAGTATCGATGCACCAAGTGCGGCCACCAGTACGAGAGGCGCGAAGGCTTCGATGCTCCCGCTAACCACGCCTGCCCTGAGTGCGGCGGCGAATCGCGACGCGTTATCCACGCGCCCCCTGTTCTCTTCAGGGGCAGCGGCTTCTACGTGACCGACAACCGCAAGAGCGGTCACGTCGGCTCTTCCAGCGGCTCGAACGGTGGCGATGGCGAGAAGGCCTCCAGCGTCGAAAGCGTCGAAGCAGCCGCTCCCGTCGCCGAGAGCAAGCCGGCCGAAAAGACTTCGGAGAAGCCACCAAAGACCGCGGCCTAGAGCGACGCCGTGAAGGCCCTGATCCAGCGCGTCAGCCGGGCAACCGTTGAAGTGGACGGCGAGATCGTCGGCGCGATCGGCGCGGGGAGCCTCATCCTGCTCGGCGTAGCGGAGGGCGACGGCATCGAAGAAGCGCGCCGGCTGGCCCGGAAGACGGCGGAACTGCGCATCTTCGAGGACGCCGACGGCCGTTTCAACCTGTCGCTTCTGGATACGGGCGGCAACGCGCTCGTGGTCAGCCAGTTCACGCTCCTCGCCGACACGCGACGGGGAAGGCGCCCCAGCTTCGCGGCTGCCGCGGCGCCGGAGATGGCCGAGGCGCTGGTGCTGGAGTTCGAGGAGTCGCTGCGGGCGGCGGGCGTTCACGTGGCGAGCGGGCGGTTCGGCGCGCACATGCAGGTCGAGCTGGTGAACGACGGCCCCGTCACCATCATGCTCGACACGGCGGATTTGCAGCGTCCGCGAAGAGGATAGACGGCGCAGCTCGCGTGAGCCTATAATCGCGTAGGCGCCCGCTCAGGAAGTCGGGTGGTGGCATGAGGCTTCGTTCCCTTCTACGCGTGGCCGTTCCGGGCCTGCTGATCCCCTTGTCCCTGGCCGTGCTCGCCTTCTCCCTGCCCTGGACGCACGGCTCGAACGACGCCGGCGCTCCGGTGGAGGCCGTGAAGGGTATTGAAGCGACGCCTTCGCCGCCGCCGCTCAACGTCCAGCGCCAGCAGAGCGATGTCTTCGTGTGGTGGATCGGCGTCGCGACCGCGACCGCGCCGACGCCCACGCCGGAGCCGACCATCGAACCGCCGTCAGAGGTCGCCGCGAGAGAGCTTCCGTACGCCGTGCCGCCGTCGGGCGTCGCCTACGGGCCGGACGAGCGCTGGATAGCGGTCGACGTGACGACGCAGCGGGCGTACGCGTTCGTCGGCGGGAAAGCGGTGTACGAGGCGCTCGTCACCACCGGCCGGCCGGGGTTCGAGACGAAGCCGGGCGACTACCGGATCAACTACCGCAAGCAGAACGAGACGATGGATTCAGAGACGATCGGCATCCCGCGCGACGACCCCTTGGGCTACTACCTCACCAACGTGCTCTGGACGCAGTACTTCTATCCCACCGTCGCGCTGCACGACAACTACTGGCAGCCGACCAGCGTTTTCGGGCACGTGGCGTCGAGTCACGGCTGCGTCGGGATGTTGGAAGACGACGCCAAGTACTTCTGGGACTTCGCGACCATCGGCACTCGCGTCGTCGTCTACCAGTAAGGTGTGCGGAGCGACCGCGATAGGCCCTCCCGCCGGCATCCCGTCTGCCCATCGTCCGCCCCGCCCTGCTGCCGCCCGCGCAAACGACGTTCGATCTTCCCACCCGCCCGCCCGCAAAATGTCTTTCAAGAATCCCAAAGGGGGCACCCCTTTGAAACCCCGGCAGAGGGAAGTCTCCCTCTTCCAGCGGTGCGCGCGTGGGATGCGGCGTTACGCCGTCGCTAGCTCGAGGCTGATGTCCAGCGCCGGCGCTGAGTGGGTGATGGCTCCGATGGAGATGTAGTCGACGCCGGTCTCCGCGACGGCGCGCACCGTCGCCTCCGTTATCCCGCCCGACGCCTCGGTCTTGGCCTTGCCGCGCGCCATTTCCACCACGCGGCGCATCTCGTCCAGCCCCATGTTGTCGAGCAGCAGGACGTCGACGCCTGCGGCAAGCGCCTCCCGCGCTTCTTCGACCGACGTGACTTCGACTTCGAGGGGCAGGCCGGGCGCGCGCTCCCGCAGTCGCCGGACGGCGCTTTCCACGCTCCCGCCCGCGGCTTCGACGGCGCGCCAGTGGTTGTCTTTCACGAGGATGCCGGTCGCGAGGTTCCAGCGGTGGTTCTGGCCGCCGCCCATGCGGACGGCGTAGCGCTCGAGGGCGCGGAGGCCGGGCGTCGTCTTGCGGGTGTCGAGGATGACGGTCGGCAGGCCGGCGACGGCGTCGACCAGGCGGGCGGTGGCCGTGGCGATGCCGGAGAGCCGCTGCAGCAGGTTGAGAGCGACGCGTTCTCCACGGAGGATGGATCCGTCGGACCCTTCGATCTGGGCGAGGATGTCTCCGGGCTGGATTCGCGCCCCTTCTTCGACGAGCGGCCGAAACGAGAATCGACGGGTCGACGGCGCGGAAGACGGCGGCCGCGGCGGGCAGCCCGGCAACGACGCCGGGTGCCTTCGCCAGGAGCACCGCCTTACCCGAAAGGCCGGGCGGGACGAGGGCACCGGTGGTCACGTCCTCGAAGGCGCCGTCCTCCTCCAGCGCCATCGTGGCGATGCGCCGCAGATATTCGTCGTCGAGGCGGTCGGGCTGTTCAGCCATCTTTGCGAAAGACGATGTGCCGGCGCCAGGACTCGCGCGGCTCCGGGAAGTCGCTGCGGAAGTGGGCGCCGCGGCTTTCCTCGCGCAGGGACGCCGCTTCCGTGACGAGGCGGGCGACCAGCAGCAGGTTCGCCAGCTCGTGCGAAGGGCGGTCGTGCGGCGACGGCAGGCGGCTCTGCCAGGCAGCAAGGGCGGACCGGGCGCGGCGGAGCGATTCGCCGCTGCGAATGATGCCCACGTCGTCCCACATGAGCGCTTGCAGCGCCGCCTTGCTGAGCGGGAGGCCTTCGTTGGACGGCGACGCCTCGGGCAGGGGGCGCGTTTCGGAAGCGGGCCGGGGCCGCGAAGTCGCACCGTCGAGGGTCCGCTGCACGGCGCGACGAGCAAAGACGACCGTCTCCAGCAGCGAGTTGCTAGCCAGGCGGTTCGCGCCGTGGACGCCGGTGCAGGCGACCTCGCCGCAGGCGAACAGGCCGGGCAGGCTGGTCTCGGCCCAGGTGTTGGTGCGAACGCCGCCCATCATGTAGTGGGCGGCGGGCGAGACGGGAATCGGCTGGTGGGTGATGTCGAGGCCGTGGTCGAGGCAGAAGCGGTAGATCTGCGGGAAGCGGGCGCTCACCTTTTCCGGCGGCAGGTGCGTCACGTCGAGGTCGACGTGGTCGGCGCCAGAGCGCGTCATCTCGGCGACGATGGCGCGAGCAACTACGTCGCGGGGCGCCAGGTCTTTCTGCGGGTGGTATTCGGTCATGAAGGCGCGGCCCTTCTCGTCGCGGAGCACGCCGCCCTCGCCGCGGACGGCCTCGGAGATGAGGAAGGCGGGCACGCCGGGAAGGCGCAAGGCCGTCGGGTGGAACTGGAAGAACTCCATGTCGGCGATCTCAGCGCCGGCGCGATAGGCCAGGGCGACGCCGTCGCCGGTCGCCACTTCCGGGTTCGTCGTGATGCGATAGAGCTGGCCCGCGCCGCCGGTCGCCAGGATAACGAAGCGGCCGTCGAAGCGTTCGCGTGCGCCGGAGCGTACGTCGAGCGCCTGGACGCCGCGGGCGACGCCGTCCGCCGTCAGAATCTCTTCGACGAGGGTGAACTCGCGGACCGTGACGGGGGACAGGCGCGCGAGGCTGCTGAGCGACAGCTCGATGTGCTCGCCCGTGGAGTCGCCGCCGGCGTGGAGGACGCGGGCGCGGCTGTGGGCGCCTTCGCGGCCGAGCTCGACGTGGCCCTCACTGCTGTCGAACGGGACGCCGAAGCGCACGAGGTCAGCGATGCGCTCGGTCGCCTCGCCGGTCAGGATGCGCGCCGCTTCCTCGTCGACCAGGCCGGCGCCGGCGGCAAGCGTGTCGCGGAGGTGCAGCTCCGGCGAGTCGTCGGGGCCAACGGGCGCCGCGATGCCGCCCTGAGCGTGCTTCGTGTTGCACTCGTCGATGGAGTCCTTCGTGAGGATGAGGACGCGGCCGTGCTTCTGCGCGAGGAGGGCGGCGAACAGTCCGGCGATTCCTGAGCCGACGATGATGTAGTCGTAGTCCATGACGGTTGGTCGTCCGTTGTTTTATTTGGTTGTCGTAGTCCAGAATTTCCGGACTGGCCGTCGACCGAACGCCGTCGGCCACGTCGCGCGTCGCCTCCGGCGGACGGCTCGCGGCCTTTCTTATATCTGGGGGACACCCCCAGACCCCCGCCAGGGGCTCCGCCCCTGAACCCTATTTCTCAGCGGCGCAGGAGCGTCCGGCTACGTCTAGCCGAGCGCTAGCATGCGGTCGAGGGCGAGCTTCGCGAGTTGAGCGGCTCTTGGCGCAACCGTCACCCGGTTCAAGACCCGCCCGTCGACGAGCGCCTCCAGCACCCAGCAGAGATAGGCGGGGTGAATGCGGTACATCGTCGAGCAGGGGCAGGGGTCGGGATCCAGCGACACGACGGCCTTATCGGGGTTCTCGCGCGCCAGGCGGTTGACCAGGTTGATCTCCGTACCGATGGCCCAGCGGCTGCCCGGCGGCGATTTCTCGACGACGCGGATGATGTGTTCCGTCGAGCCGCAGCTGTCCGCCGCCTCAACGACCTCCAGCCGGCACTCCGGGTGGACGACGACGCGGACGCCCGCTGTCTGCTCGCGGACGCGCCGCACCTGGTCGACGGTGAAGCGCTGGTGGACGCCGCAATAGCCGTTCCAGAGGATGACGCGGCTCTCCCGCAGCGTCGCGGCGTCGTTCTCGCCGAGACTGCCGGCGGGCGCTTCGCGTCGCCAGACGGGCGTGTCGGCCGGCGACAGGCCTAGGGAGCGGCCGGCCACGCGGCCCAGGTGCTCGTCGGGGAAAAAGACGATGCGCCGCTTCTGCATCAGCGCCCAGCGAAAGACCTGCGATGCGTTCGACGAGGTGCAAACGATGCCGCCGCGCTCGCCGCAGAACGCCTTCAGCGCCGCCGTCGAGTTGATGTAGGTCACCGGCAGCGTCTCCCCGGCCAGGCCGGCGTCTTCGAGCTCCCTCCAGCAGGCGCGGGCCTGGGCCGCCGACGCCATGTCGGCCATGGAGCAGCCGGCGGTCATGTTGGGCAAGACGACCTGCTGGTGCGGCTGGCAGAGGATGTCGGCGCTCTCCGCCATGAAGTGGACGCCGCAAAAGACGATGAAATCGGCGCGCGCGTTCGCGGCTGCGAACTGCGCCAGCTTCAGGGAGTCGCCGCGCTGGTCGGCGAAGCGGATGACGTCGTCGCGCTGATAGTGGTGGCCGAGAATGACGAGCCGCTCTCCAAGCGTCGCCTTCGCGGCCGCGATGCGTTCGACGAGCGCCGGCGCCTCCAGCGAGCGGTATTCGAGCGGGATGTCCTGCTGCCAGCGGGCAAAGGCAAGCTGCCGGTCGAGCGGGATTGTGGCGACGGCGTGGCAGGGGGCGAGGAGGTCGAACTGGGGGAGAAGCGCTTCTTTGACCACGGGCGTCGGGAGCCTCCTCTGCTCGTCGAGAAGTCGCAGTGGCGACTTAGTGTGAAACGTACACTAACTCTAGCAGTGTTGCCGTTGTAAGTCAAGTCGTGTAATCGGTGCGACAAGGGCGGCGCGGGCAAGATGCGGCGCTACGCGAAGGGTGGCCTTCCTCGAATGGCGGAGGGCGCTGTGTCGATTCGGCGGGTGGTCGCTGCCAGGGGCGTCGGCGTCTTTCTCGTAGCATTTGCGTCGATCTTCCCACCCGCCCGCCCGCTGGCGTCGCTCCTCTCCGCCCAATTCTTGCCGCCCCTGCTTCGTCGTGTTACGATCATGCAACAGGCGCTTCTTGGCCCGCCCCACAGATAGGTGCCGTAATGCCTCGTCGGTTCCTCGAGTTGCCGGTCGCCCGAAGCGGCGACGACGCGGAGACAGTGGCCCGCCGCTGCCTCGCCGAGGGCGGACGGCTGGCTATGGAGCGCTTCCACCAGCCGCAGTCCGTCAGCGTGAAGGGCCGCGGCAACCTCGTAACGCAGGTCGACCTGGCGATCGAGGCCCACATCCAGCGCATCCTGGCCGACGAGTTCCCGGAGCACGCGCTTCTGTCCGAGGAGAGCAATGCGTCGGTGAGCGCGCGCCGGGGCTGGACGTGGGTCGTCGACCCCCTCGACGGCACGCGCAACTACGTCAGCGGCATCCCCTTCTTCTGCGTCAACATGGCGCTCTGCCACGCCGGCGAGCCGCTGGCCGGCTGGACCTTCGACCCCGTGCACGACGAGCTGTTCCACGCCCGCAAGGGCGAAGGCGCCTGGCTGGGCGACCAGCCGTTGCGCGCGTCGAAGAAGGAATCTGTCCAGTCGTCGGTCATCGGCATCGACATGGGGTACGACGACGGCCGCGCCAACCTCATGCTCGGCTTGCTGCGCGAGCTGTGGCCCGGCATGCAGGCGATTCGCATCGTCGGCAGCGCGGCGCTGGGGCTGGCTTATGCCGCCTGCGGTCGCTATGATTTATTCGTGCATAATCTTCTCTATCCCTGGGACCTGGCGGCCGGCATCCTGCTCGTGCGGGAGGCCGGCGGCGTCATCAGCGACCGCGAGGGCGGCCCGATCAGCCTCCACAGCGAGGGGACCGTTGCCGGCGGAGCGCTCGTACACGAAGACTTCTTGTGCCTGGCCGCGGGCAAGCCGTGGCGCGACGGGCAGTCCATGAAGAGGGAGGGCGGACTGACATGACTGACAAGATTCCACCGTTGGGGAACCCACCCCGCTTGGTCCGGCTGCTTCGTCGCTTGAAGTGGGTCGCTATCCTCGTCGTCATCGTCGTCATCGCCGGCGGCGGGGTCCTGATCGGAATGGCGCTGAATGGAGGCGGCGGCAGCGGTAGCAGCGGCGGCACCAACAGCGCCAGCAGCAAGAACACGCCCCAGCCCGTCGCGAGCGGGACCGCGCAGGCGGAGACGGTGACGGCGGAGCAGGCGCTGACCGATTACATCAAGACGCAGCTCAACCAGGACTACGCCGGCGATTGCACGACGGCGATAGTGCCGCAAGGCACCGGGATATGCTCGGCCGACCGCGGCTCGCGAGACGACGAGAAGGCATTCCTTATCGGCCCCAGCTCGTTCAATTTCACGACCTGGGTCTTCCTGAAGAAGACAGGCACCGCCTGGAGCGTCGAGAGCACGCTGCCGGTGAAGCCGGAGACCGTCAACGCGCCGGGAGCGCCCTGGCCGCTGGAGAAAGGCGCGACCGTCGTCGTTGAGGGCACGGGGACGTGCCTGAACGTGCGAGTCTCGCCGAGCATAAAGGCCGACGCCGTAGACTGCATCGCCGACGGGACGACGATAGTGCTGGAGGATGGTCCGGTGACCGCCGACGGCTACGACTGGTGGCGGCCGCAGGACCGCAGCGGCTGGGTCGTCGGCGACTATCTGCGCTACGCGGACGAGACGACGCCGTCGCCCGCTGGAACGACTACGCCTGAGGCCACACTCGCGACTGCCACGCCCACCGGCTAGCCCTGCGCGGCTTAGCGAGCGGTAGCGCGAAATGTAGCGAAATGTAGGGGAGGTCTTCAGACCTCCCGCGTAGTCGGACTATCGCCAGCGTCTCCTCCCGTACCACCCGCCGACGCCAAGCGCCGCGAACGCCGCACTCAGGGCAACAGCGAGGGCCGCATAGGCGCCAGCCGACCAGCCGGATTCCTCGGCCGATCCACGGGACTCAGCAGCGATGGCGGCGGGCGGGAGCATGACCTTGCCGCCAACACTCGCCGAATGAGGGGGTGCGGGTATGGTCTCCGGAACGACGGCCACCGGGATGCTGCTATTCGTCGTCGTGCCGTCTCCCAACTGGCCGTAGTTGTTCTCGCCCCAGCACGCCGCGGTGCTGTCGTCGAGCAGGGCGCAGGTGTGGGCGCCGCCGGCGGCGACGGTGATGGCGTCTATCAGGTTCGAGACCGCCACCGGGGTGTGGCGGTCCGTCGTCGTGCCGTCCCCCAACTGGCCGAGGTTGTTCGCGCCCCAGCACGCCGCGGTGCCGTCGCCCAGCAGGGCGCAGTTGTGGGCCTGCCCGGCGGCGATGGCGACGGCGTGGCTCAGACCGGTGACGCCCGCCGGGTTATGTCGCTCCGTCGTCGTGCCGTCCCCCAACTGGCCGGAGGCGTTCGCGCCCCAGCACTGGGCGTTGCCGTCGCTGAGCAGGGCGCAGGTGTGGCTTCCCCCGGCGGAGATGGCGACGACCCCAGTGAGGTTGTTGCAGGAGCCCGACTGCCGATCCCCCGTGGCGCACACGTAATACGGCCAGGAGCGCTCCGTCGTCGTGCCGTCCCCCAACTGGCCGTTGGCGTTGTCGCCCCAGCACGCCGCGGTGCCGTCGCCCAGCAGGGCGCAGTTGTGGTAGAACCCGGCGGTGATGGCGACGGCGTTGGTGCGCAGCTGGACGACCACCGGGGTGCTGCTGTAGGCCCTCTCTGAGCCGTTCCCCAGCTGGCCGGAGCTGTTGTCGCCCCAGCACTTGACGGTGCCGTCGCCGAGCAGGGCACAGGTGTCGTCGTACCCGGCGGCGATGGCGAGGGCGCCGGTGAGGATGTTGCCGTTGGCCGCTGTGCACGGCGCCGTCGCCCCCGTGGCGCACACGGCCACCGGGGTCGTGCTATCCGTCGTCGTGCCGTCCCCCAACTGGCCGGAGGGGTTCGCGCCCCAGCAGGCCGCGGTGCCATCGCCGAGCAGGGCGCAGGTGTGGGAGTAGCCGGCGGCGAAGGCGACGGCGTCGAACAGATGGATGACGATCTGCGGTTTATGTCGCTCCGTCTTCGTACCGTCCCCCAACTGGGCGAGGTTGTTCCAGCCCCAGCACGCCGAGGTGCCGTCGCTGAGCGGGGCGCAGGTGTGGGCAATCCCGGCGGCGATGGCGACGAAGTGCGGGTTCAGGCCGCCGACTGGCACCGGGGTGCTGCTATTCGTCGTCCTGCCGTTCCCCAACTGGCCGACGTCGTTCTCGCCCCAGCACTTGACGGTGGCGTCGCCCAGCAGGGCGCAGGTGTGGTGGAACCCGGCGGTGATGGCGACGGCGTTGCTCAGACCGGAGACGGCCAACGAGGTGCTGCTGTAGCCCCCCGGTAAGCCGCTCCCATTCCCCAACTGGCCGTAGCTGTTGTCGCCCCAGCACCTGACGGTGTGGCCCCAGAGCAAGGCGCAGGTGTGGGATCCCCCGGCGGCGATGGCGGTGACGTCCATCAGATCCTTGACGCCCGCCGGGTTATCTCGCTCCCCCGTCGTACCGTCCCCCAACTGGCCGCTGTCGTTGTCGCCCCAGCACTTGACGGTGCCGCCGAACAAGGCGCAGGTGTGGAATCCCCCGGCGGCGATGGCGCTGGCGCCAGTGAGGTACTCGCAGCCCGACTCCAGAATCCCCCGTGGCGCAGACGAAATACGGGTAGTCGCGCGTCAACGTGCCGTCCCCCAACTGGCCGTATCGGTTGTTGCCCCAGCACGCCACGGTGCCGTCGCCCAGCAGGGCGCAGTTGTGGTAGTAGCCGGCGGTAATGGCGACGCCGGCGTCGTCCACGTGGACGAGCACCGGGGTGGTGCTACTATAAACCAACCCGTGGGGCGGCATCTGGCCGTTCCCCAACTGGCCGTCGCGGTTGCTGCCCCAGCACCAGGCGTTGCGGTCGCCGAGCAGGGCGCAGGTGTCGTCGTACCCGGCCGCGATGGCGAAGGCGCCGGTGAGGATGTTGCCGTTGGCGGCTGTGCCTGTGCACGGCGCCGTCGCCCCCGGGGGGCACACGGCCACCGGGGTGCTGCTATTCGTCCACGTGCCGTTCCCCAACTGGCCGGAGTCGTTTGCGCCCCAGCACTTGACGGTGCCGTCGCCGAGCAGGGCGCAGGTGTGGGATCCCCCGGCGGCGATGGCGATGGCGCCGGTGAGGATGTTGCCGTTGGCGGCTGTGCCTGTGCACGGCGCCGTCGCCCCCGTGTCGCACACGGCCACCGGGGTAGTGCTGTAGGCCCCCGCTGAGCCGTTCCCCAACTGGCCGGCGTAGTTGGCGCCCCAGCACTTGACGGTGCCGACGTCATCGCCGCCCAGCAAGGCGCAGGTGTGGAACTGCCCGGCGGCGATGGCGGCGACGTTGCTCAGGCCGTCGTACTCGGCGGCGAGGGCACCGGGTGCGGGCCCCCGCAGCACAGGAACACTCATCCCTAAGGTGAGGGCCAATACCCCTGCCAGTCCCACGAGCATCAGTCGACAATGGATTCCAGCGCGCATCATGCACCTCCGAAACCTATGAGTGAAACCAGGCTAGCGGGGATGGCGGAATAATATAACGT
Source organism: uncultured Chloroflexia bacterium (assembly GCA_963719465.1). Classification (GTDB taxonomy): domain Bacteria; phylum Chloroflexota; class Dehalococcoidia; order DSTF01; family JALHUB01; genus JALHUB01. The sequence goes on along the minus strand of OY970386.1, from coordinate 726,857 downwards.
CCCCAAAGGTTTGTCAAGGGGAAATCAGACCGCCATCCGTCTTTCACCCGAAAAGGGTTACCTTCTCCTCCTTAGCGTTCTCCTCTCCGCCTCGGGTGCCACCGGCCTCTTACGAATGCTCCCGCCGCTCTGTTATCCTGACCTCAGCACCCTTCGACAGGCCATCGCCCAATGCAACGCCTTGCTTCCGTTTGCCTCGCTTTTCCATCCCGCGTAGGGCGGGCATCTTGCTTGCCCGTTTACCCGTCTGGGTTTACCCGTCCGGGTCTGGGCCCGGCAGAAACGTGCACTTTTGCGCCACTTTTCCAGATTCGAATCGTCCACGCTCAGATTCGAAACGGATCACAAAAAAAACAATTGAATTCAATGGGTCAATCAGAGCGGCGCGAACCTGGGGAATCGACAGGCCGGGGCTTGAGGCCTACCGGCGGCGGTCCACGAAGCGCCGGATGCGCTCCAGCGCCTGCTCGATGAGCTCGTACGACTGCGCGTAGCAAGCCCGCACGTGCCCGGCGCCGCAATCGCCGAACGCCGAGCCCGGCACCACGGCCACCTTCTCCTCCATCAGCAGCTCCTCGGCGAACGACTCGTCGGACAGGCCGGTGACGCCCACCGACGGGAAGGCGTAGAAGGCGCCCTTCGGCTCGAAGCACTTCATGCCGATGTCGTTGAAGCCGTCGACGATGAGCCGTCGTCGCCGGTCGTACTCCGCGGTCATGCCGCGCACGTCCTCCTCGCCGTTCGTCAGCGCCTCGAGCGCCGCGTACTGGGCGATGGTCGGCGCGGACATCATCACGTACTGGTGCGCCTTCATAATGCCTTCGACGATGTCGCCCCTGGCCGCGAGGAATCCGATACGCCAGCCGGTCATCGCGTACGCCTTGGAGAAGCCGCCGAGCAGCACCGTCCGGTCGCGCATGCCGGGCAGCGAGGCGACACAGACGTGCTTGTGGCCGCCGTACACCAGCCGGTCGTAGATCTCGTCCGACACGACGAAGAGGTTGTGCTTCCGCGCCAGGTCGGCGATGGGGAGCATGTCCTCGCGGTCCATCACGGCGCCGGTCGGATTGGCCGGATAGCCGATCATGATCGCCTTGGTGCGCGGCGTTATGCGGTCCTCCAGGTCGGCGGCGAGGACCTTGAAGTCGTTCTCCAGGCTCGTCGGGACGGGGACGAAGATGCCGTCGGCGAGGGCGACGGTGGCCGGGTAGGCGACGTAGTGCGGGTCTGGGCAGAGCACCTCGTCGCCGATGTCAAGCAGCGCCTCCATGACGATAGCCTGGCCCTCGCTGACGCCGCTGGTGACGATGATCTCGGTCGCCGGCTCGTAGTAGACGCCGTAGAGGCGCTCCAGGTTGCGGGAGATCGCCTGCCGCAGCTCGATGATGCCGTAGTTCGAGGTGTAGTACGTGTGGCCCTCGTCGAGCGACTTGACGGCGGCGTTGCGAATGACGGCCGGCGTCACGAAGTCGGGCTGACCGACGCCGAGGGAGATGACGTTCTCCATGCTCTCGAGGATGTCGAAGAAGCGCCGGATGCCGGAGCTGGACATCGACTGTATGCGCTGCGAGATGTTGCCGCGCCTTGTCACGTTCGCTTGTTGGCCGTCGCTCATTCTCTTTCCACTCCCAACCAGAACGTCTCGTTGCGGGTAATAGTACAGGATCAGGCGCTGCTTGTCTTCCAGGGTTACCTCGAAGACCAGCCGCTCCTCCTGCCGAGATTGGCGGTCGATGCTGGTGACCGCGAGCCGCCGGCCTTCGCGCTCCACCCATTGGGGCCGCTCGGGGTAGCGAGCGCCCGCGTAGCAGCCAACGTTCAGCGGCGCTTCCACGTCTACTCGCGAAGCAGCTTCAGCGTAGTCTCATAGGCGAAGCCGACGGCGCGCAGGCAGACCGTCATCCGCACATCGGACTTGCGGAACGCCTTGAGACTCTCCGGCGTGGACAGGTCGTGACCGGTGAGGTCGCGACAACGCAGCGCGCCCATCTCGTCGCGGAAGGCCTGCACCATCCGGGCGCCTAGCGCTTGGCCTGTCACCTCGGGATGGCGCAGGTCGTCGCGTCCGTGCTTGATGCCAATCGCCATCAGCGAGCCGGCGACGGCGCCGCAAGCCTCACCGCTCCGCGCCATGCCGCCGGCGAACATCGTCGCGATACGCGGCACGAACTCATTTTCGATTCCCAGCTCCTGACACACGGCCAGGAGAACGGCCTCCGATCAGTGGTAGCCGCTGGCCAGGAACTCCTGCGCTGGATTGAGCGCCATCGCGTCCTCTCGAAGAGACGATTATGCCACGATGATGTCAGAGCGGTGGGTGGGCGTCGTGCCAGGTCGTGGCCTGCTCGTAGGCATAGGCTACACGGAACAGCGACGCCTCGTCAAACGGCTTGGCCAGCACCTGCAGGCCGACGGGAAGGCCGTCGGAGAAGCCGGCTGGCACGGAGATGCCCGGTATGCCGGCGATGTTGATGGGCAGGGTGAAGATGTCGCTGAGGTACATGGCGTAGGGGTCGTCGACCTTCTCGCCGATGCGGAAAGCGGGCGTCGGCGAGACAGGGGTGAGAAGCGCGTCGTACTTCGCGAAGGCGGCGTCGAACTCTCGCCGGATGAGGGTGCGCACCTTCTGCGCCTTCAGGTAGTAGGCGTCGTAGTAGCCGGCGGAGAGCGCGAAGGTGCCGAGCATGATGCGGCGCTTGACCTCGTCGCCGAAGCCGAACTGGCGCGTCTTCTCCATGTTGTCCCACATGCCCTCGCCTTCCTGGTAGGAGTAGCCGTACTTGACGCCGTCGTAGCGGGCGAGGTTCGCCATGGCTTCGCTGGGGGCGATGATGTAGTAGACGGCCAGCGCATACGAGGTGGAGGGCAACGAGACGTCGCGGTCGACGGTGGCGCCCAGCGATTCGACGACGCGTATCGCCTCGTCTATGACCTTCCGCACCGAAGCGTCCATGGCGTCGGGCAGGTACTCACGCGGCACGCCGAGGCGCATGCCCTTCAGGTCGGGCTTGAGCGCCTGAGTGAAGTCGGGGATCTCCAGGTTGGCGGAGGTCGAGTCGCAGGCGTCGTAGCCGCCGATTGTGTTCAGCACGATCGCCGCGTCCTCAACGTCGCGGGTGAGCGGGCCGATCTGGTCGAGCGAGGAGGCGAAGGCGACGAGGCCGTAGCGGCTGACGCGGCCGTAGGTCGGCTTGAGGCCGACGACGCCGCATAGACTTGCGGGCTGTCGAATGCTGCCGCCGGTGTCGGAGCCGAGGGCGACGATGCACTCGCCGGCCGCCGCCGCCGCCGCGGAGCCGCCGGAGGAGCCGCCGGGGACGCGGTCGAGGTCCCAGGGATTGTGGGTTGGGAAGAACGCGGAGTTCTCGGTCGAAGAGCCCATCGCGTACTCGTCCATGTTCGCCTTGCCGACGATCACGGCGCCGGCGTCGAGGAGGCGCTGCGCGACGAAGGCGTTGTAGGGCGGGACGAAGTTCTCGAGCATGCGGGAGCCGCAGGTGGTGCGAATGCCCTTCGTGCAGATGACATCCTTGATGCAGACCGGTACGCCGGTGAGCGGCGCGACGTTGCCGCCGGCGATGCGGGCGTCGGCGGCGTCCGCCAGCGCAAGGGCTTTCTCCTCGATGACGCTGATGTACGCCTTCACGCGGCCGTCGACTCCGCGGATGCGCGCTAGGACGGCCTCGGTGAGCTGGCGGGACGTGATATCGCCGGCGCGAAGCAGGCGCGCGGCTTCGTGTGTGGTCAGGTAGTGGAGCTCCAGGTTATCCCCCTCGTCTAGCCGGTGATGTGGCGAGCGTCATTCCAGGACGGCGCGGACGCGGAAGCAGCCGTCGTCGCGGGCGGGCGCGTTTGCCAGGACGTCCTCCGGCGGAAGCGAGGGTCGCGGCTCGTCCGGGCGGAAGACGTTCTCCAGCGGCAGCGTGTGGGCGGTTGGGGCAACACAGGACGTATCAAGCTGGTTCAGGACGTTGAAGTGGTCGAGGATGACGGAGAGCTGTTCCTCAAACTTGACCTTGTCCTCTTCGCTCAGGCCCAGGCGCGCCAGCTTGGCGAGATGCTCGACTTCGGCTCTGGTCAGTCCCAACGTTTCCTCCCGCGTCGATGCTCGATTATAGCATCGCCCGGCAGCGCGGCGGAAGCGACGGGAACGCCTCCGGTAGGAGCTTTCGTTTGAACGTCGAATGGTGCTGTGCTACGATCGAACCCGGCATGAGGGGCGGAGATGGAGAAAGCTCCCGAGAGGGCGGCAGCGCTGGGACTGCCGAGCTACGTGTGGCGCTCAGGGCAGGAGCGTCGCCTGGCTCTCATCCAGCGGCAGGTGCGGCTGGAAGGGGCGCGGATCCTGGATGTGGGCTGCGGCGTCGGGACGTACGTGCGGCGAATGCGCGAGCTTTCCGACGCGGTGTACGGCGTGGACGTCGACGAGCAGCGGGTCAGGCGCGGCTCCGCTTCCCTGCCCAACCTCCTGATTGCCGTCGGCGAGCATCTTCCCTTCCGCGATAACGCCTTCGACGTGGTGCTTCTCAACGAGGTGATCGAGCACGTACGCGATGACGCGGCGACGCTGCGGGAGGCGTGTCGGGTGGTCGCGGCGGGCGGGAGAGTGGTCATCTTCGCGCCCAATCTCTTCTATCCCTTTGAAACGCACGGGGTTTACGTGGGGAAGCGCTACGTCTTCGGGAATATCCCCTTCGTCCACTACCTGCCGGCGCCGCTGCGGCGTCGACTGGCGCCGCATGTGCGCGCGTACACCAGGGCAGACCTGCAGCGGCTTACGGAAGTTATTGGCGCCGATTGGGCGTGGCACGGCGTGATCTACCCGGGTTTTGACAACATAGCGGCACGTAGTAAGCTGCTTGGGGGAGTTTTGCGACGGGTCTTTTACGGGCTGGAGTCGACTCCGCTTCAAGTGCTGGGATTGTCGCATTTCCTGGTGCTGGAGAAGCGGGCTCCTTGAGGGAAGGCGGCGAAGGATGGCTAAGCTCTTCAAGCGGCGCCGGTACGAGCGTCTGAGGCGAAACGGCGGCGGCAGCAGCAGCCGTAGGAGAATTCACGGCTGGATGCTCGTGCCCGTCATCCTCCTGGGGCTCATGTTCGTTGGCATGATGGCGGTGTCGATTGCCGGCTTCGTCGTCTATCGCGTCTACGCGAACGGCATGCCACCAGTGGAGCAGGTGCTGTCGCAATATGCGGGCGGCGCAGAGATATATGATCGCAACGGCAACCTGCTCTACACATTGAACGACGATCTGAGTGGGCTCAGGCAGCCGGTCGCGCTCGGAGACGTTTCGCCGTACCTCATAAAGGCGACGGTCGACACGGAGGACTCAAGCTTCTATTCGAATCCGGGGATCAACATCAAGGGGCTGCTCCGCGCCGCGTACGAGAACCTCCTCCCCGGCAACCTGGACTTCCTGCAGGGGAGCGGCGGCAGCTCGATAACGCAGCAACTGGTGAAGAACGTCTACATTCCGGAATCGGAGCGAAGTCAGCGCTCCATCTCGCGGAAGATTAAGGAGACCGTCTACGCGATGGAGCTGACGAAGCGCTACAGCAAGGACCAGATCCTGGAATGGTACCTCAATCAGATCCCATATGGCGGGGTCTACAATGGCATCGAGGCGGCGTCGGAAGGTTACCTCGGGAAGAAGGCAAGCGACCTGACGCTGGCGGACGCGGCGCTGCTGGCCGGCATTCCCGCCTGCCCAAGCTGTTACGACCCTCTGACGAATCCAGACGCAGCGGCTAGACGGCGCGAAGAGGTGTTGCTGCTCATGGAGAAGAAGGGCGACATCACGCCTCAGGACGTGTGGACCGCCGCGCAGGAGCCTTTGAACCTGGTACAGCATCGCTTCACGATCGATGCCGCCCATTGGGTTCTGAACTACATCGAGCCGGAACTGGAGAGGATGTTCGGTCACGAGGCGGTCTACCGCCAGGGCCTCAAAGTGACGACCACTCTCGACCTCAGTCTCCAGAACCAAGCCGAGGCCGACGTGGAGAAGTGGGTCAGTGAATACGAGGACACGTACAACGCACACGACGGAGCGCTGGTAGCGATGGATCCGCGCACCGGGGAAATCCTAGCGTATGTTGGCAGCCGCGACTACTTCGACGATAGCATTCAAGGCGCGAACGACATGGCACAGGCCCTCAACTCGCCAGGATCGACGCTGAAGCCTTTCACGTACGTGACTGCGTTTATGAAGCTGGGCTGGGGCCCTGGCACCATGGTGCTCGATACGCCAACATGCTACAACGAAGACAATGGCACCCAGTTCTGCCCCGAGAACCCGGAGGGCAACTACCAGGGCCCCGTCACGATAAGACAGGCGCTTGGTAACTCCCTCAACATACCCGCCTTCAAAGTCATTCAAATGGCCGGCGTCAACGACGTCATCAACACTGCTCGGAAAATGGGTATCACCGGCCTCGATGGCACGTACGGGCCGTCGTTCACTATCGGCGGCACGGACGTGAAGCTCGTCGACGTGGTCTATGCCTACAGCGTATTTGCGACGGGCGGCATCATGCGCGGCGTGCCCACAACCCAGACCCTTCCGCCGGGTTATCGCGACCTTGACCCGGTGTCCATTCTCAAAGTGGAGGACTCGCAGGGGAACGTAATCTGGAACGCGGACGACCAGCGCACCGACGAGCAGATTATTCCCAGCCAATATGCCTATTTGATAACCAATATCCTCAGCGACCCGCAGGCTGAGTGCTTGACGTTTGGCTGCGGCGGGCTGAACATCTCGGGGCAGACTGCGGCGGTCAAGACCGGTACCAGCGAGCCATACGCGAACAGCAAGGCCATCGGCGACACCTGGTCCTTCGGCTACACGCCTGATCTCGTCGTCGGTGTCTGGGCTGGCAATGCCGATAACACTTCGATGGGCAACATCTTGAGCACCACTATCGCGTTCCCGGCAATGCGCGACTTCATGGAGGCGGCGCTTGCCGGCAAGCCGGCGTCGACCTTCCAGAAGCCGGACGGCGTTGACGACGTTACCGTCTGTGTGCCGTCCAACATGCTGCCGACGCCGTACTGCGGCAAGACGAGCGAGGACCTGTTCGTGACCGACGCTATCAAGGATAAGGACGACTGGTGGCAGCCGACGAAGATCGATATCCGCACGGGCCTGCTGGCGACGGAGATGACGCCGCCGCAGTTCGTGCAGGAGCGCGGCTATCTGACGATTCCACCGACGGTCCAGGGATTCGAGCGCGATCAGGCGTTGGAGTGGGCGTCGCTCCTTGGAGGGGCGGCACCGTCGGAGAGCACGAACCCGTCGGACATCCCGGCGGTCATTTCGTCGCCGGCGTCCGGCGCGACGGTGAGCGGCAACGTCAATATAGTCGGCCGCGCCTCGTCCGCTGATTTCCAATCGTACCGGTTGGAATACGGGGTCGGTCAGTCGCCGAGCGAATGGGCGCTGATCTACACCTCGAGTACGCCTGTTAACAACTCGACGCTGGCGGTTTGGGACACAGCCGGCTTTCCGGATGGGCAGTACACGTTGCGGCTCGTCGTAACCGACGCGAAACTCGGCGAGCTGATTACGACGACCACAATAAAGCTGGGTCGAGGGGGCGGTACAGCGACGCCTCAGCCTACTCCGACGTTTATATTCTAGCGAGGCAACTCTGGTCGGCGGCGGCCGAAGCCTGGATACAGCCGCGGCCAATGTGCGGTATGATTTACGTAAGGGAATCGCGGGTCCATGAGGCAGCGTGAGATGCGCATCATCCTGTACACGGGCAAGGGCGGCGTCGGCAAGACGAGCGTCGCGGCAGCGACGGCGCTCCGCTCGGCGCGACTCGGGCACAAGACGCTTGTGATGAGCACGGACTCAGCGCACAGCCTCGGCGACAGCTTCGACTTGCCGGTTGGCGGCGACGCGACGCCTATCACCGAAAACCTGTGGGCGCAGGAGTTGGACGTCTTCAAGGAGATCGACCAGCACTGGGGCACGCTTGAGGAGTACGTTCGCATCGTGATGGCCTGGCGTGGGATCGACGAGGTACTGGCGGAGGAGATGGCGGTGCTGCCGGGCATGGAGGAGCTTGCGGGTCTCGTTCACCTCATCAAGTACTACGAGGAAAGCGATTTCGACGCCATTGTCGTCGACTGCGCTCCTACCGGTGAGACGTTGCGCTTGTTGAGCTTTCCCGACGTGATGCGCTGGTGGTCGCATCGCATCTTTCCCATCCAGCGCACGGCGGCGCGCATCGCCCGGCCGGTGCTCACGCGCGTAACGGACTTGCCTTTCCCGGATGACGACGTCTTCGAGGCGCTGAAGGACTTGTTCGAGCGGCTGGACAAGATGCGCGACATCCTTACCAACCCGGAGGTGAGCTCGGTCCGGCTGGTCCTCAATGCCGAGAAGATGGTGGTGAAAGAGGCGCAGCGAACCTTCACCTACCTCAACCTGTACGGCTACCCGAGCGATCTGGTCGTCTGCAACCGGCTTATTCCGAAGGACGTGACCGACGCGTACTTCACGTCGTGGAAGGAGAGCCAGGAACGGTACTTCGCGCTGGTGGAGGAAGGCTTCGCGCCGCTGCCGATCGTGACGGCGCCGCTGATGGACCAGGAGGTCGTCGGACTGGAGATGCTGGACCGATTTGCGGCCGCCCTCTACGGGGAGGACGACCCCACGGTCATCCGCTTCCGCGGTCAGACGCAGGCGATCAGCCAGGAGGACGGCGACTACATTCTGACGCTGCTGCTGCCCTTCACCAGCAAGGAAGACGTGACGCTGTCGCAGATAGGCGATGAGCTCGTCGTTCGCGTCGGTGGGAACAAGCGGAACGTTATTCTGCCGCGCGTCCTGGTTGGGATGCGAACCGAAAGTGCTAAACTGGAGAATGACCGGCTGACGATCCGCTTCGCGCGGTCGGACTGACCGCTCCTACTTACTTAATTAGGACGGGACGAAGACCCGTCCTGAAGGAGGCCATCATGGCGGAGAAACTATTCGAGTGCGAGTGGACGCCTGAGGGTGAGATAATCCTGCGAATCAAGAAGCCCGGCATGGGAGTGCTGACGCCCGAGGTGCGGTCGCATATGCTCGGCGCGCGCAAGGAGATGCTGACCGCACTCCGCAGCCTCATCGACGCGGCGCTGGACAAGATGGAGGAGGAAGGTCCCAAGACGCGTCGGACGACCATTAAGGTGGAGTAGGCGTAGCGGCCGGTTCGGTCGTGGGCGTAACGCCCTTCTCCGCTAATAGGCGCTCGAGGTCAGCTTCGCTCTTTATTGTCGCAACTGCCCGCAGGAAGTCCCCCAGCGAGGCGCTTTTCTGTCGTAACTCCTCCAGTTCAGGCCCGATGGGGCTGCTCGACGCACCGGTCGTTCCGTAGAGACCGTAGAAGGCGAAGAAGGCCTGATTGATCTTCCGGTAGTAGTAGCCGTGAGCAGCCAGGAACTGGCGCGTCTGCTCCATCAGCGTTTCTGCCTCGGTGACCTGGTCCTTCCCCAACAGTGAGTCGACGCTGAGGCGTAGCTGCCGCAGCACCTGGTCGGGGTCTATGGCGCCCGGCGTCGGCTGCGGTGTCGGAGAAGGCGCGGGGGTCAGAGTGGCCGTCGATAGCGGATAGGCGGCCGCGACATCTGACCCCATCTCCTGACCGACGATGTCGGCGACCGTTTCGTTAATCGTCCGCAGCGTGTCGTTCTCGAAGTAGCGGGCGCCCAGCGGGTGGAAGAACAGATAGCCGTGCGTCCATTCGTGGGAAGCGACTTGGAGGGCATCGAGATAGCTTTCGCTCGGCTGGATGATGGCGGGGTAGGCGCTGATGCCGCCGGTCGGCACGACCAGCGCGGAGATGTTAGACGACTTGGATTCGGCTTCGCTCTCCAGCCGCTCAGCCTCCTCAAGCGACAGGTCGCTGCGCAGGAGCGTCGCACCGGTCTCCTCGATGTGGTCACGCGGCGAGATGACGAGGACGTACGGCGGGTCCTCGAACTCGAAGTCGACCGGCGGAAAGAGCCAGTGGAGGCGAGAGAACAGGGGAAAGGTGGTCTTGAGGCCGAGGCTGGAGGCGATGGACGAGATGCGGCCTTCGAGTATCGCCTGGACGCGGAGCTGGATTGACGCCCGTTCGTTGCGTGCTTGCTGGAGCTGCTCGGTCGTTGTCTCGATGGCTTCTGCGGACGCCTTTGTCGCGCTCTCCTGCGATAGCTGGGCGTTGAGCGCGTCGATCTGCTGCTGGAGCTGGAGGTAGCGCTCAACGTCGGCGTTCTGGTCGTCGCTGCTGCCGGCGCCGTCGATGTGGCCGAGGTCGTAAAGCCACTTGTTGGGGAAGTGGCGCAGCTCCCAGACGCCGAGGTTAAACTCGTCTTTGCTGAGCGGCAGGCCGACGGCGCTGAGGGCGGCCCAGCTCGCCAGCGCTGAAAGAGCGACGATGAAGACGATGACCACCAGGGGTATGAGTGGGACGCGAAGTGTCTTCGTCATCGGTCAAGAGAGCGTCCATGGAGGTCGACGAGCGCGGCACACGTATTGAGGATAGCATTGGACTTTGCCCGCTGACAAACGATACGCGTTCGCGGAGGCGAACTGGGGCGTGTTATAATCGGGCGGCGGGGACCATCGAGGGACAGGTGATTTGGGCTTGACTAGGGCGGCAGGTTCCTTGGAGCCGCGCGGCGCGGGCTTGCAGGCGCGCTTCGTTGCGTTCATCTTCGACACGGTCGTTCTTGTCGCCTTCCTGGCGCTCTTCGGGATGATCGCGATGTTCGAGCTGCTGGCGCGAAGTAGCTTCGGAGACGGCGACCCCCCGAATTCCGCTTTCTACGCTGCCATCGGCATCGTAGCGGCGGTCATCCCGTTCTGGGTGCTTTTCAACGTGTGGCTGCTCTGGTGGCGGGGGCAGACGGTCGGGAAGTACATTGTCGGGATCCACATTTCGCGCGGCGACGGCGGCCGGCTGGGAGGCTTCCGGGCGCTGCTGCGCATGTTCTTGCTGAATCCGCTGCTGTTCCACCCCGTCCTGACTATCCCCTGGGCTCTTCTGGTCATTCTGAGCACGGAGCGGACGGGGAACGCCATCGTCCTGTCTACGACGGCGACCGTTCTGGTGCTTTCGGTGCTGGCTACGCCGGTTGCGTTGGTGACGGTGCTGTTTGACGAGAAGCGGCGGGCGCTGCACGACCGCATCGTGGATACGCTCGTCGTTATTGGCGATTAGCCGCAAAGAGGCCAAGGATGGCATACGCCGGAGTTGAAGAGCCGCAGATTGGGGTGGGACCGCTGGTTGGAAGGGCTGGGCCGGGTTTGTGGCGCATGGTCTCCAAATGGGCGGTGGGACTGGCCTTTGTCTCCGCGCTGGGAGTGCTGCTGCTGGCGGTGGATGCCACGGAGCTCTCGGCGGCGGGCCCTTCACACGCGATCCTGCGACGGACGGTCGCCAGCCTGACGGAGATCGACGCTTTGCTCGTCAGCACGCCACCGGCGACTGTTGCCGGCAATGGCAATGCTCCCGCCTCGCCGCTGGTCGACTTCCCCATCGCGCTTGACCTGAACAACCAAGGCCAGGCGCTCTCCACGGCGGATCTTCGGAACGCCGTCCTGGACGAGTCGGCCGACAAGCTCTACGCTCACGGTTTCTCGGTCTTTCATGCGACGGATAGCGACGGCACGACGCATGTTCAACTGCTGTCGCCGCCGGGCGCCGTGCGCTATACTGCGGGGCTCTTGACCAAGGGGGATCACGATACCATGCGTGTTTTCCTGGCGGTAGTCGCCGTAGTGGCGGCGATTCTGGCGGTGGCCCTCATGCTCTTGAGCCGCGGCTTCGGACGTTTGACCAGCCTGGGCGTGGGCGTCGTCGCTGCGTCGCTGCCGTTGTTGCTCCTGGCGACGGTACTGCGCTTCTTCCTGCGGCTGGCGGCGGTGCACGAAAGCGACTATCTGAACGCGCAGTTTTACGCTCTCGGCCGTGATGTTGCCTGGCTTCCGATTCGAAACGCGCTGGCGTTCTTGTGTCTGGGCGTGGTGCTGGCAGCTGCGGGAGCGTTCTTCTCCTTCCTGTCGAAGAGCCGGGAGGCGTCGCCGATCTGACATTTTGGCGCGCCGCCACGATCTTTCCGCATTTCCGCTCTTTGCGATGCTGTTTGTTGCCCCTTCGACGCTCTTTCATGGGGCTTCATCGGTGTATTTTCGAACGTCTGACAGGTTCAGATGCGCTTCTTGGCAACCGACAATAAGGGGTAGGCCTTCGGCGTGGCCTGTCTAAGAATTGTGGCGTTCGAAGTGAGTAAATGACGAGAGTCCGAGGGCTAGCCGTCCCGGTAGTCCTGGTGCTGTCCGCCGCTCTAGCGTTTGGCGTGGGGCTGGCGGCGTGGCGCGAGTCTAGCGCGGCGCTGATCGCTCTCGCCGCCACGGCGCCGATACTGGCGCTGGCCTGTGCCCTCGTCTTCGCCGCCGACCGCTCGCGCAAGCTGAGGCGCGGCGACGAGCGCTACCGCTCGGTCTTCCAGCGCTCCTTCGACGCGGTCTACCTTCACGATCGCGAAGGGAAATTCCTCGACGCGAACGAGGCCACTCTGCAGCTGTTCGGTTACACGAGGGAAGAGCTGACGGATCTTACCGTCTACGACCTTTTGGACGAGGCGGAGCAACGGGCGACGCAAACCAGGATTGCGAATATCGTTGAAGATGGATACGGGGCACCCCGTAATCTCAAGGCAAAGAGGAAGGATGAGACTATCGTCTACCTGGTTGTGACGGCTTCGCTGATCGAGAACGAGCGCGGGGAACCGGTCGTCCTCGGGATCGCTCACGACGTATCGGAGCGCGTTCGAGCTGAGGAGGTGCTTCGCGGGAGCGAGGAGAAGTACCGTCAGATATATCAGAGCGCCCAGGACATCTTCTATCGCACTGATGCGCGGGGAATAATCAGCGAGATCGGACCGGCCGTCCAGCGCTGGGGCTACACGCAGCAGGAGCTCATCGGCACGCAGGTGCTTGATGTATACGTGCGGCCGGAGGAGCGCAGCGGCCTTCTGAATGAGCTGATGAGCAAGGGAGAGGTGAGCGATTACGAGGTGGTGCTGAAGGCGGAGGACGGTCATCTGGTCAACGCGTCGGTCGGATCGCACCTGATCCTGGATGAGAACGGCAACGTCATCGGAGTCGAGGGGGTGCTGCGGGATATTACGGAGCGCAAGAAGGCCGAGCAGGCGCTGAGGGAGCAGATGCACCGCGACCCTCTTACCGGCGTTCTTAACCACCTCGCCATCGTGGCCGAGCTGCGAAGGGTGGTCGGCGAGAAGGGCAACGGCGGGCCGGTCGCCGTCATCATGAGCGACATTGATAATCTGAAGGCAATCAACGAGACGCTCGGACATGCGGCCGGCGACCGAATCCTCGTGGAGGTGGCGAAGGCGCTCTCGAACGACGGAGCGCTGGTGGGTCGCTACGGCAGCGACGAGTTCATCGTGATCCTTCCCGGCGGGCGCGCCGAAGCCAAACGTTACGAGAAGAGGGTTGTCGCTTCGCTGTCGCAGCGGCTGATGCGCGAGACGGAGACCGGCGCTCGCCTCCCTGTTCGCATCAGCCTAGGTACGGCAATCTTCCCTATCGAGGCGTCGAGGGTGGAAGAGCTTATCGAGCTTGCAGACAGTGCGATGTTCGCCTCGAAACGACAGCACGGGCAGGCTTCTTCGACGCCCGTTTCTTCGCGGGGCGAGGATTCGAATGCGGTGCGAATCGTCGGCGAGATCGTGCCTTTCCTGACGGCGGCCGGAGACCTCGACGAGAAGCTGCGCCTGGTCGCGCACCGGCTGTCGGTGACAGCGGGGTACGACGCGGTCAGCTTCTCGCTATTCGAGCACGGGTCAGGTGGATCACCCGCGGTGAGCACGTTCGCGCATTTGCCGGAACGTCTGCTTGAACGATGGAACGAAGAGGCGGGCCGGGCGAGAACGGCGGAGACATCGATCCGAAAGCTCTTGCAGGCCGGTCGGCCGGTTCTGATGGACGACCCGCGGGGGAACGATCATTTGACGGAGTCCGAGCAGCAGATGCTGCGCAAGGCGGGACTGAAGTCAGCCCTTGTTGCGCCGATGCTCTGGCGCGGCGACCTCATCGGCGCGCTTTCGGTGGCAAGCAAGACGGAAGGAGCGCTGGGGCCACGCGATGCTCAACTGTTGGGCGCCATCGCGACGCAGGTTACGGCGATCGTGAGCCTGGAGACGCTGGTCGAGAAGCTTCGATCCGCGTCGGGACGGCTCAGCCTGGCGCATCAGGAGACCGTCATGTTGCTGGCTGCGGCGGCTGAAGCGCACGATCGCACTACTGGCGAGCACCTGCAGAACGTTCGGGCTATAACCGAAGAGCTCGCGCTGGAACTGGGCTACGACGAGGAGTCGGCCAGGAAGATCGGACTTGCGGCGGTGCTGCACGACATGGGCAAGATTCGCGTTCCCGATTCGGTTCTCGCCAACACCGGACGATTGACTGAGGCGGAATGGGAACTAATGAGGCACCACGCGGTCTGGGGGGAGCAGTTCCTCGCCGGAAGAACGGGCTTCGAGCTGGCAGCTTCCATCGCCCGCTCCCATCATGAACGATGGGATGGAGGCGGATATCCGGACGGATTGGGTGGAGAGGAGATACCGTGGCCGGCGGCAATCGTTGCTGTCGCCGACAGTTTCGACGCCATAACAAGCGACCGTCCTTATCGGCCGGGACGTTCAGTCGCGGCGGCGCTGCAGGAGATCCAGGCCTGCTCCGGCACTCAGTTCAGTCCGAAGGTGGTCGACGCTATCATGCGGCTGCACGAGCGAGGGAAGGTGTTAAGCCCTCGGCGCATCGAGGTGGAGGAGCAAGCGGCCTAGGCCGCCTGCAGTTGTTCTCTTCTCAGATGTCGCAGGAGCGCTTCCAGCCGGCTCATGACCTGCGGCGTCTCCGCTGCCATTCCCATCTCGAGTGACGCATCGCGGTCCTCGACCGACTGGAAGACCACCAGGTCTACGACTTCCGTCCTACCGCCGCCGAGGTCATTGATCGTGAGGCTTTCAGAGAGACACGTCCCGGCATTCCCTGATGCTCGAACGTCTGGACGATGCGCCTCGGTCTGTCGATCTCATGGTAGACGCCGCGGAACCAGAATTCGCCGCCTGCTGCGTCGCGAACGATGATGCGCCAGCTTCCGCCGGGCCTCACGTCCATCGTCTCGACCTCCACGGCATAGTGCCGGGAGGCCCACCAGGCGGGAATGAGCCTCGGGTCGGTGTAGGCGCGAAAGACGGTCTCGGGAGTCGCCTCGAAGACGGTTGTTACGATAACTTCTTGCTTTCCGGGCCGGGCCGCCAGTTCGATTTCAGGCATCATCGTCGTTCGTTCCCCTCAGGCCGCTTGCCGCCGACCGGTTTGAAGCCTCCGGACAAGCTCGGACAGGCGTTCCATGCTCTCGCGAACGCCCCCTTCCATGCCGCTCCCGACGGCGCCGTCGCGGTCTTCAAGCGAAAGGAAGATGGACCTCTCGGTCATCACGGTCCTCCCATCGGTCTCCTCGAAAGTGCAGGTCTCGAGGCTAGGGTGACCGGGCATGCCTTCGTATTCGAACGTCCGTATGGTGCGTTCCGGCGGAGATACGTCGTGATAGACGCCGTGAAAGGCGTGCTCGTGGCCTTCGGGGTCGCGCTGGATTATGCGCCAGCTCCCGCCGGGCCTGAGGTCCATCCTTTCGACCGTGGTGGTCAGCCTTCTCGGCCCCCACCACTCGGGCATGAGGTTGGGCTCGGTCGAAGCCTTGAACACGATGTCGCGGGGCGCGTCAAAGACGGCGGTGATAACGATCTCCTGCTTGCCCGGCTCGGCCGTTAATCTGAAGTCAGACATCTGATTCTTCCTTTCCAGCGAACCGCATGCTCTAAGCGCGCTCTGCTGCCGAGTTCGCGCTTGACTAACAGACAAGATTACGCTGTGGGCATGCGCCGGGCGTGAAGGCGTCCTCGCGTCACATGTGCGAAACGTGAAGATTACTGCGACAGGAGCGGTCCAGGTTCGCCGGACGGGCTAGCCGTGGTTGATGTGGACGCTCTTTGTCTCGAGGAAGGCCTCGACTCCCTCCAGCCCCTGCTCCCGTCCGAGGCCGCTCTGCTTGTAGCCGCCGAAGGGGACGTTTGAGATGCCGCAGCTATGGAAGCAGTTCACCCAAACGGTGCCGGCTTTGAGGCCGCGCGAGAGGCGCATGACGGTGCGCAGGTTGTTGGACCAGACGCCGGCGGCGAGGCCGTACACGCTGTCGTTGGCTATGGCCAGCGCCTCGTCTTCGTCCTCGAAGGGGATGACGACGACGACCGGCCCAAAGATCTCTTCCTGGGCGATCCGCATCTTGTTGTCGACGGCGTCGAGCACGGTGGGCCGCATGTAGAAGCCTTTGTCGTATTCAGGGCCGGTGAGGCGCTCGCCGCCCCGGAGCAGGCGCGCGCCCTCATTCTTGCCGACTTCGACGTAGCCCAGAACGATGTCCAATTGTTCCTCGGAAACCAGCGGGCCCATGTTGGTGGCGGGGTCCAGAGGATCGCCCACCTTCATCCTGTCGACGAAGGCGAGGAATTGGGCCATGAACTCATCGTATATCGAGCGCTGAAGCAGCAGGCGCGTCCCAGCCTGGCAGGTCTGGCCGGCGTTGAGGAAGGCGGCGCCGATGGCACCCGCGGCGGCGGCGCCCAGGTTGGCGTCGGCGAAAACGATGTTGGGCGATTTGCCGCCGAGCTCAAGGGAGATGCGCTTGATGTCGCCGGCGGCCAGGGTCATGATGTGACGGCCGGTGGCGGTTGAGCCGGTAAAGCTTATCTTGTCGATTCCGGCGTGTGTGACGAACTTGTCGCCGATGATGCTGGACCTGCCGGTGACGACGTTGACTACGCCGGGCGGCGCTCCGGCCTCGGTAAGGATGCGCGCTATCTCGTAGGTTGTCGCGCCGGTGTAGATCGACGGCTTGATGACGACGGTGCAGCCGGCGGCGAGGGCGGCGCCGAGCTTCCAGCCGAGGATGACGAGCGGCCAGTTCCAGGGAACGATCAGTCCGGCCACGCCTACCGGCTCCTTCAGGATCATCCCGATGGCGCTGCCTGTCGCGTTGACGATGGCCCGGCCGTTGGCGCTCTCGCCGAGTCCAGCGTAGGCGTCGAGCGTGTTTGCCAGCGCCAGTATCTCGCCCGTCGCTTCGGAGAGCGTCTTGCCGACCTCCCGGGCGAGCAGGGGTACAAGCGTTTCCCGTTCGGCGCGGATGCGGGCTGCAGCACCTCGCAGGATGCGGGCGCGATGAGTGACGTTGGCGCTCCATTCGCCGGCGTCGAAGGCGCGACGGGCGGCGGCCACCGCCAGGTCGAGGTCGCTTTCGCCGGCAAGTGGGAGGACCGCCACGAGCGACTGGTCAGCGGGACTGCGCCGCTCGGTCGTGTCGCCGCCGACTGGCTGGCGCCACTCTCCGTCGATGAGCAATCCGTACTTCTTGACTTCGGTGCGTGTCGTCATGCTGCCGCCTTTCGAGTGCCCGGTTGTTATGCCGCCTCGGGCAGTCGCCTAATTATCTCCGCCCGCTGGTCCGGCGGCAAATGGGTCGCGAGCAAGCCGAACACCACGGTAACGTCTCTTTCCCGAATAAGGCTCGCTGCGGCGGGCTTCAGTAGATTATGGCGGAGATAGATGGCGTTGGCGTGAATCGAAATCCTTCGGGCGTGAGAGATGCATGAAGAAGCGGAGGTCGCAGGCGCAGCCGGGGCATATTGAACGCTATCGCTTGGGCTCACGCACCCTGGGGTTGAGCCAGCCGTCGTCGCCGAGGATTGCCGCTGCTTGCGCTGGTCCCCAGGTGCCGGACGCGTATTCGATCGGCGTGCCGAGGCCGAGGACGGGGTCGACCACGCGCCAGGCCGCCTCGACGCTGTCTTCGCGGGCGAAAAGGGAAGTATCGCCGCGCATGGCGTCGCCGAGCAGGCGCTCGTAAGGTTCCATCTCGTCAGCGTGACGGTGCCTAGCGATGAGCTCCGCCTCTTCGCCCCGCATGGCCTCGCCGGGCCGCTTTATGCGTGCGCTGAGCGAGATCGCGAAGTTGGGATTGACGCGGAAGCGGAAGCGGTTCGGCTGGGCGGCCTCGGCCTTGCCGAAGACGACCTGCGGCGGCGATTTGAGCGCAACCGTGATCTCGGTAGCGGTCACCGGCAGACTCTTCCCGGCCCGCACGTAGAAGGGGACGCCGGCCCAGCGCCAGGTATCGATCCAGAGCCGCACGGCTGCGAAGGTCTCGACGTTGGAGTTCGCAGCGACGCCGGGTTCATCGCAGTAGCCGCGATACTGGCCGCGGACCACGTCTGAAGGCGTCAGCGGCCGCATGGCGTTGAACAGCCTGGCTTTCTCGGAGCGGACGCTCTCGGGGTCGCTGGCTGTCGGCGCTTCCATGGCGAGGAGAGCGATTATCTGCAGGAGGTGGTTCTGGATAACGTCGCGGATGGCGCCCATCTCCTCGTACAGTTGGCCGCGGCCCTCGACGCCGAAGCTCTCGGCCATCGTGAGCTGGACGCTGTCGACGTAGTGGCGATTCCAGATCGGCTCCAGGAAGGAATTGGCGAAGCGGAAGAACAAGAGGTTCTGCACGGGCTCCTTGCCGAGGAAGTGGTCGATCCGGAAGATGGCCGACTCCGGGAAGAAGCGTGCGAGGAGCCGGTTCAGGGTCTGGGCCGAAGCCAGGTCGCGCCCGAACGGCTTTTCGACGACGGCGCGCGCATCCTCGGTGCAGCCGCATTTTGTCAGCCCTTCGATCACAGTGCCGAAAAGCGGTTGAGGAACGGCGAGGTAGTGCAGCGGCCGGCGGGCGTCGCGCAGTGCCTGTCGCAGGAGACTGAACGTCGTTTCGTCGCGATAGTCGCCGTCGATGTAGCGGAGGAGGCCGGACAGCTTCGAGAAGGCGTTCTCGTCCACGCCGCCGTGCTTCTTCAGGCTGTCGCGGGCGCGAGCGCGGAGGCGGTCAAGGTCCCAGCCGGCTTTGGCGACGCCGACGACGGGGGCGTCGAGATGGCCGCGGCGGACCATCGCCTGGAGCGAGGGGAAGATCTGCTTGTAGGCGAGGTCGCCGGTGATTCCGAAGATGACCAGGGCGTCGGAATAATCCGTCATTCCGCTTCCCTCTTGGCCGAAGTCGTGCTGCTTCGTCTAAGATCAGACTAGCAGAGCGCGGCGGCCGTATCAACGATCCGTTCACGGCTCCTGCATGCTGGGTACGCGCCTGTTCATGGGCCCTGCACTGTAGGCCCCTACACTGATGCAGGATGACAGGCGCTCGGCGTATCCGGTATCCTCGAGTAGACCGATGGAAGACGTTGTCTTTTTGTTGGACATCGACAATACGCTCCTTGACAATGACGCCATCGAGCGCGACCTTCAGCGCCATCTCAGGCAGACGTTTGGGGCGGACTGCGAGGCGCGCTACTGGCAAATCTTCGAGGCGCTGCGCACCGAGCTGGGCTACGCCGATTACCTTGGGGCGCTTCAGCGATATCGTACCGAGCGCCCGCCGGACCCGCGGTTGCTGGAGATGTCGCTGTTCCTCGTCGACTACCCGTTCGCTAAACGTTTGTACCCCGGGGCGCTCGACGTGATTCGCCGGTTGCGCGCTATCGGTCAAACCGTCATTCTGTCGGACGGCGACGTTGTCTTCCAGCCGCGGAAAGTTGATCGTTCGGGGTTGTGGGACGCCGTCGACGGGCAGGTGCTGATCTACATTCACAAGGAGCAGATGCTGGACGACGTGGAGGAGCGGTATCGGGCGCGGCATTACGTCATGGTGGATGACAAGCTGCGCATTCTCGCGGCTTCGAAGGACGTTCTGGGGTGACCGCCTGACGACGGTCTGGCCGCGGCAGGGGCACTATGCCCACGACCCGAAGATCATCGCGGGATTCCCGCCCGCCGATGTGACGGTTGAACGCATCGGCGAGCTCCGCAAGGTACCGGTCGAAGCGCTCCTGAAGTCAGCGAAAGCGGTGGATGCAAGATGAGCGGGTCATGACCTCCACGCTGCTCACTATCAACACCGGTTCGTCCAGCCTCAAAGCGACTCTCTACCTCCTGGACTCGGAAGGGAAGCCTCTTGCCAGCGCTCTGGCAAGTCGAATTGGCCTTTCGGGAGGTCGGGTTTATGTCGCCGGCCAAGACGGCGGGGCGCTCCTGGACCGGGAGATGGAGCTGCCGGACCACGCTTCAGCGACGCGCGCGCTGCTCGCCTGGCTGCGGGAACGCGATCTTGACGGCGGAATCGGGGCCGTAGGGCATCGCATCGTGCATGGCGGCAGTAGGTTCTTCGAACCGCAGGTGATCACGGAAGATCTCACGAGAGCGATCGAGGAGCTTGTTTCGATAGACCCCGATCACCTGCCGCAGGCGCTGGACGCTATCAAGGAGGTGGGAGCCGCTTATCCGGCCGTTCCACAGGTCGCCTGCTTTGATACCGCGTTCCATCGCCAGATGCCCCGCGTCGCGCAACTCTACGCGCTGCCCATGCGCTTTGCGGACGCGGGCGTCATCCGTTACGGCTTCCACGGGCTGTCGTATGAGTACGTGATGCAGGAGCTGCGAACGATTGACGCCGCGGCCGCGGACGGGCGCATTGTCATCGCCCATCTCGGGAACGGCGCGAGCATGGCGGCCGTGCAGGACGGCGTGGGCGTGGACACGACGATGGGGTTTACACCTACGGGCGGCCTGATGATGGGGAATCGCTGCGGCGACCTCGATCCCGGCGTGCTGCTGTACCTTCTGCGCTCGAAGGGGATGACGGTCGACTCGCTGAGCGCGTTGGTGAACCAGGAAGCGGGGCTTCTCGGCGTGTCCGGCATAAGCGCGGACATGCGCGATCTTCTGGAAAGAGACGCCGCTGATGGGCGGGCTGCCCTGGCGGTCGAACTGTTCTGCTACCAGGCGCGCAAGTTCCTCGGGGCGCTCGTTGCCGTCCTCGGCGGGCTCGACACGCTGGTGTTCGCGGGAGGCATCGGCGAGAATGCTCCATCGATTCGATTGCGGATTTGTGAGGGATTCGAGTTCGCGGGAGTTGAGATAGACCAGCCGGCCAACGACGCGAACGCGCCCGTCATATCCGCGAAAAACTCGCGCGTCGTGGTCCGGGTGATGAAGACGAACGAAGACCTGATGATCGCCAGGCACACACGGAAACTGGTCATGCAGGGAGGCTAATGATGTACGAGTTCGATAGGACTGTCTCCAGCGCCGTCGCGGTTGTCGAGCCCACGAACCACCCTCGTCGGACCTCCGCGAAAGGCCCGCTGCCGGCCGCACTGCTCGAAACGATGGACCGCTACTGGCGCGCCGCCAACTACCTGACGGTGGGGCAGATCTTTCTGCAGGACAACCCGCTGCTGCGCGAGCCTCTGCGGCCGGAGCATATCAAGCCGAGGCTGCTGGGCCACTGGGGGACGTCGCCGGGTCTGAGCTTCGTCTATGTTCACCTCAATCGCCTGATCCGGGAGCACGAGGCGAACGTGATCTACCTGGCGGGCCCGGGACACGGCGGGCCGGCGATCGTTGCCAACGTCTATCTCGAGGGGACGTACTCGGAGATATATCCGGACGTTACGCGCGACGAAGCGGGGCTGCGGCGGTTGTTCAGGCAGTTTTCCACGCCGGGCGGCATTCCAAGCCACGTGAGCGTGACAACGCCCGGCTCGATCCATGAGGGCGGCGAGCTTGGCTATGTGCTCACGCATGCGTTCGGGGCGGCCTTCGACAACCCGGACCTGATCGTGGTGGCCGTCGTCGGTGACGGCGAGGCGGAAACGGGCCCACTCGCCGGATCGTGGCAGGGGATCAACTTCTTGAATCCAGTGAGAGACGGCGCCGTCCTGCCGATCTTGCATCTGAACGGCTACAAGATCAGCGGTCCGACGGTGCTGGGCCGTTCGAGCGATGCGGACGTGCGGGCCATTATCGAAGGGCACGGCTACGACGTGCACTTCGTAGAAGGGGACGATCCGCCTGGCGTGCACCAGGAGTTCGCAGCTACGCTGGAGACGTGTTACGCGAAGATACGCGCCATCCAGCGGGAAGCGCGAGCCCGCGGCTTTCTGCGTCAACCGCGCTGGCCGGCGATCGTCCTGCGCACGCCCAAGGGCTGGACGGGACCGAAGGAGCTGCACGGCGAGCCCGTTGAAGGGACGTTTCGGGCGCATCAGGTGCCGCTGCCGGACGTGAAGTCGGACCCGGAGCAGCTCGCGATTCTGGAATCGTGGATGCGCAGCTATCAGCCGGAGGAGCTGTTTGACGAACAGGGACGGCTCATCCCGGAGCTGGCGCAACTGGCGCCGGAGGGCGACCGGCGGATGGGTGCCAATCCGCACGTCAACGGCGGCAGGCTGCGCGTCGACCTGGATATGCCCGATTTCAGGCAGCATGCGATCGAGGTGAAGCAGCCGGCGAGCGAGCAGCACGAGTCGACCAGGCAGTTGGGTATGCTTCTGCGAGACGTGTTCAACAGGAACGCCGGGCAGGCCAACTTCCGCCTCTTCTGCCCCGATGAGACGAACTCTAACCGCCTCAACGGCGTCTTCGAGGTCGAGAACCGTTGCTTCGCGGGCCCAACGCTTCGGCTGGACGACCACGTCTCGCCCGACGGTAGGGTGATGGAGATCCTCAGCGAGCACAACTGCGAAGGCTGGCTGGAAGGCTATCTTCTGACCGGCCGCCACGGCCTGTTCGCGTCGTACGAGGCGTTCGCGATGGTCTCGGCGTCGATGACGGTGCAGCATACCAAGTGGCTGGAAGCGAGCCTGTCGCTGCCCTGGCGCGCGCCGGTGTCGTCGCTCAACATCCTCCTGACGTCGACGTGCTGGCGGCAGGACCACAACGGCTTCAGCCACCAGGGGCCGGGCCTGATCGACGTAATGCTTTCGAAGCGCGGCACGGTGGCCCGCATTTACTTGCCGCCGGACGCCAACTGCCTGCTTTCGGTCGCCGACCACTGCCTGCGGAGCCGGAACTATGTCAACCTGATCGTTATCGACAAGCAGCCGCAGCTCCAGTGGCTGAACATGGAGGCGGCTATCGAGCACTGCGCGCGCGGGGCCTCGGTCTGGGCGTGGGCGAGCAACGATGGAGGCGAGGAGCCGGATGTCGTGCTTGCCGCGGCGGGGGATATACCGACGCTGGAGACGGTCGCGGCCGCCTGGTGGCTGCGAATGCTCGCGCCGGAACTGCGGGTGCGCGTCGTCAACGTCGTCGACCCGATGGCGTTATTCCCGCCGTTCTTCCATCCGCACGGCATGGACGACGGCCGCTTCGTCGACCTGTTCACGGCGGACAAGCCCGTGGTCTTCGCGTTCCACGGCTATCAGCGGGCGATCCACGAGATAATCCACGGCAGGCCCGGCGTCGAGCGATTCCACGTACGCGGCTTTCGAGAGCAGGGGAGGACGACGACGCCCTTCGAGATGGTGGTACTGAACGAGATGAGCCGCTTTCACCTGGCCGCCGAGGCGGCGCGGCGGGCGACGCGCCTGACCGACGCGTCGAGCGTTGTGCAGCAGTGCGAGACGAAGATCACGGAGGCGCAGGCGTATTCGACGGAGCACCTGACGGACATGCCGGAGATCCGGGACTGGACGTGGACGGAGACGTGAAGCAATTCGTGGCGGCGTTTGTTACATTTGGTCGCTCGATGCCGCCGCGTCGTGGGCTATGGTGATTATGCAAGCCCAGGTTCGGGCCAGGCCGAAGCGGGGTGGAGGTGGAACGTGGGGAAGGGATTCCTTCGCCTTTTTGTTGGTTCCCCTGAGAAGACTGCGTTCTGGCTGCGGCGGGCCAAGCGGCTGCTGCCGCCCGGTCAGACGCTTCTCGATGGCTACTCGCTGTTCGCCGTTCGCTTCCTGGCGACGATTGCGGCCTCGGTCGCGACCTACAAGCTCGTCGAAGGGCCTTTCCGGAAGGGATGCTTCGAATCTCGGGCAGGGGTCCGCTTCTCGTGCCGGTCGGAGGTGTGGTCGTCGGCGCTCGTGCTCCTCATGACGGTGGGCCGGTAGAGGTTCGACGGGCGCGTGTCGGCGCGGCCTCGCTGCCAAGGCGTCTACGGCGAATGCGGCCTAGCTTGGCGGGGTTACTTGCGATCCGGCGTGGCCGTTGGCGATAATCTCGGCCGACGCAACGGGGGCAAGCGCGGTCACCGTCTGCGAGAATGTGGCGCTGCCGCCCGGCTCAATCCACTGCTCGACGAGGCCGGACGTGCCAACGATTTGACGGTCGCTCCCGCGCAGGTTGAAGTAGAGAAGATTCACCTGCAGGCCTTCGCTGGCGCTCGGGTTCACGATCGTGGCGCTGACCTTCCAGGTATCCGGCGAGACGCGCTCCCTGGTGACCTGCTTCACGAAGAGCGGCGGCAGGTCCAGGTGAAGAGGCATGCCTTCGATTCCCACGACTTCGACCTCGGGCTTGTCGGTGTCGCCGAGAGGAATCGCGAAGGAGAAGGCGGTGTCTTCCCCCTGCAGGATCTCGCCGGCGCCTACCAGCCCGCCGCCGAGCACCGTCGGGGAGGACTTCAGCCGAAGCTGGAACTGCGTGGCGGCCAGGTCGGTCTGGAGGTTGTTGTGTATCTCGCCGACGCCCTGCAGCTCGCGGCCGTGGTCGGTCTGGACGACGCGCGATGCTGTTATCTTCAGCATCGACGGGTCGAGGAGGGCGGTCCGGGCGGTCTCTGTAGTTACCGGTCCTCCCCTAATGTGAAACTCGATAGTTCCTTCCGGCAGGGAGTTGAAGTAGATCGGGACCTGCCGCGTCTCGCCGGGCTTGAGGAGGGTCGGAAAGAGGGCGCCCCGTCCGACTTCGACGATGCTGCCGGAAGCGTCGCGAAGGTTGGCGCAGATGCCGGAGCTGTAATAGAGGTCGGAGGTGTCGTTAGAGACTTCGGCGATTATGGCGTTGTGCTCCGGGTATCTCTCGACGAGGCGCACCGGAGCGGGGGCTGGGGTGGGAGCGGGCTCGAACAGCCGGGCGTCGATGTGGACGACGGGTAGCGAGGACAGGCTGAGGGGCAGCACCGTCGCGAGGGATATGTCAGCACCTGCGACGGCACGACGAACTCGAAGCCGCCGGTCTCGCCCGGGTCGAGGATATCCGGGCAGGTCTCCACCCACGGCCAGTAGACCTCGTGGCCGTCGGCGCCGAGGACGTGGCCCTCGACCGAGAAGAGAGCCGGCACGGTGCTGTTGTTCGTGACCTCCCCGACCCAGGGACCCGTTGGGCCTTTCTGTTCGATTCTCACGGTGCAGGCGGCGAGAAAGAGAATCGACAGTGCAAGCAGCGGGACGAGCCGTAGCGTTCTCACGATGGGCCTCAGTGCGAAGGTGACAGTTCTTAGGTGATAAAACGTTTGTGGGCAGGAAAGGTTAACGGGTGGTGTGCGGCGGCGACGGTCGCCACCAGTTGAACCAGCCGGACCAACCGATGTTCCCGTAGTAGCCCATAAGGGGCTCGCTGGAAGAGCCGATCCTGTCGACAACTTCTTTCGGGTCGCTGCCGTCGGCGTTCATCATCCACAAGGACGCGAACCGCTGCTCGTCCAAGCGGGCGAACAGAATCTGAGAGCCGTCTGCCGACCAGTGCGGCGCCTCGTCGCGATAAGATGGCTCATTCGTTAGCTGGCGCAGGTTGCCGCCGTCGGCGCCCATCACCCATATTTGCCTGTCCGCCGCCAGCTTTTCGAGCTCGCTCCCCGAACCCCCCGGGCCCTCGCCTATGTCCGGTTGCGAGACGAAGACGATGCGCTGTCCATCGGGTGACCAGTCCGGCTGCTGGGAAGCCATGTCCTGCCCGGTCAGATAGGTGATTTCGCCGGTGGCGGCGTTCGCGAGGGCGATCCTTTCGCGCGTCCACGTTTCCCGGCCGAGGCCCTCGGTCATGAGAATCGTCGGGCCGCCGGTTGGCGACGGCTCCCAGACGCCCGAAAGCAGCGAGAAGGTCAGCTTCCGCGGCGGGCCGCCCGCAGCGGGAACAGCATAGAGGGGCAGACCGTCGTTCATTGCGGAGTTGGCGAACTCGGGGTCGAGCCAGAAGAGAACGTATTGCGAGTCAGCGGTCCAGCCGGCGACGATGAGCTCGTCTGAGGTGCTGTCGTAGAGGTCGATGGGCCAGACGCGCGGCATTTGCGAGTTGTCGGCGTTGACGACGCACAGGCTGGAGCGCCGGGCGGCATTTGGGTCGTACGCCGGTGCCATGCTACAGGGCACGGAGCCCTCCTGGGTATAGGCGAGGCGTTTCCCATCCGGGCTCCAGGCCGGGCCGGACTCCGGCTGAGCGATGAGCCAGGCTTCCTGACGGATGGAGCCGTCGGCGGACTCGACGCGCAGTGAGGTCGACGGGTTGCGGCCGGTGGGCCCTTCGTAGTAGGCGAAGCGGTCTTCCGTGGGCGACCAGACGGCGCTGTCGCCAGATAGGTCGCGCGAGTCCGAGCCGTCGGCGCGAACAACCCAGGAGTTGGCGGTGCCGCCCATCGAGTAGAGCAGCCAGTCGCCGGAGGGAGACCAGCGGGGAGATGTCCCATCGGCGATGCGCGTTGCCTCGCCGTCCGGGAGCGGCTTGACGTAGATAGAGCCGTCGAGGACGTAGGCGATCTTGCCGAGGCTGAGTGCTGCCGGACTCGCTGTCTGGCTGTTTGCGCCGGCTGTGCTTTGCCTGCCATCACAGGAGACCAGCGTGAGCGATATCGTTACAATGGCAACGACGACGAACGGCGCCCCGACCCGAAAGCGGTTTCTCATGGCCGTGCCCTTCCGCGTCCAATGAGACGGATTGTTGCTGCGGCGGAGAGCACGATGGCGGACGTGGCGGCAAGCGCCTCCGCCGCGAAGAGCGGCCCCGAGCGGGAAGATGATGGCCCTTGCCCGGCGGTCGTCAGCGAGGCAGCCGGGCTACCGCCTCGTCCGTCCGTGCCGGCGGTCGAGTCGTCGGCGGGGGGATTGCAAGGCTGAATGGCGAGCGGGTTCACCTGCGTCCGAGCGCCGTAACGCTCAACGCTTCCGCTGACGGTCGCCTCGACGAGCATGCCGGCGTCAACGAAGGGACAGCCGTCGTCGTGGAGCGGCGGGATGTACCAGGTTTCGACGCTGGCGGACTCGCCTGGGGCGAGCGAGCTCTTGCCGAAGGCAGAGAGGTCGAGCGTGGCCAGGCCGAAGTCAGCTTGTTCATTTGTCGGCGGCGGAACAAACGTCTGAAAATCGCCGGTTCCGCTGTAGCGTTCGGTGAGGCGCAGATCGCTGATAGCGCTGGAGCCGCGGTTGGTGACGGTTGTCCTGTACCAGAGCTTGGTGTCCTCGTTTCCCATTACGTTTCGGGTGACTTCGAGGTCCTGCGGCTGGGACGCGTCGGCGCTGGCGTGGTAGGGGAACTGGCCGGCGGCGATGCGCTTGCCGCCCGCGTTCACTATCCAGCTTGCGTTTCCGTCACCCTCGCCGTCGAAGAGCCAGAGGCTGAGGTCGACGAGCCGGAGCGTCTCGCCCGGCTGCAGTGTCTGACCGTACTGGGCCGGGACCTCGTCGAGAGAGATGAGCTGTCCGTTTGCGGTTTCCGAAATCGCGAAGGTTCGCGGCACGACTTCGCCGGCGAAGGCGGACATGAATGGTTCGACGCCTTCGACGGGCGCCGGGCCGTTGTTCGTGATCTCGAAGTCGCATTCGACCGGCACCCAGATGCCTGGCCGGAAGGAGTCGGGCGTGCAGGTGTACGTGAAGGGAAGGTCGGCGGGAGGAGCAGGCTGCGCCGCGGCCCTCACGATGTAGTCGGCGTTCGTGTCGGAAGTGACTTCAACGTCTGCGCCTAGGTTGGTCTTGAGGTCGGCGGCGATTGCCTCGGCGAGTTGCATCGTTGGGGGGGTGTCCGGATCGCCGGCGATGGTGAAGGCCAGGCTTGTGACGCCGTCATCGGCCAGCAACTGGCGGGCGTTATCGGGGTCGGACACGTCGGTGCCGCCGGAGACGACGGCTTGCGGCGAGGCGTCCTCGACGCTGAAGAGCATGTGCGGCTGGCCGAGGAGCCGCTGCGAGATCGCGTTGCTGTCGACGGCCATGGTGATGGCCTTGAAGACGGCGCCGTGATTCAGCGGCTCCCGCATCTGCATCCAGTTGCCGTTGGGTCCCCAGATGTAGCCTTCGCCTTCGAAGGGGTCGGCTTTCGCGTCGCGGGGCGCCATCGAGACAAGCAGCAGGGCGAGCGCAAGCAGCGCAAGGGACAACAGCCGTTTCATCTCTCTACCTCCTCGGCCCATCGAGGTTCTCGTGCCGTCGCATTCGCGCGGCTTTGGGCCTGTCGGAGTCAGCCTAGCCAAAGGACGAACGGGAAGCCTGACGACTCTCTGTCGGTTTCCCTTCGCTTTCCCTACGGTTTGGGATTTCCTGATGGGAGAAGGGTGCCGCGTCTATCGGCAATGCGACCGGCGGCCGCTTCTATGGCTTGAAGCCGTAGACGAGGCCGATCCGCATGTCGACCACGCGCTCCTCACCGGTGCCGTCCGAATGGACCCGGTAGAGGAAGCCGGGTGCGCAGCCCTCCCTGCAGACCGTGCCCTTGACGTAGTAGATGTAGGAATCGTCCGGCGACCAGGCGATCGTCGAATCCAGGCCGCCTGATCCGACGCCCGAGGCGATGGGCCTTGCGGCGCCCGTCGCAACGTCGACGACGTACAGAGGGCTCGGGGGGCCGGGGGCAGAGAGAGCAATCTTCGTCCCGTCATTTGACCAGACAGGCGAAGGGTTCCAGAAGCTGACTTCGGCAGTCGTGATATCCCGGGTGGCGCCGCCCGCGAGGTCCTTTATCCGGAGGACGTTGCTATTCGTCAACGCGACCGCCTCGCTCTTGCCGTCAGGTGACAGGCAGGAGAACTCGTCCGGGCCTTTCTTGCAGCCGCCGATCATCCCTTCAACGGTAGGCTCGGTGGGCGGGACGAACTCAGCCGAGAGCGCCGCCAGCCTGCCACGGGCCGACCCGTCCTGTGACGCCCACCACACTCCCTCCTGACGTGCGATATTTGATGCAAACAGGATCTGCTTCCCATCGGGGGACCAGGATACATTTGAGCCAGCCCGGGCAGCGAGGAGCTTTGGCTCACCGCCGTCGCTCCCTGCGACGTACAGCTGAAATGTCGCGCCATCGCCCGCAACGTAAGCGATCTTCTTGCTATCCGGCGACCAGGCGAAGGAGCTAACATCCTTCGCCGTGGCAAGGATCCGGCTGCTACCGTCGGGCAATGAGACGACCGTGATCTGCGTGGCCGTCATGACGGCTATCTGATTGCCGTCGGGCGACCATTTTGCCTCCGTCCAGGTGGCGTTGGCAGGTGGCTCATAAATACTGCGGGCGTTCGTGCCGTCGGCATTCATCACAATGATGCTGTCGAGGCCACCCGTCTGCTTCTGCTGAGTGTAGAGGATGCGGCTTCCATCAGGGGACCAGCGAGGCGAATGGGGAATGACTGTGTTGTCCCGAAGCAATGTGCCGATTGAGTTTCCTTGCTGATCGATGATCGAAAGGGTGCAGGCCAGGGAGCCCTGGGAGGCCGAGTTGCACTGGCAGAGGACGAGACTGTTACCGTCCGGCGACCAATCGGCACCCTCGGTGCAATAGTTGTTTTGGGAGATGCGAACGCGATCGGAGCCGTCCGAGTTGACCACAAGATAATCCCCGGCGGCAAGTCCGCCGTCGGTATAAAGGATCTTCCCCTGCGAGCTCCAGGAGATGAACCAATCACCGGAGCCTTCAGTGGCGACGGGCCGTGGGTTCGAGCCGTCGGAGGACATGGCGTAGACCCCTTCGGGCTGGCCGTCATCACGGAGCTGGCTTGTGTAAGCAATAAACTTGCCATCTGGAGAGAATCCACCGGCGCTGTCGGACTCGGCCGAGTCGAGCAACTGCCGCGGTTGACCGCCATTGGCATCAACAAGGTAGAGATTGTCTGAGTAGCCGGCCGCGAGGAACAGGACGGAGCCGGAGGGAACGGTGGCAAGCTCTTCGGCCGGGGACAGCGGCGGCTGAGAGGTCGCGGTTATGGAAGGAGCGGGCAGGGGCGTCGAGGATGAAGCGCTCCCCGCGCCACCGCCGCAACTGAATACAGATGCCGAAGCGAGGAACGCGATGAGGGCGAGTGCGACGCCTTCCCGCCGCAAAGTCCTGGTCCGCATGATTCTGCCCTCCAAATGAACCCGCCCGTCCCTGGCCGTGTGAGGACAGTATGCATCGCAGCGACAGCGCAAGCTTGACGCTTTGCCTTCGGTAAGCCTGCGCTTTCCCTACGCTTTGCTGTTTAGCGGTAGAGGTAGCCGTAGACTCTATTTGACGGCCGCTTCTTCTTTCGGGGCCTCCTTCGGGCGGAAGCGGGTCGTGGCGTTGACCAGCGCGTCGCGGTCGCCGCCGCTCATGCCGGCGATGTAGCGCACGAGCTTCTTTCGCGCCTCGATGTCGAACTGGGTGGTGATGGCGATCTGCTCCATTATCGGCGAGCCGCCACCGTGATAGCCGCCGACGTTGTGGATGCCGCCTGTTGCGGAGCAAAGCCCATCGCCGAGGAAGCGCCAGAACTGGGCCTGGTCCTCGACATTGACCTTCGGGCTACGCTTGGTGTACTTGCGAAGCAGACCTCCAACCTCTTGGTTTGCGAAGTCCCTCTCGTGCGGGAAAGTCGCGGTCACGCCACCTGAGACGTCGCAGAGGATCTCAGCCTCTCGATAGACCGCCTCGCCGGTGAGGCAGCGGCCGACGTTGCAGTAGATTGAGTTGGGGATGTAGGAGCCCGGCCCGTAAGGCACGAAACCGACGCCGGGCATGTAGACTTCCGGCTTGCCGAGATCCGAGGCGGTGTAGCCGGCCGCATAGCCAAGCTCGGTCGTCATAATGATCTCCGCCAGCTTCTCGCGGACGTGCGACGCCTTTTGGATGTTGTTGACCTCGGCGGCGAGCGCCGCTGAGCCGATAATCACGTCGCCTATGGCCGGCTTGCAGCCCGAGTACGAGTGGCGGTGGAAGAGCGAGAAAAGGAGGGCCAGGGCGCCTCCATGCTGCCATTCGCCGGCCAGGAAGACTCGTTCCCATGGCACGAAGCAGTTGTCGAATATCATGTACGAGTCGGTGGCGCCGGGCATGAAGCCGCGCTTGTAGTATTCCCTCGGCCTGAGGTTGTGGATGGTAATGACCTGCTTGAGGCCGTCCCAGTCGCCAGGGACGGCGAAGGCGACGGCGTAGTCCTTGTCCTCTTGGCGCAGCGCCCTCGTTGGAACGACGAGAACCTCGTCGGCGACCGAAGCCTCTGAGATGTGGACCTTGCAGCCGCTGACGACGATGCCGTCCGGCAGGCGCTCCTTGATGTGGACGTACATATCGGGGTCAGGCTGTTCGGCGGGGCGGAGCATGCGGTCGCCCTTGACGTCGGTCTGGGCGGCGCAGCCAACCAGGTCCTCGCTCTGGAAGCGGACGAGCCACTTCTTGAAGTTCTCGTGGTAGTTGGTCGAGCCGTTGTTCGCCCTGTCGGCCTCGTAGGAGACGTTGTAAATAGCGTTCGTGGCGTCGATGCCCATGCAGCGCTGAATGCAGCCGCCGACCTTCTGACAGAGCATGCGGGTCATGTCCTGCTTCTTGTGGAGGTCGTCTGTGTTCTGGTGGATGTGGGTGAAGCGATTGATCCGCTCTCCCGTCAGGTGGGAGATGGCGGTGCAAAGCTCCTGGTTCTCCGGCCGGGCAGCCTCGTCGTATGTGGTGCCGATGGTGTTGAGGCACTCCATCTGCCGCTCGTCGGTGCGGTCGATGAGCTCGCCGTCATAGTAGATGTTGCGGCGCATGCGGCTGAGCCCCTGGATGTATTCTTCTTTGGTCCTCATCTGTTCCTCCTTGTGAATGCATCTATTCTATTCCCGTCCCGGCCAGAAAGCCAGTTCTGGCGGACGGTTGGAGGAGGACTGGAGTGCCGACTGTTGTTGCGCGGTTGGGCGGGGTGCGCGAGGCGAAGCCTCGCGCCCGAACTCACGCCGCTACAGCCGACGAAGCCCGTGGTTACGTCGCCCCCCCCGTCGCCGGCGTGACGGCAGTGGGAGGCGTGATGATGACGCCCCGATGCGCCAGATGGCTCTAGCTGGAGCCAGCCGTAGTCGGGGAGTCGCTCTGGTCTTTCCGGGCGTGGGGGACATCGACGTGCATGTGGTCTCGGCCCAGGAAGTACGTGAGCCACGACGACTGCCGCTGCAGCTCCCAGTTGCGGGTGACTACCGGCATATCGCGCAACTCTTCCTCGCGGCCCGCCGCCTTCAGGCAGTTGAAGACGCGGACGTAGAAGCAGTCGCGGTCCGGGTAGACTTCGCACTTGCCGCGGAAGGAGCCGCCGCAGGGTCCGTTGCGCAGGCCCTTCGGGCAGGCGCTCTCAGGGCAAAGATAGGCGAGATGGGGAAGCGCGCAATCGCCACACTCGCGGCAGCCGACGCTGGTCTCCTTCGAGAGCCTTTCGACCCATTGGACGGCGCCTCGGAGCAGGCGATTGCCGTCGGCGACGCGAGCGGCGCGCTGCATTGTGCGGAACGCTTTTGTGTCGGGCTCGAAAAGGGCGCCGTGGAGGACGTTCATGGCGCGGAAGTGGAGGCGAGGGCCTTTCTCGGGACTCGGCCGGCTCTTGCGGTCGACGGGCGGCGACGCGTTGAGGCCGGTGGCGGCGTCCGTCTCGAAGTAGTAAAACTGGCGCTCCGCCGGCTCGATGGGGTAGATCATCGACTGCATGTGCTCGCGCCAGTCGGGCTGAAACTCGTCGGCGCGGTCGATGATCTCCTTCGCTTCTTCGACCTTCAGGCCAAAACCGCCCAGGTGAACGCCCCGGTAGCCGAGCCCGCGCACGATGGCAAACATCTTCGCGGCGTGCTCCAGGAAGCGCGGGTGGCCCTCCTTGCCCTTGGGGAACGACTCGACGTGGCGCAGGAGGGAGTCCGGTACGACGGCGCCCGGCACGCCATTCGCGTTCATGGTGCGAGCGACGCCTGCGGTGAGGACGTACACGTTGCCGATGACGGGAACGTCGATTCCCTGCAGATCGAGGTACTGCTTCAGCTCCTGCACCTTGCGCATGTCGTAACCAAGCTGGCTGATCACGAAGCGGGCACCGGCGGCGAGCTTTCGGTGGAGCTTGAAGTACTGCGTCATCTGCTCGGCTTCGGTCTGCTTGAAGGGCGAAACGCAGCAGCCGACGAAGAAGTCGCAGGCGGGGGCCGGCGTGCCCTTGCGGTCGATGTCGACGAGGCCGGCGTTCATGTCGCCGAGCAGCTTGATGAGCGTGACGGCGTCGAGGTCGAAGGACGGCTTGGAGGCACCCCAGTAGCCCTCTTTCGGGAAGTCGCCGGTGAGGGCGAGTATGTTGCGCAGCCCCGTTCGCTCCAGAGCGTAGGCGCGCGACACGGAGCCATTGCGCGTCAGGTCCTTGCAGGTGAAGTGAACGATGCAGTCGAGCCCGAGAGCCTGGATCTCTCGGGCCAGCTCATCGGGCATGATGGCGTGGCCGCCGCCGGGATTGTCGCAGAGGCTCATCGCGTGGAAGCGGCCGTCCGCCGCCAGCTCTTCCGCGTCTTTGAGGAGCGAATCGATGCCGCGACCGCTCGGACCGGCCGCCGGCACGACCTCGAACGTCACGACGAACTCGCCGCCTTCCAGAGCGCTGCGAAAGCGGCCGGCAGAAGGTGCGTTGGAGACAGCGGGCGCGTCAGGAGCGTTTGTGGGCGATTCTTCGGTCACGGCGCAATCCCCTTCTGATGCGCGGGCTTTCGCGCTTTCCAGCCGTTGTCGATGTGCGACTAGATCAGGCGGATTGTCTGGCCGGAGGAGTCGACCTGCATTAGCTCTGCGGCCGACACGCGCGGCAGGCCGGGCATCGTCACAATGTTACCACAGAGCATGACGACGAGCCCGGCGCCGGTGGAGAGGCGGGCTTCGTTGACGCGCACCTTGAAGTTGCGGGGGACGCCGCGCAGCTCGGCGTTGTCCGACAGCGAGGCGGGCGTTTTGGCGACGCAGACAGGCAGATTGCCGCCGCCCAGCTTTTCGATCTGCTCGATGCTTGAGAGCGCCCGCCGCTCGTACTCCACGCCGGAGGCGCCGTACATGCGGGTCGCAATGACCCCCATCTTCTCCCGCAGCGGCAGGTCGAGGGGATAGAGGAAGCGGAGCGGAGAGG
Organism: uncultured Chloroflexia bacterium; assembly: GCA_963719465.1. GTDB lineage: Bacteria > Chloroflexota > Dehalococcoidia > DSTF01 > JALHUB01 > JALHUB01. The sequence continues at coordinate 692,651 of OY970386.1, read as the reverse complement.
AGGCCGAGCCCGCGATCTTCATGACCGCTTCGGCGAGCTCCACGGTGCCGGCGCTGCCCCGGCCGTACCCATCGCAGATAGCGGCGGCAACGCCAAGCGCCTCGCAGCGGCGCCGCACTTCGTCCAGCTCCGCGTCGGTGTCGTCGGCGAAGCGATTGATGGCGACGACGGGGACGACGTTGAACGCCCGCACGTTCTCGACGTGCTTCGCCAGGTTGGGGAATCCGGCCTCCAGCGAGCCGTCGCCGTGGTGCCTGAGCGCGCGGACAGTCGCGACGACGACGGCGGCGTTCGGTTGAAGGCCGCCCATACGGCACTTGATGTCGAAGAACTTCTCGGCGCCGAGGTCTGAGCCGAAGCCGGCTTCAGCGACGGCGTAGTCGCAAAGCTTGAGCGCCATGCGCGTCGCGAAGAGGGTGTTGCAGCCGTGAGCGATGTTGGCGAAGGCGCCGCCATGGATGAAGGCCGGGGTGCGCTCCAGCGTCTGCACCAGGTTGGGCTGAACGGTGTCGCGCAGGAGGATCACCATGGCGGAATCGGCGCTGAGCTGCTCGCAGGTCACAGGCTCGCCGCTGAAGGTGTAGCCGATGATTATCCGCTTGATCCGCTCGTGCAGGTCGGCGGTGTCCTGTGAAAGGCTGAGGATGGTCATCACCTCGGACGCCGGTGTGATGTCGAATCCGTCGCGACGCGGGAAGCCGTTCGCCGTACCGCCGAGGCCGACGATGATGTCGCGGAGGGCGCGATCGTTCAGGTCGATGACGCGCTTCCAGGTGACGCGGCGGGAGTCGATCTGGAGCGAATTGCCGAAGTAGAGGTGGTTGTCGATCATCGAGGCGAGCAGGTTGTTCGCCTTCGACACGCCGTACATGTCGCCGGTGAAGTGGAGGTTGATGTCCTCCGCCGGCACCACCTGGGCGTAGCCGCCGCCGGTTGCGCCGCCCTTCATGCCGAAGTAGGGCCCGAGCGACGGCTCGCGGATGCAGACGGCCGCTTTCTTGCCCAACCGGCCGATGGCGTCGGCGAGGCTGATGGCGACGGTGGTCTTTCCCTCGCCGGTGCGGGTGGGCGTGATTGCCGTAACGAGGATGAGCCTGCCGTCGGGCTTGTCGCGCTGCTCTTGAAGGATCGAGAGAGGGAGCTTGGCGATGTAGCGGCCGTGCGGGTTGATGGCGTCGCCGTCGAGCCCCAGGCGGCGCGCGACCTCAGCGATCGGCAGCTTTTCGACGCTCTGTTCGATTTCCAGGTTCGACTTCACGGCTCGCGCACCCTCGATTTCGTACAGATAAGGATACGTTATGAGTATCGGATATCGCCAGCTACGCGAGAAGGTGAGTGCGGTTTCCTGCGACGGAGGAGAGTCCTCGTTCCGCGCCTGGCTTGTCGAGCGCGTGTAGAGTGCGTGGCGAAGCCATGGAAGACCCTTGATGCGCGGGTGGTGGGAGCCATACTTGGTGCCGGGTCGGTGGCCAGGGCAAGGACTGCCACCGACCGTTAGAGGAAAATGCGGGCTGGGCTTGATAGACGAGATAACTTGCGGCGTCTTGGTGGGGAGGCAGAAGCTGAGGCTACAGCGTATAGTGGGGGCGACTTAGGAAGACTCGTGTCGAGCGAGGTCGGTTGGAGCGGAAGCATAAGCAGGGGCGCGCCTAGGAATAGATGTCAGGTTGCAGCAGTTCCGGGCTCCAGATCTCCTCTGCGATGCGGCGATAGAGTTCGTACCGTGCGTCCAAATCGGCCGTCTTGAACTGCTCATGGGCAGTGAATGGTAGCTGGCTCCGGCGTTTGTAGGACAAAAAGCCCGGTTCTCTCGTGTAGCAGTTGGGATGAAGTGAGCGCGCCAGCACGTTCTGGCCGTAGTAGTGATCGAGCTTCTTGGTATACTCCAGGTCGCCAAATGCTTCGTTGAACTGGCGCGGGAGCAAGAGCAACCCACCAATACGGTTGCGATATTCGGCGAAGTCGGCGGGGTGCGGGAACTCATCGCGGTGGCGTTCGGGTTTGTTCGCCCAGATATGCTCCACTTCGTAGCGATTCCGGCCGCTGCCGCCGATGTATTCCAGATAATGGCTAGGAAGGCCGGACTGCCGCTCGACGTGATCGGTGATCCTCGCGAGCATCGTGTGGATCGCTCGCTGGTTCTGTTGATGGACGCGCAATCGGTCGTTCGAGGCGAACGTCTGCGGTTCTGTGGCAAGCTGTGATCGGAGTATGTCGGCGAGTTCGCCGGGCTCCTTGCCGCGGATTTCGCGCATGACCACGAACATGGCGTATTGCATCGTCGAGTAAGTGATAGTGCGGAAGTTCCAGAGTCGCCAGGCCAGAAGAATATCCACGTACGTAGCGACGAGTCGGAGCTTTGTGGCGATTGTGTCGTCGGGATCGTCGGGCTTGAGGGGCGCGAGTAGTAGCGGGAATTGAAGCGTAAAGCCCAGTTGAGCATTATAGAAGACAGGCTCAAGCCCCGGCGTAAGATTGACCGAAGCTAGCCGGAGAGCGTAATACCACCGGGCATAGAACGACAGATCAAGCTCGATAAACCTGGCGAAGTCGCCGCTCGTCCGAAGGCCAATCTTCTCCTCGTACTCGCGCACCCAGCGGTGGAACTCGGTCCCCAAGAGATCCCAGTCGCGCTTCTCGGCACCCTTCTTCCGCTCACGGATCGTTTGGGCGTACTGGCTTCGGAGCCACGCCTTGAAAAAGTCGGCGTCTTCTTCTTTTCCAAGCTCCACAAGGGGGCGTATGCGGTTTCTCCACGTCGCTGCAGCGCTGGCTTTGGTGCACTCGTCCATGATCTTCGACAGCAGATAGCCCTTGAGCATCTCCGGGTTACTCAGCGACAAGCCGCGATCGTTCATGGTCTCGAAGATGGTGTATGCGTCTTCGTCCGACTCTGCAGTGATCTCAACTAGCTGCACGTTCTCGATGAGCCAGTCGATGAAGTGATACAGGGCATCGCCGGCCAATTCGCCAGGAAAGTGGTCATTGATGTAGCGATAGCGCCCCAAGATATTGCGCACCGATTCGGAGGCACCAGCGTCATCGAACGGCTGTCCTGTGAAAAGCGCTTCCATGGCGGGTACGCGTTCGGCGATGTCCAAATTGAAGGAGCGCTTGCCGAACTTCTGCGCGAAGATCAGTTCATCGAGTTGAACGGGTTCGCCCTCCCTCTGACGCTGGAGCTGATTGAGGTACATCAGCATGAGCGTGAGAGTTGTCAGACGCTGCTGACCATCGATGACGTAGCTGCGTCCGTTCTTGTGACTGATGATGATGGAGCCCAGAAAGTAGTGGGAATACCGCTCCACTTCGCTGCGTGGGTCCGCGGAATCGTAGCCGTCGAGAAAGACGTCGCTCAGGTCTTCGATGAGCTCTCCAACCTGCTTTTCGAGCCATTTGTACTCGCGTTGGAAGTCTTCGATGGCGTACTTTTGGCCGGCAAGCAACTGCCGCACGGTCTTGGCCTCAGCGGTGATTCGGCTCATTCTGTAACCTCACTAGCGCTTGCTTGCGCGGCGCGAGCTCACCGCGAGAAGCCGCAAGGCAGGGATGGCGCAAGAATAGGGCGTCCGCGAAAGTTGGTCAAGGGGCAATCAGATAGTCGGTGGAACTCGGGGTCAGTTATGCGCTATCAGGCTGGCGCATGAACAGTCGATAAGTGTGGGGTTTTGGGTGAGGGTTTGTGAGTTTGAAGGACAGCGTTAGCGAACAAATGTTTGGTAAGCAGATGCTCCTCCGCCGAGCTACGTCGCTCTCCTAACGCATTGTGCCAGGATTCTCGCATTCCTTATCCCCTATTGCCCTAAAGCGTAATCAGCTCGTACTGGTCGCTGCCCATCCCCATCTCCTTCATGTACGAGAGCTGTCTCAGGCCCTTGCGGGATTCAATGCGCTCTTTGAGGTCGTGAAGCTCCGCTTCGGGCAGCTCATACAGCATATCGATAGAGGCTTGTTCGACGGCCAGGATATCGGTGGAAGCGAGGATGCCCAGGTCGCGCGCCTTGGCCGGCACGGCGTAGACGCCCATGCAATCGCAGTCGATGGACATGTTGTTGAGCACGTTGATATAGACGATCCTCGTACCGAAATGGTCGATGGTGGCCTTTGCCGACTCCACCATGTTCTCCTGGAAAGCTTCGCCTCGGAGCCAGCCCTCGAAGTTGTCATTCTCGTTGGCGCCGTGGACCATTTTCTTGCCTACGGCGCCGTCCGCGCAGCCGATGGCGATATTCTTCAGCGAACCGCCGAAGCCGCCCATGAGGTGCCCTTTGAAATGGGTCAGCACCACCATGGAGTCGTAGTAAAGCATATGTTTGCCGACGGACATTTCCTTGAAACGCTTCCCGCCTCTGACGGGGATCATCACCGCGCCGTCCTCGTCCATGATGTCCACGGGGCAGAAACGCCAGCCGTTGGTCTCGAGGGTTTCGCGGTGACCGGCGGTGGTAAATCTCTTGCCCTTATACAGGGTGTTGGTTTCCACGAGAGTGCTGTCCGGAATGTGCTGCTGCAGAGCCTTCACCATTTCCCGCGGCAGGATGTTGGGGCCCTGCGGCTCGCCGGTGTGCAGCTTGATGGCGACCTTGCCCGTTATGTCTTCGTTGATCCTGGAGTAGACGGCGAGCAGCCCCTTGGCGCTGATGTCCGGCGTAAAGAAGACTCGGGCTCTATCCTGTGGCGCCGAAGGAGCGCTGTCCAAAGAGAGTTCAGTTCCTGACTTCATGATGTTCCTCCGATAAGAAGCTTAGAGCGCGTTCGAGGCGCGGTCAAGGACGCGGAGGGCGGCGGGTGACGCTGGCGTTGTCGTCGAGGAAGAGCGCGCTATAATCGTGCCATGTTGAATCGCCGTCGGCTGGCTACCGGTCTTCTTGCTTTGCTTGCGCTGTTCGCCGCGGCGTGCGGCGGCGCCGGGCATTCGCCGTTGCCTTCGCCGACGACAGCGCCGGTCGCCACGGCTACGCCGGTCGCTCCCGAGAAACTGGCGGCGGTCAGGGCCGTCTTTAGCGTTATCGGCGCCAACGAGCCCGGCTGCTCAGCGGCGGTCGGCGAGGACGGCAAGCTCGCGTGGGCGGAGGGTTTCGGCCTGGCAAACGTGGAGACGGGCGCGCCAATAACGCCGGACACCGTCTTCGATATCGCGTCGACGTTGAAGCAGTTCACGGCGACGGCCATCCTGCTGCTCGCCCAGGAGGGGAAGCTCGATCTCGATGCGCCGCTGCGGCGCTATCTGCCGCAGCTCCCGTCGTGGGCGGATCGCGTGACGCTGCGGCAGATGATGCACCATGAGAGCGGCATCCCCGAGTTCATCGGCCTGCTCGAGACGCGCGGCCTCTCGATCAGCACGCCGACGACTCAGGAAGACGCCATTGCAGCGCTGGATACGGTCCAAGACCTCAACTTCGAGCCGGGCACCCAATTCGCGTATACCAACTCGAACTACGTCCTCCTGTCGCAGGTGGTCGAAGCCGTCACCGGCGAGACGCTGACGGCCTATCTTCACGACATTATCTTCGAGCCGCTGGGGCTGAAGGCGGTGATGGACCCGGTCGCGGCGATCCCCGGGAAGGCGGTGCCGTACCGTCGTGACGGCGAAGCGTGGGTCAGCGACGTTGTGCCCTGGGCGCAGACAGGCTTCAGTGGCATCCAGACGACGCCGAGTGAGCTTGTGCGCTGGGCAGCGCAGTACTGGGACCCGACCATCGGCGGCGCGCAACTGCTGGCGGCCCGTAGCGAAGGCGCGGTCCCCTACCCGCTCACCGACTGGCTATACGGCGCCGGGATCCTCATCGAGCCGACGGACAGCGGCGGCAAGTTGTTCGAGCATCCCGGCGACTGGGGCGGCTACATCGCGCAGTTGCTCATCTTGCCGGAGGAGCGGCTGGCGGTGGCGGTCTCGTGCAATCGGACAGATTCTGTCGACGCGACGGACCTGGCGCGGAAGGTGATGGCGGCCTGGCGCGGGTAGTGATTCCGGCGCGTGATTCGCGGGTCGCTTCTGGCGGGCCGGGCGGGTTCGTTGACAGGGGCTCGAGCGCGCTAATAGAATTAGGTCGCGAGCGGGAATAGCTCAGTTGGTAGAGCATCTGCTTCCCAAGCAGAGGGTCGCGGGTTCGAGTCCCGTTTCCCGCTCCAGATTCATTTTTGCCCCATAGACACCCGTTTTTGACCCCTTCTGTCTCGGAGGCTTAGGGCCCAGCGTCTCGGACGCTTAGGGCTCTATTGTCTTTCCGGCCATGACTCGGCCGGGGAAGGAGAGAGATGATGCCTTCGAGACTCCAACGAAGAAGGTGGCAAGACGTGGACAAGACCAACATTCGACTGTCCGACCTGATACGCCAGTTCACCATGTACCACGAAGACCGCAACCATTCTCCGAAGACGGTTCGCTGGTACAGCGACATGCTCGGCCGGCTCGCCGACTCGCTGGGCCCGGAGGCCCGCCTCAAAGACCTTACGGTCGAAGCCATCCGCGAATACCTTCGCGCCGCCAGAGGAAACGGCCTGAGCAAGTTCACCGTCCACGCCTACGCCCGCACCCTAAAGACGTTCTTGCGCTGGCTAGAGCGCGAAGGCTACTTGTCCGACCAGCTTTCGCGCCAGGTCGAACTGCCTAAGGTGCCCAAGTACGAGGACGTGACCATCGACGTGCTTAGCGACCAGGAGATAGCGCATCTATTGTCCTTGCTCGACCCGAGCACCGACGTGGGCTGCCGCGACAGGGCGATGTTCTGCTTGATGGTGGAGAGCGGACTGCGCCTAGAAGAGGTCGCCAACCTCGAAGTCGAGGACGTGCACGTCAAGGAGATGTACGTCAGGGTGAGCGGCAAGGGCGACAAAGAAGGCTACGTGCCCGTCGGGGTGACCACGCAAAAAGCCTTGAGCCGCTATGCAACCTGCTTCCGCGTCCCCGCCGACCCAAGGACGAAGACCTTCTTTCTCAACATCTACGGAGAGCCGCTTCGCTACGAGTCGATAAAGTCGACTTTCGACCGGCTGGCGAAGAAGTCCGGCATCCTAAGGCTGCATCCCCACCTGCTGCGCCACACCGCCGCCACGAGAATGCTCAGCAACGGGGCTGACCTTCACACCGTCCAGAGAATGCTCCGCCACTCCGACATCCGCACAACGTTGCGATACCTGCACCTGCTACCGGAGCAGCTTCAGGAGAAGATGCGGATGTTCTCACCACTTGGGGGAATCGCCGAAGAGCGACGGAGGATTGTTCCCAGACGACTAACGAGGGTAAAATAGCGACTTTGATAGGGCGCAGTTTGCTGGCGACGCTATTGGTTGGTCGGCTCGCTTTCGACCTCTAGCAACGACGCTTGGAGTCCAAACGGCTAAGGGCAAGTCAAAGTTGTCAGCGAGCGGCGGACCAATCTGCCTCGGGTACCCTACGTCCCGAAATACAGCAAAACGCCAGCGAATCGGGTCTCACTCCCAATGCTTTGGGTCACGGGTACCACCGCTATGAGAGTCCACCCGTGGCTTGCCCAGTCTGCAAGCACTTCATATTGCCGGTCCATGAAGGCCTCCCAGTCACGACCCGAAGGGTCGTTTCCTCGACCACGTGGAATGAACTGCACTTGTAGCTGGGCCACCGTTCTCACCTCCAATCGCTAGGATCACTGAGGGGAGGGCGGGAGACCGGCCAGCCCCCGAGCGATGCTAACGTAGACTCGCCGGAAGGACTAGCGGCTTGTAGTCCGCCGCTATCAGGAGTTCGTCGACTTCCTCTACCGCCAGCTCCAACCCCCAGTTTCCCAGGAGTATTAGGGCGTCGCGGCTCGGACCGTCTCTCTCACCCGAGAGGAGTCGGGAGACGTAGCTCTCATCGAGCCACGCGTCCCGGGCTATTTGCGCCTGGGTCTTACCCCTTTGGCGCGCCCGCTCACCGTACTTCCTGAGAAGAACGGCAAGGGACTCTCTCCGGTCTACCTGAACGCGTACAAGGTCGAGTGTTCTCATTGGTCAGACCTCCAATCTCACACTCGCTGAAGGCTGACCGAGTCGACCTATGGACTACTCCCAACCCTCCCTTCGCGCGCATTGTCGGCTCATCATGCCCCCTTGTCAATGACAGGCGGGCAAGCCCTTCGCGGCTTCGCATTTGACCTATCGTATACAATTAAAGTGTGGGGCTGACCGGTACTACCTTCCTCGACAGGAACGGGTATTGCCCTGGCAGCTATCTAGCAGGGCGGCACTTAGCCAAGGCGGCGATAGCGCCGCCACGGTCCGTGCTCAGTGGCCAGCCCTGCGTTTATCTGCCCACGTGAACACAACCCGAAGGTACATAGTCCTAATCCTGAAGGGTCACTCCGGCCACATCGCCTTCGCGCCTAAGCTGCCGGAGGTGGTCGGACGTGGACGTGGCAGAAACGCCGCCTACAGGGACTTCAAGAAGCGGCTGGAGGACCACGCCCTTCGCTGTATAGAGAAAGGCGTGCCCGTGCCGACGGACGACATCGTCGCCGTCAAGTACGTGAAGCTAGACCTTCGCGCCTTGGAGTCAAGGACAAATCTACAATGACACAGTTATTCTATGGGCCAAAGGAGTGGGCCAAAAGGGTGGGCTTTCACAAGCCAACAGTGCGGCCCGCCAGGCCGCATATAGCGTCAAGCTCACGGGCGTCGAGCCCTCAGCTTGACCAAGGGGGAACGCTCGAAAACCTCATGCAGGGAATCTGGCAACAACGTGGCCATTCACCCCACAATCGGTTTTCGACTGTCGTCGTGCTCGCTTCGGCCAGTGTCCTCGCGAACCCGACCACCCCCGCCTCCGCCGTTGATGACAAACGACCTTTGGTCTTGCCATCAACGGTTCCCGCGGGGCTTCGCCCCTTGGCGGACGCGGGGGGCTCGCAAGTGCCTGCGGCACCTACTCGCCCCCACGCTAGGCGAGGGTGGTCGGCTTACGCCGACGACAGCGGGCGCTCGGAATTCCCCCTTGAACCCCCTTCCTTCGCGCCCCGATGGTGGGTGGCTACGCCACCGGCTATTGTTAGCGACCGTCAGGTCGCCGGACCCGCGCAACGGCCGTCCTACGCCGTCTCAGAGGCTTGGGAGGTGGCCGTCAGATGATGGTGCAAATCAGCGCGCCGCCCGTCCGCTTGCCGCGCTACAAACGCGCCGTCTCGCCGCCGCCGATGCAGCTAACGGCTCGTGACGTACGCATTCTCAACGCCGCGTCGGATATGCGCTTCTTAACGCGGGAGCAGATACAGGAGCTACTCTTCTCGCCGTCAACTGCATCTTACTGTAAGCGGCGGCTCGCCTTGCTCTATCACAACGCCTACCTCGACCGCATCTACGTTCCCGCCCTCAATTCGTTCGGCTCGACCAAGGCGATATACACGCTCGCACCGAAAGGCGCGTCGGTAGTGGCCCGCGACCGTAAAGTGGACGAGCGAGAGCTCGACTGGCGAGCCCGCCACAACGACCGCGAGCTCTACTTCATGCGCCACACGCTGGCAATCAACGACTTTCGCATCGCTCTCACGCTCGCCGCACAGGAGCGCGGGCTGGCGGTCTCCTGGACCGACGAGCGGGCCCTGAAGCGGCGCGAGATGAAGGACTACGTCGACGACCCCAAGCACCAGGGACGGCAACTTGTGGTGGTGCCCGACGGCTACTTCACGATCGAGCAGGGACGCCACAAGAGCGCCTTCGCCGTCGAAATCGACCGCGCTACGGTCGAAGAGAAGCCGTTCAAAGAGAAGGTCCGGGCCTACGGTGAGTGGAAAGTGACCGGCACCTACGAGCGCCGCTACGCCATCAAGAGCCTGCGCGTTCTGTGGGTTATCGCCGACGTTACCCGCGACTCGACCCGCCTTGAGCGCATCAAGCGCTGGACGGAGGCCGAAGGCGGCCGCAGTCTCTTCTGGTTCGCGCTGCTTGACGAACTTACACCTGAATCCGTTCTCGATGGTGAAGTGTGGCAGAAGGCGGGAAGCGAGGGACCCTACGCCCTGCTAGCTCCATAGCCGGTGGTCAAACGGGGCTGCGCCCCTCTTGCGCAAGGGTCGAGATGAACTCGCTCCGCTCGCCCTATGCGCAATTCACCCCTTGTTGTGACGGCTCCTCTAACGGCGGCCGGAACTAGGCCGCCGCTTTGCCACCCGCCGACGGATTGCGCGCCAACTCCCGACTACGGTCGCAGGAGTATTCCCCGCAGACAGTCGGGCTCATCTTCCTTATGATGCGCAGAGGTACTTGTCGACCGCTGGCGGCGGCACTACAATGCACTACGTCTCCCAAGCTCACTGGGGTACCAGCCACCAGCGCCGGAGACAGCGCTCTCGTGGGCAGGAAGCATGGCTCTGCCACCGCAGATGCTGCCTGTACGAGTAATATAGAGGGCGAACTCTTTTTCAGGGGGCAGGCCAAGTTCAGTGGGCGGTCTATCTTTTCCTCTTGTAATCATCGTCTTTCTCATTTCCGCTGCCGTCACTTGGTACGCTGGCATAAATCTAGCCAAGACAACCGACACTTTGGACACGCGTTTCAAAATTGGCGATGCGATGGGTGGGCTTATACTTCTAGGCATCTCCGGCAGCCTTCCCGAGATGGCAGTTGTTGCGTCTGCGGCAGTTCAGGGACACATTCCGGTAATAATCGGCAACCTAATCGGCGGCATTTCAATTCAGACTCTGGTTATTGTGCTTTTCGACGTGGCTGTAGGGAGCAAAAGACCACTTTCATATCTGGCTGGTTCAGCAATCCTATCCATCGAAACAATCTTCGCTATCGTCATTACCGCTCTTGCGCTAGTCGGGACCCTCATCCCAGCGTCAAAAGCCGTCTTTTACTTAAACCCTGCCTCAATCGCAGTAGTGATCGCATGGCTGGTAGGCCTATTCATAATTGATAAGGCAAGAGAGAACCCCCGGCTTAACGTCGTCGCGGAAGATGCCTCAAGAGGGCGAAGGCACAAAGAGAGACGAAAGGTGGAGAACCATCCGCTTTATGCCAACAAATCAAATCTCTATGTGGCTTCGGTCTTTGTTGTTATGGCGGTGGCGACTCTTGTCGCTGGCGTTCTACTAGAGGAAACGGGCAGTGATGCTGCTGGAAGACTTGGAATTAACAGCGGCATTTTTGCCGCGACCGTGCTTGCCCTGGTGACTACCCTTCCCGAAATCAGCACGGGGCTTGAATCGATATTCATTGGTGATAACCACCTCGCAATCAGTGATATCGTGGGCGGTAACGCTTTCATGATCGTGATATTTCTTATGGCTGATTTGATCGCCAAGAAGCCAGTTCTTTCCTACGCAGGGAATCAAGATATCCTGTTCGTTTCTTTGGGGATTGGGATGATGACGGTGTATGCCATTAGTTTTCTCGCACGATTGAAACGCTGCTACTTTAGACTTGGGTTAGACTCAATACTTGAAATTGTCCTTTACGCAGTAGGGGTAGCCGCTTTGCTGTATGTTAAGTGAATGGTTGAGTTAATTGGTTCGGATAGCTGCGCCCGTTTCAGCGGCCCAGCACCGAGCACTCCGGCTGACATTCGAGTCGTTTGTTCACAGGTTCAATTGCAGACTTCGCATTCCCCCTCGACCCCGGCACAGTAGCTCTGACCATCCCTTGACTTTCGCTTCTACCAGCGCTATATTGATAATCAGAATAATCAATTATTCGCGTGCCCGCCTGCAGGTGTCGACCTTCCGGGTGGGCAGCATCATCTATGGACAACGTTACGTTTCGCCGGAGGAACCGGCTAAAGAAGCATTTCGTCATCACCTCGAACGTCCTCTTGTTCGGCTACCCCCACGTATCAGACAGCGCCAAAGTCACCTATCAGGTAATCGACAGCTTCGATTGGCAGGATGGCCAGGGGCTCCGCAAGGGCTTCGCCTACCCGTCGGTAGAGCACCTTGCGGCCATCCGCTCGGTGAGCGACCGGACCATCCAGCGCCACATCGACGAGCTAATGGCGGCCGGCCTCTTGACCAAGGAGGAGCCGCCGGGCCACACCAACATCCTCTACATCGAGGACGTGAGCGAGGAGGAAGCCAAGCGGTACGAGGACAGCTTCGCAAGGGGTGACAATAATGACACCCCTCCGGTGACAAAAATGTCACCCGAAACAATACGAAGAGAAGAAAGACTAAATGACGTTGTAGAAACGCCTCTGTTTAGAGCTAGAACGCCAAGCGAGGACGAGCAGGGTTATCTGCTGGACGAGATGCTGTCGACTCTCGGAGACGTGGAGAGCGAGGGATACTACCGCCGTCTAGCGTCGACCGTACCGAAGGACATCATCTTCGAGGCGCTAAGCCTTGTGAAGCGAGCGGTGCATGAAGGCAAGATACGGAAGTCTAGGGGTGCCCTTTTCGTCGCCATCGTCAAGAGAGCTTGTGCTGAGCGGGGGGTTGTCTCAAGCTATGCCCTGAATGGGGCCAGGTAACGACTTCCATAGATGGTCGAACACTACTGACGACCCCCCACTTGGAGCCGCCAAACCTCGAACCTGAGACTCCAGATAACCGCAATTATACGCGGTCGCTTGGCCTCGAATCCGCGCTGACTTGCCACAATCCGGCCGATAGAGCATCCAGTCGCCCGCTATGGGCTGCCATCATGCTTTGTCATCTGGCCAACCCCGCGTAGGTTGACAAGCGCCCGCGCAGTGCTACAATCACATCGTTGACAGCCCGCTGCTGAATATCCCCGCTCGTTGACCCCCGCCAACAGGGAGGTTGTGCGATGCGCATGAGGCTCAAGTTCTTTCTGCTCATGACGACGGCCGTCACCTTCGCCTCGGTAGGTAGCGGGGGAAGCATCAAGCCAACGGCGGTTGCGGAAGCCGCTGGCCAACCCACCAACTCACTCTCGACAATAGCCACCATTCCTGTCGGTTCCTTTCCGTCCAGCATCGCCGTCAATCCCATGACGAACCGCGTCTACGTCGCTACGGGCGACGGGGTGCAAGTGATTGACGGCGCAACGGACACAGTGGTCGCTACGCTATCGGCTGGAGCGGTGGGGCTTGTTGCGGTCAATCCGGAGACGAACCGCATATACGCCCTGGCGGACGATGGCTTGGAAGTCTTTGACGGAGAGACAAATGGGTTATTGGCCGTGGTCGACCTGGGCTGTTCCCCATCGTGTGCCGACGGACTCATCGACGCGCCAATCGCGGTCAACACTGACACCAACAAGATCTACCTGGGTGCCAATGATGGAGTCATGGTTATTGACGGCGAAACGAACACAGTCTCGAGCTTCATACCCTCCCAATTCGAGAACAACGGGTTGGTCTCCGATATTGCCGTCAACCCTGACACCGACAGCATCTATGTCGCCGAGGGGCCGGTTGGGGTGTACGACACCAAACTCGATGTACCCGTTGGCCCTATGGGCGGTTTCGGCGCCGACTACATGCACGTGGCCGTCAACACAAAAACCAACCGCGTGTACGCGATTTACAACGACTTCCAGGGAAGTGTTGGCTTCCAGGAAGGGAGTGGTTCCCGAAATTTGTTTATGTCGTGGCTTCCGATGCCCAACGACTTCCCCGGCTTTCCGTATGATCTCGCCATCAACGAGACAACCAACCAAGTGTACGTGACGGGCGGCGAGTCGCTCTCGGTCCTAGATGGAGCGAGCCACGACGTCTTGGGGGCCATCGCGCTCGACTTGCAGAATGCGCCTTTCCGCCCTGTGGCGGTGAATGCCCTAACCAACCGTGTCTACGTCGCCAACTTCGACGAGAATACAGTGACGGTGGTGCAGGACGCACCCGCCCGCGTCAAGCGCGTACTCTTCATAACGGGCGTTCCTAGCAGCGGAGTATGCAACCTTAACCTTTACTGGCCGTACAGTCTCGGAACGGGCTTCTATTGGAACGGAGATTACGCAGATTTGTACAGCCCGGACTGGATAAAGACGCCACTCAAGCAACTGACGGGGATGACTGAGAACGATTTCCTATACTACATCTACACTACTGATGATCCAATAATGAACTTGAATGCATACCTCACCTTCGGCTGTTTCTCTGATGTGTATACCTTTCCAGAAATGCCGCTATATTACAATCATTACGATACATGCTGGAGCCTCGATAACCAGTACAAGTATAAGTCCGGTCTTTTCAGCACCAGCACCGGATACGTCGTTGGGCAGGGAGAGCGTCTCGCAGAATACCTCAACCAGTACTTGCAGGATAACCCCGATGTTGATCTCTCCATCATCGGGCATAGTCAGGGGGGATTACTGGCAGTCTATGCGGTGAACCAATACTCCGGCACATACCCCAGCTTGAAACGGATCAAGAACATCATCACACTAGATAGCCCGTTACGTGGTATAAGCATCGCCGCTCCTGTCTTCAAATCGATTGCGGACTGCCCTTCAGACGGTGTATTTGATTCGGCTTACGACATGGGTGGGGGCAGCGATGTTGTGAAAGCGGTGAAGGCAGACGCAAAGAACCCACCGGTGCCGTCCGTGCGCCTCTTCACCGTGGACGAGACGGGACTGGATTACGGCTTCGAGCTAGTGACAAAAGAAGACTCAGAAACGAACTGGTCGACCGATAGCATCATGGTGCACACGGGGAACCATGCGGACCTTCTCGTTGGTGGCGCCGGATGCTACGACCAAGCGACGGGATCAACCGATCTCAGCAGATGCTACTATCCGAACGAAACAAAGAAGTTGTCGGCGTTCATCAGCTGCGCCATCGCTTGGGATCCCCACAGTCATTATTGTAGCGCTTACGCCCAGTCCGCGATCAATCTTCCCCTGTATCAGACAATTACCCAAACCTACGCGATACGGGACGGGGCTTCAAGTGCTATCGCGTCCGTAGGATGGGAGGGCTCAACTGTGACTACCACGCTCGTAAGCCCTTCTGGCCGTGTGATTGATGGGAGCACCGTCGCTCCGGATATCGTTCACGACTCCGGCTCCACATTCGAGCGATTCGGGATCGCAAATCCGGAGCCCGGGAATTGGACGGTTCAGCTCTATGGCGCAGACGTTCCTCCGGAGGGGGAGGACGTGTACGTCAGCTTCTCAGCGATCCCTGACCCATCCGTTGACGCCGATGGCGACGGCGTCTGGGATGACCAGGACAATTGCCCCAATGTCTACAACCCCACTCAGGCGGACGCCGACGGAGACGGCATTGGCGATGCCTGTGATCCTGACAACGACAACGACGGTGTGCCCAACGACGTTGACAACTGCGAATTCGTCCCCAACCCTGATCAGGCGGACTATAACGCGGACGGCGTCGGCGACGCCTGTGACCCGGGTCTCCAGGACTTTGATGGCGACGGAGTGCTCGACGCGGTTGACAACTGCCCTACAGTCTACAACCCAGATCAGGCGGACGCGGACGGAGACGGCATTGGCGACGCCTGTCAGTCAGGTGGCCAGACTCCAAACCCCACCGTGACTCCCACGGACACGGCTACGCCGACACCAACGGAGACGCCGACGCCGACGGACACTTACACCCCCTCGCCCACCCTCACGCCTACTCCAACACCTACCGACACGGCAACGCCCACACCCACCGACACTGCGACACCGACACCTACGGATACACCTACCGCGATGCCGACTGACACTCCGACTCCGACGAACACCTGGACGCCAACACCAACCAACACGCCTATTCCGCCGACGCCAACCAAGACCTACACGCCAACAGCGACTGCCACGCGCACACCCACTCGAACGTCGACTCCTACGAGGACGCCTACACGGACGCGTACCCCGACGTTCACCCCTACAGGAACGCGGACACCCACACCAACCGCCACACGCACTCCGACCGTCAGTCCGACACCACCGAGCGCCTGCAGAGGTGATGTGAACGGTGACGGGCGTGTGGATTGGCGGGACGTGGCAATCGTAATGAAGGCGCTACTCACTCAGCCTGGCGACAAGCGATGGGATCCGGTGGCCGACGTGAACGGGGATGGCAGGGTCGACGTGCTTGACCTAGCGATTGTCCTCAGTTCGATGCTCAATCCGAGATGCTGGTAGACTTCGGGAGGTGTACACTGTTGCGGAGACAAAGGGCTCAAGCCCTTGGAGGCAGAGGGCCAAGACGGGCCGAAATGACCGTTTTGGGGCTCAAATAGATTCAACGGGGCGGGCACAATCTTCCCAAGCAGGATGTCGCGGGTTCGAGTCCCGCTTCCCGCTCCAAATCCCCTCTTTTGAATCTGCAAACGTACATCTGCTTCCAAAGAAGAGGGTCGCCCAGGGCAAACTCGTGGCCCTCTGCTTCGTGTTACGCACCTGCACCGATAGGCACGGCGGCGCACGGCCTCACATGGGGGATCGCGTAGCTCCCTCTGCCGAAGAATACCGCATGTACAAACGCGTCCAGAACCTGCTCTCCCTACCGCGTCGCTTCCAGCGACATGAACCTGTGCGGTTCTCGGCTGACTCCCCCGGCAGTCCGCAAGGAGTGTCCTAATCCTGCAGCTGGCCTCCGGGCCGAGTGAGGACTGAAGCCACACGCGCTGGCCATCCTCAAGGGTGGTTGGGTTATCGGCCTTCGGGAGCGGAAGGCCGGAACGTAGAGCACAATCGAGCCCTCTCTGCGAAATGAGACCGGAGCGAAATCCTCCCTGCTCATTTGCCTCGGATTCGGGCCAGCAGGCGAGCGGGCCTGGCGCCGTCCATTCTCCCGCTACTTACCAGCCATTCGTCGAGCTCGCGCGGGGACTTGATGACGATCATTTGCGCTTGACGCTGCGCCAGGCCTCGCAAACGCGACGATTCACGCCTTCTCCTAAGGCAACCCCCTAAGAGCTGACGGACCAGATCACGCTGCGTGACACCTCTATCCGGGGGTCAATGGCGTCAGGACAAGGTGGTGACGGCGATATCTGTGGGAAGCCTCTTGACGATCTGATGAGCAAGACCTATGAACAGTACTCCGTTTTCGCCCTCTCCCAGAGTGGAGTCAATGCGCTTGGCGATGTATTCGTCCCTCTCGTCCAGTAAGGCGGGGGCGCGGCGGTGGTAATTCTCCACTTCCTGTCGCTTCTGTGCCGCATCATCGGGGACGAGGATGGCGCGCAGGTGCTCATACTCTTCAGCTAGGAGCTCCCATGATTCCGTGCCCAGGACGACGGCTCCCTGCGCCTTCAGCCAGCGGAGGAGCTCGTAGTTCGGGCTTTCCACCTGGCAGACTATCCGCTCCACCAGCTCGACAGCCACATCAGGAAGGCCGTCTTGGTAGACCTTGGTGGAGCGCCAATCCTGCCGCAGGCTCTTGACCCTCTCTGATATCTCCTGCCACCAGCGGTTGGCGAATGACCCGCTTTCTGCGGGAGCGGGCAGCCGCTGCCCCAGCATACCCATGTCCGCTGGGCTGTGAGCGACGGGCACATGGAGCAGTTGCCGCTTTGTGTCGGTCACAGCAAGTCCCTTCTCTTGGCCCGCTGGATAGCCTCGCTTCATGGCCCTGGCGGCTGGCTAGAACCAAAGTCCGCCCTTCCTGAGACGCTTGATCGAGGAAACATTATAATCTACACTCCCCGATTGGGCGCGGTGGCTAGCTGTAACATTCGCCGGGCGAGCCGCGTTAAGCGATTGGTAAGGCTCGTCAGACTTCACCGGCCGCTCAAGCGGGAGCAGTAGCATGAGACTACGTAGCATCCCTCCGGTTACCATGAGAACAAGGTCGCTCCGTCCCGCCGGAAACGGGGGCCAGAGCCCGGGGGAAGCCCGCTGCCTGAAGCCGAAGGCCCAAACGATGCGGCGGGGACATGATGTCGTAGTCCCTCCTCGTAGCTCTCTATCACCCATTCACAAAATAACAAGGGAAAATGGTGACTACCTGGTACGTCTTGACTTTCCGGTGTGTGTGTCAGAGGCGGACATCGTCTGGCGGCTAAGCGGCGATATCCTGGAGATAGAATACATCGGTCGCCAGTCCAGTTACTACCACAACTTCCTGGTACCCCGCGACCGCACCCCTGACATTGAGTTTGGCCCATTTGCATTTGCTGCCCATTTCCGAAAGGATCGCCAGGCCGAGCCGAGAAGCTAGGCGCTGCGTTTTCTAGCCGCCAGCTCCCCCGTTGCCGAGTACCTGACCATCGTGAGGGCAGCTTCCAGCGTCCGCTCGGCCAGCTCGATCCGCCTCACATTGCTGCCCCGCAATGCCGCCCTCAGGGCGCCGATCTTCTCTTTGATGGACATCGCCAGTTCAGGAGGTATCTCCTGGCCCCGTTCCGCGAGGGCGGTCTCCGCCCCATGAATGAGAGTGTCTGCTTGATTGCGGGCCCTGATCTCATCCTGCCGTTGGCTGTCTACGGCGGCGAACCGCTCTGCCTCAGCCCTCATCTCCTCCACTTCCTCCTCCGACAGGCCGCCGGAGGCCTGAACGACGATCCCTTGTTCCTGCCCTGTGGCCTTGTCGCGCGCCCTAACCTGTACGATGCCATTGGCATCGATAGCGAATGTGACTTCGATCTGCGGCACTCCTCGTGGTGATGGTGAAATATCCTCCAGGCAGAACCGGCCCAGCGACTTGTTTTCCACCGCCATTGCCCGCTCGCCCTGCACGACGTTGATCTCGACATTGGGCTGGTCATCGGTTGCCGTAGTGAACGTGCGGCTGGCGCCGGTAGGAACGGTCGTATTGCGCCTTATGAGGGGCGTGGCAATGCCGCCTCTCGTCTCGACGCTCAGGGTGAGCGGGGTCACATCCAGGAGCAGCACGCCCCTTACTTCGCCCGTGAGCACACCCGCTTGCACCGCCGCGCCCAGGGCGACCACCTCCTCCGGGTTCACGTCAGTATGCGGTTCCCTGCGAAAGAATCGTCTCACCCTCTCGCGCACCAGCGGCATCCGTGTCTGCCCGCCCACGAGGACTACCTGGTCCAACTGGTCTGCGGTCAGCCCAGCATCTTGGAGGGCCTGCCCACAGCGCTCGATGGTCGTTTCGACGATATCAGCGGCCAGTTCTTCGAGAAGAGAACGCTCCAGGCTGACGTCGAAATGTGTGGGGCCAGAGGCGCTCTGGGCGATGAAGGGGAGGCCGATTTCGGTCCTCACGCTCGTTGTGAGCTCCTGTTTTGCCCTCTCGGCGGCGTCCTTGAGTCGCTGCAGTGCCACCCGATCCCCTCGCAGGTCCACACCCTCTCGTTCTTGGAATAGATGGCACAGCCACTCGATGACCCGGCGGTCAATGTCGTCGCCGCCCAAATGAGTATCGCCGTTGACCGCCTTGACCTCGAAGGTATCGTCACACAGCTCCAGGATGGATATGTCGAATGTGCCGCCTCCCAGATCGTAGACGGCGATGGTCTGATCTTTCCCCGTGTCGAACCCGCAGGCCAGAGCGGCCGCCGTGGGCTCGCTGATGATGCGCAGCACCTCCAGGCCAGCTATAGTGCCGGCGTCCCTGGTGGCCTGGCGCTGGTTGTCGTTGAAGTAGGCGGGAACGGTGATCACCGCCTGCGTGACCTTCTCGCCCAGGTAGGCCTCAGCGTCGGCCTTCAACTGCTGGAGGATCATGGCCGATATCTCGGGCGGGCTGTATGACCTTCCAGCCATCCAGACGCGCACGTCGTGATTGGGCGATTCGTCGATATTGTAGACGGCGAACTTCTTGTCTTGCTCCACCGATGGCTCGTAGACCTTCACCCCCATGAAGCGTTTGATGCTGGAAATAGTGCTGACGACGTTGTCGATGGCCTCGCGGCTGGCCCTCCCCTCCTCGTGGAAGTGGCGTCCCATGAACCGCTTGACGCTGAGGATAGTGTTCTCGGCGTTGACGATTGCCGACCGTTTGGCCGCCGTGCCAACGAATCGACGGCCGGCCGTATCCGTGCTGACCACAGAGGGTGTGATCCGCTCGCCGCTGGCGTTGGGGATGATGACGGGCTCGCCGCCCTCCATCACCGCCACGCTGCTGTTGGTTGTGCCCAGGTCGATGCCGATTACCTTGCTCATGTCTATTCCGTCCTTGCCCGCCGAAATCGCCGGACCTGCTTCCGCCACTCGTCCTTGAACTCCTTCACTTCGCTGCGGATCTCGTCGACCCTTGCCTGCCTCAGGCGGCGGTCAAACTCGATCTGCCGGATGAGTTGGCGGATATGCTTTTCGAACTCGACCTTGCGCGCTCTGCGGATGCGGCGCATGAGCTCAGCCAGGTCCGCCCTTCCAGCATCAGCTATCGCCCAGTCGAGGCTCCGCATCTGCTTTGGCTTAAGCATGCTATCCGCTCCCGGCCACGCGCGTCACCGGCCCAGGACTGTCCTGAGCGCTATCCGGATGTATTTCCAGGGGAAGCGGAGCCAGTCCCTCGCCTTGCCGCGGCTGGTGTATTCGGTGACGTGACGGGTACTTTCCAGGGGGATCAGGCCCACCGCCTCCGCGTATTCAAGGTACGTATCGCAGGAGAGCACAGTAGCCCCCGCCTCGATGCCAAGCAGTTCGAGGCGGAACAAGGAGAAGAACGCCTCTCGATCAACGATAACGATCCCTCTGTCCAGAATGCCTTCCACCACATCGGGAACGCTTTCCAAGGAGGGCGTTCTCTTAACCGGCATCACCCGTACCCTGCCCGACGAGGCTCCTCTGTCCGACGACGGGTATGTTGGCGGCGAACGTATAGGGTGGCCAGGGCCCGGTAAAGCGGACCTCCACCCCCTCTTCTCCGCTGAAGCTGCCCAATGCGGCGCCGACGGCCTCCACTTTCTCCCTGCGCACCAGGAGAGCCAGGTTGGCGATCATTGTCTTGTTATCGTGCTTCTTGAGCTTGTTCACGTGGATGCTCTCGGCGTGCTTGCTCAGGGCCTCGTAGCAAGCCGTATAGTCGCGAACGGCCTTTCTCTCCAGCTCTTGCTTCATCATCTCGGCGATCTTGTGGCGCTGGAGGTAGGCTGTGCCCTTGGACATGTCTGCCATGGCTGCCCTCAAAGCCCTGATCTCTTCGCTGCCCTCGGCCAGCTTGGAGGCGATGACGGCCGGGTCCCAGAGGATTCTGGGTCCCTAGCTCAACCTTATCCCTGAACTCGTCCAGCTTGATCTTGAAATTGGGATGCTCCTCTTCCAGCCACCTGCGGACGTTCTCGTCGGCGGTGCGGCCCCCGTCGGGCCTGACGATGACGTTGAATCGCATGGGCAGGATGGAGCCTGCCTCAGCCCAGGCCCGGTCGATGACGCTGTTGTGGGCCTTCACGCAGCCCATCATGGTCTCGCTATCGCCCCGGTAGGGCTCAGGAGGGCAATCGTGGACGAGGGCACCGATCTCTCCCTGCCACAGCACATACACACGCGCCCCACCGATGCCGATCCGGCCGAACTCCTCCCTTGGCGCTCTGGGGATGACCGCGTATACGTATCTGGCCTCCGGCGTACGGATATCCTGGTCCCTCATGGCATGCGCTCCTTGCTCAATCTCACCTGCAAGATGCCGTTCCGATAGGCGGCCAACAGGCGATCGGCGTCGACTCCCGCGGGGAGCGGGACCTGCTCGTGATACCTTCGACACGCCGTGTCCACGGCCACGGTAAGCGAGCCACCCCCGACACTCAGCTCGATCTCTTCCTCGCTGACGCCTGGTAGCTCCAGCAGTATAAGGAAGTGGTCACCCTCATCCAGCACGTCCACGAACTCTGCCTCACCGGCTGGCTTGTCTGGCGCCTCTTCATTCAGCCACCAGCTAAAGAGAACCTGCTGCCCAGTCCGCGGATCGACGCGGGATCTCTCGAAAATGAGTAGGGGTCTACCCAAGAGGCGGATGGCCAGCGGGTTCACCTCTTCCCTGATCCGCACCAGGGCGTTCATGTGGGATGTTTCTCCCAGAAGGTCCGTGAGCTCGTCCAGCCTGGCATGTCGGTTCTTCCAGATGTGCCAGACTAGTTTGGCGCTGGCGCGGTCGAGCAGCCGGGCTACCTGGGCAATGCCGTCAACCGGGAGCGGTTCGTCGCGCCGCCCGCTGCGGGCTTCGGACGCGATCTGCCGTGCCCGATCTCTGCCTATCTCGGCGAGCTCATGCCTTGGCAGCCGCAGCGCCGGCCCGGCGGCTCTCGGGTCGTCGCGGATGTAGGGGCCAGGGGGTTGCGATCCGAGAACGATAGCCTGGGGCTGCCCGCCCTCGGCATGTAGGATGGTTCCTTGCTCTTCGACGAGGCCGGCCATAGTCTTCCACCATTTTTCGATGTGGGCGACCGTAAACCAGGCCTTGAGGGCACTGCCCTCTCCTCCGTCCCGCTGCCGGAGGGCGAGACAGGGCTTGGTCGCGAGGGCGAATCGCCTCTTATCCACGCCCAGCTCCCTGACGGAGGACAGGGGAACCTCAACCCGTTGCCGGTCACCCTGGGCAAACAGTAATCTTCTGTCCGTCAGGCAAAGGATCCCCAGCCGCCAGGAGCGCCCCGAGGTGTAGCCGCCCTGCTCGTACAGAAGCACGCGCTCATCGTGAGCCAGAGCGGGCTGGAATGTCCGTGCCACTTGGTTGTGCCCCCTCTCTTCCCTTCGTTCCCGCTTCCCGAAGCCAGAGCTCTGGGTTCAGGAAGCTATCCACTACGTTGTCTACCAGGTCATCGAGGCCATCGCGCACCTGCTGGACGGCGTCGCTCAGCCCCTGCTCGCACTTTATCTGCTCTATAGCCACACTGAGGTCCGATAGCGCCTGCCCCAGTCGCTCGACCTCGTCCTGCGTCAAGCTGCCGCTCTCCATCCGTCGGAAGGCCTGCAGCTCCAGGGTTTCCTGGATGATCTCCACCAAGCTGACCACCAGGGCCAGCACGCCTTGCCTCAGATTGCCCTCGTCGATTTCGACTACCAAGTTAGTTATTCCTCGCTGCGATTGATTGCGGCGCCCGCGAAAGTTCGCCGGCCGCCGCGTGTTCTCGCTCCCAGGCGCGTGCGCGCTCGTCCCAGTCCTGCATGATGCCGTAGCGGCGCATCGTCTCCATTCCTGCCAGCGCCGCTCGGAGGTTGACGCCCAGCAGAGGGATGCCGGCAACCGATATCAGCAGGTCGGCATGGATCACCACGCCCTTGTCGAAGACCCTGTCGAGCAGATCGACCAGGGTGGCCTTCTCATACCTGGTTGGCAGCAGAACAGTTCCTGGTGCGTTCATGACCCTCCCTCGTACGACTTCCCGCTCCCCCGCGCGTTAGCGGGCTACGCGGCCCTCATCGGTGGGGCCTCAGCCCTGGCGCTCATCCATCCACACCAGGGGCAGCCGGCGCTAAGGAGCTCTTCCGCTGCCACCCGCTTGTCGCATTGAGGACAGGCCTCCTTCACGGTCTGCGCCTCCTGCCAGGCAGGCAGCTCCAGGTTGGCGCCGGAAGGGAACTCCAGCCCGTATCTGGCCGCCGTCTCGAAGGAGGCGAGGGCAGCCCTGATCTTGATGCCCAGGAGCTCCACCCCCACGACCGACACAACAATGTCGGCGTTGATCACCAGACCCTTGTCAAGGATGGTGTCTATCACGTCTGCCAGGCTTTCAACGTGGTCTCGGGTTGGCCTCAGCTCGCTGGTCAACTCAGCCTACCTCCTTCGCCGCTGGCCCGCCTCCTGTTGAGGGGAGACGCCGTTGGGCCGCCCGCTGAAAGGGGCCGCCGCCGGGCCGCAATTTGCTGCGGGGGAACGACCGTTTCCTCCCAGGGCGGTTCCTCGTTCTGGGGCGTCGCCGGCGGACCTGCCTCAGCCTCCGTTTCGCGCCTGTCTCTCCGGTGGATGTCGTCCACTATCTCCCTGACGCGCTCTCTGCGAGCCTCTTCCACGTTGGGCGCCCCCTGGCGAGCGTACAGGCTCTCAAGGGTGTCGTAGACACCCAGCATCCGGTAGGTCTGGTTTTCGGCTGCAAAGACGTGAGCGATATCGAGCATCCGCTCCCGCGCCTCCGTCTCCTCATCAGTGCCCGGATACTGCTCGATAAGCCGACCGTAGGCTTGCTGAGCCTCAGCGCAGTGCCCGCGCTCCTGTTGGGCGATGGCGAATCTAAGCGTGGCGGCTCGACGAGCGGCTGACACCTCGTCTAGGGCATCCCTTCGCCGAGGACCATTCTCCTTTGTCATATTTACTCCCCCTTCTCCCGGCCGGCTTCTCCGGGATCGACCGCTGAGCCTTTCCCTTGCAGTTCCCGCTTGTACTTTCGGACCGCTGCCAGATGGTCCATGATCTCCCTCTCGCGGCGGTCGTACTCCTCCTGCTCGATCTCGCCCGTGTCCAGCTGGAGTTGGAGATCGGTCAGGCGCTGCATGATACGGTCCTCATCCAGCCGTTCGGCGTCTGCCTCATTGCGGATAGACTCGAAGACACCCTTCACCCCCTTGTAGGGTCCTACCACCGGAGAGGTGACGGCGCTGTTCACGAGCTTGAGTGTCTTGTACAAGAGATACGAAACCACGCGCCTCGCCTCCTTTCACCTACTTGTTCTTGGGATTCGCGGCTGGCGAGATGGACACCACTCCCGCACCGCCGCAGGTGGTGCAGTAGAGTTGTGAGTCGCCCGCGGCGTCAAGGCCAAAACCCTGGCAGGCAGGGCATTTCTTGACCGGCTCCTCGACATGGATCACACCTTTGCCCATGCAGGCGGTGCAGGAGAGACGCTTGTGAGGGTGGATGCCGCTTCCGTTGCAGAAGGCGCAGCGATGAAAGGGCATCTCTATCTCAATCGCGCCGCTGCCGCCGCAGACGCCACACGTGGAGAGGGAGGACAATAACTGGAAGCGGTCCTTCCCTCTGCCTCCGCAGTAGGCGCAAGGCGCCTGCACCAAGTTCGCCTTCCCAGGTTGGGCGGGGAGCTTCCGAGTCATATGCGTGCCTCCTTCGCAAGATGCTGCCCGTCACCCCCGCGTGCCGGGAGCGAGAATGTGAGCACAATGGGTAGCTAAGCCGCCACTACTCCCCTGCCGGAGCAAACGGTGCAGGACAAGTCACCTGTCCGCCTCCTGCCCAAGCCGCCGCAGGCAGGGCAAGTCTGAACGGGGCCCGGAACAGCCACAACCCCCTTGCCTGAGCAGGTGGCGCAGGTGAGCCGCTTGTAGAAGCCCCGCGCGTCCTGATGGACGCCGCTGCCGCGACAGAAGGCGCACACCACGTAGGGCTCCCCAACGTGATTGACCCCCTTGCCACCGCAAGCCGGACATTTTCCCGATCCTCCCCAGCGGTTATTGCCCTTGCCCTGGCAGTATCCGCACTTGACCTCAGCCCAGGACGATTTCTCGGCAGCACTGGATTGCACCATTCCTGGCCTCCTTCGCCTTTCTCTGCTCGTTGCCCGTCCCGGCAGCCGACTATCCTCATCGATCAGCATCTCTACTCCTCCTCTCCATCCCAATGAATGATTATCTCGATGAAATTGAAGGGAGGTAGAGGCCCCACGTACTTGAGCGTCATCCTCTCGCCGTACCTTTCGTCCAGCTTCTGCACCGTCTTGTCGAACTCGGTTACCTGCTCCTTGCAGACGAGGAAGGCGCCGTTGAGCAACATCATGTCGCTAGAGACTTTGTTGGTTTTATAGTCGTAGGCGATGGGCCTGAGGACGGAGATTATTCTTCTCGCGTCCTGCTCGCGCTTTGCGGCCATAGCGTCGCTGACCATCGTGCCGAGTCGGAGGCTCTCGTTGCGCCAGGCCAGCCCCTCTGGCGGGGCAGTTGCCATGCGGTCTCTGAGCTCCCTGATGTCTCGGTTCTCCGACACAATCTCATGGAAGAGGCGTTCTTTCCTCCAGAAGGCCTTCAGCCCCAGTTCCACCTTGTCCTCCATGTCTCCGAGGAGCCCTTGAAACTCCCCGAATCGGCGCCGCAAGACCTTGACCACCCGCTCCTCGGCAGCGATAGGTCCGGAGTGGCGGGCCACTGTGCTGAACCTGACCGGCAACGGTTCGAAGCCGCTCCGCATGATCTTCTCGATGACCTTCTGGTGCGCCATCAGATTGCTGCGAAGGGGATCGTAGTAGGTTTTCGGGCACTCGCTGACCACGAAACTCAGCTCGTCGAAGGAGACCGCGCGCACCTCACGACCGGCCCCGTCGATTCCCATGGCGGCGATGCCCAGTTCATCGAATGAGTGGCCGTTTCCACTTCTCACGAGGCAGTAGAGATAGAGGCCGCCGTTCCCGTTGTCTGCTTCTCCGTTTCGGCTCATGGGATATCGCCTCCGCTGGAGCCGATGGAGACAAGAATGGCGCCCTCGGCGGCCTCGGGCTCAAACGAGCAGCGGGCCCCCTGATTACTGGCCTCGGACGCACGCTCTTGACCGGCCAGTTGCGCCCGACAATAGCTGATAAGCAATCTAGAAGCCCCCTGGATCTGGGTAAATCGGAGGCTGTCAGCGGCGTTGCCAGCCTGAGCGTCCGGATGGTACCTCCTGGCCTGGCGGTAGTAGGCCTGCTTGACCTCGGCCAGGGTGGCTTCTTGAGGCAGATCAAGACTCTCTCGAGCCTGTCGCACCTCTTCAGGGCTTATGCGCTTGACTTCCACAGTACTGAAGCTGTAGGGGGGCAAGGGACCCACCCGGCGAAAAGTCAGATAGCCGTTGAGCTTCTGGTCAAGCTCGTCCAGCCTCTCGTCCAGCTCAGGCAGCCGCTCCTTAGGGAGGAGTATGGCCATGTTCAAGACGAGGCTGTCATCGAAAAGCGGGTCGGGCTTCATCTCTACGGCGCAGCCGGCTAGAAAGCTGATAGCGTCCTGCTGGTAGCGCTCGCGGCGCTGGTCAAGCGAGCCCTTTATGGCTTCTCCCAGCCGTATTCTGTCGGGGATGGTGGAGGGAGAGGAGTCGCTGCCGATCTTCGCCTTGAGCTCGCTGATGGGCGCCTCCTGGGCGATCTCCCCCAGCACCGACTGCAAATCCCAGGTGGCGACGACCTCCACCTGGATCTTGTCCTGCATCTGGGAATAGGCTGCTTTGAACTCGGCGTAGCCCTTCTGCAAGATCAGGCTGACATGAGCCCGATCTTCCACCGTTGTCCCGAACTTGACGGGGAGAACCGGGAAACGCTTCATGGTTTGCTCCACAACCTGCTGATGCTGGGCGAGCTCCCTGATCAGCATCTCGCGGGTCATCGACGCGTACTCCCGGGCAGGACACTCGCTGACCACGGCGGCGATATCCTGATGGGGGATCGTGTAGACCTGAGCGCCGTCATCGCCGATCCCTATGATCCCGAGGGTTGCTTCTTCTCTCGTCGGGATCACCCCGTAGATATAGAGCCTATCGCGTGAGTCTGCAGACACTTGGCATCTCCCCCTGTCTCGCTACCTGGTCGCTCGAGACGGCTGTCTGCGCCTGGCCGACCGCCGTCAACCGCTCGCCGCCGTCGATAGCTCCTCAATGGCTTGCTGGAAGTGGCGGGCCGCTATCTTGAAACC
This sequence comes from uncultured Chloroflexia bacterium, assembly GCA_963719465.1. Lineage (GTDB taxonomy): Bacteria > Chloroflexota > Dehalococcoidia > DSTF01 > JALHUB01 > JALHUB01. Next base: position 665,324 of record OY970386.1, on the reverse strand, counting down.
GGAATAGTCATCCGAATCAGCATGCTTCTCCAGAAACTCTCGAACAGCGGCCATGCCCGCCGCACGGCAGACGGCCTCGATATCCGCACCTACAAAGCCTTCGGTCAGCCTGGCAAGGCTGTTCAGCTCGACATCCTTGGCGAGAGGCTTGCCCCGGGTGTGGATCTCAAGGATGGCCAACCGGCTTTTCATGTCCGGCAGCGGTAGCTCTATGCGGGTATCGAACCTGCCGGCGCGGAGGAGGGCGGGGTCGACCATGTCCATCCTGTTCGTCGCGGCGAGGATGACCACGCCCTTCATCTCCTCGATGCCGTCCATCTCGGTGAGGAACTGACTGACGACGCGCTCGCTTACGTGCGTGGTGTCGTAGCCGGTGCGCACGGGGGCCAGGGCATCGATCTCGTCGAAGAAGACGACGCAGGGGGCGGCCTGCTTGGCTTTCTTGAACACGTCTCTGACGCCCTTCTCGCTTTCTCCCACGTATTTCGAGAGGAGGGCGGGGCCTTTGACGGAGATGAAGTTGACTTCGCTTTCGCTGGCGACGGCCTTGGCGATCAGGGTCTTGCCGGTGCCGGGCGCGCCGTACAGAAGGATGCCCTTGGCGGGGATGAGTCGGGCCTGCTCGAACAACCTGCCGTATCTCAGGGGCCACTCAACGGTCTCCATGAGGGCCTGCTTGACCCTGTCGAGGCCGCCCACATCGCTCCACTTGACATCCGGGATCTCTGTGAAGACCTCCCGAATAGCGGAGGGTTCCACCTCCCTAAGGGCCTCCAGGAAGCAATCCTGGGTGACCTCCAGTTCCTGCAGCTTCTCGTAGGGAATGCTGGCGGTCTCAAAGTCGATGGTGGGCATGATCCGACGCAGGGTGATCATGGCGGCCTCGCGGCAGAGCGCTTCCAGGTCGGCACCCACAAAGCCGTGGGTTATCTGGGAGAGTCGCTCCAGGTCCACGTCGCTTGCCAGAGGCATGCCGCGCGTGTGGATCTCCAGGATTTCGAGCCTGCCGTTCTTGTCAGGGATGCTTATGGCGATCTCGCGGTCGAAGCGGCCGGGACGGCGCAAGGCGGGGTCAAGAGAGTTTGGTATATTGGTAGCGCCGATCACTATTACCTCGCCTCGCGATTTCAGGCCGTCCATGAGGGCGAGGAGTTGGGCCACCACCCTCTTTTCAACCTCGCCGTGCACCTCTTCCCGCTTGGGAGCGATGGCATCGATCTCATCGAGGAAGACGATGCTGGGGGCGTGTTCGGCGGCGTCCTGGAAGACGGTTCGCAGGTGCGCCTCGCTCTCGCCGTAGAATTTGTGGATCACCTCCGGCCCGGCGACGTGGATGAAGTGGGCGGAGGTTTCATATGCTACGGCGCGTGCGATCAGCGTCTTGCCGCAGCCCGGCGGGCCGTGCAAGAGCACCCCCTTTGGTGCATCGATGCCCAGGCGCTGGAAGACCTCCGGGTACTTGAGGGGAAGCTCGATCATCTCGCGGATGCGGTGTATCTCCTTGCCCAGGCCGCCGACGTCCTCGTAGGAGACGGCTGCCTGCTCTGTCTCAGCCTGTCCGTCCCCTCTGATCCTGATGGTCGTCGTTGCCTGGACGAGGACGGGACCTTTCGGCGCCGTCTCCACGACCGTGAAGTCCTGAGGGCGGGCGCCGAAGAGGTTCACGCGGACTCTATCGCCGGCTATCAGGCCTCGCCCTTCCAGGAGGCGGGCGACGTAGGTGGTGTGCTGGCTGCCCGCCGGGGAGCGCATGGGACCGAGGGGCGCGATGACGACCGTTCTGGCGGGCTCGCGCGCGGCCTTCGCGACGCTGATCTTTTCGTCGAGGCCGGCCTGCACGTTTTCGCGAGCGATACCATCGATCTGGATGATTCCGTTACCTCTATCGGACAGGTAAGCGGGCATCGCCTTCGCCACGCTCTGCCTCTTGCCTGTGATAGAGATCAGCTCGCCGATCTCGGCGCCGATTCTCTCCAGGTCCGCCGGGTCGATGCGGGCTATGCCGCGCCCCACGTCCTTCATGTGGGATTCGGCCACCCGCAGGACTATCTCCTTGCCGCTGCCGTCCTTGCCGGCCGGCTTCTGAGGTCCTGCCTTCGCCGTTCCTCTTGGCAATTGCCTAGAAACCCACCTTCCTGCCAGCTACGAGGCGTCCGATTGCCGTCGTCAGCGTGCCCTGGCCCGACCTTGTCCCTTCTTCTTGGCAGCGGTTCCTGCCTTGCGCCTCCTTGGTGCCTTCTTCATGAAGCGGAGCTCGAGTACCCCATTCTTGAAGGTGATGCTCATGCTGTCCGGTTCGACCGGCGCCGGTAGGAGAACCTCCGCGGCGTACCTCCGGGGAGCAGCGGCCGAGGTGACGATGGAGAGGACGTCCTCCTTGACCTCGACCTCGATGTCAGCTCGACCAACACCGGGCATCTCCGACAGCACGATGATGGCGTCCTTCTCGTCGAATACATCCACCATGGGCTCCCGCACCTCATCCACCACCGGGCCTCTCGCCGTGGTGCGCACGTTGCCGAACTGCTGCACCTGAGGGCCGCCTTCCAACCCCATACGGACATTGAAGCCGTACACGCCCTTCATGCCCTTGGGGAGGCCCTCGATCTCGCCGGCGCGACTGCGCAACGTCTCGCTCTTCTCGGCCATATCAGCGAGAAGGTCTATGAAGTCTCCTATGCCTTTGAAGAGGCCACCCAGCCCGATCTCGGCGCCACTTTCGGCTTCCCTTTTTCCTCTTGTCCGTCTCTGAGCAGGCATGTCAGTCACACCTCCCGTTCACTACAACTGCCGCAATCCACAGCGCTCGGCGTCTTCCCTACCGGAGGATGGGAATAGGAGCCGAGCGTCTGGCCTCCGCCGCCTCGCGGTGGCGAATGCCTGCCGCGCGCTCCGCCTTCTTTGCCTCGCTGTGGAGCACCGGCTCCAGCGTCGCGAGCAGTTGGTCTCTTGCCCTGTCCACATCAGCGATCTGGGCCTCCGTGCGCTCCTTCTGAGCCAGCCAGATGGAGAGGCGTCTCTCCAGCCGCTGCCGTTCCTGGTCCAGTTGGTCGAGCTGACCGTAGGGGTTTGCTGCTCCCGCTAGATGGGGAATGGAGCTCTGATGCCGCACATCGTGCGCGGCGCGGCAGTGCTCGACAGTCCTATCGGGCACGGATCTCAGGACACGGCGCCCGCTTGTGCTCCCCTTGCTCGTCATCGTTGACCCTCCCGGTTGCTGTAGTCGCGTTTCCTTTGCTAGAGAAGGCGGCCAGAGAGCGCTCAACCTCTCAGCCGAGGTGACGGTCGGCTTCTACTGAAAGGGCTCTCAGTTCCACCGGCTCCCGGCAATGAGATCACTGAGGAGCCGCCTCCTCTCCTCATCGGTCTGGCCGGTCGGGCTCAGCGTCCTCGTCAGCACGTCTGTGCATATCTGCCCAAAGGTCAGGCTGCTGCCGTTTCCGTTCTTGCCCTGACGGGCCATGACCCGCCCGATCATGATGCAGCTTCTTACCGTCGGGTCGCAGCTGCCGTTCGTAGCCTGCCGCAGGCGCCTGACCAGGTCGACGATGGTCTGAGCTCGTTTGCGGGTCAGGCCCGCGTGCGCTTGGGTGATCGCTATCTCCGTCTCGCTGTCGAAGTGGCCGAGGTCCATGGTGATCATCCGGTCCAGAAGCGCGTCCTGGCTGGAATGCACGCCGGCGTACTCCTTGGGGTTGCTGGTGAAGATGGCGCTGAACTGAGGGTGCACCCGGACGTAGCCCCTCGTTGTCTTTACGATGGGCAGAATAAGGATGCCCTCTCCCAGCACAGACAACAGGATGTTGTTGGCCTCCGGCCGCGAGCGGTTAAACTCATCGTAGATGAGCGTGTAGCCTTCCTGACAGGCCATCGTGAGCCGGGCGTCTACCCAGTTGTAGTCCAGCCGATCCTCCGTCTTCACGACGGAGTGGATGTAGTTGTCGATGATCCTTCGCTGGGTATAGCCGTGCTCGCCACCCACGAGGTCTGAGGTGGCGAACTCATCGTCGCCGCTGATCAGCATAACGGGGCGGCCCAGTTGCTCGGCCACGTGAATGGCCAGCGTGGTCTTGCCGCAGCCCGTGGGGCCGCGGAAGTGCAGGGGAAGACCGCTCTCGGCATAGGTTAGGGCGCGGTCGGCGATGCTCTTGAGGGAGGGCGTCTCCACAAAGTGAGGGCGGGCGGCAAGCGATTCTCGCACGGTGGTGACGGCCGCCTGCATTTCGTCTTCAGCCTCTGGACCCTCGAGCTCATCCTCCTCATGGGTCTCTGCGACCACACCATCCTTGAGGACAGTCATGACGTTTCCTCCCGTCTCTCAACTACAGTCCTCGTCAGGCAGGAGACGAGGGAGCGATTCCTCTCGCCGCGCCTGACCTCGTCTCATCCCTCGACGGGCCGACCGTTGCAGCCGGCCCCCGGTTGTCGCTAGCCTGCCCCGTCCGCAGCCAATCGGTGCGGCTGGTTAGCGGGCGGTGCGGGCAGTTTGGATAGCCGCCTTCCGATGCCGCCACCACTCGTTATGGGCGCCCCTGTTCTCGGCGGCGTATCCCGACATCTGCGCCCGCACCTGGGCGGCCTGTTCCCGCGTCGCCTCTTGGCGGGCCTTGTCCATCTGCTGGAACTCGCTCAACATGTGGCCGGTCTGGGCGGTGTGCTCCCGCGCCCCTTCCCGGCGGGCCTTGTCCAGGCCCTGGAACTCGCGCGTCATCTCGTTGTGGAGCGCTTTCAGCGTGTGGACGGTTTCGGCCTTGTGGGCCTTGTTGGCGCGGTGGACATCCCGCATCGCCTTGATGGTCTGCTTCTTTTCGGCCCGCACGGTCGCCCGCAGTCCGGTGATCTCTCGCTTGCGAGCGCGATGGCCGGCGACAATCTCGCCGCCTAGCTGGGCCATGTCTGCTGCTGTAGGCATGATTCTCTTCCTTCCTATTCCTTGACTGCCGATGGCAGCCGGGCTACCATGTTTTGTGGTGCCGGTCAGGGCTCGTCCGCGTTCTTACCTTTTGGGTGTAGGAGCCTGGAGATAGACGGGACGGGCCCCGACCCAAGCACCGTTCTCTTCTTAGGGCGACGACTGCGCCTAGGCCGGGGGCGCTGCCAGCGGCGTGAGGCCAATGGCCTCGGCGTACTTCAGGAAAGTGTCAACCCCAGCGGCGACAGCTCTTGCCTCGACGGCAAGAAGCTCGATTCCCACTAAGGAGACCCTCACCCAGGCATCGATGACGATGCCCTTGTCCAGGATGCGGTCGACCACCTCGACCAGGCTCGATGAGCCTATCGCTTTCTCTACGGCCACTTTGCTTACCTCCTTTCCTGAATACTTTCCTCAACGGAGAGCCCCGCTAGGGGCACGGGTCAGCCTGGACACAAGGAAACGGCTCCCTCTATTTCCTCCTGTCGTGGGCTGACCGACAAACCGACAAATGGGCTGCTAGAGCGATTGTTCCCGCCATCAGTGAGTAGATGTCCTTTGTGTTGGAGTCTATATCTGGCCATTCGGTCACGACATTGGCGAATCCCCGCATTTGAGATCGGGCGCGCCCCCTATCGTCGCCAGGATATATCTTATGCCATCGATGACGTACGGAGCGTCCCCGCATGGGGAGTGAGCTCAGCAGATCTCTTCGCCACGTTCGCTTATCACTAATGGTCGGCGGCCGTGGTCGGCTATGTGTCGTCCGACGGATAGCTTTCTTGATCCTTCTTTGGATAGACCTGCTCACGCCATGCTGGCATTTTGAATGCGCACCGGCAATCATAGACAGCATCGCCAACGGGTTAGGGGTAGGAGAGCAAATAGGCAGGACTTTTCTGATTGTTTCCTTGCGCCACGTCCCTCAGAATGGCCGCTTGTGGGTAACGCTGTCATGATCAGGAGGAAGCGAGCCTCAAGAAGGCGATACGAAAGGCCCCGAGCGGCCAGGCTTCTGGCCCTGCTGGTCGGTTTGTCAGTGACGTGGGGCGCCTGCGTACTGAGCGGGGGAAACGTATCGGGGCTGCGTTGAAGAGCGGCGTCCGGGCGCCCCTGGCCGCGCGAACAAGGGCAGCCTTCGGCCGGCGGGCTCTCCAGCGATGGGCGCTCGCCGCCTGACTGGCGGGCGGATCGATAGGGCTGGCTCCGGAATAGGGGTACAATAGCGTCGATTGGCGATTTAGCGACCATCTGCTTCAATGAGCAGATGCTACGTCGCTAGATTCGAAGAGGGGTCTGGGAGGCGGATTTTCAACCTGAGCCTTCCCAAGCAGAGGGTCGTGGGTTCGAGTCCCGTTTCCCGCTCCAGATTCAGTTTTGACCCCCAGACAGCCGTTTCCTGCACGCTCTGTTCTCGCCACGTGTGTCACGAGCGCTGCCTCTGCGTTCCCCAGCCCCTTGGTCGCAGCCCTTTTCGTCACGCCGGCGATGGCCAGCCACCGTCGCCTTCGTATTTCCTTGGGAATACCTCTTTAGCTCGACAAGAGGCGAGCCGATAAGCAATGAGAAATACTTCCAAGCAAGGCGGAAATTCAGATGCTCGGTTCAGTCGGGATACTTTCCCGAACCAGGACGAGGCTGGCCATCACGGCCTTCATCATCCTGCTAATCGGTGGGTTGCTCGGTCTGCGGACCCTGGCTACCTTCACGGCCCAGACGACCAACCCGAATAACGTCTTCGGCAACACGCAGATGTCCATGACCAACGTTGCCGGGACCGTAGTCAGCGGCAGCGACTGTTCGACTGCCACGAACAGCGGCACTTGTGCCACACTGTTCGACGCATCGTCGACGAACTTCACAGCTGGGGGTTCGGACGTAAGCAACACCGTCACGATCACCTACCTGGGTAGCATCACGACGGGCACGTTCGGACTCTACGCCGGGAACTACTCCAGCGCGGCCGCAAGCAGCAGCCCCCTGTGCACGGCGACCGATCCCGCCTCCAAGATCAACCTTCAGATAAAGCAGGGTAGCACGATCATCTACCCGACCAGCGGAACCGGCTACGGCACTCTGGCCGACTTTGCCGCGACGTACACTGATACGGGCAATCTACTGGCTCTGGCTGGTGGAACGGACGGGGGCGGAACCGCCAACGTGTGGACAGCGAACGACAGTTCGGTCTTCACGATCAAGGTAAACCTCGACTCCAGCGCCGACTACACCTACGAGGGCTGCCAGTCTGCGGCAGGCCTGGTATGGTACGCGGCACAGTAAACTGAATATAGAACTGGCTAGCCCCACTCCTCGGCGTGGGGCTAGCCTTTAGTCCTTCAGGAGGAGGGATCCGTTGCGCAGGCTTTTCAGGATGTGCCACACGCTACTGAAGGCTTTCCTCGCGGTCGCCCTGTTACTGGCGGTTGTTGCGCTTTTGCTTCTGGTGGTTGGTCCCCGCGTGCTGCCATACAGGGTGGACGTCGTCGCATCCGGCTCCATGGAACCGACCATCGCGAAGGGTTCCATCGTCGTGCTCCGCCCCATCACGGCGGACAAGGTCAAGGTCGGGGACATCATCACGTTCTACCCGCCTGACCACCATGACCTTGTCACGCACCGAGTCGTCGACATAAAGGACGGCGCTGACGGTCCCGTCTTTGTCACACAGGGGGACGCCAATCCGCTTCCCGATCCATGGCAACTGCCGGTGACGGGGAGCGGCTGGCACTTAGTCGCTCACTATCCCTACATCGGCTACCTTATGTCCGTCGGAGGGATAAGCTTCGGGCCGCTATCGCTGGTCGACGTGCCGATCCTGGCTCTCGCTCTATCATTGCTCATACCATTGTGGATGCCCCATCGATTGCCGCGGAAGTCGAGGAGCGAGCCAAGCGAGCCAAGCCAAGCGGAAGGCAACCTAGTCGAAGAATAGACCATCCGGCAAGGAGATAAGGGGATTCCAACGCAGGAGGCGCACGACTTGCCCGAGCCAAGCAGGATGCGGCCTGAACCACAAGCATGACCTCCGATAGGCAATCGGAAGCCTTCCGAAGTGAGAACGGACGCGACCGGCCTGAGCTAGGCAGCAAACCGGCCCGGATAAAGTCTACCCCTGAATTGGGCAGCAAACCGCCCCGAATAAGGACAAGAAGGCCGTCTGACAGGCAGTCGGAAGGATTTCGAAGCGTCAGGGGGTACCGGCTGCCTGAGCAGAGAAGGAGTGCGGCAGGGAGAAGGCAGAGAGGACTATTCGACTGGCCATCGGAGGGAGTTCCACGCAGCGACGGTGATGGTCTGCATGAGGCCAGGGCGCCGCTTCAAGCAAGAACACGAAGACTGCTCATCAGGCGACCGAGGGGTATTCTGAGCAGGCACACACTCGGCTTGCTCCGGCCCGGCGGGACCGTGTCGCGGATAGCGACAAAGCTAGCCGTCACGGCGTTCGTTGTTCTGCTGGTAGGAGCGCTGATGGGCGCGCGTACCCTGGCCACCTTCACCGCTCAGACCACCAACCCGACGAGTGCCTTTGGCAACAGTTCGCTCACGATGACCAACGTGGCCGGGACGGTGGTCAGCGGCAGCAACTGCAGCACGAACACCAACAACGGCACCTGCGCCATGGTCTTCAGCTCGTCATCGACGAACTTCATCCCCGGGGCGGCGGACAAGAGCAATACCATCACGATCACGTACACCGGTACGATTACGACGGGAACGTTCGGGATCTACGCGGCCAACTACACCAGCAAGGCCTCCGGCAGTTCCAGTCTCTGCACGGCAACCAGCCCCGGCACCAAGATCAACCTTCAGATCAAGCAGGGCAGCACGATCATCTACCCAACCAGCGGCTCCGGCTACGGCACCCTGAACGCCTTCGCCACGACCTACGTTGGAATGGGTTCCGTCCTGCACTTGAAGGGCGGGACGAACGGGAGCGGCACCGCCGACCAGTGGGCGCCGAACGACAGCTCGACGTTCACGATCAACGTGAATCTCGACTCCAGCGCCGACAATACTTACCAGGGCTGCCAATCTCAGACGGACCTCATCTGGTACGCGTCTCAGTAGGGTAACCAGAGAAGCCGCTCCGCACACATTCGAGCCGGGATTGCTGCCTCTAATCGAACCGTCACCCTTGGCTCCGGGTCGCCCATGTAGAAGTGACAAGATCGAGATAGAAACGCGGCACTCAACTCAAATAGCGGAATTATCCGATGTTCAGAGTGGGAAGATGATAAGAGACAGAGACACCCGGGCGTGCCTCCGCCATGAAAGACAACGATCATGGCAAGAACAAGGCTCGCCATCACGGCTTTCGTTATTCTGCTAATCGGAAAATCGGTTGGCACGGGCACCCTAGCAACCTTCACCGGCGAAACCTCCAATTCGGCCAATATCCTGGGTAACACCACACTCAGCATCGCCAACATCGTCGGGAGCGTTGTCAGCGGCAGCAATTGCTTCGCCGGCACAAACAACGGCACCTGCGCGACGGCGTTCAGCTCACAGTCCACGGCCTTCGTTCCGGGCGCACCGGACAAGAGGAATACGATCACGATCGTATATACGGGTGGTGTCACGACGGGCACGTTTGGGCTTTACGCGGCCAACTACGCCAGCAAGGCTCCTGGCGGCTCCAGCCTCTGCACTGCGACGAATCCCGGCTCCAAGATCAACCTTCAGATCAAGCAGGGCAGCAGGATCATCTACCCGACCGCCGGCTCCGGCTACGGCACTCTAGCCGACTTCGCCACTACCTACATCGGGATGGGTGCCATCTTGCACCTGAAGGGCGGGACGAATGGGAGCGGCTCCGTCGATCACTGGACGGCGGATGACAGCGCGACCTTCACGATCAACGTGAATCTCGACTCCAGCGCTGACTACACCTATGAGGGCTGTCAGTCCCAGGCGGACCTCATCTGGTATGCATCTCAATAGGAGGCAGACCGATATTACGGGGGAAACCCATTTAGCTCTGCCGTGAGGAAGTCGAGAAAGTCGATGAGGCCCTCTCGTAAGCGCGGTCACGATAACGGCAAGTGGTTGTGCGTTTGCATCTTGGTGGATCCGCGCTTGATCACAGGGAAATCAGGGCAAGCAAACCTAGATGACTCGGAGACTATACCGGCGAGCGCCAAGGCAGGCAAAGAGCAGGAGCCGCTCAAGCCCATTGATGGGACTGCTGACGGCGTTGGCGATAGTCATAACGATCCTGCTGACCAGCGCCGTTAGCATCACCTTCGCTGCGTTCAACGGCAATACCGGCAACCCCAGCAATAGGACGGGTAACCAGACCCTTGGAACGCCGACGCAGGCGGCGCCGACCGTCAACGGAGCGGGCGCGACGGCTACTGTCGGTCTCTCGTGGACGTTGCCTTCCGGTGACGCCGCGAATCAGTGGGTTGTCATGCGCGGAACCGGAACCTGTCCTCCGGGAAGCTTCAGCACCATCAACACCGTCGCTGTCAAGAGCTACAGCGACAGTCCCAACCACGGTACATTCTGCTATGAGATCGAAGGCAAGCTCGGCAACTGGACTTCCCAGCCGAGCAATCAACAGAGCGCAACCGTATATCAGCTCCCTGCTCTGATCCAGAAGAATCACAGCGAAACGAGCTATGGGGCCAGCATTTCGGCAACGTTCTCGTCAAACCCGGTGGCGGGTCATCTTCTGGTCGCAATTATAGGCACTTATAGCAACGTGGTCATCAACCTGCCCTCCGGCTGGTCAAGCGCCATCAACCAGAGCGGAACGCCAAGTCAGGCCATCTTCTACAAGATATCGGTGGGCTCAGCCGACAAGACTGTAACCGTCAGCGCCGGCTCGGGCGATGCCCTGGGCCTTCGCATCCTTGAGTACAGCGGAGTAGCCACGGCATCCCCACTAGACACGAAGAACTCAGCCACTGGTACCAGCTCGTCTCCTTCCTCGGGCTCCGTGACGACCGCGCAGTCGGTAGAGTTGCTCGTCGCCGGGGCAACACTCGACGCCAGCGCCACCACGAGCGCGTGGTCGAACTCCTTTACGGCAGAACTGGATGGTCAGAGCGGTGGCGGATCTAAGGCCGACTTTGATGCCGCGGATCAAATCGTCTATGCGACGGGCAGTTACTCCACGACTGCGACAGCGAGCCGCTCCGGTCCCTGGCGAGGACAGATCGCCGCATTCAAGGCAGCGCCGTAGCAACCGCAGAGCCTTCACGCGCCACTTACGAAGTCTCGATCCGGCTTGCATTTAAATTCACAATGCCGCTATGCTCCGACTGGCTGGCGATTTCGCTAGCGCCGAGAGGGGCCGCTCCCAGTCTGATCGGGTCAACGTCGTATGGCGACTGATTTCTGGCCGTTCTTCCTCTACCTCGCCGCCAGCGTCATCGTGCTGGCCGGAATGCTCATTTTCTCCTGGCTCCTCGGCACGCGCCACCACGAAGCAGCGACCGACGACGCGTACGAGTCGGGAATCCTGCCGACCGGCACCGCGCGCGTCCGTTACGACGTCCTCTACTACCTGGTCGCGATGTTCTTTGTCGTCTTCGACCTCGAGGCCGTCTTCATCTTCCTCTGGGCGGTTGCGCTGCGAAGAGTCGGTTGGACCGGCTACATAGACGCCACGGTCTTCATAGGCGTCCTAGTCGCCGGTCTTGCGTACCTCTGGCGGCTGGGCGCGCTCGATTGGGGAAGGCTGGGCCGGGGAGGGCAGCGCTATGACAGATAGCACTATTTCGCGCGTTCCCGACACTATCGTGCGGCCGGGCGACGGCCGCGGGCAGAGCGCGCTCGACGCCATGGTCTCGCGCATAATTGTCCTCGCTCGCCTGCAGGACCTTATCGCCTGGGGGCGCAAGAACTCTTTGTGGCCGTTCAACTTCGGTCTCTCCTGCTGCTACGTCGAGATGGCGACTGCGATAACCAGCAAGTACGATATCTCCCGCTTCGGCGCGGAGGTAATCCGCGGCACGCCCCGCGAGGCCGACGTGATGATCGTCGCCGGGACGGTCTTCCGGAAGATGGCGCCCTCGGTGAAGCGCCTGTATGAGCAGATGATGGAGCCGCGCTGGATCATATCGATGGGCTCGTGCGCGAATTCCGGCGGCATGTACGACATCTACAGCGTGGTGCAGGGCGTCGACAAGTTCATGCCCGTGGACGTCTACGTGCCGGGCTGCCCGCCGCGACCGGACGCTTTCGAGGAAGGGCTGATCCTGCTGCAAAAGGCGGTCGGGAGCGAGAAGCGGCCGCTGAGCTGGGTCGTCGGGGACCAGGGCGTCTACAAGCAGACGCCGCCTTCGCTGCGCGACCTCAAGCGGGCGGAGCGCACGGCCAAGGAGAGCTATCGGCCGATAAACGAAGTCTAGAGTCGGAACGAATGCAGGAAGCTGAAGTCGAGACGCAACAAGGCGCAGCCGCCGAGCCCGGCATTGCCCGGGAGCTGCGCGCTCGCTTCCCCGACGCGGTTTTCACGCTTCAGCAGACTCGCGACGACATTCCGACGCTCTGGACGACGCAGGATGACGTTGTCCCGGTACTGCGCTTTCTCAAGTCAGAGGTTGCCCGGCCCTTCGCGCAGCTCTACGACCTGACCGCCATCGACGAGCGACTCCGCGCGCATCGCGAGGGGCAGCCACCGAGCGATTTCACGGTCGTCTACCACCTCATCTCCTACGAGCGCAACGAGGACGTGCGGCTGAAGGTCGCGGTCGACGCGGAGAAGCTCTCCGTACCCACCGCGGTCGAGGTGTTCCCAAACGCCAACTGGTACGAGCGCGAGGTCTGGGACATGTTCGGCGTCACGTTCAAGGGGCATCCGAACCTGCGCCGAATCCTGATGCCGAACACGTGGAAAGGACACCCGCTGCGCAAAGACCACCCGGCGCGAGCGACGGAGATGCCGCCGTTCAGCCTTTCCGACGCGCAGGAAGAGGAAGAGCAGAAGGCGATGCAGTTCAAGCCCGAGGACTGGGGGATGCAGCGTCAGACGGAGGACGCGGACCTGATTTTCCTGAATTTGGGTCCGCAGCATCCTGGGACGCACGGCGTGCTGCGCCTCATTCTTCAGCTCGACGGTGAGCGCGTCGTCGATGCCGTGCCGGACATCGGCTATCATCACCGCGGCGCCGAGAAGATGGGCGAGCGGCAGTCATGGCATAGCTACATCCCATACACCGACCGCGTCGAGTACCTGGGCGGCGTGATGAACAACCTGCCGTACGTGATGGCGGTCGAGAAGCTGGCCGGGATCGAGGTGCCGGACCGCGTCAAGGTTATTCGCGTCATGATGTGCGAGCTGTTCCGCATCCTGAGCCATCTCGTCTGGTACGGCACGTTCGCCGGCGACGTGGGTGCGCTGTCGCCTGTCTTCTATATGTTCAGCGACCGCGAGCGCGGCTTCGGCATCGTCGAAGCGGTTTGCGGCGGGCGAATGCATCCGAGCTGGTTCCGCATCGGCGGCGTGGCGCACGACCTGCCGGACGGCTGGGAGCCGATGATGCGCGATTTCGTCGCCCTGCTGCCGCCGCACATCAAGGAGTGGGACGACCTGGTGATGGGGAACCCCATTTTCAAGGCACGAACGAAGGGGATCGGCGCCTACACGCTGCGCGACGCGATGGACTGGGGCGTGACCGGCCCGGGCCTTCGCGCCTGCGGCTTCAAGTGGGACTGGCGCAAGAACCGCCCGTATTCGGGCTATGAGCAGTTCGATTTCGAGATCCCGACGGCGACGAACGGCGACTGCTATGACCGTGCCGTCATTCGCGTCGAGGAGATGCGGCAGAGCCTGCGGATCATCCAGCAGTGCATCGATAACATGCCTTCGGGGTCGTACAAGTCGGACCATCCGCTGGCGACGCCGCCGCTGAAGGCGCGAACGATGCATGACATCGAGACGCTGATCACGCACTTCCTCAGCGTGACGTGGGGCCCGGTGATCCCGCCCGGCGAGGCGTCGGTCGGCGTGGAGGCGACGAAGGGCAACAACAGCTATTACCTGGTCAGCGACGGGAACACGATGTCGTACCGGACTCGCATCCGGACGCCGACCTTTCCGCACATGCAGATGGTGCCGCTCATGACGCGCGGCGCCCTGGTCCCGGATGTCATGGCTATTCTCGGCAGCATCGACTACGTGCTGTCGGACGTGGACCGCTGAGGTGAGGACTTGCTGACGCAAGAGGAGCGAGAAGAGATAGACGCCGCGGTGGCGATGTCGGGGCGAAACCGCGCCGCCTGCATCGACGCGATGATGTCGGTGCAGCAGCATCGCGGCTGGCTATCCGACGAGACGCTGGACGAGATCGCGGGATACTTGCAGTTGAGCCCGGCGGAGCTGGACTCGGTCGCGACGTTCTACAACCTCATCTTTCGCAAGGAAGTGGGCCGGCACGTCATCATGATCTGCGACAGCGTGAGCTGCTGGCTGCTGGACTACGAGACATTGCTCGACCACTTGAAGTCGAAGCTGGGCGTCGAAGTCGGCGGGACGACGGCGGACGGACGGTTCACGCTGCTCACATCGGTGTGCCTGGGCGCCTGCGACCTGGCGCCGGTGATGATGGTCGACGGCACGCAATACGGGAACCTGACGCCGGAGAAGATCGACTCGATCCTCGGGGAGTGCAAGTGATGAGCGAGACGCCGCTGACCGGTCGCATCCGTCCCGGCGAAGGCCCCGTGAGCCTCGCTGAGTACGAGCGCACGGGCGGCTACCAGGGGCTGCGCAAGGCGCTGAAGATGCGGCCATCAGAGGTGATCGACGCGGTCAAGGCGTCGAACCTGAAGGGACGCGGCGGCGCCGGCTTCGCGACGGGCATGAAGTGGAGCTTCATTCCGATGGGCCCCGACGCGCCGAGGCCGAAGTTCGTCCTGGCCAACGGCGACGAGATGGAGCCCGGCACGTTCAAGGACCGCGTTCTCATGGAGGGCGACCCGCACATGCTCATCGAGGGGATGATCATCGCCGGCTGGGCGATCGAGGCGGAAGCGGCCTACATCTTCCTGCGGCGCGAGTACGGGCCGTCGGCGGAAGCGCTCAAGAAAGCAATCGCCGAGGCGTACGCCGCCGGCTATCTGGGAAAGAACATCCTCGGCTCGGGCCTGAACCTGGAGATGCACCTGCACCTCAGCGCCGGGCGCTACATGTGCGGCGAGGAGACGGGGCTGATCAACTCGCTGGAAGGCAAGCGCGCCAACCCGCGCGACAAACCGCCGTTTCCAGCCGTCGTCGGCCTGTGGGGCAAGCCGACTGTTGTCAACAACGTCGAAACGTTCTGCAACGTGCCGCACATCATCGACAAGGGCGTCGAGTGGTACAAGGGCTTGAGCAAGACGGACGACGGGGGCACGAAGCTGTACGGCGTCAGCGGTCGCGTCAAGCGCCCCGGCTGCTGGGAGCTGCCCATGGGGACGACGATTCGCGAGCTGCTGGAGGAGCACGCCGGCGGCATGCAGGACGGATACAAGTTCCGCGGGCTGCTTCCAGGCGGCGCTTCGACGGACTTTCTGGTCGAAGAGCACCTGGACGTGCCGCTGGACTTCTCTTCGCTTCAACCGTACAACAGCCGGATGGGCACCGGCACGATGATCGTCCTCGACGACAAGCGCTGCCCGATCGCTATGCAGGTGAACCTGCAGCACTTCTTCGCGCAGGAGTCGTGCGGCTGGTGCACGCCCTGCTGGGGAGGCCTGCAGTGGGCGGAGCACGCGCTTCGCAAGATCGAGGCGGGACGCGGCACGCCGCAAGACATCGAGGTGCTGGAGCAGACAACGCGTCGACTGCGGCCGGGCAATACGTTCTGCGCCCTAGCCCCCGGCGCGATGGAGCCGCTTCAGAGCGCGCTGGTGCACTTCCGCGACGATTTCGAGCAGCACGTCCGCGAGCAGCGGTGTCCGTGGAAATAAGATGGCAAAGATAATCGTCGACGAACGCGAGTACGAGGTGAAAGACGGGCAGAACATGCTTCAGGCGGCGCTGTCCGTGGGGCTGGACATACCGTACTTCTGCTGGCACCCGGCGCTGGGCTCCGTCGGCGCCTGCCGGCAGTGCGCCGTGCGCATCTTCCGCGACGCGAATGACACGCGCGGCAGAATCGTCATGTCGTGCATGACGCCGGCGCTAGAAGGAACGCGCATCTCCATCAACGACGCCGAGGTGCGCGACTTCCGCGAAGGCATCATCGAGCTGCTCATGGTCAATCATCCGCACGACTGCCCCGTCTGCGACGAGGGCGGCGAGTGCCATCTACAAGACATGACGGTGCTCACCGGCCACAACTATCGTCGCTACGACGGCAAGAAGCGCACCTTCCGCAATCAATACTTGGGCCCGCTGGTGAACCACGAGATGAACCGCTGCATCCAGTGCTATCGCTGCGTGCGCTTCTACAAGGATTACGCCGGCGGTCGCGACTTCGATGTCTTCGGCAATCGCAGCCAGGTCTACTACGGCCGCCAGTACGATGGCGTGCTGGAGTGCGAGTTCAGCGGCAACCTGGTGGAGATTTGCCCGACGGGCGTCTTTACGGACAAGACGTTGAAGGAGCACTACACGCGCAAGTGGGACCTTATGACGGCGCCGTCGGTGTGCGTGCACTGCGGCGTCGGCTGCAACACCATTGCGGGCGAGCGCTACGGCACGCTGCGCCGCATCTACAATCGCTACAACGGCGAAGTGAACGGCTACTTCCTCTGCGACCGCGGCCGTTTCGGCTACGAGTTCGTCAACGATGCTCGGCGGCTGCGCAGCCCGCTGCTGCGAGAAGGGACGGCGGCTGGAAGAGGCGAGGCGCTGGCGATGGCCGCCGCGGCGCTCAGGGAAGGGAAGCGGGTTATCGGAATCGGCTCGCCGCGGGCATCGCTGGAGGCGAACTTCGCGCTGCGCACGCTCGTTGGGGCGAAGGACTTCTACGCCGGCGTCTCGGCGCAGGAGCAGGAGCTCAGCCAGCTCACACTCGACATAATGCGCGACGGCCCGCGCTCGCCCTCGCTCGCCGAGGTCGGGCGCTGCGACGCCGCTTTTGTCCTGGGCGAAGACGTTACGCAGACGGCGCCGAGGATCGCCTTGGCGTTGCGACAATCGCAGAAGCAGGCGCCCATGCGCGAAGCTGAGAAGCTGCGCGTGTGTGAATGGGACGCCATGGGCATGCGCAACTCGACGCAGGACGCGCGGGGGCCGCTCTATGTCGCCGCCATGCAGGAAACGCGGCTGGACGAGGTTGCGACGCGATGTTATCAGGCGACGCCGGAGGAGTTGGCGCGGCTCGGGTTTGCCGTCGCGCACGCGATTGACGACGCCGCGCCCGCCGTGGCCGGTCTGCCGGCGGAAGTCGCGGCGCTGGCAGGCGAGATCGCGACGGCGCTGGTGACCGCCGAGAGGCCGGTCGTCGTCAGCGGCAGCGGCTGCGGAAGCGCCGACGTACTGCGCGCGGCCGCGAACGTCGCGCGGGCGCTTCGACGCAAGGGTCGCCCGTGCCAGCTCTGCCTGACCGTGCCGGAGTGCAACAGCCTCGGACTGGCGCTTCTGGGCGGCGGGAGCCTGGCGGACGCGCTAACGGGCGCCGCACCGGACGTCGTTGTCGTCCTGGAGAACGATCTGTACCGTCGTGCCGACGCCGGTTCCGTTGATTCTTTCCTCGGTACGGCCAAGCACATCATCGTCGTCGACCACACCGCGAACGCCACAACCAGCCGCGCCGACGTGCTGCTGTCGGCGGCGACCTTCGCGGAGGCCGACGGCACTCTCGTGAGCAATGAGGGCCGGGCGCAACGTTCGTACCAGGTATACCCACCGCGCGATGAGGTGTCCGAGAGCTGGCGCTGGCTGCGCGACCTGGCGGTCGAGGCCGGACGACGCGAGTTCGAGGAGTGGGCGAACATAGACGCGGTTGGCTCCGCGCTGGCGATGGCCCTGCCTGTCTTCGCGTCGATCACGGAAATCGCGCCGCCGGCCGGATTCCGCATCGTCGGAGAGCCGATTGCGCGGCAGTCCGGACGCTACAGCGGCCGCACGGCGATGAATGCCAACATCAACGTCAGCGAGTCGCCGCCGCCGGAGGACGGGGATTCGCCGTTCGTGTTCTCGATGGAAGGCTATCAGGGGCAGCCGCCATCGCCGCTGATTCCCCGCTTCTGGGCGCCCGGCTGGAACTCGGTGCAGGCGCTGAACAAGTTCCAGGAGGAGATCGGCGGGCCGCTGCGCGGCGGCGACCCGGGGCGCCGGCTTGTCGAGCCGCCGGAGGGCGACAAGGCGTCCTACTTCGATGCTCCCGAGGCGAGCACGCCTCCGACGGGTGGCTATCTCTTCGTAGCGGCGCAGCACATCTTCGGCTCGGAGGAGCTGAGCGCGCTCGCGCCTGGAATCGCAAAGCTTTCGCCGCAGCCCTACGCCGGCCTGAACGTCGACGACTCGAAAGAGCTGTCGCTTGAGGCCGGCGAGGAGATTGAGGCGATGGTGGATGGCCAGACTGTGCGGCTGCCGGTCCGCATCATCGCCGGCCTGCCGAAGGGCGTGGTGGCGCTGCCGGTTGGTCTGGCGGGCATGGCCTGGCTGAAGCTGCCGGCTTGGGGCGACGTGAGGAAGCCCGGTGGGTCGAAGGAGGCGGCGCAGTGAACGAGATCCTTCGTTCCGTGCTGATCGTCTTCGGCGTGCTCTTCGTCGCACTTACGGTTGCCGCCATGTCCACCTGGCTGGAGCGTCGAATGCTGGGCCTGTGGCAGGACCGCTACGGGCCGAACCGCGTGGGTCCGTTCGGGTTGCTGCAGGTGGCGGCGGACGCGATCAAGATGTTCCTGAAGGAAGACTGGGTCCCGCCTTACGCCGACAAAGCCGTCTTCGTGCTGGCGCCGGCGGTCATTATGCTGGCGGTGCTGATGTCCTTCACCGTTATTCCCTTCTCGTCGAGCCTGAACATCATCGGCCTGAACGTGGGGCTGCTGTTCTTCCTCGGCATGTCGTCGATGGGGGTCTACAGCATCGTTCTCGGCGGCTGGGCGTCGAATAACAAGTACTCGCTGCTGGGCGGCCTGCGGGCGTCGGCGCAGATGCTGAGCTACGAGGTGTTCATGGGCCTTTCGATAACCGGCGTGGTCATGCTTGCCGGCTCGTTTGACCTGCGGGTGATCGTCGAATCGCAGAAGGCGGTCTGGTATTGCGTGCCGCAGGTGCTGGGGTTCGTAGTGTTCATGGTAGCCGGCGTCGCGGAGACGCGGCGCATCCCGTTCGACCTGCCGGAGGCGGACAGCGAGATCGTCGCCGGCTTCCACTCGGAGTATTCGGCGATGAAGTTCGGCATGTTCTTCGTCGGCGAGTACCTGGGCGTGGCGCTAATCTCAGTCATGGTCGCGACGCTCTTCTTCGGCGGCTGGCGTGGACCCCTGCTGTTCCCGCCGATATGGCTGGCGATCAAGATGTTTGTCTTCATTTGCTTCTTCATACTTCTGCGCGCTACCCTGCCGCGGCTCCGTTACGACCAGCTCATGTCGTGGGGCTGGAAGGTGATGCTGCCGCTGGCGTTGTTGAATCTGCTGGCAACCGGCGCAATCCGGCTGGCGATGGGTTAGGACAACCGAATGCTGGGGATACTGAAAGGGCTGTGGATCGTTTTCAAGCACGCTTTCAAGAAGCGCGTCACGATCCAGTACCCGGAGCAGAAGCCGTACCTGCCGCCGCGATGGCGCGGCCGGATCATCCTGTCGCGGATAAACGGCGAGGAGCGCTGCGTCGCCTGCTATCTCTGCGCTGCGGCCTGCCCAGTCGACTGCATATCGCTTCAGGCGACGGAGAATGAGACAGGACGGCGCTATCCGAAGTTCTTTCGGATCAACTTCTCGCGCTGCATCTTCTGCGGCATGTGCGAGGAGGCTTGCCCTACCTACGCCATCCAGCTCATCCCGGACTTCGAGATGAGCGAATACGTGCGGCAGAACCTGGTCTACGAGAAGGAGGACCTTCTGATTAGCGGGCCGGGCAAGTATCCTGATCACGATTTCTACCGGGTCGCCGGGCTGGCGATAGGCGGGAAGGACAAAGGAGAGGCGGAGAACGAAGAAGCGCCGCGGGACGTGCGCACTCTGCTGCCCTGAGGCTTCGAGGCTGATATGAACGCTGTCTACTACATATCGTCGGTGGTGGCGGTAATCTCCACGGCCGCCGCGATTACCGGTCTGAACGCCGTGCATTCGCTGCTGTACCTGATTGTCTCCTTCCTGGCGGTGGCGCTCGTGTTCTTCACGCTGGGAGCGCCGGTCATCGCGGCGCTGGAGGTGATCATCTACGCCGGCGCGATCATCGTCCTGTTCATCTTCGTCGTCA
This sequence comes from uncultured Chloroflexia bacterium, assembly GCA_963719465.1. Taxonomy (GTDB): domain Bacteria; phylum Chloroflexota; class Dehalococcoidia; order DSTF01; family JALHUB01; genus JALHUB01. The sequence continues at coordinate 645,105 of OY970386.1, read as the reverse complement.
TGATCCTGAACATCGGCAACGAAGCAGTGGAGCAGGAGAAGCGCTGGACGATGGGGAAGGCATGGGTCGGCCCCGGCGCGCTGGCGTTCGTGCTCATCGCCGAGGTCGTGTACGTGCTGTTCCAGAACACCAGCCACCTGACAAGCGGGAGTCCGATTCAGCCGAGCGATCTAGGCGCCACGCTCTTCGGCCCCTACATGCTGGGTGTAGAGCTGGCGTCGATGGTGCTGCTCGCCGGCCTGATCGGCGCCTATCACCTGGGGCGGCGCCGCCAGCCCGACGAGACGCAACAGAAGCCCGAGAAGCCTGCGGCGGACAAGGGGGCCGGCGGCGAACCAGCGCAGCAGAAGCCGGTCGATGCGGGCGTTGGGCGCTAGGCGGAGGGAGGACTGAATGGCAACCATACCGATGGAACAGGGGCTTCTCCTGGCGGCCGTGCTCTTCGCCCTCGGGCTGATCGGCGTGCTCGTGCGGCGCAACATTATCTTCGTGCTCCTGTCGCTGGAGGTGATGCTGAACGCGTCGGGGCTGGCCTTCATCGTCGCCGGGTATCGGTGGGCGCAGCCCGATGGCCAGATTCTGTTCCTGTTCGTGCTGACGATGGCCGCGTCGGAGGTTTCCGTCGGCCTGGCGCTGGTGCTGCAGCTGCACCGCATATTCAAGACGCTCGACATCGACGTTGCCAGCAAAATGAGAGGCTGATTTGCTACATCTGCTCTTCCTGGTACCGATCCTGCCGTTCTGCGGCTTTGTGATCCTAGCGCTCGCTGGGCGCTGGCTGACGAAGACGCAGGTGCAGTTGGTCGGGGTCGGCTCTGTTGGACTGTCGGCGATTATCGCCGTGGCGATCAGCTTGAACTTCGTCGCCGATGCGCCGGCGGGCAACGCCTTCTCGCAGTCGATCTGGACGTGGATCAACGTGGGCGGCTTCACGCCTCACATCGCCTTCTACCTCGACTCGCTCTCCGTGATCATGATACTGGTCGTCACGGTCGTCGGCTGGCTTATCCATCTCTACTCGGCGGAGTACATGGAGGAAGAGGACGGCTACGCGCGCTTCTTCGCCTACATGAACCTGTTCGTCGGCTCCATGCTGACGCTGGTCCTCGCCGATAACCTGTTGCTGCTGTACCTGGGCTGGGAGGGCGTGGGCCTCTGCAGCTATCTGCTCATCGGCTTCTGGTACACCGAGGCCGCGAATGGCCGGGCGGCGCGCAAAGCCTTCATCGTCACACGTATCGGCGACACGGCGATGCTGGTGGGGCTGCTGCTCCTGTTCACGAAGCTGGGGACGCTGCAGATACAGCCGTTGATGCAGGCCGCTCAGGCGCACTGGGTCGTCGGCTCCAGCATCACAGTCGCCGCATCGGGGCTGCTTCTGGGCGGCGCGCTGGGGAAGTCGGCGCAGTTGCCGCTGCAGACGTGGCTCCCCGATGCCATGGCCGGCCCGACGCCCGTAAGCGCGCTGATCCACGCCGCGACCATGGTCACCGCCGGCGTCTACCTTATCGCGCGCATGAACGTGCTATTCACGATCTCGCCGGTCATTCATACGACCGTCGCGGCTATCGGCGCCGGGACGCTCGTCCTTGCCGGATTCAGCGCCCTCACTCAGAGGGACATCAAGCGCGTGCTTGCGTACTCGACGATAAGCCAGATCGGCTACATGTTCCTGGCGGTGGGCGTCGGCGCCTGGTCGGCGGCGATGTTCCACTTCATGACGCACGCCTTCTTCAAGGCCCTCCTCTTCATGGGCGCGGGCGTCGTCATCCTTGGGCAGCACCACGAGCAGGACATGTTCAAGATGGGCGGGCTTCGGAAGGAGGCGCCGCTCCTGTTCTGGACGTTCCTCGCCGGCTCGCTGTCGCTGGTCGCGCTGCCGCTGGTCACTGCCGGCTTCTACAGCAAGGACGCGATTCTTGCCGGAGCGTGGGCTTCTGATGCGGGCGGGCGCTGGCTGTGGGCGGCGGGATTCGTGGGGGCGTTCTTAACGTCGCTCTATACGTTCCGCATGGTCTTCTACACCTTCTTCGGCGAGGTCCGTATCCCCTTCCACCTGAAGCCGGGCATCCGGCTGATGCTGCCGCTGGTCGTGCTGGCCTTCCTGTCCATCGTCGGCGGCTATCTCGACCTGCCGCGCACGCTCGGCAACCAGCCCTGGTTCTCCGACTTCATGCACACGTCGCTGCCGGAGACGAAGGAGCTGGCGTCGAGCACGGAGCGGAACCTTCAGATCGGCGCTTCGCTGATGTCGCTCATCGGCATCCTCTTCGCCTATTACTTCTTCCTGCGGGAACCCGGCCTGGTGCGTCGCTTCGTGGCGACGCCGGTGGGCGCGGCGCTGCACCGCTTCTGGTTCCTGGGCTGGGGCTTCGACTGGGTCTATGACAACTTCATCGTCGGAACGTACGTCAAGATAGCGCGCGCCAACAAGAGCGACCTGTTCGACCTGCCGGTCGCAGCGATAGCGCTCATCAACCGGGGGGCAAACATCGTTCTGAGCTGGACGGAGTCGGGGCAATTGCGCTGGTACGCGGCAAGCGTGGCTGCCGGCGGCGTGATCGCGGTAGGAATCGTGGTGTTCTTCGCATGATACTGACCTGGCTTATCATCTGGGCGTTTGCCGGCGGCATGCTGGCCTGGATATCCGGTCGCTGGGGTCAGCTCTGGCCGCGAGTGATATCGCTGGTGACGCTGGCCGTCAACATGGTCGTGCTCATCGTTATGTGGGTGCACTACTTCGGGCCGAGCAGCCCGGTGCCGAACGGCTCGTACGTCATCGAGTTCAGCCATACGTGGATTCCGCAGCTTGGCATCAGCTTCCATCTGGCGCTGGACGGCTTGAGCATGCTGCTCATCATCCTGACGAACTTCCTTGGCATCATGTCGGTCGCGACGTCCTGGAACGCGATCAAGGTACGGGTGGGCTTCTTCAGCTTCAACCTCCTCTGGATCGTCGCGTCAATAATGGGCGTCTTCCTGGCCCTCGACCTGTTCCTGTTCTACTTCTTCTGGGAGATGATGCTGGTCCCGCTGTACTTCCTCATCGCGTTCTGGGGCTACGAGAACCGGATCTACGCATCGATCAAGTTCTTCATCTTCACACAGGCGGGCGGGCTGCTGATGCTGCTGTCTATCCTGGGGTTATTCTTCGTGCACGGTCGCGCGACCGGCGTTTACACCTTCAACTACACGGCGCTCCTCGGGACCCACATGTCGGAGTCGACGGCGATGTTGCTGATGCTGGGCTTCTTCGCCGCCTTCGCCGTCAAGCTGCCGGTGGTCCCGGTGCATACGTGGCTGCCCGACGCCCATACGCAGGCGCCGACGGCCGGCAGCGTGAACCTGGCGGGACTGGTGCTGAAGGTGGGCGCGTACGGGATGATCCGCTTCCTGGTGCCGCTCTTTCCGAAAGCCGCGCTCGACTTTTCCGGCGTGGCGATGGGCCTGGCCGTCGCCAGCATTCTCTACGGCGCCGTGCTCGCCTTCGCGCAGACGGACATCAAGCGACTGGTCGCCTACACCAGCGTCAGCCACATGGGCTTCGTGCTGCTGGGCATCTTCGCCTGGAACCAGTTGGCGCTTGAGGGCGCGATTATGATCATGCTGGCGCACGCCATCACCACGGGCGCCCTGTTCATGCTCTGCGGCGACCTGAGCGAACGCATGCACACGCGCGACATGGGGAAGATGGGAGGGCTGTGGCAGACGATACCGAAAATGGGGGCTGTGGGCATGTTCTTCGCCGTGGCATCGTTGGGCCTGCCCGGCCTCGGGAACTTCGTCGGCGAGTTCCTGGTGGTGCTCGGCACTTTCCACGCGAATACGACGATGGCGGTGGTTGCCTCGCTCGGACTCATCGTCTCCGCCGTCTACTCGCTGTGGATGCTACAGGTCGCTTTCCAGGGGCCGAACGTCCATGGCTGGAAGCTGCCGGACATATCGCGGCGTGAGGCGGCGATCATGGGCATGATGATCGCGATCATCGCCTGGTTCGGTCTTTATCCGCAGAGCATCCTATCGACCGCGAAGCAGTCGGTGGACAACCTGCAGCAGATCGTGACGACGACGAAGCCGGCCGAGACGCAGGCGCCGGCCAACGCGCCGATCTTGGTGGTTGAGGACAAGGGGAAGACGCAATGACCCGCAGCGGCTGGATCGACATTCTTCCCCTTATCGTCCTCGCGGCGACGCCCGTGGCCGTCATGATCGCCGTGGCGATAAAACGGAACATTACGGTCTCAACCGCCCTAACGCTCATCGGCCTCGTCGCCTCCTTCGCGATGCTCCCGATCGTCCGAACGCAGGACAACCGGCAGGCGACGCCGCTCATAACGGTGGACAACTACGCGCTCTTCTATATCGGGCTGATACTGGCGTCGGCGCTGCTCCTGGTGTTCCTGTCCTACCGCTATCTGAAGGAGCACCCCGGCAACCAGGACGAGTACTGGATACTGTTCCTGCTGGCGACGCTGGGGTCGGCGGTGCTTGTGACCAGCACGCACTTCGCGTCGTTCTTCCTGGGGCTGGAGGTACTTAGCATCTCGCTCTATGCGCTCATCGGCTACAATCGGGCGAGCGCGATCGGCGTTGAGGCTGCGATCAAGTACCTGGTGCTTGCGGCTGCTTCTACCGCCTTCCTGCTATTCGGGATGGCGTTGGTTTACGGGCAGATCGGCTCGATGGAGTTCGGGCAAATCGCTTCGCTGCACAGTTCGCTCGGCGACGGCGAGCGCGTGTTCTTCCTGGCCGGCCTGGGGATGATGACCGTCGGCATTGGCTTCAAGCTGGCGGTCGTGCCGTTCCACCTGTGGGCGCCGGACGTATACCAGGGCGCGCCGGCCCCGGTGACGGCGTTCATTGCGTCGGTCTCGAAGGGCGGCGTGTTCGCGTTGCTGCTGCGCTTCTTCACGTTGATCAACTTTCGGGCCGACGACACACTCTTCTGGATATTCTTCGTCATCGCCGTGGCCTCGATGCTGGCGGGCAACCTGCTGGCCTTGCTGCAGAACAACGTAAAGCGCATCCTCGCATACTCGTCGATCGCGCACTTCGGCTATCTGCTGGTGGCGTTCATCGCCAGCGGCGACCTGCGCGTCACGGCGGTCACGCTCTACCTGATCGCCTACTTCATCGCGAGCACCGGTTGCTTCGGCGTCATCACCGTCCTCTCGGGCCCGGAGCGCGACGCCGACCAACTGGAAGACTATCGCGGCCTCTTCTGGACGAGGCCATGGCTGGCGGGCGTGTTCACCGGCATGCTGCTGTCGCTGGCGGGCATTCCGCTGACGGCCGGTTTCATCGGCAAGTTCTACCTGGTAGCGGCGGGCGCGCAGGACTCGCTGTGGGCGCTGATCATCATCCTCATAACGGCCAGCGTGATCTCGCTCTTCTACTACATTCGCATCATCGTCACCATGTACTCGCGGCCGGAAGGCGAGCCGGAAGCGGCTCCGGTATCCCAGCAGCTTGGATCGCCATCGGAGGGAGTCGTCCTGGTCGCGACGTCGCTGCTGGCGCTGTGGCTGGGCATTTACCCGGCGGCGCTTATCCACATCATCCCCTCGGTCGTTCGCTGAGTCGCGCTCTCTTTCCTCACGGATCTGCCACGGCAGCAGGCGCCCTTTTCACGGATCGAGCGCCGGCGTACCCTTAGACTAGCGAGGACGCTTTGCGTCAGCAGTCGAGAAACGAGGTGCCACATGGCCCTGAAGAGTCCCCCCTCTACCGACATCGTGATCACCGGCGCGTCCGGGGACCTAGCGCAACGCAAGCTAATACCGGCGCTGTACAACCTGGCGGCAGGAAGCATGCTGCCGCCGAGCGGGCTGATCGTCGGCTTCGCGCGCAGCGACTTGGATGAGCAGCGCTTTCGGGAACTGGCGCGTCGGGCCGTGCTGCAGTACTCACGCAGCGGCTTCGACGAGGCCGTCTGGGGCGAGCTGGTCCCTCGCATAACGTACGTTCGTCATGACGGCGATGCTTATGTTGCCCTGGCGCGCATTCTTCGGGAGAAGCAGCGGATGGTCTATCTGGCGATCCCGCCCGCGGCGCTGCCCGACGCGGTTGGCGGGCTCCGAGAAGCGGGGCTCGCTGCGGGGGCGCGGATCATCGTCGAGAAGCCCTTCGGACACGACCTAGAGTCCGCACGTGCGCTGAATCGCGCTGTCCACCAGGTCTTCCGCGAATCGCAAGTCTTTCGGATCGACCACTACCTGGGCAAAGAGACCGTCCAGAACATCCTCGTCTTCCGCTTTGGCAACTCGGTGTTCGAGCGAGTGTGGAATCGCGACGCGGTTGACCACGTGCAGATGACCGTCGCCGAGTCCATCGGGATCGAGAACAGGGGCGCGTACTTCGAGCAGGCGGGGATCCTGCGCGACATGGTGCAGAACCACGTCCTCCAGACTCTTGCACTGCTGACGATGGAACCCCCCTCGAACGTGGCGGCCGAGTCCATTCGCGACGAGAAGATCAAGGTGCTGCGCTCGATCAGGCCGCTGAATCCGGCCCGGACGGTGCGAGGGCAGTACACGGCGGGCACAGCGGATGGGGCGCCGGTGCCCGGGTATCGCGAGGAGAAAGGCGTGTCGTCGGACTCGCTGACGGAGACGTTCTTTGCCGCAGAGCTGGAGATCGACTCCTGGCGCTGGGCCGGCGTGCCGTTCTTCGTCCGCGTGGGAAAGCGGCTGGCCACGCGCGCGACGGAGATAACCGTCAACTTCCGGGAGCCGCCGCTTTGCTTCTTCGAAGGCACGGCGGTGCAGCATCTGACCTCGGATCACCTGGTCATTCGGATTCAGCCGGACGAGGGCATTCGCTTTGCCTTCCTGGCGAAACGCCCGGGGCCGGAGATAAGTGTGCAGCAGGTGAGCATGGAGTTCTCCTACAACAACTCGTTCATGACGAGCCCGCCGGAAGCGTATGAGCGCTTGCTCTACGACGTCATGGTCGGCGATCATACGCTCTTTATGCGGGAGGATGCGGAAGAGAGGGCTTGGGAGATCGTGCAGCCCGCGCTCGAGGAGATGGCGCCGCTATGCATGTACGCGGCGGGAAGCTGGGGGCCAGAGGAAGCGGACAGGCTCATCGCCCCGAGGACCTGGCACCTGCGCTAGCACTTGAGGACGGCGGCACCGCTGATTTCGCCGGCCGAGAGACGGCGAAGCGCTTCGTTTGCGTCCCGAAGCTCGAACAGGTCGGTCTCCGTGCGAACCGGTATTTGTGCGGCGAGCTCCAGGAACTCACGGGCGTCGGCGCGCGTGTAGTTCGCGACGCTGCAGAGATTGCGCTCCCACCACAGCAGCTCGTAGGGGAACTCCGGCACCTTGTCGAGGTGGATGGCGTTGATGGCGACCGTGCCGCCTCGGTCCACGGCGCGCAGGGCATCGACGACGACCTGTCCGGCGGGCGCGAACGTAATCGCTCCGTCGAGCGGCATCGGCGGCGTTTCATCGTAGCCGCCGACCCACGTTGCGCCCATTTCGCGCGCCCGCGCCTGCTCCTTCGCGGAGCGGGTGGCGACGTAGACTTCGCATCCCCAGTGTAAGGCGACCTGGATGGTCAGGAGCGCCGAGGCGCCGAAGCCGTAGAGCCCGAGCCGTCCAGCGGGCTTCACTCCCGACCGCTTGAGGGACCGGTAGCCGATGACGCCACCGCAGAGAAGCGGCGCGGCCTGCAAATCGCCAAATCCCGCGGGAAGGCGCAGCGCGAAGTCGGCACGGGCGGTGGCGTACTCCGCAAAGCCGCCATCGCGGTCCCAACCGGTGAAGCGGGCGTCGGCGCAGAGGTTCTCGCGGCCGGACCGGCAGAAGGTGCATTCGCCGCAGCTTCCGGCCAGCCAGCCGATTCCAGCCCGATCGCCGACCTTCCAGCCTTCCACACCCTCGCCCAGCGCCTCGACGCGCCCGACGATCTGGTGGCCCGGGACGATGGGATGTTCGCGCAGGGCAATATCGCCCTCGCAGATCTGAAGATCGGTGCGGCAGACGCCGCAGGCCGCGACGCGGAGGAGCAACTCGCCGGCGGCCGGCTCGGGGACGGGAAGCTCGGTCAGGTTCAGCGGCTTCTCGTCGATGGGCGCGGGGTTCTCCAGCAGCATCGCCTTCACGGACTCACGCGCGCTCTCTGGTCCAGCACCGCATTCAGTTCGCCGCCGAGGATGAGGATGAAGGCCGTCAAGTAGAACCACACGAGCAAGATCACCACGCCGCCGAGCGTGCCGTAGGTCGAGTTGTAGGAAGCGAAGTGGGCGATATACAGGCCGAACAGGTACGTGGCGATCATCCAGACGGCAGTAAACATGACTGCGCCGGGGAGAATGCGCCTGACGGAGAGCTTCGCGTTGGGACCCACACGGTAGAGAACGCCGACCGCGAAAAGGATCATCACCAGTGATATCGGCCAGCTCGCAAGGGGGACAAGATCGGCGGTGGCGCCGCCCAGGCCGATCTTGCCGGCTATCTTCGTGCCGGCAGCCTGCGAGATGACAAGCAGCAGGAAGGAGGCGATGATAAGGAACCCCGCGAAGACGGTCATCCCGATGGCAAGCAGGTATCTCTCCCAGAGCGGTCGCGTCTCCCGAACGCCGTAGGCCCGGTTGAGAATCCGCGTCGTCGCTAGGACGCCGGTCGCGGAGGCCCACACAGTGCCCACGGCGCCTGCGGACAGCAGCGCCAGGTTGCGGGAGCTGATGACGGATTCGAGCTGGGTGCGGATGACGCTGGTCACGTCGGAGGGGAGTGTGTCGCCGATGGTGTTGATTATCCGGTCGGTCGGGTTCTGAATGTTGAACAATTGCGTGATGAAACCGGAGAGCGCCGCCAGAAATATGACGAAGGGGAACAGGGCGAGAAAGAACCGGTAGGCCAGGGCCGCCGCCAGGTTGCCGAGGTCGTCTTCGCCGACCTCCTTTGCGAGTTGCTTGCCTACTCCGGCCGGTCCGCTGTCGGGGATCTCGATTCGCGGCAGGCTCAGGCGTCGCATCGTCCCGAACCGGGCGACCTCACGAGAGGATGTCCTTGCGACGGAACCACCACCAGGTGAAAATGAGGAAGGCGAGCGCATAGGGGAGCTGGATGAGAATTCCACGCCATACGTCGCCGGTGGCCATGGGCTGCTGGAAGAGACCGTTCCAGGACTGGAAGTAGTGCGTGGGCAGGAAGTTGCGACTCGTCTTGAGCGGCGGGATGGCGTCGAGTATCCCCGATATGATTGTAAGGCCGATGCCACCGAATACGGCGCCGAGAGCGGCGTCGGTGATGGTGGAAAGCATGAACGCAAAGCAAAGCAGCCCCGCCATGCACCAGGCGACGTAGAAGGTTGAGGCAACGAGACGCCCGAACGCTTCGCCGGGTGATAGCGTTGCGACAAGCAGCCCCCCGTTTACTACTGGAATTACGACTGGATGCCAGCCGAAAGCGGCCACTCCGCCTATCAGGCCGACGACGACAATCACCAGCGTTGCCACGACCGCGAGAATGGCCGTCACGGCAAGTTTGTTGGCAAGCAGGCGGCTGCGCGATACCGGCCGTACGAGGAGATAGCGCAAGGTGCCCCAATTCGCCTCTTCGGCGATGGCGCCACCAGCAAAGATGGAGACGACGACGGGCAGAAGAAAGCCGGTCATCAGCACGAGCGCGGCGATCGGCAGGTTGATACCTGAGCGCGTCACGAGGAGAAAGAGGCCTTCCTGGGATTGGTTGCGCTCGCCGTGGGGAGGGCCGCCAAACTTGGTGGCCAGCGTTATGATGATGGGAATGGCGGCCATGATGCCGAGGGCAATATAGGTACGAAGCCGCCACACCTGTTTCCGGAGCTCGACGCCGATCATTTCTCCTCCGTCGCCAGCATTTGCAGGAAGGCGTCCTCGAGCCGGTGTCGCGAGGTCACCGTCTCGACGCCGACGCCGGCATGCACCAGCGCGGCGACAATGTCTTTGCGAGCGACGCCGTTGAGGGAGACCGTCAGGCCCGGCGGCTCCGGTTGCACCGTCCCGATTCCGTGAAGGCCCTCCAGCACCTGTCTGGCCTTGTCAGGGTCGTCGACCTCCAGATAGACAGTCAGCGTCGCGCCGACAAGCTCGTTCACGGTGCCCGTCGTAATGAGGTGGCCGCGGTCCATGACGGCGATGTGGCTGCACACCTGCTCGACCTCGGCGAGGATGTGGCTCGAAAGGAAGACGGTCGCGCCGCGCTGCGCCACGGCGCGCAGCATGTTTCGCGTCTCGCGCATCTCCTCCGGGTCCAGGCCGACCGTGGGTTCGTCGAGCATTAGGAGGTCGGTCTGTCCCAGCAGCGCCTGCGCGATGCCGAGTCGCTGCCGCATGCCGGTCGAATACGTGCGCACCTTGCGGCGTATCGCTTTGCCGAGGTCGGCGATCGCCAGCGCCTCGTCCATGTGCGCCTCGCGCAGGGGCTGGCCGCCGGCGCGCCAGAACAGCTTGAGGTTATCGAGGCCGGACATGTGGGGCACGAACGCCGGTCGCTCCACGAGCGCCCCGACGCGGCGCAGTGTCCGATATCCCGGCCGCACGGGCAGACCGAAGAGACGCGCCTCGCCCGCCGTCGGGTGCACGAGGCCGAGGAGCATGCGGAGGAGCGTGGTCTTGCCGGCGCCATTGGGGCCGAGCAGGCCGAAGACCTGGCCGCTCTCAACCTTGAGACTGAGGTTATCGACGACCATGCCGGCGTTAGGGAAGCTCTTGCTCAGGGCGGCAAGCTCAATTGGGGATACATCGCTCAAGGCAACGTCCTTGTTCCAGATGGCGATTATAGAAAGCGCCCACCAGTCGCAGGCGTCCTTACTCCTATTCTACGACATTCGGGCGTGCTGCGTGTTACAGTCGCAGGTTGCAGGTAACCATGCCGTCCCACTCGCCGATTGGGTTGGCAGAGGTGAGGACGAAGGCGCTCGCCTCCGGCCTGTAGGCGATGCTCACCGCGCCGGCCAGCTCCCGCGTTTGCGGGTCGATGAGGAACGTGAGGCCGTCGACCTCTTCGACGAGATCGGAGTCGCGCGGTTCGTCGACGAGGAGGCCCAGGGAGGGATCGCAACAGCCGGTGAACTGCAGCTCGATGCGGACAGCCCTCCGCGTCTCGCTCCCAAGAAGGGACTTGATGGCTTGCGACGCCCGGTTATCCAGCTTGACGAGTTCCATGGTGGGAAGGGGACGGGGCAAGCGCCCCGTCCCCATTTCTTCCTTTCGGTTCGACTAGTAGGCCTGGGTGTACAGGCCGAGGACTTCTGCCGGGTCGCCGACGGGTCGAGCGTTGAACATCGCGGCGGAGTCGCCGAGGGCGTGGAGGGCACAGAGCCCCAGTCCTTCCTGCGGGACGCCGACTTCGCGGAGCCCCATTGGATGGCCTACCTTCTTCATCAGCGTCTCGATTGCGTCGGCGGCCGTGAGCGCGGCTTCGCGCTCCTCCATGCCGCGCGTGTCGACGCCCAACGCCTGCGCGACCTGTGCCAGCTTTCCGGTGGCGTGGTCGACGTTGAAGCGCATAACCTTCGGCAGGCAAATGCCGCAGGCCACGCCGTGTGGAACGTGGTGGAGCGTGCCTACCGTATGCGCCATGGCGTGCGCCAGTGCCACCTGGGCGATGGTGAACGACCAGCCGGCCATGGTCGCCGCGACCTGCATGTTCAAGCGCGCCCTCTCGTTGTTGGCGTCCTCGGCGACAATGGGCAGATTCTCGTTGATCATGCGGATCGCCTGAAGGGCCAGGCCGTCGCAGATCGGGTTCGCCATGATGCTCATCATCGCCTCGACGGCGTGAGTCATCGCATCCATTGCGCTGCCGACGGTCATGTTGTGGGGCAGGGTCATCGTCATCTTGGGGTCGAGGATGGCCGCGTTCGGCGCGATGCGCGGATCGGCGATGAAGAGCTTGCGTCCGGCCATCTTGTTGGTGATGACCGCGATGTTCGTCACCTCGCTGCCCGTGCCGGCGGTGGTGGGGACGACGATGTGCGGCGTCTGCGGCTCATCGAGGGTCATCCAGCGGTTGATGTAGTCGTTCGCTTTGCCGCCGTTCTTCAGCGTTACGCAGACGGTCTTGCCGGCGTCGATGACGCTGCCGCCGCCGACGCTTACGATGCAGTCGGCCTGGAGCTCGCGCGCCATCTCCGTCGCGGCATCGACGCACTGCAGATCCGGGTCCTGCGGAATACCGTCGAACATGCCAACATAGAAATCGCCGAGGCTGTTCTTCACCAGGTCGGCGAGTCCAGCCTGGCGGACGCCCGGGTCGGTAAGAATGAGGGCGCGCCGCCCGCCGAAGTCGACGACCATCTTGGGAAGCGCAGACAGCGTGCCGTGGCCACCGACCACAGCGGTCGGACAGAGGTAGGCGAAGCCTTCCAGCTTCTTGTCGTCGCGCATGATGGTGAACGGGAAGTTGGTCTTGGCGTCCGAGTAGTAGGGGATGTGGATGCGCTTTACCTGCGTGTACTCTTCCAGCCCCCACTTGCCGAGCTCGCGGCCGACGCCCGACTGCTTGTAGCCGCCGAACGGCACGTACTCGGCGAAGACGTGGTAGTTGTTGATCCACATCGTGCCGGTGCGAACGCCGCGGGCCACCTTTTCGGCGCGGGCGAGGTTGGTCGAGAAGACGCCGCCGGCCAGGCCGTAGATGGAGTCGTTGGCGATGGCGACGGCCTCCTCGTCGCCGTCGTACTTGATGAGGCAGACGACGGGGCCGAAGATCTCCTCCTGGGCGATGCGCATTTTGTTGTCGACGTTGGTGAAGATGGTCGGCTGGTAATAGTAGCCGCCCTCCATGCCCTTCACCTCGGCGCGCTTGCCGCCGGTGACGACCTGGGCGCCCTCTTCCTTGCCCAGCTGGACGTAGTGCTCGACCGTTGCGAGCTGCTCTTTGCTGACCACCGGCCCCATATGCGAAGTGGGGTCGAGCTGGTAGCCGATGCGCATTTCCTCGGCGCGCTTCTTCATCCGCTCGACGAACTCGTCGTAGATCTTCGATGGGACGAGCACGCGCGTGCCCGACTCGCAGATCTGCCCCTGGTGGAGGAACGTGCCGTAAGCCGCGCCCTCGACCGCCAGGTCCATATCCGCGTCGTCGAGGATGATGTTGGCGGACTTGCCGCCGAGCTCCAGCGTGACCTTCTTCACGGTGCCGGAGGCGAGTCGCATGATCTCGCGTCCGACCTCGGTGCTGCCGGTGAAGGCGATCTTGTCGACGGCGGGATGGGTGCAGATGGTGTTGCCCAACGCGCCGCCGGGTCCGGGAATGACGTTGAAAACACCGTTTGGGATGCCGGCCGCCTTGGCGCATTCGGCCAGGATGAGAGCGGTGATCGGTGTATTGGAGGCCGGCTTGACGACGATGGTGTTGCCCATTATCAGCGCCGGCACGATTTTCCACATCGCCAGGGCGGTGGGGAAGTTCCAGGGGACGATGCCGACGCAGACGCCGATGGGCTCGCGGCGAACGAACTCCCGTCCGGGGGAGAAAGCGTTGCCGGAGGCAAAGACCTCTTCCTCCATGGGGAACTTGGTCAGGGCGTAGGTGGAGAGGTTGCGCGTGAGCAGACTTGCCCACATGCTTATTATCTTGGCGTAGTTGATGATCTGGCCGGCGTCCATGCACTCGGCGAGGACGAGGCGAATGCCCTGCTGGGAGATCTGATCGGCAAAGTCCTGCAGCATCGCAACGCGCTTAGCCAGCGGCATGCCGCTCCAGTCGCCCTTGTCGAAGGCGCGCTTGGCGGCGGCGATGGCGGCTTCGGCGTCGGCGTTCCCGGCCTTGGCGACTCTGGCGAAGGGAAGGCCGGTGCCCGGGTCGATGGTTTCGAAAGTTGCGCCGTCCTGGGCGTCGACAAATTCGCCGTCGATGAAGAGTTTGTATTCATCCATTGTGAGTTTCTCCTGTCGCACGCGCGGGTGCGAGGACTCGTCAGCGGCTGTTGTTGAAGAGTCGTCGGTAAGTCTCTACGGTTGCATTCCTCCTTAACATATCTTGCCACATTATTGGAGGTGCAAGCAGCATATCATTGGTGAGAGATGTCGGGAAGAGCCCGCCGGGCTGTGCAAGTCGGCTGGAGAGCGCCGCACGGTCGGTAGATACGGAGTGCGATGAGGCGAAGCCTTCGAAGACCGTGCGCAACCGCGATCGACACTGCCCCAGATGCCTTCCATGCCGCCGGCAATTTGCCAGGCAAATAGCCGCGTTTCGTCACGGAATGCGGTTGCCTTTTTCGCGGAGCTTGTGATACAAAGGCCGAGGGGTTAGTGACAGAATGTACAAGCTACAAAAAGCCGACCTGAACAATCTTGTAGTATCACTGGCCGGACCGTACCACGTCATCGCTCCCGTGCGGACGGACGCGGTACGGTTCCAGGAGGTCAAAAGCGCGGATGCGATTGACCTTAGCGGCAACTCCTATCTACCCATCAAGCAGTTCTTCTTCCCGCAGCAGGAGACTCTGTTCGAGTTCGCCGGTGACCGGATAAACGTGCCGCTGCCGGAGTCGGAGAGGCGCGTCTTCTTCGGCGTCCGCCGCTGCGACCTCAACGCTGTCAACCATCAGGACCGGGTCTACCTGGAAGAGCCGCAGAACCCGTATTACGCAGCCCGACGCAAGAACGCCGTTTTCATCGGCCTTCACTGCGCTCAGCCCTGCAACCAGTATGCCTTCTGCGGCAGCATGGACCTGAAGGACTATCACGACCTGTGGATGGCCGACCGCGGGGACTACTACCTCGTGGAAGCGGGCAGCGCGGAGGGCGAAAAGCTGGCCAAACAGCTGTCGTCCTACCTCAAGCCGACGGACGAGGGGCCAGCGGAACGCACGACTCCCGGCACGGATAAGCTCAAGACCAAGACGATAGCCGCCCTGTACGGCAACCCGGAGTGGGAGAGCGGCGTCAAGTGGTGCCTGAGTTGCGCGGCCTGCACGACGACCTGCCCGACCTGCTATTGTCACGAGATCGCGGACACGGTGGAGGCGTCGGATTTGACGAAGGGCCAGCGCAATCGAAGCTGGTCGAGCTGCCAGTTGAAGGAGTTCAGCCGGGTTGCCGGCGACCTCTTCTTCCGTGAGGCTCGCAGCGAACGCTTCCGTTTCCGCATCTACCATCAGATCGAGTACTACCGTGAACGCTACGGCGTGACGATGTGCGTGGGCTGCGGGCGGTGCATCTCCAACTGCCCGACGCGCATCGACTGGGTAAGCATCGTGAACCGGATGGTGGCGCAATGACAGACAATAACGTTTACCTACCACAACCCGTGAAGGTGCTGGAATACTTGCGCGAGACCAAGGAGAACTTCCGGCTCGTCCTCGACATACCGTTCAAGAACGTGCCCGGGCAGTTCGTGCAGATATCCCTTCTCGGCATCGGCGAGGCGCCGATTTCCATTGCCTCCTGGGACCGCGACTACCTGATGCTTCACATTCGCGAAGTGGGCACCGTCACCCGCGCGCTCGGGCGGGTCAAGCCCGGCGACACGGTGTTCATCCGCGGACCCTACGGCAAAGGCTACCCCTTGAAGGAAGCCGAAGGAAAGAACCTGATCGTCGTTGCCGGCGGCTGCGGCGTCGCGTCCGTCAAGGGCGTGTTCGACTACATGGAGAAGAACCGCAGCAAGTACAACAAGGTCTACTCCTTCGTCGGCTACCGCAACTCCAAGGAAGTTATCTTTGAGGACTGGGTCGAGCAGTGGCAGAAGGACATGAGCCTCTTCGTCTCGCTCGACACCCTCAAGGAAGGCACCTGCTACGACGCCACCGAAGGCTTCGTCAGCGACCTCATCAAGATAACGGAGCTGCCGAAGGGCGATGCCGTCGCGATCCTCTGCGGCCCGCCGATCATGATGAAGCTCTCCGGACAGGCGCTGGTCAACAAGGGCATCCCCGAAGCCAGCGTCTACGTCTCCGAGGAGCGGCTCATGTACTGTGCCACCGGCACCTGCTGCCACTGCATGATCGGCTCCAGATTCACCTGCAAAGACGGACCGGTGTTCCGTTGGGACGAACTGAAGGAGCACACGCCGTGAGTGAGAAACTGAAAGTCGGAATCCTGGACATCACCAGTTGCAACGGTTGCGTGCTCTCCGTTGCTTTCAACGAGGACGAAGTGCTCGACATCTTCAACTTGGTTGACGTGCTCGAGTACCGCTTCGTCTCCGACGCCGCTTCCGAGAAGCCGGAGTTGGACGTCGTCCTCATGGAGGGGATGGTCGCCTCGCCGAGGGACCTCGAGTTCCTGAAAGAGGTTCGTGCCCGCACCAAAGTCCTCGTCGCGCTCGGCACCTGCGCCCACACCGGCAACATTCCCGCCTACAAGAAGTGGGCGCCGAAAGAGAGCCTGGCTCGCCTGCAGTTCGCGAAGACTGACGATATCGCGGATGTCGAGGTGACGGGTATAGACGAGCACGTGCAGGTTGACGCTACAATTCCGGGCTGCCCGGTGAACCGGCGCGAAGTGCTTGAGGTCATCAAGAACCTCGTCAGCGGCAAGGGGTACCGGCCGTACACGATGCCCGTCTGCGTCGAATGCCGACGCAACAACAACCAGTGCTTGCTTGAGTTCAACAAGCCCTGCCTCGGCTCAATTACGGTCGGCGGTTGCTTCGCCATCTGCGTCAACGCCGGCCTCGAGTGCTGGGGCTGCCGCGGGCAGACCAAGGACGCTAACCTCGACGCTCTTGTGAACATGCTCGAGGGGAAGGGCTTTAGCCGCGACTTCATCATCGAACGAATGCGGACGCACGTAGGCCGAAAGATTCCTGCGCCGGAAACCATAGCGGAGAGACTGTGATGACGACTACCAACCTGACACTGGATGAAATCACCAAGATCGAAGGGCATGCCGTCCTCGAGCTGAAGGTTAGCGACGGCAAGATCGAGGACTGCCACCTGCGGGACGTCGAGGGCAGCCGCTACTTCGAGGGCTTGGTCGTCGGCCGCCGTTTCGACGAGGCGTACTGGCTCACCTCACGCATATGAGGCATTTGTAGCTGTGGCCACGTTGTGGCCAGCACAACTGCCATGGAGAACGCGCTGGGCATCCAGATCAGCGAGCAGACGCACGACCTCAAGGTGCTGCTGACGATGGGCGAGCGCATTCGAAGCCATGCGGCGCATCTGTACTTCCTTGCTCTTCCGGACTACCTGGGAGCGCCGAACGCGGTGGCCATCGCCGCCGACAAGCCGGACGCCGTTAAGATGGCCGTCGCGATTATGAAGGCCGGCAACGACATTGTGCGGACGGTGGGCGGGCGCGACATGCATCCCGAGTCATGCACGGTCGGCGGCTGGCTGCACTTCCCGGACCAGACGAAGCTCGATGGCCTGCGGGCTCGCCTGGAGCAGTTGCGACCGGGCGCGGTAGCGACCGCCGAGTTGTTCAACAGCCTGCCTTACCCGGACTTCCACCACGGCGCGGAACACTTCTCGCTGCACAACGACAAGGAGTACGTCTCGCTCAGGGGGCCGATCAAGAGCGCGGACCACGTCTTCGAGCGCGTCGATTACCTGAAGTTCGTCCAGGAGTACCACGACCCGGATATGACGGCCAACTTCGTCGTTCGGGAGGGCCACACCTATATGGTCGGTGCTCTCCCTCGCGTCGGCAACAACTTCGACCAGCTTTCGCCGGAAGCCAAGCAACTGGCGAAGGCCGGCAAGCTGATGGACAATTTGGACAACCCGTACTACAACAACGTTGCCCAGGGGATCGAGCTGGTCGCTTGCGTGGACCAGACGATCGAGATGCTGAGCAAGATGAAGCCGCGGCCTGAGCCGCTGGCCGAGGTCAAGCCGCACGCCTGCCGGGGCGTCGGGACCGTCGAGGTGCCGCGCGGCACGCTGTGGCACGAGTACGAGCTCGACGACACGGGGCACATCAAGCACGCGAACATCATCACGCCGACGGCGCAGAACCTGCGCAGCATCAACGACGACCTTCGCCAGATGCTACCGTCGGTCAAGGACATGCCCAGGCCGGAGATGGTGGAGGCGATGGAGAAGATGATTCGCTCTTACGACCCGTGCCTCTCCTGCGCGGCTCATTTCTTGCGAGTAGTAGAAGTCTAAACTGAACGAACGTCGTGCCAGGCCCGTCTCGGCATTCCCGAGGCGGGCCTTTTCGTCTCTGGATTCTGAGTCGGATGGTCGATGGACCGACAGAAGATCAAGAGGAGGCTAGAAGGGCGCGGCGCCGTCGCGCTGAGAGCGCATTCTCTCCGGCAGGGCGGTGAGTAAATGCAACAGCTGCTCGCGGACGATGTCCACGTCGACGCCCATCGGCAGCGCGATGACGGGGATGTTGACGCCGTACAGCTTCTGCACGACTTTGAGGAAGACGGCCGGATCCAGGTCGTGGGCGGTGACGTGTGGCGGCGGCAGAAAACGCTCCGGCTCCGTGATTAGGGTCACCTTGTCCACACCCTCGGCCGTGTCCATCAGGTAGAGGTCCTCTTCGAGGTAATCGATCATGTCTTCCGGAGAAGAGGTGGCAACAAAGGTGACGCCGGGGACATCCAGTGACAGCCCGAGCTCGACAGCCATTGAGTCTCCGGGGATGGAGCGATTGCCGAAGCAAAGGACAATCATGTTCATATCATCATAGGGCTTGCAAGCGCGCCAGAGAAGGCGAAGAACGGACTATGTTAACATATCTTGTTGTTAGAAGGGGTGCAATTACGCGGCATTGCTAGTAACATACGCGCATTGGGAAGCAGTAGCCGCCGTCCGCGGGAATCGACCGCAGCGGGCGGGAAGACGGGAGGTATCGCATGGAGTACGAAACACAAGTCAAGGACGAAGCGATCATGTCTGATGGCCGCCTCGTATATGCTGTCTCGGCTATCATGCGCAAGGCGTCGGACAGAGCGCTCGCGCCTTGGGGTCTCAGTGTCTCGCAGGCGCCGGTCCTCGTCGTTCTCCGTGAGGCCGGCCATCCCCTCACAATCAGCGAAATAGCGCGACGACTGTACCTGGAGACTCCCAGCATCACCACGATGGTCGACCGGCTGGGAGACCGCGGTTACGTGGAACGACTCAAGGACCGGAAAGACCGCCGCAAGACGCTGGTGCGGTTGACTAGGTCGGGCAAGCAGATGGTGGACAGTATTCGAGAGCCCGGGGAGCAGTTACAGGAGGAGATGTTCGGCGTGTTGGGGCGAAGAGAACGGGAGACCTTGCGCACCATCCTGCAAAAGCTCCGCGACGCGAACGCTGACCGCGTCTAGAGAGATCCTCTTCATTTGCTCCTATCTCCATCCAGGTAGGCGGTTTATCGCCGCACGGTGGTAACTTGCTTCGCGAGATGGCATACTGGAAGCGCAACTTCGATCGGGTCAGGGGAATTCGTTTCGATGGGACGAAAGGCACCGGCTAGGCGTGCGGACGCAAGAAGGCGTGGCTCCCGAACGCACGTCCCGGCTCGGTCCTGGTTGCGCCTAGCCGTCGCGGGTCTCGTCATCATCGTAGCAGTCCTGGCGTTTGGAGCCTGGCTGCTCGTCCTTCGCGGCCATGGCGAATCCCAGCCTTCCAAACGCGCGGCCATAGTCGACCAATTGAGCGTGAGGATTCCCAACCCTTCCTTTGTCGACAACGTAACGTCTTCTCTCCATGAGGCCGGCTACAGCGTCGATTACTATTCCGCCGACAAAGTGACCGTCGATTTCTTCCGCGACCTTCCCACTCATGATTATGGTCTCATCATCCTTCGCGCGCATTCGGCTATTCCCAGGAAAGACCTGGCGCTTCCGGCGGACGTCTCCGCAGAGCGTGGTGGACCGCGTGATGGCGCAGATCGGCGACGACGTGCTTCTCTTCACTTCGCAGCCTTATGACGAGTCGGCGTATCTTGATGAACAAAAGGAGATGCGGCTGTTCCCGGTCGTCTACAGCGGCGATACTGCCGGAGATGCCTTCTTTGCCATAACGTCGTTGTTCGTGAAGTCGAGCATGCAGGGGAGGTTCAACGGAACGACCATCATCCTGATGGGCTGCAGCAGCCTGGCCTCTGACAAGACGGCGGCTGCGTTGATAGACAAGGGGGCCAAAGATGTCGTCGGCTGGAGCGACATGGTATCCCCTGACCACACTGATCAGGCAACGGCCCAACTGTTGCGTCATCTGCTCGAAGACAAATTGCCGCTGTCGAAGGCCGTAGACATAACGATGTCGGAATTGGGGCCCGACCCAACCTATGGGTCGACCATGCTAGCCTACCCTTCGAGCGGGTAGCCGGGCGCGCCCAGTATTCGGCTGGCTATCTCTCCCCAAGGCGGCAAAGCCATGCCACCCGCTAGGAGAGGCGGGTTTTTTACATCTGAAACTATTGCGTCCGGCTTCTTGGCCGAGTATCATCACTGGAAAGGCTGGACTCTGGTGGCCCCTTGGGGGAGTAAGGCCCCCAAGTAAGTCTGTTTGGTTGCACCCCGCCGAACTCTTTGTAGCCTAGGAGGCCCTTATGGGACATTGGCTTCGTGCACCCTTCGTTCTCCTCCTGTTAGCCCTCGTTGTCGCGTTGCCCGTTCTGTTCTTGCGCGGTGATGCTCTCGCCCATATCGTCGACCTGAACGGGGATGGGAACATCGACGCCGGGAATGTCGTCGGGAACCCCTCTGTGCAATCTACCGCCCTTCCCTGTGACATCAACGGCGACGGCGTTTGCGACGTCGGTGACGTCCACCTGGAACTCGACATGAACGTGACCAACGGAACAGGCCCCTGCAACCCCGTTGACCCTTCGGCGACCTATACAGTCGGCACAACCTACAAGGTTGCCGTCTGCCTTACCAGCGCCGGCGTCAGCGAGAGTGGCAAGAACGGTCCGCCGGCGTCGTTCGAGTTCGAAGTGGACTACGACAAGACGCTGAACCAGTGCATTGACCCGCCCGTTCTATGCACTGACGACGCCTCTACCGACGCGCACTGCAGAGATGGCGACCCGGACATCAACGCCGGTACGACGACTTTCGGCGGCACGAACCTGGGCCCGGGTTGGGACTGCACCGCGTCAAACACCACCCGACCGCTGTGTGACACCGGGAACGGCACCGGAAACGAAGCTATCGCTCAGGCGATCTGCTTCAGTACCCAGGCTCCCACCCTGGCGACTGGCGACAACGTTTCCTCGCCCATAGCGGAAATCACTTTCAAGGCCCTGGGAACCGGCCAGGACACCTTCACCCTTAACAACGTGACCGAGGGCGACGTGGCCGGGCTCGAGCCGGTGATTTGCCCTCCTCTCAACCAGGGCGACACCGTCCGGTGCTTCAACGGTGTCTACGACCCTAACACGCCAACGCCTACCACTAACGCACCGACCGCGACGTTGACGCCGACAGCCACGCGGACGTTCACGCCGACGCCGACCTGGACATCTACACCCATACCGCCCACGTCGACCTTCACACCGACGTCGACCTGGACGCCGACGCCCACGCGGACGTTCACGCCTACGTTCACGCCAACGTTGACGAACACGTCGACGCCGATACCGGCGACATCGACCTTAACGCCGACGCCAACGTGGACCTTCACGCCGACGTCGACCTGGACACCGACGCCGATACCGGCGACATCGACCTTCACGCCGACGTTGACGAACACGTCGACGCCGATACCGGCGACATCGACCTTTACGCCGACGGCGACGAACACGTCGACGCCGATACCGGCGACATCGACCTTAACGCCGACGCCGACGTGGACCTTCACGCCGACATCGACGAACACGTCGACGCCGATACCGGCGACATCGACCTTAACGCCGACGCCGACGTGGACCTTCACGCCGACATCGACGAACACGTCGACGCCGATACCGGCGACATCGACCTTAACGCCGACGCCGACGTGGACCTTCACGCCGACATCGACGAACACGTCGACGCCGATACCGGCGACATCGACCTTAACGCCGACGCCGACGTGGACCTTCACGCCGACATCGACGAACACGTCGACGCCGATACCGGCGACATCGACCTTAACGCCGACGCCGACGTGGACCTTCACGCCGACATCGACGAACACGTCGACGCCGATACCGGCGACATCGACCTTAACGCCGACGCCAACGTCAACCTACACTCCGGCGCCGACGTTCACGCCTACAGGAAACACGTTCCCGGGCACGAATGTCACTGTGGACTTGAATGGTGGCTTGGGTTCCACAGGCGGAGTCGAGACCACGTTCTCGACCGTCACGGGGAGCGGCGATACCTCAGTCGATCTCGTCAACAGCGGGCCACCAGCGCCAGCCGGCTACCAAATTGTGGGCATTGCTGGACAGCCGGTCTACTTCGACATCAACACGACTGCGACCTTCTCCGGCCTCATAACGGTCTGCATAAGCTATGACCCGACGCAGGTAGTGGGGCCGGAGTCGGATCTCAAGCTAATGCATTACGTGGGCGGAGCATTCGTGGACATCACGGTATCTGTCGACGCCTTGAATAACGTGATCTGCGGCCAGACGACGAGCCTGTCTCCGTTCGCGGTTTTGCAGCCCGTTACGTCGCCGACGTTGACCGTCACGCCGACGGAGGTGCCGGGAACGGCGACCCATACGCCTAAGCCCACAAAGACTTTCACGCCGACACGGACTTACACGCCGACGCGCACGTTCACGCCGACGCCAAAGAAGACGGCTACGCCGACGGCAACGCCCGCCAAGGTCACGCCATTCGACAAGCTGATCAATAGGGTCGAGCAGTTGATCGACCGCTACTGTGACCAGGGGCACGACACGAAGTCGTTCCAGTGCAGGCAGTGGGAGTCTCTTCTCAACCTGCTGGAGGGCCTGCGCAACCATTGGCTCTCGCACGGCCACTCGCCGTCGCGCAGCCACTGGCCATGGGGATGGTTCTTCTAATCTGAAGATAGAGTGGAGCTAATAGTGACGCCCGCAATTGCGGGCGTCACTATTAGCTGGCGCGCTTCAGAGCGGATCAGGCCGGGGAGGGCGTCGGAAGGGTCAGCCGGAACGTGATCGCGCTGTCCTCCAGGTAAGCTTCGAGCTTGCCGCCGTGCAGCTCCACCAGGTCGCGGGCAATAGGCAGGCCGAGGCCGCTTCCGGCTGATGGCCCTGTCCTGGCGCGGTCTCGACGATAGAATCGATCGAACAGCCGCGGCAGTTCCTCCGGCTCGATATCCGTCGCCGTGTTGGCGACTTCGATGCATACTTGCTGCTGGCCGTCGTTGAAGGCGCGCACGCACACTTCGCCGTTCGCCGGAGTGAATTTGCGGGAGTTGTCCAGTAAGTTCTCGAGCGCCCGCTCGAGTTTTGCGCGGTCGACATAAGCGTGGACTCCAGGGGCCATGTCGCAGGTGATCGAAACGTTGCGTTCCGCGGCTTTTGATGTGGTCCGCTCGACGGCTTTCGCGGTCAGGGCGGAGAGGTCAACGTCCTCGCGCTGAACCAGCGCCTGGCCAGCTTCGATCTCGGAGAGGAACAGCAGGTCATTGAGGCGCTCGGAAAGCTTTGTGACTTCGTCGTAGATGACGTCGCCCGCATGCTTGGATTCCTCTTCGCCTTGGACGACACCGCCGCGGAGCGCCTGCGCGAATCCGAGGATCGATGTCAGCGGCGTGCGCATGTCGTGTGAGACGTTGGCGAGCAGGGCGCGCATCTGGGTCTGTGTTTCGCCAACGTCTCGCGCCATCGACGAGAATGCGCGTGAGAGCTGGCCCACCTCGTCGCCCCTATCGGCCGGGACGTCGATATCGAAAGCGCCCTTAGCCATCTTATCCGCTGCGACTGTAAGCTTGCTGAGCGGGCGGGTGATGTTTCGACTGATAACGACTGCCGAGGCGATGGCAACGGGAAGGGCGATGATGGCAGCCAGCGCCAGCCACGGCAGGACGTGCAGCCAGGCCCGCGCATAGGTGTCGTCAGGGATTACGATTGCCAGGCGATATGGCGGCACCTCCGTCCAGCTCGGCGATGGTCCAGCTAGCGCCGAATCGCTCGAGGGCGGGATGGTGATCCGCTGGCCTCGGCTTGTCAGGGGAGGAGAAACGGCCGCCAGGATAACGGTGCCACCGCTTCCACCTTCCAACTGCCAGGTGCGGTAGTAGTCACTGCGAACGGGCGGTGAAACGTCGCTGGGAGGGGCCGAGTTCTCCGGTATGTTAAGCTGCGATCCGGAGAGCCCTCCGCCTGTGTCCTCCGCGACCACGCCCGAATAGTCGAACAACACTATCCGCTCGTTGTATTGGGCTGCGGCGGCGATAGCGTACTGTTGAAGCTGAGGTAGAGAGTCACCGTTGAGCAGGAGCTGCAAGAACTGGCCGTGGATTAGCGGGGCCGTCGCCTCGGTATGGTCCAGCGCTCGCTGTTTCTCCTGTCCGTGCGTCAGAACGACGAAGATTCCGCCCGCCAGTACAAGCGAGCCTATTACGAGGAGGACGCTCGTTGACACAAGCTTGCCCCGCAGTGTCCGCGGGTGAAAGGCGGCAAGTGGTGACATGCTAGTTACCCGCCACGAGACGGTAGCCTGTGCCCCAGACCGTCTCGATGTGGACGCCGCGGTCGGCCAGCTTCTCGCGCAGCCGCGCCACATGCACGTCGACAGTGCGATGGCCATAGAACGAGGTGCCCCAGGCGAGGTCAAGAAGGCGGTCCCGGTCCAG
The DNA here is from genome assembly GCA_963719465.1 of uncultured Chloroflexia bacterium. GTDB lineage: Bacteria > Chloroflexota > Dehalococcoidia > DSTF01 > JALHUB01 > JALHUB01. Next base: position 620,487 of record OY970386.1, on the reverse strand, counting down.
CACGACGTTGGGGAAGTGGGCGAACGCAAGCAGGAGGTCAAATTCACGCGGCGTGAGTGAAATCGATTCGCCGTCGGCGCGCGCCTCACGGCGATCGATATCCATGGAGAGGGTTCCAACCCGAACTCGCTCCGTTCGAGCGGCGTGGGCAGGGCCGGCGCGACGGAGCACTGCGGCAACCCGCGCGACCAGCTCGTCTGGGTTGAACGGCTTGGTGACGTAGTCGTCGGCGCCGAGGCGCAGGCCGGCAATCCGGTCGATATCCGAAGCCCGGGCGGTCAGAAGCAGTATTGGCGTCTGGCCGCGCAGCTTGCGGCATATCTGAAGGCCGTCCGGGCCGGGCATCATGATGTCGAGGACGATCAGGGCCGGCAGCGATTCTCGCGCTTTGCGCAGCGTCTCTTCCCCGTCGGAGGCCGTCTCGACGCGGTAGCCGGCGCGCCGCAGGTACAACGAGACGAGCTCGACGGTATGGGCGTCGTCGTCGGCTACCAGAATCGGCTTTTCGTCCATGTTCTCATCGCACCTTATTCCATTTTGCAGTGCCGGCGATCCTACCAGCAACTCAAGGCGTTGCCGGAGGCGTCTCTTGCGGTCCCGGTGTGCCTTCGGCTCCAGGCGGCCTGCCGAACCCGCGGGATCCATTCCCGTCGATAATGCTATCGAGATTGCTCGTCGTGCTCTGCACCATCTGGTTTGCCTGGTCCTGGGTGATCTGTTCATTGGCTACCGCCTGGTTGGCGCTGGTCTGGATTTGCTGCGTCAAGAAGGCCTTCAGGTCGTCGCGCGACTTTCCGTGCGCCTGGGCGACCGTCGCCATTGTCGCGCCCTGAGCGGAGAGCTCAGATTGGAGCTGGTCCTGGGAGATGCCGAGGAAGTCGGCCAGGGCGGGGTTGATGTTGCCCAGGAACATTCCGCCACGGGCGCCGGGGGTTCCGAAAGCTCCCGGAGTACCAAACGGGAAGGGCGTGCCTTCGGCGCGGGCCGTCTCAAGGGCGCCGGGCGTCCCGGTGCCGCGGAAGCGGGGCGTCCCTTGTGCAGCGGCGCCCTGAGAAGGCAGCGGCATTGCCGTCGGCGTCGAAGCCGCTTTGCTTGAACCGCCGCCGCAGGCCGTCGAGACTGCGGCGACTCCGACAATAAGCGTCAGAAGCGCCGGAGCTATGATTGCCGGCCGGATTCGTCCCCTGTTCACCCTCGCTACCTCCGTTTCTTGCTCTTACTCGCTACGTAGCGCCTCGATGGGGTCGAGGCGAGATGCCCGGAAAGCCGGGTAGATGCCGAAGAACAGGCCGATGGCGGCCGAGACCGTGAAGGCGACTATGATACTGAACGGCGTCACCAGCGTGGTAACCGCAGAGCTGGTGCCGAATGACTCGCCGTTGGCAAGCCTCGCCGCCAGCACTCCGACCAGGATGCCGATAGCGCCGCCGACCAGCGTGACCAGCAGCGCCTCGATGATGAACTGGATCAGGATGTCCTGCCGCTTGGCGCCGACTGCCTTGCGGATGCCGATCTCGCGCGTCCTTTCCGTGACCGACACGAGCATGATGTTCATCGTGCCGATGCCGCCGACGATCAGCGAGATGCCGGCGATGGCGCCGAGAAGTATCGTGAGCGTCTTGCTGACGTTCCTAGCTGCCGACGTCAGGTCACTCTGCGACTGCACCACGAAGTCCTGGGTCTGGTGGCGGTCCAGCATGACGGTGTTGATGGCGGCCTTGGTCTGGTCCACCTTGTCGCTGGAGGAGACTTTGACGATGATCTCCTGAATGTTCGATTGTCCCGTCGGACTGCGGCCGAATGGCACTCTCTCCTGGAAAGTGGTGAGCGGCACGATTATCGTCGTGTCGTCGGTGCCGGTGCCGGCGGCACCGCGCGGTTCCATGACGCCTTCGACCGTAAGGTCTAGAGAGAACGGGCCGAAGCTGAGGCGAACGTCCTGGCCGATGGCGTTCGCCGGTGTGTCGAAGAGGTCCTGCGCCACCTGCGCTCCCAGCACGACGTTCGTGGCCTTGGTGGTCATGTCGTCGTCGGTGATGAAGCTGCCCGTCGCCACCTTCCAGTCGCGGACGGATGTGTAGTCGGGCTGGGTCGCGGTCATCGACGTTGCCGTCGCCGTGCGCCCGTTGCCTGTGAGCTGGGTGTCGAGGGTCAGGCTGTACTGGGCGACTACGGCGCTGACGTTGGGGAGTTGCGGGTTGTTCTGCAGGGCGGTAGCGTCGTCAGTCGTCAGGGAAAAGGGGTTGAATGATCTGGTGCTTCTGCTGGCGGTGCTGCTACTACTGCTGGTGCTGGTGCTGGTGCTGCTCGTGTTGTTCTGGGACTGAATGAAGAGGAGGTTGCTGCCGAGCCCGCTTACCTCTTTCGTTACGCCCTGCTTCGCGCCCTGGCCTGCCGCCATGAGAGCGATGACCGCGGCCACGCCAATAACGATTCCAAGCATGGTGAGGATGGTACGCAGCTTGTTCGTGGTCAGCGCCATCACCGCTGACTGGATCATGCTGAAGACGATCATGCCTTCGCCTCCTCTCGCGCCGCGGAGGGAGCCAACTCCCCGATCTTGGGGGCAATATGCTCTGGGATGATGTCCTTCGTCGGCCCGTCGAAGACGATGCGCCCATCGAGCATCTGGACGACCCGATGGGCGTAGGCGGCGACCTCCATCTCGTGCGTCACCAGCACAATCGTCTGGCCGCGCTGGCTGTTGAGGCGCGCGAACATCTCCATCAGGTCGACCGTCGTCTTGGAGTCGAGAGCGCCCGTCGGCTCGTCAGCCAGGATGAGCGCCGGATTCGTGACCAGCGCTCGGGCGATGGCGACGCGTTGCTGCTCGCCGCCGGAGAGTTGCGTCGGCCGGTGGTGCGCTCGATGCCGCAGGCCCACCTCCGACAGCGCTCTCAGCGCCATCTGTTTTCGATGGTTGGAGCCGCGGTAGATGAGCGGCAACTCGACCTGGGCGGACGCCGGCCAGCGGGACAACAGGTTGAACGACTGAAAGACGAAGCCGATGCGCCGGTTCCGTATCGTCGCGAGCTGGGCGTCGGTCATGCGGTGCACGTCGTGCCCTTCGAACCGATAGCTGCCGCGCGTTGGCCGGTCCAGGCAGCCGAGGATGTGCATCAGCGTCGACTTGCCGGAGCCGGACGCTCCGACGATGGCCAGGAACTCGCCGCGGCGTATGTCCAGGTCGATGCCGCGTAGGGCGGGGACCGGGACGTCACCGGCGCGGTATATCTTGTATATGCCGCGAAGCTCGATCATGTTTCGAAGCTCGGTCATGTTCAGTCCCCTCCGCGGCCGGCGCCGGCCCCGGGGATTACGCCTCCACCTCCACCAAAGAACGAGCCCGCGCTCCCGGTTCGAGAAGACGTGGCGCTCGTCGTAGTCGTCGTCGAGGCCGTTGCGCCGGGGATGATCACCGTCTGGCCTTCGGTGAGGCCGTCCGAGATCTCCGTGCTGGTGCCGTTCGTCAGGCCGGTCGTCACCGTCTGGCGGCCGGTCGAGCCGTCGTCGTTCTGGACGTTGACGACCTCATTCTGCCCGTCGCGCTGAATCGCGGAGCTGGGGACCATTAGCACGTCCTGCGCCTGGTCGACGATGATTGTGACCGAGGCGTTCATGCCGGCCACCGGCTGCGCGCTGGCAGTGGGGCTAGCGCCTGGAGTGGCTTGGGCCTCTGGCTGCGCCCCGGGCGTGGCCTGCGCATTAGGTTGCGAAGCGCCGGGCGTGGGCGAAGCGGCGGAGCTCCCGGACTGTCGGGCCGTGCCGAGCCTGGCGCCCTGGCCGCCGCTGACGATGTGCGCCTTCGCCTGGTAGGTCACTACGCCCTGCGTCGTCGTCGCGTTCGTTCCGATTGAGTCAATCGTGATGGGGAAAACTGTGCCCGTTATCGCGTCGAAGGTTGCCGTGCCCATCTGGCCGACTTTGACGTTCGGCATGTCCGTTTCGCCGATGCTCACGTTCAGGACGAGCGCGTTGGGCGTGTTGAGGACGATTGCCGAACTCGAACTGCTCGACGCGCTCGACGACGAACCGCCTCCCACAGTGTCGCCAACGTTGACGTTGAGGGCCGCGACCGTCCCATCAAACGGGGCTATGATCTCCGCGTTCTCCAGGTTCTTCTTCGCCTCGTTCACGGCGATCTGGTCCAGCGTGATCTGGTCTTGCTGCGACTGGATATCTGCTGGCGTGGAGCCTTGGTAGGTGGTGTCGCGTTTGGTCTGGGCGGCAGTGAGGGCGTCCTGGGCCGACTGCACCGCTTGCTGCGCCTGGCTCACGTCGTCAGCCGAGGGGTTGCTGAGCGCCGCCAGCTTGTCGTTCGCCGATTGCAGCGCAAGCTGCGCCGATTGGACGTTGGCGTCCGCTACGGACACGTCGTTCGCGTCGGGGCCGTCGCCCAGCTTGTCGAGATTGTCCTTGGCAGTCTGGTACGCGCTATCGGCCGTAACGTAGGCGGAGTTTGCTGTCAGAATGGCGGAGGCAGCGGAAACGGTGCAGACGCCCGGCGTCGCGTCAGGTGTGGCTGAGGACGCGGCCGGAGTGCTGGCGACGATGCCGTTCAGGGTGCTCCGGTCCGATGAAGTCAGAGGTACCGAGAGGGACACGTCTGGGCAGGCGAGCTCCGCGCCCTGGAGTTTCGCCTCTGCGGTTGCCAGATCGTTCTTCGCGTTGTCGACGGCTGTCTGCGCGGCGTCCTTGCTGTCGCTGTAGTTCGTGTCGAGCGCCGAGCGTGCCTGCTGCGCCTTCGTCAGAGCCGACTGAGCCGAAAGCACGGCTTGCTGGGCGGAACTGATGCTATCGCTGGTAGGGTTGTAAAGGTCGTTGAGGGCGGTGTTGGCCTTGTCGAGGTTGGATTGCGCCTGGGTGACGGCCTGGTCGGCGGAAGCGAGCTCGTCGGCAGTGCTGCCCTGGAGCATCGTGTTCAGCTTCGTCTGAGCTTCGGTGAGGCTGACCTGCGCCTTGGTGACGGCGTCCTGAAGCGATTGCGACTCCATTTGGGCAAGAATGTCCCCCTGCTTGACGGCCTGTCCGACCTTCACGTTCACCGCTGTGACTAGACCTGACTGGCCGAACGAGAGGTTGGCCGTGGATTGCGAGGCTGCCGTCGCGCTGGTGGTTATCGTCTTCGTGATCGTGCCGCGCGTGACCTTGGCCGTCTGCGTCTGGGCGGCCGTAGAGCCGCCGTCACGCAGGAAGACGGCCCAAACTGCCGTCGCGATGGCGATGACGAAGAGTCCTGCGACCAGGGAAAGAATGAGTCGTTTGCGCCAGCGATGGCCGCCTTCGTCTAGAAAGTCATCGTAGTCTTCTTCTGCGTTGGTCATCGTCTGCTCCTCCCTGCGACGGGCTGGTCGCTGAATCGCCCGGCGCTACCCTTGAGGCCTTCCATACAAAATAAGGTTAGCCTTGAGTCGGTCGCGAAGTGGTTGCGGAATTGTAACAATTGTTACGCCTCACTGTCAGGGCGCTAGCTGGTGCAGCGCGGTCGCCTGGCCGGCGCAGTCGTAGAGAACGCCCTGGTAGCTGGACGGAGCGTCGCTGACGGGCGTGCAGGCGTTCTGGACCGCTGCCATCACCTCTGTGGGGCTCGTCATCCATCCCGAGAAAGTGGGAAGCGCCGTCACTCCGCCGCTGAACGAACGGCCGGACCGAGCGCCCCGCGTTGTCCCAAAGGGCATGCCGAATCCGCCTCGATCGTTGGTCAGCACGTAGCGAATCGCGCCTGACTGCACGAGGTCGGCAAAGCGACTTATGGATATTGCGTTATCCGTCCCCATGAAGCCGCCCATCGCCATGACGGAGATGTCGTACTGCGCGATGAGCCTGGAAGCGTTCTGAGAGCTTGTTACGGCCAGCTGCCAGGTTGCGGAGGGGTCGTTGTGCCCTCTTAGCCAGGTCGCAAGCTGTGCAGTGCCGCTGTCGAACGCCTGCGAGCCGAAGGTCGAGCCTGAAGCGCCTTGCTGCGGTCCCGCCTGCGGCAGGGTCGTGTTAAGCGATGGATTCGCCGCCTGGCTCACCGACCAGGCCCCGGGCAGAAGCAGCAGCCCGACGAGGCTGATCGAAATGCCGGTGATTGCGGGGCGCCGTCGCAGAGTGAGCATGACGATGGTCGCGATGCTGACCAGCGCTGTGATGACGGTGAGCGGCCGAACCCAGCCGTAGAAGTCCGGCGTTCGGCTTTCGATGTTGAGCTGCGTCCAGAGCGTCACCGCAACCAGCCCAATGGCAACCAGCAGCCAGCGTCGGTCGCGGCGAACGGCTCCCGCCACCGCGACGGCGCCTACGCCGACTGCTGCCGCAACACCGGGCGCCAACGCCGATGTGTAGTAGCTGTGGTAGATTCCCTGGGCGTAGGAGAAGACGCCGGCGTACAGGATGATCCAGCCCACGAACAACGCTGCGAAGGCGCGTCGCAGCGGGTCGCGGCGCCAGTGCCAGAAAGCGATGAGCCCGCCGAAGACAGCGAACGGCAGCAGCCAGCCGATCTGGCCGCCGTTCGCCTGGTCGAACATCCGGAACATGCTTGGAATGCCGCCTATGATGCCGCCGGCGCCCCTGAATGCGCCGAACGCTCCGCCGCCGTTGTTCCTAGGACTAGGCGGCTGGCTTCGCGGGCCGTTCGCCGTTCCGGGCATCTGGCCCGGCGGTGCAGCGGGTCCAGCTCCGAACGGCGATCCACCATTCGGGACGTTCCGGTTCTGGTTGAAGGTGGGCCTGGGAATACTGACGTTGGCGGGGGCTCCGCCGCCCTGGTTCGTGCCGTCCATTCGCCCGAAGCCGTTGTAGCCGAGGGCCAGGTTCAAGACGGTATTGTTCGTGCTGCCGCCGATGTAGGGTCGTTGCGAAGCCGGCCAGGCGTCGACGACGACCATCCAGGAGGCGGAGACGACCAGCGTCACCAGGCCAAGGACGACGAGCTGTCCCGCCAGCCGGCGGATTGAGGCTCTCGTTAGGGCCGCCATGCCAACGACCGGTGCCATCGCGAGCGCTGGCCCGGGAATCCAGCCGTCAAGCATCTTGATGTTGAAGGCGAGGCCGACAAGAAAGCCGGCGAGCGCGGTCCAGGCCCACCAGCGGCGGCTCTCCAGGGACCGGAGAACCGCGCCGGCGGCGCCGATGAGTGCGAGCATGAGGAATGGCTCAGGCAGGTTGAGGCGGTTGACGGCGACGGTTATGGGCGTCAGGGCGAGGACCAGGCCGGCGATCGTGGCAGCAGTCAGGCCGAAATAGCGGCGCACGATCAGCCAGAGCAGGGCAACGCTGGCAACGCCGGCGAGAGCGCTGGGGAAAAGGATCGACCAGCTCGAATAGCCGAAGATGCGTGCGAAGGCCGCGCCGAACCAGAGGAAGACGGGCGGCTTGTCCACCGTGATGAACCCGCCCGGGTCGTACGAGGCGAAGAAGAAGTTGTGCCAGCTTTCGGTCATGCTCCTGACGGCCGCCGCATAGAACGTGTTGCCATAGCCGTTGTCGGTCAGGTTCCACATGTAGAGGACGGCCGCGAGGCTCAGAACGCCGATGAGCGAGGCGGCGTGGAGGGAGATGGCGGGAAGAGCGGCTATCCTTTCGAGGGGACGCTTGCGCTCGTACGGTTCGTCCAGCGTTGCCATGAATCGATCGGCTTTTACTCCGCTTTCTTTTCGAACAGTCCTATTATCGCCAAATGCCTCTCGTCAGTGTGTTTCGAGAATGTAACGGCGCGCACATTGTTGGGCCAGAGTCCATTCAGCAGCCTTGACTCGTGAAGAACATACGTACTATTATTAGCGCATGGCGGGATTCGAGGGCGAGATCGAGCCGGCCCTGACTCGACGGGAGAAGATGACGTTGCTCGTCAGGGCGAAGCGCAAATCGGCTGTCTTGACGCCCTCAGCCCTTCCCTGCCTCAGCAAAGTGCCGACCATCAACCTCACCGCCGGCTGCCTGCACGGCCGTCTCTATTGTTATGCCCGAAGCTATCGTCAGTACCCCGGCGAAGGGAGGATCATCCTGTATGCGAACACGCTGGATCTGCTGCAAGACGAGCTGGCGAGGCGACGGACGAAGCCCAAGGCCGTGTATTTTAGCCCATCGAGCGATCTCTTCCAACCGGCGCCGGAAGTGCTTGAGTTAGCGGAGGCGATTATCCGTTTCCTGCTGGACCAGGGCATCGGCGTCTCCTTCGTCAGCAAGGGTCACATTCCAAACCATCTGCTGGACCTTGTCTGCGAGAATGCGAGCCTTGTGAGATCGCAGATTGGGATTATCTCTCTGGCTGCGTCCTTTGCGGCGCTGTTCGAGCCCGGCGCTGCGAGCCCGGGCCGGCGTCTGTGGCAGCTCGAAAGGCTAGTCGAGGCGGGCATACCGGCCGAGGCGCGTATCGATCCGATTATCCCGACAGTAACGGACGACTTTGAGACGCTGGGCTCTCTGTTCGCTGCCCTCGCTCGCGTTGGCGTCCGCCGGGCAGCAATCGACGCGCTCTTCCTGCGGCCCGCGATTGTGTTCTCACTGCAGAGAAGCGTTCGCGACCGGCAAACGCTTCGCCGGCTCCTGGCCGAGTTTCCGGAGGGCCGGCGCGCGTCTGAGGGTTACCAGACGTATACGTGCAAGCTGCCGCGCGAACGACGGTTGGAGTTGTTTGAGCGCACGGCTCAAACCGCTATGGAACATGGTGTTGAAGTCGTCGTCTGCGCCTGTGAGAATCCGGACATCGCACGTGGCAGTTGCAACATCACCGGCGATCACCCGCTTGTGACGGAACACTGGCATCAGCTTCCGCTTTCTTCGGGCATGTGACGGAGGACGCGCGTTTGCCCATTGCCGCCGATCGACTGTAGGATAGCGGTCACGCAAGAGGATTCCAAAGAGCGGCCGATTGCCTCGATTGACTACTCGAAAGCACAAGCGGACGCCCGCAGCGGCATGGCGGAAGGGGGTGAAGCCGATGACACCATCGCGCTGCTTCACCTGAGTCTGCCCGGACGTGGCACAGGTTCTGCGCCCGTCATCGCTTCTGCCGCACCCTGTCGATAACCCCCAACACTAGTTCCCAATCCCAGGGTCGGTCGAGCCACTTCGCGAGCCAGTGGTCTCGTATGCCTGTGCGCTGCTGCCTTGCGCGGCCTGCCGCCACGTCCGGCAGATGATTCGTCGCCAATCCCGCATTCCAGATCGAAGAAAAGGAGAATCAGTATGACTGACTATCGAGAAATGTGGTCGGGGCTCGGCCTTGACCTCCAAAGGCACGACGAATTGTTGGGCGGTCTTTCCGCGATGTACGGTGAAATGTTCCTTCGCCAAGAGGGCCGTCCCAAGGCGATGGAGTACTTCGATTTCGTGGTCAGTGAGATTCACGGCCTGCGAGTCAAAGAGCTGGCGGACTATCGCGCCGCAGGCGGGAAGGTCGTCGGGCTGTACTGCGTCTTTGTCCCGGAGGATGTCGTTCTTGCGGCCGGCGCCGTGCCTGTCGGCCTCTGCGCCGGCGCCCAGTTCGCGGTGCCGGACGCGGAAGAGGTTCTTCCACGCAATACCTGTCCGCTGGTCAAGTCGTCGTTCGGCTTCAAGGTCAATCGTACGTGTCCCTACATCCAGTCCAGTGATTTCGTCGTTGGCGAGACGACCTGCGACGGCAAAAAGAAGATGTATGAGCTCCTCGGGGAGTTGCACCCCATGCACGTCCTGGAAGTGCCGCAGAAGAAGACGACGCTGGGTCGCGCGCTCTTTCTCGACGAGCTGAATACATTCAGGCTGCGACTGGAGAAGGAAACGGGACGAGAGATCACCGCAGATAGTCTGGCAAGCGCAACCAGGATCGTCGAAGGGAAGCGGCGGGCGCTGAAGCGGCTCCACGCGCTGCGAAAGGCGCGGCCAGCGCCTATCAGCGGCCTCGACGCGCTGCTGATTACGCAGATCGCCTTCTACGATGACAACCAGCGCTTTACAGAGAAGCTGAACGCTCTTTGCGACGAGTTGGACGCCCGGGTCGCCGCGGGTGAAGGCATTGCGCCGAAGGACGCGGCTCGCATCCTTGTATCGGGGAGTCCGATGGCGGTGCCGAACTGGAAGCTGCACGACTTGCTGGAAAAGAGCGGCGCCGTCGTTGTCGGTGAGGAGTCATGCACGGGCACGCGCTACTTCGACAAGCTGACGCCCGCGAACGATGCCACGCTTGGAGGGCAGCTCGCAGCAATCGCCGAGCGACAGCTCGACATCCACTGCGCTTGCTTCACGCCGAACAATGAGCGGCTGGATGACATCGTCAGCCTGGCGCGAGGCTGGTCGGCGGATGGAGTGGTCCACTACGCGCTCCAGTTCTGCCACACGTTTGCCAACGAGGCGGTGAAGGTCGAGCGGAGGCTTGCTTCGGAAGGAATCCCGCTGCTGCGGATCGAGACCGACTACAGCGACGAGGATGTCGGGCCGCTTCAGACGCGGGTGGATGCGTTCCTGGAGATGATCCGGCGATGACGTATGCCGGGTTGGACGTTGGGTCGCGCACCATCGTCCTCACGGAGCTGGACGGAGAGTCGGCAAGGTCGCGGATCATCGACACGGGCCCGGATCCTGCCGGGCGTTGCCGCGAGTTGCTGGATGGGCGGAAGCATGAGCGTCTGGTCGCAACCGGCTACGGAAGGCATTCGATCGAGGGACTCCTCGCCGACGCCGCGGTCTCCGAGATAACGGCCTACGCTGTCGGCGCGCGTCACCTCGAACCGGATTGTCGAAGCGTGGTCGACGTTGGTGGGCAGGATTGCAAGGTCACGCTGCTGGCAAGCGATGGATCGGTGGAGAAGTTCGCGATGAACGATCGCTGCGCGGCGGGCACGGGTCGCTTCCTGGAGGTGATGGCGCAAGCGCTGGACGTTGATATGTCGTCGCTTGGCGGGCTGGCGCTTGAGGCGTCTACGAGAGTCGCGATCAGCAGCCTGTGCACCGTCTTCGCTGAGTCGGAGGTGGTGTCGCTCATAGCCAGGGGAGAAGACAGCCGGGCCATAGCCCTCGGCATTCATGAGGCCATTGCTCAGCGGATCGGTGGCATGTGCAGGCGGGTTGGGGTGCGTGAGCGAGTCGTTTTTGGGGGTGGTGGCGCCTTGAACGTTTGTCTGCGCGAACTTCTGGCCAGAAGGCTTGGCGTCGAGCTGACGGTGCCAGAGGGGCCGCAAGCACTGGGAGCGCTGGGCGCCGCGCTGACCGCCAGGATGCAGTGCGAGGGGAACGTCAGAAGCTAGCCCGTCGTGACGGAGATCAGGCGCCGCGCCTTGTCGGTGAGCTGCCAGACGGCCGGGCGCGAGGCTTCGGAGCAGGCCGGCGAACGCCAGGCACAGCCGCTGCATGCGTCGGACATCCCGATGGAAGCGCAACTCAGGTAGCCTTCGCTTACAAGTCGCGCCAGGAGGTCGTCGACCATGGGCGATGGGACGCCCAGCGCCCGCGCCAGCGATTCGTTGGACCAGGTCTGGCCGTCGGCGAGAAGGGCGAGGAGTCGTTTCAGCATCGTCAGGCCCCCAGACCGAACAGCCGCGCCGTTTGATAGATGAGGATCGCGACGCCGAACGACACGACGAGCATGTAGCCTACCGCGAATCCCGTCCAGCGCCAGCTCCGCGTCTCCCGGAAGAGCGTGACCGTGGACGACGCGCAGGGGATGAACAGCATCTGAAGCGCTATGAAGGCCAGCGCGGCCGCCGGCGTCATGATTGCGGTTAGCGAGGCTCGCAGACCGGCATCACCGTTGCTGCCCAGCAGGACGCCGAAAGTGGCGATCGTCTGCTCCTTGGCGACGAAGCTGGTGAGCAACGCGACCATCGCCTTCCAGTCCAGGCCCATCAAGCTGCCAATCGGCGCGAGTCCGCGTCCGATGTGTCCCAGGAGGCTGGCGTCGATTCCGCCGCTGGGGAAGTTGGCAAGCGCCCACACCACCAGCGAGACGACCAGGATGACGGTGCCAGTCAGGGTGATGAAGCTTCGCAGACGCGCGAGCGTCGTTAGCAGAATGGAGCGCAGGTTCGGGACGTGGTAGCGCGGCACCTCCATGATAAAGGACGATTCGTGGCCGCGGAATAGGAGCCGGCTGATGAGCAGTGCGACGATCGCCAGCACCAGGAGGTTCACCATGACCATTCCCCAGGCGACGAACGCGGCGGCGCTCCCGAAGAAGGCGGCCGTGAGCAGGGCGATGACCACCATGCGGGCAGAGCAGGGCACGAGCGGCGCAACCAGGATGGTTGTCAGGCGCGCGCGGGGCGATTCGATGATGCGGCTGCCGCTGATGGCCGGCACGTTGCAGCCGAAGCCGACGAACAGCGGCAGGAACGACTTTCCCCGCAGGCCGATCAGGTTCATGAAGCGGTCCATCACGAAGGCGGCCCGCGCCATGTAGCCGATATCCTCGAGAATGGTCAGCGCGAAGAATAGGATCGCCAGGATGGGGATGAAGGTGAGGACTGTGCCCACGCCGCCGATCAGGCCGTCGCTGATGAGGCTGACGCTCCAGTGCGGCCAGCCGGCCAGCCAGCTATCCACGCGAGTCGCGCTGCCGCCGACGAGTCTGTTGTCGAGAAGACGTTGCAAGGGCACGGCGACGCTGAAGATCAGCCAGTACACGCCGAAGACGACGGCAACGAACGCCAGCACGCCGCCGATTGGGTGCATTAGGATATGGTCGGCTCGCACCGACCAAGACGAGTCGTGCCTTTCACGCCGGACTGTCTCTTTGTATATGGTAGCGGCCCAGTCATAGCGATGGCCGGCGATCTCTATCGCCGTCCCGTCGCGATGATGCACCGTCTCTTTCAGAAGGGCATGGGTTTCCGGGGGCGCCTGCGCCATGACGGCCTTTGCCAGCGCACTGTCGCCTTCGAGAAGCTTGACCAGCAGCCAATGACGCGGATAAGGCAGGTCGGGGGCGGCGGGGAGCGCCTGGTCGAGCGCGTCGAGTCGCAGCGCGGTGTCCGGTTCCAGAGGCAGGGGCGCGACACTCGCGGTGGAGCCCGTCGTTCCCGCCCGTTCGATGGCGGCGATGAGGTCATCGATGCCCTTTCCTTGCCTGGCGACCATCGGCACGACAGGCACGCCGAGCAGGCACCCCAGGTGACCGACGTCGATATCCATGCCAGCGGCTCGCGCCACGTCTATCATGTTCAGAGCGACGATGGTGGGCAGACCCAGCTCCAGCAGCTCGCGCACGAGGTAGAGGTTGCGCTCCAGAGCAGAAGCATCGACGACCGCCACCACCACGTCCGGCCGCTCAGTCGCCAGGTAGTTTCTGGCCGCCTCTTCTTCCGCGGAGCTGGCCGAGAGGCTGTAGCTGCCCGGCAGATCGACGAGGGAGAGGACGGTGCCGTTGCGCCGGTAGACGCCGGTCTTTCTCTCAACAGTCTTTCCCGGCCAGTTCCCGGTGTGCTGCTTCAAGCCTGTCAGGGCGTTGAAGACTGTGCTCTTGCCGGTATTTGGTGCACCGGCAAGAGCAACCGTCAGTGTCGAGACTGAGACCGTGGTCACGGCGGCGGATCCTTGCTGATAACGGTAAGGTGCATCGATTCACCGCGACCCAGGGCGAGACGCATGCCGCGAACGACGATCACGACGGGCCCGTGGCCCCGGTTCCGCTCCATTTTGATTGTGGTGCCGGGCACGCAGCCAAGCGCCAGGCAGCGCGCCTGGAACGCGCGTCCGCCGGAAAGAGCCACGATTCGTTCCTTCTTCGCCGGGCCTCAACGAGCCTACGGGAACGGCTACTTCAACGCGTTTCACAATTCACCACCCCTTGCCTGGACGTCCGCCAGTCGCTCAACCATCACGCTGCTGGCGAGATTGCCGGCCACCTCCTTCAACTTGCCGTCCACCCGGACCCACGCGGAGCCATCCTCTGCGCTGACGCTCTCAACTTCGATGATGCGATCAGGCCGGACATCCAGGCGAGCGAGGCGCCGCAGGAACTCCGGTGTTTCGTCGTGAATGCGGACGATTCGGGCCGTCCCCGCTTGTTCGAAGCGGCTCAGCGGTAGAACTGATGTCGAGATGTCCGCGTTGCGGCCGGGTATGGCGTGTCCGTGAGGACAGGACGCCAAGTCGCCAAGAAAATCGACGAGCCTCTCCTCCAGGGCGGGCGAGGTGGCATGCTCCAGCCGGCCGGCCTCCTCGTGGACCTCGTCCCAGGAAAAGCCGAGGAAGCGTACGAGGAAGCTCTCCCAGAGCCGATGCCGGCGTATGAGCGAGTTGGCCAGCCGCTGGCCTTCGGGCGTGAGGCGGACGGAGGAACGCGGCGCATGCTCGATAAGCCCTCTGGCGCTAAGGCGTCGCAGCATCTGGGTTATCGACGGCATGGAGAGACCGAGCCGTGAAGCGAGGTAGGAAGTAGTAACCTCCTCGCCCTGCTCGACCGCAAGGCCGATGACCTTGAGGTATTCCTCTGGTCTCTCTTCAATCATTGCAGTCATTCACTTAGGACATCCTAATTGTCCCTCACAGCGCCGCCTTAAGTCAAGGAATTACTCGCGAGCCAAGGCAGCAGGCGCAGTTAGGTTGTCCTAATAGATAATCGGCAGGAGTCGGAAGAAATCGAGGCGTGCCGTGAGGGTTTCGAGAGGCTCTAGGCGGACTGTTCAGGGCTACTGTCCGCAACGACGACGATATCTATCTCGTTCGTCTCGCGCATCAATCGCGTCACGAGCGAGCCGCGCACGATCTCCTCCCAGCGGCTGGGAGCGGACTTGCCCATGACCACCATAGTCGTCTTGTTTGTGTTAACGTAGTTGACAAGCTGCTCAGCCACCGAATCGCCTTCAAGCTCAACGATCTGGCCGCCGAGATTACGAGCTAGTGTGAATATGTCGCGAAGCAGCGCCTCCTCGCCGTCGTTGAGCGGGCGGTCAGATGACCTCACATGCAGGCAGACGAGTTCCCCTTCCATTCGACGCGCCAGGCGATAGCCGCGGCGGACAAGCTTGAAAGACACATCTTTTGGAGACACGCAAACGACCACTCTGTCGCGCACCGCTTTCGCCGGACCTGGCCCCGCAGGCGTTGGCACGAGCGCCTGAAGCTGCTGGTCGACGTCCATTGTCGTCTGGCGCAGCGCGAGCTCCCGCAGCGCGACGATGTTCCCTTTCTTGAAGAAGTTCTGAAGCGCTTGAGGGATACTTTCCCCGCGATAGATGTCGCCGCGCTTAAGCCGGTTGATGACTGCGTCCGGCGTCAGGTCGACCAACTCGATCTCGTCGGCCGAGTCGACCACCCAGTCGGGCACTGTTTCCCGCACTCTCACGCCCGTGATGTCTGCCACCGCGTCGTTCAGGCTCTCCAGGTGCTGAACGTTCACGGTGGTGATGATGTTGATGCCGGCGTCGCGCAGCTCCTCGATGCTCTGCCAGCGTTTTTCGTGCGCGGCTCCCGGCACGTTCGTATGAGCGAGCTCGTCGATCAGCACCCACTCGGGACGGCGCTTGAGCACGGCGTCTGTGTCCAGCTCGTAGAAGGTGCGGCCGCGGTAGTCGATGGCCTTTAGCGGTATCTCCTCCAGCCCTTTCAGGAGCTCTGTGGTGGCAGGCCGTCCATGCGCCTCGATAAGCCCGATGGCGACATCCTCGCCGCGGGAACAGCGACGGTGGGCTTCAGCGAGCATTCGGTACGTCTTCCCGACGCCGGGCACGGCGCCAAGGAAGACCTTGAGCCTGCCGCGGGCGGCCTTTTTCGAGTTGCCGTCCTTCTTCTCTTCGTCGTCCGTCATTGGGAATGGCCGCTACTGTCTCTATCCAGCGCCAGGTTGAGCTCCAATACGTTGACGCGCTTCTCGCCGAGGAAGCCCAGGTCGCGGTTGGCGGTGTTCTGCTGCACCAGCCGCATGACATCGTCGAGACTTGTGTTGCGCGCCTGGGCCACGCGTGGCGCCTGAGCCTCCGCATTCGCGGGCGTGATGTCGGGGTCAAGGCCGCTGCCTGAGGCGGTCACCATATCTACGGGTATCTTTCCCATCCTGAGTCCCGGATCTTCTGCCAGAACCTTCGTCACATCGTCGCGAATCCTGTCGATCAGCGTAAGACTTGTCGGCCCCAGGTTCGAGGCGCCGGATGAGAGCGGGTCGTAGCCGTTCCCGGCCGCCGACGGGCGCGGATGGAAGTATTGAGGGCCATCGAACTGCTGCCCGATGTACTGCGAACCGACGACCTGACCGTTCTGCTGGATCAGGCTCCCATTCGCCTTGTCGTGGAAGGCTATCTGGGCGAGACCGGTCATGGCAAGGGGATAAAGGACGCCAAAGATCACCAGCGTTATGACTGAGAGCCTGACGGCGACTAGCGTACTTCTCCACATAGCTGTCATCCTAGTTCATCACGTGCAGGGCCGTGAGAATCAAGTCGAATATCTTTATGCCAATGAAGGGCACAATCAGCCCCCCGAGCCCGTAGATAAACAGGTTTCGCTGCAGCACGGCTGCCGCTCCCAGCGGTTTGTAGGCCACGCCGCGCAGCGCCAGAGGGATCAGCTCAACGATGATCACGGCATTGAAGATCACGGCCGAAACGATGGCGCTGTGCGGGGAGTGCAGATGCATGATGTTCAGGTGTCGAAGCTCCGGGTAAGTGCCAGCGAACATGGCAGGGATGACGGCGAAGTACTTGGACACGTCGTTGGCGATGCTGAAGGTTGTCAAGGCGCCGCGGGTCATGAGCAGTTGCTTGCCGATCTCGACGATCTCGATGAGTTTGGTCGGATTGGAGTCGAGGTCAACCATATTGCCGGCTTCTTTGGCGGCGATTGTTCCCGTGTTCATCGCCACGCCGACATCCGCCTGAGCTAGGGCGGGAGCGTCGTTTGTGCCGTCGCCGGTCATGGCGACCAGCTTCCCCTGGGCCTGTTCGCCTCGGATTAGCTCCATCTTCTTCTCGGGCGTGGCCTGCGCCAGATAGTCGTCGACGCCCGCTTCCTGGGCGATGGCCGCAGCCGTGAGCGGGTTGTCGCCCGTTATCATGACTGTTCGGATGCCCATCCTGCGCAGCTGCTCGAAGCGGTCTCTGATCCCGCCCTTCACGATGTCCTTCAGGTGGATAACGCCGATGATGTTCCTGTCGCGCGCTACGACCAGCGGCGTGCCGCCGGCGCGCGAGATGTTGCTCGTGATCAAGCTGAGGTTCGGCGGGATGATGCCTCCATGGTCACGGATCCACTCCTCGACCGCGTCGGCGGCGCCCTTGCGTATCTGCTCGCCGTTCCAGTCGATGCCGCTCATGCGCGTCTGCGCCGAAAACGGCACGAAAGTCGCCTCCGACTCGCTAATGCGCCTATCCCGGAAGCCGAACTGCTTGGCAAGAACGACGACCGAGCGTCCTTCCGGCGTTTCGTCGCTGAGCGAGGCGAGCTGCGCAGCATCGGCCACATCCGATTCCGAGTAGTCTCCGACGGGGATGAACTCGGAAGCCTGTCGGTTTCCGAGCGTTATCGTGCCGGTCTTGTCGAGGAGCAACGTGTTGACGTTGCCGGCCGCCTCGACGGCGCGACCGGACATCGCAAGGACGTTGTGCTGGACGAGCCGGTCCATGCCGGCAATGCCGATCGCGGAGAGCAGCCCGCCGATCGTGGTAGGCATAAGGCAGACGAGAAGCGCTAGCAGCACAATCACCGAGACGCCGGCGCCGGAGTAGATGGCGTAGGCCTGCAGCGTCAGGACGACGAGGACAAAGAGGAAGGTCAACCCCGCGAGAAGGATGTTGAGCGCGATCTCATTCGGGGTTTTCTGTCGCGCGGCCCCTTCAACCAGGGCGATCATGTGATCAAGGAAGGTCTGCCCGGGCTCCGCGGAGATACGCACCTTTATCTCGTCCGAGAGGACCCGCGTGCCGCCGGTCACCGAGCTGCGGTCACCGCCGCTCTCGCGGATTACGGGCGCGGACTCACCGGTGATGGCGGACTCGTCGACGGATGCTATGCCTTCTATGACCTCCCCGTCGCTGGGGATGATCTCACCGGCGCAAACCTCCACAACGTCACCCTTACGCAGCTTGCTAGCTGGAACCACCTCCGTTTTGCCGTCCACTATGCGGTTCGCCATCGTTTCGGTCTTCATCCGGCGCAGTTCGGCCGCCTGCGCCTTGCCCCGACCCTCCGCGACGGCTTCCGCGAAGTTGGCGAATAGGACGGTGATCCAGAGGAAGAGGGCTATGGCGCCTATGAAAGCGATGTCAGGTCCGCCCCGGATGACTGCCTTGATGAAATAGAAGGTTGAGATAACGCTGCCGATCTCGGTGACGAACATGACTGGGTTGTGCATCATCGAGCGAGGATCCAGCTTGCGGAACGCCTGTACGCTACCCTCACCAACGAGGGTGGAGAGCGGCACGGTCTGGCGCCGCCGACGCTTCGGCTCTGCGACTTCGGGTGCGGGCTGTTCCACGACGCTGGTGCCTGGTTGCTCCGGGTCTTCCATCACATCTCCCGTCAGAAGAGCGTCCCCGCCTGCATGAGGTAGTGCTCCACAATCGGTCCCAAAGCGTATACGGGGAAAAACGTCAAGGCGCTGACGACGATGACGGCCACTGCTAGCAGGCCGATGAAGAGGATGCCAGTCGTGGGGAAGGTTCCGGCCGACTCCGGCACGGGCGTCTTCTTCACCATCGTTCCGCCAACCGCGATCATCGGGACGAGCCAGACGAACCGGCCGATCAGCATCGCCATGCCCAGCACAACGTTGTAAAAGGTGGTGTTCGCGGCCAGCCCGGCGAAAGCGCTGCCATTGTTGCCAGTTGCCGAGGTCGCCGAGTAGAGGATCTCGGAGAGGCCGTGCGGGCCGGCGTTCAGAATCCCCGCCACGCCTGACCCAGCCGTCGCCGAGAGCGCGCTGAAGCCGAGGATGCTGGTTTCGTGAACGAGGATCGCAATCATTATCAGCTTCATCTCGGTCGATTGGATCTTCTTGCCGAGGTACTCTGGCGTGCGACCGACCATGAGCCCGGCGATGAACACTGACAGGATCGCGAAGACAAGCATGAACATGATGCCGGTGCCGACGCCGCCGAAGATGTTCTCGCCGATGGCGATATTGAGCATGGCGGTGCCGCCGGCCAGCGGCGTCATGCTGTCCATCGAAGCATCGACGGCGCCGCAAGAGGTGACGGTTGTGGCGTTGGCGAAGAGCTCCGTGCCATAAGTGCCGAAGCGGACCTCCTTGCCTTCCATGCTGCCGCCCGCCTGGCTCGAACTCGCCGCCTGCGTGACGCCGGCGTTGGCGATGTTGGGGTTTCCGACCTGGTCGCTCCAGGTCATAATGCCCAGCGAGAGGGCGAAAATTGCCGCCATCGCCAGGAAGAGCGCCCAGCCCTGCCGCTGGTTGCCAGCAAAGCGTCCGAAGGTGTACGTGAGCGCCGCCGGGATCGAAAGAAGGACCACCACTTCGATGAAGTTGGTCAGTGGAGTCGGATTCTCGAACGGGTGGGCGGAGTTGGCGTTGAAGAAGCCACCACCGTTCGTGCCCAGCAGCTTGATCGCCTCTTGCGACGCCACTGGACCGCGCGCGATGGTTTGAGTCGCCCCTTCGACCGTCTTCACGACTGCCGGGCCGGCGAGCGTTTGTACCATCCCGGACGCCATAAAGAAAATGCCGATAACAACCGAAAGGGGGAGCAGAATCCATAGGCAGGAGCGCGTGAGATCGAACCAGAAGTTTCCCACGTTCTCCGCCGACCGGCGCGTCAGCCCTCGGATGAGCGCCATTGCGACGGCAATGCCGGTCCCCGCCGAGACGAAGTTCTGCCAGGTGAAGGCCATCATCTGCGAGAGGTAGCTCGCGGCCGTCTCCGGGACGTACGATTGCCAGTTCGTATTGGTTACGAAGCTGACCGCCG
Organism: uncultured Chloroflexia bacterium; assembly: GCA_963719465.1. Classification (GTDB taxonomy): domain Bacteria; phylum Chloroflexota; class Dehalococcoidia; order DSTF01; family JALHUB01; genus JALHUB01. Next base: position 600,670 of record OY970386.1, on the reverse strand, counting down.
TGTTGAAGGCGAGATCGGCGCGCATGCCGGGCGCGTCGAGGGGATTCCAGGGATGGAAGTGCTGCAGGCGCAGGATGATGTACACGATGATGATGCCGCAGAAGTTGAACAGCAGCATGTCCAGCGTATAGCGGGTCCAACGGCATTCGTGGCGCGGATCGACGCGGATGAGTCTGTAGATCGCCTTCTCGACCGGCTTAAGGACGGGATCTAGGGGCGTCCTTTCGTTCGAGAACACATGGGCGATGTAGGCGCCAAGGGGGCGCGCCAGTGCACCAACGACTGCGAATAGCGCGAGGAACTGAAGAATCCCAAATATGGACACTATAGGTTCTCAGGTCTTATGAGCGCGTAAAGCAGGTAAAGGAGGACGAGGAAAGAGATGATTCCCACGATGAGGTAATCGAAGTTCATCCCTGACTCCTACAGGCGGTCAAGTGCGAACACGAGCAGGCCGGCAATCGCCATGAAACTCGTAACGATGATGAGCATCACGATATCAGCCATTGAAGCGTTCCTCTCGCTCTAATCCGAGGCGCAACGCCCGGATTCCTCCCGAATTGTAGGTACCCTCTGTTACAAACGTGTTACGCCGCTGGCAGCCGCGATGGCTGGGCGGGAAAAGGGCTACCCCTCAAAATAGTCCCAACATGAGTCGAGATCAACAGGCGGTGATTCGGGCGAGGCTTGCGTCGCGCCGTGGCGTCAGGAGGCCTTGGTTTCCTCTTTTGCCTTGTCGATGATCTTCTGCGCGAGGTGGGCCGGCACTTCCTCGTAGTGGTCGAACTCGAGCTCGTAGTGGCCGCGCCCCTGCGTTATCGAGCGGAGGTCCGTGGCGTAGCGCTGCACCTCAGCCAGCGGCACGAGCGCCTCGATGACGCTGTGGCCGTCCTGCGGCGATATCCCCAGCACTTTCGCCCGCTTGCTGTTGAGGTCGCCCATCGCGTCGCCCGTGTTCGACTCGGGGACGGTGACGCGAAGGGTCATGATCGGCTCGACGAGAATAGGGCGGCCCTGGTTCACGCCCTGCTTGAGGGCCGCGGAGCCGGCGATTTTGAAGGCCATCTCCGAGGAGTCGACGGGGTGCTCCTTGCCGTCGTAAAGCGTCACTTTGACGTCGACGAGCGGGTAGTGAGCGATGACGCCCTCCTGCATCGCCTCGACGACGCCCTTCTCAACGGCCGGGATGTAGGTCCTCGAGACAACGCCGCCGACGATCTTGTCGTCGAACTGGAAGCCGCTGCCCCGCGGCAAGGGTTCCAGCTTGATGGCCACGCGGGCATACTGGCCGTGGCCGCCGGTCTGCTTCTTGTGCGTGTACTCGGAGTTGCTGGACGCAGTGATGGTCTCCTTGTACGGCACTTTGGGCGTCGTCAGCTCCAGGCCGACGCCGAACTTGCGCTGCACCTTCTCGACGGTGACCTCGAGGTGCGGCTCGCCGAGGCCGGATATCACCGTCTCGTTCGTGTCGGCGTCGCGGTGGACGCGCAGCGTCGGGTCTTCCTCGATGATGCGGGTGAGGGCGCTGCCCATCTTGTCGAGGTCGGTTTTCGTCTTCGGGTGGACGGCGGCGCTGTAGGCGGGCGTTGGGAAGGTTATGGGCGGCAGGACGAGCGGCTTCTCCTTCGACGCCAGGGTGTCGCCGGTGGAAGTCTCCGCGAGCTTGGCGAGCGCGCCGATGTCGCCGGCGACGAGCTGGGCTATCGGCTCCTGCGCCTTGCCGCGCACGATGAAAAGCTGGCCGATGCGCTCCATCGTCGACCTGTTCGGGTTCCAGGCCTGGGAGTCGCCCTTGAGCATGCCGGAGTAGACGCGCAGGTAGGTGAGCTTGCCGACGTAGGGGTCGGCGGTGGTCTTGAAGACGAGGGCCGCCAGCGGGCCAGCGGGGTCGGCCTTCACGTCCTCTTCCTGGCCGGTCGAAGCGTTCTTCGCCTTGAGGGGCGGGCGCTCCCTGGGTGAGGGGAAGTGGGCGGCAAGCGTGTCGAGCAGGGGTGCCGTGCCGATGTTCTTCGCCGCCGCGCCGACGAGCACGGGCACGACGGAGCCGGAAGCGATGCCGCTGCGCAGGCCGCGCGTCAGCTCCTCTTCAGTCAACGCGGTGCCGTCGAGGTACTTGGTCAGGAGCTCGTCATCGGTCTCGGCGACGGCCTCGACAAGCTGCTCGCGGTAGCGCGTCGCCTGGTCGGCCAGCGAGTCGGGCACGGCGCCCTCCGTGCCTTTCTCGCCAGAATAAGCCTTCATTGTGAGGACGTCGACGACGCCGCTAAAGGAGGCCTGGGCGCCGACTGGAAGCTGGAGGGCGACGCACTTCTTGCCGAAGTGGGACTGCACCTGGGCGAGCGCCTGGGCGAAGTCGGCGTTCTCACGGTCCATGCGGTCGATGAGGACGGCGCGAGGCAGGTCGAGGGCATCGGCGGCGGCCCAGGAGGTCTCGGTGCCGACTTCGACGCCGGCGGAGGCGTCGACGAGGACGAGGGCGGCGTCTGCGGCCTGGACGGCGGCGCGCAGCTCGCCGGCGAAGTCGGCGTAGCCCGGGGCGTCGATGACGTTCAGCTTCTTGCCCTTCCATTCGCAGGGAAGGAGGGAGAGGTTGATGCTTATGGTGCGCTTGACCTCGTCGGGGTCGTAGTCGGAGGTGGTGGTGCCGTCTTCGACGCGGCCGAGGCGGTTGATGGCGCCGCTGGCGAAGAGGATGGCCTCGGCGAGGGTGGTTTTGCCGGTGCCGCCGTGGCCAAGGAGGACGACGTTACGGATGTCCTCTGTCTTGTAGTCCTTCATGGGGGGATTCTCCTGTGCTTGCAGGCTGCAGCAGTATGTTAGCGGAATTGGGGGAGCAGGGCAAGGAGAGGGCGACGGGCGGGTTGCGTCGGCTGATTTGTTTTTGTTTTTGAAAATGATCGGGTTTGCGAATCTGGTAAGGTGCGTTTTGTGCATTTGATTTTGGAAAGGGCCCGTCGGGACGAGCGGCCAGAGGGACGAAGCGGTGTCCGAGGCCAGGGTAGCAGATCGGAGGCGCGGTTGTAAGGGGCTCGCGGCACTGGGCGCGATGCGCCCCTACATGGGATCGTTGGGAGGCGGCTATGAATGCGCCCTTGGTCGCCTGCGGAGCGCGAATGCGCCGATGCCGCTCGCCAGGCCAAGCAGAGCGAGCCCGACTGACAGCCGAAGCCAGGGGCTCTCGCTGCTTTCCGGTCCTTCCCCGACGCTGCCGACGCGGATGGATGTGGAAGCCCCGAAGGTGAGGTTCAGCTGCTGAGCGTCAGATACGCTGCCGTCCCAAGCGTGCCACGTGGCGGTTTCGTTTGCGACGGAGACGACGTTTCCCTGGCTGTCGACCAGTTTGAAGTTTATCGGTGCGCCTTCGGTGCCGCAGCCGGTGCCCGGAGTTGCGAGCACGTTCAGCGTGTATCCGCCCTGGGGAGTCGAGAAGAACTGACGGCAGGGTTGAGAGCCTGAAAACGCCCGCAGTTGGGCGGACTCGAAGTCTGAATCGAGCGGCAGGTTGCCGACGAACACAGCGAACGGCGTCCCGGCGACCAGATTGAGAGGGGTCCCGCTGTCCGGCTGCCAGAGTCCTGTCTGAGCTGCCTGCTGCCCCGCGACGAAGAAGGTTATCGGGGCGCCGGGCCGTCCACAGCCAGGGGTAGTCTCATCCGAGGCGATTTCCAGTCGATAGGAATATCCGACCTCTGAAGCCGGCAGGATTGTCGCCGTGCCGCAGGTCTGGTGACCTATCCTGGCGGTGACCGGGCCACTGGATATCTGGCCATCGAGGTAGGCATAGCCGAAAAACGCGGCGAACGGCAGGGCTGTAGGGGTGGTCGTTGGCGCGGATGTGGGCGTCGGGATGGCGGCGTGAGCGGTCGCGGCGGCGTGAGCGGCGGTGCCGACGAACGCGGCTAACAGGATGGTGATGAGCGGCAAGGCGCGGGCGAGCTTCATCTGCGTCCTCCTGGGATGAAGGCGGGGAGCTTTCTTATTAGGAGAACGCTATGCTCGCAGAAAAGTTAACGCCTGGAGGAAATGGGGTAGAGGAGGGGAAGGATCGGCGCGACGCCGAGGCTGGAAAGCCTCGGCTACGATGGACATAAGATCGTTCGAAGGGCTATTCGGTCGATTCGAAGGAGCGCATGGCGAGGAGCAGCATGACGGCGGCGAAGACGACCAGGATGCCGATGTCTTCCCACGTCCCCAGGTGATAATTGCCGATCTGGATCCCCGGCGCGAGCGTCGAGCCGAGCAGCAGGCGTCGCAGCGGGTCGACGCCATAGGCCGCGGGGTCGAGGCGCGTCACGACCGCCATCCAGCGGGGGAGCTGTCGCAGCGGGAAGAAGGCGCCGCTCAGGAAGAACATCGGCATGACGAGGAAGTTCATGATCATCTGGAAGGATTCCATCGTCTGGAGCCGCGATGCGACGAGGATGCCGACGGAGGTGATGGCGAAGGCGATGAGGAACATCAGCGGCAGGAGCTCGGCGATGAGCAGTGGGCTAAGGTGAACGCCGATGGCCGGCGCCAGGACGATGAGGATGGCGCCCTGGGCCATGGCGATTGTGCTGCCGCCCAGCGCTTTACCCAGGACGACGGCGGCGCGGCTAACGGGCGCGACGAGCAGCTCGCGCAGGAAGCCGAACTCGCGGTCCCAGACGATGGACATGGCGCTGAAGATGGAGGTGAACAGGACGGCCATCGAAATGATGCCGGGGTAGAGGAAGCGAACGTAGGAGACGTTGCCTAGCTGCTGCGTCAGTCCGGCTCCCAGCGACGCGCTGAGGCCGGCGCCGAAGACTATGAGGAAGAGCAGCGGCTGCCCCAGGGAAGCGACGATCCGCGCGCGGTCGCGCGAGTAGCGGAGGACGTTGCGGTACCAGATGATGTAGACGCCGCGGAGGTTCGCCTCCAGGCCGGCGTATCGCTCCGGCTGGCCGTTCATGGTTGGCGCGTAAGTTGCCATTCTAGCGCCGTCCTCCTCTCCACATGCGCCCCATGGCGCGGGCGTTGGCCATCGGGTCCGCTTCTTCGTCGCGGATCACGTGGCCGGTGAGCTTCAAGAAAACGTCGTCCAGCGTTGGCCGGTGCAGGTCGACCGACTCGACGGGCACGGCCAGCTCGTGGACGACTCTCGGGATGAACTCCGCGCCGTCCGGCACCTCCAGTCGCAGGCGGCCGTCCTGGCTCTGGGGCTCCAGGCCGTAGCGCTCGCGGATGTCGGCAGCGGCCTTCTCGTTGTCGGGCGTGCGCAGGCTGACGATGTCGGCGCCGACCATGCGCTTGAGGGCGTCCGGCGTGTCGAGGGCGACGATCTGGCCGCGGTCGATGACGGCGATGCGGCGGCAGTGCTCGGCCTCTTCCATGTAGTGCGTGGTCATAAAAAGGGTGATCTCATGCTTTTGCTGGAGATGGAGGATGTGGGTCCAGATGTGGTCGCGGGTCTGCGGGTCGAGGCCGATGGTGGGCTCGTCGAGGAAGAGGACGCGCGGATGGTGGATTAGGCCGCGGGCGATCTCGAGGCGTCGCTTCATGCCGCCGGAGTAGGTCTTGACGATGGCGTTGCGCCGGTCCCAGAGCTCGACGACGCGGAGCACTTCTTCGATGCGGGCGTTTCGCTCGGTGCCGGGGACGTTGTAGACGTGGGCGTGGAAGCGCAGGTTCTCCAAGCCGGTGAGCTGAATGTCCAGGCTGGGGTCCTGGAAGACGAGGCCGATGGACTGGCGGACGGCGTTTCGCTGGGTGAGGACGTTGTAGCCGGCGACTCTGGCGCTGCCGGAGGTCGGGCGGAGGAGGGTGCAGAGGATGTTGATCGTGGTCGTCTTGCCGGCGCCGTTCGGGCCGAGGAAGCCGAAGACTTCGCCTTCTTCGACGTTGAAGCTTACGCCGTCGACCGCTGGGATTGGACCAAAGTTCTTCCGGAGCTCGGAAACCTCAATTGAGTGCATCGAATTCTATTATAATCCGTTCTCAACCTACGCCGAAAGCCGTGGCTACTGGCTGGCTTCCTGGCCGCGGATGATGGTCTCGATCTCGTTGCGGGCTTTTTCGATGACGGCGCGGAGGCGCTTGACGGTCTCCGGGTCGCTGAAGAATGGCCTGCCCCGTCGCATGGCGCCCATGAGGTCGTGGATGTCGTGCTTCATCTCGTGCAGCTCGTTGCGAAGATTCGGGTTCCACCAGGAGCTCGTGCGCTCCCGGATGCCGTCGACGACCTCCTTCTGCTGCTCGAGGAAGGCTTTGCCTTCGTCGGTGATGGTGTAGACGCGCTTGCCGTCCTGGGGAGTGGGGGTGACGTAGCTCATGTCTTCGAGCATCTGGAGGGTGGGGTAGACGGCGCCGGCGCTCGGGGTGTAGCCGCCGAAGCGCTCTTCCAAAGCCTTTATGACTTCGTAGCCGTGAGCCGGGCGCTCGCTGAGGAGCTGGAGGATGACGTACTTGAGGTCGCCTCTCTCGAAGAGGCGGCCGTGCATTCTCTCGTGGTCAAACCAGCCGTGTCGTTGCATGGTCGTGTCTCCTTTGTATCGCGATATAAAACGATGTATCACGATAGTATCGCCATTTCTTTCGTTTGTCAAGCCCCCCAACGCTGCTTTTTTCACGATGTTTTTCGGGGAAGGCCGAAGGCCGAGCGAAGCGAGGCGACCCCGATGGCAGAAGAACCTCTCGAGGTCATGGGACGCCGTTGCGTCGAAGGCGTTGCTGCAGGGCTTGCGGGTGGCACGTTGGGCGCAGGAGAGGTGCGTCGCTGGGGGAGGGCCGAGCGAAGCGAGGCCACCCCGAGCGCAGAAAGACGGTTGTTGATAATCGGACTTCAATGCGTTGAAGACGCAGCTACTAGGGGGTCGGGGGCGGGGGCTCGAACTATCGGCGCTGTTGCGGTAATGTTAGGCAGTTCCGAGAATTCTCCAGGACGGTCTGATGCAGGCAATACTTGTGGTCGGCGAGGGCGAAGCTGTGCGCGAGTTGGCGCGAGAGCTGGCGGACGCCGGCTACCAGGTGACGGTGCACCGGCGAGAGGACGCCGTCCAGGCTCTGGGCCTGTCCGCGCCGGCGGCGGTGGTCGTGGACCTTTCGGACGGCGGCGGGGTGGACGAACTGGCGGGAGCGGCGGACGGCTGGGAAAAGACGCCGCTGCTGGGGCTGATCCCAGAGCATGTGGTTGGCGCGCGCCCTCTCGATCCGCGCATCGACGAGTTCGCGGTTTTGCCGCTGCGGCCGAACGAGCTGTCGCTGCGGCTGCGACGGTTACTGGACAGTCGTGGGCTGATCGATTCGCCGGAGGTGCTGCGGCAGGGGGCGCTTTCGATCGACCTGGCGGGCTATCGCGTCTTCGTCGACGGCGTGCTCGTGGAGCTGACGTTCAAGGAGTACGAGCTGCTGCGCTTTCTGGCGACGAACCCGGACCGCGTCTACACGCGCGAGGCGCTGCTGGACAGAGTCTGGGGTTATGACTACTTCGGCGGCGCGCGCACCGTCGACGTCCACATCCGGCGGCTGCGGAGCAAGATCGAGGCCAGCGGCCACACGTTCATCGAGACGGTGCGCAACGTTGGCTATCGCTTCTGCCGCTCGCCTGACTCCTCATCGTAATCGCAAATTCATCGCGTCGTAATATGGCTGCAACATTCGCCCTTTAGACTCAGGGTATAGAGATACCGCTGAGAGGAGGGCGACCATGCCAACCGCAATCAATCCCGGAGATACCGCCTGGGTACTCATCTCAGCGGCGCTCGTCATGCTGATGACGCCGGGCCTCGCCTTCTTCTACGGCGGGCTGGTGCGCGACAAGAACGTTCTCGGGACGATCATGCACAGCTTCGTCGTAATCTCGATCGTCAGCATCCTGTGGGTCGTCGTCGGGTACAGCCTGGCGTTCGGGCCGGACCACTGGGGACTTATCGGCGGCTTCGACTGGACTTTCCTGCGGCACGTCGGACAGACGCCGAACCCCGACTATTCATCGACTGTCCCGCACGAGGCGTTCATGGCGTTCCAGATGATGTTCGCGATAATCACGCCTGCCCTCATCACCGGCGCCTTCGCCGAGCGGGCCAAGTTCAGCACGTTCTTGCTCTTTATGGCCGCCTGGTCGCTGCTGGTCTACGCGCCGATTGCGCACTGGGTCTGGGCGCCGGGCGGCTGGCTGCGAAGCCTGGGGACGCTGGACTTCGCCGGCGGGACCGTCGTGCACATCAACGCCGGCATCGCTGCGCTGGTCGCCGCGATCATGTACGGCCGTCGCCGCGAGTTCGGCAAGGAGGCGCTGGAGCCGCATGACGTTTCGATGATGATCCTGGGCGTGGCGCTTCTCTGGTTCGGCTGGTTCGGCTTCAACGCTGGCAGCGCCCTGGCGGCCAACGGCGTGGCGGTCAATGCCCTGGTCGTGACGCACGTTGCTGCTGCGACCGGTGCGTTCACCTGGCTCATCCTCGGGTGGTGGCAGACGAAGAAGGCGAGCGTCGTCGGCGCAGGCGCGGGAGCGGTGGCCGGTCTGGTGGCGATCACGCCGGCGTCCGGCTTCGTCGACGTCGGCCCGGCAATTGCTATCGGAATCGGCGCCGGCACGTTTTGCTACTTTGCCGTGCAGGCCCGCCACCTGCTGCACCTCGATGACACGCTGGACGTGGTTGGTGTACACGGCGTTGGCGGCATCTGGGGGGCGCTTGCAACCGGGATCTTCGCTTCGGCTGCCGTCAACGCGGCGGGCGCGAACGGCCTTATTCATGGGAACCCCGGGCAGTTGGGCGCCCAGGCAGTGGCCGTGGGCGTGACGCTCGCCTACTCGCTCGTGGGCACGTTCGTAATCCTGAAGGTAATCGACCTCCTCTTCGGACTGAGGGTCTCGGAGGAAGAGGAGGAGATGGGTCTTGACCTGTCGCAGCACGGCGAGCGGGCCTACGTTTACCAGGCTCTGAGCGTTCAGGGTCTAAGCGTCGCACAGATGGCAGACGTGACGGTTCCGCGCTCAGGCGGCGGCAGCAGGAACGGACGCGTGCCCGCGATGGGCGCGGGCAAGACGCTGGGCACGGAGGCCAGCGGCAAGCCTCGTCTCTAGGGCGACTGCGCCCAGGGAATAGCGGCGCTTTTCGAAGCTGAGCGGCGTCGCAGGGAAGCTGCAGCGGCATGATCCGCGGCGGAAGGGTTAGTGTGCCTACTTTCGCCCTCGTAACTTCATCGTCATCTGGTTGTAACATGATCGTAACAAACGGCCTCTACACTCCGAACAGGGATTCGCTCACTCAGGAGGTGGAGGTCTATGCCCGCAAACGCGATCAACGCCGGCGATACCGCGTGGGTACTGATATCGGCAGCCCTTGTCATGCTGATGACGCCGGGGCTGGCATTCTTCTACGGCGGGCTGGTGCGCGAGAAGAACGTTCTCGGCACGATCATGCACAGCTTCGTCGTGATAGCGCTCGTCAGCCTGCTGTGGGTGACCGTCGGCTACAGTTTGGCGTTTGGGCCGGACCACTGGGGGATCATCGGCGGTTTCGACTGGTCGTTTCTGCGACACGTCGGCCAGACGCCCAACCCCGCCTACGGGTCGACGATTCCGCACGAAGCGTTCATGGCCTTCCAGATGATGTTCGCGGTGATTACGCCCGCGCTGATTACGGGCGCCTTCGCCGAAAGGGCGAAGTTCGGGACGTTCCTTTTGTTCATGGTGGCCTGGTCGTTGCTGGTGTACGCGCCGATAGCGCACTGGGTCTGGGGGAGCGGCGGCTGGCTGCGGGACTTTGGGGCGCTGGACTTTGCGGGTGGGTCGGTTGTGCATGTGAACGCCGGAGTCGCTGCGCTTGTTGCCGCGATAATGTACGGTCGGCGGCTGGAGTTCGGCAAGGAGGCGCTGGAGCCGCACGACGTGTCGATGATGATGCTGGGCGTGGGACTGCTCTGGTTCGGCTGGTTTGGCTTCAATGCTGGGAGCGCTCTGGGGGCAAACGGGCTGGCGGTCAATGCTCTCGTCGTGACCCAGGTTTCGGCGGCGGCTGGTGCGCTGACCTGGCTGCTGCTGGGCTGGTGGCAGACGAAGAAGGCGAGCGTGCTGGGCGCGGGAGCGGGCGCGGTGGCCGGTCTGGCGGCGATAACGCCGGCCTGCGGCTTCGTCGACGTCGGGCCCGCGATCGTCATTGGCTTCGGCGCTGGGCTGCTGTGTTATCTGGCGGTGCAGGGGCGCCATTTGCTGCACCTGGACGACTCGCTGGACGTTGTCGGGGTGCACGGCGTTGGCGGGGCCTGGGGCATGCTGGCGACGGGCCTTTTCGCGACGGTGGCGGTGAACGCGGCGGGCGCGAACGGGCTGATCCACGGCGGCGCGGGGCTGTTCGGCGCGCAGGCGCTTGCCGTCGCGGTCACGCTAGGCTATTCTCTCATCGCAACGCTCGCAATCCTGTACGTCCTCGACCTGGTGTTCGGGCTGAGGGTCTCCGAGGAAGAGGAGAAGGTGGGCCTCGACCTGTCGCAGCACGGAGAGCGCGCCTACGCGTACCAGGGTCTGAGCGTCGTGCAGATGGCGGACCTTACGGTTCCGGGGTCGTCCGGAGCTGCCAAACCCGAAGTCAACCGGCCCGCCGGTTAATGACGAGCGTCGCGCGGCGACGCCTTAGCCAAGAAGATCTTATCGGAAGGAGAAAAGCATGGCCACTAGCGGCAAAGACAAGGACTACGTCCTCCAGACCTGCAAGGCGCAGGGCATCAAGTTCATCCGCCTCTGGTTCACCGATATCCTTGGTTCGCTCAAAAGCTTCACGATCACGGTCGAGGAGCTCCAGGGGGCGCTGGAGGAAGGCATGGGCTTTGACGGGTCGTCGATCGAGGGGTTTGCCCGCATAGACGAGAGCGACATGATCGCGATGCCTGACCCGTCGACGTTCGCGCCGATTCCCTGGCGGCCGCGGGAGCAGGGCGCGGCGCGAATGTTCTGCGACGTCCAGATGCCGGACGGGTCGGCGTTCGAGGGCGATCCGCGCTACGTGTTGAAGCGGAACATGAAGCGGGCGGCGGACATGGGCTTCACTTACTACGTCGGGCCGGAGCTGGAGTACTTCTATTTCAAGAGCGTCGACTCGCCGCAGCCGCTGGACCAGGGCGGCTACTTCGACCTGACGCCGCTGGATGTGGCGACGGACCTTCGGCGCGACACGATTCTCTACATGGAGTCGATGGGCATTGGCGTCGAGTACTCTCACCACGAGGTGGCGCCGAGCCAGCACGAGATCGACCTCCGCTACACGGACGCGCTTTCGATGGCGGACGCGGCGATGACCTACCGGCTGGTGGTCAAGGAGGTGGCGCTCGCTCACGGCGTCTACGCAACGTTCATGCCGAAGCCGATCGCCGGGCAGAACGGGTCGGGGATGCACGTGCATCAATCGCTGTTCAAGGGGAAGAGCAACGCCTTCTTCGAGCTGGGCGACAAGTACCACCTGTCGAAGCTCGCGAAGTGCTACATAGCCGGGCTGCTGAAGCACGCTCGGGAAATAACGCTGGTGACGAACCAGTGGGTGAACTCCTACAAGCGCCTGGTGCCCGGCTATGAGGCGCCGTGCTACATCACGTGGGCGCGACGCAACCGCTCGGACATGGTGCGGGTGCCGGAGTACAAGCCGGGTAAGGAGATGGCCACGCGAATCGAGTACCGGTCGCCGGACCCGGCTTGCAACCCCTACCTGGCGTTCGCGGTCATGCTGGCCGCGGGCCTGGAGGGGATCGAAAAGGAGTACGCGCTGGGAGAGCCGGTGGAGGAGAACGTTTTCCACCTGACGGAAGCCGAGCGCGAGGCGCGCGGTATCGGCGTGCTGCCGGGCAGCCTGGAGGAGGCGATTGAGGTGACGGAAGGAAGCGAGCTGGTGCGCCGTTGCCTCGGCGACCACGTCTTCGACTCGCTCATCGCCAACAAGAAGATGGAGTGGGACGCTTACCGGATGCAGGTCACGAACTACGAGCTGGACCGGTATTTGCCGATCCTTTAGGGTCCGCGTGCGGGCCTCTTGCCCGCAAGGATGACGAATTGAGGCCGGCGACTTCGGTTGCCGGCCTTCCATTTGGTCGAGCCCAGTCGGATGGAGCTAGCGGTACTGGACCGTCATTCCCGGCGGAGGCGGCACGGGCTGCGAGTTGTGGACCGCCGCCGTCGGCTGGGGGAAGACGGCGTGGACGGCGCCGTCGGTCGCCTTGAACAGCGGCTGCGGATAGAGGCCGACGACGAATATGCCGACGACCAACGCCAGGATGACGGCGTTGACGCCCAGCGGCACGCGAAGTCGCAGCTTGTCCTCCGCTTCGCCGACGTACATCTGGCGGATGACCAGGAGGTAGTAGTAGAGCGATATGAGGCTGTTGACGACGGCCAGCGCCGCCAGCCAGAGGAAGCCTTCCTTGGCGACCGCCTGGAAGAGCAGGAACTTCGTCGCGAAGCCGGCGAAGAGCGGCATGCCGGCCAGCGAGAAGAGGGCAATGGTCAGGGAGAGGGCGAGGAAGGGCGCGCGCTCGGCCAAGCCGCGGAAGTCCTCAATCTCGTCTTTCGCCGTCGCGTTGTAGACGGCGATGATGACGACGAAGGCGGCCAGGTTGGTGATGACGTAGCCGGTCAGGTGCAGGACGAGGGCGCTGGCAGTCGTCTGCGAGAGGGCGGCGATGCCCATGAGCATGAAGCCCGCCTGCCCGATGCTGGAGTAGGCGAGAAGTCGCTTGATGTTGTGTTGCTGGATGGCAACCAGGTTGCCGAGCGTCATGCTCGCCGCCGCCAGCGCCGCGATGATCCACTGCCAGTCGTGGAGGACGGGCAGGAAGGCCTCGGTGAAGAGGCGCAGGAGGAGCGCCAGGCCCGCCGCCTTCGACGCGGCCGAGAGGTAGGCGGTTATGGGCAGCGGCGCGCCTTCGTAGGCGTCGGGCGCCCACATGTGGAAGGGGACGGCCGAGACTTTGAAGCCGATGCCGGCGATTACCAGCACCAGGCCCATCAGCATCGCCGGGCCGAAGCTGCTGACGCCGCCGCTCAGGGCTGAGTTGATTTCGGCGTAGGAAGTCGAGCCGGCGACGCCGTAGATCAGGCTCAGGCCGTAGAGGAAGAGCGCCGACGAGAAGGCGCCGAGAAGCATGTACTTCATGCCGCCTTCGTTCGACTTGGCGTCCAGCTTGGCGAAGGAGACGAGGACGTAGAGGCTGAAGCTCAGCAGCTCCAGCGCGACGTAGGCGGCAATGAGGTCGCGGGCGGCGGCCATGTAGATGGCGCCGATGGTTGAAAGGATGAGCAGGCCGTAGTACTCGCCGGCGTGTCGCAGGTTGGCGCGGACGAAGTGGGCGGACGCCAGGCAGACGACGGCGGTGATGCTGATGAAGAGCACGCGGAAGAAGGTGGTGTAGTTGTCGACCTGGACGAGGCCGCCGAAGCTGAGGGGCCCCTTGTTAACATAAAACAACGAGACGATGAGGATGGCGACTAGGCCGCCGGCGGAGAGGTAGGGCAGGTAGGTGCGGGCGCGTCGGGTGTCGTACAGGCCGAGGGCGATCACGACCGCGGCCAGGGCGGCCAGCAGGTACTCCGGGATCAGCAGCGAGTAGTCGAGGTTCATTTCAGCGCCGTCATCTGAAGTACAGAGTGAGAAATGCGGTCGATGAACGGGGCCGGCCACGTCCCCATAAACAGCAGGAAGAAGATCAGCACCGCGCCGGCGGCCTGCTCAAAGCGGCTCATCTCCACCAGGTGGTCCCAGCGGGGGTTGAAGGGGCCGAAGAAGGCCATGGCGAGCATGCGCAGGATGTAGGTGGCGGTCAGGGCGGCGCCGAAGATCGCCAGGGCGCCGAACTCCGGATAGGTGCGGAACGTCCCGACGAAGATGTGGAACTCGGCGACGAAGCCCGACAGGCCGGGCAGCCCCAGCGACGCCAGACCGGCGATGGAGAAGAAGGCGACGAAGCGCGGCATCTTGTTCGCCAGGCCGCCGAACAGCGACATGTCGCGGACGTGCGCCTGGTCGTAGACGGCGCCGACCATGGCGAACATGAGGGCCGTCATGACGCCGTGGGAGAACATCTGAAGCACGGCGCCGTTGACGCCGATGGGGTTCAGCGTCGCCAGGCCCATGAGGACGTAGCCCATGTGACTGACGCTGGAGTAGCCCACCATGTACTTGAAGTCGCGCTGGGCCATGGCGGAGATGGCGCCGTAGATGACGTTCGTGGTCGCCAGGACCATCACGGCCGGCATCCAGAACTGGGCGCCGACCGGCAGGAGCTGGATGCCGAGGCGGATTATTCCGAAGGCGCCGAGCTTCATCAGCACGCCGGCATGGAGCATGGAGACGGCGGTCGGGGCGGCGACGTGGCCGTCGGGCGACCAGGTGTGGAAGGGCCAGAGGCCGGCAAGCACGCCGCAGCCGATGACGAACACGGGGAAGACGGCCTTCTGGAAGCCGGGCGAGAACTGGACCTTGTAGAGCGCCAGCAGGTCGAAGGTGCCGATGTTCGCCTTGATGAAGATGGCGAAGATGCCGATGAAGATGAGCACGCTGGCGGCGACCAGGTAGAGGGTCAGCTTCATCGCGCCGTACTCCTTCGTACGGACGAAGGTTGGGAAGCGGCTGCTGGAGCCCCAGACGGCGATGAGCAGGAACATGGGCAGGACGGCGAGCTCGTAGAAGAAGAGGAAGAAGAACAGGTCGAGCGATAGGAAGGTGCCGAAGACGCCGGCGACGAGCGCGAAGAATAGGACGAAGAAATCCTTGTTCCGGTAGTCGATCTTCCAGGAGATGAGGACGCCGGTGAAGGCGACGATGCCGTTGAGGAGCACCATCGGCGCGGATACGCCGTCGAGGCCGAGGTGGAGGGTGATGCCGTTGGCGCCGAGGAAAGCGACGTTCTGCAGCCACGGCCATTGCCCTTCGAACTGGATGGCGGCGGCGCTGTCGCGGGTCTGGTAGGCGAAGAAGACGTAGAGCGCCAGCCCGAGCAGGGCAAGGGTCGAAGCCGCCGAGATGTAGCGCACGAGGTTGGGGCGTCGCGAGGGCACGGCCAGCAGCACCAGCGACGTCGCCAGCGGCAGGACGATGAACGGCAGCAGCAGATAGTTGTGCGGCATGCTACGTCCCCACCACCAGCGCAACTATCGCGAGAACGACCACGCCGGCGGCCATCAGCAACGCATAGTTCGGCATGCGGCCGGTCTCGTGGAACTTCAGCAGGAAGCCGCCGAAGCGCGTTACGTCGGCGGGGCCGTTGACGCCAGTGTCGTTGACGACGGCGCGGTCGTACCAGGAGACGGCGCCGGCGACGACGAGGACGATCTTGTTGATCACCCACTGGTAGGCGTCGTCGACGTAGTACTTGTTCCGAAGGAGACGGTAGACGGCGGGCGCAGCCTCTCCGGCGGCCTTGGCACGCTCCGCGGTGCCGCCCCAGAAATAGTAGCCGCCGGCGATACCAAGCAGCACCAGCAGGATCGACGAGGCGGTGACGCCGGCGTTGACCCGGAACGCCTCCGGCGCGGTCGTGTACAGGAACTCGCCGAAGCCGCCGGGGAAGCCCATCAGCTTGCCGACGCCTGTGAAGACGACGAAGCCGGCGAAGACCGTCAGGACGCCGAGGAGAAGGAGCGGCAGGCGCATGAAGAGGTCGGGCTCGTGGGCGTGCTCGTAGACATGGTCGTCGCGCGGCTTGCCGGTGAAGACGAGGAGGACCACTCGCGTCATGTAGAGCGCCGTGATGAGGACGCTGGCCAGCACCAGCAGGTAGATGGCGAAGTTGTGGTTATCGAAGGTCGACAGCAGCAGCTCGTCTTTGTTCCAGAAGCCGGCCAGCGGGAAAAGGCCGGCCATCGACATGGCGCCGAGGGTGAAGACCGTCGCGGTGAGCGGCATCTTTTTCGCCAGGCCGCCCATCTTCGTCACCTCCAGCTCGTCGGTGGCGTGGTAGACCGAGCCCGAGGCGAGGAAGAGAAGCGCCTTGAAGAAGGCGTGCGTGAAGACGTAGAGCAGCGCCACGGTCACGGAGCCGGCGCCCAGAGCGATAAACATGAGCCCCAGGCTGTTCAGAGTCGAGTAGGCGACGACGCGCTTGATGTCGGTCATGACCAGACCCATGGTGGCCGACAGGACGACGGTGATGAGTCCCACGCCGGTTACCACCGTCAGCGTATTCGGCACCTCCTGGAAGAGCGGCATCGTGCGCGCCACCAGGTACACGCCGGCAACGACCATCGTCGCGGCGTGGATGAGGGCGCTGACGGGCGTCGGGCCCTCCATGGCGTCGGGCAGCCAGACGTGGAACGGGAACTGCGCCGACTTCCCCATGGCGCCCATCAGGATGAGCAGGACGGCCGCCGTCAGGTAAGCGTGGTCGATCTGGCCGGCGCGGGCGGCGTTGAAGATGGTCGACATGTCGAAGGTGCCGACGGAACGATAGAGCAGGATGATGCCGATCAGCAGGCCGACGTCACCCAGGCGCGTCGTAACGAATGCCTTCTTCGCCGCCTCCGCCGCCGAACGCCGCTCGTGGTAGTGGCCGATGAGCAGGAACGAGCAGAGGCCGACGCCCTCCCAGGCGAAGTACAGGAGCAGGAAGTTGTCGGCGAGGACGAGCGTCAGCATCGCCGCCGCGAACAGCGACTGGACGGCGAAGTACCAGCCGTAGCGCTTGTCGCCCTTCATGTAGCCGAGGGAGTACACCTGCACCATGAGGCTGATGAAGCTGACGACCGCCACCATCACGGCCGCGAGCTGGTCGACCTGGAAGCCGATGCGGAGGTCGAAGCCGTCGAACTTGACCCACTGGTGGCCGGAGTGCACGGGAGTGAAGCCGCCGCCGGCGAGCGCGGTCGTCAGGTCCTTGAGGACGAAGATGAACAGCACGAACGAGGCGGTGATCGCCAGCACCGACAGCCAGTCGCCCTTGCGCGGCAGGTACTTGCCGAAGAGGATGAGGACGGCGGCGGTAGCGGCCGGGATGGTGGGAATGAGCCACGCCTGCTCCATGCCCATCGCTATCGCTTCCTCTCGCTCGTCGAAATAGCCGTCGCTTCTACCATTTCAGCTCGTGCACCTCGTCGACGTTCGCCGTCGTGCGGTTGCGGAAGATGCGCAGGACTATCGCCAGCGCTAGCCCGACTTCGGCCGCGGCGATGGTGATGATGAAGATGGCGAAGATGACCCCGGCGAATCGCTGCGGCGACGTGTAGACGGCGAAGGCGACCATGTTGATGCTGGCGGCGTTCAGCATCAACTCCACCGACATGAGGATTAGCACCGCGTGTCGCCGGACGAGGACGCCGTAGACGCCGAGCGAGAAGAGGATGGCGCTGAGCACGAGGAAGCTCTGCAGCGGGATCATACGCCCTCTTCCTCCTCCTCGTCGGAGCGCGCCAGGACTATCGCGCCGACGAGGGCGACCAGAAGCACCAGCGAGACGACCTCGAAGGGAAGCGTCCAGGTGCGGAACAGCGCGTCGCCGATGGCACTGATGTTGATTGGGACGGGTATGTTCGCCGGACCGCACTCGCCTTTCTGTCCAAGAGGCGGGCAGACTATGGCTTGCGGCCAGGTCGTCAGGAAGATGGTGGCGATGAGCACGCCGAGCAGGCTCAGGCCGGCCACGACCGCGAACGGCTTCTGGGGGCCGTCGAGCTCAGGCAGCAGCTCGCGGGCGCGCGTCAGCATCAGCGCGAACAGCAGCAGTACCGCGACGCCGCCGGCGTAGAGCAGCACCTGCACCAGCGCCAGGAACTCGCTGGCGAGCAGGATGTAGACGGCGGCGACCGCCAGCAGCGTGAAGACGAGCGATATGGCGGCGTAGGCGACCTTCCCCGTCGCGACGACGCCCAGCGCGCTGAGCACCGTGAGCCCGGCGATGAAATAGAAGAGGACTTCGGTTACCGTCATGGCGCCACCCAGGGGGTGAACTTGCCCCCGCGGGAGCGGGCCAGCAATTGATCCAGGTCCATCACCAGCTCGCGGCGGTCGTAGCGCGACATCTCATGGCCCGACCAGGTGTTGTTCATGGCGATGGCGCTGAAGTTGCACGTCTCGACGCAAATGCGGCAGCGAATGCAGCGCCCGTAGTCGAGCAGGAACTGGTCGACGATCTTGCGCCGCTTGCTTTTCCCTTCGGGCGCCAGCGGGTTGTCTTTCATGATGACGGAGATGCACTCCGTCGGGCAGGCGCGCTCGCAGGCGTGGCAGCCGGTGCAGAACGGCTCGTCGACCTCGCTGTCCCAGAGGAGCAGGGGATAGCCCCGCTCGCGCTCTGGTAATTCGCGATGCACCGTCGGGTACTGGATGGTCACCGGCTTGCGGACCATCGTGCGGAAGGTTTCGGCCATGCCGCGAAGCACTCCAAGCATCAGACGGTACTCCTGGCGACGATTCGCGACGGCGAGCCGAGCGGCAGTATCGAGTAGACGATGTAGCCGGCGACGGCCAGCGTTAGGCCGGAGGTCACAAGGAACGTCCAGTCCGGCCAGTGATAGACGAGGACCAGGCCGTTCAGGAAGATCTGCGCGAACGCCAGCGGCAAGAGCAGCTTCCAGCAGAGCGACATGAGCTGGTCGACGCGGACGCGCGGGAAGGTCGCGTTCATCCACATGATGACGAGGATCAAGGTCATCGTCTTCGCGAAGATGAGGACGAGCTGCCACGGCCAGCCCCACTTCAGCCCCAGCGGCCAGTCCCAGCCGCCGAGGAAGATGAGCGAGCCGAGAACGCAGAGCGCGAACATATTCGCGTACTCCGTGAGGGCGTAAAGAATGCTCCAGCGGATGCTGCTGTACTCGATCCAGGGGCCGCCGGCGACCTCGGACTCCGCGGCCGCGACGTTGAATGGGCGTCGCGACAGGTCCGAGACGGCCGCCGCCATGAAGAGGAAGAAGCCAAGCGGCTGCCAGACGATGAACGGCACGCGTCCCTGGTCGCGGACGATGTCGACGAGGTTGAGGGAGCCGGCGAGCATCGAAAGCGCCATCACGGCGAGGACGAGCGGCACCTCGTAGCTGATAAGCTGGGCGGCTGTCCGCAGAGAGCCGATGAGGCCGTACTTGCTGTCGGAGGCCCAGCCGGCGAGGACGTAGCCGAGGACGGTCAGGCCGGAGACGGCGAGGAAATAGAGAAGCCCCAGGTCGAGGACGCGGACGTGCCACTTCGCGGTGAAGGGCAGGACGAGCAGCGTCATGAAGACGGGCACGAAGGCCAGAAAGGGCGCCAGCTCGAAGGCCAGGCGGTCGGCTGAGGCGGGCCGGAGGTCTTCCTTCAGCAGGATCTTCACCATGTCGGCGATAGGCTGGAGGATGCCGTAAGGGCCGGTGCGCATGGGGCCGAGGCGCATCTGGATGCGGCCGATGAACTTGCGCTCGACATAAGTGAGCGCCAGGACGACGAAGACCATGAGGCCGAGGACGACCAGCAGGCGCCAGAAGGCGTCGACCCAGACGTTGTTGAAGAAGTCGCCTAGCTGGCTCATCGGTCCACCTCGCCCAGGACGATGTCGACGGAGCCGAGGATGACCACGGCGTCGGCGACGTAGTGGCCGACGATCATCTGCTTCAGCGCCGTCAGGTTGCTCAGACAGGCGGAGCGGATCTTCAGCCGGTAAGGCTTCTCGCCGCCCTTGGAGACGAGATAGATGCCGTACTCGCCGCGGGGGTTCTCGGTGCGCATGTAGACCTCGCCGGGGGGGAGTCGCAGGCGACGCGGCGCGTTCTCCGGCATGATTGGACCGTCGGGAAGCTGGTCGAGTGCCTGCTCGACGATGCGGACGGACTGCCGCATCTCCTCCATGCGGACGAGGTAGCGGTCATAGACGTTGCCGTGGCTGCCGGTCGGGATGGCGAAGTCGAAGCGGTCGTAGATGGAGTAGGGCTCGTTGCGGCGCAAGTCGAACTTGAGGCCGCAGGCGCGCAGCATGGGGCCGGAGAGGCCGTAGTCGATGGCGTCCGCCTGCGAGATGACGCCGATGTCGCGGCAGCGGGTGATGAAGACTTCGTTTGTCGTCAGCAGCCGATTGATGTCGTCGATGCCGACGCGGGTCTGGCCGCAGACCCAGCGAACGCGGTCCTTGAAGTCGTCGGGCACGTCCCAGACGATGCCGCCGGGCCGGAAGTAGCCGTACATCATGCGGTCGCCGGAGACGGTTTCGAAGATCTCCTGGATGTACTCGCGCTCGCGGAAGGCGTAGGTGAAGGCGGTGCCGTAGACGCCGACGTTGGTGGCGAAGGCGCCGACGAACATGTAATGGCTGGTTATGCGGTTCAGCTCAGTGAGGATGACGCGGATGTATTCCGCGCGCTCCGGCACTTCGAGGCCGGCGAGCTTTTCGACGGCCTGGCAATAGCACATCTCGGCGTTGAACTGCGCCAGGTACTCCGTGCGGTCCTGGTAGATGAGGCCGGCGCGGTAGTCGACGTTCTCGGACAGCTTTTCGGCGCCGCGGTGCATGTAGCCGATGTGCGGCACGACATCGACGACCTTCTCGCCGCTGACGCTGAGGACCATGCGAAAGACGCCGTGAGTCGCGGGGTGCTGCGGGCCGACGTTGACGTTGATATCGAGCGTCTCGAGCTCGCGGTCCTGCTCGGTAACCATCAGCCGCCTTCCTCCCCAGACGGGCCCTTCGGCTCGCCGCCCGCGGCCGCGATGCTCTCGTAACCGGCGGGAATGTGGCCGACCTTCGACGCGTCGTCGCCCAGGCGCAGGCCCTGCCACTCTTCGACGGGCACGAGCGGGTTGTCCTTGCGCAGCGGATGGTGGTCGGTCATGTCGTCGGGGAGGAGAAGCGGCACGGGGTTCGGATGGCCTTCGAAGGTGATGCCGAACATCTCCGCCGTCTCGCGCTCCAGCCAGTCGGCGCCCTTCCAGACGGAGGCGGCGGAGGCAACGCGCGGGTCGTCCTGCGGCAGGCGCGTCTTCAGCGTGACGCCGTGGCCGTGGCTGAACGAGTAAAGCTGATAGACGACCTCCAGGCCGCCGGCTTCGTGGTCGACGCCGAGGAGGCAGCGGAGGTACTTCAGGTCGAGTTTTGGGTCGTCCTTCGCTGTTCGCAGGACGCGCGGCACGTCCTTGCGGTCGATGGTGAGCATCACGTCGATGGGGCCCTGCGAGGCGACGAACTCGACGTTGGGCAGGACTTCGCGGAAGATGTCGGCGATGGTGCCGGGCTCGGGCGGGACGATTGGTGCCTCCTGCGGACCTTCGTGCGGAGACGTCATCCGATGTTCCCCCGCTCTCGCATTATCTTCTCCTGGAGGCAGATCAGACCCTCGATAAGCGCCTCGGGCCGCGGCGGGCAGCCGGGCACGTAGACGTCGACGGGGACGAGCTTGTCGACGCCCTGCACGACGCGGTCGTAGCGGGTGTAGGGGCCGCCGTTGGTGGCGCAGGAGCCCATGGCAAGCACCCACTTCGGGTTCGGCATCTGCTCGTAGAGAAGCTTGATGGCCGGCGCCATCTTCTTGGTGACGGTGCCGGCGACTATCATGACGTTGGACTGGCGCGGCGAGGCCCAGGGGACGATGCCGAAGCGGTCGAGGTCATGGTGCGACATATAGGCGGACATCATCTCGATGGCACAGCAGGCGAGCCCGAACGTCATCGGCCAGATTGACGATTTCCGGGCAAGGGCGAGGAAGTAGTCGGCGGGCGCCTGGATGATGCCGGGAAGCACCTGTCGGTAGAGGGCGTGCGGCTGCGCCGGCTCGACGGGTCGGAGGCGCTCGGCCTCGCGCTGGAGGCTGGCGGGCAGGACGGGCGGCACTGGCAGGGCCGCGTCGCGGTCCGTTTCCTCTATCGCCATTCGAGGGCTCCCTTCTTCCAGGCGTAGATGAGGCCGGCGCCCATGACGGCGAGGAAGAGCACCATCTCGAAGAAGGCGGCCTTGCCGACGCCGACGAGGCTGACGGCCCAGGGGAAGAGGAAGACGGCCTCAGCGTCGAAGACGAGGAAGAGGATGGCGTACAGGTAGTAGCGGATGCTCATCTGGGTGCGGACGCGGCCGATAGGGAGCATTCCGCACTCGTAAGGGGTGGACTTGGCTTTGGAGGCGGAGAACGGCGCGAGGATCCGGGCGGAGATGAGGGCGGCCAGAACCATACCGACACCTATCCCCACGGCCAGAAGAACGGCCGCGTAGTTATTCAGGAGGGTCTGCAAATAATCACCGCTTATGAGAGAAGTGCAGGCAACCTACACCAAAATGCTATCAATAGGCCAGGTATGGGTCAATTTGCGGAGAGTGCAGCGCTCGCGCCCGTGGACGGGGTCAGGCGAGCTCGGCGAGGCGCTGGCGGAGCCCGTCGGAGCGGGATTGCGCCGTGGCAAGCTTGTCGCGCTCACGCTGGACGACGGCTTGCGGCGCTCGCGCACGGAACTGCTGGTCGGCGAGGCGGGCCTGCAGGCGCTGGACCTCGGCCTCCGACGCGGCGAGTTGCTTCTCCAGCCGCTGTCGCTCGGCTTGGAGGTCGAACAGACCGGCCATGGGGAGGATGACCTGGCCGCGGGGCAGGACGGCGCTGACGACGCCTTCGCTGGGCGCGGCGTCGGGCGATTCAACGACGTGGAGCGGCCTGGCACGGGCGAGCGATTCGACGGCTTCACGGCTGGCTTCGATCGCCCGGCGGAAGTCGCCGTCGCTGATGGCGTAGGCTTCGACGAAGCGGGCCGGCTCGACGCCGCGTTCGGCGCGCACGTTGCGGATGGCCCGGATGACATCGATGACGGCCTCCGCCCGGGCCTCGGATTCGCCGTCGAGCCAGCGGGCGTCCGACTCGGGGAACGGCGCGACGATGAGGGATTCGGCGTCCGAGTCCGCCAGGTGCGGCGACAGCGCGCGCCAGGCGGCCTCGGTGACGAAGGGCATGAACGGATGCAGCAGGCGCAACGCCTGGTCGAGGACATGGGTCAGGACAGGGAGCGGCGAGTTGTCGCCGGCGACCAGGCGGACCTTGGCCATCTCCAGGTACCAGTCGCAGTACTCGCCCCAGAGGAAGTCGTGCGCCTGGCGGCCGGCCTCGCCGAGCTGGAAATCGGCCATGAGGTGCTCGACGCTGGCGACGACGGCGTTAAGGCGCGACATGATCCAGCGGTCCTCCAGCGCCATCGTCTCCCGCCCTGCGAGCGACGGCCGCGCGACCTTTCGGCCTTCCAGACGGCTGACGACGAATCGGGTGGCGTTCCAGAGCTTGTTGGCGAAGTTGCGCCCCGCTTCGATGCGCTGCTCGGAGATGCGCAGGTCGTTGCCGGGCGTGCCGGCGGTCGAGAGGGCGTAGCGGAGGGCGTCGGCGCCGTAGGTCTCGATGGCTTCGACGGGGCTGGGAATGTGATGCTTCGTGGTCACCTTCGACTTGCTGATCTTCTCGCCGCGCTCGTCGCGCACGAGGCCGTGCAGGTAGACGGTGTGGAAGGGTATCTCCTTCATGTTGTAGAGGCCCATCATGATCATGCGGGCGACCCAGAAGAAGATGATGTCGTAGCCTGTCTCCATGACCGACGTTGGATAGAAGTAGCGGAGGTCGGCGGTGTCGTCGGGCCAGCCGAGGGTGGAGTGCGGCCAGAGGGCGGAGGAGAACCAGGTGTCGAGAACGTCAGGGTCCCGCTCGATGCTCCTTGAGCCGCAGTGCTGGCAGACTTCGGGATCTAGGACGGTGACGGTCAGGCCGTCGCAGTCGCGGCAGTACCAGACCGGAATCGGATGGCCAAGCCAGAGCTGGCGGGAGATGCACCAGTCGCGGATGTTCTCCATCCAGTTCAGGTAGACCTTCGTGAAGCGCTCCGGGACGAAGCGGATGCGGCCGCTGTTCACGGCTTCGATGGCCGGCTTCGCCAACGGCTCCATGCGCAGGAACCACTGCTTGCTCACGAGCGGCTCGACGAGGGTGTGGCAGCGCTGGCAGTGCCCGACGCTGTGGGTGTAGGGCTCGACCTTCACGAGGTAGCCGCCCTTCTCCAGGTCTTTCTCGATGGCGGCGCGGCAGTCGAAGCGGTCGAGGCCCTTGTAGGGGCCGGCCTCATCGCTCATGGTGGCGTCGAGGTTGATGGCGACGATGGCGCGCAGGTTGTGGCGCTGGCCGACCTCGAAGTCGACGGGATCGTGGCCGGGGGTGATCTTGAGGGCGCCGGTGCCGAAGGCCGGATCGACGGCCTCGTCGGCGATGACGGGGATGCGGCGGTCCATCACCGGCAGGAGGGCGGTGCGGCCGACGACGTTCTTGTAGCGCTCGTCGTTCGGGTTCACGGCAACGGCGACATCGGCGACAATCGTCTCCGGTCGTGTCGTCGCGATCGTGATGTAGTCGCCGCTGGGCTGGCCGGCGTCGTCGAGGAGCGGATAGCGGACGTACCACAAGTGGTCCTGCGCCTCGTGGTGCTCGACTTCGAGGTCGGAGATGGCGGTCTGGCAGCGGGGGCACCAGTTGATGATGCGCTCGCCGCGGTAGATGAGGCCTTCGTTGTAGAGGTTGATGAAGGTCTGGCGCACCGCTTTCGCCGGCCCGGGATCGAGCGTGAAGCATTCGCGCGTCCAGTCGCAGGACGAGCCGAGGCGCTTGAGCTGGTCGCGGATCTTGCCGCGGTACTCGTTGATCCAGGCCATGGCGCGGCGGACGAACTCGTCGCGGCCGATGCCGTGGCGGGTGAGGCCCTCCTTTGCCAGCTCGCGCTCGACGACGTTCTGGGTGGCGATGGCGGCGTGGTCTTCGCCGGGGAGCCAGAGGGTGGGCTCGCCGCGCATGCGGTGCCAGCGGGTGAGGATGTCTTCGAGGGCGACGAAGAGGACGGAGCCCAAGTGGAGGTCGCCGGAGACGTTGGGCGGCGGCATGATGATGGTGAACGGCGGCCGCGAGGGGTCGATTGCGGGCGTGAAGAAGCCGCGCTCTTCCCAGTCGCGGTAGAGCGGCTGCTCGACGGCGGCGGGGTTGTAGGCCTTATCGAGGTTGCCGGTGGTCTCGCTGGTCATGGCTCTCTCGCGGTGCGATGGACGCGACGAAACGCCTCGGCGAAAGCGGGCTCACGAACGGGATCCCGGGCCGAGGACGTTGGTAGCCCTAGGATACGGGGCGTCGATGGTAGGGGCAAGAGCGAGGGCGGGCCACGGCTAGCCTCTCACGGACGCGGCGATTCTTCGCGACGGCCCGCCTACTTGCTTTGAGCGTTGTGGGAGCGCCTCCTGACGCACCAGCCGCCGGCCAGCGCCGAAGTGCCGCCAGCACCGACAAGCAGCCAGACCATTGATGTCCACGAGTCTCCACCAGCCGAGCCGCTACCCGTCGCTGGCGGGAGAACCTGTGGCCCGACGCCTCCCAGCGGCGCGGACGTAGCAGGCGGCTGCCCGGCGGTGGCTGCTGGAGTCGGAGGCGGCGTGGGCGTCTCGGTAGCCGGTTCGGCCGTCGGCGTAGCCGTGTGCCGATGGTGGGGGACCGGCGTGTCTTCGATAACGGATACCGTGTCATCCACGGTGTTCGCCACGTAGATGCGGTTCGCGTTGAAGACGGCCACGTCATAGGGGCCAGTTCCCACCGCTACGGTGCCGAGGACCGTGTCGCCGTCGCCGTCGATGACAGAGACGTTGTTGCTCGAATAGCTGGCCACGTAGATGCGGTTCGTGCTGGGGTTGACGGCCACGCCGGAGGGGGTTCCTATCGCTACGGTGTCGATGACCGTGTTGCTGGCGCCGTCGATGACAGAGACGCCGCCGCCCCAGTTCGCCACGTAGATGCGATTGGTGCTGGGGTTGACGGCCACGCCCCTGGGCATAGTGCCGACCGCCACGGTGTCGATGACCGTGTTGCTGGCGCCGTCGATGACGGAGATTCCGCCACCAGCGTTCGCCACGTAGATGCGGTTGGTGCTGGGGTTGACGGCCACGCCCCAGGGTTGAGTCCCAACCGCTACGGTGGCGACCACCGTGTTGCTGGCGCCGTTGATGACGGAGACGGTGTTGCTGCCCCCGTTCGCCACGTAGATGAGGTTCCTGGTGGGGTCGACGGCCACAGCGAAGGGTAGACTCCCAACCGCTACGGTGGCGGCAATCGCGTTGCTGGCGCCGTTGATGACGGAGACGCCGCCGCCCTCGTTCGCGACGTAGATGAAGTTGGTGTTGGGGTCGACAGCCACGCCCTGGGGGGCATTCATGCCCGGTACGGTCGCGACGACCGTATTGCTGGTGCTGTCGATGACGGAGACCGTGTCGCTCCACACGTTCCCCGTGTAGATGCGGTTCGTGTTGGGGTTCGCGGCGATGGCCACGGGGCCACTCCCCAACGCTACGGTGGCGAGGACAGTGTTGCCGGCCCCGTCGATGACCGAGACGGTGGCGTCGTTACGGTGCACCACGTAGATGCGGTTCGTGCTGGGGTTGACGGCCACGCCGTAGGGCTGAGTCCCACCAACCGCTACGGTGGTGACGAGCGTGTTGCTGAGGCTGTTGATGATGGAGACGGCGTCCCCAAAGCTGTTCGTCACGTAGATGCGGTTCGTGCTGGGGTTAGCGGCCACGCCGTAGGGCCAATTCATGCCCGCTACGGTGGTGACGGTGTTGGTGCCGCCGTCGATGACGGAGACGGTGTTGGTGCCCCTGGTCGTCACGTAGATGCGGTTTGGGGTGGGGTCAACGGCCACGCCCATGGGGCCATTGATGCCAGCTACGGTGGCGACGGTGTTGGTGCCGCCGTCGATGACGGACACGTTGCTGCTGCCATAGTTCGCCACATAGATGAGGTTTGTGTTGGGGTTGACGGCCACGCCCCAGGGGTCACTCCCGACCGTCACGGTGGCGACGACCGCGCTGGTGACGCCGTTAATGACGGAGACGTTGCTGCTGTTGTCGTTCGTCACGTAGATGAGGTTCGAGGTGGGGTCAACCGCCACACCCAGGGGGCCGTCCCCAACCGGTACGCTGGCGACGACCGTGTTGCTGGCGCCGTCGATGACGGAGACGGTGTTGCTACCGCTGTTCGCCACGTAGATGAGGTTTGTGTTGGGGTTGACGGCTACGCCGTAGGGGTCATTCCCAACCGCTACGGTGGCGACGACCGTGTTGGTGACGCCGTCGATGACGGAGACGGTGTTTTCGGCGTCCGCCACGTAGATGAGATTGGTGTTGGGGTTGACGGCGGCGTTCACCGGGGCATAGCCGGCTGACCCCGTCCGGATGGTGGCGATGTGGGAGACGTCGTCGGCGGCTTGGGCGCCGGGTGCGGGCCCGCGCAGGGCAAGGACACCCACTAGCAATGGGAGGACCAGCACTCCCGTCAGTCCGACAAGCAACAGTCGAACAAGGTTTCCAGCGCGCATCATGCACCTCCCATGATTAGAATGCGGCATCCGAGCCGGAACCGGAAACTACGAGTATATAGTACGGATACACTATGCATATGCTCCCCGTCAAGAGGACGACGAGATGGTCAGCGCTGTGGCCGGATGTCTGGGAAGCAGATGCTATACCAGGGTCGTCTTTGCTCAGGTTCAGGGTTGGGTGGTAGGCGGCGGGACGAAGACGCGTAGGGCGAGCTCGCGGTCCAGGACGAGGAGGCCGGCGCCGTCGGAGCCGATGAGCTTGAGGTTACGGAGGATGCGGTTCGCCGACTCTTCCTCCTCCACCTGCTCGTTGACAAACCACTGGAGGAAGGCGCTGGTCGCGTGGTCGGATTCGGCTGCGGCGGCGGTGGCGAGGGCGTTGATCAGTCCCGTGACCTTCTGCTCGTGAGCGAGGACATGGGCGAAGGCGGCCTGAGGCGAATCCCAGTCCTTTGGCGGAGCGTCGATGGACGCCAGGGCGACGCGACCGCCGCGACTGTTGATGAAGTCGAAGAACTTGAAGGCGTGCATCTGCTCTTCTTGGAACTGGACGCGCATCCAGTTGGCGAAGCCGTCGAGGTCTCGTGATTCGAGGTGGGCGGCCATCGACAGGTAGAGGTAGGCGGAGTACATTTCGGCGTTGAGCTGGGAGTTCAGCTTCTGGAGCATGTCATCGCTGAGCATTGGTTCCCTCCTTGGGTTCTTTCCTAGCCGGCTCGCGAGCGACGCGGCTGCACTATGTCCTGGGTGAGGGGAAGCGGGCGGTCTTCGTCATCACCGTCGGGCGCGCGGGCGACGAGGAAGAGCAGCGGATAGGTCGCGCGCTCCAACAGTATCTGCACGACGCGCGCTCGGCCGGGCGAGAGGCGTCCCTTCCAGGAGGCGATGAGTAGGTCGCAGTCCGAGTCGGCGGCGTAGCGGACGATCTCCTCGCCGGGGTCGCCGACGCGCAGGGCGACGACCAAGTTGGCGTTTCGCGGTATGCCGGCGACGGCGAAGCTGCTGCGCAGGAACTCGTCTTGCCAGGCTTCGAGCTCGTGGCGCGGGTCATCGAGGAAGAAGGGCGAGGCGGGCGCGGGCTCGGTGTCGGGGCGCGTGTCGACGACGTGCAGCATTAGCAGGCGGGCGTTGGAGCGGGAGGCGAGCAGACAGGCCTCTTCCACTGAGAGGGTCGACTCGAAGTTGCCGTCGAGGGGGACGAGGATGCGGCGCAGGTGCTCAAGGCGGTGGACCTGGGTGCCGGCGTCGAGGGCGGAACGGAGGACGAAGACCGGGCAGGGCGGGTTCTGAAGGACGTGAAGGGTGACGTGGCCGGCGGGCTCTTCCAGGTTGCCGCCTTCGCCGTGGCTGGACATCAGTATGGCGCCGGCGTGGATCTCCCAGGCGATGCGACGGATCGTCTCCGCCGGGTCGCCGACGGCGTTGATGAGGGTGATCTGCGTCCGCCATTCGTCGCCGAGGTTCAGGCGCGCGGCCGTCTCTTCGGCGGTCAGCGGCCGCGGCGATACGTAGAGCACCTGTATATCATTCTCCTGCAACTCGGCGATCGCTTCCGCTACCCGCAGCGCTTTCTCTGCGGGCATGGACCCGTCTAGCGGGACCAACAACGGCGCAGTCTCAAGTAACATCGGAGTCTCCCTTTCTGCCGATGGCCGACCAGAAGGTGACGGCGGGGTCGTAGCTGAAAGACTGCCAGTTGCCCGGTTCAACCAGGCGCTCCTCCATATTCACGCGCACTCGCGCCGGTGCTCCTTCTATTCTCACCTCCGTCACTGAGTTGGCGCCGATGCGAACGTCGACGCGGCGCTTTTGCCAGAGGAATGAGTATTCGAGATTGTCGGTGCCGCTGGGCAGGAAGGGATCGAAGGCGATTCCCTCGGCTTTGAATTTGAGCCCGGCGAGGCCGAACGCCACTACCTGGCGCAGTGCGCCGAGCGAGCCGATTCTTACGCCGCCGGCGGCGCCACGATATGGCGGCAGCATGTCGATGTCAATGGATTGTTCGAGGTACTTGCGGCAGAGGGCGTCGTCGCGAATCCAGGCGGCGATGAGGGCGTGGATCGGCGGGCTGAGGGAGCTGGTGTGAGCGGTGATCGGCTCGTAGTAGGCGACGTTCTTGCATGCGGCGGCCTCCGTCCACAGCTCCGGCAGGAGACGCATGGCCATCAGGACGTCGGCTTGCTTGACGGCGCGCAGGCGCTGGACGGCGTCGTGGCCGACGGCGATGTCCAGCGGGACGCCGGCCCTGAGATAGGAACCGACGTCGACGGCCTGAAGGCTGAAGAAGCCGTCGAACTGCTCGACCACCTCGTCCGTGAGGAAGGTGCTTCGCTTGATCCGCTCGGCGACGCGGCGCCAGTCCTGGGGCTCGTTGGGCTTGATTCGGAGACGTCGCTCCAGCGCCGCGGCCGCTTCGGGGTCGGACTGGCGGAGGTTCATGGCGTAAGATTCCGCTTCCAGGAGCGTCCAGCGGGCCATGGCGTTGGTGTAGGCGTTGTTGTCGACGCCCTCGTGGTATTCGTCCGGGCCGATGACGCGCCGGATGGAATACAGGTGGTCGGATGGCGAGACGCGGCTGTGCCAGAAGCGGGCACACTCGAAGAGGATCTCGCCGCCGAAGTCGCGCATGAAGGCGTCGTCGCCAGTCGCGCGCCAGTAGTGAATGACGGCGTAGGCGACGGCGGAAGTCACGTGGTTTTCCTGTTCGCCGTTGAGGACGCGGACGGCGGAGCCGTCAGGCAGGGCGACGAAGTCAGGAGTGCGGTCTTCGCCGGTGTCGGTCGATTCCCAGGCGTACATGGCGCCGCGGTAACCAAAGGAGCGGGCGCGGTGACGGGCGGCGTCGAGGGTGCGGTAGCGGTAGAGGAGGCAGGAGCGGGCGGCTTCGGGCCAGAGCAGGATCAGGAAGGGGAGGATGAAGAGCTCGGTGTCCCAGAAGACGTGGCCGTGATAGGCGATTCCCGAGAGGTCGCGGGGGCCGATGGAGCTGAGGCCGTCGTTCACGGTGGCGGAGGACATGAGGTGATAGCTGGCGAAGCGAAGGGCCTGCTGGAGCTTGTCGTTGCCCTTGATCCGCGTGTCCGCCAGCGCCCAGCGGTCTTCCCAGACGCGCTTGTGCTCGTCTCTGAGCTTTTGCCAGGAGAGGCCGTTTCGCTCGCCGGGGCGCTGCTTTTTCGGGACGATCTCGCTTATCAGGTCGAGGACGAGCGGTTGATTGGGCGCCACTTCGGCGCTTATCGATGAGTTGGTGAGGGCCGCCGGCCTGCCGTCCTTGAAGAGCCACGTCTTGGCGCGGGTAATCGGCTCTTGCTCCGTCGGCGCCTCTTGCTGGGGTAGGTGGATTGCTGGCTTATGTGCGAGGTTGGGGAGGGCGACGATGATCTTCTCCGCGCCTTCACCTTTCTCGAGCGAGAGGACGAGGCGGTAGAGGTAAAGCTCCGGCCGGGCGGCGCAGGCCAGCCGCTGCGAGCGCCAGAGCCAGGAACGGCCGTGACGGTCGGTGAAGGACCAGGAGCGGTGCAAAGTGGCTTCGCGCATGTCCAGCACGCGGGAGTGCGAGTTGGTGCGGACGCTGGACATGCTGAAGTTGATCATCTCGGCGCTGACGAAGAGGGTCGACGGGTCCGGGAGGGTGAGCAGCGTCTGAGCGGCAGGGCCGGAGGTCGGCACGAAGATGCCGGCGACGATGATCATCGGGTTGGAGGCGGGATTGCCCTCTTCAAGGGCGGCGCGAACGCCGAAATGGCCGTTGGATAGGGCGAAGACGGCTTCGGCGCCGCGCTCGTTGAGCGGGTCGAAGCCGTGGGAAATGAGCGCCCACGACTCATTCTTGCCGGCGATCAACTCGTTGCTAACGTCGATTGCCACTGCAGTATCTCCGCGAAAGCTTTTGGACCGTCGGCGACCTTGATGACCGGCTCGGGGACGCCGGCGGGCTCGGGGCCGACCGAGATGATGACAGAACCCGCCGCCTCGGCGACAAGCATGCGCGCGTCGCTGCCGGAGAAGCCGCCGAACGTCGCCGAACTCGTCGCCGGCGATGAGGACGTCAGGGTCTTCGATGTGGTTCGGCCGGGCGACGTGCTCGAAGAGCCAGGCGACGGAGTCGCCCTTGTCGGTGAGGCCGACTTCTACGTACTTGCCGTCGCTGGTGATGCGCGGCTGGGCGAGGCCGGCCTTGCGTGCGAGGTCGGCGGCGAGGACCATGACGTCGCCGATCTCGTTGAAGCCGGCGGCGCGAACGCGCTGTCTCGTGGCGGCGATAAGGTCGGCGATCTTCGCCTTCGGCGGGTCAGCCCACTCGGGCAGGGGAATCAAGTCGACCTTGCGGCGGTTGAGGCGCTGGTAGATGATCTCGGTTTCGAGGCCGCGGTCGCGAAGCTGCCGCTGCAGGTCTTCGGCGCCGACGGTGAGCTGCTGCTCTTCTAGGGCGGTGGCGACGCGGCCGTAAACCTGGCGACGGACGCCGGCGGCGTCGTAGGACCAGACCTCGGAGCCGCGGTTCGTGCAGACGATGAGGTTCCGGGCGCGGGCCTCGGGCGAGAGGAGCAGGAGCGATTGGTTCTCCAGGTTTTCGACCTTGGTGCCGGTGACGGGCGCGATCCAGATGTCGCGTTTGAGGAGCGCCTCCAGCGCGCGGTTGAGGTCGGGCACGGGCGTGCGGCGGTCCGGCACGGCGGTGCCGTCCCAATCGAATATGATGAGAGTGAAGCGATGGTGCAGGGATTGTGGCAGACGGTCCAGTCTGCTTGGGCTGGTCATGGCCCCTTTCCTAGGACCTCCCGAGACGGACTACGGCCTGGCGTCACCTGCGTATGATAACACGAACGCGAATGAAGGCGCTTCTCCGGAATGAGATTGATCTCACCGACCCGGTCGGCTAGGCTTGATGGTGGCTACGAACGCGATGGGAGCGGCGACCAGGCTACGTCGGCCCGACTACAGGCCGGCGTTTTGCTGAGGGCGGGACGGCGCTCTCAGCGAGCAGGCGACCGGGAGGTGGGGGATGGTAGAGGCAGTAATGGAACGTAGTGAGGCGGCCGTCAAGCGCCCCAAGTACTCATTCCCCAAGCGTCCGCTGCCGCGATTCGCCTTCGATCTGCTGTTCGGGCGCCGGCGCTCGTTCGCGCACGATTCGGCGCTTGTGATGGCGAACTGCCCCTACCCGAGGCGATTCGAGGGCTTCGAGCGGCTACCGGAAGACTCCTCGTTCGTGCTGGTGATGAACCACTTCAACCGCTCCGGCCTGAACACTTACCACGCGGCGATGGCGGTGAGCGCGGCGGTAGCGGAGCGGCGTCCGGGCCGCAGGGAGCTGAGCTGGCTGCTGACGAGTGAGTGGTACGGACGGCACGTCGGTCCGATTAACGTGCCTGTGGCGCTGACGCGCTGGGTTTTCGCGCGGGTCGGCCTGATATACGGTCTGATCGTCCTGCCGCGGCGGCCGGAGCTGGTGATGGCGCGGGCGTCGTCGCTGCGGCGCGTCCTCACGGCGCTGAAGGGCGGGCCGGTGGGCATAACGCCGGAAGCGGCGGGCCCGGGCGTCCTGATCGAGCCGCCGGCCGGCAACGGGCTGTTCCTGGCGACGCTCTCGCGGCATGGCTATCCGCTGTACCCGCTGGGCGTCTTCGAAGAGGGGTCGACGCTGGTGCTGCGTGTCGGCGAGCCGTTGGCGCTTCGACTCGACCACGGGATGACGCGCGAGGAGGCGGACCGGCGGGCGCGCGAGGAGTCGATGACGGCGGTGGGGCGGCTGCTGCCCCGCGAATGGTGGGGCGTCTACGCCGAGTCCATCCAGCGCTCTCTTTCCTGACGACTAGCCGCTTGCCTGGGCCGTCGTTCGCGGCTTCTCTTTCGGCAGAAGGGGCAGGCTGAGGACGAGCAGGGCGGACGCCACGAGGATGAGGGCGCGGTAGCCGGCGATGTACTTCCAGCCGTTCAGAAGGTCGATCATGACGCCGAAGATGCCCGCGCCAAGCGCGCCGGCGCCGGCGGTGGCGTAGTTGGCGATGCCGTAGAAGCGGGCGCTTTCGCCCTGGGGCATCTCGTCCGCCAGGAAGGCCCAGGTGGAAGCGGCGTAGGCTCCGCCCGCCAGCCCCAGGATCGCGCCCAGCGCAAGCATCAGCCACAGGTTCGGGAAGACGCCGATCGGCACGAGGTAGACGGCGGCGACCAGCGCCGCGAAGAAGGCCACCTTGCGCCTTCCCAGCCGGTCGACGGCGCTGCCCGCCAGCAGGGCGCCGACGATGCCCACGACCGTCGCCAGGACGAGGATGCCGGCGGCCCAGGCGCCCGGGCTCGACAGGTGGAAGACGTTGGAGAGAAAGTTGCGCAGGAAGCGCTGAATCGACACGAAGCCGAGGAAGAAGAGGAAGCGCGCGGCGAGGAGGCGGGTAAAGCCGGGGTTGGCGCGAGCATCGTAGAAGAAGGCGCGATAGTCCGCGCGGCGGACGCCCTCCCAGAACGGCCGGCCGACGCTCGGCTTCTCGGGCAGGCGGCGGAAGAGCGTGGCGGCCCCGAGCAGCAGCAGGAGGATGAGGATGGCGTAGGCGCCCCAGGGAGCGTTGATGCTGGTGAAGAGGCCGGCTACGCCGAGGCCGATGACGGTTCCGCCGACTTCGACGGCCTGTTTCGCGCCGGAAGCGACGCCTCGCTCAGCCGGAGGCGCAAAGTCGGGCACGAGCGCCTGGTAGGCCGCCTGGCCGAAGTTCGAGACGACCTGCAGCAGGGCGTAGGCGACGAAGGCGAACCAGAAGTTGAACGCGAGGCCGAAGAGGATGATGCACACGCCGTCGAGGGCGGCCGAGCCGAGGATGAAGGGGCGCCGGCGGCCGAAGCGGGAGCCGTAGCCGTCGCTCAGCGAGCCGGCGAAGGGTTGCGTCAAGACGGCGACGCCGAGGCCGAAGAAGAGCAATAGCCCGAGGTAGGTGTTCTTCTCGCCGGCGGGGACGAGACGCTCTACGGCGTAGGGCGCGATGAGGGTGTTCAGGCCGGCCCAGAGGGCGGAGAGCGGCGCGCCGTAGATGTTCAACTGGACGTAGCGGCGGAGCTGATCGCGTGGCGGGAAGCGAATATCGGACCAGAAGCGTCGTCTCGCGTCCATGCGGGCGGTCATGAAGCGATTCTACCGCATCGCTAGCGGCGGCGCTTGCTTGAGGAGCGGATCGGCAGCGTCGTACACTGGTGAGGGAGGACTGACATGGACCAACCGCTCAAGATCTACGGCGCGCTGTGGTGTCCGGATTGTCGCCGGACGTTGCGCTTCTTGAAGGAACGCCAGGTCCAGTTCGACTTTGTCGACCTGGAGGAGCACCCGGAGGAGAAGGCGGTGGTGCGACGCCGCAACGCGGGCATGGAGGTCATCCCAACGCTGATCTTCGCCGACGGCTCCTTCCTGGCTGAGCCGTCGAACGACGCGCTCGCCCGCAAGCTGGGGCTGGAGTAGCGGCTACTTCAGGCTGAACGGCGGGTATTCGTCGTGCAGCAGCAGCGTGTAGGTCTCGACGCGCAGCACCCAGCGCATCACACCCTCGCCGTATTCCCAAAGGCCGTCCGGATAGTGGCCGGTAAAGAGCGTCGCGAACCAGCCGATGACCGCTGTCACCAGCCAGGCGACCTCGACGAAGACAAGCACGATAATCTGCGGGATGATGAGGATGAGCCGAAAGCCGACGGTCCAGCGGTTCCGGTCCTCCACAACCCCTGGGATGTCCGCCTCCACCGGGTACTCGCCGTCGCCGAACGGAGGGTACTCATCGCGTAGCAACGCCCAGTAGGCCAGGGCGCGGGCCCGCCAGCGGAAATAGAACTGCTCTAGACTTATGAGGTCCTTGTTCGCCTTTCCCGTGAAGACGATGATGAACCAGTTGATGATCGCCGCGACCCATGCGACCACTCCGAAGACGCCTTGGCGGCCGAGGTCACCGACGAGCAGGATATGCGGTATAGCTAGAATGAAGCGGAAGCCGACGGTGAGGCGATTACGGGTTGGGGCTTGCGGCGCGACCGAGTAGGTTGTCTGCTGACCGTCCATCTCACTCCTCCTTGAGTCGATTCGGGTCTCTTAGCCGTAGCTTACGGTTCCCCGCGACGGCTTACAATGCGTCAGTCGGGAGCGGGCGCCTGTCTCTCGCTGCGGGTGAAGAGCCGCGTCGCCACCTCCAGGCGGCCGCTCAGGACGGCGACGCCGAGGATGATCAGCGCCGCGCCGGCAAGGACGTTCACGCCCAGCGATTCGTTGAGGACGAGCCAGCCGAGGATGAGGCCGATGACCGGTGGGAAGTAGGTGACGGCGGAGACGAGGACGCCGATGTTCACCATCAGCCAGTAGTAGGCGATGTAGGCGATACCGGTGCCGAGCACGCCCAGCGTTAGCCAGGCGAGCCACGCCTTCAGGCCGACGTTGAGGTTTGGGTGGCCTCCGGCGACAGCGAACGCGAGCGGCCAGACGAGGAGGGCGCCGATGGCGACCTGCAGCGTCGCGACGAGGACGTGGTCTTCCTTCGAGAGCGTGCCGCGGGCGAAGACGAGCGCGGAGCCATAAGACAGCGCCGCCGCCAGCACGGCGAGCTGGCCGAGGAAGCTGCTGTCGGTCAGGTGCTTGAGGTCCGGGCTGCTGAGGACCAGGACGCCGGCGAATCCGAGCGCAAGTCCGAACATCGCGTTTCGGCCCAGGCGTTCATGTGGGAGGAAGAGGGCGGTGAAGACGGCCGTCCAGAGGGGCATCGTGGAGTTGAGGACGGCGGCGACGCCGCTCTGGATGTGCTGCTCGCCGCTGGCGATGAGGAAGAAGGGGAGCGAGGTCGCGAAGACGGCGGTCACGAGCGCCTTCGGCAGGATGGTGCGCGGCGCGACGATGCGCGGCCGGCGGACGGCGATGACGGCGAGCAGCGGGATGGCGCCGAACGTCAGGCGGCCGGCAACGAGCGTCAGCGGCGCCGTTTCCTCGACGATCACCTTGATGAAGAGGAACGAAGCGCCCCAGACGACGCCGAGCGCGACCAGGGTAGCGAGTGCTCGTGTATTCAAGGGAGTGCAGACAGTATAACATTGCGGCGGTTTGCGGGCCGACAGCCGCCTTGATCATCCGGCGCGGCTCGATGCACGATCGAAGGACATCGTCAGACAGAAAGGCGGCGACATGGCTTCCCTGTTCGAACCTTGTGAAATCGGCGGCGTGCGGCTGCGGAATCGGTTCATGCGCTCGGCGACGTGGGACGCGAGCGCGACGGACGACGGCTGCGTCACTGACGTTTCGGTACGCATCTTCGACGAGCTGGCGCGCGGCGGCGTCGGCATGATCATGACCGGCTACGCGTACATATCGGCGGAAGGCAAGGCGGCGGCGGGACAGTACGGCATCGCGGAGGACCGGCATATCGACGGGCTGCGGCGGCTGGTGAAGGCGGCGCACGACGGCGGCGCGCGGATCGGGGTGGAGATCGCGCACGCGGGGAACAACCTGTTCCTGGTAAAGGACTCCAGACCCGTCGGGTTGGCGCCGTCGCAGATCGAAGGCTTTCCGATTTCGCACCGGGCGATGACGGCGGCCGAGATCGAGAAGACGATCGACGACTTCGCGGCGGCGGCGCTGCGGGCGCGCGAGGCCGGTTTCGACGCCGTGCAGCTTCACTTCGCGCACGGCTACCTGGCGAGCCAGTTCCTGTCGCCGCTTTCGAACCAGCGCGACGATGAGTGGGGCGGATCGCCGGAGAATCGGCGTCGCTTCCACGTCGAGACGCTGCGGGCGGTGCGAAAGGCGGTCGGCGCGGACTATCCGGTGTGGGCGAAGCTGGGCCTGCAGGAGGGCGAGGGCGGGATTTCGCTGGCGGACGGGCTGGAGGCGCTGAAAGCGATGGTGGCGGAGGGACTTTCGGCGGTGGAGGTGAGCGCCGGGCAGGGGACGACGGGCGTGCGCACGGAGCGGCCGGAAGACGAGGAAGCGCTGTTCTTCCGGGTCGAGAGCGCGGCGGCGAAGCGGGCGGTGGGCATCCCGGTGGCGGTAGTCGGTGGTTTTCGCAAGCTGGAGACGGCAGAGGCGGTCCTGGCGGCGGGCGACGCGGACATTGTATCGCTGGCGCGGCCGCTGATCCGCGAGCCCGACCTCATCGCCCGCTGGCAGCGCGGCGACATAGCTGAAGCGAAGTGCATCCGCGACAACAAGTGTCTGGCGGCCGCCTTTGCCGAGGGTGTCTTCGCTTGCCAGGAGGAAGCACGACTTCGGCAGGAGGCGTCGGCGAAGTAGAGTTAGCTTTCTGCTTGACGTTCTTTCGGCAGGGGCTTACATTCAGGTCGAAGAGTCGATACCTCGCCGTCGAGCATGGCCCCCGCGAGCAGAGGCGCGACCAGGAAAGGAGCGCTGCGATATGAAAGACGCCACCATGGAGAAGAGCGAGCTGAAGGGGATGTCGTTCGAGTTGTACGACCTGATGGCGTGCAACGTTTACTGGGATTTCGGCGAGTACCCGGGCGGGAAGTGTCAGCACAAGTACCTGTTCGCGGTTGCGGCGCCGCCCAACGGCTTCGACCCCATCTGCGTCGAGAAGATCGTGGCGTACGGGCCGAACGGCTTCCAGACGGAGATCGCCAACGAGCGGTTTGTCCAGAAGACGGCGAACGGCTACATTCACGACGCGCGCTTCGGCAACTACTGGTACATGAAGAACATGCGCGGGCACTTCATGGAGGCCGGCGAGCACGTCATCGAAGTGACGTTCAAGAACGGGAAGAAGAGCTCGATTTCGCGCATCCAGGACGGCGAAGCGTCGGACGCGCTGTACCACTCGTACCTGGAGGCTAAGCCGAAAGATCAAGTTCTCGCCGACGAGCACGCTCCCGGCGGGGACCGACCTGTCGAAGGTGGAGGCGAGCTGGACATCGCTGAAGTCGCTTGGCGGAATCGACGCGTTCTACATCTTCCGGCTGGCGAAGGCGGAGCGGTCGGACGACTTCGATATCCAGAACCTGACGTGGTGGGATAACGTGTTCGTGAAGCGGCTGACGGACCCGATGACCGGGCAGAACAAGGACCGGATCCTGATTGA
Organism: uncultured Chloroflexia bacterium; assembly: GCA_963719465.1. Taxonomy (GTDB): domain Bacteria; phylum Chloroflexota; class Dehalococcoidia; order DSTF01; family JALHUB01; genus JALHUB01. The sequence goes on along the minus strand of OY970386.1, from coordinate 562,368 downwards.
GGAGACGCTGGAGCACGACACCGGCTACGGCTGGTGGGTCGAGGTGACGGATTCGAACCGGATGGGCGGCTCGAACCTCTGCTGCTTCCAGCCGGTCCAGCTTTTCCGAACTCCGTAAGCCTTCAGCAGGAAATCGCCTTCAATAAGGACGACGGCGTCACTGTGCCCTCGACGCCCCGCGCGGCGTTGGCCCAGGCGCCGCGCCGTGCTACTGTATCTCTGGCCTCCCCTGGATACCCATTGGGAGAAGTAAATGGCCCAGAGCGACAAGTACATAATCAACGAGCTCCGCAAGGAAGAAGCCTGGCGGATGTTCCGCATCATGAGCGAGTTCATCGAAGGTTTCGATACGCTGGCGGGGCTGACACCGGCGGTGACGGTCTACGGCTCGGCGCGGATACAGCCGGGCGACGCGCTATTCATGGAGGCGGAAGACCTGGGACGTTGGCTGGCGGAGGCGGGCTATGCGGTCATCACAGGCGGCGGTCCGGGCATCATGGAGGCGGTGAACAAGGGCGCGTTCGAGGCCGGCGGCGTGTCGGTCGGACTGACGATCGCCCTGCCGAAGGAGCAGCCGTCGAACCAGTACCATACGATAACGCTCGACTTCCACCACTTCTTCGTGCGCAAGGTCATGCTCGTCAAGTACGCCACCGCCTTCGTGCTTATGCCGGGCGGCTTTGGAACGCTCGACGAGTTGTTCGAGACGATAACGCTAATCCACACGCGCAAGATCCGTCCTTTCCCCGTGTTCCTGATGGACAAGGGCTACTGGGAAGGGCTGGTGGGCTGGCTGAGGCAAAGTACGGAGGCGCGCGCCTACATCGATCCGGCGGACCTGGACTTCCTGACGCTGGCCGACGACCCGGCGGACGTGGTGGCGAAGATCGACCAGTGGCAGCGCGCGAAGGGACGGACGAAGGTCCCGACCTAGAAGGACGAACGATGCGACTGACTTCTCACGGCGCGGCGCGCGAGGTAACCGGCTCCTGCCACCTGCTCGAGGCGGGCGGGAAGCGCATCCTCATCGACTGCGGGCAGTTCCAGGGCGGTGATCACTCCTACGCCCGCAGCGCGGAGCCCTTCACGTTCGAGCCCCGCAGCATCGACGCTATGGTGCTGACGCACTGCCACCTGGACCATATCGGCCGTCTGCCGTCGCTCGTGAAAGAGGGCTTCCGCGGGCCAATCTACGCGACGGCGGAGTCTCGGGAGATAGGCCGGCTGATCCTGATGGACGCGGCCCACGTGATGTACGAGGAGTATGGCGCAAGGAGGCGGAAGGCGGCGCGTCAGGGTCAGGAGATTCCGCCGCCGCCCTATGCCGTCGACGACGCGCTGCTGGCGGTCGACAAGTTCGCGCCGCCGGTGGCGTACGAGACGCCGCTGTCTCTCGGCGACGGGCTGACGCTGACGCTGCACAACGCGGGCCACATCCTCGGTTCGTCGTTCGTCGAAATCGAAGAGCGGCGAAACGGCAGCTCGAAGCGAATCGTCTTCAGCGGCGACCTGGGATACCGCGGCCGCGAGGTGATGCCGGACCCGGCGCAGTGCGAATCGTGCGACGCCGTCGTCAGCGAGTCGACTTACGGCGACCGTCTGCACCGGCCGGTCGAGGAGTCGCGGCTGGAGTTCATCGCGGCGGTGAAGGAGGCGATGGAGCGCGGCGGGAACGTGGTTATTCCGTCGTTCGCGCTGGAGCGGTCGCAGGATGTGCTGTTCTACCTGCACCAGATGTGGGACGCCGGCGCGATCAGCCAGAACTGTCGCATCTTCCTCGACAGCCCGCTGGCGATAAGCATCACCGAAGCGTACGAGCGGCACCTGCGGGCGCTTAATCCCGATCTGGTGAAGGGCCTGGGCCGGGGCGAGGAGCCTTTCGAGTTCCCGGGCGTGGAGTTCACGCCCAGCACGGAGGACTCGCGGGCGATAAACCAGTGGCAGTCGGGGAGCATCATCGTCGCGGGCAGCGGCATGGCGAACGGCGGGCGGATCATCCACCATTTGCGGCACAACCTCTGGCGACCGGACTGCTCGGTCATCTTCGTTGGCTATCAGGCGATTGGGACGCCCGGGCGCGCTATCGTCGATGGCGCGAAGACGGTGCGGATCTTCGGCGAGGAGGTGGCGGTCAAGGCGCGCGTCTACACGATTAACGGGCTTAGCGCGCACGCGGACCAGCGCGGCATCGTCGACTGGCTGCGGACGAGCGGCGAGGCGCAGGTGCTGCTGGTGCACGGCGAGCCGAAATCGCTCGACGTGCTGGCGGGGGTGGTCGGGAAGGAGCTGGGCCGGAAGACGACGATCGTCGATCCGGAGACGCCGTACGAGATCTAGGCCTCGGCCAGCGAGAAGCGTTCGCCACTGCGGAAGACGCGCGACGCGCCGCCACGGATGACGGTCACGACGCCGGGCCCTCGCACTTCCCAGTCGTCGCCCCAGCCAACGCAGCCGGTAGCCGCGTCGATGCCAAGCAGCGTCAAGCCTCTCTCAATTGACCGCTTCTCCAGCCTCGGGAGCGCCTGCTCGCCCCACTCCTGGAAGTGAGGCAGGGCGCAGATGCCCGGCAGGAGGCCCAGCGCCTCGATCCATTCGCCTCGATAGCCCATCACCTGACCGAGCACCATGGCGCCAGCGCTGGAGCCGGCGAGAAACCCCTTCCCTGCAGCCAGTCGACGAGGCGCTGCCACAGGAGGGAGCCGCGCAGGGTCTCGAGGAGGTGGACGGGGTCGCCGCCGGCGAGGTAGACGAGGTCCACGCCGTCGATGCCTGCCGCGATGCGCTCGTCGTCGGCGTCGTGCCTGTCGAGGGCCATGACGGCGGTGGCGTCGGCGCCGAGGCGCTGGAAGTGGTGGACGCCATGGTCGGCGGCGAGCCGGGGGGCGTCTCTGGCGGCGGTCGGGAGTATCGCGACGCGCGGCGGGTGGCGAGCAAGGCGCTCGAGAAGGTAGCGGTCGAGCACGTCGTCCGGGGGGCGGAATTCGTCGCCGCCGATGAGGGCGAGAAGCGGCTGAGGCATGCTTGTCCTCCTGTCCTCATTATCGCACGTCGGGGTGGCGGAGAGAGGCGTCGTTGAGGGGCGGCCCGACGAGTCCGAAGGACGAGGAGGGCACCGGGAGCGCGATCATCGTACGATACATCGTCGTCGCGCAGGGTCGATGGCGTGAGGACGCGGCAGGCAGGCTCCGCGAGTTGGGGCCGGTAGGTGGGTTGGCGATTCGGCCCGACGAGTCCGAAGGACGAGGAGGGCACCCCGAGCGCGATCAGCGCACGTTGCACTGCCGTCTCGCGCGGTCCATGGCAGTTGGACGCATCATGACGAGTCGGATCAGGCAGCGGCGTGGTTTCGGCGCTAGGCTATCCTTTCGAAGACCGCCGCCATGCCCTGGCCGCCGCCGCAGCACATCGTCTCCAGGCCGTAACGAGCGCCGCGACGCTCCATCTCGAAGAGCAGCGTCGCGACCAGCCGAGCGCCCGTCGCTGCGATTGGGTGGCCGATAGAGATGCCGGAGCCGTTCACGTTCATGCGGTCGAAATCGCGCTCCGTGAAGCCCCATTCGCGCGTGACGGCGAGCACCTGGGCGGCGAACGCCTCGTTCAGCTCGATGAGGTCCATGTCCTTCAGTTCGAGCCCGGCGTGCGCCAGCGCCTTCTTCGTCGCCGGCACGGGCCCGATGCCCATGTACGCCGGATGCACGCCGGCCGACGCCCAGGAGACGAGCTTCGCCATTGGCTTGAGGCCCAGCTCCGCCGCCTTCTCCGACGTCGTGACCAGACAGGCGGCCGCAGCGTCGTTCTCGCCGCTGGCGTTGCCGGCCGTCACCGTGGATTCGGGGTCGATCTTAAGGCGGATCGGCCGCAGCGACGCCAGCTTCTCTAGCGTCGTGTCGGCACGCGGATGCTCGTCGCGAGCGAACAGCACCGGATCACCCTTCTTCTGCGGGACCGAAACCGGCACTGTCTCGGCGGCGAAGCGACCGGCGTCCCAGGCGGCGCAGGCCCGCTGGTGGGAGCGTAGCGAGTACTCGTCCTGCTCTTCGCGCGGGATCTTGTACTGCTTGCGCAGGTTCTCCGCCGTCTCGATCATGCCGCCCTCGACGGGATAGCGGAACGTCCCAGCCGTCACACGGGCGCGGTCCAGGCGGTCGAGGAGCTGCTGGTGGCCGCGATTGGGTCCCCAGCGGATGCCCTGCAAGTAGAACTCCGCCTGGCTCATGCTCTCGACGCCGCCAGCGAGCACGACGTTGGCGACGCCGGTTTGCACTTCCATCGCCGCCAGGCAGACCGCGAGCAGGCCGGAGCCGCAGCGCCTGTCGAGCTGGAAGCCCGGGACCGAGATTGGAAGGTCGGCGTGCAGCGCCGCCAGGCGTCCCATGGCCGGCGTCTCACCGCTCGGGTAGCCGTGGCCGAAGATGCTGTCTTCGATCAGCGCGGGGTCGATCTTCGTGCGCTCCAGCACGGCTTCGACGACTATGGACGCCAGCGTCTCCGGATCGATGTCTTTCAAGGCGCCCCCGTAGCGGCCGACGGGAGTACGCACGGGGCTGCAAACGACCGCGTCTCGCATTTCTTCTCCTCCTGTTGCGCAATTACGAATGCAGCGACATCATAGTACAGAAGGCGTTTTTGCGCCTCCTGTAGAGGCGAGGGCCGCTGCCGAACGGCGTCGCCTTGACACGTGGCTGCTGCAAACGTTATTCTGAACGTGTCCGAATTCATGCGGCAAGCGGTTGCCGGTGGCCGGTCAATTCGCCAGCATTAGGAGAGCAGGAGGGAATCTTGCCGGAACGCTACCACGTCCCGGTGGCGCCGATAGCGCCTCGTTTCCCCCGGATCGGCAAGTACAGCATTGTCGATTGGCGGGAAGACTGCGCGCGCTGTCGCAACTGCGTCAAGAACGCCTGCGTGAGCGGCATCTGGCCACTCGAACGCGCCCATGACGCTGACCCCGCAGCAACGCTGGAGCCGGCCTTCGACTGCCGCGCCTGCCTCTCCTGCGTCCAGAACTGCACGAAGGGCATCCTCTCGCTTTCCGTCAATCCGTACTATCTGACGCTCGGCGGCCGCTACTGGAGCCGCAAGATGATTCTGACGACCTGGGACCAGGCGGACTCCGGCCGCATCCCCGTCTCCGGCGCCGGCTATCGTGGCGCCTTCTGCGGCCCCGGCTTCGACTCGATGTGGACGGACATGTCGGAGATCGTCCGGCCGACGCGCGACGGCATCCACGGGCGCGAGTACATCAGCACGTCCGTCGACCTGGGCCCAAAGCCGCTGCGACTTCGCTTCGGGACGAACGGCGAATCGGAAAGCGAGGAGCAGCTTCTGGAGCTGCCGCTGCCGCTCATTCTCGACGTTCCGCCCTGGGGCCGCGACGGCGATAACCTCCTCGCGGCTCGAACGAGCGCCGCGGGAACGCTGGGAACGCTGAACGTCGCGCGCGCTTCACAGATCGGTGACGGTGACAACGTCGGCCGCCTGGTGCCGCTGCTGGAGGGCGACGAGGTGCGGTCTCGCGGCGACCTGCTGCGTCGGGCGCAGTTCGTCGAGATCAGCGATTGCGACGGCGTCGGCGAGCTCGTTCGGCAGGCGCGCGAGGCCAATCCGCGACTTGTCATCGGGGTGAGGACGCCGTTCAGCCGCAACGCCGGCGATCGGCTATTGCAGCTTCACGACATGGGCATCCGCGTCGTTCACCTGTGCGCCGACGAGAGCAGCCTGGAGGTAGAGACGCCGGAGCCGCGCTATATGCGCGACGCGCTGCGCGAGGCGCATGGCAAGCTGGTCGCAGCGGGCATTCGCGACGAGATGACGATCATCGTCAGCGGCGGGATCGCGCTGGCGGAGCACATGGCGAAGGCGATAATCTGCGGCGCCGACCTGGTGGGCGTGGGAGCGGCGCTGCTCGTTGCGCTGGGCTGCCGCGTCTGCGAGGACGGCGACCACGACGCAAACTGTCCGGTGCAGATCCAGCAGGTCGAGCCGGCGTACGCGGCGCAACGGATGGTGAACCTGATGGGCGCCTGGCACTCACAGCTCATCGAGGTTCTGGGCGCGATGGGCATTCGCGAGGTGCGGCGTCTGCGCGGCGAGACGGGCCGGGCGATGTTCCTGGAAGACCTGGACAAGGAGGCTTTCGGTGATATTGGCTACTGAGCCTATCCTGGCGCCAGGAGTCGATCGGCCGAACGGCCCGGCGCTGATCGACGTTGAGCGCGTCGTTCGGCCGATTGCCGACCGCTATCGGAACCCGATTGGCCGCTACCGGGTGCGACGCAGCGCCGACTGCAAGGGCTGCGCCGTCTGCGTCGAGATATGCCCTTATGGCGTCCACGTCAAGCCGGAGGGCTACAACCGGCCGCTGCGCCCGCGCGACTACCTGTGCATCGGGCCGAAGTGCGCCGAGACGGACCATTACTGCGTTGAGCATTGTCCGAACAAAGCGCTTTCCGTTGGGCCGAACCCGAGCGCCGACGCCATCGGCGACCCGCGCTGGACGTTCCGACCTGCTCCTCTCGACGTGGCGGCAGGCGGAGACCGGCCACGTCGACTCGGTCGGCGACCTGGAGTTCCGGCACGGCGCGTCCGGCGGCGGCTTCGACGCGCTGCGCTTCCGTTTTCCGCAAGGGACTGTGGTCTCGCCCGACGAGGTCGACACGCGGCTGGAGTTGAACCGTCGCAACGACGGCCGGCCGAAGATCAGCATCGACGTGCCCTGGTACGGCGGCGGGATGTCCTTCGGCGCGGTGAGCATTCACGTGATGGTTGCGCGGGCGCGCGCCGCGACGGCCTGGAATACCTTCGCCTGCACGGGCGAGGGGGGCTATCCGGAGCGACTGCAGCCGTACGACCACCACGTCATCACGCAGGTGGCGACGGGGCTGTTCGGCGTGCGCGAGGAGACGATCCAGCGGGTGCGCATCGTCGAGTTCAAGTACGCGCAGGGCGCCAAGCCCGGCCTCGGTGGCCACCTCCTCGGCGACAAGAACACGCCGGACGTGGCGCGGATGCGGCAAGCAGTTGCCGGTAACGCGCTCTTCTCGCCGTTCCCGTTCCATAGCGTCTACTCGGTGGAAGATCACAAGAAGCACCTGGACTGGATCAAGGAGATCAACCCCTACGCCCTGATGGCGGTGAAGGTCTCGACGCCGACGGACGTGGACATGGTGGCGGTGGGCAGCTACCACGCCGGCGCCAACATCATCCACATCGACGGCAGCTACGGCGGCACCGGCGCAGCGCCAGACATCGCCAAGAAGAACATCGCCATGCCGATCGAGTACGCGATCCCGAAAGTGCACCGCTTCCTGGTCGAAGAGGGCGTGCGCGATGAGGTCGTTCTCATAGCCAGCGGCGGCATCCGGACGGCGGACGACGTGCTGAAGGCGATCGCCCTCGGCGCGGACGGCGCGGTGATCGCCACATCGGAGCTTGTGGCGCTGGGTTGCATTCGCTGCGGCAACTGCGAGAGCGGCCGCGGCTGCGCGCGGGGCATCGCTACTACCGACCACGACCTGATGCAGCAGGTGCAGATAGACTGGGCGACGCAGCGGCTCATCAACCTGTTCTCCGCCTGGCGCGAGCGGATGGTCGACGTGCTGGCGCGGTTCGGCATGAGAAGCGTCTCCGAACTGCGCGGCCGCCACGACTGCCTGCGGCGCGTCCGCTGGGGAGAGGACGACAACAATGACTGACGCCGCCGACAGGCTAATCGCCTCACGGGCGGAGCTCCTCGAAGGGAAGCCTCGCACCGTGGAGCGTCGCGCCGCCGACGAGGGCGGCTGCGGCGTAACCGGCTTCGCCTGCTCGATCCCCGTGCGCGGGCGGCACATCTACGAGCCGTCGGTGCAGATGCACAACCGCGGCAACGGCAAGGGCGGCGGCATCGCGGCGGCGGGGTTGGTCGCGGAAGACGTGGGCGTCCCGCAAGAGGTGCTCGACTCGCACTACCTGCTCCAGATCGCGCTGCTCGACCCGCAGGCGCTTCGCGAGGTCGAGGAGACGTGCATCGCGCCGTATTTCGACGTTGCTCTCTCGGCGCGAATGCAGACGGTCGACGACTACCGCGACGTGCCGGGAATGGAGATAAAGCCGCCGGACGTGCAGCGCTACCTGCTACGCGTGAAGCCGAACGTGCTGACGGAGTTCGCGGAGAGCCGCGGCCTGTCGGATCTGCTGCCGCGGGACGTTGAGGACGAGTTCGTCTATCGCAACTCCGTACGGCTGAACGAGAAGTTCTACGCGTCGCTCGGCGAGCAGCGAGCGTTCGTCCTGTCGCACGGGCGGAACCTGGTGGTGTTCAAGATCGTCGGGTACGCCGAGCAGATCGTCCAGTACTACCGGCTGGAAGACTTCCGGGCGCACGTCTGGATCGCCCATCAGCGCTACCCGACGAAGGGCCGCGTCTGGCACCCGGGCGGCGCGCACCCGTTCGTCGGGCTGAACGAGGCGCTGGTGCACAACGGCGACTTCGCGAACTACCACTCGGTCGCGGAGTACCTGCTGCAGCGCAACATCCGGCCGCAGTTCCTGACGGACACGGAGGTCTCGGCGCTGCTGTTCGACCTGTGGTCGCGGGTGTACAAGTACCCGCTGGAGTACGTCATCGAAGCGCTGGCGCCGACGACGGAGCGGGACTTCGACCAGCTGCCGGAGGAGAAGCAGCTTCTCTACCGTCGGCTGCAGGCGGCGCACATCCACGGATCGCCGGACGGCCCCTGGTTCTTCATTATCGCGCGCAGCCTGCCGGATGAGGGGCGCTACCAGCTCCTCGGCATCACGGACACGGCGATGCTGCGGCCGCAGGTCTTCGCGCTGGCGGACGGCGAAGTGCAGATCGGTCTCATTTGCTCGGAGAAGCAGGCAATCGACGCCACGCTGCACAGCCTGGCGGAGGAAGACCCGCGCTTCTGCCCGGTCGCGGACCGCTACTGGAACGCGCGCGGCGGCAGTCACACGGACGGCGGCGCTTTCCTCTTCAACGTCGAAGGGAATGGGCACAAGAAGCTTACCTGCACCGACAAGTTCGGACGGATCGTGACCGCTGGCAGCGCGTCGGTGCGCTGCGACGTGCCGGCGCCGGAGAGGGCGTCGACGTCGGTGCGGGAGGCGATACGCGATCGCCTCGGCCGAAGTGAGGCGGTTGCGCTCTATGAGTACGCCGCGAAGGCGCTGCCGGCGTGGCCGGCGGATGGGCTGCGCTCCTTCTGTGAGGCGCTCATCGAAGAGGCGGAAGGACCGGGCATTGCCACTGCTATCGACGCGCTGACGCTGCTGAGGGACCGTCGCTATGACACGGGCGACAAGCGGCGGAGCTCCGTGCTGCGCGTCGTCGACGAGGCGCTCACGGCGCTGTTCGACGCCGCACCGCCGTTCGGGGCGCAGGGCACGGGCAGCTATCGCAAGATCGACTGGCAGACGCGGGAGTTGCTGGCAGCGCCGCAGCCGGGCGAGGAGACGCTCATCGTCAATGTCGAAGGCTTCCCGCCGGAAGGCGACGACTGCGATGCGGTCCTGGTGCGCCGCGCCTATGAGATGGGCTGGCGGCGCTTCATCTGCCACGGCTTTCGCGGGCAGCGGTTCGCCGGCTGCGGGCTGGGCGCCGAGACGCAGGACGTGCGCATCGATGTCTACGGCAGCTCGGGAGACTACCTGGCCTCCGGCATCGATGGGCTGTCGATCCACGTGCACGGGAACGGGCAGGACCAGCTGGGGCAGATCATGAACCGCGGCAAGCTGGTGGTCCACGGCGACGTGGGGCAGACGTTCCTGTACGGCGCCAAGGGCGGCGATGTGTACGTGCTCGGCAACGCGGCGGGACGGCCACTGATCAACGCCGTCGGAAGGCCGCGGGTGGTAATAAACGGCACCTGCCTGGATTTCCTGGCGGAGTCGTTCATGGCCGGCGACCCGCTGGACGGCGGCGGGTTCGCCGTCATTAACGGCATGGAGTTCGACGAACACAACAAGCTGGTGCCGCAGGCGGTGCCTTATCCGGGCGGCAACCTCTTCTCGCTGGCGTCCGGCGGCGCGATCTACGTGCGCGACCCGAAGCGCGAGGTCGACGAGTCGCAGCTCAACGGCGGGGAGTTGGGCCCGCTGACGGATGACGACTGGCTGCTGATCCGTCCGTACCTGGAGGAGAATGAGCGCCAGTTCGGGATCACGGTCGATTCGCTGCTGATGGTCGACGGGGCGACGCGGGAGCCGAAGGACGTCTACGTGAAGGTGGGCGCCAAGACGCTCGGCGTGCTGACGGGCAAGGCTGCTCAAGCGGTCGCGGCGGACGTGGAAGCGGACGACTTCGGTGGCGAATAGACGTTTGGCAGGATGCCGAACGTTATTGCTCGAATTTTTTCCTACTCGGTTCTTCTCCTTCTGGTAGAATGAGGCTATGCAGAGTCGGAAGTTCGGCGTAACGGAGTTGGAGGTGTCGTCCCTCTGCCTGGGGACGATGCAGTTCGGCTGGACCTGCGACGAAGACGCCGCGGCCGAGGTCATGGACGTGTACGTCGCGGCCGGCGGCAACTTCATCGACACGGCGGATGTCTACAGCCGCTGGGCGCCGGGCAATCCGGGCGGCGTGGCGGAAAGCATCATCGGCCGCTGGCTGAAGAAGCGCGGGTATCGCGACAGGCTGGTCGTTGCGACGAAGGTGCGGATGCCGGTCTGGGACGGGCCGGACGGCAAGGGGCTGGGACGCGCGCACATCGTGCAGGCGGTCGAGAAGAGCCTGAGCCGGCTCCAGATCGAGACAATCGACCTCTACCAGTCGCACGCGGCGGACGAGAACGTGCCGATCGAGGAGACGCTGCGCGCCTACGACGAGCTGATCCAGGCGGGGAAGGTGCGTTACATCGGCGCGTCGAACTACACGGCGCCGCAGGTGGAAGAGGCGCTGAGCGTGGCGAAAGCGAAGTCGCTGGCGCGCTACGACTCGCTGCAGCCGAACTACAGCCTGGTGCATCGCCAGGAGTACGAAGAGGCGCTGGCGGGCATCTGCCTGCGCGAGAAAATCGCCGTGATCCCTTACAGCCCGCTGGCCGGCGGCTTCCTGACCGGCAAGTACCGCCGCGACCGCCCTGAGCCGCGAAGCGCCCGCGCCGGCGGCGTGAAACGCTACGAGACGGAGGCCGGCTGGCGCGTGCTCGAGGCGCTGGACGTGATTGCGCGGGCGAGGGAGACGACGCAGGCGGCTGTCGCGGTCGCGTGGCTGCTGGCAAAGCCAACGATAGTATCGCCCATCATCGGCGCGAACAGTGAGGAGCAACTGGCGGCGGTGCTGCCGGCGGCGGAGCTTCACCTCTTTCCCGAAGAGGTCGCTTCGCTAGACGAGATCAGCGCCGGAATGTGACTAGGCGTCAGTGGACGGGCTAGCTCAGGGAACGGCGGCAGCTACAGAAGACAAAAAAGCCCCGCGCATTCGATCTCTCTTCTTCGCCGGTTATCCAGACTGGCGCGCTTGGGTCCTCGGAGGGTACTTCCGCAAGTGGGTCATACTCGGGGTCCTTATCGGTGTCGTCGCTGGTTTGGGTGCAATCGCCTTCTTCTCGGCGATTCAGTGGTCGACCAAGCTCTTCCTGGGCGGAATCGCCGACCTGACGCCGCCGCTCCCGCTCGGCGAAGGACAGCCGATCGTCTCCGCGGCGGGGAGGCGCTGGCTCATACCGGTGGTGACGACGCTGGGCGGATTGCTGGCGGGCCTTGTCGTCTTCACGCTGGCGCCGGAGGCTGAAGGTCACGGCACAGACGCCGCTATCGAAGCGTTCCACGAGCGCGGCGGGAGAATTCGGGCGCGCATTCCGCCGATCAAGCTCATCGCTTCCGCAATCACGATTGGCTCCGGCGGCAGCGCCGGAAGGGAGGGCCCGACCGCCCAGATCGCGGCTGGGTTCGGCTCCTGGCTGGGTGACGTGTTTCAACTATCGCCTCAGGACAGGCGCATCGCGGTTGCTGCCGGCATCGGCGCTGGAATCGGCGCAATCTTCAAGGCCCCCCTTGGCGGGGCGATTCTGGCAGCGGAAGTGCTCTACATTCGCGACTTTGAGGTGGAGGCGATTGTTCCCGGCTTCATCGCATCGGTTGTCGGCTACAGCATTTTCGGGGCCTGGTCCGGTTGGACACCCGTGTTCGGCAACGGCCTCGGCTTCCAGTTCGATCAGCCGTCGTCGCTGGTCTGGTACGCAGTGCTCGGGCTGCTCGCCGGCCTCGGCGGCATCGCCTATGCGAAGACTTTCTATGGCATACGGGATCTTTTTCGCAGAATCCGCATTCCGCCGCACTTCAAGCCAGCCATCGGCGGGTTGGGGGTCGGTCTGATCGCGCTGGCGTTTCCGCAGGTGCTGTCGATGGGCTACGGCTGGTTGCAGCTCGCAATCGACGGCAACACCGCCCAGCTAGCCGTTGGGACTATGCTTGCGCTGGTAGCCTTGAAGATGGTGGCCACGTCGCTGAGCATCGGCTCAGGCGGAAGCGGCGGGGTTTTCGCGCCCGGGTTGTTCATAGGTGGCATGTTGGGGGGCGCCATGTGGAGCATGCTGCACGGCCACGTGGGCTGGATGCCGGCTAATTCGGAGCCGTTCGTGGTCGTCGGCATGATGGCGCTCTTCGGCGGAGTCGCCAAGGCACCCATCGCCGTTATCCTGATGGTCGCTGAGATGACGAACGAACTGTCAATGGTTGTTCCGGCGATGCTGGCAACAATGATTGCTTATCTTGTATCAGGCAACATTCGCATCTATGAAAGCCAGGCGAAGACGCGTGCTGACTCGCCTGCTCACAGGGGTGAGTACACCATCCCCCTCATTCAAACAATCAATGTTGCGGAGGCGATGCGTACGAAGGTGGTTACGGCGGCACCAGAGGAGACCGTCGAGCAGGCGGAGGAGCGCATCTTCAAGCAGGAAAGGCGGGCGCTGCCAGTAATTCAGGACGGCCGGCTGGTTGGAATCTTCACGTCCAGCGATGCCTTGAGAGCCCGCCACGAGGGCCTCCGGACCGTCGAGGAAGCTATGAGCCGCGAACTTGTCGTCGCTTATCCGGCCGACAGCCTCTACACTGCTCTTCAACGGATGGCTAAGGCGGGGATCTCCCGGCTTCCCGTCGTCGAACGCGAGGCGCCGGACCGAATGGTGGGAATCATTAGCACCCGCGACCTCACGAACGGCCTCGAAGCCAGGGTCAGCGCGTCAGCACCACCTTCCCGATAGAGCGCCCCTCTTCGATGGCCTTCTGGGCCAGGCCGCACTCCTGCAGCGGCAGCGCGATGAAGACGGCCGGCTTGATATCGCCGCTCTCGACGAAGCGCCAGGCGTCGAGGAACTCCGCCTTGTTGGCCATGTGGGAGCCGAGGAAGTTGAGCTGCTTGTTCCAGAGCAGGCGGATATCGGTCTTGGCGTCGTAGCCGGTGGTGGCGCCGCAGACGACGAGCGTGCCGCCCCATTTGAGCGAGCGGACGCTGGTCTCCCAGGTCGCCTCGCCGGTGTGCTCGAAGACGACGTTGACGCCGCGGCGCTCGGTTATCTTGCGGACCTCTTCGCTCACGTCCTGCTTGCTGCGATTGATGACGTAGGCGGCGCCCAGCTCGCTGGCGATCTGCAGCTTGTCGTCGCTGTTCGCCACGGCGATGGCCTTTGCGTTGTGGAGCTTGCAGATCTGGACGGCCATCGTCCCGAGGCCGCCGGCGCCGCCCCAGACGAGGACGAAGTCGCCGGGCTTGATCCGGGCGCGGCTGACGAGCATGCGCCAGGCGGTGAAGAGGACGAGCGGCATGGAGGCGGCCTGCTCCCAGGTCAGGTTCTTCGGCTTGGGGACGACGTTGAAGGCGGGGACTTTCGCGTACTCGGCGTGGCCGCCGTCGAGGGGGCCGGTCTGGAAGCCCCAGATCTTGAACTGACGGCAGAAGAAGACCTCCCCGCGGGCGCAGGCGTCGCAGGTGCCGCAACTGAAGCTGCTGAAGACCACCACCTCGTCGCCGACCTTGACGTTCTTGACCTCGCTGCCGATCTCGACGATTTCGCCGGAAGCGTCGCTGCCGGAGATGTGCGGCATGGGGAACGACATGCCGGACAGGCCGCGTCGCGCCCAGATGTCGTTGTAGTTGCAACCGGAGGCCTTTATCTTGATGAGCACCTCGTTGGGCGAGATTCTGCGGCTCCGGCACGTCGATGTACTTGAGGACGTTGATGTCCCCGTGCTGATCGAACACAATTGCCTTCATTTCGGCTCGTCCTTTCCAATCCAACTGAGTCTGGGATCAAGGCGATGTTACCGGAAGGCGTCGCTGATCGTCTACCTGTGGCGTTTCGGCGGATGTGGAGCGCCGCCTGACATGCCGATCAATAAAGGGAAGACGCTTTTGCGCCCGAGCGGACGGCTGCGGGCGATGACCTGCTGGAGTGAACTTGACGACAGATGCTCTCTTGGGCGACGGCTCCGATGTGGAGGAGCCAGCGCCTCTTCAGGAAGAGGCGGAAGAAGCGGTGACGGCGAACGAGGCTTCGCCGCCCGCAGAGGCCGATATCGAAGTCTCCGAAGACCCCGTTGGGTCCGATGCGGCAGCGCCGACGGACATTGACGACGCAGCTCCCGAGGAGGGCGGCCCGCCCGACCTGTCCGCGTTGTCGAAGGCAGAGGTGGCAGCTTTCGATGAGGCCGCTGCGCTTGAGCCGCCTGAGTCCGCGGATGTCGAAGCAACGAGCTCTGGGGACGCTGTTGCGCCCGACCTGGTTGCCTGGACCGAGGCGCTGCGGTCGGTGGAGCGAAGCATCAACGAGGCGGCGGAGTCGATCCGCTTGTTGCGGGCGATGCTTCAGCAGCTGGCGCCTTTGCTGCGGAGCATCGGTGGGCTGGAGGAGGCTCTAGGGGCGTTTATTGAGGCGCCGCAGCATCCGGAAGCGTCGCCGGCGGTTGAGTCGCGCGTCCCGCTGCAGTTTCCTTTGGCGAGCGTTGAAGATGACGCGGCGGCGGCTGCCGGTTCTCGGGCCGTTGAAGGCGGTGGCGCCGGCGAGTGGCAGGCGACGCGCCGCAAGCCGAGCCTGAAGGAGAGGGCGCAGCAGCCGGAGGAGACGGAAGAGCGCCGGGCAATGACGCCGGGGTCGCCCCGAACGGCACTAAAGCGCGTGACGCTGGTGCCGGATGATACGCCGGCGCCGTATGCCTATCGCGTCACTGTGGAAGATCGCAAGAACTCGGTTGAGCTGATGCAGCTTCATGCGGCGCTGGCAAGCATCGCGGCGGTGCGAAACCTCTCGCTTCTGAACTACGTCAACGGCATCGCGTCGATTTCGCTGGAGAGTGTCGACGAGCTCCAACCGGTCGATATCGAGAACGCGCTGCATAAAGTCATGAAACGTGACAGCACGGTCGTGCCGCACGAGTCGAGCACTTTTCTCGTGCAGTTGAGGGACAGGGCCTGACATTCGGGGAGGCGTCGGTTGGAGGAGCAAGGCAGGACCGAGAAGGGCCAGCTGAGGGCCGGAATAAGCAAGTGGCTTCTCGGCGAGTCGCCGAAGCCGAAGGCGGAGCACGGCATCGGCGGTCCAAGGGCGCCGTCGCCGGACGAGAATCCGGATACGGCCGCTCTTCGAAGGCAGGTGGAGCAGCTACGCGGGCTGGGCATTCTGGCTCTTCTTCTGCATAGCGCCGGCACGAGCACGGAGATACTATCTCTTTTCCTGGACAGGGCGCCTCAGATAAGCGGCGCGAAGGTCGTCTACCCGCTGTTGCTGGACAAGCGGCGCGGGGTCCTGCACGCGAAGCCGCTGGAGGGCACGAACGACGCGCGTCTGGACCAGGCGTCGATGGCGTTCGAGGCGGAGATGACGCAGCTGGAGTTCCCGCTCTATCTTCGGAGCACGCGACGCATCATTCTGGAGGCAGGCGAGGTCGTCGTCGCGCCGTCGGTGCGTGACCTGGCGGAGGACGTGCTGGGGCGTCAGAGCTGTGAGAGCGGGCAGAAACGCCTGGACGTGAAGAAGCTGGCGATGGTGCCGCTGGTGATGAACGGCGAGCCGCTGGGGCTGGTGACCTTCATGTTCGATCGCGAGGACATCGATATCGAGATCCTGGAGTTGCTTGCGGGCCACTGCACGCTGGCGCTCAAGGAGAGCCTTGACCAGGAGGAGGCGGGCCGCTTCAGCGAGGTCGACGAGGTGACCTGGCTGCGCAACCGCCGCTACTTCAAAGACACGCTGGCGCAGGAGATAGTGCGGGCGCAGCGCTACAGCCGGCCGCTCTCGGTTGTCCTGCTCGACATCGACGGGTTCACGGCGTTCAACGAGGGGTACGGGCCGTCGATGGGGGACAAGCTGCTGCGTTCAGTGGGCATGATTCTTTCGTCGTCGCTGGCGGAGCCGGAGGTGGCGGTGCGCTACGGCAACGACGAGTTCGCGCTGGTTCTGCCGGAGAGCAACCGCGCGGTGGCGGTCGCGATGACGAGCAAGCTGCTGGCGCAGATCGGGCAGGTGACGGTTTTCGCGGGCGCGGGCGCGCCGGAGCCGGTGACGGCGAGCGTGGCCATCGTCGCTTATCCGGAGGACGGCGCGACGCGAGACGAGCTCATCGAAGCGGCGGAGGTGGGGCTGGCGGAGGCGAAGCGGGACAAGGACGCTGAGACGGAGCCCAACCGGTCGATGGGCGGTTGGAGCGCGCGCGCCAGCTAGCGACCCCGACGGCTACGTGATAGGTGGCGGCGCCAGCCAGTCGTAGCCGATGCGCGCGTCATCGTGGGGCAAACGCCCCTCTTCAGCCGGATCGTACGTGCCGGACGTCAGGTACACGAGATGCGCCTGGCCGCTTATCGCCTTGCAGCCGTGGGCGACTCCGGCCGGTATCTTGAGTAGTCGCGCCGGATAGTGGTCACCCAGGAACACCTCCTGCAGCTCTCCCTGCGTCGGCGATGCGTCGCGCAGGTCGTAGAGGGCGACCTTCAAGTCGCCGGCAACGACGTACCACCAGTCGATCTGGTGCGGGTGGACGTGCCAGGCCTTGATGACGCCGGGGAACATCAGCGAGTGGCTGACCTGCGTGAAACCTTCGGCCACGATGCTTTCCGTCGCGCGGACCATCTCTCGGAAGAAGCCGCGCGCGTCGCTGTGGGTGGTCAGCTCTTTCAGCTCGACGCCTTCTATCATATTCATCCCTTCGCCGGTATCAGGCGCAGTATAGCGCAATCGGCACCGGCGGCAACATGCGTGAGCCAGGGCCGGCGGCGGCGGGTCAGGCCGCCTTTCGAGCCCACATGCCGCGCGTCCTCTGATAGAACGGGATGGTGCGCGCGAGGCCGTCGCGCAGCTTCGTCTGGGGCTGCCAGCCGACCTCGGCGCGAACGCGCGAGACATCGGCAATGAGGCGCTGGGGGTCTCCGGGCCGCTCGCCGCCGTCGACGATTCGCAGCGGCCTTGGGAACAGCGCCTGCAGCGTCGCGATGACATCCTTCATCAGGACGCCTTCGCCGGCGCCGATGTTGTAGGCGTGCAGCCCTTCGAGCCCGAGGACGCGGATGTGGGCGGCGGCGATGTCTTCGACGAAGACGTAGTCGCGATACTGGTCGCCGCGCCAGTACAGGACGATGGGCTCGTCGGTGAGCGCCGCGCGGATCCAGGCAGGCACCGCCCGCGTCACGGGCTCCTGCAGGTCGCCGGGGCCGTAGGCGTTGAAGTAGCGCAGCGAGACGCTATTGATTCCGAAGGCGTTGTAGTAGCCCTGGAGGACGTTCTCGAAGGCAAGCTTGGTGGCGCCGTAGAGCTGAAGCGGCTGCTTGGGATCGTCCTCGCTTATCGGGATGCGCGCGGGCTCGCCGTAGACGGACGCGGACGATGAGTAGACGATGTGCTCGACGCCGGCCTCGCGCATCGCTTCGAGGAGGTTGGCGCCGGTGACGACGTTGTTTTGCACGTACTCCAGCGGGTCGCTGAAGGAGCGGGCGATGATGCTGGAGGCGGCGAAATGCATGACCGCCTGGACGTCGCGCATGGCCTCGCGGAGGCTTTCGCGGTCAGCGAGGTCGGCATGGATGAAGCGGCAACGGGGGTCGACGAGCTCGCGGTAGCCGTAGGACAGGTTGTCGAGCACGGTCACCGACAGCCCTTCGTCGCAGAGGAGCCGGGCGACGTTGGAGCCGATGAATCCGGCGCCGCCTGTGACCAGAACGCGCTCAATGCTCATGAATTCGTCCTCTCAGTTATTCGCATCGCGCTTCAGTAGGCGCCGCGGCGGGCAAGCACGGTCGGCAGCGTCATCAGGATGATCTTGAGGTCGAGCCAGAGCGAGCGATTGTCGATGTAGGCCATGTCGATCCGCACGCGCTGCTCGTAGCCGACTTCCTGGCGGCCGCTGATCTGCCAGAGGCCGGTGATGCCCGGCTTGACGCTCAGCAGCTTGTCCAGGTGGTCGCCGTACTTGGGCGCTTCGGACGGCGAGACCATTCGCGGACCGACGAGGCTCATCTGGCCGCGAAGGACGTTTGCGAGCTGCGGCAGCTCATCGATGCTGAGGCGTCGCAAGTGCCGGCCGACGCGGGTGACACGAGGGTCGCTCTTCAGCTTGAAGTTCACCTGGAACTCCGACTGCAGCTCGGGGTGCTGGTCGAGGTAGCGGTCCGCGTCGGCGATCATGGTGCGCAGCTTGTAGGCGAAGGCCTTCCGTCCGCCTCTGCCGATCCACTGCCGCTTGTGGATTAGCGGCCCCGGGCTGTCGAGCTTGATCAGGACGGCGCAGACGAGAAGGACGGGCCAGACGATCAGCAGGCCGACAGCGGCGCCGACGATGTCGACGAGGCGCTTGGCCGTCGCGTAGGCGGCGCCGCCGGACAGCGACGCGGTGGCTACGGGGATCTCGGCTTCTCGTGAATGGATGGCGGTCATCAGGCGGCGGCCCTCCTCTCTTTGGCGATGCGCTGGATAATCGCGGTGGTTGAGAGGTCTTGGACGATCGGAATCAGTGTTACCTGCCCGCCGTAGGCGCGAACGATGGCGGCCTCCGGCAGGTCGTTGCCGGCGCCGGGCGCGTAGTCGCTGCCCTTTACATAAATATCCGGGCGCAGCAGCGAGACCAGCCGCTCGGCGGTGTTCTCTTCGAACAGGACAACGAAGTCCACGCAGGCGAGGGCAGCCAGGAGCTCGGCGCGCTCGTCTTGACCGAAGATAGGGCGCGGCGGGCCTTTCAGAGCGCGAACCGAGGCGTCGCTGTTGAGGCCGACTGCGAGCGATCCGCCGAGGTTGCGCGCGGCCTTGAGGTGGCGGACGTGGCCGACGTGTAGGAGGTCGAAGCAGCCGTTGGTGAGGACGAGCCGGACCCGGCGCTGGCCGCGCTCACCGAGGCAATGCAGGACTTCGTCGGGAGTCTTGATCTTGTAGGTCATCATGCAGCCTCCGCGGCCTCGGGAAGACGGGCCAGGATTTCCGCGACCGAGGCCATGGCCGTGCCCGGCTTGCTGACTACGACGCCGGCGGCTTCGTTGGCGATGAGCGCCGCTTCGTGGTAGCTGGCGCCGGCGGCCAGAGCGAGGGCCAGCGTCGCGGCTACGGTGTCGCCGGCGCCGGTGACGTCGAAGACTTGGGCGGCGCGGGAGCTGATATGCTGCGGCTCGCGGCCGCGCTCGAAAAGCGACATGCCTGCCGGACCGCGCTTTACGAGGACGAACTCGACGGCCAGGGAGGAGAGCAGCGCCGTCGCCGCTTCCGCGATGGCGGCGTCGGTCGGCAGCTCTTTGCCGGCCAGGAGCGTCAGCTCGTTCAGGTTCGGCGTGATGCCCGTGGCCGAGCGGTACTTCTGACAATCGCTTCCCTTCGGGTCGACCAGGCGGGGCTTCCCGAAGGCGAGAGCGCGGTCGATGGCGTAGCGACAGAGCTCCGGCACGAGGAGGCCCTTCGCGTAGTCGGAGAGGACGACGATGTCGGCGGCGGCGACGGCCTGGTCGCAGGCGTCCTTGAGGGACCGGAGCATATGGCCGCTGACCGGAATCCGCGTCTCGCGGTCGAGGCGGAGCATCTGCTGATTGTGGGCCATGACGCGGCTCTTGACCGAGGTCGGGCGCGAGGCGTCGCGAAGCAGGCCGGTCAGGCAGGCGCCCGTTTCTCCCAAAAGCGCGGTGAGAGCATCGCCTTCCTCGTCGGCGCCGATCAGGCCGAGCGTGAGGGGTTTGCCGCCAAGGCTTGACAGGTTGGCGACCACGTTTCCCGCCCCGCCGGCGGTGTGCTCGATGGTCCGGAGGTCGACGATGGGGACCGGCGCCTCCGGGCAGATGCGGGAGACGTCGCCGTAGAGGTAGCGGTCGAGCATGAAATCGCCGATCACCAGCACTTTGCGGCCGGCGAGGGAACTGGCTATCTCCTTCAGGCGAAGCAATTGAGTCGCGGTCACTTTTTCGGTTCCCTCCCTCTCATTGCCAGCTCATCAGATCGCCGCTTCGATTCTGCCGGGCACCTGGCGGGCGAGCGCGTCGTCCAGCGCCCGTTCGACCTCGGCAAGCGATATCGAGTCCATGCAGGCCCCCTGGCGGACGCATTCGCGTCGCTTGGCGCCGAGGAAGAAGCAAGGGCTGCAAGGCACGCTTGCCACGACGTTTATGTGCTCGCGGCCATAGGCGCCCCAGCGTTCGGCGTTCGTCGGGCCGAAAAGGGACACGCAGGGAACGCCGAGGGCCGCGGCCATGTGCATGGGGCCGCCTTCGTTGCCGAAGAAAAGGGACGCCCTTCGCAGGAGCGTGGCCACCTGTCCAAGCGATAGCATGCCGTTGAGGACCAGCGTCTCGCCGCGGACGCGTGCCGCGATGGCTTCTGTTTCGGGGCGTTCGTCGGCGCTGCCGATGAACACGAGGGCGCATCCGCGGGAGGCGATGACATGGTCGCAGGCGGCGACGAAGCGGTCGGCGGGCCAGGCGCGGCTGATGCCTCCCTTCGACCGGCCGGATGGGTATACGATGACGACGTCCTCTGCCGGCGAGATTGCCCGCTCCGCCAGCAGCGCGTCGATGGCCCGCTCGTCGGGGCGGCTAACCACGAGCTCCGGCATGGCATTCGATGAAGGGACGCCAAGAGTCCAGATCAGCCTTTCAAAGTATTCCACCTCGTGGCCCGAGCTGTGTTCGTCTTCAACATAAGGGACGCGCTTTGTGAACAGGGCCGCGCGGCGCTCGTCCGCGGTGTCGAAGCCGACCCGGACGGGGATTCGGGCGAGGTACAGGTACTGCGGCGGCAGATGCTGCCACTGGTCGAAGTCGATGGCTACCTGATAGCGTCCGGAGCGCAGCCGGCGGACGAATCGGGCAAAGTAGAGCGGGTCGGTGAGACAGCGGCGGTAGTCGAGAAACACGCATTCGTCGATTCCGTCCAGCATCTTGACGATCTCGACGTTATGGGACGTTGCGACGAACGCGATGTGAGCCGTCGGGAAGGCGTGCCGGAGCGATTGGATGGCCGGCGACATGAGGACGGTGTCGCCGATGTTGCCCATCTTGGACACGAGGATGCGCGAAACGTCCTCAGGTGGTCGCGTCCCTCTCCTGCCCTTTTCAGCAAGAGCATCCCAGAGACCGAGGGCTGAGCAAAGGGGCGGGCCGGCCAGCCGGTCGAAACGCCTGGCGGCGCTGCTATACCTCAACATGCTGCCGTTCTCCCAATAGCTGGCCGCCTTCAACAGGGCGGCGGTGTTCCAAGAGCGCTTTTGCTGCCGCGGCGACCTCTTCGGCTGTTATGAGCGTCATGCACCGCGTGTCGAAGGGGCAGTGGATTGGCTTGTGGCGGTAGCAGGGTGCGCAGGGCAGACCCTTGTTTATGACGACGTACTTGTCGGCCCAGGCTTCGTACGGCCCAACCAGCGCCGGGTCGGTCGGGCCGAAGAGGGCAACGGCGGGCAGACCAACCGCCTCGGCGACGCGGAGGGGGCCGCAATCGTTTGTAATGAGAAGGGCGCACTTCTCGAAGACAGCGGCCATCTGCCGCAGCGTCAGGCCGGTCGCGAGAAGAGGTGGCCGGCCGTGAAGCTGGGACAGGATGGCGTCGACGCGCTCCTCGTCCTGCGGGCCGGCGAAGAGGAGGACGCGCAGCGCCTCGTCCTCTTGCAGGATGTCGATGAGCTGTGCGAATCGCTCTGGGGGCCAGGCCTTCTCCGGTATGTCGGGGAAGCCGCCGGGATGGACGGCGATGACGGTCTCACCGGGCAGGATGTCGCCTCCGCGGATGAACTCTTCAGCGAAGGACCGATCGCGCTCGTCGAGAGTCAGGTCGAGACGAGCAGCTTCGTCGGCGTTGCCGACGGCGCGGGCTATGTCGAGGTTTATATTCAGCGTGTGCTGGTTCGCCTTCAGCCGTATGGCTTGCGTCAGCAAGAAGCGCCAGCCGAGTCCGCCGTAGCCGGCGCGTGAGGACGCGCCTATGAGCCAGGCCAGGGCGCGGCTGCCGAAGCCCGCTCCTGGGAAGGTGGAGACCGTCATGTCGAAGCGGCGGGCTCTCAGGAGGCGCAGGAGCCTGGCCAGACCCGAGAGAGAGCGGTAGTCCCAATCGACGACGATGCATTCGTCGACGTAGCGCGAGGCTTCGAACACCTGGCGGGTGCCTCGCTTCTCCGAGACCAGCACGGCGATGGCGGAGCGCGGGTACCGCGTCCTCAGGGCGCGGAGGACAGGCGTCGACCAGAGGGCGTCGCCGATTCCGGCGGTGCAGATGACGAGGATGGATTGCGCTTCGCCCTTGAGACGACGCGGGCGAAGAACGTTGCCGATCGTGACGCCCGCAAGATAGACGGAGTCCTTCAGGAATCGGCAAGCGGCTGGCAAGAGCGAACGCCTAGCCATCGGACGCCTCCACATACTTCAGGCTTTCGTCGGGGGCGTCGCCTTCGCCGGGCCCGCGGCACGCCTGCCGGTACAGCGCGTCGATCTCCGCGACGTGGCGCTCGATGGTGAAGAGCTGCTCGACGACCTCGCGGCCGCGGCGGCCCATGGCGCGCGCCCTCTCGGGCGAACGCAGCACTTCGATCAGGGCCCGGGCGAGGGCCGGAGGGTCGCGAGGCGGGACCAGCAGGCCGGTCTCGCCGTGCCTGACGATTTCGAGGACGCCGCCGGCGCCGCAGGCAACGACGGGCCGTCCGACGGCCATGGCTTCGATCAGCGAGCGGCCGAACGGCTCCTCCCAGGACGGGAAGGCGAGCACGTCGAGCGCGGCCATGACCGCAGGGACGTCTTCGCGAAAGCCGACGAAGTGACAGCGGTCGGCGACTCCCAGCTCGTGGCTCAGCGCCTGGAGCGCGCTCTTGCTGCCGGCGTTGTCGTCGAAGAAGAGCTCGTCGCCGGCGATGAGGATGTGGACGTCTTCGATTGCCTCGCGGACCTGGACGGCGGCCCGCAGCAGATCGTCCAGCCCCTTTCGCGGCGCGATCCGGCCTACGAAACCGACGACCGGCACGGACGGCGGCAGACCGAGCGCCGGGCGCGAGGCGTTCCTGTCCTCTGAGAAGGGGAAGGCATCGGGATCGATGCCGTTGTAGACGGTGACGACTTTGGCAGGCGGAATGCCGCCGGCCACGAAGCTTCGGCGGACGGCTTCCGAGTTGACGATGACCGTGTCGCAGGGCCGCGCGGCCAGGCGACCGAGGCGGCCGTAGCGGTAGAAGAGGTGGCCGTGCCAGACGGTGCGCGTCTTCATCATTCGTCCCAGCAGGCCGACCCAGAGCGCGCTCTTGAAGTCGTTGGCGTGGATGAGATCGAGGTGCTGCTTTCGTCCCCAGCGCGCGAGGCTGAGGGCGGCGAAGGCGCTCGGGATCAGGCCGAGGCCGTCGCTGATGACGCGAAGACGGCTGTGCGTGCCGGGCGAGAAGAGGCGGTGGTTGAGCTTGCAAAGGTGCACGTCGATACCCTGCTCGGCGAGCCGTCGGGAGAAGGCGCCTGGGCCGGGGCAGGCGACGGTGACGCGGTGGCCACGCGCTCGAAGCCCTTCGGCGAGGGAGAGCAGGGAGAGCTGGGCGCCTCCCAGATTCGATTCGGTGTCGAGGAGAACGATGCGCAAGGACTATATGCTCCTTTGCTCTAAAGGCACCACATCTGGTTCGCTCGCTCCCTGCTTGGTCTGCGCGATGGTAGAATGTGGAGCCGCGTCGCAAACCCGCAAAGCCGCCAGGATGTGGTCGGGATGTCCGAGCGGGGCCGCGAGCCCGTTAAGGAGCGTGGTGGCCGCTTGAAACGGGATTCTCTTGACCGGAGACAGGGGCGCGAAGCGGTCCGTCAGAATCTGGGTGAAATTGCGCGACCCTCGAAAATCCACCACGCGGAGGCCCAGCCGGTTCGCGGTGGCGCGGAGCCCTTGGGGCGAGTACCAGAGCACATGGCCCGCTCCGAGGGTCTTTTCCAAAGCCTGCTCAAACCGGCCGCCGGTGATGGCCATCAGACTCCGGGCGACGAGGCGGAAGATGCCAGCGGAACTCGGAGTCTCGAGCAGCAGAAGTCCGTCGGGACGGACGAGAGCACAACAAGCCCGCAGCAGCAGTTCCGGATCGGGAACGTGCTCGAGAACACCCCACAGGGTGACGGCGTCGAAGCTCTCGCGATTGAAAAGCTGTTCGCTGGCCAGGTTAGCCGCAAATACTGGGGCGCCGCTCCTGGCCCGGCACGTAGATGCCGCTGCTTCGCTAAGTTCCACTCCGACGGTGCGCCAGCCTAAGGCACTCGCCTCGACGAGGAACTCCCCCTGCCCACACCCCACGTCCAGCAGCTTACCTTTCGGCACGGCGAGGGCCGCCAGGTACGAAACGAATCGCCGCGCTCTGGCGGAGTAGTATCGGTTCGCAAGGTCTGTCTCGCCGTCCTGGGCGTACGTGTAGGCCTGATCATGGGGCGCCTTGCCCTCAATCCACTCTGACCCACATGTGGAGCAGCCAAAGAGGACACGGCCCCCACCGCTCCACAGGGCGCTCTTCGTGCTGGCAGTGCACGCGAAGCATACGTCTCGCTCAGGAAGGTCCACGAGGGTTTGCGTCTCCTTCTTGAGAAGTCAGATGATCCGGGAGGCGGTTGATCGCCATGGCGAGACCGAGCATGAGGCCGGGGAACCAGTTGGAGAAGACCTGGACGTCGGACGAGTGGACCAGGCCAGCCGCCAGGAAGGCTGCCCAGACTCCCGCTGCGGCCACAGCGATGTCGTAGCGTTTTGTGCCACGACTGTGCTTGAGCGCGCCTAAGATCTCGCTGCCGACGGCCAGCAACAACCCCATGAAGACGGCGACGCCAACAATTCCCGTGTCGGCAGCCACCTGGAGGTAGCTGTTGTGGGCATCGGCGGTCGTCGCTCTCGTGGCTCCGGGTCCGGCGCCCAGAATCGGATGGTCGATGAAGGCCTGTATGTTCTCCTGCCAGACGCTCTGTCGCTGGGCAAGGCTGGCGGGAGTCACCTGGGTGAGGCGCTGCGAGAGGGCGTCATTCACGTCGCTGGAGTGAGAGAAGAGCAGCGTGAAGACGACGAGACCAAGCGCCACGATGACAATGGCCGACACCGGTGCGCGTCGTTGGAGGAGGAAGACGGTGCCGACGCCCGCTACCGCTCCCAGCCAGGCGCCGCGGGAAAGCGTCAGGGCGAGCGTCACCAATGCGATCGCGCCGCCCGCCCAGAGAAGCGTCGAAGACTTCTTGAAATAGGCGACGAGGGCGATTTGGGCCACGATGAGATAAGCGACGAAGATGCCGAGGTTGTTCGGTTGCAGAAAGGCGCCCGCAATGCGCTGACTCATTGACGCGAAGGGGGCGTTGGAGCCCTTGATGCCGCCGAGTGCGGTCCAGGGGGCAAAACCGGGGTGAATCGCGGAGAGCAGCGCGGCGGCCGCGCCAAGCGTTCCGCCGGCCAGCAGCCAGGGCAGCAGGCTCCCGGTGCGCTTCTCGTCGGTGGCCACGTAGTAGGCGATGAAGGCGACGACGTAGAGTTGGAGAGTCAGCAGGATGACTCTGAAGCCTTCGTTCAGCGGGACGCCGGAGTTGAACGTCATCGACAGCAGGTTGACGACGACGAGGAGGAACAGCGGCGCGACGAGGCGATGGCGGAGCCATGGGCGGTCTTCGAAATGAGTGTTGCCGGTGAGCAGGACGGACACTATGACTGAAACGCCTCCGAGCAGGACGAGACCGGACGACAGATAGAGATCGAACGGGCCCCAGGGAACGCCCGGATTGACGATCGGTGTCAGGAGGAACATGGTCTTCAGAACGCGGTCTGGGCGAGGCAGCGCCCACGCCAGCCAGGCCAGCCCGAGCAGCAGCGCCGGCAGCAGACGGGCGCGGTCCCCGGCGAGACATATGAGCAGCCCCACCAGCGCCGATAGCGCCAGCGCGGCTGCGATCAGTGTCATCGTGAGCGGCGGCCGTGGGATGGAGGGCCACTCTCTGGCAGGCCCACCGTTGTTGCTGATCGTCTCAGCGGCCCGCACGTTGCACCTCGGTGGCTCTGGGCGAAGGGGCCTGGCTGAGCGCCGTCAGGAGCGCCGACGGCCTGTAGCAGGAGTCGGTGGCGTCCAGCATCGCCTCGAGGGAGAAGCGCTCGCGGACGAGACGCTTGCCGGCGTCCGCCATGGCCTGCCGCTTCGGGAGGTCGTCGAGCAGGTCGGCGAGGGCGGTTGCCAGGCGGTCCGGCTCTTCGGGCGGCACCAGCAGTCCGGTCACGTTGTCCCGGACTACCTCAGGCGTGCCGTAGACGGCGGTCGCGACGACGGGAACGCCTGCCATGTACGCTTCCATCGGCACGACGGGCAGCCCTTCAAAGCGCGACGGCATGGCCAGGACGGCGAAGCGCCGCAGCAACGCCGCGACGTTGCGACGGAAGCCGGCGAATACGACGCGCTCGCTCAGCCCGAATTCGGCGGCGAGAGCTTCCAGGGCAGGGCGCTCCGGACCGTCGCCGACGATGACCAGCCAGGCGTCGGGATGGGTCTTCAGCAGAGACGGAAACGCCCGCAGCAGGACGTTGAGTCCCTTTTGCCGCTCCAGCCGTCCGACGGCGCCCACCACGACGGCATTCTCCGGGAGGGCTGCCAGCGGATTCGGTTCTTCGACCGATCCGGGCTGCGCGAACTCTTGCAGATCGATGCCGGGGTAGATCGTCCGGATCTTGTTCGGCGTGATGCCCCGCTGGAGCAGCGCCTTCCGGTTCCAATCGGAGACGGTGATGATGGTCGTGGCCGCGCGGGCCAGCCAGCGGAAGATGGCGCTGTAGAGGAATCGCTTCGGTCCTGTGAGCGGCGGATAGGAACGGTCGGTGTTGAGCATGTGCACGGTTGTAATCCGAACCGGCACCCCGGCCAGCCGCGCCGTCGGAAGTCCGAGAAGCGAGGAGCGAGGTTCCTGAGCGTGAACGACGTTGAAGCGCTCGCGCCGTAAGAGGCGATAGATGGCTGCTGCCGATGAAACGTCCCACTTGCTGCGAAAAGCGATGCTGTGCACGTTGAACCCGTCGCTCCGCGCCTGCTCCGCAAGGGAACTTCCCGGTGGCGCCGCGAGATGTACGCGCCAGCCGCGTTCGCGCAGGCCTCGCATGAGGAGCCAGGTATGT
The DNA here is from genome assembly GCA_963719465.1 of uncultured Chloroflexia bacterium. Taxonomy (GTDB): domain Bacteria; phylum Chloroflexota; class Dehalococcoidia; order DSTF01; family JALHUB01; genus JALHUB01. The sequence continues at coordinate 534,844 of OY970386.1, read as the reverse complement.
TTCTCGCCGCCGCCGTAGTTGGGCAGCGAGTTCAGGTACAGGAGCTTCATGCCGCCCATTGTCGCTCTCGCTTCCGTGCGATGATCATCATGTTCGATCCGAGATTCGTTCCTTTGCCGTCTCTGCGCGGTAGGCGGCGACGGGTTCGCTGCGCAACATTCCTGTGGCCTCGCCGCGATGGCGAACGTCCCGCTCCGGCGCCCCTGGGCTTGCGGTAGAGTCCATCTGAGGCTTTTCGAAGTAGCGACCCTCGTTATCGACCCGCTCTAGAAGCACATCCAGCCCCCGCGCCAGGAAGAATTCCTGAACGGCTTTGCGACACCCTTCCCAGTTCCCGTAGTCATCGAGCACGATGAATCCCCCCGGTTCTACGCGGTCATAGAACTCGTCCAGGCATTGTTTGACGGAGAGATACAAGTCGGCGTCGATATGCAGGAGGCCGATCTTCTTGACGGGAGCTGCGGCGAGCGTCTCCTGGAACCACCCCTTAACTATCTGGACACGGTTGTCACGGATCCTCAAGGCTGCCAAGACTGTTCGAACATTTTCAACTGTTCCCGCGTAGGCTCCCTCGCGCCCTCGTGCTTCTTCCCCGTCCTCGTCCGTCGGCTGAGGCAGGCCTTCGAAAGAATCAAACAGCCACATTCGTCGCGTCGCCGGCGAGCCCTCTGACGCATATCCCATCACGGCGGCGGACCCACCATTGCAGGTGCCGCATTCTACGATGTCGCCTGCAATGCCCCGCCGTTCGAGCTCCCTGCTTAGCCTGTAAAGGGCGCCCAGCCTTGCCCATGACACTATAGTAAACGGTCTCACCTTGTTGAACAGGCGAACCAACCTAATGCACTCGCCAAGAGAGTCCGAGTTGCGGTAGGCGGCCCTCAGCTTCCTCACGTAGCCCCGAGCAGCCCTTGCCGGCCTCCTGATTGTTGCTTCGAGCTTGGTCATGGCTTCTTCTCCTGGCTCTTGGCTTCCCTGCTCACCCCGTGAGACAGGGCACCCTGTCAGCGGGCTTCCCCTTTTTGCCCGAAAACGAGAATCTCGCTGCGCGCGGCGGGGATTAGGAGTTCCGGCAGCGAGAGCAGATACTTGATGCCGACCTTCGCCAGCGTTGCCGGCCTGCGGTCCTCGAATATGATCAGACGCTCGGGCTGCCTGCGCAGCGTAAGGACCGAGAATCCGGCCGACTCCACAAGATGTCGGATGCTCCTGGCGGTGAAGTAATAGAAATGCCCTCGGAAGTACGGCTTCACCTTGTCGACGAGCTTTCCGCTCAGCAGTGACGCCAGCAGTACGGCGTTCAAGTTGGGGCCGCCCGCGCTGGGGACTTTGACGACGATGATTCCGCCATCGACCAGGAGATCGTGAGCGCGCTGTAACGCCTCCCGTGGGCGTGGCATATGCTCCAAGACATCCCAGAAGGTGATAGCGTGGAACCCCGAGGCCGGTGAAAGGTAGTCTTCAAAGCGCGCGCAAAGCAGATTAGGCACCCGGCGCTCCCGGGTGGCGTAGGCGATGGCGGCTTCCGAGATGTCGACACCAGCGGCGTCCCAACCGTCCCTCTGTGCCTCCTCGACGAAATAGCCCAGCCCGCAGCCGACATCCAGCAAACGGCGCCCCGGGCTGATATCGCTCAGGCCGGGCAGAACGCGCCTGTATTGCCTCAGGCGGAACTCTTTGTAGTGGGCTTCGAAATGGCGGAAATAGGCCGCGTCGTAGTGCTTCGCTAAGTCCGGTGCTTCGTATGTGGATAGCAATGTCCCGCAGATGGGACAGCGATAGACGCCGAACTCCTCGTCGGCGTAGGCGCGCAACAAAACGTTGTTGCCACAGATTGAGCAGGCCCGCACGTCGAGTTCTAAGCTCTTAGCCATCTCGTCTGCCCCGGCGGAATGAACAGGTACATTCGGATATGAGTCGCGCGTGCCTTCTGCGGACTCGAAGGGACGGGATGCCCGCGCCAATCGATCTCATAAACGCCGTAGCCGTATTCGGCGAAGCGAAGGCGGACCTCGTTTGGTCGGAGGCCCACTTCGGTGAGCTCATCCTGCTCTTCGCAGAGGACAGCGGGCGGCTCGGGGGAGGCGAGCAGTCGCGTCATGCCTCCGAGCACGCGCACTTCCGCGCGTTCAGCGTCCAGCTTGATGAACTGGGGCACCGGCACTCCCTGCTCGAAGACCAGGGAATCGACTGTATCCGCGACCACCTCGACTCTTGTCGGATTGGAGGGCCATTCGGCCTGCTGGAGGTCGGCTGGCAGGAAGAGGGAGGACCAGCCGCTGTTCTCGCCCGGCGCGTCGGGGGAATAGAGCGTCACAGTCCCCGGCGAATCCGCGATGGCCAGTTGATGCGGAACGACGTTGACAAAATGGTTGAGGGCGATGTTGTCCTGAAGGCGAGCGAATATCGCCGGATGGGGCTCGAAGCTGTGGACGGCGCCGGTTTCGCCGGCGAGGGTGCGTGCGATGAGGGAGTAATAGCCGATGTTGGCGCCGATGTCGAACACCGTGTCGCCGGGGCGCAGGAGGAGCCGCACGAGACGAACGTGACGTTTCTCATAGGCGCCGGTGAGCATTTCGAACTCCATCGGCACGCTCGGATTGAGGCGCATGCGAAGGCCGCCGCCCACGTGGTAGACGTCGTCCGTGCGCGAGCGCAGAGTTCTCGGGACGAGGCGGGTCGCGTAGCCGTGGCCGCGCGGCAGAGGCGCCAGTCCCCTCAATGCGGCGAAGCTGGCCCGGGCAACGGAATCGCTGAGGTTAGGCATTGGACCTCTCCTGCGCCTGCATTCTCCTTCCGAGCTTCAGGACAAGGGCGCTGGCGGTGGAACGGTGCCGCGGCGAGAGGAGCCAGAGCCAGGCGGCGGCGGACCCGCCATTGCAAGTCCCGCATTCTACGATGTCGCCTGCAATGCCGCGCCGGTCGATTTCCTTGCTCAGCCTGTAAAGGGCACCCAGCCTTGTCGGTGCCACCATGGTAAACGGTCTCACCTTGTTGAACAGGCGAACCAACCTAATGCACTCGCCAAGAGAGTCCGAGTTGCGGTAAGCGGCCCTCAGCTTCCTCACGTAGCCCCGAGCAGCCCTTGCCGGCCTCCTGATTGTTGCTTCAAGCTTGGTCGTGGCTTCTTCTCCTGGCTCTCGGCTTCCCTGCTCACCCGCTAGACAGGGCACCCTGTCAGCGGACTTCCCCTTTTTGCCCGAAAACGAGAATCGAACTGCGTGCGGTAGGGACAATCAGTCCCGGCAGCGAGAGCAGATACTTGATGCCGACCTTCGCCAGCGTTGCCGGCCTGTGGTCGTCCAAGATCATCAGACGCTCGTTCTCTCGTCGCAGCGTGAGGACGGAGAAGCCGGCCGATTCAACAAGGATCCGGATGCTCTTGGGAGTGAAGTAGAAGAGGTCCTTTCGGAAGTGAGGCTTCACCTTGTCGACAAGCTTTCCGCTTAGCTGCGACGCGAGCAGCACCGCGTTCAGGATGAGGCTCCTGCTGGGAACCTTGACGACGAGGATTCCGTCGTCGACGAGGAGGTGACGCGCCCGCCGCAGCGCCTCGTGTGGTTGGCGCAAGTGCTCCAAGACATCCAAGAAAGTGATGGTGTGGAATCCCTCGGGCGATGCGGAGTAATCCTCAAAGCGACTGCAGACCAGGCCCGGCACATGGCGCTCCCGGGTGGCGTAGGCGATGGCGGCGTCCGAAATGTCGACACCAGCGGCGTCCCAACCGTCCCTCTGTGCCTCCTCGACGAAATAGCCCAGTGCACAGCCGACATCCAGCAAGCGACGCCCCGGGCTGGCCTCGCTCAAGGCGGTGAGAAGACGCCTGTACTGCCTCAGGCGGAACTCCTTGTATCGGCCTTCGAAATGGCGGAAATAGGCGGCGTCGTACTCCTTCGCCAAGTCGGGCGCTTCGTATGCCGACAGCAGTGCGCCGCAGCTCAGACAGCGGTAGACATCGAACTCCTCGTCGGCGTAGACGGCCGTCAGAGCGTTGCTGCCACAGATTGAACAGTTCTTCATGTCGTCACCTCAACGAAACACTGGAGGGGAATACCGCTAGCATAGCCGTGTCCACGCGGAAGAGGGGCTAGCTCCCTTAGCGCGGCGAAGCTAGCCCGGGCAACGGAATCGCTGGTCTTAAGCATGGGACGTCTCCTGTGCGTCTGTCCGTCTTCCGATTCTAAAGACAAGCGCGCTGGCGGAGGCGCGGTGCCTGGGCGAAAGCACCCAGAGCCAGGCCGCCGCCAGCCACAGCAGGCCGAGAAGGGTCCCTTGCAGCGTCAGGGAGACAAGGGAGGGGCCAGACGTCAGGCCGGTCCCCCACAATGTCGCGGCAAGGGCGCCGGTGGGGATCATCACGGCCACGCCGGGCAGGGTTGCCTCACGCAAGAACCGCCGCGCGTCGATGTGCAGGACGCGACAGGCGTAGCCGACGATCAGTGCGGCGCTCAACGCGCCCTCGGTAACGAGTGTCCCCAGGACAACGCCGACGACTCCGATCACTTGCACCAGCGCGATGCTTAGCCCAAGGTTGGCGACGCCGCCGATAGTGTATGCCAGGGCAATGATTCGGGGGCGGCCGATGCTCAGGAGCAGGGTACCGCTTACGTGCACCGAGGAGTCTACGACCAGGATGCCCGCCAGAACCAGCATTGTGGGCGTGCCGACGAACTTTCCCTCTCCTGCCCAGACATCGATGACCGGCCTCCCATAGAGGGCAAGCAACAGGGCGGCGAAAGCCGCGGCGGCGAAAGTGAGCCGCACGGCGGACAGATACCACGGCCGGACGCCGTCGGAACCGAGGACTTTGTGGCGGGCAGCGTAGACGGGGAAGAGCGTGTCGCCCCCACGGAACACCGCCAGAGTGAGGAAACTGTAGAGCTGGAAGGCGATTGTGTACAGACCAACCTTCTCGATGTCCAGGAAGTGGCCAATTACAAGAGCGTCGGTGTTGTAGGCGATCTGAATCCCGATGCCGGCAATGAACACCGGCCAGGTGTAGTGGAACGAGCTGGCAACGTGGGAAAGCGACACGTAGGCCGGGCGCAGCTTGAGCTCGGGGTAGGCCCTTCGGGCCAGCGCCATCAGGAGCGCCAGCCACAGCAGCGTCGCGGCCGCCATTGCCAGCGAGACGCCGATCAGGCCGCCGCCCAGGGCGACCGCCATGACCACCAGCGCAACGCGGACGACCGTCGTTATGACGGTGACCACGCTCGAGAGGTCGATGCGCTGGGTTCCCCACAGGATGCCGTTGAACAGGGCGAGCGGGAAGCGGAGCGACATCTCCAGGAAGAGGAGCACGAGCACCCACCTGGCCGCGTTGTGCATCGCCGGCGCGACGTTGAAGAAGGCGATGAACGGTCGGTAGAGGGCGGCGCCGGCCAGCGTCATGAGAACCGCCATCAGCATGTAGAAGGCGAAGACGGACGAGAGCCGCCGGCGGGCGAAATCGTGCTGCTGGGCGACGCGGGATTCCGCCACCCACTTCATCACGCCCGGTCTCAGCCCCAGGTCGAGCAGCTCGGCGTACATAGTGAGCGCGAGGACGGCGGCATAGAGGCCGTAGCCCTCGGCGCCGACGCTGCGGGCGATGAGGGCGACAATGGCCAGCCGGGAGACGGCCGAAACCGCGCCGCCGGCGTAGTAGAAGGAAGCGTTCTTCACGACGCCTTCTGCGGTGCCCAGATGGCGACTATCGGAACGTCTCTTCGCTTGCGGATTCGAGGGTGGTCGTCATTTCCGGCTCAAGCGGCCCTCTCCAGGCGCTCCGCTTCGGCGGCGGATTCGGCGACGCGCCGAACGACGGCGCCGGCCCTTCGCTGAGAGACGCCGGCAACTGTGATGTAGGTCAGGCCGGCTTCTTCAACGTCCTCTTTCTCCCACATGAAGCGGCCGTCGAAGACGATGTTGCCGCGCATGCGGCGGCGGACCGCTGCCAGATCGGCTAATCGAAACTCCTGCCACTCCGTCAGCAGCACGAGGGCGTCCGCGCCTTCGACGGCGGCAAAGGCGTCCGGGGCGTAGTTCAGGGACGGTTGGCGCTTCCGCATCGAATCCATCGCCTGCGGGTCATAGGCGCGGACCTCGGCCCCTTCCGCCAGGAGCATCTCAATCACGTCGCACGCCGGGGCCTCGCGAACGTCGGAGGTGTTTGGCTTGAAGGCGAGGCCCCAGATGGCGACGCGGCGGTCAGCCAGGGTGCCCATGGCTTCGCGGAGTCGCTGGATGACGGCGCGCCGCTGAAGGCGATTGGTCTCAAGGGCGGCCTCCACGAGAGAGAACTGCAGCGAGTGGTCGCGGGCCATCCGGACGAGCGCTCGAGTATCCTTGGGGAGGCAGCTGCCGCCGAATCCGACGCCGGGTCGAAGGAAAGCGAGGCCGATTCGCGGGTCGAGTCCCATTCCCAGCGCCACCGTTTGGACGTCGGCGCCGACCTGCTCGCAGAAATGGGCCGTCTCATTAATAAATGATACCTTCGCAGCGAGGAAGGCGTTGGAGGCGTACTTGATCATCTCGGCGGTGGCAAAGTCGGTGGCGATCAGGGGGACTTGGAAGGGCGCGTAGAGAGATGCCACTTCGGTCAGAGCCCACTGGTCGTCGCTGCCGAGGATGATCCGGTTACACTCACGGAGCGCGTGGAGGGCGTTGCCTTCAGCGAGGAACTCCGGATTCGACACGACGCACCATCTCTGGCTATCGCCACTTTCCCGTCGAAGGAACTCGCCCAGCGCCTGGCTCGTGCCGACAGGGACGGTGCTCTTCACCACCACAATCGGCCGCTCGCTGGACGCGGCATGGGCCAGGTCGGAGGCTGCTTGCCAGAAGTGGCTGAGGTTGGCTCGCCCGCTTTCGTCGACGGGCGTGCTGACGGCGAGATAGGCGAAATCGACGTTCTCGCATCCCCTCGGAGCAGTCGCCGGTGAAGGACAGACGCCCCGCGGCCACATTCTCAGCTAGCTTTTCCTCCAGCCCCGGCTCGTAGAAGGGAACGCGGCCGGAACAGAGGGCGGCAAGGCGGGCTGGATCGCGCTCAACGCCTACGACTTCGTGCCCTCGGCCGACAAAGCCGCAGGCATTCGCCAGACCGACGTAGCCGCAGCCGATGATGCAGATGCGACGCGGAGGGCCGTTTCGAGCGTCTCGCAGGTCGTCCCAGCCTTCAACCCGCGGTACTTCGGACCGTGTCAGTTTCATCGAACTCACTCCTTGTCGAAACCCCGCCTGCTTGCTTCAGGACAACTGTGAGAGCGTGAACGAGCATCATGTGGACGTTTTCGATCATTCCTTGCGTATCGCAGGGGATGACGACGCTGATATCGACCAGTCGGCTGAGAGCGCCGCCGTTGAAGCCGGTGAGGCCGATCGTGAGGGCTCCCGCCTGTCGCGCCGTGCGGATGGCGCGAAGGACGTTGGGGGAGTTGCCGCTCCCCGAAATCGCGATCACCACGTCGCCGGGCTGGAGGAGCGACTCCAATTGAGCGGCGAAGACGTTCTCGAAGGAGGTGTCGTTGGCCCAGGCTGTGAGCAGAGCGACGTTGTCGACCAGCGAGACCGTGCTCACGCCGCCAAGGCTGTCGCCGCGGCTGGGCTTGAGCCAGTCGGTCGCGGCGTGGCTGGCGGTGGCGGCGCTGCCACCGTTGCCGAGGACGTAGACGGTCCTGTTTTCGTCTCTCGCGCGAAGCAACTGTTCCGCGACTCCGGCCGCCTCGACCAGGGGCAGCAGTTCGAGCGCGTCACGCACTTGCTGCAAGTAGTCCTCGAGCAGGAGGAGGCACTCGGCCCGCGGCGAGGCGATTGGCAACTTGCCTCCACTGCCCGTCGCTCGTTTCGCTCGGTGGTCGGCGAGTCGTATTGGCTTCATGGCATTCTCCCGGCGGCTCTTGTCTTAACGCTGACTTCTTTCTTGTCCGGCTGGGTAACGGTGTAAGACGAGGGCAGACTGTCTTCGCGACGAAGCATCCGCTTGACGGAGGCGAACATGAGGCGCAGGTCAAGCCAGATGGAGTAGTCGCGCACGTAGGCGATGTCCTTGAGGGTCTGCTGCTCCACGCCGTCCTGCCGCGAGGCGTCGGCGGCCGGGCCGGTGAGGCCGGGGCGGACGAGAAGCAGGTTGCGCACCCAGGGATGACCGATGCCGGCTTCCGACTCGGCGACGGCGCGTGGACCGACCAGGCTCATCCGGCCGGCGATGACGTTGACGACGTTCGGCAGCTTTCCCGGCCGGCCGACGGCGACGGCGCGTCGGCAGTGCCAGGCCCAGCGCTCCGGCCAGTGCTCGGGGGCTGAGCCGAGGGGAGCGGCGATCGTCAGCAGGTTGAACCGCCCGTAGCGCCCGATGACGGGCTCGCGCGCGAGCGTCGGGCCGCAGCCGTCGATCTGAGCGGCGAACCAGCAGAGGAGGCACTCAGGCGCCAGGAGCACCAGGAGGAGCGATGAGACTAGGACGTTGAGCGCGCGCTTCAAGACGGCGTCGAAGCCGGTGATGCGCAGGAGCTGGAGCCTGACGAGGGGCAGGAAGCCGCTGTCGGTCATCTCTGCGCCGGTGGCGACGAGATGCTGCAATCCGGGCGCAAGCTGGATGCGGATGCCCGTGTTCTCGGCAGCCAGCTCCAGAAGGTCGCGATAGCTCTCCCAGCTAATGGCGGGAGCGATTACGAGAAGCGTGGCGACGCCATGGCTGCGAGCGACCTCCCGAACGGCGCGAGGATCGCCGAGGACGCGTAGACCGTCGACCACGAAGCTGCCCACCGGGCGGTAGTCGTCGAGAAAGCCGACGATCTGAATGCCGGTCGCGGTGGGCCAATTGAGATGCCTGGCAACGGCGATAGCATGCTCATCGGTGCCGACGACCAGCCAGTTGCGGATGAACAGGCCTGCTCTTCGCAGTCGGTACACCAGCCGGCGGATAAGGAAGCGGGAGACGCCGACAAACGCGACCGCCAGCAGCCAGAACAGGACCAGCGCTCCCCGAGAGATCGGCTCGTTGGTCAGGAACGCCAGGATAAGAACGGCAGCGATGCCGTAGGTTGCGGCTTTGACGACGGCGGCGTACTCTCGGTGGCCGGCGAACAACGTCTCCGTGTCGTAGAGGCGGTTGCGCGCGAAGAGCAGCATGAAGATGAACGCGGCCAGGGCAGCGAAGATGAGCGTCGCCTGCGTGAGGCCGCCGTCCTTAGGCCAGAAGGCGCTGTCGTAGCGTAAGGCGAAGCTGAGCCCGCCAGCGGCGGCGAGCATCAGCAGGTCGGCAAGGACTAGCCCCAGGACCAGCAGACGTGAGCTCTTAGCCATGAATCCTCAAACCTGCCTCGACGGGCAGCGGCGTTGAGTACTCTTGGTGGGCGCCGGAATTGATGAGCACCTTGGCGCCTCCCATATCAAACTGAAAGTCCATCCGGTACAGGCCGAGCGCTTCCATCTCGGCGCAGACTCTTTCGCGGAAGGCCGGCTCGCAGTAGAGGAGGAGGAATCCTCCACCGCCGGCGCCGGCGACCTTGCCGCCCGTAGCGCCGCTGTCCATCGCCCGCTGGTAGACTTTGTCGATGCGGGGGTTCGTGACGCCTCGGGCCAGCCGCTTCTTCTGCTCCCACGATTGGCGCAGGATCTTTCCGAGGCGCGGCAGGTCACCGCTTTCCAGGGCTTCGTTCGTCTCCGCGGCGGCCTCCTTCAGATGGTGCATGGCCTCGACGACGGTTGCGTTGCCCTCGCGGGCACCCTGGCGTTGCTCATTGAGGATGTCAGCGGCGCTCCGGGATGAACCGAGGAAGAAGAGAAGCAATCGCTCGCGCAATCGCTCGCGAGTGGTCGCATCGATTCGAAGGGGTGACGCGCGAACACCGTCTTTTCCGAAGTAGATGGCGTTGAGGCCGCCAAGAGCGGCGGCGTAGTGGTCTTGCCGTCCGCAGGGGCTGCCGATCTGGCCGCTTTCGATGGAATAGGCCTTTTCCGCCACTTCGGCCGCGCTCAGGCGCTGTCCGACAAGCGTGCTGAACGCTTTCGTGAGCGCCACAGCGACGGTGCTGGAGGAGCCCAGGCCGGTGCCGGGCGGGATCTCAGAGGCTAGGAATACCGATAGGCCGTCGCTGACGCCGTACTCGCGCAGGATGGCCCGCGGCAGGCGGAGGTCGCCGTCCCAGATCGGCTCTTCCTCGCCCTGCCAGCGGTAGAAGCAGCGATAGTCGGAGGAGCCGATCTGGACTCCTTCCCCGCCGCTGGGGTTGAGAAAGGCGTAGAAGTACTTGTCGATGGCGGCGCTGACTACCATGCCGTCGTGGAGCGTGTAGTACTCCTCCATGTCGGTGCCGCCGCCGGCGAAACTGATTCTCAGGGGCGCTCGTACCAGTAGCATCTGCGTTTTCTCCATTGATCAGCGAGTATTGACTCCGGCGAATGAACGATGAACGCTGGCTTTCCCAGCCGCCACGTCGCGCTCGGCCTGCCGGTAGCGTTCGGGAGAGCCGATGTCCAGGAAGTAGCTGTCGCTCGTGCAGGCGAGGACCGGTTCGCCCCGCTCCAGCAGGAGGGGAACGAGGTGCTCGCCGAAATCGAAGAATGAGTGCGGTGGAATGAAGCGCAGCACGGACGGTTCGACGACGAAAACGCCGGCGTTCGCCAGGAGCGACGACGTCTCGCCCGGCAGGGGCTTCTCGCGGAAGCGCCGCACGAAGCCATCGGCGTCCGTCTCCGCGATGCCGCAGCGCTCCGGCTCGTCGGTCTCATACACGGCCATCGTCAGGACCGCGCGGCGAGCTCGATGGCGGGCAGCGAGGTCGGTGAGGTCGATGTCGGTGAGCACGTCGCCGTAGAGGACGAAGAAGGCCCCGTTGAAGAACGGCTCCAGCTTCTTGACGGCGCCGGCGGAGCCAAGCAGCGTCTCCTCGTGGGAGTAGGTGATGCGCACGCCCAGGCGCGAGCCGTCGCCCAGGTGGCTGCGGATCGCCTCCGGACGATGGTGCAGGTTGACGGCGATCTCTCTTGACGTTGTGAGCGGCGAGCAGCATTACCAGGTAATCGATCAGCGGCTGGCCGGCCAGCGGCAGCATCGGTTTTGGGATGCTTTCGGTCAGGGACCGCAATCGCTTGCCTTCGCCGGCTGCCAGGATCATCGCCTTCATGCCGCCTTCTCCTCCTCCCAGTCGCTGCGGTCGACGAACCAGCGGGCGGCGGCCTTCAGGTCGGGCGCGACCCAGTGGGGGGAATGCGCGTCGCCTCGCTTCCCGGAGGGCGGACGTTCTCTGCCGGAAAGGACCATGACGAAAGGAATGCCGGCCGCTCTCGCCGCTCTGAGGTCGCCGAGGCTGTCACCGACGAAGCAGGCTGACCGCGGATCGATGCGGAAGCGGCGTATGGCGTCGAGAATCAGGCCCGGCCGTGGCTTGCGACAGCCGCAGCCGGCGTTGGGAGCGTGCGGGCAGCAGAGGATGGCGTCGATGCGGCCGCCGTTGGCTTCGACCTCGGCCGTCATGCGCTGATGAATCGCCTCCAGCGTTTCATGGCTGATGATCCCGCGGCCTACTGACGACTGGTTCGTAACGATGACGACGCGCACGTTTCGTTTCGCCAGCAGGCGGAGCGCTTCGAGGGCGCCGGGCAGGAACTCGAACTCCTGCCAGCACTTCACATAATCATGGCGGTTGCGGTTGACGACGCCGTCACGGTCCAGGAACATGGTCGGCCGCGAAGACCCGTCTTTCGCCGGTCGCGTTGATTCGTTCAATTCGCCTACCCCGCGGTCTCATAAGTAAGGACGATCTCACGATCCTGAGAAAGGTCTGTTTGCAATTCCAGGTCGCTGCCGCCCACCGGCTTGCCGTCGAGCTGCAAGGACAGCGGCTTGGCGCCGTCCGGCAGCGATAGGGTGAGCGAAAGCGGAATATCGCCGGTGCCGGGCTGCTTCTGGATGAACAGGCTGTACTGCGACGTTTTCACGCCGACGCTGGCTATAGCGGGCGTGACGTACTGGAACGTTACTTCCCGATGGGCGTCTTTCGGCAGGCTGAAGAAACGGCCGAAGACGCTCTTGCCGTCTTCCGTTGATATCTCCTGGGCGCCAGCGCTCGTCCCGTCGAGCGCCACGTCCTGCAGCCGGCTCGAGCCGTCGGTGAAGAGGCGCAAGTAGCCGCCGTACAGGCCGTCCAGCATGAGCCGGGAGACGAGCGTCGGGTCGCGGCCCTGTTCCCAGGCGGTCAGGTCGTTTTGATAGTCGAAAGTGACGGTGCTGTGGGCGTCGCCGAGCTCATCGAGCGCCACCTGCATCTGCATCCGCTTGTCGATGGCGATGTTCAGCTTGGTGCTGTTGACGCTGGCTTCGACGGGCATCAGGTAGTCGCCGGGCCGGCCCTGGAGCGCCCCGTCCAGCCCCATGCTCTGCGTAAGCGATTCGACTGCTGGGTCGAACGAGTAGAAGAGCACGGTCTTGCTGTCGCGCAGCTTCTGGACGGTGTCGAGCAGGGGGCTCCACTGCGACGAAGGCAGGCTCATGAGGCGATGGAGCATCTCCTCCGCCAGGTAGGCTGCGAAGGCCTTGCGATCGCTTCCCGGCTCGAGCGCGGTGCGGGTCAGCGCCTCCGTGGTGTCCATGACGTTCGATTGGTCGACGGTGACGCCGTACTCGCTGACTTCGACGGGTCCGGTCACGTCCAGCAGCTGTTGCAGCGTCGTGACGTTGATGCCGATGACGCCGTCGACCGGGCCGCCGCCGCCCTTCTGGTAGAAGACTTCCGCCTGCTGCGCGGCAGTCGGGAAGTCCGGCGACCAGTTGGCGAGGTCCAGCCCCCAGCTCCAGTCCTTGAGCAGGTAATCCTTCAGCGGAGTCGGCGGCTGCACGTACTCGTGCGAGGTCGCCCGCCAACGGTCGTTGAAGGCGACGGCGTCGTCGAATGACATCTCTTTCACGTGACCCTGGTCGAGCGTGACGACGCCGTAGACAGAGATGAGCCCGCCCGTAGGCAGGAGCTCCGCGTTGTTCTGGGCGAGGACAAGGTAGGTGCGCGGGCCGTCGTAGCCGAGAAAGTCGGGCAAGAAGGCAGCCGCCTGGTCGTACGTCTGCACCAGGTTTGCGACTTCGCCGGTATGTTCGTCGACCTGGTTGATGGCATCATGAAGCGGCGACACGAGGCCGTTGTCGCCGACGGTGCGGCGCACGGCTAACAAGGCGTCGAGACCGGCGCTGACCTGCTGCATGTGCGGTTTCACTCTGTTGAGAAGATCCATAGTCTTCTCACTCGTATTCCCGTCAGATGTCTCGCGCACGGCGCGATAGTCTTCGGCAACGGCGACTCCTGCCAGACCGATATCGCTGGCATCCCTGCCCATGGCGAGGACTTCTTCGGCCGTCGAAGCCTGGTGACCAAGCCACGGCAAACGCTCCGCGAGCCGGGCCAGCGGATCGTGGCGGAGAGCGCTCTGGCAGGAGCGAAACTCCTCTGCAGCCGTCTCCAGCTGGCGTTGGGTCGCCGCCAGCTCGTCTTCGCTAGCGTCAAACCGCTTTTGCTGCAGCGTATCTTCCGCCTGAAGCAGCTGCTGCCTGGCATCCGCCGCTTTCTGATAGAGCGGGCGGTAGTGCCACCAGACCAGAGCAGCGACGGCCGCCAGCGTGAGGACTGCTGCGAGAGCCAGCGCCGGACCGGGCCATGGCTTCTTCAGTCTCACGTTCTCTCTATTCGGTTTTGTGGGTCTGCCCCGTCTGCCGACGGCTGGTCGGCAGTCCCGTTCAGCACGCAGGCGTTGTTGCTATCGACTGCGCCTTGAGACAATCCGCACCGCCGAGCCGAAGCCGACGAAGAGCAACCCGCCGGCGAGCAAGGCCATGAGCAGGCCGGAAGGCGCCGTTTCGGCCGGTCCGGTACCGGTTGCTGGCAGGTTGAGGCTTGCGGCCGGGGCAGGCGCGGCTGCCGGAGCGGCAGGCAGTTCAGGCGCCGCCGGCGCCGCAGCCGTACCCGTGACCTCCACTTCTACCTGGCTCGTGACCTCACCGCAGGTCGCGCCGACGACGAGCGCGCCCGGCGTCGAGCCGACCATGAGGGAGGCCGTTGCGGTCCCCTGCAGATCGGTCCTCACGGGCGTCGTGTCAATGCTGGCGTCCGTGCCCGGCTGGGACAGGATCTCGAACGTGCATGCCAGGTTGGAGCGGGGGATGCCCGACTGGTTGACGACCGTGGTGGAGACCGAGATCGTCGATCCCACCGTCGGCGAGGTTCCGGACAGCGTCATCGTTGCGCTGCCCGTCGGCGGCGGGTAGGCCAGAGCCGCGCCGCCGGTCATCCCGAAGAGCAGGAGGCCGGCGAGCACCGCCGTCAACTTGCAACCAAAGCTAGTCCACTTCATCTTGTTTCCTCCTTTTTCCCTCGCGCTTCACCTAAAACGCGAGACTTGACCGATTCCTAGCCTGCTACTGCGCGTTCCGCCGCGTCGGCGGCGGGCACGGCACGGACGATGAGACGCTGGTCGTACTGGCGCGACGCTTCATCGAAGGTGCCGGCGCACGTGATCAGCGTCACCATCTCGCTGCTCGTGGCGCCGACTATTTCCTGCACGGGCGCCGATGTAGCGGGATAAGTGACGCTGAGAACCACCTGGTATTCGCGGACGCTGCCGTCGACGAGGAGCACCTCGACGGCGTCGCCCTTCTTGAGCTCCTTCAGCCGCCAGAAGACGGCCGGCCCGTAGTCGTGGTAGTCGAGATGGGCGGAGAAGACGGCGTTTCCGCCGCTGCCGGGCCTGGCCGAGAAGTCGTACCAGGCGACGTCCTCCGGGCCGTTGGGCGGCTGCATTACGCCGTTGGCTCCGACCGTTTTTACGCTTACCGGCGCATCGACACCGATCTTCGGGATGACGAGGCGCACGGGCAGCGGCTGTTCAACCGGGGCCTGCGGCGGCTTTGAGGCGGGCGTCGGCGTAGAGGCGGCGGCGACTTGCACGCCCGATGGGCCGTTCTCGCTGCCGTCGCCGCCGAAGATGACCCAGGCCGACCAACCGGCGAAGGCAATCACTAGAGACACGCCGGCAAGGCCGAGCCACAGTCGCCTGGACCGGAGGCGCGACTGACCTGAGGGCCTGTCGCCTTTTGCTGTCATGCCGCCTTTGCCTCCGCCTTCTTTCGACGCTCTTTTCTCTCGCCTTCCGGCGTGTAGTAGTGGTAGTAGTAATAGCCGCCACCGCCTCGACGCTTCAGCTTGTTGAGGACCGCGCCAAGCACGTGCGTCTTTGACCTCTCGAGGGCGTCGCGGGCGCGACGAAGCGCCTGCATGCGCGTCTTGCTTGAGTCGACGACCAGTATCGTGCCGTCGACTTTCGACGCGAGGATGCTGGCGTCGGCAACGGGAAGCGTCGGCGGGCTGTCGATTACGACGATGTCCGCCTGAGAGCGCAGGGCGGCCAGCACCGAGTCAAGCCGTCGGGAAGCAAGCAACTCCGACGGGTTTGGCGGCAAGGGACCGCTTGTGACAACCGACAGGTTCTCGAAGCGGGTGTGGTGCGAGTAACCGTTTATGGTCGGCTCGGGCGCGAGTAGCAGGTTTGTGAGGCCCTGCTCGTTGTTCAGGCCGAAGAAGCGGTGAACGGACGGACGGCGCAGGTCGGCGTCGACGAGGATGACCTTTTTGCCTGCCTGCGCCGTGACCAGCGCCAGGTTGGCGGCAGTCGTGCTCTTTCCCTCGCGCGGATTGGCGCTGGTGACGAGCAACGTCTGCCCGGGCTGGTCGATGGTGCTGAACTGGATGTTTGTGCGGAGGACGCGATAGGCCTCGGCAAAATGGCGTCGGGAAAGCGACCCGGCGATGAGGTTGTCAGCCGGGTCTTTCAGCCGGTGGAAGCGCGCGACGCCGCCCAGCGAGGGCAGGCCGGCGCCTTCAAGGTCCTCCGGCGACTTTATGGTGTCGTCGAGGTATTCAATCAGAAGGGCGATGCCGCCGGACAGGAGCAGGCCGACGAAGGCGGCAAGAGCGGTGTTGATCTTGATGTTCGGCTTGACGGGCTTTGTTGGGGTGGTCGCCGCTTCGACGATGCTGACGTTGCCCGGGCGGCTGAGCTTGTTCTGCGTGTTCTCTTCGATGAAGGTGGCCGCGGCGGTGTTGGCGATGCTGCTGGCGAGCGCCGGGTCGGAGTCCTCGATGGAGAGACGCAGGAGCTGCGTGTCCTGCACGACGGTGACGGTCATCTTCGACGCCAGTTGGTCGCGCGTCATCGACAGATTCAGCCGGTCGATAACGGACTGCAGGACGGGCCGTTCTTCGATCAGCTCTTTATAAGTGCTAGTCAATCTCTGGCTGGTCAGGACATCGTTGTAGGCGATGGTGCCGGGGACCTGGGTCTGGTTTACGAGAAGGGTGGCGGTGGATCGGTAGATGGGAGTAAGGGTTTTGCTGATGCCGTAGCTGGCAATCCCGCATATCAGGGTTCCGAGAACCAGCAGCCACCACCAGCGACGCACCAGTGAAATGTAGCGGGTGAGCTCCATGCGGATTCCTTTCCAGCAATGACTGAGCGCTTGAAATATGGTCGCTCACTCGTAGGAGGGGGCTCAATCAGGGGAAACCCCAGAGGAACGCTCGGAAACCACCGATCCGCGGATCGGGCAGGGATGAGGTTGCCTTTGAGGCGTCGAGACGACCTGTTGGACCCAATCCAGCGACGTATCGAATGGGAGCCCTCACGCTTCGGAAGGGCTCCCATGTGCTTTCTTTGTGGGGCGTTGGAGCAGCCGGCTTGACTAGAATCTCTGCTTGCGCATGGCGAGACCGGTCAGCGTGAGCGCCACGGCCAGCACAGCCAAGAGCGCCGCGACCGTAACGCAAGTATTGTCAGCGGTCGAAGGGTCGGCGGTCCCGGTTCTCGGCGCCGTCACGCCCGCGCCGGCTGCACCTGAGCCAGGCCCTTCGACGGGCGCCTGGGGCGGCGCCGGCTGGCGTGCGCTGGTCGTTGCCGTGGCTGGCGGCGTGCCCGTCGGAGCGGGCGTTTGGGTGGGCGTCTCCGTGTGCGCACGGTGATGGGTTGTCGCGGTGGCCGTCGGTAGCGGCGTTCCCGTTGACACCGGCGTATCGGTTGCGGTTGCTGTCGCTGTGCCGGTTGGTGCGGTTGTCGGCGTGCTGGTGGCTGTTGGCGTATCAGTCGGAGTCGACGTTTCGGTCGGTGTGTTGGTGGCCGACGGTGTGTCGGTGGGAGTCGGCGTGTCAGTCGGTGTGTCGGTGGCCGTCGGCGTATCCGTAGGCAGCGCGTTGCAGACTACGCTGGCGGCAGGCCCCGCCGCAGGGTTGTAGTCGTTGCCGTCTTTATCGTAGGCGTAGTGCAATCCCCAGGTGGAGTCTATGCCGATGCTGCCGGTGTAGGCAGAGTCGCACTTAAAGGTAATGTCCAGCAACTCGACAGTGCCGCTCTGCGCAGGTGACGCGCCGGGGCCGAGGTACTGGCCGCATTCGTACCGAAGGCCGAGTCCGCTGTATTCGGGATAGTACATCTGATTGGAGAGCCCCCAGGGGCAGGGGGTCGGCCCGGGCGGATTTGTGGTGACCACTTCGAGGCCGCTGCTCTCGTAGCGGAGAAGGAAATCGAACAGGGAGACGCTGTTTGTGAGAGTACCCAGGCTGACCTTCACGTGGAACGTGTCGCCCACGTTGGCGCTATAGCTGTCGGAATCGATCGTGAACGCCACGCTTGGGCCCGCGCTGCTCTTTTCCGGGGCCCTCAAGCAGAGGGCGGCTACGATAGCCACCGCGACGGCAAGGGCGATTCCAGCGGTCGGTCGGATTCGCGGCCTCATGTCAGTTCTCCATTCTTCACGAAAGGCCTGTGGAAAAGACGCCCCCGCGTATTATCGTTATCTCCAAACCGGCAGATGTATTCGGAGAAACCCTGCGATTGGCGGGAGGTTGCCTATGTGGGATGGAGAGCGAGATCAGGCCTTTTGGCGAGGAGGATCGGGGATGACCGGGGGCAGGGCGCCCATTTTCTGTTGCTGCCGCTCGAACTCCTCGAGCGCGACGCGCTGCGACTCGCTGAAGGCGGCCCAGGGACGCTGGCGGCGGATGATCTGGTAAGCGTCGGCCAGCGGGTAGCCGATCGCCACAAGGATGGCGCAGGCGATGCTCGGACTGCGGCCGATCCCGCTCCTGCAATGGACGTAGACTTTGCGCCCGGCGGCTATCTGGGCGAGCGTCCAGGTCGTCGCTTCGCGAAGCTGCTCCGGGCTCGGCGCTTCGCGGTCGTCGACGGCGATGTGGAGGAACGCCAGGTTATGGCGGGCAAGGGCCGCTTCATCGTCGCAGGCTTCGCTTCGGGCGTCGACGACGGCGCCGATGCCGGCCTTTGTCAGGAGGCGAAATTGCGCGGGCGGCAGGGCGGGACCGAGCGCCAGCTCCGGCGTTATCCAGATGATCGGCGATTGGGGACGAAGCTTGCGCCAGAGCCTGTCAAGCATCAGTCGATCACGTCCTGCACTATCGCCCGCTGTTCGGGGTCGCTCATGTCGAGGACACGGGCCGGTGCGCCGATTACCACGCTGTCGCTCGGCACGTCGTGGATGACGATCGAGTTGGCGCCGATGCGCACGTTGTCGCCGATCGTTATCGGCCCCATGATGCGTGAGCCGACGCCGATGAAGACGTTGTCGCCGACCGTGGGACCAACCAGGCCATCCCAGGGGTTCTTGACTTTGCGCTTGTGGATGAGGCCGAGCCCGGACCAGGGGTTGATGGTGCAGTTGCGCCCGATCTTCACCTCGCCGGCGATCATGACGGAGCCGTGCGAGATGCAGAGGCCCGGCCCGATGGTCGCATTGTCGGCGATCTGCACCTGCCAGAGGATGATGTTCAGCCAGTCGAGCAGTCGCGGCAGGACGGGAAGGTGGCGCGCCCGCAGCCAGCACTTGCCGCGGTAGATGACGACGGCCGAGAAGGGGAAGACCCACAGCGCGGCGATGAAACGTCGCGCGTCGAAGAGCCAGGAGGCGCCGAGAAGGCCCCTGCCGCGGTCCACGCCGGTGAGCTGGGCGTAAACCTTGAAGTCTTCACGGAGGTTCTCGAACAGCGGGCCCTTCCTTTGCGGCTACTCTCGACGAGCGCTTTCCGACGCCGTCTTCCTCGGTATGGCGCGAGCCGGGGCGCCGACGGCGGTGTGGTCGTCCGGAACGTCGTTCAGGACGACGGCGTTGGCGCCAATCAGGACGTTATTGCCAACGGTTATCGCGCCGAGTATCTTCGCGCCGGTCCCGATATAGACGTTGTCACCGAGGCGCGGGCCGTCGAGCGTGAAGACGTTGCCGCCGCGCAGGCCAATTGTGACGTGCGGGTTGATGTAGCAGTTCTTGCCGATGACGACGGCGCCGTCGATGACGACGTAGCCGTGGACGATGCACAGCCCGCGCCCGATCTTCACGCGGTCGCCGATGACGACGCCCCAGAAGAGGCGGTTCAGCGTGTCGCAGATAAACGGCAGGACCGGAATGCCGTTGCGATGCGCCCAGGCCTTCAGCCGATAGGCGACGACGGCGGGCCAGGAGCCGCGGAGGACGATGGAGTCCATGCGTTCCAGGCGGCGTTTCCAGTTGCCCTTCTTGGGGTCAGGCAGCCAGGTGAAGCTGGAGTAGTAGTAGGCGTCGTAGTCGGAGCGGATCTCGTTCCAGACGTTGTCGCTCATGCTGCCTCTTCGCGGGGGAACAGGACGTTCCTACGGCTCGGCCCAGGTGGGCGGCTTCACAGCGGCCAGGAGGACGTAGAACTCCTCGAAGCCGATGTTCGCGGCCAGCCAGCGCTCCCAGCGGTACTGGGCGCCGCGGTTCCGGTTCGCCAGAGACTCGACGACCGAGGCGACGACGCCGCCGGTAAGCCGCGGTCTCTGTCCGAGGCGGAGGGTAGTGAGCGAGAGCCTCGCCTGCTCGGTCTCGAACGTGGCGCCTTCCGGCGGGTCGGGGTTGCGCTCCGGGTCGAAGAAGTCGAACGTCTCGATCGTGAAGGGGCGCCGCTGGCCGGGATTGCGGGAGGTCGCCCAGGTCGACGAGGCGTGCGGCAGCCAGACGTGGACGAGGGCGCCCGGACGGCAGATGCGCCAGATTCTCGCGCATGGACGATAGGAAGTCCGGGGCATCGTCGAGCGAGTGGTCGAGGTAGATCTCTTCGATGCTGTTGTCCTTGAAGGGCAGTCCGTTGCCGACGTCCGCCAGTATCGCCACGCCGGGCCCGCGCTTGCGGCTGACCCTCAGGGCGTCGGTCTGCTTGCGCGAGCGGTCGAACTCAATGCTGATCATGCTCGTGCTCCCTCCCGTCGGCTAAGGATAGCTTAGTGCCGAAAAACGCCGCAATCCTTTCCCTGTACTCCTGCACCACCGATTCTGAGTCGCCTTGCGCTTGGAGCTGGCCCTGCTGGATCAGTATGGCGCGGTCGCAGAAGCGGGTGATGGCGCTCAGGTCGTGCGAGACGAAGACGATGGTCACGCCGTTGGAGCGCAGCATCTCGATGTGGCCGAAGCACTTCTGCTGGAACTCGCCGTCGCCGACGGCCAGCACTTCGTCGACCAGGAGGACGTCGGGGCGAACGTGCACTGCGACGGAGAAGCCGAGCCGCACGAACATGCCGGAGGAGTAGGTGCGCATCGGCTCGTCGATGAAGGCGCCGAGCTCCGAGAACTCGATGATGGCCGGCAGAGCCTCCATCGCTTCCCTGCGGCTCAGGCCGAGCAGGACTGCGTTGAGGATGGCGTTCTCGCGGCCGGTGATCTGCGGGTGAAATCCGGCGCCCAGCTCCAGCAGCGCCGAGACGCGCCCGCCGACTTCGACTTTGCCGCGGGTGGGACGCGCCAGGTCGGCTATGATTCTCAGCAGCGTGCTCTTTCCCGATCCGTTGGGGCCGATGATGCCCACGCTGTCGCCGCGCTTCACCGTGAACGATACATTGTCGACCGCCCAGAAGGGCCGGCCGGCGTTGCCGCGCAGGAACGAGGGCAGATGAAGGACGGTGGTCTTGATCTCTTCAGGCTTCTGGGCCCGAAGGAAATAGCGTTTGGAGACGCCTTCCAGGGAGATCGCGGTGCCGTCAGAGAGCATCGGCGAAACCTCGCTCCAAACGGCCAAAGACGAACATTCCCAGCGCCACGGCCACTGCGGCGAACGCCAGGGAAGGCCACAGGTCGGCTATTGTTGGCAGCTGGTTGAAGACGAACAGGTTGCGCCAGCTTTCAATGAGGGAGGCAAGCGGGTTGAGCTCCAGTATGCGCTTGTAGCGGCCCGTCTGGCTGAGCGGGTAGATGATCGGCGTCATGTAGAAGAGCAGGTTCAGGAAGACCTCGACGAGGTGCTCCAGGTCGCGGAAGTAGACGTTGATAGAGGAGACGATGAGCACGGTGCCCAGCAGCAGGACGAGCTCTACGAGGGCGAGCAGCGGGATGCCAATAAGCCAGGTCGCGGAAGGGTGCCTTCCGGACACAAGGATGATGACGGTGATGATCGGCAGGGTCATGATGAAGTGGACCATGTTGTTGGCGACGGTCGCGAAGGGCAGGACGTAGCGGGGGAAGTGGACTTTCTTGATCAGGTTGCCGTTATGAGTGATGACCGGCGCCGACATGAGCACGGAGGTCTGGAACCAGGCCCAGGGAAAGAGCGCCGGCAATAAGACCAGCTGATAGGGAATGTCGGAGTGAATCCTGGCGAACCGACTCAGGGCGAAGTAGAGGACGGCGCCCAGCATCAGCGGCTTCAGGACCGACCATACGAAGCCCAGGATGGTATCTTGGTAGCGGAGCTTGAGCTCCCGTGCCGTCAGCATCCAGAGGAGCTCCCAGGTCCGGAAGAAACGCTCGGGGATGATACCCGACAGGCCCCTTCCGCGGCCGTTGAGAGAGCCTGTGGCCGAATCCTGCGCAGTCATAGGCAAGCTTCCTTGTCCCTGTGATGAATCTGAGGCGAAGGCGAAGAGCCACCCCCTCCTTGTTCCGGCGCCCTCCGTCTAAGACTAGCAGTCGCAGGATGAAGAATCAACCGAGCGATGCGCTGGCGCAACTATACTTGAATCCCGATGATAGAAACGTTAGCGTTTACCTGGAGGGGATCTGGCGATGACGAGCGAGAGCGAGGACGCGGCCGTCGATACGTCCGAAGCCGCGCTGCCGGCGGTGCACTTCGCGCACGAGAGCGAGGAGGAGTTCGCCAAGATCCTCGACTTCTACGGCATCGCCTGGCGGTACGAGCCGCGCACGTTCCCCCTTCGCACCGACGGCGACCGCGTTCTGGAAGCGTTCACTCCCGACTTCTACCTGCCGGACATCGACACCTACATCGAGCTGACGACGCTGCGGCAGGACCTGATGACGGAGAAGCACCGCAAGCTGCGCATGCTCCGTCAGCTCTACCCGGGGGTCGACGTGAAGCTGCTGAACAAGCGCGACTACCTGCGGCTGCTGGCGAAGTACGGCTTCGGGCCGCCGCAGCCGCGCAGCATCGAAGGCGTGCACCGAGTGCTGGTGAGCGCGCCGCAGCTAAGGCGGCGTGTGAAGGAGCTGGGCGTGCAGATATCGAAGGACTACGCCGGTAAGTCGCCCGTGCTCATCGGCGTGCTAAAGGGCGTCGCCTGCTTCATGGCCGACCTGATGCGGCAGGTCTCGCTGCCGGTCGCCATCGATTTCATGGCGATCTCGTCCTACGACAGCGCTGATAGCAACTACGTTCGCATATTGAAGGACCTGGACGAAAGCATCGAAGGGCGGGACGTGATCCTGGTGGAGGACATTGTGGACACGGGCATGACGCTGAATCACCTGCTGACTTACCTGGCGGCGCGCAAGCCGGCGTCGCTGAAGGTCTGCACGCTGCTTGACAAGCGGGTCAGACGGCTGGTGGATGTGCCGCTGGACTACGTCGGCTTCGAGATACCGGACGAGTTCGTCATCGGCTACGGGCTGGACTATCGGCAGCTCTATCGCAATCTGGGGTTCATCGCGACGCTGAAGCCGGGCTGGATGGAGGAGCAGGCCATGCACACCGGCAAGCAGGCAGCGCCCCCCGTACGGCGGGCCAGGCGCACTAGGAAGATGGCGCCGCGGGCAAAGTAACGCCCCAAGTAACCTCTCCGCGTTTCGGCTTCATCCTCCTCCGGTTATCCCCCTGGCTCGGGTTTGGGGCCCTCGCCTCAGGTTCCCCGGATTCGTCCACCGGTAGACCGCGGGTCCGCCACTTGGGGCACCTATAACCCTACACCCGCCATCAGGGTTTGTCAATGGGCGCGGCGAGGGAAATCGCCGCCTTTTTGCGCCCTATCGTTAACCAAAAGGGAGTTTACGCGTTATCAATGACATAACGTAACAGCGCGACAGGAGGTCGAAGATGCGCCGAGGATTGCTAGCTGTGATCGCCGTTTCTTTCTTGGTCGTCTCTATGGCCGGGGCTCGCGCCCCCCAGGCCCGCGCGCCGATGCCAACGGCCACGCCCACTGCTACGCCATCCCCCTTCTCCGACGTTCGAGCGCTTTCAGGTAAACCTCTGGGTCAACGGTCACCAGGACTGGCAGTCCAAGGTCGTGGCCAAGATCGGCGGCGTCGTCTGCGGCACCGAGACACAGTCGCCGATCAGCCCCCCCGACAGCGGCGTCGTCTGCCGCTTCGTCCAGGTCAAGTCCGACGCCCTCGTCCCTGGCTGCGGCAAGCCCGGCGCAACGATCACGTTCCTCGTGGACGGCAAGCCCGCCGACCGCATCGCCGAGTGGTCGGACGCTGAAAAGCAGTACGTGCCGATCACCGAAGGGCCGAAGTGGGAGCCCGGCACCCTCGGTTCTCTGACCCTGATCGTCGGTCCGCCGTTTGCGCGCATCTGGGGCATGGCCGACCTTCAACTGAGGACCGGTGACGAGAAGATCATACCCTACGTCGGTGACACTGCCTGCGGCTATCTGGAGACGTCCTGGATGGGCGCTTCGCCTCCCTATGGCTACACAGTCGCCGTGTACTCCCGGGATTTGCAGCCAGGTTGCGGATACGAAGGTGCGACGATCACCTTCAAGGAGTTCGACGCGGTGGGCAAGGTTCTGTTAGCAACATCCAACCAAACTGCCACCTGGCACGCCTGGGACGGCACCTCTAGCTCTATGCAGAAGGCCGACCTCACATTGATGCCGGTTGCGCCGACGGGCATGAGCGTCGGCAGCATGGGCGACGGCAGTTCAGGGACACGGATGTGGCCGATGACGCTGGCAGTCGTGGGGCTGGCGCTTGCAGGTGCTTCGACGCTGGCGGCAGGCATCGCCATTCGCGGACGGCGAGCGGCGCTTCGAGGCTAGGGGACGAGGCCGGTCGTCGCGTTCTCGCGCCAGCGCTTCACGTCGAACGAGTAGTCCTCTTGGAGCTGCTCCCGCGACACTTTGCGTAGCGCCGTCTTGGGCAGAGGCGCGTCGGTGAGCACGAGCTTCGTCGTTCGCTTGAAGGGCGCCAGCGCTTCTTCCATGGAATCGACTTCCGATTCCACGAGCGCCCGCAGCGCCGATTCGTCGAACTGGTGGTCCTGCGTCGCGAGCCGCGCATCGACGGCGGCCAGGTTCGGGTAGACGATGGCCCACACCTGCGTCTTGTCACGCACTTTGCGGCTGACCACGCACACGTCCTCGATGATCGGGCTGCTCTGAAGCCGTTCCTCCACCTCGTCGGGGTGGACCTTCTCGCCGGAGTCGAGAACGATAACGTACTTGCTGCGGCCGGTGATGAAGACGTTGCCCCGCCGGTCGATGTGGCCGATGTCACCGGTGCGGAACCACTCGCCGATCATTGCCGCCTTCGTCTCCGTCTCGGCTTTCCAGTAGCCCTGCATTACGTTCGGCCCGCGGACGATGAGCTCTCCTTCGCCATGCAGCTTCACGTAGATGCTCTTCTCTGGCACGTCGATGAGGTCGACTTCAACGCCGGGCAGGGGTCGCCCCACGCTGCCCAACTGCTTCTCGTAGTAGTTCGTGAAGCGGAAGCGCTTCGGGTAGAAGCGCTGCGCACAGACGACGGGCGATGTCTCCGTGAGGCCCCAGGCCTGGAGGACGGGCAGGCCCAGGAGGTGGAAACTCGTGGCCGTCTCCGGATTGAGCGCCGCGCCGCCGCTGGCCACAAAACGCAGATTGCCGCCCAGGCGCTGGTGCACCTCGCGGAAGAGCAGCGGCCCGATGTTGACGCCCGTCCGCTGCTTCGTCCGGCGCACGATCTCCAGCCCGCGCTCGAACGTCTTGCCGCGACCCTGCGCGTCGGCCTGAGCGCGAACAGCGCGGACCATGATGTCGAGCAGCGCGGGCACGCCGAGAAAGACGGTCGGTTTCGCCTCGGCCAGGCGGTCGCGCACCCGCACGAGGTCATTTTCAATCGTCACCGTTGCTCTAAGGGACAGCGGCAGGATGAACTCGGCGGTGAAGGGATAGGCGTGATGGAGCGGGAGCAGGAGTAGAATGCTATCGCGCGACGACACGGGCAGAGCCTTGAGGGCTGCGTCGACGTTGGACATGAAGTTGCGGTGGCTGAGCATCACGCCCTTCGCGCCACCGGTAGTGCCGGACGTGTAGACGATGGAAGCGATATCGTCCGGCTTGATGACCGTCGCCGCCAGCGCCACGTCGCTCTCGTGCGTAGCGAGAGAGAACGCCTCTTCCAACGGCAGGATGCGGGCGCGGGCGCGCCGGAAAAGGCCGCCGCTGACAGCGGAACGCGCTTCGGTGCCGGGCCCGACGACCAGTATGGTCGCCAGGTCGGGGAGGCGGTCCGGGATCTTTGGAAGAGCCTTCTCCGAGACGATCGCTATCTTCGCCTCGGCGCGACGCAGCGCCTCCTCGATCTCGCCTGCCTTCAACTCGTAATAGACCGGGACGGCGACACCGCCGGCATAGGAAATCCCCAGATAGGTGACGGCCCACTCCAGCCCGTTCTCGCAGACGATTCCCACGCGGTCGCCGCGTTGCAGCCCGAGAGCGATGAGGGCGGAGGCGAAAGTCCGCGCCCGCTGACGCAGCTCGCCGTAGGTCAGGCCGGTGAACTCCCGTCCCACCTTGATCTGGAACGCCGTCTTGCGTTCCGAGCGACGCGCCGCTTCGTCCAGCGTTGCCGGTATGGTGAGCTCCATGGTTCGTACCTCTGTGGGGGAAGCCTGGCGTGATTCTACAAGGCGAGATCAGTACACGCAAATGCTGTTTTGCGACAAATCATCCTACCCGTTTTGTCGGCAGAGTTACGGCTCATCGTTCTGACGCCCAGCCGGACGATTCTCTTGACTAGATCATCTGCCTGCCGCTTCAGACCGGTCATTGACCCGCGGTCAATGGGCCAGCTCGAGGCTTGGCATCGACTGTGCGACCTTGACCGAGGGGATAGCGTTTACATAAAGTGGATTTACTCTTGCAGCCTCTTCGAGGGAGCGATTGGGCGGAAGGACGCCTCAAGGTGAAACAACATGTCGTCGGCGGATCCGTGTTTCGCCGTGGAGGAAGCGCGAAGGCGGGCAGGCGGGCAAGGCTCCGCTTGCGCTTTGTCGTGCTGGCGGCCGTTGTCGCTATTGCGGCGCTGAGCGGGGTCGCCTGCGGCTCCTCCAATCATGACGCATGGGAGGGGACGTCCACGCCTACCGCCGGCCCGACGCCCAAATCGGTTAACATTGCCATCGGGGATAATCCGTATCAGGGGTCGGCGAACGCCAAGGTGACGATTGTGGAGTTCGCGGATTTCCAGGGGACGGCATCCGCAACTTTTGCGGTCCAGACGCTGCCGCAATTAGTCTCCAACTACGGCGACAAGATCCGGCT
The DNA here is from genome assembly GCA_963719465.1 of uncultured Chloroflexia bacterium. Lineage (GTDB taxonomy): Bacteria > Chloroflexota > Dehalococcoidia > DSTF01 > JALHUB01 > JALHUB01. The sequence goes on along the minus strand of OY970386.1, from coordinate 508,108 downwards.
CGTTTTCATGAACATGTTCTTGAAGAAAGGCGATCCTTATTCCGAGTTGATGGCTGAGGCGGGGGAGTGCGCCAAGGACCAGGGGTTCTTCTGGCAGTTCCATGACTTCATGTTCAGTAGTCAGAAGGCGCTGCTCTCCCTGTTCAACAACCCGCAGGCGCCTCCTCCCGCGTCTAGCGGTCTGCCGCAAATCAACACGCCCAAAGATGCGCTAAAGAGCCTTGCCTCGCAGCTAGGCATGGATACCGCGAAGTTCAACAGCTGCCTCGACTCGGGTCAGATGGCGGGCGCTGTGCAGGCCGACATTCAGACAGCCGTTCAGGCTTATCAGGACGCGGGGCTAACCAACTTCGGCTTGCCCGCCTTCTTCATCAACGGGAAGTACTTGACCGGGACGAACTACGATTCCCTGAAGCAAGCCATCGACGCGGCGCTGGCGGCGGCTGGCTAGAGAATAACGGGCTCTCGCGTTAGCTGCCCGCCAGGGCGCTCAAAGCGTCGGCGGCGCCGGCGCAGTCGTACAGGGAGCCCTGGTAGCTGGACGGCAGGCTGTTGTCGCTCACCGCGGTGCAGGCGTTCTTGACGGCCGACATGACGGCGCTCGTTCCAGACGATCCGACTGCCCCGCCGTCAGCGCCGGTCATCTGCCCGCTGTCGTCCATTGAACCATCGGTGCTAGTGCCGGGCATTGCGCCGCCGCCCATTCCTCCACCGCTGCCCGGGCCCTCGCTGACGAGCACGTAGCGCACCGCGCCGGAGCGAACGAGATCGGCGAACCCGGCGACGGAGATCGAGTTGTCGTTGCCGGAGAAGCCGCCCATGCCCATGACCGAGATGTCGTACTGCGCGATCAGCGTCGAAGCGTTCTGGGCGCTGGAAACGACCAGTTGCCACTTTGCGTTCGGATCGTAGTGACTCTTCAGCCAGGCGGCAAGCTGGGCGGTCCCGCTATCGAAGTTCTGCGAGCCGAAGGTCTGGCCCGACGCCCCTTGCTGCGGGCCAGCCTGGGGCAGGGTCGCGTTGAGCGACGGGTTGGCCGCGGCGCTAACGGACCAGGCGGCCGGTATCAGCAGCAAGCCGCCAACGCTAATCGCCACGCCAACGAGCGCCGGCCGGCTTCTGAGCGTCTGGACGATGACGAGCCCGACGCCGGCCAGCGCCGCCGCTATGGTTAACGGTCGCACCCAGCCGTAGAAGTCGGGAGTGCGGCCGGAAATGACCAGTTGCGCCCAGACCGTCAACCCGACGATGCCGACGAGGGCGGCAATCCAGAGGAAGTTGCGTCGAATCGCCTTCGCAAGCGTTACCGCGCCCACGCCGACCAGCGCGGCGATGCCCGGAGCCAACGCATACGTGTAATAGCTGTGGTATATGCCCTGCGCGTAGGAGAAGACGACGCCGTAAAGGATGACCCAGCCAAGGAATAGCACTGCGAAAGCGCGTCGAAGCGGGTCGTGGCGCCAGAACCAGAGGGCGACGAGCCCGCCGCCGAGAGCAAACGGCAGCAGCCAACCGATCTGGCCGCCGTTCGCCGAGTCGAACATCCGCAGGAGGCCGGGGATTCCAGCGATGATCCCGCCGGCGCCTCTGAACGCGCCGCCGGGTCCTCCGCCTTGTCCGGATGACGGCTGTCCGCCCGGCGCGCCGTCTCCGCTCGACTGAACGCCGGCCGAGCCCGACGCCTGCGGCGCCGTCTGCGAGGTCGGAGGCTGCCCCGAGGGCATTCCAGCGCCCCGCTGCGTCCCGCCCGGTCCGAACGCCTGCCCGTTGCCATCGAAACCGCCGGATGGAGGCTGTGCGCGATTGGCGTTGCCATCTGAGCCGCCGGCGCCCATCTGGTTTTCGCCGTCGACGCGGCCGAAGCCGTTGTAGCCAAGGGCCAAGTTCAGCACCGTGTTGTTCGTGCTGCCGCCTATGTAAGGTCGTTGCGATGCCGGCCAGGCGTCGACGACGACCATCCAGGAGGCGGAGACGACAAGCGTTACGAGCCCCAGGACGGCGAGCTGTCCGGCCAGCCGTCGAATCGAGGTCATTCTCAGGGCCGCCATGCCGACGACCAGAGCCAGCGCGAAGGCCGGGCCGGGAATCCAGCCGGCGAGCATCTTGATGTTGAAGGCGACGCCGACGAGAAAGCCGGCAAGCGCGGTCCACGCCCACCAGCGTCGGCTATCGAGCGAGCGTAATATGGCAGCGGCCGCGCCGATGAGCGTGAGCATGAGAAACGGCTCAGGCAGGTTGAGGCGGTTGACGGCGACGGAGACCGGCGTCAGAGCCAGGACCAGCGCCGATATCGTTGCGGCGGTGAGGCCGAAGTAGCGGCGAACGATCAGCCATAAGAGCGCTACGGACGCCGCGCCGGCGATTGCGCTCGGCAGGAGGGTCGACCACTGCGAGTAGCCGAAGATGCGGGCGGATAGCGCGTCTACCCAGAGGAACGCCGGCGGCTTGTCGACGGTGATGAACCCGCCCGGGTCGAACGCGCCGAAGAAGAAGTTCTTCCAAGACAGCGTCATCGATCTGACGGCGGCGGCGTAGTAGGTGTTGCCGTAGCCGGCCTTGGAGAGTCCCCAGGCGTTCAGCGCCAGTGAAAGCACTGTGACGCCCCCAAGGATCAGCAGGCTGCGATAGTTCGCCGCTACCGTCGCGCCGCCTGCCAGGAGTCTTTTTCGCTCGAAGGCATCGGTTGCCGTCGCCATGTATCACCTCATCCTATGAAGTCTGTCGCCGCGCCGGGGGCCACTACGCTTCCTGCACATCCTCATCCGTAACGCTCGATCTTCTGGCCCCCGGCGGCAGCGATGCTTGTTCAGCTTGTCGCTCTGTATGGCCGCCACCACGGCTCTCGTTTCGAAGGTCCTTTTCTTTCCCGGTGTGGCGTCTCATCAAGTGAAATCATACGGAGGGGGCCTTAAGGTCAGCTTGGAAACCTGTTAGAATTCTTTAATGTAGTCTTAATGCAATGCTGCTAGGCTGGCGATGTTTGCTGGAGGATCGGAATGTACGTCCTGCTCGTCGAAGATGAACGGCGCCTGGCGCGGGCCGTCTGCCGGCTTCTCGAAGAGGAGGGGCATACGGTGGACATGGCGTTCGACGGTGAGGAAGGGCTGGCGATGGCGCTCGACGGCTCGCACGACGTTATCGTGCTCGACGTGCTGATGCCGGAGATGAACGGCATCGAGGTCTGCAAGGCGCTGCGGACGAACCGGATGGACACGCCGGTCCTGATGCTGACGGCGCTCGACAGCGTCGGCGACAAGGTGAAGGGCCTCGACGCCGGCGCCGACGATTACCTGGCGAAGCCTTTCGCCTTTCAGGAGCTGCTCGCCAGGTTGCGTGCCCTCGGCCGTCGTAAGGTGCGCGACAGCGAGCCGTCGGAGCTGCAGGTGGCCGATCTGGTGCTGGACCTGCGGCGTCGGCGGGCGCAGCGGGATGGGAAGAACATCGAGCTGAGCCCGAAGGAGTTCAGTCTGCTGGAGTTCCTGATGCGGAACGAGGGCAGGGTCGTGACCCGCTCGCAGATCCTCGATCACCTCTGGGGATACGACTACTCGGTCGAGTCGAACCTGGTGGACGTCTACATCTCGTACTTGCGTCAGAAGATAGACCGCAGGCATCCGAACGAGCTGATTCGCACCGTGCGCGGGATTGGTTACGCGCTAGAGGCTTAGGCTATGTTTACGAAGGCCCGTTGGAAGCTTACACTCGCGTTCGCCGCGGCGCTGGCGTTGATCCTGCTCGCGGCGGGAAGCGCAGTCTACTTCATCACCAGCGCCAAGCTGTACGACCGCGTCAACAATGACCTGCAATCGAGAGCCGAACACGAGGCGCCGCCGCTCAGCGGACGGCTCTCCGACGCGTCTCATCAAGGGCAGCCGTTCGGCAACGTGCCGATCGGGCCGGATTCAGCGGCCGCCGGCTATTTCTACTCGCTTGTCGACCAGAACGGCAACATAATTGTTAGCTCGCCGCCGGTGCAGGCGCAGGACCTTGCGACGAGCGCAGCGGAGCAGAAGGCGCTTGCGTCAGGATCCACCTTCGTCAACACCAAGTCGTCGGAAGGGGATAGCCTGCGCGTCTACGTGAAGGTCATCCAGGACCCGAGCGGGCAGAACCTCTTCCTGGAGGTGGGTCGCAGCATACAGGCGGAGCAGAACCTGATGCGCGAACTGCTCATCGTCCTCAGCATCGGCGGCGCGTCGGCGATCGTGCTGGCGCTGGCGGGCGGCTTCGTCATTGCCGGCCGGGCGCTGAATCCGATTCGAGAGGCGATGGACCGGCAGCACGAGTTCGTCGCCGACGCTTCGCATGAGCTGCGGACACCGCTGGCGCTAATTCGCACGAGCGCCGAGCTGATCAAACGTCATCCCGCCCAGACCGTGGAAGCGAACATGGAGCCGGTGGACGATGTCATTCGGGAAACGGACCGGCTGAGCAGCCTCGTCGGGCAGATGCTGGCGCTGGCGCGGGCGGACGCCGGACAGGCGCCGCTGGAGATGAGTGCGATAGACATAGGGGAGCTGACGGCCGACGTTGTGAGGCAGATGCGGCTTCTCTGCGAGCCTCAGGCTATCCCGCTGGAGCTGCGTTCGGACGGCGTGCCGAAGGTGACCGGCGATCCCTCCCGGTTGCGAGAGCTCCTGCTCATTCTTCTCGACAACGCGATCAAGTACGGCGGCGCGGAGCAGCCAATCGACGTTGACCTGCAATCCCACAATGGCAAGGTCGTCTTGCGGGTGTCGGACAGGGGGCCGGGCATCCCCCACGCCGCTCTGCCGCACATCTTCGACCGCTTCTACCGCGTCGACAAGGCGCGCTCTCGGGAGAAAGGCGGCTCCGGCCTCGGTCTCTCGATCGCGAAATGGATCGTGGAGGCGCACAAGGGCACCATTCACATAGACAGCGTTGAGGGTAGAGGGACGTCAGTTACGGTCGAGCTGCCTACCGGCTAGGTGCCCCAGACTTAAGCCGCATCGGCCCGACGACGGAGGCTTGTTGTCCTCTCGGCGGCCCAGTCCTCGGGCCTGCGCGCCCAGATCACGCGAACGCTCCAGAGCCAGTTCCAGGCCAGGCCGAGCAGGATGCCGATCGAGTTGGCGATCAGGTAGCCGACGCCGAAGTAGGGCGTGAAGACGTTGACACAGGCCAGCGAAATGAGGGGGCTGCCGAACGAATAGACGTTGTGCTGGTAGAAGCGGACCGCCAACGACCTGCCGCGGCGGTCGGAGAACGTCCAGCGGTCGTTGAGAGCAAAACGCACGATTATCGAAATCTCCAGGGCAACAAGAGAAGCCAGCAGAAGGCTCCAGTCAACTCGTCCGAAGAAGGCGACATCTGCCATCTTCAGCGACGGGAGCATCCGGGCGTAGAGGGCATAGAGCAAGGCCTGGTTGACGACGTAGCTGATGCCGCCAACCACGAGGAATCGCGCGACCCGGGAGTGTGGGGCACTGAAGAGCAGCTTCGGCGGCAGAGTGCGGCTGATCTCCATCCTACGCCGCCCTACCGCCGTCGCTTGGAGCCAGTCTCATGGCTCTTTCGCGAAGCGCTTCCTCGGGACGGCTCCGGGTAGAGTACCGAGGGGGCTGTTCGATGTAAGCGCCGCACTGGATGCAGCAAGCGAAGCTACTGTAGTAGTCCGAGTCGAGAAGCAGGTCGCCCCCGCAGCGTGGACAAGACTTGAACCAGATCATCTTCCGCTCCTTTCGCTTCATGCCAACTGTACGAGGCGGACGTTAAGATCGGATTAGAGGCGCGTTAGGATGTTTCAAGCTGTTGCAGCGGCTACTTGGAGAGCGGCCGGCAACAGATCTCGATGCCCGTTTGGCTATTCAAAGCCCTGTTTGACTTTGTGCTGACCATCCGGTGCAGCATTGTCGCCATAGGCCTCGCGGCAGAGCTATGGGCCAGCTACAATAGTAGTGAACTTGGAAAAGGCGACTGCAAAGAGAATCCTCGTCGTCGATGACGAGCCCACGCTCGTGGCGACCGTGAAGTACAACCTTGAGCGCGAGGGCTACCGCGTGACCAGCGCTGCCGATGGCGAAACCGCGCTTGCCCGCGCCCGCGAAGACCATCCGGACCTTGTCGTTCTCGACGTGATGCTGCCGGTAATTGACGGCTTCGAGGTCTGCCGCCTCCTGCGACAGGAGATGAGCGTCCCGATCCTCATGCTTACGGCGAAGAGCGAGGAGGTTGATCGCGTCGTTGGGCTGGAGATCGGCGCCGACGACTACGTGACGAAGCCGTTCAGCATGCGGGAGCTGATGGCGCGGGTGAAGGCCCTTCTCCGTCGCTCGAAGCCGGAGGGCGATGGGCAGAGCGAGACTCTCTCTTGCGGCGATGTCGAGATAGACCTGCGGCGGCGCGAGGCTTCGCGGGCGGGCGAGGCGCTGGCGCTCAAGCCGAAGGAACTGGAGCTGCTCACGTTTTTCGTTCAGAACCGCGGCCGCGCCTTCAGCCGCGAGCAACTGCTCGATCAGGTCTGGGGCTACGATTTCGTCGGCGGGACGCGCACCGTCGACGTGCACGTGAACTGGCTGCGACAGAAGATAGAGGATGAGCCTGCCAAGCCGACGCGCCTCGTCACGATTCGCGGCACAGGCTACCGCTTCGATGGCTGACGTACTTGGTAGCATCCGCCTTCGCATCGCCTCCTACATCCTGGTGATACTTGCCGCGTTCGGCGCGCTCGGACTCGTAGTCATCCACGAAGTCGATTCCGACATGCGCTCGAACATGGAGTCGTACCTGGCGACCCAGGCCCAGGTGGTCGCCAATGCCGCCCGCCCGCTCCTGGAATCGGGCGCCCCTCAGTCCAGCTTCGACGCGCTCGCCAAGCAGATGGGCGCGAACGTCGACACTCGAATCACGATCATCGCGCCGGACGGCACGGTCCTCGGCGACTCCGAGGCTGACCCGGCGACGATGGAGAATCATGCCGGCCGGCCGGAGGTGCAACAGGCGATGCAGTCGGGTTCCGGGAAGAATACACGCAGCAGCGCAACTTTGAGCGTCAACTTCACCTACCTGGCCCAGCGGGTAGACGTGAACGGCTCGCCGGCGGCGGTCGTGCGCGTGGCGCGGCCGCTATCCGCCATCGACGCGACGCTCTCCAGCATCACCCATTCGCTGCTGATCGCTGTCGTGATAACCGCTGCCATCGCCGCGCTCCTTGCTCTGGTCATCGGGACGACGATCGTTCGGCCGCTGGGCGCCCTGGCGAATGCGGCCCGTGGGGTCGCTCGTGGCGACCTGCGACGGCGCGTGAGACCGCGACCATCTGGCGAGGTCGGCGAGGTAGCCGACGCGTTCAACCAGATGGCGCAGAGCGTTGAAGAGCTGGTGAACGAGGTGTCGGAGGAGCGCAGCCGCCTCACCGCCGTGCTCGACAGCGGTAGCGACGCGGTGCTGGCCGTCGACGGCGAATCGCGGGTCACCTTCGCCAGCCGCGCCGCGGCGCCGCTGCTTGGCCGCAAGCCGGAGGAGGCGCTCGGCAACCCGTTCGTGTGGGTTATGCCGGAAGCGGAGGCGGTACGGGCCCTGCGCGAGACCCGGGAGACCGGCGAAGCGCGGAGCCTGGTCATCGAGAGGCCGCCCGGACGCTTCCTCCAGGTCTCGGCGGCGCCGATAGCTGGCGGCGGCGACTGGGTGGCGCTGGTGGTCTTCCATGACGTTACGGACGCGAAGCGGGTCGAGGAGACGCGACGCGACTTCATTGCCAACGTGTCGCACGAGCTGCGGACGCCGCTGGCCTCGATCAAGTCGGTGGTCGAAACGCTGCAGGCAGGCGCGCTCGAGGACAAAGCCGTGGCGCAGGACTTCCTGTCGCGGGCGGACGCCGAGGTCGACCGGCTGGTGCAGATGGTGACGGAGCTGTTGGAGCTGTCGCGGCTGGAGTCGGGGCAGGCGCCGCTGGCGAGGGAGCCGGTAGACGTGCGCGAGATGCTGGAGGCGGCGGTCGAGCGAATGCGTCAGCAGGCGGAGCGAAAGGGCCTGACGCTGGAGCTGGACGTCGCGCCGTCCCTTCCGCTAGTCGTCGGCGACGCGCAGCGGCTGGAGCAGGCAGTGGTCAACCTGCTGGACAACGCCATCAAGTTTACGGACGCGGGGTCGGTGCGCGTATCAGCCGGCCTCGTCGGTGATGCGGTACAGGTCGAAGTTGCGGACACCGGCGCGGGTGTTTCCGCCGAGAAGCTGCCGCGCATCTTCGAGCGGTTCTATAAGGTCGACCGGGCGCGCGGCGACCGCGGCACCGGCCTGGGGCTGGCTGTCGTCAAGCACACCGTCGAGGCGCACGGCGGCAGGATCGGCGTTCGCAGCGAGGAAGGGCGTGGGTCTACCTTCACGATCACGCTTCCCAGGCAAGTCTCTTAACATTCCAAAACGTTTACATTCCGTTTACAAGCGTTGAGGCGACGTTAACCGGCGTTCGCTACGCTTGAGTCGTGATGAATGGATATATCAGCAAGATCGCCAAGAGAGCCGGCGAATGGCGGGAGAGGTACCGGCCCGTCATCGTCGCGCTGCTGCTTGGCTCCGGCCTGGCGGATGAAGCGAAGCAAGCTCGGCGGATTCCGCCTCGAAACGGACGGCGTGAAGGCGAAAGCGAAGGAGACGAGGAGACTCGATGAAGCGACAGAAGACAGGACATCGAACGGCACTTATGGGACTGATCGCAGGGGCGGCCGCGACTATCGCGGCTCTTTTGTTAGCAGCCTGCGGCGGCAGCGGCAGCTCGCCCACACCGACGCCGCAGAAGGTCGCTACAGCTTCCACCAGCGCGACGTCCGCGGCCACGTCCGCCGCAACTAACGTGGCCGCCACCAGCCCTTGCCCACCAGCAGATGCCGCCAAGGGCCTCACGGGCGCCGGCGCAAGCTTCCCCTTCCCGCTGTACTCCAAGTGGGTCGACCAGTTCAATCAGCAGTGCCACGTTCAGATTAACTACCAGTCCGTGGGTTCAGGGGCGGGCATCTCGCAGATAACAGCCAAGACCGTCGACTTTGGCGCTTCAGACGGCATAATGACCGACGACCAGGTGACGGCGGCGGAGGCGGCCGGCGGCCCGATCCTCCACATCCCGATGACCAGCGGCGCTGTCCCGATCATCGTCAACCTGCCGGGCGTACAGCAAGGCCAGCTCAAGCTGACGCCGGACGTTCTGGCGGGCATCTACCTGAAGCAGATCACGAAGTGGAACGACCCCCAGATCACTTCCCTCAACCCGGGGCTCAACCTGCCGAGCACGGACATCGCCGTCGTCCACCGCTCTGACGGCTCCGGCACGACCTACATCTTCACCGACTACCTGAGCAAGATAAGCGCGGACTGGAAGAGCAAGGTGGGCGCCGGAACCACAGTCCAGTGGCCGGGTGACATTGGCGGCGAGAAGAGCGACGGCGTCGCGCAGCAGGTCAAGCAGATACCGGGAGCCATCGGCTACGTGGAGCTGGCCTACGCCATCCAGAACAACCTCACCTGGGCGTCGATCCAGAACGAGTCCGGCAACTACATCCAGCCGACGCTTGACTCCACCACGGCAGCGGCAGTGGGTGTGACGATTCCGGACGACACGAAGGTGATGATCACGAACTCGTCGAACCCGCAGGCGTACCCGATCGTCGGCTTCACCTGGATCCTGGCCTATGTCAACCAGCCGGACAAGGCGAAGGGCGAGGCGCTGGTCTACTACCTGTGGTGGTCCATCCACCAGGGGCAGCAGTACTCGCAGGCCCTGCTCTACCCGCCGCTCTCGCCGGACGTGGTGAAAAAGGCGGAGGCGGAGATCAAGTCCATCACTTATCAGGGACAGCCATTGCTACAACTGCCGTAGCGGGGCTAAACGTATGGAAGCGGCGAGAAGCGAAGCGGCGGGCGGCGTCGCGACGGGCCTGGTGCGCTCGTTGCGACGTATCCGCATAGGCGACGCTGCGTTCCGACTCGTCGTCGCGGCTTTCGGGCTGTCGGTGCTGCTGCTGGCGGCGCTGATGGTCTGGCAGCTCTCTTTCGAATCACACCTGTCGATTTCGACGTTCGGCTGGCGGTTTCTGACGCAAACTCGCTGGGATCCGGTGGGGCGCGTGTTCGGCGCAGCGCCCGCAATCTATGGAACGCTTGCCAGCTCGGTCATCGCCGTCGTACTCGCCGTTCCCATCAGCCTGGGCGCGGCGATCTACCTGTCGGAGATGGCGCCGACCTGGCTGCGACATCCGGCGTCGTTCCTCGTCGAGAGCCTGGCGGCGATACCGAGCGTGGTCTTCGGGCTGTGGGGCATCTACGTGCTCGTGCCCTGGATTCGCAACCCCGTCGAGAAGTTCCTCGGCGGCCATCTGAGCTTCCTGCCGCTGTTCAGCGGACCGCCCTTCGGGGTCGGCATGCTGGCGGCGGGCGTCATTCTCGCCATCATGATTCTGCCGATCATCACCGCGATTGCGCGCGATTCGCTTCTCGCGGTGCCGTCGTCGCAGAGGGAGGCGATGCTGGCGCTGGGCGCAACGCGATGGGAGATGATCAGCCGGGCGGTCCTCCAGTACTGCCGGTCGGGGCTCATCGGCGCGGTGCTGCTAGGCCTAGGGCGCGCGCTGGGCGAGACGATGGCGGTGACGATGGTCATCGGCAAGACGTACGACATCAACACGTCGCTGTTCGCCCCGGGGGCGACGGCCGCCAGCCAGATCGCCAGCGAGTTCAGCGAGGCGAGCTTCAACCTGTACAGGTCGGCGTTGATGGAGCTGGGGCTGATACTGCTCGGGATCACGCTGCTCGTGAACGTGGCGGCGCGGCTGCTTGTATGGCGAATAGCGCGGTCTCCGGAGGCGATACGCGAATGAGCGCGATAACCCACGCCCGCCGGCGCTGGACAAATACGCTGATGCTCGGTCTATGCGCGGCGTCGGCCTTTCTGGCGATAGCGCTGTTGGCGCTCATCCTAGGTTACGTGCTGGTGAAGGGCATCAGCTACATCAACTTCGACTTCTTCACCAAGCTTCCGAAGCCGCCAGGTGAAAGCGGCGGCGGGGTGTCGAACGCGATTGCCGGCTCGCTGCTGACGGTCGGCCTCGCGGCGCTGATCGGCATTCCGTTCGGGATCGGCGCCGGCGTGTTCGTGGCGGAGATGGCGGGACCGCGGCTGGCGGCGTTGATTCGTTTCACCGCCGACGTGCTGACGGGCGTGCCGTCGATAGTCGTCGGCATCGTCGTCTACTCCTGGCTGGTGCTGAAGATGGGACACTTCTCAGCGCTGGCGGCGGCGGTGGCGCTGGCGATCATCATGCTGCCGATCATGGCGCGCTCCAGCGAGGAGATGCTGAAGCTGGTGCCGCAGTCGCAGCGAGAGGCGGCGCTGGCGCTGGGCGTGGCGCGCTGGCGGACGATACTGAGCATCGTCATCCCGGCGGCGCGACGCGGGCTCATCACCGGCGGGCTGCTCGCGGTGGCGCGCGCGGCGGGCGAAACGGCGCCGCTGCTGTTCACTGCGCTTGGCAACCAGTTCTGGTCATTGAGCGTCACGGGCAAGCCGGTCGACGCTTTGCCGCTGCGCATCTACCAGTACGGCACGGGACCGTATAATAACCAGCACGAGGAGGCGTGGGCGGCGGCCTTCGTGCTGGTGACGATTGTATTCTGCATCAGCCTGGTGTCGCGCCTGCTGCTATCGAGGAGAGGATGAAATGACGATGACCGATTTTCAGCTGAGGCCATTCGAAGCGAGAGCGGACCGGCAGCCGGAGATTGAAGGCGACGCCTGTCCTGTCTCCGAGGCGGAGGCGTGGGAAGAGGGCATGGTAGTGCGCGATCTCAGCGCCTGGTACGGCTCGTTTCAGGCGATTCGGGGCGTAAACCTGCTGATCGGGCCGAAACGCGTGACGGCGGTCATCGGGCCATCGGGCTGCGGCAAGTCGACGCTCATTCGCTGCCTCAACCGCATGCACGAGGTGGCGCCCAAGGCGCGAGTCACCGGCCAGGTCTTCCTGCGCTCCGATGACATATACGCGCCGGGCGCCGACCCCGTCCTCGTGCGACGACGCGTCGGCATGGTATTCCAGAAGCCGAACCCGTTCCCGACGATGTCAGTCTTCGACAACGTCGCCGCCGGCTTGCGACTCAACAGCCTGTTCTCGCGACGGTCGCATCTGGAGGATATCGTCGAGCAGGGGTTGCGACGCGCCGCGCTCTGGGACGAGGTGAAGGACAAGCTGAACCGACCGGCGACCGAGCTGTCGGGCGGGCAGCAGCAACGGCTCTGCATCGCCCGCGCGCTGGCCATCGAGCCGGAGGTCATACTGATGGACGAGCCTTGCAGCGCGCTCGACCCGGTGGCGACGCTGAAGATCGAAGACCTGATGCGAGAGCTTTCGCGCAGCTATGCCATAGTCATCGTCACACATAACATGCAGCAGGCGGCGCGCGTTGCCGACTGCACGGCGGTGATGATGATGGCGCAGGACCGCGCAGGCGAGATGATCGAGTTCGAGGCGACGAGCGAGGTCTTTACGAATCCAAGGGACAAGCGCACCGAGGACTACATAACCGGGCGCTTCGGCTAGGAGATGGCAGAATGCCAGCGCGAGTATTGTTTTTGTGCGTGCACAATGCCTCCCGCAGCCAGATGGCGGAGGCTCTTCTTCGCCATGTAGCTGGTGATCGCTATGTCGTCGAAAGCGCCGGCACGGAGCCGACCGAGGTGCATCCGCTGGCGGTGGCGTCGATGCGGGAGATCGGCATCGACATCAGGCGTCAGCGGGCCAAAGACGTTAGCGAAATACTAGGAAGTCCGGACATCGTGATAACGCTTTGCGACGAAGCGCGAGAGGCATGCCCTGTTTTTCCGGGCGCTCCTCGCTATCTCCACTGGAGCCTGCCCGACCCTTCGGCGGCCGCGGGAGACGAGGCAGCCAGACTGACCAGTTTCCGTCAGGTGCGCGATACGCTGGCCGATCTCATTGGTGCGTTCTTCGAAGGAGTTCAGTAATGGCGCGAACGCTTCTGGAGCAGAATCTTTCAGGCGTCCAGGAAGAGATGCTGGTGATGGCGGACATGGTGGACGGCGCTATCCGGCGCTCCATCGCGGCGCTGCGGAATCGCGACCTCGATCTCGCCAGACGGGTTATCGCCGACGACGCGAAGATCAATCGCAAGCGTTACGACACGGAGGAGCGCTGCCTGGAGCTCATCGCGACGCAGCAGCCGCTCGCCGGCGACCTGCGAACGATCGTTGCCGTGCTGCACATGATCGTTGACCTGGAGCGCATGGGCGACCACGCGGAGGGCATCGCGAAGATCGTGTTGATGCTGGCGGATGAGGCGCCGCTGAAGCCGTATGTCGACCTGCCGCGAATGGCGGATATCGCATCCGACATGCTGCGCGACGCCATCGAGGCATTCAAACGTCGCGATGCCGACCTTGCGCGCTCGGCGATGAACCGCGACGACGAAGTCGATGCTCTCTACGACCAGGTCTATCGTGAGCTCCTGACCTACATGTTGAACGACCCGCGAACCATCGAGCGGGCGACGTGGCTGCTATGGGTCGCGCACAACCTGGAGCGCATTGCGGACCGCGTAACGAACGTCTGTGAACGGGTCTCATACCTGGTGACCGGGAAGATGGAGGAGCTCAACGTCTCCAAGTACTGATCGGGAAGCGCTCCGGCAAGCCTGCTGCTCCCCAGGCTGCTTGTAGTCGCTCGACGATTGATGCTGCTTGGGACAGGGCGAGATGGAGCGATAAGCCCAAGAAAGCCACGCCGAGACATGAGAACTGCAAGTCGGTATTCTTCGGTTGGTCATGAAGGGTTTCGTCGAGTCCATCGAATGCGACTGGGCGATAGAATCGGTCAGCGCGAAGAATTTCCCAGCGAAGGGCGACAGGATCCAAAATAATCGACGAATAAGCATCGGATAGGAAGGAGTGCCGTTCAGAAGACGTGACGGCGACAAGGAACTCTGATGGGAAGAGACTGAAGTTTTGGTGGCTAACAGTGGGGCCTGCCACTTAGGCGATGAACGCTTGAACGCGGGACAGGGACTTGACAAAACGATAATGGCCGGTTATATTTCTTGAGATCGTGGCTGGGTGGCGATCAGCGTCCCCGCTTCCTTGGTGGCAAATAGCGCGGAGGCAAGGAACAGCCTCCTCCTCTGGCACGGAAGTCCTCAGCTCTTGCATTGGCTGGCGATTCATTATCGCCCTAGCTGTTTGGAGGACGGGTGCAACTGGCTCGTTTGATAGGGGAATCTAGTCCTTAGTCATAGGACTGACCGCTTTGCGGTCGGTCTGGTCGTATTTCCCCGCCGCACTAGCTCGGGGAGTTGTCTGTAGCAAACTGAATAGTGGCGCCGCATAGCCATACACTAGCGGCGCCGTGGCAACGGGAGCGCGAGGCACCCACTGCGCGCATATTTTAGCACTGCGGATTCTCGCATAGCAATCGTGAGATCCCCCGATGGTGAAAGATGTGCGCAGCCTGGGGCGTGCGAGCATGGTGCTAGGCCCTGACCAGCGACCAGCCTGGGCACCTTCCGCGAACGAAGAAACCCGTTGTCGGAAGGTGGTGATGCCCAGGAAAAGTGGTTCGGCACGAAGCTCTGCTCAGGCAGAGATAGTCTCTTTCATCAGAGATGAAGGGATTCCCTTCGAAGGGGGAGGATAAGATGACCGAGCGATTGCTCAAGATAGGCGCTGTCGTCGGCGCGGCGGCGGTTACGCTGTTCGCAGTGATGGCGACGCTTTCATTCAGCGGGAGCACGACGACGCAGGCGGCGGCTCCGACGCCGACGCCGATGAGTATCACGGTGAACACAAACGCAGTTGTGTCCGGAGCTGCCGGCGCCACGAACCCGTCAGTTTTGGCGGCCTGGGCGCTTCCCGACATGCAGCCGGGCGACGGCATGGATTACTGTGCCAACCCGTCCACCGACCTGAACAACAACCAGATATGCGACGGCGACGACGACCCGTTGACCGCCGGCATGCAGATGTACCCGTGGCTTTGCGACTCGCCGGCGCCGCGAGCGATCCAGTACTGGACGGTTGCGACTGACCCGACCGGCATCGCGGCGATAACCGCTATCTATGCGAAGGTCTACCAGCCGGGCCTGGACGCGGGCGCCACGACCTGTCCGGACGGCAGCGCGCCGTCGGGCGGCTACTGCTTCAAGTACCAGGTTGACGAAGCGACCTGTCACGCGGACTTGATGCCGTGCAGCGCTATCGGCACCTTCGACGACTCAGTGACCCCTGAACGTCCTCACGCTTGCACCGCCGCTGCAGGCCGCGGTTGACACCGGCCAGATCACCCTGGCGAACGCGCAGCAGTTGGTTATCGAGTGCGTGAAGAACGAGGCCGTCGTGGCAATGGGGGCGAACACCATCGCTCAGCACGAGCCGGCGGGCATCTACCTGGTTGACACGACCGTCCTGGACCCCAACGGCCAGGGCGACCTGAACACCAACTTCACGGTCTACCCGATCATCGGTCTCAAGATCGACTTCTCGACCGTTGACTGGGGCACGATCAAGGCGAACGTCGTCAACTGGGTATCGGGAGACGAGGACCTGACGACGTTTGCAAAGCCGACGCTGAAGGACTGTGGCAACATCAACATGGCCATCGGCCTGAACTTCTCGGCGATGCTTCAGCAGGGCGTATCCGGACCGAAGTCGATTACCTCGTTCGACGCTTACCTGTTGGGCCAGACGATTGATCCGATCACTGCGGGCACGCCCGTGTGGTTCAACAAGTGCATAATTCCCTGCCACCCGAAGGAGCTAGACCTGTCGATCGAGCCGCCGTCCCTGTTGCCGGCAGGCACTTACGCAGGAACGTTGCAGATTCTATCGACAGTGTGCACCCCGTAGGGAGGGTTAAATGACCGGTAGACTACTCAAGATAGGCGCTGTCATCGGCGCGGCGGCGGTCACGCTGTTCGCGGTCATGGCGACGCTTTCATTCAGTAGCGGCGCGGCCCAGGCAGGCACTCCTAGCTGCACGCCAACGCCAATGAGCCAAACCGTGACGACCAACGCCGTTGTGTCCGGAGCCAGCGGCGCCACCAACCCGTCGGTCCTGGCAGCCTGGGCGCTTCCCGACATGCAGCCGGGCGACAGCGTCCAGTACTGCGCCAACCCGTCCACCGACCTGAACAACAACCAGATCTGCGACGGGGACGACGACCCGTTGACCGCCGGCATGCAGATGTACCCGTGGCTTTGCGACTCGCCGGGAGAGCGCAATATCGCGTATTGGGCGATGGCGACCGACCCGACGGGCATAGCGGCGATCAACGCCATCTATGCGAAGGTCTACCAGCCTGGGCTGGACGCGGGCGCCACGACCTGCCCGGACGGCAGCGCTCCGGATGCGAGAGGCTACTGCTTCAAGTACCAGGTTGACGAGGCGACCACGCACGCGCAGTTGCTGCCGTGCAGCGCTATCGGCACCTTCGACGACTCGGTGGTCCCCGACGTCCTCACGCTTGCAGCCCCGTTGCAGGCGGCGGTTGACACCGGCCAGATCACCCTGGCGAACGCGCAGCAGCTGGTTATCGAGTGCGTGAAGAACGAGGCCGTCGTAGCGATGGGAGAGGCGACCCTCTCTCAGCACGAGCCGGCGGGCATCTACCTGGTTGACACGACTGTCCTGGACGCAAACGGCCAGGGCGACCTGAACACCAACTTCACGGTCCTGCCGATCGTCGGTCTCAAGATCGACTTCTCGACCGTTGACTGGGGCACGATCAAGGCGAACATCGTCAACTGGGTATCGGGAGACGAGGACCTGACGACGTTTGCAAAGCCGACGCTGAAGGACTGCGGCAACATCGACATGGCCATCGGCCTGAACTTCTCGCCGATGCTTCAGCAGGGCGTATCCGGACCGAAGTCGATCACCTCGTTCGACGCTTACTTGCTGGGCCAGACGATTGATCCGATCACTGCGGGCACGCCCGTGTGGTTCGGCAACTGTCTGATTCCCTGCCACCCGAAGGAGCTAGACCTGTCGATTCACCCGCCGTCCCTGCTGCCGGCAGGCACTTACGCAGGAACGTTGCAGATCCTATCGACAGTGTGTAACGAGTAGACCAAAACTGAAGCGCTGTCTGAAGCCGCGAGGCTACCGACAGAGGCGCATACGGATGAAAAGGGACGCCCCGTCTCAAGGGGCGGGGCGTCCCTCAGACTTGGAGAGGTGGTCCAGGCATGTCGAAGAGTAGCAGCAACAAGATTAGCCGTGCGCTCAAGGCGCTCATCATCGTCACGGCGGTTTGCCTGTGGCCTCTCTTTGTGTTCGGCGGGGCGGAAGCTCAGGCGTCGATCGGCGTAGCGCCGGGCAGCGTAACCATTGGCAACGCGGTCCGAGGGACTCAGTATTCGCGGCTTATCACCTTCTTCAACGACGGCGATTCGGAACTGACTTTCAACATCGTGAGGGATGGGGACGCGGCGAACTGGGCGACGCTGCATCCCGCCAGCGATCCAAAGACAACTGCGGACAAGATCGACGTCGCGGCGTCGGGCCGGACGCAGTTTCTTCTTGAAATCGCTGTTCCGAGCGATGCCGCGGATGGCGTAGCAACGGGAACGATCAGTTTTCAATCCACGGTGAGCGATAGTCAGAGCGCCCAGGGCCAGGGCAGGGCCAACGTTTCGGCGGGAGTGGGCGTGAGCCTGAGCGTCACCGTCGGCGGCACGCAAACGCTAAGCGGAAGCGTGCTGGACGCGTACGCGGACGACGTTGAAGTCGGGAGCCCGGCTGTGATCGAGACGACCTTCAACAATACGGGGAACGTCTTGGCGCAGCCGGACATCAAGGCGGCGATAAGGGACGATTCCGGCAACAGCGTGGGCGAGGCCAGCCCGCTGGACTCGAGTGTTGACCCCGGGCAAACGATGACCATCGGTTCAAACTGGGATACCGGGAAAGCCAGCACCGGCGCGTACGTTGCGACGGTGACGGTAAACCTGGACGGCAATCAGATATTCAGTCAGGATGTCAGCTTCAACGTCGTTCCGGTGGGCGCGCTCAAGCAGGGAGTGCTCCAGAAGCTCTCTCTGGAGAACTCACCGCAGGCGGGCGGAAGCGCTGACCTGACTGCCGACTTCCAGAACAAGACCCACCAGGATATGACCGCGTCGTTCGTCGCGAACATCTATCGTGATGGGAAACTGCTGGATGCGCAGACGACCGATCCGCAGCCCGTGCCAGCGGGGCAGACCATAACCGTCAAGGCGTCGCTGAATGTGCCGGACAACGGCAAGTACATGATCCGCGGCAAGGTGACCTACAGCGGCAAGGAAACGGATACGAAAGAGATAGACTTCAGCGTTGGTGATGGCGGTGGCCTGCCGGTCTTGCCGCTGGCTGTGGGAGGGGTAGCAATTGTGGGCGTGGCCGGGGCAGGGTTCGCGGCATGGCGCCTGCGGCGGCGTTCCCCGTCGCCGCGTAGCGTGGGATTGAGGGGCGCATGATAGTGCGAGGGCCAGCAATAATCTTATTCATTATCGCTTGCGCGGTGCTCGTCGTGGGCTGCGGCAGCGGCAAGAGCAGCGGCGCTGAGCCGGGCGCGGCAGCGACGGCCGCATTGCAGAAGGTCAGCACGGACATGCTGGAGCAGATGATTCCGGGCGCGAACGACTTGCAGGGCTTCGTGCGCGACGACGCAAGGCTTCTCGACAACGCCGGGGCAAGCGAGCAGGCATCGGATCCGGAGCAGCAGAAGGCGCACCTTGACGAGATCGGCAGAGTAATCGGTTTTGACGCCCTCTTCGAACCGTCGAGCACAGCCCCGCAAGACGCTCCCAACAATATCACCTGGTCGGTGAACCTCTTCAGGGACGAGCAGGGGGCGCTTGAGTTCGTCAAAGAGCCAATGGATCAGGCGGATGGAGTAGTCGTGGAGCCGTTAGACGTGAGCAGCCTGGGAGCGGATGCGGTGGGCTACATTGTCAAGAACTCCGACTCGTCGAAGCCCCAGATGGGATATGTGGTGGCGTTCGCTGAGGGGAACGTGGAAGGGGGACTCACCGCGCTGTACCAAAAGGGGAGCTCATCTGCGGACTTTGTTATGAGTCTCGCGCAGCAAGCGGAAAGCAAAGTCAAGGACGTGATCGATCAGGGCCCGGCGCAGTCTTCGGCCGGGTCATGAGCTGCGGGAAAAGCGGTCGAATGCCGCGAAGAGAAGCGATGGGCATGACAACGGATGGCCCGGCTTGAACAAAGAAGGTTACGAACTAGGGAAGGCCCCCGCCTCGTCCAGTGAGGGAGTAGTGCCATGAGACAACGTTCGATCCTGGTCGGGGGAGCGATAATCGTCGCTCTGCTGACGGTGCTGTTCTTAAGAACCCCTGGCGGCAGCGCTGCGTGGACCGAGCTGGAATGCGACTCGACGTTGACGCCGCTGCCGACGGCGCCGACATCCACGCCGACGCCCACGCGGACGCCGCTGCCGACGGTGACGCCGACACCGACAGGGACGCATGTCAGTTCCGAGTGTTTGGTTCCGCACCCGCTGGATGTTGTGCTCGTCATCGACCGCTCAGGCAGCATGGGCAAGCCGCCACTGAGCGGCGGGCAATACCGAATCTACTGGGCAAAGCTGGCCGCGAACAACTTCATCGACTCTCTCACTTCCTCGGGCGACAGCCTCGGTCTGAACCAGATATCCATCATTTCGTTTGCCGGCGACAGCACGGCGACGGTGAACCTGGCGCTGAACGCCGGCACAAGCGCCTCCGCAGCGCATGCGGCGGTCAACTCTATCGATACCGGCGGCTCGACGTATATTGCGCCGGCGCTCCAGGCAGCAACCGACCAGTTGACCGCTTACGGGCGGTCGGATGCTGAGAAAGTAGTTATCCTGCTTTCGGACGGCCGGAACTGGACGAACTATGGCGAGTCACCGCCAGTCGACGTCCGGCGAGCGGACTCGTTCGCTGCCATACCAGCGCTGCAGGCGGCTGCCGACACCGTGTACACCATCGGTATTGGCACGGAAGGGACAGGCTATTCGGACCTCGACGTGGAGTTGCTTCAGGCTATTGTCAAGGGCCCGCCGGGCGACTACACACACGTGGAAGAGGCATCGGACCTGCCGAACATCTTGTTCAGCATCTTCGGCGACATCAACATATGCGCCGACATCTCTGGTCACAAATACAACGACACGGAGGACAACGGGCCCGGCGGGGCCGACATTCCGCTTGAGGGCGTGGACATCGTCTTGAAGCAAGGCGGCACGGAGATAGATAGAACGACCACTGCCGGGGATGACGGGTCGTACGGTTTCTATCAACTGGTGCCTGGCGACTACGAAGTGTGCGAGGACCTGACGACGGGAGCGGGCGTCGGTTGGATGGAGACATATCCTGCCGGCGACGGCTGCTACAGCGTGACGCTGCAGCCCAACGTCTCGCAGGGCAATTTTGATTTCTACAACTTCAACCCGCCTACCATGACGCCCACGCCGACGCCTACGAACACTTACACGCCGACGCCGACGAATACCTATACGCCGACGCCGACCAACACGTACACGCCGACGCCGACGAATACGCCCACTCAGACGCCGACGGACACGCCAACTCAGACGCCGACGGACACGCCGACGAACACGCCTACCCAGACGCCGACCGAGACGCCAACGGACACGCCCACGCCAACGGCGACGGCGACAGATACGCCGACCGAGACGCCGACTGATACGCCTACTCAGACGCCGACGGACACGCCGACGAACACGCCAACGGCGACGGCGACAGATACGCCGACAGATACGCCGACCCAGACGCCGACGGACACGCCGACTCAGACGCCAACCCAGACGCCGACAGACACGGCAACGCCAACGGCGACGGCGACAGATACGCCGACCGATACGCCGACAAACACGCCTACCCAGACGCCGACCGAGACGCCAACGGACACGGCAACGCCAACGGCGACGGCGACAGATACGCCGACAGATACGCCGACCGAGACGCCGACAGACACGCCTACCCAGACGCCAACGGACACGCCTACCCAGACGCCAACGGACACGCCCACGCCAACGGCGACGGCGACAGATACGCCGACAGATACGCCGACCCAGACGCCGACGGACACGCCGACTCAGACGCCGACAGACACGCCAACCCAGACGCCAACGGACACGGCAACGCCAACGGCGACGGCGACCGATACGCCGACCGATACGCCGACAAACACGCCTACCCAGACGCCAACGGACACGCCCACGCCAACGGCGACGGCGACAGATACGCCGACAGATACGCCTACCCAGACGCCGACCGACACTCCGACGGAGACGCCGACAGACACGCCGACTCAGACGCCAACGGACACGGCAACGCCAACGGCGACGGCGACAGAGACGCCGACCGAGACGCCCACTGATACGCCTACCCAGACGCCGACGGATACGCCTACTCAAACGCCAACAGACACGGCCACCCCGACGGCAACGGACACGGCAACGCCAACGGCGACGGCGACAGATACGCCGACAAACACGCCGACCGATACGCCTACCCAGACGCCGACAGACACGGCAACGCCAACGGCGACGGCGACAGATACGCCGACCGAGACGCCGACGGACACTCCAACCGATACGCCGACGGCGACGGCCACAAACACTGGGACTCCGATCGGCGGGGGTACGATAACTCCCACCCCGACCAACACCCCGACTTCGACCAGGACGCCGTGCGGATGCAAGACACCCACGCCCACATCGACCGGGACGTCTCATCCGACCGGCACGCCAACGTCGACCAAGACGCCAACGTCGACAAGGACACGGACGCCAACGGCCACGCCGCCTTGCCCAAGCAAGACGCCAACGTCGACCAAAACATCGACGCCAACGGCCACGCCCCCTTGCCCGAGCAAGACGCCCACCCCGACGAAAACGATCACGGCCACGCCAACGTTTACGCCAACGCGAAGCGCGACGAAGACACCGACACCGATTAGATACCCGACAAAGACGCCTTGCAAAACACGCACACCAACGCCGACGGCCACTCCTCGTCATTGTCTCTGGTGCGGGTGGCCGGTAGGCGCAGTTGAGGGAGGCGTGCAAGGCCCGGACAACTCGAGTGCGCCGACTATCAACATGCCGAGAACTGGCATGGGAAGCCAGAGTGGCGGGGCTGAACTGGGTGAAGCATTAACGTTCGTGGTGGTATTCGGGTTGACTGCGCTCATTGCCGGCTTCGCGCTGTCGACCTGCGCCCAGGTTGGGCGGCGGAAGCGGAGGTAGCCCCGCTCCGGCGGCGCGGGAAGAAAAGGGGAAACGGGTCAGAAACGGGGCGCGAACTCCCGTTGGCGCCGGTATGCACCTTCGGGCAATCAGACGGCCAGAAGACCGGCGAAGAAGGCTCGATCAAGAAGGGTCCGGGTGTGTTCTGACGCTCACGGCGGGACCCGAACCTGCGAGACGCTGCTCAGCGGTTCTCGCTAGACTGCTCCACGACTCTATCTTGCTTTTCCGGCGAATTGCCAGGCACAGGCGTCGCGTGTGATCCGCTTGGCCATGACGAGGCGAACCAGAGGGTCTGTCCAGGATTGACAGCCCTGGCAAGGACCGTCGGCGCTGGAATCGAGGCCACGGGAGGAGTTCGTCGACGACGAGCTGAATACCGGGGCGCAGGAGCTGTTGTTGGTGCCAGTGTCTGGGGCTATCGAGGCGACGGGCCTGTCGGCTTGTCGTCCGCAACGTCCGCTCAGTTCGCGATCTGCAGGCGGCGGATGCGCTGGTTGAACGTATCGGATATGACGACGTTACCAGAGGCGTCCACCGCCACGCCCATCGGCTTGTTCAAGGCCGCAGCCGTGCTGGGACCGCCGTCGCCGGAGTAGCCGGACGACCCGTTCCCGGCGATCGTGGTGATTATGCCCGCGGTATCCACCTTCCTGATACGATTGTTACCGGTGTCCGCAATATAGAGGTTCCCGGACCCATCGACCGCTACCGCGTAGGGAATCGCCAGCTTCGCGACGGTGGCAGCATAGCCGTCTCCTGAATACCCGTAGGTCCCGGTTCCGGCCACGGTCGAGATGATGCCGCTGGTCGATACTTTGCGGACGCGGTTTCCTCCCTGCTCCGCTATGTACAGGTTCCCCTGATTGTCAATGGCGAGACCGGACGGCTGGTTGAGCTGGGCACTCGTGGCGGGCCCGCCGTCACCCGAACCTCCCGCGACTCCGGTGCCTGCGACGGTGCTTACGATCCCCGTGGTGTGGTCGACCTTGCGTACGCGCTGGTTGTTTTTATCGGCGATGTAGAGGTTTCCGCTGGCATCGATCGCTACGTCGGTCGGATAGCTGAGAGAGCAACTGAGAGCCTGCTTGCCGTCGCCAAGGTCGTCACGCGGGTCGCCGCCCTCGCCATCAATTGAGCCGGTGCTGTAGCCGGTACCTACCACCTTGGTCACGGAGCCGCTCGGCGAAACCTCGTACACGGCGTGTGACATCTGCGCGACGATGTAGAGGTTGCCGCTGCTGTCGAACGCCATACCGGTAACAGTTGTCGGGCTCTGAACGAAAGTGTTGATGATGCCGGACAGGTTCACTTCTCGCACACGAGAGCTTCCACTGTCGGCGAAGAAGATGTCGCCGGCGGAGTCGAGGGCTATGCCCATGGGGTTGGTCATGGTGGCGTTCGTCGCCAGCCCTCCGTCGCCGGAGAAGCCGCTGGAGCCGTTGCCCGCCACCGTCGTGATGCGCGGCGCTACCGTGTACGCGCTAGAGCTTCGGTTCGTCCCCGGCCCGCCACTGATGCTTACGACCCACGTGCCTAGAGTCGCGGGAGCAATCTGGAAGACCACGTGACCGTTGACCAGCGAGGCGGGCGATGGCTCAACGTCACTGGGGTCGCTCGTGCTGACGTAGATGGTGTCGCTGGCTCCCGTGCCGATGTTGTAGTGGTCATCGACGGCGTAAACGTTGATGTTGAACGGAACCGTTTTCGCCTCCGGCACCGGCGTGCCCGAAATTCCAACCCCCTGCACCAGGGTCTCGCCCGGCAGAAGCACGATCGTCATCGTTGGCGTAGGCGTACCGGTGAGTGTCGGCGTCACGGTCGGCACGGGGGTCGGAGTCGGCGTAGCGGTACTGGTTGACGTTGGCGTGCGAGTGTTGGCAGGCGTCGGCGTCAGGGTCGCGGTCGAGGTCGGGGTCAGCGTGTAGGTCCCGGTCGGCGTCGGCGTGTCGGTGGCGATGGCCGTCGGCGTGAACGTGGCTGTCGGTGCGACGGCGGTGTCCGTAGGCGTTGGCGTCCACGTGGCGGTTGCGGCCGGCGTGTACGTGGCGGTTGCGGTTGGTGCGACCTGGGTATCCGTAGGCGTCGGCGTCCAAGCTGCAGTTGGAGTCGGCGTGTCGGTCGCTGTCGGCGGTACCGGCGTGTCAGTAGGCGTCGGCGTCCACGTGGCGGTCGACGTTGGCGTCCAGGTGGCCGTTGGCGTGTCGGTCGCTGTTGGTGGTACCGGCGTGTCGGTAGGCGTCGGCGTCCACGTGGCCGTGGCCGTCGGCGTCCACGTGGCCGTGGCCGTCGGCGTCCACGTTGGCGTCCAGGTCGGTGTGCTCGTGAACGTCGCTGTCGGTGGTACCGGCGTGTCCGTAGGCGTTGGCGTCCACGTGGCGGTCGCGGTTGGCGTCCAGGTGGCCGTTAGCGTGTAGGTCGCTGTTGGTGGTACCGGCGTGTCAGTAGGCGTCCACGTGGCAGTCGCCGTTGGCGTGTAGGTGGCGGTCGACGTTGGCGTCCAGGTGGCCGTTGGCGTGTAGGTCGCTGTCGGTGGTACCGGCGTGTCAGTAGGCGTCGGCGTCCACGTCGGAGTCCAAGTCGGTGTGCTCGTGAACGTCGCCGTCGGCGGGACCGGCGTGTTGGTAGGCGTCCAGGTCGCGGTCGACGTTGGGGTGTAGGTGGCTGTGGCCGTCGGGGTCCAGGTCGGTGTGCTCGTGTAGGTCGCTGTCGGTGGTACCGGCGTGTCAGTAGGCGTCGGCGTGTAGGTGGCGGTCGACGTTGGCGTCCAGGTGGCCGTTGGCGTGTAGGTCGCTGTTGGTGGTACCGGCGTGTCAGTAGGCGTCGGCGTCCACGTGGCGGTCGACGTTGGCGTCCAGGTGGGCGTGGCCGTCGGCGTCCAGGTTGGCGTGCTGGTGAACGTGGCCGTCGGCGGGACGGGAGTGTTCGTGGGCGTCCAGGTGGCAGTCGACGTCGGCGTGTAGGTCGCTGTCGGTGGTACCGGCGTGTCAGTAGGCGTCGGCGTCCACGTGGCGGTCGACGTTGGCGTGTAGGTGGCCGTTAGCGTGTAGGTCGCTGTTGGCGGGACCGGCGTGTCAGTAGGCGTCGGCGTCCACGTGGCGGTCGACGTTGGCGTGTAGGTGGCCGTTAGCGTGTAGGTCGCTGTTGGCGGGACCGGCGTGTTAGTAGGCGTCCACGTGGCAGTCGCCGTTGGCGTGTAGGTGGCGGTCGACGTTGGCGTCCACGTGGCCGTGGCCGTCGGCGTCCATGTAGGCGTCCAGGTTGGCGTGCTGGTGAACGTTGCTGTTGGCGGGACCGGCGTGTTGGTAGGCGTCCACGTGGCAGTCGCGGTTGGCGTGTAGGTGGCGGTCGACGTGGGTGTGTAGGTGGCCGTGGCCGTCGGCGTCCATGTAGGCGTCCAGGTTGGCGTGCTGGTGAACGTTGCTGTTGGCGGGACCGGCGTGTTGGTAGGCGTCCACGTGGCAGTCGCGGTTGGCGTGTAGGTGGGCGTGTTGTAGGCGTCCAGGTCGGTGTGCTCGTGAACGTCGCCGTCGGCGGGACCGGCGTGTTAGTAGGCGTCCAGGTGGCCGTTGGCGTGTAGGTCGCTGTCGGCGGGACCGGCGTGTTGGTAGGCGTCCACGTGGCGGTCGCAGTCGGCGTGTAGGTGGCCGTGGCCGTCGGCGTCCAGGTCGGGGTCCAGGTCGGTGTGCTCGTGAACGTCGCCGTCGGCGGGACCGGCGTGTTCGTAGGCGTCCAGGTGGCCGTTGGCGTGTAGGTCGCTGTCGGCGGGACCGGCGTGTTAGTAGGCGTCCACGTGGCGGTCGCAGTCGGCGTGTAGGTGGCCGTGGCCGTTGGCGTCCAGGTCGGGGTCCAGGTCGGTGTGCTCGTGAACGTCGCCGTCGGCGGGACCGGCGTGTTAGTAGGCGTCCAGGTGGCCGTTGGCGTGTAGGTCGCTGTCGGCGGGACCGGCGTGTTAGTAGGCGTCCACGTGGCGGTCGCAGTCGGCGTGTAGGTGGCCGTGGCCGTTGGCGTCCAGGTCGGGGTCCAGGTCGGTGTCCAGGTCGGTGTGCTCGTGAACGTCGCTGTTGGTGGTACCGGCGTGTTGGTAGGCGTCCACGTGGCCGTGACCGTCGGCGTCCAGGTCGGGGTCCAGGTCGGTGTGCTCGTGAACGTCGCCGTCGGCGGGACCGGCGTGTTGGTAGGCGTCCACGTGGCAGTGGCCGTCGGCGTCCGCGTCGGAGTAGATGTCGGTGTGCTCGTGAACGTCGCCGTCGGCGGGACCGGCGTGTTGGTGGGCGTCGGCGTCCACGTGGCAGTGGCCGTCGGCGTCCGCGTCGGAGTAGATGTCGGTGTGCTCGTGAACGTCGCCGTCGGCGGGACCGGCGTGTTGGTGGGCGTCGGGGTCCACGTGGCAGTGGCGGTTGGCGTCCAGGTGCTGGTCAACGTCGGCGTATAAGTCGGCGTTGGCGTGGCAGCAGCCACCCTGAACGCGCCCAGCAAGACGCTCCAGGCAGCGGAAGCGCTGGCTGTCGCCGAGGAGGAGTAGCTACCGGCGGACGCAACCGCACGGTCCGCACCGCTGAAGGAACGGACGTTGGTGCCGCTGTTGTGGAAGTCAAACTCCTCGGTGAAAGAGCTGCCCCATGTGAAGGTGGCGGACGTGTTGATAGCCGCCCCCGACATGAGAAGGTCGCAAGCCTGCGTGGTCGTCAGGCTCCCAGATGCTAGGGATGTGCCCGTGCCGGACGCGGCGGCCGCAACGGCGTCGAGGGGCGAGGTGGTGTTCATGCCGCTGTACTCATAAAGCTGCAGCCCCATGCCGTAGGAGGTGCTCGAGCCGCCGGAGGTCGTCACCGTGACGGATGATTCCGAGCCGGAGGCCACCTTATAGAAGATCGCCGCGCCCGGGGTTTGGTTCTGGTATGCTACCGCAACCGACCAGCCGCTCGGCGTGCTGATATTGTTGTTGCCGCTCTCACCGAAGACGGCGATCAGCAGGTTGCCCGCGGCCGGCGCCGTGGTGAAGGTAGCCGTGATGCTGCTGTACCCGCTCGTGCCGTTTCCCACGACGGCGTTGTACTTGTGCACGAGCGATGCGGTAGCGCAGACGGGCGTTGCTGTCGGCGTGTAGGTGCGGGTAGGCGTCGGCGTGAAAGTTGCCGTCGCCGGAATGGGCGTGAACGTGGCGGTCGGCGTGTAGGTGCGGGTAGGCGTCGGCGTGAAGGTGGCCGTCGGTGGTACAGGCGTATTCGTCGCCGTCGGCGTGTAGGTGCGGGTAGGCGTCGGCGTGAAAGTCGCTGTCGGCGGGATGGGCGTGAACGTGGCGGTCGGCGTGTAGGTGCGGGTAGGCGTCGGCGTGAAAGTTGCCGTCGCTGGGACAGGCGTATTCGTCGCCGTCGGCGTGTAGGTGCGGGTAGGCGTCGGCGTGAAAGTTGCCGTCGCTGGGACAGGCGTATTCGTCGCCGTCGGCGTGTAGGTGCGGGTAGGCGTCGGCGTGAAAGTGGCCGTCGGTGGTACAGGCGTATTCGTCGCCGTCGGCGTGTAGGTGCGGGTAGGCGTCGGCGTGAAGGTGGCCGTCGGCGGCACCGGCGTGTTCGTGCGTGTCGGCGTCGACGTCGAGGTGCTCGTTGGCGTGGGTGTCGCCGGCGACGCCTTGAACGCCACGAGCTGCATGCGCCAGGCGCCGCTGCCGGCGGTAGTCGCCGAGGCTGAATAGGCGCCGGCGGTCGTCACGGCGCGGTCTGCGCCGCTGAATGTGCGCGCGGTCGTCCCTGCCGTGAAGTCAAACTCCTCCGTAAACGAGCTGCCCCACGTGAAGCTGGTGGAAGCTCGACTGACAGCGCCTGCCACCAGAAGGTCACTGGCCTGGGTCGTGGTGACGCTATTCGAGGTCAACGAGGTACTGGTGCCGTTGTTCGAGGCCGTGCCGTCGAGCGCGGAAGACGTGGCCATACCGCCGTACTCGTAAATCTGCAGGCCCACGACGGAGAGACTGTTCCCTAGCGTGACCGTGACGGTCCTGCTTTCAGAGCTGCCCGCCGTCTTGTAGAAGATCGCCTGGCACGGTTGCGTGCAGGTGGTTCCACTTTGATTGATGGCGGAGGACCAGCCGCTGGGGAGATTGATGGTAGTAGTCCCGGATACGCCGACGACAGCTATCAGGAGGTTGCCGGAGGTCGGCGCGGCGCCGAACACAGCCGAGACGCTGTTGGTCAGGTTCGCGCTGCCGCTGTTCTTCTGCACAAGCGTGGGGCCGGCGGCAGTCGACGTGGTGTTGAGCACGGCCACGACGCCCAACAGGGCGAGGGCCGCGGGCAGCACCGTCACCACGGCGAAACGCGCAGCGAGGCGGAGTGCCCGCCGGCGCGAAAGCGGGGCGCGCTTGAAGAATCGTCTGTCAGCCGTTGACCTTCCCCTGATGGCTCTCCATCCTTTCAAGAAGGCGTCAGGGGAGTCCCTTCCCCGCCAAACCGAACGGTCAGACAGCGCTAGCCGACGTGGATCGGCTTAGCGTCACTGGCCCTGCAGGCGATTCAGCTTCTGGAGTTCCCGCCACCAGCGCTGTCGACATAAGTAGACCAACAGAAATTACATCACTTTTGCGAGTTTGTCAAACTAATAGATAGAACGCGCGAATGGGGGAACTTGTTTCAGCGGCGGAGGTTGCTTAGATCGAACGAGGCGAGGACGGCGCGGAGTGCTGGAGTCGGCTGCCAACGCTTCCTCAGGTTGCCCGCTTGACTGGGTGAACCGCTCTAGTTATTGTTAGGAGAGCTTATACTTAGGAATCCTAAATGAGTAACCTCCGCGAACAGGCGGAACGGATAAGCCGTCTTTCGGTCCGCGTCGCTCACAACATGCGAGTGGCGGCAATCGTTCAATCAGCCTTCCCTGGCCTCACCCCGTCCCAGTTGCAGATCCTGTCGCTGATTGACCAGGCTGACGAGACCGAGATGTCTATGACGGAAATAGCACGCGAGCTGGCGGTGACGATGCCGTCTGTCACTGGGCTTGTCGACCAGCTGAGCCGCAGGGGGCTGGTTTCGAGACGCCACGACGATAAGGACCGCCGTCGGGTCCTCGTGAGCCTTACGGACGCCGGTCAGAAGGCGCTGGCCGAGGTGTGGGAAGCCATCATCGATCTCGTCGCCCGCCTGCTGGAAGTGATTCCAGAGGAGGAGCGGGAGTCGTTGCTAGTCGCTTCGGAACGCGTCTACGCTCTGTCGTTGGAGATACATGACGAGGAAATCGCGACGCTGGCGGCGCGCGGCGGAAAGCGGACAGCGTGAAGAGGTTCTCGCGGCTGCTGGGAGAGTTCATCGAGCGGCGTTCAGCCTGGGTGGCTCTGGCCGCCGCGCTTATCGCGATTGGCGGAGTCTTTGGGGCGTCGAGGATTCAAATGCGCCAGTCCCAGGACATGTTCATCTCCAGAAATTCGAAGGTCTACCAGGACTACCTTCGTTTGAGTGATGAATTCGGAGGGCAGCAGGTGCTCGTGCTGCTCTCGGGCGATCCCAACTCATTGCTCTCACAGTCAAACCTGACGGCCTTCAGAGACTTGCAGGACGAGCTGGCCAAGGATTCAAGGATTCGAAGCGTCGTAAGCCCGCTGACCTTCATTCAATCGGACGCCGAGAAGGCTATTGCGGATGGAAAGCAAAGCGGATCCGTGGACGCCCTGTCCGTCGACCCTCAATTCGCCCATTCGGTTGTCTTCGATTCGAACGGCGAAGTCCTCCCGGAGCTCGCGAGGGTGATCCCCGACAACGGCCATGTGCTCATTGTAGTGACGCTGGCTGGGGGCCTGACCACCAACGAGGAGAACGCGGCGGCTATCTCCGTGCGCGATTCGGTGCGCTCGACCCAGTTCTCGGGCGCCAGCGAGGTGACAGTGGCTGGGCAGTCACTCCTCATGCAAGCAGTCCAGGACAAGATGATGAAGAGCATGGGGATCACTCTTGGTATCGCGGTCGTGCTCATGGTTGTGGCATTGACGCTGATCTTCCCGGTGCGCTGGCGTTTGCTTTCTCTTCCCATAGTCCTCCTCGGCGTCTTGTGTACGTTCGGACTCATGGGCTATATCGCGATGCCGATCACGATGGCCACAATGGCCGGACTTCCGATCCTGATCGGTCTGGGCGTGGACTACGCCATCCAGCTACACAACAGATACGAGGAAGAGATCTTGCGAGGCGACTCGGCGGCGCAAGCCGTCGTCGACGCAATCACGCATATCGGGCCGGCCGTCGGGATCGCCGTTTTTGCCACTGTCCTTGGCTTCCTGGCGCTGCTCGTCTCCAAGGTCCCGATGATCCGCGACTTCGGCGTCATGCTTTCGTTTGGCGTGGTGATTCTCTTCGCTATGGGGCTGTTCCTGCTGAACAGCATCCTGTATCAGCGGGACAAGAGACATCCGGCCGTGGTGGGCGGGAAGAACGGGCAGAAGGAGAGTCGTCGGGCCCTGTTCCTGGCGGGCCTGGCCAAGCGCTCTATCAGCAACCCCGCCCCGATCATAGGTGTTGCCGTGCTCGTCGCCGCCGCCGGTTTCTGGCTGGATCACCGGATTCCAGTTCAGACCGACATGGAATCGATGATCCCTACAAACATGACAGAGCTCGTCAACCTGAACCGGGTACGCGCAGTCGTTGGCAAGACCACTGCAGTGTCCTTCCTTGTGGAAGGCGAGGATCTGACCAATCCTGATACGTTGCGCTGGATGCAGTCGATGCAGGCGCAGGAACGGGAACGACATCCGGAGCTACTCAGTGACGACAGCCTGGCGAGCGCCGTCGCCGCCGGCACAGCGGACAGGCAGATTCCGTCTGCGGGCGAGGCGCAGCAGATTGTCAGCGGGCTGCCGGAGACAGTCCGCAGCGGCCTCGTCAGCGCCGATGGTCGTTTTGCGGTTGTCTCCTTCGGCGTGCCGAGTATGCCCGTCACTGATTTGAACAAGCTGATCGATGAGATGGAAGCGGAGATACAGCCGCCCTCAAGTGTGGACGTTGCTCCGGCTGGCACGACGGTTGTGCTGGCTCGTACGGTGACGGCCCTTACCGCCAATCGCAACCTAGCCACGATCATTGCGTTGCTTGCCGTTGCTGGAGGACTGTTGGTTGTCTACCGCAGCCTGGCAAGGGCACTCGTCCCGCTGCTGCCAATCGTGATCGTCGTCGGGTGGTCGTCGGCGTTCATGTTTGCAATTGGTCTGGATCTGAACCCGCTGACCGCGGTCCTCGGTTCGCTGATCATCGCCATCGGAACCGAGTTTACGATTCTGCTGATGGAAAGATACGTCGAGGAGAAGGACAATGGGCTGAAGCCGCGTGAAGCCATGGTCACCGCTGTTTCGCGCATCGGGCCCGCGATCACGGCCTCGGTTGTTACGGTCGTTGCGGGATTCGGCACATTGATGATCTCCGACTTCCCCCTGCTGCAGGACTTCGGCAAGGTCGTCGTTATCGACGTGATGTTCACGCTGGTGGCGACGCTTGTCGTGCTGCCGGCTGTCGTCGTATGGCTGGATGGGGTGTTCTCCCTGCCGAAGCCATTGAGGGAGAGGATCAGCGCCGTCCGGCTACGTCGCTAGCGGGCGGCGGTTCGATGAGTGCAGGCAGAAGACTTGCTGATAGCCTCAGCAGTTGTCACTCATAACTCTCAAGAGGCAGTATTGCCGTGGACAGGGGCGGTTCTGTCACCGAAGATGACGCCTGCACGAGCAACGTGGAGGGAGCATATCTCGGGCCTCTGGGGCTTTGTCGTCACCGCGCTCGCTGTCTACGTTAATAGCCGCCCTCAACCCACAAGACGGTGCTAATCCGGCGGTTCAGATGCTGATCAACTTGGGCCTGCTACAGCAGACCCTATGCGTGCCTCGTCACGTCCTTTTCCGCTGCCAAGAGGAACCTATCCTCTTGACATCGGTAGCAAACGCAGTAGTATTGGGCTCATCCAGAGCTACGGGTGGCTACGATGGCGCATGAGCTCCCTGAAGGCACCGTCACCGTCCTCTTCACCGACGTGGAAGGCTCCACCGACCTCACGACCCGTCGGGGCGACGAGGCCGCACAGGCTATACTGCGCACCCAGCGGGGGCTGGTGCGCCAGCAGGTCGAGCAGCACAGCGGCCACGAGGTCAAGTCCCTGGGCGACGGCTTCATGGTGGCCTTCGCCTCGGCGCGAAGAGCCGTGGCCTGCGCCGTCGGCATCCAGCGGGCCCTGGAACAGCACAACCGTCAGCACCCCGACCAGCAGGTACAGGTGCGCATCGGCCTGAACACGGGCGAGGCCATTCAGGAGGAGGCGGACCTGTTCGGGGAAGCGGTGAACGCCGCCGCCCGCATCGCCGCCAAGGCCAAGGGCGGCCAGGTCCTCCTCTCCGAAGCCGTGCGGGGTGTACTAGGTCCATCAAAAGGTTCGAGGAGTTCGCCAGGGCGGACCTAGAGCTCTGCCGCAGCGCCGGCATGCCCTGGGTCTCCAACTCCTACACCTGGCTTGGCCTGGTACATTTCTGGAGGGGAGAGTGGGGGCAGGCGCTGGCGCATTTTCAGGAGGGGGCCAACTTGGAGCCCCCCGGGATGCTCGCCGGATGGGACTGGGGGGCACTCTTCCTGGGGAAGGCATACATTGGGGACAGAGATTCAGCCCTCGCGGTGCTGGAGCAGAGCCGGGAGAAGCTGCCGCGCCCCGGTCAGGCCAATACGCTCGGCTCCTGGGAGATGCTTTCCGCGGCGGTCGAAGGGCTAGCCGTCCTAGGTGAACGAGAGAAGGCCGCGAAGCTCTACCCGTTGGTCCTGGAGGCCGTCGATACCGGAGCCGTCGTTCTTTGGTACTATCAGTTACTGCATGCTGTGGCGGGGATGGCGGCAGCCGCCGGGGAAGACTGGGAAAAGGCGGAGGAGCACTACCAGACGGCCCTGCGCCAGGCCCACGAGCTGCCCCACGTCATCCAGCAGCCGGAGGTGCGGCGCTGGTACGCCCGCATGCTCATCGACCGCGACGCCCCCGGCGACCACGAGAAGGCCCGCGAGCTGCTAACGGAAGCCGTCGCGATGTATCGCCGCATCGGCATGCCCAGGCACGTGGAGATGGCTGAGACGCTGATGTCGATCGCCCTGGGGTAGGGCTGCTGTGAATTGCGGTTGAGGGGAGGTACGTCATGACAACGAGTCAGTCGCCTGTTCCCGATGAGGGCTGAGCGTCAATAGAACGCCTGGTGGGGCTGATGGTCGGCGCCCACGCGTCCATTATGATTCTCGTCGGCCTCAGACTCGGGTTTTCGTCGGCAATCCGTCCGTGATCCTCGCCGACGAGCCGACGGGCGCGCTGGACACGAAGACCAGCCACGACGTGATGGAAATCTTCCGCAGGCTGAACGAAGAGCGCGGGGTGACGATTGCTTTCGTCACCCACGAGCACGACGTTGCGGCCTACACGCGGCGCATCGTCTCAATACTTGACGGCGAGATCGTCAGCGATGCGCCGAACGTTCCAGTGTATCCGTCTCCAACGCTGCACGGGCAAGATCGAGCTCCCCGAGGCCGATGAGGAGGGCGTCGACATGATGAGGAAGCCTCTAGAGGCTCACTGCGGCCCCTGACCTGTTTACAATCGCGGCCCGGCGTGCCATAATCCAGAACCCAAGGGCTACAGTTGTCTGCCCCCGAAAATGAGTCCAGCCTCTATGTTACTCTGTAAATGGACATCGCCTCGAAGAAGGGGCGGGCCACTGATAAAGCGGAAGGAGGGCCATAATGGCGCGCAAGGACAAGGGCGGCAAGAAGGTTAAGAAGCCTAAGCAGGATAAGGTCAAGAAGCCGCCGAACGCGAAGTGAGGCGATATCGTATTTCGCTGTAGTACTACAGGCAAGAGAAGTTGGGGGTACCACCCTGGCGTATCCCGTATTGGGAAACGCCCGCCGCGGGACAATAAGGAGGAGACATGATTGGCGAGAAGGTTCGGCACTACGAAGGCAAGAACACCGATTTGGACGCCCTCAAGGATAAGATAGGACAATACCTCGAAGGTGACGGTTTCAAGGTTCAGTCTTCGGTGCCAAGCCCTCACGGGGCAGTTATCCAGGCACGGAAAGGCGGCTTCCTGAGCGCCGTGATTGCCGCCGACAGAGCCTTCACGCTCTTGATCGATGGTGAACCCAACAACTTCACGGTCAGAGTCGGCGTTGGGAAATGGCTGGAGCACCTGGGAGTCACGGCAGTGGAGACGCTCTTGCTGTCCGAGCTCTTCCTCCTGGTCGACGTGCCGGAGACGCTCTGGAACCTCGAAATCGAGAACAAGATCGTCAAGCAGATCGATACGTTGGTGGAGCAACCGCCAACAGCAACGTAGGCGGGGATCTCCCAACCTCATTCACGGCTCGCGTCGGTGGCGATAGGTTGGCGCCCCATGACCGCGTTCCCGGATGCGCGCCTCGACGAGACGCTCGGCATGCCTGTGCGGTTCTTCGGCGCGGCTTAGGCGAACTTGGGCAGCGATGGCTGCGAAAGCGGGAATAGCCGGGCCGACAATCCGTGTGGGTGCTGGTGAACTCCGGAGACGGAGTGCATGGTCAAGCCCGGCAATCCACGGCTGCTATTCCAGATAGCCACGCTCATTCTGTCACCCGGCCAGACACGATGTCTTGATGGTGAGCAGGCCCGTGCAATAGCGGCCCCGACCTCTTCTTGCGTATAATCCCCTCGATGGCTTCCCACCAATCCGAGCGGCTGCCTGCGAGCACCGGGGCTGAACAAGCAGACGGCCACACAGCAGACCTCGATCTCGCCACAGCGGCTCGACTCGAAGCACCCGCCGTCGTTCAACAGCTGAGAACCTCGCAAAACGGCCTCACGACAATCGAGGCAACGCGGCGGCTGAAAGAGGTCGGACCCAACGCAATCCGCAGCCATGGCGCAAACGCTCTCGATGTGCTCTTTCGACAGGTCAAGAGCCCGCTGCTGATCCTCCTAGTCGTGGCAGCTGCCGTTTCACTCTTCGTCGGCGAGCGCACCGACGCCTTGATCATCTTCAGCATCATGGCGCTCAGCATCGGGCTGGGCTTCTTCAATGAGTTTCGCGCCGCCCGCGCTGTGGAGGCACTTCACGCCCGCGTTCGCCATGACGCCCTTACGCTTCGCGACGGCAAGGCCAGCCGGATCAGCGTGACCGATCTCGTGCCGGGGGACATCGTTAGCCTCGCCGTTGGCGATATCGTGCCGGCCGACCTTCGGCTTCTAGAGGTGAAAGAGCTCACTTGCGACGAGGCCGTCCTCACCGGGGAAGCCACGCCAGCAGAAAAGAGCATAGCGGTCGCGCCTCCCGCCGATTCGCCGCTCGATCTGCCCTCCTGTGCCTTCATGGGCACCGTGGCGCGCACGGGCAGTGCAACCGGCGTCGTGGTTCAAACGGGAAGGAGCACCGCTTTCGGGCGCATTGCCGTTCGTCTCGGCGAGGCTCAGGAAGAGACCGGATTTCAGCTCGGTCTGCGGGATTTCTCGGTACTGCTCGTCAAAGTGACGGTCATACTCACGGTCTCCATTTTCGTAATCAACGCCGCCCTTCAGCGGTCGCTTCTCGACTCCGCGCTCTTCGCGCTCGCCATCGCCGTTGGGCTGACGCCGCAGCTCCTGCCGGCTATCGTCACGGTCAGCCTTTCAACCGGGGCTCGTCATCTGGCCCACAACTCTGTCATCGTGAAGCGGCTTGTCAGCATTGAAGACCTGGGGAATATGGAAGTGCTCTTCACCGACAAGACGGGCACGCTTACCGAGGGAGAGATCACCTTCTCTGCAGCCCTTGATCCCACGGGACGCCCCTCGGACCAGGCACTCTTGCTTGGCTTGCTCTGTAATTCGGCAGTTCTGGAAGGCGGTCAGGTCGTCGGCGGGAACTCCCTCGACCGCGCCCTTTGGGCGGCTGCGGAGGCAGCGGGAAACCGCGCATCCACCTTCACACGCCTCGCCGAAGCTCCATTCGACTACGATTGCCAGCGGATGTCGGTGCTTGTCAGGGACCAGACGGGCGCCAGTCTTCTGATAACGAAAGGCGCCCCCGAGTCGATCATCGCTCTCTGCAAAGACGCCCCGCCTGGAGTGCGCGACCTTCTGAATGCCCAGTTCGACGCGGGCAGCCGCACCATTGCCGTGGCGACGCGGAACGGAACGGGAATGACGACCGTAACGCCGCGGGACGAGCATGATCTTCAGTTCGCCGGCTTCTTGACGTTCGTCGACCGAGCCAAGCCTGACGCCGGCGCATCGATTGAACGGCTCAATAGGCTGGGTGTAGCCGTGAAGATCGTCACCGGCGACAACGACCGCGTGGCGACAAAACTGTGCGCGGACCTGGGTATGTCCGTTGAGGGTGTGCTGACGGGCACCCGTCTTGACGCGCTCAGCGATGCCGAGTTGGTTGCCGCTCTACCATCAACCACAATCTTCGCCCGGGTGACGCCAGAGCAGAAGTCACGCGTCATTCGTGCGCAACGGACTCTCGGCAAGGACGTAGGCTTTCTCGGCGACGGCGTCAACGATGCTGTTGCGCTCCACGACGCCGACGTAGGCATCTCTGTTGATTCGGGCGCCGACGTTGCCAAGGACGCGGCGGATATCGTCTTGCTGGACAAGGACTTGGGCATACTGGCAAACGGCGTGGTCGAAGGCAGGCGCATCTTCTCGAATACCATCAAGTACGTGCTGATGGGGACATCGTCCAATTTCGGGAACATGTTCAGCGCCGGTGGCGCTTCTCTCTTCCTTTCCTTCCTGCCGATGCTTCCGCCGCAAATCCTGCTTAACAACCTTCTTTACGACGTTAGTGAGATGACGATACCAACCGACAATGTCGACGAGGAGCTGCTGGAGCACCCGGCGCACTGGGATACCTCGTTCATCCGGAAGTTCATGATGTTCTTCGGCCCCATAAGCTCTGTATACGACTTCCTGACCTTCGGTGTGATGCTCTGGGTGTTCAATGCCGGCGAGGTGCTGTTTCATTCGGCCTGGTTCGCCGAGTCGCTGGCTACTCAGACTCTAGTGATATTCATCATTCGAACCCGCCGCATCCCTTTCTTCCACAGCCGCCCGAGCCGTCCCCTCCTCGTGACGACGCTCGTCTGCGCCGTTCTTGGTGTGGTGCTCCCGTTTTCGCCGGCAGCCGGAGTGCTGGGCTTCCAGGCCTTGCCGATCGGCTTTCTGGCGATCTTGCTGGGAATGATCGTCACCTATCTCGGGATCGTCGAAGTGGGGAAGGCACGATTCTTCAGGCCGCAGCCTGGCGAGCCTCCTCTTGCCCGAAAACGCAGCAAACTGGAGAGGCGTATTCATCGAGTTGCGGCACGCTGGAGTCACCCCCGGCTGCCCAAAATGGGCTTCAGCCTCCACCCCTAGAAACAGACACTAGGTCCCTATCGTGTCCAAGACCGTCCGGCACACTGGTGCACCTGCCAGGAGGTGGTCTGCCCCCAAAGTCAGTACCACGGATTATGACAGTCCTCCGGTAGAATAGGGCCCGTATGGGCAGAAAGGGAGGACTGCATGCGGAAGAGCAGGTTGACGGAGGAGCAGGTCATCGCTGCCCTCAAGGAGCATGAGGCGGGAGCCTCCACAGGGGAGCTTTGCCGGAGATTGGGGGTGAGCTACGAAACGCTGTATCGCTGGAAGCGCAAGTACGGCGGCCTCGACGTAAACGAAGCCAGACGACTGCGGACGCTCGAAGATGAGAATAGGCGACTGAAGCGGCTGGTGGCAGACCAGGCGCTGGACATCCTGGCTCTCAGGGACCTTCTGGCAAAAAACTTCTGAGGCCCGCCGTCCGGAGGGAGGCTGTCTTGTATCTGAAGAGGGAGTGGATGATGTCTGAACGTCGGGCTTGCAGAGTCGTAGGGCTCAGCCGCTGCGCCCTGCGCTACAGGGGCAGGAGAGGCGACGACACTGCGCTCAAGGAACGTCTACGGGAGCTCGCCGCCGAGAGGCGGAGATTCGGCTACCGGCGGCTCTGCATTCTCCTGCGAAGAGAAGGGAATGTTGTGAACCACAAGCGCGTCTACAGGCTCTATCGGGAGCAGAACCTGTCCGTACGTAAGAGGGGGCGCAAGCGGCTGGCGAGCCAGGCTCGGTCACCCCTCCTGGCGCCGGAGGCTCCCGACGAGCGCTGGTGCCTGGACTTCATGAGCGACTGTCTGGCCTGGGGACGCAGGATACGCCTCCTTCCTGTCATCGACGCCTTCACCCGCGATGCGCTGGCCATCGAAGTGGACTTCTCGCTGCCGGGGACGAGGGTGGTGGAAGTGCTGGAGCGGCTCATCCGCGAGCGGAGAAGGCAGCCTGAGGAGATCGTCCTGGACAACGGGCCGGAGCTCACCAGCCGTGCATTGGACCAGTGGGCGTATGCGCGAGGAGTACGGCTGCGCCACATCGATCCGGGCAAGCCGGTGCAGAACGCCTTCATCGAGAGCTTCAACGCGAGGCTGCGGGACGAATGCCTGAACGAGCACTGGTTCTTGAGCTTGGCCGACGCGAGACGTATCGTCGAAGCGTGGCGGGTGGACTATAATCGGAGCCGTCCCCACAGTTCCCTGGGGAACCTCACGCCGGAAGAGTATCGGAGGAGCCTGACCAGTGAGACAGTGCGGTTGGAGCCGGCAGGACTGTCATTATGACTGGTACTAAATTTGGGGTGCAGACCAAACAAAGCGGCGGCACGATCCGTTTCTTGGCATCGCAGTCACCTCAGCCGGCCTTGTCCAAGCCAAAGAGGAGGTAGAATCGGCAGCGCGAGGGCGCCTGGGGAAACACTGGACGCTGGTCGATGAAAATGCAACGACCGAGTCTTTTCTGAGGTTGGCGCCGAGAGCTGGCACGATCCACCTGGCCTGCCACGCGAGAGCAGATGCAGCAGAACCAACAGAATCATTTGTGTGATTGGGAGACGGGCCTCTGACTGTTGCTCGATTGTTGGGAGCGGCGCGTCTTCGTGCTGCTCAAGTCGTCATGAATGCATGTTCAAGTGGAGCGGAAGAGGTTGATATAGGAGAAGAGCATCTCGGACTCGTCACCGCTTTCCTTCAAGCCGGCGCAGCGTCCGTCCTGGGTGCACTTTGGGAGACCTTTGATCGCTATGGCCCGAGATTCGTAAGCGCCTATTATGCCTCCGTCGACCGAGGTCTAAGCAGGCCAGAGGCCGTCAGGCAAGCACAACTCTCGTTCCTGAACTCTGACCAACGTCATTTGCACCACCCGATGTATTGGGCTACGTACTTCCTCAGCGGCTCTTGACCACACTGGCCTTCGACGATGGCGACCGTCACACGCGAGCTTCTGACAACCTGAGACAGCCGGACCCATGCGTCACCTACGGCCGCCTACGCATCAAACGGGCGAACGACAGCTCCAGCTTGAACCACATCTTCTACCGGACCTGGTCTTCGGCTGAATAGACGAAATCGTCTAGTATCAAGACGCGTTCGAGAGCGCTCACCGGTCGGTCCTGGCTACTCGTACAGTTCGGGATCCTCGTCGTCACGTCCGGATCTCCAGAACAACAGCCAACAGCCGCCAGCCAGCGCGAGTACGACGGCGGAGCCCCCCAGTCCAAAGAGCCACAATCCCAAATGGCTGCTATGTCCGGTTCTCTCCGTTGCCGCACTCTTGTCGACTGGAGCTGCGACGGCAGCGTTTGCCGAATCGGCGGATGCTGCCGCCAACAGCACTGCTCCGCCCGCCCAGTAGTCATCTGGGTCCTGATGGATCCCCCAGAGGATGGCATCGGAAACCTGATCAGCCGCGTCCGGCTTCTCGGAGGCCAGTTCTGTCAACGATACTTGCTTGAGCGGTATGCTTGTCAGGTCAATGCCTCCGCTTATGTATTGGTGCTGCTCCAGCCTGGTAATGTTTCCTTCTTGAGTCTGCGTCTCAACCGTCACGTTGTACCCGCATTCGTGTTCTGTCTCGTCGGGTTCTATGCACTTGAGGTATCGATTGTAGGTCGCTTGCGGCGTCCAACCGGGTTGTGACGGGAGTGCTCCCACGTTCCCCTTATCGATTAGATCGCCGAGAAAAGCGTCTTGCCGCTGCCGCTGGTCCTTGTACCATTCTGCTACGACTCGCGAATAGAACACTTCACGAAGTTCGTCGTACTGCGACGCTGTGTTCACGTTCTCGATGAGCTTCGGAAGGACTAATCTTTTTAGGAGCGCCTCACCGCACTGTTGGAACTCGGAAGTCTGTGCTGCGTTGTCTCCGCCGGTCACTTCCGCATGCTCGGATTCCAGCTTGACGTCCAAAGGAGCGTCCAAGACATAAATCTGATTGTCGTCGGCGTAGACCGTGACATCGCCAGGGACTATCCAGGTTCGCTGGCTCAACTCTAGCTGCGAGCTGCGCGCAGCGTCAGATCCCTGATCTGAGGGCGCGCAGTTGGCGAGCTCACTCCAAAAGAGCTTGCCGGAATCAGTCCGAGGATCGGTGAGCTGGGCGGTGTCCTTCTTCAGCTGCAGGTCGCCTTCGAGCATAATGCGGCCGACGTTGGTCTGCCCCAATTCAGCGTCGATGATACGATCCGGCTCGTTGGGGTTTAGATTGACCCAGAACGTGTCGTCGGGCAAGGAAAGCCAGACGAGGAAGGAGCTCCACGCCAGATCCGAGCCGCTGCCGGGAGCGGCAGTGGCCTCCTGGCCAGCGGGTGTCCCTCGGACGGCTGCGGCAAGAAGGCCACCCTCATCGGTGTTACCCTCCAACAAGTAACGGAGTTCAACGTGAGAGAAGTCGATGCCTCCCAAATCAATGGGGGCAATGGCTGCAGCACCCCCGCCGTTGGGAGTAGGCGGGCCGTTTCCGGTGTCGTATTGGGCTGGAGAGGGAGGCAGGACACTGCCGACGGGAGGTTCGGGTTCCTGTTCCAGAGCCTTACGGGTCAGCTCATCGTCGAGAGCGCTCTCAGCGGCTGTCGCCATGCCGAAGTCGTCGGAGAGAATTTTCTTGATGTTCTCAGTCGAGTACAAACCGTGATGCGGAGAGCCGGTGATCAGCTGAGCGAGCAGCTTTGGTATCAGGACGGGGGTCTTCAGCAAGTTTCCCAGGAGCACGTGTGGGAAGTTGATCACAGGAGCATTCTTACCGGGCAAGGGGAGGACGTTTTTCCCTGGCTGCTGGAATGCCGTTACAACGTCAGGCACCCATTCGAATACGCGGTTGTCTGGATTTGCGTCCAGGATCAGCTTCTTCATTTCGGGAGTCACCGCACAGTTGATGCAGGCAAAATTCAGCCGTCCTCCCGTCGCCGCCAGCATTTGCTTGATGAACTCCCGGGCTGCATTCTCGCCGCCGCTATTTGCGACGACGAAGAATGACTTCGCCCCGGCCTTAGCGGCCAAGCTCAGCGCGTCTTGGGGGGATACCGGCATGTCTTGAGGACTCATGCCGAACACTTGGCGCCAGGTGGACGTGAAGACGTCGGAGAAGAAGGAGTTCTCACTCTTCGCTTTTCCGGTCATGGGAATGGCGTAAACGCCGATGAGACTAGCTATGTCGGGGCGTTGCTCCCCTATTCCGTTCTCGACCTGCTTTCGGAGCGCCTCCGTATCGTCCCCGCGAACCCCTGAACCCGCCATCGCCAGCAGCGCGACTGGGCGCGCGGTCCCGTCCGGCATGGTGTTCCTTCTTATTTGTTCGAGGAGATCCGCCTTCGTGAATGGCTGTGGCTGTTGCGCGTGCACCTGCGGATGCGGCGCCAGCGCTGTCAGCACGATCGCCAGGAGGATAATCAACTTCGAAGTGTGTTTCATGTCGCACTCACGACATTTTCGCCGCCCCTGCAACAGTTGCTGGATGGAGCGAGCGGCAGGCGCCACTCGGAGCGCCCGTCTCAGCCCAACTCCGCATTATGCTCTGAGATGCTTCGGCACCTTCTGAGGAGCGGGCCGCTCTAAGCCATCAGCATGCGCTACTCCGCCTGCGGCGTCTTCAGCGAGGTTGAGATAGGCCCATTCGGGGAAGACGTCAAGCGGCAATCCATAGACAAAACTCATAAGTGTCAGAGTTGTGGCGGAGACAGGGTCGTGGATCACTTCAGCGTCAGGAAACCGGAGGTGGACCAGGCTCGGCTGGCCCCACATGATCACCATGTCTCGAGATCGAAGGCCGCGAACGTCAGGAGTGAAGTGCCAGTAGGGGCTCGCGTAGTTCTCGAAAATAGGATGAGCGACCGTCCCTCCGTTTGCCAGGAACTCCTCGGGAAGATCGGGGCGGAGGACGCTGGCGACGCTGGCTGCAACCTGGCGCCTGGCCTCGTCCGCCGCCAGTTTGCTGCCGTCGGGGCGACGCCAGTAGGTGGAGATCGCGGTGGTGATTTCGCTCACCAGGCTTTCTGCCAATCTTCCTCGCGCCTGTTCGTGTTCATCCTCGTCCTGGCTGGGATTCTGGCCGAGGCGGCGACGATAGTATTGTTGGACTTCATCGAGTGAGAAGAAGGGCGAGAACACCGGTCTTTTGTCAGCCGAATCGAGCAACTGAGTTTGCGCTTCACTCGCTCTCCGCGCAGACTCGTCGGTCCACTCCTCCATTTCTTGGAAGAAGTCCCTTTGGAAAGTCGAAGCGCTATCCGCGATCGTCTTCGCTGAATCGGCGGTAGCCTTGAACCACGGCTGAGCCAGTTGAAGCCCGCGCTGCTCGGTGCGAACCTGCATCAACTCGTTTACCAGGGTCGAAGCCGAGTCAAACCGATGGCTGACACGTTTTTCGTGGTCGCGGAGTTGAAGGTAATAGCCGACGCCGTCGAGCAGCAGCGTCAACGTCAATGCGATCAGGATGATGCCAAGCACCGACAGATTGACCAGGCTAAAGAATCCCTCGTTCATTCGGGAGAGGACGAAGCCGC
This sequence comes from uncultured Chloroflexia bacterium, assembly GCA_963719465.1. Lineage (GTDB taxonomy): Bacteria > Chloroflexota > Dehalococcoidia > DSTF01 > JALHUB01 > JALHUB01. Next base: position 464,994 of record OY970386.1, on the reverse strand, counting down.
TGTCGAGGTAACGGGCTTGTCGAAACGATTCCACAACCCCAACGACGAGCAGGAAGAAGAGCGGAACGATGGCCAACGAGAAGATCGCGACCTGCCCCTGTCTCTGCACCCAGTGGACGTTCCCGATGACGCTGTCGATCCGCGAGCGGCCACTTCGTGTCTGGGAAGTAATTCCTTTCGTCTCTTCCGCTTTGCCCTTGTAGGCAACCGGGCGCGAGATCGGCTTCTTGCCAAACCGTGCCCTCACCACGTTAATGAGCCGGATGACGACTACGACCAGCCCGAACACCACGTCCGCGCAAAGTCCGACGAAGCTCTCCAACGCGTCGACGAGGGCTTCCCAGAGTCCCTTGAGGACGTAGGGAAGCAGCCACAGAACGATGACCAGTGCAACTCCACTGGCCCAGGCTATGGCCCGGAAATCGCCATCGGTCATACGACCGGAATCAACGAGGCCAGTGCAGAACAGAATCATGAGGGGCAAGACGGGAAGCAACAGAATCAAATGTGATTCGCGCACGAGTCTGACGTCTTCCAGGTTCTGAACCAGGTTGCGCAGGCCGATGTTCAGGAGCGGCGCCGCCACCAGTCCTACCAGCATGGCGATCCAGACCAGTCCCCAGACCAGTCCCGAGGATCCAACAAGCGGGCTAAGAAGCTGCAGCAGAAGCCAGGGTATTATGGTGTAGCCGGCAATCGCGGCCAAAGAGGCGAGGACATGCGCCCCCATGTGTGCAGAGAGATAATGGTGCTGTAACACGTCCAGGTCGAGGGCGCTGTCACGCACGCCTCCGATGGCTTCATCCGTGGAACGCCTGAGGCTGCTGATTCGCGTTGATTGGCGTCCAAGCTGTTGCGCGCATTCCTCTCCTTCTCCCTCGAGATGCTGCGATACTGATTGGGCAGTGGCGACGGCGCTCCCGATGCTGCCCGGCGCCTTCATCAGGTCATCCATCGCTTCTTCGAGGCGCTGAATGGCCTTGTCATGCTGCTGCTTCAACAGCTTGTTCGCCGGCTCCTCATCGATTGACGCTTTTTCGACCCAATCGACAATCCCAGCAAGCGTGTCTGCGTAATGCAGGCTATCCTGAAGCCTGGCATCCTGGAGCTTTGGGTTCAGTTCGCCTAGCGGTGATAATGCGCGCAGACTCACCGCCAGTGCTTGTAGATTGAAGCTATCGCCTCCGAGCAATGACCGTGGAGATTTGGGGATCGCTGGTTGGCGGGCTTCCGCCGCGTTGAATGCGCCAACCACGTCTTGCACCAGATCGGCGCCGAAATGGGCCTCGAGCGCCTCCTGCGGCACCCCGATTTGGGCAAGGCCAAAACTTCCTACCACGGCGCAGCCTTCCTGATCATCCTCTGAGGCTCCGTGGTACGCGTGTAGGTGCTCACCGGCTTCGGTGATAATGAGATTTACTACAGCCATTGCGCCAAGCCGGATTAGTTCCGCATGGTCCTTGAAAGTGACGTTCGATCCGTTTCTATGGCCGAGAAGCCAGGCGCAATGCAACCTGGACATTGCTCTCTGCTTTCCCTGGACGTTGAGAGGCGCCACAAGAAGCTCGGCGAGCGCGGTTATCAGCTTCCTGAAGTTGCCAGCCTGCGGTTCCTCCAATCGGAGAACGTCGTTGGCCAGCACGATGGCACAGGTATGGAGCTGGCCGAGGGACGCGGCCCAGGCGATGAACGCGAACTCCTCGCAGAGCCCTTTCGTTATCTCCGCGGCGCCAGCGTCCGGGCCGGCAACTATGTAGATCACCGGATTGCTTCGCGCCAGTAACATCCCTTCGCTGAACGCCTGCGCTTCTGAAGCGCAGTCCGTGCAGACATCCACGAGCCCCTTCAGATATGTCCGTATCTTGGCTTGGTCCGCCGATGGGAACGTGTCTTCCCCACAGCAGAAATCCTTATCCCTCTGTTGGACATGCTTCCATACCACGGCGCGTTGTCGATATGCGGGAGGCAGAGAGTTCTCGAATTCTTTCAGGAATTCCGCGCCCGTGTCCCCCACGCCAAGTACGATTGCCGGCCAGACATCAGGACGGTTCATCGGCATAACTCCGAGCACGCGCTTGCCCCAACTGCTTCACGATGTTCCCCAGTCTTGCCAGTATCTCTTGCATTGCCGGCCCCGGTTCGTCATCGTTCGAGGTGATGAATTCCTGTGTCTTTGGCAGTTCGAAGTGCGGCGTTCCAACTGCCTTCTTCACCGCATTGCAGGCGTCTTCATCGCCACGGAGCCTCCGGAGCGCACTAATCAGCGCGTATTCCTTGTCTCCTTGCTGTCCCAGGACAAAGCCTTGCTCTCCATCGGCACAGAGCAGCACCCACTTGCCGGATGGCGTCAACTCAAAACGCAAGGCGCTGGTTGCCAGGCCCCCGACGATGTTGTCCAGGATATCCTCTTCCTTGTCCGGGTCTCGCCAGAATTCGAATTTGGGGTCCAGATGAAGGGAGCGCATTTTGGCGCCGCCCTTTGGATTGAGCTCATCAACGTATGCCCTGCGATACTCGGCAATGTGTCTGAGACTCCTCACAGTGAAGCCGTGCTCGAGCTGACAGAATACCGCCTGGCTGCGGTCGTTGATGACGGCTGATTGCACCCCCTCCTTTGTTTCCTTGATTAGGTCTGACCGGTCGCGGTCACCGATGCCGAGGATCTTCTGCTCACCGGGGAGTCCCGCCGAATTCAACTCAGCTTCACTGTAGGAGAGCCAGGGGTTAGAAGCGCCTTGAAGCTCATCGTACACGTCGCGAGCAGTCGTGCCCTTCAACCTGATGCCGTCCTCCAAAGACAGCTCCTTGAAGTCGTCGAAGAACGCAGCGCAATGGTCTTTGAACATCCTCTTGATGTTGTCGAGATCCTCATCAACCCAAGAGTGGATCTTCGGGGCGTTAGGCGTGTTAGCCAATCGCTCCAGCACGCCCTCTGTTTCCGGCGCCTTCCCTTCATACAGCTTCTCGACTTCCTTGGGCTGAATAAGAGAGCGTTCGAACAAAGTCTGACGTTGTACCAGCTTTTCGTGCGCCCTGTCGGCAGTCTTGATGAACTCGTCTCTCATCTCCATCAATCGGGTACAGAGTTGGGCGTAGCGCTCGTGAAGGTCCTGGGCGGTTGTGACACCTTCGAACTTGGTCGGGATTCCGCAGACAGTGTCGATGATCATCTGTACGTTCTGAAGTTTGCTTATGTTGAGCTGGTTGTCCAGGGATTCGTTCAATGCTCTGGACCAACTGGTTGGTCCGCGAAGGCGAGCGGCGCGCCTGAAAACGTTGTAGCTCAACCAGCTGTTCGCCGCATTGCCATACCGCTTCTCCTCAGCCTCGAGCTTCCGTTCGAAGACTGCCGACTGAGAGTCTAGCCCATCGGCATGCTTCATGAGATCTCGCGACTTCTCCTTCAACGATTCCCGAAGCCTCTCCAGGAACGCCCTGACGAAGTTCGGACCTTCCTCCGGGTTATTGGCGTGTCTCTCACACTCGCCCGCGACGGCATTGCCGAACTCCTTCGCCAGCACGCTAGCGCGTTTGCTGACGTTCGCGCGCGCTTCCGGCAGCAGTTCATTCTTGCGATGTGTCCGGATTGTGAGGAGCTTCGCTCTCAGGTTGTCCCTGGATGTCTTGCCTACTGCTCCCGGTGTTACTTCAAGGCCGTATGCCACTTCACCTAGACTTGTCAGGTAGACCTCTGGCTTGTGCGCATCGAGAAAACTGCGGACGGCATCCTCGATCTCTTTGTCGCGCCGCTCTTCGAGTTGCTTCCTGCTAAGTGCTGACTCTTGCTTCTCGATCTGCAGCGGATCGAGTAGCCGGTCGATGACTTGCGTTGCCAGTCGGTTGACGGAGTACGCAAGCAGTTCCTCCCGCGGAACGAACTGCGATGCCACGCCGACGCTACTATAGGCCGCGAGTCTTCCATCTATCTCATGGCCCAGGTAGTCCACGCCTCCCTCTAACCAGCTCTTGCCCTTCTCACCGACAGGACTACAGGTGCTGAGGAAGATGGCCTCTGCTACCACCTTCGCAAGGTCGGCCACTTGCCGAAGCGTTGGTCCTGCCTGCTGCTCACCATCCACTAAGAAGCAGCGGGGGAATGGCTTGCCGCCCACGCGGATCTTCTTTCCCCCGCCGGCAGGATCGTCGAGTTGGTAGCCCTTCTCGCTCGTAACGAAGTCCACCTCTTTAAGGGCAGCGTAGGCGTTGGCCTTGACCATCTGCTGTTCATCAGCCTTTAGACTGAAGGCGCCTGGCAGGAAGAGGTAGGCGTGCAACTGAACAGGGCTGTCGGTCTCTTCTCCCTGAGCCCGGATGTAGCTTGCGAGATCCAACACCATTCCCGAGCCGGTCCCGCCGCATAATGAGCTTCCGACATAGAAGTCTACCGACACCGTGTGTCCTTTGTCGTTAACTTCATATCCGTGCTCAATGGCATCGGTTAATATCTTCTGATTCTTTACCTGATCCCAGGCGGCATCTACCTTTTCTCTGATGGAAGCGTGGCTCTGGAAGTAAGCCAGACGACCGACCTTTCGCACCTTCTGTGGCGCGCCCTGATCGATGTCTTTGACCTTTCGGGCAATCTCCGCAAGCTCTTCGTATGGAAACCAGCGGTGAATGTTCTCAGTCTTGTCGTATCTCCTCTCGATTCCGGCGATTGGCACCTTGATGTGAAAGAACTCCCTGTCATCAAGCGTGACCGGCTCACCATCGACGCGAGTGAGTTGCTCCTCCTTCCGCTCATCGTCCGTGTCAAAGACAAGGATGCGGAAGACGGGCGGCACTTCACCGAAGCGCTCAAGGAAGAGGCGCTTGATCTGAAGGGCAACGCGCATTCCCGATCCACCCAGTCCAACATAAATACCGGGACGAACGTCTCTAGGCATGTCTCAACCTCCTATTCTCCGTCGCTCTCTATTTCAGGACGATCGAGAGCGAAATCAGGCCCTTTCATGTACATCAAGGCCTTCCGACGACTCCAGGTCGCGGTCGAACGACTCCTCGATCTCCGAATTTTCACCCGACAGGGTCTCTCCCCGATACTCCAAGTCGAGCAACGATTCCGTGCCGCCTTCTCTGCGGATTGTGAGAAGGGATCGGTTCGTCAGCTCCTGGGCGCCGGCCAGGCGCGGCCCGGGCAAGCCGAGCGAGCGATATGTTTCTTTCTGATCCGGCTCAATGAGATGCACTTCATAGGCGCCCGTAGGCTCGACTATGAGGTGATCGTAGCCTTCACTCCTTTGGCTTGTTAGTCGAAGGGCTGGTCCGTCCAATTCCGAGAGGACGATGTCTTGCCCACTGCCACCTATGGTAAGGGTCCGTCTGTTTAGGCCATCGAGGTCGAAGGACTTGCCTAACTGAACCGTGCCGTCTTTTTCCATAGCCACGAGTTGGCCGGATATCATGTTGGGCCTGCTGGATAGATACTTCACAAGAAGCAGTAACGCTAAGCCGATGAGTGCGAGAGCGGCAAGCACCAGCGCGCCTATGCCGATCTTCGCCCAGGTGCTGTACGTAATCCCCAGGAATTTACCGACGTGTTTCCCAACGTCGATTGCCGCCCCTTCGGTCGCCGGCTCCAATCCCACGATCTGAGGGACGATTGTGTACTCGGCGCTGTTGACGCCTACGGGCAGCTCGATCCCGCCGCTGATGTGCGCCGTAAACAGATAATGCTTGTCCTTGTCCTGCTCAAGGCACACCTGGCCGGGTTCGACTGTGCTTTCGTCCTGACCTGCGCAGGGCTGCCTTATCTGCCCGAGGTCATTGCCGGCGGAGTCGAGTACGCGCACAGTGATGTGACCGGGAAGCTGTGACAGGACACTCTCGTCGCTATAAGGAGCGCCGCCGCCCTTGTCGACAACGCTGACGGAGACCGGGATGTCCGACTTTTCGTTCACACTGGCCCCGTCCTTGGGCTCCATGATTTCCGCCTTCCAGTCCAACATCGCCAGCACGTAAAGATCGCCTGTCGTGCCCGTCAGCTGCGACTGCCAATTCCCTGGCGGCGGCTGTGTGGCTTTGGTAACCAGTTCGCGCTCTGGTTGGTTCCGCACGGCGAGGCAACTCCACTGGAAAGGGCTGCCCATGGCGGGCGGAACATCGCACTGGGCCGGAGACATGACCCCCGCAGGCGAATTGAGCGCCAGTTGTGGCATGGTTCCCTGGACGGCGGTCATCAGGAGTTGTGTTCCAGGCGGGACTTCGAACTGTCCCGATATCGGCCCTTCGACCTTGTCGAGGCCGCTGATCTGTCTGAGGATTTCGATGTAGCGATCGGCGATCTCGCTTACCGTGGCGGCATTCTGGGCGAGACCGCCAGTCTTCTCGGCGAGCTCCTGCATCAGCTCCTGGTCCGGCTCATTACACCCGCCCGGCTCGATCGAGGGCGACGAAAACGTTATCGGAAAGAGCTTCGCCGTCTTCTTGTGCTTTTCGACCGCGTCCTCGATTTGCTTGCGGTACTGGGGGTTGTCGTCCTTATGTGACGACGTGAGCGTCGCGGGGTCGCAGGGGCTTCCGTCCGTGACAGCCACTATGTATGCCTGGCTGCCAACGACGTTGTCCTGGCCAAGCAGGTCGTAACTTTTGTTGAGGGCTCCCAGGAAGTCCGTGCCTCCGTCGAGAGACACGGTGTCGTTGCCCAGCTGTTGAGTTAGGATTCCTTTTAGGTAGTCCCTGTCCTGCGAGAATCCGGTCGCGCTGTCGGGCGCGCCTTCAGTGAGCACGTTGCTGGCGTGGGCGAAAGAGACGATGGCCACCTGGTCCCGTTCCGGGTCGAGCAGATCGACGAAGAGCTGGGCGGCAAGAAGGCGCAGTTCGTCCGGGTCCGTCTGGCGGAGGCTCAGCGAGTGGTCGATCATCAAGACGATCGAGGTCTTTGGCACGGGGGCCGCGGAAGCCGTCGGGCGGTCAGTTGGACAAATGAACAGGAGAACGGTGAGGGACAGGATGAGGCCACAGACTGCCAGGCGGTTGCCCATTCCCCGCTTACGGGAGGAACCAATAGGTCCATCTGCTCCACGGAACACTTTGAACCCTCCGCAGTCCCTGTTAAGGCCTGCCATCAAAGCCGAATCCGGGCCCGATCCCTCGTGGCGACGGCAAAGCCTCTGCGCGACTGCCAGGCGGGAGCGGACGCATTTTAACGTGCCTAGATAATCGTGTCAAGTAGCTGTAGTGTGACCGACGCTCGGCTCGCGTGCAAATTTCGTGATCATCAGCCGGTCTAAGGTGAGGAGACGGCGCGAGAGGGCGGTACTCTAGAGGCCAGTCGAGACATGGCTACGACGCGGATGTCGGGGTTGAGAATCCTGGCCGCCTAGCCGCCGGATTCGACCTTCAGGATCTCAACCACGTAAGAGCCGTGCCCATCCGGCACGACGTGCGCCTGGACATGAATGAAGCTGGCGTCGGGGCAACTCTGTCGAAGTTCCGGGGGGAAGTCCAAGGCAAGCGCGGAGCCTTTTCCCAGGTGAGCCAGATCGAATCCGCGCAACTCCGCCGTCATGCCCTCAAGGCAATCAGCATAATCGGCCGAATCGGGATCCGGCAGCGCCTCACGAAGAAGGTGTTTCAAGTCGGCGCGGGTCGCCGGATCTGGAATAGTAACGCATAGCGTTTTCTCTCTCTCCGCCAAGATCTTATCTCTCGCACCTGCTGGCAAGTCTTGGCCAAACGCATCCCACTCCAAAGACGCAGCGAGCGGTCTCGAACTGTCCCTACATTCCGCCTGGACGACAGGTGGCGCTTCCAGTTCCCCCGCACCTGACTTCGAGAGCCAGCCCGGAATATCACTGAGGGCACCCTCCGCAGTTGAGGCAGCCATGACTACCGTTGAACCGACCATCAGTTTCATGAGCCAAGAGCCGCGCGTTGAGTCCGGGCTACCTGCGTGCAGTTCAGACATACCACACCTCCCTGTGCGGCAAGCCTACGGTCACGCCGCTATCGTATGTAGGTCGTCAATAGTTGGAATACGTTCCACCGTGATACCCAGCCCCGCAGTGCACTATAAGGGGCAGCAGCAGCCGTGTCAAGACAGAAAGGGGGACAAATTATATGATGCTTACTGAGCAAATGAATGAGGGAGAAAGCAGCGATATTAGGGGACTGGGTGGCTGGGAGATGAAGCAGCCGTTATGTGGTGGGCGTCGCGACGGCGGCCGCTGGCGGAGGCGTTGGCCGCAATACCGCCGGTAGCCAGGGGACGCGCAGCTCGTCCAGGCGCGCGCCGACGATCTCGATCGCCGCTTCACGGATTTCGCCCAGACCCCTGTCGTAGGCCATGTTGAGCTGCTTGACGCTGGCAACGTCGTGGCTCGCGACCCGCGCAGCCGTCGCATCGGCGGCAACCAGGTCCGTGCTCGCCAGCAGCAGGAAGGAGCCCAGGCGCTCTCGCATATCGACGGTGCGTCCAGCGGTGTCTCCTACCGTCGGACCGTCCCCTTCGACGCCTATCGAAGCGTCGATAATGGCGAGGTCAGGCTGCAGGCCCTGCACGACGTCGAGGTAGATCGACGCGATTGAGGTGGGAGAGCTGTGGTCGAAAGTGAATCCGCGATCGTAGTAGCCCTTCCCGTTTCCCGAGTCCACCCAGTGCGCGTAGCGGCTCAGCGAGGTCGTGCCGACGAAATTCTTCATAGAGAGCGTCAGCTGCGCCCAGCTGTGCGTCTTGAGAACCGGCACCGAAATGATCTTGTCGGCGTTTGCAACCAGGCTGGAAGTCGCGATGGTGCCGAGGTACGTCGTGGAGGGAATGTCCGTCCAGTCGGGAGAGTCCGTCTCCAGCGAGACCACCTTCACACTGCCTCTTCCTTCGTACTTGCCGTTCAGCCGGTCCGCTTCCGCCAGCAGGTTGGTCGAGCCGTCTAGCGTCGTCGCGAGTTGCCAGTTAAGGACCGGCAGATGCGACCCGTCGCCGATGAAAACCTGTTTCGCACCGGCCCGCAGGCATTCGTCAGCGAGGGCGACAAGGATTTCCGGCTTCGTACACTCGCCTATTACGAAGGGGTTATAGGCGTCGGCGAAGGGGAGGGTTACCATGTTCGCCTTGATGAACACGGTTTCGCCGGAGTTTATCAACTTTTCCGCGCCGCCGAGGGCATTCAGCGCGTCCCTCGTCATAGCGTCCAGGTCAATGCCGCGGACGGCAGCCACGCGAACTAACGGCGCAGGGGTCGATGAGGGTGACGCTGTGGGCGCCAGCTTGCCCGCCGTCTCGCCGCCGCAGGCGATGAAGCGCGATGCGCCCAGTACGCCGGCTGCGCCAATGCCGAGCTTCAGGACATCACGTCGCGTGAGCTTGCGGCCCTGTTCCCTCATTGTCAGCAATCTCCCACACGCGTACGACTGGGCGGCATCCTCGCGCCCGTTTGGCAAAGCAGCAGCCGCACACGGCGTGGGGCACGAATCATATCATCGGCCCAGCAAGCAAGTCAAACTCTGTAGGGTTTCAGGAGATGTGAGACAGAAGGGAGGTGAATAACGTCGGGCCTGGGCTGTAGGCTAACGGAAAACGAAGCCCAATAACCTACAGGAGGCCCGACATGCACAAAGCTCGCACACCCTGGCCCATCCAGACAAGAGCCGCCTACATCGCTGCGTTCGAGGAGGCGCGTCGGCAGTATCCCAGGCTCAGCGCCCGCATCTTTTGCCAGGCGGGAGAGGTGCCCCATTCGACCTTCTCTCGCTGGTGGGCGGCCTGGCGACGCCACGACAGGAGAGCGCTATCAGACCGCTCCCGCAGGCCTCACCGCTCGCCTACGGCCCTTTCAGGGCATGTTCTAGACATCATCCGCGGCGCCCATCGTAAATTCGGCTTCGGAGTAAAGAGGCTCCACGCGTATCTGACAAAGGCCGGGCTGATTACCTGCAGCGTTTCCAGTGTCTACAGAGTTCTCCGTCGCGCCGGCGCCCTCCTTGCCTGTCCCCGTAAACCTAAGCGTCTCTGGCTGCACTACGCCAAAGCTTCCCCCGGTGATCGGGCTCAGATGGACCTGCTCTATCTGCCGGAGGGTCGCTACCAACTGACCCTGGTCGACGATTGCAGCCGCGTTCTTGCCGCAACGGTTCTTTCCAGGCGCACCTGCGCCGCTGTCTGCAAAGCCCTGCCGTGCCTCCTGGAGACCATCCCGTTCGCAATTCGCTGCCTCCAGACTGATAACGGCCCTGAATTCTCAGGCGACCTCACTGCCCTTCTGAGGCGAAGAGGCATTCGCCACGTCCGGATCAGACCCAGGACGCCTCATCTCAATGGCAAGGTGGAGAGAGTGCAGAGGACGATGCGAGAGGAGTTCTGGGATGGCGTTCTGGCGGGAACGGTCTTGGAGTGGGAGAAGGGGTTGCAGGCGTATGTGCGCTTCTACAACAAGAAACGGCTGCACAGTGCTCTTGGCTACAGCGCGCCGCTCGTGTACGCTCAGGAGCGTCTACCTCAGGCCCGGATCTACCACATCTCCTGAAACCCTACACAAGCAAGTCAAACTCGCGCGAGCTCTTGTCCTGCTCCGAAACGAGTTCACCCTATATGTTACTCGTACAGGCACGATCTCGTTTGACAGAGCCATGCTCCCTATCCACGGCAACACCGCCTCATGCGCCGGCGGCCGGTACCCCAGCGCGGCCGGAACGCACACGAAGTGTGGATGGTGTGCCGACGGCTGACCAAGCGATGCGGCACAGCACCTGACTCTGAGTCAGAGAGGTGGATGCCTTCCACATGCCGATTGGGCTTCTTGGCACCCCGCCGCCAGGCTCCAAGAGGTGCCCACCGGACTTGAAACTTGCCTTCCGCAAGACCCTCGCGCTAGCCTAGCGAACGCCGCCGGACTATAATGCGGGCCAAGATACTCCGGCCTCAGAGAGTTGCCTGCATGCCCGAACCCACTGCGCCAGACGCCGAAGCCCTCGCAGCGAGTATTCGCAACGTGGCTGAAAAAGCCCACACGGAGGAGGACGTCCGTGTGGGTGTTGAACTGCTGCTTAGGCCCTTGCTCAGCCGGCTGGGCATTACCTCCTCCTCAACCCCTGCCTACGAGCGAAACTACCGAGCCGTGCTGAAAGGAGAGGGCGGACAGTCGGATGCAGTCTATGGACACGCCATAATAGAGTACGAACCCCCGCGGTCGCTTCGAACCGCGAGGGGCGTGAAACACGCGCAAGAGCAGCTAGAGCGCTATCTAAAAGCAGAGGCCACGCGGTCCGTCGCCAAGAGGGAGGACGTCCTTCGCAGGAGCGTCGGAATCGGCCTGGACGGGGCACACATTTTCTTTGTCCGCTACCGGGGCAAGGTAACGACTGAAGCCGAACCCGAGCCGTTGCTGCTGGAGACGCAGCTTCCCCTCCTGCCTATGCCCCAGACGCCAGGCGTGTTTCGGCGCGAGGGGCCTTACAACGTAACTACCGAGTCAGTCGCTCAGTTCCTCGTTTATCTGCGAGCGCTACGCCGACGCGAACTCACCCCAGAACGGCTAGCCGACTCTTTCGGTCCTAAGGGGGACGTAGCCCACCACGTCGTGGGGACTCTGCTGGAGGCGTTCAAGAAGTCTGCCGACAAGCGCGTCAAGACCCTGTACAGCGAGTGGGATCGCATATTCGGAAGCGTCTACGGACAGGAAGTCAGCAAGGCGGTTCGGGACGCCCGGGAGCTAGCCCGGCTGTACGGCGCTCCCCCGCAATCTGACCTCAAAGCACTCCTGTTCGCCGTCCACACCTACTTCGCCCTCATCATGAAGCTCCTGGCCGCCGAGTTGGTGTCCCTCCAAGGTGGTTATCTGCTGGCGCGCCCGGTTGCGGATTTGCCCAGCTTTCCCAGCGAAGAGCTGCGCCGATGGCTGGCGGAGCTTGAAGATGGCGGCCTCTTCGCCCGCCAAGGCGTTCACAACTTCCTCGAGGGAGACTTCTTCGGCTGGTACCTGTCCGCCTGGACTGACGAACTAGAGGTGGCTCTCCGCGAAATGGCGCGCACCCTCTCCGAGTACGAGCCTGCTACCGGCAGCTTGCTGCCAGAAGCGACGCGTGACCTCCTCAAGAAATTGTACCAGTACCTCATACCCCGCGAGATCCGCCACGACCTCGGCGAATACTACACTCCCGACTGGCTGGCAGAGCTCGTCCTGGACGAGATCGGCTACAAGGGGCAGCCCAAGCTTCGCGTGCTGGACCCCGCATGCGGGTCGGGAACCTTTCTGGTGCTAGCCATCCGACGGGCTCGCGAAACGGCGGACGACCACCTCGAGGAGCCCCAGATCACGGCTGAGCAGATTCTCAGCAACGTGACCGGCTTCGACCTGAATCCGCTGGCCGTCATTGCCGCCAGAACCAACTACCTCCTCGCCCTCGGGACCCTCGTCCGGCACAAGAGACCCCTCGAGATACCCGTCTACCTGTGCGACTCCATCTTGACGCCTTCAACCTATGACGCACAGAAGGAGAGAACCTTCGAGGCCTGGGGTGAGCCCTACGTCGTCCCTTCGGTGGTCGGCAACTTCCGCATCACCCGCGACTTCGCCACCAAGGAGCGCCTGGAGGGCCTTATGCGCCTGCTTGAGGATTGCGTCATGGTACCGGGGTACGAAGCTGACTCCTTCCTCCAGCGAGTCACGCGTGAAGTGGGAGGGACAGACGAGAACTCCTCTCGGATTCTGGGGGACCTCTTCCGCCAGGTCACGAGGCTGGAGAGCGAGGGCCGCAACGGTATCTGGGCGCGTCTCCTCAAGAACCGCTTTGCCCCCGTCTTTGTTGGCAAGGTGGACCTCGTTGTGGGCAACCCCCCCTGGGTGAATTGGGAGAGCCTGTCCGATGAATACCGCGCCGCGACGCAGCCGCTTTGGCAGCGGTACGGCCTCTTTTCTCTCAAGGGGCAGGCAGCGCGGCTGGGGGGCGGCAAGAAAGACCTGTCAATGCTCATGCTCTACGTCTCGGCGGACAACTACCTCAAGGCTGATGGCCGCCTCGGGTTTGTTATCACGCAGACTGTCTTCAAGACAAAAGGGGCCGGCGATGGCTTCCGGCGGTTCCGACTGGGAGACGGAGCCCACTTAGCGGTACAAAGAGCTATCGACTTGGTGGCCCTTCAGCCCTTCGAGGGCGCGAGCAACCGAACGGCGGTGTTGGTGCTCGACAAAGGGCGCGAAACGACTTACCCCGTTCCCTACGTCACTTGGCGCAAGACCAAGACAGGTAGAATCCCCATCGACGCATCGCTAAAGGAGGTCCAGGGCCGCACACGGACGATCCAGTTCATCGCAAGACCTGTCGACGGCACGAAAGCCACAAGCCCATGGATTACCGCGAGCCAGGCCGCACTAGCCGCCTTGGCCAAGGTTATCGGGCCGTCTACATATCGAGCCTATGAGGGTTCAAACACGGGTGGTCTCAACGGAGTTTATTGGCTGCACATTCTGGCCGAGCGGCCAGACGGATTACTCCTAATCGAGAACTTGTCGGACATCGGCAAGAAGAAGGTCCCGTTGGTCCAGGCCCCAATGGAGCATGACCTGGTCTACCCCCTTCTTAGAGGCAGAGACGTTGACCGCTGGCGTGCGTCGCCCTCGGCCTACATTCTTATGGTACAGGATCCGAGCAAGAGGAGCGGCTACGAGGAATCATGGCTAAAGGTTCACCTTCCTCATACCTACGCATACCTTGCAGATTTCGAACCCTTACTCCGCCAGCGCAGTGGCTACCGCAAGTACTTTGACCCGGACAAGGACGCATTCTACTCGATGTACGATGTCGCGGACTATACCTTCGCGCCCTACAAGGTGGTGTGGCGGGAGCAAGCCAGCGAACTCACAGCGAGCGCCGTGGTCGCCGAGCAACAGCCTTCCATCCCTGACCACAAGCTGATGCTGGTGCCTTGCTCAAGCGCACCTGAAGCGTTCTATCTGGCTGCCTGCCTGAACTCCGCTCCGGCTCGATTGGCTGTCGGCTCGTATGTGGTCGGCATTGGCATGTCCACGCACGTCCTCGAGCACGTCGCCATCCCGCGTTTCGACGCCTCCAGCCAGCTGCACCGGTCGCTCGCATCCCTCTCCCGCCGAGCTCATCAACTTGCCGCTGAAGGCGTTCGAGAGGCAAGGCGACTTCGGAAGATCGAAGGTGACATCGACCGCCTAGCGGCCCGACTTTGGGGTCTGACAGGCCCGGAACTGCAGGAGATTCAGCACGCCCTGGAGGCGCAGGACTAAGTAGCTGTACCGTGAGAAGTGGGACGACCCGGCTGACGACGCCGTTCGACACTCCTGGGCCTTTGTGCCTCTGCAGTCGGGACTACCCCATTCTGCCAGCCTGAATGCCTCTCAGCAGAACCGACACGATCAGGTCATAGTGTGCGGGACTTCCCCGACTGGTGTCGTGCCTATGAGGTCTTCCCGGACAGCGAGGCAGAGAAGGTGAGCTTCCTGCGCGACGAGCTTTCGCTCGTCCAGCAGACGCTGGCGGAGCGGTTACATGTTCCCCGTCTCGACCTCCCGTTCACGCAGGCACAGAAGCCAGACCGGATAAGCGGAGCACTTCTGGAGACGCTGCGCAACGGAGTCGTTCGGCGTCACAGCGAGCTCCGAGCGGCTGAGATTGTCATTGGAGAGGTGGCGGAGAAGTTCGGGATCGACGACCCCCTGGTCCCCATCAATCGTCGGACTCTCGACACGGCAAAGGAGAAGCTTGAGGACGTCCGTCAGGGTCTCCAACGCTACGCCGGCGAGATCGAGCTCCCTGAGGCCGATGAGGACAACGTCGACATGATGAGGAAGCTCCTAGAGGCTCACCGCGACCCCTGACCTGTCTGCCCACGTAGACCCGACACTAAGTCTTGATGGTGTGCGGTACCGTTTCTGTGTATGCTCCCGACAGAATGGGCAAACGCCCCGGGGAAGAATCGAGATGTGGTACTCCCAAAGGTCGCCAATCCGGGAGTCTTCGCACTGCAGCGAGGTCTAGTTCTCCACCTCCCCTCCGAGATCCAAGTCGCTGAAGAAGGGCCTTGGAGGAGGAATGTCAAGAGGAGTCAATGCGAATCCACCCCACGTTATCGTCTTCACTTCTGGCAAGAAGAATATGATGACGCCAATCGCAATGATCAAGGAGGCGATTGTCACGACCCCCGCCGAGACGTCATGGAAGCCTGTCTGGACGCGCTGTTCGGTAACTGTGGAAGGGGTTGGTGTGGCGACGGCAGGGCCTGCGGTCTCAGTGACTGTCGCCTGCGTTGCCTCGCTTGCCGGTGCTGCGTTGGCGGTCAAGGCCTGGGCTCCCCCAGTGCCCGGTGTCTGCACGGCGGTCGCGGTTGTGGATGCTGAAGTCGGCGTCGCCGACGTGCCCCAGGTTCTCGTGGTCGTAACCTGATCAGGCTGACACCATGCCGCAGTAAGTGCAATAGCGAGTCCGGCCAGCAGCATCGGCACGCTGAGAAGAAGCCGCCGGCACCAGCTTAGCCCCAGCAAGCCAGGTCTCGGGCCGGCTCCCTCGCGCGCCAATTGAATCCTTCCCAGGTCGGTCTGGGCCTTTGCATGCCACGGAGCTACGGAGATGGTCTCTTGGAACCATCTCTCCGCTTCTTCCCACTTCTGTTGCCGGCTGGCTACCACGCCCTTTCGATAGAGCGCCCGGGGCCTGGTGGGCTCTTTCTTGAGCACCCCGTCGAGACAATTGTCCGCCTCACTCCATTTGGACCGGGCAATTGCCAGATCAGCCTCAGTTATGCCGAATGTGGTTGTGTTTACGATGCCGGCCCATCTGCTCGCAGCCTCGTCGATGCTCTTCTTCGCGGAGTCTAAGTCTCCGTTGGCGATATGCAGGTTGGCGAGATTGAGTGCTGCTGACGCAGCTAGCTGATCCGCCTTCTTCGCCCCGTTCGCCTTCTCGGCTTTTTCCCAGAGTCTCTTGGCGGTAGGGTAGTCTCCAACGGCAAAGTGAAGCACTCCGAGGGGCAGCAGGGCGCTTGGAAATTGTTTGACTTCGTCAATCTCCTTGTCGCGAAGCTCTTTCTTAAACTCGCATTCAACAAGATGGCGGTCCACCCCAGCTCTGGTCAGCGCAAGCGCGCGGTTCGCTGCGCACGGCAGTTGCATTCGATTGCCCTCGCCGTGTAGCTCGTACGCTCGCTTGAACAAGGCAGCTGCGTCCAGGTGCCGATCACATTTCGTGAAGATGCGTCCGAGAGCGAAATAGACGTAGGCCAGTACCCATTCGCTTCCGTCGATGGTGAGGAGTTGGACGGAAAGTCTATCTAGGAGGACCTCTGCCAAGTGGATCTCTTCGGCGTCCGCCAGGGATTGAGCCCAGATTGCCAGGGCCCGAATGGCGAAGTCGTCGCCGCGGAAGGCATTCCCAATTGTCTCCTTGCTCGGCTCTCCTGATGGAACCATCGAACACCCCCTTATTGATGTCCCGACCTAGGGTCTTGATGCTGGGGAGCGCCACACCAGAAAAGAGCTAACCGTGAGGTAAGGGCCCGGCCTGTCAACAGCGACAGATCAACATCCAACATGGCCAAAAGTATACAGCTACTCTGTGATTTGTCAATTGCGCCTACCGGAGGTTCACGCCATTGCCGGAATGGTCGTCATCTACAGCAGAATATGCGAGGGCGCAAATTCAGGTGGGAGTCTATGGCGGAATACGGGTTTCTCACCCTGACACGATGTCCCCATCGTGACGGAAAAGGAACGCTGCCAGCTGGCTGTTCTTGCGGCTTCTCCGGCGATCCGACGAAGAAGTGCACTTGCTCCGAGTTCACGCCTACCTAGTATCAGGGCGCTGCAGGAGCGTAACAGGCAGCGAAACTGGGGAATCAAAGGTTTGAATCCCTCACAGCCTCTACGTTGACAATCGCCCAGGCAGCGCCATAGTCGCCGCACTGTTGAACCAAACAGGAAGATCGATTACCGGTGGCTACTTGCCGAACAGCCCATTTGTCCTTATGCACCTCTTGACAATGGTGCTATAATCCATTCCGACGAAAAGGCGAAACCTTAGTGCTCCTCTAGAGTGGAGAGCGTGCGGCAAGGAGCGAATCTCAACAGGGAGGTGCCCAATGACAGGAGAGGACCGTCCAGATCTTCTCGAATGGCCGTTTCAGTACTACAAATACCACCACAGATACCCTTTTCATGTCCACATCGTTCCGACTGGAGACCCGCCAAGCGACATCCTGAGTCTGGTCCTCGCTGGAGGGATAGACGAGAAAGTGAACCCCGGGCTTGGGGCACAGGTCATACGGACGCGGATAGAGATAGGAGAGGTGTGCCTGGAGGCAGACAAGAAGATACGAGAGGTGTGGCTGGAGGCAGACAAAAAGATAGGAGAGATTAGCCTAACCAGCCTGCGAAATATTGGCGGACAATTCGAGCAACCCGCACGCTAGCCGTCTGACCCAGGCTCTGCCGCTGAGGCAATCCGGGACATGAGCTTACCGCCGCTCGCGCTGGCGGCCGCCCGACCGCGCGATGTATCACGCTCGGTAGTCCTCATTGGCTTCAAACCGCAGGGGAACTTGGGCCTCGGGTACCTTGCCGCGATCCTTGCAAGGTTTGGCTACACAGTCGAGGTTGTCGACTGCGAAGATCCGCCAGATGCGATCTTAGCGACCATTCGGCGGGCAAACCCGGTCTTGGTCGGCTTCTCCCTAATCTTCCAGTTCTACATCAATCGATTCGGAAGCCTGGCGCGCTACCTGCGGTCGAATGGGGTGACCTGCCACTTCACAGTTGGAGGCCACTTCCCGAGCCTCAGCCCGGCAGAGACCCTGACGCTGGTCCCACAATTTGACAGCATCGTGCGTTTCGAAGGAGAACTCACACTCCTTGAGCTGGTGGACATCCTCAGCCTGGGGGGTAGATGGCAGGCCGCAGATGGGATCGCGTACAGGGACGGAACGCGCCTGGTCAGCAATCCTCTACGGCCGCTTCTCGCGGACATCGACCAGCTGCCAAATCCAAATCCACATCATGCGGTCGCCACCGTGTCAATCCTGGGACGCGTATATGCGCAACTCGTCGCGAGCCGCGGCTGCGCCAAGACGTGTTCGTTCTGCTCGATCCACATGTTTTATCGCAGTGCGCTCGGGAAGGTGGTGCGAACACGCAGGCCCTCCGAGGTGGCGCGCGAGATGCGGAAGCTGTATGACGAACTGGGTGCAACTGTCCTGGCGTTTCAGGATGACGATTTTCCGATGGCCGGTCCAGTTTGGCATCGCTGGTGCCGCGAACTTCTCGAGGAGATTGCGAATCAGGACCTTGTCGGGAGGGTTGTGTGGAAGATTAGCTGCCGTGCGGACGCTGTGGAGACAGGCCTACTGGCAAACATGCGAGAGGCGGGCCTCTGCCACGTTTATATGGGGCTGGAGTCGGGCAGTGAAGAGGGACTGCGGAGTCTCCACAAACAGACCACGGTGGATCAGAACCTAAGGGCGATTGAAATCCTCAACGAGCTGGGCATCTACTTCGACTTCGGTTTCATGTTGCTCGAGCCGGCGAGCACTTTCGAATCAATCTTTGAGAACGTCAGGTTTCTACGACAAATCGTCGGCGATGGCTCAGCGCCGGCTGAATTCTGCCGTATGATCCCCTACGACGGCACGCCAATCAAGGAAGAACTACGGCGATCGGGCCGGCTCCGTGGCAACGTCCTGAACCCCGACTACGACTTCCTCGACCCCCGCCTGGAAGTATTCTTTGAAGAGGTTAACGAGGCGCTTATTGTCACTGGCTGGATCATGGGCGTACAGGCGCTCGCGAGGCAACTTAAGTTCGCCTGGTTTGAGTTCGCGATCATGGAACATTTTACACCATCGCTGCCGGGCCTTGCAGGTTACAAGAAGACACTGCGGCAGATTACGCGAGCGAGCAACGAGGTTCTCTTTACTACGGTCGAAGAACTGGCAGATCAGTGCAAGTCCGAGCGCACCTCGCCTTCTGTCTCCAAAGAGGACCTTTCAAGGCAGCGCGAAGAATCTGTCGAGCGGTTGGTGCGGGAGAGGAACGCCTTTGTCACGGCTAACCGGCAGGCTCTACTTGGAGCGCTCGAGGCGCACGCCTGACCGGCGGACTTGGCTAGGCTGACGCTGCTGCTGGACAAGACGAGCAAACGACCGTAGGGCAGCAATGACTATCGGCCATCAGCCGATTGGACCAGCAGATTTGGCTGCCACGACGACGATATATGGGTTTTGGACGACTCTGGCCAGCACGCAGGACGATTTGCTACTCGGGCTCCCCCGACTACACCAAGACGGCGCAGGACATAGCCGCTTCGCGAGCGCGGAGGACGGTCCGGGAGGCGGCGAGAGCGGGCCCCTTATCACCGCATGAGCGAGAGAGAATTGCGCAGCAGGCTTCAGACGACGCGATTGGCTTCTTCGGCTAGACTCTCGACGAGGCAGCGTTGCCGTCGGCGGGAAACTTGGCTCTGTCAAACGAGATGACGCCTGTACGAGTAACATGGAGGGTGGACTCGTTTTCGGGGGCAGGCCAATTGACGTTGGTCATCAAACCGTGTTAGTATTTATCACCCTGTGGAGACAAGGAGGCGAACCATGAGCGGACTACCAGACGGCGCCGAGAACACAGACGTCGGTAAGGCCATCCTTGGTGCAACGGATGACCCCGTAATCCAGGGCGCGATGTGGGCGGCTGCGAAGGGGTGAAGGTGGCACGACAGGCCCATGGGGCACAAGCGGGAACGGCCCTAATGTTGGCGACAACGGCGATGCCGTTGGGCCGTGGCAGATCAACTTCAATACCCACAACGACCCGGACCAGGACGGCTGGCGCGTGCGCGACGCCGATGACATGCGGATCGGTCGTGCGCAGGCAGCCGACCCTTACCAGGCGGCCCTCTGGATGGTGCCAGACTTCACTAGGGCAGCTG
Source organism: uncultured Chloroflexia bacterium (assembly GCA_963719465.1). Taxonomy (GTDB): domain Bacteria; phylum Chloroflexota; class Dehalococcoidia; order DSTF01; family JALHUB01; genus JALHUB01. The sequence goes on along the minus strand of OY970386.1, from coordinate 445,122 downwards.
AGAGAGTAGCGGAGATGCCAGAAGGCCAGGACCCGGCGACCGCACAGGCGCTGATCGCAGCGTATGCCGAAAAGCCAAAGGAGTTCTGGGACAACCCGACGCCAGAGACAGCGCTTGAGCTGTACGGGGGTGGCGCGCCGCCGCCGAGCCCATCGGACCCGATTCCGCCGAGCCTGCCTGACCCGATTCCGCCGAGCCTGCCTGACCCGATTCCGCCGAGCCTGCCTGACCCGATTCCGCCGAGCCTGCCTGACCCGATTCCGCCGAGCCTACCTGACCCGATTCCGCCGAGCCTGCCTGACCCGATTCCGCCGAGCCTGCCTGACCCGATTCCGCCGAGCCTACCTGACCCGATTCCGCCGAGCCTACCTGACCCGATTCCGCCGAGCCTGCCTGACCCGAGTCCGCCGAGCCTACCTGACCCGGAGGGCATCTGACCCGTACAGGAGGTATGACGATGCAACACTCCGACGTTCTGGCGACGGCGGCGCTAGCCATCTCTGTGTTCTCTCTTGGCGCTACGCTCTATTTCCAGTATCTGCGGCCCGGTGCGATCAGCGCCGTCGTGGGTGACTGCATTGACCTACTCTATGGTCCGAACCGAGAATGGCTTATTCTTGTGTTTCCGATAACTTTCTCCAACGATGGCGCTCGACCAGAGAGCATTGTCAGATTGGAGGGGCACATTTCGTGCAAGAAGGAACACGTTCCGTTTCAGTGGGATGGGTTCGAACAAGACAAGAGTGATTGGCTCAGCAGTGGAGTCAAGCGGCTCGTGGAGTCCACAGATCCCTCACCTATCGCAATCCACGGCTACTCCTCAGAATCAAGAACGGTTCATTTCTCGACAACGAGGTCATGCGAGTTGACGGCTGGGCACTACCACGTCAGCTTGGGAATCCTAGTCGGTGGCAAGTACAGGAAGCAGTGCTCTCTATCGTTACCACTAGCTTTGGGCCAGGAGAAGGCAGAGTATCTTCGCGAGAAATGTGTCTGCAAAGATTATGAGAGCAGGAGTGAGCAATCTGTGCGGCTTGTTCGGAGAGCGCGCGAATGGGAATAGACGCGTATTGTGTCGCTGAATGTGACAGCGCGTGCCTCCTACTTGAAGGTTTGTTCCAGTTGCCGTTGTAGTGGAGAGTACGCGGAATCCACGCAACTAAGCCCATGCCCGCGAAGAATAGCAAGGGATCCAAATGTAGGTCCATTGCCGACCCACACCGGCGCGCCAGCAGCAACAGGCACGTCTGTCCCGCCAACTGCCACGCCCCCGTCCACGCCGGGTCCGACTGCCAGCTTCGTCGGTGGCAAGGTCCTCTTGCCAGCCACAGCGTTGGCAAGCCCCTCAAGTTAACCCGCTAGCACATCCGATACAACCATCGCGGCAGGGGTCGCGCTGGGAGCCATCGTGGCATTCGCTGCAGCTGCGGGGTGCCGCGCTTGGCTACGTCGGTCGCCGCGCTAAGTTCATCACTCTCATTACCACACACTATGCGTGCGTTGTGTCGTCCTTGGAAGTCCTACAGTGCCAAGATCGTCGATATTGGGGACATCGACGCGAATGACATTTGAGGCCCGCCTTCCGCCACTTAGAGTCAGCAGGAGGAGGGATACGCAGCAGATGATGCGGTCTTGGCGCCTATTCGAGTATCCTAGCAGCAGCCGGTATTCTCACAAGGAGGGGTGATATGCGATCCGCCAAGTTACTCACTGTAGTAGGGATTGGGGTCGTCTTTTCCGTGATGGCAGGGGCATGCGGAGGCGGCGGAGGGGGAAAGACAAGTGGGCCGACAGCCCCGGCGGCTACTAGTCAGGCAGGAAAGACTCCTACGGCGGGAGTGAGTCCCCAGGCTCAAGCGGGGAGCAGTGATCTCAGTGGCTTGGCAGGCAAGTTCGCCAGCGGGACTTTCAAGGTGACGTACCAGGTCAGCGGTTTCGGGGCCGCCGGCAGTCAGGGGACAATGATTTGGTACAAGAAGGGCGACAACCTCAGGATGGATATGACGGGCTTGGTTCCGGGCCAGCAGGGGACCACCACGATGATCATGGGTTCCGACACGACCTACATCTGCACCGCTTCTCCTGGGGTGGGCACAGGTGGTATCTGCCTCTCATCGCCGAGCCAGGCTGGGCAGGGAGCCGGTCAGATCGCTTCTCAGCTGGGGAAGACCCTGGCCGACCCAAGCCTTAATGTCGTGTCGACCAGCAGCCGCAGCATAGCGGGGCAGGACGCCAAGTGCTACACGGTGCAATCGGCCAGCATTACCGGTCAGGCCGAGTTTTGCATGAGCAGCGACGGCGCTCCCCTGTCCGTCAAGGAGACGGTGCAGGGCTCGGAGATGACGATGGAAGCCACTGATTATAGCAGCAATGTCAGCGATAGCGACTTCCAGCCGCCGTACCCTGTCAGCGCCATGCCCGGCGGCGCCGGGAACCCACAAGAGTGATATGAGACAGGGCCGGTGCGCTGGCTCAGGTCCCACGCATTGAGCCGCCAGCGTTTGGTGGATGTCGTAGACGGGAGCGCATGGCTCCGTCACATCGGATCGCGCCTTCACGAGTAACAGAGGGGCGACTCGTCCCTTGAGGCCCGCACTAAAGGGGCACCTATGAGATTGTTAGAGCCAGTGCACCCCTTGACAGCGCATGGCACACGTTACATAATGAGGGTTCCCCGCCTCTACCGCTGCGTGATCCAGCGCAGGGAGGTTCATGGCATGCGCTTTCGAGCGGCCAAATGGCTGCTTGTCCAGATCGCCTTTGCTCTTGTCCCCGTGGCCTTGGTGGCTGTGTTTGTCGGCTTGCGAGGCGCCGAACGCCACGCCGAGGCCGTTACCCTCGAAACAGGCAACCTGCAAGGGACAGCATGCTGGAGCGGGCTTCCGCTTGGCTATTCGGCTGATGGCCGAGCGGCGCAGGCGCAGTCGGGCGAGACCGCGCCCGTCGTGGTTGCCACTTGGGAGCTGCCGGACATGCAGCCCGGCGCACCTGGCTTCCACTACTGGGCAGGGTCACAGCCGACAGACCTCAACGACAACGGGATACTAGACGCTGACGACGACCCGCTGACACCAGGGATGCAGGTTCATCCAAACCTATGCGACCAGCCGGCGCCGCGGAACGTTGAGTATTGGCTAGTGGCGGAGGCCCCCAACGGCATCGCCGATATCTCGGCCGCCGTAATTGGTGTTTCGGATCCTAACGGGAACTTCGATTATCAAGTTGACCTCACTCCGGTCGGCTGCAACGCGATCGGACTTTGGAACGATCAAGTGGTTCCTCCGGACGTGCAGATTGGCGCTCCCCTCAATGCGGCCATCGATACGAGCCGGATCACTCGGGAAGCGGCTGTGGCCCTGGTCAAGCGCTGCTACAGCCGCCAGGCGGTGGTGTACGAGGGAACGAAGGCGCTCTCCAACCGCGAAATGGCCGGTACGTATACGGTTGTCGGTTACGCGGGAAACAGGCAGGCAAGCATCGGAGCGCTGACGAACCACTTCACGGATATTCCTGTCACCGGCTTGAGCGTTGGCTCTAGCGTCGTCGACTGGGAAACCAGCCTGACCCGGCTGTCGGGCAACGAGGCTCTGACGAGTCCAGACAGGCCGACCGTCGAGGATTGTGGCAACGTGGACACGGCGATCTCGCTTAGGTACACAAAGATGGTACACGCGGCCGACGCTCACGAAACAATCGATAGATTCGGTGCCACGCTCATGGGCGAAACGCTCCAATTCGTGCCCGACGTTGAGCAGACGTTCGGCAATTGTCTCAGTCCGTCCAGCCTGAAACCGCTTGACCTCTCCATATACCCAACGGGCGAGCTGCTTCCGGGCGTATACACGGGTACGTTGGGCATATACGGCGAGACCTGCCCCACCTCCCGCTCAGCTGTGAGCAGCCCGCCTCTGGCGCAGTGGGAGCGAGAGCTGTTGGACACGATCCCTGAAATGCCCAACGCTGGTGGTCCCCCGGCGGTGCCCACGCCCACCCCAACCCCCGGGCCGGCTAGCACTGTTGCCCCTACTGTTCTGCCGGTCCCGGAGAACACGCCTCCGCCAGACGACGCGTCTACGCGCACCCCCGTCCCCACTGACACGCCCACCATCCCTACCGACACGGCGGTGCCGACGGACACTCCCATCATCCCTACCGACACGGCGGTACCGACTGACACGCCTATCATCCCTACCGACACGGCGGTGCCGACGGACACTCCCACCATCCCTACCGACACGGCGGTGCCGACCGACACGCCCATCATCCCTACCGACACGGCGGTGCCGACGGACACTCCCATCATCCCTACCGACACGGCGGTGCCGACTGACACTCCCACCATCCCTACCGACACGGCGGTGCCGACGGACACTCCCACCATCCCTACCGACACGGCGGTGCCGGCTGACGACCCCATCATCCCTGCCGACACGACGGTGCCCGCCTGACGCACCAATTCCGACGGAGCCGCCGTAGCAGAGTTGCCGGACGCCTGCCTGGGCGGGTGGACGACGGGATCATAGACTGACTCGCGCATCGTCGGATCGTCGATTGCACTTTCTGGCCCTTTGCCGCTCGACGGGGGGCTGCTCGAGGTTGGTCTGGATTTCGACGCCTTAGCCGTCGGTCCACCTACGCCGCTTGCAGTAGCGCCGGGCCTCGAAATCACGTGCTCATCGTACGGCTTGTATCCCTGTCGATCAGGGTGCTCGCGCAGCCGATCGGCTACATGGATCAATACCGTCCGACAACAGTGGAGGCGGCATCAAGTCAATTGATTTGCCGGAGCCAACAATCACGCCTACACCCACCCAGGAACCCACCGCAGAACCGTCGGAGGCCGCTGTCGCGGAAGGGTGAGGGACAATCGCGGCACAAGCTATCGGCCCGAGGGTGGGCTCGTTTTCGGGGGCAGGTCAGCTAAACTTCCGACGGCTGCTGTTGCCGCTCAACTGCCCACTCAATCCCCCGGGGCAGAGGTGGGGCTGGGTTCGCGCACTGTCTGCCAGTGTTGCGGCTCGTTTTAGCATCAGCCTTTGTTATCGCTGGCTGGCATGCAAGGAGGCGGCCTAGCCGGTAGTCCGGTCCTTGCCGAGGAACCGTCACGATCCGGACATTGTGTCGGCCCAGAAACCCGAGGCTCGCACAAGAGTCGCTGCCGGATTCTGAACCCTCGCGTTTCCTGTTCTAATCCGCAACTGTTCCAGCGATATTTGCTAAGGACTAGATAATCATACTTCTGAACATAACACTTTCCGCTGTTACCCTCTTGACAAGTCTGATACAATACCGGCCGAACTCCCCGCCAGCAGGAGGCTGTTTGTTGAGTTCATCAACCCACTCACACATCATCTTTTTCTCCAGGAAAGCCCGCTCGGTCTGATCCGTATCAAACTGTGTAAGGAGGCACAAAAATGAAAAGGCTGCTACTCCCGGTCGTTCTCCTAGTTGTCGCGTTTCTCTTCGGTTCGCAAGAGGTGCTAGTCTCGCATCCGCATCCCACAGAAGCCACGGAACCTCCTCCGGCGCGGGCACGCTCTTGCCAGCCAACTATGACATGGAGCTTCCCGCGACCAATGTTGGGACGCCGCCGGCAAACTACGATTTCTCTCAGGCATCGTATCTGACCGGCACGCCCCCGAGTGATTATGACTTCGGGACTCCACCCAACTGTATCCTCAGCGGCTGGAGTGTCAGCGGGACGGTGACTGCGCAGAGTGGCGGGCCTTCAGGATGCTATGCTCTCGCCACCGGTAGCGGCACCACTTTGACCTCGTCCACATTCCATGTGCCATCCGACGTTCAGACCATCACCTACGACCTGGAAAACGTTACCTCTTCTGGGTATAGCGAGTACGACATCAGCGTGATTCAGGGAGGGCAGTCAACGCAGATCCTTTCCGCGCAAGGCTCGCAAACCTGGCAGATATTCCCTCAACTTCACTCGCTGGTCTGGCCAAGACGTGCAGCTGAAATTCTCCATAATAGGCTCATACGAACTCGATAATCTGGGTATCATACACGTCATTCTCCCACAGTGGCAAACCCCCAGTGCGATCCCCCAGCTCGGCAGCGGCGGCCCCAACGGGCAGTACGCCATCGTCTCAGGCTCGGTTGACACGTTGACGTCTCCCGCTTTCACCCTGGACTCTACCGCGCAAACCATCTCCTGGTCGGATAAGTATCTGGGTGGCAACACAGCAGCGTACAACGTCGACGTTCTGATCCCCGACGGTTCGGGAGGGTGGACCCAAGCTGGGCAGCTGGGCACGACTGCGCCGTCTGATTGGGGACAGGTCAGCATGAACATCACCACGTGGCAAGGTCAAACGATCAAGCTGGAGTTCGATACGAATGGGAGCTTCGGCTTCGATAATGTGGCAGTTCAGAACGTCGTGATTCAGGGATGGCAGACCCCAGGCGGACCCTCGTGTAACCCATCCCTTGGAGAAGGAGGCCCCTGGGGCCAGTACGGCGATTTGACGAACAACTGCACCACAATGACGTACTCGCCGCTTTCTGTACCGCCGAATGCTGAGAACGCCACAATCCAATGGAAGCCAGTGGGAGTCAGCGGATCAGACGGGATCGACCTTACGATGGTTGATGCTTCAACGGGGCAGATGTGCGGCAGTGGCTACAACGTTGTGTCCGGCCCGGGAGACTGGCGGTCCACAAGCTTCAACCTGCAAAACTGCCCAAACAAGAACGTGAAGCTGGAACTGGCGGGCGTCGGCGAAGTCTATGTCGACAACATCGCCGTCAACCTCGCCGAAACGGCCCGTACTAATAGCGACCCGGCAGGCGAGCCGGTGGACACCTCATCCGGCGCCTTCATGCACCAGCACACCGACTTGACGATCCCGGGCCGCGGCGTTCCTCTGGAATTCACTCGCTACTACAGCTCGCAGTCCGCCTACAACGGCAGCCTCGGCCGCAACTGGTCGCACACATATGAGACGCACCTGGCCGTGGCGGGGAACGGCGATGTGACGGTCTGGTATGCACAAGGGACGACGGCCTACTTCACAAAGTCGGGCTCCAGCTACGTGGCTCCGACCGGCCCCTACGACGTTCTCGTGAAGAATGGCGACGGAACGTACACGCTGACGACGAAAGAGCAGATCCGCTACAACTACAGCTCTGCGGGCAAGTTGACCAGCATCGTCGACCGCAACAACAACGCGACGACTGTGAGTTATGACGGAAGCGGTCACCTTGCTTCCGTCACCGACAGCGGTGGCAAATCCCTGACCTTTACAACCGACACGAGCGGACGGATCACGCAGGTCGCCGATCCTCTCGGGCGAACGATCGGCTTCAGCTACGACGCAAACGGGGACCTGGTGACGGTCACTGACGTCAAGAGCGGCCAGTCGCACTTCACTTACAGCAGCCACCGTCTCCTCACGATCACGGATTCGGACGGCCACACCCAAACGACGAGCGTGTACGACGCCGCCAGCCGCGTGGTCGAGCAGACCGACGCCCTCGGCGGGAAGACCTGCTTCTACTATGGCGTCACCGTTGGCATCTACGACCCGACCTACAACTGCCCAACGCTCAACCCTGGGCCGGCCGCCGGTCAAACAACCGTGGTTGACCCGCGCGGCAACGCCACCACCTACGACTACGACATGAACTTCCGCACGACCAAGGTCACCGATGCTTTGGGTGGTACGGTCCAGTACGGCTATGACTCCAACGGCAACCGCAACTCGGTCACCGACCAGAACGGGCACACGACCTCCTCCAGTTATGACAGCAAGGGTAACGTGCTTTCCAGCACCGACGCCCTCAACCACAGCTGGAGTTGGACGTACAACTCGAATAACGACCCCACGCTCGAGACGGACCCTCTCGGCCGGCAGGTGCAGTACACGTACGGGGGACGCTGGTGCGTTTCCTCGACCAGAGCGGCACTGAGCTCTCTCGCGTGACCCTCGCTCGCGCTGCAAACGGCGATGTGAATTCTACCACCGACGGATGTAGCAATACCACCAGCTTCGGATACGACAGCTACGGCAACCAGACTTCCGTCACTGACCCGCAGAGCAATCAGACGACCTACACCTATGATCTAGGCGGCCGCAAGCTCACGGAGACCGACCCGCTCAGCCACACGACCACCTACAACTACGACAACCAGAACAACGTCCTGACGGTGAAGGATGCCCTGAATCACACCACCACCATGACCTACGACGCCAAGGGCAACCTGAGCACCGTCACCGACGCCGACAGCAACGTGACAACCTATCATTACGACAACTCGGACCACCTCACCCAGGTCGTCGACGCGCTCAACCACACGACTGGCTACGCCTACGACGCCGACGGCAACCGCACCTCCCAGACCGACGCGAACGGCAAGACGACGACCTACGCCTACGACGTTCTGAACCGTTTGTCGTCTGTGACTGACCCGCTCAACCACGCCACGAGCTACCAGTACGACCCCGCGGGGAACCAGACGCAGTCGACGGACGCCGACGGGCTCGTCACGAAGCAGTACTACGACGCGGTTAACCGGCTCACAAGCGTCGAGCACTGGGCCGGCGGCACCACCCTTGTAGATTCCGCCTCCTACGGCTACGACAACAAGGGCAACCGCACTTCCGTTACCGACCCCAACGGCAAAGTCACGAGCTACACCTACGACGCCATGGACCGCCTTTCGAAAGTGACGGACCCCAACAACAAGGTCACTTCCTACGGCTACGATGCCAACAGCAACCGAACCTCTATGAACGACGCGAACCACCAGGGCACGGGCCGACCCAGGCCAACAACTTATACATACGACTCGCTCAACCGCCTCACCAACATTCAGTACCCGGACGCGAACTACTATGTCGGCTACGGCTACGACGTCGCCGGCAGGCAGACCAGCATGACTGAAACCGTGCCGGTGAATATGTGGCCCTACGGAACAAGGACCACCACCTATGCATACGACAACGCCAATCGCCTAACCAGCGCCACGGCTTCCGACACCGGCGCCGTCAGCTACACGTACGATGCCGCCGGCAACCGCACGTCGATCACCTACCCCGACGGCAAAACGGTCACCTATACGCCCGACGCCCTCAATCGCATCCAGTCCGTAAGCGACTGGCAGACGCCGGCCAACGTTAGCTCCTACGCCTACGACCCGGCAGGGAACCTTCAGACGACCACCTACCCTTCGAGCACCGGCGTCCTCTCAACGCGGACCTACGACAACGCCAGCCGCCTCACATCGCTCGTCAACGTGAAGGGCGGCAACACCCTCTCCAGCTACGCCTACACCATGGACAACGTGGGCAACCGGACGCAGGTCGTCGACCAGAACGGAACCACCACCTACAACTACGACCCCCTCTACCGCCTGACCAGCGTCACCTACCCGGGACCGTCCACCACCAGCTACACCTACGATGCCGCCGGCAACCGCCTGACGATGACCAGCGGCGGCTCGACCACAAGCTACACCTACGACAACGCCAACGAGCTGACTCAGGTCGGCGTCGGCGGCACGGCGACCCCCGTACCGAACATATACGACGCCGATGGCAACTGGACACAGTCAGGGTATGGAATGCTGGGGCCGTTGAGGGTTGTGTACGACTACGAGAATCACCCCGTTCGTATCGGTCAGTGCGTCGGCGACGTCAACGGGGATGGCGCGGTCAACGTCACCGACCTGTCCATCGTCGCCAATCACAACGGCGCAAAGGAAGGGGACGTCTTCGTGCCCGACCCCAACAATCCGGGGCAGTACCTCAAGACGGGCTACGACTACCACTTCGACCTCAACGGCGACGGCACGATCAACGTTACCGACCTGGCCACCGTAGCCAATCAAATGGGCGCCAACTGCAGCGACACGGCCAACTACCGTTACGACGGCAACGGGCTGCGCATCGAAAAGAGGCAGAAGCCGCAGACGTACCTGCAGGTAACCGACTACGTGTGGGACGTTGCCGCCTCGCCGCCGGTCGTCGTCCAGGAGAAGAGCGGCAGCACCGTGACAAACAGCTACGTCTACGGAGCAGATCTTCTGTCTGAGACCGATAATAACAACGTGACCACCTATCTCCTTCAGGACGGACTGGGCTCGACGACGGGGCTTACGAACAGCTCAGGCAGCGTGACCGACACCTACACCTACGACGCCTTCGGGGCGACGAGGACGCACACGGGCACATCGTCGAACGTCTGGAAGTTCACCGGCGAGCAGAACGACGTGACCGTGAACCAGTCGCCGTACTACCTGCGCGCGCGGTACTACGACCCGGTGATTGGCCGCTTCTTCACACGGGATCCGATATTGGGCAACCTGATGAGTCCCCGCTCCCTGAACAGATACGCGTACGCTCTCAACAACCCAGCATTGCTCCTGGACCTTTTAGGACTCTGCGCGTCGGAAGGCGGCTTTAGCGACTGCTCTGGAGGCACCCCCGTGCCCATCATGGCGCCGACCCCTCCGCCCGAGACGCCTGGGCCGTGGGCAGCCCAGACCGCGGGCGGGGACTCCTTGCTGGCAGCTCTGCAATCCGCCCTCGGGCTGATTCGGGAAACCGCCTGCCGAACCGCATACAACCCAGTTGACGCTGCTATATGCATGAGCACCCTGGCAGTATCGTCACCAGCCTTGAAGTTGCTCAAGTGGTTGAACACTACGTGCGAAGGTGAGATAACCGGGAATGTCGCGGGAGGAATCCTTACTCTCACCGGCGTCGGCGCGATCTTCGAGGGGTACGAGTGGGGCAAGGTCGTTGCTGGCCTCGGTCAGGTTGCGTTGGGGATAGCGAACGCGGGTCCGCAGGGGTCCGGGCTCTCGGGATGTTGGTGATCCCATGATGGAAAGCAACCTGAGGGGCACCAGGATTGCCGTGTGGATGATCGTGGCCTTCTGGCTCGGCTGGGTTTGGCTGTACAACTTCCTGCTAGGAGGCGAGGCGCTCTGGAAATGCATAGTGCTGACGGCCCTTGTGCCGCTACCCCTCGCGGCCGGGGTTCTCATCCTCGAGGTGCGTCGGAGGTTGCGCCACGGGTAGCACGCAGAAGCTCTAGCGCGCGTTTGAGACCGACCCGCCGCGCGAACCGTCTGTCAGACCTTTGACTGGGAGGAGCCGCTTCCTGCAGCATGCCAAAACTGACGCCGCTTCGGATAATCAGTGGGGTTGCATTGGTGGCGGTTCTCGCGCTTGTGGCTGCAGGCTTGGTAGCGGCAGCTCTTTTCATTTGGTATTCTCCGCATTTCGTTCGATCAGACCTGGTCGGCGTATACGTGGCAAAATATCATTCCGGAACGGAGGTACTCTCCCTCAGCGCTGATGGCACTTTCCTGCAAGAGGTCATGCTGAAGGAACCGCAGGACGGAGCACCGATTACTCGGACCGGCTCTTGGACGTGGGACGAGTCGCGCCAGTCGCTGAACATAGCCGACTGCATGGCTGTGAATGATGGCCGCGGGGACATCCGCCCCACGTTCCAGACCGATAGCGGTTGTGCCTTTCCCCTAGAGCACAAGTGGGGGTTCTTCGGCCAACTCTTGCTTGGAGACCGAGACTCGTCACCGTTATGGAAGGTTGAGTGACCGAGACGACGGGGCTGACGAACAGCTCAGGCAGCGTGACCGACAGCTACACCTACGATGCCTTCGGGGCAACGAAGACGCACACCGGCACTTCCGTCAACGTCTGGAAGTTCACCGGCGAGCAGAACGACGTGACCGTGAACCAGTCGCCGTACTACCTGCGCGCGCGCTACTATGATCCCGTGATTGGCCGTTTCTTCACGCGTGATCCCTTCCTTGGCAGTACCCTAGACCCGCAGTCGGTAGATCGGTATCCGTACGTGCTTGACGACCCAGCGGACTCAATCGATCCATATGGGTTGTTTTGCTTCAAGGGCCACTGCACGAGCACCATAACGAACAACCTGGGGAAGGCCGCTAGTGCAGCGAAGTCTGCCGTGCAATGGGTGGGCGAGGACTATCATTGGGTGACCGTGGCAGAAATCGGCGGCACCGCCGCTGTAGTGATGGGAACGGAGATAGTCACCGCTGGAGCCGCCACGCCATTGTTGGCAGGAGTCGGGGGCGCTATGATTGCTGGGGGGTTAGGACTCGGAGGTGTTGCGGCCGCCTACGACATCTCACTACGAGCGAAGGCGTGCAGAGAGGGCGACGCTTTAGGTTGTGCCGAGGCCGGAATCGACGTCGGAACGGTGCCGTTCGGCTACCTCCCCGGCTGCACGAATTTCGCTATCGGGGAATCGGGCCTCCTAGTGGGCACTGCTGGCGACATTGCAAAGGCTTCCATGGCCAGCGGACATTCGAACGTCCAAGAGCCAGCCGCTTGCAAGCCTCCCAAAGAGTGAGACACTAAGACGAAGAAGTTGACAGGCCTTTGGCGGTGGAGCAACAGTAGAGAGGCGTTGGCGCCGGTTCTGAGATTCATGCTGCTTGTGGGAGTGGCCTGCATAGGCAGTGGAGTAATGTTCGGTGTTCCGATGTTGTGGATTGCGGGGCTTCTTATCGCATTCGTAATGGTGCCTCTGGCCTACGTCAGAGAGAAGACGCGGTTTTGGATCCAAGATCGCCTCAAGCCAAAGGACAAGCAATGAGGTACAGTAAGCTAGCGATCTCTTGTGCTGTCGGCGCGACCTTGATTGCTCTCGTATTCAGCTCGTTTCTGGCGGCAACGGGTCCCCTTGGCCTAGCATTCCTTCCGGTCGGGGTCGCAGTCTCAATCGTACTTGGGGCGGTGGCCTATCTGATAATCTGGGCGGCTTGGAAGCTTAACGCACAGGAACTGGCCAGGAAGGGGTACCGTTGGTAGCACCGAAAGCTGCCAACGAGCAGTTCCGCCAGCTTTAGCTGATACGACGCCTTCGGGGCGACGAAGACGCACACCGGCACTTCCGTCAACGTCTGGAAGTTCACCGGCGAGCAGAACGACGTGACCGTGAACCAGTCGCCCTACTACCTGCGCGCGCGCTACTATGACCCCGTGATGGGGCGCTTCTTCACGCGGGATCCGTTCAAAGGCTCCGTCCTCTCGCCGGACAGCCTGAACGCGTATGCGTATGCGGACAACGACCCAGCAGTCGTCGTGGACCCGTGGGGTCTGTGCAGCAAGTGGCCCCCGAACAACTGGGGCGACTGTCCACAAAAGGCTGCGGAAAGAGCCGACGAATTTCTCTCTGGCAACGGAGCGGAGCTCGGGCGTCAGTTCGATCAGCTGGCATTGGAGGTCGACTTAGCGGCTGCCGCAGCAGTCGACACCGCTTCGAGTGCGGTCTGCGCTGCGGCGCTGGCGAGCGGTGTGGGGGCACCGGCTTGTCCCCTATTTTACGCTGCGGCGGTAAGCATAGCCTCCCCTGCTGTCATTTCGTCGAACCTGATCAGCGTCGCCGGCAGTGCCGCGAGCTGCTACGGTAACCTCAGGAACCCGAAGGAAGGAGGTGCTTCCTTGACTAACATCAAGAATTGCGCCATCTCGAGTATCTATTCCACAGGGGGTTTGTTCGTGCTCGACCCCAATGTTTCTGCGGTGTTGAACGGTTACATCGTTTGCCGGGATCGAGGCAAATGTACGTTCCCCTAACATCTGGTGGGCGGATGGGGCTTACGTTACTCGCCGCCGTGTTGTCGTGCCTGGGAACTGGACTTGTGGCTTTCGCGGCAGCACGGGCGGCGCGGAAGTCGGCAAGCGATCTCCGCATCGTCCCAAGGGTCACCGCTGCCGTGATCTACATCGGCACTGCCATCTTCTTCCTCTTCGCCATGCTGGTCGCGGCAACCCTCTCATCTGAGATGGGCCTGTATTTTGCTCCGGCGGCATTCCTGGGAAGCATCGCCGTCGTCGAGTTGCTGTTCATCGCTAATGCGTGGCGCGCCACCCGCACTGAGCGGGGTCGACGAGAGACTGTTCGAACGTCTCGACGATCAGGAGGTGCTACAGGAACTGACGAGCCGCATCCTCGCCGAGAAGAACGGAACGAGGAGAAGGATTCTCAAGTTCCAGCGGTTTATGTTGCGGTTGGTGTCGGGCCGTTAACAGACTGAAACAGCAGCGGCAGCGTGACCGACAGCTACACCTACGACGCCTTCGGGGCAACGAAGACGCACACGGGAACGTCGGCGAACGTGTGGAAGTTCACCGGCGAGCAGAACGACGTGACCGTGAACCAGTCGCCGTACTTCCTGCGGGCGCGGTACTATGATCCCGTGATCGGCCGCTTCCTCACGCGGGATCCGTTCAAGGGTTTGGTCCTCTCGCCGGACAGCCTGAACGCGTATGCGTATGCGGACAACGACCCAGCAGTCGTCGTGGACCCGTGGGGTCTGTGCAGCAAGTGGCCGCCTAACAATTGGGGCGACTGTCCGCAGAAGGCCGCGGAGAAGGTTGTCAGCGGGGCGGAAAAGGTTGCGGAGGGTACCAAGAAAGCGGCGGACGTCTTCCTCCAGACGATGGCCATTCCCACCTACGGCATCTACTACCTCAGTTACGAGGCGGCCAAGGGAATCAACTACATCGGATCGCAGTACGGAATCCCGGGAGAGATCCTTTCCCACCTGATGGTCCTCCCATTGGTTGTTCCTGAAGCCATTGGCCTCGCGGGAGACGTTCTAATCGACCTGATCGAGGGCCACACGGTAAAGAGCGAAACTATCTGGGACGAGGGAAAGGAAGGCCATGTGGTTCCCCGCTTCATCCGCGGTCTGGTTCCTGGCCTTGGTCCGATTCCTCCGGGCGGACCGACCACCTATTTGCCCGGCATGCATAAATACGATCACGGGATAGATTTCGAATGGTAATAGGCAACCTTTCACCCAGGAGATCGCCATGGACGTAACCAATGAACTCGGCCTGATCGGGATTCTGCTGGTCACTCTCGTCGGCCTGGCTTCCATGTGTTTCGCCGCTATGCAGATATGGCAATACCTCGACCGGTCCCCAAGATGGGGCCGCTCGGCGGCCAACGTTGTCACTGGCTTGGCTGTGATCCCGCTCTTGTGGGGAGGATGGCTGCTTTTTGACATCATCTGGATCGCGAGGAGGTTTCTTACGCTGGCGAGGAGGCGGCACGGCGGGTTCGGTCCTGCCAATGGCGCCAGCTGAGCCTTCTGACTTAAGGGGTATTGCGCACTTCCGCCAACGTCTGGAAGTTCACCGGCGAGCAGAACGACGTGACGGTGAACCAGTCGCCCTACTACCTGCGGGCGCGCTACTATGATCCCGTGATTGGCCGCTTCCTCACGCGGGATCCGTTCAAGGGTTTGGTCCTCTCGCCGGACAGCCTGAACGCGTATGCGTATGCGGACAACGACCCAGCAGTCGTCGTGGACCCGTGGGGTCTGTGCAGCAAGTGGCCGCCTAACAATTGGGGCGACTGTCCGCAGAAGGCGGCCGAGAAGGCTGTCAGCGGGGCGGAAAAGGTTGCCAGCGGAGTAGAACAGGGAGCAGAAGCTGCGGGCGAATACCTAAGCGATCCGGACAATTTGGCGACCGTCCAGAACATTGCGCTCATCACAGCGTTTGCCTCGTGCGAGGTAGCTCCCGGCGTTCCCGGCGCTGGTGTGGTGTGTGCGGCTTCCGTGATCACCTACTTCGCCGCCGGCGCAGTGGAAGTCGAGGAAACGGGCAGCACTCGTGACATGGTGTCTCAAGCCGTGTCAACTGTCCTTGGGGTCTGCGACTTTCAGGGCAGCACGGCCGTCAGCAACTTTTGGGATGTCTTCTCGCCACAACCGACTCCAGCCCTCGCTCCTTCCAGCGAGTCCGATGTCAACGGTTGTTCAGCACCGCCAATCGGCGGTGAGAAGGTGCATGCCAGATGAGTGATGGCTCGCTAACCTACGCTTTCGAACAACCCAACCCCGCCGTCGCGGCAAGAAAGCGGTTCGCGCTCTTGCTGTTTGTCATCTGCATGCCGTTCGCGCTTTTTATGTGCTTCGCCGGAGACCCGTGGGGCCTTGTCTTCCTCGTGTCCATCTGTCTCGGCATGTACCTCTCCACCTTTCTTCGGTATCGCTGGGGTAGGGGCGTGGTCCTCAATTCCGACAAGATGGTCGTTCGACTCTGGCTGACGCCGGGCAGCGCGTACCCGTGGCGGAACGTGGCCTCCGTTGGACTGGTTGCCAGCGGACCGCTCCCCACGTGGAGACGCCGTGTGAAGGCGTTTCTCAGGAGCGGTGCCATAAACGAAAAGCACGTAGAGGTAGTCCTGCGCAGGCCCGTTCGCCTATCCCTCCTTTCCGGATGGGAGAGAAATGAAGGGTTCGGATCTGGACTCCCATTTGGCTACAGGACCTTTGCCTTGTTCCTGCAGAGTCCAGAGAGCTTCGTTGAGGAGGCTCAACGATACCTGCGGCACCAGGGGGCGTCATGACGACGCCGGTGGATCGGGGCTAATCCCGCCACGAAGACGCACACCGGCACTTCCGTCAACGTCTGGAAGTTCACCGGCGAGCAGAACGACGTGACCGTGAACCAGTCGCCCTACTACCTGCGGGCGCGCTACTATGATCCCGCGATTGGGCGGTTCTTCATGCGAGACCCTCTTCCCGCGCTCGCCGATAACCCTCAGTCGTTGAACCGATATCCTTACGTTCTCAACAATCCAGCGCTCTATACAGACCCGTACGGGCTTTTTAGCTGTGGACCGCTAAGCGGAGCGTGCCACAAGGCGAAAAGTGCAGCCGGCGAAGTGGTGGGCGGCGCGGTTGATTATCTGAGCGATCCAAAGCATGCCGTTTCTGTAGTTCGAACGACTAGCGGCCTGGTGATGGCGGTTACGTGTCCGACTGGAGTGGCCGCTGTTTGTGGGCCTTCGCTGGCAGTATACGCGGTCGCAACAGGGATCGATTTCTACATGGCAGATAACAACGTCGATCGAGCAGTGATTGCCGGCGGTGGCGCATTCGCCATCTGCACCGCATGGCTCGAAGGCCCTGCGAGTCTCGCCGCCGTAGGAGCGGGCGAAGTCGCAGATGTGGCATTCGCACATTCCACTCCAGCCCAAGGCGCGCCAGCCTCTTCCGCCGGAAATGGCGCGGGCGCAGCGAGTTGCTCGAACGTCGTGAGGGGAGAGAAGTGAGGGGATGATGGTGGCAAGTTCGGACAATTATCCTTTTGCGTTCCGCAACCCTTACATCCGCGCGATCAGAAGACTTATGGTGGGCGTGTTTATCATCAGTTCAGCAGCCCTCCTGACAGTGGCTGGGATCGGAATCGGGTCTCGAAAGAGCGCGTTCTGGACCGAAGGATTCGCCATCGTCCTCCTCGCCGCATGCCTTGCAGGTCTATGGCTTTGGGGAAAATCGCGGGTCGTCGTATTGTCTGAGAAGGTGGTGGTGAAAGGTGTGATATCGAGGCAGGAGTATCCGTGGCGAGACGTAAGAACCGTATCGTTGGAATCCTGGGTGACGGGGGGAGCGCTCCGGCGCCTTTATGGGCGTCTCATGTATTGGGGAGAGGCGACAACTCCTTACGTCGACATTGGCCTCTCCCGTGCAGCTCGCGTATCCCTGCTGCCGAGACGAGTCGACGCTGGCACACGTGTCAAGGGACCATCGATCCCGACTGTCCGCCACGTGCGGCTGTATCTGCAGGACGGGGACTCGTTCGTTCGCGAAGCGCAACTCCATCTAGACCTACCGTCTTAGTGTAGTGTAGGGCACGGCTTGGCATCAGTGGGCTCTTGGTACGACGCGTTCGGCGCGTTGAAAGCAAAGACGGAGACGGCGGACACCAACTTCCGCTTCACAGGTGAGCTGCAGGACCCGACCGTGAACCAATCGCCGTACTACCTGCGCGCGCGGTACTATGATCCCGTGATTGGGCGCTTCTTCACACGGGATCCGATATTGGGCAACCTGATGAGTCCCCGCTCCCTGAACAGATACGCGTACGCTCTCAACAACCCAGCATTGCTCCTGGACCTTTTAGGACTCTGCGCGTCGGAAGGCGGCTTTAGCGACTGCTCTGGAGGCACCCCCGTGCCCATCATGGCGCCGACCCCTCCGCCCGAGACGCCTGGGCCGTGGGCAGCCCAGACCGCGGGCGGGGACTCCTTGCTGGCAGCTCTGCAATCCGCCCTCGGGCTGATTCGGGAAGCCGCCTGCCGAACCGCATACAACCCAGTTGACGCTGCTATATGCATTAGCACCCTGGCAGTATCGTCACCAGCCTTGAAGTTGCTCAAGTGGTTGAACACTACGTGCGAAGGTGAGATAACCGGGAATGTCGCGGGAGGAATCCTTACTCTCACCGGCGCAGGAGCGATTTGGGAAGGCTATAATTGGGGGCGCGCAATAGCGGAGGCTGGCGTGGCTGCCCTGTCGGCAACCAACGCGGGGCCCCCCGGATCGTTCCTTTCCGGCTGCAGATGATCTTGGAGTTGAACTGAGTTGACGGGCGGCAAACTTCTAGTATTGCTGATCATCGTGTTCTGGCTCGCATGGATCTGGGTCTACAATTTTTTCATCGGAGGCACAGCACTCTGGAAATGCCTGTTCGGCACGGCGGTGCTGGCGCCCACGGTAGCGATCATAATTGCCCTTGAGGCACGTTGGAGGCTACGGCGCCGGCGGCGACGTTGAGGTGTGTCCGCACGACGCTTTTGGGGCGACGAGGACGCACACGGGCACTTCGGCGAACGTTTGGAAGTTCACCGGCGAGCAGAACGACGTGACCGTGAACCAATCGCCGTACTACCTGCGCGCGCGGTACTACGACCCGGTGATTGGCCGCTTCTTCACGCGAGATCCGTTCACCGGTTTTGCGGCGGTATACGCGTGTAGTCAGGAGACAAACTGCAAGTTCCTTATGGACTTTGTGGCAGGAACCGGGGAAACCACACGCGTATACGAGGAAGGTCAGGAGCTGCGTGACATGCAGAATTCTGCCGGTGCCCAAAAGATACGCGACGCATTCGTAGCCAATAACTGCAGAACCACGACCGGCATCAACTACGATACGACAGAAGCATTTTTTCAGGAGACGCTTTTGCACCCCTTCAGCACCGCAGCACAGGTGGGCGGGTTCGCGAATGCTTCAGCCACCAAAGAGGGTAATGGCATGATGAGAATTCATATCGAGAACGACGCTGGGCTCCACTCCTTCCTTTACCACTTGTTCTTTGTTCCCGATAGATCGTCTGCACTGTTCCGAACAATCCACCAGGTCTTTGACTGGGAGGAGCCGGTTCCTGGCGAATGCCTTACATGCCACGAGTAACGCCCGTTCGGGTAATCGTTGGAGCTGTCGCGGCCGGGATACTTCTCTTGGTGGCTGCAGGGGTGGCTTTGGTTGCTCTTCACGCTTGGGATTCGCCGCATTTCGCTCGTTCAGACTTGGTCGGAGTATATGTTGCCAAGTACCCCACGGGGACAGAGACTCTTACCCTCAACCCGGACGGGACCTGGCTGCAAGAGGTCAGGTTGAAAGAGCCGCCGGACAGCACGCCGGTCAGTCGAATGGGCTCTTGGACCTGGGATGAGTCCGCACAAAGGTTACGATTGCATACGGCCATGCCTGTCAACGACGGCCACGGCAGAATCAACCCCGCGTTCCAGACCGACCCCGGAGGCGGCGATTACTCCTTAGCACGTAAATGGTTGTTCTTCGGCCAGCTCTATCTTGGCGACTGGGACTCGGCACCGTTATGGAAGGTTGAGTGACCGAGACGACGGGGCTGACGAGCAGTTCAGGCAGCGTGACCGACAGCTACACCTACGATGCCTTCGGGGCAACGAAGACGCACACGGGAACGTCTACCAGCGTCTGGAAGTTCACCGGCGAGCAGAACGATACGACGGTGAACCAATCACCGTACTACCTGCGGGCGCGCTACTATGACCCCGTGATGGGGCGCTTCTTCACGCGGGATCCGTTCAAAGGCTCCGTCCTCTCGCCGGACAGCCTGAACGCGTATGCGTATGCGGACAACGACCCAGCAGTCGTCGTGGACCCGTGGGGTCTGTGCAGCAAGTGGCCGCCTAACAATTGGGGCGACTGTCCGCAGAAGGCGGCCCAAAAGGCTGTCAGCGAGGTCAAGCAGGGATTAGAAGGCGCCAGCGAATACCTGAGCGATCAGAAGCACCTGGAAGAAATTGCCCAGGTGACGCAGATGGCGAGCCAAGTGGTCGCGAGCTATAGTTGCGCGGGAGGGCCGAATGTCCTTTGCGGCGCGTCGCTGGCGGTCTATGCCGTGTCGACTTTGGGACGCATCTACATGGCGGACAATGCACCCGAGAGAGCCGTTCTTATTGGGACCGGAGTGTTAGGAGCCTGCACCTCGTTCATGCCGACCGACCAATGGACGTATAAGGCGGCAAGCTGGACGCTCACCGGTATTAGCGACGTAATGGAAGATTTGGTATCAAATCCGGGGTCGGTTCGCGCCCCAGCGAGCGGAAGTCGCGCAACCTTCTCCGGAAGTGGCACCGGGTTGAGTTGCCCGGCCGGCATGGTCGGCGAGAAGTATGCAAACCAATAGAGAGGAGTACACTTTCGCTTGGCCGAACCCGGGAGCCAACGGCTTTCGCGAGGCGCACTTCGCGATTCTTGTCGTGGGCCTTCTCGCGATCATTGCCCTTCTTGCTTTCGGGGTCTTGTCGCTATACGCCGCCGGGTGGGCTGTGGCAGGGTGGGGAGCGTACTGGCTTCTCGCAGGCTACTTGATCGATGTGCCATTCGCAATCAAGCGCCTGGTTCTCACACAAGACTGTCTCATGATGAGGTGCCTATTCTGGCGGAAGGTCTGGCCGTGGACCCAGCTTACGGTAGTCAAGCTGCAGCCACAGCCGCGCACGATCAAACGTCGTGTACTGAATCACCTGCTGTTCAATTCAGCATCACTAGACAGGCCGGCGGTGAGCATCGTCTTTCACGCCGAGCGGCCCGACAACAAAAGCAGTCTTCAAGTCTTCCTTTGCGACCCGGAAGGATTCGTACGGGAGGCACGCCAGCATTTGACGGTGGGGTCCGGCGACTAACTCGCAGCAGCACAGTCGAGCTGACCGATACCCACGCTTAGAACGCCTTCGCTGCAACGAGGGGGTGTCAAGTCCGCCGCTTGCTCTCGCGCCCTCTGGCCCACCCTGCGAGGTCGCGTGTGTCGTACGATAAGCCGCGTTGGTTATGAGCCCTTCCTAACACTGTTTCGGTCACGACGGGATGGAGCCCACCCGGGACCTTGCCGATACTGAAGAATGGGAGGACAGACACGTGTCATTTCGACATAGGCTAACCTACGCGATCCCTTCGTTTCTCGTCTTTCTAGTCGTGTACCCGCTCGTGGACAACGTGCTCTTTCCGCACGATCCCGGACCTCGGGCATTGGGAGAGCTCGCAGCTGCAGCCGTCGGCACAGCAACGGGAGTAGGCATTCATCGCGCTACGATGGCGGGACAGTGACCGGGCCGACGCCTTCGGAGCGACGAAGACGCACACGGGCGCATCCGCCAACGTCTGGAAGTTCACCCGCGAGCAGAACGACGTGACCGTGAACCAGTCGCCGTACTTCCTGCGGGCGCGGTACTATGATCCCGTGATCGGCCGCTTCCTCACGCGTGACCCGTGGCCAGCAAACGCTGCCATTGCGCAGTCCCTTAATCGATATGCTTATGTGCTAAACAATCCGACTCTCTTGCTCGACCCGACCGGCCTCGTTTGCGTCGGGCCCCTCTGTTCCAGCTCCGTAACGGATCCCATAGAGGCCGCCGCAGGGGCCGTAGCCGGCTATGTCTCTGACAAGGCGCAGGATCTTAACACCGGCGTTCAGGACACACTGGACAACCCGGCAACGGCGCCTCAGAATTCGCTCGCCTTCATGATCTCTCTGTTCTCAAACGGAGACAGGAAGACGTTCCAAAACGGGTTCGTGTACTACGAGCATTGCAAGGGAATGTGCAGCTTGATCGGGGGAATCCTCGGCAGCCCTGATGCCTACACGCCCGGCTACATAGCCTTCAGTACTCGAGAACTCGTGCAATCCGTCGTCTGGCACGAGTATCAGCATTACCTTCAGAGTCAGATGCTTGGGCCACTTTACCTGCCAGGCGTGGCCATCAGCGCGTTGATGTTTGGCTACTGGAACAGCCCGTTAGAAGTGGACGCGCGCCGTGCGGAATGCGACCAAGAGTCGCACGCTCCATTCAATTGGCCCAACAAATCTATCTATCAATACAATAGCTGGGATTGGGCGAATGCGTTCTGGAGGGCCTTGCCCTGAGCATCATGACGGTGAGACTCAATGCACAAACTGTGTCCTTCACGCTGGTCGTGGTCGCGATCCTAGTTTGCGCGACCGCAACCGCCTGCGAACACGGGGTAACCGTCAATTACGTCAACAACTCTGACCGGCCGGTCGTGGTGGACATTAACAACGGCGGTGGGAGAGTTGTGAAACCCCACACGACATCGGACCTGTTTGTGATAGGCCGTGATCAGGACCCCTACGTGGTCACAATAACCGACGAGCAGGGCAACGTCCTCTACCACGAAGAGACGACATTTGGAGATATCAAGAAGCGCAATCAGCCAATCGTGATTGGACAGCCGGCCCTTTCGCCAACTCCGACCTAGGTTAGCTCTGCCTCGCCTGACCCCCAGTCAACGCGAGGCTGCACAACCCCCGGAGCCGTGGTCGGAACGAGGCCTCCGAGCGTATCACCCAGAGGGAGACGATGATGCCACACAAGCTGCTCTTCCTTGCCATCGCCACTGGCCTATGGGCATGCGCCTGCGCGCGCGGTACTACGACCCGGTGATTGGGCGCTTCCTGAGCCGGGATCCGCTGCCAGGAAACCCGATGAACCCGCAGGCTCTCAACCTGTACGCCTACGTCCTGAATGACCCTGCTCTCTTAAGCGACCCCTACGGACTGTTCCCCTGGGACAAGGCTAAGGATTTCGCGGGAAATCTCGTCGAAAAGGGCATCGACTACGTCACCGACCCACAGCAAATTGGCACTGGACTACAGATCGCCGGTCTGTTCGTTGCCTCTAAGGCATGCCCCGCTGGTTTTACCGTGGTAACCGGCAGCCTGTGTGTTGCCGGGGTCGCTGCCTACGGCGCTGGCACCTTCATAAAATGGCGTGATACCAGCCAGGATGTTCGTAGCGGGCGTTGCTCACCTTCCCAGGGGAAGGCCCGTGACATATTGGCCGTGTTGCCTCTCCCTGGGAATCCGGTAACAAAATGGTTCGAGGGGAAGGTACTCGCCCCAATCCTTGACAAAGTTGTACTCGGGTTATGCCGAAGGGGCCGAAGCGTGCGAATCGCCTCCTAGCGGTTCGGGCGGCCCAAAGGAGTGAGAAATGTTGCAGAACCTGGGGTTCCTCGTCCCGATCGAAGTCGCCATTCTTGCTGCCACCATTTGTCTGCTCGTCCTCGTAAGAAAGGGGAAGTGGACTGCCAGGTCGATTCTTTGGGGCGGGGCCATTGCGTTTATGGTACCGTTGGTCTCGACAATTGCCGAATCGGTCAGCGATTGGTTGTTCTACCTGCCGTTGTATGCGATAGCGGCAGCCGCGATCGTGGGCCTTGTCGTCCGCGATGAACGCTGGAAGCGCCCAGCGAAGCCCTAGGAACTACCCGTTCGGGTCGAGGCGCAGGGGACTTGTTTGGCATCGCGATGGCGGCACGATGACCACCGGCTACACCTACGACAACATGGGCCGGGTAACAAATGTGACCACGGGCAGTGCGACTACTGGCAACGTTCAGGACCTTGATTACGAGTACAGCTACGGCAATGTCCACCGCATCACGGACAACACCGTCATCCCGGCGGACGACGTTGTCTTTGAGTACGACAGCCTCAACCGCCTCGCCTCGGCCGCGCCGGCCACTCCGAACTCGGGCGGCTACTACGCCAGCTACGAGTACTACCCGGATGGCAGGTTGGGCGCCAGGTCGGAGGGCTCCGTCGCCTCAGTCATGGAATACATCGACCCCCTTCACCTACAAGCGCCTACCAGTATGGTGTCCTCCAACTACAACGACTCCTGGAATCAATACGACGCCAACGGTAACCTGGTGAAGAGCAATGGCCTGTCTCTTGCCTACGACGGCGACAACAGGCTCATCCGCCGCGACTCGGCTGATGCCAACGGGTACCCAACGACTACCTACTACACGTATGATGACAAGGGCAATCTCGCCGCCGAGGGCTCCAGCGAAGGTGGCTGGACCTACTACGCGGGCGGCATCTACGAGCAGAGGAGCGACGGTAGGTGTAGGGTTTCAGGAGATGTGGTAGATCCGGGCCTGAGGTAGACGCTCCTGAGCGTACACGAGCGGCGCGCTGTAGCCAAGAGCACTGTGCAGCCGTTTCTTGTTGTAGAAGCGCACATACGCCTGCAACCCCTTCTCCCACTCCAAGACCGTTCCCGCCAGAACGCCATCCCAGAACTCCTCTCGCATCGTCCTCTGCACTCTCTCCACCTTGCCATTGAGATGAGGCGTCCTGGGTCTGATCCGGACGTGGCGAATGCCTCTTCGCCTCAGAAGGGCAGTGAGGTCGCCTGAGAATTCAGGGCCGTTATCAGTCTGGAGGCAGCGAATTGCGAACGGGATGGTCTCCAGGAGGCACGGCAGGGCTTTGCAGACAGCGGCGCAGGTGCGCCTGGAAAGAACCGTTGCGGCAAGAACGCGGCTGCAATCGTCGACCAGGGTCAGTTGGTAGCGACCCTCCGGCAGATAGAGCAGGTCCATCTGAGCCCGATCACCGGGGGAAGCTTTGGCGTAGTGCAGCCAGAGACGCTTAGGTTTACGGGGACAGGCAAGGAGGGCGCCGGCGCGACGGAGAACTCTGTAGACACTGGAAACGCTGCAGGTAATCAGCCCGGCCTTTGTCAGATACGCGTGGAGCCTCTTTACTCCGAAGCCGAATTTACGATGGGCGCCGCGGATGATGTCTAGAACATGCCCTGAAAGGGCCGTAGGCGAGCGGTGAGGCCTGCGGGAGCGGTCTGATAGCGCTCTCCTGTCGTGGCGTCGCCAGGCCGCCCACCAGCGAGAGAAGGTCGAATGGGGCACCTCTCCCGCCTGGCAAAAGATGCGGGCGCTGAGCCTGGGATACTGCCGACGCGCCTCCTCGAACGCAGCGATGTAGGCGGCTCTTGTCTGGATGGGCCAGGGTGTGCGAGCTTTGTGCATGTCGGGCCTCCTGTAGGTTATTGGGCTTCGTTTTCCGTTAGCCTACAGCCCAGGCCCGACGTTATTCACCTCCCTTCTGTCTCACATCTCCTGAAACCCTACACCCATCGACAAGGACGTGCTTCGGTGCCTACGCTGCTCGCGGTGGCAAGGCCAGGTCGGGCCAACCGATTGAACGGGGTGTCGTTTGTCAGTGCGACGTTAAGGCCAACGCCGCCACATGACTGTGCCTTGCTGAGAGGATTCGAAACCTCGCGGATGGCGGAGGGTGGCAAATCGTCCGAGGGGAGTTTCGGTTCCGCAGGAACAAGAACACAATCAGGTCTTCGTGTGCGTCCCGCTCTGTGCGGCCAGATGTGGGCGACGCCGATCACCCGGTCGGATCATGATGAATGAGAATTACCCAGTCGGCGGCGGCTGGGTCAAAGTCCCCGACAGTGCGCGGATACAGATACACCGCGACGCTGTAGGGTGGAACCGCGAGGTCATTCACTAGGTTCAGATCCCTCACGGAATCCCACGCAGCGAGAGCGTCCTTCTGATCGGCTGGGAACTGAGTCCCCGCGACGCCGATCGTACTAGGCGGTGGCGCTTGGTTTGACGTGCGCTGCAGACGGTCGGCCGGAATAGGATCGGCGGGATACACTTGCCCCCCGCGGCCAGCCCAGACTATGTTCCCGGCAAATAGCACTAGGCCGCTACAGGGGTCAAAAACCGCCACGCCGCCAAAATCGACCGGGGGCCTTTCGAGCACTGCGAAATCAGCAACATGCGAGACCATGAACGGGCCAGACCCGTACTCGTCTGTTGCAGCGAAGAACCTGATGGCTTTGCTCTGCAACTCGTCATCACTGACCGGCTGATGATGGGCGTCACATGCCTGATGATACGTCACATAGGCGTTCTTCAGTTGCAGCGTCTGAAAGTCCAGAGTAATGACAGCGAAGCTGGATGAGTCTGACCTGACTGACGCAACCGGCCCGACCGGCGTGCTAGCCGATCCGTTCGGCGTATGACTGCCGCAGGCCACCATTGGAAGCAAGGCAACGGTGAGAGCCAAATATAGGCGTATCATGTCTCTGCCTCCTTCGCCCATGCTGCCCCTCCTTTTCCTCCCTAACAAGCAGGATCAGCGTTGCGTCGAGCCACCTCATCCGCACACACCTCCCAGCGCACTCGACTTGCGCAGCCCCCTATCCTACTATCGCGCTCACGGCCTGGCAAGGCTGGTGTCAGAATGTCTTCCTGTTCGCAAAGCTTGCACAGGCGTCCGCACGCTCCTTCATTACGGGCCGAGCGCGATGCCCCTTCATTCAGCGCGCCAGTCGGTCTGCGACGGCCTTGACTTCCTTCGACACTAATGCAATTTAGTGTCTGTCCCTTGCGCTTCAGTCACTAGGTGCGCCAACCTAGTCGTCATGGAAGACACCAGCGCGAGATGGATGACGTGACCGAGAGTCGCGCCACAGAGGGCACGTCAATGGATGAGCAGGCCAACCGTGAGATGAAGTTCCTAGAGAACTTCATTGAGTTCGGAGCGCTGCACCGCGCACGCGTTGCCTGGGGTCTACGAGAGCAGTTCAAGCGAACTCCGAAGGAGCAGGCGAACTTGCGCGCTTCACTGGCGCTGGACCTGATCCAGACATACTTGAACACGTACGAGGACATCGCGATCTGGCTGCATGTCCTGCAGAAGTGGGTCCGACGTGAAGGCAACGTCACACAGCTCCTCGACAGAGAGCGGGCCGTCGGTCACCGACATCGCGTCGGCCATCTGCAACGACTCAGCGTCCCCGAGGATGGTCACACCGGCGAGAGCCTCGCACGGCGGCTTGGTCTCCCGTACAGAGATCGGGACAACTGGGAGGCAGTCCACCCTTCCAGCCGAGACCGACTGCGGCGGGACATCGATGAACTGGCCAGACTGTCTAACGCTCTCTTCTCGGGGGCGCAGAGTTGGACAAGGTCAGGCGACCTGGGTCTCTGGAGGGCATGGAACAAGACTAAGCACGGCCTATTCGTCACTCTGAGGCGAAGCAGGACAGGGGCGGGAAACATCCTCACGATTCACGTCAACCCCGACGATCTCGGGGAACGCTATGAGCTGCCCGCGCAGGACCGACATCTAGTGAGGCTGCTGGTGAGGACCTTCATGGGCTGCGTCTTTCTAGGGCGCGCGTTGGACATCGTATATCAGCTTCGGTTTCAGCGCGTGCCTGAAGTCAGTTGGATGACCCACGCTGTCGCCATGAACATGACGGAGGTCAGCCGCGAAGACATCGAGAAGGTGCTCAGCGCCTCACATGTTCAGCGACAGTCCTGGCTGCTCGGTCCCGGCCCTCACGATCGGCCGTATCAGCTTGAGTCCGCGTTCGCCCTCAAGCTGGCCTCCGGGTGGCGGATAGATGAAACTGACACGAACAACGTGGAGTAGTCTAATCTCCCCGTAGATTTGCCATCACCCCGTCCGCATCTGGCACCGACGCTCGCGATCGTCTGTGTGTGCGGTCAAGAGCACAGCTTCATCGCCCCCGAGCAGCGGCCTCGCGGACGCGCTACAGCAAACCGGTCCGTCTAGGACATCGATGTCGCCCTATTTCCCGCCCTGCGCTTTCTTGACCTTGTCCTGCTTGGGCTTCTTTACCTTCTTGCCGCCCTTATCCTTGCGCGCCATTGTGCCCCTCCTTCCGCTTTCGTCAGGATCCTAACACGAGTCGGAGCGGCGGTCGAAGGGCCTGGCGGAGCCACAATGCCCTCTCGGCTTGACTTCCGCGCACAATAAGCGAATATGGTCGTGATTCTACGTTTGCGAGGTGATCACGATGACGGCAACCATCATTCCGATCGGCGAAGAAGCAGCAGGCTGGGAACGCGTCCTCTATGCATTTCTTGCAGAAAAAGAGAGGCGCAGCGGCTCAAGACGCACAGTCGAAGGCTACTCCCGAACCCTCCAGCACTTCTTCGGGGCTATCGGCAAGGCGCCCGACAGAATCACAAGCCAGGAGGTTTTCACATGGGCCTACGGCAAAGGGCTCTCAGGCAAAGAGCCCTCGGCAATCACGATCGGCTCCAGGCTTGCCTGCCTGAGTTCCTTCTACCGCTTCCTGATCCGCATGGAGATCGTATATAGGCGTAATCTTCGCCGAAGAGTCAACCGTCCCTTTCACAACGAGCGGCCCTATCCACCAGACCAGATGCGGCAGGGGGAACGCCCGCTTCTACTACCGCGAGGTATCCCACCTGCGGGGGCGAGCCTGTAGCGTCGCCGGTAAGATGTGGCGGTGCGAAGAGGCTGAAGCAGAAGTCGATGGGATCATCCAGGGGATGGCACTCGACTACGGGTGGCTGGCAGAGGTCGACCGGGAAGCGCGGCGGATGCCGAAGGTGGATGACGGCGAACGAAGGGAGTTGGAGGCGAGGAGGCGAAGGGTGACCACCGCCTACCTGGAGAACGCGCTGTCGGAGCAAGAATGGCGGTTCGAGCTACAAGCCATTGACGATCGTTTGGCCCGCCTGCCGACCGGCTCGCCCGACGCAATTCGCTTCGCCGGGGAGCGGCTGGCCAGCTTCGGTCAACTCTGGGTCGGGATGACGACGGCGGAGCAGCGCGAGGCCTGCCGGATCTTGTTCGAGAGGGTGGGGACGGACACGAGAAGAAAGCGGTTGTGGGTCCATCCCTGGCCGGAGTTCCAGCCGCTGTTCGCAATGCGGCGGGAGATGTGCAGAAGGTCTGTCTGTGTAGGTATGGTACCCCCGGCGGGACTCGAACCCACGCACCCGGCTCCGGAGGCCGGCGCTCTATCCGACTGAGCTACGGGGGCCCGCAGCCATCTTACCGCCTCGTTTCCCAGCCTGACAAGGCCCCACGGCCGCGCACCTAGTGGCACTGCCGGTCGAACGGCCGATTCGGCGGGTCCGCCAGCTCCTTCTTGATCGCCTGCTCGTAGACCTGCGCTATCACTGCGTGCCCGGCGTTGTTGGGATGAATGTTGTCGCCCTCCCCGGTGCCGAGGAACGTCTTGTCCAGCGGCGTCGAAATTAGGCTCAGCTGAAGCTTCGTCGCATCCCAGATGTCGGCAACCGCCACGCCTCGCTTCGACGCCTCCTGCGCGATTATCTGGCTGAACAGGTCCCCGCGTTGATAGTCAATCGAATCGAGAGAGAAGCCGATCCACGGCACCGTGCCAGCGACGACGACAGTGTCCCCGCCCGTCACGCAGTCCAGCAGCGACGCGTACATCAGACGGAACTGCGCGGCAGTAAGTTGCTGGTCGATCACAGCGTGCACGCCCAGCTCGATGATCACGAAACGACGGTCGTGCTTCATGGCGTCCCGCGCCGCAACGATATCAGTGCTCGGGTCGAACGAGAGGAACAACCGCGCCTCCTCCTCCACGCCGAGCTCGTCGAGGTCTTCGGAGACGAGCGAGGGGAAGGCGTGCTCCGGCGACGTTGCGGCCGCTCCAAGCGTCAGACTGTCACCGATGAACGCGATCCCCGCGCCGTCGAAGGGAATGTCTTTAGGCGTGAGGACGAGCGCCATCGCCAGCACGGCGGGAAGCAGGTAGACGGGTCGGATTCGGCGCAATGCGTTCCTTCGCAGTCCGGTCGAAAGGCGGGTCTCCTATCTGAAGCTTATCACAACGAGACCCGCTTGCTGCCGACCGTGGCGCGACGCCGCTCAGCCGGGTAGAATCGCTGCCGAGGACGTTGACCATGAGCTCCATCGCCGATATCCGGCGCCTTGAAGCGCCGCAAGTCGAAGCCGCCGGCAAGATGCTGGGGCGTGCCTTCTTCGACAACCCGATGGCGCTCTTTCTCCTGCCCGACGCTGCGACCCGCGCCCGCCCGCTGACCTGGATGTTCGACCGCACGACCCGCTACGGTCTGCTCTTCGGCGAAGTCTACACCACCGCCGATTCCGTCGACGGCGCCGCCATCTGGCTCCCGCCGGACAGCCCACCGATGACCCGCGAGACGCTCACCGCCGCCGGAATGATGGAGATGCCCCAGGCGATGGGTCAGGAAGCGTTCCAGCGCCTCATGCTCATGAAGCGCCACTTCGACGGCCTGCGTCAGCGCGACGCGCCGGAGCGCCACTGGTACCTGTGGACGCTCGGCGTCGACCCGCTGCAACAGGGCCAGGGCGTCGGCGGCGCGCTCATGCAGCCGGTGTTCGCCGTCGCCGACCGTGAAGGGCTGCCGTGCTACCTGGAAGCCGACAAGGCCAAGAACGTGCCGTTCTACCAGCGACACGCCTTCCAGGTGGTGGAGGAAGGCGACCTGCCGAACAGTGGCTTCCACTATTGGACGATGAAGCGCTCGCCGCAGCGACGGTAGACGGCTGAACGGTCTAGACCAGCAGAGAAACGCCCACCTGTTCTGCCGCGGCGCGCAGCGCGTTGTCTTGTGTCGCCAGCGGCAATCCGGTTCGCATGGCGAGGTCCAGGTAGGCCGCATCGTAGGCGCTCAACTCATGCCTTTCTCCGAGCTCCAAGACCGAACCAAGAGCTAGTTCGAGATTCACTTCATGGCAGGCAATCGGCAAGTCTCTCAGGAACCCCACAACTTGTGACAGCTCAGCCTGACTCAAACGTCCACGCCTCTGGGCAAGCAGGAGACCGTTGGCCACTTCCAGAAACCAGATATTTGGCGCAACGGCCGACTCGTCATCTAACCGACGGAGAATCCGATGAGCGGAAGCGTCTTTCTCGTCCTCGAAGCACCAGGCCAGTGCGACAGAAGCATCAAGCACGAACGGCACTATATTCGCCCCTCCTCTATGACCTCCTTGATTGAGATATCGCCGAGAGTATGGCCCTTGCGAAACGCCTCTATGGCTTCGATGGTTTCGTGCACGCTCCGCCGTTCCCTGATCGGGACAACCCGGGCTATCGGCCGCCCATGACGGGTGATTGTTATTGTCTCGCCCTGCTCGACCTCGTCAAGAAGGCTGGGAAGATGTGTTTTCGCTTCATAGACTCCGACTTGCTTCACGATGACACCTCTATTCTGGTCTGCGCTGGTCTATTATAACGCCTCCTACGGCGTTCGACAAGTCTTTCGGGGGAAAGCAGCTCACGCCCCCCTGTGCCGATATTGCACCGCCTCCGCCAGATGCGACGGCCCGATCTCATCACTTCCCGCCAGGTCCGCTATCGTCCGCGACAGCTTCAGCACCCGGTGAAACGCCCTCGCCGAAAGGCCCAGCTGGTTCATCGCCAGCCGCAGCAGCCCCGTCGCCGGCTCCGATAGCCTCGACTGGCAGTACTCCCGCACCTCCGTCGGCGTCATCTCCGCGTTGCACGTCAGCCGCGTCCCGTTGAACCGCGCCGCCTGACGCTTTCGCACCGCCTTCACCCGCTCGCGCACCTTCGCCGACAGCTCGCCCGGCGACATCGCCGCCAGCTTCTCGTACTCCACCCGCGGCACCTCGACGAAGATGTCGATGCGGTCCAGCAGCGGCCCGGAGATCCGCTTCTGATAGCGGCTGACAGTCGATTCCGAGCAGCTGCATTCCTTCGTCGGGTCGCCGTAGAAGCCGCAGGGGCACGGGTTCATCGCCGCGACGAGCATGAAGTTGCTGGGGAACGTCGTCGTGCCGTGGGCGCGGCTGATCGTGACCATCCGGTCCTCCATCGGCTGGCGCAGCACCTCGAGCACCGTCTGCCCGAACTCCGGCAGCTCATCCAGGAAGAGGACGCCGCGATGGCTCAGCGTTATCTCGCCCGGGCGCACCTGCCGTCCGCCGCCGACCAGCCCCGCGTGCGACACAGTGTGGTGCGGCGACCGGAACGGTCGTCGCCGGATCAGCGGCGTGTCCGCCGGCAGCAGCCCGCCGACGCTGTAGATCTTCGTCACCTCCAGCGCCTCTTCCGGGCTCATCGGCGGCAGTATCGAAGGCATCGCCCGCGCCAGCAGCGTCTTGCCGCTTCCCGGCGGGCCCGTCATCAGCAGGTTGTGTCCGCCGGACGCCGCCACCTCCAGCGCGCGCTTCACGTGCTCCTGTCCCTTGATGTCCGCGAAATCGGCGCCGTCCCAGACCGGCTCCTCGACCGCGGCCTCGAGCGCCCCTGCGACGAACGGCGCGATGGGTTCGAATCCACTAAGATGCGCCGCAAGCTGCGACAGCGACTTCACGGGCAGCACCGTCACCCCTTCGATCAGCGCCGCCTCCGCTGCGTCCGCCTCCGGCACGAACACCGTCGCCAGCCCCAGCTCCTTCGCCAGCGCGACCATCGACAGGATGCCGTGCGCGTGGCGCACCTGACCGTCCAGCGCCAGCTCGCCGAGAAAGAGCGCATTCGAAAGGTCGGCGACGACCTGCTGCGACGCCAGCATGATGCCGACGGCTATCGGCAGGTCGTATGCAGGCCCTTCCTTCCTGATGTCCGCCGGCGCCAGGTTGACGGTGATGCGCCGCGATGGGAACTGGAGGCCGGAGTTGCGCACCGCCGAGCGCACGCGCTCCTTCGCCTCCTGGACGGCGGTGTCCGGCAGCCCGACGATGTAGAACGCGGAGAGCCCGGAGGCAATATCGACCTCGACTTCGACGACGGCGCCTTCGAGGCCGACCACGGCGCAAGAAAGTACTTTGGCGAGCATTCGCCCCTTTATCGCACATCCATGCTACGTGAGACAAGGGGCGCTGCGCCGCCCGCCGACCATCGAAGCGGAAATAAGCGACGCCGAAGCTGCAAGACCTCGGCTTTGCCATCTTACGAGCGGTTTGGGGTAATCGGGCTAGTGGCGCTTGTGCGGCCGGGCGTAAATCCCCTCGTTCGCCATTAGCGAAAACAGCGCCAACCCGAACATCGTCGCCGTCCACTTCATCTCCGCATGAATCGTCCCGCTCCACAGCAACCCCACCAGCACGACAAGCGCGACCAGGAAGACGTTCCTCACTTCGACCTCTTTAGCTCGAACGCCGACGCCTCTACGTCGTCCGCTGGTATCGCCACACCGAAAGCGGCGCGAACACAGCCAGAATGCCTGCCATCCAGGCCAGCGTCTTGAATACGTCGGGCCACGCCGAGCCGCCCAGCAGCAGCGTGCGCACCGCCGATATCGTGACCGACACCGGCTGATGGTCCGCGTACACCCGCAACCAGCCGGGCATCGTCGAAGTCGGTACGAACGCCGACGACGCGAACACGAGTATCGCCAGCACCGGGAATGACGCCGCCTGTGCCGACTCCGGATCGCGCGTCAACAGCCCAACGCCGGCGAATATCCACGAGAACACGTAGCCGAACAGAAGCACGAGGGCCATCGCGACGATGAATGACTGCGCGTCGGTGTGCGGTCGCCAGCCGACGGCAAACCCCACGATGAGCATCAGCGCCAGCACAACCGCATTTCGCCCCAGTTCGGCCGTCGTCCGGCCCGCCAGCACCGCCGCCCGCGACATCGGCAACGAGCGAAATCGCTCCAGCAGGCCGCTCTGCAGGTCGGTGGCCAGGCCGACCGCCGTGCCTATGGCGCCGAACACGGTCGTCTGGACAAAGATGCCCGGCATCAGGAAATCGACGTAGTTGCCGTTCGGGACTTTGACGGCGCCGCCGAACACGTAGCGGAACAGCAGCACGAAGATCACCGGCTGAATGCTGGAGAAGATCAGCAACTGCGGCACCCGCACGTAGGTGAGCAGGTTTCGGCCGGCCACCGCCTCTATGTCGGATAGCGCGTTGGCGATGCCCTGGATGCCGCCTGGCTGCCTGAAAACGGCGCGACCGCTTGCGCTCATGTCATCGTCGCTCCTCTCCGCCGTCGTCCGAGCCCGACCCCTCGGGGCGCTCGCCCGTCAGCGCCAGGAACGCGTCGTCGAGGCTGGGCTCGCGCACCGTCAGGTTGGCGAGCTTCAGGCCGGCGTCCTCCAGCGAGCAGAGCTTCTCGACCAGCGAGCGGGCGCCGTCGCTCGTGCTGAAGCGGACGGAGTTGCCGTCTCGTTCGGCATTGACGTGCGCCAGCATCTGCTGCGCCCGGATCACGTCCGCTTCGTCGCCGAGTTCCACCTCAACCACCGTGTTGCCCAGGCGCGCCTTCAGCTCGACCGACGTCCCTTCCGCGATAATCTTGCCGTGGTCCACCACCACCAGGCACTGCGCCAGGCGGTCGGCCTCCTCCAGGTACTGCGTGGTCAGCAGCACCGTCGTGCCATCCGCGACGAGCTGGCGTATGACGGCCCACATCTGCAGACGTCCCTGCGGGTCCAACCCTGTCGTCGGCTCGTCGAGA
The DNA here is from genome assembly GCA_963719465.1 of uncultured Chloroflexia bacterium. Lineage (GTDB taxonomy): Bacteria > Chloroflexota > Dehalococcoidia > DSTF01 > JALHUB01 > JALHUB01. Next base: position 410,722 of record OY970386.1, on the reverse strand, counting down.
AAGACGACCTCCGGCCGGTGGACCAGCGCCGCCGCCAGGTCAAGGCGACGCCGCATGCCGCCCGAGTAGGTGCGCACTAGCCGGTCCCCGGCGTCCGCCAGCCCGAACGAAGTCAGCAGCTCTTTCGCGCGGGCCGCTATCTCCCGTCGGGGGATGTGCGTCAGCCGTCCGATGAGGCGCAGGTTCTCACGGCCCGTCAGGTTGCCGTCCACCGCCGCGTACTGGCCCGCCAGGCCGATAAGGGAGCGGACCGTCCCCGCTTCCCGAACGACGTCGTGGCCGAGAACGCTCGCGTGACCGCCGTCGGGCCGGAGAATCGTCGTGAGGATGCGCACGCAGGTCGTCTTGCCGGCGCCGTTGGGGCCGAGCAGCCCGAACACCGTGCCGCGCTCCACCTCAAGGTCGATGTTGTCGAGGGCGACGACGTCGCCGTAGCGCTTGCTCAGTCCCTGAATGGTGATGGCTGCTTGATCCCTCATAACACCAAACTACCATCTTCGCGGAGGCTTCTCAAGTGGGCGCCCGCAATGTTTTGGGGCGGCGGAACTGAGGAATCCGGCGGCTGCTAGGCGCCCGGCTTCGACGCCACGTCGTGGCCGGTCCTCGCAGCGCTTGCCCGTCCAGGCTCGCCGCCCTCGAAGTGCCGGTCGACGGAAAAGACGCCGCGCGCCACCTCCAGCTTGCTCAGAAGCCGCGTGAGCTGGTCGACCCCCTCGGTCATCAGCGTGAGGAAGACGCTTACAGTGTGGTCGTTGTGCTCCTGCGTGCGGACCGCCGACATGTTCACCTTCTCCTCGGCGACAATGCTGCCGATGTCCCGCAGCAGCCCAACGCGGTCCCACGCTTCGATGCGCACCGCGACCGGATAGAGCTGTCCCCTGCGTCCCCATTGCACCTCGACGAGGCGCTCCGTCTCGTCTTCCCGCAACACATTGCCACAATCGCTCCGATGGACCGTAACGCCGCGGCTCCTGGTCACGTAGCCGATGATCGGATCGCCCGGCACGGGGTTGCAGCAGCGGGCAAGCTGGGTCAGCAGATCACCCGTGCCCAGCACCTCGACGTTCGCAGTATAGACGGGCCTCAGGGGCGCTTCGACCGCAAGCTCTTCCGGCTGCGCCTCCGGCTGCACCAGCGGCGCCAGCTTCGAGGAGATCTGATTCAGACTGATGCCGCCGTAGCCCAGCGCCGCCAGGAACTCGTCCATCTCGTCGATCTTGAACGACCGCAGCAGCAGCTCCTGCGCCTCCGCGACGCTCAGCCCGAGCCGGCGCAGCTCCTTGTGCAGCAGGTCGCGACCGCGTTCCACGTTCGCCGCCCGCTCCTGCAGCTTGAACCAGCCGCGTATCTTCTCGCGAGCATGGCTGGTCATCGCGTAGCCCAGGTCCGCGTTCAGCCAGTCGCGCGAAGGGCCGCGCGGCGCCTTGCTCGTCAGGATCTCGACCATGTCGCCGTTCTGAAGCTGGTAGTTGAGCGGCACGAGCCGTCCGTTCACCCGCGCACCGATGCAGCGGTGCCCGATGTCGGTGTGAATGCGATAGGCGAAGTCAATCGGCGTCGAGCGGATCGGCAGGTCCTTCACCTCGCCCTTCGGCGTGTAAACGAAGACCTGGTCCTGGAACAGGTCCGTCTTCACCAGCTCGACGAAGTCGTCGGCCGCCGCCATGTCGCGCTGCCATTCCAGCAGTTGCCGCAGCCAGGCCACCCGCTCCTCGAAGCGATGGTCGCGCTTGCCGCCCTCCTTATAGCGCCAGTGCGCCGCGACCCCGTACTCCGCCAGCCGGTGCATCTCGTGCGTCCGGATCTGCACCTCCAGCGCCCGCGCGTTTAGGCAGAGCACGGTCGTATGCAGCGAGCGATAGACGCCTTCTTTCGGGTTCGCGATGTAGTCGTCGAACTGGCCCGGAATCGGCCGCCAGATGTTGTGAACGACGCCCAACGTCCGATAGCAGTCCGCCTCCGTTTCGACGAGGACGCGCAGCGCCAGAAGGTCATATATCTCGTTGAAGGTCTTGCCCTGCTTCGCGTACTTCGCCATCTTCTGGCTGATGCTGTACAGGTGCTTGGCCCGCCCCTGCACCTCGGCCGCTATGCCGTTCTTGTCGAGTTCCTTACGAAGGATCGTTTCCACCTGCGATATGTACTTCTCGCGCGCTGCCCGGCTCGACGCCAGCAGATTCGCCATCTGCCGGTACCGCTCCTCGTCCAGATAGCGGAAAGATAGGTCCTCCAGTTCACGGCTGATCTGCCAGATGCCAAGCCGACCGGCCAGAGGCGCGTAGATCTCCATCGTCTCCTGCGCCACCAGCCGCTGCTTCTCCGGCGACAGCGCATACAGCGTGCGCATGTTGTGTAGCCGGTCTGCCAGCTTGATGATGACGACGCGCACGTCCCGCGCCATCGCCAGGAACATCTTCCGCAGGTTCTCCGCCTGGGCCGCCCGGTCGCCGACCGCTCCCTCCGGCGCTTTCCAGGCGATCTTCTCCAGCTTCGTCGCACCATCGACGAGGTGCGCGACCTCCCGCCCGAAACGCTTCGCCACCTCCGCGTTCGAGACGCCGCAGTCCTCCTGCACGTCGTGGATGAGAGCAGCCGCCACGGCCGACGCGTCGAGTTGCAGCTCGATGACGGTGGCAGCTGTACCGAGGGGATGAGTTATGTAGGGGTCGCCTGTCTTTCGTAGCTGGCCGCGATGGCACTCCTCCGCGAAGCGGTACGCCTCCTCCACAAGCTGCGCCCTGTCGGCCGGCAGGTACGATTTGGCCCGTTCGAGCAGCTCGTCTATCGTCGCGACCATCGAAGTCTCCTGATCAACTCTAGCATACCGGGGCAAGCCCTTTTAATCGAGCGCTGCCTTTACAACGCCGCCGTCCCTTCGCTATGCTTGCGCTGACCTTCGGCCCCACGAACCGCGTAGCGCGGGCATCCTGCCCGCTCCGATGACGTGCCGCCGAAAGACCCGCGTAGGGCGGGCATCTTGCCCGCCTCGCGAGTGCACTGCAGGAACACAGGAGAGTGAACCTTTGATCTCCGCCCCTCGTGGCACCGCCGACCTGCTCCCGCCCGAGCAGCCCTACTGGCGAAAAGCCATCGACGCCGCCGAGCGCCTCTGCCGCCTCTTCGGCTACGCCCGCATCGATACGCCAGTCTTCGAAGAGGCCGCCCTTTTCGAACGCGGCGCCGGCGCGGGCTCCAACGTCGTGCGCAAAGAGATGTACGTCTTCGAAGACCGCAGCGGCGACCGCCTCGCTCTCAAGCCGGAGGGCACTGCCAGCATCTGTCGCGCCTATCTTCAGCACGGCATGAAGAACCTGCCGCAGCCCGTCCGCCTGTACTGCCTGTCGCCGGCCTTCCGCTACGAGCGCCCCCAGTCCGGCCGCCGGCGCCAGCACACCCAGTTCGACGTCGAAGCCATCGGCGCCGCGGACGCCGCCGTCGACGCCGAGGTCATCGACCTGCTATGGCGCCTCTTCGCCGACCTCGGCCTTCGCGACCTCGTCCTCATGCTGAACAGCATCGGCGACCGCAACTGCCGCCCGCGCTACCTCGAAGCGCTGAAAGCGTACTACCAGCCGCACCTGACCTCCGTCTGCCGCGACTGCCGCGACCGCTACGAGCGCAACCCTCTGCGCCTGCTCGACTGCAAGCAGGAGAGCTGCCAGCCCATCGTCGCCGGCGCCCCCTCCATCGTCGATTATCTCTGCGACGCCTGCGCCGCGCACTTCGCCGACGTCCGCCGCTTCCTCGACGCCCTGGCCATCCCGTATGACCTCACGCCCCATCTCGTGCGCGGCCTCGACTACTACACCCGCACCGTCTTCGAGATTCAGCCGCGCGGCGGCGGCGCCCAGAGCACCATCGGCGCCGGCGGCCGCTACGACTACCTCATCGAAGAGCTGGGCGGCCCGCCCACGCCTGCCATCGGCTTCGCCACCGGCATCGAGCGCATCATCCTGAACATGAAGGAGCAAAAGGTGGCCGCTGCACCGCCCGACGCGCCGGACGCCTACGTCGCCTTCCAGGGTCCGGCCGCGCGCGTCGAGGCGCTGAAGCTGGCCGACGCCCTGCGCCGCGAAGGGGTACCGACGCTGCTTGCCACCGGCGAGCGCAGCCTGAAGTCGCAGATGCGCCAGGCCGACGCCCTGGGCGCGAAGTGGGTGCTGATTCTGGGCGAGCGGGAGCTTGCGGCAGGAACGGTGCAGCTTCGCAACATGGCCGACGCCGGCCAGCGCGAGCTGCCGCTGCCGGAGGCGGTCAGTCTTCTCCGCGTTGACGCCACGTCAACCTAGCCCAAATATCGCCTGAGTATCCCGCGAGGCGAGAGAGGGTCGCATACGCGGCTCGAAGCAACGTCAAGTACTGGTCCCATGGGCGCGTGCCCTTGAGGAACTCACCGCTGTGAATCAGCCTATCCCTGATTCTCACAATTTTGTCAACGTCTTCTACGGGAAGATCGTGATCGCTGAACAGCCTTGCTAGATTCTCTTTGAACGGGCGGCGACGCAGCGCGTTCATGTTCAATTCGAGTAGAGGGTGTATTTCCTTCAGGTTCCCCCTCAACTTCGATTTCATGGTCCCCCACTCGCCGTCCCCGAAGAGAAACCCAGAGCCTGTCCGTTCGGCGTAGTGGCTAGTGACCGAATCCAACAGGCTAGCGGTTGTCAGCGCGCGCGTTTGCAGGTAAGTTCCCTCCCCCGCCGCATCAAGAAAGTAGTCAACCAACGGCGACAAGTATCGCTTTCCTTCGTAAGTCAAGGCCAACCAACCTCGCACCACGTCCTCGAAGTCGAGTTGCCACCCAAGGGCCATGATTGTGTTCCCAAAACTTCTGATGGCTGCCGAGGCATGCAACTTCGTCGTGAACGCTTGTTGACCCGTTGTTCGCCAATTGATCCAAGCCACCTTATTGCCAGTAGCCAAGGAGAGCGCGGTGCAGACCGAGCCGACCGTTCCGGCCACCTCCTCGGGGCTCACGATTCCCTGATCTGGACGCGCGGCGGCGCACGCGGCCGTGGGAGCCACTCCGGACAGATGCTTCAACCTCTCATGAGTCTGCTCGTAGTCCGGAAGTGGCGAGAAGCGAAGCCGGTATCCGTCTGTCATCAGTTCGAAGGGAAGAGGGGGCCTAGCCGACGGCTCGAACGGGAGGTTCACCATCGTGAATTCCACCGAGGTCGGCTGATCCTTCGAGGCAAGCGCTCCCTCGATCCTCATTTCCGACCCGTACGCGACGCCGCTGCTGATCCTGGGGGAGATCGAGCTGTGGAACACCTGAAGCCCGTGAATCCTGATGTTGGCGGGCGGGTCGTGCACATCCCCCTGGAGCACTTCGGCGTCGAATGACTCCACGGGGCCGCAGGTCATCCACCCGCACACGATTTGGCCGTTGTAGAGTTGCCTGGCTTCAAATGGGACTCGGGAGGCCAACAGAACGCCATCACGGGACTTACCGGCCGACAGGTCAGCCAAACCCTCGCAGCATTCCAGAGCGGGTCCGAAGGAATCCAAGAGCCTCATTCTCTGCGACCTCCTATCCCATCGCGGGACCTGCCAAGGCGATTCTCGTGCCTACTGACACGATTGTCAAACCAGCATTGTCCTCGCGCGTGCGTCCCATGGTATCATTGAATCCGCCCGGAAGCCCCGACGCGTTCGGGGTTTCTCTGTGGATGGATGACCATGCTTGACCGATTGCAATCCCTCGTCGACCGCTACGAAGAGCTCAGCGCCGAAATGGCGCGCCCCGAGCTTACCTCCGACTACGAACGCTTGCAGGCGCTCGCCAAGGAGCGCGCGTCGCTGGAGGAGCTCGTCTCCCTCTACCGCCGCTACCGCCAGACCGACCAGGCCCTCGCCGACGCCCGCGCCCTTCTCGACGAGGCGAACGAGCCCGATATGGAGGCCCTCGCCCGCGAAGAGGTCGACAGCCTGACCGAGCAGAAGCAGGCGCTCGAGCTCGAGATCCGCCGCGCCCTCCTGCCGCCGGACCCGCGCGACGAGAAGAGCGTCATCGTCGAGGTCCGCGCCGGCACCGGCGGCGACGAAGCCGCCCTCTTCGCTGCCGATCTCTTTCGCATGTACACGCGCTACGCCGAAGCCCACGGCTGGCAGGTCGAAATCATGTCTCACAGCGAGAGCGGCATGGGCGGCATGAAGGAGATCGTGTTCGAGGTCAAGGGCAAAGGCGCCTACTCCCGCCTCAAGTACGAGAGCGGCGTCCATCGCGTTCAGCGCGTGCCGCTTACCGAGGCGCAGGGCCGCATCCACACGTCAACCGCCACCGTCGCCGTCCTGCCTGAGGCCGAAGAGGTCGACGTCGCCATCAACGAGGACGACCTCCGTGTCGACATCTTCCACAGCAGCGGCCACGGCGGCCAGAACGTTCAGAAGGTCGCCACCGCCGTTCGCCTGACGCACATCCCCACGGGCATCGTCGTTACGTGCCAGGACGAGCGCTCCCAGTGGAAGAACCGCGTCCGCGCCATGGCCGTCCTCCGCGCCCGCCTCTACGACTACGAGCAGCAGCGCCAGGCGCAGGAGGTCTCCGAGACCCGCCGCTCGCAGGTCGGCAGCGGCGAACGCGCGGAAAAGATACGCACCTACAACTTCCCTCAGGACCGCGTCACCGACCACCGCGTCGGCCTGACGCTCCACAACCTGCCGGCCATCCTCGACGGCGAGCTCGACCCGCTCATCGATGCCGTCTCGACCAGCGAGCAGGCGCGCCTGCTGGAAGAACAGCTCGCGTGACGATAGCGGAGGCGCTCGTTGCCGCGCGACGCCGCCTGGAGGACACCGGCATCGAGGACGCCGCGCTCGAGGCGGAAGTCCTCCTCCGACACGTCCTCGGCCTCGACCGCGTCCAGCTCTTCGCTCGCACGGGCAACACCATCGACGACGGCGCTCTCTCCGCCTTCCAGCGCCTCATCGAGCGCCGCCTGACGCACGAGCCGACCGCCTACATCGTCGGCCACCGCGAGTTCTTCGGCCTGGAGTTCGATACGACGCCGGCCGCCCTCATCCCCCGTCCCGAGACCGAGCTCCTGGTCGAGGAGGCCCTTCGCCTGGCTCCCGATGCGCCCTTCACCATCGCCGACGTTGGCACGGGCTGTGGCGCAATCGCCGTCGCCCTCGCGACCCGCCTGCCGCCGGCCATCGTCTACGCCACCGACAACTCCGCTGACGCTCTGGCTCTTGCCGCCCGCAACGTGGCGCGCTTCGGCGTTTCGGACCGCATCCGCTTGCTCCCCGGCGACCTGCTGGACCCGCTTCCGGAGCCCGTCGACCTCATCGTCGCCAATCTGCCTTACGTGAAGACCGCCGACTGGGAAGCGCTGCCGCCCGAGATTCGCGACCACGAGCCGCGCGCCGCCCTCGACGCCGGGCCAACCGGCACGGAAGTGTTGGAGCGGCTGCTACGCTCGGCGCCGTCGCACCTGCGACCGGCCGGTTGCCTTCTGGCGGAGATCGCCTGGGACGAGGGACAGAGATTGCTGGAGGTTACGCGGGCGTGCTTCCCCGGGGCGCGACTAGACGTGAAAAGAGACCTTGCCGGCCTCGACCGTGTCATCCGTATCGAGGTGGCTTGATGCGAGGCTCCTTGACCTGGAAGAACAGCAAAAGGCTGAGGGTTTCAACCCTCAGAATCGTTCCCTAAACCTCCAGAAACCGTCCCCTCTCTCAGCGAGACGGTAGATCAGGCCGAGGTGATCGTCTTCCCTTCCGTCTTTATCGACGGCGCAATCACCATCTCCGCCTGGTGGAACTCGCGGACGGTGCTCGCCCCGCAGACGCCCATCGCGGTCCGCAGAACGCCCGCCAGGTTCTCCGTGCCGTCGCTGCGAGAGGTCGGGCCGTAGAGGATCTTCTCCAGGCTCGCCCGCACGCCCACGTGCACCCGCTTGCCCCGCGGCAGCTCCGCATGCGGCGCCGACATCCCCCAGTGGTAGCCGGCGCCCGGCGCTTCCTCGGCAACCGCGAGCAGCGTTCCCAGCATCGCCGCGTCGGCCCCGGCCGCGAACGCCTTGCACAGGTCGCCGCCCGTGTGGATGCCGCCGTCAGCGATTATGGGCACATACCGCCCGCTCTCGCGCTCGTACGCGTCGCGCGCGGCGGCGCAGTCGATTATCGCCGTCACCTGTGGCACGCCGATGCCCAGCACGTCGCGAGTCGTGCAGATCACGCTCGGCCCAACGCCGATGAGCACCGCGGCGATGCCCGTCTCCATCAGGTCCTTGCACGGCCCGAAGCTGACGGTGTTGCCGACGACCACCGGGACCGGCACCTGCTCGCACAGCTTCTCGAATCGAAGACCCTCCAGGCTACGCGAGCTGTGCCGAGCCGTCGTCACGGTCGACTGGACGACGAACACGTCCACGCCCGCCTCGACGGCCACCGGCGCGAACCGCTTGGCGTTCGCCGGCGTGCAGGAGACGGCGCACAGCGCGCCTTCCCGCTTGACGGCCCGCACCCGCTCGCCCACCAGGTCGAGCCGCACCGGCCGCGAATAGATCTTCTGCAGCAGCGCCCCGACGGTGTCCTGTGGCTCGGCCGCTATCTCTTGCAGAACGCCCTCCGGGTCCTCGTAGCGCGTCTGCAGGCCATCGACGTTGAGGACGGCCAGCCCGCCGAGCTTCGAGAAGACGGCGGCGGAACGCGGGCTGACCACCGCGTCCATGCCGGCGGCGATAAACGGCAGCCGCAGCTTGACGTTGCCGAGAGCGAAAGAGGCGTCGACAAGCTCAGGGTTGATGGTAACGTCGCCGGGCACAATCGCAACTTCGTCGAAGCCGTAAGCTCGACGCATCTGCTTCGCGCCGGGCGGCGCCAGACGCATCTCTTCCCTCTGCTCAGCGTCCATGACCGCCGAGGATGCAGACGCCCGATTCGGGACGCCTTGCCAGCTAACGTCCCTCATTGCGTTACCCTCCTTCCGGAGTGGGGGAAAGCGTGGAGTATAGTGAAACTATACCAAGCGAGGGCCACGCGGTCAACGCGGACCTGTAACGATCTGATATAATTCCGAAAAAAGATAGTCGTTAGGGCAACTCTTGACATAATGGGGACGCTCTACCTCGTCGCAACGCCGATCGGCAACCTCGAAGACGTGACCCTGCGCGCCCTGCGAACGCTGAAAGAGGTCAGCCTCATCGCGGCCGAGGACACCCGCACGACCCGCAAGCTCCTCTCCCACTACGACATCCACACGCCCCTGACCAGCTACAACGACCGCAACAAGCGCGCGAAGACGCCCGTCGTCCTCGACAAACTCGCCCGTGGCGACGTTGCGCTCGTCTCCGAAGCCGGCATGCCCGCCATCAGCGACCCGGGGCAGGACCTCGTCCGCGCCGCTTATGCCGCCGGCTTCTCCGTCGTCCCCGTGCCCGGCCCGTCGGCGATTACGACGGCGCTCGCCGCCGCCGGCCTTCCGACGCGCGCCTTCACCTATCTCGGCTTCCTGCCGCGCCAGGCAGCGGAACGCCGGCGTCTCCTGCAATCGCTCGCCGCGCGCGAAGAGACGCTCGTCGCCTTCGAGGCGCCGCATCGCCTGCGCCAGACGCTCGCTGACGCCCGGGAGGCGCTGGGCGACCGCGATGTCGCCGTCTGCCGCGAGCTGACGAAGCTGTACGAGGAGGTCTTCCGCGGCCGCGTTTCCGACGCCTTGTCGCATTTCGTCGAGCCGCGCGGCGAGTTCACCCTCGTCATCGCCGGCGCTCCCGCCGCTTCTTCCGACGACGAGGCGCTCCCGCCCGCCGTCATCGACGACATGCGACGCCTGCGCCAACAGGGACTCGGCGCCCAGGCCGCGACGGCGGAACTCTCGCGGCGCTACGGCCTCCCGCGACGCCGCCTCTATCGCCTCTGGCTCTCCCTCGACTAGCCGGCCTCTCGTTCGAGCCCCCGAACCTGCTACAATACACTCCCATGGACGAGAAGACCCTCGCGACGCTCGAATTCGAGAAGGTGCTGGCCCGCCTCGCCAAGCACACCTCCTTCTCCGCCGGCCGCGACCTGACGTTAGCGCTGCGCCCCTCGAGCGATTACGACGAGGTCATCCGCAACCAGCGTCTGACCGCCGAAGCGCGACGCCTCCGCGAGTCGCAGCCCCGCAGCGGCCTCGGCGGCGTCCACGACATCCGCCAGCTCGCGAACAAGGCCAACCTGGGCGGCGTCCTCGAACCGACGGAGCTGCTCGACATTGCGAACACGCTGGCGGCCGGCCGCTCGCTCAGAGAGTCGCTCGTTCACGCCGACGGCCTGCCGCTCCTCGCCGAGATAGCGGAGCGCATCACCGGCCTCGGCGAAGTCGCGTCGGAGGTCTACCGCTGCATCACGCCGCGCGCTGAGGTCGCCGACGCCGCCAGCCCGGCGCTCGCCATCATCCGCCGCGACCTCCACACCGTCCACGAACGCCTGTACGCCAAGCTCCAGGAGCTGCTGACCGCCCCCGACATGCGCGCCGCCATCCAGGAGCCCATCATCACCCTGCGCGATGGGCGCTACGTCATCCCCATCAAGGTCGAGGCCGGCAGCCAGGTGCGCGGCATCATCCACGACGTCTCGGCCAGCGGCGCCACCGTCTTCGTCGAGCCCCTCGCCGTCGTCGACCTCGGCAACACGTGGCGCGAGACGCAGGCCGAGGAGCAGCGCGAGGTCGAACGCGTCCTCCGACGCCTCAGCGCCCTCGTCGGCCGCAACGCCCACGCCATCGGCGTCAACATAGAATCGCTGGCCGAGATCGACCTCACGTTCGCCAAGGCCGCTCTCGCCGAAGAGCTCGCCGCGACGGAGCTGCCCTACGACGGCGAGTCGCAGCCCTGGCTGGCGCGCCCGCCCGAGTCGCTTTACCTCGTCAACGCCCGTCATCCGCTGCTCCGCGGCGAAGTCGTCCCCGTCTCGCTCTCCGTCGGCGGCAACTACAGCGTGTTGCTCATCACCGGCCCGAACACCGGCGGCAAGACCGTCGCGCTCAAGACCATCGGGCTGCTGAGCGCCATGGCCCAGGCCGGCCTGCCCGTGCCCGCCGACGCCGGCAGCCGCCTGCCCGTCTTCGACGCCGTCTTCGCCGACATCGGCGACGAGCAGAGCATCGAGCAGTCGCTCTCCACCTTCAGCAGCCACATGACGAACATCATCGGCATCCTCGCGTCCGCCGGCGCCAACAGCCTCGTCCTCCTCGACGAGCTGGGCGCCGGCACCGACCCTGACGAAGGCGCCGCCCTGGCGCAGGCCCTCCTGGACCGTGTCCTGACCATCGGCTGCCTGACGGTCGCGACGACCCACCACGGCGAGCTCAAGGTCTTCGCTCACGCCACCAGCGGCATCATGAACGCGTCGGTCGAGTTCGACACCGAGACGCTGGCCCCCATCTATCGCATCGCCATCGGCCTGCCGGGCTCAAGCAACGCCCTCGCCATCGCCGAGCGCCTCGGCCTGCCGAAAGACATCGTCGACGCCGCCCGCGGCACCATCGAGCCCGAGCGCGCCCACGCCGAGAGCCTGCTCGCCGAGATCCAGCGCGAGCGCACCGCCGCCGCCGATTCCCGCCGCGCCGAGATGCTCGCCCGCAAGGAGGCGGAGGAGATACGCCTGCGCCTGGAAGAGAAGCTCGACGCCATCGAAGAGGAGCGCGAGCAGATCCTGGCCCACGCCCGCAACGAGGCCGAGGAAGAGCTGATGCGCGTCCGCCAGCTCCTTGCCCACGCCGGCCGTCGCATCGAGCGCCAGAAGCCGGAGGCCGCCGCCGAGAAGATCGCCGCCGCCGAAGCCGTCACCGAGGCGCTTAAGCCGCCGCCGCCGTCGCCCAGGCGCCGCCATCGAAAGGGAGGCGATCTCGTCCTGCCGGAGGAGATACAGCCCGGCGATATCGTCTGGGTGCGCGGGCTCGGCCGCTTCGGCGAGGCGCTGTCGCCGCCGGACGAGAAGGGTGAGGTAGCGATAAGGCTCGGCTCGCTGCACAGCCAGGTGCCGCTCAAGAAGGTCGAGAAGGTGCAGCGCGTCAAGGCGCACGGCCCCGTCGTCGGAGGCACCGCGCCCGTCGCGCCGCCGCCGCCTTCATCCGTGCCGATGGAGCTTCACATTCGCGGCGGCCTGCCCGACCAGGTGCTGCCCGACCTCGACAAGTACCTCGACGACGCCTTCCGCGCCGGCCTGCCGTGGGTGCGCATCGTCCACGGCAAAGGGACCGGGACGCTGGCCCGCGCCGTCCGGCAGATGCTCTCGACGCATCCGCTCGTGAAGGACTACGACTTCGCCCCGCGTGAAGAGGGCGGCGAAGGCGTCACCATCGCCCACCTGGCGAGCTAGAACCGCCTGCTCGGGAGTGCAGAGGGCCTCCTCTGCCGGGGGTTTCAGGGGGTGTCCCCCTGATTCCAGAATAACCCCCCTAGGGCGGGAGGGCGGGAAAAGAAGCGCCACTCTTCGCGCAGCGGCAGCCGGGCCGACCGCCGCAGCCGGGAGCCGGCGAGACTCCGACCCATTTCGCTTTCGTTAACATGTGTTAACATGCGGGAACCGAAGCCGGTTGGAGAGCCCGCATGGACACAGCCATCACCGTCGAATGTGAGTTCGACACTGCGCCGCACCCCGGTACGGTCTGGACTTCGGCCAACGTCCAGGAAGTGCTCCCCGGCGCCCTTTCACCGCTATCCTGGTCGCTCATCGCCGACGTCCTCGACCAGGCGTGGCGCCGTATGACCCGACGGGCGGGCATCAAGGTCCAGAACCCCGACCCTTTCATAGGCCTCTTCTATGGCCGCCCCTTCCTCAACTCCTCCCTCCTCCGAGAAGCCGCCAGCAAGAGCTCGGGAAATGAGGGGCTCGACGAGCAGTGGTTCGGCGCCGCCCGCTCGGAGCCGGTGCCGCAGCACATCTCGCTTGGCGAGCGTCTCAATCGCTTCGTCGTCGCTCTGCGCGTCCTCTGGGTCTGGTTCCGCTTGCCGAAGGAGATAGACGATTTCCAGCGCGTCGTCGAGGCGAACGAATCGAAGGAAGAGGCACCGCCGCTGGCCCACCTCTCGGTCGAGCAGCTTGTCGCCGCGGTCCGCAACGGACGCGACCGCGTCGCCCCGCATGCCAGCGTTCACCTCGTCGCCTCCGCGACCGCCGGCCTTGCCTTCGAGCGCCTCTGGCACCGCACGAAAGACTGGCTCGACGACGCGGATGGCTCGCTCCACGCCACGCTCTGCAGCGCAAGCAGCGTCGAGAGCTCGCGCCCCGCCTTTGGCCTCTGGGACCTCTCGCGTCTGGTCGCCGCCTCGCCAACGCTATCTGAAGCATTCGCAGCCGGCGACGGCGCTGACATCGAAGCGAATCTCAACGCCCTCAACGCCGACGCCGTCGCCGCTTTCCGCAACAGCCTGGCCGGCCTCCTCGCGATCCACGGACATCGCGCCGTCCGCGAAGGCGACCTCTCCAGCCCCACCTGGGCCGAGACGTCCCCTCCCTACTGCTGATTGTCCGGAGTTACCTTCAGGCCGGCCCCGCGGGCGACCCCTACCTGCTGGCCGAGCGCCAGCGCGGCGAACGCGAAGTCGCCGAGCAAGACGCCATGCGGCGAGTGGGCTGGCGGAGGCGCTGGTCGTTCCGCTGGGCGCTCAGCCAGGCCCGCAACAGCCTCACCCGACGCGAGCGCACGAAGTCGCTCCTCATTCGCGCCAACGACCACTTTCGCCGCCTTGCCCGCGAGCTTAGCGACCGTCTGGCCGCGGACGCGAAGCTCGCCGGGCCCGACAACGTCTACTACCTGACGTTGGACGAGACGGCGGACCTGGCGCAGGGCACGCTCGATCGGGAGGACGCTGCGGCCATCGTCTTTCGGCGCCGCGAGGAAGAGCAACGAAACCGCTGCGTCATCCTTCCCAACGTCTTCGCCGGTCGCCCGCTGCCGCTGGACGCCGCTCCCACCTCGGCTGCCGGCCAGGTGTTGCGCGGCCTGCCCGTCTCGCCGGGGCGCGCAACCGGCCCCGCCCGCGTCGTCCACGACCCGCGCGACAACGTCGAGGTCAAGCGCGGCGAGATACTCGTCGCGCCCGTGACCGATGCCGCCTGGACGCCGCTGTTCGTCGTTGTGGCCGGCCTTGTCGTCGACATCGGCGGCACGCTGTCGCACGGCTCCATCGTCGCGCGGGAGTACGGCTTGCCGGCGGTCGTCGGCGTCAAGACCGCGACGCAGTGCATTCGGACCGGCCAGATCATCACCGTCGACGGCTCCAGCGGCACCGTCACTATTGAGGATTCCCCTTGACCGACGTTGCCGCCCTCGCCGGCGAAATAGACGCGCCCCTCCGCGAACACGCCAGCAACCCGACGTTGGCGGACCAATGTAGGGGAGGTCTTTAGACCTCCCCGTCGCCCGTCGCGCGACGCCGCGTCCCTTGCCCCCGCACGCCCAACCCTTCGGGCTGGACTACGCCGTGCAGGCATGCGAAAGCTGTTCACTCACTAACGTCCGACCGCGCATACTGGGGGCCTCAGTCGCTTCGCTCCTTCGGCCGTCGAATACCGAAAGCGTTAGCGCAGGAACCCCGGGAGGTAGACCTCCCTTGGTTTCCGACGGTTCTAGGGTGGGACGTGGGAAAAACAACGCTTGTCTGCGGCGGCGGCAGCAGCGCCCTCTCCCAGCGGCACCGTCACCATCGAGGAGCAGGCTCCTCTCTAGCAGAGCTTCTTCAAACGTGTTATTCTCGCATCCGCCGGTCACGGGACTTCGACTTCGCGCCTCGTGAAGAGGGCGGCGAAAGCGTCACCATCGCCCACCTCGCGAGCTAGAACCGCCTGCTCGGGAGTGCAGAGGGCCCCCTCTGCCGGGGGTTTCAGGGGGTGTCCCCCTGATTCCAGAATAACCCCCCTAGGGCGGGAGGGTGGGAAAAGAAGCGCCACTCTTCGCGCGGCGGTAGCGGCCACCTGTGTCCCGCCTGTGCTGGATGTGCTATTCTCGCATCCGCTGGTCAAGGACTACGACTTCGCGCCGCGGGAAGAAGGCGGCGAAGGCGTCACGATAGCGCATCTGGCTGGCTGGCTAACAACGCGAGGGCGAGATGCCCGTAACCCAACTGATACCGCTGCGCGCCCAGAGATTCACCATCCGCGTCGCACTCCCTGGGACGTTGAGGAAGATTCTTAGGCTGGGATTTGCGGGCTCTGACGGCAGCGTTTGGATAGCCTTCCCCTATTTTCAGCAGGCGCGAGGCGTGGTTGGAGTAGTGTCGCATCCACCTCTGACCGGACCGTTGAAGGTGAATCTAGGGGAGAAAGGGAAGGTAACCTCTCACCTGGTCAAGTATGACCACCATCGGAGCGGATTGGCCCTGTTCTCTCAGACGGGGAAGGTCGCTTCGGAAATCCGAAAACAATCGGTGCCGCTGAGCGTGGCAAGCGGACACTTGTGCACAATCCATGTCGACCGGCTTGCGGCTTTCGACGAAGACGAAACCGCTCGGCCAGATCAATGGACGAGCGGAGATTGTGCTCCACTCAGCGACCACACGGTTACATTCGACGCCACCAATTCAGAGTTCGGCGCCATGAAATTCGTAATCCGCTGCTACAACAAGCGCAGATTGCGCGAGATGGTAACAGGCCGTACTGCCGGGCCAGTTCTGAACATCGAGGGTTCCAGTCTTGGCAGAACCGGGCGCGGCGTACTTCTCGCGGCACCGAAGGCAACTCCCGGTTCGGCTACCTACCTAGTTATTGAGGGGCAGCACATCCCCGACTTCACGCAACCGCCGAGGCCATCATTAGTGTTCATCGGAGGATTCGATCCCCCTGAGATTGCAGGCGATCCGACAAAGCCCACGTCCTTCCTCGCCCTTGCTTATCCGGTCGACCGATATGAGGAACTGCGGACGAAGGTGGGCACGATTGACTTGCCTCGCGAGCTCGGGCGGGCCAGACTCGCTTCACGCGGCAATTCCGCGGCCCCCGGGGGGCGGAACCTTGGTTGAGATCGCCGCCCTTGCCGCCGAAATCGACGCCCGCCTCCGCGCCGTCGCCGGCCCGGAGCGACAGCGCATCGCCACCACCTACTTCCCGACCGCAATGGAGGTCATCGGCGTCTCCGTCCCCGACCTCCGCGCCCTCAGCGCCTTCGACCGCGACGCCGTCATCGCCTTCGTCGACCGTCACGAGTCGGACCTCCCGTCGCGCGTCCGCCGCGAAGTCGCCACCAAGCTCGCGACCGGCCTCAAGGCCAAGCGCCGACGCGTCTGAACCCACAGTGTCTCGGGATCAGGCGGAAAAGGCTGCGGGTTTCAACCTGCAGAACAGTAAACTCCTCAGCGCCTTCGACCGCGACGCCGTCATCGCCTTCGTCGACCGTCACGAGTCGGACCTCCCGTCGCGCGTCCGCCGCGAAGTCGCCACCAAGCTCTCGACCGGCCTCAAGGCCAAGCGCCGACGCGTCTGAACCGACAGTCTCTCGGGATCAGGCGGAAAAGGCTGCGGGTTTCAACGCGCAGAGCGGTAAACTCCTCAGCGCCTTCGACCGCGACGCCGTCATCGCCTTCGTCGACCGTCACGAGTCGGACCTCCCGTCGCGCGTCCGCCGCGAAGTCGCCACCAAGCTCGCGACCGGCCTCAAGGCCAAGCGCCGACGCGTCTGAACCGACAGTCTCTCGGGATCAGGCGGAAAAGGCTGCGGGTTTCAACGCGCAGAGCGGTAAACTCCTCAGCGCCTTCGACCGCGACGCCGTCATCGCCTTCGTCGACCGTCACGAGTCGGACCTCCCGTCGCGCGTCCGCCGCGAAGTCGCCACCAAGCTCGCGACCGGCCTCAAGGCCAAGCGCCGACGCGTCTGAACCCACAGTGTCTCGGGATCAGGCGGAAAAGGCTGCGGGTTTCAACCTGCAGAACAGTAAACTCCTCAGCGCCTTCGACCGCGACGCCGTCATCGCCTTCGTCGACCGTCACGAGTCGGACCTCCCGTCGCGCGTCCGCCGCGAAGTCGCCACCAAGCTCGCGACCGGCCTCAAGACCAAGCGCCGACGCGTCTGAACCGACAGTCTCTCGGGATCAGGCGGAAAAGGCTGCGGGTTTCAACCCGCAGAACAGTAAACTCCCCAGCCTTCATGCACCCAGGAGGCCGGCAGACGGACCGGCTCTCCGTGTCACGAATCCCTTACCATCTCTTCCCCACTCTGCTATTCTGACCTCATATCCCTTCGAAGGTCGCCTCCCGCCATGCCTCGTCTACGCTCCAATGCCCAGATCGCGCAAAAACGCGCAACTTTGCCAGATTCGGCCCGTCGCCGTTCAGATTCAGAAGGACGTGCGAAAAAACAATTGAATTCAATGGGTCAATCAAGCGCCCTCCCGCCCGCTGGTCATCCCCCTCCGACTCGCCTACAATGACGGTGAGACCATGCCAACAAGTCGAAGGAAGCCCACGCGCCCCGACATGTTCGAGCAGCGCGCCCGAGCCCAGAGCGAGCGCGAGGCGCCGCTCGCCGCCCGCATGCGCCCGCGCACGTTCGACGAGTTCGTCGGCCAGGAGCACCTCGTCGGCGACGACCGCCTGCTCCGCCGCCTGATCGAGTCCGACCAGGTCCCGTCGATGATCTTCTGGGGCCCGCCCGGAAGCGGTAAGACGACGCTCGCCCGCATCATCGCCGCCCAGACGAAGTCGCACTTCGAGCCCATCTCCGCCGTCACCGCCGGCGTCGGCGACCTCCGCCGCATCGTCGCCGAGGCGCGCGACCGCCGCGGCCTGTACGGCCAGCGCACAATCCTCTTCATCGACGAGATCCACCGCTTCAACAAGGCCCAGCAGGACGTCATCCTGCCCCACGTCGAAGAGGGCACCGTCACGCTCATCGGCGCGACCACCGAGAACCCTTCGTTCGAGGTCATCGGCCCGCTGCTCTCCCGCAGCCGCGTCTACACGCTGAACCTCCTGACGCCGCAGCAGGTCGAGACGATCCTGCGGCGGGCGCTTGCGGACGAAGAGCGGGGTCTCGGCCGCGAAGGGCTGGCCGTCGAAGACGAGGTCATCGCCAAGCTCGCGGCAAGCAGCGGCGGCGACGCCCGCATCGCCCTCAACGCCCTCGAGCTCGCCGCGGCGGCCGCTACGCCGGACAACGAGGGCGTTCGCCGCATCACCAGCGCCATCATCGAAGAGGCGCTGCAGCATCGCACCTACCTCTACGACCAGGCCGGCGAAGCCCACTACGACACCATCTCCGCCTTCATCAAGACCCTTCGCGACTCCGATCCCGACGGCGCCCTCTACTGGCTGGCGCGCATGATTGAAGCCGGCGAAGACCCGCTGTTCGTCGTGCGGCGAATGGTCATCCTCGCCGCCGAGGACGTGGGGTTGGCCGACCCGCAGGCGCTCGTTGTCGCCACGGCCTGCCAGCAGGCGGTCCACTTCGTCGGCATGCCGGAGGGCTACCTGCCGATGGCCGAATGCGCCATCTACTTGGCGACCGCGCCCAAGAGCAACTCGGCGTTGATGGGCTACAGCCGCGCCGTCGCCGACGCCCGCGAGACCCGCAACGACCCGGTGCCGCTTCACCTTCGCAACGCCGTCACCGGCCTCATGCGCGAGCTCGGCTACGGCCGCGACTACAAGTACGCGCACTCGTCCCCGGGGCATCGCGTGGAGCAGGAGCACCTGCCGGAAAGGCTCCGCGGCCGACGCTACTATGAGCCCGGCGAGCTTGGCTGGGAGCGGCGTATCTGGGAGCAGTACCAGCGGCTGCGGAGTTCGACGAAGAGCGGTGACGGCTCGGAGTGAGGCTAGTTCGACGCCGTCAGCAGGCCCAGGAGCTGATTGAGCATTCGCGCCGTCGCGCCCCAGATGACGTGGTCTCCGAAGCGGTAGAAGATGATCTCCACGTCCTGCCCGTCTAGGTTCCGCACCTCGCGGCCGCTGTTCGCCGGGTCGAGCAGGTGCGCAAGCGGCACCTCCAGGATCTCGTCGACCTCGTCGTCGGCGTGCTTGTAATGGTAGGGCTTCGCCGTCGTGAGGAAGCCGACGAACGGCGAGACGACGAAGTTGCTGCCGCGTGAGACGATGTCGTCGAGCTGACCCACCCGCTCCACGTCTCCCGGCAGGATTCCAATCTCCTCGAACGTCTCCCGCAGCGCCGTGTAGTACAGGTCGGGGTCAGTGGCTTCGCGGGAGCCACCCGGGAAAGATATCTCGCCCTTGTGGTGCTCAACGAGCTCCGTCCGCTTCGTGAACAGCAGGTGGGTTTCAGCCGCAGCGTCGAACATCAGCATCAGGACGCCGGCGGAAGGCCGGCCCGCGGGCGCGATGCGCTTCGGCTCGTAAGAAGCCAGGGTGCGTCGGACGAGATCGAGGTAGGAATGGGTCGAAGTCATAGCTTGAGGAAGGGCCTGTGGTGGGCCCGGCAGGGATCGAACCTGCGACCAACCGGTTATGAGCCGGCCGCTCTGCCGCTGAGCTACGGGCCCTTCCAGCCGCAATTATACAACATGAGCCCGTCTGGCAGCGGCCGTCTTCAATCCCGCCATTGACAGCCGGAAGCCACCACTGCTATTCATACACCATGAACGTTTCACCCGACGACACAGCCCGCTCCGCCGTGCGCCTGCTCCGCGCCCGGCCGGCCGCGCTGATCAGCGATATCGACGGCACGCTCAGCCCCATCGTCTCCTCTCCCGACGCCGCCGTCGTCCTGCCCGAATGCCGCGAGGCGCTGCGACAGCTATCGCGTCTGCTCGACCTCGTCGCCGTCATCTCCGGCAGGACCGTCGAGGACGCGCGTCGAATGGTCGGGCTGGACGAGCTCCTGTACGTCGGCAATCACGGTCAGGAACGCTGGGACGCCCGCAACGGCTACCGCAACGACGCCTCGCAGTACGCCGCCGAGATGCGGGAGCTGCGTCGCGGGCTGGAAGCGGAGCTCACGTCGATTCCCGGCGCGCGCATCGAGGACAAGACGACGATCCTGACCCTGCACTATCGGAACACCTCGGACCCGCCCCGAGCCCGCGAGAAACTCGTCGATACATTGAATCGAGTGGTGCCGCCCGACCGCTTCACCTTGAGCGAAGGCAAGATGGTGGTCGAGGTCCGGCCGAAACTGCCGCTGACGAAAGGAAACGTCGTCGCATCATTGGCGGAAGAGCATGGGCTGAAGAGCACCGTCTTCCTCGGCGACGACCGCACCGACATCGACGCCATGCTCACCTTGCGCGCTCTCCGTCCCGGTCTGTCGAGCCTGGCAATCGGCGTCGGCGGCGGTGAGGCTCCCGGGGAGCTGGCAGAGGCTTCGGACGTGATGCTTGCCGGACCGAGCGAGGTCGCCGCTTTCCTCGCGCGGTTGGCCGTCCTCCTGTCGGACGAGCAAGAATCTGCCGAAAAGCAGACATAGACGCCCTAAAGAATCGCTTCCGCCTGCCGATAATCAACTGGGTGTCGGTAGCCAGAAGGCGCCGGTACCGGCTCACCCCTACTCTCTCGCTTTTCAGCAGAGACTCGGACGGCAGGCAACTTGCCCGCAGAATCGCGCGGGCGAGATGCGCCTGACAGGAACGCGGTCGCAGGGACGTGAGCGCGCCGAAGTTTCGGCTTGAAAGGAGTCACGAGCATTCGACCCGAACCGGATTACACAGCGACGTACGAGGACGCCGTCGCGACCGCAAGCCGCCCCAATCGAATCATCCTTGCCAGCAATCGCGGACCGCTAGAGTACAACTTCGATAAGTCAGGCGCCCTTCGTGCCTGCGGCGGAAACGGCGGCGTTGCCACTGCGCTCACATCGCTGATGCCGCTTGGCGACTTCGTCTGGATCGCGAGCGCCATGACCGAGGGCGATCGGCGGATGGCCCGCGCCGGACGCTCCAGGGTTGATGTTGACGACCAGCAATGCGAGCAACGCTTTGTCGTCGTTCCTCGACACGTTTATCATCAGTATTACGGCGTCTTCAGCAACCCCATCCTCTGGTTCCTCCAGCACGGGCTCTGGGACAGTCTGCGGCCGCGCGACCTGGAGAAGCGAATCCGACGGAGCTGGAACGAAGGCTACCTCCCGGTCAACCGCGCCTTCGCGCGTTCGGTCCTGGCTGAGATGAAGAGAGGAACGTCGCCCTCCTATGTCATGATCCAGGACTACCACCTATACATGTGCCCTGGATACGTTCGCGCGCTTGCGCCCGACGCCATCCTCCAGCACTTCTCGCACATCCCCTGGCCGGCGCCTGACGCGTGGGAGAAGTTGCCCCACGATATCGTTCGAGCTATCTGCGGCAGCCTGCTGAGCGCCGATGTCGTTGGCTTTCAGACAGAGGTCTCCACCGCCAACTTCGTCGACACCTGCCTGCACTTCTTGCCCAATGTCGTCGCGTCCAGTTCGATGCGGGTGGTCGGGCGAAACGGAAGGCTCACTCGTATCCAGGCCTACCCTGTCTCCGTCGACCCGCAGCGCCTGCACTCTCAAACCCTCTCCCTAGACTTCGCGCGCTATCGCAAGCAGCTCTCGCAGCAGGTCGTGCGGCAGACCATCGTCCGCGTCGATCGACTCGACCCGAGCAAGAACATCCTCGGCGGCCTCGACGCATTCGATCTCATGCTCCGCCGCCACGTCGAACTGGTCGGCCAGGTGAAGCTGCTCGCCTTCCTCGTACCCTCGCGAGGATGCGTGCCCGAGTTCCGGACCCATGCGAACCGCGTTTGGGATCGGATCGAAGAAATAAACCGCAGCTTCCGCAGCGATGACTGGCAGCCGATTGAAGCCTACGCCGAGAACAACTACACACAGGCTCTGGCCGGCATGAGCCTCTACGACGTCCTGCTCGTCAACTCCCTTGCCGACGGCATGAATCTCGTATCGAAGGAGGGGCCGCTCGTCAACCGCAGGGACGGCGTCCTCGTCCTTTCCACCGAAGTCGGCTCACAGCTGGAGCTTGCCGACGGCGCCCTGTCGGTCGCTCCCACAGACGTTGAAGGCACTGCCGACGCGCTCTGGCGCGCCCTCACGATGTCGGAGGAAGAGAAGCGCCGCCGCGCACAGCAACTGCGCCGCACCATCGTCGAGAATGACCTGCAGAGGTGGCTGGAGCGTCAATCGGACGATTTGGCGGAAGTAGCAGCCGAACGGCTGTCGACGCCGTCGCGGGCGTTTGAGCTTGCCGTCACTGCCGCCGGCTAGCGCTCGCCGCTCTGCGACGGCTTCTCGGCGCGCAGACGGTATCCTCGATGCGAAAGCGTCTCCAGTAGCGGAGCAGCGCCTACCTGGGCCATCTTCCGCCGCAGATTGCCGACGTGGACCCGGACAACGGGCGCTGAGCCGGTGCCGGGATGAAATCCCCAGACATCCTCTAACAATTCGTCGCGAGTCACGACCGCTCCCGGCCGCTCCATCAGGTACGAGACAAGGCGGTACTCCGTCGGCGTGAGATGGGCGGCCATGCCGCCGGCGGAGAGGTCGTGCGTGTCGCGGTCGAGAGTCAGCGGCGGCAAGCGAAGAATACGCGCATGGGCCGGTAGACCCCCTGACGACCGGGCGAGCAGCTCGGCCATCATCTGTCTAAGACTGTCGTCGTCCAGCGGCTTCACGAGATAGCCGTCCAAGCCGGGACGCAACTGCTTTGGCGCGGCTGCTGGCGCCCACCGACTTCCCAACGGCAAGAGGAACAGGATGGGTATAGCAGCGTGTTGCTCGTCCGCCTGAAACCAGCGAAGGAAGTCGTCGATGCTGCTCTCGTTTAAGGCTGTGTCGAGGCAGACGCCGTCGAAAGCGAACGTTGCGAACAGGCGCGGCGCGGCAGATGGGGTGTCGCAAGTGGCAACCACGTGTCCGTCCGCAGTCAAGCAATTCACGACCAGACTGCAGGTCGTGGGGTCATTGCTGATGACGAGCACGCTTGCCATTACCGCGTCCCAGCCTTGCCGATCAGCGCGTTGCAGGGCCTGAGCTTACTCTCTTGTGAAATCCGTTGCAAGAAACGGCAATCTCGGTTGCTTATTGAAAGAACCCTTTGCTAGACTTCGCATGGTCGGAGGGAAGCCTTCAAACCGCTGAGCGACTCCCTACCGGGCGACAATTCGAGAGCGAAGGAGCAAACTGTCATGGCAATGGCGTGGATGATCCCAATTGTGGCGGTGGCCACCGTCCTGTTTGCGGCGTTCCTGGCCTGGGACGTCCTCAAACGCGACGCTGGCCCGCCCGCTATGCAAGAGATTGCCGGGCATGATCTTTGAAGGGGCGATGGCGTTCCTGAGGCGGCAGTATCGTACCATCGCCATGCTTTCGATATTCGTGGCGGTCGCGATCGGCCTGATCGTAGGCTATTTCGATAGCAGCCTGAACCACGGTGTGCTCACCGGCATCGCCTTCATGATCGGCGCCACCTGCTCGGGCCTCGCCGGGTTCATCGGCATGTACGTGTCGGTGCGGGCCAACGGGCGCTGCGCCGCGGCGGCCACTCACAGCCTGCGCGATGCGGTCGCTGTGTCATTGCGCGGCGGCGCCGTCTCCGGCTTCCTGGTCGTCGGTCTGAGCCTGATTGGTGTGGCGTCGTTGTTCGGGTTCTACAGCCGAATCCTTGGCAACAACATGGCTGACACGCCGTTCCTAATCGTTGGCTTCGGCTTCGGCGCTAGCTTCGTCGCGCTGTTCGCGCAGCTCGGCGGCGGAATCTACACGAAGGCCGCCGACGTGGGCGCCGACCTGGTGGGCAAGGTCGAGGCTGGCATCCCGGAGGACGACCCACGCAATGCCGCCGTCGTTGCCGACCTCGTGGGCGACAACGTGGGCGACTGCGCCGGCCGTGGCGCCGACCTGTTCGAGTCGACGGCCGCGGAAAACATCGGCGCGATGATCTTGGGCGTGGCGATCTTCCAGTTGACGGGCAAGCCAGAGTGGATCCTGTTCCCGCTGGTAATCCGTGCCTTCGGTATCATCGGGACGGGCATCGGCATCATGACGGTCCCCTTCTTCACGAAGGAGGGACAGGACCCGATGACGCCTCTCAACTACGGTTACTACGTCGTTACGGCCATATCCATCTGCTTTATGGCGCTCGTCACAAAAATCATGATGGCCGACCACTGGTACTGGTTCTTCTTCTGCGGCCTGACCGGAATAGCAACCAGCGTGCTCTTCGTCTATATCACGCAGTACTACACCGTGGGACGCTGGCGGCCGGTGAAAGAGATCGTCAACGCGTCACTAACGGGGCCGGCGACTAACATTATCGTTGGCACGGCCGTTGGCTTTGAGACGACACTCGTTACCGCCGTCGCCATCAGCGTCGCGCTGATCGTCTCCTTCGTGCTCGGTTCGCACTCTAACCTGCCAAACGGCGGCGTATTCGGGACGGCCGTGGCGACGATGGGCATGCTCATGTCCGCCGCCTACATCCTCGCGATGGACACCTTCGGGCCGATTACGGACAACGCCAACGGCATTATCGAGATGTCCGGGGCGCCGGCGGAAGCGCGCGACATCACCGATGCGCTGGACGCGGTTGGGAACACGACGAAGGCTCTCACCAAGGGCTACGCCATGGCCTCCGCCGGTCTGGCGGCGTTCCTACTGTTCAGCGCTTACCTGGACAAGGTCAAGGAGCACTTCGCCAAGGATTCGAGCTCGATTTACTTCGGTAAGGACTTGACGACAATCCCGTTCACGGTGGACATTTCCAACGTCTCCTCCTTCGTCTCGGCGCTGCTGGGCGTCATGATCGTCTTCCTGTTCGCTTCGCTGGCAATTCGCGCCGTCGGGCAGGCGAGCTCGAAGATCATCGAGGAGGTGCGCCGGCAGTTCCGTGAGGACCCGGGCATCATGGCCGGGATGTTCCCGCCCGGACTACGGTCGTGCTGTCGACATCACGGCACAGGCGGCGCTGAAGGGGATGATGGCTCCAGGCCTGCTGGTCGTAGGAGCGCCTATCGTCATCGGGGTGGCTTTCCGGCTGATCTATAAGGCAGATATCCTGAAGGCCCTGCCGGCGACGCAAACAGTTGGCTCAGGCGGGCCGGAGGCCGTGGCGGCGCTGCTGATGGTCGGCACGATCGGCGGCGTCATCCTAGCTACCTTCTTCAACAACGTCGGCGGCGCTTGGGACAATGCCAAGAAGTACATCGAGGCGGGCCTCCTGAAAGTGCCCGCGGCGAGCGTCGCAGCGGGTCCCGGCGTATCTGAACCCGACTCTGCCGGCTGGGTGACGCTGGGCAAGGGCAGCGACGCTCACAAGGCGGCAGTCGTCGGCGACACGGTGGGCGACCCGTTCAAGGACACGGCGGGGCCGTCGCTGCACGTCCTCGTGAAGCTCTTGAGCACGATCACGCTGGTGCTCGCGCCGCTGTTCATCTCTTAGCTATCAAAGGCACGAAAACAGAGAAGGCCGGATTCGTTCCGGCCTTCTCATTTGTTTTCCGCACCCTTAGTCGGGGTCGATACCCATATACATGCGAGGATAGAGCAGGAACGGATTCGTCGCCTTCTCTTCCCCGATCGTGCTCGAGGGGCCGTGGCCGGGAAGAACGACGGTCTCGTCCGGTAGCGTGAGCAGCTTGTCGCGGATGCTTCGCACCAACAGCCTGCCGTCGCCGCCCGGTAGGTCGAAGCGACCGATGCCGCCGGCAAAGAGAGCGTCCCCGGTGAAGACGACGCCTTCGCCGTACAGGCAGATGTGGCCGTAAGCGTGCCCCGGGCAGAACAGCGTCTCAAACCCCAGATCGCCGACGCTCAGCTTATCGCCGTCCTCCAAGAATACGTCCGGCGGGCTCAAGCCGCGCGGCTCCGCGCCCAGCATCATCCGCAGGAGGGGCGCGTCGCGTTGCGCCGAATCAAATGCCTCGCGGTGCATGGCGACGCTGGCGCCGGTCGCCTCCCGCACCTCCTCCAACGCGGCGACGTGGTCGATGTGCGTGTGCGTAACGGCGATGACCTTTGCCGTTAACCCCAGCCGTTCGAGTGTCTTGAGGATCCGGCCGCCCTCATCGCCCGGATCGACAACCAGTGCCTCGCGGCTCGCCTCGGCGCCAACGACGTAGCAATTGCTCTGAAACATGCCGACGACAAGGCCTTCGAGGATCATCGTCCCTCCAACGTCATTGTCCACGGCGGCAGAAGTGGACGCAAGCCGCGAAACAGCGTCTCTAACATACCGTCCGGTCTGTGCTGTTCGCGCCGCCTGCCGATATTCAGATTGGGACCATTACAATCTAGGAGCGACTACCGTCTCTCCTCCTTCACATACCTATCGAGGTTAGAATTGACGAGACGCAAATCACCCATAGCGGGTGAGGAGGGACTCTCCCCGGCAGAACTCTACGGCACTCCGGATCTACAAGAAGGAACTTTCGAACCTGGAAAACTACCGCTCCTGAGCAAGGCGGAGCTCATAGCGGGTTTCAGCGAAGGACTTGATCTCGCTGAGGGTCGGGCCATCGGTCACGCAGGCCGCGTGTGCTACATCGCCGGAAAGCTGGCCCAGGCGCTCGAATTGTCTGAAGCTGAGCAGACGACGCTGTACTATGCCAGCCTGCTCCATGACATGGGCGTTCCGCTTGTGTCCGCAGACCTGTCAGACATCGTCGGCGTTAACGAGAACGCTCTTTTCGCCTCCTCGCCGCGGAAATCGCCCGCGGAGCTCGCCGCCGATTGCCAAGCGTCGACGCCCGACGTTATCATCAGCGCCTTCCATCAACATGTATCGCTTGGCGGCGCCAAGGCAATCACCCTTGGCCTGCCAACGCCCGTCGGCGAGACGATTGCCTCCAGCCACGAGAACTGGGACGGCAGCGGCTATCCAGAAGGCCTGGCCGCAAACGACATCCCGCTTCTCTCTCGCGCCCTCGCGGCGGCCGACTGGGCCGAGTCGATCATAGCCGAGGAGCAGAATTCCCTCGTCGCGCGACGGAACCTGGTCGCGGAAATGGAAGACGTCTCTGAAATGGTGCTCGACCCGAAGCTGGTGGAGCAAGTGAAAAGCTTCTCGCGCCAGGATGACTTCTGGCTCGGCCTATTTGGCAAGGACCTCTCTCGGACGCTGCTGAGGAGCCAGCAGGGGAACGGTCGCTGGAGCTGGAAAGCGATGATCAACCTGACCAGAGGCCTTGCAGGCGTAATCGATTCCAAGACTCGCTTCACCAAGGGGAAATCCGCGCGCGTCTCAGAAATCGCCGGGCAGCTTGCAGAAGCCGTCGGGCTCTTTCCGGAGCACGTGCAGGTCATCAAGCTGGCCGCCTTGCTGCACGATATCGGCCAGCTCTCCGTACCGGCGCGCATCATGGGCAAGCCCGACATCCTGACGCTGACGGAGATGCAGCTCATGCAGCGCCATCCCAGCTACTCGCGCCTGATCTTGGAGAACCTGTCCGGCATGGAAGAGGCGGCGCAGTGGGTGGGAGGACATCACGAACGCCCCGATGGCAAGGGCTACCCGGAAATGCTGGCGACCGACCTCATTCCGCTGGAGTCCAGGATCATCGCCGTCGCCAACGTATACGTTGCCTTGACATCGGATAGGCCGTATCGTCGCGCTCTGAGCGAGAAGGACGCGCTCACGGTGATGATGGGCGCCGCCGGCACGCAGCTCGACGCGCATCTCGTCAACGAGTTCCGCGCCCTGCATTGCGCTGCCTAGAGCAGCTTAAGTCTTCTCGAAACGCTCCACGTCAAGGACGAACACGACCGCGCCGCCCACGCGCACCTCAAGCGGATCGGCATAGGTCGCGCTGTCGCCGGGGAAAGGCAAGGTCTGCACGGGGACGAACTCCTGCCGGGCATGGCACTCCTCACGAACGATACCCAGCACGGACTCAACGTCCCCAGCCGGGACGCCGGAGAGAATCGTCGTGTTGCCGCGCCGAAGGAAGCCTCCCAGACCGCCAACCCTGGTTGCAGGGCAGCCCCGACGGATCAGCCGTTTGATCAGCCGGTCCCCGTCGTCGTCAGACGCGATGATGACTACCAGCTTGAACTGGTCTTCGGCCAAGGGCCTGCCTTCCTTAGCAGGGCGGAGGAGCTACTGGAACTGCTCCCTCATCTCCTCCATGGGCTCTTCCATGGGGGAGCCCTGACTCTTCTCCCGCATCCGGTCCATGACCTTCGCACGCGTGCGCGCTCCGGGTTCAGGCGCGAAAGCAAGGCCGATCGAGGCGCCGATAGACAGACCGAGCAGAAAACCGATGAAGAACCTCACGACGTCACCCCCTTAGCATAATGCCGCTTCCCGAGAACAGAAACGCGGCGAACAGTCTTCCTTGTCTGTTGCGGCCCGCGTCGTCTCACCGCCTGTCGGGGTACCGTTTTGTTCCCTTAAGATGATGGTAGAACCGCCGGAGAAGGCTGTCAAGGCGAATTGGCTCGTCTTTGACTGTCCGTGGCGAAACTGCTACCTTTCAGGCATCCCCCAACGCCTCAAGAGCAGGCTAGAGTGCGAGGTTAGACGTGACGGAAACGATGAACAGCGTCGACATGGACGAGATCGTGTCGCTGTGCAAGCGGCGAGGGTTCATATTCCAGAGCAGCGAGATTTACGGCGGCCTTGCCGGCGCCTGGGACTACGGCCCCCTCGGCGTCGAGATGAAGAACAACATCAAGCGCGCCTGGTGGAGGACCAACGTCCAGGAGCGCGACGACATCGTCGGGATGGACGCGGCGATCCTGATGCACCCGCGCGTCTGGGTGGCGAGCGGACACGTCGCGACGTTCGCAGACCCGATGGTCGATTGCCGCAACTGCCAGGCCCGCTTCCGCGCCGACGAGATCGAGGACAATCGCTGTCCGAACTGCGGCGCTGTCGGGCAGTTCACCGAGGCGCGGATGTTCAATCTGCTGTTCAAGACGTTCGCCGGACCCCTGGAGGACGAGGCGAGCGTTGTCTACCTCCGGCCAGAGACGGCGCAGGGCATGTTCGTCAACTTTGAGAACGTCCTGACCAGCACCCGCCGCAAGCTGCCGTTCGGGATGGCGCAGATCGGGAAGTCGTTCCGCAACGAGGTGAACCCGCGCCATTTCGTCTTCCGGACGCGTGAGTTCGAGCAGATGGAGATCGAATTCTTCGTGCCGCCGGACGACGCGCAGCGCTGGCATGAGTACTGGATGCAGGAGCGCCTTCGCTGGTACGTCGACCTGGGGCTGCGGCCGGAGAACCTGCGGCTGACGGCGCACGAGCAGGCGGACCTGGCGCACTACGCGGCGGCGTGCTCGGACGTGGAGTATCAGTTCCCGATGGGCTGGCTGGAGCTGGAGGGAATCGCCAACCGGCGCGACTTCGACCTGCAGCAGCACTCGAAAGAGAGCGGCGTGACGCTGAGCTACTTCGACGAGGAGAAGGGCGAACACGTGGTGCCGTACATCATCGAGCCGTCCGCGGGCGTGGACCGGCCGCTGCTGGCGTTCATCGTGGACGCCTACCGGCAGGAGGAGGTGCGCGGCGAGAAGCGGGTGCTCCTGAAGCTGGACCCGCGTCTGGCGCCGATCAAGGCGGCGGTGTTGCCGCTGAGTCGCAATGAGAAGCTGGTGCCGACGACGCGCGAGGTCTGGTCGCTGCTGCGGCCGCACTTCATGACGTCGTATGACGACGCGCAGAGCATCGGTCGGCGCTACCGGCGCCAGGACGAGATCGGGACGCCGTACTGCGTGACGGTGGACTTCGATACGCTCGAGGACCGGGCGGTGACTATCCGGGAGCGGGACACGATGGACCAGGTGCGCGTGCCCATCGACGGCCTCGTCGAGGCGCTGCGCGAGCGCCTGCCGGTTTGCTAGGAGCGCAAATCTCCCCAAGCAAAGCGGAATAGGGGAAATCCCTGCGGAAAATCAGGCATTTCCTGATTTAGAGGCGTTGCCGTGAGGAGCACAATAGCGGTTACAGGAGGGGCTCCAAGGGTCAATCCCTCGCCGTCCGAGAAGGGGCCGTCGCGGAACCCGCTCTGCGAGTTGTCCGCCCTGGGCATGGTGGCGGGACTAGGCCGGACAACACGTAAAAACCGTTTATTGGTTTCTCAGGCCTCTGGCAGTAGGCTACTGACCGGTCGACCCGTGGCCGCCCGTGCCGCGAGCCGTCTCGGTCAGTTCTTGCGCCTCCACCACCGGTAGCTCCCCGAGCCGCGTGACAACAAGCTGCGCTATGCGGTCGCCGCTTCGGACTTGATGCGACTCGCGGTCCCCGAAGACGTACATCGTCACCAGCACCTCACCGCGGTAATCGCTGTCGATCGTTCCCAGCATTACGCCGACGCCGCGCGCCGCCAAGCCCGAGCGGGGCCGCACCTGCACGTCGTACCTGGGAGGGAACTCGATGGCGATGCCCGTCCCAACCCGGACCGGCTGCCTGCCGATCACCAGCCCTTCGCCGTCGACGCAGGCGAAGAGATCGAACCCCGAGGCGCCTTCCGTCGCCCGCGACGGCAGTTGCGCCCCCGGCCGAAGCCGCCTCACTCTAAGCACCTCGCCATCCATTCGATACCTCGTCGCGAGTATAGGATGGCCTCTACTCCAGCACAAGAATTGATTAGGATTCGAATTCGACACCCGCAGCGCAATACCGGAGTCGCAATCACCCTATTCTTCAAATCGAACGTCTGCTACCATTCCCCCGCCAACTGGACCCATAGCAACGGGAGGGTTTGTCATGGCTGACTTTGGTCTCAACGAAGAAGAACGCATGGTCCAGCAGCTCGCCCACGAGTTCGCCGTCAAAGAAATACGACCTAATGCCGCCCAGTACGACGAGCATGAAGACATCCCGCGCGACATAATGCTCAAGGCCTGCCAGCTTGGCCTCTCCGACGGCATGTTCGGGCAGAGCGAGTCCGATCTCGTCTCGCCGGTAATCACCGAGGAACTGTCCTGGGGCGATGGCGGTGTCGCCCTCTCCATCTCCTCCAGCGGCCTCGCCCTCGCCGCCATTCATGCCATGGGCACGCAGGAGCAGAAGGACTATTGGACCCCTAAGGCCAAGAGCACCGACACCGAGCTCCGGCTTGGCGCCTACTGTCTGACCGAGCCCGAAGCCGGCTCCGACGTCGCTAACCTCTCCACCACCGCCGTCCGCGACGGCGACGACTACATCCTGAACGGCACCAAGCGCTTCATCACCAACGGGGGCATCGCCGACGTTCACGTTGTCTTCGCCACCGAGGACAAGAGCAAGAAGTGGGGCGGCCTCTGCGCCTTCGCTATCGATAAGGGGACGCCGGGCCTCTCCATGGGCACCGTCTGGAAGAAGATGGGCATCCGCGCCTCCTGGACCTCCGACGTCATCCTCGAAGACTGCCGCGTGCCGGCCCGCAACCGACTCGGTCCCCCGCCGGGCTCCCCGCCAGGCACCGGCGGCGGCAGCGGCGCTCTCGGCGCGCTCACCGCCCTCGAACGCACGCGCCCAATGATTGGCTGCTTCGCCCTCGGCGTCGGCCGCGCCGCCTTCGAATACGCGCTCGACTACGCGAAGGAGCGCATCCAGTTCGGCCGGCCGCTCGCCGCCAACGAGGCCATCGCCTTCAAGCTCGCCGACATGGCGATCGAGCTCGACGCCGCGCGCCTCCTGATCTGGCGCGCCACCTGGATGGGCCGCCACAAAGTTCCCTTCTTCCGCGGCGAAGGCAGCATGGCCAAGGCCTTCCCATCCGACGCCGCCATGCGCGCGACCGTCGAAGCGGTCCAGATCCTCGGCGGCTACGGCTACGTCAACGAGTTCCCGGTCGAGAAGTGGATGCGCGACGCGAAGATATTCCAGATATTCGAGGGCGCGAACGAGATCCAGCGACTCGTCATCGCCCGCGCCATCACCGGCGGAGTGAAGAGCCGCTAGCGAAAGGGGAATTCCGCATAAGCGGACGCTTCATATTGAATAGTCCGGGCCGTTGCTTTGCTCAGGGACGGAGCTAGGCACGGCCCGGACCCTTTTCGGACGTGTCCAAGCCATCTCCAGCCTGCCCCTCCGGAGTGGCGCCTGAAACTTCAGCAACCTATAATAGCATCAGAAGATTTGTATCAGAGGTAGCGTATGCCCGACAGGGTCACGATCTACATAGACGGCAGCAACGTCTATCACTCCATCAAGTCAATCTACGGCTACACCAATCTCGATTTCGAAGCGTTCACAAAGAAGCTCGCTGGCAGGCGCCAGCTCGTCCGCGTCTACTATTACAACGCGCCCGTCGACCACACGAAGGAACCCGAGCGCTACAAGGACCAGCAGACGTTCTTCAACCGGATGCGCCGGATCCCTTACCTTGAGGTACGCCTCGGACGTTCTCGTCTATCGCAACTGGCCGACCGAGCCCGCCTACGAGAAAGGCATCGACGTCAAGATCGCCACCGACATCCAGCAGCACGCCTACCATAACCTCTACGACGTGGCCGTCCTGGTGAGCGGCGACAACGACTTCGCCGACGCTCTCCAGGCGGTGAAGGATACCGGCCGGCACGTGGAAGTGGCGCTCTTCGGCGATTCCTGGTCATCGCAGCACCTGCGCAACGTCGCGGACAAGGCGATCCGAATCGACAAGACGTTCTTGAAGGGTTGCTGGAAGTAGTTCAGGCTCAGTCGATTGACGCGGTAAAGGGAAGGGTGCGGGTTTCAACCCTCAGAACTGCCGGGCTGGACGTTCTTGAAGGGGTGCTGGAAATAGCGCAACGGGTTGCAAAGCAACCCGTTGAGGCTAATCGCCTGAGATTGCTACTCTACGCATTCTCAGGGGGTCCAGCAACCTAATTATAGCCCGAACCCGTACGATGTCAAGGTCTATCGCCGCTGGTTCGCGTGATTGTTACAATGCAACGGCGACGCGGCGAATCGGAGGCACAGCATGAGGCTGGGTGCGCACGTCTCCACTCAGGGCGGCCTCGGCAACGCCATCGACCGCGCTCAGGCCATGGGCGCCGAGACGATCCAGATATTCGGCTCCGCGCCCCAGACCTGGCGGCGCCGCGC
This sequence comes from uncultured Chloroflexia bacterium, assembly GCA_963719465.1. Lineage (GTDB taxonomy): Bacteria > Chloroflexota > Dehalococcoidia > DSTF01 > JALHUB01 > JALHUB01. Next base: position 377,859 of record OY970386.1, on the reverse strand, counting down.
GATCGGCGACGAAGAAGCGGCCGCCTTCCGCGACAAGGCGAAGGCCGCCGACGTCGCGCCGGTCTTTCTCCACGCCATCTACCTCATCAGCCTCGTCAGCGACGACCCCGTCGCCATCGAACACGCTGCCATGTCCCTCGCCGCCGATCTCGAGCTGTGCTCCCGCACCGGCGCCAAGGGCAGCATCGTCCATGCCGGCAGTCACAAGGGTCTGGGCTTCGAGGTGGTTCTCCCCCGCGTCGTCGCCGCCGTCCGGGCCATCCTCCAAGCCACGCCCGGCGATTCCTGGCTGGTTCTCGAAAACAGCGCCGGGATGGGCGGCAGCGTCGGCGCTCATTTCGCCGAGCTAGGCGCCATCATCCGCGCCGTCGGTGACCCCCGCGTCAAGGTCTGCCTGGACACGCAGCACGCCTACGCCATGGGATACGACCTGGCCGACGAGAAAGGCCTCGACGACGCCGTCCGCGAGTTCGACCGCGAGATCGGCCTCGAGAACCTCGTCGCCTGTCACGCTAACGACTCCAAGGTGCCGCTAGCAGGCGTTCGCGACCGCCACGAGAACATCGGCCAGGGGTTCATCGGCCGGGAGGGCTTTCGACGTATATTCGCCCAGCCGGCATTCGCGGAGGTCCCCTTCATCATGGAGGTGCCCGGCTTCGGCGACCAGGGCCCCGACAAAGAGAACCTCGACATCCTGAAAGAGATCCGCCGCGAGGCCGGAGCCGCGCCCTGAGCGGTCCATCCGCGCTCTCGTTCCGCCGTACCGGCTAGGCGTTATCGTTCGCCAGCGGCGCCGATCCACCCCGCAAATCGGCCGTGTGCTACTATGAGCCTGACCACGATACTCGACGGCGGGAGTCGAAACCGCACCGCTCCCGCTTGTCGCGCGCTCTGACGAGAGGAAAGCAAGAGGCTTGTTCCGCCGTCTTCGCGGCCGCCGCTTCCTGTTTCAGCTGGCCCTCACCGGCGTCTTCGTCGGAATCCTGGTCTGGCGGGTGAACCTCGTCAGAGTCCTCCACACCTTCGAGCACGTCCACTACTTCTGGGTCTTGCCGGCGCTGGCCTGCTTCACCCTCTCGAAGCTGGTTCACGCCTACCGCTGGCGACTGCTGCTCTCCGACACCGAGTCCGCGCCTCTCGACGGCCTGTTCGGCGTCTACCTCGTCTCCAACATGGCGAACAACGCCGTTCCCTTCCGCATCGGCAACGTCGTCCGCATCCAGGTGCCAGCGCAGCGCTACGGCATTTCCCGCGCCGAGCTGACCGGCACGGTGGAGGTGACCGAGACCGTTCTTGACGGCTTCACTTTCCTGATTCTCACGCTCGTGGTCCTGGCCTTCCTGCGCGTTTCCATCCTCCCGACCGGCCTGGCGATCGCGCTCGCCGTGCTAGCCAGCCTGGCGTTTCTCGCCACCATCATCGTCTCGCGCTTGCCGCCACCGCGGCATCTCGCTGACAAGCCCTGGCTGGGTATCTTCACCGAGCGCACCCGCCAGGCGATCGGGAATGCCGTGCCGGAGTTCTTCGACGGCCTGGCCGCGATGCGCGAAACCAAACGCACCCTGCGCGTTATTCTCGTCTCCTTCCCCGCCTGGCTGGCCGAGAGCCTCATGTACTTCTTCTTTGGCCTCGCCTTCGGCCTGAACATCGCCTTCGACAAGTACATCGTCATCATGATCACCGCGAACATCGTCGTCGCCTTCCCGATTACGCCCTGGAACCTGGGGACGTTCGAAGTCGCCCTTCAGACCGTGATGACGACGCTGGGCGTCAACGGCTTCCTCGCCGCCGGCTACGCAATCGGCACCCACGTCTTCGCCATCGTCTGGATCACGCTCACCGGCGTCGTCGCGATGTGGTTCCTGAAGCTGGACCCGCGCAACGTCCTGTGGCTCGGTTCGAGAGGTGACGATCGAGAACGACCGCCTCGCCAGAGCCTGCGCTGGCGCGACTGACGAAGCGCTGGCTGTTCCAGCCCTCTGTTGACGACTCGGGGGGCCAGGCGTATCCTGCCGCCATGACGGCCCCGGAGTCTTTACTCCGATAGACCAGGGAGAAGCCATATGTGCGAGTTCTGTACCCAGCACGGTGAAGGCAAGAAATGGTACCTGCAGGCAAAGAACTACAGCGAAGAGCTGCTGAACGAACAGCGAAAGCAGTTCATGGAGGAGTTCTTTGGCGATTTCGAGCATGTGATCGGTGATAGCGCCGCCGCCCTTGACCGTCTCGTCGGGGCAAACCCCGAAGCCGCTCGACGGCTCTTTCCGGCGATCGTGGAGGAGCGGAAGAAGGAGCATTGGGGACAGGTCGTGCCGGTCGAAGAGATCGAGCAGATCCTCGATATGAGCCTGTCAGTCGTCAGGGTGCCGTGCGTCTGTCGGAGCATGCTGCGCGGCTTCCGCGAGGCCCGCTACTGCTTCGGCATAACCAGTGCCGGCGACACCGCGTCTGCGATGCCCCTCTCCGACTACCCCGACTATCGGGACCTCGAAGTGCTTGACACCGATGAGGCGAAGAAGGCCATCCGCAAGCTCGACCGCGAAGGACTGGTTCACTCCGTCTGGACGTTTATCAGCCCGTACATCGGTGGCATCTGCAACTGCTCCGTCAACGAATGCATGGCGCTAAAAACGCGCACCCGCCTCGGCCTTCAGACGGTCTTCAAAGCGGAGTACGTCGCCCGCGTCGACTGGGAGAACTGCAACGGCTGCCGGAACTGCATGAAGGTCTGCAACTTCGGCGCCATCAGCTACTCCGCCTACTCGCGCAAGTGCTCCGTCAACCAGCTCCAATGCTACGGCTGCGGCGTCTGCCGGGCCCTTTGCCATCGCGATGCTATCGCGCTCGTCGAAAGGGCCGCCGTTCCCGCGCTCGTAAGCGAGTGGTGATGCGATGATAGAGATAACCTGGGACCCGAAGAAATGCCTGACCCCGCAGGACTGCCGCATCTGCCTCGACACCTGTCCGCAAGGCGTCTTCCGAATCATGCCGAAGGAAGCGCGAAAACCCGGCAAACCAACCGAGACGTGGCAGATTGGGGCGCTGTTCCTTAGCCTGTGTACGGCCTGCGGCGTCTGCGAGGACACCTGCCCCCAAAAGGCGCTCACGCTGGCCGCATCGACCTGAAATGTTGCCGAAATCATGCCGGCAGCCCCGGCGCTGGTCTACGCCTGCCCGCCGTGCTCGCCCCAGGCCAGCCCCGGCTTCGACACCGGCTTTCCCTGGTCTTCCTGGCCCTCCGGCTGTGGCTCGTCCTTAGGCTTCTCGCCCTTCGCCGCCTCGGCGCCCGGCTCCATCGCCGGCGGGAACTGCTCGTCCAGCGGCGCGTTGAACACCCGCTGCAGCTCGTCGCCCTCCAGCGTTTCCACTTCAATAAGACGGTGAGCGATCTGGTTCAGCTTGCTGCGGTTCTCCACTAGAATCTTCTTCGCGACCTGATAGGCGTGGTCGATGATCCGGCGCACTTCCTCATCGATCTCCTCGGCCACCTTCTCGCTATAGTTCCGCTGCTCCGCAATCTCGCGACCCAGGAAGACCAGTTCCTCTTTGCGACCGAACGTCCGCGGCCCCAGCCGCTCGCTCATGCCCCACTGCATGACCATCTGCCGCGCGATCTTCGTTGCCGCCTCGATGTCGCTCTGAGGTCCCGTCGTCATCTCGCCGAGGACGATCTCCTCCGAGACGTGGCCGCCCAGGCTCGACGCCAGCGTGTCCTGGAACTGCGACCGCGTCTTCAAATGGCGGTCCTCTTCCGGCAGGAAGCGCGTGAATCCGCCCGCCATGCCGCGCGACACAATCGTCACCTTGTAGACGGGGTCGGCGTTCGGCAGCATGCGTGCCACCAGCGCGTGTCCGGCCTCGTGATAGGCGATGATCTCCTTCTCCTTCGCGCTGATGACGCGGCTCTTGCGCTCCGGCCCGGCGATAACCCGGTCCACCGCTTCGTTGAACTCCGCCATGCCCAATCGCTTCCTGTTGCGACGCGCGGACAGAAGGGCCGCCTCATTCACCAGGTTCGCCAGGTCCGCCCCTGAGAAACCGGATGTCTGCCGCGCCAGGTCGTTGAGCTGCACGTCCTTGTCCAGCGGCTTCCCGCGTACGTGCACGTCCAGAATCGCGTTGCGACCCTTGATGTCCGGCCGGTCCAAAATGACGTGCCGGTCGAAGCGCCCCGGACGCAGCAGCGCCGGGTCCAGGATGTCCGGCCGGTTCGTCGCCGCCAGGACGATGATATTCGTGTTCGTGTCGAAGCCGTCCATCTCCACCAGGATCTGGTTCAGCGTCTGCTCGCGCTCGTCGTGGCTGCCGCCGAGGCCCGCGCCGCGCTGCCTGCCCACCGCGTCGATCTCGTCGACGAAGACGATGCAAGGCGCGTTGCGTTTCGCCTGGTCGAACAAGTCGCGCACCCGCGACGCGCCGACGCCCACGAACATCTCCACGAACTCAGAGCCGCTTATCGAGAAGAACGGCACGCCCGCCTCGCCGGCGACCGCCTTGCCGAGCAGCGTCTTGCCGGTGCCCGGCGGCCCGACCAGTAGCACGCCGTGGGGGATACGTGCCCCCAGCGACGCGAACTTCTCCGGGTACTTGAGGAACTCGACGACCTCCTGCAGCTCCTCCTTTGCCTCGTCAACGCCCGCCACATCGGCGAACGTCACCGTCGGCTTGTTGCCGCTGAACATGCGGGCGCGGCTCTTGCCGAAGCTCATCGCCTGCGAGTTCGAGCCCTGGGCCTGGCGCAGCATGAAGATCAGGATGGCGCCGAAGATGATGAACGGCAGGAAGTTGATTAGGAACGGCAGCCAGCTACCCCACTTGCTCGGCGAGCTGACGCTGATGTTGGCCGCCTGAATGCTAGCGTTGCTGACGCCGGCATTGTGCAGCACATCGTAGATGCTGACGCCGCTCTCCTTGCGAGACTTATAGGTCGTCGAATCGCCGATGAGCTTGATCGTGAGGCTGTCGCCGGACACTTCTATCTTGTCGATGTCGCCGTTCTGGCTGCCGGTGTGGTTCTGCACCTCGCTAACGACCCAGCTTATATCCTCGGTCGTGCTGTTCGACGGCTTGTTGCCCAGGAAAGACCAGACAATCGCCACCACGGCGACGACGATCAGCAAATATATGAAAGTGTTGCGCATCCAGCGAGAGCCCATGGCAACTCCTAATTACTTTCTACCACTTAGAATTATAGCAGACCGGGTATCCGGCCGGAAACCGCAGATTCAGAACTCGTCGAAAAGCGCGCGGCGGCAAGGCTCGGGACTAACGATTATCGGGCGCGCACTTCGGCCGCCGCATCCGCGCGAACCCTCTACTTACCTTCCTCCGACGCCAGCGCGCCGGCCTGCGCCCAGTTGGCGCGTTCCACGTCCTCGAAGATGATAATCGTTGCGTCGGGCGTCGTCTGCGCGATGGCGCACACCGCGTCCGTTATCGCGCGCGCCAGTTCCTGCTTCTGTGCATGCGTTCGTCCCCTCCACATCGAGACTCTGACTACCGGCATCGGCCTTCTCCTTTCTGCGCTGCGATTCGTCGCAAGAATGATACCATCTCCTTCCCTCTGGCCTACCTCTTGCCTTTCACATCGCCACGCCCTGTGCTAGCATCGATTTCGGAACATGAGCGGCAGCGAACCGGAGGCGAGGATGGCCCTCCGTCCAACCTTTGACCACGAACGACCCCTCTGGAAGCAGGGCCTCCGCCTCGTTGCCGGCGTTGACGAAGTCGGACGCGGTCCCCTTGCCGGTCCCGTCGTCGCAGCTGCCGTCATCCTGCCGCGGCAGCCTGCCCGTCTGGGCGCCCGCTTCGCCTGGCTCGCCGACGTGCGCGACAGCAAGCTCTTGCCCCCGGCCCGTCGTGAAGAGCTGGCCGAGAAGATCCGCGCCAGGGCTGTCGCGGTCGGGATCGGCGCCGTCGTCCCGGAGCGTATCGACGCGCTGGGTATCGCGCCCGCGAGCCGGCTGGCGATGGCAGAAGCCATCGGCAACCTGACGCCTCCTGCCGAGTACGCCCTCATCGACGCATTCCTCCTGCCGGAGGTCGGCGTTCCGCAGAGCGCCATCATCGACGGCGATGCCCTCTCGCTGTCCATCGCCGCCGCCTCGATCGTCGCCAAGGTCCACCGCGACCGTATCATGCTCCTCTACGACGCCCTTTATCCCGAGTACGGCTTCTGCCATCACAAAGGCTATTCGACGGCGGAGCACCTCGAGGCTCTCGTCCGCCACGGCCCCTGCCCGATCCATCGTCGCTCCTTCGCCCCCGTGCGCGAGCGCCTCGTAGGGAGGCCCGCGTGAGCGACGCGCGCGTCCGCCTCGGCCGCTTCGGCGAGCGGCTCGCCGCCGCCCACCTCGAATCGAAAGGCTACACCATCCTCGACCGCAACTTCCGCTGCCCGGATGGCGAGATTGACGTCATCGCGCAGAAGGCCGACTGCCTCGTCTTCGTCGAGGTGCGCACCCGTCGCGGCGACGCGATGGGCAGCGCGGCGGAGTCGGTCACGCCGCTCAAGTGCGCGCGGCTGGCCGCGGCGGCCGAGGCCTTCTGCCAGGAACACCCGGAGGCTGCGCCGGAGCGCCGCATCGACGTTGTCGCCGTCGACCTGGCGCCCGACGGCCGGCTGCTGCGTCTGGAGCACATCGAGAACGTCGCCAGCGCGGACGAGCTGCCGGCGCTCCCACGGCACTAGAATGTTCAAGCTATCTTCGTTCCGCCTTCGCGTCTTCCGCCAGTGCCGTCGACGCTACAAGTACCAGTACGTCGAACGCCTGCCCACGCGTCCCTCCGCCTACAACACCGTGGGCGCCCACGTCCACAACGCGCTCAAGGCCTTCTTTTCCCTTCCCGACATCTCGGAGCACAAACCGGAGCGACTGCTCGACCTCCTACACGAAAGCTGGCAGCAGAACCGAGCCGGCTTCAGCGACCTCGAAGATGAAGAGCGCTGGCGTGAGCGCGCCACCAGCCAGCTCCGCAGCTTCGCGCGCGACAACGACCTCACGGTCCGGCCGCTCATGCTGGAGTCCTACCTCGAAACGCCGATCAGCCCGCAGCTCGCCCTGCTCGGCCGCATCGACCGCGTGGACGACGAACCTGACGGCCTCCACGTGATCGACTACAAGACGGGCCGCCGCCCTGAAGAGATTGATGTAGAGCAGCTTCATCTTTACGCCCTGATGCTGGAGCGGACTCTCAGTCGGTCCGTAGCCCGCACGTCGTACTTCTATCTCGACGACGGCTCCCGCTGGTCCACGAGCCCGCAGCGCCGGGAGCTCGACGACGCCGTCGCCGCCGTGACCGCGGCCTACAACGAGATCGTGACGGAGCGCGACTATCCGACAAACGTCGGCCGCCACTGCGCCTTCTGCGACTACCAGGCGCTCTGCCCCAGCCGCGAGGAGATCGTCGGTCGCCGTCTGGGCGCTCAGTGACGGGTCGTTAGCCTGCCCCTTTTCTCGCCACCGGCAGGCTTGTCGCCTGACTGCCCTACCGATATGATTGACGCAGGATGATGATAGCCGTCGTAGGAGGCGACAAAGCTTCGGCGGATGCCCTCGCCGCCGCTGAGGAGGTCGGACGGGAGCTCGCCGAGCACGGCTGCGCTCTCGTCTGCGGCGGACGCGGCGGCGTCATGGAAGCGGCCTGTCGCGGCGCCCGCAGTCGCGGCGGCCATACGATCGGCGTCCTGCCATCGACAAACCGCCGGGATGCGAATGAATATGTCGAGTTCCCCGTCGTCACCGGCATCGGCGCCGCGCGAAACGCTATCGTCGTTCTCTCGGGCGACGCCGTCATCGCCATCGACGGCTCTTACGGCACGCTTTCCGAAATCGCGCTTGCCCTCGTCTTCGGCAAGCCCGTCGTCACGCTTTCGAGCTGGACGTTCGAACGCGAGGATCACCCGCCGCCGCCGCTGATCCGCGCCGAGAACGCCAGAGACGCTGTCGCCAAGGCCGTAGCTGCGGCCCAAGCTGCCACCGATTTCAAAGCGAGGGAGACTCCCCATGGAGATTGAATCGGTCCACGCCCGCGAAATCCTCGACTCCCGCGGCAATCCGACCCTCGAGGTCGAAGCGACGCTCATCGAAGGCTCGATTGGCCGCGCTGGCGTGCCATCCGGCGCCAGCACCGGCGTCCATGAGGCGCTGGAGCTGCGCGACGGCGACGCTGGCCGCTACGGCGGCAAGGGCGTGCTCAAAGCGGTCGAGAACGTGAACGGCCGCATCGCCGACGCCGTGATCGGCCTCGACGCCTTCGACCAGCGGGCGCTCGATCAGGCGATGATCGCCCTCGACGGTACGCCCGGCAAGTCGAACCTGGGCGCCAACGCCATTCTCGGCGTTTCGCTTGCCGTCGCCCGCGCGGCCGCCATGTCCGCCGGCCTGCCGCTCTATCGCTACCTGGGCGGACCAACCGCGAGCCGCCTTCCCGTCCCCATGTTCAACATCCTCAACGGCGGCCGCCATGCCGCCGGCTCAACCGACTTCCAGGAGTTCATGGTCATGCCGGTCGGCGCGTCGACCTTCGCCGAAGGCCTGCGCATGGGCGCGGAGATCTACCACGCCCTCAAGAAGGTGCTGGCGGACCGCGGTCTCTCGACGAACGTGGGCGACGAAGGCGGGTTCGCGCCGTCGCTCGCCGGCAACAACGACGCGGTCGAGGTCGTGCTCGCCGCCATCGAGAAGGCGGGCTACCGGCCGGGCGAAGACGCCGTCATCGCCCTCGACCCGGCCGCCAGCGAGTTCTACGACGAGGCCTCGAAGCAGTACCGCCTCGCCAAGGAGGGCCGCTCGCTCAGCAGCGAAGAGCTTATCGCGCACTGGCAGGGCTGGTGCGCCAAATACCCCATCGTCAGCCTCGAGGACGGGCTGGCAGAGGACGACTGGAGCGGCTGGTCGAAGCTGACGGCAACGCTCGGCGAGCGCGTACAGCTCGTCGGCGACGACCTTTTCGTCACGAACACGCAGCGCCTGGGCCGCGGCATTCGCGAACGGTCGGCAAACGCGATCCTTATCAAGCTCAACCAGATCGGCACGCTGACGGAGACGCTGGACGCGGTCGCAATGGCGCAGCAGGCCGGCTGGGCAGCGATAATCAGCCATCGCAGCGGCGAGACGGAGGACACGACGATCGCCGACCTGGTGGTAGCAACCGGCGCCGGTCAGATCAAGACGGGCGCGCCGGCTCGCAGCGAGCGGGTCGCCAAGTACAACCGGCTGCTGCACATCGAAGAAGCGCTGGGAAGCTCGGCGGAGTACGCCGGCTGGAACGCCTTCCGCCTGCCTTCGCTGCGCGAGCGGCGGGCCAAGTAAGGAGATCGAGATGATTGCCACGACAACCCCAAGCATCGAAGGACGGCCAATCCGCGAGTACCTGGGCATTGTGACCGGCGAGGCGATCCTGGGCGCCAACGCCTTCAAGGACTTCGGCGCCTCGATTCGCGACGTTATCGGGGGTCGTGCCGCCGGCTACGAGAAGGACCTCCAGAAGGCGCGCGAGACGGCCCTGGCGGAGATGCAGCAACTGGCCGAGTCGGTCGGCGCCAACGCCGTCGTCGGCGTCGCGATCGACTACGAGACGTTGCGGGGCACGATGCTGATGGTTACGGCATCCGGCACCGCGGTGAAGATCGACTGAACGAAATCGAAGGCAGCTAAGGCAGGAGGAGACAAATGGCGACCAAGATTGGCATCAACGGCTTCGGACGGATCGGCCGCCTGATAACGCGGGCAATCGCCGAATACCATGCGCAGGAGCTGGAGGTGGCGGCGGTGAATGACCTGGCACCGCCGGCCACCAACGCGCATCTGCTCAAGTACGACTCCAACTACGGGCGCTACCCGGGCACTGTCGGCGTCGAAGGCGATAATCTCAAGGTCAACGGGCGCACGATTCGCGTCTTCTCGGAGCGCGAGCCGGGCAAGGTGCCATGGCAGGAGGTCGGCGCGCAGATCGTCATCGAATCGACCGGCCGCTTCACCGACGCCACGCTGGCAAAGGCGCACATCCACGACAGCGTCAAGAAGGTCATCATCTCCGCCCCGGCGAAGAACGAGGACCTGACGCTCGTGATGGGCGTGAACGACAACGCCTACGACCACGCCAAGCATAACGTCATCTCCAACGCCTCCTGCACGACGAACGGCCTGGCGCCGCTGGTGAAGGTGCTCCACGAGACGTTCGGCATCAAGCGCGGGCTGATGACGACGATCCACTCCTACACCAACGACCAGGTCATCCTCGACACCGTCCATAAGGACCTGCGCCGCGCCCGCGCCGCCGGCCTGAGCACGATCCCGACGACGAGCGGCGCGACGAAGGCCATCGTCGACGTGTTCCCCGAGCTGAAGGGGAAGCTGAACGGGCTGGCGCTACGCATCCCGACCCCCACAGTCTCGCTGGTCGACTTCGTCGCCGACCTGGAGCGCGGCACGACGGTCGAAGAGGTGAACGCGGCCTTCAAGGCGGCGTCGGAGGACGAGCTGAAGGGCATCCTGGCGTACGAAGAGGAGCCGCTGGTCGGCATCGACTTCAAGGGCAATCCGGCCAGCTCCATCTTCGACCCGGGGCTGACGATGGTCATCGACGGGACGATGGTGAAGCTGTTCGCCTGGTACGACAACGAGTGGGGCTACTCGTGCCGGACGGCGGACCTCTGCGCGGTGATGGCGTCGAAAGGGCTGTAAGCGCGGGGAAGTTCAAGGGGGCGGCCCTTCGACCGCGGCGGGGCGGGCCCCGCCCTGCTTGCACTTCCCCAGCGGGGCTGGCGAGATGCTCGCGCGACGCGCACCCAGTCTCTAGCGGTGGGCTGGCGCCTCGTGATCCGACCTTGTAGAATGTCCTTACTGTTTTGCGGGCTCGCAGGACTCGATGGGCACGACCGCTTCATCGGCGCGTCGTTCCTGCCGAAAAGAAGGAGGGGCACCGCCCCGTCGGGATGCGGCGGCGTAGCTGTTCAGAGGGTCTGTGAAAGAAGTCGTCGAACAGAACGAAGAGGCTGCCGCGAGACGCTTGTTTAGCATGAGGGAGTTTCTCCCCCTGCGCTCGCCTTCACTCCAAAAAGCCGTCTTCCCGCTTCTCCTTGCCATCGTCCTCCTCGGCGGCTTCGTCCTGCGCTTCTGGGGCGTTAGCTGGGACTCCTACACCCATCTGCACCCGGACGAGCGCTTCATCACGATGGTCGCCGATGGTATCCGGCTGCCGGACAGCGTCGGCCAGTACTTCAACAGCGACCAGTCGCCGATGAGCCCCTACAATCGACAGGGCGGCGGCGGCTTCGCCTACGGCACATTCCCCCTCTTCCTGACGAAAGTCACCGGCGAAATCCTGGAACACCAGAACTTCTTCCCGCTGAACCTGCTCAAGGACGGCCTGGCGAAAGCCTACACGGGCCACATCGCCCACTGGAACGACTACGACCACATCGACCTCATAGGCCGCACCTGGTCGGCCATCTTTGCCACCGGCACCGTGCTCATGGTGTTCCTCACCGGCCGACTGCTCTATAACCGTCGCGTCGGCTTGCTGGCGGCGGCGCTGATGGCGACATCCGTGATGGACATCCAGCTCGCCCACTACTTCACGGTCGACGGCTTCCTCACCTTCTTCGCGGCGCTCACGATCTACTACTGCGTGCGAATCGTCAAGTACGGAAAGTGGGGCGACTACGCCCTTGCCGGCCTTGGCCTCGGGCTGGCGACCGCCTGCAAGTTGAGCGGCGCTTTCCTGGCGCCAATCGTCGGCGTAGCCTTCCTGTGGCGCCTCTGGCCCGCACTGACCACCATCAAAGCGCCGGCGCCATCGCCTCCAGCGGACGCTGGGAACGATGCTGACGCGGGCGACGAGGCCCCGGCCGCGAAGCCGGCAGCCCCCGACACGCTGGACCTGTCGGCGCCGCCGATCTTCGGGCTCTGCCTGGCGGTGCTGACCGCCTTCGTTGCATTCCGGATCACGGAGCCCTATGCGTTCACCGGGCCGCATTTCTGGGACATCGGCATCGACAAGCGGTACCTCAACGACATGCGCAGCCTCATCGGCCTCCAGAGCGGGGGGAACGTCCCCTTCAACTGGGAGTGGGTGGGACGCGCGAAGTACCTGTTCCCGCTGAAGAACATCGTCCTGTGGGGGATGGGTATCCCGCTGGGCGTTGCCGCCTGCGTCGCGTTCGTCTGGGCGTTGTACCGGCTGGTCCGGCGGCGAGAGCTTACGAACCTGTTGCTGTTGATCTGGATCGCCTTCTACTTCTTCTTCTGGGGCCGCCAGTTCAACATGACGATGCGCTACTTCCTCCCCATCTACCCGGCGATGATACTGGTCGCCGCCCAGGCGCTCGACGCGTTGTGGCATTTTGCCGAAAGCCACGAGTTCCTTTCGCTGACACGTCGGGCGGGCGAGCGAGTCACGCGGGCGGGGCCGTTCGTGCTCAAGGGAGCGGTGGTCGTCGTGGTTGGAGGGACTGCCTTCTGGGCGCTGGCCTTCACCAACATCTATCGCCACCCGCTGAGCCGCGTGCAGGCGTCGGCCTGGATGGACGACAACCTGCCCGCCGGCTCGACGATCACGCACGAAGTCTGGGATGACACCGTGCCGTTCGCCCTCCCGGGGAAGGCGGCGAACTTCAAGATCCTGGACATCGAGCCTTATGGCCCCGACCTCTCGGACCCAACGTCGAAGCTGCTGTCGCAGATTAGCCAGGCCGACTACATCGTGCTGAGCAGCAACCGCCTCTACGCGTCGATACCGCGGGCGCCGGCGAAATGGCCCCTGACCAGCGCCTACTACAAGCTGCTGCTTGCCAACAAGCTTCCCGGCTTCAAGCTCGTCGCCACGTTCAGCTCCTACCCGTCGTTGTTCGGCATCACGATCAACGACGACTCGGCTGAAGGCAACTTCACGGTTTACGACCATCCGAAGGTGCTTCTCTACCAGAAGACCTCCGACTACACGCCGGAAAAGTTCATGTCCGCCATAGAGTCCGCCTCCTGCGGCGCGACCTCCGTGTCGCAGCTCGTGCCTTCCAATGCGGCGCAGAACGCCCTCATGCTGCGTCCCGCCGACTGCGCTACTCAGCAGGCGGGCGGCACGTGGGCGTCCATCTTCAACCCGTCCAGCCTGAGCAACCGTTTCCCGCTGGTGACCTGGCTGCTGGCTCTTGAGCTCATGTCGCTGGCCGTGCTGCCGCTGGGGCTCTTCTTCTTCCGCGCGCTGCCGGACCGCGGCTATCTGCTGGCAAAGCCGTTAGGGGTGCTGGCGGTGGCCTGGCTGGTTTGGCTGGGCGTCAGCGTCAATCTCTTTCACTACACGCGGGGAAGCATCATCGCCGTGCTCGTTGTGCTCTTGGTTGTGGGCGCCGTCGTTGCCAGTTTCACGCGCCTTAACCTGATCACGTTTGTTCGCGAGCATTGGCGGCGCATCTTGTTGTACGAGACGCTGTTCATCGGCGCTTTCCTCATCTTCTACTGGATCCGGCTGCTCGACCCCGACCTCTGGCATCCCGCGCGCGGCGGTGAGAAGCCGATGGACTTCGCCTACCTCAACGCCGTCATCCGCAGCACGACGATGCCGCCCTACGACCCGTGGTTCGCCGGCGGCTACATGAACTACTACTACTTCGGCCAGTTCATCGTTGCGACTCTCGTGAAGCTGACGGGGATTCTGCCGGAGGTGGCGTTCAACCTGGCCGTGCCGATGTTCTTCGCTATGACGGCGGGCGCCGCTTTCACCGTCGTCTACAACCTCAGCGAGGCGACCCGGCGACGCGTACGCTGGCGGCCCGGCTTCAAGCGCATAAGCGCGCGGAGCTCGATCCTCGCCGGCATTCTCGGGGTCGTGTTCCTGGCAGTAATGGGCAATCTCGGCGGTTTAAGTCAGATCGTGAACCGCTACTCGAAAGTTAGCGACGTGCACATCGGAAGCGGCGTCTTTTTCATCGGCGGCCTTTCCGGCATGCTGGGGGGCTTCCTGAAGGCGCTCTTCGGCGGCGCGCACGTTGCAGGATTCGATTACTGGGCGCCAAGCCGAATGATGCCCCCGCAGAGCAGCATCACAGAATTCCCCTTCTTCACATTCCTGTTTGCGGACCTGCACGCTCACCTCATGGCGATCCCGTTCGACGTCGTTATCCTCGCCGTTGGGCTGGCGCTTGTGCTAAACGATCGACGCGCCGTTCCCGATCGGCGACAGCAGCAGTTGATAAGTTGGCTTTGCGTTTGCGTTCTTGGCTTGCTGGTAGGCGTGTTGAGGCCGATCAACTCCTGGGACTACCCGCCCTTCCTGCTTATAGGCGTCGTCTTCGTCTTCATCGCGGAGTGGGCCGACGCCGGCAAGCTGAACTGGAAGACGGTAGGCATGGCGTTAGCAAAATCCGTTGTGCTGATACTGCTGTCGATCCTGCTCTTCTATCCCTTCTGGCAAAACTACTCGCTGTTCTACAAGGGCTTCCACGCATCGACCCAGACGACGCCGTTCCACCAGTACCTCTCGCACTTCGGCATACTTCTGTTTGCCTGCGCGACCTTCGTCTTCGCGCTGAGCCGCCGCTTCTTCCGCCGCCGACCGGCGAAGAAGGTGCTGGCCTACCTGGCGACCGTGGTCGGCCTGGTGGTCATAATCTGCCTCGCCTTCGCGTTGTCCGGCCAGAGCAAGCACCTGCCCATCACCTTCAAGGGCCTAGGCGCCGGAAGCTTCCTGAGCGACCTTTTCACGAACAGCATCCCCGTCGTTGCCTTCTCGATTGCGGCGATAGCGCTGCTCGGCGTGCTGGCCTGGCAGGAGCTGCGAAGCCACCGCAAGGACGCGCCGCTGCGGCTCTTCCTTCTGGCGATGATCGCCCTGGGGCTAGCGCTGAGCGCCCTGGTCGACCTCATTACGCTCGACGGCGACATCGACCGCATGAACACCGTCTTCAAGTTCTACGAGCACATCTGGATCTTGCTGGCGCTTGCCGGCGCGTTCGGAGTTTGGTACGCGTTCTCCGTCCTTGGCTTGCAGCCGAGCCTGCCCCGGAAGAAGGTGACAGGCAAGAAGACTGCCTCCGGCCTGCTCTCAGCGGGCTGGCTTGTGGCACTTGTCGTTCTCGTCGGCGGCGGGCTCATTTATCCGATCGCCGGAACGCAGGCGCGGGTTAGCACGACGGAGCGATTCCCCCAGTACACCAGCCAGACCAACGACGGCATGAACTACATGCAGTACGCCGTATACGACGATCAAATGGGGCAGATGGACCTTTCGTACGACTATCAGGCGATCCAGTGGATGCGAGAGAACGTGCAAGGGTCTCCCGTGATAGTGGAAGGGAATGAGCCGAACTACCGTTGGGGCTCCCGCTTCTCCATTTACACCGGGCTTCCGACCGTCGTCGGTTGGGACTGGCATCAGGAGCAGCAGCGGGGCAAGTTCGCGGACATGGTGACGGCGCGCCTGCAGGACGTCAAGGACTTCTACTCCGGCACCAGCATCTCAGCCGCTGATGCCTTCCTCACCAGGTACAACGTCAAGTACGTCATCGTTGGCCAGGTCGAGCATCTCTACTATCCCAGCCAGGGGCTCGAGAAGTTCAAGGCGATGTCTGGCCGCGAACTCGACCTGGTCTACCAGAACGATGGCGTGCAGATCTACCAGGTCGTCGCGCTGCCGGCCCTGATGCCTGCTGCGAACATGCCGCCGGCGGCGTCGTAGACTCGCCAGCGGCCCTTTGCCCAGCGAGCACCTCTTGTGTTGTCCCGAAGCTAGATCAGGGCGGGTAGAGGTTAGCCGACGGAATTAATCCGGGCATACTGTCCGGCGGAGCCCACGACAGCTTCACGCTCGCTCCGCCGTCGCTTGAGAAACGAATCTCGATGTCGTGCATCCCCTGCGTCAGAGTCAGCGCTTGAGCTTGTCCCTTGGATGCGGGGTCATTGCTCGCAACTACCTTCCCGTCGACGCGGACTTCGATTTGGCCGTTGACCTCCGCCGTAAACACGTACTTGCCTGCCACTGGCGTTTCCACTTTGCCCCGCCAGATGATTGATAGAGGCCCGGCGAACGGCAACTCGGCATGATACGCAAAGCCGATGAACGGGTCCAGCTCCTGGAACACGACGTTCCCTGAGAAGCTGTCGTCCGCGTAGTAGCTTCCCAGCAGACCGTGGCCAGGATCAGGAGGCACGTAGTAGACATCGCTGGGCAGGGGCCCTCCCTCGTCGGAAAGCACGACCGTCCCCGGCCGGTCAACGTGGACCTGCACGCCAAGCCGGTGCTCACCCTTGTAGAGGAACTGCGACGCCGTCACCTGATCGGACCCCTGGGCCACCACCTGGCCGTCGAGCGAGAGCTGTATCTGACCGGGAGCTTGAAGCGTCAGAGCGAACATCTTCCCATCTCGAACCTGAATCACGCCCGAGAAATCCGCATCGAAGGGTGGCGGCAGCGGCGTCTGCGAAGACCAGTCGAGGTCGAGCGATGGGACTCGGACAGACACCGGCGCCTCGTTAGCCGCAGCGTACGTGGCGTTGATGCCCTGAATCGCCGCCGCCTCGTCCGCCGGCACGATAATCTCGTAGAGAGCAACAGGATCGGTCTTTCCCGGCACGGAGAATGTATTGATCGTCGCGTCGGGGTACAGGGTGCGAAGCCAGGGAAGATAGGCTTCCCTGTCGGGGTCGATGAAGATAACGGTGGGCTTATCACCCGGGAACGGCACGTCGCGAACGATGTCGAGAGAGAGTTTGTCGCCAGTTCCCAGCGCCGGGTCGACAAATTCGAGGCTCGGCTGGCCGACGAAAATGCTGGCCATGAGGACCCGATAGTCCGGCCCCAGGCGCTTGATCTCTTCAGCGACAAGCGTCGGCTGAGTGGAATAGGAAGCCCAGGACGAGAAATCATTCGCCTTCAGGTTAAAGAAGACGTCGTAGTTGCTTGCGCCTGCCCACGCGAGGAAGGGGCAGATGGCTGCAATGGCCAGGGACGCCCGCGGCAAACGAAGCCAGCGGCCAGCGGTCAGGAACCTCCAGCCGGCGTCCAGGGCAATCCCGGCGAAGAGAAAAACCATCGGCAGCGCCATTATCGCCCGCAGCGACTGAGGCGCCTCGAACCTGAGCGTTATGATGGCCGCGGCTAGCCCGACGACGAAGCCGGCAAGTAACAGGAAGTAGTCCGGCCGAAACACCCGTGATATGACGTAAGCCAGCCCGAGGACGGCCAGCACGCCAGTCACAACGTCGAGCTCCTGGTGGCCGGGCAAATTGTGACGGCCGTTGTTGTCGCCCTGGTAGTTGAACATGAGCAGATGGGTGCGAATGTTCGACTTGAGATCAGACATCCACTGGCTCTCGGGCGCCCAGGTGTATCCGTCTCCACTTGGAACCAGGAAGATGCTCGTCTGACGGCTACGGAGGAAGTACTGATCCTGATGCTTGACCGCCCACATCGCGAGCGGCGAGATCGTGATCAGCGCGGAGAAAGCGAGAAGCAAGAGCCCTGGGAAGCGGGCGCGAAACAGCCGCCACTCGCGCACCATCGCGAACAGCAGGAACAGCCCAACGATGAAGGGCAGAAGATTCGAGGCGTTGTATACCCAAATTCCCGCGCTCATCGAAAACCCGGCCAGGACGAAATCGATCAGCTTGCCGCCGCGCCACGCCCTGAGCAGGAAGATAAACGTCAAGACAACCGTCAGCGGCGATAGGATTCCCTGCAGCGCGATCCGGCTGAAATTGATGTGCCAGTAAGAGACAGCAATGAGCAGCGTGGACGCCAGGGCGGCCGGAACCTGCATGTACCGTCGCGCAAGGACGTAGAAGGCCGGTAGCGTCGCTATGCCAGCCACAATACTCACGAGGCGTATGCTCTGAATGCTGTCGCCGAACAGCTTGAAAGACGCGGCGATGAAGAACAGGAATGGGCTGGCCATGTTGGCCAGAGGAGCATAAATGGGACGGTACGCCGAGCTCGACAGGATCTGCCGCACCAACAACCCGTACTGGGCCTCGTCGTACCAGATGCCCTGCGGCAATGTCTTGAAGCGGA
The DNA here is from genome assembly GCA_963719465.1 of uncultured Chloroflexia bacterium. Lineage (GTDB taxonomy): Bacteria > Chloroflexota > Dehalococcoidia > DSTF01 > JALHUB01 > JALHUB01. The sequence goes on along the minus strand of OY970386.1, from coordinate 359,850 downwards.
AGAAGCGAAGGCCCGCACCTAATCCGACGATCCCTACGACCAGCGTCACCTCAAGCGCTCGCCACGACAGCAGGCGGCGGGGAATCGCCTGTCGAAACGCCCGCAGCCGCTCCCGAATCGCTCGGGCCGGCCGCTCGGCGGGAAATCGCTGGCTGAGGGCGACGCCAAACACGAGGACCACCAGGCTGGCCAGGAAGAGCCACCAGGCGCTGTTCGAGTTCTCGTTGTGGCTGAACATGTACAGCGAGAGGACGTTTAGAATCGCCGCCCAGGAGAGGAACCAGGCGAGACGGCGATCGAACCGGAGCAGCGGCGCGTGATCCGTCTCGATCTGGGCGCCGGCGTGCCAGGCAAAGGCAAGAGCAAACAACACGGCGCCGGCAACAAAGTGATGAATGCCGCCGTCCTCGTCCGGTGGGTGCGCCAGGAAGAGCTGCTGCCCCTGGATCGCAAGAACAACGCCGCCGGTAGCCAGTACAAGCGTCGCCGGCCAGCGCAGACGTGACAACCAGGGATTGCGGACGAGTCGCTCAAGCTTCTTCACGCCGCTCTTGCCGGCTCGTTCTCTTGTTCGACCATCCTGCTGGACCACGTTCATGATGCCTTCAAAAGGACAGAGCAACTCTCTCGCGAGCATCGCTCCATGCGCTCATCGGCCAAAACGTCGGGGACTTCCCTGGCCCGGATAACAAAGGATAGCATCTTTGTATACGATAGGGAAATGGAGGAGCCGCGCTTGACGCCCTCCTGTAGGGTTTCAGGAGATGTGGTAAATCCGGGCCTGAGGTAGACGCTCCTGAGCGTACACGAGCGGCGCGCTGTAGCCAAGAGCACTGTGCAGCCGTTTCTTGTTGTAGAAGCGCACATACGCCTGCAACCCCTTCTCCCACTCCAAGACCGTTCCCGCCAGAACGCCATCCCAGAACTCCTCTCGCATCGTCCTCTGCACTCTCTCCACCTTGCCATTGAGATGAGGCGTCCTGGGTCTGATCCGGACGTGGCGAATGCCTCTTCGCCTCAGAAGGGCAGTGAGGTCGCCTGAGAATTCAGGGCCGTTATCAGTCTGGAGGCAGCGAATTGCGAACGGGATGGTCTCCAGGAGGCACGGCAGGGCTTTGCAGACAGCGGCGCAGGTGCGCCTGGAAAGAACCGTTGCGGCAAGAACGCGGCTGCAATCGTCGACCAGGGTCAGTTGGTAGCGACCCTCCGGCAGATAGAGCAGGTCCATCTGAGCCCGATCACCGGGGGAAGCTTTGGCGTAGTGCAGCCAGAGACGCTTAGGTTTACGGGGACAGGCAAGGAGGGCGCCGGCGCGACGGAGAACTCTGTAGACACTGGAAACGCTGCAGGTAATCAGCCCGGCCTTTGTCAGATACGCGTGGAGCCTCTTTACTCCGAAGCCGAATTTACGATGGGCGCCGCGGATGATGTCTAGAACATGCCCTGAAAGGGCCGTAGGCGAGCGGTGAGGCCTGCGGGAGCGGTCTGATAGCGCTCTCCTGTCGTGGCGTCGCCAGGCCGCCCACCAGCGAGAGAAGGTCGAATGGGGCACCTCTCCCGCCTGGCAAAAGATGCGGGCGCTGAGCCTGGGATACTGCCGACGCGCCTCCTCGAACGCAGCGATGTAGGCGGCTCTTGTCTGGATGGGCCAGGGTGTGCGAGCTTTGTGCATGTCGGGCCTCCTGTAGGTTATTGGGCTTCGTTTTCCGTTAGCCTACAGCCCAGGCCCGACGTTATTCACCTCCCTTCTGTCTCACATCTCCTGAAACCCTACAGCGCTTGACGCCCTCCCGGCCCGATCCCTAGAATGAATCTGAAGCCCCATGCTCGAGCTCCTTAGCGACAAGCTCCAGAATGTGTTCCGGCGCCTCGGCAGCCGCGGCGTCGTCTCCGAAAAGGACCTGGACGAGGCGCTGCGTGAAGTGCGTATCGCCCTGTTGGAGGCGGACGTCAACTTCAAGGTCGTGCGTGAATTCATAAACGGCGTCCGCGAGCAGGCGGTCGGCATGGAGATTCTGGGCAGCCTTACCGGCCCGCAGCAGGTTATCGCCATCGTCCAGCGACAACTCGTCCACATTCTGGGCGAGACGCACGCCTCGATCCGCTTCGTCAGCCCGGGTCCGACGACCGTCATGCTCTTCGGCCTCAAAGGCGCCGGCAAGACCACGACGGCCGCCAAGCTCGCGCTGCACCTGCGCAAGAGCGGCTCACGGCCGCTCCTGGTCGCCGCCGACCCGCACCGCGTGGCCGCCGGCGAGCAGCTCCAGGCGCTGGGCAGGCAGTTGAACGTCCCCGTCTATGTCGGCGATGGCGAGGCCGGAAGCGTCGCCAAGGGCGCGCACGAGGAGGCGCAACGAATTGCCGCCAACGTGCTTATCGTCGATACGCCGGGCTACATGCAGGTGGCGTCGGAGATGCTTCCGGAGGCCAAGGCATTGCACGATTCGTTCTCGCCCAACGAAGTGCTGCTCGTCGTCGACGCAATGACCGGCCAGGAGGCTGTGAACGTCGCCCAGGAGTTCCACCAGGCGCTTGAGGTGAGCGGCTTCATCATCACGAAGATGGACGGCGATGCCCGCGGCGGCGCGGCGCTTTCCATCCGCGCGGTGACGGGGCTGCCGATCAAGTTCATCGGCACTGGCGAGAAGACCGACGCCCTGGAGGCCTTCCACCCGGACCGCTTCGCCTCGCGCATTCTGGGCATGGGCGACGTGCTCAGCCTGATCGAGAGGGCGCAGGAGACGGTCGACCGCGAGCAGGCGAAGTCGCTGGAGAAGCGGATGCGCGCCGGCACCATGGACCTGAACGACTTCATGGCGCAGATCCAGCAGGTCAAGAAGATGGGCTCGCTTGCGGATATCGTCGGCATGATTCCGGGCCTGGGCGGCATGAAGAAGCAGCTTCAGGGCGCGCAGTTGGACGACAGCGTCTGGAAGAAGATGGAGGCGATAGTCAACTCGATGACGCCGGCGGAGCGCCACCGGCCGGAGCTTATCGACGGCAGCCGCCAACGTCGCATTGCACGGGGGAGCGGCACGACGCCGCAGGACATCAATCAACTGCTGAAGCAGTGGCGCGAGGCGAAGAAGATGATGGAGGCGCTGGCGTCGGGGCGCGCGCCTCGGGCCCTTGGCCGGCTCCGCTGACTCTGCTATCATTGCGTTCGTCGTACATCGCTTGGAGGTGACTGATTGCTGCGAATTCGACTGCGGCGAGTCGGGAAGAAGAAGAGGCCGGCGTACCGGCTGGTCGTGGCCGACTCGCGCGCGCCGCGTGACGGCGCTTTCATCGAGACACTCGGCCTCTATGACCCGCTGACAGACCCGGCGACGCTAACGGTCAACGAGGAGAGGACAAAGAAGTGGTTGAGCCAGGGCGCCAAGCCTTCGGAGACGGTCGCGAAGCTGCTCGTCAGGCAGGGGCTGCTGCCGGGGAAGACCGTCGAGAGCCCGGCCGCGCCTGAGTAAGCTCCCCCCGCTATGAAAGAGCTCATCGAATACATCGCCAAGGCGATCGTGGACAACCCGGACGAAGTGAGCGTCCGCGAGGAAGAAGAAGGCGATACGCTGGTCTACTTCCTCGAAGTCGCCGAGCCTGACATGGGCAAGGTCATCGGCAAGCAGGGGCGAATCGCGAACGCTATGCGGGCGCTCCTGAAGGTGGCGGCCGCGCGTCAAGGCGTGCGTCGCGCCATCCTCGAAATCGGCGAATAGGCCGAAGCGATCCGCTGATGCCGGCAGAAGACTCCATCGACAGCGAAGTCGCGCCCGGCCAGGTCGCGATTGGCCGCATCCTGGCTCCCCACGCTCTTCGCGGCGAGATCAAGGTCGAGCCTTTGACGTCGCGGCTGGAGCACTTCGCCGCCGGCGAGTCGCTCTGGATCGACGGGGACGCTCACGAGGTGGAGTCGTCCCGGCGGCAGGGGAACTTCCTTCTGCTGAAGCTGTCGGACATATCGTCGAGGGAAGCAGCGGACGATCTGCACGGTCGATTCCTGTCGCTGCCGGAGGAGGCGCTGGAGCCGCTGCCGGAGGACGAGTACTACGCGTACCAGATCGTCGGGCTGGAGGTCTATGAGCGGGACGGCGAGCACCTGGGCAAGGTGACGGAACTCTTCCCGACCGGCAGCAACGACGTGTACGTGGTGGAGGGATTGCGCGGCCGCATATTGTTGCCGGCGATTGACGACGTGATCCTGGACGTGGACGTGGCGGGCGGAAAGATGGTCGTGTCGCTCATGGACGGCATGATTCCGCCATGAGCAGATTCGTTTTCCTTGACAGCTTCCCAAACCGCGCCTAAGATTTAATTGCCGTGACTGGAGTGGGGATATAGCTCAACAGGGAGAGCGCGGCGTTCGCATCGCCGAGGTTGGGGGTTCGAGTCCCCCTATCTCCACCAAACCCCTTCGAACCGTCGGGAATGGCGGCGGCGCCATGATCAGAGTCCGGGATAATCTCGGCTGGGCTATAATCGTCGTCCTCTCGCTGCTGCCGCTCGTCTTCTGGCTCAGAGCCGCACCGGTGCATCTCCGTTTTTCCACGAACACGCTGACGCTCCTGAGTCTCGGGCAGATGACCGGCCTTGTCGGCATGTCGCTCTTTTCGCTGACCGTCATCTTGAGCGCGCGCCTTCGCGCCTTCGAAGGCTACTTCGGCGGGATGAACCGGGTCTACGCGTCGCACCACGTGCTGGGGTCGATCGCATTCTCGCTGATCCTCTTTCACCCGCTGTTCCTGGCTGCGAGGCTGTTTTCGAGGGATTCGAGGGGCGCTGCGCTGCTGCTCCTCCCTTCCGGTAACTGGGCCATCAACGCGGGAATATTCGCGCTCGTTTCAGCGATGGCCCTCGTAGTGATGACGTTTTTCTTCGAGGCGCTCCCCTACGACCTGTGGGAGCTCACGCACAAGCTGATGGGCGCGGCTTTCCTGTTCGCCGTGGCGCATTCGTTCTTCATCCAGAGCGACATCTCGCGCGACACTGCCCTGCGGATATACGTGCTGGGGCTCGCTGCGTTAGGTCTCATCGCCTACGCTTATCGCACGCTTTTCGGGCGACTGCTCGTGCCACGCTTTGAATACCGAGTGGAGTCGGTGAATCCGATCGCCGACCGCGTGTTCGCCATCGAAATGAGCCCGGCGGGCCGCGCCCTGCAATTCACCCCCGGACAGTTCGTGTTCGTGCAGTTTTTCCAGCAGGGCATAAGCACCGAGGCGCACCCGTTCTCGCTGAGCTCCGTGCCCGGAGACAGCAAACTGCGAATAGTCGTGAAGTCGCTCGGCGATTACACATCGCGACTACCGGCGCTGGCGCGCGGCGCGGTTGCCAGGATCGAGGGGCCCTTCGGCAAGTTCTCCCACCGCAACTATCCGAACAAGAGACAGGTCTGGATCGCCGGCGGAATCGGCATAACCCCCTTCCTGAGCATGGCGCGGACGCTGGCGAATTCGGATTATAGCGTCGACCTCTACTATTCAGCGAACAGCGAGCAGGAAGCCGTCTTCCTCGACGACCTGCAGGCGCTGGCCGAGGGTTCGGACTGTCTTCGCGTCATCCCCTACTTCGCCGATGCGCAGGGCTTCTTGACGGTCCGAACGGTCGCCGAATTGAGCGGCGGCCTGGCCGACAAGGACATCTTCCTCTGCGGCCCGCCGTCGATGATGAAGGGATTGACGGCCCAATTCGCAAAGATGAACGTGAAGTTCCATCGAATTCACTCCGATGAGTTCAAGCTGCGCTGAGGTGAGGCGCTTGCAGAGAGGGAGGGATCGGTGACAAGGCCAAAGCAACTCGTGACCGTTGCGCTGGCCGTTTTCGCCGTCGTCGCCATTTTCATTCTGGCGGCGGGCCTCGTTTTCAATAACAACGGGCGCGGCTCCAGCGGCGGGCCGGCGCTACCGAGCGCTCCTCCGCCGGTCGCGACAACGCACACGGGGCAAAACGCCACCAGCGCAGCGATCCCGGCGTCGGAGGTCGCCAAGCACAACTCGAGCTCGGATTGCTGGATCATCATCTCGAACAAGGTCTACGACGTGACGGTTCACCTTCGCACGCACCCTGGCGGCGCCGGCCTGATCACGCCGTACTGCGGCAAGGACGCGACGAAAGCCTTCCAGACGAAGGGTGGGCTGGGCGGCAACCATTCGTCGCGGGCGTACAACCAGTTGACGCCGCTCTACGTCGGCGACCTGGCGCAGTAGAAGGTGAGGAGCGAGTCGATGGCGCTGGACAGCGAAGCCGTCTTGCCCGCAGCGTCGCGGGGGAAGCCCCTTCTCCGGGGCTACCTGCACCTCGCCGCGCTGATTGCGGCCATGGTCGGCACGGCCGTCATGCTGCTCATAGCGAACGGCGCGAGAGCGCGTGTTGGGGCGGCAGTCTTCGGCGCGAGCCTCATCGGCGCTTACGGAACGAGCACCGTGTATCATCGCGGCGGGTGGACGGGCCGTCGCTTGAGCGTCATCCGGCGCCTTGACCACGCGATGATCTTCTTCCTTATCGCCGGGACGTATACGCCGTTCTGCCTGCTGGCGCTGCACGGTCGCTGGGGCACGGCAATACTCTCGCTCGCCGTCGCGATTGCGATGCTTGGCGCCGCGATGAGGCTGGCCTGGCTGGATTCGCCGCGCTGGCTGTCGGTCCCGCTGTACGTGGCCAACGGCTGGGTCGCCGTCGTTGCCATACCGCAGATACTGCAGGCGCTGAGCCCGCCAGCGTTGTGTTTGCTCTTCGGGGGCGGCGTCGCCTACACACTGGGAGCCCTGGCGTACGCGACAAAGCGCCCCGATCCCTGGCCTCGCGTGTTCGGCTACCACGAGGTGTTTCATTCATTCACCGTCATGGGCAGCACCATGCATTTTCTGGCGGTATCGCTCTTCGTCCTGCGCGGATAGGATTTCAGGGGACGCGTTTCGCATTCGCAGGAGGGACGGCAATGAGGCTCGAAGGGAAAGTCGCAATCGTCACCGGCGCCGGCTCGATCGGTCCGGGCATGGGAAACGGCAAGGCGACGGCAATCCTGTTCGCGCGTGAAGGAGCGAAGGTCGTCTGCGCCGACCGCAACCTGGAAGCGGCGCAAGAGACGTCGCGCATAATCGAGAGCGAAGGCGGCGAGGCAATGGCCTTTCAGTCGGACGTGACGAAGGAAGACGAAGCCAGGAGCGTCGTCGCGGGGGCGGTGTCGCATTACGGCCGGTTGGACGTCCTGTTCAACAACGTCGGCGCCGCCTGGGGGAAGCTCGGGCTCGAGGTGTCGTCGGAGGACTGGGACGGCGTGATGGGTGTGAACCTGAAGAGCATCCTCTTCATGTGCAAGTACGCCGTGCCCAGGATGGTCGAGGGCGGCGGCGGCGCGATAGTGAACAACGCCTCGATGGCGGCGTTTCGAGCGCATCCTCTGTATGCCTACGCCGTGTCGAAGGCAGGCGTCGTCGCCTTTACGCGCTGCCTGGCGGCCACGCTGGCAAGCCGAAACGTGCGGGTGAACTGCGTCGCACCCGGATTTATGGATACGCCGATGGTGGCGCCCATAATGACGGAGGGGCGCGTCGCGATGGTGGAGAGAAATGTGCCCATGAAACGTCACGGTCACGGCGAGGAGACGGCGGCGGCGGTGCTCTTTCTCGCGTCCGACGAAGCGTCCTATATCACAGGCCACACCATCCGCGTAGACGGCGGGCTTTCGATCAGGTAGAGTCGTTCGGTTCGCTCTGGAAGGCGGCCGGTCGGGTGCTGTATCATGCGCACGGGCCGGTGCGCCGTCGACACCAGTTCGCGGGGGTGCCCCCGTAGCTCAGAGGAAAGAGCAGCGGTTTCCTAAACCGCGTGTCGCAGGTTCGAGTCCTGCCGGGGGTACCACACCATTCGTCTTATGACTTCGCCTGGAGCCATCCCGCGGCGCTCAGAGCCGATCTAGACTCTACTGGGCTTTTTCTTCTAACTCGTAATATGTCCTCAGGCGTCTTGTTGAACTGGCCGGCCCATTTCGAATAGGGGGTCAAGAGAAGCTGGCGCCGGTGAAACCCTTCGCGGCGTCGCCGGGCGGACAGGGGGCTGCTTGCGGTCGTGGTTGGGGCCGATCCATTGAGTAGGCGCCGTCTCAATGGGCGGTGAAAGTTAGTGACCATTCGCGCGCACTCGCGCGGGCGGCCGCCTTCGCGGCCTCCAGCCGGCTGCGCCAATAGCCAAGTATCTCCCGTATCAGGTCGGAGGCCATCAGGCCGATGCGCACGTCCTCCGGGCTCTTGCCCTCGCCCGCAGTGCACAGGAGGTCGAAGAGGGCCTGCTCACATGCGGCTACCAGATAGCTGTGCGCGAGGTACTCAGCTTGCGCGTCGTCGGACTTCCTCAGCATCTTGGGCCGGATCGCCAGAGGAATATCTGACTCCTCAAGTTGGGGACGTGTTCCTCCGTAAGCAACTTGGGCTCCAAGGGTGCGAGTCCGTTGCTCCGGGCTTCGGTCGGTTGTCAACAGCTGACTTTCCATGGTTCCTTTCTCCTCAGATGTCTTCTCTTCCGCTGTCAAAGAGAAGACTAAAGCACGGGGGTTAAGCGCGCTGCAACGCTGGTTAATGCCAGGTAAACGTTGTGTGAAGCTTTCGACGATGCGCAGGGCTTAGCCGTCGAAACGGTAGCCCGTGCCCCTCACGGTGATGAGACGCGTCGGCCTGGCCGGCACGTTCTCGATCTTCTGGCGGAGCCATGTGACGTGCACATCGACCGTCCGCGTTTCGCCCGTTTCCTCGTACCCCCAGACGCGATGGAGGAGTTGCTCGCGGCTGAAGACATGCCGGCGGTTGAACATCAGGAAGGCCAGCAGGTCGTACTCCTTGGGCCGCAGAGGAAGCGCCTGCCCGTCGCGAGAGACGACACGGGAGCGAGGATTGAGTTCCAGGTCTCCTGAAATCACCACTTCGGCCACGTCCTCCGACACCGTTTCCGATCGGCGGAGAAGGGCGCGGACTCGGGCGAGCAGCTCGCGCATGCTGAACGGCTTCGTTACGTAATCGTCCGCGCCGAGCTCCAGTCCGACGATCTTGTCCACCTCTTCCGTTTTCGCAGTCAGAATCAAGATTGGCATGCTCATATCCCGTCGGAGAAGGCGGCAGACCTCGAGGCCGTCCATGATCGGGAGCATAAGGTCCAGAACCACGAGATCGGGGTGCTTGCTACGGGCCACGAGGAGCGCAGATTCGCCGTTCTCAGCCGTCAGCACCTCATAGCCGGCGCCTTCCAGGTTGTACTTGAGCGTTGCGACGAGGGTCGGCTCATCATCAACTACGAGGACCTTTTTCATCTGAATTAAGCTAGCATCGGCGGGTTAACCGCTTGTTAACCCCCGTCAAAGCGCGGCAAACATGTGGTAAAAGTGATGACGGCAGCGAAAGAGGCGACTAACCGAATTGGCCGGCGATGTATCGCCGCGTCTCTGGGTCCTTAGGGGCTTCGAATACCTGTTGTGTCTCGCCGAACTCGACAAGCTCACCCAGGTAGATGAAGGCCGTATAGTCGGAGACGCGCCGGGCCTGCTGCATGTTATGCGTGACGATGACCACCGTGTACTCGCCGCGCAAGGCCAGTATGCTCGATTCGACTCGGGCCGCCGACGCCGGGTCCAGGGAGGCCGCGGGCTCATCGAGCAGGATAACCTTCGGCGAGACCGCCAGCGTGCGCGCGATGCAAAGTCGCTGCTGCTGTCCGACGGAGAGGCCGAAGGCATGATCGGCAAGCCTGTCCTTTATCTCATCGAATAGCGCCGCTTTCGTCAGGCAGGTTTCGACGACGGCATTGTGGTCGGTCTTCCTGCGAACGGCTCTTACGCCATAGAGCACGTTCTCGCGCACGGACATCGGGAACGGGTTGGGCTTCTGGAAGACAATGCCGACCTTCCTTCGCAGGAGGACCGGGTCCATCCGCTGGATATCTTCGCCGTCCAGGAAGATGTGTCCTTCCACCGTACAGCCGTCCGTCAGCTCGATGAGCCGGTTCAGGCAGCGAAGGACCGTCGTTTTGCCGCAGCCGGACGGACCGATTATCGCCGTGACTTGTCCCGACGGAATCGCGAGGTCTATCCCCTTCACGATCGGATTTCCGTCGTAAGAGACCCGCAATCCCTTCATTTCCATCGCGCTTGCTGAACCATTCTTGTTATTCATTTGAATAACACCCTGCGTTTCTGTGGACTCGACGGTTAAGACCATGATCCTCTATACCTCTTCGCAAATCTTCGCCTAAGTAACAAGGCGGCGCCGCTCAGTCCGACCGTCATGACAACGAGGAGAAGCGCTGCCGAGAACTGGTATTGAGACATAGCTCTCTGGAATTCAACGGAGCCGTTTCGGACGCCCAGGATGAAGTACCCGAGAGAGGTGACGCCCCTCAGCGGTCCGACCCCGTTCTCACCGGTGCCCGCCATGAACATCAGCACGGCGACGCTTCCGGCGGCTTCGGCGCAGCCGATCAGAAGACCGGTGACGATGCTCGGCAGCGACCAGGGAAGGGTGATGTGCGTTAGGGTGTGGCCCTCCGAAGCACCCAACCCCAGCGAGCCCTCTTTCAAGTCGCGCGGTGTGGCCCGGCAACCCTGCTCGGTCGCGCGGGAGATGACAGGGATCATGAGCAGCGAGAGGAAGATGGACGCGGTCACGAACGAGCCGTTGGCACTGTGCTTGGCGCCGTTCATATCACGGAGATAGCCAGCGAACAGGTCGGAGAAGGGGGTGTTCCAAGAGTGTCGGGCCACGCTGAAGGCGGTGACGCCGATGATAAACACGGACATCGCCCGCAGAAGCGTCGTCGAAAATCGCACCACCGCCGCCAGCGGGCCTTTGCCGTACTCGCTCAGGAAGACGCCGGTCCCTACGCCGACGGGGAAAGCAATGACGCAGGTCATGCCCACCAGAAGCAACGTTCCGAGAATGTAGTTCAACATCCCCGTCTGTGTCGCCTGCTGCGTCTGCGGCTGCGCCCATGGGTTGTCGGTGGGCTGCGTCGTCCAGCGCACGATCCGATAGGGTGTGGTCAAGGCGTGCCAGTCGAGATTCGGCAATCCCTCCTGGACAAGCCGGGCGAGCAGCAGGCCGTAAGCCGCGAGAAGCAGACCCACGGGCAGAAGGATGAGGGGGTAATGCGCTATGTCCTCGGCATCGGGCGTGGCGCCGAGAGTCCGGTAGAGCGTCTGGCAACTGGAGGGAACGCTCACTCCCAGCAGAAGGATGGCAGCGAAGAAGGAGCGATGAATTATGCCGTTCAAATTCAGGCCGTTCCAGTACGTCGGAAGGAACCAGAGGGCCGCCATGGCGCCCGCGGAGAGAGCGCAGAGAGTGAGGAGTTGGCGGTCCCACGCGCCCGCCGACCGGCGGACATCCCATGCCAGCACGAGCAGCGAAAGGCAGAGCAGACCCAAGAGCGCTATCGAAACACCGACCAGGGGGTTCAGGCTGAGGCAAAGACAGCCGTCTATGACGCCGAGGCTGGACACGACGAAGGCGGCCGCGGGTATGACTCGCGCCTTCGCGAGAGCTCTTGCCGGTTCCCACGCTGAAATCCGACGAATTATCGCCGCGGTGATTTGCCGCTCACCGGTTTCGTCGCCGGAGATGCCCTCCAGGTCAACAAAGCTCATTGCGCAAACCTTTTCTGAAGCCGCCTCTGGAGAACGGTCGCCGCCACCAGGATGACGACGGCCAGTCCGAGCAACAGCAACCCGGAGAAGTACGAAACGGAGCAGGAGGTTTGGCCAGCACAGTAGCCGCCGCCCGCCTGGCCGATCCCACCGGCAAGCCCGGCACCTACGGCGGCAAGAGAGGGAGTCCGCTCCCAAACGTCGACGAGCGGGTTTGGCAGCACTGACTCATAGCCGATGGCCCAGGCGACGATGATCACGTCGCCGCAGGCCTTCAGGGCGCCGAGGGTGGCGGCTGAGAAGATACCCGGCGAAGCCGCGGGTATCACGACCCTCTTCAACGTGTGCCAGCGGTTCGCGCCGAGCCCGAGCGACGCCTCGCGGAGACCCTGAGGAACGTTTCGCAGGGCGTCGCAGATCAGCGGCGCCATGAACGGCACGATGACCAAAGAAAGAAGAAGCCCGCCAAGCAAGGTGGACTGGTCCCAGGGCAGGAGGCCGAGGGTCAGTCCGTTAGGCAGGGCGTCTCTGGGTATGTCAGGCGCGCCAAACTTCGGTCTGATAAACACCTCGGCGAAGACTACGCTCATCAGCGCATAGACGATGGGCGGGATTCCGGAGAGTGCGCCCATAATCGCCTCCATCCCCTTGCCCAGAAAGCCGAGGCGAAACTCTGTGGAGAAGATCGCCACAGCTAGGGAGGCCGGCAGGGCGATTCCGACGGCGATCGCGACGACGAGCAGGGTGCCCCACATTGCGGGAACAAGTCCGTAAACGCCTCGCGAGTTCGTGTAGGCGCCAGAGAAGTCCCGTCCAGTGAGCATCTCCCTCAAGCCGGGCGTCTTCATGGCCGGCAGCGCTTCCTTGAACAGGTCGCCGACGACGAAGACGAGCATTGCGACGGGTATAAGCGCCAGCAGCAGCGAAGCCGTCCTTGGCCAAGACCTCATCCTGATTTGTCTCCTGACTTAGCTCTTGGCCGGCAACGGGAGATAGCCGGCATCCTGGACCACCTTCTGCCCGTCGGGCGAGAGCAAGAACTGCGCCAGTCCATCGGTCTCCGAGCAGTTCTGCCCTGTGAGGAGATGTATCTTCCGGCTGAGTGGATACGTCCCGTCGTAGACCGACTGCGGCGCCGCGACGGGGTCTACGCCATCGATGGACACGACGTTCACCGACAGGTTCTTGACGGCGAGCTTGGCTGTTCGCAGCGAAGAGAAACCGATCTTGAAAACAAAGTCGCCCGTCGCCGCGATCTGGTATTGGGAACCGAGCACCTGCTCTTCAGTGTCGGACCCCACCGCTGTGAAGCCTTTCGTCTCGGCCGCTGCACTTATCGTAGCCTCGTCGAGCCCGAGGGCTTGATATAGAGCGCTCTGGGTGTCGTACTTCCCCTGAGGAAAGACGAAAGGCGGCGGCACCGATTCGTCCTGGGCGACCCAACCCTGGCCGACCATCGCGCCGGTCTCATCGTAATGGGCGACCCACGCTTCGTAGAACGCCGGCGGTGTCGGCGTCCACTTCCAGCGCTGGCCCGGCTGGAGGATCGGGAAGCTGAAGAGGGCCTTGAGATCGGCGGTAGTCAGAGCGCGCAGCCCGCTGGTCCGGTGGGCAGGCGTATTCCCCACCCACCACTCACCGCCTTTCCAGGAGTTCTGGTCGATGAGGATGGCCACGGCGTCATAGCCGATGACCTCGTCTTTCAGGCCCTGCATTTCCTGAGGCGTGGGATCGCGTCCCAGTATGACCGCGTCGCACCTGCCGCTTTGCAGGCCGGCGATGCTTTCGGACGGAGAGCCCATCGCAACCGCCATGCCAGAGGCCCCGCTGAAGCCACTTTGGGCCGACTGCGCCAGCGGCATCATGTCCCACGCCGCCAGAATCGAGGCGCCTTTCGTGGCGGTGGATGAGCTGCAACCTGCCAGCGGCGCGGAAAGCATCAGCACCGGAATGGGGGCGAGCATGAGCACTCTCTGAATAATTCGTCGCATGCAATGCTCCTGTCGACAGCCGCCCAAGCGGCGATTCGCGTAAGTCCGGCTATGCCCGCCGCCTTCGCATGGCCACGGTGACACCGCCTGCAACCACCACCGCTCCCATCACCCCTCCAACGGCTTCCCAAGGCACGTTCAGCCCGTTTGACGACCCCGACGACTTGGAGGTGCTGGCGCCCTTGACCGAGGAGACCGACGTTCCAGTCGTCCCAGCGGTCTTCCCGGCTGTGGTCGTCGTCGCCGCAGTGGACGAGGGCGTGGTGCCATTGGACGGCGCTGTCGTCTCCATCGGCGTCACCTGGGCGCCGCCGATACCCACCTGCCCGTTGGTTGAGGTCGCGCCGGGGATCGTGGCAGCCGCAGCATCCGACACTACCAGGTCTGAGAGCTTGAGAGGCGAGACGCCTTTGGCCCCGGCCTTCGCCGTCATATGGTAGGTGGCGAGCACACCGTGTCCGCTGGCACCGCCCTGGCCCGTTCCGACGACGGCAATGCCGATGTCCGTGACGTGGCCGGCGTTGTTGTCGATCTGCGGCTCCGGAAACTTCAGGGTCTGGTTACCGCTGCCGTTTGCCCAGTCCTTCAGAAAAGAGCCCTCATCGACGCTCACGACCTGGATGAGCGACGCGTCGAAGTCGAGCGCGAACTGGACGCCGCGAATCGGCACGTCAGTGTCGACGACGACGTTGACGTCGAAGTTGTCGCCGGCGTTGACGCTGTTCGAATCGAGCGAGACGCTGACACTTGTGCCGGGGTTGGCGCGGGCTGTTCCACTCGTGAACCAGAGCGCGCCGAGCGCGACAACTCCCAACGCGATGCCGATCACCGTCCTACCTGGAAATGCCTTTCTCATGCGGGCCTCCTTCCGGCACTCCTGAACACGAAACGCTCATGCGGCGCTCGCGCTATGCAGCCTTGACTAGAGCTATTCTGCGTCGACGTCTCGTTTGGATGAGTTGATAGGCGGCCGCGCCCAGCAGAGCTTCGCTGCCGAGGATGCCACCCAGCACCCAGGGGTTGAACGGCAGGCCACTTCTTGGATTGGCGAATGCCCCGAAGGTGGAGAAATGCGATATCTTCGCGCTCACCATGTGTGCTATGGGATCGACGACCGTGTTCAGCTTCTGCCACGATGGGGGCGTCGCCGACGTGTCAAGAAAAGCAAGCTGGGGAGCGTTGTCATTGACACCTGGCGGCATCAACGAAGGGTCGTACTGGAAGCTCAGGCTGATGGGCGGGTTGAATGTCGCGTGCATTGAAGGCGGGTCGTTCACCTGGAAGACGAAAGCACTACTGATCGCGGCCCAGTCTCCCGGAGCCGGCTCCGGAGAACTCTCCTGGCTGATCTCGATGCTCGTGATCGGCTTCCCGTTGTCGTCGAGGGCAGCGGTGTGGGCATTGATCTGGAGCCTGACCTTGCCGTCGGGGCTGATCCATTGGATGTCCTTCTTAACCATTCCGTCCGCGCCGATGGAGCCAGAGAGATCGATTTTCCAGAGGTTGGCACCGGCGCCTTCGACCTGCGAGTTCGGGGCAGCGGAAGAGCCGGTGTTCGTCGCGCTCGTCGGCCCGACGGTGCTCCCGCCACCGCCACCACTGCCGCCCGATCCACCGCCTGAGCCGCTACTCTGATAGGAGCCACCGGAACCCGAACCGCCGCTGCTCGGCGTGGCCGTGGGAGCAACCGCGCCGACCTGGACGACAACCTGGCCGTTGGTAATGGTGGGACCAGCGAGTGTCGCGGCATTTTCGTTGGAGAGAACGACGTCAGAGAGCGTGAGATTTGCTGTGCCTTCCGTGCTCTTAGCCTTCATGTGATAAATGAACAAGATGCCGGTTCCGGTTGGACCGCCGGGGTTTGTCCCCATCATGGATATCCCGATATCGGACACCGTGCCAGCGCTGTTATCTGCGCTGGGCTGCGGGTATTCCATGGTGGAATCGCCGTGCCCGCTGGCCCAATCCTTCAGGAATGACCCTTCGCTGACGCTGTCAACCTCAAGCAGCGTCGGGTCGAAGGCGAGCTTGCCCTGGGCACCGCGTATGTTGGCGTCGGTGGTCAGCGTCACGCTCACGTCGAAGGCAGCGCCCGGGGGCACGGTCTGAGTCGTGGGGGAGATAGCGACAGTGCTGTTGCTGGCCACTCCGGCCCCAGGAGTTCCCGTCCCCTGCGGCGTCCCCGTGCCCTCCATCGTGGCCGAGGGTGTAGGGGTGACGGTCGAGTTACTTACTACGACGGTGCCGGCATCGGCAGTAGATCCCGGTATTGTGGATCCTTGATCGTCGGTCACAACGGCCTGGACCAGTGTCAGGTTCGACGTTCCGGCGGTGGAAGCGGTGAAGTGATACGTGACGACGGTCCCCGTTCCGGTTGGTCCACCGGTGCTGGTGCCCGTTATGGCAATGCCAAAGGAACTTAGGTGGCCCGAGCCCTGGTCCGCCGGCTGAGGCGCGATGAGCGTATCGTCTCCCTGCTCCGTGGCCCAGTCTTTGTAGAAGCTGCCTTCCGTGAAGCCTGTGTACGTCAGGTACCTGTTGTTGAAGTTCAGCCCGAACTGCGCGCCGCGGCTGGCCGTTTGCGTGTCTATCGAGACAGCAACGTCAACCGTGGCCCCAATGGCTACGGTCTGAGTCGAGGGGGAGACGCTGAGGCGGGTATTTGAGGGCGATGTCGCAGTCGGCAGAGGCAACGGTGTATTGGTGGAAACGGTTGTTGCCGTTGGCGGTTCGGTAGCTGCCGGCGTTGGGGAGGGCCCGGCGCTTTCGGTGGGGGTTTCGGTGGGAATTGGAGCGGGAGTCGGCGTGACCCCGACGAACACCTCGCCGTCATTCAGTATCACGTTTGGTATCGGCCCCGGATTGCTGCCACCTCCCACCACCTCAATCCTCCCCGGGTCACCGCCGCCGCCGCTGCTCGGATCACCAGCGAGGTGAAGAGTTGAAACGCCGTTTCCTATCGCTTTGAGGTGGAAGGTCACGACATCGCCGGTCGCCGACAGCCCGTCAATCGGCACGTTCTGGCAGGTGAGACCAAAAAGTGTGATGTGTCCCGGCCGATTTCCTTTAGGCTTCTGGGACACCAACGTGCTGCCGCCTACCGAAGAAGCCCAATCCTTGAAAAGATTCCCTTCCGTGTAGCTTACGGGCCAGCCGGCGGATGGCGTAGGCGTTGGCGCGGGCGGAAGCGGGACCGAATAGATGGGCTCCAGAATTGCCGGGTCGTAGTCCAGGCCCACCTGGAGGCCGGTGGCGCCGACATCGGTGCTCAGAATGACAGTGACGTCCACGTTGTCGCCGACATTTACGACCTGCTGCTGAGGCGAAACGCTCAGGCTCGTCCCATAGTCGGCTCTGGCGGGCGCAGGCGGTGCCGCCAGTCGCACGAGGGCGGTCACGGCAAGGGCCCCGACCGCCAAGCATGTGATGATCTTGATTCTTCCATTCATCAAGTTGCCCTCCTGTCGGACGAGTCTTGTCGGCCGGTTTCTTTGCGCCCCGCCTCCTCACTTCGTCGATTGCGTCAGGTCCCGATTCGCTGGGGCCGCCCCGCCAGTTAGCCACATTTTCTGAATCAGCCCTGAACGCCTCGTCCGAAGTGAGGAGGCTGAGGCATCTACCAACGCGGGCGCGCTTGCGGCGCTGCTCCGCGCGTGCACGTTTCCTTAACGATGCGAGCTTCCAGGTTCGTCACCTGCGATTCTTCCCGTTCTTACTCGCCAAACGGCGGCACTCGTGAGCGCCAGAAGCAAAGCCGCTGCGGCGAAACCAGCCATGCCCAACTCGTCGAGATTGGACCCGTCCGAGCTGTCAATGGCCGCTGACGGAGGAACAGCCTGGTCATCCAGCTCGGCAACGCCGCCGACCGTCACGGGACCCGGCGTCGCCAGCTTCACAACCACAACGGATCCGTTTACCGCCCCAGCCGACGCGAAGCTGTTACCGTTTGCGTCTGTCATCTGGACGTTGACCAGGTTCACTGCCGTGCTCACGCTCGCCTGAGACGACTTGAAGTGGCAGACAGCCAACGTACCGCTACCGCTCGGGCCTCCCGGCACGGTACCGGTAATCGACACGCCGAAGTCCGTGATATTGCCCTTCGGGTTTTCCGTCGGCGACGGGCTCACCTGGGTGTCGTCACCATTCAACAGCGCCCAGTTGCTGTAGAATGTCCCTTCGTCGCAACCCAGGTAGTCCATCGCTGCGTGGTCGAACGTCAGGGCGACCTGAGCGCCGCGAGACGGAAGACCACTGTTCACGACGATGCTCAGGTCGAAAACTGTCCCTGAGGTCACGGATTCATTGGACGGAGACACACTGAGGCTCTCGCCAACGGTCGCTGATCCGCTCTTAGCGAAGGCTCCAGGAATCGGCGTTGAACTCGCATCGGAAACGGTGACCCCGCCGAGGTTCAGTGGTGATACGCCGTTGGCGATGGCATGGAAGTGTAGGACGAACAGCGTTCCGCCGCCGGTTGGACCGCCCGCGGTGCCTCCGGTTATGGAGGCGCTAGCCCCGGAGATGTGCCCGGCCGGCCCCTCCGTGGGGGTCCCTGCCGTCGTACTGTCGCTGTGGGCCGACGCCCATGCCGAATAGAAGTTGCCCTGAGTTGAGCCGCGGAATTGCAGCACCGTGGGATCGAAGTCCAGGGTGAACTGGGCGCTACGGGAGGCGACATTGCTCGCCACGACAGCGCTCACATCGAAGTCCTGTCCCACGTCATGGGCCGAGGACGGAACGGTCACGCCGGCGCCTATGTAAACGGCCCCGTCGTAAACGACGACGTTGTTGATGCTAAATCCATTAGTATCTCCCACCACAACTTTGGAGAGGTGGAGGGAAGACATGTTGTTCGCGTTTGCGGCTTTGAAGTGAAGTGTAACAGCGGTGCCCGTTCCCGTCGGGCCTCCCGCAGTAGTGCCATCTATGTAGACATAGGC
The DNA here is from genome assembly GCA_963719465.1 of uncultured Chloroflexia bacterium. Lineage (GTDB taxonomy): Bacteria > Chloroflexota > Dehalococcoidia > DSTF01 > JALHUB01 > JALHUB01. Next base: position 341,299 of record OY970386.1, on the reverse strand, counting down.
CCCCGCGAGGTGGCCTGACTGGCCGTTGAGGCTCTCCGTCGGCGCGACGAAGTTGTCATCGTCGCCGTTCGCCGTTGCCCAATCGCTGTAGTAACTCCCCTCAGTGGCGTTTAGGAACGTCATCGCCGCGTGGTCAAAATCCACATCGAACTGGACGCCGCGCGAGGCCACGTCCGAGCTCACCTGGATATTCACGTCGACGTTATCTCCCTGGCCAACGGTCTGAGCGGAGGGGACAACGCTTACACTCGTATTTGAACTTGCGCTTGTCGGAGCGGTTGGGCCAAGCAGGGCCGCAATCAGCGCGGCAAGGCCGAGCACAAGGCCGACGAAGCGCAAGACCCTTTCCTTTCTCACTGTTATTCCTCCTCAGATTCCCTCACTGGTTGGCGGGAGCGTTTCTACCAGGTTGCGTTCCAGTGCAGACCGACCATCACCACGTCGGAGATGTTGCAGTCGCCATCGCTGTTGGCGTCTTCGCGAATCCAGCGGTTGGTGCCGTGCTGCAACCAGTGCAGGCCGATGGACACTACGTCCGAGATGTTTCCGGCGTGGTCGACGTTCACGTCCCAGTTCGGGGCGATGCTAACAAAGCCGGCGTTCTCAACGATTTGCTGGCCCGCTTTCGAGAACATGAAGTTGATGTAGTCTTGGATGCGTGGCGTGTAATCAGGGTCAACGCTTGGCTTCAGCGTAAGCATGTGGAGGACTCGGGACAGCGGGTACGTGCCGTCCTGGACGGTGCCCACGCTGGGCGTTACGCCCGCCACCGGGACCACTCGAATGCCTGCTTCCGTCGTGTATCCCAGCCCCACATACCCGATGCAGTCATCGCAACTGGCAATCGCGTTGACCATGTCCTGGTTCTCTGTGAGCCGCTGGTACCCCAGCGTCGACGGTGGATCGATCGTCGCCTGCTCCAGGTCGTAGTTGGTGGAACCGTCGCCGTTCGTTCCCGGCGTTCCGACGTGACACCCGATCAAGGTGCAGAAGCTTGTACGCGTGCCGGAGCTTGTGATTCTGGCGCGGGGGAGAATGAGCCTGTGGGGTGCTCCGGGAATCACTGAATCCCAGTAGGTTGAGGTGATGTTGGTCCCTTCCTGGTAGATAGTCAGCAACTGGGCCGAAGTGATATTCGTGAGCCAGGCCATGTTGGAATCATCCTTCACGATGATGGAGATCGCATCGCGAGCGATGATCCAGTCGTCGATGTCGTTGAGGCCATACGGCCGCCACGAGCCACTGCATGTCGCCGGCGGGCCGGGGCTGTAGGTGCCGTTGCAGGTGTTGGCAACCGACACGCTGGAGGAGGACATTCCAACCTCGGTCGTGCCGCTAAAGATTTGCTGTTGACCGTAGCCGGAGCCCTGGGTCCCGTTCACTTGAAGGTCAGTGTCAGGGTAGAGCGCCTCGAATGGAGCCTCAGATGCCTGCGCGATTGGGTTCACAGTCGTTGAACCGACAGCCCTGATTACGATGGCGGCGTTCGCGGTGGTAGACGCCATCGTGACGGCCATGAGGCATAGAGCGACGAGCGCGACGACCAAGATCCGCGCCGGGCTCCCAGGTACATTGAGCAGTCTGTTTCGCATTCTTCCCTCCCCTAGAAGACTAGCGTGGAGTTTGTCTCTCACGCCTTTGTGCTGGATGGAGTATCTGGGTTGCTCTCAAGGCGGCGACGTTTCATCGCCATCGAGCGTCCTTCTCTCGTCTGCCGAGCTTTCGCCCTTGACAATCCTCCCTTCTTGTCTCCAATTGGGGGGCGCTTCTTTTCCTCGTCACCAGAGGGCATTCTCCCATCCGGCTGCTAATCGCTTATCAACGCTGGTAAACGTCGGGTAAAAGGTGGGCTAAAGTCTCGTCAAAACTTCCGACGGCGGTCCGGTCCATCCCTGTGCGGCCGACCAGCGACCTCCGCGATTCCTGTTCGATTCAACAGCTTGCCAAACGTTTACGCTGCGTTTACTCATGTTGAAGCGGCGTTAACTCAACATCCCTATCCTGAGGTTCGAAGCGATCATCCAACGGGGTCCTGGGTAGCTCGCAAACCGATGGCAGACAGCCCGAAATCGATAATTGCCAATGTTCGGCGATTGTCAGATCGTCTGAAACGCGCGGCGAAGGAACGGCGCGACCGATGGTTGCCGCTCGCCGCCGCCGCTCTTCGAGATTCAGGCCTTACGGATGAAAGAAATGAAGAAGAACGCAGGGGTCGCGGCTGACGCCTCAGTCGCGAGAGCCTTGCGGTGATGCGTCTTCAGCGCCCGCGGTTACACTGGCTCGGCCCCTTAAGTGAGGAAGATGCCCGTGCTCAGTCATTCGCCACTCGTCCCAAATTCCCCTGCAGAAGACAACATTCAAGCCACTAGCTGGCGAGGCCGACATCACGACCAACAATCGCAGTTCTCGCGGCAGACTCGCTCGCACGGCGCGTCAATCTCCTGCTCGCGGTTCATCGTTGAATCGTGTTGATCCCCCGACCTGGGTACCGGACTCGAAGTTTTCGGGCCTGACGTTCGAACCCCTCAGGCCTTCTGAGACCCCGCGCGCAGGATACGCTTGCCCCAATCCGTAGGCGTCCTTTTCTGTGTTTGCCTCTCCGGCCTGAGTACCGGACCCGGAGTCCGGAAGTTGGCCGTTTGAATCCCCCACGGCCCTCGCAGTCCTTGCATGCAGCTACATTCGTCAGCCTCGTGCTGTCGCCCATGATCCTGTCCCTTCATCACTACGCCCGCCATACCCAACAACGTTCCTCTCGTCACGCTGCAACTCGAGAGCAGCGGTCCCACCCGCCGTAAAGCGCCCACGCATGATATAGTAGACTATCGTCTTCATTCAGACTGCGAGCGGAAACAGCGGCTGTAAAGGTCGGTCGCGTGATGCGTATAACACTTACAGCGCTCCTCGCGGCGTTCGTCCTCGCCGGTCTCGTCGCGTGCGGCTCCTCCACCACCGGCAAGACAGACCTCACCATGGGCTATCTGCCCAGCGACGCGGCGGTTCCTCTCTTTGTTGCCCAGGATAAGGGCATGTTTGCCGCCAACGGATTGGACGTAACCCTCAAACAATACGCTACGGGGCCGACGGCCATCGATGCCTTGATTGGCGGTGAGGTGGATATTGCCGGGACGGCGGAATACGCGCTGGTGCCACGAGCCTTCACCAACGCGGACATCAGCGCAATAGGATCGTTCGACAGGGCATTCAACGTGTTTCTCGTCGGGAGTACGGCTGCAGGCGTTACGAAGGAAGGGGACCTCAAAGGTAAAAGGATCGGCGTCGCCGCTGGGACCCTGCTCGAATTCTACCTCAGCAGATTCCTCACGCTGCAGGGCATCGATGCCAGGGACGTGACTCTGGTCAATTTGACCCCGGCGCAAACGGTGGACGCCATGGCCAACGGCGAAATCGACGCTGCCGTAACTAACGAGCCATTCGTTACGCAAATACAAGACCGGGTGACAAGCGGCACCGTCAAGTGGTCGCTGCAAGCCGGCCAGGCGAACTTCGCCCTTCTCGTGTGCAGGAATGACTGGGCAAAGCAGCATCCGGAGCTCGTCCAACGGTTCCTGAAGTCGCTCGTGCAGGCGGACGTGTTTGTCGTCGACCACGCTGCGGAGGCCCAGACCATCCTGGCAGACCATGAGGGGACCGACATCGCCTACGTCGAAGGGATCTGGAGCGAGCATCAGTTCTCGGTCTCGCTCGACCAGTCGCTTGTCCTCGCCCTGGAAGACGAGGCACGTTGGACTGCCGAAACCAGCGGGTCTGGCGCTACGATCCCCAACTTCCTCGATTTCATATATACTGACGGCCTGAAGGCGGCTGACCCTGATGCCGTCACAATCGTCGGGAAGTAGGGCCAGCATGAGAACCAGCGCGAGATTAGCGTTCGCGGTGTTGGTGCCACTGTTTGTGGGCGCGACTGCCTGCAGCTCCTCGCACCCGGCGCAAAAGGTGACACTCGCTCTCTACAAATCTCCCCGCACGGCGACTCTTCTAATCGCGGAAGACAAAGGTTACTTCAAGGACGAAGGGCTCGACGTTACGGTTGACACGTACGACACCGGGCAGCAGGCTCTTGCGGCGATGCTCGCCGGCAAGGCGGACTTAGCAACTATGGCGGATACACCTGTTGCGCAGGCTGCGCTGGATGGAGAGCAGTTCTGGATTATCGCCTCTTATTGCAGGGTGGAACGTGCCGTTTCGGTCGTCGGCAGAAGAGACAGGGGCATCGCGACATTCAGTGACCTGAAGGGAAAGACAGTAGGCACGACACCCGGCACCATCGCCGATTACTTCCTGCAGTCCTATCTTGTCAATGCCGGCATCGATCCCAGGAGCGTCGAAGCGGTTAACCTCACGCCCTCTCAATACGTGGATTCCGTTGTCAACGGAGACGTTGACGCGGTTGCGGTGGCGGCGCCGCAGCGTGGGATGGCGATCGAGAAGCTCGGCGCGAACGCCGTGGTTCTTGACAACCGATCCGTTCCCCCGACCTCGATGGTTGCCGCGGCCACCCCCGCTCTCGTCGAAAGCGAGCCGGACGTCATCCAACGATTTCTGCGTGCCATCGTTCGTGCAGACCAGTTCATCCAGGACAACCCGGAGGAGGCCGAGTCGATTTCCGCCGACAGCATCGGCGCCGACGCCGTTTACTACGAGAGCGATTGGCCGGATTACAGCTTCGAGGTCGTTCTGGACCAGAGCCTTGTGATGAGCCTGGAGGAGCAAGCCCGCTGGACCTTCGCAAGCGCTGATACGACGAAAACCATGCCCAACTTTCTCGATTTCATTTACGCTGACGGTCTGAAGGCGGTGCAGCCCGACGCTGTTACTATAGCAGGTGAATAGGATGGCGACATGAGAATCCGCACGAGACTAACGCTTGCCGCTTTCGTGCCCGTGTTCCTCCTGCTCGTTGTGGGAGGCGCTCTCTTGTACTCCTATCACGTGCTGAGCAACGCTCGACACGACTCCGATATGGCCCGCCAGATTGCCAGCAGCTCCAGCGATCTCAACGGCTTTGTCTACTCCTACGTCCTTTATCATGAGGACCGGCCGAAGCAGCAGTTCCTGGCGGCTTACGACTCCACCGCTGGACTTGTCGGCAGCGCGCACTTTGGCGATGGGGACCAGCAAAGGCTCCTGGACACGATACGGACCGATAATGACGCGACCAGAGGCTCGTTTCTGGAGCTAGTCTCGAGCTACGCCAGCGCCGGCTCTAACACTGGAAATGCGTTGGCGCAGCAACAGCAAGAGCAGCTAACCGGGCAGATATTGCTCGGGTCGCAGGAAATGCACTCCGACGCGCTGCGCCTGCAAACTCTGACCAGCGACAACTTGAGCGCCAGCCAGAGGCAGATTATCGTCGCGATCTTCCTCGCCATGCTGCTTGCGACGGTGCCCGTCACAGGCATGCTGTTCCTAATGAGACGGAGCGTAGCCGACTCGCTCTCCGGCCTCCGGCGCGGCGTCGAGGTCATCGGCGCCGGCGACCTTGATCACCGGATCGGGATGTCGGGGCGGGACGAGCTGGCGGACCTTGGCCGCTCTTTCGATGACATGACCGGCCGGCTGCAGGCGGTGACCGTCTCCAGGGATTCGCTGGAGGAAGAGATTGCGGAGCGCAAGCGGGCGGAGATAGCGCTGCGCGAAAGCGAGGAGCGCTGGGTGACCACTCTCGCAAGCATCGGCGACGCGGTGATGGCGACCGATGTGGATGCCAATATTACCTTCATCAACTCCGTCGCCGCGGCCCTCACAGGTTGGACGCAAGCCGAAGCCGTGGGTAAAACTGCCGCCGAAGTCTTCAACATCATCAATCAGCAGACCCGCGAGAGAATTGCCAACCCGGTGAGCAAGGTACTGCAGGAAAAGAGGACTCAAGGTCTTGCCAACCACACGGTTCTGATCCGCAGGGACGGCACAGAGCTCCCAATCGATGACAGCGCGGCGCCCATACGTGACGCCGCGGGCACGGTCACCGGCGTCGTGCTCGTCTTCCGCGATATCACTGAGCGCAAGCAGGCGGAGGCCTCTCGGCAAGCGCTCGCAGAGCAACGCCAGCTCGCGCTCGATGCGGCGCACCTCGGCTGGTGGCATTTAGACCCCGTGTCGGGGATGGCGCGTTGGGACGAAGGCTACAGGAAGATATTCGGAGTCGAGGGCTATGAGCAGCTCAACGACGAAATCCTTCAGCGGATAATCCATCCCGATGACCTCCCTAAGCTCTGGTCGAAAGTGGAAGCGGCCCTGGACCCCGCTGATCCCAAGTCCTTCGTCGCGGAATACCGTATCAACCGGCCAGACGGCGTGACCCGCTGGGTCCGCGCGCACGGCCTGGCTTCCTTCGACGGCGACGGAAGGGATCGTCGCGCGATAAGTTTCGTTGGCACGGTAGAGGACATAACAGAGCACAAGCGGGCAGAAGAAGAGCTGAGGACGGCATTGGCGGCGAAGGATGACTTCCTCAGTATGGTGTCGCACGAGATGCGGACGCCGTTGACAGGCATTATGGGCAACGCGCTCCTTCTTTCGGAGCCCTCATTTCAGGTTGATGAGACCGAAAGCCGGGAGATGCTGCGAGACGTTGCTGAAGGCGCAAAACGGCTCGCTGGAACTATCGACAACATGCTTGCGCTGGCCCGGGTGCAGACGGGCCGGAGGGCTCTGATCGAGCCGCTGTCGGCGCAGGCCATCGTAACCGAGATAGCGGAACAGCACCGGTTGCGGTACGGGCACCGCAAGATCGAGGTGCGCGCCTCCGACGAGCCTTTGAAGGTGCTGGCCTCGAGGGAGTACCTCGGTCACATAGTATCGAATCTCCTCGAGAACGCGGAGAAGTACACGCCCAAAGAGGAGCTCATCGCAATCGAGCTGCGCGCGGACGGAAACGAAGCTACAGTGCGTGTCGTCGATTGCGGGATAGGTCTCACGCAGGAAGAGGCGGAGCACATCTTCGAACCTTTCTACCGTTCGGCGCGGATTGCGGCGGTATCGCCTGGCATGGGGATTGGCCTGTCGGTGTGTAAGCGGCTCGTCGAGGAGCAGGGCGGCCGGATGTCGGTGGAGAGCGCTGGCGAAGGTATGGGCTCAGTTTTCCTTTTCACGTTGCCCGCGGCCGGCGAAAGCATGCCACCCAGCGCGGAATCGAGTCCCCCCCAACCTTAGAGATCGCGGCCGTTGCGTTCCTGCCCAACTTCAAGGTGTTTCTTCCGTTGTTCTCCGAAACTGCGGTCCTCCGTTTTTGGTATACTAAGTTAAATGTCTCGCTATCGGCGGGTGCCGTCTGACGCCACCCCGCTCCTTGTCTGCGTCGTGTTGCGCCCGCCAGCATGTCGGAAAGGTGCTTGCGGACGGCTCGGTCAACCGCGGCCTCGGATCTGAGGCTGGAGATCGCTTGGACAGAAATCAGTTAGCCCGTCAGCTCTTGCTAAGCGAGGCCGGTGCCGATAGGACTGCGGGAGCCATCGCGAGGGCCGCGCAGCAGGCCTCGGCCAAGATTCGCTTGCCTTTTGTCCGGATTCTTGGCCAGCACGGCAGCGACGCCGTCTTCGGTCGGGCTATCCACCTCGTGGCAGCGGACTACCCATTGCTGCGCGGGGTCGAGGCGTCCCGCGAGGGCAACGGGTCGTTCGACTGGCTGTGGCGAGCCGTCGGCGAAGGGGATAGCGAGGACGCTCTGGGCTCCGCCGCAGCTATTATTGCAGCCTTTATTGACCTTCTATGCGCCTTCATCGGCGAGGGGCTGACCCACCAGCAACTGCGTGCCGTCTGGCCTGAGCTGTCGATGGAGGGCGCGACAACATGAAGGAGGAGAATCGTTGAGCGAACCATCGCCAGTTCATATTCCCATGCTGCCCAGCAATGTGCCGGGCCTTGACGACATCCTTGGAGGCGGCATCGCACAGTATTCGTTGAACATGATCGTTGGCGCGCCGGGGACCGGCAAGACAACGCTCGCTCAGCAGATCGCCTTTGCCCTGGCCTCGCCCGAGCGTCCGGCACTCTATTTCACTGTCCTCGGCGAGCCGGCGATCAAGATGCTGCGCTACGCTCAGCAAATGTCCTTCTTCGACGTTGAGAAATTGGATAATGCGGTTCACTTCGTCAATCTGAGCGAAGAGGCGGCCAGCGGCGATCTGGAGAGTATGCTGAAGCGGATTGTGGCAGAGGTCGACAGGATTGAGCCGGGTATTGTCGTTGTTGATTCGTTCCGGACGGTAGTGCGCGCGTCATCCGAGGGATCGCGAGTACTCGGTGAATTTGCGCAACGTCTGGCGCTTCAGCTCACGTCGTGGCAGGCCACTTCCTTCCTTGTGGGCGAGTACCAAGAGCACGAGATGGAGGACAATCCCCTTTTTACCATAGCCGACGGGATTCTCTGGCTCAGTCAGGTCGTCGAGCGCAACGCCGTGATACGTAAGGTGCAGGTCCTGAAGATGCGCGGGCAGGCCACAATGCCCGGTCTCCACACTCTCCGCATATCGAACGAAGGGTTGGAGTTTTTCCCTCGCGCGCCGAAGGCGTTCGATCGAAAGGCAGTCCGCCATGATAAGCGCCTCTCGATCGGTATTACCGACCTCGACGAGATGCTGGGCGGCGGCATCCCGGCCGGCGACGCCTTGCTGGTCAGTGGGCCCTCCGGCTCCGGCAAGAGCACCCTGGCGACGCACTTCATCGCGAAGGGGTGCGAGCAGGGCGAGTGCGGACTGATGGCAGTCTTCGAGGAGCACCCGCAAGAGTACCTCGCTCGTGCGAAATCCCTCGGATTCGATCTGGGAAAGATGATCGGCTCCAACCTGCTGCACATGATCTACCTGCGCCCTCTCGATCTGTCCGCCGACGAAGTCCTTCACGAGATCCGCGAGACCGTCGAACGGGAGGGCGTGAGCCGTCTGGTCATCGACTCCCTGTCCGGCTTTGAGCTGGCGTTGGCGCCCCACTTCCGCGAGGACTTCCGCGAGTCCCTGTACCGCATGCTGATGACGCTCACGGGAGTAGGCGTAACGGTAATCATGACCAGCGAAGTCGTCGAGAGCTTCAACGAGCTCTGTCTCAGTTCATACGAGATCTCTTTCCTCGCCGATGACGTGATCCTCCAGCGTTACGTGGAGATCAGGGGCGAGTTGAAGAAGGCAATGGTTGTGGTCAAGATGCGCTCCAGCTACCATTCGTCGGCGCTCCGCGCCTACCAAACCACCGCGCGCGGCATTGAGATGGGGCCGTCGTACACGAACTACCGGGGCGTGATCCTCGGCGTTCCCTGGCCAGTCTCTTCGAATATCGAGGACGACGGGAGACCGCCGGTCGCCTGAAGGCCGGATTCTCAGGAGGCAGAGTGTCGAACGCGGCAGACAGAGACGAACAGCTTCGGGAACTGCAGCGGGCCAACGAGCAGCTCGTCCTGTCGGCGCTGTCCGCACAGGAGGTCACCGAAACGCTGACCGTCTTCCTGTCGTCTTCACCCGACTTGATCGCGATGTTCGATGCCCAGCTCAACGTCCTCTTCATCAACGCTGCCGCCGCCGCGGCTCTGGGGTTGAACCAACAGGGCGTCAGCGGCCGGACGCTGGTGGAGCTGGGGCTGGCGGCGAACGTCGCCGAGCAATTGGGGAACGCGCTCGAAACTGCGAGCAAGAAGCGTCGAGTGGTGACCGGGGAGGTCGAGATCCAGACGGAGCGCGGTGCAAGGCAGTTCGAGTGGGTGTTCAGCCCTGTTCTCGGGTTCGGAAAGGAACTGACGGGGATCACCTTGACGGCACGGGACATCGGCCGACGCAAACAGGCGGAGGAGGCGCTGCGCGAACACGCGGAGTTTCTTGAGCACGCGCCCGTGGTCGTACGCAACCTGGACGACGAGATAGTGCTCTGGAACAGCGGCACCGAGGAGATGTACGGCTTCTCGCGAGAGGAGGCGTTAGGGCGGGCCATCCACGATCTCCTGCAGACAGTCCATCCCGAGCCTCTCGCCGAGATCCGCGCCGCTCTGCTGCGGGACGGTCGCTGGGAAGGGGAGCTGAAGCAAGAGCGTCGGGACGGCACGACCATCAGTGTCTTGAGCCTGCAGGTGTTGCACCGCGACCGCAGCGGTCAGGCCGCCGCGATCATCGAGATTAACCGGGACATCACCCGTCGCAAGCTCGCGGAGGAGCAGTTGGAGCGGCTACGCAGCGAGTTCTACGGCGTGATCAGCCATGAGCTGAAAACGCCGCTCACGGCAATCAAGGGCTCAGCCGCGATCGCGCTTTCGGGGCCGGCCACCCCCGGCGGCGAAGACGCGCGCGACCTCTTCGAAGTGATCAGCGACCAGGCCGACCGTCTGACCGAAATGGTCGCCAACCTTCTGGACATGACGCGCATCGAAGCGGGCACTTTCTCGGTTGACACGCGAGAAGCCGAGCTTCCGGAGATAATCGCCGATGCCCTGAACACGTTCAAGCGCGCCGGCTATCCTCACCACGTCAGAGTCAAGATACCGAAGCGGTTGCCGGCGGTCAGGGCGGACCGGCGCCGGATTGTCCAGGTGCTAACGAATCTCCTGACGAACGCCGCGAAGTTCTCTCCCCCTGATCTCTCTATCAGTTTGGCCGTAGCAGAGGACGGTGACAGTGTCGTCGTCCGCGTCCGGGACGCCGGGGTGGGCATTGCGCCGGAGAAGCTTCCCCTCCTGTTCAACAAGTTCTCTCAGGCACAGCAAGCGAAGGAAAAAGGCACGGGACTCGGCCTCTGGATATCGGAGAGCATTATCAAGGCGCACGGCGGCCGAATCTGGGCCGAAAGCGACGGGCCCGGCAAGGGTTCGACTTTCAGCTTCACGGTGCCCGCCTTTGGCGCGGCTGAGCGCAACGAGGAGGGACGGGTCGTCGGCTTGCGAGTCCTAGCTGTCGACGATGAGCCGTCGATTCTGCGCTTTGTGGATCGCTTCTTGACCGTCGCCGGCCATCAGGTCGTCACCACAACGGACCCGCTCCAGGTGTGCGGTCTTGTGGAGGCAGACGAGCCGGACGTGCTTGTCCTCGACATGAAGATGCCTGGGAAAAGCGGCGTAGAGATCCTGGAGGAGATAAGGCGGTTCTCGCAGGTGCCGGTGGTCGTCATCACAGCGACAGAGAACGAGCAGGAGATCGCGCGCGCAAGAAGCTATCCCGGTGTATCCTGGCTGCCCAAGCCCTTCGCGCCGGAGGAGCTGCTGGAGCACGTGAGGAGCGCTTCGCGACAACGGCAGCGGAGCAAGCGGTGAGGCACGTTTGCTCGCCAACCGGCGACAAGGCGTTGAAATTGGGTTAAGAAGTTCATACAGTTGCCCCGTCGGCTCCGGTACTCCGGATGGCACCTGAACCCGAGCACCGGACTCGACGAGAATGCGGTTTGGCCAGGCGGCCAAAACGGGGTCCACGCGGGCCCCACGCTGAATCCACATGAAGTGCCGTGGTCCGCGGTACCCCGTCGATGTATGATCGCTGTCGAGAGATCTAAGGAGGGGCTATCACGGGACGTAACCCACACGTGTCAAGACAGCGGCTGTCAAACAACGATGGTTAGGCTTGATCCTCTCATCGAGGAAGTCCTTGTAGCGGCATTGGCGGTGAGCGCGTTGATCACGTTTATCGCCTTGATCTACTGGTTATCCACCGGTCTTTCCCCCTGGCCATTCGTAATCCTTGCGGCGATAGCGGGATTCGCACCCGGCGTCGCGATGCTGTCCATCGCAACGCCGGGGCATCGTCGCTGACGCCATCGTCCTGTGCAGCGGCCCTGACATCGCATTGCTCTCGTCGCGTCTCATCAGGAGGCGCGACATCCAAGAGAATGTTGAAAGCCGAGCCCATCGTCACCAACGACATCGAGATGCTTCCACCCGAAGCAGCCGCGGAGAAGAGGCTCTGGAAGTCGCTGGACATCAAATCAATCGTGGTCCTTCCCCTGATAACCAAGGGCACGGTCATCGGCTCGGTCTTTCTGGATACAACAACCAGCACGCGCACCTGGAAAGACGAGGAGGTCAAGCTCATGCGTCTCGCCGTCAAAAGCATCTCCTCGCTAATCGGCAGACAACGTGAGGGCGATGAGAGACACCAGGCGTACGAGAGCGTGATATTCCTGCTCGCAACCGCTGCCGAAGCCCACGACCCCTACACTGAGCACCACCTGCAGCGGATAGGGGGGTACTCACAAGCGATAGCGCTCGAGCTCGGCCTGAGCGCCGCGGAAGCCCAGGAGATCGGCCTCTTCGCGCTTCTCCACGACCTCGGCAAGATCCTGGTCCCTGACTCCATCCTCGTGAAGCCCGGACCTCTAACCGAGGAAGAGTGGCAGGTGATGCGCAAGCACGCTATTTGGGGAGAGGAGATGCTGTCCAAAGACGCCTGGTTCAAGACAGCCCGCGAGATAGCCCGCTGGCACCACGAGAATTGGGACGGCACCGGCTACCCGGACGGTCTGCACGGCGAATTGATCCCGCTGAGTACGGCGATTGTTGCCGTAGCCGACGGCTTCGATGCAATGACTTCGAGGAGGTCTTACAAGGCTCCCTGGCCTCCCGTTCAGGCAATGCGCGAGATCGCCAGGCAGCGCGGGAAGAAATACTCGCCGGTCGTCGTCGACGCTTTCCGACGGGCCGTCGACAAAGGCGAAATCGACAGGATCGTGGCTTTCCGACGGGCGAAGCCCAAGGTCCCTGCGAGACGCCGCCTAGCGCTCTCCCTCACGCCAGCGGCCGTCCATGCCCAGTGCCTCCGACGCGCTCTCCAGGTCCTTGTCGCCGCGGCCGGATAGACAGACGACGACGGCGGATTCCGGCGGCATCCCGGCAGCGATATCGACTGCGCAGGCGACGGCGTGCGCCGACTCCAGCGCCGGGATTATTCCCTCCGTCCGGGTGAGCAGCGAAAACGCCGCCAGCGCCTCTTCGTCCGTCACCGCGACGTACTCGGCGCGACCCGACTCTTTGTAGAAGCTGTGCTCAGGGCCAACGCCGGGATAATCCAGTCCTGCGGAGATGCTATGCGTCGGCTGCACCTGGCCGTTCGCATCCTGCAGCAGGTACGAGCGGCTGCCGTGCAGGACGCCGGGTCGCCCGCGCGCGAGACTGGCGGAATGCAGACCGGAGTCAAGCCCGCGCCCGGCCGCCTCGACGCCGATGAGCCGCACCGAGGCGTCGTCAAAGAAGCGATGGAAGAGGCCTATCGCGTTGCTGCCGCCGCCGACGCAGGCGATAAGGCAATCGGGCAAGCGGCCGAGTTGCGCCAGGGCCTGGTCGCGCGTCTCGGCGCCGATGACCGCCTGCGCCTCCCTCACGATGAGCGGGTACGGGTGCGGCCCGACGACGCTTCCCAGCATATAGTGCGTCGTCTCTGCGTTCGCCACCCAGTCGCGCATCGCCTCGTTAATCGCGTCCTTGAGCGTCCGGCTGCCGCTGTCGACGATGCGCACCTCCGCGCCGAGCAGCCGCATCCGGAATACGTTGGGCATCTGTCGGCGCACGTCCTCTGCGCCCATGTAGACGACGCACTCCAGCCCCAGCATCGCGCAGACGGTGGCCGCCGCCACGCCGTGCTGGCCGGCGCCGGTCTCGGCTATCACGCGTTTCTTGCCCATTCGCTGGCACAGCAGGCCCTGGGCCAGCGCGTTGTTTATCTTGTGCGCGCCTGTGTGAAGCAGGTCCTCTCGCTTCAAGTAAATCCGCGCGCCGCCGCAGTGACGCGACAGCCCTTCCGCGAAGTACAGCGGTGTTGGCCGTCCCGCATACTCCCGCAGCAGGGAATCGAGCTGGGAGCGGAACGCGGCGTCGGCCCAGGCCGACTGATACGCCGCCTCCAGCTCCGCCAGCGGCCGCATCAGCACCTCTGGAACGTATTTCCCGCCGAACTCGCCGAACCGGCCGCGCTCATCCGGAAGAGAACGTCATCGATAGCCCCCTTTGCCGCCCGCACAAACTCTCGCATCTTCGCCGCGTCCTTGCGACCGTCTGTCTCCACGCCGCTGCTAACGTCGACTCCCCACGGGTGAAGCCGCCGCACCACGTCTCCCACGTTCTCCGGCGTCAGGCCGCCCGCCAGGATGAACGGCCGCCGACAAGACGGCCCGGCCAGCGACTCCCAATCGCCGCGCCGTCCTCTGCCGCGGCTGCCGTCGAGCAACAGCATCGACGAATCGTTGTCCGCCTTCACCTCCGCGGCCGTTTCGACCGCCTTGATCACCGGAAGGCGGGACGCGAACCACGGCAAATCGCACCCATGAAGCTGAACAACGTCGATTCCGGCGCCCTCTACCGCCGACTCGATTTCGCCTGCCGTCTGCGCGTCGAACACGCCCACCAGCGCCGGACGTTTCGCCTCCAACAGGCGTTCCAGCTGCCGGACGCCCACTTCTCCCGCGCGCGACTCGACATAACATGTGCCACCAAGCGCGTCCGCTATCTCGCGCGCCGTTTCGATTGATACACGCCGCGGGCTCTGGGCGAAAACGACGCCGACGAAATCGGCCCCTGCCTCACTTGCGGCCAGAGCGTCGGGCACCGACTGAACGCCGCAGATCTTGACGTGCGTCACCCTGCAAGCTCCCTCGCCTTCGCGGCCACGTCTTCCGCTGCTATCAACGCCTCGCCGACGAGAACGGCGTCGACCCCGCAGTCCGCCAGCCGCTGAGCGTCGGCGCGCGTCCGGATCCCGCTCTCGGCCACGACCAACCGGTCCTCGGGCACAAGCGGGCGAAGGCGCTCCGTCACAGCAAGGTCGACCGCGAAGTTGCGCAGGTCGCGATTGTTGATGCCGACGATTTGCGCCCCCGCCGTCAGCGCCCGCTCGACTTCGCGTTCGTCGTGCGCTTCGACCAGGCACTCCATGTGCAGCTCGTGGGCCAATCGGAGCAGATGCGCCAGCTCGTCGGCCGACAGGAGCGCGGCGATGAGAAGGATCGCGTCGGCAGTCGCCGCCTTCGACTCCCACACCTGGTACGGCTCGAAAAGGAAGTCCTTTCGCAGCACCGGCGGCGCCTCGTCGCCGAACGCCTGCGCCAGCGACGACTTCGCCTCGGCCAGATGCGCGAGGCTGCCCTGGAAGTGCGCCTGCTCTGTGAGGACGGAGATCGCGGCCGCGCCGTTCTCCGCGTACAGCAGCGGCAGTGCGCGCCGCTTCGCGTCGTCCATCAGGCGACCCGCGGAGGGCGACGCCATCTTCACCTCCGCGATGAGGCAGGGATGCTTCTCCGAGCCTCGAATCGCGTTTGACAGACTCCGGCAAGATGCGACGCGAGCCGCCATCTCACGCAGCTCGTCAAGCGGCTTCGTCTTCTGCAGCCGTCGCAGCTCATCCCGCTTGGCCCCGACGATGCGCTGAAGTATGTCGGGGAGCGCCTCAGTCTGTCGCATTGCTCGCCTCGATGAAGCTCTCCAGCTTTGCCAGCGCCTTGCCGCCATCGATCGCTTGTACCGCCAGCTCGACCCCCTTGGCGAGATCATTCGTCAGGTCGAAGGCTACCAGCGCGGCCGCCGCGTTCAGCAGCGTGAAGTCGCGCACGGCGCCCGGCTTGCCGCCGAGAACGGACCGCAACATCTCGGCGTTCTCCTCGGCGGTGCCACCGCTCACCTCCGACAGCGGGCGCGGCGAAAGCCCTGCATCTGACGGCTCGATCGTGAAGTGGCGAACGTCTTCGCCCATCACCTCCCATACCTGCGACGGACCCGCCGGGCTCAGCTCGTCCAGGCCGTCGTCGCCGTGGACGATGAGCGCGTGCTCGCAGCCAAGGCGGGCGAGCGCCTGGGACATCTTCTCGCCCAGCGACGCGTCGGCGACGCCGAGCACCTGGCGAGTGGCGCCGGCCGGATTGCACAGCGGGCCGAGGATGTTGAAGACGGTGCGGATGCCGATTTCCCGCCGCGGGCCCGCCGCATAGCGCATCGCTGGATGGAAACTCGGCGCGAACATGAAGCAGAAGCCGGTCGCCTCCAGGCACTTCGCCGCCCTCTCCGGCGAAAGCTCGATCTTCGCGCCCAGCGCCTCAAGGACGTCCGCCGAGCCACAGCGACTGCTCATGGCGCGATTGCCGTGCTTGGCGACTCTTGCCCCCGCGGCCGCCGCGACGAACGCCGCCGCCGTGCTGACGTTGAACGTGCCGCTGGCGTCGCCGCCGGTCCCGCAGGTATCGAGCAGGGCGCCCTCGCAGCCCACGCGACAGGCTTTCGCCCGCATCACGCGCGCCATGCCGGCTATCTCATCGACCGTCTCGCCTTTCAGTCGAAGCGCCGTCAGGAAGGCCGCAAGCTGGGCGTCCGTCGTTCCGCCGGACATGATCTCCTCCATCACGCCCGCCGCTTCCTCCTCTGAAAGGTCGCGCGCGGCCACCGCCGCCGAAATCGCCTCTCGTATCATCGTGACACCTCCAGAAAATTGCGCAGCAGGTCTTTCCCTGCCTGCGTCATGATCGACTCCGGGTGAAACTGCACGCCCTCGACCGCCAGCTCGCGATGCCGAATTCCCATCACGACGCCGCTGTCGGTCCAGGCGGTGACTTCGAGGCATGACGGCAGGCTGTCTCGCCGCACGGCGAGTGAATGATAGCGAGTCGCTGGAAACGGGTTCGGCAGGCCGCGAAGGACGCCCCGGCCGTCGTGGTGGATGTCGGAAAGCTTCCCGTGCACGATTTCGCCCGCGCCTTCGACGACCGCTCCAAACGCTTCGCCGATGCACTGGTGCCCCAGGCAGACGCCTAGCACCGGCGCCGACCCGGCGAAACGGCGCACGACCTCGACGCTGATTCCCGCCTCCTTCGGCGTTCCCGGCCCGGGCGAGATGACGATCCTTTCCGGCTTCAGCGCCTCGATCTCGTCGATAGTCATCGCATCGTTCCGCACGACCAGCGGCTCCACGCCGAGCTCCGCCAGCGCCTGGAAGAGGTTGAACGTGAAGCTGTCGTAGTTGTCGATGAGCAGCAGCATCTCAGCCTCCCAGCGTCGCCTCTGCCGCCCGGCCTTCGACCCGTCGGGACTGGTTCGCCTTCTCCTCCGCCACGTCGAGCGCCTGGAGCAGCGCGCCGGCCTTGTTCAGCGTCTCCTGGTGCTCGCGCTCCGGCACGCTGTCGTAGACGATGCCGGCGCCCACCTGCAGATGCGCCACGCCGTCCTTCATGACGATGGTGCGAATGGTGATTGCGGTATCCAGGTTGCCGCGCAGGTCGAAGTAGCCGACGGCGCCGGCGTAGGGGCCGCGTTTGTCCGGCTCAAGCTCGGCGATGATCTCCATCGCGCGGATCTTGGGAGCGCCCGAGACCGTGCCGGCGGGGAAGCAGGCGCGCAGCGCGTCGAAGCACGTCAGGTCGTCGCGCAGGCGCCCCGAGACATTGGACACGAGGTGCATGACGTGCGAATAGCGCTCAACCTCCATGCAACGCTCCACCCTCACGCTGCCCGGCTCGCTCACGCGCCCGATGTCGTTGCGGCCCAGGTCGAGGAGCATCGTGTGCTCGGCGCACTCTTTCTCGTCGGCGCGCAGCTCCGCCTCGAAGGCGGCGTCCTCGGCGGCATCAGCCCCGCGCGGCCGCGTGCCGGCGATGGGATGCGTCGTCACCACGCCGTCCTCCACGCGCACCAGCATCTCGGGCGATGACCCGACGACGTGCGTGTCTCCCAGCCGCAGGTAGTACGTATACGGCGACGGGTTGATCGCCCGCAGCGCCCGGTAGACGTCGAAGGGCTGGGCGTTGGTCCCGCGGGAAAGCCGCTGCGAGAGGACGATCTGGATGCAGTCGCCGGCGATGATGTGCTGTCTGGCCTGCTCCACCGATCGAAGGAAGTCGTCGCGGCTCACATTCGACGCCGGCTCTCGCTCAGGTTCGCCCTCCGGGTTCGCCTCATCGACAGCGGGCGGCAGCGGCCCGGACAGGCGCTCGACCAGCTCGTCGATGCGCCAGGTTGCCTGCCGGTAGGCGGAGTCGATGTCGCCGTCCAGGCGGGCATGGCTGACGACCTTTATCTTGTGCTGGAGGTGGTCGAAGACGAGGAGCGTGTCGGTGAACATGAAGATCGCCTCTGGCAGCCCCAGCGGGTCCGACGATGGTGAGGGCAGGCGTTCGAAGTGGCGCGCCGCCTCGTACGAAAGGTAGCCCACCGCGCCGCCGTGGAATCGCGGCAGGCCCGGGACCGGGACAATGTCAAAACGTCGAAGCTCGTCTTCGATCTCGCGCAGCGGGTCGACGGGCGAGCCGGCAGGGCTCTTCAGAATCCGATAAGGCTCCGTCCCGATGAAGCTGTAGCGTCCCAGGTGCTCGCCGCCCTCGACGCTCTCCAGCAAGAACGAGTGGCTGTTGCGCACGATCTTCAGGTATGCCGAGACCGGCGTCTCAAGGTCTCCCGGAACGTCTCGATACACCGGCAGCAGGTTGCCTTTTCCGGCCAGCGCGTGCGCCTCCTTCAGGCTCGGCCGATATTCCGTGTGTTCCACTTGCGTATCCTCGCGGGCAAACAAAAACCCCTCGTCATAGGGACGAGGGGTATCTCGTGGTGCCACCCTAGTTGTCCTTCGCGAGAAGGACATCTCTTATCAGGTACGGTCGCCTCAGGCGACTTATACCCTGGGCTCTGCTAACGGTGCCCGTTCCGGCATCCCCTACTGCGTCGCCTCAGGCGACCTTCGGGGTTGCGGCTCCCAGGTCCATTCCTATCGTTGCGCCGGCGCCGGATCTCACCTGTCCCGGCTCTCTGAGGCCTCGCCTTGCGACGTACTAGTCCTGTTCTTCGCCGATGCCTATTCGCTTTTGCAGCACTATAACAGCGCGCTCGACGTTTGTCAAGCTTGTCGCGGAGTTTCCTCATCATAGGAAACGAGCGTCCGCACGTATTGTTTCAGGCGCGATTCGATTTCGCCCGCCGGCGACGAGTCGATCACGTCAACGATCGCGCTGCCGACGACCGCGGCGTCCGCCATCCTTCGCAACGAGCGCAGGTGCTCCGGTCGCGAGACGCCGAAGCCAACGGCAAGCGGCAGCAAGGTGTGCCGTCGGACGCGGGCCAGAAAGTCGGGCAGGGCGCTGGGAAGCTCCGCCCTGGCGCCCGTCACGCCGGCGACGCTGACGCAGTAGACGAACCCCGACGCCTCGGCGGCGATGCGCTCGATCCGCTCATCGTCCGAGGTGGGCGCGACAAGCATGATGTTGTCCAGGCCGCGGCGACGAGCTTTCGTCCGCAATTCACTTCCTTCCTCCGCCGGCAGATCAACGACGATCAGCCCATCGACGCCCGCAGCAGCCGCCTTCTCGACAAACGCTTCCTCGCCAAACGCGAAGACCGGATTGGCGTATGTCATGACGATCAGCGGGGCGTCGGGGAGCTCCGCTCGGACCTTCGCCGCGACGTTGAAGCAGCCGGAGGCCGTCATTCCGGCTTCCAGCGCCCGGAACGACGCCTTCTGGATCGTAGCGCCGTCGGCCACCGGGTCGCTGAACGGTATGCCGAGCTCGATCACGTCGGCGCCGCCCTCGACGAGCGCCCGCACGATTCGTGGCGTCGACCGCGCCTCGGGAAAGCCGCAGGTCACGTAGGCGATGAGCGCCAGGCGACCGTCGCGTCGCCTCTTCTGCAGGACGCGCTCAATTCGACTCATGTTGCCTGCTCCATCGCATGACCATCCGACCGCGAAGTCAGCTCACTATACCATGTGGGTCAGAAGTGAAGGGGAACCGACCAGTCGTTTGTAGGCCGTCGTGGAAGCCTAGAGCGTCAGGATCCCGTCAGCGCCGCGTCGATCAGCGTCTTGAAGACGTCGTAAGGCTTGGCTCCGCTGAGGTAGTTCCCGTTGATGAAAAAGGCTGGCAGGGTCAATGTGTTCAAACCCGCGTCCTGAACGGCCTTGTCCGCCAACTGCCGGTCCGCGTAGAGGGCGCTGGTCATCTGGTCGGAGTCCAGGCAAGTGTTGAACGTTGTCGTATCAAGCTTCAACTGAGCGGCGTAGCCCTTCAGCGCACTTATCACACCATCGATTCCCGGCGTTGGCCCGGGCGTCGTTATGGCGGTCAGCGCTGCCTGATTCTGAAACAGCAGATCGTGGTAGGGCCAGAACGCCCCCTGCGCATTTGCACACTCTCCTGCCTCAGCCGCCTTCTCGCCGTATCCCGTGTCGCCCAAGAGGTCGTTTAGAAACACGACTCGGACCTTGTCGCCGTAGTTGGCGATGATCTGGGGCAGCGTCTGCAAAGCGAAGGCTGCCGAATGGGCGCCGGTGAAGTCGGCGAATTCGACTATGGTGACTTTCGCGTCCGCCGGCCCTTTCGACGGATTGTTGCCGACGTTGATCGTGACGGGCCTTGGAGTGATCATCGCGTTTGGGGTATACCCTGCCGTTGGCCCCGCAGTCGAGAGGCCGGGCTGCCCGCCCGACGAACAGCCGGTCGCGGCCAGTAGCGCTGCAGCCAATCCGACCGCCAGTCCCAGCCCAGTTAGCCTCTCACGAATGGCGCTGCCCCTCACGATGTCCCGCCTCCCTCGCCGTCTCTAAAGTTCTTCCCTTCGCCATCCCCGATTCCCGTCCAAAGCGACAGGGCTGACTCCACTTTACGTAACCGGCACTCGGTGGTCAATTCCTTCGCGTCCTCGTGGCGACTTGACAGCGGTGCTGCCACTCAGCGACAATCTTCCAAGCGTGAGGAGCGGCCGCAGGAGTCCAGGGCCGCTTCAGGAATCGACCAGGACGGTAGGCCCGCGCGACGGGGGAGCCAAACGGGCCGTTCCGCTTCTAGTAGGAGGCGAGGAGCATCAAAGGCACGCTCAGCCCGCGCACTCCCGGCCCGGGATGCGGCCTGGAGACGCCAAACCTTCCGCATCGTGCCGCTCGATTCCGCCGGAAATACCGGCCGGCGCTCCATCTTCTCGTCCTCGTCCTGATAGGACTGTCCGTCTTCTCCGCCGTCTTCTTCTCCCGGCACCTCGAACCGACTCCTGGCGCGGTCTCGCTTATCGACCAGCCGTCCCAGGCGCCGGCGCAGCCGAATGCGGTCGATCAGGGCGACTCCGTTCTGCGCTCCGCGCTCTTACCCCTGACCACGATCACTGCCCACTCGAGCCCCGCGGCCGGTCCGCTCGTGCGCCCGTCGGCCACCCCGACGCCTTCCGTGCCGGACGACCAGACGTTGATGGAAGCGGCAGCAATCAGCCCGCCGACGGTCGAGCCAACGGCGTCGCCCACACCGCCGGTCTTCATCACCTACGTCGTCCAGGACGGCGACACCGTCAGCGGCATCGCCTCCCGCTTCGGCCTCGCCGATACGTCCGTTATCTGGAACAACGATCTCGAGACCGCCAACTCCCTTTCGCTCGGCCAGCAGCTTCGCCTGCCGCCCAGCGACGGCATAATATACGACGTCCAGTCCGGCGATACGCTCAGCGACGTTGCGGCCACGTTCAGCGCCGATGTCCAGGCAATCATCGCTTTCCCTGCCAACGGCCTCGGCAACGCCGACAGCCTTGCCGTTGGCCAGACGATATTCATTCCCGGCGGCGTAATGCCGGCGCCCGTCGCGACGGCCACGCCTGAACCGCCCGCAGCGACGCCAGCGCCCGCGCACGCAACGGCAACCGCCGCCCCGACGCCGGTGGTGCCTCTCCCCGTGCCGGCTCCCGACGGCGGCGACTCCTCCGACCTCGGTCAGCGGGCGGTTGAGCTGGCGCGCTCGCGTGTCGGCTCGCCCTACGCCCCGGGCGGCGATGGCCCCAACAGCTTCGACTGCAGCGGCCTCGTCAACTGGGTCTACTCGCAGCTTGGCGTTGACGTGCCCCGCTCGGCCGCGGACCAGTACAATTGGGCGACGCCGGTTTCCCGCGACGAAATGGAGCCTGGCGACCTCGTCTTCTTCTCGGGCACCACCTCGTCAGGCGGAATCACGCACGTTGGCATCTACGTTGGAGGCAACGGCGTGATCATGGCCACTGACGACGGCGATATCGTCCGCGAAGTGTCGCTCGGCGAGGACTATTGGAACAGCCACTTCGCCGCCGCCGGCCGACCCCGCTGATCGCCGCCTGCGTGGTCCCCCGACTCGTCCCCACCCCTCGCCGGCCGCCTATGCTCTCGCTGCCGCGATGCGATAGACTGATCCTGACGCGCCAACGCAGCGTCGCGAGAGGCGACATGGACGATTCCGACAGGTACCTGAAGCATATCCTCTTCCCCGGCATCGGCGAGACCGGGCAGAAGAAGCTGGACCGGAGCAGCGTCGTCGTTGTCGGCTGTGGAGGGCTCGGCAGCACCGCCGCCGGCGCTCTCGCCCGCGCGGGGATCGGCCGGCTCCGCGTCATCGACCGCGACCTGATCGAATACCACAACCTGCATCGCCAGGTGCTGTACGACGAAGACGACGTGAAGCAGCGGGTCCCGAAGGCCCTTGCCGCCGAGCGTCACTTGAAGGCCGCCAACTCATCGATCGCGGTGGAGGGCATCGTCGCGGACGTGAACGCCCGCAACATCGAGAAGCTCGTCGAAGGCGCGGGCGTCATCGTCGACGGGCTGGACAACCTGGAGGGCCGCTACCTCATCAACGACGCGGCGCTGAAGCTGAACATTCCCTGGATATACGGCGCGGCGGTATCTTCGTGTGGCATGACCATGGCGATCCTGCCGGGTCGCACGCCCTGCATTCGCTGCCTTTTCTCGTCGCTGCCGGCGACAGAAACGCGCCTCACCTCCGACACCGTCGGTATACTGAATGCAGTGCCCATCGTCGTTGGCGCTTTGCAGGCGGCTGAAGCGATCAAGGTCCTTCTGGGTCAAGCGACGCCAGGGCTGCTAACGCTCGACCTATGGTCCGGCGAGTTTCAACGACTGGCCGTCGGCGGGCCGTCTCCGGACTGTCCCGCCTGCCATGGCCGCTATGAGGCGCTGGAGGCGCATTTGGGAATCCAAGCATGAAGCTACGTCAGGAGGGAACTATGGCGAGGATCGCCGACGACATAACACGGCTCATTGGCAATACGCCGCTGGTCAAGCTGGGCAAGCTGTCGGAGGGCACCGGGGCGACGATAGTTGCGAAGCTGGAGTCGTTCAACCCAGGCGGCAGCGTCAAGGACCGCATCGGCCTGTCAATGATCGAGGCCGCCGAAGAGCAGGGCCTCATCGACAAGGGCAGCGTCATCGTCGAGCCCACCAGCGGCAACACGGGCATTGGCCTGGCGGTGGTCTGCGCGGCCCGCGGCTATCGTCTCATTCTCACGATGCCGGACACGATGTCGATGGAGCGTCGCCAGTTGCTGGCTGCGCTGGGCGCGGAGCTGGTGTTGACCGAAGGCGCAACCGGCATGCCCGGGGCCATCGCCACAGCGGGAGAGATCGTCGCTCAGACGCCGAAATCGTTCATGCCGCAGCAGTTCAAGAATCCCGCGAACCCCGCGGTCCATCGCCGGACGACGGCGGAGGAGATATGGCGCGACACCGATGGGCAGGTCGACCTGCTGGTCGCCGGCGTCGGCACGGGCGGGACGATTACGGGCGTAGCGGAAGTCATGAAGCAGCGAAAGCCGTCGTTCCGGGCAGTCGCGGTAGAGCCGAAAGCTTCGCCCGTGCTATCCGGCGGCAAGCCCGGCCCGCACAGAATCCAGGGCATCGGCGCTGGCTTCGTGCCGGACGTGCTACGAATGGACCTGGTCGACGAGGTGGTTCAGGTATCGAACGAAGACGCCGGCGAGACCGCGAGATGGCTGGCGCGCCAGGAAGGTGTGCTGGTGGGCATATCGTCGGGCGCGGCGGCCTGGGCGGCGAAGCAGGTGGCCAAGCGGCCGGAGAGCGCCGGCAAGCTCATCGTCGTCATTCTGCCGGACACGGGCGAGCGCTATCTGACGACCTGGCTCTTCCAGATGCAGAACTCGACGCCAAAAGCCTAGCGGCCCCCATGCTTTCGCGACGTTGTAGTCCATTGACCGTTCGAGCGACTGCTGAGAGGCGCGCTGATCGCGTTCTGGGTTGCGCTCCTCGCTTCGCTCGTCGCGCCGCCGATCCCATCTACTGTGACAGCAGGAATATCCCCGACGACGCGAACAGATTCGGGAACAGCCGCACCCGTCGCTTCTTCCCCACGAAAAGCGCCCGATTGACCTTGATCTCCCGTCGACGGCAGTACTGGTAGAAATCCGAAATGCTGAGGAAGTGCAAGTTCGGCGTGTCGTGCCACTCGTACGGCAGCGACGGCGTTATCGGCGTGCGACCGCGGAAGAAAAGCTGGAACCGCGCCGATACGTGCGCGAAGTTGGGAAAGCCCAGGATGACCCATTTGCCGACCCGCAGCGCCTCCCGGAGCACCGTGTCCGGGCTCTTCACCTGCTGCAGGCTCTGGTTCAGCACAACGTAATCGAACGACTTGTCGCTGTACTCAGGGAGGCCGGTGTCGATGTCGCCGTGCAGCACGCTCAGCCCCATCGCCACGCAGCGATAGATCGCCTGCTCGTCGATCTCGATGCCCTGGGCGCGCGCCTTCCGCTCCCGCACCAGCGCCGACAGCAACTCGCCATCGCCGCAGCCGAGGTCGAGCACCGACGCGCCGTTCGGGACGAGCTCCAGTATGAGCCGATGCTCCAGAGTCAGGGGCGCGGGAGCCTTGTTGCCGGTTTCAGTCTCGTCCGGCGCGGTCACGGTAGACCCTTTCCAGGAAGTGGTGGATAAGGTGGGTCTCCTCGTCGGCCTCCAGCAGGAACGCGTCGTGGCCGTACGACGAAGCGATCTCGCAGTACGTGGCATCGAGACCGGCGCGCTTGCAGGCGCGCACGATCTCCTGCGACTGGTACGCCGGATAAAGCCAGTCCGACTTGAAGGCGATAACCAGCACCTTCGTAGTGCTACCCTTCAGCGTCTCGCCCAGGTTCTTGCCGCCCGACGCGTCGAACAGGTCGATCGCCTTGGTGATGTACAGGTACGAGTTGGCGTCGAACCTGTCGACGAAGCTGCGGCCGCGGTACTGGAGGTAGCCTTCCACCTCGAAGTCCGGGCTGAAGTTGAAGAAAGGCTTCTCGTCCGTGAAGCGCCGCCCGAACTTCTCCGCCATCGACTTATCGCTCATATAGGTGATATGGCCGATCATGCGGGCCACCGCCAGGCCGGCCGCCGGCGGCGCGGCGTCGTAATAGTCGCCGTTGCGCCAGTTGGGGTCGGCCATTATCGCCTGCCGGCCTACCTCGTTGAACGCGATCTGCTGCGGCGAGTGCTTGACGGCCGTGGCAATTGGAATGGCGCTCAAAATGCGCTCCGGCCGCGACACCATCCACTCCAGCACCTGCATCCCGCCCATCGAGCCGCCGGCAACCGAAAGCAGCCTCTCAATCCCCAGATGGTCGAGCAGCCGCGTCTGCGCGTTCACGATGTCCCCGATCGTCACGAACGGGAAGTCGAGCCCGTACGGCTTGCCCGTCGCCGGGTCAACCGACGAAGGTCCCGTCGACCCCTTGCAGCCGCCGATCACGTTCGAGCAGATGACGAAGTACTTGTCGGTATCGAACGCCTTCCTCGGCCCGATCAGGTTCTCCCACCAGCCGGGTCGCCCGTCGTCCGCCGCCACGCCAGCCGCGTGGGCGTCGCCGCTCAGCGCGTGGACGACCAGCACGGCGTTGCCTTTCTTGTCGTCTAGCTTGCCGTAGGTCTCGTATGCCAGCGTCACCGGCGCCAGCTTTTCGCCGCTCTCCAGCGTTAGCTCCGGGAACGTGAAGTACTGCGTTTCGACGACGCCGATCTCGCCCGAAGCAGCAACGCCGCCCGGTTGGACCGAAGCGACGTCCTGTGCCGGCAAGCGCCCCGATGGCCGCTCTTGTGGCATCTCCTAGCCTGTCGCTTTCCTCAAGGCCTGGTCTATGTCGGCCTCGATGTCCTCGATGTCCTCCAGGCCGACCGCTATCCGAATGTAGTCCTGCGTGACGCCCGTCGCCTCCTGCTCCTCGCGCGTCAACTGCTGGTGCGTCGTCGACGCTGGATGAATGACCAGCGTCTTCGTATCGCCGATGTTCGCCAGATGCGAAAGAAGCTGCACCGACTCGATGAACCGCTTGCCGGCCTCCAGCCCTCCCTTAATGCCGAAGCCCAGCAGCGCGCCGAACCCGCCCTTCAGATACCTGGCCGCGACCTCGTGGCTCGGGTGCTCCGCCAGCCCCGGGTAGTTCACCCAGCTCACCAGCCGATGCGCATCCAGGAATCTCGCCAGGGCCAGCGCGTTCTCGGAATGCTTCCGCATTCGCAGCGGCAGCGTCTCCAACCCCTGCAGGAACAGGAACGAGTTGAACGGACTGAGCGCCGCGCCGAAGTCCCGCTGCCATTGTACACGCGTCTTGAATACGAACGCCACATTCCCCATCTCGGGATGCCTCCCGAATGAGTCCCAGAAGACCAGTCCGTGATAGCTCGGGTCCGGCTCCGTGAACTCCGGGAACTTGCCGTTGCTCCAGTCGAACTTGCCCGAATCGACGATGACGCCGCCGATGGACGTGCCGTGCCCGCCGATGTACTTCGTCGCGGACAGGGTTAGTATGTCAGCGCCGTGCTCGATGGGTCGGGCGAGGCCGATGCCGACGGTGTTGTCGACGACGAGCGGGATGCCCGCCTCGTGCGCAATCGCCGCTATCTTTTCGAAATCCGGCACGTCCAGCTTCGGGTTGCCGATCGTCTCGGCGTATACGGCCCGCGTCCGCGGCGTGATCGCCCGCCGGAACTCCTCCGGCTTCGACGAGTCGACGAAGACGGCCGTCCGCCCCAGCTTCGGGAACATGTAATGGAGCTGCTGGTACGTCCCGCCGTACAGGTTGTTGGCCGCCACGATCTCGTCGCCGACCTGCGTTATCGAAAGTAGCGCCAGCGCCTGCGCGGCCATTCCCGACGAGACGGCAAGCGCGCCCGTCCCGCCCTCTATCGCCGCGACGCGCCGCTCGAAGACCTCGTTCGTCGGATTCATGATCCGGCTGTAGATGAAGCCCTGCTCGCTCAAGTCGAAGACGTGGGCGGCGTGCTCGGTGTCCCGGAAGACGAACGAGGTCGTCTGGTAGATGGGCACGGCACGCGCGCCCGTTGCCGGGTCGGGGCTCTCCTGTCCGGCGTGAATAGCGATGGTGTTTGGTCCAAACTCTTCTGACATAGGTCATCCTTTCCTCAGCGGTATGAGGATCGTCCTCTGCTGCCTTTAGTTCGGCAGGAATGCGCTGAACGATTCGTTCTAGGTGCGCAGGACTCGCGTGATGTCCATCAAGTGCTCAGCCTCGTGGTCGCCGCAGGAGCCCTGGATCATCTCCAGCGTCGTCGACATCCCGCCGACGAATGGGTTCGGCATTTTCTTCTGCAGCACGTCGTCAGGCATCGCGCCGATCATCTCCACGCCCTTCTCGTGCCCCTGCCGGAACTCCGCGACGAGTTCGAAAACCGTCTTGTCCTTTCGCGCCTCCACCTGCTGCTTGTTGAAGGCGTTGACGTTGAAGCCGGCGCCCATGCCGCCGCCTCCTCCGCCCTCTCCGGCTCGCTGCGCCATGCCGATGAAGAACGCCGGCGACATGCCCATCGACGCCAGGTGCGCGAAAACGTCTTTCACCGTCCAGCCGTCATCATAGACCTGACGCGCCAGGTCGGCCTCGCTGAGGTTCGCCGCCATCTTCTCGGCCCTCTGCACGCTCAGCATCAAGGACTCGGATACGTCTTCTCTCGTTGTCATGATCTCCTCCAGGCCTATCTCTGAATCGACGCGGCAAGCTCGGCCGCCACGTCGAAGCGCCCAAACGACGGCATAATGCAAATGCCTTCAACCTTGCCGCGCACTTGATGGAGCAGCTCGCGGGCAATCGCCATACCCTCAGCGAGGCCGTTCTCACCCGCTAGGCGCATCCGCTCGCGGATCGCGTCCGGCAGCGTCACCCCTGCCAGCTCATGGTGGATGAACTCCGCGTGGCGCTGGCTGTACAGCGGCATGATGCCCAGAATGACCGGCAGCTTGAACTCCTTGACCGCCTCCAGGTACTCGGCGACGGCTTCCGCGTCGAAGATCGGCTGCGTGAGCAGGAAGTCCGCTCCCGCCTCCTGCTTGCGACGCGTGTTCTTCATCTCCAGCTCGACCTGGCCCATCGGGTTCGCCGCCGCGCCCACGAAGAACGACGCCGGCTGCCCGATGCTCCCGCCGGAGGAGTCCACGCCCTCGTTCATCCCCTTCATCATCCGGATCAGCCCTATCGAACCAACGTCCCATACGCCGATGGCCCGCGAGTAGCCCGGTCCGCGCGGCGGGTCGCCGCGGAGACAGAGAACGTTCCGCAAACCCAGCGCGTGCGCGCCGATCAGGTCGGCCTCGAGCGCGATCAGGTTGCGGTCGCGTGTCGTGCAGTGGACGATGGTCTCAATCCCAACTTGCTCCCTGAGCATCGACGCCATCGCAATCGCGCTCATGTGCGTTCGCGCCATCGGGCTGTCGCCGACGTTCACACAGTCGACTCCCGCCTCCTTGAGCAGCCTGGCGCCCTCCAGGATCGGCGCCACGTTCAGCCCCCTCGGCGGATCGACCTCCACGGTCACGACGAAGCGTCCGGCCGCCAGCTTCTCGCGCAGCGTCTGCGGCTCCGGCCCCGCCGACGGCTGCCGCTCCGTCAGGATGACGTGTGCCCGAGACGCCCTGGTCTTCGGCACCGTCGCCGTCTCACCCGAAAGTGCCTGGTTCATCGCCGCGATATGCTCCGGCGTCGTCCCGCAGCAGCCGCCGACTATCGACGCGCCGGCTTCGATCAGCTTTGGCGCGTATTCGCTAAACGATTGCGGCGTCCCTGGATAGACTATCGCCTGCTCCCGCACGACCGGCTGGCCGGCGTTTGGTTGCGCCGACAGCTTCACCGGTCTTGCTGGCGCCATTCGCTTGATGATGTCCAGCGCGACCTGTGGGCCCGGCACGCAGTTCACCCCGACGACGTTGGCGCCCAGGTCTCGCAGCGCCAGCGCCGTCTCGCCCGGCTCCTCGCCGGCCCAGGTCCGGCCGTCGCGCTGGAACGAAAGCTGGACCATCACCGGCACGTCGCCGTCGGCCTCGCGCGCCGCCAGCAGCGCCTCCCTGGCCTCGGCCAGCGTTGGGAAGGTCTCGATTGCGATGAGGTCGACTCCCGCCTCCAGCAGCGCCTCGATCTGCTCGCGGAAGGCCTTGTGCGCCTTCTTTAGCGTCACGCTCTCCGCGCCCGGCAAACCGACGTCCAGCGGGCCGACCGCGCCGGCTATGAACACCGGCCGGCTGGTGTGCGACTGCGCCTGCCGCGCGATCTCGACGGCGCAGCGGTTCACGTCGGCGACGCGGTCGCCCAGGCCGAAGTGCGCCAGCTTCACGCCGTTGGCGCCGAACGTGTTCGTCTCGATGATGTCCGCGCCGGCGTCGATGTAGTCCGCGTGCACCTGCAGCACGATGCCCGCGTCGTCGAGGTTCAGCGCCTCCAGACAGGCGTCGGCCGGGACGCCGCGCTCACGCAGCAGCGTTCCAATCGCGCCGTCGCAGAGGAGCGGCCTTTGCTCCAGAGTCTTCAGAAAATGATTTCGCGCCAATTCTCTTCTCCGCTAGAAATCGAAAGGGAAGTGATCTGAGGATAGCCAATCGACGCCCGCCGAGCAATCGGGAGCGTCTACCGACGCCGCATCAGCAGCAGTACCCCGATGACGATGATGATCAGCGGCCAGAGCCTGGACCAGTGTATCCAGCCGAACACGTCGAAGCTCCCGAGCAGAAACAGCACGCCGAGTATGATCAGCAGCAGCCCCGCCAGCACCGCCGGCTCCAGCCGTCGTGGCGACTCCGAGGACGCGCCTCCCAGGGTCGCCCGCATTTCGCTGCCGATCTCCCTCGCCAACGTCGCCATGTCGTCAACGTTCGCACGCAACGACTCCCGCGTGCTCATCCCCAGCGACGCCTCCGCCGGAACGATCAGCCACAGCAGCAGGTAGAGCACAATGCCTATCACCCCCGCCGTCGCGATGGTCACGACGGCGTACACCACCCGCACGATCGTCGGGTCGATGTCGAAGTACTCGCCAAGGCCGCCGCAAACGCCGCCGAGGATTCGCTCCGTAGAGCTGCGATGAAGACGCTCCATCACTAACCTCTGCGAGTAATTATAGCAGCAGCGTCGGCTTCGTCGAATGAAGCCGCTTCGACGCTTCGAATCGGCAAAGCTAGGGGAGTAGCTTCACCCGCGGCTTTCCCTGCAGCCGGCGTATTCCCGACCGCATCTTGAGATAGCCGCGCACCAGCGGTCCACCCGGCATTGGCGGCCCCGCCATCATCGCGCCGTCGATGGGAAACGGGATGCCCGAGATGAATGACGCCTCGTCGCTCGCCAGGAAGGCGACCGAAGCCGCGATGTCCTCCGGCGTCGCCATTCGCCCCAGCGGCGACGACCCCCGCAGCGCTGCCCGCCCCGGTGGCCCGAAGGCATCCCATAGCGGAGCCAGGAACGGAGTGTCGACCCAACCGGGGCAGATCGCGACGGAGCGGATGCCGAACGGCCCGTATACGTGCGCGACATGCCGCATCAGCATCACCACGCCCGTCTTCGACACGTTGTACTCGATGCCCACGGGGCTCGATACGAGCGCCGCCATGCTCGCCGTCGCCAGCAGCACGCCCCGCTTTTGCTTTTGCATGATCGGCAGCGCCGCCTTCACGGTCAGGAAGACGCCGGTCAGATTCACGTCCAGCACGTGCCGCCACGACTCCTCCGGACACTCGCCCACGGGTAGCAGCCGCGGCGTCACCCCCGCGTTCGCCAGCACGATGTCGACTCGCCCGAACCGCCGCATTATCTCGGCGAAGGCTTCCTCGACCTGCGCCGCCTGCGTCACGTCCGCGACGAGCGCTATCGCTTCCCCGCCCGCGCCGTTGATGGCCGCCGCTGTCGCCTCGGCCTCCTTCTCGACGATGTCCACTACGGCAACCTTCGCGCCTTCCGCGGCGAGTCGCTTCGCGCAGGCCGCGCCGATTCCGGAGCCCGCGCCTGTCACTAGCGCCGTCCTCCCGATGAGTCGAGTTTCCATGGTCGTCGTCCCTCCTGCGGGGGTGATCATCATTCTACTTCGACACGGCGGAAAATGCGCAACTAACGGACATGCGACGAGGGCCGGTGACCGGCCGGCCCTCGCAAGGCGCGCTGCTGATTGAAATGGGCTACCCGAGCAGCAGCGTCACCAGACGATGCCGTTTCACCCACGGCAGACGCTCGACCCAGGCGTCGACGCCGAGGATGCGGCCCGCCCCCAGAGCGCCCAGCAGGCCGAGCAGCAGGATGTAAACCAGGTGCTCATCCATCCACGGATTCTGTGCCGGTGGGAACTGCGCCAGATAGTACAGCATCATCATGACCGCGCCCCAGAAGGCGCCGGCCCGTGTGAATATCCCGAAGATAAGCGTTATGCCGATGAGTATCTCGCCCCAGACTACCAGCGGGTTTACGATGTTGCTGGCCGTTGTGCTCGCCCCGAGACTGTGGAACCAGAACGTGAGCGGCCCCTGCGTCGAGTGCAGCAGGAAGCCGGAAGCGCTGAACCCCCGGATCAGCTTGTCGAAGCCTGCCCAGACGAATATCCACCCCAGCGTGAGGCGCAGCGTCAGAGTCACCGGCCCAAGGACCGATTGCGCTATCTGTTCTGGCAGGGCATCCGTCCATATGCGGTCGATGTGCGTCCTGTGCGTCAGCCCCGTCCAACCCGTTGTGATTCCCGAGCTCCCTGGCGAAGCTGGTCTGGCTGTATGAACTCTTGTCGCCATCTTGTGCCTCCTTGGTGTCTTTTCCCGCCTTTTGTTACTTGCATTGTAAGCGTATAAAGTGTGCAAAAACCATAGTGCGACATGCCGGCTGCGTGAAGAGACCGTGAAGAAGCCTCGATTGACGGATCGCCGCCTCCGCGTTGTAATTGAGGAAGACCGTGGGAAGGAGAGATAGATGCGCTTGCTGACTTTTCGGAGCGAAGGCGTCGTCCGCGCCGGCATCGAGGCCGGCGGCTATGTCGTGGAGATTGCGAAGGCGGGGGAGTTGGGCGTCGACGGCCTGTCACAAGCCGGCGAGATGATTGGGCTGCTGCGCGGCGGCCCGGCGATGCTCGACGCCGCGCGGCGGCTCAGCGCCGGTATCGAACGCGAGATTGCCGCCGGTCGAGCCGCTGACCTCGCTACCCGAGGCCTCCTGCACAAGACCGACGACATAAAGCTCATGGCGCCGGTCCCCGCTCCGCCCAAGATCGTCGCCATCGGCCTGAACTACCGCGACCACGCCCGTGAGCAGGGCGTGCCCGTGCCGGAGCGGCCGCTCATCTTCGCCAAATTCCCCACGTCGGTCATCGGCCCCGGCGACACGATAACCTGGGATCCGGCGCTTAGCCAGCAGGTTGACTACGAGGCGGAGCTGGCGGTGGTAATGGGAAGAGAGGCCCGCAACGTGTCTGAGAAGGAGGCCCTTGGCTGCGTCGCCGGCTACACCTGCGGCAACGACGTCTCCGCCCGCGATTTGCAGTTCGGCGACCGCCAGTGGGTGCGCGGAAAAAGCCTCGACACCTTTTGCCCGCTCGGTCCCGTCCTCGTTACGCCCGATGAGGTCGGCGACCCGCAATCGCTGGCGATCTGCGCCCGGCTCAACGGCGAGAAGATGCAGGACTCGACGACAGGCGAGATGGTGTTCGGCGTGGCCGAGCTGATCGCCTTCGCCGGCCGCGCCTTCACGCTGCTTCCCGGCGATGTGATTATGACCGGCACGCCCAGCGGCGTCGGCGTCTTCCGCAAGCCGCCCGTCTTCCTGAAGGGCGGCGACCGCATCGCCGTCGAGATCGAGCGCATCGGCCGGCTGGAGAACGTTTGCCGGACCGTTTAGCGGTTAGCGTAGCCGCGAATAGGGCAGTGTGAACACCGGGAACATCCGCTCCACCGGCGCGTTTTGACGGACCGAGCGGAAGAAGGCGTTCGACCCTTCGTCCGACGGCCTGTAGCCGCCCATCCGAACGCCGCCCTTCCACACGTCCGTCACCTCGTTCTCGTTGCCGACGATCGTCCGCCACTGCGCCACCATCGGCAGGTTGGCGGCTGCCGCCTGCATTCCGGCGACGAACGGCGCCATCCGTCCGGGCGCTATCTCCATGATGGCGACTGAATACGTGCCCGCCGGCGAATCCGCCGTCTCCTTCCAGGCGTCGTGCAGCCGTTCCGCCGGCACCGGCCCCAGCGGCGCCAGCAGGCGCGTCCGCCGTCTTGGCGCCAGCTCTTCCAGCCGCGCGATGTAAGCCAGCCAGGGCTCGGCGTGCTCCGTCCGGGCGCGAAACTCCTCGAACGCGACCATGCTGTCGAACTCCAACACCTGCGTCACCTGGCAAAACGACTCGATGTCGTTGTACCAGGCCGCCGCCAACCGAAAGCCCATCCGCTCCAGGTCCGGCAGCCTCTCCTGCGCCAGCACGACGAGCGCATCCAGCGTTTCCGGACTGGGCGGCTCCAGGTTCAGCGTCTCCTCAAGGTAGATCATCGCCTTCTCCTATTCACCGATTATCTTCACGATGACCCGCTTTCGCCGCCGGCCGTCGAATTCCGCGTAAAACACCTGCTCCCACGGCCCCAGGTCCAGCCGGCCCTTCGTTATCGGCAGCACAACCTGCTGCCCCACCAGCGTCCGCTTCAGGTGCGCGTCGCCGTTGTCCTCGCCGGTGCGATGGTGCCGGTAGTCCGGACGAAACGGCGCCAGCTTCTCGACCCAGTCCGCGAAGTCCTGCCACAGCCCCGGCTCGTTATCGTTCACCCAGATCGCGGCTGTGATGTGCATCGCGCTGACCAGGCACAGCCCCTCCTGCACGCCGGATTCGCCCACCGTCGCCTCGACCTGGTCGGTAATGTTGACCAGGTCACGTCGCGATGGGGTGTTGAACCAGAGGTAGTTTGTGTGGCTCTTCACTCGTCCTCCCTGACGTTCCAAGCCCGGACACGTGCGCCGCCGCCGTCATCCCTACAGCATTCGTGACGGCCAATAACCAAGACGCGGTCCCGTGCAGCCCCGATCAAGGGCATGGCTGGGCGTAGCAACCGGCAATGCTGAAGGGATTCTCAATCAGGGAAGTGATCACTCGCATCGCGTCCGCGCGATAATCCGCTGGCACGCCTTCCGGCGTCGTTTCCGTCAGCGCCCAGTTAAAGTCCATCTGGAACCACCACGCACTCGTCTGCCATTCGCAGCGGAGGATCGGGGTCAAATCCGACGGCATCGGTGTCACGGGCGGCTGGTAGAGGGGTACGTCAGGACCAGGATAGAGGAGGCGGCAGGTGACTGTCGTTCCGTCGATGTCTGTGGTCTGGCAGTTCTCCTGGTCGCAGGCGGCCGGTGGGCTTGTCCTCGGCCTGCTCTGATAGATGGTAATCGCGGGCGTGCTCGGGTCAGCATCGTCATTTCGGAGGAGGAAGACATGAGTCTCAAGTCCAGAGGCGCCGCCCGATGCCGGCACGATGTCATCCCTGATGAACCTGTTGTTAATCCCCCAGGGTACGTAGGTTGGCAGCTGCAGCGTAATGGCGGCGTGGTTAGCCAGTTCCGGCACCTCCAGCCGCACTGAGGGCATGGTGTCTGAGGACGGGAGCGCGTCATAAGAACGCCATTGTGGCGGGGGAGGCTGAGGCGTAACAGGCGTGGCGAAGATGCTGTCATGCCCGGAGGAACCGCATCCGGTCAACATTACCACCGACAGCGCCGCTGCCGCCAGCGATAAGCCTAGTCCAACCCTCATGCCGCCGTTTACCCTCGGCGGTGATCATAACACGGCCGTAAGGTAACGGATAGCTTCTCACAGGATATCCTCTTCGCCCAGACGAATGAAAGACGGAAGCGTAGGTCACAGGCTCGCGGAACCCCTACGGGTAGCGGCTAGAGAAGAACTGCCACACCATCCGCGAGACCGACTGCCCCAGAGGAATGTCCTGGTACTCCACCGGCACGTCCTGCGTGAAAAAGGAGATGACGTAGGCGCGCGTCCCGGCGCTGCTGTCGAATTGAACGATGCCGATGTCATTATCGATATAGCCGCCGGGCATCCAGCTAAAGCCGTTCTTGTGCGAGACGACGCCGTCGCCAACGCCGGCCGGAATCAGGTACTGCAGCCCCGGCTTCACGCCGGTCATCTTCTGCAGCAGGTAGTCCCGCCACTGCAGGTTGACGATGCCGCCGTGATAGAAAATGCTCAGTGCGCGGACGATATCGTTCGCCGTGATGCTGTTCAGCTGTCCCCGCAAGGAGAACTCTTCGTCATAGCCGGGCGGGTGGTCGAAGAACGTGTCCTTCAGCGCCAATCGATCCAGTAGATCGTCCACCTTCAGCGTCCCGCCCAGCACGTCGCCGCCCGTCCTGATCAGCAGGTCATGCGCCGTGAAAGGATTGCTGCCGTATATCGTCCGCGATATGAGGTCGCCGACGTCGCTCTCCGGCGTCAGCCCGTTCTGCACGTCAATCACGTTCGAGAGCAGCACGAACCAGTTCAGCGTGCAGCCCGCATAGCGTGGCACATCGCCCCGCACGTCTATCGACTCGCCGGTTTGCAGGTCCGTCACAGCGACCGCCGCGTCGAGGCCCGAATCAGCGACGGCCGCGGCCAGTTGATCGCGAAGTTGAAGGAGATCAGCGCTTGCCGGCGGCGGCGTCCCGCAGCGGATGGCGCTGACCGACTGAGTCGCCGTTCCCACCCAGCCGCTCGGCGTCTGCGTGTTCACCCTCCAGTAGTAGGTGAGCGCTGGCGGAAGGCCATCCCATGTATACGTCGACTGACCCACGGGCAGCGGCCCCTTGGACAGGAACGTGCCGGCCGCGAAGTTGTTGTCGTAGATGCTCACGTCCAGCCATTGCGTGGTTCCGCCGGCAAGCGACGGCGCCCAGGCAAAGTCAATGCTGACCGTGGTCCGCCCGCTCGTGCTACACTCCTGCGTCGTCGACTGAAGGGGGGCGGCCGGCGAGCCGCACTGGCCGGTGACGAAGCTGCCCGCCTTGAGCGCATGCCAGCCGTCGGCGTAGCGGGCGTTTACGCGGTAGTAGTACTGCGTATTGGCAGGGATCCCCTGCCAGGTATAGGAGGTCACGCTCGACGCAAACGGTCCCGCGTCCGTGAAGACGCCGGAGTCGAGTCCCAGGGAGTACGGCGAGACATCGACCCATACCTCCTGCGCGCCCGGGGCCGAAGCCCAACTGAACGTTACGTCCGCCATTCCCGGGCTGGAGGCGCTGCACGTCTGGCCCACCGGCGCCGCCCCCGTGTTCGGCGATCCCGGCAACGTCGAGCTAACGGCCCAGGCGACCACCAAGAAACTGCAAAGCCGATCTCTCACCGCGATCCCTCGCGTGCGTCCGCCTCAACCTCCAAGCTGCGGCCCGCCTTCGTGGCGCTAGCCCCCATTTTCCCGCATCTCCCCGCCCTCGTTAAATGAGGGCCGGCCCTTACTTTTGCGAGCGGGTGGTCCCCGTCGTCCTCCAGGCCGCCAGCGCCTCGTCCATCAGCGAAATCAGGTGCTTTTTCTCCTCCGGCAGGCGGTAGCCCTCCCAGTCCTGCCTGAAGATGGGCAAGTTCCAGACATGGTCGAAGCAGATATTGCCGCTCGTCTCCAGCCGGTCGATCATGCCGCGGAGCTCCCGCAGCGCATCGATCGGCGTCATCGGCATGAACTCCCCGGCGACGTACTGCTCGTACAGCGGCGTTCCCGGCGTCAGCGCCAGCGGGCGGACGCGTATGTAGGTTGGGTTCGTCGCGTTCAAGACCGCCGCCGTGTTGCGAGCGTGCTGCTCCGACAGGGGCCGGCCGCCGAGTCCGGGCATGATGTACTCCGACAGTTCGAAGCCCGCCGCCATTGCCTTCTTGCCCGCCTCCGTCATCTCCCGCGACGTGGCGCCCTTCTTAACTTGAGTTAACACCTCGTCGTCGCCGCTCTCCAGCCCCATGTGCAGCCGGCTCAGGCCCGCCTCGCGCAGCCGTTCCAGCTCCGACGCCTCCTTCTTCAAGATCGTCTTCGCCCGCGCGTAAGAGGTGATGCGTTCCAGCGAAGGGAAGCGCTCCCGCAGGTGACGGATGATCTCCACCAGCGCCTCCGTCTTCACGATGACAGCGTTCGAATCGGCGAGGAAGGCCGTTCGCGGCGCCACCACATGGCCCTCCGCCCGCATCTCGTCCGCTGCTGCCGCCAGCGCGTCGATGTCCCCCTTCACCTCCTCGACGGAACGGAGCATCCCCTTTCGAGGCAGGTCCTTGTAGGCCGCGCAGAACGTGCAGTAGTTCCACGGGCAACCGCGCATGACGCGGATCAGCAGCGAGCGCGCCTCGCTGGGAGGCCGGATGGGCGGCAGTTCGTATGTCAGGGCGCGCCGTTCAGTCGGATTCGTCATGCCGCTCCATTGAACTAATTATCACTCTAGCAGCCTAATTCGCCAATACGCCTTGCCTGCCGGTCAACCCGTGCTGCCTGTCGCAGATGTTACGATGGTGGCTGACGGGTCGCCTGACGCTTCGCCGACGATATCCTGACGTTTCGACTACGAGCGCGCTGCGCTCCTTGACCCCTATCCAGGAACGCACTATCGTTGGCCCATCCGAGCGACGATCGAGTCCGCGGCAGAATCCGGACCCCTCGCCCCCTCACTTCGCGACCCGCAGGAGAACGACAAATGGCTATTCGGACCGCGGAACAGTACCGGCAGAGCCTTCGCGACGGCCGCAGCGTCTATATCTTCGGCGAGAAGGTGGACGACGTTACCACTCACCCCATCCTCAAGATCGGCACCGACACCGCTGCCGGCGATTTCGTCCTCACCGAGTCGACCGACCAGGCCCTGCGCGATCTGTTCATCGCCCAGCATCCCGAGACCGGCGAGCCGATCAGCCGCTACTTCACGACGCCGAAAAGCCCGGATGACATCGACAGGCGCATGCAGATGATCCAGAAGTCCATCCGCATTACCGGCGGCCTGCCCTTCGGCAAGGACATCGGCACCGACTGCCTGAACGCCATCATGGCCACCGCCGAGCAGATGGGCAAGCTGGAATACAAGGAGCGCGCCCGCGCCTACCTGGAGCACCTGCGCCAGGAGGATCTGATGCTCTGCGGCGCCGTCACCGACGTCAAGGGCGACCGCAGCAAGGTGCCCTCGGCGCAAGCGCACCCGGACTATTACGTCCGCGTCGTCGACCAGAACAAGGACGGCATCATCGTCAAGGGCTCCAAAATCCACATCACCGGCGCGCCCGCGGCCAACGAGCTCCTCGTCGTCCCGACGCGTCAGATGCGCGAAAACGAGGCGGAGTACGCCGTCTCCTTCGCCGTCCCCGTCGCGACGAAGGGCGTGCACCTCATCTGCCGCCCCGGCCACGGCGAGCGCTCACCGGCGGAGTTTCCCTCCAACCGGCCGACCCGTGGCCTGATCGAAGCCATGATCGTCTTCGACAACGTCTTCGTCCCCTGGGACCGCGTCTTCCTCTGCGGCGAGTGGCAGTTCTCGATGCTGCTCGCCTACACCTTCGCCACCTACCATCGCTTCACCGCCGTCTCCTACAAGATCCCGTCCGTCGAAGTGATGGCCGGCATCGCCATCGCCATGGCCGAGATGAACGGGCTCGACAAAGTCGCCCACATTCGCGGCAAGATATCGGACGTCCTCACCTACGTCGAGACCCTGAAAGCGCTGGGCAACGCCGCCATCAAATCGCCCGTCTACTACGGCGAGAATCTGCGTTCCCAGCCCGCTGATCACCAACATGGCGAAGCTGCACTTCGCCAAGAGCTTCCACGAGATAGTGAAGACGGTCCAGGACATCGCCGGCGGCATCATCACGACGATGCCCACCTATCTGGACTGGCAGAACCCGGACATCCACGACTACCTGGACCACTACCTCGGCGCCTCACCCAAGTACACGACCGAGGAGCGCATGCGAATGCTGCAGCTCACCCACAACGTCTTCGCCTCCGCCGACAGCGCCCACCACGAAGTCACCACCGTCCACGCCGAAGGCTCCATGGAAGCGCAGCGCATGATGATCCTCGTCGAGTCGGACATGAAGTACTACCGCGACCTCGCCCTCGACATGGCCGGCGTCCAGCCGAAGGACTGACGGGCTGGGAGCGGCGCGGATGACGGCCCCGGACACATCGTCGACGCTTATGATGGGCGCCGGCCTGGCCGGCAACACCGGCGGCGTCAGCGAGGTTGCGCCCGGCGTCATCTACTTCCCTTACTTCGGAAATGTGACCGCCTTCCTTACCGCCGATGGCATCCTCGTCGTCGATACCTCCCTGGCGACCAACGGGGCCGGGATCGTCCGCGAGCTGCGGCGGCGCACCGACCTGCCGGTCCGCACCATCGTCTATACCCACGGCCACATCGACCACGTCACCGGCGCCGACGCCTTTCTGGCTGACGCCGCCGCTCGCCGCGACGCTCGCCCGACCGTAGTCGGCCACAAGCTCGTCGCCCCGCGTCTCCAGCGCTACGAGCGCATGGCCGGCTGGATTAATCGAATCAACTCCATCCAGTTCGGCATGCCCGTGGACGCGGACGCGCCGCCTCCTCCCAGGCCGGCCTTCGCCTATCCCGCTGTCACCTACGACGACCGCACGACGATCACCGTAGGCAGGGAGTCCTTCGAGCTCACGCACGGCCTCGGCGAGACCGACGACCACACCTGGCTCTACGCGCCCGACCGCAACGTCGTCTGCTCCGGCGACTTCTTCATCTGGACCTGCCCGAACGTCGGCAACCCCTGGAAGGTCCAGCGCTACGCCGAAGGCTGGGCCGACGGCCTGGAGGCTATCGCCGCCAGAACGTCCCACGGTGCTCATCCCCGGGCACGGCCCCGTCATCAGCGGCGACGCGGCGGTCCAGGCCGCCTGCCTCGACACCGCCCGCTACCTGCGCTCAATCGCCGGCCAGGTCGTCGACCGCATGAACCGCGGCCAATGGATCGAGCAGATCCTGGGCGAAGTCGAGCCTCCGGCCGATCTCGTTGACAAGCCCTACCTTCAGCCCATTTACGGGCACCCGAAGTTCATCATCCACGCCGTCTGGCGGCAGTACGGTGGCTGGTACGACGGCGACCCGGCCGATTTCTTCCCAGCGCCCTCCGCTGACCAGGCCGCCGAAGTTGTCAGGCTGGCCGGCGCCGACGCTCTCCTCGCCCGCGCCCGCGACCTCCAGTCCGCCGGCGACTTGCCTCTCGCCTGTCACCTCGTCGATTTCGTGCTCAAGGCCGACCCCGCCGGCGTGGAAGCCCTCAGCCTGCAGCGTGACCTCTTCCGGGCCCGCAGCCTGCTGGAGGCGAACCTGATGCCGCGCAATACCTTTAAGGGCGCCGCCGACGACGCGGAAAGGCGTCTCAGAACGCAAGGAGCACCGTCATGACCACGGCAGCGACGATGGACAGGACAGCGGTAGGCCAGCCCATGGTCGAGACCTTCGCCGGCCCCATCAGCACGGCGTCGCTCGGATTCACTCTCATGCACGAGCACATCATCGGCCAGTCCGAGGGTGTCGCCAGGAACTTTCCGCGCATCTGGGATGAGCAGGCGGAGCTGGCCCGCGCCGTGGATGCCCTCACCGCCCTCAAGGCCCGTGGCGTCGACACGATTCTCGACGCCTCCGTCTGCGGCGTCGGTCGCGACATCCCGCGCCTGCTGCCGGTTGTCAAGCAGGCCGGCATCCAGGTCATCGCCGCCACCGGCCTCTACTACTTCAACGAGTTGCCGCCCTACTTCCTGTTTCGCAGCGAGGACGCCATCGCCGACCTCTTCGTGGCCGACATCAAGGACGGCATCCAGGGCACCAACGTCAAGGCTGCCGTCATCAAGGGGACCACCGACCAGCCCGGCGTCACCCCCGGCGTCGAAAAGCTGCTCAAGGCCGTCGCCCGCGCCCACCTTCGCACCGGCGTCCCCATCACCACGCATACGCACGCTGCCACGAAGCGCGGCCTCGACCAGCAGGACGTCTTTGCCGCCGAAGGCGTCGACCTGTCGCGCGTCATCATCGGCCACAGCGGCGACAGCGAGGACCTCGACTACCTGACGAAGATGGCGGACCGCGGCTCCTACCTCGGCATGGACCGCTTCGGCATCGAGTTCTTCCTGCCCGATGTGAAGCGCATCGCCACCATCGTCAAGCTCTGTGAGATGGGCTACGCCGAGCGAATGGTCCTCTCACACGACGCCATGGTCTACTTCGAGTCCTTCCGCCCCGACTGGGTGGAGAAGCACATGCCCAACTGGAACTACTTCCACATCAGCGACCACATCATCCCGGCGCTGCTCGAAGCGGGCGTCAGTCAAGCGCAGATCGACCTCATGGCCCGCGACAACCCCCGTCGCATCTTCGAGAACCAGTCCCCGTACTGACGCCGCTCGTCTTGACATAACGTTGAGCAGTCCGTCGGCTGCTGGCGCTTCGTTAGCCAACCGTAGGAATCGCGACGGCAAAGCGTCCGGTGCGCGCCCGCGCTTGAGCGTACGCTGAAGCAAACGACGCGGGAGGCGCGCCATGGATTTGATGAAGAACAAGCTTACCGTCGCCTTGATGATAGTATTCTCGCTGGTCATCGGGCTTCACAACGCGGACTGCAGCGGCGAAAGGCTGCGGAAGGCTTGGGCAACTCCCACGGAGGAGCCGACAGCCGTCCCCGCCACGCTCACGACCTCGCCCGCAACTCCTACCTCTCGTCCCACGCTGGATGCCGCGACCGGCTTCGGCACCGTGCACAGCGCCGTCTTGCCCTCAGATTACGGGAAGCCCAACTGGTACTTGCAGCAATTGATCCCGAATTCCCATCTGTTCCTGATAAGCAGGCCGGGAGGCAGCCTCCCCTGCGATGGCTGCCAGTTCCCCCCAGGCGACCCGGCAAATCCGGGCAAGCTTGCCCTCTGGAACTTCAAGACCGACGCCGTTGACGTGTTCCGAACGCTGCAGCCTGATGACAGTGTGCCCGTTGCGGCAAGCGACGGCCGCTATCTCGCTTGGGTCGAAGGTTGTCACAATCCGATGGGCGACCCTTGGAACCTTTACGCGATGGACCTGAATCACGGCGAGATATGGCACGTAGACTCAGATGTCGCCTCAGCCGTCGGCGATTCCAGCCTTTACTCCTGCCCGCTGGGCATCGAAATCGCCGGAGGTCGCCTCGTCTACTCCACGTCCATCGCCAACCTTGCCGGCACATATGTCGATGAAGTCAGGAGCTATGACTTGGCCAATCGACACGGTTCGGAGCCCACGCTCAGCGGCGACCTTCCGCCCATCAACGTTGGCTGCCCTGCCTGCAACCAGTCGGGCGGCGGCCTGGTCACCCGTTTCGCCCCGCTCTATTCTTCGGGGAATCAGATCGTCTGGGTCGGGGAGGACAAGGAGACATGTGCCCTCGGCGCATTGCAAGCGTCTCAGGCTGTGTACGTCACGGACGTAGCGACCGGCGATACGCGGTTCCTGATCTGCAAAGACGACTCGGGCAAGGATGGCCTCCTGCAGCTTCTGACCGGGAGCAGCCGGGGGCGAGAAGGCACCGCGCGGGACGATTTCGTTCAGGCGACGCGGCGATTTGTCTTCTGGGTGCCTCGCCCTGAAGACACGGCCATGGCCTACGACGTGAAAACTGGCGACTTGATTCAGGTGGCGGACCACTCCGTCGATTTCCTTGCCGCTGACGACTCCTCCGTCTACTGGTCGTCGTCAGACAACACCCTCCACTGGGTCGACCTGCCGCAACCATGACCGCGACCGCTTGTTTTCTTCTTGCCACCCCCTCTAGACTAACCTCAGACAACGCGCGGCGGACCAGAGAGGAGCGGTTCGCCTCGGCTTACGACACAACCGCCTCACCGGCGCAGCACATTGCTATGACCAACAGCGACGCATACGAAGCGCTCGCGGGAAGGCTCGGCTTCCCCGGCTCCGCCCTGCTGCGCTCCATCCTCGAATCGCTCATGACCCCGGAGCAGGCCGCGCTCGTCGAAGCGCTGCCCGGCACCGTCCAGGAGGTCGCCGAAAAGGCCGGCGTCTCCGAGGCCGAGGCCCGCCGCCAGCTCGACGCCCTCTACTACGCCGGCGTCGTCTTCCCCCGCGGCGCCTTCGACAAGCGCGATTACTATCGCTTCGCCCGCCACATCATCCAGCTCCACGACGCCACGCTCGGCAGCCAGCACATGGACGTTGAAAAGGGCCGCGCCTTCTTCGAAAAATGGCAGGCCTTCTGCACGGAGGAGATGTTCGCGCGCCTGGGCGCCATGTTCCGCATAGTCCCGACGCGCATCAGCCGCATTATTCCCGCTCGGAAGGCCCTCGCCGGCCTGCCC
Organism: uncultured Chloroflexia bacterium; assembly: GCA_963719465.1. Taxonomy (GTDB): domain Bacteria; phylum Chloroflexota; class Dehalococcoidia; order DSTF01; family JALHUB01; genus JALHUB01. The sequence continues at coordinate 298,006 of OY970386.1, read as the reverse complement.
GACGTTCCTCCCCTGCGAGGACTACCACGAGATCCTGAAGGCGCAGACCCTCATCGCCGTCGTTCCCTGCGCCTGTCGAATGCGAACAACCGCCGCCGGCGAGCTCTGCGCCCACACCCTTGAGACCGAGACGTTGCACTGCCTCCAGTTCGGTCGCGGTGCCGAATACGTAATCCACCGCGGCACCGGCCGCCCTCTCACGCTCGACCAGGCCATCGCCCTCTGCGACCAGATCGAGGAGGACGGCCTCGTCCATCGCTGGGCCAATAAGGCCGAGATGCTGAACGTCAACACAAGCTGCAACTGCTGTCGCGACTGCTGCGAGGAGTGGGTTTCCCTCGACGTCACCGACATGCCCGTCGCCGACTGGTGGGAGAAGAGCCGCTACGAAGCCTGCGTCGATGACCTCGAGTCCTGCAGCGGCTGTCAGGACTGTCAGGAACGCTGCCAGTTTGACGCCATCACCATGTACCGCGACGACCAGAACAACCTGAAAGCAGCCGTCGAGAAGTCGAAGTGCTTCGGCTGCGGCGCCTGCGTCGTCGGCTGCCCGTACGGTTCCCTGAAGCTCCGCGCCGTCCGTCCGCCGGAGTTCATACCCGGCGCCGTCGACTGACCGTCTGCTCCGGAACCGCCAAGGAGGGATTTATGGCCCGCATAAGCTATGCAACCACCTCGCAGGCGAAGGGTGACGCGCACGACGTCTTGGAGGACATGAGGCAGCGCGGCGGCGAGATACTGAACATCCACCGCGCCGTCGCCCGCAGCCCGAACGCCTTGCGCAACTTCATCCGTCTGGGCAACTCCCTTCTCGTCCACGGCCAGTTGCCGCCGAACCTGCGAGAGCTCGCCATCCTTCGCATCGCTCAGATCACCGGCGCCGACTACGAATGGGCGCACCACGTGCCGCTTGCGATGAAGGCCGGCGTCGCGGAGGCCCAGATAGAAGGGCTTTCTGCCTGGCGCGACAACGATAAGTTCAACAACCTGGAGCGCGCCGTCGTTGCATACGCCGAGGGCGTCGTCACTAGCCGCGACGTGCCTGACGACATCTTCGAAGCCGTGCGCAACCAGCTCGGCGAAGACGACGTTGTTGAGCTGACGCTCGTCTGCGGCTACTGGCTCATGGTCGCCTGCCTGCTGCTCGCGCTAAAGATCGACCTCGAACCCGACGCCAGGCAATACCTCCCCAAATAGCAACAGCCCATCCTGGAATTCGGCCTGCGCGCTGCTGCCGGGCGAACCTTCATCGTTCCTTCACGCCATTCCTGTCGCCCGTCACGCGGCAAGCACATCGCTGCATTATCAAGTAAGGAGAGAGCCTCGAATCGAGGCGGTATAATCCTGCCCGCTTGAAGGGAGCCCCAGATGACAGCTCGTACCCATTGGAGAAGCCCTCTCATCTTTCCCCTGCTGGCGTTCGCGACGGGCCTCGCGGCGCTTCTTGCCGCCGCCTGCTCGTCGAGTTCGTCGAATGCGCAAGGCACCACTGTGCCTATCACGCTCACACCGCCCACGGCCCTGCCAATCTCCAGCGCGCCCTCCGGCGACGAGGCCGAGATCATACCCGTCTACAAGAAGGTGAGCCCGGCGGTCGTCCAGGTTACCGGTGTCTCTTCATCAGGCGGCCAGCAGGTCGAGTCGCTTGGCTCCGGCATCGTTCTCGATTCTAGCGGCGATGTCCTGACCAACTTCCACGTTATCGAGGGTTCAAACCCTATCGCCATCACGCTCTCCAACCAGGCTACCGTCACCGCCTCTGTCGTCGGCACCGATCCCGCCGATGATCTCGCCGTGATCAAGGGCGATTTCTCCGGCATCAGCCTGACGACAGCGACCTTCGGCGACTCGAACACTGTTCAGGTGGGCGAGTCGGTGATCGCCATCGGCAACCCGTTTGGCCTGCAGAACAGCGTCACCGAAGGCATAGTCAGCGCAGACGATAGGACGCTGGCGACGCAGGCGAGCAAGCCTTTGATCGACCTGTTCCAGACCGACACCGCCATCAACCCCGGCAACTCCGGCGGCCCGCTCGGTAGATTCGAGCGGCAACGTGATCGGCATCAACACCGCAATCGAGAACCCGAGCGGTCAAAACGTCAACGTCGGCATCGGCTACGCCATCCCTATTCAGAATGCCAAGGACCACCTTCCTGACATGCTCGCCGGGAAGACCATCGTCCATCCCAAACTGGGCGTGGGCACCATCACTGTCACCGCCGACCTGGCGAAAACGCTCGGCCTTACCGTCAATTCCGGCGCCTACGTCATCAGCGTTGACTCGGGCGGTCCTGCCGACCAGGCTGGTCTCAAAGCCGCCGTCACTCCCTCGAATCCGCTGCTGACGCCCACCGGCGGCGACGTGATCATCGGCGCGGACAGCCAGCAAGTAACCTCCTCCGATGACCTGATCAACTACATCGACCACAACAAGTCTCCGGGGGACAAGGTGACCCTTCACGTGGTGCGCGGCAGCGACCACATCGACCTCACGGCGACGCTCGCCGCCTGGCCAAACCCATAGTGGCGCCTCACGACGAGGCTTCACGATTAGGATAAGGAGGGAGCCATGAAACGTAACCCGTTGTGGAGTCGCAAGTTCCTGGTGATCGCCGCCGCCGTCTCACTAGCGGCGGCGATTCTGGCCGCAGGCTGCGGCGGCAGCACGAGCAGCGCCGACAAGACCGCAACGGCGGCCGCCAGGTCTCCAGCGACTGCGACCGCGCCGCCCGCCCGCCCAACGGCCCCAGCCGCCACGTCGACAATGCCGCCTGCCGGCAGCGCCACGGCCCCAAGCGCGACGGGCACCGCGAGCACAACCGCGACGACGGTGAAGATCGGCACGGTTGTTTCCATCGGCAGCGTCCTCACCGATCCCGCCGGCAAGACGCTCTATACGTACGCGAACGATGTCCCAAACAGCGGCCAGAGCTCTGTCCCCGCGAACATCGCGCCCGCCTGGCCGCCTCTGCTAGTCACGGGTGACGTTGTGGCTCCTGCGGGCCTGCCGGGCCAGCTGGGCAGCTTCACGCTCCCAGACGGGTCAAAGCAGGTCATGTACAAGGGGATGCCGCTTTACACCTATGTCGGCGACACGGCTGCCGGCCAGGCAAACGGCCAGGGGTTGCTTAACCTCTGGTTCGCTGCCACGCCTTAGCTGAGGACTTGCGGCTAACGGCTAGGGGGCTGGCGTTATAGAACGGCCGCAGTTCGTGCAGAACCGGACCGTCGCCGTGTTTGGCGCGCCGCACGTCGGGCAGTCGACGCTTTCCGGCTGCGAGGATGCCTTCGCCATCGGCCGGCCGCAGTTGGAGCAGAAGCGGGAAGTTGCTGTGTTGGGCGCGCCGCAGACGCCACAAGCCACGTTTTCTCCTGACGACGGTTGCAACTGCGCCTCCTCCGTCTTCGTCGTGCCCTCGTCCTCGCGGGTCGCGTTCCTGAACTCGCGGATGCCCTTGCCGAGCGCGCTACCCACTTCCGGCAGCTTTCCGACGCCGAAGATCATCACCACAACGGCGAGAATAAGCAGGATTTCTAGCGGTCCCACGTCCATTCTTTTGCCTCGCGGCTTAGTTCTGCATCCAGCTTACCACTCCCGATAATCGGGAAACAACGTCTGTAGGGTTTCAGGAGATGTGAGACAGAAGGGAGGTGAATAACGTCGGGCCTGGGCTGCATGGGTATGTCAGAGTTCTACGGCCCGACTGACGACGAGGAATCGATTGCGACCATCCATCGCGCCATTGAGCTCGGCGTCAACTTCTTCGACACCGCCGACATGTACGGCCCCTTCAAGAACGAAGAGCTCGTCGGGCGCGCGCTCGCAGGAAAGCGCCAGGACATCGTCCTCGCGACGAAGTTCGGCATCGTTCGCTCGGAGGACCCCAGCTACCGCGGCGTTCGCGGCGACCCCGAATACGTCCGTCGGTCCTGCGAAGCCTCGCTGCGGCGTCTCGGCACCGATCACATGGACCTCTACTACCTGCATCGCGCCGACCCCAGAGTCCCGATTGAAGACACCGTTGGCGCGATGGCGGAGCTCGTGGCGGAAGGCAAGGTGCGTTTCCTCGGTCTGTCGGAAGTCGCGCCCGAAACGCTTCGCCGGGCTCACGCCACGGCGCCCATAAGCGCCCTTCAAAACGAATGGTCGCTCTGGACGCGCGACATCGAGGATGACATCTTGCCGGTCGCCCGCGAGCTGGGCGTCGGGATCGTGCCTTACAGCCCGCTCGGCCGCGGCTTCCTCAGCGACGGCTATTCGGGTCCCGACGACTTTGCCGGCGGTTTCCGGCGCAGCTTGCCCCGCTTCCAGGGCGAAAACTTCCGTCACAACGCCGAGGTCGTCGAAAAGCTGCGCGAAATTGCGGCGGAAAAAGGCGTGACCGTGGCGCAGCTTGCGCTCGCCTGGGTCCAGTCGCGCGGCGACGACGTGGTACCGATTCCCGGCACGAAGAAGCGGCGCTACCTGGAGGAGAACGTCGCGGCCGCAGACATAAAGCTGGATGAATCGGACCTGCGACGCATCGAAGAGGCGGCGCCGAAGGGCGCCTTTGTCGGCGAGCGATACGCAAACATGGTCCTGATTCGGGGTGTCACGCCGCCGAAGGCTGCGGGCTGAAGTCCGCCGAGGCCGTCTGCCATCGGCCCTTCGTGACGATTCCGCGATGTGCGCTGATCGCGCTCCCGGTGCCCTCCTCGTCCTTCGGACTCGTCGGGCCGCTCCAAAAAGACCACCTCACGTCCGCAGGTCGGCCTGAAACAGCAGGCTTGCCACCTCGTTACGACGCAGCCGCAGCCTGACCCATCCGTCCTCGACCTCCGCTTGATGGAGCGGCTCCTCATTGAGGTTGACCACGTTGACCTGACCGTGTGGCTCCCCGAACCGAACGCCGCCGCGGACCGCCCGATTCGTAGCGTTATAGACGCGGACGACCGCCCCGCTGCCGTCCTCCGCCGCCTTGATTGCCGACACCGCGAGCCCGGAGGGCTTCACCTCGACCAGCCTTCCCGCCGGCGGCAGCGCTCCCGACCCCGACGAAACGACAGCCTGCAGCGGCCGCGCGAAGCTGCGCGCCTCCGCCATCGCCTTCTCCCAGCCGCCCGCGTGGGGCACCACCGCGTACTCGAAGACGTGCTTGCCGAGGCATTGCGCTCCCGGCGTCGCTATCGTCGGGCCGGCGGGCCCCGTCCGCGGCGACAGGTCCGGCCTCGACAGCCAGCCGACGCATCGCAGCAGCGTCAGACAGAGCGTGACTCCGTCCCTGCCGGGCAGCGCCTCGTACTCGGGTAGCCCGCGATTCGCCAGCAGCAGGCCGTTCGACCCGTCGTTCACGTCGACGAACGTCTTCTGAGGCTGTGTCCCTTCCGGTTGCTCCACCCAGCTCTCGTCCGCCGCCGGGGCGCCGATTGGCCGGCTTACGACCCCGAAGTGCTGTTCGGCATGGGAGAAACCGCTCTGGACGCCCGTCGGGAAGTGGACGCGCAGACGGTGGTCTCGCGCCTGGTTGTCGACGTGCGTCTCGAAGTCGATGCGATGCACCCCCGGATACAGTCGGACAAGGCTGCGAATGGGGCACAGGACCGTCCGCCGCGCTCTTGCCTTCCGGTCGTTGGTCACAGACTCCGGCAGGCTATAGTCCAGATCGATGGCCAGCGTCCAGCGCGCCGGCCCGCTCTCCGCAACGACGACGCGTGGCGGGCGCGACGGCCTGTCGACGAGTCGGTCCCGCGGCGGCGAGCAGTGGTCGTACTCGTCGCCGCAGTCGCCGCCGTCGACGAAGCGATTCAGCCCGCTCAAGCCGCGACCGGTCTGCCTGTCGCGAAGGCTGACGCTGCCGTCCGCCGGGTCGGCCGAAACGGCGAAGAACTCGTTCTCGATGCTGTTCCCGCTCGCAGTGGCCGGTTGGCGCCGATCCTGTTCGACTTCCAGCTCGAACGACTGGTAGCCGTAGCCCGGCACGTCCGCCGCGACGAAGCCGACCTTCAACCACTGCGGCGGCGAGAACGGCAGCGTTTTCTCCACCGGACGCGAGAGGACCTGGCAGGCGTGACGCTGCCCCTTCGAATCGATCACCGTTGCCGGCGTCTCGCCGCGCTCCTCCTGACGCCAGTCGAACGCCGCGAAGTCCGTGCGCGGGCTGTTCAGCGGGTTGAAAACGACCACGTTTCGCTTGCCCCCCGTATCTACCTGCGCTGCCACGCACGTGAGCATCCGGCGCCCCAGGTCCCCCGCAATCTCCTCGCAGGCGTCGAAGCGTTGCGCCACCTCGCCGTAGATCGAGTCGGCGCCCGCCCCGTAGAGCGGATCGTGTTGCTGGTTCATCAGCAGCTGGCGCCATGCCTCCCGCAACAGCCCCGCTAGCGAGGGCCAGGAGATAGGGTAGCCGGTGACCGGGCCCCATGGCAGCGGGGGCTCGCGCCAGCGGTCGCCGAGCCGTTGCCGTAGAAGCGTCGCCCAGGCGGCGAGAGGCTCCGCGCTTGCAATAAGCATCTCCTCGCACCGCTGGTTCCGCTGCTTCACCCACATCCGCGCCGAGATGCACCCTGGCAGCAGCGGCGAGCGCCGGCTGCTCCGCATCTCGCCGTCGTAGACCGGCAGACGTAGCCGCCTCCGCTCGACCTCTTTCCGGATGTCCGACATCAGCTCCGGCAGGCTTCCCTGAACGATTCTGTCGCCCTCGCCCAGCCGCTCGTTTGTCGCTTCCAGGAGCGCCGGCAGGTCCGGCTGCGGCGGCGCGTGGTCGTTACCGTCCACGATCGCCAGATACCGCGTGGCCGCGAGAGGCGATAGCGCCTGGTGGAAGAAGGCGAACCGTTTCGCCAGCTCCTCCGGCTCCGACGGCAGCGGCCAGGCGAAGCCGTAGCCTAGCGCCAGGAAAAGCGCCAGTACGCTGCTGCCGTCCGGCGACTGCCAGCGGAGCTCCGTCTTGCGCGCCCGCTCGTCGACGCCCCGCCAGACGACCGCCGAGTCGAACCCGAAGCCGCGCAGGATCGCCGGCGTATGGGCGCTGTGCCCGAATGCGTCCGGCTGGTACCCGACCCGCATCTCGCCGCCGAACTCCCGCGCGACGCGTATCCCCCGCTGCAGATTGCGGATGAGCGACTCGACATGCGGCAAGAACTCGTCCGGCGCCACGTACCACGGCCCGATGAGCAGGCGCCCCTCCCGCACTAGGCGCTCGATTACCTCCCGCCGGTCCGGCCGGATCGCCAGATAGTCCTCCACTGGCGCGGTCTGGCCGTCGAGCATGAAATGCTTGTAATCGGGATTAGAGGTGAGGATATCGATGAGGGCGTCCATCAGCCGGACGAGGCGGATGCGGTAAGTTTGGAAGGGCACGTACCACTCGCGGTCCCAGTGAGTGTGCGAGATTACGACGAACTCCCAGCCGGTTCCTTCCCACTCGGCCATGCCGTGTCCCTCAAAGAAGTAGCCGGCGACGAGGACCGCCACCGGCTACCTGTTATTGCCCCTGTCTTTATCCTAGAACAGGATGTCCCCGCGCGCGAGCTGGCGGAAGATCGTCCGCCGCTGGATCTCCAACGTCCCGTCCGGGATGCGCGCCTCGCGGGCGATGCGGAACCCCTCCTCCAGCGCCAGTTCGCTGGAGAGGCCCATACCGCCGTGGATCTGGATCGCCTTGTCGAAGGCCCGCTGGCACATCTCGATCGAAAGCGCCTTCGAAATGCAGACCTCCTTCACCGGGAGCTCGTTGGCGTCGAGCATCCTCGCCGTCTGGATGATCGCGTACTTGGCGGCGAATATCTCGATGGCCATGTCGGCCATCATGAACTGCAGCGCCTCGTGCTCGGCCAGCGGCACGCCGAACGTCTTGCGCTCCTTCGAGTACGCAAGCGCCTGGTCCAGCGCCCACTCGGCCAGCCCCAGGCAGACGCCCGCCATCCCCATGCGTCCTTCCGAGATGCCGAACATCGCTATCTGGAACGCGCCGTTCTCATTGCCGATCATAAAGTCGTTCGGAACCCGCACGTCGTCCATCGTGAAGCCGCCGCAGTCACTGGAGACGTGGCCCATAATGCGCTCCGGCCGGTCTTTCGTGAAGCCTGGCGCCTTCGCGTCGAGCATGAACGCCGTGAGGCCGCCCTTGTGCGCCGCGAACGCCGCTTCATCCGTAATGGCGAAGACAGCGGCGTAGTCGCAATAAGGGGCGTTGGTGATCCACTGCTTGCTGCCGTTGACGACCCAGTCGTCGCCGTCCCGGCGCGCCTTCGTCTTCAGGCCCCAGAGGTCGGAGCCGGCGCCCGGCTCGGTCGCGCCGAAGCAGACCGTCTTCTCACCAGCCAGCACCGGCGGCAGCACCTCGGAGCGAATCGCCGGGCCCGCCTGCAAGAACAGGTGCGAAGGACCATCGACGAAGCTGGCCAGCACCGGCGTGCTCAGGAAGCCGTTCGCCCAGCTGATGAAGAGACGGCCGGGACCGTACTTCCTGTTCACCGCCTCGAGCACGAACGGACCCACAGACCAGGGCAGGCCGCCGCCGCCGATGCTCTCCGGCGCCATCATCGCATAGAAGCCTGCCGCCGCCGACTTGCGACGGATTCCGTCTCGCGCCTCACGCACCGGCGGAACTATCAGCCCATCCTCGCCGAAAAGCTTTCGCTCGTCGTCCAGATACTCCTTGTTCTGCTGTTCCAGCGGCAGGACATCGCTCTCGATGAAGCCGATAATCCCGCCGACGGCTCCCTTGATGATGTCCTTGTATTCCTCGGGAATTCCAACGTCTGTCATATGAGCTCCCTTCCTCTTGGATGTTTGTGAACCCTTTCACGCTTCGGGCGCAAGGTGCCCCTAGTTTAGCCACCTCTGCCGGAAGAGCGCAACTTCCGGTCCGCGAGGACCGCCTCACTTGACAGCGAGACGCCGCTGCCCCAACATTGCCAGGAAAAAGAGTGCCCTCATCTCGCCCCTGTGGCGACTGTTCGGGAGACGCGCATGCATTGCCCTAATTGCCATCATACACTGGAAACCCTAAACGTGGCTGGCCTCCGCATAGATCGCTGTCCCAACTGTGAAGGATTGTGGTTTGACAAGAACGAGCTGCGCGTCTTGAAGGACCGGCAGGCCGGTGGCGCCTACGAGTGGATCCATCTCGACCTCTGGCGCGACATGGAGAAGTTCCGCGCCGCTAAGCAGGACCGCTACTCCTGCCCCCGCGACGGTACCTCCATGACAACGGTCCACTACGACGAATCCAACATCGCCATCGACCTCTGTCCGAACTGCGATGGGATATGGCTGGACAAGGACGGCTACCGGGAGATAATCGCCCTTCTCGAGAAGGAGGTCAACTCGAGCTCCGAGAGGGATTACCTGAAAGACGTGCGCGAAGAGCTCGTCCGGACGTTCGAAGGGCACGAAAGCCCGATAGAGGCGTTTCGCGATATCGGCAAGATCCTCTACCTCCTGGAGCTGCGCTTCGCCGTTGACCACCCGACGCTGGCTAAGCTATCGGCGGCCTTCCCGCGCTTCTGACGGCCCCGCTCCCGACTTGGCTTCCCCATCGCCACGCTGCTAGAATCGATCAAAGCGGCCCCCTCGGGACGCATGGGGATTGCGATGGCGACGGGAAAGTCCCGCGAAGCAGTTGATCAACCGTTCGTTCTCCTTGTGGACGACGACGAGCGTCTGCTGGGCGCCCTCCGCCGCGGCCTTACCCTTCGCTCTTTCCAGGTCGATTGCGCCGCCAACGCCGACGAAGCGCTCTCCCGCCTTCAATCGCGTTGCCCCGACGTAATCGTCTTGGACATCGTTATGCCCGGCATGGACGGCCTCAGCCTCTGCCGCCTCGTCCGCGACCGCTACACCTGCCCAATCCTCATGCTTACCGCCCGCGACGCCGTGCCCGACCGCGTCGCCGGCCTGGAGGCGGGCGCCGACGACTACCTGGTGAAACCGTTCGACCTGAAGGAGCTCGTGGCCCGACTGCGCGCTCTGCTCCGCCGCGCCGGCGCCGAAAGCGAGCCGTCAGAGATCGCCTTCGCCGACCTCATCCTCGAGCCGAAACGCTGGCTGGCCCGCCGCGCCGGCGAGCCCCTCACTCTCACCGCCACCGAATTCCGCCTGCTCGACCTCTTCATGCGCTCTCCCGGCCAGGTGCTCACCCGCGAGGACATACTCGCCAGCCTTCGCGGCGACGAGTGGCTTGGCACCGAATCCAACATCGTCGACGTTCACGTCGGCAACCTGCGCGTCAAACTGGAAGCCGGCGGCCGTTCGCGCGTCATCAAGACGGTCCGCGGCGTCGGCTACGCCCTGGGTGACTAGATGTCTCTTCGACTCCGTCTGACCCTGGCCTACGGTTTCCTGCTCGTCGTCGCCCTTGCCGCGTTTGGCTTTACCGCCTATTTGATCGCCGCCAAGCGCATCTACGACGGCGTCGACGACACCCTCACCGCCGAGGCCGCCATCGTCACACCCAATCTCGAGTCGCTCTCATCCCCCGTTAAGGCGCAGGACGTCGATGCAAATCGACAGCAACTCGCCCAGGCCGCCTCTTTGAACTCCGTAGTACAGGTCCGGGCGACGGACGGCCTGGTGCTGTACACGTCGGAGACCGCCGGCACCGCGCTGCCGCCCACCCGCCGTCTTTTGACGAGCCAGCGGTTCATGTCCCGCCACGTCCAGAACCAGCGGATGCGCGTCCTCTATCAGCCGCTCTACAACAACGGCCAGTTCCTCGGCACCCTCGAGGTCGGCCAGTCGTTGAAGGAGACCGACGCCGCCCTCGACGAGAATCCGTAACGTCTCCATAATTGGCGGCATCAGCGTCTCCGTCGCCGGTATCGTCCTCGTCTACATCCTCTCCGGCCGCTCCCTTCGCGGCGTGCGTCGCGTCTCGCAGGCCGCCCGCGACCTCGAGCGGACCGCCGACTTTACGCGCCGTCTGCCCGAAAAGGGCGCCGCCGAGATAAAGGAGCTCACGTCCACCTTCAACGCCATGATCGCTCGCGTCGAGCGCACTCTCGATGGCCAGCTCGCCTTCCTTGGCGACTCCTCCCACGAGCTTCGCCGCCCGCTGACCATCATCCGTACCAACCTCGACGTCCTCAAAGAGCCCGCCCTTCCCGAAGAAGACCGCGCCGCCTGCCTCGCCGAGATGCATCACGAGGCGGAGTCGATGAGCCGCCTCATCGCCGACCTGCTCCTCCTCTCGCGCGACAAGAAGCAGGCCATGACCGTCGCCCCCGTCGACCTGTCGGCGCTCTGTGAGGACGCCGCCGCCCGTATGCGCGCCGTCGACAACGACCACCACCGGCTGACGGTCCAACTGGCCCCGAACGTGCGGGTCAGCGGCGATCGCGAGCGGCTGGCCCAGATGCTCTGGAACCTGCTGGAGAACGCTATCGAGTACACACCGGACGGCGGCGAGATTGACCTGCGCCTCGACCAGAGCGACGGCCGCGCGCGCCTCACCGTCCACGATAGCGGCATCGGCGTCAGCGAGGCCGACCTGCCGCACGTCTTCGAGCGCTTCTATCGCGGCGAGACCGCCCGCTCCTTACGTTCCGAAGGCGCCGGCCTCGGGCTGGCCATCGCCCGCCACATAGCCGAGGCCCATGGCGGCCGGGTCACGCTCTCCAGCCCGCAGGGCGAAGGCACCACCGTCGTCGCCGACCTGCCGACAACCTGACATATATAGGCCTCCAATATTCGTCCTAATTCTTCATCTCCTCTTCATGAACCGGCCTTCCCCTGCGGCTAATCTTCATCTCGATGGAGTTGAAAGTCCCGCCGGCGTCGGTCTACGTCCCGCCCGAAGACCGCGAATGGATTCTGGCGCGGATTGACGAATGCCTCGCCAGCGGACGCCTCACCCTCGGCCCGCACGGCGCCGAGCTTGAGAAGCAGTTCGCCGAGCGCTGCGGCGTCCGCTATGCCGTCGCCGTCAACAGCGGCACCAGCGCCCTCGAGATCATCCTCCGAGCCCTCGGCGTCGAAGGCCGCGAAGTAATCATCCCGACGAACACCTTCTATGCCACCGCCGGCGCTGCCCTCCATGCCGGCGCCCGCATCCGCTTCGCCGACTGCGAGCCCGGCTCGTTCGCCCTCGCCCCCGACGACCTGCGTACGCTCATTAGTCCGCGGACCGCGGCGGTCGTCATCGTCCACATCGGCGGCCTCATAACGCCGCGCATCGATGAAATCACGCGCCTTTGTGAGCAGGCCGGCGTCCCGCTGGTCGAAGACGCCGCCCACGCGCACGGCAGCAAGCTCAACGGCCGGCCCGCCGGCTCCTTCGGCCGCGCCGCCGCCTTCTCCTTCTACCCGACGAAGGTGATGACCAGCGGCGAAGGCGGCATCCTCGTCACCGACGACGAAGCCATCCAGCGCGAAGCCCTGATTTACCGCGACCAGGGGAAGGAAGGCTTCACGACCAACTTCCACATCCGACTCGGCTACAACTGGCGCATGTCGGAGCCCCACGCCGTCATCGGCCTGGCGCAGCTCCGCCGCCTCGATGAGTTCATCCAGCGCCGCAACGCCGTCGCCGCCATCTACGACGAAGGCCTGAAAGCGCTCGCGCCCGTGGTGACCTCTGTGCGGCCGCCCGCCGGCTCGCTCTGCAACTACTACAAGCACCTCGCCCTTCTCGACGGCGTCGACCGCGCGTCGCTCAAGAAGCTGATGCGCGAAGAGTACGGCGTCGGCCTGAGCGGCGAGGTCTATGACACGCCCTGCCACAAGCAGCCCGTCTTCGCCGCTTTCGCCGACCGTTCGCTGCCCAAAGCCGAAGACCTCTGCGCCCGCCACATCTGCCTGCCCGTCTCCGCCAAGATGACCGACGACGACGCCCGCTACGTCCTCCACTCGCTCGAAGCCGCCGTCTCGCGCCTGGCGACGGAGAAGGTGGTCTGACATGCGCGCCGGCGTAACGGGCGGCTCCGGCTTTATCGGCTCGCACGTCGTCGACGCCCTCATCGCCGCCGGCCACGACGTTGTCTCGCTCGATCCTCGCCCTCCGCACCATCCCGACGCCGGCCACGTGCCTGCCGACGTCCGCGACCTGCCATCCCTCGTCGAGGCGACCGCCGGCTGCGACGTTGTGTTCCATCTCGCCGCCGTCGCCGACGTGAACGACGTTCTCGCGTGACCCTGTCGCCGCTATCGAGCTAAACGTCGGCGGCACCGCGAACGTCCTGGAAGCGGCGCGACGCAACGGCGTCCAGCGCGTGGTCCTCGCCAGCACGGTCTGGGTCTACTCCGCCGCCGCGGCGCCCGAAAACGCCCTCGTCGATGAGCAGACGCCCTTCGCCGTCGACGCCAACCGCCACGTCTACACGTCGTCGAAGCTGGCGGCGGAGATGCTCTGCCACGACTACTGGAACGCCTACCAGGTGCCCTTCACAGTGCTTCGATACGGCATCCCCTACGGCCCGCGCATGCGCCCCGCCCTCGTCATCCCCATCTTCGTGCGCAAGGCGCTGGCCGGCGAAGCGCTCACGGTGGCCGGCGACGGCAGCCAGCACCGCAAGTTCGTCTACGTCGAGGACCTGGCCCGCGCCCACGTCCTCGCCCTCGACGCAAAGGCCGCGAACCAGACCTACAACGTCGACGGCACCGAGAAGATAACGATCCTGCAAATCGCTGAGACGGTCCTGCGCCTGACCGGCTCCGACCGTCCCATCGAGTTCATGCCCGCGCGCGGCGGCGACTACGCCGGCCGTGAGGTGTCGAGCGAGAAGGCGCGCCGCGAGCTTCGCTGGCAGCCGGAGATCGACTTCGAGGAGGGCATGCGGCGGACCGTGCCCTGGATCATCGATAGTCTCACTGAAGGGGCAGAGCTGTCCGCCCGGAGCTGATGAGAGACGTAGCCGTCTCCGAGACCGCGCTCCCCGAAGGGATGCGGCAGCCGCGTCTCATCGCGGTCATGCCCGCCTACAACGAAGAAACCACAATCGTCTCCGTCCTCGACCGCCTGGAGCCCCTTGTCGACGAGATCCTCGTCGTCGACGACGGCTCCTCGGACCACACCCGCGAGCTCGTCTTCAACTGGACCCGCAAGCGCGAAAACGCCAACGCCGTCTTCCTGAAAGAGAACCAGGGCATGTCCGAAGCCTACTACGTCGCTTTCCGTCGCCTTGGCCAGCGGCTGGCGGCTGGTGACCTGCAGCCCGACGACGTGATCCTGACGATCGACGCCGACGGCCAGCACGAGCCGGCGGAGATTGACGCCCTCCTGCGCCGCCTGGACGAAGGCTTCGACGCCGTCATCGCCCGCCGCGACCTCTCCACCTACACCCGCTACAAGCGCCTGGGCAACTGGCTGATGTCGCTCTGGGCCTCCGCCTGGGCCGGCCAGCGCCTCTACGACGTTGAGTCCGGCTTTCGCGTCTTCCGCCTCGGCGCCCTGCTCGCCGCGCTGGAGTACTACCGCGGCTACAAGTACAGCGAGACCGTCGAGGTTGCCACCATCCTGCCGCGCCTCGGCTACCGCGTCGCCAACGACGTCATGGTGCCGGTGCCGCGCTTCCGCTCCCGCACCCGCATCAAGGACCTCGCCATCGACATCGCCGCCATTCCCTGGGCCTGGTGGCGGCTCGTCGCCTGGCGCACCCTGCCGAAGGACATGCCGCGCTGGTCCTACGTTCTGACCCTCTTCGCGCCGCTGGCGCTGCTGTTCATGACCGGCGACTTGCTGATTAACCGCGTCTTCCTCGGCGACGACTCTGTCCACAACTACGCGCACATCTGGTACATCAGCGACCAGGTCTTCAACCACGCCCGTCTGCCGCTGCACATCGCCTTGCTCGATGGCGGGCATGCGGTCACCTTCCCCTACGGCTTCGCGCCCTTCCTGGCCGGCGCCGTCGCCTTCCGCGTCTTCGGCGACTGGGCCGTCTCCGCCATGATGGCCATCGCCCTGCTCGGCGTCGTCTGGGCCGTCGGCAAGGCGCACCCGGTCATGCGCAATCCCTGGTTCATGCTCCTCTTCGTCATGAACCCGTTCCTCATCGACGCCGTCTACACGTTCCAGTTCGCGACGCTCTGGAGCGCGCTCTTCTTCTTCCTCTTCATGTGGTCGATGGACCGGCGACGCCACGTACTGTCCGCCGTCCTGCTCTGGCTGACCGTCAGCACGCATCCGATCATGGGCGGATTCGCCGTCGGGGGCTACGTCCTCTGGTATCTCATCGTCGACCGCTCGAAGCTGCGGCCGCTGGCCTACATGGCCGCTCCCGTCGGCGTCGCGCTCATCCCCATCTTCTGGATGATGCTGCAGACGCCCTCCGTCGGCGAGAACTCCCTCAAGACGCTAATGCTCTCCGTCATGGATGTCCTCCCCCGCCGCGGCACGATCTTCTGGGCGCCCTTCCTCTTCGCCACCTTCGCGCCTTTTCTCCGCGCCCACTTCCGCCCCACCCTGCTCATCTTCGCCGCTGGCATCGCCCTTGTCGTCATGATAGCGACGGGCCCGCTCCGAGTCAGCTACGGCAGCTACTATGGCGCCCTCCACTTCAGCGACGACATCTATGCCGCCTACTTCCAATCGCCGCAGTTCCACCCCGGCGCGACGTACCGCGTCGTCGAGCCCAACGATCGCGAGGACGGCATGTACCGCTTCATCCAGCACGGCGCCATCCTCTCCAACGAGTTCTTCAGCGAGAGCATGTTCCGCCGCAACTGGACAATCGACCAGTACTCCTGCTTCCTCGCCTTCAAGCAGGTCAACTACGTTGTGATCGAAGGCGCCTACATGGCGAACTCGCCCTCGAACGAGCAATCGCTCCTCGACGGCCTCGTCTCCTCCGGCCGCGCGCAGGACATCTACGACGATCCGCAGGGCAAGTTCACCGTGTACGACGTGAGGTCTTACGTCGGGGCGAAAGCTAGGCCGGCCGGCCTCGACGCCTGCGGGATGTGGTGACATGAAAGCGCTGAAGACGATGCTACTGGACTGGTGGCGGCTCGCGCGCTCGGGCCGGGCGCGTCCCTACCTGCTGATCACCCTACTCGTCGACGGCGCCTTCGTCTTCGTCTTCCTCGTCGCTATCCAATCGTACCTGCCGGAGCAGCATGGCGTCAGCGCCGCCTGGCCCGGCTACGCCCTCGCCGCCTATGGCGCCACGAAGCTTGCCGCGCAGCTCTTCGCCGGCCGCCTCATCGACCATGCCGGGCGCAAGCGTGGCCTTCTCTGCGGCCTCGTTCTCATCCTCGCCGGCCAGGCGCTGCTCCTGCCCGCCGCGTCGATTCCCGCCGCGGTCTTCCCGGCCGCCGCCGTCTACGGAGCGGGCGCCGCCGTCCTCTGGCCCGCCCTCTACGCCCTCGCCAGCGGCTCCTTCGACGAGTCTGAGCGCGCCCGCCTCACCTCAGCGATGATGCTGACCACCGGCGTCGCGCTGGCGATGGGCCTAGGCCTCGGCTTCGTTCTTCCGCCCGGCTTCCCGTACGTCGCGGCGGCCGCGCTGGCGTTCGCCGTCATCGCCGTCGCCTTCATCTTCGCGGCGCGCAGTCGACCCGAGGAAGCGGCGGCCGGATCGACGCCCCCGGCGAAGGCCTCCCTGCCTGCCATCGCCCGCGACGTGCTCCAGCCCCAGCGCATCGCTTTCTCCCTGATCGTCCTGATGCAGGCGGTCGCCGTTGGCGCGCTGCTCGCCATCTTCCGCTCCTATGGCCGCGACTTCCTTGGCGTGTCGCTGCGGTCCCAGGCGCTGATCCTCGCGCCGGGCGCGCTCACGGCTGCTGCATCCGTTGCCGTCGGCGGCGTCCTCGCCGACCGATTCGGGCGTGGCCGTCTCCTGACCGCCGGCTATCTCATCGCCGCGCCGGCCTTCCTCGTTCTTGCCGGCGTCAAATCGCCCGCGACGGTCGCGGTCGTCGCCGCCATCGCCGGCGTGGGGCTCGGCGTCGCCCTCCCGTCCATAACCGCCACGTCGATGGACCTTTCGCACAAGGCAGGCCAGGGCACGCTGCTCTCCTGGTTCATGGCCGTCGAAGGGCTTGGGCATGCTGTTGGCCCTGCCCTCGGCGGATACATTGCCGACGCTGGCGCTGTCGAAGCCGTGCTTCGTCTGGCCGGCGCCCTGTTCGCGCTCCTGGCCCTGGCGTCAATAGCCCTCTCCCTGGTGCTCGCTCCCCGACGCGCCGCGCTGTCAGAGATTGAGCGCGCCCTGCTCGAGGACGGTCTGTAGATGAAAGCGTTCCTCTTGAAGCTCGGACTGCCGCTGCTAATTGTCGTCGGGCTCGCCGCTCTGGCCTACTACTGGGCTATATCGCCCTCGTCCCAGGTCTACGGCGCGATCACGACCCATGGCCCGCGCCAGGACAAGCTGGTCGCTCTCACCTTCGACGACGGCCCGAATCCCCCAGCGACGAACGAAATCCTGGACGTGCTCGCGCAGTACGATGTCAAAGCCACCTTCTTCGTCGTCGGCGCCAACGCCGCCGTCGCCCCCGACGTGGTGCGAACGGAGGTGCAGGATGGGCATCTCGTGGGTAACCACTCCTACGAGCACCGCAAGCGCGACGCTCTCCTCGAACCCACCTACGGCGAGCTGTCGAAGGCCGAGACGGCGATCGCGAAGGCAGCCGGCGTCTGCCCGGCCCTCTTCCGGCCGCCCAACGGCTTCCACACGCCCTGGCAGCTCCACGCCGTCGCTTCGAAAGGGATGCGCGCCGTCGATTGGGACGTCCAGCCGTCCGACTGGGAGAACCCGTCGCCCGACACTATCGTCAAGCGCGTCCTCGACGGCGTCAAACCCGGCTCAATCGTTCTTCTCCACGACGGCAGCGATACCAGCCAGGGCGTCGACCGCTCGGCGACCCTGAAGGCGCTGCCCGGCATCATCCAGGGGCTCCGCGACGAGGGCTATAGCTTCGTCCGCCTCGACGAGCTCCTGTCCGTTCAGCCCTATCTGTCGGAATGTCCACAAGCAGAGGTTAGCACGCCATGAACCCAAGACTACTCTTCCGCAGGCAACAAAGCGTTCTCGTCACCGGAGGCGCCGGCTTCATCGGCTCCCACATCGCAGCCGCCCTTCTCGCCTCCGGCCGCCACGTCGAGGTGCTCGATAACCTCAGCGTCGGCAATCCCGACCGCGTGCCTGCTGGCGCCCGCTTCCACCTGGCGGACGTGCGCTCGGAGTCCGATCTGCAGCGCATCTTCGCCGGTCGGCGTTTCGACGCCGTCGTCCACTGCGCTGCTCAGACCAGCGTCGAGCGTTCAATGAAGGAGCCGCGCCTCGACTACGAGATCAACGTCGACGGCACGAAGCGTCTCGCCGCCGTGGCGCAGGCCTGGGGCGCGAAGAAGATCGTCTTCGCCTCCTCCGGCGGCGCCATCTACGGCGAATCGACCGTCCCAGCCACCGAAGCGACGCCCCCGGCCCCGCGCAGCTTCTACGGCCGCCACAAGCTCGAGGCCGAGCGCCTCCTCCTCGACGGCCCGACCCCCTGCGCCGTCCTGCGCTTGTCGAACGTCTACGGCCCCGGCCAGCGTGCCGACGCGGAAGGCGGCGTCGTCGCCATCTTCCTCGAGAGGCTGGCCGCTGGCGCCCCGCTCGACCTCCATGGCGGCGGCGCCCAAGTCCGCGACTTCATCCACGTCTCCAACGTCCTCAGCGCCGCTCTCCGCGCCCTCGACGACGGCCTGACCGGCGTCTGGAACGTCGCCAGCGGCCGCGCCACCAGCGTCCTCGGCCTCGTCGATGAGCTTTCCGCGCTTGCCGGCCGTGCCGTCGACCTTCGTCACCTGCCGCGCCGGGCGGGCGATGTCGATTGCTCGCTCATCGACTCGTCGAAGTTCCAGTCGACCGGCTGGGGACCGCCGCTCTCACTGTCCGATGGCCTCCGCCTTACCCTAGCCGCCTCCGGCCTCGCCGTCGAGGTGCAGCCGGCCGGCGTTGCCCTCCAGCCCGCCTAGCCGTAATCCGGCGCTGGTCCCGGCGCTCGCTCACACGCGTAGGTCGGGCGTCTCGCCCGACCCGCTGGAGAGATGCGCCATTCGAAACCGCCTTGGCCGCAGCTTGAAAGCTCCTGTAGGGTTTCAGGAGATGTGGTAGATCCGGGCCTGAGGTAGACGCTCCTGAGCGTACACGAGCGGCGCGCTGTAGCCAAGAGCACTGTGCAGCCGTTTCTTGTTGTAGAAGCGCACATACGCCTGCAACCCCTTCTCCCACTCCAAGACCGTTCCCGCCAGAACGCCATCCCAGAACTCCTCTCGCATCGTCCTCTGCACTCTCTCCACCTTGCCATTGAGATGAGGCGTCCTGGGTCTGATCCGGACGTGGCGAATGCCTCTTCGCCTCAGAAGGGCAGTGAGGTCGCCTGAGAATTCAGGGCCGTTATCAGTCTGGAGGCAGCGAATTGCGAACGGGATGGTCTCCAGGAGGCACGGCAGGGCTTTGCAGACAGCGGCGCAGGTGCGCCTGGAAAGAACCGTTGCGGCAAGAACGCGGCTGCAATCGTCGACCAGGGTCAGTTGGTAGCGACCCTCCGGCAGATAGAGCAGGTCCATCTGAGCCCGATCACCGGGGGAAGCTTTGGCGTAGTGCAGCCAGAGACGCTTAGGTTTACGGGGACAGGCAAGGAGGGCGCCGGCGCGACGGAGAACTCTGTAGACACTGGAAACGCTGCAGGTAATCAGCCCGGCCTTTGTCAGATACGCGTGGAGCCTCTTTACTCCGAAGCCGAATTTACGATGGGCGCCGCGGATGATGTCTAGAACATGCCCTGAAAGGGCCGTAGGCGAGCGGTGAGGCCTGCGGGAGCGGTCTGATAGCGCTCTCCTGTCGTGGCGTCGCCAGGCCGCCCACCAGCGAGAGAAGGTCGAATGGGGCACCTCTCCCGCCTGGCAAAAGATGCGGGCGCTGAGCCTGGGATACTGCCGACGCGCCTCCTCGAACGCAGCGATGTAGGCGGCTCTTGTCTGGATGGGCCAGGGTGTGCGAGCTTTGTGCATGTCGGGCCTCCTGTAGGTTATTGGGCTTCGTTTTCCGTTAGCCTACAGCCCAGGCCCGACGTTATTCACCTCCCTTCTGTCTCACATCTCCTGAAACCCTACACAGCTTGAAAGCTCCGCCGCCTCATGCTAACATCGACCTCGCGGAGGGATCGCATAGTGGTCTAGTGCGGCCGCCTGCTAAGCGGTTACACCAATGCGCCGTCAATTCGACCAGATCGTCGGTGCCAACGTCGCTTGGGGAAGGCTGAGGGTTTCAACCCTCAGAACTGTAACAAGATGGAGTTGGGAAACTGGGGTCATGGGTTCCCGTCCGGGCCCGTCCGGGCGAATCCCATTCCGTCACAGCAGGAGAGGCGTGCTCGTTCTATGTCTACGTCGTCCGGAGTGAGAAGGACGGCCGCCTCTACACAGGAGCCACTTCCGATCTCCAACGCCGCTTGAGAGAGCACAACAGAGGCGGCACCAAATCCCTTCGCGCACGCTTGCCCATCGCTCTCGTTTATGCGGAGGAATTCGCCACGAAGGCCGAGGCACTGGCGCGAGAGCGCTATTTCAAGACGCCGGCCGGCGTTGCCCTCCAGCCCGCCTAGCCGTAATCCGGCGCTGGTCCCGGCGCTCGCTCACACGCGTAGGTCGGGCGTCTCGCCCGACCCGCTGGAGAACTGCGCCATTCGAAACCGCCTTGGCCGCAGCTTGAAAGCCCCGCCGCCTCATGCTAACATCGACCTCGCGGAGGGATCGCATAGTGGTCTAGTGCGGCCGCCTGCTAAGCGGTTACCCTGGGAAACTGGGGTCATGGGTTCGAATCCCATTCCCTCCGCCAGCGTTTGACAGAGGCCCCCTTGCCGGGGCCATCTTTTTCGAGGATCGAAGTGCGCTACTACATCTGGACCTTCGGCTGTCAGATGAACAAGGCCGACTCCGCGAAGCTCGCCGCCGGCCTCGACCGCCTCGGCCACGAAGCCGCGACTTCGCCCGCGGACGCCGACCTTCTCGTCGTCAACACCTGCGCCGTCCGCGAGCACGCCGAGCAGCGCGCCGCCGGCCGTCTAGCCGAGGCGAAGCGGCTGAAGGCGAAAAACGCCACCGTCAAGATCGTCCTCACCGGCTGCATGGTTGGCCCCCGCCTCGACGGCCTCCAGCGCCGCTTCCCCTACGTCGACACCTTCGCGACCCCGCAGGCCTTCGACGATGTCACCGCCGCGCTTGGCATCGATGGCCTGCCGGAAGGATGCGCCCCGTCGCCCTTCTGGGACGCCGTCTACCCCCACGCCGACGGCCCCACCGCCTTTGTGCCGGTCGTCTACGGCTGCAACAAGTTCTGCTCCTACTGCATCGTCCCCTACCGCCGCGGCCGCGAGCGCAGCCGGACAGTCGACGACGTTTGCGACGAGGTGAAGCATCTCGTCGACGGCGGCGTTCGCGAGGTGACCCTGCTCGGTCAGTCCGTCGAAGCCTTCGGCCGCGACTTGCCGGCTTCGCCTGACCTCGCCGACCTGCTTCACGCCCTCCACACCGTCGATGGCCTCGAGCGGATCCGCTTCCTCACCTCCTACCCGACCGACCTGACCGACCGCATCGTCGACGCCGTCGCCGAGCTGCCGAAGGTATGCGAATCCTTCAGCCTTCCCCTGCAGTCCGGCGACGACGAAATCCTCGCGCGAATGCGCCGCGGCTACACGCTGGACCAGTACGAGGCGGTCATCGAGCGCGTTCGCCATCGAATTCCGGACGCGTCGATATCCACGGAACGTCATCGTCGGCTTCTGCGGCGAGACCGACGCCCAGTTCCAGCGCACCTACGACCTCCTGGAGCACCTTCGCTTCGACAAAGTGCACGTCGCCGCCTACTCGCCGCGGCCGGGCACCATCGCCGCCCGCGACTTCGAGGACGACGTTCCCGCCGCCACGAAGCAGGCGCGCCTCCAGTCGGTCGAAGCCCTGCAAAGGCGCGTCGCCGGCGAGATCAACGCCGCGTTTGTCGGCCGCACGGTGGAGGTGCTGGTCGAGGCGGAGAGCAAGGGGCGCTGGAGCGGTCGCACCCGCGGCGACAAGCTCGTTCACTTCAACGGCGACTTTCGCCCCGGTGAGCTCGTCCGCGTCCGCATCGAAAGGGCCGGCCCGTGGTCCCTTTCCGGCGCCGTCCACTCGGAGGCGAGCTGATGCCGAAGAAGAACGCGCCCCTGGTCGCCGTCTTCGTCGTCATCTTCACCGCCGTCGAAAGCGACCTGCAGGTGCTCCTTATCCGGCGCGGCGTCGCCCCCTACGAGGGGCAGTGGGCCATCCCCGGCGGCCGCCTCCAGGCCGGCGAGACGCTCGATCAGGCGGCGACACGCAAGCTGGTGGAAGAAACGGGCGTCCACGACGTCTATCTGGAGCAGCTCTACACCTTCGGCGACCTCGACCGCTCGGCGGCGAGCGGCGCCGTTGCCATCGGCTACTTCGCCCTCGTCGACCACGACAGCGTCAGCCTGCCGCGTCGAGAGGAGTGGCCGACCGCCTGGTTCTCGCTGAAAGACCTGCCGCTGCTCGCCTTCGACAACGAGTCGGTGCTCGACTACGCACTCCGGCGACTGCGCAGCAAGATGGAGTACACAAACGTCGCCTACAGCCTGCTGCCGCAGTATTTCACCCTCAGTCAGCTCCAGGCCGTCTACGAGTCTATCCTGGGGAAAGAAGTGGACAAGCGGAACTTCCGAAAGCGGATGCTTGCTCTGGGGATCCTGCGACCGACCGGCCGGACGCTGGTTCTCGGCGCTCACCGGCCCGCGAAGCTGTACACCTTCGCCTCACGCCAGCCGACTGCGATCTAGCATCCGGTGGCGGTTTCCGGTTGAAGCGCCGCGCCTAGCCCATCGCTACCGTCATCGACTTGATGAGCTCCTGCTCGTCGAATCGGAGCGACACAGTCACCTTCTGCGTCTTTCGCGCAACTATGGCCACCAGGCGCAGCAGGCCTCGCGGTGCCGTCCCAGCTACGACGATGTCGCCGTCGGCATCGGTACGCGGCGTCGCGAAACCGACCTTGTCCAGCCCGCGCCCGCTGTCCGCGCCGATCCGCATCGCCGCGATGATCGTCTCCCGACCCTGCAGCGGCGCCATCTCCGGGATGTTCAGGATAGCGTCGTTCGCCAGCATCGGGGCTGCTCCGCCGTAGTCCTTGTTCTGAAGATGAGCGATGAATCTGGCCGCGAGTTCCTCTCGCTTGTCCATAGTTGGCTCCTTCCTCTGAACGCCGCGTCAGCGCCGGCGCAGCACCTTCTCGGCCGTCCAGCCGATCTCCGCCGGACTCTCGCAAATGATTGCGCCCGCCGCGGCCAGCGCTTCCTTCTTCGCCTGCGCCGTCCCCGTGTTGCCGGCGATAATCGCTCCGGCGTGTCCCATGCGACGCCCCGGCGGCGCCGTGCTCCCAGCGACGAAAGCGATTACCGGCTTCGACATGGAGGACTTGATGTATTTCGCCGCCTCCTGCTCGAAGCCCCCGCCGATCTCGCCGATCATGACGACCGCGCTGGTCCCTTCATCGGCCTCGAACGCGCTCAGCACGTCCTTCAGGCTCGAGCCGACGATCGGGTCGCCGCCGATGCCCACGCACGTCGATTGGCCGATCCCGCGCTCGCTCAGCTGCGCCACCGCCTCGTAGACCAGCGTCCCGCTGCGCGAAACAACGCCGACGTTCCCCGGGAGGAAGACATCGCCCGGCATGATGCCCACCTTGCACTGCCCCGGCGAAATCACCCCCGGGCAGTTCGGCCCGATGAGCCGCGACCTGCTATCTCGAAGCTGCCGCTTCACCGTCACCATGTCCAACGTCGGCACGCCTTCCGTGATACAAACGATGACCGGCAGTCCCGCGTCGTTCGCTTCCAGAATAGCATCTGCTGCCCCCGGCGCGGGCACGAAGATGAGGCTGCAGTTCGCCCCCGACTCCGTCACGGCGTCGCCGACCGTGTTAAAGACGCGCACGCCCTCCGCCGTCTCGCCGCCGCGGCCCGGCGTGACTCCGGCGACCACCTTTGTCCCGTACTCAATGCAACGATGGGTCTGGAAGCTGCCCTCGCGGCCCGTGATTCCCTGCACCAGCACCCGAGTCTTAGAATCAACCAGAATCGACACGATTTCCTACCTGCGTCCCCGCCGACCTTCGCCGAACGGCGTTGCCCCTTGTCCGACGCCGCTTCCGCAACGGCTGAGGGTTTCAACCCTTAGAACCGTGCTGCCCTCGCGGCCCGTGATTCCCTGCACCAGCACCCGAGTCTTAGAATCAACCAGAATCGACACGATTTCCTACCTGCGTCCCCGCCGACTTTCGCCGAACGGCGTTGCCCGTTGTCCGACGCTGCTCCCGCGATGGCTGAGGGTTTCAACCCTCAGAACGGCCGCGATTTCGCGGCCCGTGATTCCCTGCACCAGCACGCGTGTCTTAGAATCAACCAGAATCGACATCTCGCCTACTTTCCGCGAGCCGCCGCTACCGCCTTCTCTGCCGCCTCCTTCAGACCGGCCGCTCGGATCAGGCCGTGTCCTTCCGCCGCCAGAATCCGCTCGCCGTCCTCGACGTTCGTGCCCGCCAGTCGCACGACGACCGGCACGCCGATCTTCATCTGCTTCTGCGCCTCCACGACGCCCTGCGCGATCACGTCCACGCGCGCCATCCCACCGAAGATATTGATGAGGATCGCCTTCACGTTCGCGTCGGCGGTCAGGATCTTGAAGGCGTTCGTCACCCGCGCCGCGTCGTTCACCGTGCCGATGTCTAGGAAGTTCGCCGGCTCGCCGCCCGCCAGCTTGATGGCGTCCATCGTCGCCATCGCCAGCCCAGCGCCGTTCACCACGCAGCCGATGTTGCCGCTAAGCTTGACATAATTGTTGACGCCGAGCTGCTGTGCCTGTACCTCCAGCTCGTCCTCCTCGCCGACGTCCCGCAGCTCGGCGACCTCCGGGTGGCGGAAGAGCGCGTTGTCGTCGAAGTTCAGCTTCGCGTCCAGCGCCACGACGCGCCTGTCGCTCGTGACGACGAGAGGGTTGATCTCCGCCAGCGAGCAGTCGCGGGCTGCAAACGCCTTGTAGAGTCCCGCCATCAGCGCCGTCGAAGGCCGCAGCAAGTCGCCCGTCAGCTGCAGGCCGAAGGCAAGCCGCCGCGCCTGGAACGGTTGCAGCCCGACCGCCGGGTCGACTCCGATCCGCTGGATGAGCCGCGGCGAGCTCGCTGCCACCTCTTCGATCTCCATACCGCCGGCCGAGCTTGCCATGATCACCGCGCTTGCGGCGGCGTTGTCGATGGTTACCGCCAGGTACAGCTCGCGCTCCGCCTTCATCTGCTCTTCGACGAGGACGCTTCGCACCAGCCGCCCTTCGGCGCCCGTCTGCGGCGTAACCAGCCTCATGCCGATTATCCGCTTTGCCTCTCGCTCCGCCTGCGCCGGCGTATCTGCGAGTGCGATCCCGCCGCCCTTGCCGCGTCCGCCCGCGTGGACCTGCGCCTTGACCACCACCGGCGCCGCCAGCTCCTCCGCGATTCGCCTCGCCTCCGCAGCCGTCGTCGCGACGCTACCGCGGGGCACGGGCACTCCGAACTCGGCGAGAATGCGCTTTGCCTGGTACTCGTGGACCTTCATCTGAATCGGATCATTCCTTGAACAGAGGTGGCCGAATCCATTCCGTCCATTTCTGGCGGAGGGGGAGGGATTCGAACCCCCGGGTCGCCTAGGGCGACCAGCGGTTTTCAAGACCGCCGCCTTAAGCCGCTCGGCCACCCCTCCGGCCGTGAGTATAGGCCAGCGCCAAAACGTGGTCAACGAATAAGCAAATGCCCCCGTCGTTGAGCGAGGGCATTTGGCGGAACGCTATCGGCTTCTAGTGGCTTGGATGATGGACCGGACGCGGCTCCACCGGCACCCTGTTCGGGTCTTCGACCGGATGCGGCTCCGTCGGCACCTTGTTCGTGTCTTCGACGCTGCGTCGCGTCAGCTCATCCCGCAGGATAATCAGCGACTCCGGCGCCTCAATCATGAACTTGATGTGGCGGCCTTCCTTGGTCACGTCCACAATTATCTCCTCGCCAATCTTGAATCTGACAACGCAGGCCTCTCGGCCGCTTCCGTGCGCAGAGACTACCTGAACGTTGATATCATCGCCGACAGACAGACCCTCGCCGGTTCTCCTTCTTAGAATCAGCCTACCCACAACTTCACCTCTTCCTCTGGCTGAACCTTGTGGAATAGCCCGGCAAGCGGACTCCCACCCGGCCAACTCTATTATAGTCCAGAGGACAATTACATTATAAATCTCAGAAAATACTGTAGCAAGCAAAGAAAAGGCGCCGAGGCCGCCCTGAAAAGGCAGAGGGGAACAGATAAGGCGCTTTCGCTGTTGCTCTTCCCGAGCACAGCCTCTATGATGAGGCCAATCCAGTGCAAGAACGAGCTATCGACGGCCGCTCATGAGGGGCGGCGCGCGCTCGACGAAAGGAGACCGTCGCATGAGCAAACTCATCCCCACGAGTTCGAGAGGAATCTTCCTGCTGGCACTGCCGGTACTCGCCGCAATCGTTGTAACGGCGATGCTGCTCATCAGGCCTGCGCCGTCGTCTGTCGCCGCAGTGAACTCCAGCTTCGAATTCAGCCCAACCCCTCGGGCGACTCCCACTGTCCATCATCGCAACCCCACTCAGACGCCCAGCCCAACGAGCACGGCCGTCCCGCCGACCGCCACCCCAAGGCCGGTCGTCCGGCCCACGGCCACACCGTCTGGCGGCGCGGCCCCGCAGTTGAGCGCTCCCGTCACGGGCAGCGGCTCGAGCGGCGGTGGAAGCTTTCCGGTCCTGCCCGCGGCCCTCGGCGGCGCCCTCGGCGCCTTTGCGGTCGCCGGTGCGATCGGCCTGAGGCGAAAGAGCAAGCATAGCGGCTAGCGGCATCGTTTCGATACCAGAGAGGGGCGGCCAGACGCCGTCCCTCTCGTTCTATCACTGCCGCTCAAGCCGCCGGGAGCGCGGCTTCGATTCCCGACGACCGCCCAGTAACTGTATAGAATACCTTGGCACGGAGCGACCGTCATGGGCCTTGTAGCGGCTCGATGTCGCAACGTATGATGAGGGAAGGCAGCGCGAGACCTAGCCAGGGAAGGAGAGGACAGATGGCGCTCTACATCATGCTCAGCAATCTCACGGATGAGGGTCGCAAGACGATCAAAGCGCGCCCCGAGCGCATTCGAGAGGTCAACAAGGAAGTCGAGTCGATGGGCGGCAAGATCCTCGCCCAGTACGCGACGCTCGGCCCTTACGACTTCGTGAACGTCATCGAAGCGCCGAACAACGACGTCATCGTCAAGATATCGGTGGAACTCGGCTCCCGCGGCACGCTCCAGTTGATGACGCTGCCGGCGATGACCATCGAGCAGTTCATGCCGAAATAGCGCCTATCCCGCCGGCCCGATCACCTCGGCGCCGCCCACGTACGGCCGCAACGCTCCCGGCACGATGACCGACCCGTCGCGCTGCTGATAGCTTTCGAGCACCGCGGCCAGCGTCCGTGGCAGCCCGAGCCCGGAGCCGTTCAGCGTGTGCACGAACTCCGCCTTCGCTCCCCGCTCTCGACGAAACCGAAGCCCCGCCCGACGCGCCTGGAAGTCGCCGCAGTTGGAGCACGTGCTCACCTCCAGCCACTCGCCGCAGCCCGGCGCCCACACCTCCACGTCATACGCCTTCGTCGCGGAAAAGCCGAGGTCTCCCGTGCATAGCAGCTTGACGCGGTGCGCCAGTCCCAGCCGGCGGCACGTCTCTTCCGCGTCGCCCAGCAGCCGCTCCAGCTCCTCGTCCGACTCCTCCGACGCGCAGAGCTTGTACATCTCCACCTTGTCAAACTGATGACCGCGCTTGATCCCCCGCACGTCGCGGCCGGCGCTCATCTTCTCGCGCCTGAAGCACGGCGTGTAGGCGACGTAGTGGAGTGGCAACTCGCCCGGCTCCAGAATTTCGTCGCGGTGCAGGTTCGTTATCGGCACCTCCGCCGTCGGTACCAGCCACAGGTCGTCCTCGACGTCGTGGTAAAGGTTATCGCGAAACTTGGGCAACTGGCCGGCGCCCCAGAGGCACTCCTCCTTGACGACGAACGGCGGATAGACCTCCTTGTAGCCCTGCTCGATGTGCAGGTCCAGCATCCAGGCGATCAGCGCCCGCTCCAGCCGCGCGCCCGCGCCCTTCAGCACGTAGAACCGCGAGCCCGAAAGCTTCACGCCCCGCTCGAAGTCGATGATCCCCAGCCGCTCGCCGATCTCCCAGTGCGGTCGCGGCTCGAAGTCGAGCTCGAACGGCCGCCGCTCCTCCGTCCGAACGACGACGTTCTCCTCTTCGCCGGCTCCGACAGGCGTATCGGGATGCGGGATGTTCGGCAGCTCCAGGAGCAGCGCCCGCGTTCGCTCCTCCGCCTCCTTCAGCCGCGGTTCCAGCGTGTCAATTCGCTCCGACTTGACCCGCATCTCTTCGATGAGCTTCTGTCTCTCCGACGCGTCCTTCGCCGCGCCGATACGCTTTCCCAGCTCGTTGCGCTCCGCCCGCAGCGCCTCCGACTCGACCAGCACTTCGCGGCGCTCCGTGTCCAGGCGCAGCATCTCGTCGAGGACCGACGCCTCTTCGCCGCGGTCTCGCAGCGCCTTGCGAACGGCCTCCGCATTCTCGCGCACGAACTGCAGGCTCAGCACCGCTTATTGCCCCTGGCTGGTGATTGTCGCCGCCATCTTAACGGATTGCTGGTTAGCATTCTTCCACATTCCGTGTCCTCTCAAGTGTCCGGCAACATACGCAACCGGCGGGGCCTCCGGAACGCCAGGAAAGTAGAAGTCCCAATTGTCCGGCAACACGTAGTCGGAAAAGGTGTGAACAACCGCCAACACTCCCAACACAGGGAGGAGCGGCAGGTCTTCCCTACCCCAGATGAAAAAGGGAATGGCAACAAGGAAGAACGAATTGGCCAGGAGCCAGTTCTTGGGCGTTCGGCTGGTCTGGGGTTTAAGGAGAGAAATGCCTATCCATACGCTATCAACCACAACCACCGAGAAGAGGAGAACGGCGAACTGGAGGTGATCGCGCAGACTGTAGGCCATCAACAAGAATAGGATAGCCTCAAGGAAGAGGGCAAAGAAATCAAGCAGCGGTTCGTATGAACGACAATCGCCGGCAAGCCGTTCGTCGTACAGTCTCTGGAAGTGCCGAATTGTTCCGTGGGAGAACCTAACGACGAAGAGGGTGAAGACGACCAGCGCGAGGAGGTCACCGTTGAAGCGGAGGTCGGCGCCCTGTTCGCCGTCGACGGCCCACCTCTCGACGGCTGCGGTCACCGCGAAGCCCGCAACCACCGCGTACAGCCAGCGTAGCGCCCCCATAGATTCACGAAGAGATTTCTGCTTCTGTGCCTTGTCTTCGTCGTTATCCGGCATGGCAGGACTCCGTTCTTGCTGCCTCGATTGCCCGCAACGCCAGCAGGCGCACGTCCTCCGGCACCGCCGCGCTCACGCCGTCCCCGGCCGGCAGCGGCTCGTTCTCCCGTAGCTGCGTCTCGTCCACCCACGTCAGGTGGCTTTCGTCGCGACGCGGCTCCGGCGGCTCGCCGACGGCGCTGCAGAAGTATATGAGGTCGACGTGCTTGTGCGGCGGTCCCGGCTCGGCGCTATCTTCGATGAGTATCGTCACCGGCGCGGCTATCTCCTGCGGATACGGCACACCCAGCCGCCGTTCATCGACGATGGGTTGCGCCTCCAGGCCCGTCTCCTCGCGGATCTCGCGCAACAGCGCCTCCTGCGGGTCTTCGTTCGGCTCGACGTGGCCGCCGGGTGGCACCCACATCTTGAGCAGCGGATGCCACAGGAGAAGCGTTCGGTCGCCGCGGACGACGAAGCCGGTAACGGTGAAGTGCTTCTCCATCAAGAGGCGATTCTAGCAGCCGAGCCCCTGCCCCGTCGAGCGGCGGGCGGTCAGACGGAATGGCAGGACGGATCCACAAGCTGCCGCTGCCGCTTCGCTTAACATAAATGCTGATCTTCCCACCCGCCCTCCCGCAAGCGTCCTTTCGTGGATCGGGAAGAGATGTGGGTTCTATTCCACCAGCGACAGCGGGAAATCCGACACTCTCTCCAGCACCAGGTCCGCCTCCGGCAGCGGTGGCAGCGCTGTCGAGGCCGCCCGCACCTGGATCGCGTACGTTCCCGCCGCCTTCGCCGCCAGGATGCCCGTGCGACTGTCCTCAAGTACCACGCATTGCTCCGGCGCGACCCCGACCTTCGCTGCCGTGTAGAGGAAGATGTCCGGCGCCGGCTTCCCGTTCTCGACCGACGTGCTCGACACGCAGACGTTGAAGCTGCCGTCGAGGCCGGTCGATTTCAGCAGCGCCTCCACCCAGTTCGGCCAGGACGACGACGCCAGCGCCCGCGGTACGTCGCGACGCTTCAGCTCCGACAGCAGCTCGCGCACGCCGGGCAGCGGTGACTGCGGCTGGCTGAGGAGTCGCACCATCGCTTTGTCGTAGCGGGCCACGCACTCGTCGTAGCTGGCGTCGGGCGAGTACCACTCGAAGATCGCGTCCCACGTCGCCGGCACCGTCATGCCGAGCAGCGCCGTGTGCTGCTCCTCTGTGATCGACAGGCCGAAATCGCGCAGCACCTCGTTCAGGCCCTGATGATAAAGCGGCTCGCTATCCGCGAGCACGCCGTCCATATCGAAGATGACCGCCCTGTATTCGCCCACCGCTACTCCTTCGTTCGAAGCTGCGGGAAGAGGATCACCTCGCGGATTGAGCGACGCCCGCTCAGCAGCATCACCAGCCGGTCGATGCCGATGCCCAGGCCCCCCGCCGGCGGCATCCCGTGCTCCAGCGCCAGCAGGAAGTCTTCGTCCAGCATCTCCACCTCGCTCTCGCCCGCCGCCTTCCGACGCGCCTGCTCCAGAAGCCGCTGCCGCTGGTCCAGCGGATCGTTCAGCTCCGTGTAGGCGTTGCCCATCTCCAGCCCGGCCGCGAACGGCTCGAAGCGCTCCACCAGCTCCGGGTTGTCCGGCTTGCGCTTCGCCAGGGGAGATAGCGGCGCCGGGTAATCCATCAGGAACGTCGGCTGGATGAGCTCCGGCTCGACCTTCGCCGACAGCAGCTCGTCGACCAGCTTCGCCCAGCTTGCGTCCGGCGCCGTCTCGACGCCCATGCGCCGGATCAGGTCGCGCAGGCTGGCCTCGTCGCGACGGTAGTGTTCCAGGTCGACCTGCGCGTACTGCTTTAGCGCCTCGTGCACCGTTAGCCTTCGCCAGGGCGGCTTGAGCTCGATCGTCTGCTCTTCGAAGGCGACCTGCGTCGTTCCCAGCGCCTCCATCGCCACCCACGACACCAGCTCCTCGACCATCGCCGCCACGTCGTTGTAGTCGGCGTAGGCCTCGTACGACTCCATCATCGTGAACTCGGGGTTGTGCTTCGTCGAAATCCCCTCGTTGCGGAAGACGCGCCCGATCTCGAAGACCCGGTCGTACCCGCCGACGATCAGCCGCTTCAGGTGCAGCTCCATCGCGATTCGCAGATACAGGTCACGGTCCAGCGCCTCGTGGTGCGTGACGAAGGGAGTCGCCGCCGCGCCGCCGGCCTCCGGCATCAGCACCGGCGTCTCCACCTCCATGAAGCCGCGCCCGACCATGAACCGCCGGATCGCGTCGATGATGGCGCTTCGCAGCGCGAACAGCCGCCGCACGTCCTCGTTGGCGATGAGGTCGAGGTAGCGCTGGCGATAGCGGGTCTCCGTGTCGACCAGCCCGTGAAACTTCTCCGGCAACGGCTGCAGCGACTTCGCCAGCAGGCTGTACTCCGCCGCCTCGACGCTTATCTCGCCGGCGCGCGTGCGGAAGAGACGCCCGCTCACCCCGACGAAATCGCCGACGTTGAGGTCGTGCAGCATCTCGTACGCCTTCTCGCCGACGACGTTGCTCTTCAGATAGATCTGCATCTTGCCGGAGCCGTCGTGCAGGTCGATGAAGGTCGCCTTCCCCATGTCCCGCAGCGCCGTCATTCGCCCGGCGACGGTGACGCTGGGCGCCTCGCCCTCGGAGCCCGCCTTCTCCCACGCCAGGAACCCTTCGGACGCCGCCTCGGCCGTGTGCGTGCGATGGAACCGCGGCGGATACGGGTCTATTCCCCGGACCCGCAGCCGGTCCAGCTTCTCTCGCCGCAGCTCGAAGCTCTGCTCGTCCCTGAGGCCCATGCCTTCCCCCAGCCGTATATCAAGAAGCGGGCGGCCCTTGCTCCCGGCTCGCCCGCCCGTCCGACGATCGACCTCGCTCTAAGATATGCCGGTAATAGTGAGCCGGATTGCGCCGGCCGGCGCCTCCACGTGGACCGCGTCGCCGACGCCCTTCCCCATAAGCGCTCGCCCGACCGGCGACTCGTTGCTGATGCGCCCTTCCTTAGGCTCCGCCTCCGCGCTCCCGACGATCGTGTACGTCTCCTTCGTTCCCTTGGCGGTGAGCACGGTCACGTGAGAGCCTAGCTGCACCTTCTTCGAGCGGTGCGCCTCCTCCTCGTTGATAAGCTCCGCGTTCTGAATGATCTTCTCGAGCGTCAAGATCCGCCCTTCGACGAACGCCTGCTCGTTCTTGGCGTCCTCGTACTCGGCGTTGTTCTGCGTGCTGGCAAGCTCCTTGGCGGCATGGATGCGCTCCGCCACCTCCTGCCGGCGTACCGTTCGCAGGTGCTCCAGCTCTTTTTCCAGCCTGGCCAGACCTTCTCGCGTCAAAGGAACTGGCTTGTCGGGCATCTCTCGCGCTCCTGAATAGATTCAAAAAAGAGACTGAGAGGCATTGCCCTCAGTCGTTGTCGCCACTTGTGCGTCGGCCATTATTATAGGAGAAGCCGTTCCCTTTGTAAAGCATTCCCGCGAAACCATGGTTGAGGAGGGAGAGGCGTCGTGCTAGAATGACGGAGATCAGCCCTGAACGCAACCACTGAGAGTCTTCATGGAGCAAGACAGCCATCCCCCCCGGCAAGCGCTGCCGGTCCTCTTTCTCGTGCTCATCGCGGGAATCGTCGGCGGCGTGGCTGGAGCCGTCCTTGCCCTGAAAGTGTCCCACAACGATTCCGCGCCGGCCCCCGAAGCCGCATCCACCGTCGAGCAGCAGTACGTGACACTGAATGAAAGCTCCGCTATCACCAGCGCCGCCCAGAAAGCGCTGCCCTCGGTCGTGACGATTACCAACAACCTCGGCGCCGATGCGAGCGGCTCCAGCCTGCTGACCGGCCAGAGCGCCTCCGGCTCGGGCGTCATCATCGACGATCGCGGCTACATCATCACCAACCAGCACGTCGTGCAGAACGCCGGCCAGCTGACCGTTGACCTTTACGACGGCCGGGAGTTTCCCGCCACCCTCGTCAGCTCCGACGACCCGTTCACGGACCTCGCCGTCATAAAGATCGACGCCGATGGCCTTCAGGCGCTCCCCTGGGGCGACTCCGACGCTCTCAAGCCCGGACAGGAAGTCGTCGCGATCGGCAGCGCCCTCAGCGAGTTTCGTGACTCGGTGACGACCGGCGTCGTCAGCGGCCTTCACCGTCGCTGGATGAGCCAGGGCGTCTACATGGAAGATCTGATTCAGACCGACGCCGCGGTCAACCACGGCAACAGCGGCGGCGCGCTCCTCAACGCGGAAGGCGAGCTGGTCGGCCTGAACACGAGCGTGATTCGCAGCACGGACAGCGGCGAGGCCGTCGAAGGCATTGCTTTTGCCATCTCCAGCAACGTCGCCGCCCCCATCGCCAAAAGCATCATCGACAGCGGCAGCTACCCGCGCGCTTACCTGGGCGTCTCGCACGAAGACCTCACGCCCCAGGTCGGCGCTCTCGCCGGCTTCGCCGACGACCACGGCGCCGCGGTTGTCAGCGTCACCGCCGGGTCGCCCGCCGCCGATGCCGGCATCCAGCAGGGCGACGTAATCCTTCGAATGGGCGACATCGACGTCAACCAGGACATGCCCTTCATAAACGCCCTCGGCCGCCTGACGCCGGGTCAGACCATTCCCGTCGTTTTTGATCGCGACGGCAAGCAGATGACCGTGAATGTCACCCCGCAAGAGCGCCAGAGGGCGACGCAATGAGCGGAGGCGATTTGAGGGAACCTTCCGGCGCGCCTCCGGATGACCGCGGCCCCTTCGACGACCTGCTGCGCCCGCAACGACCGTCCGGGCCCACCGTTCCCGCTGGCAGAAGCCGCATCGTCATCCTGACGATGCTCATTCTCGGCGCGCTCCTGCTCGTCCTCATTCTGCCGCCGATCTCGCTGCTGAGTCGCGGCGGTGGGGGCGGCAGCAGTGGTGGAAGCACCCCGAACATCAAGACCACGGCGCGGAAAAACATGCCCCAGCTGCCCAACGGCCTCGAAGCGGTGAGCGCCTTTTACGACGTGTCGGTGTCGGGCACCATCCAGGGCCCCGCCACCATTACCCTTCAGCTTTCCGACAAGCTGAGCGACGGCCGCAATCTCTCAGCCTACAGCCAGGAGAAGAGCGGCTGGCAGCGGCTCGGCGACGCCACCCTGGGCGCCAGCGGCACTGTCGTCGAAGCGAAAGTCGACGAAATTCCCCCCAACATCGTCATCCTGCAACGCGGCGGCTCCGCGCGACAGCTCATCGGCTATCTCCCTGCCGGCACCCAGCCTAGCTCAGCCGCGGTGCAAGACCTTTCCGTCGTCGACCCCGTCGACTTCTCGCCGCAGGCCGATGGATCGCTCTCCGGCAGCCCCACGACTGCCTCGCTGCCCGCCGGCCTGCCCGTCCGGCCGTGCATACGCGCCACGGGCTCTGACGGCGCCGCGGCCGTTGACGCGATAATGGCCTCGCCCGATCTGCGCGCTTCCCATATCGACGCCATTCTCGCCATGGTAGAGGCCGGCCACTACGACGGCGTCGAGATCGACTACGGGCCCATCGACTCGCTTCGAAAGGACGATTTCAGCGAGTTCCTTAGCAACCTGTCCGACCAGCTTCACCTGCGGAAGCTCGTCCTCACCGTCACGGCGCCTATGCCCGAGCAACAGGGGTCGAACTGGAACAGCGGCGCCTATGATTGGTCTCGCCTTTCCCAGGTCGCCGACTTCATCGAGCTCAGCCCCGAGACGGACCCTTCCGTCTATTACAAGGACACCAACCAGGTTCTCCAGTACCTCATCGACGACACGAAGGTCGCCCCGGCCAAACTTGTCTTGCGAATCAGCCCGTTCAGCGTCGAAAAGGGGGGCGAAGGCCTGAACTCGATAACTGATCTCGACGCGCTGGCGCTCGGCAGCGTGCTTTCGGCCGACAAGACGGATGGCATAAATCCCGGCGAATCGGTCGGCGTGAAGGCCACGAACATCGACACTGCAGATGGCGCAAGCGGCTTCACCTGGGACTCGCAGGCCGAAGCGGTCTCTTTTGTTTACCCGGGCCTCGGCGGCGCGCGCACCGTCTGGCTCGAGAACGCTTTCAGCGTCGCCTTCAAGCTGCAGCTCGTCCAGTCCTTCAACCTCGGCGGCTTCGCGATAGAAACGTCTCCGACAGCGCGGGCAGCGCAGACATCTGGCCCGTTATCGGCAACTTCCTTGACAGCGGCAAGGTATCGCTTGCCCGGCCTAACGGATCGCTCCTCGTCCCGCAGTGGGAAGCCGACGGCGGGCAGCTGCAAAACAAGGCCACCGGCGCGGTCACCTGGATCGCCCCCGATCAGCCCGGCGAATACCACGTCACCCTCATCATCAGCGACGGCGTGGCCCGTGTCGGCCAGCGCCTCGTCCTTACGGTCGGTTCCTGATTGCGACCGCCAGCGCTCAACTTGTCAGGGAACGTGACTTCGGAGGCAACGACGCCGTGCGCGTGATTGCCGGAACAGCCCGCGGCAGGCGGCTGAAGGGCGGCAGCGAGCGCGGCCTTCGCGCCACCTCAGACCTGGTCCGCGGCGTCATTTTCGACATGCTGGCCTCGATGGGAGCCGACCTGACGCGCGCGCTCGATCTCTACGCCGGCACCGGCGCCCTCGGCATCGAGGCGTTTAGCCGCGGCGCCGCTTCCTGCGATTTCGTCGAGAGAGAGTCTCGTTTCTGCCGCGTGATTCAGGAAAACCTGACGGCGGCGGGATTCAACGAGCGGGCAGCGGTTTTCTGCCTGCCGGCGGAGAGGGTCTTGACGAAACTGAGCGGCGAGTATAGCCTCGTGTTGGCTGACCCGCCATATCAGGACGAGCGGGCCGATTCGGTGCTCGAGAGCATCGGTGCCTCTGCCCTGGTTGGGCCGGCAACAGTGCTCGTTCTGGAGCACTCCAAGCGCAAAGAGCCGCCCGGCAGGTTCGGCAAGCTCGGTCTGGCCGTCAGCCGGCGGCACGGAGATACGGTCATCTCCATCTATCGTCGAGGAGGCAGCTAGTGGTCATCGCCATGTATCCCGGCCGCTTCGATCCCGTCACGAACGGCCATCTCGACATCGTCCGTCGTGCCGCCTGCATGTTCGACCGTGTCGTGGTAGCGGTCTTCGATATTAAGGACCAGGACGTGCTCTTCTCTACCGCCGAGCGCGTCGAACTGTTCCGGGAAGCGGTCCGCGACCTTCCGACCGTCACTGTCGAGCCGTTCAGCGGCCTGACGGTTGCGTTTGCCCGCGAGCAGGGCGCGACCGTGCTGGTCCGTGGCATTCGCGCCGTCACCGGCTTCGAGACCGAGTTCGACATGGCGCTGATGAACAAGAAGATCGCCCCCGAGATCGAGTCCGTCTATCTCATGGCCAGCCTCGACCACCTGTTCATCAGCGGCACGCGGATTCGTGAGGTCGCGCGCCTCGGCTACAACGTTGCGGACCTGGTGCCGGCGCACGTCTCCCAGGCGCTGACCGAGAAGATATATGGCATGGCGAGACCCGGTTCGCGCGGAGGTTGATCATCGACATCCTCGCTCTCATCGACCGTCTCGAAGAGCTCGTCGCCGAAGGGACGAAGCTGCCGATCGGCGGGCGTGTGGCGATCGACCGTCGCAAGCTGCTCGACCTTATCGACCAGATGCGCGTCGCCGCGCCGAAGGAGTTGCGGGAGGCGCAGGAGCTGCTGGCGCAGAAGGACGAGCTGCTGCTGAAAGCGCGCGAAGAGTCGCAGCATCTGGTGTCGCAGGCGCAAGAGGACGTGGAGTTGCGCCTGACGGACAACGGGCTGGTCAAGGCAGCGGAAGAGAAGGCGGCGGAGATCATCCAGGAAGCGGAGCGGCAGGCCGAGTCGATGCTGCGGGACACGGAGGAGCGGATCCGTGTGCGTTTCGGTGCGGCCGAGACGGTGGCGGCGCAGCAGATGGAGGAGGCGGACCGCTACGCGCTGGAGATGCTGCGAAAGCTGGAGTCGCAGCTATCGGCGTTCCTGGGCAGTGTGCGAGCCGGCGTCGACAGCATGGAGAACAAGGCGCAGGAGCGCGTCCGCTAGCCGTCGTGCCTAGGGCAGCTCGCATCCCGAAACGCGCATCGCCTTGGGTTCGCGTTTTCTCCAGATATTTCCACTTAGAGGCCGTGAGGGGTTCACAGCAACAGAGTGCTTGTCTATAATGAGCCGAAGGGTAGAATAAGTGTGCGCAAAAGCCACAGAACCCTACCGGCAGTCTATTCCCGATATCCATCTGTCCCTTGAATATTGCACGGCCTCGGTGCCTCGAGACGGTCACTACTACGTCGTCAAAGATGGTCAGATTGACGGGCGCTTCCGCACCCTGAAGGAAGCCCAGTCTCGATATAAGCAATTGGTGTCGCAAAGCGGCTACACTGGCCCAAAAGAGAAAGCTCGACCAGGACACCGATCCCGAGAAGAAGTGGAGCGATATCTGGACAGCCTGCAGGACTACTGGGGCGACAGCCACAAGCATGCTCGGCGCGGTGGCAAGACGATGTACAGGAGCTAGGTATGACGGCGCGCATCAGGCAGCAGCTTGCGTTCGAGAACCGATACCGGCCGAACGGAAAGAACGAATTACGGGACGCTGCCGCAGGCGAGAATAAGGTTCTGCCTGTGCATCGGTGGGTCCCCTGGATCGCCGGCTTCTCAGCTCGGTTCGTCGCGGATGCCATTGACGCATATCTGCCGAAACGCAACAGGGCGAAATCCTACGTGCTCGATCCTTTCGCGGGTGTGGCGACGACACTCGTCGAGGCACTGAAAGCAGGCTGCAATACCGTGGGTTACGAGATCAACCCATTTGCGGCTCTGGCTGCGCGCACGAAGATCAATTGCGTCGAGGTGGTCCCAGACGCCTTCAGGACACAAATCACCGCCTTTCGATCAGCGGTGGAGAGCTTCGAGTCCGGACTCGACCGCAAATGGTCCGAGGGCGGAGATGAAGCGATCAACCCGATTCTTGATTCTCTCCGAGGCGTCGGTCGAGCCCCGTTCCGCAGTCGCATTCCGTTCTTTAGCAGCCCCGTCGAAGCAAAGTTCCTCTACGCTCTGGGGCAAACGGCAGCGCTGCAAGAGCCGCTGCACGCGCTGTTCAGAACAGCCCTCGGAGCGACGATGGTGTCGGTGTCAAACTATACTTACGAGCCGAGTCTCAGCTCTCGGCCAGGCGCCGGGAAGCCGCTCATTGAGAACGCCTCTGTTGCGCTCCCGATCTGCCGAAGGCTCGACGAGATGCTCGAGGACATAGAATGGGCCCAGGCGGCACACGGCGGAGAGTGGCGGCAACGAGAGAGAAGAGTGATCGAGGGCTCATACTTCGATTCAACGCTGTCCCCTGGTCAGGTCTCGCTCGTCATAACATCCCCACCTTACATGAACAACTATCACTATGTGAGGAACACCCGGCCGCAGTTGCACTGGCTCGATCTGGGGCACAATGGGAATGGCCCGCGCGATCTAGAACGCGATAGCTATGGGAAGTTCTGGCAGACCGTGCGGCAGGGCGAGCGTTTGAACTTGGAGTTCGATTTTCCGCAGGTAGCGGAACGGATAGAGCACCTCCGCGGTTTGAACGTCGGTCGAGGCGCCTATGGTGGGCCGGGTTGGGCCAACTACGTCACCGTCTATTGCAATGACTCGTTCCGGTTCTTGGGATTGCTCAAGCGCCAGCTGAAGCCAGGGGCCTATGCCATCGTCGTCGTCGGAAATTCGATTATCCAGGGGATGGAATTCAAAGTGGACAGGCTATTGGCAGAAATGGCTGAGCAGCAAGGGCTGTCAGTTGACGAAATCCGAATCGTAAGGAAGAAACGCGTCGGGAACAGCATTGTCGGTTCTTCCGTGAGGAACGGCGGAGGTGTGGAATGCCGCCAAAAGACACAACTCTATGACGCGGCCGTTGTGCTGCGCGCCTGACCTAGAAAAAGGGTCTATTTGCGCGGTGGATATTGCTTGTCCCAGGCACTCACACGTATCCCCGGTCGACCTCTGCCGGGCACATGACTTCCAAAGCCGCTACTCTGCCAGAGAGGCCGGTAGTGTTGAATAAGAGCGTCTTCGGCCGCACGCACAAACCAGTCGCCCTGTATGAGCAGGAAGCGACAGGAAACCTCTGAGACGTTAATGTTCGCGCGGCTGGCGATTTTCCGATAGTGCTCCCCCAAGCGCCGAGCAACCGTGGTGTTCAACGCCTTGCCCGCATACACTAGCTCCCCCCTGTGATAGAGCGCGTATACGCCTTTCTGCGCCTGCGCAACGTCCGGCGTGAGCTGGTGCTGCGGGCTGGCCTCGAACTTCTCGATGAGTTGCTGGTTGTATGCTTTGTCGAACTCAAATACGAACCCATGCTTGTCACACATAAGAAGGACCGCCTTGGTCAGGTTACGACTATATTGATGAGGCGCCCAGGGACGTAGACTATCCGTTCGGTACGCCTCTGCGCAACATACGGCTGCACCTTCGCGCTTGCTAGCGCCAGCTCCTTCGCCCGCTCCTCGCTCACGTCCGCCGGCGCCTGGATGCGGTCGCGCAGCTTCCCGTTAACCTGCACCACCAGCGTGATCTCCTCCTCCGCCGCCAGTTCCGCGTCCCACTCCGGCCAGCGCTGGTTATGGATGCTGTACGCGTTCCCAGTCCGGTCCCACAGCTCCTCCGCAACGTGCGGCGCCGACGGCGCGAGCAGCAGCATCAGCGACGACATCGCCTCCCGCCAGCCCGCCTCGTCGACCGGCCCGCTCTCGCGCAGCCGCGCCAGGTAGTTCGTGTACTCCATCATCGCCGCCACCATCGTATTGAAGCGGAACCGCTGCACGTCCTCCGTCACCCGACGGATCGTCTTGTGCGTCATCCGCCGCAGCTCGCGCACCTGCGACGCCCTAGCCTGCCGCGTTGTCTCCGTCGGCGAAAGCACCAGCGTCCAGACGCGATTCAGCCAGCGCCAGATGCCCGCCAGCCCCGAATCGTCCCATTCGCCGCCCTGGTCCCACGGCCCGATGAACATGAGGTAGACGCGCACCGCGTCGGCGCCCTGCCGCGAAACGTACTCATCCGGCGCCACCACGTTGCCGCGCGACTTGCTCATCTTCGCCTTCCCGGCGATTATCGTTCCTTGGTTGAACAGCCGCGTGAACGGCTCCCGGAAGTCGATGACCCCCAGGTCCTTCGCCGCCCGCGCGAAGAAGCGCGAGTACAGCAGGTGCATGACCGCGTGCTCCGCGCCGCCCGTGTACTGGTCGACCGGCAGCCACTTGTGCGCCAGCTCCGGCGACACCACCTGCTCGCGGTCGTGCGGGTCGGCGTAGCGGTACATGTACCAGCTCGAGCAGACGAACGTGTCCATCGTGTCCGTCTCCCGACGCGACGGCTCGCCGCAAATCGGGCAGGCCGCGTTCACGAACCCCTGATGACGCGCCAGCGGCGACTCCCCCGTCGGCTTGAACTCGGCGTCCGGCGGCAGCAGCACCGGCAGGTCCTTCTCAGGCACCGGCACCTCGCCGTGCTTCTCGCAGTGGATGATCGGGATCGGCGCGCCCCAGTAGCGCTGCCGCGACAGCAGCCAGTCGCGAATGCGATAGTTCACCGTCGGTCCGCCCAGGCCGCGCTCCTGCAGGTGCCTCGTCACCGCCGCCTTACCCTCTTCGTTCGGCAGCCCGTCGAAGGGCCCCGAGTTCGCCATCGCCCCCGGCTCGATGTATGCCTCCGACAGCGGCTCGCCCGTCCAGCCCGCCGGCGCGATAACGACGCGGACCGGAATGTCGTACTTCTGCGCGAACTCGAAGTCGCGCTGGTCGTGCGCCGGGACGCCCATCACGATGCCCGTGCCGTACGTCAGCAGCACGTAGTCGGCGATGAAGATGGGTACCTTCTCGCCGTTCAGCAGGTTCGTGCAGTAAGCGCCCGTGAAGACGCCCGTCTTCTCCCGCTCCGTCGACAGCCGCTCGATCTCCGTCGCCCGACGGCTCAGCTCGACGTACTCGTTCACCTCCGCCCGCTGCGCCTCCGTCGTGATGTGCGGCACCAGCGGGTGCTCCGGCGCCATCACCATGAACGTGACGCCGTAGATCGTGTCCGGCCGCGTCGTGAAGACGCGAATCTGGTTGTTGTCGACCTCCGGCGATTCCAGCCCGAAGGCGATCATCGTCCCCTCGCTGCGGCCGATCCAGTTCCGCTGCATCGTCATGATCCGCTCCGGCCACTCGATCTCGCTGAAGTCCAGCAGATCGTCGGCATAGCGCGTGATGCGGAAGAACCACTGCGCCAGGTTCCGACGCGTCACCGGCGTGTGGCAGCGCTCGCAGGTGCCGTCCGGCAGCACCTGCTCGTTCGCCAGCACCGTCTGACAGGAAGGACACCAGTTCGCCGGCGCCTCCGCTCGATAGGCCAGGCCGTTCTTGTAGAGCTGCAGGAACCACCATTGCGTCCACTTGTAGTACTCGGGGTCCGACGTAACCACCTCGCGCGACCAGTCGAATATCGCCCCCATCGACTTGAGCTGCCGCCGCATGTTCTCTATGTTGCGCGCCGTCCAGACGTAGGGGTGGGTCTGCAGCTTGATCGCCGCGTTCTCCGCCGGCAGCCCGAACGAGTCGAACCCCATCGGGAAGAGGACGTTGTAGCCGCGCATTCGCTTGTAGCGCGCCTGCACGTCCGAGGGCGCCATCGCGTACCAGTGTCCGACGTGCAGGTCGCCGGAGGTATAGGGGAACATAGTGAGCGCGTACCACTTCGGGCGCGGGTCGTCGTCCGGCGTGCGATACAGCTCGTCGGCTTCCCAACGCGCCTGCCACTTCCTCTCGATCTCCGGCGGATTGTATCTATCTTCCGTCATTATGGTTCCTCTTCGTCTCTTCGGGCTCGCGTTCCACTAGCAGCGGCACGTGCCTCTGCAGGAAGTCGTCTATTGCCTTCACGACCGGCCTCGCTTCCAGCAGCAGGAAGATGAGCACCGATCCGAGCACCGCCGCCCAGTAGAGATGTCTTCCCACCGCCATGCCGATCGCTGCCGCCGACCAGACCGTCGCCGCCGTCGTTATCCCCTTTATCGTGTAGCCTTCGCGGAAGATGACGCCCGCGCCCAGGAAGCCCACGCCGGTCACGATGCCGGCCGCAATGCGGTCCTCGCCGCTGGTTATCAGCGATATCTCCGTGAACAGCGATGCGCCCAGCGCTACGAGCGCCATCGTCCGGACGCCGGCCGGATAGCCGCGCAGCTCGCGCTCGATGCCGATGAAGCCGCCAAGCGCGGCCGCCAGCACCATTCTCAGGAAGATCGCCAGCTGGTCGGTTGCGTCCATGTCACCTACAATCCCCTACGAGAACCATCTTTCGGCTTCGGCAGCCACGCTTCTAGGCATCAAGCCGCTATCCGCCAGGCGCCTCGCGTGCTCCAGTTTAGTTCTCGCATACCCTGTCAAGGGAATGCCACATGAAGCGAAGACTTTGACTGTCGGCCCGTGGCCCAAGGCCGAATCTTTCACAGATATGTCCTGTCCCCACTCGAGATCCACTCCAACCGAAACGCTCTGGCGGGCAATCAACTCCTCACACTCTCGAAGGAGTTCAAACTTGAACTGCCGCCTGAGATCTTCGACTTGGGTTTCGAAGAACGATAGCACGACCGAAAGGGCGTCAACGTTGGCGATAGCCAGTTGATCCGGACGAACCATCCACGGTTCGAGCCCCATGAAATTGATCAACGGCTCTACAATCTCTGGCGTGGCAATCCATAGGCTATGATCCAGAACTGTCTGTGCATTGATCGAGATTGTCCACAGGAGTGGTAGCCCGTCCGTCCCTGGCCCTCGGGGCTCGCGAGTCTGAAGCACGACAGGCTCGGCCGCGTCTTGATCCTCAGTTGCCGCTACCGCTCCGTCTGCTCGGACGGAGAGAGGCACTTGGGCATGACCGTAGACGGACCACCCCACAACCACCTTCTTGAGCAGGCTCTCGTCAAGCAAACTGGATGCCTGTGGAACCTGTGCGGCTCCAGAATTGAACGTGTGGAGCGTCGCGCCTCCAAACGCAAACGCTTGCGCAACCACGCTAACCATGGTGTTTATGAGCGGAACCTCCTCATAAAGTGCGATAGCTCCGGCTCTGAGTTCCCTCTCGTCGTCCATGACCATCTTCTTCCCCTCCTGACGCCTCCAGCGTCATCGACAATCGAAAGCCCCCCGCCCACAGGAACGGAGGGCTGCTTTGCGGTACCACCGCTTCCCGATCCTTCGTGGGAAGGATGCGCGCTTAGGGGGAATTGGTGGAGCTGGGGGGATTCGAACCCCCTACCTACTGCCTGCCAGGCAGTCGCTCTCCCGATTGAGCTACAGCCCCATTCCCGAACGTCCAGTTTAGCGAAGAACCGCCCGCCCCGCAAGCTAGCAGCGTGCTCGACGCATTTCAAGTCCGACGATGTATCATCGTCTATCTGCCCGCGGGGTTGCCTCGCTTCGCTCGGCCGCTCCCACCCGGCTGGCTTGAAACTTATGGGGAGACTCCAGAGGGGCGAAGCCCCTTTGGAGGCGAAGAACCGCCCCGGAGGAGGGACTCAAAGCGCCTGCCTGCCGTTAGGCAGGACGTCCGTTTTGAGACTCCATGCCAACGCGGTGGGAGTCCAGAGGGGCAGAGCCCCGCTGGCAGGGTTTCAAAGGGGTGTCCCCTTTGAGATTCTTGTTCAGCTTACCTGGGTGGGCGGGCGGGAAGAAAGCGTTCACTTGCGCATGCGGCAGCCAGGCGGGTCGCCGCTTCCACGTGTCACCAACCCCTTGGCAACCTCCTTTCGAACACATATCCTAATCTTTGAGAGCAACCGCAAAAGAGGAAGTGCAGAGGGATTCATCCCTCAGATCCGTAAACCCACATCCACCGGCCGCGATCCGCGGCCCCCAAGTCCGTCGATAGGCCCGCAGTGCCATTTCCGCGTAGCCGCGCCGCCCGCGCCCTGATACGATTGCTTCGCCATGCCACGTGGAGGAAGAAGACCCGGCGCCGGCGCTCCCAAGGGCAACCTTAATGCCCTGAAGACCGGCCGCTACTCCCGACAGTT
The DNA here is from genome assembly GCA_963719465.1 of uncultured Chloroflexia bacterium. Classification (GTDB taxonomy): domain Bacteria; phylum Chloroflexota; class Dehalococcoidia; order DSTF01; family JALHUB01; genus JALHUB01. The sequence goes on along the minus strand of OY970386.1, from coordinate 253,637 downwards.
CCAGACCGCCATCGACGCCTTGGCCGGCAGCGATGAGCTTCGGCCCGTCCTGACCGCCATCATGCGACACAAGCGCCGCGAGCGCCTCCGCTTTCAGGCCCTCATGATCGTCAGCGCCAAACTCATGTATAATGCCCGCTTTTCGACCGCCATTCGACGCAAATTGGAGCAATATCTCGAATCTGAGTGCGCGCAACCCGAATCTGAAGACGCATGAAAAAAACAGTTGAATTCAATTGGTCAATCAAACCGCCCGCCTTGACACCGATTGCCACCTGCCCCATCATCGCCTCAGCCCGAACCTGAAGCCCGGAGGCCCGCCGTCATGATGCCGCTCGAAGGAATCCGCGTCCTCGACCTCTCCCGACTCGCGCCTGGCCCCTTCTGCACCATGCTCCTCGGCGACCTGGGCGCCGACGTCATCGTCATCGAAGCGCCGCCCGCCACCATGCGCTCCCCCCTTCGCGTCGAGCAGGTCATCGCTCCCGACGCCCTCGAGCGCGGCGCCGCCTACAATGCCCTCGGCCGCAACAAGCGCAGCATCATCCTCGACCTCCGCCGGGACGCCGCTCGACAGGCCTTCTACCGGCTCGTCGCCACCGCCGACGTCCTCCTCGAAGGCTTCCGCCCGGGCGTCGTCAACCGCCTGGGCGTCGACTACGACGCCCTGGCCGCCCTGAATCCGCGTCTCGTCTACTGCTCCCTCACCGGCTACGGCCAGGACGGCCCCTACGCCTCGCTTGCCGGCCATGACATCGACTACCTCGCCGTCTCCGGTGCGCTCGACCTGATTGGCCAGCCGGGCGGACCGCCGGCGATCCCCCTCAACCTCGTCGCCGACTACGCCGCCGGCGGCCTGCACGCCGCCTACGCCATCCTCGCCGCCCTCCTGGCCCGGGAGAAGACCGGCCGCGGCCAGCGCATCGACATCGCCATGTCCGACGGCGTCATGTACCTGTTGGCCGCCGCGCTCTCCCAGTACTTCGCCAGCGGCGGCAAGGAGGAGCATCGCGGCGAGGGCATGCTGAACGGCGGGGTGCCATACTACAACGTCTACCAGACCAGGGACGGCGGCTGGCTGGCCGTCGGCTGTCTGGAAGCCCACTTCTTCGCCAACTTGTGTCATGTCCTCGGCTGCGACGACCTGGCGCCGTTCCAGTACGACGCTGCCCACCACGAAGAGACCTTCCACCGCCTCCGCGAGCGCTTCCTCACGAAGACCCGCGACGAGTGGCTGGACGTGCTGAAGGACACCGAGGCCTGCGTCATGCCCGTCCAATCGCTGGCCGAAGCCGTCGCCGACCGGCACAACCAGCAGCGCGGCATGGTCATCGAGGTAGAACACCCGACGCTCGGGAAGGTGCCTCAGGTAGGGATCGCGACGAAGCTCGCGGAGACGCCCGGCCACGTGCGCACGACAGCGCCTTGTCCCGGCCAGCACACCGACGAAGTGTTGTCCCAAGCCGGGCTCGCGCCAGACGAAATCGCCTCACTCAGGCGGGCGGGCGCTGCTGGCTAAGGCGCTCGCCTGCCGCTTTTGCCCCGCTCTCGGCTTACGAGCCGATGTTGAAGTTGAACTTGAAGTTCGCTATCGACTTCAGTGCCTCGTTCGCGGCGTCCATCAAGAAGAACCCGGGCGCAAAGTAGTTGCTGCTCGTCACCAATAGCCCGAGCACGATCGCCCAGACCGCGAACCCGGCGAAGTTGCAGACCAGCACGACGCCTTCTGACGCGTTGGTCGCCGAGCGAACCGCAATCGTCGTCAGGCCGAAGAACAGCGCGAGCGACGCCAGGCCGATGCCGAAGTCAAGCACAGGAATGAACATCAGCACCGACAGGGCCAGCGGGGCGGCGGCAAGACCCATCACGCGTACGAGCTGCTGAATGTCGGCCTGAGCGCGGAACACCTGCGTTAGCAGCACGTAGACGATGAGCAGCCAAGCGACCCACAACGCGATCGAGAAGACACTTCCCAGGATCAGGGATTGGATGAACACCTTGCCCCCGTCGCCGTAGCTCTGAGTCATCGTCCACCAGAGCCACCCACCCACGCCGGCCAGCAGGGTAGCGACGACGACGACGATGACAGCCGGCACGGTCGCTCCCGGATCCAGGCGCACCTCGTCGAATACGGTGGTGTCGAGGCGAGCCAGCCGCATTAGGCGATTGAACATGCCTTGCATGTCAGCTTGTGTGACATTTACGTTCATTTTGCGCTCCTATTCCCTTGCGTTTGTCGCACATAGGCGACGCATCTTGTCAGTCCACTTGTCCTCAGGTGCGCGCCTCGCCTCCTTTCGCTGGCGACCTCCCTCCAGCAAGGACCCCATGCCGTCTGGGCAACTCAAAAACCTTAATGTGTATTATCACAATCACAATACTTTGTCAAAGGGGCCTCTTGCTCGGAATGCCGGCGCGGCGGGGATAGCGCGAAGGCGTGGCGGAGCGCTTTTCTACAACGACCAGTCGTTGTAGAGTCACGCTGCCCGGAATCTTCAGTCGGTCGCTCGACGTAACGGCGCCGCCCAACTCATCTAACGCGTGTCCAGACGCCCCAATTTCCCGAAGAGCGCTGCTCCCCTTGGGGGCCGCGAGCCGACCGCCCACGCGCAACAAGGGCAGCGTCAGCTCCAGCAATACCGGCAGCGGCGCGACGGCTCGAGCAAGCGCGAGGTCGAACTGCTCACGATATGACGGATCACGTCCGGCGTCCTCAGCCCGGGCCGTCATGATCTGGACGTTGGCTATGACCAGGCTGTCGAGCAAATCCGCGAGAAAAGCGGTCGTGCGCTGTCGTGCGTCGAGGAGGGTTAGCCGAGCCTTGGGAAGCAGTATCCGCAGCGGCAGGCCGGGGATTCCCGCGCCGGTGCCCACGTCGATCACCTTCAGGGGCGTTGTTTCATCAAGAACGGCTTGGTCGAGAAGGGCGCGGGCAAGCGCCAGTGATTCGAGGAAGTGACGCTGCTCGATGCGCTCCCTGGTTCGCAGGGCCGTGACGCCGGCGCTCTTCGCCGACGAAACCAGGACGTTGGCGTAGCGACTGAATGCGGCGAGCTGTTGGCCGCTGAGCTCGAAGCCGAGTGCGCGGGCGCCCTGCCGCAGCGTCTCCGACATGTCGCATCCTCGTCCAGAACGTTCGGCCGATTATAGCATCCGTCTCGTCGAGGCTGCGTCGGTTTGACACCCTGTCTGAAGCTGCCTAAAATCGAAAAGCAAAGGGGGTCCAAACAATCTCGGAAGAAACGCCCACCCTACGACAAGCAGCGGAGATGTTTCTCGCCGGACTGCAAGCGGAGGAGCGAAAGGACGTTCAGGCGGAGGTCCATCGATTCGTTCGCTGGTACGGCACCGAGCGTCGACTGTCCGAGCTCAACAGCCACGAGGTGTCGAAGTATCCTGACAGCCTTGGCCTGACCCTGGCTGACGCGGCTCGCAAGCTGGAGCCGGTGCGGTCGTTCCTTACCTTTGCAAAGAAGAAAGGATTCACGTCCGCGAATCTGGCGGTACAGATCCGGCCGCCCAAGCAGACGAAGACTCCCGTCGGACCGCGGCGGCGCGTTGAGCGGGCGCCCGAGACCCTGACGCGCGAAGGCATCGCCGCGCTGGAATCGGAACTGGAGGAGCTCCGCTCCCGCCGGCCGACGCTGGCGGCCGAGTTGCAGCGAGCGATGTCCGACAAGGACTTTCGTGAGAACGCGCCGCTCGATGCGCTCCGTGACCAGCAGGGGCATCTCGAATCGCGCATTCGCGACGTGGAGGCGGCCCTTCACAACGCCGTGCTTGTCGAGAAGTCGGTCGAGCCGCGGTCCGAGGTGGCGATCGGCGCCACCGTGCACCTTCGCAACCTCAAGTCAGGGTCAGCTCTTCGCTATACCCTCGTCAGTCCCCGCGAAGTCAACGCGAGCGAGGGGAAGATATCGTTCGACTCGCCTATGGGACGGGCGCTGCTTTCGCGCAGGGAGGGCGAGGAGGTGGAGGTGGCAGCGCCGGCCGGATCGCTCCATTTTCGCATCGAGAAGATCGAGGAATAGGCGGGAGAGAGCGCTGGTTCGCCGCGCCCTCTCGCATTCTTGGCTGATATGTGATACTATTCACATTCATTCGGGACGGGATTTCAAGAAGGTGCAGCAGTCCAAAGGCAAACGGTCTCGCATCCGCTTCGGGGAAGAACGACGATGACGACAAGGATTGAACAGCACGAGTACGTTCCTGGATTGGCGGGCATCCCCGTCACGAAGTCAAGGATAAGCGACATTGACGGGCAGCGCGGCATCCTCAAGCTGCGCGGCTACGCAATTCAGGACCTGGCCGCGCACAGCACCTATGAAGAGACCGCCTACCTGATTCTGAAGGGGGAGTTGCCGAACGCTAGCCAGCTCGAGTCGTTTCGGCGCGAACTGGCGGAGCATCGCGCCGTTGAGCCGACAATTCTTGACATAATCAAACTCTTCCCAAAGACCGCCCATCCGATGTCGGCGCTCCAGACAGGCGTGGCGTCCATGGGCCTCTTCTACCCGCGGAACACGGATGATCCCGAGATAAATCATCAGGCCACAGTCAGGCTGATCGCTCAGGTTCCGACGATCCTGGCTGCCTTCCAGAACGTGCGGCAAGGCCGAGACCCGATTCCGCCGCTGGACGACCTCAGCCATTCAGCAAACTTTCTCTACATGATCAACGGCGAGCTCCCGGATCCGCTCGTCGAGCGGATATTTGACGTCTGCCTGATCCTGCACATCGAGCATACCGTCAACGCGTCTACTTTCACTTCGATGGTCGCCTGCTCGACGCTGGCGGACCCGTACAGCACGGTTGCCGCGGCAATCGCCTCCCTCAGCGGACCGCTGCACGGCGGTGCCAACGAACGGGTGCTGCGGATGCTGCAGGAGATCGGCTCGGTCGAGAACGCGCGGCGGACGATCGAGGAGAAGATTGCCGACAAAGAGGTCATCTTCGGCATGGGGCACCGCGAGTACAAGACGATGGACCCGCGCGCAACCATCCTGAAGGGCCTTTGCGTCCCGCTGTTCGACAAGTTCGGCTGCACGCCTCTCTACGACATCGCCGTCGAAGTGGAGAAGGTGGCGGCTGAGCGCCTGGGCGAGCGAGGCATCTGGCCGAACGTCGATTTCTACTCGGGCATCGTCTACGATCTCATGGGAATTCCGGTCGATCTGTTCACTCCTGTGTTCGCGGTGTCCCGGGTCGCCGGCTGGGTTGCGCACTGGGCGGAGCAGCTCTCCGACAACCGCATCTTCCGTCCCACGCAGATCTACGAGGGGCACGATTCGCGTCCCTACACCCCGATCTCGGCTCGCTGAGGAACGTCGGGCTAGCTCCTACGCATCGACTCTGAGCGGCAGGCCCGCTTCGAGGTGCGCGAGGGCGGGGTCTATGGACCGGAAGACGTTGCCGGTCGGGTCCTCGGTGGCGTGGAGCATCGCCGGCAGGCACACGCCGAGCACGGCGCCCGCAAGGTTTCGCACCGCAAAATCATCAGTTGAGCGCCCTGCGCGTTCCGCCAGCAGTTCTGCGATCATCTGGTGCCCGGTAGTGAGCTGATCCATCCAGGCGGCGCGAAGCTCGGGGACGGAGAGGAAGAGCTTTGCCCGCTCACGCTGCTGGGCCCGCTCCTTTTCGGACAGGGCGCCGAAGACTTCGCGAAAAGAAGCGCGGAGCGCCTGGATCGGCGTCAACCCCGACGGCTGGGAGCGGAAGGCCTCGGCGAACACGGGATCAAGCACGTCAAAGAGCACAACGTCTTCTTTTCGCGGGAAGTAGCGGAAGAACGTGCTGGGAGAAACCTCCGCTGCGGCCGCGATCTGCTCCACCGTCGTGGCCTCGTAGCCCTGCTCGTTGAATAGCCGCAGCGCCTCCTGTTGAATCGCATCGCGCGTTCTCGCCTTCTTGCGCTCTCGCAGGCCGATGATGTCCCTATGAAGCAGCATCTTGTTCCTGCGCTTCTTCTATTGCCGGCGAGGATTCCTCTTCCGCTGGAATCACTCGGTTCGGAAGCCATATGAGCGAGACGACCGCGCTCATCAGGATAAAGACGGCGCCCACCTCCAGGCCGCGGCTCATGCCATGCACGAAGGCGTCCTTGGCTATCTTCGTTATCGCATCACCTTGAGGGCCGCCGACGGCATTGCCGACGGCTATGGCGCCGCCGACCGAACTCTTCGCGGTCGCCAGGGCGTTCGCGGGAAGCGCCGCCAGCGACGAGCCGATTGTGGAGCGGTAGCTGGTCGTCAGAATGCTTCCTAGCACCGCGACGCCCAACGCACCACCGACCTGCCGCGTCGTGTCGTTCATGGCGGAGCCGACGCCGGCCTTGCCCGGCGGCAGGGAGCTCATGATCGAGTTCGTCGCCGGCACCATTGCCAGGAACATGCCGACGGCCATGAAGACGAGCGCGACAAGAATGGTGCCATAACCGGAATCGGCGGTCGTCTTCGAGAAGTAGAACATGGTCACGGCCGCGATGGCCATGCCACCGGCTACCGATGGTTTGTTGCCGAAGCGTTCGGCGATGCGGGGCGAGATTGGGGACATGATCAGCATCGCCACGACCATGGGCAAGAGGCGAATCCCGGTTTGCAGAGGAGAATAGCCTAGGACGAATTGGAAGTACTGGGTCAAGAAGAACAGCGCCGAGGACAAAGCGAAAAAGGTAAGTGTCGTCGTGGCGTTCGCCGCCGTAAAGCTGCGATTGCGAAAGAAACGCAGATTCAGCATGGGGTCGTCGGTGTGGATCTCCCACGCTGCAAATGCAGACAGAACGACCGCCGCCACCCCGAAGGCGCCAATTATCTGGCTCGACGTCCAGCCCTTCGTCGGCACCTCGATGATGCCGTACACCAGCGCAATCAGCCCAACCACAGACAGCGCGGCGCCAAGCGGATCGAGGCGAGGCGCCGCCGGGTCGCGGCTGTTCGGCAGAATGAACTGGCCGATTACGAGCGCGAAGATGACTATCGGCACGTTGATCAGGAACACGGAACCCCAGAAGAAGTTCTCCAGCAGCCAGCCACCGAGAATCGGGCCGAACGCTAGCCCCATCGCGGAGACGCCGGCCCAGATACCGATTGCCCGGACGCGCTCCTCCTGAGGGAAGACGTTGGTGAGGATGGAGAGCGTTGAAGGCATCATCGCTGCGGCGCCGAACCCCATGGCGGCCCTCGACATGATTAGCATGTTCGACGATTGAGAGAAGGCGGACAGGCATGATCCGATCCCAAAGATGAGAAGGCCGATCTGCAAGACCGTCCGCCGTCCGAAGCGATCGCCCAGGCTCCCCATCGTCAGCAGCAGCGCCGCGAACAGCAGGATGTACGAGTCAACCATCCACTGGAGCTGCGTCTCAGACGCGTTCAGGCTACGCACCAGCGTGGGAAGCGCGACGTTCAGGATGAAGTTGTCCATCCCGATTATGACGACGCTCAGGCAGAGGACGCCAAGGATCCACCACCTGCGCGGGTAGCTCGCCAACTGCCGGATGTCGTCAGAGACCGTCATTGCACTCTCTTTCTACGTTCTGTTAATGATAGCCTATGTCAAATGGCAGTTACCGTCAAATTGTCACGAGTCCGCGCGCCTTGACCCGCCTGATACGGAAAGGCTAATCTCAGAACAAAGACGAGGTAATGGATATGCCGAGTCTGCGTGTCGGCCTCGCTCAGATCAATGTCACAGTGGGGGATTTCAAAGGGAACGTCTCCAAGATCCTGGAGCGCGTTGAGCGGGCGCGCTCGCTAGCCGTCGACCTGCTCACGTTTCCCGAGCTGGCCATTACCGGCTACCCGCCCGAGGACCTTCTCCTTCGGCCGCAGTTCGTCCGTGACAATCTCGACGCTCTGAGCGAGGTGGTCAAGGGAAGCGGCGGCATTACCCTTGTGGTGGGTTTCGTTGACTCCGACAAGGATATCTACGACGCGGCCGCCGTCATCCACGACGGCAGGCTCGTCGACGTGTATCGCAAACTGTATTTGCCAAACTACGGCGTCTTCGATGAAGACCGCTACTTCGAGCCGGGAAAGCGTGTGGCGGTATATGAAATCGCCGGCGTAGTTGTTGGCGTCAACGTCTGCGAAGACATCTGGTACCCAGAAGGCCCGGCGCAGGCGCAGGCATACGCTGGCGCGCAGGTCATCGCGAACATCAGCGCGTCGCCGTTCCAGGCGGACAAGCGCTTCTTCCGCGAGCGCATGCTCTCTACGCGGGCGAGCGACGCCGCAGCGATGCTCTGCTACAACAACATCGTTGGCGGTCAGGATGAGCTGGTCTTCGACGGCAATAGCATGTTCTTCGGGCCTGAGGGCGAGATCATCGGCCGCGCGAGTTCGTTTGAAGAGGACCTGCTCGTCTGTGACCTCGACATGGACGCGGTCATGAAGGCCCGTCTGCACGCCCCGCGCCATCGCAAGGGAGCGACCGGCGGCGTTGCGGTCGACAGGGTCCATATCTCCTCCTCACCGTTCGTCAAAGATAAGGCGCCGCTACCGGAGCGCGTCGTCGAACCGCTGGAGGGCGTCGCCGAGGTCTACGCCGGGCTCGTCGTCGGCACGCGGGACTACGTGCGGAAGAACGGCTTCAGCAAGGTCGTTATCGGCCTCTCGGGCGGCGTTGATTCTAGTCTCGTCGCGGCCATTGCCGTCGACGCGCTTGGGGCCGAGAACGTCGTCGGCGTCTCGATGCCCTCGCGCTTCTCCTCGCCGGGAAGTCGCAGCGATGCCCAGGAGCTGGCCGCCAGGCTTGACATCCGCCTGATCACGATCCCCATCGAGGAGGCGTTCAAGGCCTACGAGAGCATGTTCGCGGAGTCGTTCGCCGGAACGGAGTTCGGCCTGGCAGAAGAGAACATCCAGACGCGTGTTCGCGGCAACATCCTGATGGGCCTGTCGAACAAGTTCGGCTGGCTGGTGCTGACCACCGGCAACAAGAGCGAGATGGCGACGGGCTACTCGACGCTCTACGGCGACATGGCTGGAGGATTCGCCGTCATCAAGGACGTGCCCAAGACGTTGGTCTACAAGCTGGCCGAGTACCGGAACGCCCGAGCCGCCGAGCCGGTGATACCGCCGGAGGTCCTGGAAAAGGTGCCGTCGGCGGAGCTGAAGCCGGACCAAGCGGACACCGACACGCTTCCCCCATACGAAACGCTGGATCCCATCCTCACTGCCTACGTGGAGGACGACAAGAGCATGGCCGACCTTCTGGCGGCCGGCTTCGACGAGGAGACCATCAAGCGCGTAATGACGATGGTCGACCGTAACGAGTACAAGCGTCGACAGGCCCCACCGGGCGTCAAGATCACCCCGCGTGCTTTTGGACGCGACCGCCGCCTACCAATCGCCAACCGCTATCGAAACTGGTAGCTAAGCGTGGACTGATGCAACAGGGTTCCTCTGCTCCCCGCGCTTTCTCGCACGCCCGAATCATCACGCCGGAGACCGAGATCGCCGGTGGTAGCATCGTCTGGGCCGAAGGGCGCGTCTTCGACGTGCGTCCAGGTCCGCCGCCCGACGACATCCCGACGTGCGACCTACGTGGGCTCACGCTAGCGCCGGGGTTCATCGACATTCACGTCCACGGCGGCGGTGGCTTCTCGCTGGTTGACGGCGACGCGACGCAGTTGCATGACTTCGCCCGCTGGGTGGCCTCGCGAGGCGTTGCGGCCTTTCTCCCGGCGCTCGTGCCCGACGAAAAGCAGCGCTTGCTTGAGACCATTCGTTCGACGGTCGCGGCTTTCGAGGCGTCGGGCGGCGCGAAACCCCTGGGCGTCTCCCTCGAGGGGCCGTTCCTGAACCCCTTGCGCTGCGGCGCGCTTAACCCCGAAGCTCTTCGCGCGCCCGACATGGGCGAGCTCAACGACTACCTTGCCGGTGCCCGAAGGACGCTGCGGCTGATGACGATGGCTGCCGAGCTGCCAGGCGCTGACGAGGTAATCGCTGCTGCCGTCGACGCCGGGGTCGTCGTAGCTCTAGGCCACAGCGACGCAAGGTACGACGAGGCGATGCACGCCTTCGAGATCGGCGTCTCCCACGTCACGCATGCCTTCAACGCTATGCGGCCGTTCCACCATCGGGAGCCGGGGTGCCTGGGCGCCGCGTTTGACTCGCCGAACGTGACGGTTGAGCTGATAGCCGACGGCGTGGCGGTCCACGCCGCCGCCATGAACATGCTCCTGCGACTGACGGGCGTCTGCCGGACCGTGCTGGTCTCGGACGGCATTGCGCTCGCCGGCTGCGGGGATGGCGATTTCGAGCTTGGCAGCGAGCCCGTCAAAGTCAGGGACGGCGCGGCGCGGATGGCGGACGGCAGGCTCGCCGGCGGCGTGGCAACGATGGACGTCCTGGTTAGAAATGCAGTGCGCTGGCTGCGGGTGAGCGAAACGGAGGCGGTCCGGATGGCGACGCTCAATCCGGCCGCAGTCGCAGGCGTGGAAGGCCGGAAAGGGAGGATCGCTGCGGGCTACGACGCGGACTTGGTCGTGCTATCGCCCGAGCTGGAGGTCGAGATGACGCTTGTCGGCGGGCGGGTCGTCTATGAGCGTCAGCCGGCGGCGTTCAACTGGTCGACGTAGCTGGCCACCTGCGAGAGCCGATCAACGACCAGGTCCGGCTTCGCGTCGTCCGGGTCCTCCTGGCGGTACTGCCAGGTCAGGACCGCCTTCATTCCAAGCGCCTGACTGCCCTTGATGTCCGCCAGGACCGTATCGCCGACGAAGACGGTCTCCTCGGGCCGGACTTCCAGCCGCCGGAGCGCTTCGTCGAAGATGGTCGGATCCGGCTTCCCCCAGCCGACCTCTGAAGATACGATCAGCGCGTCGATGTAGCGAAGAAGCCGAAAACGACGCAGGCTCGTGGCGAGCGAACGGCTCGATTGGTAGGTGTTGGACACGACACCCACGCGAAGCCCGCGTTCCTTCAAGGCGTGGAGCGCCGGGCCCGTGTCGGCGTCGACATGGTAGAGGATGCCGTAGGAGAGCGTCTCTTCCGCCAACGCCGGCAGCGACTCCTCCGGCACGTCGAGGCCGATACCCTCGAACGCCTCCTTGAACACTTGCGCCGTCGGCTTCTGCTGGAAGTTGCCGCTCTCGTAGGCTTGCCCTTCCCGGGCGAAGACGGCCCCGACGGCGTCACGCAGCGTCTTGGCCGACGGAACCTGCTTTCCCAGCATCTTGACGAGGCGCCGCCGCAGCCGGCCGTAAGCTTCAGGCTCGCCGCCGTAGTCGACGCCCCATATCGTATAGCCCAGGTCGAAGATGACGGCCCGGATCTTCACATCCCTGTCCTTCGATCAACCGCTCTCGTCTTCAGTATCGCAGAATCGGGTGAAATCGGTTAGACGGGCGAAAGAGATGCTGCCTTCGCTGGAGAACTGGCGGTCGAGGTGGTAAGATAAGGGGCGCAGGAGGCGCAGGTGACGTTGAACGTCTATCCCCTGACGTTGTTGCTCGCGGGCAGCATCGCCCTCCTGGTCGCGCTCGCGCTGCAGACTTACTCCCATCGCATGCCCGTTCCCGGCATCTTTCGGGTGGATCGCGGTGCCGGCGAAAGGCCCTGCTGGGGCGGCGTAGCCGTGTTCGTCGCCTTTGCCGCGACGCCGTTCCTGGCGTCGGCACTTTCGTCGAGAGCGTCGGAATACTTCTCGCCGAAGTCCGGCGACTTTCTGAAGTTCCTGGCGGCAGCCGCCCTCATCTTCGCGGTCGGACTGGTGGACGACTGGCGGCCGCTGGGTTATAAGCCTAAGTTCGTGGTCCAGATCGTCGCCGCCGCAGCCGTCTACGCCGCCGGCTACAGCATCGACAAGCTGGCGTTTCCCTGGGGCCCGCAACTGACCCTCGGCTTCATGGCGCCGGTGCTCACGGTCCTCTGGATCGTCTTTTTCACCAACGCCATCAACCTCATCGACGGGCGCGACGGCCTCGCGACGGGCGTGGTCTTGCTGGTGGCCGCGCCTCTGGCCTATGTGGCCTCCAGCTCCGACCACCCGGCGGTCGCCCTGCTGCTCGTGGTGATTGCGGGAGCCGGCCTGGGGTTCATCCCCTTCAACCTGCCGCCTGCCGTCAGCTATCTCGGCGATTCAGGCGCTTTGCTGCTGGGCTTTCTCATCGGCTCTCTCTCGATTCGCGGCGATACCGGCGTAACGAACGCGTTCTTCTTCAGCGTGCCGGTAATCGCCCTGGGCTTTCCGATTCTCGATACCGTGCTGGCCGCCGTCCGGCGCGTTCTGGACCGCAAGCACCCGTTCAGTCGCGACGCCGACCACATTCACAATCGACTCGAAAGCGCCGGTTTCGGCCCGCGCGGGCTGCTGGTTGTGATCTATGCAATGAGTATGCTGTTTGCTGGGGCGGCCATCGCGATGCACGGTATCGACGTCTTCGCAGTGGAGGCAGCAATCCTGATTGGTTTCGCGGCCGTGCTCACCCTGGTGCTGGCGCGACTCGGCTATCTCGTGACGCTCTGGAACAGCCACTCGGTCATCTGGCTGAGGCAGCGCGTCTTCACCGGCCCTAAGCCCGCCGATACGGGCGACGGTGGCGATGGCTAGTCGTCGTCCGCCGCGCTGTTCAGCGTTCGCTTCAACTGGTTCCCCAGGAGCAGGTAACCGCAGCGCGTCGTGATCCCGCCTGCTACCGCCACGTCGATGAGCGCGTTCTTCTGCAAGTACTTCTTGTAGTAGTGCCACATGCTCCGGTGCCTGGCGAGAATGCTTCGCGCGGCCAGCGTCCGGCTGCTCTTGCCGATGTGGTGCACGACCGAGGTCTCTGGAAAGTAGACCACCCTCATTCCGGCGCGGTGTACCCGCTGGCAGAGGTCCACGTCCTCGATGTACATGAAGTAGCCTTCGTCGAGGAGGCCTATGCGCTCCAGCAGCGACCGTCGGATCATGAGGCAGGCGCCGGAGACCCAGTCGACCTTGCTGATGCTGTCATGTCGCCAGTCGGTCAGCAGATAGCGCGCCGAGTAGCGATTGCGCGGGAAGAGCCGCGTCAGCAGCGAGTAGCGGTTGAACAGCGCGGCGGAGAAGGTCGGAAAGCCACGGCAGGAAAGCTGGAGCGAGCCGTCGGAGTTGAGCAACCGCGGCGCGACGATGCCCACGTCTTCGTGCTCGTGCAGGTAGGCGAGCAGCGGCGCGAATGGGTCGGCCCCGATCTCGGAGTCGGGGTTGAGGAGAACGATTGCCTCGCCGGTCGCTCCCTCGATGCCGCGGTTCGCCCCCGCCGCGAAGCCGAGGTTGCGAGACATGCGGAGCAGGCCCACGCTCGGGAAGTCGGATGCCACCATGTCGGCGCTTCCGTCGTCCGAATCGTTGTCGACGACGATGACTTCACGCTCGACGGCGGGCGGATGCGCCAGCAGCGAGTCGAGGCAGCGTCGAAGGTGCTCGCGGCCGTTGTAGCTGACGATGACGACAGAGATGTCCATCAGCCCCTCGCCAGCGCTTCCCGGTAGACGTTGATGGTCTTTCGCGCTGCCTTCTCCCAGCTAAACGTCGACGCGCGCGCCAGCCCGCGGCGTCGCATGTCCGTTCGTACCGAGTCGTCCTTCAGCAGGCGTTCGAGCGCATCGCAGAGGGCGGCCGGGTCGCGGGGATCGACGAGCAGCGCCGCGTCGCCGGCGACCTCCGGCAGCGACGAGACGTTGGACGTGACGACGGGGACGCCGCAGGCCATCGCCTCCAGCACCGGCAACCCGAAGCCCTCGTAGAGCGACGGGAAAGCGAACGCATCGGCGGCGTTGTAGAGCGCCGGCATCTCCTCGGGCGGGACGTAGCCGGTGAAGACGACGTGGCCCTTGAGGCCAAGCTCCTCCGCCAGGTGGAAGTCGGCGCCGTACTTCCACGCGCGCTGCCCGGCCACGACCAGCTTCTGCGCGACGCCGCGACGCCGCAGTTCAGCGAACGCCTTCAGCAGGGTCGTGCGGTTCTTGCCCGGCTCGAGGCTGCCGACGCTGAGGATGAAGCGCTCGGGCAGCAGGTACTTGCGTCGAAGCGCTTCGACGGGCGCCGGGTCCTCGAAGACGCGGAAGGCGGGCGCGGCGGCCTCGGCGATGGGCCGCACCTTGTCGGGCGGCGCGTGCAGAATGCGGATGATGTCGTCGCGGGCCGCGAGCGACGGGCAGATGAGCAGGCTTGCCGCCTTCGCCGACGCCCAGCTAACGGCGCGGAAGTAGTAGAGGCGACGGCGCGGATAGCGCTCGGGCAGGATGAAGAACGTCAGGTCGTGGAAGGTGACGACTCGCTGGCCGCCGATGTTCAGCAGCGGCGCCGTGTGATGCGGCGAATGGACGACGTTGACGGCCTGGGCGCGTAGCTGGACCGGAAGGACGAGCTGCTCCCAGACCAGCCGCATGGCGCGAGAGCCGGCGCCGACGCGGACGACCCGAAAGTTCGGCCTTTCGCGCGCCAGAGCGTCGAAGGCGTCCGTGCGGGCGAAGACGACGTACTCGTTGTCGCCGTCGACGCGGGCAAGGGCGCGTAGCAGGTTGTCGGTGTAGACGCCGGCGCCGGCCATCAGACGCGGTATCGACGTGGCGTCGTAGGCGATGCGCATCCAGCTTCTCCTAGAGGTCGCCGGCTTCCAGCGTCCGGCCCATGCGACCGCGGTAGTAGTCTAGCACGCCGCGCGTCACCGCCTTCGCCATTCGCCAATCGCGCTCCACGGCGTACCTGCCGAGATAGGCGAGGCGGGTCGACAGGAAGTAGAGGGTGAACACGGCGAAGCAGAACCGGCAGGTCGAGTTCTTGCGGACGAGGTAGAGCCGGTTGCGGGTGGCGTAGTAGTGCTTGAAGGGCGTCATCCAGCCGCCGCCGCTGGAGGCGCTCTCCAGGTGGTAGATGACGGCTTCGGGGTCGTAGCGGAGGCGGTAGCCGGCGAGCAGGGCGCGACGCAGCCAGTCGGTCTCCTCGTAGTACATGAAGAAGCGCTCGTCCAGCGGGCCGACTTCGCGAAAGGCGGGCGCGGGCACGAGGGCGCAGCAGAAGCTGGCGGTCTGAAGGTCGCGCGGGACGCTCGTCGCCGGGCCGTCGGGCTTGCCGTGGAAGGTGCGCCGGAAGAGGCCGAAGCGCCAGTTGAAGTCGCCGGCGTGGGTGCTGATGAGACGAGGGTCGTCGTGGTAGAGGATCTTGGGCACGGCGATGGTGCGGTCGTCGGCGAAGGCGACGAGCTTCGAGAGGAAGTCGGGCGTCAGGACGGTGTCGTTGTTGAGGATGAGGAGGCGGTCGAAGCCCTGGTCGAGGCAGTAGACGATGCCGAGGTTGTTGCCGCCGGCGGTGCCCAGGTTCTCCCACGCTCGCAAGAGGACGGCGTCCGGCAGGAGGCGCTGGAGCTCGTCGCCGGAGCCGTCGCTGGAGGCGTTGTCGACGATGACGACGCGGCGGTCCGGGTAGTCGACGGCGGCGAGTGACTCGGCGAAGGGACGGATGAAGGCGGCGCCGTTGTAGTTGACGACGACGATGCCGACGGACGGGGGCTTGGGTTGCATTGCGAGGTCATCTTACCATCCGGCGGGTCGGAAGCTACAGACGAGCGGCGGGCCGTTTGATTGACCAATTGAATTCAACTGTTTTTTTCATGCGTCTTCAGATTCGGGTTGCGTGCACTCAGATTCGAGATATTGCTCCAATTTGCGTCGAATGACGACCGAAAGACGGGCGTTATACATAAGTTTGGCGCTGACCAGCATGAGGGCCTGGAAGCGAAGGCGCTCGCGGCGCTTGTGTCGCATGATGGCGCGGAGGATGGGTCGAACGTCGTCGTTGGCGGCCAGGGCGTCGATGGCGGCCTGGAACTGTCGGGAGTAGCGGCCGGTCTTGAGGGCGTTCAGGTTGCCCTTCGGGGCGCCTCGGCGGCGCGAACCTTTGGCGGTGGCGCGCCGGGGTTCTTCGCGGAGCATTGCAGCAAGTCCTTTCGCGTCGCGGCGCGTTTTTCGGCTGCCGCGGGTGGTCGAGGCCGCGGTTCTTCCCGCCCGCCCGCCCAGAAATGTTTATCAGGAATCTCAGGGGGACACCCCCTGAAACCCCCTTCAAAGGGGCTCCGCCCCTCTGGACTCCCCGCCGGTAGATGCGGCGAGCAGGCGGCGCCGATGTTAGAATACTTGTTCGAACGATAGATGCCAAGGGATTGGTGGCACGTGAGTATAACGCCAGCGTAAGGCGGGACGACGACAGCATGGCGAAAGATAACCCAGATACTAGAGAAGAGTCAGGCACCGTTTCAGAGGTTTGAACGGCTGGCCAAAGAGATTGTTAACGCCCCCAGACGCGGTCGAGAACCGAAGAAGAAGGATAGTGGTTCACTCTAGGGCGTGGTCCAAGGCTACCAAGAAATTCTCTGTATTGAGGAAGTAGTTGGGATAGGCGCGGACAAGGTTAGCGGCGCCAGGGACAGACACGATGACGGCATCCACCCCCTTGGCTTTATGCCGCTCTAGCTCCTCTAGACGTTGGGCGGCATCCTCAAGTCGTCCAGCCTTGTAGCCGTACAGGCTCAATTGATAACTACCTGGGCGTGTGCCACCCTCACCCGGGTTTAGCTCCAGAATAACCCACTTGAAACGACCCTTGATCACCGGAACAGTACTGAGGGCTCGGTTGAACGCATCCAATTGAGCGCGCACTTGGAGGTGCTCGGCACATTCGCGCAGCTCTTCAATCAGTTCGCCATCGTCCGCCGGAGTTCTCGGTATGCGCTTGGTTCCCTCCCTGACCGCCATGGCGGTTCCCATGAGTGCAAAGAACCTACGCCACTGAGGCGAACCCTTGTGAGATTTCAAGCCCTCACGTAAGAACAAATCGACCGTCTCCACGGCAGTGGCCCAGTAGTGTTGAAGAGTGGTTCGAATTTGGAATTCGACCTTCCGGCCTTCGAATTCTGGATGGTTGGGGTCGGAGTAGCGATAAATCAGATGGTAGCCTCTGTACCCATCGGACTTGGGCTTGGCTATGTAGTCATCCTCGTCGTCGAGTATGTGGGTTGAGTACTTCTTGTGATAGCCCTTGACCAGTTCATAGATAGGCGGAACAGCGGTAAGAATAGCCCTACATCCTCCAATGTCCTGAAGGTCGGATAGGTTCAGTTCAGGGTAGCGGCGCAGTTTGCTTTCTATGGAATCTCGTCGCTTGATGCGTTGGACAACTAGAGCGTTCGAATCAACTCTTGCTGCTCTGTCGCGAAGCGTCGCTTGGAAGGTATTGAGGGGATACGCGTGACATAGCCGCCAGTTGTTAACGACATCCAGCGGATCGATCCCGACCGCTTCGAAGTGTTCGACAGCGTCCGAATACTCGATAAGAGCATCGCCCGCCAGATCGACTTCCCAAAGCTCATACTTCAGCGACTCAAATTCCATGGCACTGAGCATGGTAGTTCACCCACCATGCCGAGGCAAGTATATTGCCGCGCTGGAAAGTCCCTACGGGCAGGCTCGGCTACCTGATTGTTGGGGCGTTAGGCGAAGTGGGCGGCGAGGGCCGAAGGCCAGGGGCGGAGGGTGATGCCGAGGCGGGCGCCTCTCCCAGGCGAGTCTTCGGCTCTCCCAGGCGAGCCTTCGGCGGCGACGTTGCGGAGGACGGTGTAGGGCGGCTTCGGCGGGTAGGGCTTGTATTCGGCCAGCGTCGTCGGCTTGAGGGCGACGTCGCTGCAGCCGGCGAGTCGCAGCACCTCGCGCGCCCAGTCGAAGCGGGAGCATTCGCCGCTGTTCGTGAAGTGGTAGACGCCGTAGGCGCCCGTTGTGGCGAGGCGCGCTATCGCTTCCGCCAGGTCGCGGGCAAGCGTGGGCGTCGCGATCTCGTCCGTCACCATCGTTAGCTGCGGCTGCTGCGAGGCGGCGGCCAGCACCTTCGACGGGAAGTCGCGACCTCTGCCTCCGTAAAGCCAGGAACGTCCGAACGATGTAGAGGCGTTCCACGATTGCTTGCGCCTGCTCCTCGCCGGCAAGCTTGGAGCGGCCATAGGCGTTAATCGGGTTCGGCGCGTCGGACTCGACATAAGGCTCGCCCTTCGTGCCGTCGAAGACTTCGTTGGTGCTGACGTAGACGAGCGCGGCGCCCGCGTCGCGGCAGGCGAGGGCGACGTTGCGGGTGCCGAGGCCGTTGACGCGATTCGCCAGGTCGGGGTCGTCTTCGCAGCGGCGGGTGTCGGTGAGAGCGGCGGCGTGGATGACGACGTCGGGCCTCGCATCTGCGATGGCGCGGCGGGTGAGCGCTTCGTCGGTGACGTCGAGCTCCGGCAGGTCGGCGCCGGCGATTTCGTCGTTCGGAAAGGCGCGCATGAGCTCCTGTCCGAGCTGGCCGCGATTGCCGGTGACGTAGACGCGCATCTCAGGCCGAGGCCGGCGCAGCGGGCGGAGCGCTGCTAGAAGAGGCGAGGCGGGCGCCATACTGGCGGTCGTAGTAGGCGCGGAAGGCGCCCGACTTGATCTTCTCCCACCAGCGCCGGTTGGCGACGTACCAGTCGACGGTCTCGGCGATGCAGGCGGCGAAGTCGTGGCGCGGCGACCAGCCGAGGGCGCGAATCTTGTCGAAGTCGAGGGCGTAGCGGCGGTCGTGGCCCGGGCGGTCTTCGACGAAGCGGATGAGGCTGCGCGGCTTGCCCAGGCGGTCGAGGATGGCTTCGACAACGTCCATGTTGGGTCGCTCGTTGCCGGCGCCGACGTTGTAGATCTCGCCGGGGACGCCTTCGTGCAGCAGGAGGTCAAGCGCTTCGCAGCAGTCCTTGACGAACAGCCAGTCGCGCACCTGGCGGCCGTCGCCGTAGACGGGCAGCGGCTGGTCGTCCAGGGCGTTGGAGATGAAGAGCGGCGCCATCTTCTCCGGGTACTGGTTGGGGCCGATGTTGTTGCAGGGCCGGGCGATGACCAGCGGCAGACGGTGCGTCTCGATGAAGGCGATGGCTTGCATGTCGCCGCCGGCCTTGCTGGCGGAGTAGGGGCTGCGCGGATGGAGCGCGTCGGTCTCTTTGGAGCGACGGGGCGCCGGCACCTCGCCGTAGACCTCGTCGGTGGAGATGTGGAGGACGCGCTCGATGCGCCTGCCGGCGGCGGCGACGGCGGAAAGCAGCACGTAGGCGCCGAAGACGTCGGTCTGGATAAAGGGGGCCGGCTCGAGAAGCGAGCGGTCGACGTGGCTTTCGGCGGCGAAGTTGACGACGGCATCGACCTCGGACACCAGCTTCGCGACGAGCTCGGCGTCGCAGATGTCGCCCTTCACGAAGCGGTAGCGCCTGGCGAGCGGCCCGCCCTCAACGTCGAGCAGGTTGTCGGGGTTGCCGGCGTAGGTCAGCTTGTCCAGGTTGACCACGTCGTAGTCGTCGTACTTCGTCAGGATGTGGCGGATGAAGTGGCTGCCGATGAAGCCGGCGCCGCCCGTGACGAGAATCCTACGCATGGTCGCTCCTAGGGGATCCGCACGCGGCTGAAGTCGCCGAGGACGAGGGTGCAGCTGCGGGGCTTGCCGTCGGCGCCGCGGAGGTCGACGTTGCGGCCGATGAGGCTGTCCTGGATGCGGGCGCCGATGCCGGAGATGACCGTGTTCTCCATCACCACGCTCTGCTCAATCTCCGCGTCCTCGACCAGGCAGTCGTAGTAGACGGAAGTGAAGGGGCCGACGTAGGAGTTGACTACGCGGGTGCGCTCGCCGATTATCGTCGGGCCGCGGACGACGCTGTTCACGATCTCGCAGCCCTTTTCGAGGACCACGCGTCCCTCCACGCGCGACGCCTCGTCGACGCTGCCGGCGGTTGCGGGCTCGAGGCGTTCCAGGATCATGCGGTTCGCCTCGAGGAGGTCGCTCATCTTGCCGGTGTCGATCCAGCAGCCGCCGGCGACCTCGCAGCGGACGTCGTGGCCGTTGTCGACGAGGTACTGGATGGTGTCGGTTATCTCCAGCTCGCCGCGGGCTGACGGCTTGATGGCGTTCACGGCGTCGAAGACCGTGCGGTCGAAGAAGTAGATGCCGATGACGGCCAGGTTCGAGGGCGGGTCCTTCGGCTTCTCGACGACGCGCAGGAGGCGGCCGTCGTCGCGCAGTTCCGCAACGCCGAAGTCCTGCGGGTTCTTGACGGGATAGAGCAGTATCTGGCCGGCCGGCAGCGGGTCGCAGCGGCAGAAGCGGTCGACGAAGGGGACAATGCCGTCGCGGAGGAAGTTGTCGCCGAGGAAGAGGACGAAGGGGTCTTCGCCGAGGAAACCCTGGGCGATCTTGACGGCGTGGGCGATGCCCAGCGGCGCTTCCTGCTCGATGTAGGTGACGCGGACGCCGAATCGGCTGCCGTCGCCGACGGCGGCTTGCACCTGGTCCTTGGTGTCGCCGACGACGATGCCGATCTCCTTGACGCCGCATTCGACGAGGTTCTCGATGGCGTAGAAGAGGATGGGCTTGTTGGCGATGGGCACGAGCTGCTTGGCGCCGGTGTAGGTGAAGGGGCGCAGGCGGCTGCCCTGGCCGCCGCTGAGGATGAGGCCTTTAAGCGCCATGGGAAGATCGAGCATTGCCGGGCGACTCCCGTCCGCAAATCCGGGCATCAGGTACAGGCTATTGTAGCCCGACTCCGAGGGGTCGGCAACTTGGGGGGTTACCTGCGGGCTGGCGCTGAGGCGGGGCGACTAGATCAGCGTCGTTTGCTCGCCGCGCTCGGTCTCACGCGGAGCCTGAGCGAACGGCGACACCTGCGGCGGCATATCGACACGCTTCCCGGCGATGATCTCCGCAGCCGTGAGAAGTTGAATGCGTCGATAGTCCTTGCCCCAACGGTCGCTGTGATAGAAGCCAGCGAATACCGCTTCGGTACGCATGGCCTTCGTCGGTTCCTTGAGTGTGACCAGCACGCCCAGCGGAGCGCCTTGCCCCTCCATGACTCCCTTGAGTTGCTGCACATATGCTGGCTCGATGTGTCCCGCCTTCACGGACACGATGACGCGCCGATAGTCCGTCGCGCCCTCCATGAAGGGGATGATGCCGTCGATCCCCTTGTCCGCACCCTTCTTGGGCTTGCCAGTCTCGGAACGGCCTCCAAGCCGGTGCACGGCCCAGAATTGGAACTGATAGGGATCGCGCGCCGCCAGTGCTTCGGCTCCCGGCACGTCAGCGGGCACGCCAACCTCGTGGAAGGTGATGCCGGGGAAAGCATCGCGCATCCGTTGCTCAACCAACCCGATGGCGAGGAAGGTGATATCGATCCCGATCCAGTTGCGTCCGAGCTTCTGCGCGGCGTGTACTGCAGTCCCGCAGCCACAGAACGGATCGAGGACAACGTCACCGGGATTTGAGGATGCGTTAATGATGCGTTCCAGCAACGCGAGCGGCTTCTGCGTAGCATACCCAAGCCGTTCCCGCGCCTGAGAATTGATGGGCGCGATGTCCGTCCAGATAGAGTTCATGGCGGAGCCTGCCATCTCGTTCAGGTACCGCTTCAGTTGAGGGCGCTTCGCCGTGGATGTTGGGTACCAGATACGGCCTTCGCTGTCGAGTGTCGCCATTGTCTCGCGCGAGTAGCGCCAGCCGTAGGGCGGCGATGCGTGGCCCTTCCATTCGTACATCATGTTTGGGCGCGGATTCGGACTCGTCATATTGTCGAGCCGGTAGGGTCCCCGGCCATCACCGTCATTGTATCTGTACTTCGAGGCCAGGTAACTGCCGGTGTGTGGAACGCGCGGGGCGTTCCACGTCACGTCCTGTGTCTTGCCGTAGTAGAGAAGCGTATCGGCGACCGTGCCCCACCGTTTCGCGTCATTGTGAACATTTGTGCGTTGCCATGTGATCTCGTTTCGAAAGTTCTGCGGCCCAAAGATGCTATCCATCAGGATTTTGAGGTAATGGCTCGCGGTGGGATCACAGTGGAGGTAAATGGAGCCGGTAGGCTTGAGTACACGGTGCAACTCCACGAGTCGAACGGCCATCATGCACAGATAGGCAGTCACATCGTTGTGGCCAACCGCGTCGAGCATCGCCTTGAGCAACCGGGCAGTGTCGTCAGTACCGTGTTGCGTAACCTCCTCAAATGCGTGTTGCGCTGCGCCACCGGGCCAACTCCACGTATCCTCGAACGCCTCAATTTGTGCGGGTGCAGATACACCACTCGTTTCCTTGAACAGCACGTTGTAGGAGCGGTTGGAGTTAAACGGCGGGTCGAGGTAGACGAGGTCGATGCAAGCGTCGGGGAAGTGCTCCCTATCCCGAAGCACTGGCAGATTGTCGCCGTAGTAGAGCGTGTTGGATTCCATCTCGGGCCAGATTATACACTGCACCGTCGCCACGCGGCAGCGGCAAGGGTGCCACTTCTGCCTTGGAAACGGCGCGCGACGGCGCTACAATCCTCGACATGCTGCTGTCCGGCAAGTGGGTGTGGGTCTGGAACTGGCGACGCTGCCTCGGCGGCGACGCTTCTCGCCCTCGGGGCAGCGCTAGAGCCGGCGGAGA
The DNA here is from genome assembly GCA_963719465.1 of uncultured Chloroflexia bacterium. Taxonomy (GTDB): domain Bacteria; phylum Chloroflexota; class Dehalococcoidia; order DSTF01; family JALHUB01; genus JALHUB01. Next base: position 231,215 of record OY970386.1, on the reverse strand, counting down.
AGGCGCATAAACGGTGGGAGGCCCACGTGGAGAACGAGAAGCGCTATGAAGGGCGCCAGCAGCGAATCGTGAAGGCGGAAAGCAAGGTCTTTCGTTAGCAGGCCGAAGGTGAGATTCTCGATCGTCCTGTACTCGGTGATGCCGAGACCGCTGACAAGATAGAGCGCCACTGTGGCGAGCAGCAGCCAGCGTACCGCCTTCTTGAGCAGGATGTAGATTTCGATGTCCCGCTTACTGAAGGAAGGGTTGGTTGAGGTCGCCGATGTTCGAGTAGCCACGGTCTTCCCAGTAGCCCTTGTACGAAGTGTCACTGGAGAATTCGATCCCCGTGATCCACTTCGCCCACTTGTAGCCCCACTTGCTTTCAGCCACGAGCACGAACGGGAAGCCATGCTCGGGTGGGATGGTCACGCCATTCATCTTGTAGGCCATGATGATGTTGTTGTCGCGAAAGTACTCGATAGGGAGGGAAGTGGTGTAACCGTCGGCCGCGTGGAAGATAAGCACGCGAGCGTCCGGCGAGGGCTGCGCCTCGTCGATCAGGTCCTGCACACGCACGCCCTGCCACAGTATCGTGACGCTCCAGCCATCGACGCAGTTCAGCGTCACCACTTTCTGGTAGGCTGTGTGGTCGCCTACAACCTGGTCGTAGGTGTAGCTACCCGGGTTTGCGACGAGTCCGGTGATGTCCAGCCGGTACGCGTCCTTGTCCACGTACTGGATGCCGGCGATTGAGTTAATCTCGGCGAAGTCGTTTATCGATGACAGTTTTTCGCCCTGGTATTCGCGCACCTCAGATGACGGCAGCTGCACGGGGTTCGCTTTGCGCTCAAAATGAAAGACGGCTACCGCGATCGAGGCGGTGAGGAAGACGAGGACGAAAGTGACGAGGAAAGCGATTTTCAACCGGCGCATCTCCCGTTTGACAAGCGAGTACCATCCTTAGTGTACGCTCTCCCCGACCCGAACTGCACCTGCGCGGGGTCGGCGCGACGAGCCCGGACGGGCAGGCTCCGCGAGGAGGGCAACGAGAGCGCGATCATCGCACGTTGCACTGCCGTCACGAAGGCGACATGGAAGATCGACGCGGGTGACACGAAGTCGTCGCAATCGCGCGTTGACGTGGCTAGAATCGTCGATATGCTATGCGGCAAGTGGGTGTGGGTCTGGAACTGGCGGAACTGCCTCGGCGGCGACGCCATCGCTGTCGCGCGCAGGCTGAAGGGCGCCGGCTGCCAGGGCGCCATCGTCAAGAGCGACGACGGCGGCCACGCGTTCGACCAGGGGCGGCCCGTCTCGGAGATCGTCGAGGCGCTGCAGGCGGAAGGCCTCATGGCCGGCCTGTGGGGCTACGTCTACGGCTGCGACTCGCCGACGGTCATCTACGGCGACCCCAAGTACACCGCGACCGAGGAGGCGGCCGTCGCGGCGCGCTTCATCAGCGAGCGGCCGAACGCGGCGTATCGAGGGCCCGACCTCTACGTCGTCGACGTTGAAGCGGAGTACGAGCGCCAGCCCGCCGATCCCGCGGCCACGGCGGAGCGCTACCTGTCGCAGCTCCGCGCCGCCGTCGGGCCGGACTTTCCGCTCCTCTACGCGCCGCTGCCACAGCCGAACTACCACCGGGCGCTGCCTTATCACGTGTTCCAGCGGCACTGCCAGGCCGTCATGCCGCAGGCGTACCACAACGCGATGCAGGTGTCGCCGGAACAGGCCGTCGCGCTCTGCTACGACGCATTCGCTGCCGAAGGGCTTGTCGAGCTGCCGCTGGCGCCGGTTGGCGGGGCGTACGGCTCGGTGACGCCGGACGAGCTGACGCGCTGGGCACGGGCCGCCATCGAACGCGGCGCGACGATGCTGTCGTGGTGGAGCTTCGAGCACATCGAGAGCGACTGCCCGGCGCTATGGGACGCGATTGCGGCAGTCGATCTCCCTGGAAAGGACGATACGAACGTGGATGACGAAACCAAGAAGACCGCCGACGCCAACGCCTTCCGACAGCGCATCGCCGGGCTCATTCTGAGCGGCGACCCCGATCTGGCGGACCGCGCGTTCGCCGAGCTGCAGTACGTGCGCGCTCTGGCCGCGCAGCCCGCCGCCGCGAGCGACGCCAAGGCGCCCGCCTCGGGCAGCTAAGAGCGCTCTCCTTCGCAGGCTAGACCAGGCGCATCGCCCTCCTGTAAGATGCGGGAGTGTGGCTTCCCCGCGCCTGATTCGCTTTATCCCCCGGCGCGAGGCCTGGGAGCAATCGGATGAAGATCGCTTTCATCATGTACCAGGGGAACATGTTCTCCGGCGGGCAGGGGATCTATACCTACTACCTCACGCGCGAGCTGGCCCGGATGGGCCACGAGGTGCACGTAATCGCCGGGCCGCCCTACCCGGAGACCGATGAGGCGGTTACGCTCCACAACGTCAAGACCGAGAGCTACTGGAGCCTCTACCACAACCGCCGCGACTTCATGCACGAGCGCCACCCGCTCACTCACTTCCATCCGGTCAACTTCTACGAGTTCGCGTCAACGCGCATCGCGCTCTCCTCGCTCCTGCTGACGTTCAGCGTGCGGGCCTACGTCAAGATCAAGGAGCTGATGCCGGAGACGCGGTTCGACATCGTCCACGACAATCAGACGCTGAGCTACGGCATCCTCATGATGAAGTCGTTAGGGCTGCCGACCGTCGCGACGATCCATCACCCGCTATCCGTCGACCTGCGCAACAGCATCCTGCAGTCGCGGTCCATCTACGAGATGGCGCGTCGCTACCTGTGGTTCCCGTGGATCATGCAGGAGGTGACGGCGCGGCGGATGGACCGCATCATCACCGTCTCGCAGAACACGACGCGCGCCATCGAGCGGATGTTCCACGTCCCGCGCGAGCTGATGACCTGCGTCTACAACGGCATCGACACGGACCGCTTCCGGCCCTTGCCTGAGATTCCCGAATCGCCGAACACGATCCTCTACAACACCAACTCGGAGGACCGCAACAAGGGCGCGGTCTACCTCTTCGACGCTCTGCGCATCCTGCGCGACCAGCAGGTGCCGTTCCACCTAATAATCGTCGACAACGACCGTCGCAGCCTCAAGCTGGCGCCCGAGCTGGTCCGACGTTACGGCCTGAGCACGCACGTCACGTTCATCGGGCGCGTTTCCAACGAAGAGCTGCTGGAGCTGTACAATCGCGCGACGATCCTCGCTTCGCCGTCGCTTTACGAGGGGTTCGGGCTGCCGGCGGCGGAGGCGATGGCGTGCGAGAAGGCGGTTATCGCAACGACGGCGCCCGCGTTCCCGGAGGTGATGGAGCACGGCAAGACCGGCTGGCTGGTCAAACCGGCCGACGGTCCAGCGCTCGCCGAGGGGATCCGGCTCCTGCTGGAAGACGCGGAGCTGCGCCATCGGCTGGGGAAGGCCGGGCGGCAGAGCATCATCGAGCGGTTCAACTGGCGCCGGAACGCGGAGCAGGTCCTGGAGGTGTACGAGGAGGTACTCGCCCAGCGGAGGGGATGAGCCACGTCGGACAACATCGTCAGCGTTGACTTCCATCGTCATCTGCCCATTATGCCCGGCGACCTCGTGCTCGACGTGGGCTGCGGTGAGGGCAGGCACACGAGCGAAGCCTGCCATTGGCCCTGCCGAGCCGTCGGCGTGGACCTGAGCATGAGCGACCTGCGGAAGGCGCAGAACCTGCTGAACTACCAGACGCTGGCGCACGAGATCGTCGGCCGGCATGACCTGATGGCGGTCGATGCGCAAAACCTGCCGTTTCGCGACGGCGCCTTCGACAAGATCGTCTGCACGGAGGTGCTGGAGCACATTCCGGACGACAAGGCAGGAATCCGCGAGCTGGTGCGGGTGCTCAAGCCGGGAGGGCTCATCGCCATCAGCATTCCGAACTACTGGCCGGAGATCGTCTTCTGGACGATCTCCTGGGGATACTGGCATTCCCTGGGCGGACACATCCGCTTCTATAAGCCCGGCGAGATGGAGGCGGCGCTGACGGAGAGCGGCCTCGATGTTTACGCGCAAAGGTTGAGGCACACGGTCCAGACCTTCTACTGGTTCTTCCGCTGCGCCTTCGGCATCCGGAACGAGGATTTCGCGTTCACGAAGAGCCTGCAGAAGCTGATGCAATGGCAGTACCGGCGCCGTCTGCGCTTGCTGGAGTCGATGGAGGCGCTGGTGAACCCGGTGCTGGGCAAGGACCTTGTCTTCTATGCACGAAAGCCTGTCGACTAGGCGCAGGGCGCTCATAGAGCGGACGCCGCGAAGGCCGCGGCCGCCCACGTATCGCTATCGGGCGAACGGTCACAACGGGAACGGCGTCGCGTCGCGCCTCGACAGCGTCGACCTCGAACTGCTGGGGCTGCGCGACGGCGACCGGCTCGTCGACGTCGGCTGCGGGACCGGCCGTCACGTTGTGCGCGCCTGCCGGAGCCGATGCCTGGTCGTCGGCATCGACCGGGACGTCGACGAGCTGAACATTCTGAAGTTCTTCGGCTACTGTCTGGCCTGCGAAGGTAAGCTGCTGGCGTGCGCTAACGCCGTCGTCGCGGACGGCTTGCGGCTGCCGCTTCGGGACGAGTCGGTCGACCGGGTGATTTGCACCGAGGTGCTGGAGCACGTTTCCGACGACGGGGCGCTCATCGGTGAGCTGCGGCGCGTGCTGCGGCCCGGTGGAACGATCGCGATCAGCGTTCCCGACTCGCGCTCCGAGTGGCTGGTGTGGCAGGCCGCTTCGCTGCGAGGAGTGCCGGCAGGCGAGCACCTGCGGCGCTACAGGCGGGGCCAGGCGGCGGCGCTCCTGCGCGAAAACGGCTTCGTCGTCTACGCGGAGCGGCGTCGGCACGGGCTGGAGACGCCGTTCTGGCTGCTGGCGGTGGGCGCTAATGGAGGAGGCGTTAGGCGCGGCGCGGCGAAGGCGTGGAGAGGCTTCCTCGACGGAAGGTCGGCGGAGGGTTCGCGGCTGCTCACGAGGCTGGAGAGCGCGGCGAACCTCGTCGTGCCGAAGAGCGTCGTCGTCTACGCACGGAAACCAGGCGGAGAGGCGAAGCGATGCGGATAGCGATGATCGTCTACCAGGGCAATCCTTCGTCGGGCGGCCAAGGCGTGTTCACGTACTACCTGGGGCGCGAGCTGACGCGGCTGGGGCACGAGGTGCACGTCATCGCCGGGCGGCCCTATCCGGAGGCGGACCCGGCCGTCCATATGCACCGGCTGAAGACGTTCCGCGTCTGGGACCTGATGGACGATGTGAACGAGTACCGCTTTCGGACCAATCCGGCGCTCTTCTTCAATCCATTCAACTTCTACGAGCTGGCGGCGACGCGCGTGTCGCTGGGATCGCTGCTGTTCACCTTCAGCCTGCGAGCGTACAAGAAGCTGAACGAGCTGTCGCGGGAGCAGCCGTTCGACCTGGTGCACGACAATCAGACGCTGAGCTACGGCATCCTGCTGATGAAGGCGCGCGGGCTGCCGGTCGTCGCGAGCATCCATCATCCGCTGACGATCGACCGCAAGAACCGGCTGCTGGAGGTGAAGAACGTCTACGAGAAGGCGCTGGCCTTCTTATGGTACCCGTGGGTGATGCAGGACATCACGGCGAGGCGGCTGGACCGGATCATCACCTGCTCGGAGAGTTCGGCGCAGACGATTCAGAACACCGTTCACCTGGCGCCGGGCAAGCTGCAGGTCATCCACTACGGCGCGGATACCGACGAGTTCCGGCCGCTCCCGGACGTGCAGAAGGAGCCGAACAGCATCCTCTTCGTCGGCGACTCCGAGGACCGGAACAAGGGGGCGCGCTACCTTCTCGACGCCATGCACACGCTGCGGCACCGGCAGGAGTTCAACGTGACGTTCGTCGACCACCGGCCGGCGTCGCACCTGAAGACGGTGCAGCGGGCGATGAAGAAGTACCGCCTCTATGGTCACATCAACATACTGCCGAGGGCATCGATTGAGGAGCTGGTGCGGCTGTACAACCGCCATCAGATACTCGCGTCGCCGTCGCTGCACGAGGGGTTCGGGCTGCCGGCGGTGGAGGCGATGGCCTGCGGCGTGCCGGTCGTCGCGACGCGGGCGGGCGCGCTCTCGGAGATCATCGAGGACGGCGTGACGGGCGTGCTGGTGCCGCCGGCGGACTCGGACGCGCTGGCGCAGGCGCTGAAGATGCTGCTGGGCGACCCGGAGCTGTGCCGTCGGATGGGAGAGGCGGGCCGCGAGCGGGTGCTGAAGAACTTCACCTGGCGTCGGACGGCGGAGCGGATGGCGCAGGTCTACGAAGAGGTGCGTCGCGAGGCGGCGCAGAGGCGGCGGGCATGAGGGTCTGCTTCCTCCTCCACCAGGGCAAGATGAGCTCCGGCGGGCAGGGCGTCTATCTCTCCAACGTCACGCGGGAAGTGGCGGCGCTGGGGCACGAGGTGCACGTGATGGTTGGGCCGCCGTACCCGGACATCGCGCCGGGCATCACGATGGAGGGGATCGAGACGTTCAGCCTGTTCAACGTCTGGGGCACTTTCGGCGACCACTTTCGGCGTCGCAGCCACCCGCGCGACTTCCTGCGGCCGCTCAACTTCTACGAGCTGGTCACGTCGCGGATGGGGATGTTCTCCGGGATGTCGGCGTTCAGCATTCGCGCCTTCGACCGGCTGCGCGAGGTGCAGGCGGAGCGCCGCTTCGACATCATCCACGACGTGCAGGTGCTGGGCTACGGCACGCTGCTGATGCGGATGTGCGGGATGCCGGTGGTGGCGAACGTGCATCATCCGCTGGACCTGGACCGCCGCAACGCGGTCATTCAGGCGAGGACGCCGCGCGAGAAGGTGCGCTGGATCATCTTCTATCCGTTCTGGATGCAGCACGTCGTGGCGCGGCGGATCGACCGGGTGATCACGGGGTCGCACAAGTCGGCGGCGTCGGTGAGCGAGGCGTTCGGGCTGCCGCCGAAGCACATCGAGGTGATCCACGACGGCGTCGACACGGAGGTCTTCCGGCCGCTAGACGACGTCGAGAAGAACCCGAACGAGATCCTGTTCGTCGGCAACTCGGACGACCGCAACAAGGGCGCGCGCTACCTCATCGAGGCGATGCGGCTGCTGCGGGACGAGGACCTGCACCTGACGTTCGTCGACAAGGCGAAGGGGGCGCTGGAGTTGGTGCCGCGGCTGGTGCGGCGCTACGGGCTGGGCGCGAAGGTTACGTTCACGGGCCGCGTGAGCACGGAGCAACTGGTGCGGCTCTACAACAGGACGCAGCTGCTGGTTTCGCCGTCGGTGTACGAGGGGTTCGGGCTGCCGGCGGCTGAGGCGCAGGCCTGCGGGACGGCGGTGGTATCGACGACGGCGGGGGCGCTGCCGGAGGTCGTCGAGCACGGCGAGACGGGCTGGCTGGTGCCGCCGGCGGACGCGCACGCGCTGGCGGAGGCGATCCGTCGGCTGATGGCGGACGCGGAGATGCGGGCGCGAATGGGCGCGGCGGGTCGCGAGCGGATGGTCGAGCGGTTCACGTGGCGGGAGACGGCGCGCAAGACGGTAGCGCTCTACGAGGAGGTGCTGGCGAACCGCGCGGCGTCGACGAGGGAGGCGGCTACTCCGGCGCCGGTGGCTCCAGCGGCGTTGTGATGAGGGCGCGGCCGATCCAGAAGGCGACGTAGAGAGCGCCGAGGAAGCCGATGATCACGGGTCCGGCGAGGGCCCAGTAGCTCTTGCGCAGGACGCCGATGAGGAAGACGAGCCCGGCGATGATGCTGCCGCCGCAGATCGCCGCTCCGTACATTTGAGACCGCTCCCGGTAGCTATTCCATTCCACGGTTAAAGCCTCCGCTGTCGAACTGAGGGGAAGAGAAGTCTTTCTTTCGATGCAGACGTATTTATATCAGCAATCGGCTTGCCTGTCAAACCGCCGCGCTCTCGAGGGCGCCCCAGTTGTTGAGGTACTGGGTGTAGTCTCTGTGTGGGTTTACCAATGTGCCGTCTCCGCGAAGGATATCAGCGAGGCGCTCGCCAGGAGAAGGCCGGAGATCCACTACCCGCCATTTGCCGTTCCGCTGGCCGGCCGAAATGTACATGTCCCACCTGCCGTTCTGGTAGTCGGAGAGCCGCTCAATCAGGTCGCGAGTGGGCACGACGAGGAATTGCATCTCGGGGCGGCCATGCAGGCCAAACCGTGGCCAGACGAGGACGAACAAATCGGTCGCGTCGCAGCCCTTGGTGACCTTTTCTTTGCTCAGCCGATGCCAGCATGCCTCAGGATAGAGTAGCGTGGTGGGGTTGGGGTACGTTCTGCTGCCCTTCACCTGTATCCTCTTGGGCTGCCCTTGCTGCCAGTCTCGCACGGCGAGCAGGTCGATGCCATTATCCTTGAAGGGCAGGTAGACTTCGAAGCCTTTCCGCCGGAGAACGTCTATGACGCACTGCTCCCAAAGGTCCGGAACGGTTGCCATCGCTCGGTCACCACCTTTCGACTTAATGGTCGGCAAACTCGGTGAACCATCTTAACCTCGATACGCCCCTAGGTTGGATGCCGGAGCCTCGACAGCGTGGGCAGGCGCCCGGTAGAATGATCGCGCACAAGCAGTGGGCGATGCGGCCGCCGGACACTCAAGATCAGGTAGCAGGAGGCAGAACGATGAACTGTCCTCGATGCAAGGCTGAGCTCAGGACCGAGACGTACAAAGGGGTCGAGGTCGATCGATGCTCGGGCTGCCAGGGGCTGTGGCTCGACTACACTGAACTCGACAAGCTCGAAGACGTTGAGCTGGACGACGAGGAGGCCAAGGGGACGCTGATCTACGACCCACGGCCCAGCGACATCTCCTGCCCGAGGTGCGGCGGTCCAATGCAGACCTTCGACTATCGTGGCTGGGACCTGCAGCTCGATCTTTGCGACCAGCAGCACGGCTTCTGGCTCGACAGCGGGGAAGAACGTCGGGTCCTGGACCTGATGAAGGAGAGGATCAAGGACCTCGACCGGAGCGCTTCGGCCGACGCGCAATGGGCGAAGTTCCTGCAGAAGGCCAAGTCGAGGTCGTTCTTCGACAAAGTGAAGGGGCTATTCAAGTAGGCGGTCCGTCGGGGCCGGCCTTCGTCGTCGAATCGCCGGATTCTCGACAGGGTGGGCGAGCGCCCGGTAGAATGAGAGAGGCCTCCCGCTAACCCCACAGCGCGGAGAGGCACGCCGCCGCAAGGAGGTTGCTCCGTGCCAACAGCGCTCATCACAGGCATCACCGGCCAGGACGGCTACTACCTCGCCGAGCACCTGCTCTCCCAGGGCTACCAGGTCTACGGGCTCATCCGCGGCCAGAACAACCCGAAGCTGATGGTCGTGGAGCAGACGCTGCCCGACGTGAAGATCGAGCTGGGCGACCTGCTGGACCAGAACGTCGCTCATCAGCGCGGTGCAGAAGGTGCAGCCGGACGAGATCTACAACCTGGCGGCGATCAGCTTCGTGCCGCTCTCCTGGAACCAGCCGGAGCTGACAGGCGAGATAACAGGCCTCGGCGTGCTGCGAATGCTGGAGGCGATCCGAATCGTCACCGGCGCGACGCCGTCGCGGAGCAGCAGCGGCGCGGGCATCAGGTTCTACCAGGCGTCGAGCAGCGAGATGTTCGGCCGGGTCGCGGAGACGCCGCAGAACGAGCAGACGGCGTTCCGGCCGCGCAGCCCTTACGGCGTCGCGAAGGTGTACGGACATTACATAACGGTGAACTACCGCGAGAGCTACGGCATCTTCGCCTGCAGCGGCATCCTCTTCGACCACGAGTCGCCGCGTCGGGGGCCGGAGTTCGTGACGCGGAAGATCACGCAGGCGGCGGTCCGCATCAAGCTGGGCAAGCAGCAGGAGCTGCTTCTCGGCAACCTGGACGCGGAACGCGACTGGGGCTACGCGGGCGACTACGTGCGGGCGATGCACATGATGCTGCAGGCGCCGGAAGCGGACGACTACGTGATCGGCAGCGGCGAGTGCCACCGGATCAGCGAGTTCGCGGAGCTGGCGTTCAAACGGCTGGACCTCGACTGGCACCAGTACGTGCGCAGCGACCCGAAGTTCATCCGGCCGGCGGAGGTGGACCATCTGTGCGCGGACTCGACGAAGGCGCACACGAAGCTGGGCTGGACGCCGGCGGTGTCGTTCGACGGGCTGGTAGAGATGATGGTGGAGTCGGACCTGAAGGCGGAGTCGGGGACTTAGTGGACGAGACGAATGTGGCTGCTGAGGCGGGATCCACGTTCTGGTACCTTGTGCCGAGCCCCGACACCAGGTTGATCACGAGGATCCTTGCCGCCCAGGTCGTTTACCTCGCGTTCTTAGCGGTGATAGTCTTGTCCCTCGGCGTCTTTCCGTACTGGATTGTGGTCGCATTCTGCGTTGCCTGGGTTACCATCGTGACGGGGACCGTTTTGCTTACCATTCTGATGTTCAAGCGAAGTCGGGTTTCGGTGAGTGCAAGTGGATTGGTGTTCGAAACCATACTCTCGAGAAAGAAGGTCGACTGGAATGAGGTCGAGTCAATAGGTTTTGAGGAACTGAAGCTGCGATTCCCGTTTGAGAGGCTACTCCGCGGAGACATTGGTGCCGCTCGCGTCAAGGTTCTCTTTCGACGGGGGAGGCTTCTCCTCACGGTTCCGGGCACGCGATTCCTGTCTTTGTATCTTGGGGAGCCGGAGAGGTTTGTCGAGGAGGCGCAGCGGTACCTGACGCCGGCGGTCGGCTAGTCGGCGCGGCTGAGGCCGAAGAGGGGGTTTGGGTTCTGCGGGTTGAAACCCGCAGCCTTCGCGGATGAGACGTTTCCGTGGGGCCGTTCGGCAACCCGAACGGCCCCGACAACACGTCGCTACCGGCAGCCACGCACCAGGTTGCGTCGATATCGCCGTCGTATGCGGCAGGCAGCGAGTCGGGGACGCGTCGATGCCGAGGTCAGTACGGAGTGTCGAGGCCCGTTGTGTCGCCGGGGCCTATTGCTGGCAGTTCACGTCGTCGCCCTCGAAGACGACAACGAAGTAGCCTTTGCTGCCATCGGGGGTGAACGCGACGCCGGCCCCCATGCGCGTGAAGCAACGCCCGGTGATGACGGCGTAGTGAGGCGGGCTGTTACTCCACATGTTCACCGCCATGCTGACGCTGGAGTCGATGGCTGCATCGTTCCAGGCGATGATCTCGCCGCTCCAGGCCGGGGCAAGGCCCGCCTTCTGCATCAGACAGCGCGCGGGGCAACCGTCCGGCGGGTTGTGGGAGAAGTAGTCGAGGTTTGCCATGTCCTGCGCGCGGTGACGGGCGACGGCCGCGAGCTCCGGGTCGGCGGTCAGCGGCGGCAAACCGGCCTGCGTGCGCACCTGATTGACGCCCTGGCTCACGCCGTTCTCGATTTGCGTTTGGATGGTGCAAGCGCCAGCAATGAAGGCGAATACGAGCACTATCACTGGAAGCGACAAGCTTGCGATTCGAGAAAGACGCATCCCGCGATACCCTGCTGGTCTTATCCCTAAAGAAGAACGCAGGTCGATGTTCCACATCCGCCACATGCCCACCACCACATCTGCGGGACATTCTAGCGCGGCGTTGGCCGTGTGGCAAGTCTTTTTCTGAGACTCGTTGCTGAGGAGCGAGGGGGCGAAGATGAGCTATACTGGGCCCGCCGAGACGAATCCAAGGAGGCGATGATGGAATACGAGCAGTTGGACGTGCGCAGGGAAGGCGGGGTCGCTATTTGCGCGATTCGGAATCCGCCGAGCAACTTCATGAACAACCGGACGGTTCGGGAGATCGACGGCTTCGTGCAGGAGGCGGAGGCCGACGAATCGGCGCGGGTTGTCGTCTTCACCGGCGGCATCGATGGCATCTTCATCACGCATTACGACGTCTCCGAGCTGTCGGCGGTCTCGAGCGGCGAGAAGCCGTCGGGGCCGCCTCGAGCGATGGAGATGCCCCTTCACCGGACGCTCCGACGTCTGGAGAAGTTGCCGAAGCCGGTGATTGCGGCGATCAACGGGCAATGCGGCGGCGGCGGCTGCGAGTTCGCGCTGGCCTGCGACCTGCGAATCATGGCCATCGGCGACTTCGGGATCGGGCAGCCGGAGGTGAATGTGGGGATCATCCCGGGGGGTGGCGGCACGCAGCGGCTGCCCCGCGTCGTGGGCGAAGCGAAGGCGCTGGAGATGATGCTGCTGGGCAAGGTCGTCGGCGCCGAGGAGGCGGAGCGAATCGGGCTGGTCCACAAGGCGGTGCCGACGTTGGAGTTCCTGCCGGCCGTCATGTCGCTGGCGCGCAGGCTGGCCAGGGGCGCGCCTGTCGCGCAGGGGCTTATCAAGCGCTGCGTCTACGAGGGCCGCGAGCTGCCCCTGGAAGAAGGCCTGCAGGTCGAATCCGACTCGTTCATGCGGGTGCTTCGCAGCGAGGACGCCCGCGAGGCCATGCGGGCCTACCTCAAGGGGCAGCCATACGAGTTCAAGGGGCGCTAGCGTCTTGCCCGCTTCTAACCGCTTCAACTTCCGCACTTGACGCCGCCCTCTGTATATTGAGTGAAGCAGACGTACCAGAGGAGGAGGCGCATGAAGCTGACGGTGCCAAAACTGGTCTGGGACGGCGGCGGCGAACGGGAATTGGACTTTCCCGAGGGCTGGGACGTGCGGTTCTGCCCGTCGCGAGGATGGGAGCGGCCGGCGCTCGACGAGGCGTCGATGCGCAAGGCCTTCGAAAAGCCGGTAGGCGCGGCGCGCATTCGCGAACTCGCGCGTGGCAAGAAAGAAGTCGTCATCATCTTCGACGACATCACGCGGCCGACGCCGGTCCACCAGATAGCCCCGCTTGTTCTGGATGAGCTGCGACGGGCCGGAATCACCGACGGCCAGGTGCGATTCGTAATCGCCTCCGGGACGCACGGCGCCCACGACAACAGCGCTCTTCGGGCCAAGCTAGGCCAGGAGATACTGGAGCGCTTCCTCGTGTTTCAGCACAACCCATACGAGAACTGCGTTTCGGTAGGCGCGACGACGCTGGGAACGGCGGTGGCGGTGAACCGCGAGGTCATGTCGTGCGACCTGAAGATCGGCATCGGCGGCATTTTGCCGCATCCGCAGGCGGGCTTTGGCGGCGGCGGCAAGCTCATCTTGCCGGGCGTCTCGCACATCGATAGCGTCGACAGGTTCCATCGCGTGGTCGAAGGCAGAGCGCCGGGGACGGTCGGGCTAGGCAACTGGGACGAGAATCCGATGCGGCAGGAGACGGAGGACGCGGCGCGGCTGGTCGGGCTGGACGTGACCGTCAGCGCCCTCTTCAACGGAAGGTGCGAGGTGACGGGCCTGCTGGTCGGCGACCCGGTGCTGGCGCATAACGAGGGCGTGCAGCTTGCCAAGAAGTTCTATGCGACGCAGGTCGCGCGGGAGGCGGACGTTGTCGTCAGCAACGCGCACGCGAAGCCGAACGAGGCGATGATTGCGCTGGCGATCGCCCTCCGCTCCGTGAAGCCGTCCGGAAGCGACATCGTGCTGATAATGGACTGTCCGCGGGGGCAGGTCGTGCACTACCTGCTGCGTCGGTTCGGGAAAGAGTACGGCGGGCGACAGTACGTGACCCGCGGCGGCCTGCCGGAGCAGTTCCGCGTCATCATCCTCAACCCGCAGCCGGACCTGACGTGCGTCGACCTGGTCCTCGACCCGGGCGCGGTCGTGTGGGCGAAGGACTGGGATGAGGTGATGTCGCACCTGCGGGAGCGATTCCCCGGCAAGGCGCGCGTTGCCGTTTACCCCGACGGCACGGCCCAGTACGCGGCTTCCTGACGTTCGACCGCTAGGGCGAGCGAGCGGCGCCGATGATGTCGCGTATGCTGGAGACGCCGGCCGCCGCCAGGAAGCGTTCGATGCCTTCCACCACGTCGATAGGCGCGTTCGGGTTGGAGAACGTTGCTGTCCCGACCTGTACGGCCGTCGCGCCCGCCATGATGAACTCGATCGCGTCCTCGCCGCTGCGAATGCCGCCACAGCCCACGATGGGCACGTCGATCGCCTGGGCGACCTGGTAGACGGCCCGCAGCGCCACCGGCTTGATCGCGGGGCCGGACAGCCCGCCGAAGACGGTCGAAAGCACCGGGCGCCTCACGCGGATGTCGATGGCCATCGCCTGGAGGGTGTTGATCAGGCAAAGAGCGTCGGCGCCGGCTTCGACGACGGCGCGGGCGATGGCGACGACGTCGGTGACGTTCGGCGTGAGCTTGACGATGACGGGAAGCGAGGTCGCGCGGACGACGGCGTCGGTGACGGCGGCGGCCTGTTTCGCGTCCTGCCCGAAGAGCATGCCGCCGACCTTGACGTTCGGACAGCTGATGTTGACCTCGAGCGCGCTGACGCCGGGCACGCCGTCGAGGCGAGCGGCCAGAGCAGCGAACTCTTCGACTGACTTGCCGGCGATGTTGACGATAACCGGCGTCCGCCAGGTCGCCCATACGGGCGCGACGTCGCGAATCAGCGCTTCAACGCCGATGTTCTGGAGGCCGATGGTGTTGAGCATGCCGGAAGGCGTCTCGGCGGTGCGAGGCTGCGGATTGCCGGGGCGCGGCTCGAGGGTCGTGCCCTTGCTGACGACGGCGCCGAGGCGGTTGATATCGAAGATGCGGGTCGCTTCGAGGCCGTTGCTGAGCGTGCCGGAAGCGGTCATGACAGGATTGCGCAGGAGCAGTCCCTTCTTGCGCTTGGGGGCGAGCTCAACGGCGAGGTTCACGTCTTGCCTCCGCTGGCGAGTCGTGCAGATTATATCGGCTGGCGGAGAGGCGTGTCGAGGCACAAAGAGAGGCGGCCCGCTCTGGACCGCCTTTCTTTGTTATGTGGCGACGGTCTAGTAGTCGCCTTCCGTCCCCGGAGAGGACTCGCTGTTGCCTTCGCTGTCCGGCTTCACTAGCTCGCTTACCGGCTTCTTCCAGCCGCCCACCGGCAACGTGTCGGTGGAGTCGCCTTCGTAAATGAAGTCGGACACGTAGTTGCTGAAGACGCGTCGCGCGCCGCAGACCTTGCAGGAAGCTGCGCTTATGGCGCCTGCCGGGCTATCGATGATCCAGTGATGGACGCAGTCTGGATCGCCGCCGATTATCTCTACCGGCTCTTTGACGGCCGGCTCTGGTTGACGGAATCTCTCCCTGGTTGCCGTTGCTCTTCTCATTGCCTACACCTCCTCAGGCATCAGAGTAGATTAGCATCGCCGGAGGCCCTTGTCAAGCAATGGAGCAAAAAAACTGTACCTAGTGTGTTAAGTAGGTGTTAAATGGAGGATGACGGTTGCGGCGACCGCAAGGGCTATAATTAGAGCACATTCTGCTGGAAAGGCCAAGTCGATGAGTGAAGAGAATCCGACGGAGCAAGCGATCCTCGACGCGCTGCGGCAGGTGAAGGACCCGGAGCTGAACCGCGACCTCGTCTCGCTGAACATGGTGCACGACGTGGTGGTGAAGGACGGCGAGGTGTCGCTGCGGATCGTCCTGACGACGCCGGCCTGCCCTCTGCGGGACGCGATAGAAGCCGATGTCGCGCGGGCGTTGAAGTCGGTGCCCGGCGTGAAGTCGGTGCAGGTGACGATGGACGCCGACGTGCGGACCAGACAGGGGCCGCAGGCGATTCCGGGCGTGCGGAACGTCATTGCCGTCGCCAGCAACAAGGGCGGTGTCGGCAAGACGACGGTGGCGGTGAACCTGGCGGTCGCGCTGGCGAAGGCGGGCGCGCGGGTCGGACTGCTGGACGCCGACGTTACGGGGCCGAACGTGCCGCTGATGATGGGGCTTCCCTCGGGATTCCTCAGCGAGTCCGGCCAGCCGCTCGCCCCCATCGACCGCTACGGCGTGAAGGTTTGCTCGCTCGGGTTCATCCTGCCGAAGGCGTCGGCGGTCATCTGGCGGGGGCCGCTGATCGACAAGGCGCTGCGGGAGCTGTTGCACGAGCTCGACTGGGGTGAGCTGGACTACCTGCTGGTCGACCTGCCGCCGGGGACGAGCGACGCGTCGCTGGGCGTGGCGCAGGCGGTGCCGCTGGCGGGCGTGGTCATCGTCACGACGCCGCAGGAGGTGTCGCTGGAGGACGCGAGCAAGGCAGTGACGATGTTCAGCCGCGTCGACGCGCCGATCCTAGGGGTCATCGAGAACATGAGCTACTTCGTCTGCTCGCACTGCGGCACACGGACGGACATCTTCGGGCACGGCGGCGGCCGGGTGATTGCGGACGAGCTGGGGCTGGAGTTCCTGGGGGAGATACCGATCGACCTGGAGACGCGGACGGCGGCGGACGGCGGGCTGCCGATTGTCGACTCGGCGCCTGACTCGCCGGCGGCGAAGACGTTCACGGCGCTGGCGGAGAGGGTGGC
This sequence comes from uncultured Chloroflexia bacterium, assembly GCA_963719465.1. Lineage (GTDB taxonomy): Bacteria > Chloroflexota > Dehalococcoidia > DSTF01 > JALHUB01 > JALHUB01. The sequence continues at coordinate 214,877 of OY970386.1, read as the reverse complement.
GGCTCGCTGCGCTGTGACGCAGTTCGCGGAGGAATCGAAGGCCTAGACACTCTCCGTCCCGACTCGCCGTCTGGCGGTATCGACGTAGTGCGGGTCGTTTTCGACGAGCAGCCAGCGACGCCCGTGCTTCTGCGCGGCGACGGCGAGGGTGCCGGTTCCACCGAAGGGGTCGAGCACGAGGTCGTCGGGCCGCGTCGCCACGAGGACGAGGCGTTCGACCAGCGCGAGCGGCTTTTGCGAGGGATGGCCCCCGTTCGCGCGCTCGCTTCTCGGCGTGACGGCGAATTCCCAGAGGTTGCGCATCTGGCGGCCGCCGGCGAGCTCCTTCGCGTCCCGGTAGTTGAACGTCCAGCACTTCGCCCGTGACGGCGTCTCGTTCACGGCCCAGATGATCTGCTCGGTGCTTTCGGTCAGCATGCGCGCCGTGATGTTCGGCTGGGCGTTGGGCTTGAACCAGACAATCGAGTTCAGGATACGCCGGTTGAGGACGCTCTGGAGGATGAAGCCGAGTTGGTAGATGTTGTGAAACGTGCCGAAGACGAGGATGTTGCCGTTCGGCTTGACGACGCGACAGACCTCCGACAGCCAGCGGACGTTGAACTCGAAGAACTCATCGTGGCTGAAGCGGTCCCAGGTCTCCTGCATCGTGACGTGCGACGAGAACGCCCAGCCCAAACCGCGCTTGTCGCGCCGCCCCCTGCCGGACGCGATGCCGAACGGCGGGTCGGCGATGCAGTGGTCGACGCAGCCGTCCGGCCAGGAGGACATGAACGTTGAGGCAGTCGCCTTCGATGATGATGTTGGGTTTCGGCGGGTCGGACATATTCCAGTTCTGAGGGTTGAAACCCTCAGCCTCCGGTCAAGCGACGTTGCCGCCGACGATCTGGTTGGGCCGATGCCGTATAGAGGTCCATCTCATTACAGTTTTGAGGGTTGAAACCCTCAGCCTCCGGTCAAGCGACGTTGCCGCCGACGATCTGGTTGGGCCGATGTCGTATCAAGGTCCATCTTATTACAGTTTTGAGGGTTGAAACCCTCAGCCTCCGGTCAAGCGACGTTGCCGCCCACGATCTGGTTGGGCCGATGTCGTATCAAGGTCCATCTTATTACAGTTTTGAGGGTTGAAACCCTCAGCCTCCGGTCAAGCGACGTTGCCGCCGACGATCTGGTTGGGCCGATGTCGCATCGAGGTCCATCTTATTACAGTTCTGAGGGTTGAAACCCTCAGCCTTCCCCAAGCTACGTCAATCTGGCTCGTGTCTCAATGGACGAGATAGCTGCGTCCTGACGTATTGTCGCGCAGCCGGAACGTCTTCAGGTTGCAACCTCCGAAAGCTGTAACCCTTCTGCCATAGAGCGCTTTCGTGCATGTCGTTCTTCAGATCGGGGTACTTCAGGAACAATGCGCGGGAGGTGGCGCCCTTGATCTGATGCATCACCGGGCTCAGGCCGCCTTCCGCGGGGACGGCGAGAACGAGATGAACGTGGTCGAGCGCAGTCTCCAGGTCAAGGAGTCGGGTTCTTGCCCGGGATGCGTTCTCTTGCAAGAGTCTTCGCACCTCGTTAGCTACCTCTCCCTGGAGCGCTGGAATGCGACGCTTCGTCCCAAACCACACGTGGTAGATGCGCTCGTCCAACGTCTCTTCCTTGAGGCTGAGGGTTTCAACCCTCAGAACCGTTACCTCTTTTGTCGGCGATGCCCGCGCTGCTCGCTTTGCCAATCAGCGCGCTTCCTTCAGAAAACGTCGAGCAGGTTGAAGCGCGGGCCGTCGCGGCAGACCTGGCGCACGCCGCGTCGCGTCTCGACGGCGCAACCGTAGCAGAAGCCGCTGCCGCAGGCCATCGGCGTCTCCATTAGCACCTGCACCGGCTTTCGACTGCCCGACCGGCGCACGACTTTGGCCATCGATCCGTACATGGCGTTGGGGCCGCAGGCGAACGCCTGGTCGATCTGCGGCAGGCGCTCCTCGAATATGCGCGTCGCCAGGCCCGCCTCGCCGGCAGAGCCGTCCTCTGTCACGAAGACGACCTCGGCCTGCGGCGGAAGCAGGCTCGCGGGCGGCAGTTGCGCGGCGGTCCGCGAGCCGACGACGATCGTCACGCTCTTCCCCTTCGCCAACGCCTCCTCTGCCAGCCATACCAACGGCGCGACGCCCATGCCGCCGGCGAGCAGCAGGAGGTCTTGGGCGCTGGGTCGGACGGAGAAGCCGCGCCCGAGCGGGCCCCAGAGGAGCAGCTCGGCGCCGGCGGGCTTCTGAGGGAGCATGGCCGTGACGCGGCCGCGCGCCTCGTAGAGGATGCCGACCTGGCCGTCGGGACGAATGCGATGGTAGCTCATGGGGCGCGGCAGGAGGGGGTCGCTGCCGGCGTCGAGGCGGAACATGAGGAAGCGGCCGGGCGAGGCGCCGGGGACGAGCGCGGGGGCGTCGAGCCAGGTGAGGTGCGTCGAGCCGAAGAGACGCTCGGTGCTGACGATGCGGCCCTTCGCCACCTTCATTGCGTTAGTCCTTTCGCGAGCCGTCGCCGCGGAGGTAGAGGCGTAGCGGCTGCACTTCGTAGGGGCGGGCGCCGGCCGGGGTCGGGCGGTTCTGCAGGAGGAGGGCGCGAACGGCGGCGCGCGCGGTGTCGAGCGAGGTGAAGCAGGGGATGCGCTTCTCGACGGCGGCGCGGCGGATCTGGAAGCCGTCGCGCATGGCCGAAGGGCCGCCGCCTTCCGGCGTGTTGATGACGCAGTCGACCTTGCCATCCTGGATCACGTCGACGACGTTGGGATGGCCCTCGCTGATGCGCTTCGTGACCTCTTCGACGTCCATGCCGAGGCCGCGGATCATGTCGGCCGTGCCTTCCGTGGCGTAGAGGCGGAATCGCGCCTGCGCCAGCTCGCGAATGATGGGCAGCGACTCGGCCTTGTTCTTGTCGGCGATGCTGAGGAGGACGCCGCCTTCGCGGGGCAGCAGCAAGTCGGCGGAGAGGAGCGCCTTCGCCAGGGCGGCCGGGAACTCTTTGTCGACGCCCATGACCTCGCCGGTCGACTTCATCTCCGGACCGAGGTAGGTGTCGACGCCGACGAGCTTCGCCATCGAGAACACCGGCGCCTTGATGGCTACCAGGTCCTGCGCCGGCCAGAGTCCGCCGCGGTAGCCCTGCTGCGCCAGCGTCTTGCCCAGCATGACGTTGACGGCGAGTCGCACCATGGGCACGCCGGTGACCTTCGACAGGAAGGGCACCGTGCGGCTGGCGCGCGGGTTAACCTCGAGGACGTAGACAGAGGAGCCGGCGGGCGAGCTGTCCTTCATAATGACGAACTGGATGTTCATCAGGCCGCGGACGTCGAGGGCAAGGCCGATGCGCTGCGTGTAGTCGACGATCGTATCGATCTCGTGCTGCGACAGGTCGAGGCCCGGGTAGACGGCCATGGAGTCGCCGGAGTGGACGCCGGCGCGCTCGATGTGCTCCATGATGCCCGGTATGAGCACCTGCTCGCCGTCGGCGATGGCGTCGACCTCGACCTCTTTGCCCTCGAAGTACTTATCGATGAGGATGGGTTTGCCGCCGCTGAGCTCGACGGCGGCGCCCATGAAGCGCACGAGCTCCGTCGCGTTCTGCACGATCTCCATCGCCCGCCCGCCGAGGACGTAGCTGGGGCGGACGAGGACAGGGTAGCCGATGACGTCGGCGATGTTGAGGGCGTCTTCGAGCGTCGTGACGCCGGCGCCGGGCGGCTGCGGCACGCCGAGGCCGCTGAGAAACGCCTCGAAGCGGCGGCGGTCCTCGGCGAGGTCGATGGCCTCGGCGCTGGAGCCGAGAATCGGCGCGGCGGCCTGGTGAAGCGGCCCGGCGAGGTTGATCGCCGTCTGGCCGCCGAACTGGACGATGACCGGCGGCGGCAGGTTGTCGTCTGCCTCGTTCTCCAGTATGTCGCGGACCGCTTCTTCGTCCAGCGGCTCGAAGTAGAGGCGGTCGCTGGTGTCGAAGTCGGTCGAGACCGTCTCCGGGTTGGAGTTGGCGATCAACGCCTTGTAGCCGGCCTCCCCCAGCGCCCAGACGGCGTGCACGCTGCAATAGTCGAACTCGATGCCCTGGCCGATGCGGATGGGGCCGGAGCCGATGACGACGGCCTTCTTGCCGGGCTCGGGCAGCGCCTCGTTCTCCTGCTCGTAGGTGCTGTAGAAGTAGGGCGTGGCGGCGTCGAACTCGGCGGCGCAGGTATCGACCATCTTGTAGACGGGGCGGATGTCCCATTGCTTGCGCATGTAACGCACCTGCTCGGTGAGGTGGTCCGCCAGCACGCCGATCTGGCTGTCGGAGAAGCCGATGCGCTTGGCGGCGCGCAGGAGGTCGGGCGTGAACGGCTCGGAGAGGAGGCGCTCCTCCATCGCGACGATGTTGGCCATCTTCAGCAGGAACCAGGGCTCGACGCCGGTGCGCTGCGCCAGCGCCATGGGGTCGGCGCCGCGCCGCAGCGACGCCATCAGCGCCCAGAGCCGCTCGTCGCTGGCCTCGAGCGGGAGGTCGAAAGGTGACATGCCTTCGGCAAGCTGCTCTGCCCACGCCGGGTCCTCCCAGAGGAGCGAGCGGCTGCCGAACTCGAGCGAGCGGACCGCTTTCTGGAGCGCGCCTTCGAAGCTGCGGTCGATGGCCATGACCTCGCCGGTCGCCTTCATCTGCGTGCCGAGATGCCGGTCGCCGAAAGCGAACTTGTCGAAGGGCCAGCGCGGGATCTTGACGACGACGTAGTCGAGCGCGGGCTCGAAGGCGGCGGTGGTCTTGCCGGTGACGGCGTTAGCAATCTGGTCGAGGGTCTTGCCGACGGCGATCTTGCCGGCGACGCGCGCTATCGGATAGCCCGTCGCCTTGCTCGCGAGAGCGGAGCTGCGAGAGACGCGGGGGTTGACCTCGATGACGTAATAGGGCGGGGCGGACGCGTCCTGATACGCCCAGTCGGCGATCTCCGGGCGCGGCGCCAGAGCGAACTGGACGTTGCAGCCGCCCTCGATGCCAAGGGCGCGGATGATGCGCAGGCTGGCGGAGCGCAGCATCTGGTACTCTTTGTCGTTCAGCGTCTGGCTGGGCGCAACGACGATGCTGTCGCCGGTGTGGACGCCCATCGGGTCGAGGTTCTCCATGTTGCAGACGGTGATGCAGTTGTCGGCGCCGTCGCGCATAACCTCGTACTCGACCTCTTTCCAGCCGAGGAGGCAGCGCTCGAGCAGCACCTGATGGATCGGGCTGGCTGCCAGACCGCCGCCGGCAATCTGCTCGAGCTGCTCGAGCGTGTGGACGATGCCGCCGCCGGTGCCGCCGAGCGTGTAGGCCGGGCGCACGACCAGGGGAAGCCCCAGTATATCGGCGACGAGACGCGCCTCACCGAGGCTGGTGACGGTGGCGCTGGCCGGGACCGGCTCGCCGATGTCTTCGAGGAGGCGGCGGAAAAGCTCGCGGTCCTCCGCCTTGCGGATGGTCTCAAGCGGCGTGCCCAGCAGGCGGACGTTGAAGCGGTCCAGGACGCCGGCCTCGGCTAGAGCGACCGCCAGGTTGAGGCCGGTCTGGCCCCCGAGCGTCGGCAGGAGGCCGTCGGGGCGCTCGCGCTCGATAATGCGGGAGACGACGTCGACGGTCAGCGGCTCGATGTAGACGATGTCGGCGATGCCTTCGTCGGTCATGATCGTCGCCGGGTTGGAGTTGACGAGGACAGAGATGACGCCTTCCTCGCGCATTGCCTTGCAGGCCTGCGTGCCGGCGTAGTCGAACTCGGCGGCCTGGCCGATGATGATGGGCCCGGAGCCGATGATCAGGACCTTGGTGGGCTTGTCAGGCATCTTCTCTCCAGCTTCTCGACATCAGCGTCTCTTCTGCTCGCGTTCGGGTGGCTTTTGCGGCTTGGTGACGCGCAGCGCGTAGGCGAGCGTGTAGCCGGCGCCGAAGACGGCCGCGACCGTCAAGAGCGGTCCTGCGTAGGCGGGCAGCGGCGTCAGGAAGATCAGCGCCGCCAGCAAGGCGCAGCCCGCGAGGCCGATGGTCCAGGCGATGGCGTGGGCAGGCCATTCGAGGAACCAGTCGCCGGCGAAGGGCACGCCGATAAAGCCGGCGGCGAATCCGAACGCCCCGGCGACCGCGGCGCAGGCAAGCGCGACGACGAACAGGACGAGCGCGTGCAGGAAGTGCCCCTGTGCAAGCAGGACCAGCGGCCCGACCACGGCGATGACGATGAGCACGATGGCGGCCTCGAAGCCGAAGGTGCTGAGGGTGAGGATGCCGTAAGACAAGCGCGTCTCCACGTGGCCGCCGACACGTCGGACGAGGGGCCGGCGGCGGCGCTTGCGGATCCAGTGCGGGGCGCTATCGTCCGCGCCGTCCGGCTCGACCGTGTCCGGCTCCTCGTCTCTATCCGTCTGCGTCTCCTTCATGAATATCTCAGGCGTTCAGCCGCCAGGCATCGAGAGGGCCGCCTGCGCTCTTTCGCTCGGCGACGAGCGCGAGAAAGCGGTCGAAGAAATACGTGTTGTCGAGCGGGCCGGGCGACGCCTCGGAGTGGTACTGAATTGACATAATGCCAAGCTCCTCGTGGCGCAGCCCCTCGACGGTGCCGTCGTTGATGTTCGTGTGGCTCACTTCCATGCCGCCGCGAAGGCCGTCGGGGTCGACGGCGTAGCCATGGTTCTGGGCGGTGATATAGACGCGGCTGGTCGTAACGTCGCGCACCGGGTGGTTGGCGCCGCGGTGGCCGAACTTCAGCTTGAACGTCGTCGCGCCGAAGGCCGTGCCCAGCGTCTGGTGTCCCAGGCAGATGCCAAGTATCGGCGTTTTGCCGATGAGCCCTTTCAACGTTTCTACGACGTAGCCGAGGTGGGCGGGGTCGCCGGGGCCGGGCGAGAGGACGACGCCGTCGGGCCGCAGCGCCAGGACGTCTTCGGCTGTCGTCAGGCAGGGGACGGCGGTGACGTGGGCGCCGCGACGGCTGAGCAGGCGCATGATGTTGTACTTCACGCCCATGTCGACGAGGACGATGTGGCTCTTCGACGCGGTCTGGCTGTCCGGCCAGTCGTAGTCGCAATCGGTGCTGACGTTGCGGACGAAGTCGATCTCGCCATAGCGCGGCGACTCGCGCAGGCGGGCGAGCGCCTCCTCCGGCTGGTCGCGCGTTATCGTGCCCATCATGACACCGGACATGCGGAGCCGGCGCGTGAGCGCGCGTGTGTCAATGCCGGAAAGGCCGGGGATGCCGTTTCGCGCCAGGTAGTCGTGCAGCGTCATCTCCGACTGCCAGTGGCTCGGCAGGTCGCAGTGCTCGCGCACGACCATGCCGGCGACCTGGATGCGGTTCGACTCGACGTCGAAGCGGTTGATGCCGTAGTTGCCAGCGAGCGGGTAGGTCAGCACCAGGATCTGGCCGGCGAACGACGGGTCGGTGAGCGCCTCCTGGTAGCCGGTCATGCTGGTCGAGAAGACGACCTCGCCGCCGGCCGCGCTGTCCGCGCCGAACGCCTCGCCCTCGTAGGTCGAGCCGTCCTCCAGGACCAGGCGCGCCTTATCTGTCACTCTCTATCGCCTCCGCCTCTTCGATGTCATAGATGCGGGAGCCGTGCCGCTTTACGGTCACGTAGTAGCCCGCTATGGCGACCGGCTGACCGCCTTCCCAGCGCCACTTCGGGACCAGCGACGCCAGCTCCCAGCCGTCGGCGCCCAGCTTGGCCAGCTCAGCCGCGAACGCCCCCTCGTTGTAGCCGGCGCCGGCCTCCGTGGACTCCCAGCCGACGACGGGCAGGTAGAAGTGCTTATAGTCCCAGCGGTGGGTGGCGTTGATGAGCCACTCGCCGCAGGACGGGCACTTGAGCGCCTTGTTCGGCAGGTCTTTCCTGCAGTAGCGACATTGCCACGCCATCTCAAGCCTCCTGCTTCACGCTCTCGCCAGCCGAGGGTGCCAATCGACAAGCGATATCGATGGTCCATTCCAGGAAGTGACGGCTAAACGGCATCAACTGTAGCCACATTCCTATGCAGAACTGATCAAGATCCATACCAGCCAGATGAACCGTGCCAGTACGGGCCTTGGTCAGAGTCGGAAAGCTGGACCAGTGAGAGATCTCGTCGCGAACGGCGCTGAGAGTCTCAATGAATCCCGCCGCCTCAACAAGAGCTGCAAGTTGGATGCTCGAAGCGTACTGAGGCGAGAACCTTGGCTGCTGTTTCAGTACGTTTGCGATCGGCCTTCCGTCGCTGCGGAAGGAGGGTTTCACCTGTTTGATGAACTCGTGCAGAATCCTGGCCAGAATCTCCAAGCTCGACCTGGCTTGATAAATGGCGGCCTCAGCTTCAAACCATTGCTCGATGCCGTCTCCGCCAACCTTCCTTAGATGATATTCCATTGCCTGCAGCTTGTAACTCAGCTCGCCGAGCAAGTGTGGAATGGCAAGCGGCACGCGGTCGCCCAGTGTCCGGTTGAAGGTGTCCAATGCAGCTAGGCAGAGCTGCTCTCCCGAGTTTGGCAATGGTTCCGCGCGGTAACGTGCAGCTTCCTCCGGAGTGAGTTCCACGACCTCAATTGGAGTGACGAAAACTATGGGCCTCTCCTCGGGTGTTAGCGGGCCACGAGACTGCAAATGCGCAATGATCTCTTGACGGTCTGTGCTCTTCCTGCGTTTCACCGTTGGCTCCCAACGCTCTCTGTTGTGAAGATGGGCCGACCCATCGAAATCGTTGCGACGACCTGGCCTTTCAGCACACGACCCGCCAATGGCGTGTTTCGCCCCTTGCTGGCGAAGCGCTCCGGGTCGACGGTCCATTCCGCGTTCGGGTCGAACACCAGCACGTCGCCTGGCGCGCCGACGGCAAGGCTGCCGAGGCCGGCAAGCCCGTCGATGCGGTCGAGCCCGAAGGCCGCCACGGGGCCGGCGGTCATTCGATGCAGCAGCGTCGCCAGGTCCAGCTTGTCGTCGTGGACGAGGGATAGGACGAGGGCCAGCGCCGTCTCGAAGCCGATGATCCCGGACGGCGCGTCGTCGAACTCGCACAGCTTGTCGACGGGCGCGTGCGGCGCGTGGTCGGTGGAGATGGCGTCGATGGTGCCGTCGCGCAGCCCCTCGACACAGGCGGCGACGTTGTCGGCCGTCCGCAGCGGCGGCATGACCTTGGCGTCGGTGTCGTAAGCCAGCCCGTTCGACGAGGAGCTCGACATAACGAGCTCATGCGTCAGTGTCAGGTGGTGCGGCGTCGCTTCCGCCGTCACGGGCAGGCCGCGCGCCTTCGCCTGCCGGACGAGCTCGACGCTGCCGGCCGTGCTGACGTGGGCGATATGTACTCGCCCGCCGGTGAGCTCCGCCAGGGCGATGTCGCGGGCAACCATCGACTCTTCCGCCGCCGAGGGCTCGCCGCGCAAGCCCAGCCGCGCCGCCACCCAGCCTTCGTGCATCACGCCGTTGTGGGCGAGCGTCGGGTCCTGGCAGTGGTTGGAGATGGGCAGGCCGAGGGCGCGGGCGTATTCGAGGGCGCGGCGCATGAGCTCCGCGTTGGCCACCGGCGAGCCGTCGTCGCTGAAGGCGACAGCGCCGGCCTCCGCCAGGTCGCCGAGCTCCGCCAGCTCTTCGCCGCGGCGCCCCTTGCTGACGCAGCCAACCGGCAGCACGCGAGCGGAAGCCGTTGCCGCCGCGACCCGCTGGATGTACTCGACCGTCGCGCGGGAGTCGATGGGTGGGTTCGTGTTGGGCATGCAGCAGACCGTGGTGAAGCCGCCGCGCGCCGCCGCCCGCGTGCCGGTCTCGATAGTCTCCTTGTACTCGAAGCCGGGGTCGCGCAGGTGGCAGTGGATGTCGACGAGGCCAGGGCAGACGACAAGGCCCTTCGCGTCGATGACCCGCGCCCCCTGCGCTTCGATGCGGGCGTCTACGGCGGCGATGCGGCCGCTCTCGACAAGCACGTCGCCGACCAGGTCGACGCCGCGGGCCGGGTCGAGGATGCGCCCGCCGCGGACAAGGATGGGCTTGCTCTCGTCGCTCATCCGCGTCCCCTCGATATGAGGTAGAGGAGGGCCATGCGCACGGCGACGCCGTTCGCGACCTGCTCTTCGATGACCGACTGGGCGCCGTGCGCCACGTCCAGCGATATCTCAACGCCTTCGTTGACGGGCCCCGGGTGGAGGACGAGCGCGCCGGGCCTCGCGGTCGCCAGGCGGCGGCCGGTCACCTGGTAGAGGTTGCAGTACTCGCGGATCGTCGGGATGAGGCCGGACTGCATGCGTTCGAGCTGCAGGCGGAGCGTCATTATCACGTCCGCGTCCTTGATGGCGCGGTCGACGTTCGTTTCGACTTCGACCGGCGGCAGGGCGAGGCGCTTGTCGGCCGATTCGCTGCCGTGCGGCCCCTCGATCCCGACCGGCAGGAGCGTCGGCGGACCGCAGACGACCACGTGCGCGCCCATCGTCGTCAGCGACCAGAGGTTGGAGCGGGCGACGCGGCTGTGCGTGATGTCGCCGATGATGACGACCTTGCGCCCCCGCACGTTGCCGATGTGGGAGCGGATGGTGAACAGGTCGAGCAGCGCCTGCGATGGGTGGGCGTGCCAGCCGTCGCCGGCGTTGATGACGGAGGCGCGTGTGTGCCGCGACGCCAGATACGGCGCGCCGGAGCGGGAGTGGCGCATGACCAGCATGTCAGCGCCGACGGCCTGCAGCGTCAGCACGGTGTCGACAATCGACTCGCCTTTCTGGACGCTGCTGCCGATGGAGGTGATGTTGATAACGTCCGCCCCGAGGGCCTTGCCCGCTAGCTCGAAGGAGGAGCGCGTGCGGGTGCTGGCTTCGTAGAAGACGGTGATTATCGTCGTGCCGCGGAGGGTCGGGATGCGCGGGATTGGCCGCGCGAGGATCTCTTTCATTACGCCGGCGGTCTCCATCACCAGCTCGATCTCCTCTTTCGAGAAGTCGTCGACGTTGAGGATGTGGCGGTGGCGCCAGACGTTGGGCGCGGGCGGTGTGAGGATGGGCGGCGGCTCCTGGACGAGGACGGCCGCGCCGCCGTTCGACTCTCGTCTACCGGATTCTCTTGCCATGGTCAGCTTCCCTCCGCGGCGATGAGCACTACCCCATCGCCGCCGTCTGTCTCAGCGAGACGCACCTGTACGTCGTCGCGACGGGAGGTCGGTATGTTTTTGCCGACGTAGTCAGCGCGGATCGGCAGCTCGCGGTGGCCGCGGTCGACGAGGACGGCGAGCTGGATGCGCTGGGGCCGGCCGTAGTCGATGAGGGCGTCGAGGGCGGCGCGAATGCTGCGGCCGGTGTAGAGGACGTTGTCGACGAGCACGAGGCGCTTGCCATCGATGTCCGTCGGGATGTCGCTGGGCTTGATCTCGATGTCGAGACCGACGTGAGGTAGGTCGTCGCGGTAGAGGCCGATGTCGAGCGAGCCGACGGGGACGGTCTCGCCCTCGAACTCGGCGATGCCGCGGGCGATGCGCTCGGCCAGCGGGACGCCGCGCGTCCGCATGCCGACGAAGACGAGGTCCTGGCAGCCGCGGTTGTTCTCCACGATCTCGTGGGCGATGCGCATGACGGCGCGACGGACGTCATCGGGGGACATGATTACGGTTTCGGTCATAAAAAAGCCTCCCGCCGGGCGGTCCGACGAGAGGTCCTCCGCACGAAAGCTCTCAGGCTCAGCTTACCCGCCTGAGCGTGCATTCGCATTACCCCTTCCCGGCCTCGCCGGACCGGACTTAAAGGTTCACCTGATGTCTTACTGAATTATAGCAGCGCGTCGGGAGAGCCGCAAGCGCGACGCTGGTCTTTTCGCGACGTCCCGGGATTAACCGTCGCTCTCGGCAGCCACCGGCGCAACCTCGTGCGAAGGCTCTTCGCCGTGGTGCGCGCCGACTTCGTGGGCGTGCGCGTGGACGAGCGCGGCGTGGCGGTGTGCGTGCTCGTGGACGAGGTTGGCCTCCATCAGCAGAGCGTCGTCTTCGAGGATCGACGCTGGGGCGCCGTCGGCAAGGATGCGACGGTCCTCGCTCATCACAATGACACGCTCGGCGATGATGGGGACGATCTCCAGGTCGTGGGTCGCTGTTATGACCGTCTTCCCCTCCTCCGCAAGCGCGACGATCAGATCGACCAGCAGCCACTTCGTCCGCGGGTCCAGGCTAGCGGTCGGCTCATCGAGGAGAAGGACGTCCGGCTCCAGCGACAGGACTGAGGCGATGGCGGCGCGCTTCTTTTCGCCGCCGGACAGCTCGAATGGGGCGCGATCGCGCAGGTGCTCGACGCCCATCAGCCGCAGCGCCGCCTCGACGCGATGCCGCACTTCCACCAGGGGCATGCCTAGCTGCAGCGGACCGAATGCCACGTCGTCACCGACGGTGGGCGAGAAGAGCTGTACGTCCGGGTCCTGGAAAACGAGACCGATGCGCCGGTGAAAACGGTGTGTCTCGTCCAGGTCGGAGGTGATTGCGCGCACGTCCTCGCCGAAGACGCGCAGGCGGCCGGACGCGGGCGGGTACAGGCCGTCGAGGAGCTTGAGGAGGGTGGACTTGCCGCAGCCGTTGGCGCCCAGCACCGCGACCGCCTCGCCCTCCGCGACGCTCAGGCTGACGCCGTCGAGCGCAGGGTGGCGCCGGTTGTAGACGTAGCGGACATCTTCAAGCTCGAAGACCGGCGGGGGCGACATCAAAACCTCCAGCCGGCGTAGACGGCGGCGGCCGCTACCAGCGCCGAGGCCGGGAGCAGGAGCCAGTCGGCGGGCAGCATGCGTCCCGAGTCCAGCGTTCGCATCTCGCCGCTGAAGCCGCGCGCGAGCATTGCCTGGTAGACCTCCTCGCTCATCCTAACGGAGCGGTCCATGAGCACGCCCATCGACGCGACGACCCAGCGGCGCTGCTCCGGCCCCGGCGTCTTCGCCACGACGCGGCTCTTGCGGGCCAGGAACATCGAGTTCGCGGCGTGCAGGACGAGAAAGATGTAGCGGTAGGTCATGGCGAGAATGAGGACCAGGCCGGCGGGGACGCGGAAGGCCCGCAGCGATTTCAGGATGTCGGCCCACTTCGTCGTCAGGACGAGGAGGACGGCCAGCGAGACGCAGACGCCGACGCGCAGGACGAACACGAGCGCCGCGGCCAGGGCGTCGCGGTGGACGGTGAGCGTCAGGAGGCCGAGCGGCAGCCGGACCAGCGCCTCGTGGCCGACGAAGAAGACCGACGGCAGGACGACGACGGCGCTGAAGAGGCCGATGCCGAGCCAGACGCGCTTGACGAAGAGTCGCAGATCGACGGAGGAGAGCGCGGCGGCCGCGAGCACGAGGGCGTATAGGGAGGCCAGGACCCGCCAGTCGCGGGAGAGCGCGGCGGCCAGCACCAGCGCTGCGAACGCCGGCAGCTTGGCGCGGGCGTCGCGACGCTGCAGGAAGCCGCGCTTGCGGGCGTTCTCTTCGGAGAAGACGGCGCGCTCGATGCCGCCGCTGATATTGCTCAGCGTCTTCTCGACGAAGCCGGGTCTTCGGCGTCGAACATGGTGGCCGATTGAAGCTTGATCGATGGTCATTCCTCGGCGTTCCTCCAGTCGGGCGGCGGCCCCGGCAGGAGCCAGCGGCCAGCCTGCCAGGTCACGAAGCCAAGCAGCGCCAGCAGGCCGACGCCGGCCAGCCCGGCGACCTGGTAGCCGACGTTCTGCTTCCATGCCGGGTCGTCGTCGTTCACCCAGGGCGGCTCGTAGCCGGCCAGTAGCGTGTGGCCGGAGAATCCGACACTGCCCATCTTGCTCGGCACGCAGGCGCACTCTTTGTTCACGTCGGGGAGCGCGTCGAAGAGGCTGGAGTCGCCTTGCGCGCGGGCCTGGAGGGCCGCCGATACCTGGGTCTGCGAGGCGCTCGCGTCCTCGCCGAAGGCGCCGCCGGGCGCAATGAGGCCGACGGGCGCCCAGATGAGCAGCGCGGCGAACACCAGGATGACGGCGCGCACGCTCGACGCGGTCGCCTTGCGCAACAGCAAGCGCAGCGGCGGAAGCACGAGCACGGATACGGCCGCCGAGACGGCGAGGGTCTGGAGGACGCTGCTCCAGGAGACCGTCGACCAATCGAGGCTCGCCCAGTGACCGAGCCGCCCCTGCCCGGCAATGAGGCCGGCGAGAATCACAGCCGTCGCGGCGAGAACGATCAGCCCGACGACCGGGATCAGCGGGTTGCGGCGTGGCTGCGACGCGTGAATGTCCGCCACCTTGCCCTGCCGGAGGGGTAGGATCTCAGGGAAGGACTTCTGAACGTAGGCGAGGCCAAGCGCCGTCACCGCCGCCTCGACGAACGAGGCGCCGAAGACGTGGGCGGCCAGCATCGCCGGCACGGCGGCACCGAAGCCGTATGGGCTGTAATCCGGGACGCCGTTCGTGCTGGCGATATGCGGCTGCAGGCCGAGCTCAAGGCCGACGAGCAGCGCCGCCAGCGAGATTCCGGCGTATGAGCCGATGGCGGCGGCAACGACGCGTCGCTGGGAGAGCATGTCGCTGCGGCCGGCGATGAGGCGATAGACGAGGTAGCCGCTCAGCGGCAGGACGATGGCCATGTTGATGCAGTTGACGCCGATAGCCGTCACGCCGCCGTCGCCGAAGAAGAGCGCTTGAATGACGAGGGCGACGGAGGTCGAAAGAACGGCGGCCCACGGCCCGAGTACGATAGCGACCAACGTTCCACCCACCGCGTGCGCCGTCGTCCCGCCGGGGACCGGCACGTTGAACATCATGATCGTGAAGGTGAAGGCGGAGAAGACGGCCAGCAGCGGCACCGTCCGGCCGCCGACGGCCTTTTTCACGCGGGCGGAGGCGACGAGCCAGAAAGGCGTCGCTGCGACGTAGCCGGCGCCACAGGTCAGGGGGCTGAGATAGCCGTCGGGAACGTGCATGTCGTTCCTTTCGCGCGACGGGCGCGGTTGCTAGGTGGCGGCGTTTGCCTGGATGCAGTCGCGGCAGAGCCCGAAGATCGCCAGGTGGTCCATCTCTACCTGGAAGCCGTAGTCTTCGAGCAGCCGCGACGTCATGTCTTCGAGGTACGCCGGGTCGAGCGATAGCTCCGCGCCGCATTTCCGGCAGACCAGGTGGTGATGCGGATCGGCCAGGCGCCACTCGTAGCTCAGCTCGCCGCTGCCCATGTTGGTCTCCGAGACGATGCGCAGCTCCTTGAGGGCGCTCATCGTCCGGTAGATGGTGGAGACGTTGACGTAGGGATACTCTTTTCGCACTTCCGCCAGGATCTCGGCGGCGGTCAGGTGGCCTTCGCGATGGCGCAGGATCGAGAGGATCATCAGGCGTTGCGGCGTCGGGCGCTGACCGGCTTCTCGCAGCAGTTCGACGATTTCGGCTTCGCAGCTCACTTCGATGCTCCTGCAACTGGTTGCAAGTGCATCTTATCGTGAGGCGTCGTCGCTCGTCAATGACTGGCGGTCAAGGGACGATGACCGAGGCGCTAGTGCGGCAGGGAGTCCTTGATGTGCGCCGGGATCTCGCCGTACTCGCTCTCGAAGCGCTCCAGGTACTCGCGGCGGCCCTGGAGGAAGTCTTCGACTCTCTTTCCCAGGATGGCGCGATCATGGAACAGTGGGCCGGCGCGCATGTAGTCGAGGTTGGCGCGATCGCAGCGCACGGGGAAGTGGTAGCCCAGGTGGTCGGGCTCCGAGCTGAAGATCATGACGTTGCGCAGCATGTCGTTGTAGGCGGAGAGCGACTGGCGCAGGTCAACGTTCACGCCTTCCTCACCGATGCTGCCGGTATTGGCGAGGTAGCACTTGATGTTGTTGCGTTTCGCGACCTCGTAGAAGATCATCGCGTGCTCAAGCCGGTTGCCGGTGACGAACGGGTCGAGGAAGAACTCGCGCTTGAACGTGCCGGCCTTCTCCGGGTCGCCGCCGGAGCTTTCGATCGATTCGCCGTAGATTAGCTGCATCGTCATTTGCTCCGGCGTCAGCCGCGAGAGCACGTTGACCATCGGGTTGCGGGTCAGGAACATCAGGTTGTCGACGCGGTTGGCCCGCAGCGTCTGGCTGGCGATCTCCAGGTTCGACCGCGCGATGACGGCGCGCCCGTTCGAGGTCATCGTGAGGTCGGCGAAGTTGGGTATGTAGGGATACTTGCTTATCGCGACGTTCTCCAGATAGGTGTCCTTCGACTCCGCGGCACGCATGATCTCCGGCTGGCTGGAGTCGAGGCCCTCCGTCTTCACGTAGAGGCCGCCGAGCTCGAATGCGGCGTAGGCGCCGTCGAATCCGAAGGTGCCGCCGTCCTCGCCGATCATCTCCGACGACTCCTTGGGCATGCGGGCGAGGCGCCGGCAAAGGCTGGTGGTCTTGCCCGTCGCGGTGGCGCCGCCAATGGCCGTGACGATGTCGACCAGCTCCGGGCGCTCTGTCTGGAAGTCGTACACCCACATGCGGTCGCGGCGGGCGCCGGCGTGGAGGAATGTGCCGGCCTTGTCGATGGCCTTCACGCGCCAGCTTTCGAACTGGAAGACGCCCTTCTTGCCCTCGCCCATGTAGGCGGTGTTGCGGCAGATCTTCACCTGGTCGCCGCGCTTCTCGCCCATGAAGAGGCGAACGTCGATGTCCTTCTCGGCGAGGCGGCGGGTCTTGTTAGCCTCGAAGGCCTCGTCGGTAAAGAAGATGATGGTGTAGGTGGGGTCTTCGACGACCGTGGCCGGATGGTCGAAGAGCAGTTTGAGGCCGTAAGCGACGTTCTGCGTGGGCGAGCGGCATGAGGAAGCGGGCGGAGACGCCGTCCTCGCCGTCGCCGACCCAGACGTTGAGCGAGAGGACCTTCTCGGAGCTCATCGCCTGCACGGCCTTAGCGGCCAGCGCCTCTTCCTCTTCGCCGAACGGTTGGTCGACGCTGTTCTTCGTGTGCTGCGCGGCGCGGGACATCGGCTCGGAGTTGGCGGCGACGGAGCCGAGCTGCGTTTCGATGATGCCGTCCTGGGTTAGCGCCAGTGCCTTTGCCTGCCCGAGATCGAAGTTCTCAATCAGGCGGCCGCTGCGCTTTGCCTCCTGGTATATGCGAAGGGATGTTTCCTTGAAGGCGTTTCGCGCCATCGTCTTCCTGTCTAAACAAACTGCGGGCCGAAACGGCTCGCCAGTTCACTCTAGGGCCTAATCACAGATCGGTCAATAGCAGGCATTTCTACAGCATCGCATCTGCGCCCCGCGTCTGCAGATACCGATACTGTCATAAAGGGTACGGGGCGCGCTTGACATGGTCTCTGAGCCGTGGAATCGCGCGTGAGTCTGCCTCCTTCATGAATCAGTCAAGGGCAGCGGCCGGCGGTAATGATGGGTACGGCCTGGCGCACAGGTCGTACTTCCGCGTGTCAAAGTTGAGTCGGATGGCGCGATTTGCCTTCTGGCTGTGCGTCATCGTCTTCGTGCTGTGGGCGGTGCCGGTATTTCCCTGGGGGATGTCGCTGGCGGACTACTCTCCGAGAGTGCTGCTTTCGCTGTTCTTGCTGGGCATCTGCCCGGCGGTAGCGATCGTCTATCTCCTGGCGGCGGGCTCGGCGGCGAGACATCGAGAGGCGCTGGCCGCCTGGTCATCGATCTATGACGAGGCGACCGGGCTGCGAAATCGCGAGTTCTTCCTGGAGCGGCTGGAGTTGCAGTGCCAATTGGGCAAAGACCTGGCTGAGTACAGGGTAGGGGTGATCCTGGTGACGGTCGAGGAGCGGCCCGCGGCGGGAGGAAAATCGCGCATCCCAGATGACGAGGTTTTCCGGCGTTTCGGTGGGCACCTGCTGAACCAGATGCGACCAAGCGACGTTGTGGCGGCGATCAGCGGCAGCGAAATGGCGATCCTCGCATCGGCGGGATCAACACAGGCGCTGAGCAGCATTGTTTCTCGGCTGCGCCGCTCGCTAGAAGCGAGGGCGTCGGCGATTGGTGGGGAATCGGCTGAGCGACTGCTGATCCGATTGGGTTACGCGTCTTTGAGCAGCAGCGATCCGGAGCCGGAGGCGCTGCTGGAGGCGGCTCGCAACGACCTCAGCGTGGTATACAGCGGTTACAAAGAGGCTTCCGCCGCCTGATCTCGCGTGCTTCTGATTGAGTCGCCCCTTGGCGGGCGGCTTTTCTTACTTCGCCGCTTTCGTTTCCCCCGCCGCCCTATTATGATGGCAGGAAAGCGACGGGGGAGGCGCAGGGATGTTCCACCTGGGGGAAACGACCTGGAGCATCGTCGTCAGGACGGTGATCATCTACGTCGCGGTGCTCATCGGCTTTCGCCTGACGGGGAAGCGCCAGATGGGCCAGATGACGCCTTTCGACCTGGTCGTGATCCTCCTCGTCGCCAACGCTGTCCAGAACGCGATGGTCGGCAGCGATGTGTCCGTGACGGGCGGCCTCGTGGCGGCGGCTGTGCTGCTCGGTGGCAACTGGGCGCTGGCGCGGATGAGCCTGCGAACGCCCTGGCTGAAGCGGGCGGTGGAGGGCGGACCTACGATCTTGATCCGTAACGGCAGATTCATAGAAAAGAACCTGGCGCGCGAAGACGTTGATAAGGACGAGATACTGATGGCGATGCGCGAGCACGGAGTCGACGAGATCAAGGACGTGGAGCTGGCGGTTCTGGAGACGGACGGCTCGATAAGCGTCGTGCAGACGGAGAAGGGCGGAAAACGCGTGACGCGGCCACACCGCATCGTCCGGTTCATTAAGCACTGACCCTTGCCGATGCCGCCCGCCTTCCGATAGGCTATTCCCTGATGGTGGGGGTCAAACGTATCCGCGCGCATTTCGTGCTGATGGCGCTGCTCGTCGCGGCGGCGTTTCCGCTGGGATGCGGACGGTCCGCGGCCGCACCCAAGGCGGCGCACCTGAGCAACGGTGAAAGCTGCGGCAAGTTCGTCGCGCTTACCTTTGACGACGGGCCGAATCCGCCTTTTACGCAGCAGATCCTGCAGATCCTGGAGTCGAACGGCGTGAAGGGGACGTTCTTCGCCGAGGGACAGGCCGTGGAGGCGCATCCGGACGTGGTGAAGCTGGTGGACGAGGCGGGCATGGACGTGGAATCGCACTCCTTCAGCCATTCAGAGGACCTGGCGACGGACGACGCGACCACCTTTCGTAGCGACCTCGACGCCGCCTCCGCGGCGCTAGAAGGCGCTCTGGGGCGTCAGCCGAAGCTTTACCGGCCGCCGTTTGGGAAGACGAGCGATGTGATGCTGCGGGAGCTAGCCGCCGCCGGCTACACGTCGATCGGCTGGGACGTGGATTCGACGGACTGGGAGGAAAGCGATCCGGCGAAGATAACGGGCGCAGTTCTGTCGCAGGTGCATCCCGGCGCGATTGTGCTGATGCACGACGGCGGCCTTTCCGGCGGGAACCCCGACCGAACCGCGACGATTGAAGCGTTGCCGTCGATCCTGGCGGGACTGCGGGACCGCGGCTATGAGCTGAAGACCGTGTCGGAGATAATCGATCCAGCGGTCTGCAGCCCGACGAGCTCGTAAGAGGCGATGTTCGAGCGAATTCCGTTCCCGGAAGCGATGGACTTGAGCGGCGGGATGAGCGTCGCGCGCGGGCACGTGCTTGCGCAGCGGCTGGTCGCCTGGGTTGGGCTGCTGGGCATGGCGTTTCTCTGCGCTGTGGTGCTGACCAAGCCCTTCTTCCTCGGGTCCGACTCGGCGCAGCACTACGCGCACATCTGGTTCATCTCCGACCAGATCTTCCATCACTTCCGCCTGCCGCTGCACATGCCGTACCTGGAGTCGGGGAAGGCGGTTACGCTTCCATATGGCGTCGTGCCGTACCTGGCGACGGCCATTCCTTATGCCGTCCTGGGCGACTGGGCGGTGACGGCATCGCTTGTGCTGGGCATCGCCTTCTACGGCTACGCGGCGGTGCGCGCGCGGCCCGCTCTGCGCGACCTAAGGCTGCTGGCGCTCATCTACATCAACACCTCGCTGATTGAGGGAATCGCTTCCTTTCAGTTCTCCTTCATCTGGGCCTGCGGCTTCTTCTTCCTGACGGTGGAAGCGATCGACAAGCGGCACTGGATTTTGGCGTCGTTGCTTGCGCTGCTGACGGTCACGACACATCCAATCGCCGGAGGCATCGCTGTGCCCGCCTACGTCGTCTACACGCTCGTCCGCCGGCCACGCGATCTTGTTCCCCTGAGCGCGGCCATGGCCGCCGCTGCAATCCTGACCGTGCCATACATCCTCTACAGCCACACCACACCCGCGGCCGGTTCCACGCGGCTCTCCTACGAGATCGGGACGATTAAGTACATGATCCGCTTCCGCGCGTCAGTCGTCGTTCTGCCACTGCTCGTCTCAGCGCTGGCGCCGTTGCTGCGGCCGCTGTTCCTGCCGGCCTTCGCGGCGATGGCCCTTGCCTTTGGCGTGCGCTTCCAGCAGAACCACGTGAACACCTACGGCTTCAAGCACGAAAGCAGCCCGTTCTACGGCGAGTTCATCAAGTCGCCGCAGTTCGACAGAAGCCTGACGTACCGTGTAGTCGAGCCGAACGACCGCGAGGACGGCGCGTACCAGCTGATCAAGAACGGCGCCGTGCTCGGGCAGGAGTTCTTTGAGCAGAGCCAGTATCATCGCTGGTGGTACTCGCTCAACATGTACTCCTGCTTTCTCGGAGCGAAGAACATTGACGTCGTCCTCGACGAGACCGAGCAGAAGTACAAGTTTAACCAGAACGAAGAGTGGCCGCTGAGCCAGTTCGTGAAGCAGGGGAAGGCGCGGGTCATTTACACCGACCCCAAGGGGCGCTTCATCGCCTACGACGTACGCGGCGCCAAGGAGCCGGGGGCGAAGCTCTCGCAGTGCGGCTTTTAGCTGCCTGCACTCGACAAGACTCCGCTGCCGTCCTACTATGAAATCAGAGAGGCTGTCGCGCCTTCGAAAGGGCGGTGGCGCGCCGGCTTCGGGAGGGAACGGGGATCATGCCCTCTTCCATTAAATTCGGCAGAATATTTGGCATCGAAGTCGGAGTCCACTGGAGCTGGATCCCGATCTTCGTCATATTTACGTGGCTCTTCGCCGACGGAACGCTGGCGCACTTCTTCCCAAGCTGGTCGGAGCCGGCGCTGTGGATCGCCGGCGCGATCACGAGCGCCATCTTCTTCGCCTCGTTGCTGGCGCACGAGCTGGCCCACTCATTCGTCGCGCGCAGCAAGGGACTCGACGTGCGTGGCATTACGCTCTTCTTTATCGGAGGCGTGTCCAATCTGGGAGGCGAGCCGCGCTCTGCCGGTGATGAGTTCCAGATAGCGGTCGTCGGGCCGCTGACCAGTCTCGTTATGGGCGGACTCTTCGCCATAGGGTGGGTGATACTGTCGCCCTTCTCACCGGGAGTGGCGGGCGTTTCGGCGCAGTTGGCGGTGATCAACGCGACGCTGGCGCTGTTCAACATGGTTCCGGGCTTTCCGCTTGACGGTGGGCGCGTCTTCCGCTCGCTCCTCTGGCAGCGAACCCACAGCCTGCACAAGGCCACGCGTGTCGCGTCGGCGGCCGGCGAGGGTGTGGGATACCTGCTGATCACGGCGGGGATCGTCTTCTTTCTCTTTGGAAACATCCTGAACGGCATCTACTTCTTCGTCATCGGCCTGTTTCTGCGGGGAATCGCCGCCGGCAGCTACCAGCAGATGCTGACCGACGAGACGCTGACCGGCCTGAAGGCGGGCGACGCGGCGACGACGAACTGCGAGACCGTGTCGCCGGACCTGTCGCTGGAGAACGTGGTCGACGATTACGTGCTGCTGCGGAATGTCCGCTGCTTTCCTGTGCAGTCGGAGGACCACCTGCTCGGACTGGTGACGCTGGAGGACATTCGCCATGTGCCGCGCGAGCAGTGGCCGGTGACGCCGGTCGAGAAGGCGATGACTTCGTTCGACCGGCTGCACGCGGTCGCGCCGGACGACGACCTGCGGAACGTGCTGCAGCTGATGGCGGAGCAGGACGTGAACCAGGTGCCGGTCATCGAGGATGGGCGTCTCGTGGGACTAATCGCGCGCTCCGACATATTGCGCCTCATCCAGACGCGTCGCGAGCTCGCCAAGGACGGACACTAGTCGTCCGCCGGGCCGACCTCCCTTGTCCGCGCACTTCCGCTTGCTTAGACTGATGGCGGAGGAGTTCATGCCCGTCGAAAAGCCCACGGATGAAGACCGGCGTCAGGCGTCGGCCGCGAACGTCGAGAAGATGTGGCACTTCGTTCGCCGCTACGCAGCGAAGAGCGGCAGCTATCTGCATCCACGGCCGGAGATCACGGAGTTCCTGGTAATCGGCCTGGCCAAGCACATCGACGAGGTAGGCCGGCCGCTGTGCCCGTGCAACTTCTACCCGGACATCGTCGGCGAGGCGCAGTCCAGCACCTGGTCGTGTCCCTGCGACGAGATGCAGCGCTACAAGTACTGCCACTGAATGCTGTTCTGCAATTCGGAAGGTCTTCCGATAACAGAACACCTGCCGGAAGGGCACGAAGGCCGCGAGATCTACGGTCTGGTGCGGGACCCGCATCCCGATAAGGGGCGCGCGTTGGGCCGCCTGGCCGAGAAGCGCGGAGAGGCCCTGACGAAACACTAAATCCCCGCGCTGAACCTATTGCTGAATCCGCGCCTCCCATCTTAGGATTTGATCCACGATGGTGAAGTTGCGCTTCTTCGCGGCGGTCTCGGTGCTTGCGTTGATGGCAGTTGCGCTCGTGGGCTGCGATCGCCTGTCGCGGTCGAAGGCGACGCCGACGGTCGCGCCGGCGGCAACGGAGACGGAAGCGCCGGTCGAGGAAGCGACGTTGTCGCCGCCAACGTCCACGCCGGGGACGTGGCAGCCTTCCGCTAACTGCGACCACCCGGCCGTGCTGGTGCAGCGCGGCAATTCGACGCGAAAGATGGTCGCGCTCACGTTCGACGCGGGCGCCGACGCCGGCAACACGACGCAGGTGCTGCAGGTCCTGGCCGCGAACGGCATCAAGGGCAGCTTCAGCCTGACGGGCGAGTGGACGCAGGCGAACCCGTCGCTGGCAAAGGCGATAGCGGACGGCGGCCACCTGATCATGAACCACTCGCAGGACCACCCGTCTTTCACCGGCTTTTCGACGGGAAAGGGGCCGCTCAGCACGCAGGACCGCATCGACGAGCTCGACGAGGCGGACGCGGCTATCCGGTCGGCCACGGGCAAGACGACGAAGCCGTACTTCCGGCCGCCGTACGGGGACGTGGACGGCTCGGTGCTGTGCGACGCGAACGCCGCGGGCTACAGCTACGTCGTGAACTGGACCGTCGATACCCTGGGCTGGAACGGCGCCAGCGTCGACCAGATCGTGCAGAAGAGCCTGTCGGACGCGGAGCCGGGCGCGATTTACATAATGCACGTGGGGTCGGAATCGCAGGACGCGGCGGCGCTGCAGCAGGTTATCGACGGGCTGAAGGCGCAAGGGTACTCGTTCGGCACGGTCGCGGACATCCTCGAGTAACGGCGGAAGGTTATAGCCGAGCCAGAAGGGCGGCGACGCTTATCGTCGCGACGGCCACTGCCATGAGCATGAGTGCGCGCTCCAGCGGTTCGATGGCCCAGGTGCGGTCCACCTCTTCGACGGCGCCGTCCGCATAGACTACCTTCCCCTCGATCGCCCGCACGCGGCGACGAACGGTCCGGACGCGGGCGCTCAACTTTCGCTGCGCCAGGCTCAGGGTAAAGGCGGCCACGGCGCCGAACAACGCCGGCAGCGCCAGCCGTTCGGCGCTCACCCAGTAGGCCGTAAGGAACGGGAAGCTGCCCCAGGCAAAGGCGAACCAGGCGTCCGAATGAAAGCGGCCGCCGAACCACTCCAGGTTGTAGGCTGGCGCGATGAACAGCCCGAAGGCGACGAACGCCAGCAGCCACGGCGTCACGACGATGCTGCCCACTATGCCCATCGCTACCGCCGCGCCCAGGCCGCCGACGCCGATGAGACGAAGGGTCGACTCAGGAATGCGGGTGTTCAGCGGGCGGCCCAGCTCGTCGAGGGCGTGCGCGGAGAGGCCCATCGCCAGGAAGAAGGCGACCAGCGTCGCGATCAGCCGGTCGACGTGCACCGCCGGCGCAACCGCGACGCCGAGGACGACGTAGCTGAGATGCCAGGCGGTGTAGGGCGGGTGCGTCAGCGTCACGTAGTCGCGCCAGCCGCCGGCGCGCAGGGCATAGAAGGCCGGCCGCAGGGCGGGCGTCGTCGGTTGAGCGTCTTCGCCTGTGCTCACGCTGCTCTCCTTCCCCAGATGACGATGGCGCCGCCCAGCGACAGCCGCTTCGATTGGACTTCCGTGATCCCGGCGTCTCGCCAGGCGCGCAGGATCCGCTCTTCCGGCCAGCGGCGGTAGAATTCGCGGATGTTGGGCCCGAGAAAGGAGCCGGTGCGGCGCCAGGCGCTGCCGAAAAGCTGGCCGCCGGCGGGAAGGCCGACGGTGGTATAGGCGCGCCAGAGGGGGTAGGCGACACCGCGGGGGACGGCGAAATCGAGCGAAGCAATCATCCCGCCCGGCTTCACCAGCGCGGCAAGGCAGCAAAGGGTCTGGGAGATGTCGGTCACGTAACGCAGGAGGTAGGCGAAGACGAGAGCGTCGAAGCAGCCGTCCTTGAAGGGGGGCGTCTCTGCGCTGCATTCGACGAAGGAGAGATGGCTGGATGCCGAGTTGCCGTTGACTCGGCCGAGCGCTTTCGCCAGCATCGCTCGGGTGATGTCGGCGCCGACGACCCGGACGTTGGGCCGCTGCGCGAGGTCGAGGGCAAGGGCGCCGGTTCCGGTGGCCATGTCGAGGACGCGGAGCGGCGCACCACCCCCGGCCAGCGACGGCAGGTCGAGGCGGTCAAGCAGGAAGTGGTGCCAGCGGCGGTACTGGAACAGGCTGAGCACGAGGGCAGGACGGTCGTAGTCGCGGGCGATGGGAGAGAATACGCTGCGAGGAAGGTCTGGCTCCGGCAATGCGGGGCCTCCTTGATAGTGACCGGCCGCCTTGATTCTCATTCTACCATCGAAGGGCGGTCAGCGGCCGACGCGGAGGCTCCCGCTACGGACGTGGGCGGTTGATGAGCGTGAGGAACTCCTGCCGGGTCGAGGCGTTTTCGCGGAAGCTGCCGAGCAAAGAGGACGTTGTCATGACGGCGTGCTGCTTCTGGATGCCGCGCATCATCACGCACAGGTGCTGCGCTTCGATGAGGACGCCGACGCCCACGGGGTCGATGGCGTCCATGATGGCCCGCGAGATTTGCTCGGTCAGCCGCTCCTGGAGCTGAAGGCGGCGGGCGAAGACGTTGACGAGGCGGGCCAGCTTGCTGACGCCGAAGACCTGGCCGCTGGGCAGGTAGCCGATGTGGCAGCGGCCGAAGAAGGGCAGCAGGTGGTGCTCGCAAAGGCTGTAGAACTCGATGTCGCGCAGGATGACCATGCTGGTCGTTTCCTGCGCGAAGCGGGCGCCGTTAATGAGCTTCTCGATGTCGACGTTGTACCCGGACGTGAGATAAGCAAGGGAGGCGGCTACCCGGTGCGGGCTGCGAAGAAGACCTTCGCGCTGCGGGTCCTCCCCCAGCTCGCCGAGAAGCTGGCGAATCAGACTCTCGATCCTTTCGCTCCTAGCTTCCATTTGCGACCTCTTTTCTCAGCGCCGACGTGTACTCCTCAAGGGGGCGCATGCCCTCGCGGGGAAGGCTTCGCGCCAGCTCGGCAAACGTCTTCCCGCTGCCCGGCGACGCCAGCTCCGGCTCGAGCTCGGCGAGCGCTGTCGCCAGATAGGCTCGACGCTCGACCTCCGGCGCGGGGACGGTCAACTCCTTCGACTGCCGCGCAAGTCCATCATACAGCAGAAGGTCGAGGTCGATGGGGCGCGGCGCGTACTTGTCTTCGTCGCGGCGGCGGCCCAGGCGCTCCTCCATCGTTCGCAGGCGGCGCTTCAGCATTGACGGGGACTCCTCCGTTTCTACCTCGACGACGCAATTGTAGTATGTGGGCTGGTCTGGCCGCTCCTCCGCCTCCGTCTCGTAGACGGTGGATATCGCCAGGACCCGCATCTCGTTCGCTATGGCTTGCACGGCCCTCCGCACGTTCGCGGCCGGCTCAATGTTCGAGCCGACGCCGATGAAGACGCGTGTCACCGGTCGGTGCGCCCGCGGTCGATCTCAACGGCGACGCTGCGGGCGAAGCGAAGGGCGCCGGGCTTGTCGACGCGCACGCGCACGCCATCGACGCGGTCGTGCCTGAGGCAGACCGCGGCGATAGCCTCGGCGAGCGCCTCGAGGAGGTAGTAGTGCGAGACTTCGACGAGCTCCAGCACGTCCGTGCGGAGAATGCGGTAGTCGAGGGCGTTCTCCAGGCTGTCGCTGTGGGCGACGGCGCTAAGATCGGTGAAGACCGTCAGGTTGATGAGCACGTCCTGCTTCTCTTCGCGCTCGTCATCGTCGACGCCGATGATGCAGCGGGCGGCCAGGTCACTTATCACGACGCGGTCCACTTTGGTACTCCTTGAGGTGCCGGCCGCCGTCGACGTTCACGATCTCGCCGGTCACGAAGTCGCTTTTCAGCAGATAGAGGACGGCCTCGGCGATGTCCTCGGGGGAACCGTGGCGCTTGAGCGGGACGGTGTCGATCAGGCGGTCGATGTAGCTTTCGTCTTCGCCCGGCGGTGGCAGGATGAGCCCGGGGGAGACGCCGTTGACGGTGATGTCAGGCGCGAAACGAAGGGCGGTGACGCGGGTTAGGACCAGCAGGACGTGCTTGCTCAGGATGTAGGCGACGTGGGTCCAGTCGAAGTCGTGGGTGCGGGAGTCGACGAGGTTGACGATCTTGCCACGACCAGCGAGACGGGCGAAGTCGCGGCTGAGGGCGAAGGGGACCCAGGCATTGACCTGCATGTTCTGCGTCAGGCTTTCGAACGTGACTTTGGTGAGCGAGTCGAGGGTGAAGAGCGAGGCGTTGTTGACGAGGAAGTCGAGAGAGCCGGCGGCTTCGATGGCGCGGGCGATCAGCGTCTCGTACTCGGCCGGCTTCTCGAAGTCCGCCTGCACGAGCCAGCAGCGCACGTCCATCGCCTCGATCTCGGACCTCAGCCGCTCCGCCTCTGACACCGACCGGCTGTGGTGGACCACGACGTTCGCGCCTTCGCGGGCGAGCGCCAGCGAAATGGCGGCGCCGACGCGTTTCGCGGCGCCCGTCACGAGCGCCGTCTTGCCGCGCAGGTCTTCGGCCAAGCGGCGGGTTCCCTCCCTTTGTTCGTGTCCCAACTATAGCAGGCGCTCTATCTTTGCTGCCACTATGAAGTCATTGCGAGACAGACCGCCGATCTTGTGGGTCGTGAGGACGAGCCGGACCTTGTTGTAGGACAGCTCTATGTCCGGGTGGTGGTCTTCTTCCCGGGCTATTTTGGCGACGCGCTCCACGAAGCCCATCGCCTCTTCGAAGTCCTTGAACTGGAACTCTTCTTCGAGCCGGCTGTCGATCAGCGACCACGACGGCACCTCGCGCTCCAACGCCTCAGCTTCGCGCTTCGTGAGCGGCCGCGCGCTCCTCTCGATGGGCCGGCTTTTCTCTTCGACCAATGACATGACGTTCACCTCCCGGCGCGGCCTCAAACCAAAACGCCGCGCAGGCTTTCCGCCGAAACCGTTTCGCCGCGGCGGATCATGTCGCGGGCGGCATCGACCTTGTCCCATACGTTGCACATCATCGCGCCGCGCACCTTGCCGTCTTCGAGGTAGTAGATGACGCCCGTGTCGTTTTCCTTCTGCCAGTCGGCGTAGGTCCGGAGGCGGGAATCGACGTCGCCCACCGCCTCGTAGCCGAACTCGAAGAGATCGGAGAAGAAGTAGGGCATGTGCGTGTACGGCTGCGTGTACGGCCCGTGGGCGCCGGCCATGTTGCGTCCGGCCCAGCGGCCACCCGTGACGGCGTTGTCCCAGTGCTCGACGCGCATCTGGCGGCCCAGCGCCTGATACGGGAAGTAGGCGTTGTCGCCGGCCGCGTAAACGTCCGGCAGCGTTGTCTCCAGGTATTCGTTGACGACGATGCCGTTCTCGATGGCGGCGCCGGCGTCTTCGGCAAGCTGCGTTGCGGGCACTATGCCGACGCCGACGATGAGCATGTCCGATTCCAGCGTCCGCCCCTGGCGCGTCGTCGTCAGAAAGCGGCCGTTGCGCTTCTCGAAAGCGCTGGGCGCGTCGCCGGTGAATATCGAGACGCCCTTCTCGCGAAAACGTGCCATCATCGCCTCGCCAAGGTAAGCCGGGAAGACGCGGTCGCAAAGATAGGCGGTGGGGAAGAGCATCGTTACCGCGACGCCCTGCATGTTCAGCGCGGCGGCGATCTCGGAGCCGATGAAGCCGCCGCCGATAACCAGCGCCGACTTCCCGGGCGTCGCCTCGGAGCGAATGCGCAGGTAGTCGTCGAGGTAGCGGTAGTAATAGATGCCCTCCAGGTCGCTGCCGGGAAGGGGGAGGGAACGGGGAATGCCGCCGGTGGCCAGCAGGAGCCTCTCGTAGTGATAGGTCTCGCCGCGGGCGTCGACGACCTCCTTGTTTGCGGCGTCGAGGGCGACGACGCGGTCGCCGAGCGCCATCTCGACGTCCCTGTCGAGGAAATGCTGGCGGTCGTGCGGGAAGACCTGCTCCAGCGTCTTCTTCCCGAACCACAGCTTCTTTGTGAGGTCCGGGCGGTCATACGGCAGGTGGTTCTCTTCGCCGATAAGAAGGATCAGGCCGCTGGCGTCGACCCCTCTGATCCCATCCACGGCAGCGCCGCCGGTCAGCCCTCCGCCGACGATTATGTACCGGTAACTCTGCTCAGCCATGAGCTTCACCTCTTTTTCGCCAGACGCGGAAACATCCCCGCGTAAAACTATTGTAGTCGATAGACATAAGACGGGCGTGAGGAGACAACTCTTCGGCATGTAGGAAAGGTGAACGATTGCGAAGGCGGAAACCTAGCGGGCGCCGAATTCCTGCACGTAGAAGGAGCCGTAGGAGGTGCTCTGGTTCCAGGCGCAGCCGACGCCGGTCTCTTTGAAAAGCGGGTTGAGGATGTTGGCGCGGTGACCGGGGCTGGCCATCCAGGCGTTGACCGCGTCGTCGGTCGTTGCATAGCCACCGGCGAGGTTTTCGCCGAGGGCGGTCCAGGTCGTGTAGCCGGCCGCTTCGGCGCGAACGTCGAGTGTGCGTCCGTCGGCGGTGTGGGAGATCGCGCCGTTGGCGGCCAGGAAGTCGGCGTAGGCCTGGGCGTCGGCTTCGAGCTGCGGATGGTAGACGAGGGCCGGCAAGCCGTCTTGGGCGCGTATCTGGTTCACGACCTGGATTATGCGGTCGCAGCCCTGCGAGGGTGGAACCGGGGTGGGCTGCGGCGGCGCAACAGTCGCGAGGGGCGCCCGCGTTGGCGGGACGGCTTGCGGAAGGCGCGTGGGCGCGGATGCGGGCGCCACGTAGGGCCGCGGCGTCGGAGTCGGCTGGCTGGTAGGCGGCGGAGGCAACGGGCGCGAGGTCGGAGTGGCGGTGACAGTGGGCGGGACCTGGCTGAGCGCCAGCACCTGGGAAAAACGCTCGACGTTGCCGGCCACCTGGCGACCTTCGCTGACGTAGGGGCTTGCGGCGGCGGCATGCGGTGTCGCGCTCAGCAGCAGCGCCGCAGCGGCGATCTGGACGAGGAATGCCGCCAACGCCCCATAACGCTTCGAAGCCCGCAAATAGCGTCGCAAAACCGACCTCGGCAAAAGAGAAGAGAGTCGCACGACGGCAGTCGTCGAACGTGCGATTCAATTCTGGTCGTCGAGAGGCGCGGTGGCTGTTCGGCCAATCCCTGATAAGCGGCGGCGGTAACCCCTAAAGCCGCGCGCGCCAGGACGTGAGGCCTGGCTCCTGCACGCGACTGGCATGGAAGAGGCCGCGACGGTCACGCGAAGCGCACGTCGCGGAGTTACGCTTAGTTGTTCCAAAGGGGACGGAGGAGGAAAAAGGATGATGAGCAGAGACGCAGTCTACAAGGAAATCGAAAGCATGATGGGGACGGTACCGGGCTTCCTGAAAGCGCTTTCGGACTCGAGCCTCGAACTGGAGTGGGGGCTGTTCAAGGCGACTCAGATCGAGCCTGGACCGGTGCCGAACAAGTACCGCGAGCTTATTGGACTGGGGATTGCAGCCGCGACGAAGTGCCGCTACTGCATCTATTTCCACCGTGAGATGGCCAAGCTGGAGGGGGCCACCGACGCCGAAATCGAGGACGCCGTGCATTTCTCGAAGGCGGTGTCTGGCTGGAGCACCTATATCCAGGGGCTGGACTACGACTACGACCAGTTCAAGAAGGAAGTTCGCAGCGCCGCCGAGTACGTGAGGAAGCAGCGGCAGAAGATGGCCGCATAAGGCTCGACGACGTCATATCAACGACTGGCGGAGCTTTCGGGGGTCTCGCCAGTCTCTTATTTCATGTATCGCTTCAGAACGTCGCGCGTGTGGGGCACTTGCAGCTTCTCGAACAGGAAGGCGAAGCGTCCCTCGAGCGCCTGCCGGAGTTGCGCGCGCACTTCTTCGGGTAGGTCCCACATCTGGCGCTTGAACGGACCGGTGCCACGCTTTCGGTTGCTGTAGATGAACTGCGCCTCCGTCTGGCCCTCTTTCCACTCGCCGGCGAACTTCTCCTTGAGGTAGGCGTAGATCTGCTGCCGAAGCGAATCGGGGAAGAGAGGGCTGTCGTAGATCATCGTCTGGAAGTCGGTGGCGAGGTGGATCTCGGCGGTGCCAACTTCGACGAAGCGATGGAAGAGCTCGTCGGGCAGCGTTGAGGCACCGTGCTGGACCGCGCCGGCCATCCCGTACTCCTTGCGGGCGACGCGCGACATTTCTTCGAGTGTTTCGAAGGCGATGGCGACTTTTGCTATCGAGCCGTCCGGCAGCACCACGCCGCCGTGGCTGCTGCCGGTCTGGACGCTGATCTTGCTCGGGCCTTTCACTCCGCCGCCCAGAGTTTCGTGGAGGCCGTCCATGAAGGCGCGCAACTCCTCGGGGGTGCTGTTCTTTTTGCCGACCTCGCCGATCTCCACGCCGACGGAGATGTCGACGGCCGATGGCTGGATCTGGCGGATAGAGCGGATCATCTCGGCGGCGACCTCAAAGTTGGGCCTCTGTTGTTCTTTGGTGCTCGGCCGGCTGAGGTCGACGATAGTTGAACTGTCGACGTCGATGTTCAAAAAGTCGGCCTCAATCGCCTCTTTCGTGAGGTCACGAAGGCCGCTGATCTCCTTGGCGGCGTCCTCCTTGTAGCGAGCGGCGTTCACCTGGAAGTGGTCGCCCTGAATGAAGATGGGCCCTTCGTGACCTTCCTTAATGGCGGCGGCCCGAACGCAGGCGGCGTACTCGGCGGGCCGCATGTAGGTGTAGCCGATTTCGGAGCGGGCGATCTCGAACAGGAGCGGCCCGACGTCGAGGCGGTGAACGGCGCGGAAGACGGCGCGGGCGGAGTCGTAGGCCATGGCGCGCAGGTTGAGGGCGGGGACGGTGAAGCCGGAGACCTCGCCGCGGCCCATGGCCTGGTAGAGCGGTTGGATGGAGTGAGGGCGGATGTCGAGGAGTGAGGCGGCGGCCTTGACGGCAGCGCGGGCGAAAGCGCGCAGGTCCTCGGTCTCGGTGAAGGCGGCGGTGTAGATCAGGCTGTCGATTCCGTCGCTGCGCAGGCGCGCCGGGTCGAGAACACGGCTGACAGCGCCGTCACTGAATTCGAGAACGTCCTTGAGGTCGTGCTGGAGCTGATCCACTGATTGGTAGAGCATCTTGGTCCCTCATGAGTGGCTCTAGTCGGAGCTAGCGGGTAAGGCGGCGCGCCAGCTCCAGAAGGGATTGGTCCGCGTGCCTGCGAGCGCTGAAGGCATCCTCCAGCGGGATCAGGCAGGTTCTGCCTTCGAGCTCGCCCACCATCACGCCGCTTTGGCCGCTGGCAAGCGTGTCGACGGCCAGCGCGCCGAACTTGCTGCCGGTGACCCTGTCCCGCGCGGTCGGCGTTCCGCCACGCTGAATGTGGCCGAGAACGCAGACGCGGTAGTCGCAGCGCAGGCGTCTCCAGACCTGGTGGGCGATAGCGAAGGCGCCGCCGTTCTGGCCGCCCTCTGCTACCACAATTATGCTGCTGCGACGGCCATGATGGAAGCCCGTTTCCAGGTGCTCGCAGAGAAAATCGATGTCCGTGTCGACTTCCGGCACTAGGACGTTGTCGGCGCCGCCGGCGACGCCGACCTCCAGGGCGATGGCGCCGCAGACGTTGCCCATTACTTCGACGAAGAAGATGCGGTCGTGCGATTCGGCGGTGTCGCGGATGCGGTCGATTGCCTCGAGGGCGACGTTGACGGCTGTGTCGAAGCCGAGGGTGTAGTCGGTGCCCGGCATGTCGTTGTCGATGGTGGTGGGGACGGCGATAATTCGCAGATCGTGCTCTCTTGCCAGCGCCGCGGCGCCGCGGAAGGAGCCGTCGCCGCCCAGGACGATGAGTCCGTCGACCTTGTGGTCCGTGAGGATCTGCGCCGCCTTAGCGCGTCCTTCGGGCGTCGTGAACTCCTGACAGCGGGAGGTGCCGAGGATCGTGCCTCCACGCTGGATTATGTTGCCGACGGTGCGTCGGGTCAGGGGGGCGACTTCGCTGTGGAGGAGGCCGGTGTAGCCGTGAGATACGCCGAGCACGTGGATGCCGCGCTCGGAGGCGACGCGCACGATGGCGCGGATGCAGGCGTTCGTGCCCGGAGCGTCGCCGCCGCTCGAGAGGACGGCTATTTTCTTGACGTGGTTGTTGCCGTTGTGCCCGTTTTCAGCCAAGGTTGTATCCCAGAGAGGGGCGTCGCTGGCTCCTGTCTATGAAGATGGTCGGATGGGTTAGGTTAGAGGATATAGGGGGAGGCCCTCAGAGAGAGACGTCGCCATGAGCCGGCGACCGGATGGTCGGCGGGCATGGCGGGTCGGGTTGGCGATGGATTGATGTGTAGCGCACTCTCGGTGCCCGCCTGATGGCGGGCCGCCCGGACGAAGGCGGGGGTTGAAGAGGGGGCCGCTCGGCAACCCGAGCGGCCCCGAAACTACGCCTCGCATTTCAGGACGCAAATGTTGCGTCGCGGGCGATTGCGTTCGGCTTCGGCCCGCTAGGAAACGCGCTGGTAGACGCTTGTAATGCCCTGGCCGCCGCCGATGCAGAGCGTTATGAGCCCATATCGCCCCTGGATGCGCTCGAGCTCGTACATCAGCTTGACGGCGAGGATCGCGCCCGTCGCGCCGACTGGGTGGCCGAGGGCGACCGCGCCGCCGTTCGGGTTCGTCTTCGCCGCGTCGAGGCCGAGCTCTTTGACGCAGGTGCAGGCAACGGCGGCGAAAGCCTCGTTAACCTCGTTCGCGTCCATGTCGTCGACCGTGAGGCCGGCGCGCTTCAACGCCTGCCGCGTCGCCGGGATGGGGCCGTAGCCCATCAGTGATGGCTCGACGCCCGCTTCGGAGCGCGACACCATTCGCAGGCGCGGGCGAATGCGAAGCTCGTCGGCCTTGCGACGGCTCATGACTACTACCGCCGCGGCACCATCATTGATGCTGCTGGAGTTGCCGGCCGTCACGTTCCCGTCCTTCTTGAAAGCGGGCGGCAGCTTGCCGAGCGCTTCCATATTCGTGTCGGCGCGCGGGCCTTCGTCAGTGTCGATGGTCTTCATTTCTTTGCCGACCTTGACCTCGACCGGGACGATCTGCTCCTTGAAGCGGCCCGACTGCGTGGCCGCGACGGCGTTCTGATGGCTCCGCAGCGATAGCTCATCCTGGTCCTGGCGCGTTATGCCGTACTTCTCGGCCAGGTTCTCGGCCGTGATGCCCATGTGAGCGCGACTAAACGGGTCGCTCAGAAGCGAGAGGATGCCGTCCTCCAGCTCGCCGTTGCCCAGGCGGTAGCCGTAGCGGCCGCGACGGACGTAGAAGGGCAGCATGGTCATGTTCTCAGTGCCGCCGGCGAGAACGATCTCCGCGTCACCCGTCTCGATCCAGCGGGCCGCCGTATGAATCGCCTCCAGGCCGGTGCCGCAGAGACGCGACACATTGTACGCTGGCACCTCGATCGGCACGCCTGCCTTCACGGCGGCATGGCGCGCGACATACGCGTCCTCCATCACCTGGCCGGCGCAACCAAGAATGACCTGGTCGACCTGGTCGGGGCGTATGCCGGCTCGCTCCATCGCCGCTTTGAAGACGACCGCCGCCAGGTCGGAGGCCGACGTATTCTGGAAGCCGCCGCCCATGCGTCCAACAGCCGTGCGCGCGCCGCTCACGAGAACGATCTCTTCCATCGGGTCTGCTCCTCGCTAAGTGTTGTGACTTCTGTTCAGAGTCTAGCGAAGAGGCGTTTTCTCGGCAATCGAGCCTTGCCTGCGGTTGCGTCGGGGCCGGTGCTTGGCGCACAATTGATCTCGTCCGCAAGAAGCGCCACAATCCGCCCGATTCCCACCCTCGCCGGGCGGAACGAGACAGCCAATGACACTGCTTGAACGCATCGATGAGCCGGCGGCGCTCAGATCCCTCTCGCAGCAAGAGCTGGACGAGCTTGCCCGCGAAGTGCGCGACCTCCTCGTCGCCACCGTCTCCGAGAACGGCGGCCACCTTGCCTCCAACCTGGGCGTCGTCGAGCTGACCATCGCGTTGCACCGCGTCTTCGAGACGCCCCGTGACAAGCTCATCTGGGACGTCTCGCACCAGTCCTACGTTCACAAGCTCCTGACAGGGCGTCGGGAGCGCTTCTCGACCCTGCGGCAGTACGGCGGTCTCTCCGGCTTCACCTCGCCCCAGGAGAGCCCGCACGACGCCTTCGGCACCGGCCACGCCAGCACGAGCATATCGGCGGCGCTGGGCATGGCTCTGGCGCGCGACCTGGCGGGCGAGCGGCACCACGTCGTCGCCATCATCGGCGACGGCGCCCTGACCGGCGGCATGGCGCTGGAGGCCCTCGACCACGCCAGCCACCTCCAAACCAAGGTCATCGTCGTCCTGAACGACAACGGCATGGCCATTTCGCCCAACATCGGCGCCGTCTCCAAGTTCCTCAACCTGCTGAACCGGGCGCCCCGCTACGAGCACGTCAAGGCGGATACGAAGAACGTCCTCAGTCGCATCCCCGGCGGCGGTCCCATCCTGCGGCTCATCACCTGGTTCAAGGGCAGGCTGAAGGGAGTGTTGGTGCCGACCGCCTTCTGGGAGAAGCTGGGCCTGGACTACATCGGGCCGATAGATGGCCACAGCGTCCGCGACGTCGAAGCCGCCCTGATTCGCGCCCGCGACGCCAAGAAGAAGACGACGATAGTGCACGTCCTGACCGAGAAGGGGAAAGGCTACCCGCCGGCAGAGGAGGACTCCGCCCGCTTCCACGGCCTCTCGCCCAACGGTCACGGCGGCAACGGCAACGGCCACAAGCCTGCCCCCTCCTACAGCGACGTCTTCGGCCAGACGGTCCTGCAGCTCATGCGTCAGGACGAGCGCATCGTCGCCGTCACCGCCGCGATGTGCGAGGCGACGGGGCTTGGGCCGGCGGCGCGCGCCTTCCCGGAGCGAGTCTTCGACGTCGGCATCTGCGAGGAGCACGGCGTGACGATGGCGGCGGGGCTGGCCATGCGCGGTTTTCGTCCCATCGTCGCCATCTACTCGACCTTCCTGCAGCGGGCCTACGACCAGATAACCCACGACGTTCTGCATTCAGAACCTGCCCGTCGTCTTCGCCATCGACCGGGCGGGGATTGTGGGCGAAGACGGTCGCACCCACCAGGGCGCCTTCGACCTGTCGTATCTGCGGCTTCTGCCCAACATGACCGTGGCCGCCTGCAAGGACGAGGACGAGCTAAGGCACCTGCTCTACACGGCGACCCGTCTCGGTGGGCCGATGGCGGTGCGCTACCCGCGCGGCGAGGGCGTTGGCCTGCCCATCACCGGGCCGCTTCAGCTCCTCCCCATCGGCGTGAGCGAGCTTTTGCGAAGTGGAAGCGATGTGACGATTGCGACGGTGGGGCCCGCGGCCTGGGAAGCGCTCCGGGCGGCCGAAGAGCTTTCGAAGAGCGGAATCGAGTGCGGCGTCGTCAACGCTCGCTTCGTCAAGCCGCTGGATAAGGAGACGATCCTCACTCTTGCCTCTCGCAGCGGCAGGCTCGTGACTATCGAGGAGAACGCCCTGGCGGGAGGCTTCGGCAGCGCGGTGCTGGAGGCCATCGACCAGATGGGGCTCACCGGCCTGCGGGTGGAGCGCATCGGCCTGCCGGACCGCTTCGTCGAGCACGGGCCACAGGCGCTCTTCCGCGCGATGTTCGACCTCGATGCGGAGGGGATCGTCCGCCGGGTGCGCGCGGCCTTCCCAGACCTGGCGCCGATGGCCGTCGTGGAGATTCCTGACAGCGCGACCTAGCGCTGCTTCGCCGTCAATACCCAGTCGCCCGTCATATCCTGGAACTGCGCCCAGACCGCGGTCCCGGAAAGAGGGAGCAGCTCCGTCCAGGGGTCATCGGAGCCCGGTTCGATCATCGCCGTGCCGGACGTTGTGACAGTCTGGCGCTCGCCGGCCAAGCTGATGTCGACTTCGTTGACCTGCGGGCCCTGGGCGGGCGGCACGAGGAGGAAAAAGGGCAGACCGGGATCGGCGCTGCTTGCGGTCACGGGTGGCGTGTCGCCGGGGGCGAAAGTGAGCTGGAACACGCTCCCTCCCTGGAAGGAGACGTTGCCGGCCCAACCGCCGTTCGTCTCCGCCAGGTCGATCTTGTCAGCCATGTACTCGGGGAAGCCGAGAGCGCGGCCTTTGGCATTGGCGGTCTCGTCGTCGACGGGCATCGTGACGACATACCAGCCGGTCTGACCCTGATACTGGCACTGAAGCAGTACGTAGCCTTCGTGATAGGGCACCAGCGGCGCGGCGACGTCGTAGTAGTACATGACCGCGACGACAACCAGCGGCGCCTGCGGCATGTCGAGCTGCGGCGGCAGAATGGCGCGGTAGGTCGTGAGATTGGTGGGCGTGAACGCGGCGGTTATCCCCTGCTGCCCGTGGAAGCTCCAGGCGCGACGCGGGTCCGGCGTGCTCGTGCCCGACGCGGTGGGAGATGGCGTCGGTTGGAGTGCCTCGGAGCTCCCCTTGCTGCAGGCGGTCAACGTCGGCACGGTCGGGGCGATGGCGGTGGCTAAAGCGAGAAGAAAAAGGAACCTGAGGAGCTTCGTCATTGCCTTCCGTTGTTCGTCCACATGCTGTCGGTAAGGCCCGTCGAGGCGTTTTCCGCCGCCGGCGCGCTCTCGACCTTTCGCAGCCGGATGACGAGATAGGCGTAACCGAGAACGCCGAGTAATCCGGCCGGAAGCGAGTTCGTCGCCCGGTACAGGATCGCTACGGACGTGGCGGAAGCCGCCGTCGCGCCGGCCTGCTGAACCACCGCCGTCATCGTCCAGTCTAGCACGCCAAGCCCCAGGGGCAAGAACGAGGCGATTCCCGCCGCCACCGACGCTCCGAGCGCGATGCAGGCTTCGGCGGCGGACAGGCGCACAGCGACCTCGGATGAGATGATCCAGACCTGGAGGACCATCATCGCGAAGATGCCGATCGTCAGGACGACGAAGATGAGCGAAAGGCGGAGGTCGCGCACGAGCGTCGCCAGCGACTGCGCCCAGCGGCCTTCGCCCAGGTTGAGCGCGTGAAGCAGCGGGCGCTGCCACAGTCGCGGCGATTGCTTTCTGGCCGCCCACTCGGTGAGCGACAGGAGCGGAATCGCGGCCAGCGCCGGCCCCGCCAGAACGAGCAGCCCCGCAAAAGGAACGATGAGCCTCACGGCAGGCGGCGCCAGCTTCCAGGCGAGGACGAGCAGCGTGCCGAGGCAGAGGATGCAGAACGAGTACGTCCGTTCGTAGAAGATGGTCGCGACGCTGTCGGAGTAACGAACGGCGTGGCGGCCCTTGAGAAACGGCGCGCGGATAATGTCGCCGGTGGCGCCGGGCGTCACGACTGCGGCGACGTTCCCCAACGCCGAGACGGGCGCCAGCGCCAGCGGCGACACTCGATAGCCGAGCCGTCGGAGAACGAAATGGGTGCGGACGGCTAGCAGGCCGATGGCCGGAAAGTTCAGCAGAACGACGTACAGCGCCGCCAGGCCGCTGAAGTCGCCCAGCTCGTCGCCGAGCTGCCAGACGCGCGCCCGCCACAGGAGCAGAGCCAGAAGCGCCGCGCCCGCTCCAATCTGAAGCCAGAGCTTCCTCATGCGCCCTCCGCGCTCACCCACTTTCCCGGCCGCGAACGCCACATCTCCGGCAGGCAGCGGAAGCGGGACCGACGCGCCATCACCCGCCGCCGCTTCTCAGCGAAGAGGCGGAGCTGCCAGGCCGTGACGAACACCGCTGCTATGGTAACAGGAACGAGGAAGAGACCGTAGAGGAGCTTGCGCGGGCCCGACAGGCCGAACTCGGTCGCGTTTGCGGGGCCGCCCAGCGCGATAAGTGGCGCGGCGAGGAGGAACTCTGGCAGCGGCATGACCTTGTAGAAGGAGAGGAAGCGGTTCCGGACGATTCGAACGGTGTGCCCGAACGTCGCCGGGGTCAGGCGCGTCCGAAGCGTGTGGAGATGGCAAACGACGGCGCGCGGCACTACGACGGTCCGATAGCCGAGGGCGTGCAGCCTGAGCCCAAGGTCGAGGTCTTCGGCATAAGAGAAGAAGTCAGGGTCGAAGACGTAGTCTAGCTCCTCGACGGTCTGGCGGCGGATGGCGATGCAAACGCCGTGCAGGAAGAGCGTGTCGAACGGCCGGTAACCGGGCGGGAGCCGCTTGTAGCGAATGTACCCTAGCCGCGACACCTCCGCCGAGTACGCCGCGCCGGGGTCGTCCCGCGCTTTCGCCTTCTCGAACTCGGGATACCAGGGCTGGATGATGTTGGCGTGCGCCGCGCCGACGTTCGGGCGACGACTCCAGCCCGGCGACCAGCTCGCGCAGCCACGCCCGGCCGACGATGGTGTCCTGGTTGAGGAAGATAACGACGCGGCCGCGGCAGTGTGTGAAGCCGATGTTGTTCCCTCCCGCGTAGCCGTAGTTTCGGTCCAGGCGGACGACGCGAACGCTCGGAAAGGCGGATTCGACGTAGGAAGCGGAGCCATCGGTTGAGCCGTTGTCGACGTAGAGGATCTCGTACGTTTCGCGCGGGACGTTCTGGTCGGAGAGAGAGGAGAGGCAAGCTTCGAGGTAGCCGCGGCCGTTGTAGCCGAGGACGATGACGCTTGTCGCCGGCAGTTCGGACAGTGCGGCCCCAATCTGCTCGCCTTCGGAGACGCTCATGCCGCTCGTTCCGACGGAAGCTGATGCGGGAAGCCGCTACTCTGCTTCGAGGACACCGGTGAGGACTCCGACGAAGAAGAGATTGGCACCGATGACTATCAGGCTTTGCGCGACGGCGGCGATATCGACCCAGTTCAGCGCGTTGCCCTCGGGCGGCCTGATCAGTATGAAGAAGTCGATGCCGACGCCGCAGGCCAGCAGGACGAGGCCGAGGAGGAGGAGGCCTTCCACCCCAAGGTACTTCCGGTAAAAGCGCAGGAGCCAATCGGGCTCCGTATCGCCGCGGGCGGTGGTGTAGATACGCGAGGCGAGCCCCAGCAGGACGGAGTTCATGCCGACGACGAGGAATATTGTTCCGGCGAACATGGGCTGCCAGCGTAACGGCCCCACCTCGATGCCGTGGGAGGAAGGCAAGGCCAGCGCCAGGGTCAGAACGCCGAGCGCGAGCAGAACGAATCCGGGATAGGTGTAGAGGTAGCTGGGGCTGGCGAGGATGAGGTAGCGAAGGTGGCGCCAGCCGTCGCGGAAGGTGTTCAGCTTGCTTTCCGTCTGCCGGGGATGGTAGGGAATCGGCACCTCGGCCAGGCGCAGGCCGCGGCGGCTGCCCTTGAGGATCATCTCTGACGCCAGCTCCATGCCCGTCGACTTCAGCTCCATGCGCTCGTACGCCTCGCGGGTGAAGGCGCGCAGGCCGCACTGGCTGTCGCCCAGGCGGGCGCCGGAGAAGAAGCCGAGAAGGGCGGTCAACGCCGGCGTGCCGATGAAGCGATGACTCCAGGTCATCGAGCCGCGCGAAAGCGTCTTGAGGCGGTTGCCGACGACCATGTCGAAGCCTTCGCTCAACGGCTCGACGAGATGGGTGAGGTCCGAGAGGTCGTAGGTGTCGTCGGCGTCCGCCATGATGATGACGCTGCCGCGCGCTTCCGCGAATCCGCGCCTATGGGCGGCGCCGTAGCCGCGCTGGGTCTCGTGGATGACGCGGGCGCCGGCTGCTTCCGCTTCTTCGCGCGAGCGGTCAGTGGAGCCGTTGTCGACGACGAGCACCTCGCCGCGGAGGTTGGCGGCTTCAAACCAATCGAGCGCTTTTCGGACGCAGCTTGCGACGGTCTGCTGCTCGTTTAGGCAAGGCAGAACGACCGAGAACGTCTATAAGCTCATCAGAGCGCGTCGCGGCGCCCGACGAGGTTGTCTCAGCATGTTCGGAGGTCATGCACGTCTCCTCGAATCGTTCCGCTCCGTTCGACCGCAAGGCAACGGCGCGCCTTCCATTAGGAAGGCGTTATCGTCACCTCGTCCTCCAGGCTGCCTCCATCTGCCGGCGAGACGATCAATCGGGCGCCGGCGGAAGAGGTGCCGTTACGTCTCAACTCGATTGTGACATGGTGCCGTCCGGCAGAGATCGTTGCCTGCGAGTGGCATTCCATATACCCGTCCGGCTCCGATTCACACTGCTGTACTGGAACCCCGTCCACCTCCATTGTCGCCGCCGCGCCAACGTACTTGAGCTCCAGATTGAACGAGCGGGACGTCGGCAGCGTCCACCACGACGAATACTCTTCGGTCTTGAGCCCGGAAACCTTGACGGTCGAAGAGCTGTTCAGAGATTGCGCCTGCTGCAAGGCTGAGGCAAGGCTTGCCATGTCTATGCTTTCATCGAGGCGCTGCCAGGACTGGATCGAGCCGTCGGAGAGCGCGAAGTCGCGCGTGTGCAGCCAGCCGGTGGGGGTTTTTTGCAGGGCGAAGAAATCCTGTTTCTCAAGCAGGATGATAGAGCCGTCGGAACAACGCCACTGAAGCTGCAGGTCGCCGCCGGGCGTCTCTTTGGTCATCGACATGTCGACCAGGTGCCAGCCGCCGGCGAGTGTCCGCGCACTCTGCGCCTGCTGCCGGAACGTCGTTGGCGTCATAGGCCGCGCCGTCGTCGAGTTTGATCTTCACGCCATCCGGGCTCCTGGCTTCCAGCAGGTAGTTGCCGCCGTCGGGCAGGTAGACAAGGCCGGTCCAGCGGGCGGCGAAAGGCGGCGTTACCCCCGCCGGTGGCGAGGCCCAGGAGAGGTTCGATAGGTCATCGACCTCTCCGATGATATGGGTTGCGCCATTCGTCATGTATTGGCCGTAAAGACCTTGACGGCTGTTCGCCAGATCGGCGGTGAAAGTGTAGCCTACGATGTAGTAATTCTTCGACGGGCCCTCTACCAGCTCATCCTGGACGGCGCCGGGATAGCCCTCCTGAACGCTGGCTTCCAGCGAGTTCAGCGCCTCGGCATCGACCATGAAGACGAGAGATGTCGGATCGGAGTGGACGTCTCGTATGGGCCACGACTCCTGCGGGCCGACAAGCGGAGCGCCCTGAAGGTCGTGGCACACCCAGATGTAGTCACCCCAGGAGCCGATCTGTTGCTGCAGGGTCTGATGAGGGACGCCGAAGCCCATGTTGGCGTTAAGGATCAGCGAGGCGTAGTTGAAGTTGTCGCTGCCCTTGTCCTGCATGTAGGCGCAGGCAGCATACCACTCGGCAGACGTATGCCCGTACTCGGCCTGGACCCCGGGGCTGTCGACGATCTTGCCAAAGAGCGTCGTGCCGTTCCACGCGCAAACGTAGGCGGCGGCGCCCAGGAGGGCGACGTTGAAGAACGCCCGGGCGCGCGGATGAGGTACATGCCGCGACCAGAACGAACGCAGGTCTTGTAAAAGGAAGGTCGCGAGCACGAAGCCGATAGGAACGAGCCCGAGGAATTTCCAAGGCGCCCAGTTCGAGAGCAAGAGCGCTCCTGCGGCTAGAGTGGCCACAAACCAGCCGAAGAACAGTATTCGGTAAGGACGGTAGAGGCGGAAGAGAGCATATACGGTGCCCACGACCACGAGCGTCGCGGACAGCGGATCGAGAACGCGGATCCCTCGTATCGTGAAGGGCAGAACGTCATTCGCCTTGTCGGGCCCGGCGGGCAGAAAGAGGGCAGCACCCCACTTCGCCTGCTGCTGCCAGTTGGGCGCGATGAGCCCCGGCGTTCCGCGGTTGGTGCGGTCGGCCTCGTTGCGGTGGAGCGACGACAGGTAGGTATCTCTTCCCAGGTGATTCCCCACGATCATCGGTCCGGCAACGACGCCTGCCGCCAGAGCGAAGGCGAGCGCGGGCCGCCATGCCTTCCGAACGAGGGCGATGAGGGCGTCCCGAGCCGGCCTCAAGCCGCGCCTGGCGGCGGGAAGAAGCTGCCACAGCCCAACAAGGGCCAGGAACCCGAGCCCATACAGGGGCGCTGGCTTGAAATTCTCGTACTCGTAGGAGATGAGGCTGCACATTATGCCGAATCCGAAAAAGGCAAGCGAGCTGCGCGTCTTGATGCCTTTGATCAGGAAGAACGCCATCAACAGGGTGAGGACGGTGCCAATTTCGAACGCGTTGCGATCGTCAAGAGAGGGCCAGTACGCGGCGGCGAAAAGCAGCG
This sequence comes from uncultured Chloroflexia bacterium, assembly GCA_963719465.1. GTDB lineage: Bacteria > Chloroflexota > Dehalococcoidia > DSTF01 > JALHUB01 > JALHUB01. The sequence continues at coordinate 172,175 of OY970386.1, read as the reverse complement.
TGCCGAAGAGGGCGATGGGTACGCTGACGAGGTCGCGGAGAAGCAAGTAGAGGATCGGTATCGAAAGGATTCCGCCGACAACATAAAAAATGCGGAGGCCGAAGGCATTGTAGCCGAACAGAAGGAAGCCAAGGGACGAGGCGTAGCGGGAGATGACGAACGTGAACTCGGCTTCCCCGTGGATCGCCTTGAAGGCGATGCCGCCGTTTATGCCTTCTTCGAAGGTCAGGGAGTTGGTCGGAGGGAGCGTCCCGTACTTGTAGAGGCGCATGAACAGCCCGAAGGCGAGGATCAGCAGGAACAAGAGGATCTCGATCCAGTGCGTCGACAAGAAGGACGCCAGCCAACCGCGCCACTGCGGAACGGGACGGACGCGGACATCCCAGGCGAAGATGAGCCCGACTGCGAGGGCGATGCCGTACCAGACAAGCGCCTGGTAGAAGTGACGAGTCGTCTGGTCGTCCATGACCTGGGTAGCGTGCAAAGCAATGACGACGGCAGCGAGAAGCGCAACGATCCGAACGACCCAGACAAGACGGTGGAGACGACTCATGCCGGCGGGAGTGGGCGCCGCTAGAAGAGGCTGGGCTCCCTCGATGCTCGTGTGGTCCAAACGCGCCGCCTCCGCTTCGCGGTCTCGGACGATGGTGCAGGTGAAGAGTAGTCTAAGCAAAAAACGCGGGCGACGCAACTTATGTTACGTCAGCAAGGGAGGGGTAGGGTGCTGAGGAAGGATTTAGCCGATGCGGCGGCCTCGACGGGGAAGGCCGCACCCGATGCAACCGAGTTGGATCATGCGAATTGCCGCCTCTTCGTCGACCTCACAGTCGACGCAGCCGTCGCGCTCCAAGGGGATGACGACCATCGACGGAAGGGGGATGTCCTTCGCGGAAGCTTCCCTGACGCCGGCGACGCCCGCCGCGAGTTCTTTGTCGCAGGCGACGGCGACGATGGCCCGCGGGCGCGTCTCCTCGACATAACGCAGGGCGAGACGGCCGCCGGGAGCAATACAGACGCCCTTGTAGCCGGCCGCGAGCGCCGCTTCACGAAGATTGCGGATGGAGCAGGCAAGATCACAATCCTCCGGGCACTGCATGCCGGAGCGGGTATGCTTGCCGCGGCAGCCATCGCTGGGACGGAGGCAATGAGGCAGAAGGAGAATCCGCTCCTCGGGCTCAACGTCCGCAAAATCAAGTCGCTTGTCAATTGCTCGCATCATTCGCCTCCTTGCGATTAGAGCGGGCCATGGAAAGCGCCAGGAGCGGGAAGTATGTCGAGTACAGCCCGTAGCGCAGATAGAAAGCCCGCGGGAAGCCCGTGCCGGTGAAGTCGCGCTCAGGCCAGCCGCCGTCGGCTGCCTGGTTGCGCAGGAGATAGTCGACGCCGCGCTGCACGCAGGCGCTGTCGCACTGACCAGCGGCGATAAGCCCCAGCAGCGCCCAGGCGGTCTGAGAGGCCGTGCTCGGCCCCTTGCCCTTGAGCGACGGATCGTGGTAAGTCGCGCAGGTCTCGCCCCAGCCGCCGTCGTCGTGCTGCGAATGCCTCAGCCAATCGACGGCCCGCTGGACGTGCGCGCCCGCGCTGCCGTCGCCCGCCGCGACGAGGCTGGGCAGGACGAGGCCGGTGCCGTAGATGTGATTGACGCCCCAACGACCGAACCAGGAGCCGTCCGATTCCTGGCGTCGCTTCAGATAGTCGACGCCGGTGGCGGAGGCGGGCCCGCGCTCGCCCAGGTCGCTCAGCAGGTCGAGGCCGTGGTCGGTGATGTCCGGACTCGTCGGGTCGAGCGGCGTGATGAAGTCGGCGAAGGGGACGTGCTGGAGATAAGCGCGGTTGTTGTTGCGGTCGAAGGCCGCCCAGCCGCCGTCGTCGCTCTGCATGCCGACGACCCAGCGCTTGCCGCGCTCTATGGCGGCTCGTTTCGCCGGCTCGACGCCGTCGGGAAGCCGCACCATGTTGAGCGCCCGCGACACCAGCGCCGTGTCGTCGATGTCCGGGTACCAGCGGTTCTCGAACTCGAAGGACCAGCAGCCGGCGTCGGAGATGCCATCCTTCAGCCCCTTCACGGCCCAGTCGCCGGGGAGACGCGTCTCCTTGCCGAGCAGCCATTCCGCGGCTTTGACCGGCGCCGGGTGCGACGCCTCGAGGCCCGAACGCCGGAGCGCGACAACGGCCCAGGCGGTGTCCCAGACGACGGATATTGAGGGCTGCAGGCGCATGGAGTCGGCGTCTTCGACGAGGAAGCTCTCCAGGCCGGCGATGGCGCTGGCGATTGCCGGGTCGTCATCGCGGCGGCCGAGGCTTTTCAGCGCGAAGATGGCGTAGACCCAGGGCAGCATGATGCCGCCCCAGCTTCCGTCGGCATCCTGATGGTCGCGGAGCCAGCGCTCGACGCGGCGCAGGGCAAAGCGACGCCCCAGCTTGATGGGCGACCCTTCGTACAGCGCGAACAGGCGGTCGAGGGCGATGAAGAAGCCGGCCCAGCTCAATCGCCTGGACGCGCTCCAGGAACGACGCCTGCGCCCCGATGGCGGCTCCACGTACAGCTCCTCGATCCGCGCTTCCGGCGGAACGGGACGCACGGGCCGTGTCGCGGAGAGGATCGAAAGAGCCATGATCGTCGCGCGCGTCCAGCTCGACAGCTCGTAGATGTTGAACGGCGCCCAGCGCGGGAAGAAGATGATCTCCGGCGGGATGACCGGCACGCCTCGCCAGTCGAACTCGCCGAAGAGGGCGAGCCAGAACTTCGTGATGACGTTGGCCTTCATGACGCCGCCGTTCGCGAGAACGAAGTCGCGGGCGCGCCGCATTCGCTCGTCTTCGGCGCTGAGGCCGGATAGCTTGAGCGAGAAGTAGACCTGAACGGTCACAGAGAGGTCGCCGGCGCCGCCGCGATACATCGGCCAGGAGCCGTCGCTATTCTGCTCGCCAAGGACGTAGCTGAGTGCCTTCTGCTTTCGCTCCGGCGCCACTTCCCTGCCCAGCCAGTACATCAGCGGCAGATAGCCCGCCGTCACCGACGCGTCGGCCTCCAGCTCGCCGACCCAGTAGCCGTCGGCATGCTGCAGCGACAGCAGGTACGCCTGCGCCTGGGCTATCGCCCGGTCGAGCGCGTCGGACGCGACGGTGTTTTCGATGGCCGTTCGCGTTGTCGTTCGCTTCATCTCATTCCATCCGCAATCGTCGCGCCTTCGTTCAGGTGGGCGACAATCTCATCCGTGGCCAGCGCGAGGTTAGAGGCCGCGCGCTTCGCCATTCTGCCAAGCGAGACGAGGCCGGCGAGCGCCTGCGGTTTTCGCAGGCAGTGCCAGGCCATCTTCCCCGGGCACCAGGAGCCGTTTGCGTCGATAAAGCGCTCGAGGGGCGGCAGGCGTGTCATGAGGGGGTCGCTTATCGCGCGTATCGACAGGAACGGCACTCCCAGTTCCTTCGCTTTCTTCCCGACCCAGTAGCTCTCCATGTCGACGACGGATGCCCCCGACGTTATGGCCAGGCTTCGCTTGAGCGCCGGATCGGACACGAACGTGTCGCTGGAGACGCCGACGGCATTCGCGATCGCAAGCGGCTGCGACGCCGTCGCGGCCCGAAAAAGAAGGTTGGAATCACATTCGATTGTGTCGTCACGGCCGTGACGGACCGCGGAGCAAAGCACGACGTCTCCCGGCGGAGAGCCCGCCGACGAGCGCCCCGGCGAATCCGAGCGAGAGGACGGCGGAAAGCGGGTAGCGTGGCAAGATGGCCCTGCCGACCGCTTCGGCGCGCGCCTTTCCCATCCCGAACCGCACCAGAAGGACGTCACAATCTGCGAACGTTCCCTCCTCTATGCAACAGCCTTCCTCCTCCGACGACTGCCGGACGACGAGCCGGTCCCGCAGGCCGGCAGCTTCCATTCCCGTGGCAGTGAAGAGCCCGATCATCGCAACCTCAAGCGCTCAGCGTCCATTTGGCCATCCGCCAGAGGTCGCGAGGGCTGCCGCCCGCGGCCTCGATGGCGCTGGCTTCGTAGCCGCTGTGGAGCATGCAATTGGCGCAACGGGCATCGTTGCCGGCGCCGTATTTCGACCAGTCGGTGTCTTCCATCAGCTCGCGGAAGGTCGAGGCGTGGCCGTCCGTAATCAAATAGCAGGGGCGCTTCCAGCCGATGGGATTGCGCGTGGGATTGCTCCAGGGCGTGCAGTCGAGCGCGCGCCGGCCGGAGAGGAAGTCCCAGTAGACGGGCGTGTTGCAGTAGCGGAAGCGGCGGGCGTGCGGCGCCAGCTTGCGAAAGATGCTGTGGGCCTCGTCGCGGGTGAGGAAGATGTCGTTGTCGACGGCGTCGAAGCTGAAGGCGGGCGAGACCATGACGCCATCGACGTGGCAGTCGGCCAGCGTCTGGAACAGGGCCGACACGTCGTCGAGGTCGCTGTTGCTGTAGACGGTCGTGTTGGTGCGCACCTGGAAGCCCCTGGCCTTGGCGGCGCGGATGCCGGCGATTGCCTTCTCGAAGACGCCGTCGACGCCGGCGTTGCGGTTGTGGATCGCCGCCTGGCCGTCGAGGTGGACGACGAAGCTGAGATAAGGGCTGGGCCGGAACTTGCGCAGCGAGCGCTCCAGCACGGTGCCGTTGGTGCAGAGGTAGACGAAGCGATGGCGGGCCGCGATGTCGGAGACGATGCCGCCGATATCGGGGTGAATCAGCGGCTCGCCACCGGTAATCGATACGACGGGCGCGCCGGACTCCATGACGGCGGCGACGCACTCTTCGCGGGAGAGCGTGCGGTCCACGGAGTCGCCGAACTCGCGGATGCGGCCGCAGCCGGCGCAGCTCAGGTTGCAGCGAAAGAGCGGCTCCAGCATGAGGACGTAGGGGAAACGCCGCCGGCCGCGCACCTTGTTGGCGGCAAGGTAGCCGGACAGGCGGGTCGTGAGCTGCCAGGGAAAGATCATTGCGTTCCTCTTCGTTTCAGGTTCGGGGTGCCTTTCAGCGCTTTGATGGAGCCGATGCCGGCGCAGAACATGGCGATGCGCAGCTCTTCGACAACCTCTTCGATGAAGCTGAGCGCGCGCTCGGCCGATTCATCCGCAGACTTGAGCAGCGGCGTTGCGATGCCGGCGAGGTCGGCACCGAGGGCAAGCGCCTTCGCCACGTCGACGCCGCTGCGAACGCCGCCGCTGGCGATCAGTGGAAGCCCAGGCGCGACGCCACGGACGAGACGGATCGATTCGGCGGTCGGGATGCCCCAGCCGGCGAAGGCGCGGGCTACGTTGGCGTGCGTCTCGTCCTGCGCGCGCAGCCGCTCGACCTCGCTCCAGCAAGTGCCGCCGGCGCCGGCAACGTCGATTCCCGCGACGCCCGCTTCGACGAGGCGACGAGCCGCGGCGTCGGAGATGCCCCAGCCGACCTCCTTGACGAAGACTGGCTTGTCCAGCGCCTGACAGACGGCGGCAATGCGGTCCGCCAGGCCGGCGAAATCGGTGTCGCCGTCAGGCTGCAACGCCTCCTGGAGGGGATTGAGGTGGAGCGTCAGCGCGTCGGCCTGGACCATCTCCAACGCCGCGCGGCATTCGTCGGGCCCGTAGCCGCGGTTGAGCTGCGCCGCGCCCAGATTGGCGAAGAGCAGCACGTCGGGCGCGACATCGCGGACGCGGTAGGTGGCGGCCAGCGACGGGTCTTCGACGGCGCAACGCAGGGAGCCGACGCTCATGCCGATTCCCCCCGCCTGCGCGGCCGTGGCGAGATTGCGGTTGATGCGGGCCGCCTCTTCGATGCCGCCGACCATCGGTGAAATGAGGAGCGGCGCGTGCAGGCGGTGGCCGAAGAACGTGGTGGAAATGTCGACGTCCCGCAAATCGAGCTCGGGGAGCGCCTGGTGCACGAGATAGTATTCGTCGAAGCCGCTCGTGAGCCCTTCGAAGGCAACGTCTTCCGTCAGAGCGATCCGCAGATGCTCCTCCTTCCGACGGCTGTTCGCATTCAGCTTCTCAGTCTCTAACATCGCCTGTCTTTCAGTGCGAGCGGTCGACCAGGAAGCGCGCCAGCTCTTCCAGGTCGGCGCGGGCCCCCGGCTGCAGCGTGAGCGGGGCCAGCTCAACGAGCGCATCGTCGCGATAACGTTCGGCTGCCCGCTGCGTTGCTTCGCGAAGGCCAAGCGCGTCTAGCAGCTCGAGGACTCTTGCGACCTGCGCGTCGTCGATTTCCCGCGAGTAGATCTGCCGCAGCTCCTTCGCCGCCGCCGCCGATTCCTGCAGCGCGCGGATGATGGGATATGACTTCTTCTTGCGCCTGATGTCGCTTCCGGCCGGCTTGCCCGTTTCGTCGCCGTCGCCCCAGATGCCCAGGGCGTCGTCGCGGATCTGGAACGCAAGGCCCAGGTTCCGGCCGAAGCGCTTGAAGGGGCCGGCCGCCTGGTCCTCGAAGGCCAGCAGCGCGCCAAGCTCGGCGGCGCAGCCGAGGAGGGCGGCGGTTTTCAGCGATATCATCTCCAGGTACTCGGGCGGGCTGACGGCCGCGCGGGCCTCGAAGCTGATGTCCAGCCACTGGCCTTCCAGCAGCCGAAGGCAGGTCTCGTCGACCAGCGACAAGGCGCGCAAAGTCCTTTCCGGGCTCACGCCGCGCGAGACCAGCCGGTGCAGCGCGATGCCGGCAAGCTGGCGCATCGCGGAGCCGGCGTTTATCGCCTGCGCCTCGCCCCAGATTGCCCAGACCGTCGGCTGGTGGCGCCGCTCGCGGTCGCCGTCCTGGATGTCGTCGTGAATGAGCGAGTAGTTGTGGACGAGCTCTAGCGCGGCCGCGGCAGGGAGCGCCTTGTCGCGATCGCCGCCGAGCGCTTGGCAGGCCAGGAGGCAAAGCGTCGAACGAAGGCCCTTGCCAGCGGCGCCGTCCGAGGGACGGCCGTCGGCGGTCTGCCAGCCGAGGTGATAGCGGAGCATATCGTAGAGCGGCGACGAGCAGCCGTCGAAGGCGACGCGCATCTCGGCGTCGACCTCCTGGCGGTAGCGCGCGAGGACGCTAGGACGCTGCATCAATCGCTGCATCCGCGCTCCTTATCAGTGGTGAAGCCATCGGCGCCAGGTCTGGGAAGGCGGACCGCACGCGGCGGACGATCCCCTCCGCATCGAGGTCGAACATCGCGCGGAAGAGCGCCTGCGGCCCGTGCTCGACGAAGCGGTCCGGCAGGCCGATGCGCTCCACCCGCAGGCCGGTGAGCCCCATCTGGTCGATAGCCTCCAGCACCGCGCTCCCGAAGCCTCCCGCCAGGGCGTTCTCCTCGATAGTCACGAGCCTGCCGCTTCTGAAGGCCAGGGTGAGGATCGTCTCCTTGTCCAGTGGCTTCACGAAGCGGGCGTTGACGACGCCGCACTCGATTCCGCTCTTCGAAAGCTCCTCGGCCGCCCGGAGCGCTTCCCAGGCCGCGGGCCCCACCGTCGCAATCGTCACATCGCTTCCACTTCGCAAAAGCTCGCTCACGCCGATGGGGAGGAGCTGAAGCGGCCCGGTGATGGGCAGGCCAACGCCCTCACCCCGCGGATAGCGAATCGCCATCGGCCCACCGAGACGGGTCGCCGTGTAGAGCAAGTGCCTTAGCTCGTCCTCGTCCTTGCAGGCGGCCACGGTCATGTTGGGCAGAAGCCGCAGATACGACAGGTCGAAGGCGCCCTGGTGGGTGCGACCGTCTTCGCCCACTATCCCCGCCCGGTCGATGGCGAAGACGACGGGCAGGTTCTGAATGCAGACGTCGTGGATTATCTGGTCGTAGGCCCGCTGCAGGAAGGTCGAGTAGATGGCGACGATGGGACGAAAACCGCGCATGGCCAGCCCCGCCGCCATGGTCACGCCGTGCTCCTCGCAGATGCCGACGTTGAAGACTCGCTCAGGGAAGGCGCGCGCCGCCGGCGCAAGCCCCGTCGCCTCGCACATGGCGGCGGTGACGGCGACGATGCGCTCGTCCTGGCGCATGAGCTGCAGGACCGTCTGGCCGAAGACGTCGCTGTAGGAGGGGGCAGGCTTGTGGCCGTCGCCGTTGCCGCCGTGACCGTTGGGCGAGAGGCCGTGGAAGCGGGCGGAGTCCTCCTCCGCCGGCGGATAACCCTTCCCTTTCTCCGTCAGGACGTGGACTATCGTCGTCTTCTTCTTGGCGTCGCGGGCGCGAATCAGGGCGGCTTCGACGTTGCGGACGCTGTGGCCATCTATCGGCCCGATGTAGTCCAGGCCCAGCTTCTCCCAGAAGGCGGTCGGCACCAACACTCCCTTCAGCCTGCCCTTGAACCAGGTGATGAGCCGCAGGATGGGACCGCCGCCGGGGATGCGACTGAGGACGTTCTTCGTATCCGCCTTGACGTGCTCGTAGCGGGGCGCCCGGTTCAGCAGGTTGAGGAACTTGGAGACGGCGCCGATGTTGGGCGAAATGGCCATGCCGTTGTCGTTCAGGACGACGATGACCTTGGTTTGGAGGTGGCTGGCGTGGTCGAGGGCCTCCAGCGCCATGCCGCCGGTCAGGGCGCCGTCGCCGATGATGGCGACGACGTGGTGCCGCTCGCCCGCCAGGTCGCGCGCCAGAGCCATGCCCAGCGCCGCCGATATGCTCGTGCTGGCGTGGCCGGTGCCGAAGGCGTCGTGCGGGCTCTCCTGGGGCGAGGTGAAGCCGGAGAGACCGCCGTACTGCCGCAGGGTCGAGAAGCGCTCCCGACGCCCTGTCAGGAGCTTGTGAACGTAGGACTGGTGCGAGACGTCCCAGATGAGCTTGTCACGGGGCGTCTCGAAGACGCGGTGCAACGCGATGGTCAGCTCGACGACGCCCAGGTTGGAGGCAAGGTGGCCGCCGTTCTCGGAGACGGTGGCGACGAGGAGGTCGCGCACTTCGCGGGCAAGCTCGTCCAGCTCTTGCTGCGAGAGGGATCTGAGCGCCGCCGGCTCATCGATGCGTTCAAGCATGCTTGGACTCCAGGGGCATCGGACATCGAGGTATCTCTAGGGCCATCATCCCGCGTGTGGAATGCCTTGTCAAGTAGTGAGGGTTTCGGCGAAGGCGACGGCGTCTTCGTCGGAGAAGAATGTGCGTACGAGGGCCGGGCTGAGGATGAAGAGCAGCAGGAGGAACGAGGCGGAAAGAAGGCCAAACAGGCCTTCCGCGCCCCAGAGGTTGTGCGCCACGGTCGCCGCCGCCAGCGTTCCGACGACGGTGAGGCCGCCAATCTTGAGAACGCGCTGCCGCACCAGGACGAAGCCGGCTGACGTGATGGCCAGCGCGACCAGCGCCAGGCTCATCTCGCTGTCCAGCGCGTGGAGCGCGAGCCCTGGGCCCTGGAAGAAGCCGTGCATGTCGCGGAGACTCGCGAGCCAGCCGCCCAGGATCGGCAGGGGCACGAGCATCAGCGACGCCAGCAGCCAATCGCGCTCAGCGACACGGACGGTGGTGACGACGATGACGGAGAGCGAGAGAACGCAGAACAGCAGCACCAAGGCGACGAGGGCGAAGTTCGGCGCCGCGCCGCCCAGGAAGACGAATGAGAGGAACTGGCCGAGAACGTTTCGGCTCACCCAGCCGCAGATCAGGGGTATCGCCAGGGAGTAGCCGATCCAGGGATAGAGCCAGCTCGGGCGGCCGTTCCACCAGGCGAGGAGAGTGACGCCGGCAATGCCGACGACCGCCGAAATGCCCCAGAACGGCTGCAGCCAGAGATGACTGGCGAACAGGAAGGCGACGATGAGGTGCGGCAGCGCCGCCAGGCCTGCTTCAGGCAGAGTGCCGTGGCTGTGCGCTTCGTACATGCGGCGGGCGATGATTCGCGGCCTTCCGCAGCAAAGGATGGCGAGGCGGGCAGCCTCCTGCTCGGAGAACCCTTCGGCCTGGAGCTCCTGTATCTTCTCCTGAAAGTACGTGCGAAGCTCCGCGAGTACGAGGCGCTTCGTCCGGGGCTCCAGGTGAAGAAGACCGTGGACTTCGCGCAGATAACACCCGACCTCTGGCAGCATCCCTTCTTGCCCCCGACCTGCGCTAGGCGCTAGACGGCTTATAGATGAGGTTCAGCGCGTTCTGGAAGCCTTCCCAGGCCTCCATTCGTTCCGCTAGCTCTTTCCTGCCCTTGTCCGTGATGCGGTAGCAGCGGCGCTGCTGACCGTTGGGCAGCTCGGACCACTCGCCGTAGATGAGCCCCTGGTTCTCCAGCTTATGAAGGGCGGGATAGATCGTGCCTTCCTTGAACCTGAGATAGCCACGGCTGCGTCTTTCGATTTCACGTATGATCTCGTACCCGTACGATTGCCCCTTCTCCTCGATGAGGAAGAGGAGGAGACCGTCGGCGCTGCCGCGAAGCATGTACTCGGAGCGACCTTCTCTCATACCTAGACTCCCTATGCTCAGAATAGCAGTCGACCGGCGCCTCGTCAACCGGACTCGACTCGTTGAATCGTTCCTCGGGCTGAGCCCGGCCGGCGAAAAATCATCCCTCCGGGCGATACGCAATACCATCCTTTCGGCCGAATAATTCGATGAGTCTGAATGGAGCTGGATCCAAAGGGGGGCTCCGAAGAGGGACATGACGATCAGGCGGCGCAAAGCAGGAGGCTAGAGCGCCAAGGGATCGGCACGCCCCGTAGACGTATTGGAAGCGATTCTGTGAGGTGAGGACGAATTGCTGTACAAATACGTGGCGTTCGCGCCCTCCGGCGAACGAATAGTCGGTTCCGTGGACGCGGTGAGCGAGGACGTTGCCGAGCGCACGCTCTGGGACTGGCATTACAAGATCGTCCAGTTGCGGCCGGTCAAAGCGCGCCCGACGCTGGACCAGATGATTCCGTCGCTCTTCGGCGTCAAGCCGCGGGAGATCATCAACTTCAGTCGCCATCTGGCGACGCTGGTTGAATCGGGAATCGCTCTGCTTCAGGCGATAGAGCTGCTGCAGAATCAGAGTCGCGGCCCCTTCGCGCGCGTGCTGGGAGATATCACCCGCGATCTGAAGGATGGCTCCCCGTTCTCGGCCGCGATTGCGAAGCAGGACATCTTCCCGCCGATCTACAGCCGTCTGATGGAGGTGGGAGAGCGGACCGGCAGCCTGGAGAACGTACTCCGACGCGTAGCCTCGCACATCGAGAAAGAGCAGGCGATCGTGAAGCGGGTGCGCGGCGCCATGGCCTACCCGATATTCATCATGATCCTGGCCGCGGTTGTCGTCGGCATTCTGGTGACGACGGCGCTGCCGCCGCTCATCAACCTGTTCGGTGAGTTCAATGCGCAACTGCCTTTGCCGACGCGGATCATGATGACGACCAGCAAGTTCGCCATAGCGTACAAGATTCACATGCTCGTCGCGCTCGTGGCGATCGTGGCGCTGGTCAGCTGGCACGTCAGGCGGCCGGTCGGTCGCCGCCAGCTCGATTTCCTGCTAGTGAAGCTGCCGCTCATCGGTTCGATCAACATTCAGAGCAACGTCTCACGCTTCAGTCGGACGATGGCGATGTTGCTCCGCGCCGGTCTGCCGCTTTCCGACATCATGGAGCTCGTTCTCGACACGACCCAGAACCAGGTCGTGCGGGACGCCCTTCTCGACGTGCGGGAGGAGCTGATGCACGGCGAGGGGCTCGCGAAGCCGTTCGCCAGCTCCGGGCTCTTCCCCTCGATGCTCTCGCAGGTCATCTCCGTCGGCGAGGAGACGGGCGCGCTGGACACGAACCTCGATACGCTGGCGGAGTTCTACGCTGCTGAGGTTGACGAGCGGGTCGGCGCACTCACGTCCATGATCCAGCCGGCGATGACGCTCGTGATCGGGGTGGTGGTCGCTTTCATAGCCATCTCAATCATCATGCCTATGTACAGCATCATGGGGCACATTCAGTAAGGATGAGAGTTGGAAGCGCGCGAGATGCCGAACGACTGGAGCGAGAAAGGCGTCGGACTAGTGGAGACGCTGATAGCCGTCGCGATACTGGGGCTCGCCCTGACTGCGCTCCTGTCTGCTATCTCCACCGGCAGCCTGGCATCGACGCGCTCGCAGGAGCGGGTGACGGCGGAGAACATGGCGCGCTCAGAGCTGGAGTACGTCAAGAGCCAGCCCTACGCCGCTCCTCCGGCGACGTACGCCACAGTTACTCCTACTGCGGGCGGGTACGCAATTAGCGCCGCCGCAGCCGCAATTTCGGGGGCGGATAGCGCAATCGAGAAGGTGACGGTCACCATCACCCGCGATGGAAGGACGCTGTTCGCGGTGGAGGACTACAAGGTAGACCGATGAGATGGAACAGCGGCGAGTCAGGGATGACTCTTCTGGAGCTGGTCATCGCCGTGGCGATCGGAGGCATGATCGTGGGGCTTCTGGGCGCCGCCGCGTCGCAGTTCTTGCGGTCGACCAGCCGCGGCCACGACGAGCTGGCCGTCGTGCACGATGAACGCGACGCGCTAGTCTGGCTGAACCACGACGCGCAAATGGGGATCTCCTCGCAGGCGACCGTCGAGCCGAACCGCCTGACGCTGAACTGGACCGACCCGACGACCGGCGATTCCTATCAAAGCCTCTATCAGCAAGCGGGGAGCGACCTGGTGCGCACGCTGACGGTGAACGGGACGCCGTCTGCGCAGACGGTAGCACGAGACCTGCCGACGAACGGCTTCAGCGCCTCGCGCAACGGCGATCTGCTGACGGTGCAGATCACGAGCGCCCAGGGGCAGGAGAGCGCTACCCGGTCGGAGATGGTGCTGATGCGCCCGCCCGCCGTCGTGATGACGCCGCTCCCAACGCTGCCGCCCACGTACACGCCGACGAACACGCCGACGGCGACTGCCACCTTCACGCCCACTCCAACGCCAACCAACACGCCGACGGCGACGCCCACGAACACGCCGACCTCTACAGCGACGAACACGGCGAGCCCTACGAGCACGTCCACGGCGACGGCAACGAATACGCCCACTCCAACACCCACGAACACTCCGACCCGGACGCCGACGAACACGCCGACCGCGACGCCGACCAGCACGCCCAGCCCGACGCCGACCAGCACTCCGACTCAGACGCCAACGAATACGCCCACACCGACGCCAACCAACACGCCGACAGCAACTCCAACCAATACGCCGACTCGAACGCCGACCAGCACTCCTACCCAAACTCCGACGAACACTAACACGCCCACGCTGACGCCTACGTTTACCGCGACGGCGACGCCCACTATCACGCCCTCGCCAACGCCGGCCTGTTCCGTTGTGACGCTGGTTCAAAAGAACAGTGCCGTCGTAGGCGACGGCACAAACGGCTACAGCAGCATCACGGCCACCTACTCGACGGCGCCCACCGCGGGCAACCTGCTGGTAGCGATATTCGGCGAGAGCGGGAGCAACAATATCAGCACGCCGAGCGGCTGGCAGGTGGCAACTGAATTGCAGAACAGCTCGCCGGGAGGCGCGGTCTTCTACAAGGTCGCCACGGGTTCAGAATCGTCGGTCACGGTGACGACCAGCGGCGGTTCGAGCACTTCTTATGGCATGGGGTTGCAGCTCTATGAATACAGCGGCCTGTCGTCGACTTCACCGCTTGATGCGGTGGCGACTGCCGCTACCGGCACAGGGAGTTCGCTTACGTCCGGCAGCGTTACGACGACGCAAGCCTGCGACCTCCTGTCGTCAGGGGCGGCTATCAACACGGGCACGACATTCACGTGGGGCAGCTCCTTTACGGAGGAGTTTGACTTCCAAAACCCCGGCACGAACCAGCGCTCTTTCAGCGGCGCTGACCGCAATGTGTCGACAATAGGCAGCTATTCGTCGTCAGCGACGACAGGCGCGTCGGCGGCCTGGAGCGTCCTATTGGCGGCATTCAAGGTCGCTGCCCCAACGCCAACTCCGACCAACACTGCCACGCCAACAAATACCTACACACCGACGCCGACGCCCACAATTACGCCGACGTCGACGAGCACCAACACGCCGACGCCTACCTATACGCCCACCCAGACCCTCACTCCAACGCCTACCAATACGCCCACGCTGACCTTCACTCCAACCCCGACGCCGACACGAATGCGCCTGGCCACCGGTAGCTACGCCGGCAACGGAGTAAACGGCCGACAGATCACGGGCATCGGCTTCCAGCCCGATGTCATCATTATCAAGAGCAGCACCGCTCAGGCGGCCGTGATCCGCACCAGCACGATGAGCGGCGACAAGGCGAAACTAATAGGCGACACCGGGAATCTCACGTCTGGCCTCATCGAATCGATAGACTCCAATGGCTTCACCGTCGGAACGGATGCGACGGTCAACGCGATAGGTTACGCCTACTACTGGGTGGCGATGAGGGCCGGCAGCGACATGAACGTCGGCAGCTACGTCGGGAACGGCGCCGACAACCGGTCAATAACCGGCGTCGGCTTCCAGCCCGTCTGGGTTGTCACGCTGGGTGACGGGAACGACTCGGTGTTCCGGCCCGGACCTCTCTCTGGCGACGCTTCTTTCACGATGACAGGCTCGGCCTCAGCAGCCAACCGGATCCAGGCGCTCCAGGCCGACGGCTTCCAGGTTGGCAGCGCCGCAGTAGTGAACGCGGCCGGCATTACCTACCACTACATCGCCTGGGCGGCAAGCACGGACGTGAACGCCACGAGCTACACGGGCAACGGCACTGACAACCGCTCGATAACCGGCGTCGGATTCCAACCGCTTGTGGCCTGGGTCAAACGCAGTGCCACTTCGGTCGGCGTCTGGCGGCCGGCCAGCCTGAGCGGCGACGCCACGCTCTTCTGGGCAGCGACGGCTGCAAACTCGGACCGGATCCAGGCGCTCCAGGCGGACGGCTTCCAGGTGGGAACGAACGCTGTGGTGAATGCCAGCGGCGGCACGTACTACTATCTTGCTCTTCGGGACGGTGGCTAATGAGAGCGGGCAGGCGGAACGATAAAACATACATGAGCCAAAGAAGGAAGCTTCTGCTGGCGAAGTTGCTGCGCCTTGCCAATGACTCGCGCGGCCAGTTCCTGCCGCTGGCGCTTGCCGCCATGGGTATCGGCGCCCTGCTGGTCACGCCGTTCCTAGTCGATGCCAGCGTCAATCTGCTCGCCAGCCGGCATGTCGACGCGGCAATCCTGGACGAGTACTCGGGGGACTCCGGCATCGAATGGGCGCTATGGCGGCTGAAGAGCGATCCGGAGTTGACCAACGTCACTGTTTATTCCGAGGCGCCGCTTCAACCGACGCCGACGGCCCTGAACGGCGCAGCCTTTCCGACGACGGAGATACGCCGGGTGGCGAACGCCGGGATGTCGCAGACCATTACGCCGGCCTGGCAAGGCGGCGACCGGGCGTGCTACGACTTCACTTCGACTGAGCTGGGGAACATCTACGGCATCGTCAACGTGCAGGCAACGTCCGTTTGGATGACGCTTCTGCCGGAAGCGGCGCCTTGCACCCGGCCGGTGGGCCTTGGTCCAGCCCTGGGTTCGACGCCGTATGCGCAGCAGTACTCGAATACGGCGCCGGGGCCCTACAAGCTCTACGTCGAGACTTCGCCAGCGGCAACCGGGACGGTGACCATAAACTACCCGGTCGCCGCGTACGACATCAGTTCCGCGCGCAACGGCCGCACGACCGTCTGCCGCGCAACCGCCGACGCGGACGGCGTGCGAATCGTCTCCTGGCAGTTTGAACAGTGAGAACGCGATGCTGAAATCGGTGCAGTCGTTCGACCTGATGAAGTGGCTGGAGGCCACGAAGGTGAAGCCGGGCAGGATGCTGCTCGTGCTGGGCGGCATTCTGATCTTGGCGTACGTCGTAGTCGGCGTCTCTTACCTGAAGGAACGGCAGACGCAGTCGGGCATCCAGCAGCAAGTGGCGAATGGCGGCGGAACGTTGTCGGGCGCAAGCGGCTCGAGCGCGGAGCTGACGGAGCTTCAAGCCCAGCTTTCCCAGGTTAAGGCCCAGACCGATGCGCTGGCAAAAGCGTTCCCGACGAAGCTGGACAGCGCGACCATCGTGTACGTGCTGCTTCAGATCGCGAACCAGAATCACCTGGTTGTCAAGCAAATGACGGCCTCGCCCGAGACGGAGCTAAAGACCGGCGACAAGGCCGGCAGCGTATACGATATGCTGCGCTATTCCCTGGTTCTCGACGGCGGGCTGCCGGACCTGCTTGGTTTCCTGTCCGTCGTCGAAGGAGGCGCGACGCAGACGGCAGCGGTGGACCAGATGACGATAGCGGACGCCGGCTCGGGGAAAGAGATGAGTGTCAACGTATCGTTCTATTCACGCTCGGTGCCGTCCGCGACGGAAACGCCGGGGGAGACGCCGGAGCCCGAGGCTACCGCAGTGCCGGACCTGTCAGACCAAGGGTGATTTCATGAGACTCTCGTTTCCAATGCCCGCAATCGAACTGCCCGTCAGCCTGCAGAGGCCAACGGTGACCGTCAACATCGAGGGGCAGGTCATTCGCACGCTGGCGGTGAAGGGTAATCGCGCGGTTTCCTGGGGAGAGACGCTGCTGGACCCGGACGTCGTGCGGGAAGGCATCATAACCGATCCGGACCGGGCAGGCAGCGCCCTTGCGGCCGCTCTCGACTCGCTGGGAGTGCACGGCGGGAACCTCATCGCCTGCGTCACCGGCTTTCGCTCGATAGTGCGGGTCCTTGAGCTGCCGAAGATGGACGAAGACCTCCTTGACCAAGCAGTCGAGCGGGAGGCCAAGCGAGAGATGCCGGTGCCGATGGAGGACGTATATCTGTCCTGGCAGACGTTGGACGCGGAAGAGGAGGAGGAAGGGCTGCGTATCTTCTCTCTTGCCGTGCCGCGCGACATCCTTGACCCGCTTCTGAAAGCGATATCCACGGCCAGGCGTTCGCCGCGGTCAGTCGACATGAAGCCGCTCGCGCTCGCCCGTGTTTGCGGCAAGGAGGAGGCGATAATCGGTGACGTCGAGCGGAGCAGCGCCGACGTTGTCGTCGTTACGAAGGGCATTCCGGTCATCACGCGCACGATCATGGACAGGGGCGGCGAGCAGGGCGATGAGGCGCGAATCGCCAACTTCCGTGACGAGCTTGGCCGAACTATGAAGTTCTACAACGACACGCACCGCCAGGAGCCGCTGGACCCCTCGACGCCCATATTCCTGACCGGTCCGCTCGCCGAAATGGTCACGGCGGCGGAGCCCCTGCAGGCGCTGGAAGCGCTGCAGCAGTACTCGCCGCGACCGCTCTCGCCTTCGATCGATTGTCCGCCTGATCTTCCGATCCATACATACGCCGTCAACCTGGGACTCGCTTTGAAGGAGGCGTGACTTGGCCGGCGGGACGACACGAAAAAGCAAGCCGATAGACCTGAACATTCTCCCTCGTGAGATGCGGCCGCTGCGTCTCCCGCGCTGGTATGCGCTTGGACTGACGGGCATCATGATCGGCTGCGTGCTGCTGGTGCCGCTGATCTTCCTGCAGCGCTCCGCCAATAACCAGACTTCCGACCTCAATCGCGAGCTGCTCGTTATCTCCGGGCAGTTGACCGGCGTCGAGATGGACATTGGGCGCGAGAGGGGCTGCAAGCGGAGATTACGAAGGCGCAGGCGGCGCTATCCGCGGTACAGGCGGAGCGAAAGACGGTGCTGGGCATGGACACGCCGGTATCGCAGGATCTGGAAGTGCTCTACCGCTGCGCCCCGCCGGGGCTGAACATCGCCTCGGTAACGAAGAACGAGAGCAAGATAATCGTGTCCGGGCAGGCGCCGAGCATGGAAAGCGTCATTGCGTTCGCCGCAACGGTGAACGCAAGCGGCGAATTCACGGGGGTGACGATTACGTCGCTCGGCGAAGCGGGAGCAGCAGGAACGGCATCGGCGCCGGCGTTCACGGTGGAGGTGGCGCAATAGACATAACGATGGTCGTTACCGTGTTTCTCTTCGGGCTGGCGGTCGGCAGCTTCTTGAACGTCTGCATCGACCGGCTGCCCCGCGGGCGCTCGCTTCTATCGCCGCGTTCGCACTGCGACGCCTGCGGAATGCGCTTGACCGCCCACGACCTCGTGCCCGTGCTCAGCTATCTGCTGCTGCGGGGCAAGTGCCGTCGCTGCGGCGCTTCGATCCCGGTGCGTGTGCCGCTCGTCGAAGCCGCGTCGGGATTGCTGTTCGCAGGCTGCGGGCTGCTATTCGACAATCTCTGGCAGGCGCTGATCGGCGGCGTGGTCGCCTGCGCGCTGCTGGCGGCGGCCGTCGTCGAAATCGAACATCGCCCTATCGAGACGTGAGGAGGACCGTCAATGACATTTGATGGCCAGGGACAGATGACCGCCGCTTCGCTGCTGAAGCGCATGGTCGAGACGAACGCCTCCGACCTTCATCTGAAGGCGGGCTCGCCGCCGGTCCTGCGCATCAACGGCGACCTCGAGCCGCAGGACCTGCCGACGCTGTCGCCGGCAGCGGCGGAGTCTATGCTTGAGCAGATAACGAACGAGGAGCAGCGCGAGCGTTTCACGAGCGAGAAGGAGATCGACTTCTCCTGCACGCTGGAGGGTGTGGGACGTTTTCGCGTGAACGCTGCCCTGCAGCGGGGCACCGTTACACTCGCCTTCCGCTTGGTTAAGGAGCAAATCCCGTCGCTGCACGAGATCGGGCTGCCGGAGATCTGCGGCCAGCTGGCGCTCAAGCCGCGCGGCCTGGTGCTGGTGACCGGACCCACCGGCTGCGGAAAATCGACAACGCTGGCGGCGATGATCGAGTACCTGAATGAAAGAGAGCGCCGCCACGTCATCTGTATCGAAGACCCGATCGAGTACATTCACTCGAACAACCTCTGCATGATCTCGCAGCGAGAGCTGGGACTGGATACGCTGTCATTCTCGGGCGCGCTTTCGCACGCGCTGCGCCAGGACCCGGACGTCATTCTCGTCGGTGAGATGCGCGACCTGGCGACGATCTCGGCGGCGCTGACGGCGGCGGAGACAGGCCACCTGGTCCTGACGACGCTCCACACACCCAGCGCGCCGCAGACGATCGACCGCATCATCAACGTCTTTCCGCCTCACCAGCAGCAGCAGGTGAAGGTGCAGCTTTCGCTGGTGCTCGAGGCGGTGCTCTGCCAGACGCTGCTGCCCCGCGCCGACGGCTCGGGACGGGTGGCAGCAGCAGAGATAATGGTCGCCACGTCGGCTGTCCGCAACCTGATACGCGAGAGCAAGACTCATCAGCTGCTGAACGTCATTCAGACGGGCGCCCAGTTCGGGATGCGCACGCTGGACCAGGACCTCGCTGTGCTGTGCCAGAGCGGCATCATCAGGGTAGACGACGCGCTGTCGCGCTGCCAGAACGCGGATGAACTGAAGCGACTGCTCATGTACAAGGAGAGCGCCGCCGCTTAGCCGCCGCGGTTCGATCGGAAGGAGACGATGGCTCGGCGATTTCTTGCATCGGCATCCCGCGACTACAGGGTCTGCGCCGCCCTCACGGGGCTGCTGGCGTTCCTGGTCTACCTCCGCACTCTGGCGCCCAGCGTCATGTGGTACGACATGGGGGAGCTGACGACGACGTTGTATGTGCTGGGCATCGCCCACAACACCGGCTATCCGCTGTACATTCTGCTGGGCAAGCTGTTCACGTTCCTGCCGGTTGGCGACGTCGCTTACCGGGTGAACCTGATGTCGGCGGTGTTTGCGGCGCTCACGGTGGCAACGGTGTTCCTCATCGTCTACGAGCTGACGAAGAGCCGTTTTGCCGCGCTGGTCGGGGCGCTCGTGCTGGCGTTCTCATCGACGTTCTGGGCGAATGCCAACTGGGCGGAGACGTATTCGCTGAACGCCTTCTCGACCGCGCTGATCACGCTCCTGCTGCTTCGCTGGCGGGAGAGCGGGAGTTTCTGGCAGCTTTGCGTGGCCTTGCTGGTCTTCGGGCTCAGCATGGGGAACCATCGACTGATTCTGTTGCTTGCGCCGGGCATCGCGGCGTTCATGTTGTCGAACAGGCAGGCGCTGGACCGACGGCGGTTGATCTGGGGCGGGCTCGCCCTTCTCCTCGGGCTTTCCGTCTACATCTACCTGCCGATTCGAGCCTCGCAGCACCCGCCGTTGAGTTGGGCACAGCCGGCGAATTTCCACACCTACCTGAAGATGTTCCTCACCGGCGATAGCAGCGGCCAGTATTGGAACTTCGCGTTCTTCCACCGAATGGACCTGCTTGCCGTCTTTCCGCTGAACGAGTTCTCGGTCTTCGGGCTGGGGCTGGCTGCGGTCGGGCTGCTTTACGCCTGGCGACGGCGTCGCGTTCTGGCCGTATACGGAGTGTCGCTCTGCCTGCTCGTGGGTTTTCTGGCCCTGACCTACAGCATCCACAACATCTACAACTATCTCATCCCTGCCTATCTCATGCTGGCGGTCTGGGCCGGCTGCGGAGCGGCGGCTCTGCTATCGTTTGGGCTGCAGCTCGCGGATGTGCGACCGCTGCACTGGGCGCAATCGGGCCAGTACTTCTTCTCGCCGGCAGTCGCCGCGCTGCTGCTCCTCTTGCCGATATGGCTCGCGGCGCGCAACCTGCCCCGGGTGAACAGGAGCGACGATTACAGCGCCCAGGACTTCGCGCAGACGACGCTGGACCGCGTGCAACCGCACTCGACGATCATGACCGATAGCTGGACGGCATCACCGCTCTGGTACATGCAACTGGTGAAAGGGTACCGGCGGGACGTGCTGGTGTCGCCGCTCTTCTCGGTGCCGGGCGAGGACATCAACAGCTTCATCGAGGAGCAAGTGCGACAGGGGCGGCCCGTCTACGTGGCGGAAGGGCTTCGCGGAGACGTCACTGCCATCGGCCAGGGCTATCACGTCCTGCCGGTCCTGCTGGACGGGATCGAGACGATGGTCACGAGCGTTCTGCCTAAACCGGAGTACAAGGACGACCTGGTGCCGAGAGACTCGCTGTATCGCGTCCTGGCGGACGAGCGGCCGTCTACCGTCACCACCGTTCCTGAGGGGGCCCGCACCCTCGTCGACTTTGGCGGCGGTCTCCAGCTCGTCGGCTTCCAGTCGGATCAGCCGGTGGCGACGCGCGGTGAGGTTGTGCGTTTGAGCTATTACTGGCGCCTTTCCGACAGGACGGACATGGACTTCCAGGCGCGCCTCTTCTTCACCGACGCTGACGGAATGGTCGCCACGCGGCACGGCTTTCCGCTCTGGTGGCAAGGCTGGGAGCTCGGCGCGGGAGATGAGCCGACAAGCGAATGGCAGCCGGGAAGCATCGTCGAGGAAGGGTACTATCTGCTGGTGCCTCGAAACGTGGCGGTCGGCACATATCAGCTGAGTCTGAAGGTCGGGGACGGGACGCCGTCGCTTTCGCCATCCGCCGCCACCGATGATAAAAGTGCCTGGCAGGTGATAGGCACTCTAACCGTCCGTTGAATCATACCCCTTTTGTGGTATCGTCGAATCCACCCGCAGACAGATAGACGTTCCCCTGACCTCAGCCGATCTAACGATTGAGGGCAGAATGCTGTGAGGCATGCCCCGAGAATCGCGAAGAATGCCCAAAACCGGAGGTCTATTCATGAGAGAAAAGGTTGAGATTCTGAAGAAGGAGAAAGGTGAGGCTGGTTTCACGCTCGTCGAGCTGCTGATAGTGCTGGCGATCCTGGCCATCCTCGTGGCCGTCGTGCTGCCGAACTTCACCGGCCTTCTGACCAAGAGCAAGAGTACGGCGGGCACTGCCGAGACGAGCATCCTCCAGACAGCCGTAGATGCCAAGATGGCTGACCAGGGTTTGGGTACGACCACTGCCATCACGACTGCGACCACCGACATGACGACGGCCGCCGGCGGCTTCGGCTTGAACCCAACGTACATGCGCAGCACTGCGACGCACGGCACCTACACGGTCGACACAACGGGCAAGGTGACTCAAGCCAGCTACCCGTAGCGGGCCAGACCTGGCGTGTGGCGTTCGAATCCGCAATTCATCGTCACAGCCTGAGCCCGCAGAATTTAAGAGCTGATAGGCCCCGGGGGCATCGAGGGCGGAGGTCTGGCCTCCGCCCCCCGGTTTGGCCGCCCCATCCCCCGAAGCCGCCGCCGGCAAGCAGCCTCTCCTGTGATTGGTTCGGAAGGAAATGCCTGAGCAACCCGCCGCAACGCCGTTAGTCAAGAGGTTCGGCGAGATCATGGTCGACGCCGGGCTGCTCACGCCCGAGCAGATGGCCGAGGCGGTGAGGGAGGCCGAACGCGTCCAGAAGCGTCTGGGCGACTACCTGCGCGACGAGGGCGTCGTCTCTGAAGAAGATGTCGCGATGGCCCTGAGCCTGCAGCTCAACCTCCCGATCATCGACCTGACGCGCCATCCCGTTCAGCAGGAGGCCCTGGCCCTCGTGCCGGAGGCCTACGCCCGCGAGCACGACCTCATCCCCGTCGACCTGACCGGCGATTCGCTGGTGGTCGTCATGGCGGACCCGCTGAACATGCACACCCTAGAGGACCTGCGGGCTCGTGCGCGAAAGGCGATATCGCCGGCGGTCGGCATCCCGAGCGATATCCGCGAGGCGATCAACTGCAGCTACCAGGGCTGGTGCGAAATCGAGAAGCAGGTCAACCTCGTAGCGCCGCGCGTTGATCAAGCCGCCGCCAAAGAGACAGCCGCACAGGATCTCACGGCTCGCACGCCCATCGTCCGCACGGCGGAGCTGCTGATCACGCAGGCGGTGCGCGACCGCGCCTCCGATATCCACCTGGAGCCGAAGGAGGGCGGCCTGCGGGTCCGCTATCGCATCGACGGGTACCTTCAGGAAGTGCAGAACCTGCCGCTCAGCGTGCATCTGCCGCTCATCTCCCGCCTGAAGGTGCTGGCCGGCATGAACATCGCGGAGCGAAGGCGGCCGCAGGACGGGCAATTCTCCGTCCGCGTCGAGGACAAGGACGTTGACTTCCGCGTCGCCACCTCCGACAGCGCGCACGGCGAGATGATGGTACTGCGAGTGCTGGACAAGTCGCTCTATCTCATCTCCGTCGACGACCTTGGCTTCCTGCCGGAGTCGCTGGAGCGCTACACGCAGATGCTGCGAAAGCCCTTCGGCATGGTGCTCGTCGGCGGGCCGACGGGCTCCGGCAAGACGACGACGCTATACGCCTCGCTGAACCAACTCGACCGCAAGGGGCGCAACATCATCACAATCGAAGACCCGATAGAGTACCACTTCGACGACATCAACCAGATCCAGGTCAACAACCAGGCGAGCATAACTTTCGCCAGCGGCCTGCGGTCGATCATGCGGCTGGACCCGGACGTCATTCTGGTCGGCGAGGTGCGCGACGGCGAGACGGCGTCGATGGCGACGCAGGCGTCGCTGACCGGCCACCTTGTGCTGTCGTCGATCCACGCTAACGACGCCGTGGGCATCCTCTTCCGTCTCATCGACCTCGGCGTCGAGCCGTTCCTGCTGTCGTCGGCGCTGGTGGGCGTTGTCTCGCAGCGGCTGGTCCGGCGCGTTTGCTCGCACTGCCGCGCCCTTGCGGACGTGCCCGAAGAGGAGCGGAGCGCCTATGCAGAGGAGGTCGGAGAAAGCCCGGAGCAGTTGTACTACGGCAGCGGCTGCAACTTCTGCGCCGGCACGGGGTACGCCGGCCGGACGGGCGTGTACGAGGTGATGATGCTGAGCGAAGAGATCCGCCACCTGCTTCTGAAGAGCGCCAGCTCCGCCGACATCAAGTCGCAGGCGATAGCTGAGGGAATGATCACGATGCGGCGCGCAGCCATGCTGAAGGTGCGTCAGGGCGTCACGACGCCGCGCGAAGTTATCCGCAACGTCTTCTCGATTATGTAGCCGCGGGCGAACCGCCTGAACGCGCAACCGGTAGCGTGAACAGGAAGGTCGCGCCCCTCCCCTCGCCGTCGCTCTCCGCCCAGATGCGACCGCCGTGCGCCTCTACGATTCCCTTGCAGATCGCTAGGCCGAGGCCCGTGCCCTTGTGCTTCAGGCCGGGATGGAGCTGTGAGAACTTCTGGAACAGCTCCCCGATGCGTTCGGGAGGGATGCCGAGGCCGCTGTCGCGCACTTCAATCCGCACGTGGTCACCGTCCGCGAGCGCGGAAAGGTCGATCGGCGCGGACTCGTCCGAGAATTTAGCCGCGTTGGAAAGCAGGTTCGAGATGACCTGGCCGATACGGCGTTTATCAGCGTTTACCGGCGGCAGGCCGGGCGAAAGAATCGTGCGAACGGGATGACCGCCGCCGATGAAAGCGAAGTGCCGGGTCGCCTCGTCGATCAGCAGCGAAAGGTCGAGCGGCTCGCGGTTGAAGGAGAGCGTGCCCGCGTCGACGCGGGTGATGTCCAGGAGGTTGTCAACGAGGTCGCGAAGTCTGTCCGCCTGCTCGTTGATCATCTCGAACGCCTCGTGGCTCTCCGAGAGGTCAAACGGCCGCTGAGAGCCGACGGCGGTAGCCGCCACGCCCTTGATGACGCTGAGCGGGTTCTTGAACTCGTGCCCCACCATGGCGATGAACTCATTGCGGTGCTTTCGAAGCTCCTCGGTGGCGGTTTCCAGCTCGGCGGTGCGGTCCTTCACCCGCTGGTCCAGCTCCTCGTTGATCTTGCACAGTGACTCGTTCGCCTCCGTGAAGCCCCGGTGGACCATTTCGAACGGCGCCAGGGCCTCGATGAGAAACTGCGCCTGACACGTCCAGTCGAAGTCCCGCGTCGGTCCGGGCTCCTGTGATACCAGCTTCTCGACGGCACGGAAGTGCAGATTCACGAAGTCCAGCACGCCCAGCCCGGCTTCGAGGGCGCGATGGCCGAAGCGATAGGCAAGGTTAATGACGTTGGGATTGTGCGCCTGCAGGCAGTCCGCCAGCGCCTGCTCATAGTCAAGCGCCAGCTCGTCCTGTGTCTTCACGCTTCTCATTCTCCCTTGTACCTGGCGACGAGCACGAGCGCATCGTCGTTGCCGCGCCAGAACTCTTCCAGTATATGCCGCGCTATTCGCTCAGGCGACGACGACATCAGGGGCTCCAGGTTGTCGGCGAAAGAATGGACGATCCCGTCCGTGGCGAATACCAGCACGTCGCCGGCATACATAGGGTTTGATTCTGTCCGCGGTGTTCTCGCGTGGTCTCCCAGCACGCCAGGTTGCGGCGCCAATCGCCGATGTTTCGGTCGGTCTTCGACCGGCCGCCGCAGTAGAATCCCCTCCACGTTGCCGATACCCGCCCATTCGACGGTGCGCGACTCGAAGTCCATCGTCGCGAGGCTGAGGACGGCGCCGCGTGTTTGCTTCAAGGCCAGGTCGCAGCGGCGCAGGAGCGAAGGGATGTCTTCTTCACCGGAGAGCTTCAGGATCCCGACGACTTTGTCAGCGGCCGCCGCGGCCTCCGGACCGTGCCCCAGGCCATCGGCGACCGCCAGCAGCGCCCCCTGCCTGCGCTCCGTCACAACGTACGCGTCGCCGAGGACGGCCTCGCCCGGAATCGGCTTGCTCGCGACCGCCCATTCGATGTCTGAGAATCCCGCTCACCGCCGGCCCCCTAGCGGAGCCACTTCACGACAGTGACGGTGGTGCCCTTGCCGGGCTCCGACTCGAGCTCGAAGTCGTCCATCATGCGGCGGGTGCCGGGGAGGCCCAGGCCCAGGCCGCCGCCGGTGCTGTAGCCATCGCGCATCGCCATCTCGGTGTCCGGGATCCCCGGCCCGTCGTCGTGCGCGACGATCGAGATGCCTTTGCTGGCGCTCCGCTCAACGATGCACATCTCGATGCAGCCGTCGCCGACGTACTGCCAGATGTTGCGGGCCAGCTCGGAGACGGCGGTGGCAATGAGCGCCATGTCGGTGGCGCCGAAGCCGAGCTGGAGCGCGATCTCCCGGCTGGCCTGGCGTGCGCTGACTATGTCCGCCTCTGAGTGGATGCGGACTTTCGCCTCAACTGCTTCCATCGGTCGACTCGCTCACCTCGGCGAGGACAGAAAGCGCTTCCTCCAGGTCGAGGACTGTGGTCACGCCCGGGAGCGCCAGGCCAAGCTGGATCATGGAGAAGGCAACGTCTGCCTGAATGCCCGCGATGACGGTTGTTGCGCCGCGCAAGCGCACCATCTGGGCGATATTGCTCAACACACGGGCGGCGAACGAATCGATAACATCAAGCGCAGTCACGTCGATTACTACCCCATGGGTCCGCAGGGCGCCGACACGCTGGAGGAGATCGTCTCGCAACTGGATGAGGTCGGCGTCGCTCAGCTCCGACTGGACGGAGGCGATGAGGACACCGCCCTGCTTCATGATAGGAACGCTCATTACTCTTGCCTTACTACCTGCTCAGATTAGCCCGACGCAATGACCTTGTAGCCGAGGAGAGCGTCCGCGTGCTCGATGCCGCCCTGGAGGTCGCCGACGGTGTTCATCTTGCTCAGGTCCAGACCCAGGGTCACCAGCGTCTGCGCGATGGCGGCGGAAACACCGGTGACGATCACTGTCGCGCCGAGAAGCCGGGCCGCGTCCACGGTCTGCACCAGGTGGTTCGCCACTTTGGAGTCGACGTTCGGCACGCCGGTGATGTCCATAACGACGACCTTGGCGCGGCTGTTGCGGATGCCGTGCAGGAGCTGCTCCGTGAGCTGCCTGGCCCTCACGGAGTCGATCACGCCAATGATCGGCAAGATAAGCAGACCCTCTCGCACCTGCAGCACCGGTGTCGACAGCTCGCGGATCGCTTCCTGCTGCTGGCGCACGACTTTCTCGCGCTCTTCGATGAAGGCGAGGGCGACGATCGAAAGGATCTTGTTGGCGACCGGCTCGTAGATGCCCAGCGCTGCCGAGAGGCGGGCCATGTCGCGCTGGTACCGTTCGAAGAGACTTCGACCGTAAACGTCGCGCAGAGTCAGGAGACCACCGATGATCTGCTCCGTCGTCATGCCGCGCAGCACGCCGCGTTCCGCCATGCTGGCGGCGTAGCGTTCCGCGCCGGAGTATTCGCCGGTGTCAAGACAGCCGACGCAGGTGTCGTAGATGTTGACGGACTCCGTTTCCGTCTCCTCGGGGGTCAGACCGGCGAGCAGGCCTTTGGCGGTCATCTGCTGCACCCATTGCCGGCGGAGCGCTTCCCGTTTCTCGCGGAGGTGCGTGACGAGTTCGCGTACGAGCGCTTGCTCAGACGGCGCGGCCGATGAGGGCTGACGAGTCGTTCTTCTTGGGGACATGCTTCACTCCTGCTTCATGCTAGAGATGGCAATGCATAGACCGCCCAGACGGCGGCCAAACTGAACGCGGAGGGTTGATCTGAGCATTCGCGGCAGCGGGCCTCTTATCCCACAACAACGGACTGTTAGAAGTCATCCTATCACGGCTGAAGGCAGCGCGTCAAAAAGGCAGCAGCGGAGGTCAAGCGGTCCCGCTGGTCAAGGATGTTGCACTATCATCTTGATAGTGGGAATGTACTAGCGAACATTGGTGCGTTCGCACCTTGGCACGGCCTGGATGCCGCTCTAGAATTCGATTTGAAGGTATGACAGGAGCCCGTCATAATAGGATTGGCAAAGGCTCCCGGCCGTCCTGAGGGAAAGCCTCTGAGGGGGGAAGGACCCGCCAATCAGGAAAGGCGAGACGAATCTTGCGAGCGACGGTAGCCATTGAGCGGTTCCACGGCTCACCCCTCCAGCGACGGCTGCTCCTATTCGCACTCTTGGCCGGGCTCTCGCTGCTCCCGGTGCTCTTGCTAGCGCCTCTGTTCAATGCGCCGTTCGAAAGGGACCAGGGCCTGTACGGCGTGATCGCCCGGGGCTGGATTCAGGGCTCGGTGCCGTATCGAGACCTGTGGGACAACAAGGGGCCTCTTCTCTTTCTCTGGTACGTGGCCGCGTTCAAGCTGCTGGGCCAGACGGTCGTCGCTCCGAGGCTGCTGGCGGCGCTTGGGACAGCGGCGGCGGTACCGTTCGTGTGGGACACCGCCCGCATTCTGCTCGGCCCGCGGAAGGGCATACTGGCGGCGCTGCTATTCGGTGTTGCCTTCGGCAATCCATTCCTGCAGGCGAACGCGAACGCAGAGATCCTGATGCTCTGGCCGCTTGCCGCCGGTTTCTGGGCCTTCACCCGCGGTGGGCTCGGCGGCAACCAGCTGTGGTTCGTCGCGGCGGGAATCTTGACGGCGTTTGCCGCCCTGACCAAGCAGGCGGCGGCCGGCCCGCTCGTCGGCTACCTGCTGTGGCTGGGCGCGCTCGCCGTGCGACATCCGGCGGAGCGCAGACGACACGTGCAGTCGGCCGTCTTGCTCATGGCCGGCGCGCTGCTTGGGCTGGCGCCGTTCGTGGCCTATTTCGCCGCCCAGGGCGCGCTATACGACTTCTTCTACGCGACGGTGAAGTTCAACTTCCTTTTCTCGGGCCAGAACCCGCTCATCCTGAAGATCGTCCCGCCGCTGCTGCTCGACCCGCTGCCGTTGTTCGGCGGGCTCGTTCTCTGGCTGCTGGCGGTCGTCGGCGGTGTGCGGCTCTGGCAGAGGCGCGATCGCAAGGCCGGGCTCATCCTCGTCTTCGCCGTGTTCTCAGAGTTGGCGGCGCAGTCGATGGGAAAGGTATCCGCGCACTACAACGTCGGGCTCTTGCCGGCGGTGGCGATCATGGGCGCCGTCGGCGTCGATGCCGTCATCGATTCGTGGCGGCTCGGGCGGCGCAGGTTGGGGCAGGTTGCGATTGGCTGCGCCGTCGTCTCGGTCGGCCTGTCGGCGGCGCTCTATGCTTTTCCTTCGGCGAAGGACCGCTTCCTTGCCCAGTACATGTTCCGCGACTATGCCGAGCGGTCGCTTGAGGCCCCGGCGATCGCTCAGGAGGTCGACGCGTTGACGACGCCCAACGACTACGTGTACGAGTTCGGCCGGCAGAGCGACATCGACTTCCTTGCCGACCGAAAGCTTGCCAGTCGGTGGGTGCACGCCCGAGCCTACGGCATCGATCCGAAAATGATGGACGAAGTCCTGCACGACCTGGACGTCCATCAGCCGAAGCTGATCCTGCTGACATACGAATGCGGCGTCACGAGTCACGATTTCGCTGGTTGTGAAAACGGCCCGCCCGCGGAGCTTGAGAACTACCTGAAGCAACACTACGTCTACGCTGGCCAGGTGGACTACGCTTCCTTCTATCTCCACGTCAGCTCGACCAGCATGGCGCTGGCTTCAGCGTCTGAGGCGACAGGAGGTCTGCCGTGACGAAAAGGATGTTGCTTGCGCTGTGGCGCTGGCTGGACGAGCTGCCTCTGCCGCTGGCGTACCGCTTCTTCGCCGTCGGACTGACCGGCGTCGGCGTGAACATGTTTGTCCTCTGGCTATCATTGAGCCATCTCGGGCTGCCGCGGGCTCTCGGCGCGTCGCTGGCCGTGGAGATTTCGATCTGCTGGAACTTCGTCCTGAACGACGCCTGGACCTTTGGCGCTGAAAGGCAGGTCAGATCCTGGCGCTCTCGTTTTCTGGCGTTCCAGGGCACAGCGGCAGTGGCCGGCGTCATGAACCTGACGCTCTTCCTGCTGCTGACGACGGCGAACAGCATGCACTATCTTGCGGCGAACCTCGTGGCCATCGTCGTCGCCTCCATCGTCAACTTTGTGTTCAGCGCTTCCTGGATCTGGCGCGTGAAGGCAAGGCCGTTGCCCGCCGAGGCTTTTGAAGAGCGGGACGGTCCGGGCAAGAGTATCGTCGTCATCCCAACCTACAACGAGATCGCCAATATAGGCCTGTTGCTTGAGCGAATCCTGTCGCTCGGCATGGAGTACGAGGTGCTGGTGGTGGACGATTCGTCGCCGGACGGGACGGGCGAGGTCGTGGCAGAGATGGCGCGCGAGGAGCCTCGCATTCATCTGCTCAGCCGCCCGGCAAAGCTGGGGATCGCCAGCGCTTATATCACCGGTTTTCGCCTGGCGCTGGACATAGGCGCAGGCCTCGTCTTCCAGATGGACAGCGACTTCTCCCACGACCCGGCCGACCTGCTGCGGTTCGCCGCGGCGGCAAGCCCCGGCAGCGTGGTTGTCGGCTCGCGCTACGTCCCCGGCGGCTCGACCCCCGGCTGGCCGTTCAGGCGCGTCTTTATGAGCCGGGCGTCCAGCCTGGCGGCGCACCTGCTGCTGGGCATACCGGTGCAGGACGGCACGGGCGGTTTCAAGTGCTGGAGCCGTCTGGCGCTCGCCGGCCTGCCGCTCGATTCCGTTCGCTCGCGCGGCTTTGCCTTCCAGGTGGAGATGAACCACCTTGCCTGGCGCTCGGGTTTCAGGCTCATCGAAGTGCCGATCCGGTTCGAGGACCGGAAGGCCGGCCGCTCGAAGGCGTCGGTAAGCGTCGGGCTGGAAATGCTGGCGGTGATCTGCCGTCTTTTCCTGAACCCGGCGCGATCGTACGCGCGCGCTGAAGCGAGGTCCAGGGAGCCTTGATGGCCGGAGCGCTGCTGCGCGTCGCCCACTCCTTCGGCAACAGCCGCCGTCTCCTCCAAATCGCTCTCGCCAGTCCCGTCGACATGATCGAAGCAGACGTGCGACTCCGCGGCGGCCGCCTCTGGCTCGGCCACGACCGTCGACTGCCGCTCCTGCCCATCTACGTCGCCCGGCAATCGCTGGAGCCGCGCGAGTGGAGTTTGTTCCGGCTGGGCCCCGTCCAGGTGCGATTCCTTCCGCATCCGATGCCTCTGGAGGGATTGCTCGAGTCGGCGGGCGCGTGCCAGCTTCTGCTCGACCTGAAGCAGTCGTATCGCTCGGAGAGCGCGGCCGAGTACGTGGGCATACTGGCCGCGTCGCTGCGGCGCTTCGGGCGGGAGGCTCTCGATTGCCTCTGCGGGGACTGGATCTTCCTCGACGCTGCCCGGCGCGAGCTCCCGGAAACCCGCCTCTACTACTCCGTCGGCGACAGCCGCGCCTGGCAGGCGCTGGTCCACCGCTTCGAGGCGGGCGACCAGATAAACGGCATCTCGCTGCGCTCCAACCTCTTCGACGGCTCGAGCGCCCATCTTCTGCAGACGAGGGGCGTCGAAACGCTCTGCTGGTGCGTCGATGACCCCGCGGAGGCGGCGCGGGTGACGACGCTGGGCGCCGGCGGCATCATCAGCAACAACCTGCCGATGCTGGCGCGAATAGGCGAAACGGCAGCGCCGGGCTAGGCCCCCCTCTTACCTCTCTGGCTTATCCACGAAACATTTGTAACGGCATATTATGTTTTACCGTTCGTTTACAGGTGTTGATTCGTTCTTAAGATGGGCGCGCTATCCTCAAGATGAAAGGCACCACAGTGAAATGACAAAGCTTGGAGGGATGCAACATGGCTAGACAGAGCCGCAGTCCGGTCGATGACGGCCAAAACCTGGTGCGCTTGCCTTTCCTCAGGGAGAGGGAGCAGAAGGAGAGGGAGGAGGAACGCGTGGGGAGGGAATACGATCGGGTTCTGCTGTCGTCGATGGCAAAGGCGAGGTTCAGGCGATACGTGCTGATGGATGAATGGGTCTCGATGCATCAGCCCCTCGTCGCCTAGAGAAACGCCATCTGCCAGGGCAGCGGCGGGTCTTTCTATCTAACACCTACCCTCAATCCCGCAAGGTCCACGCCCGTTTTCAGCACCCTCTCGAAACGTCCGGCAGCGCTTCGCCGCGCCTCCGGCGCACCGTTGACACTTACGCTGGCCGTCGATACCATTAGATAGTGAAATCATTAGAAGAGCGAACGATCTCCGACGAGTGCGCCGGCGGCCTGCTCAACGTCGTGCCTCAGATCATGCGTGTCATGCGCGGCGAGATGCGCAGCCATCGCGGCGGCGAGCTATCGGTACCCCAGTTTCGAACGCTGGCCTACCTTGACCGGTGCCCCGGCGGCGGCTTGCATGACGTGACGACGCACATCGGCCTGACGGCGCCGTCCATGTCGAAGCTCGTGGATGGGCTGATAGCGCGCAGACTGGTGAAGCGGCAGATCTCGTGCACCGACCGGCGCCGGATCACGCTGTCGCTGACGGCGCAGGGGAAGGCGGTCCTGCAGCGCGCCCGCAAGCACACACGAATTCGCCTCGGCGAGATGCTGGCGAGCCTGACGGGCGCGGAGGGCGAAGCGGTGCTGCAGACGCTGGCGGTCTTGCGCCGCGCTTTTCCAAGCGACGGAGAATCGCAGGGGGAGAGGGATGGCAGTACTTGAAACGTCTGCGCTGACACGTCGGTTCGGTACCCTTACGGCTGTGGACGCGCTGACCGTCTCCGTCGGCGCCGGAGAGGTATTCGGACTGCTTGGTCCGAACGGCGCCGGCAAGACCACGGCGATCAAGATGCTCACGACGCTGCTTTGCCCGTCAGCCGGTAGCGCGAAGGTGTGCGACTTCGACATCGTCCGGCAATCGATGGACGTGCGGCGGAACATCGCCTACGTGCCGCAGATGCTGTCGGCGGACGGGTCGCTCAGCGGCTACGAGAACCTGCTCGTGTTCGCCCGCCTATACGACCTCCCACGGCGCGAGCAGAAGACGCGCGTCCTGGAGGTGCTAAAGTTCATGGGGCTGGCGGACGTCGCGAACAAGCTGGTGCGGAGCTATTCGGGCGGCATGATACGGCGGCTGGAGATCGGCCAGGCGATGCTACACCGGCCGCGCGTGCTCTTCCTCGATGAGCCGACCGTCGGGCTTGACCCGCTTGCCCGAAGGGCGGTCTGGGAACACATCGCGAAGATGCGCGCAGATTACGACACGACGATCGTCTTGACCACGCATTATATGGACGAGGCCGACAGCCTGTGCGGGCGAGTCGCGATCATGCATCGCGGTAAGGTCGTCGCGATGGGAACGCCGGAAGAGCTTAAGCAGTCCGTCGACGGCAAGGACACCTCGCTCGACAACGTCTTCACGCACTACACGGGCGACGTGCTGGACGAGAACGGCGAATCCGGCGGGACGTTTAGAGAAGCGCGGAGAACTAGAAGGACGGCGCGACGACTTGGCTAGCATCACCAGAGCGACACCACGGGATCCCCTGGCGAACCTGGCCAGCTTCCTCTACAAGACGTTTACGATCGCCGAGCTGGAGGGCCGCAAGCTGCGTCATGACTACACGGAGCTGATAATGCGGGCGGTGCAGCCGGCGCTGTGGCTGCTCGTCTTTGGGCAGGTCTTCACGCGAACGCATGCTATTCCCACCGGCAACTTGCCGTACATCGACTTTATGGCGCCGGGCATTCTCGCCCAGAGCGTGCTGTTCATCGCCATCTTCTACGGCATTTCTATAATCTGGGAGAGGGACCTGGGGATCATCCACAAGTTCTTGGCAAGCCCAACGCCGCGGACCGCGCTGGTGCTCGGCAAAGCGCTGTCCGCCGGACTGCGGGGGTTGGCGCAGGCGGTTATCGTCTTTGCGCTATCGATCATCCTGAGCGTGAGCCTGAACTGGAATCCCCTCGCCCTGCTCGGCGTGCTGGCGATGGTGATGCTGGGGGCGGCGCTGTTCTCGACCTTCTCGCTGATCATCGCCTGCATCGTCAAGACCCGCGAGCGTTTCATGGGCATCGGCCAGGTGCTGACGATGCCCATGTTCTTTGCCAGCAACGCCATCTATCCGGTGTCGATCATGCCGCGCTGGCTGCAGGTGATAGCGCACGGCAATCCGCTGACGTACGAAGTCGACGGATTGCGAACGCTGATGCTTTCAGGGAGTTCGAGCCACTACGGCATCGGGATCGATTTCGCGGTGATGCTGGGAACGATGGTTGTGCTGGTGATAATAGCCGGCAAGCTATACCCCACCGTCGCGACGTAGCGGGTTCAAGGATTCGTAACCCCAGAG
This sequence comes from uncultured Chloroflexia bacterium, assembly GCA_963719465.1. GTDB lineage: Bacteria > Chloroflexota > Dehalococcoidia > DSTF01 > JALHUB01 > JALHUB01. The sequence continues at coordinate 138,494 of OY970386.1, read as the reverse complement.
GTCGCTCTTTCCAAGGCGAAATGCGGTCAGCGATGCTGGCAGCGGCTGGCTAACAGCTGAACAGCAGCGCCGTGGCTATGCAGACGAGTACGATATTTCGCCCGATTCTGAGAGACAATGGATTCAACGAGCCAAGAATCATATAAATGGACGGCCTTGTCCAATACGACGCTCGGCGTCTTCATGGCGGCGCTGAATAGCTCGATCATTATCATCAGCCTTCCAGCTATCTTCCGCGGCATTAATCTCGATCCGCTTTTGCCAAGCAACTCCGGTTTTCTGCTCTGGACTCTGATGGGCTATATGGTCTGCACGGCCGTGCTGGTTGTGTCGTTCGGGCGCCTAGGCGATCTCTTGGGCCGCGTCAGAATGTATAACTTCGGTTTCGTTGTTTTTACCATCGCTTCAATTGCCCTTGGTCTCACTCCTGGGCAAGGAGCAAATGCGGCAGTCTATCTGATTTCTATGCGTATTTTCCAAGGCGTGGGCGGAGCGTTGCTCATGGCCAATTCCACCGCCATCCTCACCGACGCTTTTCCGCCGGAACAACGCGGGCTAGCTATGGGTGTTAACGCCATTGCCGCTCTTGCCGGCAGCTTCATCGGTCTCATCGCCGGTGGTATCCTGGCCGACTTGCAGTGGCGCTTGGTGTTCCTGGTCAATGCTCCGGTTGGCGTTTTTGGAACGGTTTGGGCCTATCTGAAATTACACGATTTGAACGAGAGGAGGGAGGTAAGAATTGATTGGTGGGGCAACATAACGTTTGCGGTTGGTCTCATCCTAGTCTTGGTCGGGATCACATACGGCATTCAGCCGTACGGCAGCCACCTTATGGGTTGGACCGCTCCTTCGGTCCTCTTTGAGCTGATCGCCGGGCTGCTCTTACTCGGCGCCTTCATCACTATCGAAACGAGAGTGGAGGCGCCGATGTTTGATCTCGCATTGTTCAGGATCAGGGCCTTCTCGGCCAGCCTTATTGCCAATCTGCTGTCGGCCATCGGACGTGGCGGCCTGCAGTTCATGCTGATCATCTGGCTTCAGGGCATCTGGCTGCCGTTACACGGCTATTCGTTCGAAAGCACGCCGCTGTGGGCGGGTATATACATGCTGCCGCTGACGGTAGGCTTTCTCCTGGTTGGGCCGCTCTCCGGCTATCTGTCTGACAGATACGGGGCGAGGTACTTCTCGACCGGAGGGATGCTTCTTGGCGCTCTCAGCTTTGCATTACTCTTGATGTTGCCGGCAGACTTTCCCTATTGGGCGTTCGCGTTCCTCCTCCTTCTCAACGGTCTCGGTAGCGGGTTCTTCGCGTCGCCGAATACTACCGCCACCATGAATTCCGTACCGGCGGGAAAACGTGGGCAGGCGTCCGGCATGCGGGCAACCGCCATGAATGTCGGCCAAGTGCTTTCGATCGGCGTCTTCTTCAGTTTGATGATAGTCGGCCTTGCTTCAACCTTGCCTACGAAGATGTCGAGCCAGCTTGTTGCCCAGGGAGTGCCAGCATCCGTCGCCGCTCAAACTGCCAATGCGCCGCCGGTTGGCAGCCTTTTCGCCGCCTTTCTGGGTTACAATCCGATGACAAAACTGCTGCCGGCCGATACGCTTGCCGCATTGCCTCACGCGAGCAGCGCCTACATTACTGGCACGTCATTCTTCCCGAGCCTTATCTCCGGCCCCTTCGTCCATGGTCTGCGGATTGCCTTCAGCTTCTCAATAGTTCTATTCTTGCTATCCGCCGTAGCCTCATGGCTTCGTGGCGGGAAGTATATTCATAGAGACGAAGAAACCATCCGCGCCGAGGCTGAGACGCTGGAGGAGACCATTCTCTAGGTTGAAGGCACAGGCCGGTTCTTGTGAGTCATCGCATATGAGTCTGGAGGGCAGACTTTCCGAAGACGGACGGTTTGGTGCCGCTAGCGGTCGCTGTTTCGAATTGGCTGGGACTCAATGCGGGAGATTTCCAAAACGGGCGGTTTGGAACCCCCAGAGGCTGCTATTTCGAAATCCGTCTGCTCTTCGGGAGCGGGTTCTCTGCGGGCCTTTGGAGCTGTACACGCGACGTTTTTCGCACTTTGCTGCGCCCGCCGCGTGCGGTCTGACGGCCGAGGTCCGATAACGGGCGGTCCACGGCGACCTGGATGGTCTGTCCTCTGAGCTCCACGCCTTTCAGCGTCTGCACGGCGATGGCGGCGGCCCTTTGTTCGAGGTCGACAAGCGCGAAGCCGCGCGCGTGGCCGGCCTGATCGCGGGCGATCCGCAACGAGGCGATCTCGCCAAAGGCCGAGAAGACGGTCTGCAGGTCACCAGCGGTGGTCTTAGGGGACAGGTTTCCCACAAGAAGCGTAGTCATTCGCGTTCCTCCTCTGCGGGGCGTGTTCGCCGCCGCGGCGCCGGAGCTTGCGGCTCCGACGCCCCCTACCCGGGACTCTGTGGTTAGTTCGGCGGGTCGAGTCTAGTAGCGGTTGCGAACCGGCGACCGCTGGGAAAAGCAATCGCTGCAGTACACCGGGCGGTCTCCGCGTGGTTCGAACGGGACCTCGGTGTTCTTGCCGCATTGAGCGCAGACAGCGGCGTGCATCTGACGCGCAGAGCTGCCGTAGCCTCCGCCATAGCTTCGGCCGCCGTCGCGCTCCGACTTGCGGGCGGCGCGACAACCGGAGCAGCGCTTGGGCTCGTTAGTGAAGCCGCGGCTGGCGTGGTACTCTTGGTCCTCGGCTGAGAACGTGAATTGGGCGCCGCAATCGACGCAGGTTAGGGTTCGGTCAGTGTAGGGCACTCGACGACCTCCTTCAAGGGGTCTGCTGGTCCTCGTCGCCGAGTGCAAAACAAGATTGGGGATGCGTTGCAGATCGAAGACAGGGGTTACTTCTTACGCCACGAGTATAGCACAATTGGCGCTCGTTGTCACGCGACGCCGGCAGGCCGGCGGTTCCGAGTCCTTTCATCTCTATTGTCGGCAGCTCTGCGGATCGCGACGAGAGGTGTCGTGCGCAGCGCATTTGCTATCTTCCAGGATATGTGCTAAAGTGAAGCATCTAGATTCCTTGTCTTCTTATGCGGAGCCTCTGGTTCATACAGCACTAGACGACCGGGAGCACAAATCAAGGAGGTCGTCAGTGTCATTTTTCCCGAAGACGCTCACGAGCGTGTCTTGCTAGTCGGAAGTAATTTACGCAACCGAGCCAAATCACCCCAGGTCAACCGCTTCTTCACGAACACCCCGGCAGCGAGTCCTTCAGCTTCGAAGCCCCAGGAGTCACCAGAGCAGCGAGAGGCCGTACCTCCGAACTCGTTCCGCGACTTCGCGCTTCGGCCCCCCTCCATGAAGGCCTTGGAGGTAATGGGCATCTCGGAGCCGACGCCGATCCAGGCCGCCGCGATTCCGCCATTGTTGGAAGGGCGGGACGTCATCGGACAGGCATGCACCGGGTCGGGCAAGACGCTCGCGTTCGGGCTTCCGCTCGTCAACAGTGTCGATGAGCGAAGCGGCGCGTTACAGGCCCTCGTCCTGGTCCCAACGCGCGAGCTTGCCCAGCAGGTCGGCGGTGTGCTCAACAGGATCACGGCTGGCACAAGCATACAACTCGCCGTCCTTTACGGCGGGCGGGCCATCGGACCGCAGCAAGAAACGCTTCGACGCGGCTGCCAGGTCGTCGTTGGGACGCCCGGCCGGATACTCGACCTTTTGGCCCGGCGCTCGTTGCAGTTTCACGCCCTCAAGTACCTCGTTCTCGACGAGGCGGATGAGATGCTCGATCGCGGGTTCGCCCCGGATGTCGAACGGATCATCGCCGCGACGCCGCGCCAGCGCCAGACCAGCCTCTTCTCCGCCACCACTCCCGAGTGGGTGCAGGAAGTGGCGGCCCGCTACTTGAAGAGCCCTGAGCTCATCCAGATAAACCCGGATGCCGGCGACGGGCTGGCCATCGAGCATGAAGTCTGCGAAATATGGCACGAGGAGAAGTTCACCGTCCTCTGCAAGCTGCTCGACCAGGAGACCGAGGGCGCAACTCTGGTCTTTGGACGCACCAAGCATGGGGTACGCAACCTGGGGCAGAAACTCGCTCGCCTGGGATATGCCGTCGACGTGCTGCAAGGCAATCTGTCGCAGCAGCAGCGCGACCAGGTGGTCAAGCGATTCCGGGACGGCACGACGCCGATCCTGGTTGCCACGAACGTCGCCGCCCGCGGCCTGGACGTGCTCCACATCGGCCGGGTCATCAACTATGAGCTTCCGGAAACCCACGAGCTTTTCACGCATCGTGTCGGCCGCACTGGTCGCATGGGGCGCGCCGGTCGGGCGATCACACTGCTCGGCCCGGCGGACCTGCCGAAATGGCACGAGATCGAGAGGGGCCTCGGCAGAAAGCTACCCCGCGTCACGCCTGACGGGAAGCCCGTGCTGGCGGTGGTGCCTACGGCGCCGATGCGAAGCCGAAGCCGGGGTCGGCGCTTCCATTCGAGAGTCTAGGAGGCTCACCAAGCTGTGGAATGCGCTCTGGTACCCCCAGGGGAAATCGAATCCCCGTTTCCACCTTGAAAGGGTGGCGTCCTAGGCCACTAGACGATGGGGGCCCTGGGCAAAGTCTAGCACGGCTCGGCGGGGCCGTAAACGTCGAAGAATTCTTGCCTTGACCTTCTTTCCTCAAACGTCTACGCTATCAATGGTGTCTCGCATCGTGGATTTGTTCGTCAACCTTCGCTAGGGAGGCCCCCCAATATGCGTCGACTGTTTCTCATCCTGCCTCTTGTTTTCGCCGTCGGGCTTGTTGCCTGTGGCGGAGGAAAGAGCGGCACGGCAACGCCGACCGCCTCGTCAAATCAATCGTCGCAGACTCCCGAAGCAGCCCCTACTGAGAGCGGCACGCCTGTCCCGGACCCGTTCGCCTCGTTGCAAAGCTACCGCTACGACATGAACCTGTCAGCGGAAGGCTCGACGAGCATAGAGATCAAGGGAACGGTGGAGAATCCGGACAGTATTCGCATGGACTTCTACCTCGCTGATTCGACGACCCCGATAAGTTCGATCATCATCGTCGGTCAGCAGGCGTGGACGCAGAACGAGGGCGACGAATCATGGCAGACGCTGAGCGTCGCCGATGCCGAGGGCGAAGTGTCGGGCTTGATGCCGAAGGACTTCTGGGGAAGCTTCCCCCTAGACCAGCTCGTCGCCCTGAGCAAAGACCAGGGCAACGAGGACGTGAACGGCGTCCAGGCGCACCACTACCAGATCAACCAGGTGGATGCCGACATGATGGCCACCCTCGGGCAGATATTCGGCAGCACCGGCGAGTCGGACCAGCCGACCAGCTTCAGCATGGACCTCTGGCGCGTGGACAGCGGCGGCTGGCCGGCCAAGGCGACGATCAGCGTCGGCTACCCGCCCGGCGGAGAGGTGACGAACGGCCAGATTTCCTGGGAAGTGTCGGACGTAAACGCCGTCAGCGAGGTGCTTCAGCCGCCACAGTGAACGGCAGGCAGCGAGATAGCAACAGGGTCGAGCACAGGCTCGACCCTTGTTTTATCGGAGCGACTGGCTTCCTCGCCGCATTGCTACCCTTCAGGAGCGGATGCTATGATCGAAGCTGAACGACGTTCGAGCGTGAGTCGATAATGGAAAGCGCAATGATTGAAAAGCAACCTCCGGCGGGAGTCTGGGGTCGCATCCGGGCGCGGCTGCGCAAGGACGTTCCGTTCTTTCTGGTGGCCGCTGCGGTGATCGCGGTCGACCAGGTGACGAAATACCTGGTCCGGGCAAACATGTACCTCGGCCAGTCCGTCCCGGAGAGCGGCCCGATGCGACTCGTGCGCGTCAGCAACACGGGGGCGGCGTTCGGCATGCTGCAGGGCCAGACGTTCTTCCTCACCGTGACGACGCTCCTGGGCCTGGGCGCTATTCTCCTGTACTACCTGTACCCGCCGATGGATAATCGCGTCCTGCGCATGGCTCTCGGCCTGCAGCTCGGCGGCGCGATCGGCAACTTGAGTGACCGGATAAGGGTGGGCGAAGTCACCGATTTCATCCAGTGGCCGCACTGGCCCGCCTTCAACGTCGCCGATTCCGCCATCACCGTGGGCGTAGTCGCCATCGTAGTCTTCCTTACCCTCAACGATACGATATGGAGGAAGACAGAGACCTGAGGGAGCAGAGTTTCCGCCTGTCTGTCCAGGGAGAGGACGGGGAACGCCTCGATGTCTTCATCGCCGCTCGCTGCCCCCGCATCTCGCGCTCTCAGGCGCGACGGCTGATTGACGAGGGTCTGGCCACGGTCGACGGCCGGCCGGTCAAGGCCTCGTATCCCGTTCGGGACGGCGAGATCGTCGATGTCCGCGTGCCCGCTGTGGACGACGCGGCACCGCAGCCGGAGGCGATTCCTCTCCGGGTCATCTACGAAGACAAGGATGTCCTGGTCGTCGACAAGCCGGCGGGTGTCATCGTCCACCCGGGAGCGGGAAGAGCCCAACATACGCTGGTAAGCGCTCTGCTGGCGCGCTATCCGGATCTGGCGGGCACGGGAGAGACGTTGCGGCCGGGCATCGTCCACCGTCTGGACAGGAACACTTCGGGCCTGCTCCTGGTCGCCCGGAACGAGCGGGCCCGCGCGGACCTGACCCGGCAGCTCAAGGAGCGCCTGGTCGAGAAGCGATACCTTGCGCTGGTGGTCGGCCGGTTAGAGCCGACGGAAGGCGTGATCGAAGGCGAGATAGGCCGAGACCCGCGGAATCGCAGGCGGATGGCGATCGTGGCGGGCGGACGCTACGCGCGCACGGCCTACAGCGTCATCGAGCGGCTGGACCGTTTCACGCTCGTCGAGATCGCGCCTTCCACGGGCAGAACGCACCAGATTCGCGTTCATCTTGCCGCCGTTGGGCATCCCGTCGTCGGCGACGAACTGTACGGGAAGCCGTCCAAGCTTGTGGGCCGCCAGTTCCTGCACGCCGCGCGCATCGCCTTCAGCCACCCGGTCGATGGCCGTCCGATGTCGTTCGAATCGCCGTTGCCCGCCGACCTGGCGGAAGCGTTGCGACCGCTCAATGCTACGGCTGTCACCTGAGCCATCTGAGCGGAGGAGGGCGCGAATCGGATGGAACCGGAGCTGAACGTCGTAACCGGCGCTTTCGGGTACAGCGGAAGCTATATCACCGAGCGGCTGCTTTCGCAGGGGAAGCGCGTTCGGACGCTAACGGGCCATCCGGACCGTCCCAATCCGTTTGGCGGGCGCGTCGAAGCGGTTCCCTTCAATTTCGACGACCTGCCGGCGCTCGTCGAGAGCGTGCGCGGCGCGACCACTCTCTTCAACACCTACTGGGTGCGCTTTTCTCACGGCGGCAGAACCTTTGAGGAGGCCGTGTCGAATACGAAGACGTTGATCCGCGCCGCGGAAGAGGCCGGCGTCCGCAGGCTTGTGCATGTCAGTATCACGAACGCGGATGGGGAGTCGCCGCTGCCGTACTTCCGCGGCAAGGGCGAGCTGGAGCGGGTGATAGCGGAATCGAAGCTCTCTTACGCCATTATCCGGCCGACGGTGATCTTCGGCAGGGAAGACATCCTGATAAACAACATCGCCTGGCTGCTGCGTCGGTTCCCGGTCTTCGTCGTGCTCGGCAACGGCGAATATCGATTGCAGCCGGTCTACGTCGAGGACATGGCGGACATGGCGGTGGCCGCGGCGCAACGCGATGACAACGAGGTGTTCGACGCCGTGGGGCCCGAAACCTTCAGCTTCGACTCCATGGTGCGGCTCATCAGGGACAAGATCGGGAGCTGGTCGCGCATAATCCACCTTCCGCCCGGGCCGGCCTTGCTGCTGTCGCGCGGCGTCGGTCGCGTCGTCGGCGACGTTGTTCTGACGCAGCAGGAGGTCGCCGGTCTGATGGCGGGCCTGCTCGTATCCAAGGCGCCACCAACGGGCCGGACCCGTCTCAGCGACTGGCTGGACGAAAACGCCGCAACAGTTGGAAGTCGCTACGCATCGGAGCTTGCGCGTCACTATCGCTGAATGCCCCGCTTGAGGGTGGCGAGGCTTTCCACTAGAATGCGGGCAGCCGTCCGTCGATCCGTTCTCGCGTCACAGGGAGGTGGCCATGGACCTGCTTCTCGCTCTAATCATCATAGTCGCGTTCGTCATCGTGCCCGGCCTGCTCAACTACTACACGAGCCGCTCGCTCATGGCCGAGGGCGGCGCTCCCGGAAGATGGGACCGCCTGGTCGCCGGATTCACACTGTCGTTTGCGCTGCTGACCGTCGCCGCCATGATCACGATGTTCGTCAGCCTGGGCTTTGGCGGGCTGCGAGGCCAGATCGCCGACTTTGTACGTCTGGGTTTGCGCGGATACGGTCAGGAGCGGCCGATAGCCCTTTCCGGCGTACTGACCGCCGTCTCGCTGGCCGACATGGCGATCATGACCGCGCTTGGCTGGGTGGGCATTCCCGGCGCCTATCTCAAGTAGCGTCCCTGCTATCATGGAAACGAGGCCGGGCGGTCGGAATCTGCCGCTGCCCTGGGATTTGCGTTAATGACCGTTCGCGTCCGCTTCGCGCCCAGCCCGACGGGCATACCGCACGTCGGCAACATACGCACCGCCCTCTTCAACTGGCTCTTCGCCCGTCATGAGGGCGGCAGGTTCATCCTGCGCATCGAGGACACGGACCAGACGCGCCTCGTGTCCGATGCCCTCGACGCCATTCTCGCCAGTCTGCGCTGGCTCGGCCTCGACTGGGACGAAGGGCCGGAGGTCGGCGGGCCGCACGGACCCTATTTCCAGTCGGAGCGGCTGGAGCGCTATCGCCGCGCCGCCGACGAGCTCATCGCCAAGGACGCCGCCTACCGCTGCTACTGCTCGCCGGAGCGCCTGGGGCAGGTGCGCGCCGAGCAGATGCGTCGCAAGGAGCCGCCGCGCTACGACCGTCGCTGCCGCTTTCTGAGCGAGGCGGAATGCCGGCAGGAGGAGTCGAAAGGGATCACGCCGGTCGTTCGCTTCAAGACGCCGCTCTCCGGCCGCACGGAGTTCGACGACGTCGTTCGCGGCCGCGTCGCCTTCGAGAACGAGACGCTGGACGACTTCGTGCTGCTCAAGTCGGACGGCTTCCCACTTATCACCTGGCGAACGTCGTCGACGACCACCTGATGGAGATAACGCACGTCCTCCGCGCCGACGAGTGGCTGCCCAGCACACCGCGCCACCTGCTGCTGTACGCCGCGCTCGGCTACTCGCCGCCGGTCTTCGCCCACCTGCCCATGATCCTCGGGCCCGACCGCTCGAAGCTGAGCAAGCGGCACGGCGCCGTGTCGCTGCTGGAGTACAGGCGACCAGGGCTACCTGCCGGAGACGATGTTCAACTTCCTCGGCCTTCTTGGCTGGTCGCTGGATGACCAGCACGGAGATCATCTCGAGGGACGAGTTCATCCGGAACTTCAGCCTGGAACGCATCGTCAAGAACCCGGCGATCTTCGACGTCGAAAAACTGACGTGGATGAACGGCGTCTACATCCGCCAGCTTCCCGTTGAGCGGCTGGCGGAGCTGCTGGGCGAGCGGCTGGAGGAGGACCTGCCGCCCACCGTGCCGCGGCCCGTCGACCGGTCGTACGTGGCAAGGATCGTTCCGCTGGTGCAGGAGCGGATCAAGCGCCTCGACGAGGCGCTTGAGCTGACGGCGTTCTTCTTCGTCGAAGGGCCACTAGACTACGAGGTGGAGACGCTACTCGGAAAGCGCCCGGACGGGCGCCCGTCTGGGCGCTTCGCGGGCAGGCCGGAGGAAGCGGCGTCGGCGCTGTCGAAGGCGATAGAGCGCGTCGAAGCCGTAAGCGACTGGCGGCACGAGCCGCTGGAGGCGACGCTGCGCCGCCTCGCCGAGGAGCTGGGCCTGAAAGCGGGCGACCTGTTCATGCTCGTTCGCGTCGGCGTCACCGGCCAGACGGCCACGCCGCCGCTGTTCGAGACAATGGAGGTGCTTGGCCGCGACCGCTCGCTCTCCCGCCTCCACGACGCCCTTTCTCGCCTCTGCTGAGCTAGATAACCCCGACGCCTCGCTCCACCTCAAAGAAGGGAGTGCAGAGGGCCTTCTCTGCCGGGGGTCTGGGGGTGTCCCCCAGAGAAAGAACGTCATGCGGGTGGGTGGGTAGGAAGATGGACGTCAATGTTGCGACAAGCGGCAGCGAACGCCGCTGGATGTTCGGGCATCTCAATAGCCGATGGGCGAGGCGAGAGGTTTCGATTTACGGACGTTGGCCTCCATGCTAAACTGGCATAGCCGCTGGGGAGTCGTCTAGTGGTAGGACAGCGGACTCTGGATCCGTATGCGGGGGTTCGAATCCTCCCTCCCCAGCCAGCTTCAGCACTTTGAAATGAGACCCATGTCCCTATTTCATCTGGCGGAGTGCTACATCTGAGCAGAAAACACTAAACAAAAAAGGCCGCCTGGCCTGTATAGTTGAGGTCGCTCACTCTGGAGCGAGTTCACCGTAAAAGAATGAGGCGGTCACGCCGCCGTCCATAAGGAAGTCGCTGCCGGTGATGAATGCACCGTCTGGGCCCATTAGGAGCGCACCTACGGTTCCAACCTCATCCGGAGTCCCAGCCCGTCCCGCCGGGCTCAACTCAATCATGCGTCGATATCCCTCACCGCGAGGGCCTGTTAATTCGTCTTTTGCCAGCGGGGTCATAATAATGCCTGGACTGATAGCGTTGACCCTTGCGCCTCGCTTGGCCCACCGTACAGCTTCGGCCATCACCCTTAATACGTTCCCCCGCTTGGCCAGTTGATACGCATGGAGTGAGTCCGTCACTTGGTCGAGCTGAAGTATGGGCAGCGCCAACAGCTCATCGGCTGGTGTCGTTGCCAAAGCGGCATCTTCCTCAGCAGTCAATGCACCCAGGCGATGCCCGGATTGGGATGAGATCACGACCCCGGTCCCGCCGCGCGCAATGATATTTCCGAATTCCTCGAGTACAACAGCGGTGCCATACAGATCTACGGCGAGAATGGTCTCCGGTGACGCTTGGCTGGGTGAGACACCCGCCGCGTGGATCAGGCCAGTAACGTCACCAAGCTTCGTCGCAGTCTCGACGAGCGCGTGAATTGACTTGCGTGAGGAAATATCAACGGTTGCCGTGCTCACATCAAAGCCTGCGTTGCTCATTACGTCGGCCGCCGCTTCGGCGTTCTCCGAGTGAAGGTCGGCCAACAAGATATGCTTTCCTGCGCTGACACGCCGAGCGATTGCCTGACCAATCGATCCGGGTCCAATGACGACGTTGACTTCAGTCATGATTATTGCCTCCTTACGCTATTTCTGCACATGGTACTAGACCCACATGCTCTGCCAGCCCTCCTCAGAACATCGTGTTCGCGTTCACCGCTTCGCCTGGCACGGGCTGCAGCACATCCCAATGCTCGACGATCTTGCCGTTCTCCAGACGGAAGAAGTCCATCACAGCCGTTCCGCGGTCCTCGGCGGAAACCTTCAGATGGCTATGGACCGCCACCAGGTCGTCCTCAGCGACCGCCCGTTTGAACTCAAATCGCAGCGCGGGGAATTGCGACCTGAAGCCCGTGACGAACGCGATAAACGCCTCGGCGCCGTCGCCCGCGTTCGGATTGTGCTGGACGTACCTATCGCCGAGGTGCTTTCGGGCAGCCTCCTCCGGCTTGCCCTCGTTCAAGGCCAGGCCGTAGAACTCCAGCACCGCCTGCTTGTTCGATTTTGCGTCTGACATTCGGATCCCCTCCTGTCGAGCAATTGCGAAAGTGATTACAACCTGAGTATACTTCCTTGCCGGAATGAGGCGGCCGAGGCATGACCTTCAACCGGTCGGGGCAACTTGTCGGCCCAGACCGTTTCGGGCATAATCAGATGTGGCGCATTCGTCTAGCGGCCCAGGACACCGCCCTCTCAAGGCGGAGATCGCGGGTTCGAATCCCGCATGCGCTACCAGAGATGCACAGGAAGGCAGGAACGGCCCCGATGCCGCCTGCCTTCTTCGCCCTCCACTTCCGGCCTCCGATACATGAGGTGAGCGAACATGAAGACAATCGACTTTCGCAGTGACACCGTCACCCTGCCAACGCCCGCGATGCGGGCAGCCATGGGCCGCGCCGATCTCGGCGACGACGTTTACCGGGAGGACCCGACGGTAAACCGCCTGCAGCGCATGGCCGCCGACGTGGTCGGCAAGGAGGACGCCCTTTTCGTCGCGAGCGGCACGATGGCGAATCTGGTCGCTGTCCTCACGCATTGCGAGGCGGATGACCACCTGCTCGCCGGCAGCGAGGCGCACATCCACTACTACGAGAGCGAAGGCGTGCGCCGACTCGCCGGCGTCGATATCCGCACGCTCCCCAACGACGTCCACGGCCTCATGGAGCCGTCCGCGCTGGAGGCGGCGCTCTGGCAGGACGAGAGCAAGCCGATTGACCTGGTCTGCCTGGAGAACACCCACATGCGCTGCGGCGGCGTCACGCTGAGCGCGGCCTACACCTCGAAGGTAGCGTCCATCGCCCACGGCCGCGGCGCTGCTCTGCACCTCGACGGCGCGCGCATCTTCAACGCGGCGGTGGCGCTGGGCGTGCCGGCGGCCTCGCTGGCTGAGGACGTCGATTCCGTCATGTTCTGCCTCTCGAAAGGGCTGGCCTGCCCCGTCGGCTCGATTCTCTGCGGCAGCGCCGAGTTCATCGCTCTCGCCCGGCAGTCGCGGAAGCTGGTCGGCGGCGGGATGCGGCAGGCCGGCGTGCTGGCGGCGGCGGGAATCGTCGCGCTGGAGTCGATGATCGACCGGCTGGCCGAAGACCACGCCAACGCCAGACTTCTCGGCGAAGGGCTCGCCGGGCTGCCCGGTATCACGCTCGACCTGACGACCGTCGAGACCAACATCGTCATCTTTTCCGTCGAAGGCGGCGCGCCTCCATTCCTGGCGGCGATTGCCGAGGAAGACATCCTGGCGCTGCCGGTCGGTCCGGATCGGGTGCGCATGATCACGCATTGCGACGTCTCGCGCGAAGACGTTGAGCGGGCGCTGGAGCGCATGGAGCGCGTGCTGCGTCGCGGCATCGGCGGGCAGGCGGCCGGCTAGCGGCTGTACTCTGACTTCCTCGGGTAGGTTCCTGCGATCCGCTGTGCTCGGAACTGGGGGAGTCCAGAGGGGGCACGGCCCCCGCTGGCAGGGTTCAAGGGGTGTCCCCTTGCTAAGTTACGTTGCTGGGGCGGGCTGGGTGGGAAGAGAATCGCAGATGTTGACCGAAGCGGCAGCCGACACCACGCCGCAAACGCGCGTCGACGGATCACTCTCGTGGACAGCGCCACCTCGAGCCAGGGCCGATTAGCGGTGCTATAATCGCATCGATGACCGCTTCTGAAGGAAGGTCCCTTCTCGTGATCCTCGACGGGCACGGCATCATTCACCGCGCCTACCACGCCTTCAAGGAGCCTCTCATCATCCGCCGCACAGGCGAAGTCGTCACCGCCGCCTACGGTCTCGCCAACACGCTGCTCAGCGTTCTCGAACAGCTTAACCCGACGCATATTGCCGTCGCCCTCGACCCGCGCGGCCCGACCTTTCGCCACGAGCTCGACGCGACGTACAAGGCACAGCGGGTCGCCGCGCCGGAAGACCTGACGGCCCAGATCGCCCGCTGCATCGAGGTCATCGAGGCGTTCAACATCCCTATCTTCCGCGTGCCCGGCTTCGAGGCCGACGACGTGCTCGGGACCCTGGCGCTGCAGGCCGAAGAGCAGGACGTTGACACTTTCGTCGTCAGCCTGGACAGCGACATGGTGCAGCTCGTGCGGCCCTGCGTTCGCCTCTTCATGTTCCGCCCCTATCAGCGCGATACCGTCACCTACGACGAACAGACTGTCCGCGAGCACTACGGCTTCGAGCCGCATCAGATGCCCGACTTCAAGGGCCTGAAGGGCGACGTCTCCGACAACATCCCCGGCGTCCCGGGCGTCGGTGAGAAGACGGCGGTGCGCCTCATCCAGCAGTTCGGCAGCCTGGAAGCCGTCTACGAGCGCATCGAGGAGGTGCAGCCGGACAAGCTGCGCGAGCTGCTGCGCACCCATGAGGCGCAGGCCCGCCACAGCAAGGAGATGGCGACGATCCGGACCGACGTGCCGATAAAGCTCGACCTGGAGGCGGCGCACCGCAAGCGCTTCGACCGCCAGAAGGTGCTGGACATCTTCCGCGAGCTGGAGTTCCGCAGCCTGGTCGCCCGCCTGCCGGAGTCGACGGTTGAGGGGCCGATTGAAGTGAGGCCGGCCGCCGAGGCCGAAGGGCCGGTCGAGTACCATACCGTTTTCAGCGAGGACGACCTGCGCGCGCTCGCCCGGCGGCTGCACGCCGCCGGCTCATTCACCTTCGACACGGAGACCGACGACATCCTGCCGATGCGCGCGCCGCTAGTCGGTATGTCCTTCTCGCCCGCGGCCGGCGAGGCGTACTACGTCCCGATCGGGCACCAGCCTTCACTCGGCCAGCCGGAGCAGTTGCCGCTGGCGACGGTGCTTTCGCATCTCGGCCCGCTGCTGGAGGACGAATCGCTGCCGAAGACGGCGCACAACGGCAAGTTCGACATGGTGGTGCTGGCGAACCACGGCGGCGCCGTGCGTGGCCTGGCCTTCGACACGATGATCGCCGCCTACCTCATCGGCGAGGGCGGTAGCGCGGCCGGGACATCGGCGGTCACCGGCGGCTCGCTCAGCCTGAAGTGGCTCGTGTCGAAGCGGCTGGGCATCGAGATGATGCCAATCAGCGACCTCATCGGCAAGCCGGGCGCGAAGCAGCTTCCGATGAGCGCCGTGCCCATCGAAGGGGTCAGCCGCTACGCCTGCGCCGACGCCGACATGACGTTCCGCTTGCGTGGAGTGCTGGAGGAGGAGCTGAAGCGTCAGAACCTCTGGAAGCTGTTCGACGAGGTCGAGATGCCGCTCGTGCCGGTGCTGGCGCGCATGGAGATGGCCGGCGTTGCCCTCGACGTCGCTGTCCTGCGGGAGCTGTCGCGACAGCTCGGCGGCCAGATCGTGAGCCTCGAGCGCGCCATCTACGACGCCGTCGGCCACGAGTTTACCATCGCTTCGCCGCAGCAGCTTTCCGATATCCTCTTCCGCGAGCTGGGGCTGCCGAAGCCGGCGCGTCGCACGAAGCAGGGGTACGTTACCGACGCGCTCGTGCTGGAGTCGTTGCGCGCCGTCCATCCCGCCATCGACCTCATCCTCCAGTACCGGCAACTCACCAAGCTGAAATCGACCTACATCGATACGCTGCCGGCGCTGGTCAACCCGAAGACCGACCGCGTCCACACCAGCTTCAACCAGACGGTCGCCGCGACCGGCCGCCTCTCCTCTAACGACCCGAACCTGCAGAACATACCGATTCGCTCGGAGCTGGGCGGGCAGGTGCGCGCTGCCTTCATCGCCCGCGACATCGGGCCGGAGCCGCGACTCCTCGGCGCCGACTACTCGCAGGTCGAGCTGCGCATCCTCGCCCACCTCTGCGAGGACCCGCGCCTCGTCAAGTCGTTCCGGGAGGACGAGGACATCCACGCGGCGACGGCGTCGGAGGTGTTCGGCGTGGCGCTGACGGAGGTGACGGCGGAGATGCGGCGTCGGGCGAAGGTCTTCAACTTCGGCGTCCTTTACGGTCTCACCGGCTTCGGCCTCTCCCAGCGCGAGGGCATCTCGCGCGAAGACGCGTCGAAGTTCATCACCACCTACTTCGAGCGCTATCCGAAGGTGAAGGAGTGGCGCGACCAGGTGGTCGCCGAGGCGCGCGCCAAGGGCTACGCCGAGACGCTGATGGGCCGCCGACGCTACGTTCCGGAGATCCACGCGTCGAATCCGATGGTGCGCGCCGCCGCCGAGCGAATCGCCATCAACATGCCGGTGCAGGGGACCGCGTCCGACATCATCAAGGTCGCCATGAACCGCATCGATGCCGAGCTGTCTGAGCGCGGTCTGGCGTCGAAGATGCTGCTCCAGGTGCACGACGAGCTCATCTTCGAAGGGCCGCTGGCGGAGATGGACGCTTTGCGGGAGATAGTGCTGCGTCTCATGCCGTCGGCGCTGGAGCTGAGCGTGCCGCTGAAGGTGGACGTGAAAGTCGGCAAGAACTGGGGCGAGATTTGAACGGGGTAACCGCAGCAAGAGCTCTTGTATTACATCGCAAGGGGGACTAGTTTGAATGAATCGCGCGACTTCTTCGGCTGCGTGGATTGGTGCAGTTACCGCTGTCCTCGCACTTCTCGTCTCAATTGGCGATCTGGCTTATAGGGTTTCGACCGATCGGCAAGCGAGCCAGGAGCACGTCGTACTCAAAGCGGCACGTGTGTTTGACGATTATCCGTCGGAGTTGAGGGATTTTGCCCAAACGGGAACGATAGGTGTGTACTGGAATATTGTCGTATCGAACAACGGACAGCAAGACGTATCACTTGACAGTTATGATTTGCTTGACGTAGGCAACGCCAGTGGAGTGGTGAGCTACACCGACATGGATCAGGGACTTTGGTCTCCATCTCTGGAGCGCCTGGATCTTCCTGTCTCCATTCCAGCTGGTCACTCTATGAAAATGTTTCTTCGCACTGGGCTGATGATGGACGCGCAAGCATATCGTCTGGCAAAAGAGGCATTCCCTCAAGGGAAGGTTGACAGCATTAATCACCTTACCGAAGTCCTGAACGCCGACGGGATCGACTTCTATGGAAACAAAGTTGAATCCTCTGCCGCTGGTGTCTATAGTGTGCAACCCGAAGGAAGGCAGGAGCAGGTGTTTGGGATAACGTTTTCGACTACACGCGGAACGGCAATGTCTGACATGATGTCTTGGTACACGTATAGTGGTTTGGGGCGATAGCATATCAATTGATCCATCCACCTAGACGGAGATGCTCTCAGCGCATTCAAGCCCCTGACACCGCATGCCAGAGCTTCCTGAAGTCGAAACCATACGCCGCGACCTGACGCCAAGCGTCGTCGGGCGCACCATCACCGGCTTTCGCCTCTCGCCTGGCGCCGAGCGCGTCGTCCGCAACCTCTCGGCGCGCGCCCTCTCGCGGCGACTGCGCGGCCACCGCATCGACGGCATCGAGCGTCGCGGCAAGTATCTGCTGTTCCGCCTCGACGGCGAAGACAAGCCGGTTTACCTCGCCGTCCACCTGCGCATGACCGGCTCGCTCCTTTACCGACATGCCGGCGACCCGCCCGACGCCTACGTCCGCGCGGTCATCGCCCTCGACGACGGCTCGGAGCTGCGCTACGCCGACTTGCGCAAGCTGGGCCAGATCTGGCTTGCCGATTCGCCGGAGGAGGCGGTCGGCAGGCTCGGTCCGGAGCCGCTCGACCCCGCGTTCACGGTCGCGAAGCTGCGCGAGACGCTGTCGGGGCGCCGGGCGCCGATAAAGTCGGTCCTGCTCGACCAGCGGGCCATCGCCGGCATCGGCAACATCTACGCCGACGAGGCGCTCTTTGCCGCCCGCATCCATCCGCTGCGAATCGCCGACGGCCTGTCGGAAGCGGAGGTGAAGCGACTACACCGCGCCATCCGACGCGTCCTGAACGACGCGCTGGGCAACCGCGGCTCGTCCTTCCGCGACTACGTCGACGCCGCCGGCCGCGAGGGGCGACACCAGTTGCGCGTGAAGGTCTTTCGTCGCACAGGGCAGCCGTGCTATGTTTGCGGCGCGGAGATAGCTCGCATCAAAGTGGGCGGCCGAAGCACGCACTTCTGCCCCCACTGCCAGCCTGAGGAAGGCGACACGGACGTTGCCACGACAAAACGACGGACTGACTGATGTTTCGGGCATCCGCGTCGGCCACTGGACCGACCGGCGCGCCGCTACCGGCTGCACCGTCGTCCTCTGCGAGAAGGGCGCCGTCGCCGGCATCGACGTTCGCGGCGGAGCGCCCGGCACCCGCGAATCGTCCCTCCTGCGACCGGAGACGCTCGTACAGCAGATTCACGCCGTCTTCCTCACCGGCGGCAGCGCCTTCGGCCTCGACGTTGGCTCCGGCATCATGCGCTACCTGGAAGAACGAGGCGTTGGCTTCCCCTACGGCGGCGCGCGCGTCCCTATCGTCTGCGGCGCCGTGCTCTTCGACCTCAACATCGGCCGCGCGGACGTCCGTCCCACGGCGGAGAGCGGCTACCGCGCCTGCCTGGCGGCGAAGAGCGGGCGCATCGCCGAGGGCAGTGTCGGCGCGGGCACCGGTGCGACGGTGGCGAAGGTGCGGACGGTCGCGCACGGGCTGAAGGGCGGCGTCGGCACCGCGGCGGAGCGAATCGACGACGTCGTGGTCGCGGCGCTGGTGGCCGTCAACGCTTTCGGCGAGATTGTCGAAGGCGGGAGCGTCATCGCCGGGCCGCGCGGCGCCCCCGGCCGCTTCGATTCGACACTCGACATAATGCGACGCGTCGGGCCCTCCAGGAGCCTGCCGCTTTCGAACACGACCATCGGCGTCGTCGCCACGAACGCTACGTTGACGAAGGTCGAGGCGACGGCCGTCGCCCACATGGCGCACGATGGCATCGCCCGCGCCGTGCGCCCCGCCCACTCGCCCGTTGACGGCGACGTGCTGTTCACGCTCGCTACCGGCGACGGTCCACCGGCAAACGCCCTGATTGTCGGCGCATTCGCCGCCCGCGCGGTCGAGAGGGCGATCATCCGCGCCGTCAGGTCGGCGACGGGCCTGGCGGGCGTGCCCTCCGCTTCAGAGTGGCTGGCCGCGAAGGGCTAGTATTCGGAGGGCAGGTCAAGCAGCTCACTGAGCGTTGACGCGAAGGCGACCGGCGTCGATAGCGCGGCGCTCACTTCGGCGGGAGTCACGTCGTCCAGGAAGAGGTCGCCGGCGTGGTCGAGGGCGTGGCGCGGCAGGACGAGCAGGTCGCCCAGCTCGCGGCCTCGCAGCGAATCGATGATGTCGCGGCCGGTCAGCAGGCCGGAGACGGTGACGCGCGGGCCGAAGAAGGCGTTCTCGACCGGCGCGACAGACGCGTCGATTCCCGTCAGCACGGTCATCTCCGCCGCAAGCTGCGCCAGCACCGGCGCGACGAGCGTTCCGCACGCGAGCGTAAGCCTTTTGGCTGCCCATCGCCGCTTCTCGCCGGTCAGGCGCCGTCGCAGCCGCCGCCAGTCGTCGATGAGCGCGCGGGTCATGCCGATGCCGTTCTCGTACTGCGGGTAGCCGTCGTAGCGGGATGCCGCGGGCAGGCGGGCGCCGGCGACCAGATAGAACTCGTCCGCCAAGTAGACCAGGTTGACGCCGAGTTGCCGTCGGAACCCCCGCTGCCACGGCCGCACCTGCGCGATGACACGTCGCGCGTATTGCGGCGTGCAGGGCGACATCCACCCTTTCGCCTCGTCGTCGGCGCGCTGCCAGGCATGGCGGCTCGCGGCGACGGGCACGACCGCGATGGACTGGACGGTCGGGTGCAGCTCTGCCAGGTCGCGGACGGTGCGCTCCAGGCGCTCGCCGTCATTGAGGCCGGGGCAGAGAACGACCTGGGTGTTGACGCGAATGCCAAGACCGCTCAGCCGCCGCAACTGGTCGAGAACGTCCGGCGCGCGTGGGTTCCCGAGCAGGCGCCGCCGCAGCTCCGGCTCGGTGGCGTGCACCGAGACGTTGAGCGGGCTGAGGCGCTGCTCCTCCAGCCGTCGCCAGTCGGACGCGGTCAGATTCGACAGCGTGACGAAGTTCCCGTCGGCAAAGCTCAGGCGGAAGTCGTCGTCTTTGAGGTAGAGGGAAGGGCGCAGGCCTTGAGGCAAGCCCTTGAGAAAGCAGAAAAAGCAATCGTTGTTGCAGGTGCGGATGCGGTCGAAGATGGAGGACTCGAACTCGACGCCGAGCTCCTCGCCGAACCGTCGCCGCGCTTCGACCGCGCTCTCCTGCCCCTCGCGCTCGAACGACAGGCGAAAGCGCTCCTCCGCCGCGTAGAAGGCGAAGTCGATGGCGTCGCGAAGGGGATGGCCGTCGATGGCGAGAAGCCTGTCGCCCTGCCGCAGCCCGAATCGCGCTCCCAAACCGTCGGCGGCGACCGCTCGGATCGTCCCGCCGGCGCCCGGATGGGCGAACGGCATCAGGCGAGCTCCCGCAGCCGCGCCACAACGGCTTCGATCGCCTGATCGGGCGTCGATGCGCCGGCCGTCACGCCGATGCGCGCCCGGCCTCGCAGCCAGGCGGCGTCAATCTCTTCCGCCGACTCGATCTGGCGCGCTTCGACGCCTTCGCCGCGCACGACCTCCGTCAGGTGCCGCGTGTTCGCGCTCTCCCGCCCGCCGACGACGATCACCAGGCCGACCTGCTGCGCCAGCTTGCGGGCCGCCGCCTGCTTGCTGCTGGTCGCGGCGCAGAGCGTGTTGATGACGCGGATTTCATGCGCCTGCCGCAAATGCAGCTCCGTCAGGCGCCGCACGAAGGAGGTGAAGCGGTCCGCCGTCTGCGTCGTTTGCGCCAGCACTGCGACGCGTCCGGGCAGCTTGTCAAGCGCCTCCAGGGACGCCTCGTCCGGCAGGGCGATCCCTTTGCCGGCCGCCCAGCCGAGCACAGCGCGTATCTCCGGGTGATCGGGATTGCCGAAGACGACGATGCCGTAGCCTTCGGCGGCCAGCCGCTTCGCCCAGCGCTGCGAGCGCGTGACGATGGGGCATGTGGCGTCGATTATCGGCAGGCCTTGCTGCTTTATCTCCGCCAGGACCGCCGGCGAGGCTCCGTGCGAGGGTATGATGACGCCGCGGCTGCCGGCTTCCGCGACGTTGCGGATGACGCCGACGCCCATCGCCGCAAGCCGGTCGACGACCTGGTGGTTGTGGACGATGGAGCCCAGGCTAGCGAGCTCGCGTGATTCGGCCGCCGCCTTCTCCGCCATCTCGACGGCGCGGCGCACGCCCGTACAGAAGCCCACGTCTTCGGCGAGCAGGATTTCCACGCTCAGCCCGTCCTCTCTATGCCGGGTGTCACCGCCGAGTAGGCGCCCCGCTGCTCCGCCGGCAGGAGCGCGGCGATCTTGCCCATGATGATTTCGGTGCAGCGCTCCGCCTCGTCCGCCGTAATTCGCTCGACCGGCGGCAGGAAGAACGGGTCGCCCAGGACGATTCGGAGGTGCGGACGGCGCCCGCGCAGGCAATCGAAGGGCAGTCGGATGATCGAGATCTTCTGAGTGCCGGTTATCGCGACCGGCAGGATCGGCGCCTCGCTGCGAAGCGCCAGCAGCGCCGTGCCCGGATGGGCGTGGTGCAGCTTGCCGTCCTCGCTGCGATGCCCCTCGGGGAACATGCCCAGGACTTCGCCGTCGCGCAGAATGGCCGCGGCCCTCCGCAGCGCTCCCAGATCGGCCTCAGAGCGGCGCACCGGAAAGGCACCGGCCAGGCGCGCCATCATCCCGATGATCGGCCACTGGAACATCTCCCGCTTGGCCATGAACACCAGCCTGCGAGGCGAGACCGCTCCCAGCAGCGGCGGATCAGCGTTGTTGAAGTGGTTGGAGGCGACAACAAGCGCGCCGCGCCGCGGCATCTTCTCGCGACCCACGACCTCCGTCGTCGTGAAGGCGAAGACGACAGCCTTGACGACCGCCAGGAGCGACCAGTAGAACAGGGGAACGATGTACTTCACCGCGTCAGCGCCAGTATCTTCTCGACGACCTGCTCCAGGCTGAGCCCGTCGGTCTGCAGAATGACCGCGTCGGCCGCCGGTCGCAGCGGTGACAGCTCGCGGCTGCTGTCGATGGTGTCACGGCGCTCCAGCTCCTGCATGACGCTCGCGATAGTCATGGTCTCCCCGCGGACCTGGGCTTGCTCCCAGCGACGCCGCGCTCGCTCCAGGCGCGGGGCGTCCAGATATACCTTCAGGTTGGCGTCCGGGAGCACTACGGTGCCGATGTCGCGTCCGACGACCACAATCTCTCCCTGCTCCGCCTTCTCGCGTTGTATCTTCACCATCGCCTCGCGTACGGCCGCCAGCCGCGAAACGTCGGATACGCTCGCCTCGACCTCAGGGCGTACCAGGAACGCCGTCACCTCGACGCCGTCAACCGCCACTTGGCTCTGCTCGTCGGCGGCCGTGCTCACTGTCATGCTCACCTGGCGGGCCATTTCGCTGACGGCCTCTTCGTCACGTGGGTCGACGCCCCGCTCGATCAGAAGCCATGTGAAGGCGCGGTACATGGCGCCGGTGTCCAGAAAGCGGAAACCGAGGCGCCGCGCCAGCATGCTGCCTACCGCGCTTTTGCCGGACGCGACGGGTCCGTCGACGGCGATTTTCGTGGGATAGCCGCGACCTTCCTTTGCGATATCTCCTTCAGCGCTCATGCTCCGCAACTCTCCTTTCGATTATAGGCGGCGGTGATTCAGACGGGCAAGGAAGAGGCCGCTCGAGCTTCCCAGGACGAGAGCGACGGCGCCGGAGGCAAGCGAAATGAGCAGGTGATGCTGGCCGCTGCCGGGCGTCGGAGGAGGAGCTGCAGATGAGTATCCGATGGACGCAATCGATTGCAGCTGGCCGGCCTTGCCCGCAGCGGACGTGGGCGCGCTGGTGGGAACCGCCGATTCGCGCACGATGCTCTCGCCGGCAACGGTCGCCCGCGCCTTCGGCCTCTGGACGAGCATAGGAACGCCGATGTCGCTGACCAGCGGCTCGTCGGTCGGCGCGGCGGTGGGAGAAGACAGCGGAACGTCGGTCGGAACGGCCGCCGGGCCCCAAGCCGCATCATCCACATAGATCGTGGCATGGGCGTCGGATGCGGGCGCCAGCATGACGCGGAGCCTGGCGGAGCGCGCCGTTTCCGGGGCGACGACGGCGTCGGTGGTCAGGAATCGGAACGACGGGTCGAGATCGGTGAGGTGCGTCGTCGAGTCTGTGCTGGCGAGCGCGGCGCCGCTGCCATCGGCGCTGGCGTACCAGGAGATGCGCAGGTAGGCTTCGCTGACGCCCGGGTCATCCAGGAGGAGGTAGGCGCTGAACTGGTAGGCGTCGCCGCCGTTCAGAAGGACGGTTTGATAGGCCCACTTCGTCGACGCCGTGTCGCTGCTGAACGCGCCCGAATAGTGCCCGCTGCGAGCATAGGCGCTGCTGCGGCGAAGGTCGCCGCCGTATTTCGACCAGCCGGTCGGGGAATCGCTGTCGCCCTCCTCGAAGCCGCCGTTGGTCAGCGAGCTGCCTGGGCCGGTCGTCGGCGTTTCGCTCGGCGTCTCCGGCGGCGTCGGGCTGGCAGAGCTCGCCGCGGTTGCCGTGGCTGAAATCGTCGAGACCGGCGTTGGCGACGACTGGGAAGGGGGCGCCGCGGTTTCAGTCGGTGGCGGCGTGTCGGTTGCGGGCAAGGGGGGCGGGCCTTCCAGCTTCACAGCGTCGAAGTAGACGGACGCCGGATCGTAGAAAACGATGCTGATTCTCGGTTGGGCCCAGGCGGCGTCGGCAGGGGCCGTAGCTTCTAGGGAGAGGAGCTGCCAGTCCGGGCTGGTCTCCGTCAAACGAGATGTGAAGGTGCGGTCCGCCTCAGTCTGTGCGCCCGACGGATCCAGCCATAGGAGATGCAGCTCGACGGACTGGACCTGCGGGTCGTTCATGAGGACGTACGCCGAGAAAGTGTAGTCGGCGGACGGCTGGATGGCGATCTGAGGGTGCCGAATGTCGGGCGAGCCCTTGGTGCTCGCGGTCAGGACCGCCGAGCATTCGCCGTCGAAGGCCAGATCGCAGGTGGTATGGAAGGTGGTTGTCTTCGGGGCGATCCAGCCATTTGTCCCGGACTCGAAGCTGTCATCGATCAGCAGGTTGGGCGAGCCCAGCGCTGGGGAGCTGGCGAACAGCAGGATCGAAACGGCCAGAACAACCGACGATAGTATTGCCGCGCTTCGCACGCCGTACGCTCCTTGTATCGACGGGCAAGGGGTCCGAATCCGCGGATCGCAACTCCGAGGCGGCTTCCTTGCGCCTTTTTTCGCAGCTTCCAAGCTACGGGGTGGAAGTTAGGGACGTATTGTACTCGACTACAGCAATCGCTTCAAGCGTGGATTTGGGGTGATGCCGGGAAGGCGACCCCGCTTCGCCACCGGCCGGCCGTCGATCTCGTGGATGTCGCCGGTGAAGTCGATTGGCGGCGCGCTGGTGATATAGCTCCCGATGCCGTATCCATCGACGCGCGCGCCCTCCGCCCGCATCCTCACGATGCGTTCCGGCGTCACGCCGCCGCTCACGAAGATCCGCACCCACGGGAAGCCGGCAAGATCAAGACGGGCCCGCACCTCCTTAACGAGGTCGGGCGTCACGCCGCCGCGCTCACCCGGCGTGTCCAGCCGGACGCTCTGCAGATGCTCCTTCATCGCCTCGGCGACCCGCAGCGACTCCTCCGCCTCGTCGTGGAAGGTGTCGACTAGGACCGTGCGCGTCACTTCCGGTGGCATGTGCTCGTCAAAGGCGAGCGCGGCCGCAACCGTGTCGCCGAAGCAGATGATTAGCGCGTGAGGCATCGTGCCCGAAGGCGTCACGCCGGCGAGTCGCGCCCCCTCGACTGACGAGCACGACTGGCAGCCGCCCACCACGGCCGCATAGTCCATCGCGGCTGCCACGTTCGGGTGCACGTGGCGGGCGCCGAAGCTTATCAGCGGAATTCCGTCCGCGGCGGCGACGCACTCGCGGGCGGCCGTCGCCCAGGCGCTCTCCTGCGCCAGGAAGCCAGCCAGCGCCGTCTCGTAGATTCCATATGACTGGTAAGGCGCTGTGATCCGCAGCACCGTCTCTTTCCGGGACATCGCCTCGCCTTCCTCGAGGCCCCAGACCTCGGCGTCGGCTGGAAGGACTTTCCTGAGAAGAGAGACGGCTTCCCGCATGCCGCAGATCAGGCCGTCGCGGGCGGGGAAGAACTCCATCGTCGCGCGCGGGTTCAGGCCCGTCCGTGCCAGCACCTCGCGGGTGCGCAGGAAGTAGACGTCGGCGGTGTCGCCGCTCAGGACGGAGGGAAGGATCGGGATATCGTCGTTCAATTGGCTCCTTAGACTCGTCCGATGACCCTGGCGCCGAGCACCTTCTCCATGTGCTGCAGGGCGCAGCGATGTGCCTCCTGGTCGAACGTCGCCACGCAGTCCAGCGGCACCTCGACCGCGTAGTCGCGGTTGCGGGCGTCGGCTACGGTGTGCATGACGCAAATGTCGGTGCAGATGCCGCAGACGATTATCTCCTCCGGCGCTAGCTCCCGAAGGCGCTGCTCCAGGTTGGTCCCGAAGAAGCCGCTGTAGCGCCGCTTGGGGATTATCTCCTTCG
The DNA here is from genome assembly GCA_963719465.1 of uncultured Chloroflexia bacterium. Lineage (GTDB taxonomy): Bacteria > Chloroflexota > Dehalococcoidia > DSTF01 > JALHUB01 > JALHUB01. Next base: position 113,250 of record OY970386.1, on the reverse strand, counting down.
CCAGGTCGGCCAGCGCCGGCGTTATCTCCGTCTCCCGGGTGCCGCGGACGCAGTGCGGCGGAAACATCGCGAACTCCTTGTCGTCGGGGTCGTGCGTATCCGCGAGGAAGATGACGTGGGAGCCCCGCCGAAGCTCATCTTCGACCAGCCGGCGTACGTTCGGGATTATGGCGCGGGCAGTGGGACCGCAATCGAGAGGCCGGCCTTCGTCAAGGAAGCCGCGAAGCATATCGACGACGATGACGACGTTGGACATCGGTGGACCTTCGCAAGACAGCACTTACCCTTATTGTAGGGCGATTGGCAGGAGTTGCTAAGGCGTCAGCTCTCGCGGCGGCGGACGCGAACGCGGCGCACCGAGAACGCCTCGCTTTCGATCACGGTGTCGGGCTCGAAGCCGTTTCCGCCCGGTTTGGCGACGACGGCCTTCGACTCCTGACGCCGCGAGGGCAGAAGCGACCGCGGCCGGAACAGCGTCTTGATTGCCCGCCTGATGATTATCTCCGCCAGCGTACCGACGATGACGACGGTAGCGCCGCGGGCCAGCGTCGGCACGGGCGAGCGCCATTCGACGGGCTGCATGTTGTCACGCGTGACAGGCAGGTTGCCGAGCGGCGCCCCGCACGCTCGACAGAAGCGGTCGTCGGGGTCGTACGGCCGCCCGCAACGATGGCAGATGAGGAGCTCGCCGTTGCCTCGAGAGGAATCATCCATGATGTCGGCTATTATAGCAGCGCCCCGTGACCATCACAACGGCTGCGCTAGCGCTTCACGAACCGGCGGCGGACTTTTGCCCAGGTGCTGATCACGTGCACCAGCGGCGAGCTGCAGGAGCCTTCGATTTTTCCCTTGCGCAGCGCCTCGAGGAACTCCGCCGGCGTCTCGAAGGCGTCCATCTCCACGCAGGCGCGGCCCACCTCGCCGAGGGAGTGCGCATCGCTGCCGGCGCTGCAGGCGAGCCCGTGCTCCGAGGCGAATGCGGCCGCGCGGGCGTTGTCGGAGCGGACGGTCACGCGGGCGTTGAACGCCTCGATGATGTCGATCTCCTGCAGGACGCGCTCCAGCGCCGCTTGGCGAAGCGGCTCCCGACGCAATCGGTCGAACGGGTGCGGCACGCCGACGAGACCGTTCTGCGCCTTGATCCGTTGCACCGTCTCCTCCGGCGAGAGACCCGGGGGAATGCGCTCATGCAGGAAGAAGCCGATGATCTCGCCTTCGTTGGTCTTTATCTCTTCAGCCGTGATGACGCGGAACGGCGCCATCGTCTGCATGATCTGCGCGCCCTCGATCGTGTTGTGGTCGGTGACGGCTAGACAATTGATGCCAAGCTTGAGGCAGCGCTCAACCAGCGCCTCAGGCGTGATCAGGCTGTCCGGCGAGTAGTTGGTGTGCAGGTGGAGGTCAGCTTTCAGCACCATCCCACGGTATCTCCTCCTCGGCTGCCTCCGGCTCCGACGGCGCTGCCAGCGTCTCCCGGAGCTGACGAATTCGCACCTCCGCGGCGTCGAGCAGCTCCTGGCAGCGGCGGGCGAGGACCATGCCCTCCTCGTAGAGCGCCAGCGAGCGCTCCAGGGGCAGGCCGCCCTCTTCCAGCTTCGCCACCGTCTCTTCGAGGCGGCGGTAGAGGTCCTCGAACGATTCCTTGCTCTTCCTTGCGGCCATCCCCTATGCCTCTATCTCTAGCCGAACAGCGACGGCTGCATATCGCGCGGCTTGGCCTGCTTTCGACGGCGCGGCTTCGCTTTCGACGCGACTTGCGCCGGGAAAGCGCCGTCGCTCACGCGCACGTCCAGCGCGTCGCCCGCCTTGACCTCTCGCACGCTGCGCACGACGCGCCCCTCTCGCTCGACCAGCGCATAGCCGCGCGCCAGCGTCGCCCGCGGGTGCAGCGATTCGCAGTTGCAGCAGGCAGCCGCCGACCTGCTCGCGGCTCCGGCCGAACGCGGCGTCGACCAGCGTGCTGGCGACCCGCAGCGCATCGTCGACCATCTGGCGCTCGCGGTCAACCGGCGGCGCGCAGTGTTCCATCCGGCCGAGAGCGCCCCGCAGGCAGCCGACGTCCTCGTCGAGGCGAAAGCGCATCGCCGTCGAAAGTGAGGCGCGATACCCGTCGAGGGTCGCGAACAGGGCACGCCGGTCCGGCGCGACGATCTCGGCGGCGGTCGAAGGCGTGGGAGCGCGCACGTCGGCAACGTAGTCGGCGATCGTGTAGTCGGTCTCGTGGCCAACGGCGGAGACGATGGGCGCGTGGCTGGCGTGGATCGCCCGAGCAACCGCCTCCTCGTTGAACGCCCACAGCTCCTCGAGCGAGCCGCCGCCGCGCGCGACGATTATGACGTCCATGCCCCGCTCGCGGTTCAGCGCGGCGATTCCGGCAACGATCCCGCGCACCGCCTCCACGCCCTGCACGGCGCTGGGCGCAAGAACGATCTCCGCCAGCGGCCAGCGGCGAGCCAGGATGACGCAGATGTCGTGGAAGACGGCGCCGGTCGGTGAGGTAACGACGCCGATCCGCTCCGGGAACGGCTTCAGCGGCCGCTTCCGCGACGGCTCGAACAGCCCTTCCGCTTCCAGCTGCGTCTTCAGCCGCTCGAACTCCATCGCCAGCGCGCCGACGCCCGCCGGCTGGACGAAGTCGACATAAAACTGCAGGTCGCCGCGCACTTCGTACAGCGAGACGCGCCCGTGCGCCACCACCTGCGCCCCGCTTTCGATGAGGGACGCCAGATTGCGCTGGACAGTTGTGCCGCGGAAGAAGACGCAGCGGAGCTGGGAGTCGGCGTCCTTGAGGGTGAAGTACAGATGGCCCGCGGTCGAGCGCGAGAGGTTGGAGACTTCGCCGCTGACCCAGATGTCAGCCAGGTGCGGGTCGGTCTCCAGGAGCTCGCGGAGATAGGTCGTGATACTGCTGACCGAGTAGACCTGCATGCTCATCGTGGCACCTTGTAGAGCCTTGCCGACGCGATTGAGATGACGGTCCTGAGGGATGAATCCCTCAGCCTTCCCTGAAGCTGCCGTCGCTCGGCTGAAACCGTTTCGTGCGCAATCGGACGCAGTGTAGCCGAGGCTTTCCAGTCTCGACGTGCTTCACTGACTTGCGGAGGCGCGCTCCAGGTACTGCCCCGTGCGCGTGTCGACCTTGACGGTGTCGCCGGTGTTGAGGAAGAGCGGCACCTGGACCATCAGGCCCGTCTCCAGCCGCGCCGGCTTCGTGCCGCCCTGAGCCGTGTCGCCGCGGACCCAGGGGTCGGTCTGCTCGATCTTCAGCTCGACGGCGGCGGGCAGCTCGACGCCTACCGCCTCGTCGTTGTAGGTCAGGATGTCGCAGGTGCCGTTCTCGCGCACGTAGTTGAGGGCGTCGCCCAGGCGCTCGGCGTTGATGGCGAGCTGCTCGTAAGTGGCTGTGTTCATGAAGTAGTGGATGTTGCCGTCGGCGTAGAGGTATTGCGCCGGCTGCCGGTCGACGCGGGCGCGGGTGAAGCGCTCGCCCGCCTGGAACGTGCGCTCGATAGTATGGCCGCCGCGGACATCGCGCAGCTTCAAGCGCACTTGCGCCGAGCCGCGACCCATCTTGATGTGCTGGTAGTCAAGCACCATGTAGAGGGTGCCGTCCAGCTCGATCGTCACGCCCTTCTTCAGATCACCGGTCTCAATCATCAGTCACGCCCTTGCCAGTTCGAACTTTGGGGCCCGCGAGAGGACGCGCAGACGGCCGTTCTCAATCACCGCCAGGTCCTCGATGCGGACGCCGCCCCATCCCGATACGTAGATTCCCGGCTCGACGCTCATCACCATGCCGTCGGCGAGCACGTCCTCTGATGCCCGACCCAGGCGCGGCTTCTCATGCACTTCCAGACCGACGCCGTGCCCCAGGCCGTGCCCGAAGTTCTCGCCGTAGCCCGCTTCGGCGATGAAACGTTCCGCCAGCAGGTGCGCCTGCTCGCCCGTCATGCCCGCTTCGACCAGCTCGATGGCGGTGAGCTGCGCCCCCAACACAATATCATAGATCCGCTGAAATTGGCCGTCCGGCTTGCCGAGAACGATCGTCCGCGTCAGATCGGAGCAGTAGCCGTCGAGGCGAACGCCCATGTCGATAACGATGGGCTGGCCCTCGCGCAGCGGCTCGTCGCGGGGATAGGCGTGCGGCATCGCGCTCCACGGCCCCCCGGCGACGATCGTGTCGAACGAGACCGCCTCGCCGCCGTGCTCTCGCATGTACTTCTCGACCTCCCAGGCGGCCTGCTTCTCGGTCCATCCCGGCTCCAGGTGCTCCGCCAGGTGCGCGAACGCCGCGTCGCCCAGGTCCACCGACGCTTGAATGGCATCGATCTCCGCCGGCTCCTTGACCGCACGAATTGATTCGACGACGTTGACCGTCGCCACGAGGCGCGGCCGCCCGGCCTGCTGGAGCCCGCGCACGACCGCTGACATCTGCTGGAACGCCGCGCACGAGAGGTGCGACGCCTCGAAGCCGACCTTCTTGCCGCCCAGCCCGTCGACAAACGAGGGCAGCCAGCTCTCGAAGGCAGCACCCGCGACCGGCTGAAGCTGGAAGTCCGGCGCCTGCTTTGCCGCCTGCTCGAAGTAGCGGAAGTCGGTGGCGATGCGAGCGTCGCTGCCGCTGACCAGCAGGTAGCCCGCCGAGCCGGTGAAGCCCGAGAGATAGCGCCGGTTCGCTGGCTGCGACACGAGAAGCGCTTCGAGCCCCAGCTCTTCGAGTCGCGCCCGGAGACGTGCTATGCGGGGTTCGGTCGGCAATTGCTCTAGCACCAGCCCTTATCGCCCGGAAGCTCGGCGTTGCCTTCGACCAGCGCCTCCAGCGCCGCGACGTAACCGCGCCAGCCCAGTCCGGCGACAATCCCGCGGCAGACGGCGGCGGTGACGGAGCGCCGGCGAAAATGCTCCCGGCCGTGGATGTTGGAGATGTGGACTTCGATGGCCGGCAGGGCGGCGCCGGCAAGAGCGTCGCGTAAAGCGAAGCTGTAATGGGTGAGCGCACCCGGGTTGATGATGATGCCGTCCGCGTTCGGCGCCTGCGACTGTATGAAGTCGATGATCGCGCCCTCGCTGTTGGACTGGAACGCTACCAGGTCGGCGTTCAGCTCTTTCGCTCTCGCGTCGACCCGCGAGCGGATCTCTTCGAGCGTCATGTGGCCGTAGACTTCTGGCTCGCGCGTTCCCAGCATGTTCAGATTGGGGCCGTTAATCAGCAGAATCCGCATCGGTTCCCTCCTCTTGCTCATCGCCACGTCGTTTGCGGGCACGCTCGTCGGCGATTCGACTGTAGCTTTCGGCCATGGCATCCCATGCCCCATCATATACTTGCCGCTGGCGGGCTTCGGTGACGTGCAGGTAGATCTGCGTTGTGTTGGCGCTCGCGTGCCCCATCAGCTCCTGCACGACGCGCAGGTCGGCGCCGCCGTCGAGCATATGCGTGGCGAAGGTGTGGCGCAGCAGGTGAGGATGCGCCCGCCGGTCGAGGCCGGAGGCAAGCGCCGCCTTCCGCACGATCGTCTGTACCGCCCGCGTCGAGAGGCGCTCGCCGTCGCGGTTGAGGAACAGCGCCTCTTGCGGTCCTTTCGCCAGCGCCGGCCGGCCCTGTCGCAGGTACTGCTTTAGCGCGCGCGCTGCCGGCCTTCCGACGAGGACGACCCGCTGCTTGTTGCCCTTGCCGCGCACTCGCAGCGCGCCGCCGTCCGGCGAGAGCTCTAGGTCGCCGGCGTTGAGGTTGAACACCTCGCCGACGCGCACTCCGGCCGCGTAGAGTACCTCCAGCAGCGCCCGGTCGCGCAGCCCCCCCGGCGTCTTGGGCTCAGGCGCCAGCACCAGCGCCGAGACCTCCTCTTCGCTCAGGAACGACGGCAAGCGACGTGTCTGCTTCGGGCCGCGCATGCCTTCGCAGGGATTCGTCGGGACGCGCTCGGTCTGCTGAAGGAAGCGGTAGAACGAGCGCAGCGTGCTCAGCTTCCGCGCGATGCTGCCGGTCGCGACCTTGCTATCGATGAGGCTGGCTAGATAGGCGCGGACAGCGTGGCGGTCCGCCGCAATAACGTCGATATGCTTCTCGTCGAGGAAGGCGAAGTAAGCGCGAAGATCCGTCGCGTAGTTGCGGAGCGTGTAGGCGGAGCGGTTGCGCTCGGCGGCGAGCATCGCCAGGAAGGACGCCAGCAACTCTTCCGCATGCCCGCCTGCCTCGACGTCCCTGTCGACAGCGGTTGTCCTCATCGCGCTAGGCCCTGACCTCCGCCGGCTGACGTTTCGGCAGAGCGCCGCGCCAGCCGCACTTCAAGCACTTCCCTTTGCCGCCGGCCTGTGCCACGATAACGCCGCCGCACTTGGGGCATGGCTCGTTCAGGGGGCGCGACCAGCTTGTGAAGCGGCACTTCGGGTAGTTCGAGCAACCATAGAAGGTGCGCCCGCGCCGCGTTCGCTTGGCGATGACGTTGCCGCCGCACTCGGGGCAGGCCACGCCCACCTTGTTGACGATGCGTCGCGTGCCGCGGCAAGTCGGGTAGTCGGAGCAGGCGAGGAACGGCCCGTACCGGCCGCGTCTAATGACCATCGGCTTGCCGCACGTGGGGCAGACCTCGTCCGTCGTCTCGACCGCCTCCTCCTGTCGCTCGAGCGGGCGGCTGTTCTTGCATTCGGGGAAGCCGCTGCAAGCGAGGAAGCGCCCGAAGCGTCCCCAACGGATGACCATAGGCTTACCGCACTTCTCGCAGACCTCGCCGGTCTTCTCCTCGACGCGCGGCGCCGCCTCGGCCGCCGAAATCGCCGACTCGAGCGGCGTGTAGAAGTCCCGCACGACCGGCTGCCATTCGCGCTGGCCGCCGGCGATCTCATCCAACTCGTTCTCCATCTCGGCCGTGAAGCCGACGGCGGTTATGTTCGGGAAGTAGGTCACCAGCAGGTCGTTGACGACGACGCCCAGCTCTTTCGGCTTGAGCGCGCGGCCTTCCTTTTCGACGTAGCCGCGGTCCTGGATGGTCGAGAGGATGGGCGCGTACGTGCTCGGCCGCCCGATGCCGTTTTCCTCCATCGCCTTCACCAGCGTCGCCTCAGTGAAGCGCGGCGGCGGCTCCGTAAAGTGCTGCTCCGGCAGGAGGTCTTGCAGTCGAAGCTCTTCGCCTTCGGCCAGTGACGGCAGCGGACGCTTCTCTTCGCCCTCCTCCTCCTCGGTCGATTCCTGGTAGACCTGTCGGTAGCCGGGGAAGCGCAGGAAGCTGCGGGACGTCCGGAACAAGTAGCGGTCCGCTTCCTCCTTCGGCTGCGCTTCGACTTCGACGGCGGTCTGGTCGTAGACGGCGTCGGCCATCTGGCTGGCGACCATCCGCTGCCAGATCAGCGTGTAGAGGCGAAGCTGGTCGCGGTTGAGCGCCGCCTTCAGCGATGCCGGTTCTCGTCGCGCCGATGTCGGTCGAATCGCCTCGTGCGCTTCCTGCGCGCCCTTCGCCTTCTTGCGGAAGACGCGCGGCGCCGTCGGCACGAGCGACGCGCCGAACCGCTCGCCGATGTACTCGCGCGCTTCGCTGATCGCCATCGCCGCCACGTTCGTCGAGTCGGTACGCATGTAGGTAATGAGACCGACCTGCCCGCCGCGAACGGACAGCCCTTCGTAGAGCTGCTGGGCGATGGCCATCGTCCGCTTGGCGCTGAAGCCGAGCCGTCGCGAGGCCTCCTGCTGCAAACTGCTGGTCGTGAAGGGAGGCGCCGGCTGCTGATGAACGTCCTTCTTCCGCACGGACGTGACAACGTAGCGCGCGGGCCGGAGAAGCGCGACAAGGCGTTCCGACTCCGCAGCGCTGCCAATCTCCAGCTTCTTGCGCTTGCCGGCCAGCCCGGCCAGCCGCGCTGTCAGCGTTCCCGCGCCCTTTGCCTTTGCGAGCTGCGCGTCGAGCGTCCAGTACTCCAGCGGGATGAAGGCGGTTATCTCCTTCTCCCGCTCGACCACCATTCGCACGGCCACCGACTGCACGCGGCCCGCCGATAGGCCACGACGCACCTTTTTCCAGAGCACGGGGCTGATCTTGTAGCCCACGAGCCGGTCGAGGATGCGGCGCGCCTGCTGAGCGTCGACGAGGCGGTCGTTTATCTGACGCGGGTGCGCGAAGGCGTCGAGGACGGCGTCTTTCGTCACTTCGTGGAAGACGACGCGCTGGTGTGGCATCTTTTCGATATCGATGGCCTTGAGGACGTGCCAGGCGATAGCCTCGCCTTCGCGGTCGGGGTCGGTCGCCAGGAAGACGCGGTCGGCGTCTTCGGCCGCGGCCTTTAGCTGGCGGACGACCTTCGCCTTCTCACGCGGAACGACGTACTGCGGCGCGAAGCTGTCGTCGATGTCGACGCCGAGCTTCGTCTTCGGCAGGTCGCGGACGTGGCCGACGGAGGCGTGGACGTTGTATTGCGGGCCCAAAAGACCGGCCAAGGTTCGCGCCTTCGCCGGTGACTCGACAATCACCAGATTCTTCTGTTTCTTCTTTGCCATAACCAAACCTGAGCTGAATCTATCTGCAATCTATTATGCCACATCTTGAGGAGGAGCAACCGCAGCCTGGCCGTTATCCGTAGGCGGGGCCCACTTCGCGGACGCGGACGTAGTTCATGCGTCCGACTGAAGAGAGCGGCTCTGCGGGATGAATCCCGCAGCCTTCCCCGCCCACTGCATCCGCCCCGTATCATCATCCGTAGGCGGGGCCCACTTCGCGGACGCGGACGTAGTTCATGCGTCCAACTGAAGAGAGCGGCGCTGCGGGATGAATCCCGCAGCCTTCCCCGCCCACTGCATCCGCCCCGTATCATCATCCGTAGGCGGGGCCCACTTCGCGGACGCGGACGTAGTTCATGCGTCCGACCTGCCGGACCATGCCCTTCAACTCGAGCATCGCGAGGGTGCTGCTCACCGTCGCTATCGACAGCCCGGACTCGCGGCGCACCTCATCGATATGTATCGGCTGGGACGAGAGGTGTTTCAGGAGGATGCGCTCGGTCTCATCCGCCGGGACGAGCTCCTTCATCTCGACCTGCGTCGCCACCATCGTCAGGTTCAGCTCTTCGAGGATGTCTTCGACCTTCGAGACCAGCTTCGCTTCGCCGTCCTGGATGAGCTTGTTGGGGCCGCGGAAGGTCGGCGCGTAGATGCTGCCCGGCACGGCGAAGACCTCGCGGTTCTGCTCCAGCGCCAGGTGGGCGGTGATCATGGCGCCGCTCTTCAGGTCGCCTTCGACCATCAGCACGCCCAGGCTCACGCCGCTCATGATGCGATTGCGCCGCGGGAAGAACTCGCTGCGGGGCTGCGTGCCGAGCGGGTAGTCGGAGATGAGGGCGCCGCGCTCCGTGATCTCCTGCGCCAGCTTCACATGCTCCGGCGGGTAGACCATGTCCAGCCCGCAGGCGAGCACGGCGATGGTGCGGCCGCCGTTGCTGAGCGCCGCCCGATGGGCGATGGCGTCGATGCCGCGCGCCAGGCCGGAGACGATGGTGACGTTGTTGCGCACGAGGTCGGTGGAGAACTGCTCGACGACCTGGCGGCCGTAGGGCGTCGCGCGCCGCGTGCCGACGATGGCGACGGCCCACTCGTCGACGCTTTCGAGCTTGCCGCGGACGTATATGACGGGCGGGAGGTCGTAGATCTCCTTTAGCTTGGCGGGATAGGAGGGATGGTTCCAGGTGAGGGCGTCGACGTGGGCGCGCTGCAGGCGCTCGAGCTCCGCGTCAGGCGATACGTCGGGCCGGCCGGCGACGATGGCGTTGACGGACGCCTGGTCGAGGCCGGCGGCGCGCAGCTCGGCGGCGGAGGCGGTCCACGCGTTCTCCAGCTTCCCGAAATGCTTCTCGAGCAGGGTGAAGCGCGCGCGTCCGATGCGTGGGATGCGCGCCAGGGCGATCCAGAACTTGAGGTCGTCGTTGGCGTCGGTCATCGCCGCGCATTCTAGCACAGGGCTAGCGGCGTGACAAAACGGGCGGGCGGGCGACAGCGGGAACGGTCGTGAATTGTTTTTGTTTTGGAAAAAGTATCGCCTGGTGATTCTGGGAAGGGCGCGTTTTCGTAGTTGATTTTTCAGCCGAGCGCCTGCGGGCCGAGGGGGCGGTCCGGCCGGCCGGTGCGCCAGGGTGCAGGATAGCAGGCCGGCCGAGGGATTGCGAGCGGTTGGCGTCACCAGGGCAAGACGGGTACGCGGGACCTGCGCCATCGGCGACAGGGCGGCGCCAGGAAATCCAGAACGTTCATGAAACTTCTTTGAGAATGGTACTAGTACTCTACATAAAAGCCTTGACAAGTATGGCATGCCGCCCTAAAGTACTCGCACTGAGTGGTTGGTCGGGTAGCGTATAGTGAGCAGGAGGCACCAAATGCTACGTCCGAAGGTGTTATTGGTTGTGGCCGCAGCGGCGCTCGTCGCTAGCGCAGTAGGAGTTTCGCATTCGCAGGCGGCCGCTCCTAGCGTGATCGTAAGGGCACAGATCGTGGGAAGGGTGAATTCCTTGTCGCCTGGCAGTTTGCCTGGTTTGGCTCAGTCCGAGTACGGCGTGGATGTGGTGCCGGTAGAGGACGCGACGATCCAGATTCGACCCAGCGGGCGAACGGCCGTCGCTCCAGTAGCCACGATGGCAACAGGAAGTGAGGGGACGGCTCAGACAGGGGCACTGGCGGTGTCTAACGATCGGAACAGCCCGACTTTGGTAGATATCACAGTCTCGGCGCCAGGGTATGCGAGCTTCACTTATCGCTCCATGCCCCTTCTTCCGGGAAGAGTGCCCATTCTGACGCCCACGTTGAGCGACGTTGAGCAGGTCGATGATCTGGCGGCCCCCCTGCCCGCTCCCGCGCCGAACAGTGGGCCAAGCCTAGCGGCTCCCATGGTTGCGCAGTCTGGAACGAGCTGCACGGGGTACACGAGCACGACTACCCCTCCGGCTGTCATCAACGTCTATGCCGACGCCGGAGACGGGAGAGGGTGGGTAGTTCATACTGTCGACTTTGTGAAGTACGTGGAGCACGTGCTGCCCCATGAGTGGCTTACGCAGTGGGATGCGAGCACAGAGGCTCTCAGATCCGGGGCCGTTGCCGTGAAGATGTATGGTCGGTATCATGTGCTTTATTCGCACAGTACGGGATCTGGCTGCTGGGACGTTGACCCCACACAGAACTATCAGGTCTGGGACCCAAACTTCGAGGACCAGTACATGAATCAAGCGGTTCTCGACACGTGGGACTATTATTTGATGAACAGCGCTGGCACGCCATATGAGGCCCTTCATGAAGCTGGGCCCAATGATGGGTGCGGTGAGCTGCACGATGTCGACCAGGTCCACCACCCAGGCAACACACTATCGCAGTACGGAAGTAAGGCATGCGCAGATTTGGGTTACTCGTGGGCACACATTCTCGCTGCCTATTACTATAATCCCGTAGGCACGATCGTCTCCGGTCCGCACGCTGTCGGATCCACAGCGGAGAACCTGCCCACGCTGGAGCCCGTCGCGAAACCCTACCAGGACACGAGTATCACGATAAGTTGGAAAGGTCTGGCTGGGGTAACCTATAAACGCTGCAGCGACAACTCGTATCCCGGGGCCGCTTTCACAAGCTGCACGTCCCTCGGAACCGGCATAAGCAGTGTGACCACGGGCATCACGACTTCCGATCAGGCAACGAAGTACTATAGAATCGTGGCCTGCGGATCAAATGGTTACTGCTCGGCCGCGCGTGCGGGGGGCGAGGAGTATAGGAATGTATCGGGCAATCAGTTTTACGCGACAATCAGCTTCAAGTGGACGACGGGTCAGGCATACGTCGGCGCGAGGGATCTTACCTGGGCCCCACTTCAGGTGACGGAAAGACTTTACGATGGCGCCTACGGGTATGGGGGGACCTCTAAGAAGGTCTGCAGCGGGATGACGTTTGAGAGCAACTGCGGGCCTTCGTCCTGGTCGAGCAGCCAAGTATTTGACAGCGTGTGTCAGACTGATCCAAACGGCAACGTTGCATGCGCGTGGATAAGGGCGCTGCCGAAGACCGATCACGTGGGGGGCGAATGATGGGTGCGCGGGCGCTGGCGCTCGTTTCGGTCGTTGCGGGATTGATGGTCGGGGCAACCTCAATTCCCCCGCCGGCTGCTGCGAACGCGATCGCTATCGAGACAGCAAGCCCGACGCCCTGCGCGGATTGTGGCTACCCTGTGCGCTACGTGCTCAGCGGCCCGGCCTCCTCCATGATGGGAGGAGAGGCTTCATTTCGTGTGGACTACGAGGGTGTGCGGGACCCAGCATATCCGGGATTGACCTTTACTCTCACGTGGACGCAGGGAGCTGCCTCCTTCGTTTCTTTGGATACGCTAACTGGTCCACGAGGGAAGGCTGTCGAGCTTGTTGAGAATCACGTCGACGTCCTCTTTCCGAACCAGGCCGGGCCGGGCGCGGTGGTGGTTAACCTTCTGTTGTCGCCGTCTTTCACGGGGACGCTTGAGACGGAGATAAGCGTGCGGGGGTCGAGCATCACAATGCCGGATGGATCCGTTCTGACAGCGTACACAACCGTAACGCCGCAGGGAGGCCAATCGGGGCTGCCCGGAACTGGTACAGGAGCGGAGAGCCACTCCCAAGTAGGGCGGCCGGAGATTCTTATCGGCATGGGTTTGATAATCGTTGCATCTGCATGGGGAGGATGGCTCGTGAGGAAGCGGCGGGCCCGACAGCAGCGCTAGCGGTGGCCGTTGCCGTTGGCGCCGTTTGAGGGCGCGGCGGAGGTCGGGAGGAAACAGCACTGCGGGTTGAAACCCCTGCCTGACGGCAGGCAGGCGCAGCATACCTGATCGATTTATATGGCCCGGCGGTGTTAGGACCAGGCTGGGCGGGCAGAGGCGCCCGCGCCTACCCTATCTTCCCCCGTTGCCGCCGTTCGACGGTGGTGGCGCAGCGGGAAGCTCTTTCTTGACCCGTATCTTCTTGATGCGGCGGCCGACGACGGACAGCACCTTCAGCCGCAGGCCGTCCGACTGCACTTCGTCGCCGGCAAGTGGTATGCGCCCCAGCTCGTGGTAGACGAAGCCGCCCACGGTATCGAAGTCCTCGCCCTCGATGTGCAGGCCCAGCAGCTCGTTCAGGTCGTCGATGCTTACGCGCGCGTCGACGATCACCTCCGTGTCGTCGATCTTCTCCACCGTCGGCTCCTCGCGGTCGTACTCGTCCTCGATCTCGCCGACGATCTCCTCGAGCATGTCCTCGATCGTGACGATGCCCGCCGTGCCGCCGTACTCGTCGACGACAACGGCCATGTGGACGCGGTTCGAGCGCATGTCCGCCAGCAGCTCGCCGACATGCTTCGACTCGGGCACGAAGAACGGCTTGCGGGCGAGCGCTCTCAAGTCGACCTTCGTGCGGTCGAGGTCACCGGCGGCCAGGCGCTAGTGGTAGGCGAGGGAGTCGGGGCGCGCGCTTCTGCGACGCCGCTCGAAAGGGCGACCACGGCCGCGATGAGCAGGGATGCTACTGCCGTTCTCGGGACCGTTCTCACAGCGTCACCTGTTGAGTCGCCTCCGGAGCGCGAAGCCGGCGACTGCGCCTGCCAGGCCAAGTGACGCGAGCGCCAGCGACAGCCGAAGCCAGGCGTTGCCGCCGCCTTCCGGCCCGCCGCCGACGTTGCCGACCTGGATTGCCGTGGGCGCCGAGAAGGTGAGCGTCAGAAACGGGCTGGGCGCAGATTCGGGATATGCATGCCAGGCAGCGGTCTGATCCGCGACCGCGAGGACTCTCCCTTGCGCATCAAGGACCTTGAATGCGACCTGGGCACCTTCGTGCCGCAACCTGCCTCCTGCTCATCTGAGAACACGACAGCAGAAAACCCAGTCTCGGGACCTCCGCCGCCGTAACGGCAGCGCTCATCGTACCCGCAAGACTGACCGCCAACATAGGGCACAATGCATTCACCCGGTCCAATGGCAAGGGAAGATCCTCCGCGAAAGATGGCGAAAGGGTAGCCGGCTATGAACGACATTATCTTGGTCGACCCCGCATGCCAGACGCCAGCCTGCAGCGTAGGCCTGCCTCCGATGAAGAACTGGACGGTGGTCCCTTCATACCCGCATCCAGGAACTGCTTGCTGCGCGGGAACCTTAATATCGTAGACAAACCCGGTCGCGTCGGCTGGCTTTAGGCCGAGCGCCGAGGGCACGCATAAGTTCCCATCGATCCTCGCGCTCAGCGCCTGATCGCCGCAGAATGCGGCGTCAAGCCAACAATCGCCCATGAATTCTGAGAATTGATCGTGCCCTGGTGTGGGCGTGGGCCCGGGCGTGGCCGTCGCCGTCGCGCTAGTGGTAGGCGAGGGAGTCGGGGCGCGCGCTTCCGCGACGCCGCTCGAAAGGGCGACCACGGCCGCGATGAGCAGGGATGCTACTGCCGTTCTCGGGACCGTTCTCACCACGTCACCTGTTGAGTCGCCTCCGGAGCGCGAAGCCGCCGACCGCGCCTGCCAGGCCAAGTGACGCGAGCGCCAGCGACAGCCGAAGCCAGGCGTTGCCGCTCTCCGGCCCGCCTCCGACGTTGCCCATGTGGATGGATGTGGGTGGCCCGAACGTCAGGTTGACTTCCTGCCACTGGTCGTAGTCGCCCGTCCAGGCGTACCACCTTGCTGTCTGGCTTGCCACGCCGACGACGTTCCCCTGCGCGTCCAGGAGTTTGAAGACGATCTCTGCCCCGTTCGTGCCGCAGCCTAGCTGCTGCTCGTTTGAGAAGGCGAACACCAAAGACGTGTGTTCCGGGTCCACACCGCCGATGCCACTTTTCGCATAGCCGCAAGCCTGACCGTTGATGAAGGGCACGATGGATTCACCTTGCGCGATGGGGGCGGAGGAGATCACGGTGAACGGGGCGAGTGGAGGCCCGGCGAAGAAGGTCATGATCTTGTGCGACCCTGCGTGCCAAACCCCTGTGTCGCGTACAGGTGTGTCTCCGATGAAGAACTGTACCGCTGCCCCTTCATATCCGCAGCCCGGAGCTACTTGCTGTGAGGGCACGTACAGCACAGCTAGGGGCCAGGTGCCGTCGGGCGGAGTGTAGGAAGAAGCAAAGGAGACGCATAGGTTCCCGTCAACCCTCGCGCTCAGCTTCTGAGTGGCGCACCAGGCGGCGTCAATCCAGCAGGGCCCCTCGAAGATTGAAACCTGATCGGGGGTCGGTGTGGATGTCGGGGAGACTGTTGGGCTCGGTGGGGGGGTCGGGGTTAAGGTGGAGCCGCGAGCGCGGGCGACGCCGCTCGAAAGGGCGACCACGGCCGCGATGAGCAGGGATGCTACTGCCGTTCTCGCGACCGTTCTCACAGCGTCACCTGTTGAGTCGCCGCCGGAGCGCGACGAAGGCGACTGCGCCTGCCAGGCCAAGCGAGGCGAGCGCCAGCGCCAGCGACAGCCGCGCGTTGCCGCCGCCTTCCGGCCCGCCGCCGACGTTGCCGACGCGGACGGATGTGGCGGAGCCGAAGGTGAGCGTTAGTTGCTGAAGATGATCACCCACGCCATCCCATGCGTGCCAAGTCCCCTTCTCATTTGCCATGCCGATGAGGTTCCCCTGGCTGTCGAAGAGTTTGAAGGTGATCTGTGAACCCTCGACGCCGCAGCCGGCCTGCTGCTCATCTGAGTAAACAACCGTTCCATAGCCGCAGCGCTCGTTATTGATATAAGGCGTGAGCGAGCCGCCCGCTGCGACAGCCTGCTCCAATTCTCCGCTGAGTATGACGAAATGGGCGAAGGGAGAACCAAGAATGACGCCCAACGCTTGAAACCCGCCTGCATGCCAGGTTGCGCTTTGAGGGGCTTGTTGGCCGTCGACGAAAAATGTGACAGTGGCGCCCTCGCGACCGCAACCGGGCAGCGCCTGGTCGGAGGGCACGGACACGTTGAAGATCACCCGCGAACTTCCCGCAACGCTGCCCCCAATGCCAGCCGCGCAGATTGTGCCACCGATGTTGGCGATTACCTCCTGCGCCTGGTTCCGCGCATTGACCCAGGGCACGACGGCAAAAGTGGCCGGCTGGGGTGGAGCAGGCGTGGCCGTAGGCGTGCTCGTAGGAGTAGGAGTTCGAGCCTCCGCTGCGCCGCCGACGAGTGCGGCGAGCGCGACCGCGATGAGCAGGGATGCTACTGCCGTTCTCAGAACCGTTCTCACGGCGTCACCTCTTGAGTCGCCGCCGGAGCGCGAAGCCGGCGACTGCGCCCGCCGGGCCAAGCGAGGCGAGCGCCAGCGACAGCCGAAGCCAGGCGTTGCCGCTCTCCGGCCCGCCTCCGACGTTGCCCATGTGGATGGAAGCGGCGGAGCCGAAGGTGAGGTTTAGCCCCTGAACATCATCGCCCACCCCATCCCACGCATGCCAGGTTCCCTTCTCGTTTGCGGTACCGATGAGGTTTCCCTGGCTGTCGAAGAGTTTGAAGGTGATCTGTGAACCCTCGACGCCGCAGCCGGCAACCTGTTGGTCCGAGTACACGATCCCGGTGCGGCCGCATGGCGTGTCACCAATATAAGGCACGAGTGAGCCACCGGCCCGGCTAGTCTGCTCCGCTTCCCCACTGAGTATAAAAAAGTCTGCGAACGGAGGGCCGGCGATCACACCGAATATCCCGTTGTCGCCTGGATGCCAGATCGCCGTTGGCCGCGCCTGCTGGCCGTCAATGAAGAACGTCACGATTGCGCCCTCGCGGCCGCATCCAGGTAGCGCCTCCTCAGAGGGAACAGAAACGGTAAACTGCAGGCTCGGGGAACGCGGCTCCGGGTCCGACGGGATGGCAAAAGGAGCGCCAGTGGCGCAGAGGGTGCTCCCGATCCTCGCTGTGACCTGCCCTTGGTTCTGTGCGTTGATCCACGGCCTGATGCTGTACAACGCGGGCTGGGGTGGAGCAGGCGTGGCCGTAGGCGTGCTCGTAGGAGTAGGAGTTCGAGCTTCCGCGACGCCGCCGACGAGTGCGGCGAGCGCGACCGCAAATAGGATTCCGAGTGTCGTTCGTTGAACTGCTCTCACGTCTCCACCTCCGTGTGACCGGATTCTTTGATTCCTTCTGGTGCTCACATATAGCACCACGTGACCGACCTGTCAAGAAACTTTTGGTAGTTGATCCGTTATGCTCACTAGATCTATTGACAATGTTGACGGAAAGCATTAGAAACTATCTTAATCGGTCAGACGACCAGGAAAGGTTCCGTGGAGCGGCGCGGAAGGGAGAAGCCCGTTGAAGACTCTACCAAGATCACCAATCGTTCTCGTGCTCTGCTGCCTTGCCTTCGTAGCGGCCTATCTGACGGTGCGCGGCGCTTTCGGCCAGACGGCACCAACAGACGTGGCGGGGACGCCGGATGCATCTGCGAGTGCCACCGTCGCGGCCCCGACGGCAGCAGACCTGCCAGTCACGCCGACGTTATCAGCAACGGCTGCGACCCCTCCCGATTTGCCGGTTCCAACAGCAACGGCCATTCCGTCGGGCGGCGCCTGGCCACCGGCTTTTGATGAGCAGGGCGACCTGGCCTCGGCAGGAAGCGTATTTCAGAAGTACGGCGTCCGTCTTCACATTCCGGATGGTTTCGGAGATTTCAGGGTGTTCTATCCGGTGATCGTCGATTGGGGCGTTCCGCAGGATCCGGACCATCCCGGCGTAATAATGACGGTCTACAACCCGCAGACCCACTCGTCGCTGTTTCTCCGCTTCGAGGACAGCCCGCAGGGACCGCGTCCGGTCGAGCTGGGGCGCCACGTTGGGCAGGCGGCGGCCGGCGCCGCGCTTGATTCAATCGCATTAAACGCGGAGGTGGCCCAATGAGAGGATTAATCGCCTCTGCAATCGCCGTCCTGTTCTTCGCCGCTCTCGGAGCTGTCGTTGCGCTGGCCAATACCAATACCAGCCCCTACAATGGCAACCCGCTGGATTGGTGTGACCCGACATCCCACTCAGGGCAGTGCCTGGGCCTGCGCCAGAGCAGGATCGGAAGCCTGAACGTGCCCGGAAAGCTGACGTACGTGTGCAGCATTCCCGAGTTTGCCAATTCCACGGCGTTGGCCATCTGGTACTGGAACTCGGACCTGAGTGCGGCGAATTCAAACTACACAGTAGATCCCCAGTTCGCCGCGTTCACCTGGCGCGGCGCAGGAGGCACAGCTTGTGACTGGGCTGACGCGAAGGTCACCTGGGATTATTTCACCAATCTCTGCCCGAAGGACCAAGACACCAACCGCTATCCTCACGCGTGCACGTATTCAGATCCCAGCGGCCGGAATTGGGTGCCGCCTTACTACTCAGTTGGCTACGTTACAATCGATCTCAATCCGTACGGGCACGAGGATCTCGCCGGTAACTACACTCCATGGTCGGACGGCGACTTTCATACGACCCGCGATATAGCCCACGAGCTCGGCCACAGCTTCGGCGCCGGCGAATACAATGGTTGCCCGTACGGGATCGCCACGGTCATGGACACAACCGAGAGCTGCCTGTACCTGCCTTCGACGCTGGATGCGTGGAACTACTACCAGCTATACCATCCGCCTGCGGTCCAGAACCTGTCAGCGAGCCAACCCTCGCCAGGAACCGTAGTGCTCACGTGGGACCAGACCATTCCAGGCGACGGGCGCGACATTCCTAACGAAAAGGACTTCGCCGTAGAACTGGCAGATGGCACGATACTCGGCAAGGTGGACAAGAACCAAACGCAGATAACCCTTACCGGCCGGCCCAAGGGCGCGACCGAGGTCTATAACGTCATCTCGGAGAGCGACGCCGACAATTCCATATACAGGGACTATGCATCGAAAACGGTGCATATTGATCCGCCCGCGCCAACCGACACGCCGATGCCAACGTCGCGGCCAACCGCAACCTTCACGTCGGGTCCTACGGCGACGAGCGGGCCTACGCCGACGGCGACTGCGACGCCCTATGTTCCGTATGTCGGCGGAGTGGCGGAGCCGCCGGAGACGTTGCCGCTCCACAACGCCGCCGGACCGTCACCGAACGCGGCGATGCTTGCGGTCGTGGTAGGCGGAGCGTTTCTGGTGATTGGCGGTGGCCGATGGTGGTCGGGGAAGCGGCAGGCGCGGCAGAGGCGCTAGCGATGGCCGTTGCCGTCGGCGCCGTTTGAGGGCGCGGCGGACGTCGGCTCCTTCTTCACCTGGATCTTCTTGATGCGGCGGCCGACGACGGACAGCACCTTCAGGCGCAGACCGTCCGACTGCACTTCGTCGCCGGCAAGCGGGATGCGCCCCAGCTCGTGGTAGACGAAGCCGCCCACGGTGTCGAAGTCCTCGCCCTCGATGTGCAGGCCCAGCAGCTCGTTCAGGTCGTCGATGCTCACGCGCGCGTCGACGATGACCTCTGTGTCGTCGATCTTCTCCACCGTCGGCTCCTCGCGGTCGTATTCGTCCTCGATCTCGCCGACGATCTCCTCCAGCATGTCTTCGATCGTGACGATGCCCGCCGTGCCGCCGTACTCGTCGACGACGACGGCCATGTGGACGCGGTTCGAGCGCATGTCCGCCAGCAGCTCGCCGACGTGCTTCGATTCGGGCACGAAGAACGGCTTGCGGGCGAGCGCTCTCAAGTCGACCTTCGAGCGGTCGAGGTCGCCGGCCGCCAGGCGCTTGATTATGTCCTTGGCGTAGATTACGCCGACGATGTTGTCTATCGTCTCCTCGAACAGCGGCACGCGGCTGTAGCCACGCTCCATGATGATGCGGATGACGTCGTCCAGCGTGTCCTCGACGTTGACGGCGACGACGTTGATGCGCGGCACCATGATCTCGTGCACGCCGGTCTCTTCCAGATTGATGACGCCGCGGATCATCTCCCGCTCGGCCGGCTCGATCGGGCCTTCCTCCTGCTCGATCTCCATCAGGCGCAGGAGTTCGTCGCTCTCGGCGACATCCTCGAGCGCTTCGGACGGACGGTTGAGAGCGCGAAGGAGAATGCGGTCGGGCAGCGCGGCGAGCCAGGCCGGTGCCGCAAACACAGCCCGAATCACGGCGGCGACCGGCGAAAGGCGGGGGCCCCAGCGGTCGGGCTCGGCGACGACGAGGAGTCGCGACGCCGCCTGGAGCAGCGCCAGGACGAGCAGGCTGCCGGCGGCGACCAGCGCGAGGCCCAGCCAGGTGTGGCCGGTCTCGCCGACGACGAGGAAGAGCGCGAAGGCAACACCGGCGATGATGGCGAAATTGCGCGCGACGTCAAGGGCGCTCAGCAGGCGATGGCGTTCGCCGAGATAGGCCCGCAGCGCTTCGGCGCGGGGCTGTCCGCCGACCAGCATCGAGCGGGCGCGCATCCGGCTCAGCCAGACAGCGCCTGCCTCGGCGGCGGTCACGAGCGCCAGCAGCGCGACGTTGCCCAGCAGCAAGCCGAGAGCGATCCAGCCGCCGTTACTCACCGTCGTCCCGCTTCTCCGCCTTGCCGGCCTTGTCGTTGCGCCGACGCACCCTTTCGCTCGCCGTAAGCGCCGCCATGAGCGCCAGCGTGACCAGCCAGAGGGGGACGCAAATCCGCCCCTTCTTACTCATTGCTTTTCTCCCGCTTGTGACGAATGCGCGCCGGAACGCCGACGGCCAGCGCGCCGGGCGGGACGTCGTGGTTGACGACGGAGCCGGCGCCGGTGCGGGCCCCTTCGCCGATGGTCACGGGCGCGACGAGCATCGTGTCGCTGCCGATGAAGGCGCCGTCGCCGATGACCGTGCGGTGCTTGTCGACGCCGTCGAAGTTGCAAGTAATCGTTCCGGCGCCGATGTTGACGTTTTCGCCGACCTCCGCGTCGCCGATGTAGCTGAAGTGGCCCATCTTCGTGCCGCGGCCCAGTCGCGAGCCCTTCACCTCGGCGAAGTTGCCGATGTGGACGCCGCTGCCGATGTGGGCGCCGCCGCGCAGGTGGCTGAATGGCCCGACGCTAACGCCGTCCTCCAGCGTCGACTGCTCGACAACGGACGAGACGATGCGGCAGCCGCGACCGACCGTGGAGTCGACGACGCGGCTGTCCGGGCCGATGACGCAGTCCTCGCCGACTGCGGTCTTGCCGAGCAGCGACGTGTTGGGATGCAGCGTCGTGTCGGTGCCGATGGTCACGTCGACATCGATGTAGGTGGTCGCCGGGTCGAGCATCGTGACGCCGGCGAGCATATGGCGTTGCCGGATGCGCTCGCGAAGGACGGCCTCGGCCCGCGCGAGCTGGGCGCGGTCGTTGATGCCCAGCGCCTCGACGGGATTGGCCGCGGCGACGGCGACGACCTTCGCGCCTTCAGCCACGGCCATTCCGATCAGGTCGGTCAGATAGTACTCGCCGGCGGCGCTGCGCTCGATGCGCGACAGGCGGGGCCAGAGCCAGCCGCCGCGGAAGCAGTAAACGCCGACGTTCACTTCGTTGCCGGCCATTGTGGCAGCGTCCGCGTCGGCCTCTTCGACGATGGCGACCGGTCGTCCGGCGGCGTCGCGCCGGACGCGCCCCTGCCCGCGCGGCTCGTCGACGCGGGCGGTAAGGAAGGTGAGGTCGGCTTCGGCCTCGCGGTGGGCGCAGATCAGGCCGGCGATGGTGTCGGCGGTGACCAGCGGCACGTCGGCGTTGAGGACAAGCACGTAGGCGGCTGTCTTGACGGCCGATTCCGCCTGCGCGACCGCGTGCCCGGTGCCGAGCTGCTCGGCCTGACGGACGCATTGCACCTCGCCGTCGAGGACGGCCTGCACCTGCTCGGCGCCGTGCCCAACGACGACGACGGTCAGGCGCGCGTCACGGCAGGTCGATTCGAAGGCGTCGCGGGCGGTCTGGATGACGTGCAGGAGCATGGGCTGCCCGGCGATCTCGTGAAGCGCCTTCGGGTTCTTGGAGCGCATTCGCTTGCCGAGGCCGGCGGCGAGGATTATTGCCGTCCAGCTATCGGTCATGGCTCGCCCGCCCCGACGCGATGGTCAAGAAAAAAGCGGCCTCGGGCGGCGTTTGCGCGCTGCGCCATCGGGCCGGCATAGCTGCGCTCGAGGGAAGCGCCAGCCTGGCGTTTATCGCTATAATCGCTATCTTCTGGAGGGTCGTGTTGTTTCACCGGCGGGTCAAAACCCCCGTTTCACCTACGAATAGTATCGGCGGCCGTCCGGCGCTGTCAAGGGGAGCGGCTGCGCGCCCGCGCGGCGCAGTTCGAAGGGAGTGCAGAGGGCGCAGCCTTTTGCCGGGGTTCCAAGGGGTGTCCCCTTGGTCTGGAAATGCCTTTGCGGGCGGGCGGGTGGGAAGATGGACGTGAATGTTGCCGGGCGCGGCAGCGGCAGCGAGAGGGCAGTGACTCTCGATTGACAGGGGGGCGAAGCAGTCGCCCAACGAGATCGATTCTGATAGACTGGCCGTGACAATGAACAGCGACGAGATTCGAAAGCGCTTTCTCGACTTCTTCCAGGCGCGCGGCCATCGCATCATCCCAAGCTCGCCGCTCGTGCCGCACGGCGACCCGAACTTGTTCTTCACGAGCGCCGGCATGGTCCAGTTCAAGCCGTACTTCGAGGGCAAGGCCGAGCCGCCCGCGCGTCGCATGGCGTCGATCCAGAAGTGCTTCCGGAAGAGCGACATCGACGAGGTGGGCGACGACACGCATCTGACTTTCTTCGAGATGCTGGGCAACTTCAGCGTCGGCGATTACTTCAAGAAAGAAGCGATCGAGTGGGCCTGGGAGCTGCTGACGGACCCGAAGGAGCAGATCGCCCTGCCGAAAAAGGACCTCTGGGTGAGCATCTACGAGGACGACGAGGAGTCATATGGCTACTGGCGGGCCCTCGACGTGCCCGAAGACCGTATCGAGAAGAACGGCGAGGGGGAGAACTACTGGTTTACGAGCGACGTTCTGGGCAACTATGGCCCCTGCGGACCGTGCTCGGAGATACACTACGACTTCGGCAAGACGCCGGGCTGCAAGCTGTGCGACTCGGACGAGTGCCACCCGGCGATAAGCGAATGCGGCCGCTTCACGGAGCTGTGGAACCTCGTCTTCACTTCCTACTACCAGCACAGGGACGGGTCGCGGACTGACCTCCCACAGAAGAACATCGACACGGGCGCCGGCCTGGAGCGCTGGGCGAGCGTTCTGCAGGGCGAGCGCAACGTCTACGACACAGACTTGTTCCGGCCAATCATCGCGAAGATAGAGGAGCTGTCAGGTCGAGATTATGAGACCGCCGGCAAGGAAATGAGACGCGCGCTTCGCATTGTGGCCGAGCATTGCCGAGCTGCTGCCTTCCTCATCGCAGACGGTGTCATGCCCGGCAACGAAGGCAGAGGCTACGTCCTGCGGTACATAATTCGGCGGGCTTGCTACTACTCGCTTACACTTGCCGCGTCTGCGCCAATCGGGCTTGGGGACGAACTGCTGCCGTCGCGGGAGAAGATAGCCAGGGGTATGGACGTTGCTCGAGAGGGGTTCGAGCGTTGGCAACGTTCGCCGTTCTTGCCACCTGTGGCCGAGGCGGCAATCGACATGTATGGATCGACCTATCCTCAGGTCGGGTCTGCAAGGGACCTAGCGCTGCATGTCGTTGAGATCGAAGAAGAACGCTTCAGGAGAACAGTGGTTCGTGGGCTAGAAGTCATGAGCGATGCATTTGATCGCGCCTTCGAGCATGACATGGTGATCTCTGGAAGCGACGTGTTCCTGCTGCATGACACGTACGGGTTCCCCAAGAACCTGACGGCCGAACTCGGAGCCAGGTTCGGGTTCAAAGTCGATGAGGAAGGCTTCGAGAAGGCGATGGAAGAGCAGCGAGAGCGCGCCCGCGCCGCCGGACGCTTCCGACTCTCCGAAGCCGAGTCCGCCGAGGCTTACGCCGCGCTCTCGCATCTCCAGCCTCGCTTCACCGGCTACGACACGCTGTCGCAGCAGACCAGTGTGGCCGGCATCATTGCTGGAGGGGCAGCGGTCGAAAGCGTCGAAAGCGGCGACGAGGCGGAGATCGTCCTCTTCGAGACGCCGTTCTACGCCGAGCAGGGCGGCCAGGTCGGCGACACAGGCGAGATCGTCGGGCCGGGCGGCCGCTTCCGCGTCGAAGACACGCAGAAGACCGAACGCGGGCTCATCCTCCACCGCGGCCGCGTCGTCGAGGGGCGAATCGCCGTAAACGACGACGTGATGGGTCAAGTGGACGCCGGCCGCCGCTGGGACATCATGCGCAACCACACGGCGACGCACCTTCTGCACGCGGCGCTGCGTCGCGTGCTTGGGCCGCACGCGCGCCAGTCGGGCTCGCTCGTCGCGCCGGAGCGGCTGCGATTCGACTTCACGCACGTCGAGGCGCTGAAGCCCGACGAACTGTCGGCGGTTGAGCGGCTGGTCAACGAGAAGATACGCGAGAACCTGCCGGTGCGGACCGAGCGCCAGAGCTACGAAGAGGCGACGGCCGGCGGCGCGACGGCGCTGTTCGACGAGAAGTACGCCGCCGAGGTGCGCGTCGTTGAGGTGATCGAAGATACTGAGCGCTACAGCGCCGAGCTCTGCGGCGGCACCCACGTCCATGCCACCGGCGACATCGGCGAGCTCGTCATCGTCGACGAAGAGAGCGTTGGCGCCGGACTGCGGCGCATCGAGGCGCTGACCGGCCGCGGCGCGGAGGAATACGTCCGCGAGCGGCTGTTGACGATGCGGCAGCTACGCGACCGCCTCGGTGTCACCGGCGACGACCGCGAGCTGACCGGCCGCGTCGAGGCGCTCTTCCAGGAGGTCGATTCGCTGAAGAAGCGCGTGCTGGCGCTGGAGCGTGAGATCGGGCGTGGCCACGCCGAATCGCTGCTGGCGGAGGCCGAGCACGTCGACGGGCGGGCGCTGCTTTCGGCGCGGGTGCCGGCGAGCAGCCCGGAGGCGCTGCGCGAGATCGGCGACTGGCTTCGCGAGCGGCTGAAGAGCGGGGTCATCGTGCTGGGAACGGTCGTCGAAGGGCGGCCGAGCCTGCTGGCGATGGTCACGCCGGACCTGGCGGCGCGCGGCATCAAGGCCGGCGACCTGGTGAAGAAGGCGGCTGAGGTCACCGGCGGCGGCGGCGGCGGACGGCCGGAGATGGCGCAGGCGGGCGGTCGCGACGCGTCGCGGCTGGACGAGGCGCTGCGCCTGGCGAAGGAACTGGCGGCGGACAAGATGAAAGGACTGCGGGACTCGTAATTGCGTTTTCTCGGACTGGACGTCGGGGAGAGGCGCATCGGCGTGGCGATAAGCGATCCAAACGGCCAGGTCGCGGTGCCCCTGCGGACGCTCCAGGTGACGACGCAGGAAGCGGCGGTTGAGGAGATATCGAAGCTGGCGGCGGCGGAAGCCGTCGAAGGCGTTGTCGTCGGGCTGCCGCTGCGACTGGACGGCGGGGTCGGCGCGCAGGCGGAAAGCGTCCAGGCGTTCGTACGACTGCTCGTGCCGGCGCTGAGCGTGCCGGTGACGCTCTGGGACGAGCGCCTTTCGACGGTGCAGGCGGAGCAGCTACTGCGGCGCGAGACCCGCGCCAGGCCGGGCGGCAGGCGCGCCCCAGGGAAGAATGCGGAGGAGAAGGACGCGCTTGCGGCCGCGATCATCCTCCAGGGCTATCTGGATAGCCGGCTGGACGGCGGATAGGATAGGCGATATGTCGAAGCTGATGCCCGCGGCGGCTGTCGCGCTGGCGGTCGCGTCGATAGGCGTGGCCGCCGTGGCCGTCTGGCTCATGCCCGGCACGATCCTCACCAGCGAGCCGTCCCAGGCGCTGGGACCAACGCCCGCGTCGGGTTATGCCGACGTTTCGATAACCAGCGGCGAGACAGCGGCCAAGATCGGGCAGGACCTGCAGAGCGCCGGCGTCATCCAGAGCGAGGTCCTGTTTCGCGATCTCGTCGCGCTGATGGGGCTGGAGGACCAGCTTCAGGCCGGCGACTACGAGTTCGACAAGGGCATGACGACGCTGGCCGTCATCGACCGCATCCACAACGGCGTCACGGCGCCGCTGATGGTCACGATTCCCGAAGGGCTGCGCGTCGAGGAGATCGCGGCGCTGCTGGATGCGAAGGGCGTCGTAACGAAAGACGACTTCATGCAGGCGGTGGCGGCCCGCCACGACGAAGCGCTCGTCGCCGGCGACACCAGCGGCACTCTCGACGGCTACCTCTTTCCCGCAACGTACGGATTCTCGCGTTCGGTCACGGCGGACCAGGTCATCCAGCAGATGCTCGACGCCTTCAACAAGCAAGTCGTGCCCGTCGCGCAGCCGGAGCTGGCGAACGTCGGCCTGACACTCGACCAGGTGCTGACGCTGGCTTCGATCGTCGAGCGGGAGGCGGAGAAGCCGGAGGAGCGGCCGCTGATCGCCAGCGTCTACATCAACCGGCTGAACGCGGGGATGCCGCTGGAGGCGGACCCGACGGTGCAGTACGCGCTCGCCAACGACCCGCAGAACGTGGCGGCCTACGGCTACTGGAAGACGAACCTTACGGACGACGATCTGAAGGTCGACTCGCCCTATAACACCTATGTGAACAACGGCCTGCCGCCGGGGCCCATCGCCTGCCCGGGGCTCGATTCAATCAAAGCGGTGCTGCACCCGGCGCAGACGGACTATCTCTACTTCGTCGCGAAGGGCGACGGCAGTCACGTATTCGCCGAGACCCTGGAGGAGCAGCAGCGGAACGTCCAGCTCTACGAGCACTAGCGCTCCGAAAGCGGGAGAGATGAAACGCGTCGGCCTTATCGGCTATCCTGTCGCGCACTCGGTCTCGCCGGCGGTCCAGAACGTCGCCTTCGCCTATCACGGGATGGAAGAGCGCTACGAGCTGTGGGAGACGCCGCCATCGGAGCTCGAGGCGCGCGTGCGGGGCCTGCGATTGCCAGACGCCCTCGGCGCCAACGTGACGGTGCCCCATAAAGAGGCCGTTGTCCCGCTCCTTGACCGGCTGGACGACCTGGCGAAGGAGACGGGCGCCGTCAACACGGTCGTCAACGAAGGCGGGCGGCTTGCCGGCTACAACACCGACGTCGTCGGCTTCCGGCGGGCGCTGGAATCGACGGGCTTTTCGGCGGCGGGACAGCGGGTCGCGATACTGGGCGCGGGCGGCGCGGCGCGGGCAGTGGGACTGGCGTTGGTTCGCGCCGGCGTCGCGTCGGTCGACCTGTGCGACGTAGACGGGCAGCGGGCGGAGGCGCTGGCGGCGCATCTTCGCGGGCTTGCGTCGGAGAACGCGGTTATCCGGGCCCATCTTCCGTCCGACGCGGCGTTTCGGGAGGCGGCGAGAAGGGCAGCGCTTCTGGTAAACTGTACGCCTGTGGGCACCCGGCACGGCGGCTCGGAAGGCGAAACGCCTCTCCACGCGGAGGACATCCCGCCGGGCGCGCTGGTGTTCGACGTGGTCTACAATCCGCCGTTGACGCCGCTTCTTGCCGCGGCGCAGGAGCGTGGGGCGCGAACGATCAACGGCCTGCCGATGCTGGTGCGTCAGGCGGCGTCGTCGTTCAAGCTGTGGACGGGGCTCGACGCGCCGGTGGCCGAAATGCTGGCGGCAGCGGAGGCGGCGCTGGCCAAGTTGACATAACGCTAGGAGGCGAAGATTGGCGCTCCGGTTTCTGACGGCAGGCGAGTCGCATGGGAAGGCGCTGACGGCGGTCATCGAAGGCATGCCGGCCGGCCTCGCGCTGTCGGAGGACGACATCGTCCGCGACCTGGCGCGGCGGCAGGGAGGCTACGGGCGCGGCGGCCGTCAGAAGATCGAGAGCGACCGTGCCGAGATCCTCTCCGGCGTCCGTCACGGCCTCACGCTCGGCAGCCCCATCGCCCTCATGATAGCGAATCGCGACTGGGAGAACTGGCGCAACGTGATGGGCGTCGAAACGCCGGAAGGACCGGTCGACAAGGTGACACGACTGCGCCCGGGCCACGCCGACCTGGCGGGCGCCATGAAGTACGCGCAGGACGACGTGCGCAACGTCCTCGAACGGGCAAGCGCGCGGGAGACGGGGGCGCGAGTGGCCGTCGGAGCGGTGGCCAGGCGCTTTCTCGAGGAGCTTGGCGTCGCCATCAACAGCCACACCGTCGCTATCGGCGGCATCGAGGCGAAGCGCGTCGAAGAGGCCGACTGGCGGGCGGTCGAGGAGTCGCCCGTGCGCTGCGCGGACGCCGAAGCCGGTGAGCGCATGCTCGCGGCGATAGACAGTGCGCGCGAGGGCGGCAACAGCCTGGGCGGCGTGACGGAGGTGCGGGCCACGGGCGTGCCCATTGGACTCGGCAGCCACGTTCACTGGGACCGGCGCCTGACCGGGCTGCTGGCGCAGGCGGTCATGAGCATCCCCTCCGTCAAAGGCGTCGAGATCGGCGATGGGTTTGCCGGCGCGCGGATGCCCGGCTCCGAGTCGCAGGACGTCATTCTATCGCAGAGCGAGTGGGCGGGCCGTCCCTGGCGGCGCGCCTCGAACCACGCCGGCGGCATCGAGGGCGGCATGACGAACGGCGAGGAGATCGTCGTCCGCGCGGCGCTCAAACCGATATCGACGATGGCGCGTCGTCTTCCCTCCGCCGACCTGGCGACCGGCGAGGCCACCGAAGCGCACTACGAGCGTTCGGATGTGTGCATCGTGCCGGCGGCGGGCGTCATCGCCGAAGCGATGGTCGCGATCGTCCTGGCGACCGCCGTCCTCGACAAGTTCGGCGGCGACCACATAAGCGAGACGCTGCGCAACTACCGCGCCTATCTGGAAACCGTCGGGCCCCACTCTTCGAGTTGATAATGGCATCGCAACCGCCGCGGCGCATCTTTCTGACGGGCTTCTCGTTCACCGGGAAGTCGCGGGTGGCGCCGCTGGTCGCGCAGACGCTCGGCTGGCGCGTCATCGACCTCGACGACCTGATCGAGGAGGCAGCCGGCAAGCCTGTGCCCGCCGTCTTCGCCGATGAGGGCGAGGGCGGCTTCCGCCTGCGCGAGATGGAGGCGCTGCGAGCCGCCTGCCGAGAGAGCGAGGTCGTCGTCGCGACCGGCGGCGGCGTCGTGCTGGCGGAGGAGAACCGGCGCCTCATGGCGGAGAGCGGCTTTGTCGCCTGCCTGGAAGCGAGGCCGCAAACGATAGTATCGCGACTGCGGCAGCCGGCCGAGCGCGAGGAGTCGGAGCGGCCGCTCTTGCGCGGCGCTGACCCGCTGGGACGCATCCTGCAGCTGAAGGCGCAGCGCCAGCCGCTGTACGCCCTCGCCGACGCAACCGTGCACACCGATGACCTGACGCCTGAGCTCGTGGCCGAGGAGGTCGTGCGGGCGTGGCGCCGTTTCGCCGAATGCTTGACGTACGACGCCTCTCGACTTGGGAGCCCCGCGGCTTCGACCGACGAGGCGGACCTCGCGTGCGTCGTCACGACGGAAACGGCCCGCTACCCCGTCTTCGCCGGCTGGGGAACGAGCGACAGGCTGGGCGAAAAGCTGCGTGAAGCCGGTCTGCGCGACGTTGCCTTCGTCATCACTGACTCGAACGTCGAGCCGCTCTACGGCCGCCTCACAACCGACATCATCTCGGCGGCCGGGTTCGCCGTCCACAGGCACGTCGTTCGGGCGGGCGAAGAGAGCAAGACGCTGGAGAACGCGTCGCGGATCTACGACTGGCTGGCGGCGAACAGGGCGGAGCGCGGCCAGGCGATCATCGCGCTCGGCGGCGGCGTCGTCGGCGACCTGGCGGGCTTCGTAGCGGCGACCTACCTGCGTGGCCTGCCGCTCGTCCAGATGCCTACCAGCCTTCTGGCGATGGTCGACGCGTCGATCGGCGGCAAGGTCGCGGTGGACCGCCCTGAGGCGAAAAACCTGGTCGGGGCGTTCTACCAGCCGCGACTCGTCTTCGCCGACGTGTCGATGCTCGGCACGCTGCCGGAGCGAGAGCTGACCGCCGGCTGGTCAGAGGTGATCAAGCAGGCGCTGTCGCTCAGCCCGACGCTTCTCGGACAGCTTGAAGAGGAGGCGGACGACCTCCTCGCGCTCGACCCGGCGGCCGTGACGCAGGCCGTGCGCGCGTCGATGGCGCTGAAGGCGCAGGTTGTCATGGAAGACGAGCGCGAGACGACGGGACGGCGCAGCGTGCTGAACTACGGCCACACCATCGGCCATGCGCTCGAGGCGGCGACGGGCTACGGCAAGCTCCTGCACGGCGAGGCGGTGGCGTGGGGGATGGCCGGTGCGGCGGAGCTGGGGCGGCGCCTTGGAGTGACGCCGCCGGAGCTCGGCGAGCGGCAGAACGCGCTCCTGCGGCGCTTTGGGCTGCTCGGGGCGCTGCCGCCGGTAGGCGTCGACAAGCTGATGGCGGCGATCAGCCTCGACAAGAAGGTCGTCGGCAAGAGAGTGCGCTGGGTGCTGCTTTCGGACGTAGGGCAGCCGGCGTTCCGCACGGAGGTGCCGGTCGAGTTGACGAGGGAAGTCCTCCAGGAGATGCTAGGCGAAGCTTCTAGAGAGGGGCGCGGTTGACGGAGGATGAGCGGGCGGCGCTCAAAGCGGTCGTGCGCGGCGCGGTGCAGGCGGTCGGCTTTCGCCAGTTCGTCGTGCTTTACGCGCGGACGCTAGGGCTCGACGGCTACGTGCGCAACAGCGACGACGGCCGCAGCGTGGAGGTGGTCGCGGAAGGCCCTCACGCCGACCTGGAGGAGTTGGTGCGACATCTCTGGAAGGGGCCGTTCATGGCGCGTGTGGACAGCGTTCAGGTGCGGTGGTGCTCAGCCTCGGGTGAGTTCAGCACGTTCGAAGCGCGCTTCTAGGCGCGACGTCCCACTCCGACGACTTCGCCTTTCAGGTCGTCGATTTCCAGGCCAGGCGTTAGAACCGTACGGCGAGGCAGGTCGTGGTTCGTTGCACGCCGTCGACGCGCTGGAGAACGTCGGTGATGCAGCGCCCCAGGCGATCCAGGTCCTCCGCTTCAAGCTGGACGATGATGTCGTAGGGGCCGGTCACGGTGTCGACCGCGACGATTTCCGCGTCGGGGTTAGTCAGGCGAGATATGGCGTCGCTTATTGACCTTGCGCGGCCGACCTCGGCCTCGATGAGAACGTAGCCATGCACCGACATCGGATGCCTCCTGTAGCGCTTGGTTTGCGAACATCATACCCGTCGCCGGGCGGTTGTCAAGCGATTCTGACGGCCGGGCCGTTCGTTGACTTGCCCTATGGCCGATGCTATCATCGTCCTGTTCTGGGGCGATTAGCTCAGTTGGTTAGAGCGGTCGCCTGAGGCGACAGGTCAGTGGGATATCTGGGCGATTAGCTCAGTTGGTTAGAGCGCTGCGTTGACATCGCAGAGGTCACTGGTTCAAATCCAGTATCGCCCACCATAGCTAAAGGCGAGGACCAGGACGCGTCGCGGCTGGAAGGCCACAGAGAGGGGCGCCGACGGCTGAAAGCGCCCCGCCGAGAAGCCCGCGACGAACCCCCTGCGAGCCGGGCGTCGAAGAGTGACGAGTAGGCGTCCCCGGAGGCACCCGTTAGCGGCCGAATCGAGTCCTCGCGAGACGCGGGCGACGAAGGATGAGGGCTGTTCTGCGGGATGAATCCCGCAGCCTGATGACTGACATCGCTTGGCCTGGGGCTGAGGGTTTCAACCCTCAGAACTGTCTTCTTTCGTTCGCATCAGCGACGGGGCAGCGAGGAGAAACAAGGGTGGAACCACGTGCCTCTCGTCCCTTGGCGAGGGGCTTTTCGTTTGCAGATAGCATTACGAGGTAGCATATGGAATCGAAAGACGAACGCTTGCACAAGATGCGACACTCCGCGTCGCATATCATGGCCCAGGCCGTGCTCTCCATCTTCCCGGACGCGAAGTTCGCCATCGGCCCGGCGATCGAGAACGGCTTCTACTACG
Organism: uncultured Chloroflexia bacterium; assembly: GCA_963719465.1. GTDB lineage: Bacteria > Chloroflexota > Dehalococcoidia > DSTF01 > JALHUB01 > JALHUB01. The sequence continues at coordinate 81,453 of OY970386.1, read as the reverse complement.
ACTTCGACCTGCCGCGCAGCCTGACGCCGGAAGACCTGGCCGTCATCGAGGAGCGGATGCGCGAAACGGTCGCCGCCGATGTACCGTTCGAGCGCGAGGAGGCGTCGAAGGAGGAGGCGCGACGCGTCTTCGCCGCCCAGCCGTACAAGCTGGAGCTGATCGACGACGTCGAGGGCGGTACGGTCAGCATCTACCGCCACGACGGCTTCGTCGACCTCTGCGCCGGTCCGCACGTGGAGCGCACCGGCGAAGTGAAAGCGTTCAAGCTGACGAGCGTCGCGGGGGCGTACTGGCGTGGCGACGAGCACCGCCCGATGCTGCAGCGCATCTATGGCGCGCTGTTCGAGACGCAGGCGGAGCTGGACGACTACCTGCGCCGGCTGGAGGAGGCGCAGCAGCGCGACCATCGACGGCTCGGCCGCGAGCTGGAGCTTTTCATGAGCAGCAGCCTGGTCGGCGCCGGCCTGCCGCTGTGGCTGCCCAAGGGCGCGACCATCCGTCGCATCCTCGAAGAATGGATAACGAAGGAAGAGCGCCAGGCGGGCTACTTGCACGTCTACACGCCGGACATCGCCAAGCGCGAGCTCTACGAGAAGTCCGGCCACTGGGAGCACTACCAGGAGCTAATGTTCCCGCCGATGAAGCTGGAGCACGAGGAGATGGTGCTGCGGCCGATGAACTGCCCGCACCACATCATCGTCTACCAGTCGAAGATGCGGAGCTACCGCGACCTGCCGGTGCGCATCGCGGAGCTGGGGACGATGTACCGATTCGAGAAGTCGGGCGTCATGGGTGGCCTGACGCGCGTCCGCGTCATGACCCTGAACGACGCCCACATCTTCTGCCGCCCGGACCAGATCGGCAGCGAGTTCGCGGGTGTCGTAAGCTTGATGGAGAAGGCCTACCGCGTCCTCGGCATCAGCGAGTACTCGTATCGCCTCTCGTTGCGCGATCCGGGCGACAGGGAGAAGTTCGTCGACAACGATACCATGTGGGACCTGGGAGAGCAGAAGCTGCGGGAGGCGATGAACGACCTTGGTCTACCGTATGTCGAGGCCGTCGGGGAGGCCGCCTTCTACGGGCCGAAGGTCGACGTCCAGATCCGCGACGCGCTGGGGCGCGAGGAGACGCTTTCGACCATCCAGCTCGACTTCCACCTGCCGGAGCGCTTCTCGCTGACCTACATCGGCGAGGACGGTCGGGAGCACCAGCCGGTGATGATCCATCGCGGCGTCATCAGCACGATGGAACGCATGACCGCCTACCTCATCGAGCAGTACGCCGGCGCCTTCCCGACCTGGCTGGCGCCGGTCCAGGCCGTCATCGTGCCCATCGCCGACCGTCACGTCGAGTACGGCGAAAAGGTGGCTGAAACGCTGAAGCAGGCGGACCTGCGCGTCGAAGTCGACGACCGCAACGAGCGCATGAACGCCAAGATCCGCGACGCGCAGCTTCAGAAGGTGCCGTACATGCTCGTCGTCGGCGACAGGGAGGCGGAAGCGGGCGCCGTCAACGTGCGACTGCGCAGCGGCGAGAACCTGGGCGCAATGCCCGTCGACGAGCTGCTGGCCCGGCTCCAGCGCGAGGTCGAGGAGAAGATCTGAGCCTATATCGTGGCGGCCTGCGGGGAGTCTAGAGGGGCGCTCCCATCTGGCGGGGTTCAAGGGGTGTCCCCTTGATTTCAGATTGGACCCTCCTGGGTGGGAGGGTGGGAAAGAGCCACCCGCCGAGAGCATTCGCGGCAGCAAGCGTAGCTAGCAAGGAAGCGATGTATTGTTCAAGAAGCTGCTCGTAGCCAATCGCGGCGAGATCGCCCTCCGCATCATGCGGACCTGCCGCGACCTGGGCGTCGCCACCGTCGCCGTGTACTCGGAAGCGGACCGCGCTGCCCTTCACGTCCGCCAGGCCGACGAAGCGTACCCGCTCGGCCCCGGCGCAGCTAGCGGAAGCTACCTCAGCATCGACCGCGTGATCGACGTCGCGACTCGCGCGGGCGTCGAGGCGGTCCATCCCGGCTACGGCTTTTTGGCCGAGAACCCCGCCTTCGTCGACGCCTGCGACGCTGCCGGCATCGCTTTCGTCGGGCCGTCCGCTCAGACAATGCGGCTCTTCGGGGACAAGGTTGCCGCACGACATCTCGCCGCTGAGGCAGGCGTTCCCGTCGTGCCCGGCGAAGACGTTGTCGAAGACCGCGAACAGGCCGTCGCGGCGGCGGAAAGGCTTGGCTATCCGGTCCTCGTCAAGGCGGTGGCGGGTGGCGGCGGCAAGGGCATCCGGCTGGTGCACGACCGCGCGGAGATGGAGGCGGCCCTGCGCGTCGCCGGCGGCGAGGCCTCGTCCGCGTTCGGTGACCGGTCGCTTTACATCGAGAAGCTGCTGGAGAGCGTGCGCCACGTCGAAATTCAGGTCCTCGGCGACGCCTCAGGCAACGTCGTCGCCCTCGGCGAGCGGGAGTGCTCGGTGCAGCGGCGTCATCAGAAGCTGATCGAGGAGTCGCCTTCGCCGGCCGTCGACGCGCCCCTTCGTGAGGCCTTGTGCGAGGCGGCGCTCAGGATCGCCAGGGCGGCGGGCTATCGAAACGTCGGCACGGTCGAGTTCCTGCTGGACGACGGCGGACAGTTCTACTTCCTGGAAGTGAACGCGCGGCTGCAGGTCGAGCACCCGGTCACGGAGATGGTGACGGGCATAGACCTGGTGGCCGAGCAGCTTCGCGTTGCTGCGGGAGAGCCGTTAGGCTTCGACCGCGTGGAGGCGCGCGGCTGGGCGCTGGAGTGCCGGATCGCCGCCGAAGACCCGTACAACGACTTCCTCCCCTCGCTGGGGCGAATCGACCACGTCAGTCAGCCGGCCGGCCCGGGAATCCGGGTCGATAGCGGCCTTTTCGCCGGCTACAACGTCTCCTACTACTACGATCCGATGCTGGCGAAAGTGATCGCCTGGGGCCACGACCGCGACGAGGCGGTCCGGCGTATGCGACGGGCGCTGGAGGAGTTCGTAATCGTGGGCGTGGAGACGAATATCCCGCTACACCTTCAGTTGCTCGAAGACGCGCGCTTTCTCGCCGGCAACGTCCACACCACGTTCCTCGAAAGCGAGTTCAAGATCGGGTCGCCGTCTCTCGTGGAGGACCGGCTGGTCGCGCTGCTGACGGGCTCGGTGCTTGCGCACAGGCGCGAAGGGCGGTCGCGGGAGGTTGTGTCGTCGAAGGACAGTGAGCGCTGGAAAGCGAGCCAGCGTCGCGCGAACCTGCGCGGCGGCGAGCCGCTGGAAAGAACATCATGGCGACGAAGCACCGACTGAAGCTGGGCGACGAAACCGAGGACGTTGAGGTCGAGGAGAGCGCGCAGGCGCTGGCCGTGACGCTCGACGGCGTGCGGTACGAGGTGCGGCTGGAGCGCATCGGCGAGTCGGCTGAGTACTGCCTGACCGTCGACGGGCGGCCGCACCAGCTCTTCGCCGAGGAGTCGGGGCAAGGCTTCGAGATAATGGTCAAGGGCCGCGCCTACTCCGTCGTGACCTCCCGCTTCGCCCGTCCGGAGGCCGCCCGCGGCGAGGCGCAGCCGGTCTATGGCGAAGAGGAATGGCTGCAGATTTCCCCCATGGCCGGCGTGGTGCAGAAAGTGCTCGTCGCGCCGGACGACCGCGTCGAAGCGGGCGACCCGCTGCTGGTGATCGAGGCGATGAAGATGCAGAATGAGCTGCACGCCTACCGAAGCGGCCAGGTGAAGGCCGTCTACGTTACCGTCGGGCAGCAGGTCGAGCCCGGCACCCCCCTGATTGTGCTACTCTGAGATCAAGCAGGCAGTAGAACTTTCTCGCTAGAGCGGGCAGGCGCCTGCGACTCTCAGCAGGGAGGCATATCCAATGCAGGATTACCCTTGGTGGAACGATTCTCAGAGACGGCTGATGCGGGAAGCCCGCGACTTCACCACCGAGGTGCTGACGCCGCTGGCGGAGCGCGCGGTCGCCAAGAAGGAGTATCCGTGGGAGGCGGTGCGCGAAATCGCCAAGAAGGGCTGGTTCGGTGCGACGACACCCGAGAAGTACGGCGGCCACATGGAGGAATGGGGCGTAACGGGCGCCTGCATCTTGACGGAGGAGGTGAGCCGGGCGGGCGTGCTCGGCGCAGCCTACACGACCTGCCTCATCGGCGCGACGGCGCAGCTCGTTCACAACGGCAACGAGGAGCAGAAGCAGCGCTGGCTGCCCGGCCTGGCTAAGGGCGACCTGCTGGGCTGCATCACTATGACGGAGCCGTACGCGGGGTCGGACATCGCCGAGATGGAGACCACGGGCGTGCGGGACGGCGACCATATCGTCGTAAACGGGATCAAGCGTTTTCAAACGAACGCCGCCGCCGCCGACCTGTATATGGCTTACGTCAAGACGAGCGAAGACCCGGCGGTACGCGCGAAGTACGGCCACCTGACGGGCATGATCATCGAGAAAGGGATGCCCGGCTTCCACGTCGAACGGGTGAACGATTGGGCGGGCTCCGCGGGCATGTACAACTGCTACCTGCGCTTCGACGACGTGCGCGTGCCGATGCAGAACGTTATCGGCGGCGAAGGCGAAGGCTGGCGGGTGATGATGGACGGCCTGAACATCGAGCGCGTCGTCAACGGCGCGACGTACCTGGGCGAGATTCGCGAGGCGATCCGCTACGCGCGCCAGCACCTGGAGCGGCGCGTCCAGTTCCACCAGACAACGGGCGCGATCTCGGTCAATCAATTCAAGCTGTCGGACATGTACTCGAAGTACATCATGTCGCGCCTCATCGTCTACTACGCTGCCTATGCTGCCGACCAGGGCAAGGACGTCCCGATGGAAGCGGGGCTCTGCAAACTCTTCGCTTCCGATTCACAACTGGAGATCGCCATCGAGGCCATCCAGTGCATGGGCGGCAACGGCGTGATGCAGATCTATCCGGCCGAGCGCTACCTGCGCGATGCCAAGCTCAACCAGATCGCCGCCGGCACGAACGAGATCCTGCGCCTGCTCATCTACCGGATGGGCAACCGCGAGTTCGAGGCGGACCTGCAGCCGCCGGTGCGCGTCATTGACGAAGAGCTGGACGCGCCGCTGCCGCTGGGCAAGCCGCCGGCGCCGAAGCGCGTGGAGAGCGAGGCGGACGTCCTGAAGGCTCTGGCCGAGAACTACCGCGTCAACCCGGGGCTGCACATGAAGATAAGCGACATGAAACAGCTCCTCGACGTGCCTGACGACATCCTCCTGCAGCACCTGGCGTCGCTGGAGGAGAAGGGGCTGGCGTCGCAGTTCAAGGACCGGCGCGGACAGGTGGAGATGGCCAAGCCGACCCTGCGGGGCATCAGGGAAGCGTTTCCGCCGGAGTACTACCGGCATATTCCGTCGTGGGTGCTACCGGAGGACGTGTTCTAGCGAATCGTCGGGCATTCATACGGCTCGCGATGGCAAAACGTCAGGCGCGGACGCGGGCGACCCCGTAGGATGGGCGTGAGGGGTGAGGCCATGGGCGCGCTGATGAGCCGCCTGGCACTTGTTGGTCTTGCTATTGTCGTTGCCGCCGGCCTGAGCTCCTGCGGTTCGGGGAGAACTCCGACGCAGACGCCGTCGCCGGTCTCGGCGCTCGGCAAGGTCGTCTACATATTCGAAGGCAATGTCTTCACCATCGACCTGCCGTCGGGGTCGCCCGTGCAGTTGACGACGGATGGCACCGATGCGTCGCCGAAGTGGTCGCCTTCGGGCCAGTGGATAATCTTCACCCGCCTGCACAGCAACTGGGTCATGCGCGCCGACGGGACGGACGCCCGCGCGCTGGCGGAAGGATACGCCGCGTGGGCGGCCCGCGACGACCGGATCGCGTACACGGGCGGGCCGGCTAACCCGAACACCGTCTTCGTCGAAAACGCGGACGGGTCTGGCCAGATTGCGCTTCCCGCGCCCGGTGGCACGCCCATGAGCCTCGCCTGGAGCCCCGACGGCTCGTGGATAGCCTTCGTCGAGGAGGGCGCGCCTCCCAACCTGTACGCCAATCTGTGGCTGCTGCCCACGGATGGCAGCGGCGCCAACGTCCAGCTAGTTGGCAGCACGAGCTACGGTATTTTCCTCGCCGGTTGGGCTGCCGACTCGAAAGATGTGCTGTTCTGGACTGACCCACAGTTCTCGGCGTCTCTCGCTGCCGACGGGCTGCCCCTGGAAGCCTCAACGACGGCGGGCGCCGTCACGCCGGACCTGGCTACGACTCTTACCTATCCGGGTCTGACGGCGTTTGCGAGCAGCGATGGCGAGGTAGCGATAACGGATGGGGCCGGCCGGGAAACGTGGACGAACAAGCGCATCGCCGTCGTCGACGTGGCGACCGGCAAGCTCACGGACCTTACGCCGGCCACCATGGCCTCCATCGACCCGGCATGGTCGCGGGACAACGGGCAGATCGCGTTCGTCTCGGAGCCGGACAAGGGGCAGACGACCGGGGCCGAAGCCACGCTGGCGGCCGACCGGCGGATCTGGACGATGGGGGCAGATGGCAGCAATCAGAGCCAGTTGACAACGGACACAACCTATCGCGACGAACGGCCGCTCTGGTCGACGGACGGGTCGCGGATCCTGTTCGCGCGTGTGGATGCGTCGCTGCACGCGTCGCTATGGCTGGTCGATTCCGCAGGCGGTGCGCCACTGCACCTCGTCGACTTGATTACCGGGCAAGGCGAAGTACCCGACAACCACGGAATCGTTAGCTGGGACGCGATATACGATTACTGGGCCGGCCCGCCGGGCTAGCGTCCGGTGCGCGCCGTCGCCTAGGCTGCTATCGGCACCTGGTCGACCAAGGTGTCGATCTGCTTCGAAATCTTGCCCTCGATCTCGAAGTTCCAGAGCGTCTCCGGAACGTCGACGATGATGAAAAGCGGCGTAATCAGCAGGCTTTCGATTGCGGTCACGCCCAGGTGCTCCAGCCACTTGCCGATGCCTATCCTGACGAGGAAGTTGTTGGGCTCGCCGTCGATCAGGATGGTAAGGGCGCGGTCGGCTGCGATAATGGCGGTCAGCCAGTTGCCTTTCTTCGCCTGGACGACCGTCCCGTGCGGGCTCGCCGGCGACGATTGCACCTCGAATCCGTCCTGCTGCAGGTACTCAACGATTTTGTTCTTCAAGGCCTCAAGGTCAACGTTCTTGCCCTCGTAGTGCTTTAGCGACTCTCCGATCACGATATTCTCCTTTCCCGGGCCGGCTGTCGATTTCGATGCTTCGCCATTCGCGCTGCCGATCTACGGCTAACGACGCTCGCCCGCCGCCTCGGCGCGAGCTTCCCCAGAGACATCCGAGAGAGGACCCTGGTGAAGGCAAGAACCGACATCAACGCAAGTTCCAGTGCGATAATAGCCAGGAGCGCATTCGTCAAATATGGCGCTTTAATCTTCAATCGCGGGCCCTTTGCGTTGCCTCGGCCTCGGCGCGGCTGCTCGTCGCGGATCAACGAGCGCCTGCGCTCTTTTACTGCTGACCGCCGGCCGCCGCCAGCGCCTCGCGGACGGCCTGCGCCTCCGCTTCCAGGTCCCTCAGGTAAGCTTCGAGCTCGCCGCTGCGTTCCTGTTTGCTGAAGAAACGGCGCTGGAGTCTGGGAGCGTCGCCGCCGCCACACGAGCAGCCATGCTGTCCGCATGTGCAACCGCCGCCGTGATGTCCGCCGGCCTGATGGCAGCTACAACTGCAGCCGCCGCCCTGATGGCAGCTACAGCCACAGCCGCCGCCCTGATGGCAGCTACAGCCACAGCCGCAGCCGCCGCCGCCGTGATGTCCGTGTCCACCGTGGTGGCCGTGATGGCCGCCGCCGTAGCCCCCTCCCCATTCGCCCTGGCTTCCGTGCATAATGTCCTCCTTCTGATCGGGTTCGTCCGTCAGCTTTTCAGTGTAGGCGTCGCGCATGCAGGTCGCGTGAGTTTTGCGGTACTAACGTGAAGGATGGGTGAAGGCGAGAGCGGTTGGAGCAAGCACATCGATTTGATACGATTGCCGAGGCGCGGGAGCGCCCCTGCGACGAGAGCGTCGAACGCGCGGGAACTACGCGATGAGGTGGCGAAACGTCGGACGCGGCTAGACATCGTTTCTCCTATCGGCCGGCCCTGGATGGAATGCGAGCGCTGGCAGTACTGGCCGTCATGTGCTATCACGGCGACCTTCCCTGGGCGAAAGGCGGATTCCTGGGCGTTGACGCCTTCTTCGTATTAAGCGGCTACCTCATCACCAGTCTCCTGCTTCTCGAGTGGCGGTCGGAGGGGAAGATATCGCCGGTAGCCTTCTGGTCGAGGCGGGCGAGGCGGCTCTTGCCGGCGCTGTTCTTGATGCTGGTGGGGGTGGCGTTCTACGCGGTGAAGTTTGCTCAGCCGCAGGAGCTGGCGAAGATACGGGGGGACGCCCTAGCGACGATCTGCTACGTCGCCAACTGGCGGCCGGTGTTTGCGGGGACATCGTACTTTGACCAGTTCAACCTGCCGTCGCCGCTGCTGCACACCTGGTCGCTGGGGATAGAGGAGCAGTACTACGTCGTGTGGCCGCTCTTGCTGCTGCTCGTCTTCAAGATCAAGAGAATCACCCTGAACAAGCTGATGCTGGGGACGCTGACCGCGGCCTGCTGTTCAGCCCTCCTCATGGCGCTTCTCTACCATCCGGGGAAGGACCCCTCGCGGGTGTACTACGGCACGGACACGCGAGCGCAGTCGCTGCTGATAGGCGCCACGCTGGCGGTCCTTCTGCTGAAGCTGGGTCCTATAGAGAACAGGCTGGCCGCGACCTCACTACAGACGGTAGGGCTGGCCTTTGCCGGGATAGTGGCGGTCATCTGGCTCGTGGCGAGGGAGAACAGCGACCTGCTCTATCGAGGCGGCTTCTTCTTCCTGGCGTTATCAGTTGCTGTCGTCGTAGCGGCGTCCGTGCAGCCGAAGGTGGGGCCGTTAGGGAGAGTACTCTCCCTGCCGCCCTTGAGGTGGCTGGGGCTCATCTCCTACGGAGTGTACCTGTGGCACTGGCCGATCTTCCTGATGCTGACGCCGGGACGGCTTCCGCGCCTGGGGATGTACGAGCTATTTGCCTTGAGAGTAGCGGTGACGCTTGCGGTATCGACCGTATCCTACCATCTGTTGGAGATGCCGATACGTCGAGGCGCGTTTCGCGGGCGGAAGATCACGTGGAGCTTTGCGCCGGCTGGGGCTGCCTGTCTGGCTGTGGCGCTGATCGTCGTCACACGCGGGTCCGCATCGCCCGCGGCCGCATCACCCGAAGTGGCGTCGCCGGCGTCAGCGATACCGCCGACCGTGGCAGCAGCCGCCCCCGGGATGCCGCCGCCTGTTCGCGTCCTGCTAATCGGCGAATCGGTGGCGTTTTCGATGGACTCCGGACTGCAGGCGGTGGCGCCCGACAACAACCTCTCCGTCTGGACGATCGCGACGCTGGGCTGCGGCTTCTCGGACGTCGACTCGGAGTCGAGCCTGACGAGCGAGACGCCGGAGCAGGTGGCGGAGCGCTGCAAGGAGTGGCGTCAGACGTGGCAGCAGGACGTGGACGAGTTCAGTCCAGACATCGTCCTGCTCGTCTTCGGCGCCTGGGACAGCGAGGACCGCGTCGTGGGCGGGAAGACGGTGAAAGCGGGCAGCCCGGAATGGGCGGACTTCTTGTCGAATGCGCTGGAGCAGAAGTTCGAGATGCTGACGGCCCGCGGCGCGAAGCTGATGCTGGCCACCTTCCCCTACACGCGGCCATCGGCGTGGACGACGATGTCGAACGGCGCCGAGCTGGAGGCGAGCACGCGGACGCGCGAAGGGGAGCTGAACGACATCTACCGCCAGTTTGCGGCGCAGCATCCGGACAAGGTGGTCCTGGTCGATCTGAACGCCTTCGCCTCGCCCGGCGGCAAGTACAGCGACCTGTATATCGACGGCGTGAGGATGCGTGAGGATGGCGTGCACTTCACGGCGGGCGGGTCGAAGATCGTCGCGCAGTGGCTGGCGCCGCAGATTGTGACGGCCGCGGGGAGGAGCGCCCCCTAGCGCTTCCCGCAGACTCCGTAGAGGCGGTATCATCAGCACGTCCTCCGGTTCATTCACGCGGTGAGGTGGCGAAACGTCGGACGCGGCTAGACATCGCTTCTCCTATCGGCCGGCCCTGGATGGCATGCGAGCGCTGGCGGTACTGGCCGTCATGTGCTACCACGGCGACCTTCCCTGGGCGAAAGGCGGATTCCTGGGCGTTGACGCCTTCTTCGTATTAAGCGGCTACCTCATCACCAGTCTCCTGCTTCTCGAGTGGCGGTCGGAGGGGAAGATATCGCCGGTAGCCTTCTGGTCGAGGCGGGCGAGGCGGCTCTTGCCGGCGCTGTTCTTGATGCTGGTGGGGGTGGCGTTCTACGCGGTGAAGTTTGCTCAGCCGCAGGAGCTGGCGAAGATACGGGGGGACGCCTTAGCGACGATCTGCTACGTCGCCAACTGGCGGCCGGTGTTTGCGGGGACATCGTACTTTGACCAGTTCAACCTGCCGTCGCCGCTGCTGCACACCTGGTCGCTGGGGATAGAGGAGCAGTACTACGTCGTGTGGCCGCTCTTGCTGCTGCTCGTCTTCAAGATCAAGAGAATCACCCTGAACAAGCTGATGCTGGGGACGCTGACCGCGGCCTGCTGTTCAGCCCTCCTCATGGCGCTTCTCTACCATCCGGGGAAGGACCCCTCGCGGGTGTACTACGGCACGGACACGCGAGCGCAGTCGCTGCTGATAGGCGCCACGCTGGCGGTCCTTCTGCTGAAGCTGGGTCCTATAGAGAACAGGCTGGCCGCGACCTCACTACAGACGGTAGGTCTGGCCTTTGCGGGGATAGTGGCGGTCATCTGGCTCGTGGCGAGGGAGAACAGCGACCTGCTCTATCGAGGCGGCTTCTTCTTCCTGGCGTTATCAGTCGCTGTCGTCGTAGCGGCCTCCGTGCAGCCGAAGGTGGGGCCGTTAGGGAGAGTACTCTCCCTGCCGCCCTTGAGGTGGCTGGGGCTCATATCCTACGGCGTCTACCTGTGGCACTGGCCGATCTTCCTGATGCTGACGCCGGGACGGCTTCCGCGCCTGGGGATGTACGAGCTATTTGCCTTGAGGGCGGTAGTGACGTTTGCCGTGGCGACCGTGTCCTATCACCTGCTGGAGATGCCGATAAGGCGGGGAGCCTTTCGCGGGCGGAAGATCACGTGGAGCTTTGCGCCGGCTGGGGCTGCCTGTCTGGCTGTGGCGCTGGTCATAGTGACACGGGGGGGCGTTACGCAGGCTGCCCTACAAACGGGGCAGACCAACGACGCGCCCATGCCGACCGTTGTCGACACAGCCGGCAGCCAGCCGCTGCGGATACTGGTGCTCGGCGAGTCCGTCGCCCAGCTCCTCGACCCGGGGCTTAGCGATGTCGCCGAACAGTCGAACGCCGTCGTCTGGAACCGTGCGGCCGTCGGCTGCGGCTTCCTCGATCTCGACATCTGGCATGACGGCCTGGGGAACCCGTCGAAAGAGGCGGCGGACGAGTGCAAGGACTGGCACCGGTCGTGGGCGCAGGACGTGGCCGACTTCAAGCCGGATGTCGTCCTCTTCGTGTTCGGGGCCTGGGACAGCATGGATATCCAGACTTCCAACGGCAAGCTGGTAGCCGGCACGCCGGAATGGAACGAATACGTCCGCGACGGGCTGGAGATGCGGTTCGCCACTCTGACCGCCGGCGGCGCGAAGATCGTCCTGGCCACGTTCCCCTATGTGCGGCCCGGACTGTGGGACCTTATTTCCAACTCGCAGCAGGTCATCGAAGACAGCGCCCATCACATGGACGACCTGAACGCGATCTACCGCCAGTTTGCCGCCGAGCACCCGGGCCAGGTCTTCCTCGTCGACCTGAACGCGTTCGCCGACCCGGAGGGCAAATTCACGGACCTCTACATCGATGGCGTACAGATGCGGCAGGACGGGATTCACTTCACCACGCAGGCGTCGTACATCGTTGCGCGCTGGCTTATGCCGCAGATCCTGGCGGCCGCGAAGGCGACGCCGCCAGCTGGTTGAAACGTCGGCCTCGGCTAGTTCGTGTACGCTGCGGCCTGAGCGCGGACGAGGTCGACGAGATTGCCCAGCGTGATGTTGACGTTGACGAGGTGTAGCCCCCAGGTCGGTCCCAGAACCTCCGTGACGATGGGTCGCGTGTCACCGGGGACGTTCGTGCTATCGACCTGAAGCCAGTTCGCGCCGCCCTGACTCTCGCACGTGCCCGTATAGAGGCCGGGGTAGGAAATCCATGGCGTCGGAGCGTCGCCGCCCGGCGTGATGAGTGAGCTGAGGGCGCCCGGGAAGGCGGCGGTTGGGAAGTAGGGCGACAGGTCCGCTTTTCCGCCTGCCAGCGCAGCCGGATTGGTGCACAGCACCTCGACGTCCTTGCCGGCAGCGGCGGCGGGTCGGATGCCGACGTCAGTTCTGCCGAAGAAGGCATCGGCGGGTGGCGTCTGGTCGAACGACGAGTACGCGACCACGCAGCCGGTCTGGTCATTCGAGCGGCAGGCCGGGATGTTCTGGAAGTCACCGCCCACGTCCTGTCCCGTCTTGACGAGGATGTTGCCGCCGATCAGCAGCGCGGAAACGAGGAGCTTGCGGTCGGCGGCATTCGGGTCGATCTCCGATGAGGCCAGTTGCGTCAGCATCAGCGTCCCCTGCGAATGGCCGATGAGGACGACGCCGCGGCCGTTGTTGTAGTGCGCCATGTAGTCCTTCCAGGCGGAGAGGACGTCGCCGTAAGCGACGGCCATGGCCTGGGCGAGGTCGGCTTGCGACAACTGTCCTGAGAGCGACTGGTTGAGGCCAGGCACCGTGAGCTGACGGTACATTGGTGCGTAGACCTTGCAGACCTGGGAGAAACGCGCCGCCTGCGACACGGCTACGGCTGTCTCCTCGGGGTCGATGTTCAGGTCGGCGCTCACCGTGGTCTGGCTGCTCACGGTTGGATAGACGTAGAAGCAGTCGATAGGTGGGTCCGTGGCGTCGCTGGCGCTCTCCGTCGTGCTCGAGCCGTCGGCGTTGACGACGGTGGCGGTGAGGTCGCTCTCGCAGGGGTTATCGGCCTGTCCGGGCTTGCAGAGCCAGACGGTGTTCGACGGCGCTGAAGTGGACACGGCAGCCGGGTTGGCGGACTTCAACGACGAGGAGCTGCCGCAGGAGATAGCAATCCCCGCCACAGCCGCGAGCGTCGCGGCGATAAGAACAGTCCGGAGGGCGCGTGCTAGGCATCGACTACGCGCTTGCGGTTTCATGCTGGTCACTACCCTTTCTCGTCGATTCTTGCTGAAGGGCTACAAGATGAGTATCAAGCGGATCGAATGGCCCGTCAAGCGGAATCGGATGAGCGCAAGCTGCGGCTGTAGCTCGGCGACCACCTCGCGACCTTGCGTAGGTCAGCCGGCGCCGGCCTGGCGCTTCAATTGCAGACGGTGCTGTCTCCCCCGTCGTTCACGCCCAGGACCACGCGGATGTCGTCGCTCGTCCCTTGGGGGAAAGCCAAATCGCCATTGCAGGCGAGCGCGATATCGCCTGGCTGGTTGATCTTCGCCGCCGTGGCGTCGGCCCCATCGCCGGTGTCACCGCAGGTGCCTGTGCCCGCGACCGCGCTTATCTTGCCTGAGCTAACGTCGATGCGCCGCACTTCGCAATACTGGGTCTGGCCGTTCGAACCGCTGAAGGTGAACTGCGAGATGTAGACATCGCCTGCGCTGTCCACGGCAAGTCCACGAACGCTTGAAAGCTTCGCGTTCTTGGCGGGACCGTCGTCGCCCGACGATCCGCACGTCCCCGTTCCCGCGACGGTGGTGATGAATCCGCCCGCAGCGGACGTCGGAGGCGCTACCTTCCTCACCCGACAACCGCCGAGTTCGCCGATGTACACGTTCCCGTTATGGTCGATGCCGACACTGCTGGGCTGATTGAGAGTCGCCGCCGTCGCAGGGCCGCCATCGCCGCTGAAGGAGCCGCACGTGAAGCCGGTCGATCCGGAGCCCGCGTAGGTTGTGATGGTACCGCCGCCAACCTTGCGAATGCGGCAGTTGAAGATATCGGCGATGTAGAGGTTGCCGCTGGAGTCAAACGCAATGTCGGACCACACGAAGAGGGAAGGCACGGTGTGGTCTGCCAGCGCCAGTTCCGCGCTAGTCGCGGCACCACCATCGCCGGCAAAACCGCAAGTCCCGTTTCCGGCCACGGTCGTGATAACGTGGGAGTTCAGGTCGATCTCTCTGACCCGGCAATCGTTGTCGCTATTGGTCGCTACCGCGAGGTGCCCGTTACCGTCCAGGGCGAGGCCGCTGATGTCGCCCAGCTCGGCGGCTGTTGCCGGACCGCCATCGCCGGAACCGCCGCAGGTGCCGTTGCCCGCGACGGTGGTTATCGAGCCGCTGCTGGCGTGGACTTCACGAATGCGGCAGGAGTCCCAATCGCTGAAGTAGAGGTTTCCGTCGGCGTCGTAGGCGGCGCCCGTCGGGAAGTTGAGGCCGTCGGCGAGCGTCGTGATATCGCCTTCCTCCGCCTCATGCGTCAACTTGAACGTCTCGAACGTCCCAGAACGACGAGGGATTAGCTAGAGTGGCGTACGGGTTATCGCCATAGTCGACGGTTCGGGTCGTCTTGAGGGTGGCGAATCCGGGCGCGCTCACCTCGAAGTGGACGGAGGACCCTACAGCCGGAACCGGGCCGGTCGAGGAGTTGAAGGCGTAGAGGCCGCCGGGGCCAGTGGTCGTCGTCCCCGTCGTGCCGTTGGCATCCGTGAAGGTGATTGTTGCGCCTGAGATGCCCGTCCCCGTACTGGAGTTTGTGACGACTCCCCACATGCAGGCCGTCGCCAAAATGGCCGTCGTGCCGAGGAGCAGGAGTAGAAAGAGGTTTCGCCGATTGAGGATTGGTCGCATGTCGTTTCCCTCCGTGGCTAATAGGAACGGGTTCCCTACCGTTCTCCGCGCATCATACACGGTTCGGCCTAATTTCGGAATCAGGCGTTCTTCTTGCCGCAGCAGCGCGGCGGGGCGAGTCCGTCACTTGCGCGAGCTACCTCGCGTTGCCGCGACCCCGTATCGGGACTATACTTAGATAGCGACGCGGGGGTAGCTCAGCGGTAGAGCTCCTGCCTTCCAAGCAGGACGTCGCGGGTTCGAATCCCGTCCCCCGCTCCAGATTCATTTCTGCCCCATAGACACCCGTTTTTGACCCCCTCTGTTTCGGAGGCTTAGGGCCTCGCGTCTCGGAAGCTTGTGGCCTGTTTGTCTGTGCGGCCATGACCTGGCCGGGAAGGAGAGAGAAGATGCCTTCGAGACTTCAACGAAGAAGGTGGCAAGACGTGGACAAGTCAGACATCGCAGTGACGGACCTGGTGCAGGCGTTCCTCATGTACAACGAGGACCGCAACCATTCCCCCAAGACGGTTCGCTGGTACGGTGAAATGCTCGGCCGCTTCAGCGCGTGGCTAGGTCCGGAGGCCCGCCTTCGCGCCGTGGACGCCGACGCGCTTCGCGGCTACCAGCGCAGCCTCCGAGGGGACGGCTTGAGCAAATTTACCCTTCATGCGTATGCCCGAACCCTGAAGACGTTCTTACGTTGGCTCCAGCGCGAAGCCTATATCAGCGAGGAGCTCTACAACCGAGTCGAGATGCCCAAGGTCCCCAAGTACGAAGACGTGACTATAGACGTGCTCAGCGGCCAGGAGATAGCGCATCTCTTGGCGATGCTCGACGCTGGCACTGACATCGGCTGTCGCAACCGAGCGATTGTCTGCCTTATGCTGGAAAGCGGCTTGCGTTTAGCTGAAGTCGTCACCCTTCAGGTTGATAACGTGCACCTGAAGGAGATGTACGTCAAGGTGCACGGCAAAGGCGATAAGGAGAGCTACGTCCCCATCGGCCCGACAACTCAGAAGGCACTAAACCGCTACGCGACTGCCTTCCGCATCCCCGCCGACCCCAAGACCAAGCCATTCTTTCTGAACATCTATGGCGAGCCGCTAGAGTACGAGGCGGTCAAGTCGATGTTCGTTCGGCTGGCCAAAGAGTCCGGCATCAACCGGCTACATCCCCACCTCTTGCGCCACACCGCCGCGACGAGGATGCTCGCCAATGGCGCTGACCTCCACACTGTCCAACGCCTACTTCGGCATTCCGACATCAGAACGACGTTGCGCTACCTGCATTTGGTGCCCGAGCAGCTACAAGAGAAGATGCGGATGTTCTCGCCACTTGGGGGAATAGCGGAGGAGCGGCGGAGGATGGTTCCCAGACGGTTGACGAGAGTGAAATAGCGAAGGGAGGGCAGGAGACCGGCCAGCCCCCAGCGATGCTATCTCAACGTCGCCGGAAGGACTAGCGGCTTGTAGTCCGCCGCTATCAGGAGTTCGTCGACTTCCTCGACCGCTAGCTCCAACCCCCAGTTTCCCAAAAGAATCAGAGCGTCGCGGCTCGGACCGTCTCTCTCGCCGGAGAGGAGTCTGGAGACGTAGCTCTCATCAAGCCACGCGTCCCGGGCGATTTGCGCTTGGGTCTTACCCCTTTGGCGCGCCCGCGCGCCGTACTTCCGCAGAAGATAGGCTAGGGACTCTTCTCGGTCTTCCTGAACGCGTACAAGGTCGAGTGTTCTCATTGGTCAGACCTCCAATCTCACACTCGCTGAAGGCTGACCGAGTCGACCTATGGACTACTCCCATCCCTCCCTTCGCGGGCATTGTGGGGCCCCGGTGCCTGCTTGTCAATGCCGCGCGGGCAAGCCGATTTGACCTATCGTATACAATTAAAGTGTGGGGCTGGCCGGTACTACCTTCCTCGACAGGAAAGGGTATTGCCCTGGCAGCTATCTAGCAGGGCGGCACTTAGCCAAGGCGGCGATAGCGCCGCTGCGGTCCGTGCTCAGTGGCCGGCCCTGCGTTATCTGCCCACGTGAACACAACCCGAAGGTACATAGTCCTAATCCTCAGGGGTCATTCCGGCCATATCGCCTTCGCGCCCAAGCTGCCGGAGGTGGTCGGACATGGACGTGGTAGAAACGCCGCCTACAAGGACTTCAAGAAGCGACTGGAGGAGCACGCTCTTCGCTGTATCGAGCGAGGCGTACCCGTTCCGACGGACGACATCGTCGCCGTCAAGTACGTAAAGGTGGACCTTCGCGCCTTGGAGTCAAGGACGAACCTACAATGACACAGCTATTCTACGGGCCAAAGGAGTGGGCCAAAACAGTGGGCTTTCACAAGCCCACAGTGCGGCCCGCCAGGCCGCACATAGCGTCAAGCTCACGGGCGTCGAGCCCGCCGCTTGACCAAGGGGGAAGGCTCGAAAACCTCATGCAGGGAATCTGGCAACAGCGTGGCCATTCACCCCACAATCGGTTTTCGACTGTCGTCGGTCTCGCTCAGGCCTTTGCCCTCGCGAACCCGACCACCCCCGCCTCCGCCGTTGATGACAGACGACCTTTGGTCTTGCCATCAACGGTTCCCGCGGGGCTTCGCCCCACGGCGGACGCGGGGGGCTCGCAAGTGCCTTCGGCACCTACTCGCCCGCCCGCTAGGCGAGGGTGGTCGGCTTACGCCGACGACAGCGGGCGCTCGGAATTCCCCCTTGAACCCCCTTCCTTCGCGCCCGGAGGATGGGCGGCTGCGCCGCCCCTTCTGATTGTTGGCGACCAGATGGTCGCCGTCCCCGCGAAACGGCCGTCCTACGCCGTCCCAGAGGCTTGGGAGGTGGGCCGCAAATGATGGTGCAGGTCACAGCGCCGCCCGTTCGCCTGCCGCGCTACAAACGCGCCGTCTCGCCGCCGCCGATGCAGCTAACGGCTCGTGACGTGCGCATCCTCAACGCAGCATCGGATATGCGCTTTCTAACGCGGGAGCAGGTTCAGGAGCTACTTTTCTCGCCGTCAACTGCATCCTACTGTAAGCGGCGGCTCGCCTTGCTCTACCACAACGCCTACCTCGACCGCATATACGTTCCCGCTCTCAATTCGTTCGGCTCGACCAAGGCGATATACACGCTCGCCCCAAAGGGCGCGTCGGTAGTGGCCCGCGACCGCAAGGTAGACGAGCGGGAACTCGACTGGCGGGCGCGTCATAACGACCGTGAGCTCTATTTCATGCGCCATACGCTGGCAATCAACGACTTTCGCATCGCTTTGACGCTCGCCGCGCAGGAGCGCGGGCTGGCGGTCTCGTGGACCGACGAGCGCGCCCTGAAGCGACGCGAGATGAAGGACTACCTCGACGACCCCAAGCGCCAGGGCCGTCAACTCGTGGTAGTGCCCGATGGCTACTTCACGATCGAGCAGGCACACCACCGGAGCGCTTTCGCGGTCGAAATCGACCGGGCGACGGTCGAAGAGAAGCCCTTCAAGGAGAAGGTCCGGGCTTACGGTGAGTGGAAAGTCACCGGCACCTACGAACGCCGCTACGCCATCAGGAGCTTGCGCGTTCTGTGGGTTATCGCCGACGTTACCCGTGACTCGACCCGCCTTGAGCGCATCAAGCGCTGGACGGAGGCCGAAGGCGGTCGCAGTCTCTTCTGGTTCGCGATGCTTGACGACATTTCGCCGCAGACTATAATGGAAGCCCCCGTCTGGCAGGTGGCCGGCCGTGACGGCCGCTATCCTCTGCTCACAGGAGGTGAGACATGGTCTGGTGGTACTCTTCAACCCGCCACGAACTCGCCATTACTCCCTGGGTCCGCACGTGGCTAAGAGCGTCCTTCATCGACCGCTTCTTCCTAACGCTCATAATAGGCATTCCGTGGTGGCTGTTCTGGGGCTTCTTCAGCGCCCTGGCACGCAGCCCAGGCCTTCTACTTTTACTCGGCTGGGTCCCGTGGGTCTTTTGGGTCACGGACGCCATCGTCGACCACTATCACACGAACGGCGACATCGCTAATCTCATGACGCAGCCGCACGTCGTCTTGGCAACCCGCGCCGAGTACGTCGGTGGCCATCCCAAACTCCCGCACGGACGCTTCTGCTACCTTACGCTCCGTGGCACCCAACAGAACCCCATGCTCACCATGGAATTCCCCGTTCAGAACGCCGAATCCCACACCTTCGACGTTCCCCTTTTGGACATCGCCAAAACCGCCCATAAAGCCGAGGCCGAACAGACTCTCACCGGCGCTGTCCTAGCGTCACTGAACGAACGCGCCGGACGCTTCTTTAGCGGGGAGCGCGTCACCTTGACGGTCGACTACGAGGGGCCCGGCGGTCGCAAGCACAAGGTCGATTTGACGAGCTTTTTCAGAGGCGGCGACGAAGTTCGCAACTGGCGCAACTATCTAGTGTGCGCCCAGGCCGAGGCCGACTACGGCGAGAAGCCGTTCCAACCGTGGAAGAGCCTCACGCCAGAGCCCAAGGAGGAAAAGGCAGATGACGGTGATAGGGAAGGAGACAAAGTGCAACCAGCCCGTCGAGCTTTCGAGCGAAGGTAGACGGCAAGGCACCTACATTCTAGGCATCAACGGCACCGGCAAGAGCACGCTGCTGCTCAATATCGCGCTAAGCGACATCAACAAGGGAGACGGCCTCTGCCTGCTCGACCCCCACGGCGACCTCGTCAAAGAGGTGCTCAGCCGCGTACCGCCACACCGCAAGGATGACGTGATACTCTTCGACCCCGCCGACATCGACTTCCCGCTCGGTCTCAACCTCTTCGAATGCCCAAACCGTGACGACCCGAAGCTGGTCGACAGGGTATGCTCGGAAATCGTTCTCACCTTCAAGAAGCTGTTCCCCGACTTCTGGGGCCCGCGCATGGAGGACCTAATCCGCCACTCTGTGCTCACTCTCATCGCCACGCCGGATTGCACCCTCGTTGACATGCTACCGCTGCTAACCGACGATGAGGCGCGTCGGCGCTACGCGTCCCGCACCAGCGACCCCGTTCTTACTCACTACTGGGCGCAGGCTTTCCCCGACAACCGCCGCGTTCAAGGCGAGTGGGTGAGCTCTTCGCTCAACAAGATAGGCCGCTTTCTCACCAACCCCGTCATCCGCAACATCGTCGCCCAACCGCGCAGCGCCTTCGACTTCCGGGCCATCATGGACGAGGGGAAGGTGGTGCTGGTCAACCTCTCCAAAGGGCAGCTAGGCGAGGACAACAGCGCTCTTCTCGGCTCCGTAATCGTCGGCAAAATACTCATCGCCGCCCTCTCGCGCGCCGAAATGCCCACCGAGCAGCGGCGGCCCTTCCACCTCATTGTTGACGAGTACCATTCTTTCGCTACCGAGTCCTTCCCCACTTTGCAGAGTGAGGGGCGGAAGTTTGGCATCGATACTATCGTCGCCCACCAGTACCGCGACCAACTCGACGAGCTTAATCGGGGCTCGACGCTCAACGTCGGCAACTTCATCCTCTTCCGTCTCACGGGACGTGACGCCAGGGACATGGCGATGCAGTTTGACAACACGCCGCCGGAGCCGGAGGACGTGCTGAAGTCGGTGCCCTACAGGACGGGCCGAGAAGGTTTCTACCGGAGTGGGGGCGACAAGGTGTTTGTGAAGGGCTCCAGCCGGAGCTACAGCGACGTTTCCAATGAGACGGCCAACTACTTGGCCAACGTCCCCAACTACCGGGCCTACTGCAAGTTCATTGAGGGCGTCGAACTCGCGGAGTACTCTGTGGAGTGCGAACCGTGCGCGATTCCACCCGACCCCAACGTCGCGACGGAGATTCGTGACCGCTCACGGCGGCTCGCAAAGCCGCGCGCCGAGGTTGAGGCTCTGGTGGCCGAGCGGTTTGCCGCCAGTCGCGGCGGCGACGGCCACCGAGAGCAGGTTCTATATCACGCGGAGATACCGACTAGCTAGGGGCTGCGCCCCTCTTGCGCAAGGGTCGAGATGAACTCGCGCTGCTCGCCCTATGCGCAATTCACCCTCGGTCTCCCGTTTCCAGTAACGGCGGCCAGGCGGGTCGCCGCTTGTCCACCACGCGCTAGCGGCTCGGGAGTGCGCTCGTCTATAATCAGGCCAGACACGGAGGCGAACGTCATCTACGTATGCTCACGGACGGGAGAGCCATGAACGACATCCAAATACCTCTCATGGGTGGACCGCACATTTCGCCCAGTTTCTCAGAGGACGAGACAATCGTCCTCCACCTCGGCGATGTCAATGAGTTCTTGGCGGAAGTACCATCAGGAACAGTCAAACTGATTGTCACTTCTCCCCCATACAACATCGGGAAGCAATACGAGACGAAGGTAGCAATAGAAGATTACCTCGACCAGCAGGATGCGGCGATAGAGGGTATGGTTCGGGTTCTCCATGAGGAGGGGAGCATCTGCTGGCAAGTCGGCAACTACGTCGACGACTCGGAGGTCTTTCCCCTAGATATCTTCTACTACAACTTTTTCAAGAAGAGAGGCCTTCGACTGCGGAACAGAATCATCTGGCGTTTTGGCCACGGGTTGCATGCGTCAAAGAGGTTCTCGGGGCGCTATGAGACCATCCTCTGGTTCACAAAAGGCGAAAAGTACACCTTCAACCTCGACGCGGTGCGCGTTCCGGCGAAGTACCCAGGGAAGAGGCACTACAAGGGACCGAACAGGGGCAAGCCTTCCGGGAATCCGCTCGGGGCGAACCCGTCGGATATCTGGGAGTTTGTTCGCGAGGAGTGGGAAGAAGGAATCTGGGATATACCGAATGTCAAGTCGAATCACCCTGAGAAGACGATTCATCCTTGCCAATTCCCGATTGAACTGGTTGAAAGGTGCGTCTTGGCCCTTACGAACGAAGGAGACTGGGTTCTGGACCCCTATTGCGGTGTGGGTTCAGCTCTGATAGCTAGCTTGAAGCAAGGTCGGCGGGCCATGGGCTGCGACAAAGAAGCTGATTATGTGAGAATTGCGCGGCAGAGGCTAATCGACTTCTCTGCGGGCAGGCTTAGAATTAGGCCAATCGGCAAACCTGTATGGGTACCGAGCGGCAGGGAGAGCGTGTCGCAGATTCCGGACGAATGGAGGCAGGGAGAGTAATGGATATAGCTGCCGCCTATTCCTTCAAAGGCGGTGACGAGTTCATTCGAGAACGCTTCGGCGGTTTGCTGAGTGAAGTTGAAAAGGCAATCGCCGCAGTGGACGCGTCCGCGCTCAAGACGAAAGAGAGCCGCGAGAAGACGATGCCCGGCAGGATGCTCTACAGTCCCCAACGGCTCAACAAGGCATTCGCGGCGCAACTGGCGATGAAGGCCTGGCGAACCGTCCGAATCAGGTGTAACTACCCGACAGAGTTCTATTCACCGCTCTACCGACCCAGGTCGCGGGTCGCGGGCGCCTTTCGAGAGATGGACTTCATCAAGGAGAAGCTTGGAATTGAAGTCCAGTTCGGAAAGTACGCGTTCATGGTCTACAATGTTTGCGCGAAAATGACCATATTCCACAACATGGGCTTGATAGATGCTGGCATAGAAATCGTACCGGTGAAGGAATTCGCCGACCAGATGTCTACGGGCGTTTCATTCTTCGAACAGGTTGTATGGGACTTGGAGGCAAGGGGCGTCGCAGACATAGACTTACCTGTTCTGATACTCGGTCTTCATTCAAGTTAGAGGGCTTCCCCAGCGGCCACTGCACATTGGGTTCATGCTGCCGCCATCGCCAACCGGCCTCTTGAGTCAGCGGTACTCTGTTGCGTCAGCCTACTCACGCAAGTGGATTGACAAGAACACTGCAGGGCGCTATATTGATAAGTAACATAATCAATTAGCACGTGCCCGCCTGGAGGTGTCGACCTTCCGGGTGGGCAGCATCATCTATGGACAACGTCACGTTTCGTCGGAGGAACCGGCTAAAGAAGCATTTCGTCATCACCTCGAACGTCCTCTTGTTCGGCTATCCCCACGTATCAGACAGCGCCAAGATAACCTTCCAAGTCATCGACAGCTTTGACTGGCAGGACGGCCAGGGCCTTCGCAAAGGCTTCGCCTACCCGTCCGTAGACCACCTTGCGGCCATCCGCTCAGTGAGCGACCGGACCATCCAGCGCCACATCGACGAGCTAATGGCGGCCGGCCTCTTGACCAAAGAGGAGCGGCCGGGCCACACCAACATCCTCTACATCGAGGACGTGAGCGAGGAGGAGGCGAAGAGGTACGAGGACAGCTTCGCAAGGGGTGACAATAATGACACCCCTCCGGTGACAAAAATGTCACCCGAAACAATACGAAGAGAAGAAAGACTAAATGACGTTGTAGAAACGCCTCTGTTTAGAGCTAGAGCGCCATCGGAGGACGAGCAGGGTTATCTGCTGGACGAGATGCTATCGACTCTCGGCGACGTGGAGAGCGAAGGATACTACCGTCGTCTAGCGTCGACCGTACCGAAGGACATCATCTTCGAAGCGCTGAGCCTTGTGAAGCGAGCGGTGCACGAGGGCAAGATACGGAAGTCCAGGGGCGCGCTATTCGTCGCCATCGTTAAGCGCGCGTGCGCCGACCGGGGAATGTCCCTCACCTTCGGCCAACCCTTTCACGCTACCATCCCCGCTAGGTAGCAAGTCCCGAACCTGAGAATGGATGTTACCGGAATTATACGCGGTCGATTAGCCTCGAATCCTAAGCAACCCCCGTGGGCTGGGCCCATAGACTGTCCCGCTCCACACTATCGGCTTCCCACCACTGTGATTGACAAACGTTAGGATAAGAGTATAATTCGCGTGTCTGCAGCTAGTTCCCGCCGCCCCGCCAATCGACTTCCGCCAACAGGGAGGTTGCAGGATGCGCGTATTACGCCCTGGTCTTACCAGGGCCAAGAACAGACTCATCCTGTTGCTACTTCTGCTGTTGCCTGTTTTCGGTTTTTCTGGCACTCTCCTCGTGGCGTCCTCCTCTCCCGTCGCCGGCGCTAGTCATGACCCGCTTACGTATCCCTTCGATGCTGGTCAGACTTGGCAAGTCGTCCAGGGCTACAATTCCTCTGGCACCCACAGCTCATCCGGCTTGGACCAGTATGCCCTCGACCTGGTTCGCACCGACTGCAACGGATGCGACTCCGGCAACGAGACGATTCATGCCGTATTCAGCGGAAAAATCGTCCGCTCGGTCAACTTCAGTGACGAGGGGTGTGACGTCATAATCGCCGCTCCCGACGGAGTCAAGTTTCTATATGTCCACCTCAACTACTACCCCTCTTACCCATCCTGCAATACGGTTTCGGCAGGTCAGGCTGTTTCCCAAGGCGACGCGATTGGGACGGTGTATACAGGTAAGCCCGGCGGCATCGACCATGTTCACGTTCAATGGTGCAACACTGGCTTCGCGGGCTGCTCAGACGGAGGCGACAAGAGGCCTCTCGTTGACGGCGTGTTCCAATTTCCGTCTCCCGGACCAACTGATGGGTGCACGCCAGCGAACGGGGAATGGTGCGGCCATACGCTATCATCTCCGGCCACTTCATGCTCGGAGTCCCCCAATCCGTGTTTCGACCTTGACAAAGATGGGGATGGAGACGCCGCTTTGTTGTATGACTATGGCGGAGGGGCGACACGCATCCATGCCTTTGTCTCAACTCGTACGGCATTCACTTATCTCCGAGACTGGTGGTCCGTAGGTCACGGGTTTGACCTTAACCAGGTTGTTGGCGCCGTTGGGGGCGATTTCAACGGAGACGGTTTCGGAGACGTTGCCGCAGTGTACGACCAAGGCAACGGCTCAATCTCCATTTTCGTCTGGACCTCGAATGGCAGCTCTTTCGACTACCAGCGCAGTTGGCTTGATTTGGACGGCTACCCGGCCAGCGGGGTGAAATTCGCTGTGCCCGGCGACTTCAACAAGGATGGGCGCACTGACATCGCCCTTCTCTATGACTACGGGGGAGGGGCGACACGCATCCACGTTTTCCTTTCGACGGGTACGTCATTCACCTATATGCGAGACTGGTGGTCCGTAGGTCACGGGTTTGACCTTAACCAGGTTGTTGGCGCCGTTGGGGGCGATTTCAACGGAGACGGTTTCGGAGACGTTGCCGCAGTGTACGACCAAGGCAACGGCTCAATCTCCATTTTCGTCTGGACCTCGAATGGCAGCTCTTTCGACTACCAGCGCAGTTGGCTTGATTTGGACGGCTACCCGGCCAGCGGGGTGAAATTCGCTGTGCCCGGCGACTTCAACAAGGATGGGCGCACTGACATCGCCCTTCTCTATGACTACGGGGGAGGGGCGACACGCATCCACGTTTTCCTTTCGACGGGTACGTCATTCACCTATATGCGAGACTGGTGGTCCGTAGGTCACGGGTTTGACCTTAACCAGGTTGTTGGCGCCGTTGGGGGCGATTTCAACGGAGACGGTTTCGGAGACGTTGCCGCAGTGTACGACCAAGGCAACGGCTCAATCTCCATTTTCGTCTGGACCTCGAATGGCAGCTCTTTCGACTACCAGCGCAGTTGGCTTGATTTGGACGGCTACCCGGCCAGCGGGGTGAGGCGAGCTATCCCCGGGACGGTGCCTCTACCAGCAGCACCCACCCCGACACCAACACCTACGCCTACACTCACACCTACACTCACACCTACACCGACACCTACACCGGCGACGCCGTCGGGTGCCGTCGGAGGCATAGCTGACCTGCCGGACGTGGCTAGTGGTAGGGTCGCCGCCAGCACTACGCGGCAGGGCTCGTCGTCTCCACCTTACGCCGCCATCGTTGGCGCGGCAGCGGCAGGGCTTCTCGCCTTCGCGGCGGGCGGCTGGTATGCCAGGAGACGGTGGCCCCACTAGCAGACCCAGGCAACCGGCTTCCCGCCGACGCCATTCTCTGCTACCCTAATTCGGAGACAAAGGGCTCCGGCCTTTGGAGGCAGGGGGCTAAGGCGGGCCGAAATGGCCGTTTTGGGGCTCAAATAGATTCAACGGGGCGGGCATAATCCTTCCAAGCAGGACGTTGCGGGTTCGAATCCCGTCCCCCGCTCCACGAACCGCAGTTCGTTGCCATCGTCAAGCGCGCCTGCGCCGACCGGGGCATGCCGCTTTCGTTCGGTCAACCCCTTCACGCAAGCATCCCCGCGAGATAACAAATTCGAACCTGAGACCCAGCATAACCGCAATTATACGCGGTCGTTTGGCCTCGAATCGGTACGGCCGACCCCCTTTGCGTCCCATAGACATCCAATCCTCCGACTATCGGCCGTGGCTATCAACACCCCAGCATACCCCATGAGAATTGTCTGTGGGACAAACAGTCGCTATAATAAGACAAGCGTTCTGTCTCCTAGGCTGCAGGGCACCAAGCACGACAGGGATGAGGCTTTTCGTGTCGATTCCAGAGACCCAGCTGGCTTCTTGGACCGGCCAAGGTTCCATCGCCGGCTCAGAGCGTACCTACGCGAGCGTCAAGTCTGCCATCGATGCGTGGCCCCAGCTGAACGCCCGAGGAATCGACGTGTTCCTGCAAGGCTCCTATAGAAACTCCACCAATATTCGCGGCGAGAGCGACGTGGACGTTGTCGTTCACTGCCCTCAGACCTTCTATTTTGACGTGTCACAGCTGTCCGTCGCCGACCAGCAGTATGTCAACTCCCTTCCTCCGGCCACCTACCAGTGGGAGGACTTTCGAAACGACGTACACTCCGCGCTGCTCGCCGCCTTCGGCTCCTCGAACGTGATAGACGGCAATAAATGCTTGAAGGTTTGGCAGGACTCGGATGCGCATATAACCGCCGACGTTTTGCCAGCCTTCACCCATCGCGTCTACAAGACGATATGGATAGCCGACGATGGCATTGCCTTCTTGACGCGGAGGGAGCGTCGCCGAATCGTCAACTTTCCCAAGCAGCACCACGATAATGGCGTCCGGAAGAACCAAACGAGCTACACTAATTTCAAGCCTGCTGTGCGCATGTACAAGAATGCGACCGAACGAGCCATCGACTTGGGCTATCTCGCCCAGGAAGACGCCGGGTCCTATTGTGTGGAGTGCGCCGTCTCCAACGTTCCAGACCAGAGGTTCATAGCTCCAACTTGGCAGATGCTCTTCTGGCAGGTGTACGACTATCTAACCTCAGCCGATTGGAGATACTTCATGTGCCTGAACGGTTTGCTCCCGCTGCTAGGCGCAGGACCGGACGAATGGGCCCCAAATTGTGCTAGAAACTGGCTGGCTGGATTAAATGCCCTTTGGCTGAACTCCTGACCATGCATACATACGACATTGATTCAGGGGAACGAAGGACAGTAGCATTCGTGCTCGCGGTCGCGAGTCTACCCTTTGTTTATACCGTCCACTTGGTTGCCAACCTCGGCGGCTTCGCGTGGTGGTGGCTCGAACTCCCCACGCCTTTTCCGGCGTTCCTCTTACTATATTGGTGGTTTGATAGATACGCGTGGCGCTTTCCGTTGGTGCGTAGACTTCTGAACATACGAGCGCCCACACTCGATGGTGGATGGTCAGGCACCCTTTGGTCCTCCCACGACAATGGTAACCATGACGTTGAGTTGACAATCGCGCAAACTTGGACGAGGATGAACATCCGCTTGCAGGGATTACATTCGAAATCCTCAAGCAAGACCGCGTCTGTACTAACCCGTGAATGCCCGCGTCCGCTCCTTACGTACACCTATCTCAACGAGCCGCTATACTCAGCTGTCGAGACCATGCATATTCACCACGGCACCGCAATCCTTGAGGTTAACTTGGAGGACCAATCTCTCGACGGCGACTACTACACCGGGCGTGACCGCAGCACGCATGGGCGGATGAGCCTGAAGCGGCTTTCCGCAACGCCAACGCTTGCTGAGACTGTTGCTCCCGCGTAGAATTCTTGCCATCAGCTGCCACGTTGGCGATGGCATCTGACGGAGACAAAGGGCCTGAAGTTTTGGAGACAGAGGGCTAAGACGGGCCGAAATGGCCGTTTTGGGGCTCAAAATAGATTCGACGGAGCGGGCATAATCCTTCCAAGCAGGACGTTGCGGGTTCGAATCCCGTCCCCCGCTCCAGCGTTGACATACAAGAGGCAAGGCTGGGCCAAATCCCAGCCTTCCGCGTTGCCGACGCGGCAACCATCCGATTCCCCAGCAGATGCTCCGACTCGTTACGGCTGGGGGCGGTAGTCGCACTAGCACGGACTGTGGTAGCGTTCGCAGAGGGTCGCGGGATTGAGGGCATGTCAACTAGTATTATTGGAGATCGCGGGGTCCGAGCTGCCACTCTACAGAGCGTCTTGCGCCGGCGGGGCTCGTCCTATTCAGGGGGATGGCATCGCGGGTAGATCTTGGAGGTTGAAGGTGACGGTATCACATATGCTTCGCCGTCGTCGGTCTTGACACCTCGTCAGGACGGCGACGGCTCGTCTCACCGCGAGCTCATCATCGGGCTTGACGTTGGCTCCGCAGCCGTCAAGTACGTGGTCGTTGCGCCCGACAGCAAGGAGATCCTCTGCGCCGACTATCGCCTTCATGAGACGCGCCAGCCGGAGAAGGTCCTCGAGGTTCTCAAGGAGATAGAAGCGCGCTTCCTCTTGCCCGCCGAGCAGTTCCGCATCTTCGTCACGGGAAGCGGCGGCGCGACGCTCGCCCCGTACATTGGGGCGCGGTTCGTGCAGGAGGTCAACGCCGTCTCGCTGGCGGCGGAAGCGCTGCAGCCGGACGTGGGCTCGGTCATCGAGCTGGGAGGGCAGGACGCCAAGATCATCATCTGGCGGGAGGACCCGAAGACGGGTCGCAAGCGGAAGCTCGCCAACATGAACGACAAGTGCGCCGGTGGCACGGGCGCCGTCATCGACCGTATCGCGGCGAAGCTACACCTGAGCCCGGCACAGCTCCGGGGAGTTCGGCACGCCAGCGCGAATGTGTACCCTGTCGCCGGCAAGTGCGGCGTCTTCGCGGAGACCGATATGAACAGCCTCCAGAAGCAGGGCGTCCCCCCCGAAGACCTGATAGTCTCGCTGTTCGAAGCGATAGTCCAGCAGAACCTGAGCGTGCTCACCCGCGGCAACGTTCTGCGCCCCAAGGTGCTCCTGCTGGGCGGCCCCAATACCTTCCTTCCCTGCCTGCAGGAGGCGTGGCGGCGACATGTGCCGCTTCTCTGGGAGGAACGGGGGCTGGCGCTGCCCACCGGCCTCGACGCCGAGGAGTTGATCGTTGTGCCGGAGCACTCCCTATACTACGCAGCCTTGGGGACGGCTCTTTACGGGCAGCAGGAGGAGGGACTCGCTAGCACCTACGCCGGGACGGCAGCGCTGGAGGAGTACATCGACCTCGGTCGGCGGAAAGCGAAGCTGGACACCGGCCAGCGGGGTCCCCTCGCCCCTGGGGAAGACATTGAGGAGTTCCGCCGTCTCTACGGCACGAAGCCGTTCACGCCTCTCGCCTTCCCACCCGGCCGGGTCGTGGAAGCATACTTGGGGCTGGACGGTGGTTCAACCTCGACGAAGGCCGTCCTCACGGACGTTAGAGGCAATCTGCTGGCGAAGGCCTACCAACTCTGCAAGGCGAACCCTCTTCAGGACGCGAAGGACGTGCTGGGCGAGTTGCGCCGCCAGGTGGAGGGGCAGGGCGCGCGCCTGCGCATCCTCGGCATGGCCACGACGGGCTATGCGAAGGACCTGCTCAAGGAGGCGCTCGGCGCCGACCTGGCGATCCCGGAGACGGTTGCCCACGCCCAATCCGCCATCCGCTACTACCCCGATGTGGACGTGATCGCGGATGTTGGGGGACAGGACATCAAGGTCATCATCATGAAGGCAGGCGCGGTCAAGGACTTCAAGCTCAACACGCAGTGCTCCGCCGGCAACGGCTATTTCCTCCAGAGCACGACCGCCCGCTTCGGCTACGACCTCAATCAGTGGGCCGACGTCGCGCTCAGCGCCGAGCGGGCGCCGGCGTTTCACTACGGCTGCGCCGTCTTCCTGGAGCAAGACATCTCCCACTTCCAGCAGCTCGGCTGGCAACCGTCGGAGATCATGGCCGGCCTTGCCCTGACCCTGCCCAAGAACGTCTGGCTCTACGTTGTCCAGGAGACGAACCTGGCCCGCTTCGGCAAGACCTTCCTCCTGCAGGGAGGAACACACTACAACCTCGCCGTGGTCAAGGCGCAGTACGACTTCATCAAAGC
Organism: uncultured Chloroflexia bacterium; assembly: GCA_963719465.1. Taxonomy (GTDB): domain Bacteria; phylum Chloroflexota; class Dehalococcoidia; order DSTF01; family JALHUB01; genus JALHUB01. Next base: position 51,376 of record OY970386.1, on the reverse strand, counting down.
TCGTGTACCCGACGCGAAGATCCACGTCCACCCGCACGCCGGCGAGAGCGGTGCTCTCGGTGCTGCCAGCGAAGCGATCCGCGTGAGCGACGGCAGACAGAGCTCGTTCATCGGCTTCGACCGGGTCGAGGCTCTCACCTTCACCGCTACCCGGGACGAATCTACCGGCTGCTCATTCTGCAAGAACAAGTGTTTGCGCACCTTCATCGACATCAGGACCTCGCCCGAGCACACGTCGCGCTTCATCTCCGCCACCTGCGAGCGGGGGATGTCGGAGAGCTTCGACAAGGTGAGGGCCTTCAACACCCGCGAGAATACAGTGAAGAAGGCGAACCCCAATTTCGTCGAGATCGCCGCCCGCGAGGCGTTCCGCAGCTACTCGCCGCAGAGCGTGGCTGCCACCGATGGCAATGGACGGCGCTTCTTGCCGGGCCGGGACGGCAGCCGGACGGTGGCCCGACTGCGGGAGCGGCGGGCGACGGTGCGAATCGGCATCCCACGGCTGCTCACCATGTACTCCTACGCCCCGTTCTTCACCGCCTATCTGGAAAGCCTGGGCGTGCCCCACAGTCACATTCTCTGGTCCGACTACACCGACGACCAGATGTTCCGCGAGGGCTCGCGGCGCGGCTCCATCGATCCCTGTTACCCGGCGAAGATCGCAATCTCCCACGTCCACAACCTCCTCACCAAGAAGCAGCCGGATATCATCTTCTTCCCGGAGATGATGAACGTCCCCAGCGACATCTATGAGTGCCAGGCAGGCTGGAGCTGTCCCACGGTGCAAGGGATACCCGAGGTAGTAAAGGCAGCCTTCACGACGGAGAAAGACGCCTTCGCCGAGAAAGGAGCGTCCTTCTACGACCCCGTGCTCCACATGGGCGAGCCCAACCTCTTCGAGCAGCAGATGTTGACCTTCGTCCGCCCGATCCTCGGCGTGAGCCCGGAGGAGAACGCGGCAGCGATGCAGGAGGGCTACCGAGCGCTGGCGGCGTTCCGCGATAGCCTGAGGAGACGGGCACGGGAGGTCCTCGACCGGCTTGAGGAGGAGGGCCGTCTCGGGGTAGTGCTGCTTGGTCGCCCCTACCACAACGACCCGGGCGTGAATCACGACATACCAGCGCTGATCCAGCGGCTGGGCTACCCCGTTTTCACCATCGACTCGCTGCCCATGGATGATGATGTCCTCGACCGGCTCTTCGGTGAGGAGGTACGCGTGGGGGACATCGCCGACCCGAGGGACGTTCACGATGTCTGGAAACATACCTTCAGCGAGAACACCAGCCGCAAGGTCTGGGCGGCGAAGTTCGTGGCCCGCCATCCGAACCTGGCCGGCATCGACTTCTCCTCCTTCAAGTGCGGCCTCGACTCCCCCATCTACCATGTGATCGAGGGCATACTCGAGGCGGCCGGTACGCCATACTTCGCCTTCCATGACCTCGACGAGAACCGCCCGGTCGGCTCGATCAGGCTGCGGGTGGAGACAATCGACTACTTCCTCCGCCGCCGGCTGGAGGACATGCAGAGTCGCCGTGAGACAGCGCAAGAGATCGAGCGGCAGGTGGCGAGGTACCGCAAGCGCTTGCAGGAGAAGATGCTTCTAACGCGAGGGGAACGTGTCCACGATAGAGTCAGCGGCTGAGATCGAGGCGAAGGTTGAGGCCTTCCGACGCGCCCTAGTCCAGGAGATGGGCGTCGAGGGACCGGAGGTACGCCATTTCAAGCGGCCCGCCGAGCCCACCACGCCGATAAACAAGGCCGAGACGACCATCGTCTTTTGCGCGCTCCCCGCCACTCTCCAGGAGGTGCTCCTGGGAGTGCTGGAGGGGCTCGGCTACAAAGCGCAGCGACTTCCCACCCCTAACCAGGAGTCGCTCGCCATCGGCAAGGAGTTCTGTAACCGTGGGCAGTGCAACCCCACTTACTACACGATCGGCACCCTGCTCAGGTTCCTATTCGAGCGACGGCGGGAAGGGCTCTTAGACAGCGAGATCGAAGAGCGCTTTGCCCTCCTCTGGGCGAGCGACTGCGGGCCCTGCCGGATGGGGATGTACGAGGCGGATATGCGCAAAGCGCTCAAGGCGGCCGGCTTCCCCAACTTCCGGATCGCGATGCTGGACATCGCCCACGGCCTCGACATCAATCAGGAGTCGGCGGGGGTGCAGATGACGCCCAAGGTGTTCTGGCGTTTCGCCAAGGTGGCGATCGCCGCCGACCTCCTGGGCGACCTCGCCTGCCAGATCCGGCCATACGAGGTCGTCTCCGGCGCCGCCGACAAGGCGCTGGCGGAGGCCCGCGAGATGGTGCGGGTGGCAGCAAGAGAGGGGCTCTCCATATCGAAGACGATGGCGGCTATCAGGGTCAAGCTCGGCCGCATCGAGGTCGATTACCTGAGGGTCAAGCCACGGGTGAAGGTCACCGGCGAGTTCTTCCTCAAGCACGCGGAAGACGAGTCGAACCACCGTCTCCTGCACTGGCTGGAAGACGAGGGCGCCGAGGTGATGCTGGACACGGTCGGGGCCTGGTTCGAGTACATGATCTGGCTCAACGAGCTCAAGGTGCGGGATCGCCTCTTCGTCAAGTCAGACCGGCAGGGGATGGGCACGGCCAACCCCTGGCTCGTCTGGTTCGGGCTCCGCGCAGGCAAGCACTTCGGGGAGATCCTCTACACCTTCTACCGCGCCATCATGAATATGAAGCCGCAGGGCTTCCCGGCGATGGGCACGCTCGACCGCTACTCCGAAGGGTACTACGAGAAGCGCCTCATCGCCGGCGAGGGCCACTTGGAGGTCACCAAGCACATACATATGGTGCGACACGCCAAGGCCCACATGATGATCTCCATCAAGCCTTTCGGCTGCATGCCCAGCACGATCAGCGACGGCGTCCAGGCGAAGGTGGTGAGCGACCTGGCCGACACGGTCTTTATCCCTATCGAGACGACGGGAGACGGCGAGGTGCTGGTCAAGAGCCGGGTGCAGATGAAGCTGCAGGAGGCGAAAGACAAGGCCCGTGGCGAGTTGCAGCGCGTGCTCGACGCCTACGGCGTGACGCTGGAGGAGGTGCGGGCTTACGCCGAGAAGCGCCCGTATCTGTCGAACGCGATGCGCCCCATCCCCCACCAGCGCGGTGTTGTAGGAACAGCCGCCAATTTCGCCGCCGACATCGCGCGCGGCATGGGACGCCGGCCCAACTCGGACCAGCGACACGGTTCGAAAGCCTAGGCAGGATGCTGGTGAGTGTGCCAGTGGATTGGGAACACGGAGGGAGGGTTGCCTGAGCACCCTCCCTCAATTCTGAGCGTCGGGCGACGTGCTGGACGGGAGATCGGCGGCAGATCCGACGTCAGCCTAGGTTTATCGGCTGCACTTGAGTCGGTTACTCCGTTTCTTCCAAGCAGGACGTTGCGGGTTCGAATCCCGTCCCCCGCTCCACTGTTTTCGCATGGTACACTAGATACGAAGCCGAGCGAATCGCCCGGCTTTCTTGATGGAGCAGCATGAGGACAGCCCAAGTCAGTCCAACCAAGGGCGAAACCGTCCGAAAGAACATCCGCAACATCGCGATCATCTCCCACGTCGACCACGGCAAGACTACGCTGGTCGACGCGATGCTGCGGCAGACCGGCGTCTTCCGCGAGAACCAAGAGGTCGTAGACCGGGTGATGGACTCGAACGACCTGGAACGCGAGAAGGGGATCACGATTCTGGCTAAGAACACAGCGGTGCGGTTTGGCCGGTACAAGATCAACATCGTCGATACGCCCGGACATGCCGACTTCGGGGGCGAGGTGGAACGCACGCTGAAGATGGTGGACGGCGTGCTGCTGCTGGTCGACGCCAGTGAAGGGCCGCTGCCGCAGACGCGCTTCGTGTTGAAGAAGGCGCTGGAACTAGAGCTGCCGCCCATCGTCGTGATCAACAAGATCGACCGGAAGGACGCGCGGCCGCAGGAAGTGCTGGACGAGATCTACGACCTTTTCATCGACCTCGACGCGCACGAGTCCCAACTCGATTTTCCGGTGCTGTACACGATCGCGCGTGGCGGCGTTGTTCGGCTGACGCCTGACGGCCAGGACCATCGCCTCGAGCCGCTGTTCAAGGAGATCATCCGGTCGATTCCGGCACCGCGCTATCAGCCGTCAATGCCCCTGCAGATGCTGGTGCTGAATCTCGATTACTCGGATTTTGTCGGACGGCTGGCGGTAGGACGCATCGTCAACGGGCGCCTGCGCGCGAAGCAGGATGTGGCGCTTGTGCGCGAGGGCGGCAGCATCGATCGCGCCCGGGTAAGCTATCTGTACACATTTGAGGGGTTGGAGCGCGTCGAGGTGACCCAGGCCGGGCCGGGGGAGATCGTACAACTGGCAGGATTCGACGAGGTGAATATCGGCGACACTATCACTGATGCGGATGACCCGCGGGCGCTTCCGCGTGTGATTATCGACGAGCCGACCGTGAGCATGATGTTTTCGATGAACACGTCGCCCTTCGCGGGTCAGGAGGGACGGTTCGTGACGTTGCGAAACCTGAAGGACAGGCTGGAGCGGGAGGTGCTCACGAACGTGGCGCTGCGCGTCGAGCCGGGCGACTCGGCGGATAGCTTCAAGGTGTCGGGCCGCGGTGAGTTGCAGATGGCGATCTTAATCGAGACGATGCGGCGCGAAGGGTTTGAGCTGTCGGCCAGCAAGCCGCAGGTGATAACACGCGAAATCGATGGCGTGGTGCACGAGCCCATGGAGCACCTGGTGATCGACTGCCCGGATGAGTACGTGGGTATCGTGTCGCAGAAGATCGCCATCCGCAAGGGGCGCATGACGAACATGGTGAACCACGGCACGGGCCGGGTAAGGCTGGAGTTCCGCATCCCATCGCGGGGGCTCATCGGCTTCCGCAGCCAGTTCCTGACAGACACGCGTGGCACCGGTCTACTGAACCACCTGTTTGATGGGTATAAGCCATGGCAGGGAGACATCGAGCATCGCACGAACGGCGCGCTGGTGGCGGATCGCACGGGCGCGGTGATGGCGTACGCTATGGAGCAGGCGCAGGAGCGCGGGGAGATTTTCGTCGAGCCGGGGGAGCGCGTGTACGAGGGGATGATCATTGGGGAGAACGCGCGTGAGAGGGATATCAACCTCAACATCACGAAGGAGAAGAAGCTCACCAACATCCGCTCATCGACATCGGATATTGCAGTACAACTGCTGCCGGTGCGGCGCATGTCGCTTGAGCAGGCGCTGGAGTGGATCGCTGAGGACGAGATGCTGGAGGTAACGCCGAAGAGCTTGCGACTGCGAAAGCGGCTGCTCGCGGCAAGCGAGCGGGCAAGCGAGCGGGCGAGGGGCGCGCGGCGGGGCTAGAAAGCGCTGGCTTGTGCTGCTATTCTGACGACAGCGGAAGGAGGACAGGATGGCACGCAAGGACAAGGGCGGCAAGAAGGTCAAGAAGCCTAAGCAGGAGAAGATCAAGAAGGCGCCGAACGCGAAGTAAGGCGGCAATCGATATCCTGGATGACGCAGCTAGAGACCGGTCGAGGTCGAGCGCGGGCGACGTGGCTGGACGGGAGATCGGCGACAGATCCGGTGTCAGCCTAGGTTCTTGGGCTGCACTTGAGTCGGTTACTCCGTTTCTTCCAAGCAGGGCGTCGCGGGTTCGAATCCCGTCCCCCGCTCCAACTCCTCGCGACGAATCGCTCCGACCGCTGGCGCCGTACGACTCACTGCTCCCCGTCCCGACCGCTCGCCTCGCAGATCCACCTGCTCAACCTCCGCAGCAAAGTGTCGATTATGTGGTCGCAAGGGTGATCTTCGGTGCAGGAGGCGCAGCCATGGGAAAGCCAGCCAAGCGTGACCATGGAATTCACTACGCCCTCGTCAGTAAGGACAGCAAGTCCTGTCCAAGCTGCGGCGGCGAGAAGGGCTGGCATAAGCACGCCCACTGCGACGGCCTGCGCGCTCGCTGGGCCACCTGCGTCGTGACGCACGTCGACAAAGAACGCGGCACCCGACGCTGTCGCCTGCCGCTGGGCTGGGACGTTGCGCACCGCGTTTCCTGGAAAGGCGCCCGCCTGCACTTCCACCAGTACACCGGCGACGGTCTGTACTGCGAGCACCACGCCCGAGAGCTGGCCTCGCATCTCAACACGCCTTTGGAACAGGACCACGTGGCATGATGGCGCGACGCTGTCGATGATGCGAAAGGGGCCCGACGAGAATCGAGCCCCTGTTGGCGTCAAGAAGGAGTCTCGCCCTAGGGGGCTGTGACCCCGTCGTACATCAGGTCCGTGTCGCCCGGATAGGCGCCGGCTATTACGTCCGCCAGCGCGACGATCGGCTTGTCCGAAGTAATGACCATGGAGCCGGTGAACGATGCCGGCAGTTTGCTCTCCCACGACTGAAGAAGCTTGAGGCTCCCGCTGATCTTCGTCTTGTACGAGATCTGGCCTCCCGGCAGGTCGCCGCTGACGTACTGGATGGTCAGATTCGCGGAGCCGCCATCGACCGTAGCCACCTGCACCCACGAGTTGAGACCGGCGCGGCTCGCCCCGTCGGGCGAATTCTTGTCAACCAGCGGCAGGTAGACGGTCGTGCCGGCCGTGTCCGTTCTCAAACCCCGGTAGCTTGTGTAAACGTCGCCGTGGTCGGAGGAGCGCGACACCACGACGCCGATTGGCCTGTTCGAGGTTATCAGCGCTGACCCTTCGAACCCCGGCGGCAGCGTGTCTCCCGGCGAAAGGCAGTTGGCGACGTCACTGTCCTGGAAGCACTGCCGCGAGGCCTGGATGGCGAAGCTGCTTGCCTTGGTCACCGGCTGGTTATTGGCATCGACGCCGCTGATCTTCAACGTCACCGTGGCCGCCTGGCCCGTATCGCTATTCATTACCTCGAAGTCGGTGCTCCACTCGCCGCCCGCCTGACGCTCGATGATCGGCAGGAGGAGGGAAGTACCCATGTCGCTGCTCGTAAGGCCGCTGTAGCCCGCGAGCTGATGCGTGTCGACGTTGAAGACGTCAGTCGTCGCAACGACGAACTGCTGCGACGGGGGCGTGCCCTGGGAGTTAGGGTATAGGTCGACGCGCACCGAGCCGCTGAAGCCGGGCGGAACGCCCATTGTCTGGTAGGAGCGGAAGAGCGTCCCGCCGGCGGCGATCGGGATGCCGCCCTGCGGGCAGCCGTCCTGGGGCGCGCCACCGGCAGCGGGGTTGAACGGGTCCCAGTAGACCTCGGAGTCGGTGCTACTGCTTGTGTAGACGAGGACGGCGCAGGCGGTGGTCCCGCCGACATTCTCGATGGCGAAACGGGAGTTCCAGGCCTGATCGGCGCCGTTCTTGCTGATGACGAGGGGCAGGAAAAGCTTGCCGGCGCCGGCACTGATGGAGACGGTGTCTCCAGCCGTCTCGTAGTAGCCGTCGCCCGCGTCGACGTCCTTGGCCAGGAGGACGGCGATGGGCTGGTCGCTCGTGACTACCGCGGAGCCGATGAACCCTTTCGGAAGAGAGGCGCTGCGGCCTTCAATGAACGTGTAGCCGCCGCCCGCCGGGATGGCGGGGCAAACGCCCGGGCACGAGTCGGTGGCGACGGTGACGCCATGATCGTCGAGATACCTGATCTGGATGTTGGCGGCGGCGCTGCCCAGGTTCTGGATGCGAATCCAGGAATTCTCCGTATGCAAGGTATAGCAGGACGAAGCAAGCAGCAGGAGAATTGCGGCCAACGGTATAAGGAGAACAGTTCTGAGAAGTCGCCCTTGGACGAGAACCGGAGATCGCATGTCGTCCCTCCACCCAAAAGCCCCGTCCGTGTGATGATACGCAAGGCTATTCCCTCGGTCAAGGGAATCCTGCAATCGCGAGAGAATGTAGTCTCTGGAGCGTTCCGGGAGCCATCCCGTTGATGATTCGCATAGTGACACCATTCTAGCCGGACGGCCGCACGGGGTGTCACCAATGTTTCTGAACAAGTACAACGGGCAGGCATGCTGCTATCATCGGCAGTCCACCGGCTCGAAGCGTCCCGCCCGCAGTTCCGCGATGAGCTCTTCCAGCGATGAGATGTCACTTTGAAAGCGTGTGGCGCAGCGCCCCACCTGACTGGGTTGATGCGCATCGCTGCCGCCGGTCGCGGCCATCCCCAGCCGCTGCCGCAGCCTCTCCGAAAAGTCGTTCTGCTGCGGCGCGGCGCGGCCGTGATGCGTCTCCAGCGCGACGCAGTAGCCGTAAGCCGGGTTCTTTGCCGCCTTCTCGAGGCCGCGCTCCAACTCGGCTTCGCTCATCTCATACCACGGCATGTAGCGACGATATGGATGCGCCGCCACCATCACCCCGCCGTCCTCATCGACCATCTCCGCCAGTTGCGCCACCCGGTGCATCCCGAAGCGGTAGTGCGTCAGGCCGTAGGCCAGTATATGGCCGTTCTCCGTGTTCACCTCGATCCCCGGCAGAACGAGGTAGTTGTGCTCTGTTGCCAGCGCCGCGCACTCATCGACGTCCCAGAAGTAGTCGTGCTCGGTCAGGCAGACGCCGTCGAAGCCCGCCTTCTTCGACAGGTCGATCAGCTCGTCCGGCGTGAGGCGGGAGTCCCAGGAGATGGGATTTGTGTGGCAGTGGAGGTCGATCAGCATTAGAAGCACTTTCAGTATCCCCATTGCGACGACATAGAGTCAACGAAAGTCTTCCTGCCCGAAGGTGGGCGCGCCGTGTTAGTATGGCGACGGAGGCATGAGATGAAGTATGCGGTCGCGGTGAAGGTCGATGGCCGCTTCCGACGCGATGTCGACGAAGAGAAGCTACGCGGCTTTGCCGGGCGCGTCCTCGCCGCCGAGAAGTTGGGCCCGGCGGAGATCGGCATCGTCATTACCGGCGACGCCGCCGTTCGCGCTCTCAATCGACAGTTCTGCGGCGAGGACGCGCCGACCGACGTCCTCTCCTTTGCTCTGACCGAGGGCGACGAGCGCTTCGCCCTTCCTCCTGGCAAAACGGTGCGATTGGGCGAGATCGTTATCTCCCTGCCCACGGCCCGAAGGCAGGCGAAGCAAGCAGGACACTCGCTGAAGCGTGAGATCGCTTTGCTCCTCATTCACGGCCTGCTGCACCTCCTCGGCTACGACCACGCCGACGAACCGGATCGGCGTCGCATGTGGGAGCGCCAGGAGGCTCTGCTGGCGAGTCTGGGAGTGCTATAATCTCACTGACACATGGCCGCTGAAGTCCTCTACCGCAAGTACCGTCCCCAGACCTTCAGCGAGGTCGCCGGCCAGGAGCCTATAATGCGCACGTTGCGCAACGCCGTCGCCTCGCACAAGGTCTCGCACGCCTATCTCTTCAGCGGGCCGCGCGGCACGGGCAAGACCAGCAGCGGGCGCCTCCTCGCGAAGGCCGCCAACTGCCGCGATCCCCAGGAAGGGGAGCCCTGCAACAAGTGCGACTCCTGCCTGGCCTTCCTCGAAGGGCGCGCCATGGACCTGGTCGAGCTCGACGCTGCCAGCAACCGCGGCATCGACGAGAATCCGCAGCCTGCGCGAGAAAGTCGGCTTCGCGCCGGGCAGCGCCGACTTCAAAGTTTACATAATCGACGAAGCGCACATGCTCACGGAGCCCGCCTTCAACGCCCTCCTGAAGACGCTCGAAGAGCCGCCGCCGCACGTCATCTTCGTCCTCGCCACGACCGAACCGCACAAGATACCGGCCACCATCGCGTCGCGCTGCCAGCGGTTCGACTTTCGTCGCATCCCGCTCGAAGCCGCGGTCGAGCGTCTCGCCCGCATCTGCGACGAGGAGGGCATAACCTGCCCGCGTGAAGGCCTGGAGCTCATCGCCCGCTCCGCGACCGGAAGCATGCGCGACGCCATCAATCTGCTGGAGCAGGCCGTCGATTACCACGGCCGCGAGCTGAGCGTCGAGACAGTCGAGAGCGGCCTCGGCCTCAGCGGCGACGCCCGCAGCGGCGAGCTGGCGCGGCTGGTGCTGCGCGGCGATCTCGGCGAGGGCCTGGCGCTCATCGCCGCCGTCCGCGACGACGGCCTCGACCTGCGCCAGTTCCAGCGAGAGGTCGTCGCTCACCTGCGACGGCTGCTGCTCGCGGCCGCGGGCGCCGAAAGCGCCCTCAGCCTGACGAAAGAGCAGGCGAACGAGATAAAGAAGACGCTGGAAGGCGTCGGCAAGGACGAGATCGTCCGCGCTCTCCGCGCCTTCGGCCAGGTCAACGTCCGCGGCGACCCCCTGTCGTCGCTGCCGCTGGAGATGGCCCTCGCCGAGTGCGTCCTCGCCCGCGAAGCAGCGGAAGCACGTCGCGTCGCGCCGCCTCCGCCAGCGCATCGAGAGCCTCCGCCCGCTCGTCCGGCCTTCCCGCCGCCCGCTGCCCGCGAAGAGCGCCCGGCCGGCGCCCCTTCGCGCCGTCGTGCCGCCGCTCCGGCCGCCGTCGACCGCGACGATGGCCACGACGAACCGGAGGTCGATTTCGTCCCCCCTGCGGAGCCTGTGCCGGCGGAGATCGGCGCCCTTCGCGAGAAGTGGCCCGCCATCTATCAGCTCGCGCGCAAGATCAACTTCAAGACCGGCGCCCTGCTCAACAGCGGCTGCGCCATCACCGCCGTCGAGGACAACACGATCGTCTTCGCCTTCCGCCACGGCCCGCTGGTGGAGAAGATGAACGCCGGCGAGGGCGGCGCCTACCTGCAGGCGCTGCGCGAGGCGGTCCAAAAGGTCCTGGGCGCGCCCTACGAAGTGAAGTGCGTCTACGATCCGCAGGCGATGGCGAGCAGGCCGGCTGCTGGCGGACATCTCGTTCGCGCCGCCCGCGAGTTCGGCGCGCGGGTCATCGGCGGCGAGGACGAAGGAGACATGCCATGAAGATGAATCGCGACATGATGCGCCAGATCCAGCAGATGCAGTCGCGCCTGGCGAAAGCGCAGGAAGAGCTCGCCAACCTGACGGCGGAGGGCACGGCCGGCGGCGGCGCCGTCAAAGCCACAGTCACCGGCAGCCTGGAGATCCGCTCGCTGAGATCTCGCCCGAAGTCGTCGACCCCGAAGACGTCGAGATGCTCGAAGACCTAGTGATCGCCGCCTTCAACGAGGCGTTTCAGAAGGCGCAGGCGCTGCAGGCGGAGCACATGGCCGGCCTCACATCCGGCCTCGGGCCCGGCTTGCCGGGCATGCGTTAGGAGCGGCGAAGACTCGATGACCCAGACCAGCGCCGCGCTGCCCGTCAGCCGCCTAATCGACGCGTTCAACAAGCTGCCCGGCATCGGCCCCAAGAGCGCCCAGCGGCTCACCTACTACCTCCTCCGCGCGCCGGCCGAAGAAGCTCAGGCCCTCGCCCAGGCCATCCTGGAGGTGAAGGAGAAGATCGTCCTCTGCTCCACCTGCCAGAACATCACCGACACCGACCCCTGCGCCATCTGCCGCGACGACCAGCGCGACCGCTCGAAGATCTGCGTCGTCGAAGAGCCCCTCGATATTCTGGCGCTCGAGCGCACGGGCAGCTACAAGGGGCTATATCACGTCCTCCACGGCGTCATCTCGCCCATGGACGGCATTGGCCCCGACGAGCTGAAGGTGCGCGAGCTCCTGGCGCGGCTGAGACCGCCGGCTGAGGTGCAGGAAGTGATCATGGCGACGAACCCAAATCTGGAGGGCGAGGCTACCGCCATGTACCTGACGCGGCTCATCGCGCCGCTGGGCATCCGCATCACCCGGCTTGCCCGCGGCCTGCCCGTCGGCGCCGACCTCGAATACGCAGACGACGTAACACTCACCCGCGCCCTCGAAGGCCGCCAGGAAGTCTAGCCGAAAGGAGTGCAGCAAGTGCCGGAAATGACTGTGACGACGGGCTTCGAGGTGGAGGGCCATCAGATCACGCAGTATCTGGGCGTCGTGCGCGGGATAACCGTGCGGACGACCAACTGGGTGCAGACGGTACTCTCCGTCCTGCGAGGGGCATTCGGCGGGCGCATAAAGGCCTGGGTGGCGTTGTGCGACCGCTCGCGACAGGAAGCCTTCGACGAGATGGTCGCCCATGCCGAGACGCTGGGCGCCAACGCCGTCATCGGCATGCGATACGACTCCGAGCAGGTCTCCGGCATGGCCGAAGTGCTGGCCTACGGAACGGCGGTCATTGTTCAGCCGGTAGCGAAGTAGCTTTGCCCGTCCCTCGCGTCTACAAGACCACCGGTATCGTCCTGCGCCAGCGCCGCCTAGGCGAGGCCGACAAGATCGTCACAATCCTCACGCCCAACCTCGGCAAGCTCGACGCCGTCGCCAAGGGGGTGCGACGCCCGCGCAGCAAGCTCGGCGGTCACGTCGAGCCGCTGACCTACACGTCATTCATGTTCGCCCGCGGCCGCGAGCTGGACATCGTCACCCAGGCACAGACGCTGGAAGTCTTCCCGTCCCTGCGTGAGGACCTGGAGCGCACCGGCCGCGCCCTCTATGCCGCCGAGCTCGTCGAACGCTTCACGCCCGAGCGCCAGGAGAGCTACCCCGTCTTCCGCCTTCTTCTCGAGACGCTTCGCCGCCTGGCCACCGAAGAGCGACTCGACATAATCATGCGCTTCTTCGAGATGCGACTCCTCGGCGAGCTGGGCTATCAGCCGCAGACGGAGGTCTGTGTGCTGTGCGGCGCCTCGCTGAAGCCCGTCACGAACGGCTGGAGCGCCGAAGCGGGCGGCGTCCTCTGCGACGCCTGCGCCGTCAAAGCGCCGCTGTCGCGGCCGCTCTCAGTGAACGCCTTGAAGATGATGCGCCTGCTGCAAAAGGGCAGCTTCGCTGAAGTGATGCGCGTCCGGACCGACCGAGCGCTGGAGTCGGAGCTGGAGGGCCACCTGCGGGAGTACGTCCTCTACGTCCTGGAGCGCGACGTCCGCTCCGCGCGCTTCCTCGAAACTCTGCGCCGCACCCCGGCCGCGTCGACCCAACAAACCACGTAGCCAAGCCTGCCCGCCGGCAGGCGGGGCTTTGCAGTCTCGGCGTCCACAAACACGCTCCCCAAAAACAACGTAGCCGAGGCTTTCCAGCCTCGGCCCTCACGAAGTCCGGACGACCACGACCTTTGCGCGTCTACGCCCGCCGCGCCAGCACGTACTCCGCGATATCCTCTAGCGACCTCCGCTGCGGCGTCGACGGCAGCGCTGCCAGCGCCGCCCGTGCCGCTTCGCCGAAGCCCCTTGCCGTCGCGTGCGCCTGATGCAGGACACCGGACTCGCGCACCATTGCGATCGCCTCTTCGAGATGCTGCGGGCCGCCGCCATCGAGGAAGAACGTCTTCACCGGGTTCTCGTTCGGGTGTCGCTCCATAAGCAATAGCGACGGCAGCGTCAGCGTCCCCTGTGAGAGGTCGCTGCCGATCGGCTTCCCCATCTCCGCCTCGTCGCCGCTGAAGTCCAGTATGTCGTCGACGATCTGGAAAGCCATCCCGAGGTTCTCGCCGTAGGCCCGCAGCGATCGGGCGTTCTCCATGGTGACACCGTTTGCTAGCGCGCCGCCATGTGCCGCGACCGCGAACAGCGATGCCGTCTTGCCGCGAATCCGTCGCAGGTAATTGTCCAGCGTCTGGCCGTAGTCGAACGCCACGCGGTCCTCCTCGAGCTGGGCGCTCGACATCATCACCATCGTCTCTGCGAAGAGGCGCGTGACGGTCGGGTTGTCGGTGCGGGCCACCAGCGCGGCCGCCTGGGCGAAAATGTAGTCGCCGAGAATGACCGCGGCGTGGTTATCGAACAGCCGTCCCGCCGTTGGCCGGCCGCGCCTGGTACCAGCCTCGTCGATAACGTCGTCATGGACGAGGCTGGCCGCGTGAAGAAGCTCCAGCGCCGCCGCCAGAGGCACGCAAAGCTCGGAATCGTGGTCACCAAACCTGCTCGCCAGGAGACAGACCGCTGGGCGCACCCGCTTGCCGCCGTTGAAGAGAACAGCCGCCAGCATCTCCGCCAGCCACGGCGATTCACCGTCGGTCAGCGACCTCAGCGTCTCCTCAACGCGGCCCATCTCGGTGAGGACGGGCTCGTAAAGGCTGGCAGTGCTTCTCATGGCCCTAGTTTACCCTATAGCCGGTAAAGCCGTCGCGCGTTAACTGCCGTGGCAGACGCCACCTCGTCCGCGGCGCCCTCTCGCAGCCCGGCGATGAACTGAATCGTCTCGAAAACGTAGGCGGGCTCGCAGCGCTTGCCACGCCGGCTCTGCGGCGCCAAGAACGGACAGTCCGTCTCGACAAGGAGGCTCTCCAGCGCCACAGACGCCGCGGCCGCTTGCAGCTTCCTTGCGTTTGGGTACGTCACGTTTCCCGCGAACGATACCATGAACCCCAGCTCAACGTAAGATGCCGCGAGCTCGGTATCGCCCGCGAAGCAATGCAGGACGCCAAGCGGCCTTCTTGCCGTCGGCTGGTTTCCGGCCCACTCCCTCAGGATCGCGAATGTCTCCTCTTGCGCCTGACGCGCATGGATCACAACGGGCAGGCCGGTCTCAGCCGCGAGCTTCAGCTGCTCTCGAAATGCCTTGCGTTGCAGCGCCGGCGTCGACAGGTTGCGATAGAAATCGAGCCCGGTTTCGCCGACAGCCACGACTTTGGGCTTCTTCGCGAGCTCCGTCAGCATTGCCAGCGCTTCGGCATCCAGGTTCCTCGCTTCGTGCGGGTGCATTCCGACCGTAGCGTACAGACCTTCGTGGCGCCGGGCGAGCTCGATCGCCTGCCGGCTGCTCCCCACGTCCATCCCGATGACCACGCCTCCCTCCCAACCGGCGCCTCGCGCCCGCTCCAGCACCTGCGGCAGGTCCGACGCGAAGTGCGACATCTGCAGGTGGCAATGCGAGTCGAAGAACGAGGTCATTCCCCCTCCGCTGGCGGTTCCAGCTTCTTGAACAGCGCCTCCGGCTCCCGCAGCGGCTGGTCCGGCGGCACCAGGAGCGCCTGCCACCCTCCGGACGCAACGTCGCCGTCGAAGCCGAGGAAGCCGTGCAGCTTCTCGCTGGTGAACGGCAGATACGGGTAGAAGGCGACCTTGAGCGCGTTGATCGCGTTCAGAGCCGTGTACAGCGACATCGCCGCCGATTCCGGCTCGTTCCGGATCGCCTTCCACGGCGCCTTGTCGTCCAGATAGCGGTTCGTTTCCTGCGCGAAGGCCATCGCCGCTGCAAGGCCGGCTCGAAAGCGGCACTGCCCGATGTTGTCGCCCACCTCGGCTACCGCCGCTCCCGCCTTTGCCAGCAGCGCCTGGCTATCGTCGTCGAGCGCGGTCGGCGACGGCGCGCGCCCCTCGAACCGGCGATACGTGAACGTGAGCACCCGGTGCGCCAGGTTCCCCCATGTCGCCACCAGCTCGTCGTTGTTGCGACGGAGCAGGTCGGCGTCGCTGAACTCGCTGTCAGCCGTTTCCGGCATGATCGCCGCCAGATAGTAGCGGAGTGTGTCGGCGTCGTAGCGGGCGAGGTACGCCGGCAGGAAGGGCGCCGTGCCCCGGCTCGTCGACGCCTTGCCGCCGCCGAAGTTCAGGTACTGGTTGGCCGGCACGTCATACGGCAGGTTGAGACCGCCGTAGGACATCAGCATCGACGGCCAGCTCAGCGTGTGGAACCAGATGTTGTCCTTGCCGATGAAGTAGTAGCCCTTGCACGCCGGGTCTTCCCAGAACTCGCGCCAGGCCTCCGGCGTGCCGCAAATCTGCGCCCATTCCTTCGCCGCCGACAGATAGCCGATGACCGCCTCGAACCAGACGTAGATCCGCTTCCGCTCGTAGCCGGGCAGCGGTATCTCGATGCCCCACTCGACGTTGCGGGTGATCGCCCGGTCGCGCAGTCCCTGTTCCAGCGCTCCCAGCGAGAAGTTGAGGACGTTTCGCCGCCAGTGCGCCTTGCCCTGCGATAGCCATGCCTTCAGCGGCTCGTTGTAGGCGCTCAGCCGCAGGAAGAAGTGCTCCGACTCCCGCACCTCCGGCGTCGAGCCGTCGAACTTGCAGTGCGCGTCGATGAGCTCTTCGGGGTCGAGCGGATTGCCGCAGTTGTCGCACTGGTCGCCACGGGCTGATGCGTAGCCGCAGATCGGGCACGTGCCTTCGACGTAGCGGTCCAGCAGGAACTTCTGCTCAACGGTGCAGTACGGCAGCCGCATCCGGTCGAGGTAGATGTCGCCCTTCTCGTACAGGCGCAGGAACATATCCTGCGTCACGGCGGCGTGATTCGCCGTGCCGGTCGTCGTGTACAGATCGAAGCCGATGCCGAGGGCCCGCCACGATTCGAGGAACTCTCGGTGGAAGCGCGCCGCCAGCTCTCCCGGCGTGACGCCCTCCTCCTGCGCGCGGACGGTTATCGGCGTGCCGTGCTGGTCGCTGCCCGAGACCATTAGAACGGTGTTGCCCTTCAGTCGGTGGTAGCGCGCGAAGATGTCCGGCGGCAGATATGCGCCCGCTATCTGGCCCAGGTGAAGAGAGCCATTGGCGTACGGCCACGCTACACCCATGAAGATCTTCTCGGGCAATTCGACCTCGGCGGCAGGACTGAAGTGATTCTATTATACGTTTAGCTTGAGAGGTAGGGCAGAAGAGGAATCTAAGTGAAACGCCTAACTTCGAACCGATACAGCCGCACGCTATCGTCGTCTTTGATACCCGCCTTCATCCGGGCAATCCGCACCTGCTCCCCGACGCTGTCGATGCCCTCCAGGTCGGGCAAGAGCAGCCCGCGCCGCATGCCGCATTCTACGATGACGCCGTAGCGCCTCGGATCGAGCTCCTCCTCGCCGCCGATCAGCTCCGGCTCCGTCAGCACGTCGACGCTGTATGAGAGGTGGCGCAGCTCGTCGTCAGTGATCGGCAGAAAGCGCGGGTCGCGGCTGCAGGCGGCGATGGCGTTGTGCACGATCTCCATGCTAAGGCTTCCCTGCGTCGCCTCGATCGTGCCGATGCAGCCCCGCAGGTCGCCGCGCTTCTTGATAGAAACGAAGACGCCTGCCGGTCGCTCCATCGCGATGGCGGCCTCGAACTCCTGCGGGCCGAGAAAGCGGCCGGAGCGGACGAATCGCTCCACCGTCTCCTTCGCCAGTTGCACGTACGGGTGCTCCGGCTCCGGCGGCGCTCGCTCACGTGCCGGCGCGACGACCTCCTCGCCGTCGATGGCGCTCACATCTATCGCCGTCACCATGTAACCCACGCCGAACGGCCCTTCATAGGAGAGAATGCGCGGCCGCACCTCGTGCCCGCTCAGAATGCCCATCAGCATCGCGGTCTGTGGCAGGGCGTCCTCCGCGGCGCGCGCGCGGAAGTCTCGCGTCGCCTCGAGCACCCAGTCGACGTTCCAGGTCGCGATGGCGTCCTGGTAGGCGCTGTCGAACTCGCGGCCGGCGGGATCGTAGCGACTGGGCGAGCCTGGCAGCAGAGCGTGCGAAAGGTCAGCGCTGCAGATGATCGCGACCTGCTTTCGCAGGCGTGCCAGCGCCCGGCCGATGGCCTCACCCAACTCGTAGTGATAGCGAAGCGTACTAAACGAGGGCGCTATTGGAACGAGCCTCGCTCCTTCAAGACCCGGCTGAAGGTAGTACAACGGCACGGTGCAGCCCCAATCGAGCCCGTCGATGGCGCCGTCGTCCCACTGCTCCAGCATGACCAGCGGCAGTTGCGACGCTTCGGCCTCCGCCTGGATAGCCGCCACGACATCTAGATCGTTCTCGAACTCGAAGCGGAGCTCGGGCGCGTCCCAGCGCCCCATGTCGCCGCAGACGTCCCGCCTGGCAAGGACGCCGACTCCCGCCGGCTGCACCGGCCCGTGCGGACTTATTACGATCGCCGTCTCCGGCCTTAGGGCGGCAAGCTCGGCGGCCACGCGTTCCAGTGCGGCGATTGTCCGGCGCGTCTGTCCCTCGCGTCCGTGCCCGATCTCGTGAACGATCACCGGCGGGTGAGGAGCGATGCAGGCGTAGATTATCCCGTTCATGGCATCACGAGGCCGCGGACACCGGCAGCCGTCGCTGATAGGAAATCGTTCGGACGTTGAGATCGGCGCCGCACTTCGCGCAGGTGCCGTGCGGCGCCAGAGCGCGCTTGCGTGTCTGGTAGCCCGCGCGGCTGATCACGATCTCGTTGCAGCGCGGGCAGCGCGTGTTCTCGTTGGGATGTCCGAAGACGTTGCCGGGATAGACGAACAAGAGCCCTTCCTCCCGGCCGATAGCCATCGCCCTGTCCAGCGTTTCAACTGGCGTCGGCGGCAGGTCAGCGAGCTTGTGATGCGGCTGGAAGGCCGTCACGTGCCAGGGCGTGGTTTCGCCCAGCTCGTCGCGGATCCAGCATGCGATGCCGCGTAGCTGCGCCTCGTCGTCGTTCATCGTCGGAATGACGTTCGTCACGATCTCGACGTGCATGTCCCAGCGCTTCTTCGCGTAGCTCGCCGATTCGAGAATCTGGCGCCAGCGGCTGACCTTCGCCAGGTCGCGGTGAAACTCGTCGCTGAAGCCCTTAAGATCGACGCGATAGGCGTCCAGGTACGGACCGATGAGGTCCAGCGCTTCCGGCGTGCTGAAGCCGTTGGTCACGAAGGCAGTGTATAGTGCCGCTTGCTTGGCCAGGATGGCGCAGTCGAGTGCGTACTCCAGCCAGATGCCCGGCTCGTTGTAGGTGAAGGCCATCCCCTGGCTCCCGAGTCGCTTCGCCAGCGCGACCGCGTCCACCGGCGCGAGATCGTGGGAAAGGCGTTGCGCTTCCTCCGGCGTCGCGAACGATATCTCCCAGTTCTGGCAGTGCTTGCAGTGAAAGTTGCAGCCCCAGGAGCCAAGCGAGAGGCAGCTGGAGCCCGGATAGAAGTGGAACAGCGGCTTCTTCTCCACCGGGTCGTTGTTCACCGAGGCGACGCCCGGATAGTTGTACAGCACCATGCGCCCGTCCACCGCGCGCCGCATGCGGCAGACGCCGAACGCGCCGTTGGGGATGAGGCAGCGCCAGTGGCAGACGTTGCAGCGCAGCTTACCTCCGGCCGCCTTCTCCCAGAGCTCGGCCTCGCGATTTGTGTTAGGACTTGTGATCATTTGGCTTCAATTATAGCACCGGTGGAAGCGCGACGCATGGCGAGGGCGTGTGCAGACGCCCCCGATGGAGCTACAAGCTGCGTGGTCAGACACGCCCCCGTGGGGCTCGGCCTAGAACCAGTCGAAGCAGAAGGGAGGATGACGGACCGAGAAGATTGCGTTCGCCGCCTGCAGTGCCCCGTCGTTCTCGACGCGCAGCCGGCCGATGCGCGCCGCTTCCCCCGGCGACAGGTGGCCGTTGAAGATAGGCGCCAGCGTGGCCGCGTCGACGACCAGGTCCGGCGGATCATGCGATTTCGCCACATGCAAGCGCCCGCCCCCGGCTTCGACGCGCCAGGTCCCTTCGTTCCAGGGCAAGACGGAATCGCCAACAGCCAGCACAAAGTGCTGTCCATCCGCCGTGGGCGGGCAGCGACGCGCGGCCAGCGCCGCCGGCACGTCGACGATGCGCAGCATGAGCGCGGACCACGATTCGATTCGGACGCGCTGCGGCTCGTCCAGCAGGCTGAGCAGCGGCTCATCGGCCGAAGCCAGCCATTCGATCCTCTCGTGAATGTCATGGGACAGCAGGTAGTTCACCAGCGCGACGTAGGCGCCGCCATGCTGCGTCGCCAGCTCGCGCACCCAGAGGCGGCTCTGCGGCCACGGCCGGTCGGGGAGCTCAGCGCGACGCGTGTAGTAGAGCACGTACCCTTGCGGACGGCCTTCACTGTCCTCCCAGAGCGCCGCGTCCGGCGTGTCGCGTTCCCGCCCGAACACCCAGTCCCGCCACCACGTCTCCGACCTGACGAGCACGCAGTTCCGCTCCGCCGAATACGCCTCGTACAGCTTATTCAGCGTTTGCCACTCGTCCGCCGTCACGCGCCGAAAGCGTCCGTCGCTCGGCGGCTCGACCAGCGTGCGGACCTCCTTAGGCGCGAAAGATAGGCGGACATTTCGTGCCGCCGTCTCCCAGCCATAGCGACGGTATAGCGGAACGTGCGGCGTGTACAGGGCCGACAGCGCCTGACCGCGTTCGCGCATGTCCGCCAGCGCGCGTCTGAGCAACGCGCCGACGTAGCCACGACGCCTGTGCTCGGGCAGCGAGGACACGCCGCCTATCGCCGCCATGGACAGCGGCGCGCCGTCGATGCGCATCGTCAGCGGGATGACGCGCATTCCCACTATCAGCTTCCCGCCCAGGAAGCCGGCCAGCGACCACTCGCGCGGCACGTACGTCCTGGTGCGCGCGACCACCTCCGCCAGCGCCTCCGGCCGCCGGTCCTGATTGAACGAGTAAGCGTTGGCGAAGATGAAGTCGTCCAGCTCTTCGTCGTGAACTGGCCGTATTTCCAGCGTCATTGCCGGTTCTTTCCGACTAGCCTCGTTACCAGAAGAGCGCTTTATCGCTCTCGACCACCCAATTGACGAATCCAGCATCGAGCCGAGAGCAACGCCTTCCATCAGCTCCCCCTCGCTCACGCCGCGCTCCGAGCAGCAGACGCGGCAGGCGCGGACGGTTAACCCTTCGAGGATCGCCGCCTTCAGGAGGGCCTCGCCGCTCGGCATCCGCTCGTTCCCGACTGGCAGTTCCGGCGGCGATTGTCCCTTCTTGCCGGCGTACACCGCGTCTTCAAGAAGGAAAAGATTGGCCTTATGGCCCTCGTGCCGGGCGACGAGGAGGAAGCGCAACGCCGTGTAGAACCGTTCTTTCCCATACGGAGCTTCCGAGACCGCAAGTGTGATCATCGCCATTAGATGTCGAGCTCCTTCCCGCGTCTATAACGTGGCCGAGGCTCTTCAGCCCCGGCCCGGCAAAAACTCACGCCTTGCTGAAAGTCCGCTAGAAACCGGGTACTTCCGATGACCCGGCAACCGGCTGGGCCCCGCCCGAAGCCGCTGCCGGCCGGCGGTTCTTTGCCATCGCCGTCGCGCCCATTGCCCGCTCGTGGCCGCAGTAGGCGCAAACGGCCCAGTTGAGACCCACCGGCTTGCCGCACTCCGCGCACTCCTCCAGCAGGCGGGTGCGGCAGTAGGGGCAGAAGGCGAAGTCTCGGCGGATGTGCTTCTGGCAGGCGTAGCAAAGCTGCTGGTCATCGACCTCGTGCAGCATCGCCTCCGTCTCCAGGTTGCGAATGTACGCCTCGGCGAGCGTCTCGTGCGGGCGCAGAATGAGATAGAGGATGAGGCCCGGCAGGTTGAATACCAGCACCAGCACGACCGCGACGACCTGGGAGAAGCCGTCGCCGTCGCGTTCCTTCGTGTCGCGATACGTCCAGATGACGGCGCTCAGCCAGAGGATAGCCCAATACGCGGCCGCGAGCGCAATGAGCAGCTTCACCCAGTTCGTCCAGTCACCCATATGCATCTCCTAGGCTGAGCCCATGCCCTCGCCTACTGCCACGTTTGTCGCGATTATAGCACGCGCCTGAAGCTACTGTCATTGACCGTTCCCACGCCGTTGAGCGCCGCCGCTGCCGTTGATAGAATAGACTTGCCGCGCATCGGAATCGAATGACCTCTTTCCTGCTCGACGAAGCGAAGCCAATGGACGTTCTTGAAGGGCTCAATCCGCCTCAACGCGAGGCCGTACAGACTACCGAGGGTCCGCTCCTCATACTGGCGGGGCCCGGCAGCGGCAAGACCCGTGTCATCGCTCATCGCATCGCCTACCTCGTCGCCGGCCAGGGCGTCGACCCCTATCGTATACTCGCCGTCACCTTCACCAACAAGGCCGCCCGCGAGATGCGAGACCGCGTCTATGGTCTCATCGGCGAGCGGACGCGCGCGTTGACGCTCGGAACCTTTCACGCCGTTTGCTCGCGCATGCTCCGCATCGACGGCGAGCGTGCCGGCATACCCCGCGGCTTCGTCATCTACGACGACGCCGACCAGATGACGTTGATGCGCCGCGTCCTCGCCGACATGGGCGTCGACCTCAAGCGTTACCCGCCGCGCGCCGTCCTCGCCGTCATCTCGAAGGGGAAGAGCGAACTGGCGACGCCGGAGAACTACGCCAAGACCGTCAGCAGCTATTTCGAGGAGATCGTCTCCCGCGCCTACGAGCGCTACGAGACCGCCCTCGGGGACAACAACGCCCTCGACTTCGACGACCTGCTCCTCAAGACCGCGCTCCTCTTCCGCAACGATGAGGACGTCCTGAAGAAGTACCAGGAACGCTACCTTCATGTCCTGATCGACGAGTTCCAGGACACGAACGTCGCGCAATACGTGCTGGCGCGGCAGCTCGCCGGGCTTCACCGCAACATCTGCGTCGTCGGCGACCCCGATCAGTCGATCTACTCCTGGCGCTCCGCCGACCTGCGCAACATCCTGAACTTCGAGCGCGACTACCCGGACGCCCGCGTTGTCTACCTCGAGCAGAACTACCGCTCGACGCAGAACATCCTCGACTCGGCCCACTCGGTGATCAGCGTCAACCAGCAGCGCAAGGAGAAGAAGCTGTGGACGGAAAAGGGCGCCGGCACGCCCATCGTCGCCTACGAAGCGTATGACGAAGAGGAGGAGGCGGAGTTCGTCGCCGACGAGGCGCAGCGGCTCGTCCGCTCCGGCGACCACCGCTTCGGCGACATAGCCGTCATGTACCGCACCAACGCCCAGTCGCGGCCGCTGGAAGAGGTGTTCGTGCGCGACAACCTGCGTTACCGGCTGGTCGGCGGGACGCGCTTCTACGAGCGGCGTGAAGTGAAGGACGTCATCGCCTACCTCAGGCTCATCCACAACCCGTTCGACAGCCTCAGCCTCATGCGCGTCATCAACGTCCCGGCGCGCGGCATCGGCCAGCGGACGCTGGAGGAGCTATCGCGCTGGTCGGCGGAGATGGGCGTGCCGGCCTACGCCTCGCTCCAGCTCATCGCGGAGGAGGAGCAAGGAGACGAGGGCAAGCGTACGCACCCCTTCGCCTCGCGGACGGTCAAGGCGCTGCTACCGTTCCTGGAGCTGCTGAACGACTTCATCGCCGAAGCGCCGTCGCTTACCGTCTCCGACCTCCTGGCGCAGCTTCTGGAGCGCATCGACTACCGTCACTACCTGCTGGCGGAGTTCGAGGACGGCGAAGAGCGCTGGGACAACGTCGAAGAGTTGCAGACCGTGGCTGCCCAGTACGACGCGCTCGCTCCCGACGCCGCCCTCCCCACCTTCCTCGAAGAGGCCGCCCTCATGACCGACACTGACGAGTACGACGAGAAGGTGGACGCCGTAACGCTCATCACCCTCCACGCTGCCAAGGGGCTGGAGTTCCCCGTCGTGTTCATCGTCGGTCTGGAGGAGGGCCTGCTGCCGCACATCCGCTCCTTCGACGAGCCGTCGCAGATGGAGGAGGAGCGCCGGCTAGCCTACGTCGGCATCACGCGGGCGAAGGAGCGTCTTTACCTCGTGCGCGCGTTCCGACGCCATCACATGGGCATGGCGACGCACAACCCGTCGTCGCGCTTTCTCAAGGACATACCGCAGGAGCTGCTGGCGGTGCCGGAGGCGGCGGCGCGACCTACGGCGACGGCCCCGCGGACGCACCTGCGCGCCTTCCATCGGCCGCTGTCGGCCGAGGAGCCGCTGGCGCCGCAGTTCGAGCCCGCGTTCGTCGCCGGCGACCGCGTCCGGCACGCGCGCTTCGGCGAGGGCATCGTCGTGAGCTGCGACATCGAAGGCGCGGACCAGAAGGTGACGGTGGCGTTCAAGGGCGAGGCCGGTATCAAGAAGCTGCTTCTATCGTTCGCGCCCCTCGAGAAGATTGAGGCGTAGCTGGCGCTGGTGTTTCAAGCTACGTGGGGCGTCTTCGCGCGAAAAAGCGATCGGTGCTCCCACCCGCCCGCCCGCAGAGCGCCTCGACCTATCATCGTCGTCCCTCCGCCCCGCACGCTGCCGCAATAGCCATCCGGCGCCTTGCCGAGTAGAATAGGCCGCATGAACGACGCCCTGGCGCCCCTCTTTGCCCGCGTCACCGGCGACCGTGCCGGCGACTGGCTTATCACCCATGGCGTGAAGATAGTCGTCATCCTTTTCGTGGTCCTGGCGATCATCGTCTTCCTGCGCATCGCCGTCCCGCCGATCATCGACGCCGCCGTCAAGCGACAGATGCTCGGCCGGCCTGCCGAGGAGGTATCCAAGCGCTCCGCCACGCTCGTCAACGCCTTCCGATTCACCGCCGAAGTTGTGCTGGGCGCGATCGCCCTGCTCATGGTCCTGCCGGAGCTGAGCGTCAACATCGGCGCCTTGCTGGCCGGCGTCGGCATTGCCGGCATCGCCATCGGCTTCGGCGCGCAGACGCTTGTGCGCGACGCCCTGAACGGCATGTTCATTCTTATCGAGAACCAGTTCGGCATCGGCGACGTCGTCACCGTTGCCGGCGTCACCGGCCGCGTCGAAGAGGTCAACCTGCGACGCACCGTCCTGCGCGACCTCGACGGCGTCGTTTACAGCGTCCCCAACAGCGAGGTCCGCGTCGCCGGCAACTACACCCGCGACTGGTCCGGCGTCAACATGAACGTGACGATTGCCTATGATGCCGACCTCGACAAAGCGACCGCCATCGTCGACGCCGTGGGGCAGGAGCTTGCCGCCGACCTCGACTTCGGCCCGCTGATCACGCAGGCGCCGCACGTCGAGCGCGTCGACGCCTTCAAGGACAGCGGCGTCTCGCTGAAGGTGCTGGGCGTGACGAAGCCGATGCGACAATGGGAGGTCATGGGAGAGCTGCGCCGTCGCCTGAAGAAAGCCTTCGACGCCGAGCGCATAGAGCTGCGCTGGTGAACGGGAGTTGAGCCTCGACGTTCCGCTGATCGGGCTGAAGGGTTGGGGTGTGTCTCGTAGGCTGAGGGTTTCAACCCTCAGTGCCGTTCTCTCCATCGATACAGCTGTGTTGGTAGCGCCAAGGCAACCACGACTTGTCAGCGACGAGTGCGATTCCGCGCTCAGGGGTTGCGCTCCTCGCTTCGCTCGTCGCGCCTACGGAATTGCTGTACTTGCCCTGCCACGTCGAACCGCGCTTGCAGCCTAGCACCTGTCTAGCCAAGCCGATTGCAATTCGTATTTGCAGGAGATAGCACGCATAGCATTCTGCAGGTGAATCCAGGTCTGCTCACCATACCTGAGGGTGAGCGTAGCCCGAACAGTCGTGGGCGAGGCAGCGTCGCCAAATTGCTGCAGACTATGCTGCAAGAGGTCATTCCGACACTTTGCGTAATCCTTTAGCCACGCAAGGTCGGACTTATCAATACACTGACTCCCATCGGCTCCTTTTCCGACGGCCTTCAAGAAATCGTAGAAGCCAGGTCGGCGCTTCCCTCTCGCGCTTCCGCCCCGCAACAACCCGAAGAAGCCTCGCGCACGTTTTTCGCCTCGCTGCGCTTCTGTGATCTGCCTTTCGACCTTCCCCGGGTGAGCTGACTCCATGTCCTGCCAGGTCGACTGGACAAACGAACCTAGAGCGCAATGCGATAGCAACACGAACGCGGCGACGTGGCCAAGAGGAGATTCGCCCCTGGATTCGGTTGCAGCCGCCTCCCTCAGGTGGCCGCAAGCCAAAGGCATCAGAATGGCGTGCAAGTCCGTTCGCTTCGCTGCGGTGAGCAGGCTGCTGGGAGAAACCACTCCACCAACCCGTTTGGACACCGAACGCGAGCGGTTGCTCATAGGCATTGTCATCGCCTCCAACTATCGATACCAGTTACCGTGGGCCTGATCACCTGTGATGCTATAGCGTACATTCTCGGGGTCAAGCGGCTTCGCTCGTCGCGCCTATGGGAACGGCCTAATCTCCGTCTTCGACGCCGTCTCCACGCAACTGTTCGCGTATGGCGGCGGCATAAGCGCCGTCTCCACCGAGAACCAGCGACCGTCCGGCGACCAGCTCGTATCGTCGAACAGCCCGGGCACGAACGACGCCACGCTGTAGTCGCCGGCGTTCCTGACGACGATCCCCTGCGCCGCGTCCGGCCCGCTCGCTGCCGGGTCCAACCCCTCATACGCGACCATGCTGCCGTCGGCGGAGAAGCGCGCTATGAAGTTGGCGCCGTTGATCGTCGTGCGCACGCTCCCGTCCGCGTTGACCAGCAGCAGCCGCGAGTCCGCCGTGCAGCGGTCGGCGATGAGCGCCAGCACGTCCCCCTTCGGCGACCACGCTATGTCCATCGACTCCACGTTCGAGATGTGGATGCCCGTCGCGCTCCCGCCCAGCGGCACCACGTAGGCGTCCCGCGCCGCGAACGCCAGCACCAGCGCGAACCTGCCGTCCGGCGAAACGCGCACCTCGTCGGGCGTGATGCTGCTGCCGGCCGGCCAGGCGAACAGGCGCGTCGTCTGCCCCGTCGCGGCGTCTATCGAAGAGACGCCCGACTGGTCGGCGAACACGACCGAGCGGCTGTCCGGCGTCCAATCAACGATCGCGCCGCTGGGAACAGTGCCCGCCGGCAGAAGCTGGGGCGTCGCCTCGACCGAGGCGATGTAGCCTGTCGCGCCTCCCGCCGCCCGCAGGAAGAGGCGCGTGTCGTCCGGCGACCACCTCACGTAGGGATTCCAGTTATCGATGGGGTTCGGCCCGTTCACTATCCGGCCGATCTCCTGGTCGTCGGCAATTCTCGAAATGACGAGATCGAAAAGGTCCAGCGATGTCATGAGATCGCCGGAGTGCGAGACCGTGACGTCCTGCTGGTCGGAGCGCGGCAGCCGGCGGAGCGTCTTTGCGTCGATGTCCAGCAGGTAGCAGTTTCGGTCCTGCGGCACCCAGCCGCACAGCACAAGCTGCGTCGGCGATATCCATTCCCACGGATCGAGGATCGGCCCCGGCGCCGTCACGATCTGATACGGCTGCCCGGTCGCAGCGTCGACGAGGTACATTCCTGACTGGTACTGGCCCTGCTCTCCCGGCTGAAGCGATATCGAGCTGAGCTCCGGCAGGTCGGGCGGCGGCGTCTCCGTTGCGAAGGAGGTCGCTGGCGGAGCCGGCGACGGCGTATTCGACGAAGTGCTGTTCGCGCCGCTGCCGCCTCCGCAGCCCGCGAGAAGCACGACGGCGGCCAACGCTGGAAGCGCGAACGGCAGTCTCCGCCTCACGTCGCTCAACGCGTCCTCCCCTGGTGTCGAAGCTTAACATAATTCCGAGCTCGGCGCTGCGCTTGACGCGAGGCTTGCGCTTCTCTTGCACGATTCGTGTGAAAAGAGAGGAGGCGTTTTCCAGCGGCCGCCGGGACTAGGGGAACGGCAGGATCTGCGTGGGACCGGTGATATCCACGCACTCGTAGGGAGCCGGTCCCAGCGAGTACGCTATCCAGTGGCCGTCAGGGGACCACATATCGGCGCGGTGGAAGCCCGGTAGGAAGGTGACCATATCGCCCCCTTCGACGCTCCGCAATACCAGCCCGTCGCTCGCCCCTTCATTCTCGCCCTGCGCGTTCGGGTCCGACCCGACGTAAGCGATAGTCTTTCCGTCCGGCGAAAAGAGAGGCGTTTGGAGATCCTCATCGCTCGCGATGGTGGCGCGAACGCTGCCGTCGGGGTTGACCAGCAACAGCCGCGCCTGTAGCGTGCACCAGTCGGTTATGGTCGCCAGCACATCCTCCGTCGGCGACCACGCGGCATTCCCCGACCACGTCGCCGTCACCTGTGAGCCGTTGCCGGCACCCGAGAGCGGCACGACGACCGTACGAAGACCGCTGCCGCTGGCGCTCTCGGCGATTACGAACGCGTACTTGCCGTCGCTTGAGAGCCGTAGGCTTTGCGGCTGGACGTTGCTTCCAGCGGGCCATGAGTAGAGCGTTGTCTGGACGCCGCTGTTGGTGTCGACGGATTGGATTCCCGCCGGATCCGCGAACAACACGGCCTTGCTGTCGTTCGTCCAGGTTGCGGTCAGCGCCGACTCGCCGGTATTCACACTGACAACCTTCCAGTCAGCGCCTACCGCCGCAATGCCCGATGGGCTTCCGGGCCAGAACACGTGCTTGTCATCCGGTGCCCAGAGCGCGTACGCTGTCGGATTGCTCGTGACCTGACTGAGCTGGTGCCCATCCTTCGCCGAAGCGATCAGCAGCTCGCCGTCCGGGCCGGTGGTAGCCATCATGTCGCCGGCGTGAGAGAACGTGACCCTCGACGTCCCCATCGTTCCTGGAAGCTCCGTCAGCGTTTTCGCATCCAGGTCGAGCACGAAGTAGTCACCGTAGTAGCCGGACACGATAAGCTGGCTCGGCGAGAGCCACTGCAATGGAGATAGGGTCGATTTGGGGTGCGTTTGGACCTCGAAGATATCGCCGGTCGAAGCGTCGCCGAGGTAGAGCGTTCCGTTGGCCTTCTCATCTGGCGCGCTGACCTTGGTGAGCGTAACCTGACTGTTCTGCGGAAGCGGCGCCGGCGTTGCCGACGCGCTCTCGCCGCTGCTACAGCCGGTTACGACAAATGACGACGCAATGAGAACGGTACCAACGACAGAAGCAAAAACCGCAGTCTTCATAGCAATCCTCGTTCGGTTTTCGATGCCACGATCTACTTTACGCCCTGCACCTGCGAGAGGAAACACCCGCCGAAGGCCCGGACCGGCGTTACGCGCGATGCCCCCACCGCGTTTAAGGATGTGAGGCCGGATCGACGTCCCGGCCCCCGCGACAACCCCGCCCTGTGGTCGCGTTCAGGCGCGTCTGTCAGGGAGCGTCGCCATCCGCTACCAGCTGCTCGAAGGAGAGCCCGGCTTCTCTCGCCGTACGCCGCTGCTTATCGCCGCGCCTCTCGCCCTCGTGCGACTCGCCCTGCACGCGCTCCTCGCCCTCGTGCGCCTCGCCCTTTCGACGCTCCTGGCCCTCGTAATTGCCGCCGTGCTCCTGACCGTCGGGCTCGCGCTCGCCGGCGGCCACAGCCCCGCCATCGGCGATGCCGGCGATTACCTGTCGCATGTGCTCCGCGTCGCGAGCGACTGGGCGGGCCGCGACCAGCCGTCCGCGCAGGACGCTGGTGGCCTGATCAGTGAAACCTCTTCGACCAGCACCTACTGGCCGGCTTCGCACCAGCCGCCGACGACCGCCGGCCTCGTCGCTACGCTCTCGGACCTGGCGCCGCCGGACCTGCGGCAGACCTACCAGCAGTCCGTCCCGATGCTGGAGCAATACGACGCCATGCTCGGCGACGTGCAGACCGCCCTGGCGAACGACCGCGACCTCGACACGTTCTTCGCCGATGTCAGCCCCTGGCTGAAGCAGGATGCTACGCCGACGCCCGCTCAATAGGCGCTCCCAAAACTGGATTCGCAGGTCCATCGGCATGAGGGCTTCGACTACCAGGAGGGAGCGCTTTTGTGCGCATTCTCGGGGCCGCTCGGGTTGCCGAGCGGCCCGCATGCAACATGACGCGAGAAAGGATGCGATTGAAAGTCCTCAGCCCTTAATCACCGCCAGCGGCCGCAGCCGCGCCACCTTCCGCGAGATCCCGGCCTGGTCGAGCACGTCGACCACCTCCGCCACGTCCTTGTATGCCTCGCTCGCCTCCTCAGCCAGCAGTGCCCGGTTCCGCACCCGCACGACGATCCCCCGTCGCTCCAGGCCGCCGGCGATGTCGACGCCCTGTAGCGAGCGCTTCGCCGCGCCGCGACTCTGCAGCCGCCCGGCGCCGTGGCACGTCGAGCCCCACGTCTCCGCCATCGCCCGCTCCGTCCCGACGCACACGTACGAGTAGCGCCCCATGTCGCCGGGAACGAGCACGGGCTGCCCGACCTTGCTGTAGCGCGGCGGCACCTCCGCGTGGCCCGGCGGGAAGGCGCGCGTCGCCCCTTTCCGGTGCACGCACAGCCGCATGGGCTGCCCGTCGACCCGGTGCTCCTCGACTTTCGCGATGTTGTGCGCCACGTCGTAGAGCTGCGTCATCCCAAGCTCTTCAGGCGAGCGGCCGAGGACGCGGGCGAGCGCCTGTCGCGTCCAGTGGGCGATAGCCTGCCGGTTCGCCCAGGCGAAGTTAGCTGCGCACGCCATCGCCGCCAGATACTCCTTGCCCGGCTTCGATTCGAGCGGCGCGCAGGCGAGCTGGCGATCCGGCAGGACGATCTCGAACTGGCGCGACGCCTTCTCCATGACGTTCGAGGTAATCCTGGCACACCTGATGCCCGAATCCGCGCGAGCCGCAGTGGAAGGAGACGACCACCTGCCCCATCGACAGCCCGAATGCCTCCGCCGCCGTCTCGTCGTAGACCGCCTCCACGGCCTCGACCTCCAGGAAGTGGTTGCCGGCGCCGAGTGTCCCGAGCTGCTCGTGGCCGCGCTCCCGTGCCCGCCGGCTGACGGTCGATGGGTCCGCCCCCGCCAGACAGCCCTGCGACTCCGTCGTCTCCAGGTCGTCCGCCGTACCGTGGCCCCGCTCGACCATCCAGGCAGCGCCGCGCACCATGATCTCGTCCAGGTCGTAGTCGGTCAGCCGCAATGGCCCGTGGGCGCCCAGACCGGACGGCACGTCGCGAAAGAGCTGGTCGGCCAGGCGGCCGAGGAAGGGCTGCACCTCTGCTTCATTCAGGTTCGTTCGCAGGAGACGCGCGCCGCAGTTGATGTCGAAGCCGACGCCGCCCGGCGAGACGACGCCGCCGTTCAGCCGCATCGCCGCCACGCCGCCGATTGGGAAGCCGTACCCCCAGTGGATGTCCGGCATCGCCAGCGAAGAACCGACGATGCCGGGCAGGAAGGCCACGTTCGCCACCTGCTCGAGCGCCTGGTCCTCGGCCATCGTTCGCAGCAGCCGCTCGTCGGCGTAGACAAGGCCGGGGACGCGCATGCCCGGCTTGTAGCTCGCGGGCAGTCGCCAGCGGTAGTCGTCGACCTTCTCCAGGATGCCGAGCCATCCTTTGCTCATCGGAGTACCGCCTAGATGTCGAGGATGACGCGCGCCTGCCACACGCCGTCGGCCTGCGCGACCTGCAGCATGTGGCGGGTCACCGCCTTGATCATCAGCTTTGGATTGTGGCGCTCCAGGTCCAGCGGCTCGCCGAAGGCGCGGGCAACGATGCGCCCGTCGCCGATCTCATCGACCTCGAAGCGGCTGAAGACCAGGTTCTCGACCTCGCTGACGTACAGCAGCTCCGCCAGCCAGTCGACGAGCAGCGTCTCGCGGTCGTCCGCCTCCACCTCGACGCGCCGCTCCTCGCGCGGCTCCACGCGCTCCAGGTCGACCATCAGCGAGAACATCGCCTTGGCGGCGTTCGCGAACGCCTCCGCCAGGTCGACGCCGCGCGCGACGATGCCGATGTCGGCGGTGTGGTCGAACGTCTCGAACGGCGGCTGCTCCTTCATTCCGCCTCCTCAGCCTCAGTATCGCGCCCGCCTTTCGACGCCGTCAATTACGAATGTAGAGGAGGGTTTCAGGCCTCCACGGCGCTCTTCGTCTCTCGCCAGAGCGATTCCAGCGCTTCGATGGGCATATCGTCGAGCGCCAGCCCGCGCTCCCGCGCCAGCGCCTGCAAACGGTCGAAGCGACGCCGGAACCGCCGCGACGCCAGCCGCAGCGACTCCTCGGCGTCCAGACCCAGCTTCCGCGCCAGGCTCACCAGCACGAAGAGCGTGTCACCGAGCTCCTCCCGCTTCTCGTCCAGCGACTCCGCCCGCGCCAGCTCCGACGCTTCTTCCGCCAGCTTGTCGAGCACGTCGCGGGCGTCCGGCCAGTCGAAGCCGGTCGTCGCGGCCTTGTCCTGCAGCGCCTGGCTGTAGGCCAGCGCCGGCAGCGTCTGCGGCACGCGGTCGAGGACGTTCTCGTCGCCGGCGGCGCCGCGCTCCTTGCGCTTTATCTCGTCCCACTTGAGGACGACCTCGTCGGCGGTGTCCACCTTCGTCTCGCCGAAGACGTGCGGATGCCGCCGCACCAGCTTCGTCGCGATCCCTTCCACCACGCCGTCGATGTCGAACTCACCGCTCTCCGAGCCGATCTGCGCGTGCAGCATTATCTGCAGCAGCACGTCGCCGAGCTCCTCGCGCAGCTTCGCCGCATCGCCGCCGTCGAGCGCGTCCAGCGCTTCGTACGTCTCCTCCAGCAGATATCGGCGCAGGCTCTCGTGCGTCTGTACGCGGTCCCAGGGGCAACCGTCGGGCGCGCGCAGGCGTCGCACGATCTCGCGCAGCCCGTCGAAAGTGCGCACATCCGGCAGGGGCGGTCGTTGGGGTTCCGGCGTGTGGGTGTCCATCAGCGGCTAAGGCGATTATAAAGGCCAGCGAAAAGGGTTGACAAGGCTAGAGTGCCTACCTAACATAGCATCCAGACAACCTGATGTCGGCGGGGCGTTTCAGGTGAGGAAGGTGTGGCTTGGCGGTCGTGCGTGGCCTGGCAACGGCCCTGTTTGTTCTTGCCATCCCCTTGGCGCTCATCGGCACCAACGTCCGAGTCCTCGCGAACGATAAGCACGTCTACGACTACGCCTTTGGCCACTACAACGCTCCGGCCCGCACCGGCATCTCGCGCTCCGAGCTCGACCGCGCCGGCGCCGAGCTGCGCGACTACTTCAACAACGACCAGCAGTACATCTCGGTCCAGGTGATGCAAGGCGACCGCGAGATATCGCTGTTCAACGACCGCGAAACCCAGCACCTGCACGACGTGAAGGGCGTGTTCCAGTTCGTCAACCATGTCCAGGAGGTGGCACTGGTCTACATAATGGCCTACGTCGTCGGCGTCTTCGTCTGGGCCCGCGAGCGCCCCCTGCGCACGCTCGCGACCCACGCGCTTACCGGCTCGCTGCTGACCATCGCCATCGTCGGCTCGCTGGCCGTCGTCGCCGCCACCGGCTTCGACCAGGCGTTCACGACATTCCATCACATCGCCTTCAGGAACAACCTGTGGGAGCTCAACCCGGCGACCGATCACCTGATCCAGATGTTTCCGGAGGGCTTCTGGTCCGATATCACGATGACCCTCGGTCTCCTGACGATCGTCGAGGCGGCGATCATTGCCGCCGCCTCGGCCGTGCACCTGACGGTCAGCCGGCGAAGCGTTCAGCCCGCGCTTCAGCCGAGCCGCCAGCCCGCGCCTTAGCCTGCCACCGCGTAGAGCGGGCATCTTGCCCGCAGCTCACCGAATAACGAGCCGCAGACAACGAAAAAAGGGGAGCGCGCGGCTCCCCTTCATTACGACCTCTCTCCGCGATGCGCTATGCGATGCCGCAGCTCCCGCAATCGCCCGTCGAGCAGCTACTGCAGGCGCTCGCCACCGACGACACGTCGCCGTCTGCGCCCTTAGTCAGCGCGGAGAAGACGGAGATCACCCTTTCCGCGCCCTCGTGGCCGCTGGGGCAGGTCGCCGGCTCGTCGGAGCGGCTCATCGACCGCAGCAGCTCGAACTTCTTCTCGCAGGTTGGGCAGTAATATTCGTAGAGCGGCATCTCAGTTCTCCCTACATAAATCGTAAGTCCGCGTTCGACGAAAAGTCAACGCGGCGCTTCGTACAGCGCCTCGACGAGTTCATCGCTGAACGGCGGCGACGTAGCTGAGACGTACACCAGCTTCTCGACGCCGTTCCTGCTCGCTCCCCGGCTCTCCTTCGACCCACGTGATTGAAAGCTCCCCCGATCCTCCGTCGCCCCTGCTGAAGAGCAGATGCGAGACCTGCCCTCCGCGGAGATGGCGCGGGCTTTCCGGTAACCGTCTGGTGAACATTGGGACGTCCTATTCGAGGTAATCGCGCAGCTTGCGGCTTCGCGTGGGGTGGCGCAGCTTGCGAAGCGCCTTCGCCTCGATCTGGCGGATGCGCTCCCGCGTGACGTTGAACTCGCGCCCGACCTCTTCCAGCGTACGGCTGCGGCCGTCCTCGAGCCCGAAACGCAGCTCCAGCACCTTCCGCTCGCGCGGCGTCAGGCTCGCCAGCACCTCCATCACCTGGTCCTTCAGTAGCTGGTGCGACGCCGCTTCCGGCGGCGCCAGCGCGGCCGAATCTTCGATGAAGTCGCCCAGGTGGCTGTCCTCTTCCTCGCCGATTGGCGTCTCCAGCGACACCGGCTCCTGCGAAACCTTGATGATCTCGCGCACGCGCTCCGGCGCAATCTCCATGCCGCGGCCGATCTCGTCGCTCGTCGGCTCCCGCCCGTACTCCTGCACGAGCCGGCGGCTAACGCGCACGAGCTTGTTAATCGTCTCGACCATGTGCACCGGTATTCGGATCGTCCGCGCCTGGTCGGCGATGGCGCGCGTGATCGCCTGGCGAATCCACCAGGTAGCGTAGGTGCTGAACTTGTAGCCCTTACGGTAGTCGAACTTCTCGACGGCGCGGATGAGGCCGATATTGCCTTCCTGGATGAGATCGAGCAACGACATGCCGCGCCCGATGTACTTCTTCGCCACGCTCACGACGAGCCTCAAGTTGGCTTCCGTCAATCGCTTCTCGGCGCGGTAGCCTTCCCGCTTCAGGTGGTCGAAGTAGGAGCGGAAAGTCGACTCGTGTGGCTCCAGCTTGGACAGTTCCTCCCAGGGCGGCGGCAGCAGCACCTCCTCGCTCCCCAGCGATTCGCCGGCCAGCCGCACCAGCTCCGGCGTCATGATGTGCGTGACGATCGACAGGCGCACCAGCGCTTGCTCCGCCTGGCCGGGCTGCAGCTTCAGCGATTCGTAGAGCGCGGTAGCCAGGTCCTGGTCAAGTTCAGCGTCGACCGCCGACCGGAAGACGCTGTCGCCGATCCGCTGCGATATCGATGCTTTCGCCAACCCGAGCTGCTTCGCGACGCCATTGTAGTATTTGCGCGAATCCTGCAGCTCGTTGAAAAGCGCGAGCAGTATCTCGGCGCCTTTCGCCGGCCGCCCGTGCTCCTCCAGCCAGCGTCTTTCGATGCGCTGGATATGCTTGCCTTCCTCCATCGCCCGCGCCAGCCGCTTCTCGTCATCGGCCGTCAGCAGGTATACCTTGCCGATCTCCCGCAGGTACATGCGGACCGGATCGTCGATACCCTCCTGCTCCTCGACGATGACGTCTTCGTCTTTGTCGGTTTTCACCTTCTCCTCAGCCTCCGCCCACAGGTCGGCATCCGCCTCCGCTGGCTCAGCGGCGGGCCCGGCTTCGCGGTCGGTGTCGATTACTGACAAGCCGCGGTCGGAGAGACGGTTATACACCCGCTCCAGCGGCTCGAAATCCTCCTCCTCGTGGCCGAGGTCTACGAGGCCCTTTGGCTTCTTCTCCTCATCTGGGAAGAGCTCCTCGTCCGCCTCGTCTCTTTCGTCGAAACCATTAGTCATGCTGTATTTCTTGTTCTTCCTCGGCGGGGCCTACGCCTTCCGCTCATGCAGTTCCAGACCTGCCTTCATGTCCCGCACGAGAATTCCCCCATCGGCGGTCTCATTTTTCGGCAGGTCTTGGGAAGGAGCTTTGCCCTCGATCAGCTCTCGGGCTTGCTCGAGCAAGGGTCCGGAGCCCAGCCTCTGTTCCTTTTCTGCGATCTCCAGACCTATAAACGCTTTCTCTGTCTTAATCTTACTCTTTTTGAGGCGCTCCGTACACGTTTGTAACGCCTTCTCCGCCTCAGCCGCGTCAAACGGAGGCAGGTTGCGCGACATGACCTGCTGCAGGTGCTGGCGCAACTCCTCCGGCAACAGCTCCGCCATCTGCTCCGCCGACGCCCGCCACGCGTCGAATATCTGGCGGTTCTCAGTCCGCAGGAAGACCTCCTCATCCACCGTTAGCCCCTGCGCGCGCAGCTGCGGATAGCGGATGAGTAGCGCCAGGCACACCTCCTCGCCTTTCGACTCGTCGATCCGCTCCTCGCCCTCGCCGTCGCTTCGGCGCGGCTTGGCGCGACGCCCGTGCTCCGTCGGCGTCGATTGGATTCGCGCGGAGGAGAATGCCTTCGGCGCCTCCGCGTCGATGACGAGCCGCCGCCAGCCTTCCGGGTCGGCACGAATGATCTCGTCGGGGTCCCGGCCCTTCGGCAGCTTCATCACCCGTACGTTCACGCCGAGGCGCTGCGCCACCAGGTCGCCCCGTTCGCTGGCCGCCTGCCCCGCGCTATCCGGGTCGAAGGCAAGGACGATGTTCTCCGTGAGCCGCCGCAGCATGGCAAGCTGACGCTCCGTCAGCGCCGTCCCCATGCTGGCGACGACGTTGCCGTTGCCGTGCTGATGGGCCGCGATTACATCCATGTAGCCTTCCACGATCACCGCCACGTCCGCCCGCCGGATGCTCTCGGCCGCTCGGTCCAGTCCGAAAAGTATCGCGCCTTTATCAAAAATCGGCGTCTGCGGCGTATTCAGGTACTTCGGGCTCGGGGAGTCGCCTTCCGGCTCCTCGCCGTCCTCAGCCGGCAGCTTCCGCGAGCCGAAGCCTACTGTCCGGCCCTGTCCATCGCGGATGGGGATCACCGCCCGATGGCGAAAGCGGTCGTACAGCCCCTTCTCGCCCTCGACCAGCAGCCCGGCCCGCAAAAGCTCACCTTCGCCGAAGCCGCGTCCTTTCAGGTGCTCGCGAAGCGCATCCCAGGAGTCGGGCGCGTAGCCGAGCTGGAAGGCCTCCGCGGTCTGCCGGTCGATTCCCCGCAGCGAGAGGTAATCGAGCGCCCTCGCGCCGGGCTGCGTGTTAAGCAGGGCATTGTGGAAGAAAAGCGCCGCCGACTCGTTCGCCTGGCGCAATCGGTCCTTCTCCGTCTCCTCCGCCGCGCGGCTCTTCCTTCCCAGGTTGATCCCCGCGCGCTCCGCCAGCAAGCGCAGCGCTCCCGTGAAGTCGAGGTTCTCCTTCTTCATGACGAAGGCGAAGACATCGCCGCCGGTAGAGCAGCCGCCGAAGCAGTGCCAGGTGCCCTGGTCCGGGAAGACGTAGAAGGACGGCTCCCGCTCGACGTGAAACGGGCAGAGCGCTCTGTAATTGCGTCCCGCCCGCTGCAGGTTCACCGACTCGCCGATCACGTCGACGATGTCTAGCCGCTGCTTGATCTCCTCGATGGGGTTCATGGTCAGCCGGTCCGAAAGCTAAGGATTCGAAGTTGACGTAGGCTTGATGTCAATCGTTGGCAGAAGCGTCGCCGTTGGCCTCGGCGTTTCTGAAGGCGTGACCGTCGGCGACAGGGAGACGATGAGCCGGTTGTTTGTGTTGTCGCTCTCCGCGATCTTCCCATTCGGGTCGACTATTACCAGGAGCTCGGTCGGCCCGATTACCGCGACGTACCCTGTGTCGACGTTGATGCTCGCCCCCGGTGCCAGACTCTGGACGGCCTTGTTCGCCAGCTTCCTCAGCTGCGTTCCCGTCGCATCGAATATGCCGACCTCGATGGTCGACGTCCCCAATGGCGCCTGTCCCTGGTTCATGACGGTCACGATAAGCGTGCCTCCGGAAATAAGAGTGTCGCTAATCACGAGGTCCGGCAGGGCGGAAACTGTGGGCGACGCGGCCGCGGTCGCCACGGCAGTCTCCGGCGCAATCGTAACCGGAACTTCCGTCGGAACGATTGCCATCGGCAGGCTTTCGGGCGTGGCGACTGCAATGGAAGCGAGATCGGCGCTCGTATCGACGGCGCTGGCGGTGACCCAGCCGTAGAGATTCGAGTGCGCGGGATACTCGATCTCGATCCAGTCAGCGTCGTCGTTGCGGCCGACTATCTTTGCCTCCGAGCCCCGCGGCAGCACACCAAGCACCTCGTAGCTGTTGCCGGGGCCCTCCCGGACGTTCACCAAGCTCGTCGCTTTGACGGAAGGCCCGGCTATGGTGTCCTCGGTTGGAGTCGTCGTGGTGGTGCGGCCGAGGACCGTGGGCTCGGAGACGGCCGTCTTGGCGTGGTCGCCTCCTGCTCTGAAGATCATCGCCACGGCGAACACGAACGCCAGCGCAACCGCCACGAACCCGAGCAAGATAACAGGATTGCGGAGGAATGCCGTGCCTTCCTGTCGAAGGGGTTGTCTCATGTCAGCAGAGCCTGTCGCGTTCCGTCCGGCGGGCGCGCCTATTCTATCAGAACGACGCCGCGGAATGTAGCGCTCGCGGCCCGAAAAACGGCCTAATCTTCGAAACCCAGCCGCCGCCCGAGGTCAATCGCGAAGATATCCGTCATTCCGGCGATGTAGTCCGCCGCGCGCCGCCACGGCGGGTCGTCGCTCAAAGCGAAGTCGGAGCTGATCTCCCCCGGATGCTCAAGGTAGTAGCGGAACAGGAAGCGGACGAGGCGCCTTGCGCTGGCCGCCCCCGGCTGCGCGTCCTCCCACAGGTACACCCGACGGAACATGAACTCGCGCAGCTCATCCGTGGCCGCGAGAACCGGCCCGCTCATCCCAATGGACGGCGGCGCCGTCGGCGCCGCAATCAACCCTGTCGCCGCCCACGATTCGTCGACGATGTCGCAGACCAGCGTGTTGATACGCTGCGAGTGGTGGTCGCCAAGCGTGGCGCGGACGTTTTGCGGCAACTCGCCGTCGGTCAGCAGGCCGGCACGAATGGCGTCGGCGATGTCGTGGTTCAGGTACGCCACGCTGTCAGCGATGCGAGCGACCTGCCCCTCCAGCGTCGCCGGCAGGTCCCCCTCGCTCGCCAGGACGCTCTCCCGCGACTTGGAGTGGTGGAGAATCCCGTCGCGCACCTCCCACGTAAGGTTCAGCCCTCTGCCGCCGCGCTCCAGCCGCTCGACGACGCGCAGGCTCTGCTCGTTGTGCGAAAAGCCGTCCGGCAGCAGTTGCGCCAGCTCCTCCTCGCCGCGATGGCCGAAAGGAGTGTGGCCCAGGTCGTGTCCCAGCGCTATCGCCTCGGTCAAATCCTCGTTGAGGCGGAGGGCACGAGAGATCGTCCGGGCAATCTGCGCCACCTCCAGCGTGTGCGTTAGCCGGGTGACGAAGTGGTCGCCCGCGGGCGCGACGAAGACCTGCGTCTTGTGCTTCAGGCGCCGGAATGACTTGCAGTGAATTATCCGATTGCGGTCCCGCTGGAACTCCAGCCGCACAGGAGAAGGCGTTTCGGGACGCTCCCGCCCACGGCTTTCGCTGCTCCTTGCCGCATACGGGGAAAGCCCTGCCTCTTGCCGCTCAAGAGACCTCCTTACCTCTTCAGCGTGGATCATCGGTTCAGGGGAAGATGCACCAGGCGGGCCCAAGGTCTTGAGCCGTGTTGTTGCTGACGCGCATCAGAGTCGAGCCGTCGGAGTTCATCACGTAGATCTGGGGATTGCCATCGCGGTCGGTGACGAAGGCGATCCTCGAACCATCCGGCGAGTACGCCGGCGACCAGTCCGTCGAGGGGCTGTTCGTCAGGTCCAGCGGGTTTGAGCCATCGGCGTTCATGATGAAGATCTCCGGGTCCCGTTGCCGGTCCGAGACGAAGGCGATCTTTGTGCCGTCCGGCGAGAACGACGGCGCCCAGTCCTCGCCCGCGTTGTTCGTTAGTCGCGTAGGGTTGGAGCCGTCCGCGTTCATGACGTAAATCTCCTGGTTGCCGTCACGATCACTGGTGAAGGCAATCTTGCTGCCATCTCCCGACCAGGAAGGTCCCCAGTCATTGTATGAGTTATTGGAGATGTTCACGTCGTGGCCGCCGCCGGATGACATTACGTGGATCTGCTGGTTGCCGCCCTCTTCTGAGACGTAGGCGATCTGCTTGCCATCAGGCGACCAGCGCGGTGTATAGACGCCGCCGGAGGTGTTGGTCAGCGCGCTCCAGTGGCTCCCGTCGGCGGCGCTCGCCACGAACACCTTGAGGTCTCCGTCGCGGTCTGACGTGAAAGCGATCTTGGAGCCGTTGGGCGAGCACGACGGCGCATATTCCTGACCGATGCTATTCGTCAGGTCGTGAAGCGAGCCGTCGAATCGCTTCGAGTAGATCTTGAAGCTGCCCGTCCGGTCTGAGGAGAGCAGCAGATACTGCTCTCCCGACGGGCCGCCTTTGGTACCACCACCGCAGCCGACAAAGAGGGCAGTGATAACAGAGAACGTTGCAGGCGCGAGGAGCAGGAGAAAGAGACGTGGTCGCAAATTCACTTCCGGATCACAGTCGAATCGTAAATAAACCTTACGTTCCGTCTTCACCCTATGTCAAGCAGAGTTGCGCTGCGGGCAAAGCGAAGGGCGGATGGCTTTCGCTCCCGCCCTTCGCGCCTCTTGCCGTCTGAGGTTATTCGGCCTTGATGCCCAGCTTCGCCTCGGCCGCCGCGACGATCTTGCGCGTCCGCTCGATGACGTCCGGGTTCACCGAGACCGAAGTAATGCCATACTCGACCAGCTTCTCCGTTATCTCCGGGTAGTCCGACGGCGCCTGACCGCAGATCGATGACGTTATGCCCCGCGCCCGACACGTCTTTACGATCTGCTCCAGCGACCGCGTAACCGCCGGGTTCCGCTCGTCGAAGTCCTTCGCCAGAATCGAGTTGTCGCGGTCGATCCCCAGCGTCAACTGCGTCAGATCGTTCGAGCCGATCGACACGCCGTCGATGCCCACGTCGATGAACTCGTTCAGAAGGATGACGTTCGAGGGAATCTCCACCATCATCCAAAGCTTGAACTCCGGCGATTGCTTCAGCCCCAGCTCCTCCATCAGCTTCTTGACGCCGGCCATCTCCTCGGGCGTCCGGCAGAACGGAATCATCACGTGCAGGTTCTTGTGCTGCTGGCGGACCCGCTTCACCGCCTCGATCTCCAGCTCGAACACCTCGCGGTCGCGGATGTAGCGCGAAGCGCCGCGATAGCCGATCATCGGGTTCTCTTCCGACTGCTCGTACTTCTCGCCGCCCTTCAAGCCGGCGTACTCGTTCGTCTTGAAGTCGGTCGTGCGGTAGACGACCGGGCGCGGATCGAAGGCGGCCGCGAAGGCCATGAGCCCCTTCGCCATCTTCTGCGTGAACTCCTCGCCGCGGCCCTGTTCGAGCGCATAGCGCGGGTGCTCGCCGATGTCCGCGACGATGAACTCCGCCCGCAGCAGCCCTACGCCGTCGACGTTACGGGCGGCCACGCGGTCCGCCAGGTCCGGTTGCGCCAGGTTGACGTAAACGCGGGTCTTGGTCTTCACCGCCGCGCCCATGGCCGCCGCCTTCTCCCGCTCGTAGTAAGCGAGCGTCGCCGCCGCGCGACCGTCGTAAACTACGCCGTGCGCTCCATCGACGGTCACGATCTGCCCGTCGCGCAGCTTCTTCGTCGCGTCGCCGGTGCCGACGACGCAGGGAATGCCCAGCTCGCGGCTGACGATGGCTGCGTGGGCGGTGCGCCCGCCGCGGTCCGTGACAATGGCGACGGCGCGCTTCATCGCCGGCACGAAGTCCGGCGTCGTCATCTCCGCGACGAGGATGTCGCCCTCGCGCACCCTGCCGATCTCTTTCGGGTCGAGGATGATCTTGACTTCGCCAGCGGCAGCTCCGGGACTCGCTGCCGAGCCCGTCAGCAGCACCGGCACGGTCTCCTCGAGGGCCTCCGCCGGCGCGGCGGGCGCCTCGACCAGCGTGGTCACCGGGCGCGTCTGGACGATGAAGAACTTGCCCTTCTCCTTCGCCCACTCAATGTCCTGCGGGAAGCCGTAGTGCTGCTCGATGCGCTTCCCAATCGATGCCACTTGCCTGATCTCATCATC
The DNA here is from genome assembly GCA_963719465.1 of uncultured Chloroflexia bacterium. Classification (GTDB taxonomy): domain Bacteria; phylum Chloroflexota; class Dehalococcoidia; order DSTF01; family JALHUB01; genus JALHUB01. The sequence goes on along the minus strand of OY970386.1, from coordinate 9,925 downwards.
GCTGAGCTTCTGGCGTGTTCGCAGGTCCGCCGGAACCTCCTGCCAGGAGATGTCCGCTATGCCCTTGCCCCCGCCCACGGCCGTGCGCGCCAGGTGCCGCTCCTGCACCGCGACGTGCTTCTCCAGGATCTTCAGGGTCTCTTTGTCGACGACGTACAGGTCAGGGCTCACCTCGCCGGAGACCAGACCCTCACCCAGACCGACGATCGCCTCCACCGTGATCTTCGTGCGGTCGCTCGTCACCGGCTCGACCGTGAACATAACGCCGGAGAACTCCGACTGGATCATCCGCTGCACCGGCACGGCGATCTTCACCTTCATGTGCTCGAACGCGTTCTCGCTGCGGTAGAAGATGGCCCGCGCCTCGAACAGCGACGCCCAGCACTCCTTGACCGCCTCCACGACCCTGTCCCCGCCGAGGACGTTCAGGAAGGTGCTCTGCTGCCCCGCGAACGACGCTTCGGGCAGGTCTTCTGCCGTAGCGGAGCTGCGCACGGCGACGGGCGGCTCGCCCATCTCGCGATAGCGTCGCTTGATCTCCTCAGCCATCTCGGCGGGAACGGGCGTGTCGACGATCAGCTTCTCGATGTCGCGCGAGGCCCTTTGCAGGGCGTCGCTGTCCTGGACGTTCAGATTGTTGAGGACCGCTTCGATCTTGGGACGAAGCCCCGACAGCTCGATGAAGCGTCCGTACGCCTGGGCGGTGACGATGAAACCGCTCGGCACCGGAATCCCGGCCCGCAGCATCTCGCCCAGGTTGGCGCCCTTGCCGCCGACCAGGGGGATATCGCCCTTCCCTACCTCTTCAAAAGCGACAACGTCTCGTTCCTTGGTCATTGTCATTCGTTCAGCCTCCCTTGCTGTGGGGTCGTCGCCGATTCTGACACGCCGTAATAATGGGTCTTCGGCAAATGAAGACAGTATATTATCGGGCGAAAAGGAATAAGAGCAATACCGGCGTTCCCCTAGGAGGTTCCCTATTCGACCGTAACGGTCTTTGCCAGATGCCGCGGCTGGTCCACGTCGCAGCCCCGGTGCACGGCGATGTGATAGGCCAGCATCTGCAGCGGTATCGCCGTGAGCAGCGGCATTAGCAGCGGCGTCGTCTCCGGAAGAAAGACGACATGGTCCGCCAGCTTCGCGATCTCCTCGTCTCCCTCGTTCGCCACCGCTATGACGATGCCCTCCCGCGCCTTCACCTGCTCCACGTTGGAGATCATCTTGTCGCGCAGGCCGTCGTTCACAACGATCGTGACCACCGGCATCTCCTGGTCGATCAGGGCGATTGGCCCGTGCTTCATCTCGCCCGCCGGATAGCCCTCGGCGTGGATGTAGCTGACCTCCTTGAGCTTGAGGGCGCCCTCCATCGCTATCGGGTACTCGATTCCGCGTCCCAGGTAGAGGAAGTCCTGGCAGCGGAAGAAGCTCCTCGCCAGCGCCTCGAACTCGTCCGCCTGCCCGACCACCTTGCCGATGAGCTGCGGCATGTGCGCCAGCGGCGTCAGATACCCGCCGAGCTGCTCCTCGCTCAGGTGGCCGCGCTGCTGCCCGAGATGGCAGGCGAGCATGTACAGCGCCACTATCGACCCCAGCAGCGTCTTCGTGCTGGCGACGCCGATCTCCAGCCCGCAACGCGTGTAGACGACGCCGTCGGCGACGCGCGTTGCCTGGCTGCCGGGCGTGTTGCAGACGGTTATCTCCAGCGCGCCCCTGGCCTTCGCCTCCGCCATAGCTTCCAGCGTATCGACCGTCTCGCCCGACTGGGCGACGGAGATCAGCAGCGTCTCCGGCCCGATAATCGGCTGGCGGTAGCGGAACTCCGACGCGTTGTCCACCTCGGCCGGCAAGCCCGCGATCTGCTCGATATAGTGCCGGCCGACCATCGCCGCGTGCAGGCTCGTACCCATCGCCACCAGCACCACGCGCTTTATGCCTGCCAGCGCCTCCGCCGGCGGCATGTCTTCCAGCTCCAGGCCCAGCGGCGCGAACTGGATTCGCCCCCGGATCGTATCGAGCACCGCTTCCGGCTGCTCCATGATCTCCTTCAGCATGAAGTGCTTGTAGCCGCCCTTGGCCGCCGCCATCGGGTCGAAGGGCACCAACACCGGCGTTCGCGGCTGCCCTTCGCCTTCGCCGTGCCAGTAGGTGGCGCCGTGCCGCTCCACCGCCACCACGTCGCCGTCGTTCAGGAAGACGACCTGGCGCGTGTGCGGCAGGAGGGCCGGCAGGTCGCTGGAGAGGAACATCTCGCCGTCGCCGTAGCCTACGACGACGCCGCCAGCATTGCCGATGCGCGCCGCTACGACGGTATCCGGCTGGCAGGCCGCTATCGCCAGGATGGCGTGCGCGCCGTCGAGCTGGGCGATTGAGCGCTGCAGGGCCTCGACCAGCGGCAGCCCCCGCGCCAGCTCGGCTTCGATGAGATGGGGGATGACCTCCGTGTCCGTGTCCGACTTGAAGACGTGCCCCTGCGCCCGCAGCTGCTCCCTGAGCGCGCTGTAGTTCTCGACGATGCCGTTGTGGATGACCACGACGTCGCCGTCGCAGTCGCAGTGGGGATGAGCGTTCGTGTCGCTGGGACGGCCGTGTGTCGCCCAGCGCGTGTGACCGATGCCAATCGACCCCGCTGGGAATCGGCCCTCCAGGCAGGCGACCAGGCTCTGCAGCTTACCGGTCGACTTGACGATGCACGGTGCGCCGCCGCCGTCGATTACGGCGATGCCGGCGCTATCGTAGCCGCGGTACTCCAGGCGACGCAGCCCCTCCAGGAGCAAGGGGCCTGCTTCTCGCGGACCGACGTAGCCGATAATGCCACACAAGGCTTCCTGCCTCCCTCTCCGACTCAGCGGTCTCTAGGTAATCGCTCCGTAGCTTCCGGCGGTCTGTCGCACGATGTCTGCGTTCCGTCGCTCAGTTGTCATTGTATCGTACTGCTGCCTCGCTGCACAGATCGTCGCATCATGACGTTCTGGAGGTTGCAGAGGACGTTGAGCGCTCCATTTTGCGCTTGGCTTAGGGATTTCACACGGAAAAATAGGGGAGAAATTCCGTGAATTTCATCACTAGCCCTTGACAAAGCGTTATTGTTTGCTATACTGGCGGCGGTGTCGACCCCCGCCCTTGGGCGACAACCACCGCCTAGTAGGCTTTTCAAAGCCTACTAGAGCAGCGGCCCTGAACATGCCGCTTGGATCGCTTGGCGACCGAGACGGTGCAGAAGCTAATGGATATTCTGCCCTTTCGGTCTGCGACTGAAAGGGTTTTTTATCGGGCGCCGGACGCGCCGGTCGAAGCAGGAGGTAAGGCACGTTGAGGAAGATGCTGAAGAGCAAGATCCATCGTGTTACCGTAACCGAAGCTGACCTCAACTATGTAGGCAGCATCACCCTCGATCCCGAGCTCCTCGAGGCCGCCGACATCCTGGAGTACGAGCAAGTCCACGTCCTCGACGTCGATAACGGCAACCGCCTTATGACCTACGCCCTGGCTGGCGAACGCGGCAGCGGCCAATGCTGCATCAACGGCGCCGCCGCCCGCCTCGTCCATCCCGGCGACCTCGTCCTCGTGCTCACCTACGCCGACTACTCGGAAGAGGAAGCGCGACGCCTCCGGCCGATCATCGTCCACGTCGACGAGGAGAACCACATTAAGCGCATCGACCCGCCGGTTGAACAGCTCGGCATCATCGACCACTGGAGCATCTTCAACTAGGCGCGGCGGAAAGCGGGGTGTGAAATGGCTAGAGTATCGGTACACGAACTGAAGGCGATGAAGCTCCGCGGCGAGAAGTTCGCCATGCTCACCGCCTACGACTTCCCAACCGCCAAGCTCGTCGACCGCGCTGAAATCCCCGTCATCCTCGTCGGCGACTCCCTTGGCAACACCGTCCTTGGCTACGAGTCCACCGTTCCCGTGACCATGGACGACATGCTGCACCACACGAAGGCCGTCGTACGCGGCGCCCAGAACGCGCTCATCATCGGCGACATGCCTTTCATGAGCTACCAGACCGGCCTTCAGGACGCGATTCGAAACGCCGGTCGCTTCTTGCAAGAGGCCGGCGCCGGCGCTGTCAAGTTCGAAGGCGGCGCGCCCGTCGTCGAAACCGTCCGCGCGCTCGTCTCCTTCGGCGTGCCCGTCATGGGCCACCTCGGCCTCACGCCCCAGTCGATCAATCAGCTCGGCGGCCATAAAGTGCAGGGCAAGACACCCGCCGCCGCCGTCCGCCTCCTCAATGACGCCGTCGCACTCCAGGAAGCGGGCGCCTTCGCCGTCGTCCTGGAGTGCGTCCCCGCCGCCCTCGGCAAGCTCGTCACCGAGAAGCTTTCAATCCCGACAATCGGCATTGGCGCCGGGCCCTACTGCGACGGCCAGGTACAGGTCCTCGTCGACCTCCTGGGCCTCGATCCCGACTTCACGCCCCGCCATTCCAAGCAGTACGCCCGCCTTGCCGAAGAGATACAGAGCGCCGTCGAGCGCTATCAGCGGGAAGTGCAGTCGGGGGAATTCCCGACTGCTAGGGAGAGCTTTGCCATGGACGAATCAGCCCTGGCGGAGCTTTCAAGAATGGCGGTGTGAAATGGCACTCTCGGAAACGATTCGCGGCCTCAGGACGATGCAGGTGGTCTCGTCGGTCGACGCTATGCGCCGGCTGCGCAGCCAGACCAACGGACGGAAGCTGGGCTTTGTGCCGACGATGGGCTACTTACACGAGGGCCACCTCTCGCTGGTGCGAAAGGCCCGCGCCGACAACGAGCTCGTCGTCGTCAGCATCTTCGTCAACCCAATCCAGTTCGGACCGAACGAAGACTTCGAGAAGTATCCCCGCGACACCCAGCGCGACCTCTCGCTGCTCCAGCAGGAGAACGTCGACATCGTCTTCATGCCCTCCGCCGTCGACATGTACCCCGAGGGCTTCGACAGTTTCGTCGAAGTCGGCCACGTTACCGAAGTGCTGGAGGGAAGCTGCCGGCCCGGCCATTTCCGCGGCGTCGCCACCGTCGTCCTGAAGCTGTTCAACGCCGTTCAGCCGCACCGCGCTTACTTCGGCCAGAAGGACGCCCAGCAGCTCGTCGTCATCCGCAAGATGGCGCAGGACCTGAACCTGGGCGTCGAGATTGTCGGCTGCCCGACGATCCGCGAGACCGGCGGCCTGGCGATGAGCAGTCGCAACGTCTTCCTGTCGCCGGACGAACGACGCGCCGCCCTAGTCCTCTTCCGCTGCATGAGCCTCGTCGAGCGCCTGCACCGTCAGGGGGAGCACGACGCAGGCAAGCTGCGCGACCGCCTGGAAGGCCTGATCGCGCGGGAGCCGCTGGCCCGCGCCGACTACATAAGCATCGCCGATCCGCGCACCCTGGAGGAGTTCGACACTATCGAGGGGCCGGCCCTGATCTCGCTGGCCGTGCGCATCGGTATTACGCGTCTTATCGACAACGTAACAGTAGGCGAAAAACGCCCGCCCATCGTCTTCGACAGCCCCGCTGGCAGGTAATCCTGCCCGTCGAAGGCTTTACATAGAATGCCCCGACCTCTCGGCCGCCCCGCCAGACGGACGCGGAGGTCGGGGTGTTCCTTTGTGCGCGACGCCGCGTCAGGAACGGGCCTCACGCCCCGGTTTTGCCCCGCGCCCGTTCCGATGCTAGAATGTGAGCGCCAATCCCGACCACAGGGAGACTCGAATGGGAGGCCATTCCCACTGGAGCCAGGTCAAACGACAAAAGGGCGCCGCCGATGCCCGTCGCGGCCAGCTCTTCACCAAGCTCGGCCGCGAGATAACCGTCGCGGCGCGACAGGGCGGCGCCGACCCTAACGCCAACTTCCGCCTCCGGCTCGCCGTCCAGAGAGCCCGCGACGCCAACATGCCCACAGACACCATCGACCGCGCCATGAAGCGCGGCGCCGGCGGCCCCGATGCCGCAGAGCTCATCGAGGCAACGTACGAGGGCTACGGGCCCGGCGGCGTCGCCGTCCTCATCGACGTCGTCACCGACAATCGCAATCGCTCCGTCTCCGAGATACGCGCCGCAATGGGTCGCGCCGGCGGCAACCTGAGCGAAGCCGGCTCCGTCGCCTGGCTTTTTGAAAGCAAGGGCGTCATCGCCATCAACGCCGAAGACGGCGGCGGCGAAGACCTCGCCCTGACCGCCATCGACGCCGGCGCCGAAGACGTTGACATCCAGGATGACCGCCTGGAGGTCGTGACGCGCGCCGAGGACCTGGAGAAGGTCCGGCTGGCGCTGCAGGAACAGGGAATCGCCGTCGAGTCGGCGGAGCTGAGCAAGTTGCCGAAGACCACCGTCAGCCTCGGCGACAAGGAGGCGCTGCAGGCGCTCAGGCTGCTCGACAAGCTGGAGGAGCTCGACGACGTGCAGCGCGTGCACTCCAACGCCGAGTTCCCGGACGAAGTCCTCCAGGCGTACGAAGGATAGAATGCCCCAACCGGACGACCGCAGCCTCGTTCTCGGCATCGACCCCGGGCTGAAGGCGATGGGCTTCGGCGTCATCGCCTGCCACGGCGACTCGCTGCTGGCCGTCGACTACGGCTGTTTCGCCGTTAACCCGCGACTCCCCCTGCCGGACCGACTCGCCGCGCTTTTCGAGTCGCTGCAACAGCTAATCGTCCGTCACTCGCCGACGGAGGTCGCCGTCGAGCAGCCCTTCGTCGCCATCAACGCCCATTCCGCGCTGGCTATCGGCGAAGCGCGGGCGCTGGCCGTCCTCGCCGCCGGCCTCGCGGGGCTGCCCGTCGAGCAATACTCGCCCGCCGAGGTGAAGCGCTCCGTCACCGGCTACGGACGCGGCCCGAAGGGGCAGGTGCAGGAGATGGTGCGACTGCAGCTCGGCCTGCGCGACCTGCCGCAGCCTTTCGACGCCGCCGACGCCCTGGCCGTCGCTATCTGCCACGTCAACAGCCGCCGCGCGCAGTCTCTCATCGAGAGGAGCGCTAGCCAGTGAGCGCCGTTGCCCGCATCTGGGGCGTCGTCGAAGACTCCGGAGCGGAAGGCATGACCATTCGCGTCGACGGCACCGGCCTCGGCTTGCTCGTCCAGGTTCCCGGCCACACGCGCGACGAGTTGGGCGTCCCCGGCCGCGAAGTCTCGCTCTACACCCACCTCCAGGCGCGCGAGAGCGACGTCGCCCTCTACGGCTTTGCCACCGTCGACGAGCTGCGCCTCTTCCACCTGCTCATCGGCGTCGCCGGCGTCGGGCCGAAGGGCGCGCTCGCCTTGCTGACCGGCCTTCCCGGCGACGCCATCTGGGAGGCCATTGCCGGCGGCGACGTTGAGCGCATTCGCTCTGCGCCGGGCATCGGCGCCAAGACCGCCAGTCGCATCATCATCGACCTGAAGGGACGCCTGCCGGAGCACTTGACGATGGGCATTCCCGCCGCCTCGCTCCTCAGCGCCGACGACGAGGTGATCGCCGCGCTCGTATCGCTGGGCTACACGCAGGCCGAAGCCTCCGCCGCCGCCTCTCGCCTGCCGTCTGACGGACCGCTCTCTCTCGAAGAGAAGATCCGCCTCGCCCTGTCGTCTTTTACCTCGTAGCGACGAGACCCTCGGGCCCCACCGTCCGCCTTGTCGCCCTCTCATCCATGCGCCAGCATGCGTTGGCCGGGCGCTCAAATGGCCGCCTCGCTCAAGACTTGCCGCAGCTCATTTGCGTAGCGCGAGAATCCTCCGCCCTTCTCTGGAGATCATCGTTTGCAGCTTGCTCCGCGGCACCGCCCGCGTTGCGGCCAGCGGCCAACGTGCCGAGGACCGTCGAAAGTTGCTGCCAATGCCAGATGCACTCACCGGCCGCCTCAGCGGCAACTAAGAAGGTCCTCTCTCGGATGATTCTGTGCCAGCCCGTCCCGGATCTGCTTCCCACGCGCTGGCTCGTCAGGAGCCGCACCCTGAACAAGATCATCGATCTGCGCTATAGCCATGTTGAGCTCGGTCCTCATCATCGGCTTCTCCTTTCGTGGCGCTCATTGCTTCAACGACGACTCGATCTTCCCTTCCCCGACCAGCGTTGGCAATTGTACGTAGGAGTGCGCCCGCCCGCAACCAACCACGCCTCTGCTACCCGCTCCCGCCCTGCCCGGCACATCGGGTAAACTAGATATGCCATGCCCGACTTCAAGCTCGTCTCCGACTTCGCGCCCACCGGCGACCAACCGCAGGCCATCGACGGCCTAGTCGACGGCCTGACCCGCGGCCTCAAGCATCAGACGCTCCTCGGCGTCACCGGCAGCGGCAAGACCTTCACCATGGCCGCCGTCGTCGAACGCGTCCAGCGCCCCACGCTCGTCCTCGCGCCCAACCGCACCCTTGCCGCCCAGCTCGCCTCCGAGTTCAAGGACTTCTTCCCGGAGAGCTCCGTCGAGTACTTCGTCAGTTACTACGACTACTACCAGCCGGAGGCCTACGTCCCGCGCACCGACACCTACATCGCCAAGGACGCCGACATCAACGACGAGATCGATAAGCTGCGCCACGCCGCCACCCGCGCCCTCTTCGAGCGCCGCGACGTGCTCATCGTCGCCTCCGTCTCCTGCATCTACGGCCTCGGCGAGCCGGAGGAATACCACGGCTTCACGCTCACCTTCCGCGCCGGCGAAGCCTTCAACCGCGGCCGCGCCGTCCGCCGCCTGGTCGACATGCAGTACGACCGCAACGACATGACCCTCACCCGCGGCCACTTCCGCCTTCGCGGCGACTCTCTGACGGTCATGCCCGCCTACGAGGAGACCGCCGTCCGCATCGACTTCCTCGGCGACACCGTCGAGCGCATCATCGAGCTCGATCCGCTGACCGGCGAGCTCCTGGCCGAGCGCGACCACATCGATATCTACCCCGCGAAGCACTTCGTGACCTCGCAGGACAAGCTCAACGCCGCCATCGTCGACATCCAGGCGGAGCTGACGGAGCGCGTCGCCGAGCTGCGGGCGCAGGACAAGCTGCTGGAGGCCGCCCGCCTGGAGGAACGCACCAACTACGACCTTGAGAGCCTTCGCGAGGCCGGCTACTGCTCCGGTATCGAGAACTACTCCCGCCACCTGGCCCGCCGTCCCCCCGGCAGCACCCCGTGGACGCTGCTCGACTACTTTCCGGACGACTTCCTGATGTTCATCGACGAATCGCACATCAGCATCCCGCAGGTGCGCGGCATGTACTTCGGCGACCTCTCGCGCAAGCAAACGCTCGTCGACTACGGCTTCCGGCTGCCCTCGGCGCTGGACAACCGCCCGCTCAACTTTCACGAGTTCCAGGACCACATCAGCCAGGTCGTCTACGTCTCGGCGACGCCCGGGCCCTTCGAGCGCCAGCACAGCACCCAGACCGTCGAGCAGATCGTCCGGCCCACCGGCCTCATCGACCCGTCAGTCGAAGTGAAGCCGACGAAGGGCCAGATCGACGACCTTCTGGAGGAGACCCGACTGCGCGTGGAGCGCGACCAGCGCGTCCTCGTGACGACGCTGACGAAGAAGATGGCCGAAGATCTCGCCGACTACCTGATCGAGATGGGCGTCCGCACCCACTACCTGCACTCCGAGATCGACACCCTCGAGCGCGTCGAGATCCTGCGCGACCTCCGCGCCGGCGTCCACGACGTCGTCGTCGGCATCAACCTCCTGCGCGAAGGCCTCGACCTGCCGGAGGTCAGCCTCGTCGCCATCCTCGACGCCGACAAGGAGGGCTACCTGCGCTCCCGCGACTCGCTCATCCAGACCATCGGCCGCGCCTCGCGCCACATCGACGGCGCCGTCATCATGTACGCCGACAAGGTCACCGAATCGATGCGCCAGGCCATCGACGAGACGTACCGCCGCCGCAGCATCCAGATCGCCTATAACGAGGAGCACGGCATCACGCCGCAGGGCATCCGCAAAGCGATACGTGACATAACGGATCGCGTCAAGAAAGTCGCGGAGGAG